>NZ_VCDI01000020.1 GCF_005844085.1 Lichenicoccus roseus
GCAGCCAGAGCGCAGCGCCGGCGCAGGAAGCTGGGTGGAAGCCGCTTGGGGGGAGAGAAGAGGCAACGCCTCTCGGCTCCCGCGCCGCCGCGTCCGCGGCGAAGACCGAAGCCCGCCCCTATTCTCCTGGCAGAGCCTCACAGCCTGGATTGCGATCCGGATCAGGCCCGACCCGAGCGTCGCGGATGATCTGCGCCAGGTCCGGGCGCTGCTTCGACAGCCACTCGATGAAGCCAGGCAGGCCCAGCTTGGATGCCTCGCCGAGCAGCCCGGGCACCTCGCTGTGCTGCAGTGCTTCGACCGGGCCTACATGCTCTTGCACGACCACACGGTAGCGCACGTCGAGCTGCCGTGCGTGGCGTCCACCGGCCTGCACGGCTCGCAGCAGGTGCCTGAGGCTCGCCTGCGTACTGATCGCCGGCTCCCTGGTGTCCGCCAGCAGTTCGATCAGGATCTCGATGTTACTCTCGAGCTGCATGCGGTGCGCACGCTCGACCGACAACAGCCGGCGCAGTCTCTGGATCTCCGTCATCGCAAGCCTCGAGCCATCCAAGCCAAGTCGCGCGCAGCCTCGGTGCGGATGACCCCCGCCACCGGGTTGCACGCAGCTGAAACAAGGTCCGATGGACCCGCCAGCCGGACGCCAAAGCACTCGAGAGACGTTACGGTTCTGAATATAGTTGCGTTTTTGAATTCTTAACTATGCCTGCCGCCACGGATATTCCGAGACAATCACCTCTGCACGCATCGTTACGTTTCGGTCATCTCTGTTACAAGGATACGGCCTTCTTCCACGTCGATTTTGCCTCCCGACATGCCGGCAAAGCTGCCCAATGAGCTTGTCACGGGCGTCTCGGCTTGGGCGTGACATTGGACTGTTGCCGGGTTCTACATCCGGTATGGAGCATCACGGCGTCTCGTCGCAGAACCGCTGGCGGCATAACAGTGCCGCCATGATCGTGCGGCGGAGACGAGCCGTCATCTTGCGGACTTGGCGTCTGCAGGCCGGCCTAACTGTCGGGCAGGTGTCGGAGGCGCTTGGCCTTCACTCCACCAAGCTCATCCTGGCGTTGGAGGAAGGCCTTGGCGATCTCGGCGCTCAGAGGGTCCTCAGGCTCGCTCGGATCTACAAGGTAGACCACCCGCTTATGCTTCGTGTCATCCGGACCGGGTCGGCACGGTAGCCTGCTGCAGTGTTGGATACGCAGCCTCTGATAAATCAGGGTCGGTTAACGCTGCCGGATCCAAGACACTTCCCTACCCCACCGCCCGCTCCGCTCCCATCACAACTACCTCTGATCGGGGTCGAACATGCGGGGACTTGTTCCCAGAATGGGAACAGGCTATGGTGCCTCAATGCAAGTGATTGCCTTGCGCAAGCTCAGAGCGTTTTGGGAGACGCACCCCCAGGCTGCGGCTCCGCTGCGTGCATGGTACACCATCGCCTCGCAGGCAGAGTGGACCACGCCAGCTGACATCGGAGCCGTGTTCAACTCGGCGGACTTCGTGGCCGACAACCGCGTGATCTTTGACATCGGCGGCAACAAATATCGCCTGATCGTCCACGTGGCCTACGGCTACAGGCGTGTGCTGATCAAGTTCATCGGCACGCACAAGGACTACGACAAGATCAACCCGGAGGTTGTGTGATGGATATCCGACCGGTGAAGGACGAGGCGTCCTACGACTGGGCGCTGCAGGAGATCGAGCGCTATTTCACTCACCCGCCTGAGCCAAGCACGCCGCAGGCCGACCGGTTTGATGTTCTGACGGCCCTGCTCAGTGCCTACGAGGCAGACATGCATCCGGTGCCGGATGTGAGCCCGGTCGAGGTCATCCGCTTCGTCATGAAGCAGAATGGCTACACCCAGTCAGAGCTGGCCACTGTGCTTGGCTCACGTTCGCGGGCATCGGAGGTCCTGCGTGGACGTCGTAGCCTGAGTGTCGAGATGATCGCAGCACTCAGCCGCGCATGGTCCATTCCTGCAGGGGCGCTACTGCCAAACCGGGCCGCTGCCTAATAACCGAGTGGCAGTAGTGCCTTCCTCGCGGTTGATTGCCGGACGGCTCACGTCCACCACCGGATTACGTGTAGCGGCCCCATGACGCACCAGGTGCTTGAACAGGCTCGACAAATGGCGAGCCCTTCTCGGCTGGGCGCTATTCAATCTTGGCGAAAGTGAGTCAGAAGGAAGCTACAGGCCGTGGCCCCGGGATCGCGGGAGGTCATCGGCGGCCTCTGGGGTGACAGCGCCTGGGGCTATCTGCATATCGAGCTTCTGGTCGTGCCTGAGGCGATGCGTGGCACCGGCATCGGTCGCACCCTCTTGCAACGCGCGGAGGAAGAAGCCCTGTGCCGCGGCTGCCATCAGGTCTGGCTGGACACGTTCAGCTTCCAGGCGCGCGGCTTCTACGAGAAGCTTGGCTACTCGGTGTTCGGCACGCTCGAGGATTATCGCGTCGGGCACAGCCGGATGTTCCTGCGAAAGACGATCGCACCTGCCGCTTCGAGCGCCTTGTGACGACTCTTGCGCTCGTTGGGACAGCAACCGTTCCGGCGCTTATCACGCGTGCTGGCGAGCGGGCCGGCATCCGCTTCCTTGAGTTCTTTGCCTCCACGTTGCGCAACCCGCACACGCGGCGTGCCTACTCCCGGGCCGTGACGGACTTCCTGTGCTGGTGCGAGGAGCACGCGGTGCCGTCGATCGCCGCGGTGCAGCCGCTGCCGTCGCGGCCTGGATCGAGCTGCAGACGCAGGCGCGCTCGGCGCCCACGGTCAAGCAGCAGCTCGCCGCCATCCGCCACCTGTTCGACTGGCTGGTGATGGGTCAGGTGGTGCCGCTCAACCCCGCCGCCTCGGTGCGTGGGCCGGCGCACAGCGTTCGGAAAGGCAAGACGCCGGTGCTGGATCCGGCCGAGGCCCGCACGCTGCTCGACAGTATCGACATCAGCACGCCGATCGGGCTGCGCGACCGGGCGCTGATCGCGCTCATGGTCTACAGCTTCGGGCGGATCGGTGCGGCGTTGGCCATGAAGGTGGAGGACGTCTTCGTGGTGGAAACCGGACATGGCCCTTGATCCCCTGGGGCCGACTTCCACCTTACCACTCCCACTCTTACTGGATCAGATCAGCTTCCTGACCCGCCATCATCAGGAGCGGATATTGACGAGGACTCCATTCTACAAATTCTCGAAACTGGAGATGCTGAGAGTTTCCACCATCTTTTGGCCACCACTATCATTTCTTGTGATCATGATGGGGGCGGTTTTCTATATATCGGGAGAATGGCGGTGTAAGTCAAAGAATTATACTGCTCTGATGTGGTATATCGCTTGCACCAGTCAGCCGGTCAGCAGGAGCAGTTGATCTTATGGTTATGACTCGTCGTGGGCCGCAGCAGTTGCAGACGCCAGCGGACGGGCTCGGTGTGACCGCGCTTTTTTCCGCAATACTATGCCTCGGCTTGGCGACGACCGCCATGCGGGAGGCCTGCGCCGCGGATCCCGTTGTGCCCTTCATGCGCACCCCGAACGCATCGGACATGCGAGTGGCCTTCGCGGCCCGTGGCGATCTTTGGACCGCACCCTTATCCGGTGGCCCGGCGACACGGTTGACGCACGATCCCAGCAACGTCTCCTTTCCGCATTTCTCCCCCAATGGGCGATGGATCGCCTTCACCGCGCAGCGCGCTGGTACGTACGACGTCTACGTGATGCCGGCCAATGGCGGAGTGGAGCGCCGGCTGACATTCATGACCACCACCCCGGCCACAAATAGCGAGGTCGTGGCCTGGACGCCTGACTCCCAAAATGTGGTGTTCTTGTCGTCGATCCGATCGACTTCGTGGAAGATCGCACGCGCGTTCCAGGTGCCGGTGGGCGGCGGATGGCCGCAGCTCCTGGCGCTCGACCATTCGGGTCTGCTGTCGTTCGGCCCCGGCGGCCACGTGATTGCTTTCAACCGGATCTTCCGCAACGCAGCGCTGCCCAAGCGCTATCTCGGCGGCCAGCACCAGAACCTCTACACCTATGACTTTGGCAGCAAACGACTGGACCGCATCACCGACTGGAAGGGCACCGACACCGCGCCGATGTGGTTCGGCCGCACGATCTACTTCCTGTCCGATCGTGGCGCCGGCTTCCGCTCCAACATCTGGGCCTACGACACGGTCACGAAGTCGATCCGCCAGATCACAAACTTCGCTGATTATGACATCGACTCCCCGTCGCTTGGTGGGCGGACCATTACCTTCGCGCAAGGCGGCCTGCTCTACGCACTCGACCTGCCGTCCGAAACGCTGCGGCGCATCAACGTCGACGTGCCCGATGACGGCGCACGCACAGCGCCGAGGTTGATCCCGGCCGCCACGGCGATGCGTGTGGTCGATACGATGCATCATGTCGACTACAGCTTGTCGCCGGACGGAACCGAACTAGCCGTTTCTGCTCATGGCGATCTGTTTGGCCTGCGCGCCGACCGCACATGGCGCGATCTCACCGCAACGCCGGGAGCGGACGAGGACCACCCGTCCTGGTCGCCCGACGGAAGCAGGATCGCCTACGAGACCGATACTGACGGGGAACAGCAAATCGCGATCCGGCCGAGCCGTGGCGGCCCCGAACGAATGCTGACGCACTTCGCCTCCGGCGTCCTTTATACGCCGAGATGGTCGCCGGACGGGTCCCACCTGCTGGTGGCCAGCGCAGCACACGAGCTGTGGCGCCTTTCGACGGACGGCAGTTCGCCGCGTCGGCTGGCAACGGATCCCGAGGCCGAGATCCGCGATGCCGTGTCCTCCCCAGATGGGCGCTGGGTGGCCTATAGCACCCAGCGCTCCAACCGGCAGCGCGCGATCCACCTGCTCGCGCTGCAGGATGGACGCGATACCGTGGTCAGCGCGCCGATGGAAAGCGACCGTCTGCCCTGCTTCTCCGCCGATGGGCGCGTGCTGTTCTTCGTGTCGCAGCGCAACGAACAGCCGATGGTCTCCGATCGTGACGAGGAAACCATTATCGCAACCGTCGATTCAGACGGGATCTATGCGGCCACCATCGATCCTGGCGATCCGTCCCCCCTCGCGACGCACTCGTCCTTGCCGCCGCCGTCCAGCTTCCGCCCCGATCTTGCCGGCCTGATGGCGCGGGCGGTGGCCTTGCCGATCACGCCATCGGTCATCGCCAGTCTGGAGATGAGGGGCAACCAGCTGTTCTACGAGACCAGGCCGCTGCAGCTGATCGACGGCGACCTACCGGGGCAGGAAGGACAGCTGCACGCGTTCGATCTGCCCGGTGGCAATGAACGGGTGGTGGCACGCGGCCTGGACAACCACAGCCTGTCCGCGCGGGGCGACAGCGTCGCCGTTCGGCGCGACGGTGCATGGCATCTGCTTCGAACCGGGGTGGCGCCGGGTCCGGAGGTGGCGCTGGACGTCTCATCGCTGCGCCTTACCGTGGATCCGCGCTTGGAATGGACGGAGATGGTGCGCAATGCCTGGCGGCTGGATCGCGACGTGTTCTTCAGCCGGGTGACGAACGGCACCGACTGGCCGGCGGTGTGGACCGCGTATGCCAAGCTGCTGCCGCATCTCGGCTCCGAGGATGACGTCCGCTATCTGCTGGGGCAGATCCAGGGCGAGCTCGCCAGCTCGCACACGTTCGTCGTCTCGGCGCGCCCAGCTGATCCGCGGCCGCCGGTCCGGGCAAGTTTCCTTGGCGTGGACTACGCGCTCGATCCGGTGTCCGGCCGTTATCGCTTCGCGCACATCCTCGCCGGCGACAACAGTCGCGACGCGTTCCGCAGTCCGCTGACGGCGCCGGGCCTCGGCCTCAGGGAGGGTGACCTGTTGCTGGCGGTGAACGGCCGCGAGCTGCGGGCGCCGGACAACCCGGATGCTTTGCTGCTCGGCGCGGCCGGCCCGGTGACCCTGACGGTCGCGACCTCCGACCACGGGGTGCGACACACTGTCGAGGTGGTTCCGATCGCAGACGAAGAGGCGCTGCGCCGCTTCGACCGCACCATCCGCAGCCACGCCCTGGTCGACCGCCTGTCGAACGGGCGCGTCGGCTACGTGGCGCTCAGCGATTTCGTGGGCGAAGGCTGGGGCGAATTTGTGCGCCAGTTCTATCCGCAGGCGAACAAGCAGGCCTTGATCGTCGACGTGCGCTGGAACATCGGCGGCTTCACCAGCCAGGCGGTGCTGTCCGTGCTGCGGCGCACGTTGGCCGGCGGGTTCGTCAACCGAGAGCGCGCGGTCTCCCCGCTGCCGG
Organism: Lichenicoccus roseus; assembly: GCF_005844085.1. Taxonomy (GTDB): domain Bacteria; phylum Pseudomonadota; class Alphaproteobacteria; order Acetobacterales; family Acetobacteraceae; genus Lichenicoccus; species Lichenicoccus roseus. The sequence goes on from NZ_VCDI01000020.1 coordinate 6,268, forward strand.
TGGCGGCGCCGCCGCGCGACATGGTGACGCTGCTGAACTGGGGCACCGGCTCGGACGGCGACCAGTTCGCGTACTACTTCCGCACCTACGGCCTGGGCCCCCTGGTGGGCACGCGCAGCTGGGGCGGCGTGCAGGGGATCAACCGGCCCTGGTCGCTGATGGATGGCACCGGCCTGCTGATCCCCAAGGACTCACTGGCCGATGCGTCCGGCCGTTGGATCATCGAGAACACGGGGGTGGCGTCGGACGTCGAGGTGGATGACCGGCCCGACGAAGCCGTCAGCGGAGGAGACGTGCAACTCGAGACCGCTGTTAGGGTAGCACTCGACCGCCTTGAGGCACATCCGCCGCAAGCGGCCATCGCACCCGCCGAGCTGCCCGCCTATCCGTCCGCGGGCATCGTGCCGGGGGCCTCGTTCGCGGGATCAGCACGGTGACAGAACGGCCTAGCCTTTGGGCATCGCGCTTGGTCTTGTTCGGGACCTACGGAGAGCTCGAGGCGCGTTGTTGACGAACACCCTGTGGGAAGTCCTCATGCCTTCCGCTTGATCTGTCAGTGCAAAGGCGACGACAAGTGCGTTGAATGGTTCGCGGGACCGCTTCAAGCGGTGTTTGCTTCAAACACACTCATCCAGGTCAGCTGACGCCGTAAAAGTCCGCTTTGGGTCGAAAGCAGAAGACCGTGAACTGCCTGACCTACCTCGCCAGCATCGATTGGCACGGTTAGAATCCGCGGGTCCGCGGATACGATGGTCCTGGTAGGGCCTAGTGCCTACCGTTGAAACCCAACTGAGCCGCAGCACGCCGAAATTGTTGAAGGCTTAGCTGTGCAACCTAGGATGGCTGCTCCCTCGTCAAGATCTGCTGCTCGTTCAGGCAGCGGCTGCGCAATTAGGATCCGGACTCATAACCAGAAGCTGATGGCGGCGGCGAGGTAGACGCTGCTGGCGAAGTTGGTCGCGAGTTTGTCGTAACGGGTAGCGATGCTGCGGTAGTCCTTCAGCCGACAGAACATGCGTTCGATGGCGTTGCGGCGGCGATAGAGCACGCG
>NZ_VCDI01000021.1:2500-5558 GCF_005844085.1 Lichenicoccus roseus
GATGCCTTGGCACCAGGAGGCGATGAAGGACGTGGCACGCTGCGAAAAGCCATGGGGAGCCGCGAGCAGGCTTTGATCCGTGGATATCCGAATGGGGAAACCCACCCAGCGATGGGTATCATCATCTGAATACATAGGATGATGAGGCGAACCCGGGGAACTGAAACATCTCAGTACCTGGAGGAAAAGACATCAATTGAGATTCCGCTAGTAGTGGCGAGCGAACGCGGAACAGGCCAGTGGTCGATGTGAAGGAAGCAGAAGGGTCTGGAAAGGCCGGCCGGAGCGGGTGATAGCCCCGTATGCGTAGGAGCACATTGATCCTTGAGTAGGGCGGGACACGTGAAATCCTGTCTGAACATGGGGGGACCACCCTCCAAGCCTAAATACTCCCTGGTGACCGATAGTGAACAAGTACCGTGAGGGAAAGGTGAAAAGCACCCCGACGAGGGGAGTGAAATAGACCTGAAACCGGATGCCTACAAGCAGTCGGAGCCTCTTATGGGGTGACGGCGTACCTTTTGTATAATGGGTCAGCGAGTTTCTGTTTGCAGCGAGCTTAAGCCGGTAGGTGTAGGCGCAGCGAAAGCGAGTCTGAACAGGGCGTTCAGTTGCTGGCAGAAGACCCGAAACCGAGTGATCTAGCCATGGCCAGGCTGAAGGTGCGGTAACACGCACTGGAGGGCCGAACCCACGCCTGTTGAAAAAGTCGGGGATGAGCTGTGGCTAGGGGTGAAAGGCCAATCAAACTCGGAGATAGCTGGTTCTCCGCGAAATCTATTGAGGTAGATCGTCAGGTGTTTATCCCGGGGGGTAGAGCACTGGATGGGCTAGGGGGGCCCAAAGCCTTACCAAACCTAACCAAACTCCGAATACCCGGAAATATAGCCTGGCAGACAGACGGTGGGTGCTAAGGTCCATCGTCGAGAGGGAAACAGCCCAGACCACCAGCTAAGGCCCCCAAATCGTGGCTAAGTGGGAAAGGATGTGGGGATTCCAAAACAACCAGGAGGTTGGCTTAGAAGCAGCCATCCTTTAAAGAAAGCGTAATAGCTCACTGGTCTATTAGAAACCCTGCGCCGAAGATGTAACGGGGCTCAAGCCACGTGCCGAAGCTGTGGGTGTATGCGCAAGCATACGCGGTAGCGGAGCGTTCCGTAGGTCTGTGAAGGGGACGGGGTGATCCTCCCTGGAGATATCGGAAGTGCGAATGCTGACATGAGTAGCGACAAACAGTGCGAGAAACACTGTCGCCGAAAGTCCAAGGGTTCCTGCGCAAGGTTAATCCGCGCAGGGTGAGCCGGCTCCTAAGGCGAGGGCGAAAGCCGTAGTCGATGGGAATGAGGTGAATATTCCTCAGCCTGCCAGAAGTGACGAATGCAACATGTTGTCGGGTCTTATCGGATTGATCCGGCTTTTTGCGCATTCCGGGAAATAGCTCTGGCATACAGACCGTACCCTAAACCGACACAGGTGGACTGGTAGAGCATACCAAGGCGCTTGAGAGAACGATGCTGAAGGAACTAGGCAAATTGCTCGCGTAACTTCGGGATAAGCGAGACCCGTATCTGGGCAACCAGGTGCGGGTGGCACAGACCAGGGGGTAGCGACTGTTTAGTAAAAACACAGGGCTCTGCGAAGTCGAAAGACGACGTATAGGGTCTGACGCCTGCCCGGTGCCGGAAGGTTAAGAGGAGGTGTGCAAGCACTGAATTGAAGCCCCGGTAAACGGCGGCCGTAACTATAACGGTCCTAAGGTAGCGAAATTCCTTGTCGGGTAAGTTCCGACCTGCACGAATGGCGTAACGACTTCCCCGCTGTCTCCAGCATCGGCTCAGCGAAATTGAATTCCCCGTGAAGATGCGGGGTACCCGCGGTCAGACGGAAAGACCCTATGAACCTTTACTGCAGCTTTGCAGTGGCATCAGGAAAATGCTGTGTAGGATAGGTGGGAGGCTTTGAAGCCGGGGCGCTAGCTCAGGTGGAGCCATCCTTGAAATACCACCCTGAATTTTTCTGATGTCTAACCGCGTCCGGTCAGCCCGGACCGGGACCCTGCATGGTGGGCAGTTTGACTGGGGCGGTCGCCTCCCAAAGTGTAACGGAGGCGCGCGATGGTGGGCTCAGGCCGGTCGGACATCGGCTGCTGAGTGCAATGGCATAAGCCCGCCTGACTGCGAGAGCGACAGCTCGAGCAGAGACGAAAGTCGGCCATAGTGATCCGGTGGTCCCGCGTGGAAGGGCCATCGCTCAACGGATAAAAGGTACTCTAGGGATAACAGGCTGATCTCCCCCAAGAGTCCACATCGACGGGGAGGTTTGGCACCTCGATGTCGGCTCATCACATCCTGGGGCTGGAGCAGGTCCCAAGGGTTCGGCTGTTCGCCGATTAAAGTGGTACGTGAGCTGGGTTTAGAACGTCGTGAGACAGTTCGGTCCCTATCTGCCGTGGGTGTTGGAGACTTGAGAGGATTTGTCCCTAGTACGAGAGGACCGGGATGAACGCACCTCTGGTGCACCGGTTGTCGCGCCAGCGGCACCGCCGGGTAGCTACGTGCGGACAAGATAATCGCTGAAAGCATCTAAGCGAGAAACTTACCTCAAAACCAGGTCTCCCAGAGGGCCGTGATAGACCATCACGTCGATAGGCCAGATGTATACGCGCAGTAATGCGCTCAGCTAACTGGTCCTAATCGCCCAATAGGCTCAAAACAACACACACCACCACACGCACAGCAGTCATCCACACACACACCACAGCGCACCAACCCCACACACTCGCCCGAACCCACAGGTTGGCTCGGACGACCTGGTGGCCATGGCGGGGAATGATCCACCCGATCCCATCCCGAACTCGGCCGTGAAAACCCCCAGCGCCTATGATACTGCATCCCAAGATGCGGGAAAGTCGGTCGCCGCCAGGTCTTTCGAACCAACCACACTCACTCACTCACACGTCGGGGCACACCACGCCCCACCACCGCGGGGTGGAGCAGCCCGGTAGCTCGTCAGGCTCATAACCTGAAGGTCACAGGTTCAAATCCTGTCCCCGCAACCA
>NZ_VCDI01000022.1 GCF_005844085.1 Lichenicoccus roseus
CGCTCGGCGCGCTCCTGCTCCAGATCGCCGTCGATCCGCTGGTAGGCCTGCGCCTCCGCCCGCTCGGCGTCCGCCAGTTCCGGCGCCAGACTCTCCAGCTGCGCCGCCACCTCAATCCGGCGATCCGCCGCCTGCTCGATCTTGGCGCGGTAGGAGGTCACCTCCCGGTTCTCCACCAGGTTCATGCCGCGCATGACCCGGCGCATCAGCCCGTCATGCTGGTCCAGCGTAACGATCGACGCCTCGGCGTGCCGGATGGTGGCCTCAAGGGCCTGCGTCTCTCGCACCAGCGTCGCCTGGTCCTGGCGTAGCCGCTCTGCATAGGCGGCGGCCGCGTCGTAAGTCGCATCGACCTGGCGGCCGATGCCGGCAAGCGTGATCGGCTCGTCCGTCGTAGGCGATGCGTAAGCGCTCGCAATGAGTTCTTGCAGCAGAACCTCGTCCAGCGTCCGCAGATGCGCCTGCAGCGCCTGCGGGTCACGTGGCAGTGCCATTGTGGAGACCCAGCCCTGGGCCACGCGTGCCGGCATGCGCTCGCCGGCGGGCGGCGGCGGCGTCACAGGCACCGCCGCCGTGTCTGGCTGCTGATCCTGCCCAGGCCGCCGGACCGCCTCCTGCCCGACGCGTGCACGTTCGATCTCCTCTGCCGTCGCATAAGCCATCGAGGCGTCCTTCATCTCCGAGCGCGCCATCTGCCGCGCGAGCTGCCCGACGTCAACAGCCGTCTCGCGCGCCACGAAGATCCTGGCACTCTCACGCTGACGGGTCAGCGCCACGTAGCTCGCCGCGTTGCGCCAGTGCCGGGTGTGATAGAGGTAGGTGTGGTCCAGCGTCTTGCCCTGGCCCTTGTAGATCGTCCCGGCATAGCCGTGCCGCACGCCCGAGAAACTCGCGCCGGTCCAGGATACCGTCCGGCCCGCCTCGCCGCCCGCGCCGTCGAGCTGCACGGTTACCCGCTGGGTCAGCCGCTCGATCCGCGTGATCTGGCCGACATGGCCGTTCACGACGCCGATCGTCTTGTCGGTGTCGGTGAACTGCACCCGGTCCCCCACCGCAAAGTCCGTCATCCCTCGCCGCGTCGGCAAGGCCACATCCGCGCCCAGCTCACCGCGGCGGCGACGCACCGCGCGCAGCGCCGCGTTCAGCGCATCCACATCGTCGTTCGTGTAGGCGAACACGAACCGCGAGGCTGTCGGATCAGCCGCCACGTCGGCGGCCCAGGCTGCCACCAGCGCGTCTCGAGCGTCGCTCTGCTCGTCGCTCCAGGTGATCGCGCCGATCCGGTTGAAGGTTTCGGCGGCGCGTCGGAACCGGCCCTCTGCCAGATCACGTGCCGCCTGCTTCTGCTCGGCCTCCCGCTGCCGGGTGACCTCGGTGATCTCCACCGATCCGTGCGCCTGGCGCAGCTCCGAGAACAACCCGCCGCGCTCGATGCTCGCCAGCTGCCGATCGTCGCCCGCGAGGATCAGCCTGGCGCCGGCCTTGTGCACTTCCGACAGCAGCTCGTGCAGGATGCGCGTATCCACCATCGCCGCCTCGTCGACGATGACGACTGTCCTCTCGGTCCAGCGCTCGCGGCCGTTCTTCAGCCCGAACAGCGCCGCATGCAGCGTCCGCGCCTCGGCAAAACCGCTCGCCTTGAGATCCAGCGCCACCGCGTTCGTCGGCCCCAGTCCGACAACCTGATACCCGTCACGCGCATGCGCCACGCGGATGGCCGAGAGCGTGTAGCTCTTGCCGGTGCCGGCGCGCCCCTCGATGATCTTCAGTCCGCCCGCGGCCACCGCATGGTTGTAGGCGGCGCGCTGGTCCGCGCGCAGCGTGGTGCCTCCGGCGGTGGCCCATGCGATAGCCGGCGCCACGCCCGTCCCGCGCTGGCCGACAACAGCCGCGGCCAGCGCCAGCGTCGCCCGCTCCTGCTCGCGCACCGCGCGGGTGGTGTACCGCTCGCTTACCGCCCCGCATTCGCGGTCATGCAGGGCGAGCACCTCCCCATGCCGCAGGACCGCCGCCTTGATGCTGTCACGCTCTTTGAGCGGCTTGACGTGCTTGGCGAGATACCGGTCCAGATCCCGCTCGCTGAACGTCGCGTTGTTGCGGGTCAGCGCCGCCAGCACCTGCAGCGGGTCCCGCGCCGCGGCATGGTTGGCGGCGTCCGCATCCGCCGCCCGCTCGTTGAGCTCACTGTCGCGCCGCCGCATGCGCACCGGGCCGAGATGCTCGGTCGGATGCGAGACCGTCGGATCGACGCGCACCTCATACCCGTGCGCCCGAAAGAACGCGTCCTGATGCTGACGCCACGCCTCCCCAAAACCATGCGCCCCCATGACGAAGGACTTGCCGCCATAGCGCCGGACCTCGGGGTTGAGGTCGCGCGCCTTGTGCGTTGCCAGCCGGTCGCCCTCGAGGCGCCGGGTGGTGACCAGCACGTGGGCGTGCCAGTTCGCGGTCTCGGATTCGAGGTCGCCCGCATGCGGCGCATGGATGTCGATCTGCGCCGCCAGTCCCTTGGAAACGAAGTGCTCGTGGACAAAAGTGCGGGCCAGCTCGAGCCGGTCCGCCTCGGTGATCTCCGGATTGGCCGGCAGCGCCAGGATCATCTCCAGCACGACCTGGCTGTTGCGGCGGTTCTCGGCGGCCTCCACCGCGTTCCACAGCGTCGTCGCGTCCCGGAACATCGCGTCCGCCCCCACGGGCAGTAGGACCTCGTGATGCAGCGGCGCTTCGCGGTGCTTGAAGTAGAAGTTCTGCCCGGTGCGCTGGTCGCGGATGTCGGTCCGCTGGTTGTAGGCCGCCGAGCGCACCGCGTTGCCGCCGGTCGAGCGCGAGATGAAGCGGGTGCGCGCGAACTGAATGGCCACGCAGGGCACGCTCCAGGCAATGAGACGCCGTATCTAAAAGCGAACCGGTAGGGTTTGCAACGTGCGTATGCACCGCTCCGCTCGCTACGCTCCCAGGGGTCCATAACCCCGCTACGCGGGTGCTGCGCTGGGGAGACAAGGGCCGGGATCGGTCTCGTCTGATCCGGTCCTAGGGCGGCTTGTCGGCGTCTCAAAATCTGTCTTACGGTTCGGGATCGACGACCAGACCCCGGAGCAGATTTTGGCGCTGACCATCACCGACCGCATCGACCGGCACAGGCAGCTCAAGGCCCGCCTCGCCGAAAAGGAAACCAAAATCAAGGCCGACGAACGCAAGGCCCGCACCCGCCGATTGATCGAGGCCGGCGGTCTGCTCGAGAAGACCGGGCTGATCGAGCTGGATACCAACGCCCTCTACGGAGCTCTGCTCTCGCTGCGGGACGCGGCGAGCGACAAGGCCCAGTGCGAGAAGTGGGCGATCATCGGCGGCCGGGCCTTCGATCGCGAGGCCAAAGCCCGGACACGTGAAACCGCCGCCTTTATCCTGAAGTTCCCCGACGCGCTGCCGAAGGAGGCGACGACCGTTCTTCGGGCGTCCGGCTTTCGCTTCAACAAGTTCCTCCGGCACTGGGAGGGGCTGGCAACACCGGATGTCGCCAAGGCCACCGCCGAACGCTTCGGCGGCAATGCCTCAGCCATCGAAGCCACAGCCGCCTGAGCCGACTACCGCCAGCTTGGCGGCTGCCGATTGCTTGGAAGCCGCCAAGGTCGTGGGGTCTACGTAGGCGCCCCACCTGCTTCTACACGGCGCGCCAGTTCGACCCGGCCGTGGATGAGGTCCGCCGCCGCCTGCGCCTTGGCGGCGGCCGTGAAGATCGCCCGGCTATCGCCGCGCAGCACCTTCAGCCAGCTCTGCACGTAGGCCGCATGATCCGGTCGCGGCGTGACGGCCAAACCAAGATCGGCACACAGGAAGGCCGCCCCGAGCTCGGCCACCAGCTCCTCCGCGGCATAGCTCTCGTCACCGAACCGGCTGCCCAGATCCCGTGCACACCGGCTCGCATGCGCAGTCCAGTGCGTCACCTCATGCGCCAGCACTGCGTAATACGACAGCGCGTCCGCGAACGCCGCGAACGGCGGCATCTGGATGCAGTCCTGCACCGGCCGGTAGAATGCCCGGTTGCCGCCATGCCGGACAACCACACCAACCCCGTCGAAGAACATCTCGGCCCGCTCGATCCGCTGCGTCTCGGGCAGCAGCACGGGCGCAGGTTGCTCGAAGCCGTCAACCTGATCCGCGTTGAACACGCTGTAGCCTCGCGCGACGAACCGGCGGCTGCCGCGGGCATCCTCCTGCTCCTCGGAACCGGCCTCCGCCTCGGCGCGGTCCATGGCCTTCCAGAACACCACAGGGCTGGCCTGCTCGCCCTTGCGCACCTGGGCGCCGCGCTCCTGCCACTGCCGATACGTCCCCCACACCGCGCTGCCATACGATCTGGTCTGCCCCGACGCCCACAGCACCAAGGTGTTGACACCCCGGTAGGCTTTCCCTGTCGCCAGGTTGACCGGCAGCAGCGGCGCTGCCCCATCGGCACCACTGTGCCAGGGCATCCGCCACGCGCCGGCCCCGGCCTCGATCGACGCCAC
>NZ_VCDI01000023.1 GCF_005844085.1 Lichenicoccus roseus
GGGGACACCTTCATCTACAACGCCGGCTACGGTCAGCTGGAGATCAACGAGAACGGCAACGGGCTGAATGTCCTGCAACTTGGGAACGGGATCACCGCGGACGACGTGCAGGTCAGCGAAGACAGCAGCGGCAACGTATATCTGACCGATGGCACCAGCGGCGACAGGATCCAGCTCAGTAGTGAGACCGGAGGCACCGGCTCGGGTGTCGACCAGGTGCAGTTCGCCGATGGAACCACGTGGAGCCAGAGTCAACTGATCGCCATTGCAACCGCAAGGAACTCCGGGGTCGAGACGCTCTATGGCACTAGTGGCCCGGACACTCTCGATAGCGAGGATTCCAACGCTTACGAGCAGGGTAATGGCGGCGGCGACAGATTCATCTACAACGTGAATTACGGCCAGCTCGAGATTAACGAGAGTGGCCGCGGTGTAAACGTCCTGCAGATTGGCCAGGGCATATCTCCAGCCTCGATCACGTTGGCAACCGACAGTGCTGGTGACGTCATTCTCAACATCGGGAGCACGATCACCGGAGGCACAGTATCTAGTTTTGTCGGAGGCCAAACCAATTCCAACTACGCAGGCGGCCCCCTGATCAGCGGGAGCGGTGCCACGATCACGATGACGGACGGAGGTGGCGATGAGGCGGGTAGTTGGTTCACTAATCAGAAATACGCAGTCGGAGCCTTCACGGCGTCCTTCGATTATCAGGCGCAAGGCACCGCAGATGGCATGGCTTTCATTTTGCAAGATTCGGCCAGTGGTCCTAGCGCCCTAGGAGGGGTGGGTGGCAGCCTTGGGTACTCCGGCATATCCAATTCTGCAGCGATAGAGCTCAATCTCTATAGCGGGCACACGCAAGGGACTGCATTCGCGTCGGACGGCAACACCGGAAACTATACGTCGACTGGCGACGTCGCGTTCTGGAACGGAGACGAGGTTCAAGTGCAGCTGTCTTATGACGGTAGTACAATGGCCGAACGGATGACCGACTTCACGACTGGCGCGGTTTACTCTGCTTCCTATGCAATCAACCTTGCAAGTATCCTTGGAAGTGGCTCGGCTTATGTCGGCTTCTCCGGTGGGACTGGAGGCGCAACGTCAACGCAGACTGTTAGCAACTTTACATTTCAGGGAGGCGTTTCGAACGTCATTCGGCTAGACAACGAGATGGATGGCGATGGGCAGGGTGTCGAGCAGGTGCAATTTGCCGACGGCACTGTTTGGACACAGGCCCAAATTGCAGCGATGACGGGTAGTAAAAGCTTCCCTGCCAATCTCGTCCAGGGTTCCACAGGAGACGACAACCTGAATGGGACTAGCGGCTCTGATATCTTTGACGGACAGGGCGGCTCGGACTACGAGCGCGGCAATGGCGGCGGTGACATCTTCCTTTACAATGCCGGCTACGGTCAGCTGGAGATCAACGAGAACG
>NZ_VCDI01000024.1 GCF_005844085.1 Lichenicoccus roseus
CTAGAGCACGATCTGACCGATCCGACTCGAAAGCTCTTGCCCGACGCGGCGCGAGTTTGATTCACCATGCTGGCTGGGCTGGAGGCCAGCATGGATGTCTCAGACCCTTTCCCAGGATCTTCGCTCGCGCGTGATCGCCGCGGTCGGCGGTGGCATGTCCCGCAACGCCGCCGCCCGGCGCTTTGGCGTCGGCGTCTCCACGGCCATACGGTGGGTGCGCGAGTGGCGCAGCACCGGCATTACCACTGCCAAGCCCAAGGGCGGTGACCTGCGCTCTCATCGCGTTGAAGCCTTTCGCGAGGTTCTGCTGTCGGCAATCGAGACCCAGAAGGACGTCACCCTGGTCGAGCTCGCTGCCATGCTCGAGCGGGACCACGCCGCAGTGTTCGCACCCAGCACGATCTGGCGGTTTCTCGACCGCCACGGCATGACCTTCAAAAAAAACAGCGCACGCAAGCGAGCAGGAGCGACCCGACGTCGCCGCGCGGCGGGAGGCGTGGTTCGAAGCCCAGCCTGACCTCGACCCCACGCGCCTGGTCTTTATCGACGAAACCGGCGCCACGACCAAGATGGCGCGCCTCCGCGGTCGGGCGAAGCGTGGCCAGCGATGCCGAGCGGCCGTGCCGCACGGGCACTGGATGACCACGACGTTCACCGGGGCGCTGCGACTGTCCGGAATGACCGCGCCGATGGTGCTCGACGGGCCCATGAACGGTGACGCGTTTGAGGCCTATGTCGAGCAGGTGCTGGTCCCTACACTGCGGCCCGGCGAGATCGTCATCATGGACAACCTGCCAGCGCATCGACGACCCACGATCGGAGCCGCCATCGAGGCCGCAGGCGCGGTGCTCCGCCACCTGCCGCCCTACTCGCCAGACTTCAACCCGATCGAGAACGCATTCGCCAAGCTCAAAGCGCTGCTGCGCAAGGCGGCGGCTCGGACCATCGACGACCTCTGGAATGCTGTTCGCGACGCGCTGCCTGAATTCTCTCCCACCGAGTGCGCGAACTACTTTAAAGCCGCAGGATATGAGCCGGAATGATCGGAATCTGCTCTAG
>NZ_VCDI01000025.1 GCF_005844085.1 Lichenicoccus roseus
CTAGAGCGGAAACCGTCCAACTTGAATCGTTAGGGATTCCCGACGCGGCCGCGATGTGATTCACCATGCAGGCTGGGCAGGAGGCCAGCATGCATGGGGAAGCCACTGTCCACCGACCTTCGTTCTCGGCTGGTTGCCGCGGTATCGGCAGGCATGTCCCGCCGTCGGGCTGCGGAGCGCTTCGGTGTTTCTGCCGCGAGTGCCGTGCGCTGGGTGGCAGCCGTCAACACGACCGGCACTATCGCGGCCAAGCCGCAGGGCGGCGACACACGCTCACGTCGCATCGAGGCCTTCAGCGGCGTGATCCTGGCAGCCGTTGCTGCGCAGAAGGACATCAGCCTGGTCGAGCTGGCCGAGTGGCTGCGGAGCGAGCATGGAGCATCGTTCGGGGCCAGCACCGTGTGGCGCTGCCTTGATCGCCACGGCATGACCTTCAAAAAAAACAGCACACGCAGCCGAGCAGGATCGGCCCGACGTCGCAGCCCGGCGCCGGGCCTGGTTCATAGACCAGCCTGACCTCGATCCACGGCGCCTCGTCTTCATCGATGAAACCGGCGCCTCGACTAAGATGGCCAGGCTGCGGGGGCGTGCCCTTCGGGGAAAGCGTTGCCGTGCGTCGGTGCCACACGGGCACTGGAAGACGACGACCTTTACCGGGGCGCTCCGCGTAGATGGCATGACCGCCCCCATGGTCCTCGACGGGCCGATGAATCGTGTTGCCTTCCAGGCCTACATCGAACAGGTGCTCGTCCCCACGCTCGGCCAGGGCGACACGGTCATCATGGACAATCTGCCCGCGCACAAAGGCCAGCAGGTGCGGCGCGCCATCGAAGCCGCAGGTGCGTCGCTGCGCTACCTGCCGCCCTACTCACCCGACTTCAACCCGATCGAGAACGCCTTCTCCAAGCTCAAGGCGTTCTTGCGAAAGGCCGCCGCTCGAACCATCGACGACCTGTGGAACGTGATCCGCGACGCCTTGCTGACCTTCTCGCCACAAGATTGCGCCAATTACTTCACCGCAGCCGGATATGAACCAGACTGATCGGATTCCGCTCTAG
>NZ_VCDI01000026.1 GCF_005844085.1 Lichenicoccus roseus
GAAGTTCATCAGTGTGATGTCCCCGCCGTTGGGGCCGGGGAGGACATCCGGATCTGGATGCCCAGGCGTGGCGGGCGAGGTGAAATCAAAGCTGCGCCGCTTGAGATCGAAGGCTTCTGCGATGGGATAGCCGATGCCGACGACAACCGCGGGCTCAACCCGACTCTGGATGCCGGTCTCGAGGTTGGTGCGGATGATCTCCGACACGAGACCGGTCCAGGCGTTGCCGTCGACAACATAGATGACAGGATAGCCCCCGGTCGGCGCCGGTGCCGCTGGCGTTGCGACGATGATCCTGTAGGAAGCACCTACTTCTGGTTTAAGTATGGCCTGTTGCAGCTCTGGCAGGTCAAATAGGGCCCAGGTGATGGGTTGTGCGGCCTGGGCAATGAGCGGCATGACGAAGCAGGCAAGGATCGCCAAGGCAGCGGCGAAGCGTCTTCTGAAATGGCATGCGGTGATGAAACATATCGATATCATCCGACATTCTCTATGTCTTTGGTGAGATACGCCGCCATCTGCCCCTGCGCTGACTTGAACGAAAGTTACACGATTGGCTTCG
>NZ_VCDI01000003.1:0-334279 GCF_005844085.1 Lichenicoccus roseus
AGCTGGGTCGATGTCATGGTTCCGGCCTGCACCGAGGTCAGGGCGGCGATCTCGCGTGGCGTCAGCGCCTGCAGCTGAGCCGAGGTGATGCCCAGGACCTCGCCGGAGGTGATGGCGGCGACCTGGGCGGTGGAGAGGGCGGCGATCTGGGCTGCGGTGAGCGCCTGGAACTGGCCCGACGCGTAGGCGGTGAGGGCGGCGATCTCGTCGGTGCTGACACCGGCAAGGGCTGCGGTGGTGATCGCGGCGATGCCGCGGGCGGACAGGGCCTCCAGCGCGGACGACGAAATCGCCGCGACCTGCGTCGAGGTCAGGGCCGCCAGGGCAGCGAGCGACAGGGAGGTCGCCTGGTTGGTGGTGAGGCCGGCGAGGTCGGCGAGGTTGAGCGCCGCTGCCTGGGGTGCCGAGAACGCGGCGAACTGGGTACTGCCGAGCCCGGCGACCTGTGTGGTGGTCAGGGCGGCGATCTGCGCGGTGGTCAGCGCGGCGAGCTGCGGAGCGGTCAGCTGGGTCAGCAGGTTGCTACCGAGCGCCTGGATCTGCAGGACCGACATCGAGGCGACCTCGGCCACGGTCATGAAGGCAATCTGGTTGTTGACGAAGCCGGCAAGTTCCGCGGGCGTCAGGGCGTCGAAGGTGGCGAGGCTTAGGGCCGGTACCTGGTTTTCCGTCAGCGCCTCAACGCTGGTCGACGCCATCGCCACGATCTGCGTGGCGGTCAGGCCGGCGATCGCGTTGGTGCTCAGCATGCGGGCCGGATCGGTGCCGAGGGCTGCAATATCGGTGATCGAGATGCTTGCGACCTGCGGCTTGGTGAGTGACGCGATCTGCAGCTCTGAGAACGACAGGATCTCGCTGGGAACGAGGGCGGCGACCTGGGCGGTGGTGAGGGCGGCGATGTCCGCATAGGTCAGGCCGGCATAGTTGGCGGTCGGGATGGCGGCGAGCGCTGCAGGTGCGAGGCTCGCGATCTGCGCGGTGGTGAAGGACGCGATCTGGCTGGTGGTGAGGCTGGCCCACTCCCTCCCGTCCAGGCTGGCCAGGGTTGTACTGGTCAGGCTGGCGAGCTGCGCCGTCGTGACGCCCGCAAACGCGATGTCCAAGCCGTCGATCTGCGTGGAGCCGAGGCCTGCGAGGGCGGCGGTCGAGAGACCGGCGATGGTAGCCGAGCTGATGGAAGCGATATCGGTCGAACTGACGGCGTTGAGCTGGGCCCCGGAGAGGGCGTGGAGCTGGGCCGAGCCGAGGGTCGCGAAGGCGGCCGGGGTAAGATAGGCGATCTGTGCCGCGGTGAGCGCCTGCAGCTGCGCGGTCGTGATCCCCGTCATCTCGAAGGTGGTGATGGCGCCGAGCTGTACCGGCGAGAGGGCGGCGATCTGTGCGACGGTGAGGGTCGCGAACTGGCCCATTCCGGCGAGGCCGGCGATCTCGTCCGTGGTGGCGCCGGCGAGGGCTGCGTTGCTGATCGCGGCCAGGCTCTTGCCGGCCAGGGACGCGAGGATGGCCGGCGTCAGTGCGGCAACCTGTGTCGAGGTCAGCGAGGCGAGGGCGGCAACCGAGATCGACTGCGCCTGGTAGGCGGTGAGGGCCGCAAGGTTGGCGGTGCTCACGGCTGCAAGCTGTGGCCCGCTGAGGTAGGCGCATTGCTTGCCGCTGAGGCCGATGAGCTGGGCATTGGTCAGCGCCTGGATCTGCGTAGTGGTGAAGGCCCCGAACTGCGAGGCGGTAAGCAGCAGCAGGGAATTGGAGCTGATCGCCTGGAACTGGTCGATGGACAGTGAGGCGAGCTGCGCCGGGGTGATGTACATGAACTGCTCGCTGAAGCCGGCGATCTCGGCGTCCGATAGACCCGCCAGGGCCGCGATCGTCAGGCCAGGGATCTGCGGACCTTCGAGCGCCTCGACGCTGGTCGAGGACATGGCGACGAGCTGCGCCGAGGTCAGTCCGGCCAGCGCGGTGCTGGAGATCGTGTAGACCTGCGTGGTGGTCAGCGCCGACAGTGCGGCCGGCACGATCGCCGCCCATTGCGCCGAGGTCAGCGCGTCCATCTGCTGCGCCGTGAGCGGCGCGAAGTCGGCCGTGGTCAAGGCGGCAATGGTAGCGATCGTCTGGGTCGAGATCGCGGCGGCCGAGAGGGCCGAGAATGCGGTCATGGATAAAGTCTCCAGGCGGCCGCGCTTAGCCGCGCCGCGATGGAGGCCAATATCGGAGACATTATCTAAGAAATGATGAAAGGAACGCCCGCCATGGTTGCGCGCGCCGGTTTTGTCGTCAGGCGGAAGTGAACAGGTCCTTCAGCCCATGCGGCTGCGACCGCAGATACTGCTTCGGCGCCGGGACCTGGCCGCCGAGCGCCGCTGCCGCATGCCATGGCCAGCGCGGGTCGTAGAGCATCGCACGCGCGAGAGACACCGCATCCGCCTCGCCCTGCGCCACGATTGCCTCCGCCTGCCCGGGCTCGGTGATCAGTCCGACGGCGATCGTCGGCAGGCCGACCTCGGCCTTTACTCGTTGCGCGTATGGCACCTGGTAGCCCGGTGCGAGCGTGATCGCCTGCGCCGGGGAGACGCCGCCGGTGGTGACGTGAATCGCGGCACAGCCGCGCGCCTTGAGGGCGTGCGACAGGGCGACGGTGCCCTCGATGTCCCAGCCATCCGGCACCCAGTCGGTCGCCGAAATTCGCATCCAGACCGGCTTGTCGGCCGGGAACGCCGCGCGCACCGCGTCATGCACTTCGAGCGGAAAGCGCATCCGGTTTTCCAGCGAGCCGCCATACTCGTCGGTCCGGTGGTTGGCGATCGGCGACAGGAACTGGTGCAGCAGATAGCCGTGCGCACCGTGGATCTCGAGCCCGTCCATACCGAGCCGTGCTGCGCGCCGTGCTGTCGCCACGAAATCGTCGCGCACCTTGTCGAGGCCGTGCCGGTTGAGCGCATGCGGCGGATGATCGTCCTGGCCATGCGGAACCGCCGAGGGCGCCACCGTCTGCCAGCCGCCGGGTGCGTCCGGGGCGATCTGCACCCCGCCCTCCCAGGGCACTCGGCAGGACCCCTTGCGGCCGGCATGGCCTAGCTGCATGGCGACGGGGATCGGCGAGTAGCGCCGGACTGCCGACAGCACCTTGCCCAGCGCGGCTTCGTTCTCGTCCGAATACAGGCCGAGATCGCCGGGGGAGATGCGCGCCTCGGGGGATACGGCGGTGGCCTCGAGGATCAGCAGCCCGGCGCCGGAGAGCGCCAGTTGCCCGAGATGGATCATGTGCCAGTCGCCGGCGCTGCCGTCCTCGGCCGAATACTGGCACATGGGCGCGATGATGATGCGGTTGGCGAGCCGCAGCTCACCCAGCCGCAGCGGTTCGAACAGTCGGCTCATGGGGCGGAAGTTTTCCTGTCTCAGGCGGAAGTCGGGTCGAGCCAGCCGATATGGCCATCGGGACGCCGGTACACCACGTTGATCTCGCTGCTGGCGCTGTTGCGGAACATCAGCACCGCCTGGTCGGCGAGATCGAGACGCATCACCGCCTCGCCCACGCTCAGGCGGGCGATGTCGGTCGGCTGCTCGGCGATGATGGTGGCGTAGGCGCCGGTGGCCGAACCATTCATCCAGGTCGCCGGGCCGCTCGCAGCCGGACGTCCGGTCGCCGGCGCCGGCTCGTCCTGGCGCAGGACGTATTGCCGTCCGATCTCAGGGCGACGGCGCTGCGCGAGATCGCGCGCGTGCTCGTTGACGCGGCGCCGGTAGCGACGCAGGCGCTTGGCGATATGCTCGGCGGCATCGTCGAAGGCGCTGTGGGCATCCGATGCCTCGCCCTCGCCACGCAGCAGCAATCCGCGCGCGGCGTGCAGGTTGATGTCGCAGGTGAAGAAGCTGCGCGCGCGACCGAACGTCACGTTGGCCTCGAGCGCGTCGTCGAAATACTTCTCGGCGATCACGTCGAGATGCGCGGTGACCCGCGAGCGAAGCGCATCGGACAGGTCGATCTGCTTGCCGGCAACATTGATCTGCATGCGTGCTGTCTCCCTCGAAGCGTAGGGCCGAGCCATGGCCGGGTCTGTCGGGAGAGGTGCTCGCGCGTGGTGGCACAGCCGGACCGGACTTGTTCCGGTGGACCGGACATCAGGCGGAGATCGCTTTTTCCCGTTTACGCTGCACGGAACTCGGTATGCGCAGGGCCTCCCTATACTTGGCCACGGTTCTGCGGGCGATGTCTACGCCTTCACGACGAAGTGCGGCGACGATCGCATCGTCCGACAGCACGCTGATGGCATCCTCGGCGGCGATCATGCCGCGTATGCGGTGACGCACCGCCTCGGCGCTATGGCTCTCGCCTGTCACGCCGGCGATCGCGGTGGTGAAGAAATACTTCAATTCGAAAAGCCCGCGCGGTGTCGAGATGTATTTGTTGGCGGTCACCCGCGACACCGTGCTCTCATGCATCTCCACGGCCTCAGCGATATCGCGCAGGATCAGCGGGCGCAGATGACCGACGCCGCGCAGCAGGAAACCGTCCTGCCGGCGCATCACCTCGCCGGCGACCTTCAGGATGGTCTGCGCGCGCTGCTGCAGCGACTTGACCAGCCAGTTGGCGCTGGCCAGCCGTTCGCTCAGGAACAGCCTGTCCTCGCGCGCCGCGTTCAGCGAGACCTTGGCATGGAACGCCTCGCTGACCAGCAGCCTTGGCATGGTGTCCGGGTTGAGCTCCAGGATCCAGTCGCCGTTCAGGCCCGGCCGCATCAGCACGTCGGGCAGGATCGGCTGCGGCGGCGCGGTATCGTGGCCGGCGCCCGGCTTGGGATCGAGGGCGCGGATCTCGGCCACCATGTCGGCGAGATCCTCGGCATCGACGCCGCACAGCGCCTGCAGCCGCTTCATCTCGCGTCGGCCGAGCAGCTCGAGGTTGTCGAGCAGGATCTCCATGCAGGGATCGAGCCGGTTCAGTTCGGCAAGCTGTGCCGCCAGGCACTCGCGCAGGTCGCGGGCGAACAGCCCGACCGGATCGAAACGCATCATCCGGGCCCGCACGGCAGCGACGCGCCCGGTCGCAACACCCAGTGCCCGTGCCAGCGCCGCGTCATCGATCGAGACCCGTCCCGCCGGTTCCAGCAGTGCGATGAGGTGAGCGCCGATCAGCCGGTCGACCGGATCCTCGAGACCGAGCCTGAGCTGCTCGCCGAGATGGTCACGCAGCGAGCGTGGAGTGTCGGCGAGGCTGTCGATGAACGACGCGCCGGCCTCGCCATCCAGGCCGCCACCGCCCTTGGGCCCCCAATCCTCGCCCATCGCCTGGCCGGAACCGCCTGAGCCCGGACCGGTATCGATGCCACCGACTGCATCGTAGCCGCTGACATCGAACTGTTCGGCGTGGTCGGCGTCGAGCGGGGTGGCGCCGGCATCCGGCAAGGTGTCGCTGCCGACCAGCAGATCAGTGGCCATCGGCTCGGCGGCGGTATCGCGAAGCGGACGCTGGTCGAGTGCCGCCAGCTCCGGCATGGTATCGCCGCGCTCGTCACGCTCAAGTAACGGGTTTCGCTCCAGTTCCTCCTCGACGAACGCCGCGACTTCGAGGTTGGAGAACTGCAGCAGCTTGATGGCCTGACGCAGCTGCGGCGTCATTACCAGGGTCTGTGTGTGCCTGAGCTCCAGCCGTGGTCCAAGTGCCATGCGGCGAGGCTACAACGAAAATCTTTCTCCGAGATAGACGCGGCGCACGTCCTCGTGGGCGACGACTTCCTCCGGCACGCCCTGCATCAGCACCTGGCCGCCGTGCATGATGTACGCGCGGTCGATGATCTCTAGCGTCTCGCGCACGTTGTGGTCGGTGATGAGAACGCCGATGCCGCGATGCTTGAGATGGCTCACCAGATCGCGGATCTCGCCCACTGCGATCGGGTCGATGCCGGCAAGCGGCTCGTCGAGCAGGATGTAGCTCGGCTGGCTGGCGAGCGCGCGGGCGATCTCGAGGCGCCGCCGCTCGCCGCCGGACAGCGCCAGCGAGGGGGACCGCCGCAGCCGGGCGATGCCGAACTCGCGCAGCAACTCGTCCAGCATCATTTCGCGACGCTGCGGATCGCTCTCCACCACCTCGAGCGCCGCCATGACGTTCTGCTCGACGTTGAGGCCGCGGAAGATGCTGGCTTCCTGCGGCAGGTAGCCGATGCCCAGGCGTGCGCGCCGGTACATCGGCAACTGGGTGATATCCGCACCGTCCAGGGTGATGGTGCCCTCGTCCGGCTGCACCAGCCCGACGATCATGTAGAAGGTGGTGGTCTTGCCGGCGCCGTTCGGGCCAAGCAGACCGACCGCCTCGCCACGCTGCACGCTGATCGAGACGTCGCTCACCACAGCGCGCTTGCGGTAGCTCTTGCCGACCGACTGCGCGGACAGCCCGGTGCTGCCGGACACCTCCTCGGCGGGACGGTCCAGCGGGTTGGATCCCATCTCGTTCAAGGCGTCGATTTCCCGGCCCTCGTCGCCTTCGGGGCAGGCGCGCCGCCCGCCCCCTGCTTGCCGCCCGGCGGGTTGTTGTTGTCGTTCGGCACGATCAAACCCCGCACTAATGTCCCCGGATCCTCGGTCATGGTGGCGAGGCCGGTATGCATGTTGACGATTGCGGCGGCGCCGTTGAGCTGGTTCTGCCCACGCGTGATGTGGACGTTGCCGACAATCCGCGCAATGCCTGTATCTGGAACATACACTCCGCGATCCCCGGTAATGGTCTCGGTCTGCGTTCGCACCACGACGTGCCCGAAGGCGTGGACGAGCTTCAGCTTGCCGGAGCTCTGGATCGGATCGTCGGCGGCGGCCGGGCTGGCGGCTGGTTTTGCCGCGACGCCCTTTGCCGCCCCGGCCGGCGGCGAGGCGTTCGGCGCGCTGTAGCCGACCAGGATATCCGCACGGATGCGGCGGCCGTCGTTGGTGGTGACGGTCGCGTTGCCGCGGCCGACCGACATGCGGGTCTGCGACCAGTACTCCATCACGTCGCGCGCGGTCAGCAGCTGGGTCGGCGTGGTCAGGTGCAGGTCGTGGCCGGTCATCACCAGCACCGCCTGGTCGATGTCGTAGATCGCGTGGTCGCCGAACGCCTGGTCGGTGGCGGTGAAGATGTGCACGTGCCCGATCGCCTCGAGCCGGTAGATCTCGTTGGCTCCGGTATCGTCGCCACCGGGTCCGCCTGGCGAGCCGGGCTTGCCGCCGGCGGTGGCGGAAGCCGGCGCCGGCTTGGGCGTGGTTCCGGGGGGGACGGCCTTCTTGCGGTAGTAGGCGCGCAGCCGGTCGGCGGTCACCGTCACGCCGCCACGCACCGCCTGGGCACTGCGGTAGGCGGTGACGATCTGCGACTTCTGGTCCCAGTCGAAGCCGCCGAGCGCGGTGACGGTGATCTGGCCGCCATGCGACAGGTCGATCGGCTGGGCGCCGGCCGGCCCGGCCGCTACCAAGGTCGAGAGCAATGCCGTCACGAGGAATGCCGCGACGAGTGAGGGCCGGCGCACGAGGTCCAGAAGCAGGCAACGACGCATCACGAATGGCCCTGGCTGGTGGTCGCAGGCGGTGTCGCCGGGCGCGCGGCACGGTCGTCGTTGAGGATCATCCGGCCGGGGCCACGGAACTGCACGATACCGTCGCGCTGCGACATCAAGGTGCCCTGCGCATCGAGCACCCCGAACGGGCCCTCCGCGTGCACCCAGTCATCGGACAGGATGATGCCGCGCCGGACGTCGATGCCGGCGGTCGGGCTGGTCATGATGGTGCCGTCGTCGCGGTAGAAGGTGACGTGGCCGGAAAGGTCGAGCAGTTCGCTATGCTGCATGTAGACCCCCTTGCGGGCGCTGATCTGCAGCCAGGTGCCGCCCTGCGAGAGGGTATCGGCGATCGGATGGTCCAGGTTGATCCGCTCCGGCCCGACCTGGCGCGCGGTCTCGGCGGTGATCATGTAGGGCCGGCCATGGGCGTCGAGCCCGCGATAGCGCGGTCCGAGCATGCTGCCGCTGTCCAGCCGGATCGCGGCCACCTGACGGTAGGCGACGCGGCTGGCATTGAGCGAGCGGTCGATCTCCGGCCATGCCGCGATCGATCCCAGCAGCACCAGCGCGCCGACCGGCAGCATCCACTTGGTCCACTGCAGCAGCAGGCGTCGCCTTGCCTGCTCGCTTTCGGTCGGCGGCCGGCGATGCGACGGCGCCTGCTGCACGCTCATGCGGCGGCGCGCGGCGGCGGCACTCGGCTCCTGCCGGCCCGGTTCCGTCGGGTTGCCGAGATCGTTCACCGGTGCCGGGCCCTGGCGAAGCCGGCGGCGGCGGTGGGGCGGCGCATCATGATCAGGCGATCCCGGCGCGCAGCAGGTCGTGCACGTGCAGGATGCCGGCGGGACGCCCTGCCTCGTCGAGCACGAACAGGCTGGTGATCGGCCGCAGCGCCTCGTTCATCAAGCGCAGCGCCTCGGCGGCGAGCATCGAAGCGGGGATCGTGCGCGGCCTCGTGTTCATCACGTCGGCGGTGCGCAGGGTGCGCAGGTCGCGGTCGATCGCGCGACGCAGGTCGCCATCGGTGATGATGCCGGCCAGACGTCCATCCGGTCCGGTGATGCCCAGGCAGCCGAACGCCTTGCTGGTCATCAGCATCACCGCCTGCAGCATCGGCAGGTCCGGCTCCGCCAGCGGCATCGCTTCGCCGGTATGCATGAGTTCGCCGACGCGGCGCAGCCTGGCGCCGAGGCGTCCGCCCGGGTGGTAGAGGCCGAATTCGCGGGCGGTGAAGCCGCGTCGCTGCAGCAGCGCGACCGCCAGCGCATCGCCCAGGGCGAGCTGCATCGTCGTGCTGGTGGTGGGCGCTAGGCCCATCGGGCAGGCCTCGGCGGCGGCCGGCAGCACCAGGACGATGTCGGCGGCGCGCGCCAGCGTGGAGGCGGCGGCGCCGGTGATCGCCACCAGCGTCATGTCGAAGCGCCGCGAATGCGCGATGACGTCGGCGAGTTCCGCGGTCTCGCCCGAGTTGGATAGCGCCAGCACCGCGTCGCCGGCCTGGATCATGCCGAGGTCGCCGTGCGACGCCTCCGCCGGATGAACGAACAGCGAGGGCGTGCCGGTCGAGGCGAGGGTCGCCTGGATCTTGCGGCCGACATGGCCGGACTTGCCCATGCCGCAGACCACCACCCGACCGGGAAGCGCCGACAGCATCTCGACGGTGCGTACGAAGGCGGCACCGAGTGGCTGTCCGGGCTGCATCGCCGCCGCCATCGCGGTAATTCCCGCCGCCTCGGCGCGCAGCACGTCGGCTGCGCTCCGCAGGTCGTCGACCGCCGGGCCACCTTGTTCAAGGCGATCTGCGTCGAGAGCGTGGTCTGCGAGGTCGGGGTCGCTCAAGGTCGGGTTCTGCGCGGTCATCGTCTGCAGGGATACTACTCCGCAATCGCGGATGCCGGGACCCTCCGCACGCGCCTGTATGGTCACGGCGCCCGGCATGGTCAAATCGGCGCCGTCGCGTACCAGCGCGCCCCCGACCGTTGCACCTGAGCTCAGTGCGCGAAGATGTCCGGGTTCTCGTAGCCGAGGAGGTCGAGCCTGGCCCGGGCAGGCAGGAAGTCGAACGCGGCCATGGCAAGGTCGAGCCGGCCCTCGCGCACCAGGAGGCCTTCGAGCCGCTCCCACAGTGCGTGCAGGTGAAGGACGTCGGACGCCGCATAGGACAGTTGTTCGGCGGAGAGGTCCGCGGCACCCCAGTCGGAGGTCTGCTGCTGCTTGTTGAGGTCGATGCCGAGCAACTCGCGGCAGAGCTCCCGCAGCCCGTGCCGGTCGGTGAAGGTTCGCACCAGCTTGGCGGCGATCTTGGTGCAGCGCACCGGTGACACCGTGATGCCGAGGGCGTGCTGCAGGATGCCGACATCGAAGCGGGCGAAATGCATCAGCTTGACGGTCGCCGGATCGGACAGCAGTCGCTTGAGATTGGGGCAATCGGCGCCACGTCCGCCGAGTGACGGCGGGACGATCTGCACCAGGTGCGCCTGGCTGTCGCCGGCGCAGAGCTGCACCAGGCAGAGCCGGTCGCGATGCGGCAGCAATCCCATCGTCTCGGTATCGACGGCGACGGTGCCGCCGAGGGCGAGATCGTCCGGCAGGTCGTGCCGGTGCAGGTGGATGGTGGCGTTCTGCATGAACTGAGTGGAACTCATCTTCCGGGAAGCGGGCAGGGGGAGGGCCGGCGACCGGAACGATGGGCGGTATCCGTCACCGCCGCCATTCCGCCGACGCCGGCTTGCCCTTCTGGTGCCCAGGAGAAGACTCGAACTTCCACGACCTTTCGGCCACAGGTACCTGAAACCTGCGCGTCTACCAATTCCGCCACCTGGGCTGAGGGGCAACCGTCGCGTCAGCGGCGGGTGGTGGGGCGATCTACCGGTCGCCGGGCCGCGCGTCAACCGGTGCTTCCACCGCCTGGTGGTTGCGCCAGGCAGGCGGGGCCGCGGTTGAGGGAAGCCGGGGCCTCCGATAGTGATGCAGCCGGAGTGCCGGCGGGATCGTTCCGCCAACGCATCCCCACGACAGTAGGATCAAGACCCTGATGGCGACCCGCAGTGTTGCGACAGTGTTCGGCGGCTCCGGCTTCCTCGGCCGCTACGTGGTGAAGCGGCTGGCGCAGCAGGGGCACGTGGTGCGCGTGGCGGTCCGCCGGCCGGCTCGCGCCAACGAGCTGCGTCCGATGGGACGCGTCGGCCAGGTGGTGCCGCTCTATGCCTCGCTGGCCGACGAGGCCAGCATCGCCCAGGCGGTCGAGGGCGCCGATATCGTGGTCAATCTGGTCGGTATCCTGGCCGAGGCCCGGGCCGGCGACTTCATGCGTGTCCACGCCGACGGAGCCGGCCGCGTTGCACGGCTGTCGGCCGCGGCCGGGGCCGGTGCGCTGGTGCAGATGTCGGCGATCGGCGCCGCCACCGACAGCCCGAGCCTATACGGTCGCAGCAAGCAGGCCGGCGAACAGGCGGTGCACGACGCCTTTCCCGCCGCCGTGGTGCTGCGGCCGTCGATCGTGTTCGGCCCCGAGGACGCCTTCTTCAACCGCTTTGCCGGCATCGCCCGTCTCGCGCCGGTGTTCCCGCTGTTCTGCGGCGATACGAAGTTCCAGCCGGTCTATGCCGGCGACGTGGCGGAGGCGGTGCTGCGCGCCGTCGAAATTGGCGCCGGCGGGGTGTTCGAACTGGGCGGCCCGCGGGTCTGGAGCTTCCGCGAGCTGATGGTCTGGATGCTGCATGAGTTGCGCCGCAAGCCGCGCATCTTCGAGGTGCCGATGGGGCTGGCCCGCCTGCAGGCGTCCATCCTCGAGCATGTGCCCGGCAAGCCGTTGACGCGAGACCAGCTGACCATGCTGGCACGTGACAACGTGGTGTCGGACGGGATGGCGGGTTTCGAGGAGCTGGGCATTGCTCCGACGCCGCTGGAACTTGTGGTGCCCGGCTACCTGAACCGCTACCGCCCCGGCGGCGGCAAGCGGGAGTTGCCGAAATAGGACCGTTCCGGCCATGCTATCGCCTATCCGCTGATTTTTCCTGGGTGAAGCGGCTATCGGATCGGTAATCCCGGCGAAGTAGGTCAGCATCGCTGTCTTTTAAGCCGTGTTGGAGGCTTTATAGATAATCGTCCCGGGACGCCGCCGCCCTGATGCCCCCGCCTTGACGCCCCCGCCCGACGCAAGGACACCGCCATGGTCGATCGCATGCTGCAATTCACCCACGTGCAGCAACACCAGCCCGACAAGCGTGCGGTGCCCGAACGGCGGGAGGATTTCAACGAGATCTACCGCTCGTTCAGCGTGCAGGCCGCCAAGGTGCAGTCCAGCCGCTGCTCGCAATGCGGCGTGCCGTTCTGCTCGATCCATTGCCCGCTCTCCAACGACATTCCCGACTGGCTGAAGCTGACCGCCGAGGGGCGCCTCGAGGAGGCCTACGAGGTCAGCTCGGCGACCAACAACTTCCCGGAGATCTGCGGCCGCATCTGCCCGCAGGACCGCCTCTGCGAAGGCAACTGCGTCATCGAGAAGGGATTCGAGAGCGTCACCATCGGCGCGGTCGAGCGCTTCATCACCGACCATGCCTTCGAGGCCGGCTGGGTGAAGCCGATCACCCCGCACCTGGAGCGCGAGCAGTCCGTCGCCATCGTCGGCGCCGGCCCGGGTGGGCTGGCGGCGGCCGAGCAGCTCCGCAAGCGCGGCTACCAGGTGCATGTCTACGACCGCTACGACCGCATCGGCGGCCTGATGATCTACGGCATTCCCGGCTTCAAGCTGGAAAAGGAGATCGTGACGCGTCGCCATGCGCTGCTGGAGCAGGGTGGCATCGTGTTCCACCTCGGCGCCGGCATCGGCGACGTGGACGACGACCACACCATCGCCTTCTCGACGCTGCGCGAGCGCCACGACGCGGTGCTGATCGCTACCGGAGTGTACAAGTCTCGCGACATAGGTGGCCCCGGCGTCGGCCTGCCCGGCATCGTCAAGGCGATCGACTACCTGACCGCCTCGAACCGGCGCTCGCTCGGCGACGTGGTACCGGACTTCGACAGCGGCCTGCTCGATGCGGCAGGCAAGCATGTGGTGGTGATCGGCGGTGGTGACACCGCGATGGATTGCGTGCGCACGGCAATCCGCCAGGGCGCCGCTTCGGTGAAGTGCCTCTATCGCCGCGACCGCGCCAACATGCCCGGCTCGTTGCGCGAGGTGAAGAACGCCGAGGACGAGGGCGTCGACTTCGTCTGGCTGGCAGCCCCCGAGGCGTTCCTCGGCGACAATTCGATTACCGGCGTGCGCGCGGTGCGCATGAAGCTCGGCCTGCCGGACGCCACCGGGCGGCAGTCGGTGGATCCGGTCGAGAACAGCGGCTTCACCCTGCCGGCCGACCTGGTCATCAAGGCGCTCGGTTTCGATCCCGAGCCGCTGCCGACCCTGTGGGGCGAGCCCGCCCTCGAGGTGTCGCGCTGGGGCACGCTGAAGGTCGACCATGCCAGCTTCATGACCAGCCTGCAGGGCGTGTTCGGCGCCGGCGACATCGTGCGCGGCGCCAGC
This sequence comes from Lichenicoccus roseus, assembly GCF_005844085.1. Taxonomy (GTDB): domain Bacteria; phylum Pseudomonadota; class Alphaproteobacteria; order Acetobacterales; family Acetobacteraceae; genus Lichenicoccus; species Lichenicoccus roseus. The sequence continues at coordinate 13,048 of NZ_VCDI01000003.1, forward strand.
CTGGTGGTGTGGGCGATCCGCGACGGCCGCGACGCCGCCGCCAGCATGCATCGCTGGCTGCAGCAGCACGCAGCCGCCGACGCGCAGCTGAACATCCAGGCAGCGGAGTGACCGCAATGGACCGCATGGAATTGCAGAACGACGTCTCCGGCGAGAGTGGAGAAGAATTCGTCGCCGCCTGGCAGCGCAATGCCGACGCGATTTCCGGCAGCTACGATGCCAGCCAGGAGCACGATGCCTGCGGCGTCGGCCTGGTGGCGGCGCTCGACGGACGCCGCCGGCGCGATGTGGTGGAGGCCGGGATCGCGGCGCTCCGCGCTGTCTGGCACCGGGGCGCGGTCGATGCCGACGGCAAGACCGGCGACGGCGCCGGCATCCATGTCGAGATCCCGCAGGACTTCTTCGCCGACGCCATCGCTCGCGCGGGCAGCCCGGCCGGCAGCGGGCAGGTGATCGGCATCGGCATGGTGTTCCTGCCGAAGACCGACCTCTCGGCGCAGGAGCGCTGCCGCGCCATCGTCGAGACGCAGATCCTGGCGTTCGGCTACGGCATCTATGGCTGGCGGCAGGTGCCGATCGATACCGCCTGCATCGGCGAAAAGGCCAATGCCACGCGGCCCGAGATCGAGCAGATCATGATACGCAACCTGCGCGACGTGCCGGAGGTGGAATTCGAGCGCGACCTCTACGTCATCCGCCGGCGCATCGAGAAGGCGGCGATCGAGGCGCAGGTTGCGGAGCTTTACATCTGCTCGTTGTCCTGCAGATCGGTGATCTACAAGGGCATGTTCCTCGCCGAGAACCTGACCGACTTCTATCCGGACCTGCTCGATGCGCGCTTCGTCAGCCGGTTCGCGATCTACCACCAGCGCTACTCGACCAACACCTTCCCGACCTGGCGGCTGGCGCAGCCATTCCGCAAGCTTGCGCACAACGGCGAGATCAACACGATCTCCGGCAACGTCAACTGGATGAAGAGCCACGAGACGCGGCTGGCGGATGCGACACTCGACCCGTTCATCGACGACATCAAGCCGGTGGTGCAGGTCGGTGGTTCCGACACCGCCTCGCTGGACAACGTGTTCGAGCTGCTGACCTTTGCCGGCCGTGATGCCCCGATGGCAAAGTCGCTGCTGGTGCCGGCGGCGATCACCAAGGGGCCGGCGATGAATGCCGCGCACCGCGACATGTTCCTGTACTGCAACGCGGTGATGGAGCCGTGGGACGGGCCGGCGGCGATCTGCGGCACAGACGGGCGCTGGGTGATCGCGGGGCTGGACCGCAACGGCCTGCGTCCGCTGCGCTACACCGTCACCGCCAGCGACATGCTGATCGTCGGTTCCGAGACCGGCATGGTGAAGGTCCCCGAGGGCGACATCGTCAGCCGCGGGCGGCTGGGGCCGGGGCAGACGGTGGCGGTCGATCTCGACGAGGGCCGCTTCTACGGCGACGACGACCTGCTCGACCTGCTCTCGGGCCGGCAGGATTTCTCCGGCTGGGCGAAGCGCATTCATCGCATCGACGAGATCGTGCGCGCCGATGCCGGCGAGCCGGTGCTCTACACCGGCGAGGCGCTGCGCCGCCGCCAGCTCGCGGTGGGCACCACGCTCGAGGAACTCGAGATGATCCTGCAGCCGATGGGCGCCGAGGGCGCGGAAGCCATCGGCAGCATGGGCGACGATACCCCGCTGGCGGTGCTGTCGGAGACCTACCGGGGTCTTGCGCATTATTTCCGGCAGGCGTTCAGCCAGGTCACCAATCCGCCGATCGACAGCCTGCGCGAAACCCGCGTTATGAGCCTGACCACGCGGCTCGGCAACCTCGGCAACGTGCTGGCCGAGGAGGAGGCGCAGTGCGAGCTGCTGCAGCTCGAGAGCCCGATGCTGTCGACCGGCGAGCACCAGGCGCTGCGCGAGTTCCTCGGCGACAACAGCTGCGTGATCGACTGCACCTTCGAGGCCGATCATGGCGAGGCCGGCCTGCGCGCCGCCATCGAGCGGATCAGGCGGGAGGCCGAGGAGGGCGTGCGCGCCGGCTGCGCGCATGTGTTCCTGACCGACGAGCACCAGGGTCCGGAGCGCGCCTACATCCCGATGATCCTGGCGACCGGTGCGGTGCACACGCATCTGGTGCGGCATTCGCTGCGCACCTTCACCAGCCTCAACGTGCGTACCGCCGAGTGCCTGGACGTGCATGCGATCGCGGTGATGATCGGCGTTGGTGCGACCACGGTGAACCCCTATCTCGCGCAGGAGAGCATCGCCGACCGGCATCGTCGCGGGCTGTTCGGCGACATCCCGCTGCGCACGGCGGTCGAGCGCTACCGCAAGGCGATCGACAAGGGGCTGCTGAAGACGATGTCCAAGATGGGCATCTCGGTGATCGCGTCGTATCGCGGCGGCTATAATTTCGAGGCGATCGGATTGTCGCGCGCGCTGGTGGCGGAATTCTTCCCGGGCATGCCGTCGCGCATCTCCGGCATCGGGCTGGCGGGTCTCGCCCAGAACGTGCTCGGCCTGCACGAGGCGGCGTGGAGCGACGAGGCGATCACCCTGCCGGTGGGTGGGCTGTACAAGCTGCGCCGCCGTGGCGAGGTGCACGCCTTCGATGGCGGCCTGATCCACACGCTGCAGACAGCATGTGCCACCGACAGCTTCACCACGTACAAGCGCTACGCCGATGCGGTGCGGCGGCAGAAGCCGGTGGCGCTGCGCGACCTGCTCGATTTCCGCGAGGGGCGCACGCCGATCCCGGTCGAGGATGTCGAAAGCATCACCGAGATACGCAAGCGGCTGCTGGCACCCGGCATCTCGCTCGGCGCGCTTGGTCCGGAAGCCCACGAGACACTGTCGATCGCGATGAACCGCATCGGCGCGCGCTCGGACAGCGGCGAGGGCGGCGAGGACCCAGCGCGCTCGAAGCCGCGTGCCAACGGCGACAACGCGTCGTCGGCGATCAAGCAGATCGCATCGGGACGGTTCGGCGTCACCGCGCAGTACCTGAACGACTGCCGCGAGATCGAGATCAAGATGGCGCAGGGTGCGAAGCCCGGCGAGGGTGGCCAGCTGCCCGGCTTCAAGGTCACCGGCCTGATCGCCAAGCTGCGCCACGCGACCCCGGGCGTCACGCTGATCTCGCCGCCGCCGCACCACGACATCTACTCGATCGAGGATCTGGCGCAGCTCATCTACGACCTCAAGCAGATCAACCCGGAAGCCACCGTCACCGTGAAGCTGGTGGCGCGCTCGGGGATCGGCACCATCGCAGCCGGCGTCGCCAAGGCGCGCGCCGATGCGATCCTGATCTCGGGGCATTCCGGCGGCACCGGTGCCAGCCCGCAGACGTCGGTGAAATATGCCGGCCTGCCCTGGGAGATGGGGCTCGCCGAAGCGCATCAGGTGCTGATGCTCAACCGCCTGCGCCACCGGGTTAAGCTGCGCGCCGATGGCGGGCTGAAGACCGGCCGTGACGTGGTGATGGCGGCCATGCTTGGCGCCGAGGAGTTCGGCATCGGCACCGCATCTCTGGTGGCGATGGGCTGCATCATGGTGCGGCAGTGCCATTCCAACACCTGCCCGGTCGGCGTCTGCACGCAGGACGAGGCGCTGCGGGCGAAGTTCGAGGGCACCCCCGAGAAGGTCATCAACCTGTTCTCGTTCATTGCCGAGGACGTGCGCAACATCTTGGCCTCGCTCGGTTTCTCGAAGATGAACGACATCATCGGGCGGACCGACCTGCTGCACCAGGTCAGCCGTGGCGCGGACTATCTCGACGACCTGGATCTCAACTCGCTGCTGGCGCAGGCGGACCCGGGACCGCACGCGCGGTTCTGCACCCGTGAGGGCCGCAACGAGGTGCCGGAGACGCTGGACGCGCAGATGATCGCCGACGCCAGGCCCTTGTTCGAGCACGGCGAGAAGATGCAGCTGCACTACAACGTGCAGAACACCCACCGCGCCATCGGCACCAAGATCTCCAGCAAGATCGTACGCCGGTTCGGCATGGAGACGCTGGCGGCGGGGCACCTCACCGTCAGGCTGCGCGGCTCCGCCGGACAGTCGCTCGGTGCGTTCGCGGTGCAGGGACTGAAGCTCGAGGTGATCGGCGACGCCAACGACTATGTCGGCAAGGGTCTTTCGGGTGCCACTATCGTGGTGCGGCAGGCGCCGTCCTCGGCGCTGGTCAGCAACGAGAACGCCATCATCGGCAACACCGTGCTGTATGGCGCGACCGCCGGTGCGCTGTATGCGGCGGGGCAGGCGGGCGAGCGCTTCGCGGTGCGCAATTCGGGGGCGGTCGCGGTGATCGAGGGCTGCGGCTCGAACGGCTGCGAGTACATGACCGGCGGCACCGTGGTGGTATTGGGCCCGGTGGGCGATAATTTCGGCGCCGGCTTCACCGGGGGCATCGCCTTCGTCTACGACCAGCGCGGCGATTTCGAGCTGCGGGTGAACCCCGACACGCTCGGCTGGAGCCGGGTCGAGGGGGCTGCCGAACAGCAGCTTCGCGGCCTGATCGAGACCCATGCGCGCGAGACCAGCAGCCGGTTCGCCGCCCTGCTGCTGCATGACTGGGACAAGGCATTGCCGCATTTCTGGCACGTGGTCCCGAAGGAGTACGCCAAGGCGCTGAACGAGGCGGCGCCGCAGCAGATGGCGCTGATGGCCTGACCGCCGGGGTGATGCGGCGGCGGGTCGACAGGCGGAGGCGCGGGTTGTAGGGAGCCAGCCTGTCGTCCCTGCATCGGCCCCTCTCGTGGGCCTCTATTCGCCGGCTGGAGTTTCCATGCGCCTGTGCCTCTCCCGACGGCTGTTGCTTGCCAGCCTCGCCGCCCTGCCGGCGGGCCGGGCCTTCGCGGCGACGGCCGGAATGCGTCACGTCGAGGTCGCCTGCTGGGGTGGACCCTATGGCGCCGCGATCCGCGAGGTCGTCGATGGCCGCGCCGCCGGCCTTGAGCTGGTCGTGGGCCAGCATCCCGGCACCGAGCCGGAGCGGGTCGCACAACTGCTCTCCCAGGACGCGGGCGGCATCGATGTCGGGCTGCTCTCCGATGTCGATGCCTACCGGCTGTCGCTGCGCCAGATGTTCGTGCCGCTCACCACCGCCGGCGTGCCCAGCCTGCCGAGCATCGTCGCCGGCCTGCGCAGCCCCTATGGCGTGCCGCAGGGCCGCACCGCGCTGACCATCGCCTACAACACCGGCCGCGTCCGGACAGCACCGCGCGGCTTCCGCGAGATGTTCGCGCAGGCCCGCAAGGGTCGGGTCGGGTTCTCCAGCCAGCTTGCGATCCACAATCTCGCTGCCGCCGCGATCTCCGAACAGCATGACGGGCCGGCAAGCCTGCAGGCGGCCCGCAGCGTGTTTTCCGGCCTGCGCAAGGCCGGGGTGCTCCGCCTCTACGCCGACAACGAGGCGCTCGGGACCGCGCTGGCCAAGGGCGAGATCGACATGGCGCCGATGTGGCGCTCCAGGGCGCACATCTGGCAGCAGCAGGGCCATCCGGTGCATGACCAGGTACCGGTCGAGGGCGCCATTCCGTTCACAATCATGGGTTGCATCCCAACGGCTTCGAAGCAGCAGCCCGCGGCAATGGCCTATCTTGACCTGCTGCTGCACGGCGACGTGCAACGTGCGATGGCGGAGAAGAGCGGCCTGCTGCCGACCGTCAACGGCGTCCGGCTCGATGCGGCGCTTGCGACCCGGATCGGCTTCACCGCGGCGCAGCAGGCTCGTTTCCGCCCACTCTCCCTGGACGCGGTGGCGCGCAACGGGCTGGAACTGCGCCACTTCTGGGATCACGATCTGGCCTGAACCGAGGTTTGCCAGGCACGCGAACATGTTCGTTTCGAATACGAATTGTCAATAAAACGACACACCGTCTGACATTTGGCCCGTCTAGGAACGCTCATACCTTCGAGGGTTGAGAAAGATGTCCGACGTCGCCGTGCAGCAGCGACCAGGGGCCGGCACCCGCCCGGAACGCTTCCAGTCCTCCCGTTTCGAGGAGCCCGCGGCCGGCAGCAAGCCGAACCTGAGCGGCGCGCTGCTGTTCTTCCTGCTGCTGGTCGGTGGCCTGGGCTATGCGATCTACGGCCTGGTCACCGACATGAGCGCAAGCCATGCACCGGCGCTTGCGATCGGCACCCTGGTGCTGCTCGGCCTCGCGCTTCTGGTGGCCCTCGGCTTCGAGTTCGTGAACGGCTTCCACGACACCGCGAATGCGGTCGCCACGGTGATCTACACCAACAGCCTGTCGCCCGCGGTGGCGGTGGTGTGGTCGGGGACCTTCAACTTCCTGGGCGTGCTCACCTCGACCGGCGCGGTGGCCTACTCGATCATCACCATGCTGCCGATCGACCTGATCCTGAACGCCGGCAGCACCGGCGGCTATCCGATGATCTTCGCCCTGCTGATCGCGGCGATCCTGTGGAACCTCGCCACCTGGGCGTTCGGCATCCCGAACTCGTCGTCGCACGCGCTGATTGGCTCGATCATCGGCGTCGGCCTCGCCAACCAGATGCTCGCCCCGGCCTCCGAGGCGAGCGCCGGCCTGCAATGGAGCCCGGTCATCAGCGTGCTCAAGTCGCTGCTGTTCAGCCCGATCATCGGCTTTATCGCCGCCGGCGGCCTGCTGCTGCTGCTCAAGCTGATGGTGCACCGCAAGGACCTCTACCAGGCGCCCCAGGGCAAGAAGCCGCCGCCGCTGTGGATACGCGGCCTGCTGATCCTGACCTGCACCGGGGTGTCGTTCTCGCATGGCGGCAATGACGGCCAGAAGGGCATGGGCCTGATCATGCTGATCCTGATCGGCGCCGCGCCGACCGCCTTCGCGCTGAATCGCGCCATGCCCGACAGCGCCATGCCGGCCTTCATCCAGACCACCCATCAGGCCGAGGCGATCCTGCACAGCCATGCCGGCAGCGTCGCCAGCCCCGACGCCGCGCAGGCCCGCTCGGTGGTGGACCATGCATTGAAGACCCGTGCCCTCAACGAGCCCACGGTCTATGCCGCCCTGGCTGCGCTCTCGGGCGATATCGCCAGCCAGATCCAGAAGAACGGCACCATCCGGCACGTCCCGGCCGAGGCGGTCCCGAACATCCGCAACGACATGTATCTGGCGTCGGCCGCCGTCGGCAGCCTGATCAAGACGCCCGGCGCGTTCTCCGGCGCCGATGCCGGCACGATGAAGGCCTACACAGGCCACCTCAACCAGGGCACCCGCTACATCCCGATCTGGGTGAAGGTATCGGTCGCCATCGCGCTCGGCCTGGGCACCATGGTTGGCTGGAAGCGGATCGTGATCACCGTCGGCGAGAAGATCGGCAAGGATCACCTGACCTACGCGCAGGGCGCCTCCGCAGAGCTCGTCGCCGCCGCCACCATCGGCGCCGCGGAGGCCTACGGCCTGCCGGTCTCCACCACGCACATCCTGTCGAGCGGCGTCGCCGGCACGATGGCGGCGAACGGCTCGGGCCTGCAGTGGAGCACGCTGCGCAACATGGCGATGGCCTGGATCCTGACCCTGCCGGTCGCGGCCCTGCTCGCCGGCGTGCTCTACACGGTGCTGCACAGCGTCTTCTGAACTTTGCCTGAAGTTGACCGCCTTTTCTTCACGATCTTGCTAATGGGCCGTGCGTGACGAGCGGTGCTACAGGGCGCCGCAATGGCAGACGATGATCCCGGACAGAAACAGGACGACCGGGAGAAGTCCGACAAGGAAAATTCGGAGGAAAAAGCAGCCGCCAGGCGTCAGGCCTATCGTGGGCGGATCTCTTTCGCCTTCTTCCTGGCCGGCCTGATCGGGCTGGTCGCCCTTGTCGCCTGGGGCGTCGGCTGGGACCAGGTATTTGCCAACCGCGACGATCCCGAGACCAACGACGCCTATGCCGACGGCACCGAGCGGCCGCTTGCCGCGCGCGTGTCGGGCTATGTCGTGCAGATGCTGGTCACCGACAACCAGGCGGTCACCGCCGGCCAGCTGCTGATGGTGATCGAGGACGACGACTACCGCTGCGCCGTCGCCCGCGACGAGGCCACGGTGGCCGCCGATCGTGCCGCCATCGCCGCGATGCAGTCCTCCCGCGCGGCTGCGACCCACACTGTGGCGCAGTCCGGCAACCTCGCCGGCAGCAGCGCCTCGCGGGCCGACTTCGCCGCCGAGGAGGCCGCCAGGCAGCACCGCATCCTGGGCTCCGACCTCGGGCTGCTCGCGCGCTACCAGATGAGCGAGGCCAGCCTCGGCGTCGCCCGTGCGCAGGCCGCGCAGAGCCGCAGCCGGACCGATGTCAGCCGCGCCCAGCTCGCCCTGCTCGATGCCGGGCTGGCACAGGCGCAGGCAACGCTGGCGGTGGACGAGGCGGCGCTGGCGACGGCAAGGCTCGATCTCGGCTACACCCGCATCGTCGCCCCGCAGGCGGGCGTGCTCGGTGTGCGGCAGGTGCATGTCGGCGACCTGGTCGCGGCTGGACGCGACGTGGTCTCCCTCACGCCGCTCGACGATGTCTGGATCACCGCCTACTTCAGCGAGCGCCAGCTTGACCACGTGCGTCCGGGCCAGCCGGCGCGGCTGCGCCTCGATGCCTACCCGCACACCACGCTGGCCGGCCATGTCGAGGCGATCGGACCGCTCACCGCGCAGCAGTTCAGCGACGTGCCGCCCGACAACATCACCGGCAACTACACCAAGGTGGTGCAGCGCGTGCCGGTGAAGCTCAGCATCGACCGCGACGGCGATCCGCTGGCCGGGCAGATCCGGCCAGGCATGTCGGCGCTGGCCCGCATCGACACCGACGGCGCGCCGGTCGCACCGGTACGGACCGCGCGATGAGCGAGCAGAAGGAGGAGAAGCAGAGCAGGCTGCCGGTGGTGCGCGCGCTCATCGTGGTGGTGGGGCTGGTGCTGGTCGCCATCATGCTGATCGACTGGAACGGACTGGTCTGGAACACCTCGAGCCGCAGCACCGACGACGCCCAGTTGCGCGGCCAGCCTTCGGCACTGGAGAGCCGTGTCCCCGGCCTGGTGGTCTGGGAGGCCGACATCGACAACGCCCCGGTGCGGCGCGGCCAGCTGCTGTTCAGGATCGAGGACGACTACGCCCGCGCCGCGGTGGCGCGTGCCCGGGCCGCGGTGCAGGTCGCCGACGCCGGCATCGCGCGCGCCGAGGCCGAGCGCGCGGCGCAGCAGGCGCAGATCGGCGCGGCGCTCGCGCAGCAGGCGGTCAGCGAGGCCCAGCTCGCCTACGCGAAGGAGGATGCGGCACGCTGGAACCGGCTGGCCGGCACGCCCGGTGGCCTGCTGCGCGCGCGCCAGCAGGCCGACACCAACCTGCAGGCGGCGCGCGATCGCAGCGAGGGTGATCGCAACGGTGTCGAGCAGGCCAGGCTCAGGCTGGGGGCGATGGATGCGACGGTGCAGCAGGCGCAGGCGCAGGCCGGTGCCGCCCGCGAGACGCTTCGCCTGGCCGCCATCCGGCTGGACTGGACACGGATCGTCGCCCCCGCCGACGGCCGCGTCACCGAGCGCGTGGTGCATGTCGGGCAGTGGGTGTCGCCCGGCCGCCGCATGATCTCCTTCGTGCCGCTGCCCGACACCTGGGCGGTGGCCTGGTATCGCGAGGAGCAGGTCGCCGGCATGCGCATCGGCCAGCCGGTGGATATCCATGTCGATGCCTATCCGGAACTCGGCCTGCATGGCTGCATCGCCGGCTTCGGCCCGACCAGCCAGTCCTGGTCCGAGGTGGTGCCGCCGAACCGCGCCACCGGCAACTTCACCAAGGTGGTGCAGCGCATCCCGGTACGCATCACCTACGTCACGCCCACCGATGCGGTGCCGCTGCTGGTCCCGGGGCTCTCGGTGGAGACCCTGGTGCATATCGACGGGCCCGGCTGCACCCCGCCTGCCGAAGGTCGCTGAGACGGTGGGCGCGCTGCTGCGGCAACTGGCCGCGCAGAAACAGCCGGCGCCGGACGACGCGCCGCCGGTCACCGCCGGCATGCTGCTCGGCACCGCCGGCCTCGTGCTGTTCGCCTTCCTGTACTACATCGACGAGCGCATGGCCTCGGCGGCGGCGGCCGACCTGCGCGGCGGCTTCCGGCAGGGCAGCGACGACGGCTCGTGGCTGTCCACCGCCTACACGCTCGGCCAGGTGCTGATGATCCCGATGACGCCCTGGCTTGCCATGGTGTTCTCGCCGCGCCGCATGGCGGCGGTGCTGATCGTCGTCACCGTGCTGAGCGCCGCCGCCCTCACGGCGCACCAGAGCTATGCGACGGTGATCGCGCTGCGCCTGCTGCAGGGGTTCGGCGAGGGTGGCTCGGTGCCGCTGATGCTGGGCGCGATCCTGCAGGTCATCCCGCCGTACCGGAAGCCGGAGGCACTGACGGTGTACGGCTTGGTGGTGACGATCCCCGTCGCCGCGAGCTTCTCGCTGTCCGGCGTCGCGGTCGATTTCGCCGGCTGGCGCTGGCTGCTGTCCTCGGCGCCGCTGCTCGGCCCGGTTGCCCTGTTCCTGGTGCTGACCTTCCTGCCGAAGAAGCCTATCGAGTGGAGCGCCTTCTACAAGGCGGACTATTTCGGCCTGTTCTGCCTGACTGCCGCGGCCGCGTCGCTGGTGGTGGCGTGCGACCAGGGCCAGCGGCTGGACTGGTTCGATTCCGGCTTCATCGACGCGCTGTTCGTGCTGTTCGCCTGGTTCGCGGTCTGCTTCGTGCTCAACACGCTGTGGCGCCCCGACGCGCTCTATGCGCTCTCCACCTTCCGCAAGCCCAACTTCACCATCGGCCTGCTCGAGATCGGCGTGTTCTCCGCCTCCCTGCTCGGCGCGTCCATGCTGTTCCCGATGGAGCAGGAGCAGCTGCGCTATCTCCGTCCGCTGCAGGTCGGCAACACCCTGCTCTGGCTCGGTATCCCGCTCGCCTGCGTCGCCTCGATGCTGCCGTTCCTGCTGCGCCACGTCGATGCGAGGCCGGTGCTCGCCCTCGGCCTGACGCTGGGCTGCATCGGCTCCTGGCTGTGTGTCTGGCTGTCGCCGGCCTGGGCCGGGCACGACTACCTGCCGTTCCTGCTCCTGCAGGCAACCGGCTGGCTGATGGTGATGGTGACCAACGCCTTCCTCACCACCGGCGTGCTGGAGCCGAAGGACATGCTGACCGGGAGTGCGATGTTCAACCTGACCCGCACGCTCGGCTTCTCGGCGGGCGGCGCCATCGTCACCGCCATCGTGACGGTACGCGAGCGGGTGCATTCGAACGCCAACGTGGTGCGCAGCCTCGATCCCGGCCGCCCGCCGGTACAGCATTACATCGCGCAGGTTCAGGCGGATCCGCTGGCTACCAGGCTGGCGACCCTGGGGCAGGCGCAGGCGAGGGTGCTGTCCTACGCCGATGCCTGGGGCTGGCTGGCCATCGCCCTGCTGGTGGCGCTGGCGCTGACGCTGATCCTAGCGCCCGCCAAGGTGATGATCCCACCCGGCCGGCCGACGAAGCCGTAACTCCCGACGCGCGAACCAATCGATGGCCTGCTCGTTGTGGTTGCAGCCCCGATCACCGACTGGAACCCCGCGACATGCTGGATGCGACCCGCCACCCCGATCCGAGCCGCCCCGATCCAAGCCTGCCCGAGGCGCCGCCGGTGCCGGCGACCCGCGAGGCGGATGTCAGCCCGTCCAGCGTGTCGACGGCGCAGATCATGGGCATCCTGCGACTGGCGGCGCTGACTGCCGCCGCCGGGTTCGTGGTCTACCTGTTCTCGCACGAGGTGCTGCTGCTGTTCTTCGCCGTGTTGCTCGGCTGCTCGCTGCGCGGTGCCGCCGACACCACCTCGCGTATCCTGCACGTGCCGGCCGGACTGATGCTTGCGGTCATCAGCCTGTCCATCGTGGCGATATTCGGCGGCGGCCTGTGGTATATCGGCCCGAGCCTGGTGCACCAGGGCAGCGACCTGATCGGCAAGATGACCGGCGAGTTCGATACGCTGTCGCAGCGCTACGGCGACACCTCCTGGGGCCACACCATCAAGCAGCACATGTCGGGCAGCATGCCGAGCGCCGGGCAGGTGACGGCGCCTGCCTTCAAGGTGGCCGGCCTGACGCTGGGCGTATTCGCCGACCTGATCCTGGTGCTGATCACCGCGCTCTATCTAGCGATCTCGCCGGAGCTTTATCAGCGCGGCATGCTGCGCCTGATCGCGATCCGGCATCGTCCGCGCGCGCTGGAGATCATGCGCGCGGTCGGCCGCATCCTGCGCCGCTGGCTGCTCGGCCAGCTCATCGACATGGTCGTGGTGGGCGTGACCACCGCGGTCGGCCTGAGCCTGCTGCATGTTCCGGTGCCGCTGGCGCTCGGCGTGCTGGCCGGGCTGATGACCTTCGTGCCGTATTTCGGCGCGGCACTCGCGGGCATCCCGGCAGTGCTGGTCGCCGCCACGGTGGGCGCCGACACCGCCCTCTATGCGGCGGGCGTGTTCGTGCTGTGCCATTTCATCGAGGGCTACGTGCTGTCGCCGCTGGTGCAGCGCCGGCTGGTCGAGCTGCCGCCCGCACTCACCCTGCTATCGCTGGCCGCCGCCGGCGCGGTGCTCGGCCCGCTCGGCATCGTCATGGGCACGCCGCTCGCCGCCGCCGCGATGGTGGCGATCCGCGAGGGCTACGTGGTGGAGATCCTTGGCGACACCGAGGCGCACGACGAGGCGTAGGCCGCGCCTCGCTACCTGTCGATATCCCCGGGTCGTGGCGACGCCACCGGCCACACCCGGTCCGGGTGCGGCGGCGACGTTCCCACCCATTTCGAGCGCACCGCGCGATAGTGCGCCAGCGCATCGTAGCGCGGATGCGTGCCGTCGAGCTGGGCCACGGTCAGCCCGCCGGTGGCATCGAGCACGGTCAGCTCGGCGGCGAGCAGGTCGGTGCGCGCGGTGATCTCGGCGACCTGGCTCGACAGCGTCTCCTGCTGGGCGTTCAGCAGGTCCACCGTGGTGCGCGCGCCGACCGATTGCTGCTCGGCCAGGCCGCGTTCGGCGACAAGGTCGGCCCTGGTCGCGCGGCCTTCCACATCCACCCGCTCGCGGGCGGCCAGCATGTTGGCCCATGCGGTGCGGACCAGCTGGGTTGCGTCACGCGAGGCCTGGTCGACCAGGTCCTGTGCCTGCACGTTGCCTTCCTTGGCCTGCCGGACCGCCGAGAACGCGGCGCCGCCCTGGTAGATCGGCACGATGACCTGCACCAGCGCCTGGGCCACGTTGACGCTCTGCGAATAGAGTTCGTACTCGTACTGCCGCTGCCGCTCGAGCAGGCCGTTCAGGGTGACGACCGGCAGCAACTGGTCGCGCGCGAGGTCGATGCCGAGCCGGCTGGCGTCCATCATGTGGCGCGCCGCCACCAGTTCCGGATTGGCATCCTGCGCCATGCCAAGCGCCTCGGTCTCCGTCGGCGGCATCGCAAAGCCTGCGGCCGGCAGGGTGACCTCGCCGGGAACGATACCGACGGCGTTCTCGAAGGCGGCCTCGGCGCCGGTGACGTCGGCGGCGGCGGCGAGGGTGGCGGCGCGCTGCCGGTCGAGCCGCGCCTCCGATTGCGAGACATCCGCCTGGGTGATCGCGCCCGCCGCAAGCTCGACGCCGTTGGCCCGCAGGGTGCGCGCCAGCACCGCCTCGAGATTGCGGTCGAGGCGCAGGATCTCGCGGTCGCGCACCACATTCAGATAGGCGCTGCCGGCGCGCAGCAACGCCTGCTGCTCGCTGGCCGCCAGGGTCGCCCGCTGCGCCAGCACCCGCACCTTGGCGATCGCCAGCGCGTCGCTGACCCGGCCGCTGGCGTACAGCGTCTGGGTCAGGGTCAGCTCGTAGTCCTGCGGCGCGCGGTGCTCGGGATAGTGCAGCGTGTCGCTGCGGTTCTGGTACACACCCGGACCGATCTGGCCTTCCAGGTAGATCCGCGGCCGCCAGCCGGCGAGCGCCGTCGGCACGCCTTCGTCGGCCTGGCGCAGCTGCGAGCGGGCGGCGAGCAGCCTCGGATTGCTGTCGTAGGTGGCGTCGAGCGCCTGCAGCAGGCTCATCGGCTGACGGACCGCCGCCGGCTGGGCGTCCGGCGGCCGGAAGTCTTGCGGCCGGACCTGGGCGGCAACGGGCGCCGCATTCACCAGCAGGATGGCAAGGGCGGCGATCTGGGCGAGGCGCGGTTTCGGGGCGGACATGGCAAGGCTTCTACCAGCACCGCGGGACGGATGCTGCGTGTCCGGAAGCGTTGCCGGGTCTTGCCACGCACAAAGTTTCGCGTGCTGGCGCCGCGGTCGCGTGGCTGCTCTCCGGTCAGCCTTGGAGGCAGCCGGTACGCGCCATAGATACAGGACCAGTCATGACAGGATCAGTGTCCCAGATGCCCGAGTCCGCTACGGAAGCCGCGACCGCTCCAGCCGCCCGGCCGGGTCACGAGAAACCTGTTGCCGACCTGCCGGAATGGGACCTGTCCGATCTCTACCCATCCACCGACAGCCCGGCGCTCGCCGCCGACCTCGACGAGGCGGCCAGGGCTGCGCGCGACTTCGCCGCCACCCATGCCGGACGCCTCGCCGGCTACGACGCCGCGGCGCTGGCGTCGGCGATCGCCGGCTACGAGCGCATCGACGAGCGGCTCGGCCGGGCCTCGTCCTATGCCGGCCTGCTGTTCGCCGGCAACTCGTCCGACAGCGCGGTGGCGAAGTTCAGCCAGTCGGTGAACGAGCGCATCACCAGCATCGGCTCCGACCTGGTGTTCTTCACGCTGGAGCTGAACCGCCTGGACGATGCCAGGCTGGAGGACGAGGCCCTGGCCCGCTGGCAGCCCTTCCTGCGCGACCTGCGCGTGTTCCGGCCGCACCAGCTGTCGGACGAGGCGGAACGGCTGCTGCACGAAAAGGAGGTGACCGGCCGCTCGGCCTGGAGCCGGCTGTTCGACGAGACCATGGCGGGGCTGCGGGTGCCGGTGGGCGAGGAGCGGCTGACCGTCGGCGATGCGCTGAACCGGCTGGCCGACCGCGACCGCACCGTCCGCGAGCAGGCCGGGCGCGCCATCGGCGAACTGTTCCAGTCCAACATCCGGCTGTTCTCGCTGATCACCAACACCATCGCCAAGGACAAGGCGATCACCGACGGCTGGCGTCGCTATCCGCGTCCGGGCAGCTCGCGCAACCGCGGCAACATGGTCGAGGACGAGGTGGTCGACGCGCTGGTGCAGGCCGTCACCGGCAGCTACGGCCGGCTGTCGCACCGGTACTACGCGCTGAAGGCGAAGTGGCTCGGCCTGGAAAAGCTCGAGCACTGGGACCGCAACGCCCCGCTTCCGGGCGACGAGAACCGCGTGATCGAGTGGGACGAGGCGCGCGCACGGGTGCTGGGCGCCTACCAGGGCTTCGATCCGCGTATCGGGGCGATCGCGCAGCGCTTCTTCGACCGGCCGTGGATCGATGCCCGCCTGCGTCCCGGCAAGTCCGGCGGCGCCTTCGCGCATCCGACGGTGCCCTCGGCGCATCCGTACATCCTGCTCAACTACCATGGCCGCCCGCGCGACGTGATGACGCTGGCGCACGAGCTCGGTCACGGCGTGCACCAGATCCTGGCCGGCGAGCAGGGCTACCTGATGTCGGGTACGCCGCTCACGCTGGCCGAGACGGCGAGCGTCTTCGGCGAGATGCTGACCTTCCGCTCGCTGCTCGACAGCGAGACCGACCCCGACCGGCGCCGGCTGATGCTGGCCGGCAAGGTCGAGGACATGCTGAACACGGTGGTGCGGCAGGTCGCGTTCTACCGCTTCGAGACGCTGCTGCACGATGAACGCCGGTCGGGCGAGCTGCTGCCCGAACGCATCGGCGAACTCTGGCGGCAGGTCCAGGTCGAGAGCCTCGGGCCGGCCTTCAACTTCACGCCGGAATACGACGTGTTCTGGGCCTACGTGCCGCACTTCGTGCACTCGCCGTTCTACGTCTACGCCTATGCCTTCGGCGATTGCCTGGTGAATGCGCTGTACGGCGTGTTCGCGGACGGCCATCCCGGTTTCCAGGCCAAGTATCTCGACATGCTGCGCGCCGGTGGCACTCGCCGTCATCGCGAATTGCTGGCGCCGTTCGGGCTCGATGCGTCCGATCCGGCGTTCTGGCAGCGTGGGCTCGACGTGATCGCGGGCTTCATCGACGAACTGGAGCGCGTGTGATGGCCGACAAGCTGCCGAACGACCTCGACCGCGCGTCCAGCGTGTTCGGGGAAATCAGGCGCCTCGCGCGCACCTCCGGCGCGGTCGGCGGCATCGCCGCCCGCGTCGCCGGCGAGCGGTTCGGGTTTCGCGTCAACAAGGGGGCGCATGCCGAGGACCTGCGTGCGGTGCTCGGCGGCCTGAAGGGGCCGCTGATGAAGGTGGCGCAGCTGCTCTCCACCATTCCCGATGCGCTGCCGCCCGAATACGCCGCCGAGCTCGCGCAGCTGCAGGCCAATGCGCCGGCGATGGGCTGGTCGTTCGTGCGCCGGCGCATGGCGGCGGAGCTCGGGCCGGACTGGGAGCGCAAGTTCAAGAGCTTCGGCCGCGAGGCGGCGGCGGCGGCGAGCCTGGGTCAGGTGCATCGTGGGGTGCTGCCGGACGGCACCGTTGTTGCCTGCAAGCTGCAATATCCGGACATGGCGTCCACGGTGGATGCCGACCTGCGGCAGCTCCGGGTGGCGATGAACCTCTACCACCGCATCGACAATGCCATCCAGCAGGACGAGATCTACAAGGAGCTGGCCGAGCGGCTGCGCGAGGAACTGGATTATGCGCGCGAGGCGTCGCACCTGCGGCTGTACCGGATCATGCTCGGCGACTTCCCGTCGGTGAGCGTGCCGGAGCCGGTGGCCGGGCTCTCGACGTCGCGGCTGCTGACCATGCGCTGGCTCGACGGCGAGAGCTTCCGGCAGCGGCTGGAGCGCGACGCCTCGGAGGAGAGCCGCAACGAGATCGCCCGCGCCTTGTTCGGAGCCTGGTACCGGCCGCTGTATCGCTACGGCATCATCCATGGCGATCCGCATCTGGGCAATTTCCAGGTGCGCCCCGACGACGGGCTGAACCTGCTTGATTTCGGTGCCATCCGGATATTCCGGCCGAAGTTCGTGCGCGGCATCATCGACCTGTACGAGGCGATGCAGCACGACGACACCGAGCGCGCGCACCATGCCTACGAAACCTGGGGCTTCACCGACATCACCAAGGAGAAGATGGCGGTTCTGAACGAGTGGGCGAAGTTCCTCTACGAGCCGCTGCTGCAGGACCGGGTGCGCTCGATCCAGCAATCCAACGACCCGACCTTCGGCCGTGCGGTGCTCGAGAAGGTGCATGCCGGGCTGCAGCGCACCGGCGGGGTCAAGCCGCCGCGCGAGTTCGTGCTGATCGACCGATCGGCGGTCGGGCTCGGCAGCGCCTTCCTGCGCCTCGATGCGAAGCTGAACTGGTATCGCATGTTCCACGAGCTGATCGACAACTTCAACGAGGCCGAGCTTGCGGAGCGCCAGGCGGCGGCGCTGGCGGAGGCGCATGTGCCGCCGCCGATCCCGCAGTCGCACGCCATGGTGTGAAGGTCAGTCGCCGGCGACGGCCACGGCAGTCGGAGGAGGGTGGACCGGGTGACGGCGCTGCAGCAGGCGGCGGATCGGGCGCTCGTAGCACCGGCACAGGAGCCAGGCGAGCAACACGATCGGCGGCACCACGGCGTCAACCCACAGGCTGCCACGCCACCCCGGGTGATGGCGCAGCCAGGTTTCGACAATGCCCATGATCGGCATGTGGATGACGTAGAGTGGATAGGAAGTCTCGCCGAGCCATCGGAACATCGGCTGCTGGCGTCGCGGTTCCAGGCCGATCGACAGCCACAGGATCGCCGGAAGTGCGACCAGCACCATCATCAGGTCGACCTGCCAGTGCGTGGCTGGCAGGCTCAGGACCGCGACAAGGGACACCGCGGCGACCCACGACATGGTCCGGGACGGCACCATGAGGGGACGCAGCCGCCAGAGCAGCACGCCCAGGAAAAAGCCGAACAGCGCGCGGGCAAGGCCGCCACCGGCTGCCTGCCAGTCATATCCCAGGTCCAGGGAGCCGTGGCGTTGGGCGATCGACGCCAGCAGCAGGGCGGCGCTCAGCACGAACCCGCCGAGCAGCAGCCTGCCGGCGCGGATCATGATGGTAGCCCAGAGCAGGTTGACCAGGATCTCGAACGTCAGCGACCACAGCACGACGTTGCCGGGAAACAGCCACTGGCCGGCCGCACCGCCCGGAAGCGGGTTCGGCACCAGCAGGAGATTGAATCCATTCGCCCCCAGCAGGTGGGTGACACTACCGGCGGCGGGGGGATCCGACCACCAGCGCAGCACGCGGGCGAGCGCACCCGCCACGACGCCGAGCATGCTTAGCGGCAGCAGCCGCCTCGCGCGCAACAGCATGAACTGGAAGGGCGATAGTCCCGGCAGCCGTTCCGAATAGGCATGGGCCAGCACGAAGCCGCTCAGCAGGAAAAAGAAATCGGCCGCCAGCCAGCCGTGCGGCATCCAGATCGGGGCGCCGGTGCAACGACCGAGCTGGTAGGATGCCACGCCCAGGGCCGCGATGCCGCGCAGCGCATCGAGCAGGTCGTATCGTCCGACATATGCGACCGGTGCAGCCATTCCCTCCATCGACAGCGCCCTTCGGGAGATTGAGCCGTCGTGGCGGCCGCCGCGGAGAACAACCGAAACGAATGTGCGGATTCAAGCAGATTGATACGAGGCCGGAATACCTCCGCTGGCCGTCACGATTGCCCCCTGGGATCCGGGATGGCGGACCAGAGAACCGGGCAGGCTCAGATCGAGCCGGCGGGCGCTAGCCGGCCGGCACCGGCACGAGATCAAGCGAAGCGCCTCGGGTCGCGTCCTGCGCCTCCAGGCGCCCGCGTGCGAACACCGTCGACACCCACATGAACAGCGCGCTGGCGGGGGCGGCGATCAGCATGTTGTCGGTGATGCACTCGACGCTGACCCCGATCATGACCAGGCGCAGGATCACCTTGTCGGTGCTCCGCAGCCCGCGTGTCCAGTACCAGGTCCACAGCGTCATGAAGCCAGCCACCAGGCCGATGCCGACATAGCCGCCATCGACGCCGATACGGAGATACTCGTTATGGGCCGCCGTGGTGCCGAGCAGGTGGGCGGTGAGGCTGTCCGGATCCACCAGCATCTTGCCGGCGCCAACGCCCCAGCCCAGCATCGGTGAGCGATCCCACGCGGCTTCGAAATACGGCCAGATCATGTCGCGCCCGCTCATGCCCTCGGCGTGGTTCGAAAGCACCGTGAGGAGGCGGAGGCTCGAGGACGTCACCGCAAGGATCATCAGGCCCGGTAGTGCGAACAGGCAGACAAGCAAAGGCACCACGCGCTTGCGCAGATTGAAGTTCTCCGACTTCAGGGCCACGAACGTGATGCCGGTGACCATCACGGCGCAGAACAGGGGCGAACGCGATCCGGTGCCGACCAGGATCAGGAAGTTGATGCCGACAAGCGCTGAGTGCTTGGTGCGGCCGCCGCGGTATAGCTCCACCAGGGACGCATAGACCGCCATCATCGCGAGGGTGGCCAGGAACGCCGGGTGGGTCGATCCCGCCAGGCGGATCGAGCCGCTTTCATCCGGCGCGAAAAGCGGACGGATACCGGCGCCGGCCAGGACGACGCCGAATGCCAGCACCGCCAGTGGGACCCACATCGTTGTC
The DNA here is from genome assembly GCF_005844085.1 of Lichenicoccus roseus. Lineage (GTDB taxonomy): Bacteria > Pseudomonadota > Alphaproteobacteria > Acetobacterales > Acetobacteraceae > Lichenicoccus > Lichenicoccus roseus. The sequence continues at coordinate 32,775 of NZ_VCDI01000003.1, forward strand.
TCGATGACCACATCGCACCAGCGGCGCGACAACCGGCTGAACGAGAACGCATAAGGCGCCGCCGAGCCGATCACGGTGCGTATGCTGTCCCCGGTACTCAGGTTCGGATGGAACCCATGAGCTGCCGCGGTGAAGAACATCAGCACGAATGCGAAACCGGGGTTCAGCAGGTCGGCGATCAGCCCGTATCGCAGGATGCAGATGGCGGCGAGGGCGAAGCCGGACGCCTTGACCACGGCGGTGATCAGGTTGTTCTGGCCCGGCAGGATGTCGGTCAGCCACATCTCCGGCGTGGTGCCGACGATGATCAGCCAGAGCGCGCAGCAGGCGACCGGCAGCCGCAGCGTCACCACCGCGATGCAGGCGAGCAGGCTGAGGGCGGTGACCCCGATCATCATCGACTGGCCCTCGTAGGCGGCCAGGATGTAGATCAGGAAGAAGGCGGCGCCGACCATGAAGGGCAGGCCGATCGACCGGAGCCCGGGGGCGTCGCGCAGCGCACGTGGCAACAGGGTCGCGCTCATGCGTAGCTGCTCTTGAAGGCGGCGAGGCGGGAGGCCTCGGTCAGGGTCGGTAAGGGCAACCAGGGCATCGGCAGGTCCTGAACAGGCGCCCGGAAGGATCGTGACGAGCGGGGCGGCGCAAGACGAGGCGACGCGAAGCGGGCCCCGGACGACGCGGTGGCGTCGCCGGGGCCCTCATAGCAAGCCGGGATGGCGGACCGGAACGGAAATCGGCGGCCCGGCTTTCTGGGGCGAGGGCTACTCGCCCGCGACGATGCGCAGGCTCGGGCGGTTGAGGTTGGCTTGCTGGCGGTAGATCGAGAGATAGTCCTCGGCCATGCGGCGCGCGGTGAACCGGGTCTCGAAGCGCCGGCGAATCGCAGCCGGATCAAGGTCGCGCAGCCGGGAGATCGCCGCCATCGCGCTGGTCTCGTCCTCGACGATCAGGCCGGTCAGGCCATCCTCGATCACCTCGGGCACGGAGCCGCGGTTGAACGCGATCACCGGGGTGCCGCAGGCCATCGCCTCGATCATCACCAGGCCGAACGGCTCCGGCCAATCGATCGGCATCAGCAGGCCGCAGGCACCGGACAGGAAGCCGGACTTCTGGCTGTCGTTGATCTCGCCGATCAGTTCGACACCGTCACCCAGCAGCGGGCGGATGTGGTGCTCGAAATACTCGGTATCGACCTTGTCTATCTTGGCGGCGATCTTGAGCTTGATGCCCGCGGCGCGCGCGATGCGGATCGCCTTGTCGACACCCTTCTCGGGGCAGATGCGGCCGAGGAAGGCGAGATAGTCGCGCGGGCCCGGGGTCGGGGTCAGCAGGTTCTCCGGCAGGCCGTGCAGCACGGTGCGCACGAAGTTCGCCTGCGGCAACGGCCGGCGCTGGCTGTCGGAGATCGACACCACCGGCACCTTGTTGAAGGTGTTGAACACCGGCTGCAACTCGGGGAGGTCCAGGCGGCCGTGCAGGGTGGTGACGAACGGCTTGGACTGCCGGCTGAAGAACGAGAACGGCCAGTAGTCCATGTGGAAGTGCAGGACGTCGAAATCGTCCATCCGGCGGGCGACGTGCTCCATCATCAGCATGTGCGGTGCGATCGGGTCGCGGATCGCCGGGTCCAGACGCAGGGCGCGGGGCCAGGACGGGTGCAGCTCGGCGGTGGTGACGCTGTCGCCGCTGGCGAACAGGGTGACTTCATGACCTAGATTGACCAGTTCCTCGGTGAGGAACGACACCACACGCTCGGTGCCACCATACAGCTTCGGTGGGACGGCTTCGTGCAGTGGGGCGATCTGGGCGATGCGCATGTGGGCTCCTCTGGTCAGTCAACACACGATAAGCGCCCCGATCGAGGCATTCTTGCGGCAGTCGCGCGGCAACATGGCGTCAATTTCGATACCGGTGCCGCGTTCCAATAAGTCCCCGGAACGATCCGGGTTGCATTCGACGCCGATCGCGTCGTGGGGGGCGGGGAGCCGCGGAGAGCATCGCAACGGCACCACAAGCGGCCCGGACGCATACTTGCGGATTACAGCCCATGACGGTCCTGCTAGAGCAGCAGTCAGGCGCTCCGGTACGCTTCCCGGCGATCCGATCAATCATCAAGGCGAGCCGGTCCGGCGGATCGGCTCGGTCCAACATCAAGGGGGGCGGACCCGCGTCTGCCCCGGGGACTGCGGCATGACCACCACCGTCGATCATTCGGCGACGATCTCGGACGCCGACCTGGTGCGGCTGTCGCGCCAGCCGCTCGCGTTCATGTTCCGCTACGTGCGGCGCCACAAGGTGCAGCACATCGCCATCATGCTCTCCGTGATCCTGGCGGTCGGCTGCGCGGTCGGCTCGTCCTACGCGGTGAACTTCCTGGTCGATACCCTGAACTCGCACAGGAACGGCCCGATGGGCCCGGTCTGGCGGGCGGTCGGGCTGCTCGGCGGGCTGATCGCCTTCGACAACATGGCCTGGCGCATCGGCGGCTGGATCTCGACCTACGCCTTCGTGACGGTCACCGGCGACCTCAGGCGCGACCTGTTCCGGCACCTGACCGGCCACGCGCCGTCGTACTTCGCCGACCGCATGCCGGGTACCCTCGCAGGACGTATCTCCGCGACCGCGACGGCGATGTTCACGCTCGAGAACCTGACCTTCTGGAACGTGCTGCCGCCGTGCCTCAACGTCGCCTTCTCAATCCTGCTGATGATCATCGTGAGTCCGCTGATGGCGGCGGTCCTGGTGGTGCTCGCCGGGCTGCTCTCGTGGCTGATGTTCAGCCTCGCCGCCGGCGGCCGTCCGCTGCACCATCGCTATGCCACCGAGGCGGCGCGGGTGGATGGCGAGCTGCTCGACGTCATCAACAACATGCCGCTGGTGCGCGCCTTCGGGGCGACCCATCGCGAGCGCCGCCGCTTCGGCGAGCGCATGAAGGGCGAGATGGACTGGCGCGGCCGCTCGCTGCGCTACCTGGAGAAGCTGCGCCTGGTGCACGCGCTGCTGACCGCGATCATGACCGCGGGCCTGCTGGTGTGGGCGATCCTGCTCTGGCACAGCCACAAGGCCAGCGTCGGCGAGGTGGTCATGGTGACCACGCTGGGGTTCATGATCCTGCATGGCACCCGGGATCTTGCGGTGGCGCTGGTCGAGACCATCCAGCACATGGCCCGCCTTGCGGAGGCGCTCGGTACCCTTCTGCTGCCGCACGACATGCCCGACGAGGCGGATGCCACCGGCTTCAACGGGCCGCCGCGCGGCGAGGTGGTGTTCGACAACGTGACCTACGCCTATCCCGGCGGCAGCCCGATCCTGGATGGCTTCAACCTGCGCGTCGAAGGCGGCACCCGGGTCGGCCTGGTCGGACGTTCCGGTTCCGGCAAGACCACCGTGCTCGCCCTGCTGCAGCGGCTTCGCTACATCCAGGGCGGACGGCTGCTGATCGACGGCGTGGAGCTGCGCAGCCTGACCGAGGAGGCGCTGCGCTCGGTCATCTCGGTGGTGCCGCAGGATGTGTCGCTGTTCCATCGCTCGGTGATGGAGAACATCCGCTACGGCAAGCCGGAAGCGTCCGACGACGAGGTGCGGGTGGCCGCCGGGAATGCCGGCTGCAGCGACTTCATCGAGGCCATGCCGGAAGGCTACAGGACCGAGGTCGGCGATCGTGGCGTGAAGCTCTCGGGCGGCCAGCGCCAGCGCCTGGCCATTGCACGCGCGTTCCTGCGCAACGCTCCCATCCTGCTGCTCGACGAGGCCACCAGCGCCTTGGATTCCGAGAGCGAGCAGAAGGTGCAGGAGGCGCTCGAACGGCTGATGGTCGGCCGCACGGTGATCGCGGTAGCGCACCGGCTCTCCACCCTGCGCGACTTCGACCGCATCATCGTGATGCAGTCCGGCCGGGTGCTGCAGGATGGCTCTCCCGCCCAGCTCGAACGCATCGAGGGGCCCTATCGCGACCTGCTTTCACTGCAGGCCGTCAGCCTGGAGGATGTCGCCTGAACGTTTACACATCACAGACTTGTGATTGAAAGCGTTTTGATATCATAATAAACGATGCTCGCCCGAGCGTGGTGCCCGGGGTGCTTCAGGCGGACCGTCCTCCATGAATTTCATCGTTCCGACAGAGGGTAACGGCAGGATGTTGCTGCCCCCCCGGCCGGCGGCCGCTGCCGATGGCACTGCGTTTGGCAACGCCGGGGGCGTGGCGCTCTCACGCGAGAACCTGAGCCAGAAGGCCTACCTGCGCATTCGCGCCTCGCTGATCTACAGCGAGCTGCGGCCCGGACAGAAGCTCATCCTGCGCCCGCTGGCCGCCGAGCTGGGGCTCAGCCCGACCCCGGTGCGCGAGGCGCTGTTGCGGCTGGTTTCCGAGCAGGCGCTGACCCTGGACGAGCGCGGCTCTGCCCTGGTGCCGGTGATCGGCCTGGAGGAGCTGCGCGAGATCGTCGAGATCCGCTCCGACCTCGAGGGTCGTGCCGCCTGCCGCGCCGCGCAGCGTGCCAGCGATGCCGAGATCAACCAGGCCGCCGAGCTCGCCGACCGCTATGGCCGCGCGGCCGCGGCTGGCGAGCGCGCGGCGATGCTCGAGCATAACGCCGACCTGCACCGGATGGTGTGCCGCATTGCCCGGGCGCCGCTGATCCTGCGCATCCTCGAGGGCATCTGGATGCGGATCGGCCCGGTCTATGCGCTCACCAACTCGGACACTCCGGAGCCGGTCGCCCGCCACCCGCATGACGACCTCATCGATGCGCTGCGCTCGCATGACGGCGATGCGGCCCGGGCGGCGGCGATCGCCGATATCCGGCACGGCTCGGCGGCGCTGGAGGCGTCCCTGGCCGAGGTGGCCTGACGGCTCGCCAGCCTGGGCCGGGGCGTCAACGGCTGCGGTCCAGCGTCATCCAGCTGCTGTCGGTGGGGTCCTGGCGGAAGCCGTAGCGCGCATAGAGCGAGTGCGCATCGGCGGTCCTGAGCGTCCAGTGCCCGACGGTGGCGAGCCCGGGATGGGAGAGGATGGTCTCCACCAGTGCGCGGCCGAGACCGAGGCCGCGTGATCCGGGGTGGACGAAGACATCGCCCAGGTGAGCGCGCAGCGCGTAGTCGGTAAGCAGCCGTCCGAAACCCACCTGGCGCTCGTCGGGCGCGTAGATCCCGAACGGCAGGCAGTTCGTCCAGCTCCGCAGCAGCAGCGAAGGCGGCATGTCCACCGCCCAGTAGGTCTGGGCGAGGGAGGCCAGGACCATCTCCATGTCGATCCGGCCACGATCGTCGCTGATGGCATGGCCACTGGCGAGCACCACCTCATGTGCCGTCCGGGTCGGCGATCCGAGCCGGAGCATCGGGCCGCTGCCTAGTGAGAGGCCGCTTCGGGCTCCGCCTTGTCGGCGCCGCTCTTGCTGTCGGCTTCTTCGGCCGTATGCGCGGCACCCCCGTTCGGCTTAGCCGCCGCGAGCTTCAGGCCGGGCACCTCGATATCGATCTCGAGGGTGGAGACCGAGGCGCCGCGATCCAGCTTCACCTGCACCTTGTCGCGGTCGATCGTGACATGCCGCGCGATCACCTCGAGGATCTCCTCGCGCAGCTTGGCGATCAGCTCGGACTGGCCCTCGCCATTGGTGCGCTCGTGCGCCAGCAGGATCTGCAACCGGTCGCGCGCGACCGGCGCCGAGTTCTTGCGGGTGAAAAAGCTCAGGAGGCTCATGCGACCCTCCACTTGAACCACTTGCCGAACAGGCCACGGCGCTCGCTCGGCACGCTCATCTCCAGCGTCTCGCCCTGCAGCCGGCGGACCGCGTCGAAATAGGCCCGCGCCGGCGCGCTCTCGGGATTGGACAGCGTCACCGGCGAGCCGAGGTTGGACGCGCGCAGCACCTCCTCGCTCTCGGGGATGATGCCGAGCAGCGGGATCGACAGGATCTCCAGCACGTCCTCGGTGCGCAGCATCTCGCCGCGAGCCGCACGCGCCGGGTCGTAGCGGGTCAGCAGCAGGTGCTTGTCGATCTTCTGGCCATTCTTGGCGCGCAGCGTGGTGCTGTCCAGCATGCCGATGATGCGGTCGCTGTCGCGCACCGAGGACACCTCCGGGTTGGTCACCACCACCGCCTCGTCGGCATGGTACATCGCCATCTGCGCTCCCTTCTCGATGCCGGCCGGGCTGTCGCAGACCACCCAGTCGAACTTCTCGCGCAGCTCGGCGATCACCCGCGCGACGCCGTCCGGGGTGAGGGCGTCCTTGTCGCGGGTCTGCGAGGCCGGCAGGATGGAGAGCGTGTCGACCCGCTTGTCGCGGATCAGCGCCTGGCTCAGCTTGGCATCGCCCTGCACCACGTTGATCAGGTCGAACACCACCCGGCGCTCGGCCCCCATGACGAGGTCGAGGTTGCGCAGGCCGACATCGAAATCGACCACCACGACGTTCTTGCCGCTCTGCGCGAGGGCCGCCCCGATGGCCGCGGTCGAGGTCGTCTTGCCGACGCCGCCCTTGCCCGATGTGACGACCAGAACCTTGGCCATAGTCCCTCCCTCTTGTGTCTTGATCTAGTCGAGCGGAAGCAGCACGAGCGTTTCGCCGTCGAGCCTGGTCTGCGTGCTCTTGCCGAGCAGCCCGGCCGGCATGTCCTCGGCGGTCATGTAGTAGCCGTCGATGGCGATCAGCTCGGCGTTCATGCGGCGGCACAGGATGCGGGCGTCGCGGTTGCCGGAAAGGCCCGCCACCGCGCGGCCGCGCAGGGTGCCGTAGATGTGGATCGACCCGCCGGCGGCGATCTCCGCCCCGGACGCCACCGACCCGATGACGATGACGTCGCCCTCGGCATAGACGATCGACTGGCCCGAGCGTACCGGCTCCTCGATGAGCAGCGACGGCGCCGCGCGCGCCGCTTCCTGCAGTCCCGCAGCGCCTCCCGCGGCATCCGCCTGTCCACCTTCGACGTCGTCCGGCACCTCGAGCGCGCCGACGGCACGGCCACCCGAAAACCCCTCCGGCCAATCCCAGCCCTCGGTGGCAGGCCAGGACTGGTCTGCCCCTTCGATGGCGATCAGCCGCACGCCGCGATCCGCCAGCGCCGGCAGCAGTTCGGCGATCCCCTCGTCGGACGGATCGAGCAGGCCGCAATCCAGGATCACCGGACGGCCGGCGAAGAAGCTGGCGGAGCGGGCGATCTGCGCGTCGAGGCCGAGCAGCCACGAGGCCAGCGGCGGCTCCGGCGACAGCACCAGGGCCATGAACGAGCGGCCGCGCACGCGAATCTGTGGCAGGGCGGCTGGAAGGTGCTGGGTATCGGACACTGGCTGCGACTATCCGCCTGCACGGGCGTGGTCAATCACAAAGCGGTCATACGTTGCAACAGAGGGCGGCGACGGCGTGCGAGCCGGTCGCGGCGGCGGACGGACCGCCCGATTTCCGGGCTTCGCAAGTGCCACGGCGATGGCGGTCCGGGTTGGGATGAAATAATTTCCGGCGATGCGAATCCTGCACCACCTCCCGCTCTCCCCGTTCTCGCGCAAGGTCCGCCTGGTGCTGAGCGAGAAGCGGCTGCCCTTCGAGCTCCGGACCGAGAAGCTGTCCGAGCGCCGGCCGGAATACCTGGCGCTCAACCCGGCCAACACGGTGCCGATGCTGGTCGAGGAGAGCGGACTGGCGATCCCGGATTCCGGGGTGATCTGCGAGTACCTGGAGGAGGCGTATCCCGATACGCCGCTGCTCGGACGCACGCTCGGCGAGCGGGTCGAGATCCGCCGGCTGGTCGCCTGGTTCGACGGCAAGTTCAACCTGGAGGTCACCCGCAACCTGGTGGGCGAGAAGATCACCAAGCGCATGGTCGGGCGCGGCAACCCCGATGCCGGCGCACTCCGGGCCGGCTATGCCAACGTGTCCGGCCATCTCGACTATATCGGCTGGCTGGCGGAGAACCGGAAATGGCTGGCAGGGGCCAACCTGTCGCTCGCCGACTTCGCAGCCGCCGCGCACTTGTCGTCGCTGGACTATATAGGCGACATCGACTGGAGCCTGTCGCCACCGACCCGCGACTGGTACGCCCGCATGAAGTCGCGCCCGAGCTTCCGGTCCATCCTGAACGACCGCATCACCGGCATCGTGCCGCCGCCGCACTATGCCGATCTCGATTTCTGACAGCCGGACGATGAGCGTCGCACCCCCCACCCTGCTGGTATTCGGACTGGGCTACGCCGCCACCGCCACCGGCATGCTGGCGGTCGAAGCCGGCTGGCGGGTAATCGGCACCACCGGCCGGCCACACTCCGGCGACGGCATCGAGCGGATCGCCTTCGAGGATGCCGCGCCGGCGCTGGGCGAGGCAAGCCACCTGCTGGTCTCGGTGCCGCCGCGCGATGCGGAGGGCCGCGATGTCGATCCGGTGCTGGCGCGCTACGGCGATGCGGTCCGGGCCGCGCCGGGGCTGCGCTGGATCGGCTACTACTCGACCACCGGGATCTATGGCGACCGCGGCGGCGGCTGGGTCGACGAGAGCAGCGAACCCGATCCCACTTCCCCTCGCGCGCGTCGCCGCATCGAGGCGGAGCAGGCCTGGACCGCTATCGCCGGGACCGCCACCGGCGGCGTCATCGACCTCTTGCGCATCGCCGGCATCTACGGTCCCGGGCGCAGCGTCTTCGACAGCCTGCGCGCCGGCACCGCGCGCCGGACCATCGCCCCGGGCCACTGCTTCGGCCGCATCCACCGCGAGGACATCGCCGGCGCCACCTTCGCCGCCATGCGGCGCCTGCCGGCCGGGCGCCGGGTGCTCAACCTCGCCGACGACCTGCCCGAGGAGAGCGCGGTGGTGACCTCCCACGCGGCATACCTGCTCGGGATGCCCGAGCCCGAGGGGGTGGAACTGGCGCGAGCCTGGCCGACGATGAGCCCGATGGCGCGCTCGTTCTGGGCTGACAACCGCAAGGTGGCCAGCGCCGTGACCCAGCAGGCGCTCGGCTATCGCTGGCGCTATCCGACCTTCCGGGAGGGACTGGCTGCCATTCTTGCGGCCGAAGCCGACGCGGCCTGAGCGATCAGGCCGGCTGGCAGAGCGCGTCGAGCGCCGCCGTCATCAAGGCGAGATCGTTCCGGCGCGACAGGCGGTGGTCGCCATCCTTGACCAGGGTCAGCTGCACGTCGTCCGCCGCGAGCCGCCCGGCGAGTTGCAGGCTGTCCTGCCACGGCACGTCGTCATCGCGCTGGCCGTGCAGGATCCTGACCGGGCAGCGTATCCCGATCGGCTCGTGCAGCAGGCAATGCCGCTCGCCATCCTCCAGCATCCGCCGGGTGATCGGGATCGGCTCGCCGTAGCGGCTCGGACGCTGCCAGACGCCGTCGCGGTCGAGTGCCTGCCTGGCTTCCGGCGGCAGCCGTGCCGCCACCCGCCGGGTCATGTCCGGTGCCGGCGCCACCAGCACCAGCCCGGCAATCCGGTCCGGGTGGGCAAGCGCCAGCAGCAGTGCGATCCAGCCGCCGATCGAGGAGCCGACCACCACGATCCTCTCTGACCGGACCTGTCCGCAGGCGAGCAGGGCATCGTCAAGCCAGACGCCGATGGTGCCGTCGGCGAAGCGGCCGCCGCTGTCGCCATGGCCGGAGGCGTCGTAGCGCAGGAACTCGCGGCCGTGCGCCCTGGCATGGCCGGCCAGGTGCGCCGCCTTCTCGCCCTGCATGGTGCTCATCAGCCCGTGCAGGAACAGGATCGCCGGGCCGTCGCCCGGTTGCCGCCGCGCCGCCAGCCGTACTCCGTCGGGCCGCAGGATCTCGATCGTGTCCGGGAGGGCTGCATCCTGCATGCGGGTGCAACAGCCTCCCACCATCGCCGTTCCCGTCCAGATCGTTGCGATTCCGCACGGGACAAGCCGCCCGGGCGCGTGCTATGGCGCCCGGCGATGTCGTCCAGCTCCCCGCCCGCGAAACCCCCTTCCGTGCAAGGTCGGCCTCCGGTGATCCTGCAGGTGCTCCCGTCGCTGCAGGCGGGTGGCGTCGAGCGCGGCACCATCGAGATGGTGCGTGCCATCGCGCAGGCGGGCGGCACGCCGCTGGTGGCGAGTGCCGGTGGCCGCATGGTCTCGCAGGTCGCGCGCGCCGGCGGCCGCCACGTCACGCTGCGCCTGATGACCAAGGACCCGCTCGGCATCTGGATGAATGCGTGGCGGCTGGCGAGGCTGATCCGGCGCGAGCGGGTCGACCTGGTGCATGCGCGGTCGCGCGCGCCGGCCTGGTCGGCGTGGCTGGCGGCGCGTCGCACCGGGGCCGCCTTCGTCACCACCTGGCACGGCGCCTACAGCGAGAACCTGCCTTTCAAGAAGCGCTACAACTCCATCATGGCGCGCGGCGAGCGGGTGATCGCCATCAGCCGCTTCGTCGCCGAGCGGCTGCGGTCCGACTATGCCGTCGGCCCGGACCGGCTGCGCATCATCCCGCGCGGCGCCGATCTCGCCGCCTTCGATCCGGCGGCGATCCGGGGCGACCGGCTGCACGCCCTGGCGTCGGACTGGAACCTGCCGTTCGGCGCCAAGGTGATCATGCTGGCTGGCAGGATTACCCCGTGGAAAGGCCACGAGCTGCTGCTGCGGGCGCTCGCCCGGTTGCCGGCGGACGCGCCGGACTGGGTCTGCGTGCTGGTCGGGCCGCGCCAGCGCGAGGGCACCCACGCCAATGCGCTGCTGGCGCAGGCGCACGAACTCGGCCTGATGAAGCGGCTGCGGTTCGCCGGTCATTGCGAAGACATGCCGGCCGCCTACGCGCTCGCCGACCTGGTGGTCATGCCGTCGCTGAAGCCGGAGCCGTTCGGACGGGTGGTGATAGAGGCACAGGCGATGGGGCGGCCGGTGCTGGTGGCGGGCCACGGCGGCGCCATGGAAACCGTCGAGGATGGCGTCAGCGGTGTGGTGTTCCCGCCCGGCGATGTCGACGCCCTGGCGCAGGGCCTCGCCCGCCTGCTGGCGCTGGATCCGGCAGAGCGCGCCACTTTCGCCGAGCAGGCGCGGGCGCATGTCGCCGAGCATTACTGCCTGCAGGCAATGCAGCGTTCGACGCTGGCGGTGTACGACGAACTGCTCGGCCGCCAACCCGATCCCCCACGATGGCGCGGATCCTGATCATCAAGCTGGGTGCGCTCGGCGATCTCGTGCAGTCCTTCGCGCCGTTCGCCGCCATCCGGCGGCATCACCCCGGCGCCCATCTTGCCCTGCTGACGACCCGTCCGTTCGTGGCCCTGTGCGAGGCGTCGCCGTGGTTCGACGAGGTGCTGGTCGACGACCGTCCGCCGTGGTGGCGGCTGAACCGCGTGCTGGCGCTGCGCCGGATGCTGCGCGGATACGACTTCGTCTACGACCTGCAGACTTCCGGACGATCGTCGCGCTACTTCCGCCTGGCCGGCCGTCCGGGCTGGTCCGGCATCGCCCGCGGCGCCTCGCATCCGCACGACAACTGCGCACGCAACTCGATGCATACGCGCGAGCGGCAGGCGGACCAGCTCGCCCGCGCCGGCATCGCCGAGGTGCCGTGGCCGGATCTCGGCTGGCTGGCCGGGCACGGGCGTTCGCTGCCGGAACCCTATGCGCTGCTGGTGCCGGGCGCCGCGCCGCATCGCCCGGCCAAGCGCTGGCCGGTGGGGCGTTACGCGGCACTCGCGAGCGCGCTGGCAGCCCGGGGCCTCCGCCCGGTGGTGGTCGGGGCCGCCGGCGACGCGCCGCTCGCCGCCGCGATCCGTTCGGCCTGCCCGACGGCGCTCGATCTCACCGGGCAAACCGGCCTTTCGGAACTGGGCGGTGTCGCGTCCCGTGCGCGGGTGGCGATCGGCAACGATACCGGCCCGATGCATCTCGCCGCCGCCATGGGCACCCGCTGCGTGGTGCTGTTCTCCGCAGAGAGCGACCCTGCGCTGACCGCGCCGCGCGGGCCCGACCCGGAGCGCGTGGTGGTGCTTCGGCGCGACGACCTCGCCGACCTGCAGGTCGAGGATGTCCTGGCCAGGGTTGCGGCATTCCCGGGCTGACGCCATAGGAAGTCCCCGCATTCCGCCAGGAGCCATTCCATGCCTGCGATCACCCTGCCCGACGGATCCGTGCGCCAGTTCGCGGCCCCGGTGACGGGCACCGCGGTGGCCGCCTCGATCGGCCCCGGCCTCGCGCGCGCCGCGCTGGCGATGGAAGTGGACGGACGGCTGGTCGATCTCGGCCACGAGATCGACGCCGACAGCCGCGTGGTGTTCGTCACCAGGCGCGATCCGCAGTCGCTCGGGCTGATCCGGCACGACGTGGCGCACGTGCTGGCGGAGGCGGTGCAAGGGCTCTATCCGGGCACCCAGGTCACCATCGGCCCGGCGATCGAGAACGGCTTCTATTACGATTTCGCCCGCAACGAGCCGTTCACCCCGGAGGATTTCCCGGCCATCGAGGCCCGCATGCGCGAGATCGTCGCACGCAACGCGAGCTTCACCCGCGAGGTCTGGCCGCGCGACGAGGCGATCGCGTTCTTCGAGGCGCGCGGTGAGCGCTTCAAGGCGGAGCTGATACGCGACCTGCCCGAGGGCGAGCCGATCTCGATCTACCGCCAGGGCGAGTGGCTCGACCTCTGCCGCGGCCCGCACATGCGCGGCACCGGCGACGTCGGCAACGCCTTCAAGCTGATGAAGGTGGCCGGCGCGTACTGGCGCGGCGACCACCGCAACCCGATGCTGACCCGCATCTACGGCACCGCGTGGCGCGACGCCGGCGAGCTGGAAGCCCATCTGCACCAGATCGAGGAGGCCGAGCGCCGCGATCATCGCCGCATCGGCCGCGAGATGGACCTGTTCCACATCCAGGAGGAGGCGGTCGGCTCGATCTTCTGGCACCCGAAGGGCTGGCGTCTCTACACCGTGCTGCAGGACTACATGCGCCGGATCCAGAGCGCTCATGACTATGTGGAGGTGCGCACCCCGCAGCTGGTGGACCGCTCGCTGTGGGAGGCATCCGGCCACTGGGAGAACTACCGCGAGCACATGTTCATCGCCGAGGTCGGCGACGCCGGCGAGGCGGAGGACAGGAAGCTCAGCCTGGCGCTGAAGCCGATGAACTGTCCGTGCCACGTGCAGATCTTCAAGCACGGGCTGCGCTCGTACCGCGAGCTGCCGCTGCGCATGGCCGAGTTCGGCGCCTGTCACCGCTACGAGCCGTCCGGGGCGCTGCACGGCATCATGCGCGTGCGCGCCTTCACCCAGGACGACGCGCACATCTTCTGCACCGAGGACCAGGTGGCTGCGGAGACCGCGCGTTTCGTCGCCATGCTGGCGCAGGTGTATCGCGATCTCGGCTTCGACAGCTTCGTGGTGAAGTTCGCCGACCGGCCCGACAACCGCGCCGGCGACGACGCCACCTGGGACCGCGCCGAAGCGGCGCTGGTGGAGGCCTGCCGGCTGGCTGGCGTCGGCTACGAGCTGAACCCGGGCGAGGGTGCGTTCTACGGCCCCAAGCTGGAGTTCGTGCTGCGCGACGCCATCGGCCGCGACTGGCAGTGCGGCACCCTGCAGGTCGACTACGTGCTGCCCGACCGGCTCGATGCCAGCTTCATCGGCGAGGACAGCGCGCGGCACCGGCCGGTGATGCTGCACCGGGCCATCCTGGGCTCGTTCGAGCGCTTCCTCGGCATCCTGATCGAGCAGTATGCCGGCCGCTTCCCGCTCTGGCTGGCGCCGGTGCAGGTGGTGGTAGCCTCCATCGTCACCGACGCCGAGCCGTATGCGCTCGAGGTCGTGGACCGGCTGAAGCGTGCCGGGCTGGTCGTGCAGGCCGATACCCGCAACGAGAAGATCAACGCCAAGGTGCGCGAGCACAGCCTGGCGCGGGTGCCGGTCATCCTGGTGGTCGGACGCAAGGAGGCGGAGGCGCGCACGGTAGCGATGCGCCGGCTGGGCGGTGCCGCACAGGAGCTGCTCGACCTCGACGAGGCGGTGCGCGCCCTTGCGGACGAGGCGCTGCCGCCCGATCTGAAACGCGTCGGGCGTGACCATGTTGCCGAGCTCACATGACAGCCGCCCGCGGCAGGCATGACGATTCTCTGCCTGCGCCGCGTCAGGTTACTTGCTTGCAAGGCGAAGGATGGGCGAGAACCCGGAGCGGGGAGGAACGCCGCGCCACGGCGCGTCGGCCCGTTCGACGACAGCTTCTTAACGACCACAGGAGACCACCATAGCCAGACCACCGATGCCCGCGCCTCCGACCCGTGAGGGCCCGCGCGTCAACGAGGAGATCCGTGTCCCGTCCGTCCGTCTGATCGACGAAGAAGGCGAGATGCAGGGCGTGATGCCGACCCGCGAGGCGATGCAGCGGGCTTTCTCGGTAGGACTCGACCTGCTCGAGATCAGCCCGAACGCCGAGCCGCCGGTGGTCAAGATCCTGGACTACGGCAAGTTCAAGTACGAGCAGCAGAAGAAGAAGAACGAGGCTCGGAAGAAGCAGAAGGTCATCGAGATCAAGGAGGTCAAGGTCAGGCCGAACATCGATGAGAACGACTACCAGGTGAAGCTGCGTGCCATGCGGTCGTTCATCGAGGAGGGCGACAAGGTGAAGGTCACCCTGCGCTTCCGTGGCCGCGAGATGGCGCACCAGGATCTCGGCGTGAAGGTGCTCGAGCGTATCCGTGGCGACATGGACGAGCGCACCAAGGTCGAGCAGATGCCACGCATGGAAAACCGCCAGATGATCATGGTGCTCTCTCCGCGCTGAGCAGGGCGGCACCCACGCGATCGACACGAGGACCCGGGTGAGAGCCCGGGTTTTCTTTTGTGCAGAGGAGACCCCGCATGGATGAGAGCCCGGACGAGGTGAGGATCCTGGAGGTCCGCGTGCTGGCCGAGGGCCATGGCGTGCTGCGGACCACCCGGATGCAGCATCGCCGCTTCGATGGCACCTGGCAGACCCTGAACCGCGAGACCTACGATCGCGGCAACGGATGCGCGCTGCTCGCCTACGATCCCGTTCGTGGATGCGTGCTGCTGGTGCGGCAGTTCCGGTATCCGGCCTACGTGAGCGGCCATGCCGCGCCGCTGCTGGAGGTCATTGCCGGGCTGGTGGACGACAATCCACCCGATGTCGCCATACGCAAGGAAGCTCACGAGGAGGCCGGGCTGACACTGCGCGCGGTGCGGCCGGTGTTCGCGGCCTATATGAGCCCAGGCGCGATCACCGAGCGGCTCAGCTTCTTCGTCGCCGAATACGAGGCGTCCGACCGCACCGGCGCCGGTGGCGGGTTGATCGGCGAGGGCGAGGATATCGAGGTGGTCGAGATACCTGCCGACACCGCCATCGCCATGATCAGCGATGGCCGGATCGTCGATGCCAAGACCATCATGCTGCTACAGCACGCAAGGCTGTCCGGCCTCATCTGAGGCCGCCGCCCGCGGCGCTGGCCCGGTCAGGAGGAGCGGGCAGCCTGCCTGCGCATGGCGTCGAGCAGCTTGTCGATATCGTTGCCGTTGCGCGAGAGGTAGCTCGCATAGTCCTGGCGCTGGGTGAGGCTCAGGCTGACACCCTCGCCGAACACGTCCTCGACGCGCGGCGCACCACCGGCATGGCCAAGCACCCAGTCGACATCGGCGGAGGGCTGTCCCGGCCGGTCGATGGTGGTCGCGACCTGCGTCTGGCCGTTGCCGTGCGGCGTGTCGGCACCGACCGAGAAGCGCACGCCCTGGTATTCGCCCAGCCTCGAGGTGATGGTGTTGAGCAGCACATGGTGGAACAGGGTGACGAACTGCTGCTGCTGGGTGGGCGAGGCCAGCTTCCAGTAGCGGCCCATCGCAAATTTGGCGATGCCATCGACATCGACGTTGCGATCGATAAGCGGCTGGATCTGCTGCCGCTTCTCGGCGGCCGAACCTGGACCGTTGATCACCGCAACCAGCTTGTCGCCGAACTGGTGCACGAAGGCGACGTCGGCGCTTTCGGCGCGAGCCGGGGTGCCTGCCATCGCCATGCCGCAGCACAGTGCGACGGCGCCGGCGAGGGCGCCGAGGCGGCGGCGAGGCACGGCGCCGCGAGGGAGAGCACGTCGGTCGTGCATGCTGTCGGCCCCGATCATTGCGTGTACCAGTCCGGTGTCGTCATACGGTTGTCCTTGCGCATCGCCTCGATCTGCGCCGCACGGTGCTGCCGATACAGGCTGCGCAGCGTGGCATAGGGATCGAGCGCATCGCGGTTGATCTGGTCGAGGGCGTCGAGCACTCCGGCGCGGGCATCCACCACCCCGATACCGTAGAGCGCCCAGTTCAGGGTCAGCAAGCCATAGCCGCGCGGCACGTAGGTCAACGGCGAGAGCGCGATGTCCATGCCGAAGCCGGTGGCCGCCTGCGGCGAGGACGGGCCCAGGCCGGGCAGGTAGAGGTACGGCCCCTGCGGCACGCCCCAGCTCGCCAGCGTCATCCCGCCATCGGCGTCGTGCGCCGGGTAGCCGAGGCCCTTGGCCACATCGAGCACGCCGCCGATGCCGGCCGTCGAGTTGACCACGAAGCGGACCAGGGTGTCGCCGGCGCGGCGCGGCTTGGTTTCGAAGATGTCATTGAAGAAGGTGGCCGGGCTGGCGAAATTGGCGAGCGCGTTGTGCACCCCGGTTCGCACCGGCTGCGGCACCACGTAGACGTAGCCCTGGGCGACCGGCTTGAGGGTGTACTTGTCGACCGTGTTGTTGACCCTGAAGAAGAAGCGGTTGGTCGGCTCCAGCGGATCGTTGGTGCTGTTGTAGTCCGCGAGCGCGTCCGGATCGGTCGGCTTCTGGGCGCAGCCGCCGGCGCCGAGCAGGAGCGCGGCGGCGATGACCGGAGCGGCGCACCGGGTGTGTGCCAGCAGGTTCTTAACGGTCCGCATTCTCATTCCCGACTTCTCTGCACCTGCTTGGTCCGCGGCGGTCCTGGCGATTGACCGGACGGTCACACGGCAACTTCATTAACACGGGGGCGACCACGCGCAACCATGACGCCGCGTTGCCTCTTTGTCTGCCGTGTCATGACGTTTGTGCCGGATGCGTGTCCTGGCTACCATCCAATACCCTCCATTACCATCAACTGGGCGCCGTCGCATGGCGGAGCTGGGAACCGCATGAACGAGGCAAGTCCGATCTCCGGGCCGATTTCAGGCCTGGCGCCGCTGGAGCGCTGGCTGACCGGCCCGCGTGTCGCCGGGCTGCCGATGCGCGACTTCGCCAGCCCGGCGCCGATCCTCTCGTTCGAATTCTTTCCGCCGCGCACGGAGGCGCTGGAGAGCCAGCTCTGGGCTTGCATAAGGCGGCTGGAGACGATGCGGCCGAGCTTCGTATCGGTGACCTATGGCGCCGGCGGCTCCACCCAGGCGCGCACCCATGACACCGTGGCGCGGATCGTCCGCGAGACCAGCCTGACGCCGGCGGCGCATCTCACCTGCGTCGGCGCCTCGCGCGGCGCGGTCGACGACGTGGCCAGGCAATACTGGGATGCCGGAGTGCGGCATATCGTGGCACTGCGTGGCGATCCGCCGAAGGACAGCGCGTTCGAGGCGCATCCGGGCGGCTATGCCAGCGCCGCCGAGCTCGTCGCCGGGCTCAAGCGCGTCGCGGATTTCGAGATCTCGGTGGCCGCCTACCCGGAGAAGCACCCGGAAGCGACCAGCGTGCAGGCCGACCTCGACAACCTCAAGCGCAAGCTCGATGCCGGCGCCACCCGTGCCATCACCCAGGTGTTCTTCGAGGCCGATACCTACCTGCGGTTCCTCGACCGGTGCCTGGCTACCGGCATCACCGAACCGGTGGTGCCGGGGATCATGCCGGTCTCGAATTTCGGCGCGGCGGTGCGATTCGCGGCCTCCTGCGGAACGACGGTGCCGGATTGGCTCGCCGCGATGTTCGGCGGCACCGAGGAGGATGCCGACACCCGCCGCATGGTCGGTGCGGTGGTGGCGGCCGAGCAGGTGCGCCTGCTGCAGGCGAACGGCGTCGACGAGTTCCACTTCTACACGCTGAACCGGCCCGACCTGACCTATGCGATCGCGCACGTGCTGGGCGTGCGCCCGCAGGCCGCGCGACCGGCCGACGATGCCGCCGCCGCCGCGGGCTAGCACCGCGCGCACCGCGCTCCTGGAGGTTGCCTATCTGCAGTACGGGTCGGCCGATGGCTGGCCGGTGCTCCTGCTGCACGGCTTTCCGTATGACGTCCGGGCCTACGACGAGGTGGCGCCCGCACTGGCGGACGCCGGTGCCCGCGTCGTGGTGCCCTATCTGCGCGGCTTCGGCCCGACCCGCTTCCTGGCGGCGGACACCATGCGGAGCGGGCAGCAGGCGGCCCTCGGAGGCGATGTCGTCGCCCTGCTCGACGCGCTCGGGATCGAGCGGGCGATCCTGGCCGGCTTCGACTGGGGTGGGTTGTCCGCCTGTGTCGCCACGGCGCTCTGGCCGGAGCGGGTCGCGGGACTGGTCTCGTATGCCGGCTACGACGTGATCGACATCGACCGGCAGCGCCATCCCGCTGCGCCGGCGCTGGAGCACGTCATGTGGTATCAGCACCTGTTCCAGACCGAGCGCGGCCGCGAAGGGCTGGCCATGCATCGCCGCGCGCTGTGCCGCCTGCTCTGGGAGCAGTGGTCTCCCGGCTGGATGCTCGACGAGGCGCGTTTCGAGGCGGCGGCGGCGGCGTTCGAGAACCCCGACTTCGTCGAGGTGGTCATCCATGCCTACCGGTTCTGCTTTGCCGCGGCCGCCGGCGATCCGGGGCTCGCCGCACACGAGGCGCGTCTTGCCGGCAGGCCCGCGATCACGGTGCCGACGGTCACGCTCGACGGGTCGAGGGATCCGCTGAAGCCTGGCGGCACCGCGGACCACGCCGCCCGGTTCACCGCCCGGCACGAGCATCGGGTGATCGATGCCGGGCATGCCTTGCCCTACGAGGCGCCGGACGCGTTCGCGGATGCGGTGCTGACGGTGCGGCGGTGGGTGGGTGACACGGGCGGTCGGGAACGGCGGCGGTAGCCCACCGCCGTCCCGCAATGCAGCCGCTGTGCTCAGACGACCTTGAGCTTCACGTCGATGTTGCCGCGGGTCGCGTTGGAGTATGGGCAGACCTCGTGGGCCTTGTGCACCAGCGTCTCGGCCTGCTCGCGATCGAGCCCGGGCAGGGCCACCTCGAGGGCGATCTCCAGGCCGAAGCCGCCCTCGGAGCGTGGGCCGATCCCGACGTTGGCGGTCACGTTGGCATCCGCCGGCACCTTCGGGCCGCCCTGCGAGGAGACGAACTTCATCGCGCCGATGAAGCACGCGGCGTAGCCGGCCGCGAACAGCTGCTCCGGATTGTTGCCGGCGCCGCCGGCGCCGCCGAGTTCCTTCGGCGTGCTCAGCCGGACGTCGAGGCTGCCATCGAGGGTGGCGGCGGTGCCGTCGCGGCCGCCGGTGGCGCGTGCGGCGGTATTGTAGAGGACGTTGGTCGGCATCGGGATATCCCTTGCGGTGGTTGCAGAATGTGCATCGCCTGCGATCGAATCGCGCGCAATATAGTCGCGCGCATGGGCGCCATGCGACGAGAGCGGTTGCGATCCGCTCGCACGCGATGCTTCTGGGATGTCATGCGGCCGGACGGAGCCATCATGCAGGACGACGGCTCCACGGCCGAGGATCAGACGCTCGACCAGATGGTCTGCTTTGCCATCTACTCGGCTGGCCATGCGATGAACCGCGTCTACAAGCCGCTGCTCGACGCGCTTGGCCTGACCTACCCGCAATATCTCGTCATGCTGGTGCTGTGGGAGCGCGACGACCTCACCGTCGGGCAGCTCGGCGAGCGGCTGTTCCTGGAGTCCAGCACATTGACGCCGTTGCTCAAGCGCCTCGAGGCGGCCGGGCTGCTGAGGCGCGTGCGCGACAGCCTGGACGAGCGCCAGGTGCGCCTGCTGCTGACCGACGCCGGCCGCCGGCGGCGTGGCGACGCCGCCGCGATCCCGGCCTGCGTCATCAAGGCGACCGGTCGCTCGCTCGTCGAACTGCGCCGCCTGCAGGCCGAGCTCGAGAGCCTGCGCCGCTCGCTACATGAAGCGGCCTGAGGGATCGGCCGGCTTCCCGCCGGTGGCCTCGGCCCGTGGTCCGTCCCAGTGCGAGTAGTCGTACCCGGCGAGGCGGTGGATCAGGCTCGCGACCAGGCCTGACCAGCCGGTCTGGTGCGAGGCGCCAACGCCACGGCCGTTGTCGCCGTGGAAATACTCGTAGAACAGCACCAGGTCGCGGAAGTGCGGATCCTGCTGCAGCAGCGGATAGTCGCCGTGCACCGGCCGACGCCCATCCGCGCCACGCGTGAACAGGCTCACCAGGCGGCGCGACAGCTCGGATGCTACGTCGTGCAGGTTCGCCTGCCGCCCGGAGCCACGCGGAAACTCCACCGTCAGCGTGTCGCCATAGTAGCGGTGATGCCGCAGCAGGCTCTCGATCAGCAGGTAGTTCACCGGCATCCAGATCGGGCCGCGCCAGTTCGAGTTGCCGCCGAACAACCGGCTCTCGCTTTCGCCCGGCCAGTAGTTCAACTCGAAACACTGGCTTTCCCACTCGAGCCGATATGGGTGCTGCTCGTGGAACTTCGAAACCGCGCGCACGCCGCCCGGCGCCAGGAATTCAGTCTCGTCCAGCACCCGGTCGAGGATCGCCGTCAGCCGGTGGGTGCGCAGCAGGGAGATCAGCACGCTGTCGCCATGCCCCGGCACGGTCCAATGCGACACCAGCTGGGCAAGGTCCGGACGGTTCTTGAGGAACCAGGTCATCTGCGCCTTGAGCTGCGGCAGCCGGTCCACCTCGGAGCCCTGCAGAACCGCGGTGGCAAACACCGGGATCAGCCCGACCATCGAGCGCGCGCGCAACGGGATACGGCGGCCATCGGCGAAGCCCAGCTGGTCGTAGAAGAACTGGTCCTGCTCGTCCCACAGGCTGTTGCCTTCGGCGCTGGCGATCAGCAGGAAATGCTCGAAGAACTTCGCCGCGACATCCTCGAAGGCGCTGTCCTGCAGCGCGATCTCCACCGAGATGCGCAGCATCTGCAATGCATACATCGCCATCCAGGCGGTGCCATCGGACTGCGAAAGCTCGCCGCCGGTCGGCAGTGGCGAGGAGCGGTCGAAGATCGCGATATTGTCGAGGCCGAGGAAACCGCCCTGGAAGATGTTGCGCCCCGAGGCGTCCTTGCGGTTCACCCACCAGGTGAAGTTCATCGTCAGCTTGTTGAAGATGCGCTTCAGGAAATGATGGTCCGGCGCGTTGTTGAGCGCGCGGTCGATCTCGAACACGCGCCACGCCGACCAGGCATGCAGCGGCGGATTGGCGTCGCTGAACGACCATTCGTAGGCGGGCAGGGCGGCGTTGGGGTGGGTATACCACTCGCGCGTCAGCAGCAGCAGCTGACCCTTGGCGAAATCCGGATCCACCAGCGCCAGCACCGGGCATTGCAGCGCGAGGTCCCACGACGCGAACCAGGGATACTCCCACTTGTCCGGCATCGAGATGATCTCGGAGGCGTGCACGTGCTGCCAGTCGCCGTTGCGTATGCCGCCGCGTCCCGGCGGCGGCTTCGGACCGGCCGGATCGCCTTCCAGCCACAGCCGGACGTCGTAGTCGTAGAGCTGCTTGCTCCAGATCATGCCGGCGAACGCCTGGCGCTGCACCAGCCTGACGTCGGCATCGTCGTTGCCGATCTGCAGCGCCGCGTAGAACTCGTCCGCCTCTTCCATGCGTTGTTTGAAGATCGCGTCGAAGTCGGCGAAGGCGTCGCCGGTTGCCGACTCCGGTCGCAGCCGCAGCCGCAGCACGCGCTCCTCGCCGGCCGACAGCGACAGCATGTGCAACGCCGCGCATTTGCTGCCCGTCCGCTCGGGATTGACCGCGTGCTGCTGGCCACCCACTAGGTAGTCGTTGATTCCGTCCTTGAAGTAGCCCGACGTGCGTTCGCCGTACAGCCGCGCCACGTTGGTCTCGTTCTCGCAGAAAAGCAGCGTATCGGACGCCTCGACGCTGACCCTTAGCGGGGCGGTGCGGGGGTGCGACAGCAGCACCTGCCTGTCGCCGTCGGCATGCATCACGGCCCTGGTCGCGTCGTGCTCCCAGGACCAGTCGTTGCGTGCCCAGATCTGCGGCAGCACCGACAGCGACGCCGTGTCGGGCCCACGGTTGATGACGCGCACGCGCATCAGGATGTCTTCGGGGTCGGCCTTGGCATATTCGACGAACACGTCGAAATAACGCTGCTCGTCGAACAGTCCGGTATCGATCAGCTCGAATTCCGGGTCGTGCTGGCCGCGTCGGGCGTTTTCCGCAACCAAGCGCTCGTACGGGTAGGCGCCCTGCGGATATTTGTAGAGCATGCGCAGATACGAATGCGTCGGCGTCGCATCGAGATAGTAGTAGAGTTCCTTGACGTCCTCGCCGTGGTTGCCTTCGGAGTTGTTCAGGCCGAACAGGCGCTCCTTCAGGATCGCATCGCGGCCGTTCCAGAGCGCCAGCCCCAGGCACCAGCGCAGCTTCTCGTCACCGAATCCGGCGATCGCATCCTCGCCCCAGCGATAGGCGCGGCTGCGGGCATCGTCGTGCGTGAGATACGTCCACGCATCGCCCTTGGCGCTGTAGTCCTCGCGCACCGTGCCCCACTGGCGGTCGCTGAGATACGGCCCCCAATGCCGCCATGCGGCACCCTCGCGTATCGCACGCAGACGGGCTCCCTCGCGGGTCTGCATGATCGGCGCTGGCTGCATCGGGTAGTCCTTGTTCCTGACGAGGCGGGTGAGCTCAGAGGCCGCGTTCGCGCTTGATGCGATCCCATGCCGCGTTGATGCGCGCGACCCGGTCGCCGGCCTTGGCGATGGCGGCCTCCGGAACGCCGCGCGCGGTCATCAGGTCGGGATGATGCTCGCGCATGAGCTGGCGCCAGGTCTGCCGGATCTCGTCGTCGGTGGCGCCGGGCTTGAGGCCCAGCACGGCGTAGGCGTCCGGCTCGTCCGAGCTCGGCCGGGCGGCGCCGCTCTCGGCCCGGTCCCAGGCGGCGCGGCCCAGCCCGAGAACCGCATGCACCCGCTTGAGGAAGTCGAGCTCGCGGGCGTTCACCGGCCCGTCCGCGCGGGCGATCGCGAACAGCGCCACCAGCACGTCCTCGAGCACCAGCTTGTTGTCCGCAAAGGCGCCGGCCAGCTCGGCGGCGAACGGCTCGAAATCGTCGGTGCGGCTGCGTGCCTGGTCGAACAGCCGGCCGATCTCGCGCGTGCTCTCCGGGGGAATGCGGAAGCAGCGCTTGAAGGTGTCGATCTCGGCACGGTTCACCGGCGCGTCGACCTTGGCGAGCTTTGCCGACAGCACGACGGCCACGATGGCGAACAGCTGGTCCTTGCGTCCCATCACCGCGGCCATGCGCAACGTGACCCGGGCCGCGGCACTGGTCGGATCCGGCGCCAGCCTGGCGCGGGCGTCGCCGCCGACGGCGCCGAGCCAGCCGCCGCCTTGTGGCGGATCGAGCAGCGAGCCGCGGTCGGCGGCATGTCCGAGGGCGGCGCCGATCACGGCTCCGGGTGGGCCGCCAACGGCGAACCCGGTCACTGCACCGAAGACCTTGCCCCAGATCGCCATGCCCTGCCCAATATCATGCGCCGCCCGGGGCGGCCAACGACCACCCCGCCATGCCCACCCTACGGGCCGGCCTGCCGTCGGTTGCACCGGGCTGCCCGTTCAGTCCAGATCGAGCGCCAGGCCACGGCGCGGCCGATCACCGCAGACGGTGTGCGCCAGCTTGAGCAGCGACCGGGCGCTGCGGTCGAGTCCGGCCTGGTCGGCCTGCTCGGCGAGCATCAGCAGCTGGTGCGACAGGGTGAGCGGGCTCACCTTCATGGCCGGGACGAGGTAGGTGGTCGGGCTGATCGAGAGCATGGTGGCAATCCTTTCTGGAAGCGGTCAGCGGCCGTTCCGGCGCTGGTCTCCGATGCCCCGAACATGGCGTGCGAAGCTTACCCGGAGATTAACAACCAGAAGATTTGTCGCATTTTTTCGTGCAACCTGAAGGTGTGTCCCTGGTGCGGTCCAGGGCAAGTACGCGCAGCGCCGAGGCGAGTGGCCGTGCCGGGTCGCGCGCCTGGTCTATCCGCGCCACCAGCGCGGCAAGGCCGACCGACTCTTCCGAGGCAATCCGCTCCAGGGCGCGCCAGAATTCCGCCTCCAGCGCCACCGAGGTCCGGTGGCCGGACAGCGACAGGCTGCGCTTCACCAGCCCGGCGGTCATGACGGCCCGAGTTGCTCCGCCGCCCAGAGGGCCGCCTCCGCCACCACCGGATCGGGATCGCCGGCCAGTGCGCGGGCGGCAGCAGCGAGCCCGGGATCGCGCGAGTTGCCGATCGCGATCAGCACGTTCCGCACGAAGCGGTTGCGGCCGATGCGCTTGATCGGCGAGCCCGAGAAGCGCGCCCGGAAGCCGGCATCGTCGAGGGCGGCGAGTTCGGCCAGCGGCGGCGCCCGCAGATCCTCGCGCGCCTGCAGCTTCGCCTCCCGCGCGGTGGTGGCGAAGCGGTTCCACGGACAGGCGGCGAGGCAGTCGTCGCAGCCATAGATGCGGTTGCCGATCGCCGGGCGGAACTCATGCGGGATGGGTCCCGCATGCTCGATGGTGAGGTACGAGATGCAGCGCCGCGCATCGAGGCGGTACGGCGCCGGGAAGGCATCGGTCGGGCAGGCGGCGAGACACGCCGTGCAGCTGCCGCAACTGCCGGCCGGACGATCCGACGGCGGCAGCTCGAGGCTGGTATAGATCTCGCCCAGGAACAGCCAGGAGCCGTGCCGGCGCGACACCAGGTTGGTGTGCTTGCCCTGCCAGCCGAGCCCGGCCTGTTCGGCGAGCGGCTTCTCCATCACCGGCGCGGTGTCGACGAACACCTTCACCCCGGCCTGGCCGGAGGCCTTCACGATGAACTGGGCGAGGTGCTTGAGCATCCCCTTCACCACGTCGTGGTAGTCGCGGTTGCGGGCATAGACCGAGATGCCGCCGCGATCCGGCCGGCCCTGGATGGCGCGCGGGTCCTCGTCCGGTGCGTACGACAACCCCAGCGACACCACGCTGCGCGCCTCCGGCCAGAGCGCGCGCGGATCGCCGCGCTGCTCCTGGCGCCCGGTGAGCCAGTCCATCTCGCCATGCGCACCGCTGGCCAGGAAGTCGGCCAGTCGGGTGCGCGCCTCCGGACCCAGCCTCGCCTCGGTGAAGCCGACCGCATCGAAGCCGAGCGCCAGTGCCTTGTCCCGGATGCGATCGCGCAGGGTGGTGGCGCCGGTCATGCGGAGGCGGCCGCGCCGCTGCCCGCCCAAGCCCGGCGCAGCGACCCGGCATGACTCTCCAGCCGCTGCTGCAGGATCGCTGCGCGGATGCCGCGCATCAGCGACTGGTAGTATTCGAGGTTGTGCCAGGTCAGCAGCATCGGCCCGAGCATCTCCTCGGCGCGGAACAGATGGTGCAGGTAGGCGCGGCTGTGCCGGGTGCAGGCGAGGCAGGCGCAGCCGGGCTCCAGCGGACCGAGGTCGTCCGCATGGCGGGCATTGCGCAGGTTGAGCTGGCCGAAGCCGGTATAGGCGCGCGCGGTGCGGCCGGCGCGGGTCGGCATCACGCAGTCGAACATGTCGATGCCACGCTGCACGCCGCCCAGCAGGTCGTCCGGGGTGCCCACCCCCATCAGGTAGCGCGGCGCCGTCGCGGGCAGCAGCGGCACGGTGGCGTCCAGGGTCGCGAACATAAGCTGCTGGCCTTCGCCGACCGCGAGGCCGCCGACCGCATAGCCTTCGAAGCCGATTTCCAGCAGCGCACGCACGCTGTCGGCGCGCAGTGCGGGATCGGTGCCGCCCTGCACGATGCCGAACTGCGCGTAGCCGTCGCGTGCCACGAACGCCTCGCGCGACCGCGCCGCCCAGCGCATCGAGAGCTGCATCGAGGCGGCGATGGCCTCGGTCGTCGCCGGCAGCTGCAGGCACTCGTCGAAGCACATGGTGATGGTCGCATCCAGCGCGTGCTGGATCTGCGTCGAGCGTTCCGGGGTGAGCCGGTGCGCGCTGCCGTCGAGATGCGAGCGGAATGTCACCCCGTCCTCGTCGAGCTTCCGCAGGGCCCCGAGGGACATCACCTGGAAGCCGCCGGAATCTGTCAGGATCGGCCCCGGCCAGTCCATGAACCGGTGCAGCCCGCCGGCCATCTGCACCCGCTCGGCGCCGGGGCGGAGCATCAGGTGATAGGTGTTGCCGAGCACGATGCCGGCGCCGGTGGCGCGCACCGCATCCATCGTCATCGCCTTCACGGTGCCGGCGGTGCCGACCGGCATGAAGGTCGGCGTCGGCACGTTGCCGTGCGCGGTGTTCATCGTGCCGGCGCGCGCCGAGCCGTCGACGGCGACGCCTTGCCAGTTGAACTTCATGCCGAGGCCGCCGGATCGCGATGCAGCAGGCAGGCATCGCCATAGGAGTAGAACCGGTAGCCGGTCGAGATCGCGTGGCGGTAGGCGGCCCGCATGCGCTGTTCGCCGGCAAAGGCGCAGACCAGCATGAACAGCGTCGAGCGCGGCAGGTGGAAGTTGGTCAGCAGCAGGTCGGCGGTGCGGAACCGGTGGCCCGGGCGGATGAACAGCCTGGTATCGGCATCCATCGGCCTGACCCGGCCCGACGCATCCACCGCGCTTTCCAGCAGGCGCAGGCTGGTGGTGCCGACGGCGATCACCCGGCCGCCGGCCGCCCGGGTGCGCTCGATGGCATCCGCCGCCGCGGCGCCCACGATGCCGCGCTCGGCATGCAAGGTGTGGCTGCCGACGTCGTCCCCGCGCATCGGCAGGAAGGTGCCGGCGCCGACATGCAGCGTGACCGTGGTGCGCGACACGCCGGCCGTTTCCAGCGCCTGCAGCAGGGCCGGGGTGAAGTGCAGTCCCGCGGTGGGGGCCGCGACTGCGCCGTCGTGGCGGGCGAACACGGTCTGGTAGTCGCTGCGGTCCGCCTCGGTGGGGCCGAGCGGGCGCTCGATATAGGGCGGCAGCGCCAGCGCGCCGGTTTCGCGCAGGAAGTGGTCGAAGCCGGCGCCCTCGACCGAGAAGCGCAGCACCGCGCCACCCTCCTGGTCACGCGAGACGATGCGCGCGGTGATGTCGGTGCCCGCGAAGGCAAGGTCCTCGCCGGGCCGGGTGCGCCGGGCGTTGCGCAGCAGGGCGTGCCAGCTGCCGTCCGGCAGGATGCGGTCGAGGGTGATGCCGATGCGGGCCCCCGGTACCGTGGCATCGCCGACCCGGCTGGCGGCGCGGCTTGCCGAAAGCTGCGCCGGGATGACGGCGGTATCGTTCGCCACCAGCAGGTCGCCGGCGCGCAGCAGGCCGGGCAGATCACGAACGATACGGTCGCCGAGGCCCTGCCGCGAAACCTCCAGCAGACGGGCGCTCTCGCGCGGACGCGCCGGCGCCTGCGCGATCAGCGTGTCCGGCAGGTCGAAATCGTAGTGGCTGGTCGGCAGGATCGCGGGATCGGACAAAGCGGGGTCGGACATGGCGCGGATCATGTGCCGATGCGGCGCCCGGAAGTCGAGGGGCTTGCCGCCGCGGCCCCTCGCATGGTTTGACGCGAACGACCGGCAACCGGAAGTAGAGCGTCTCGATGAAGCAGCACGTAGACAGCCTTGCCCTGTGCGCGATGCTCGCGGCGATGCCGGCCCTGGGCGGCTGTGCGGTGACCGATGCGGTGGCGGCGCACCGCGCGCAGCACGCACTGATAGGCCTGCGCGAGGTCGATCTGGTCGCCTGTCTCGGCAGCCCGGACCAGCATTCCAGCTTCCCCGGCACCGACGTGCTGACCTGGTACACCGCATCGAGCTCAGCGGTCAGCCTGGCGCCGCCGATCGTCGGCGGCATCTCGCTCTCGTTCGGCGGCAACTGCCACATCACCGCGCGGGCCGATGACGGCATCGTCACCAACGTGCTGTATTCAGGCGAGAAGAACGCGCTGTTCGCCACCGACGCGTTCTGCTCGCCGGCGGTCAAGACCTGCCTTGGCTATCTCGACGCGCATCCGCCGCAGCGTCCTGCAACCGGAAACCGGATCGACGCCTCCGCGCCCACGTCCGCGGCGCAGCAGCCGGTAGCCGCCGGCGCGGTCAGCGCGGCGCCACAGCCGGGGGTGTCGCATGCCTCGATGCCGTCCAATACGCCCAGTCCGGCGCCGAACTGAGCGTCGTGCCACTCGATGCGGGCGCGAGGGCGATCTGCCGGCGCACGGCGGTGAGCTGATCCGGGGGTGATGCGGGAGGCGGTCGGCTGCAGCCGCAACTTGGACGTGGTGGCGACCAGGTGCGACACCGCCCGGCATGGCCTGGTGCAGCCGTTCTCCGGCGTCGGCGCGATGGCGGACCGGGAGGTCCGGGATCACCAGGGTGCCGTCCCCGGTGAGCGGCACCAGGGTGGTGTCCGGACAGGCCGGCGCGAACAGCCCGTCATGCTCCACCACGACCGCCGGCCTGCGCTTGTCGGGCGCTTCCGGCAACGCATCGCCGCGCGAGCCGGCGACTACGACAACCACCTGCAACCACCCGCCTGGCCTGCATGGTCAGGCTGCTCCGGCCGGCAGGCTTCCGCCCCCCTCCTGCGCGTCCTGCAGGATCGCCGTCTCCATGTCGTCGAGATCGCGCCGCAACATCTGCAGGGTGAACCGCAGCGGCACGCCGGCGGTGTCGCCCAGCGAGGCAAGGGTATCGTCCAGGTTGGCGATCTCGGCGGCGCCGTCGCCGGGGGCCTCGATGCCCGGCCGGCCATTCTCGATCGCGGCGCAGCGCCGTGCCAGACCGTCGAACACGTCCGTCAAGGCCTGGCTGGCACTGGCCAGGGTGCCGCGCAACGCGACCGCATCGGGCAGCTCGTCCATCGCGCGGGTCACGAACAGCACGTCGCTCTGCAGCCGGCGCAGCATCGGCACCAGCCGCACCAGCAGCGGGTCGGCCTGCTCCAGGGCACTGACATGTTCGCGCCGGGCTTCGATCACCGCGTCGGCCAGCTGGCGCAGCGCGGTGATCGAGGCGTCGTTGAGCGCATCGCGGGAGGATGCCGGACCGCGACCCGTCATCACCTCGGCGAGCAGCTGGCGCAGCACGCCCAGCATCTCGCGGGCGGCGCCGAACGCCTGTTCGCGCGCGCGCGAGCGGAACACCACGAACGACACCACCAGCGACACCAGCGCCCCGGTCAGGATGGCGAAGACACGATCGACCGGGCGGGCGAACGGAGATCCGGGCGAGGGGAACAGGAACACCACCACCAGGGTCACGCAGGTCAGCCGCAGCGTCGGACGTGCGGCGGCGAGCAGCGCGAGCGGCGCCAGCACGACCCAGAACACCGGCATCTTCGGATAGCCGAGCAGCTCCAGGCCGATCGCGGCGGCACCGGCGACGGCGCCGATCAGGGTGCCGACGATCTGGTCGCGGCCCGCCGTCCAGGTGCCGGTGACGCTGCTTGACGTGACGATGGCCGCCGTGATCAGCGCCCAGGGCGCCTCGTGCAGGCCGAACAGTTCCGAGACCGCACCGGACAGGAACACCGAGACCAGGGTCCGCGCCGCCTGCCTGAGCCAGGCGCGATGCCGACGGCCGATCCCGGCACGCAGCAGGGCCTGGATCATGGCAGGATGGCCGGGATGCGCGGGCCGGTACTGTCGGTCGTTGTCTCAGGGGGCCTTGTCGGGACCGGAACCCTTTGCGTGCGAGCTTCCGACCGGCAGCGGCACGAAGCGGACCGCATCGCCGTCCTGGACCAGCATCAGCACCGAGGCCCGCCTGGCGCGGCGGGCCTTGTCGACCTGCTCCTGCAGCGCCGCCGGGGTGGAGATAGCGGCCTGCTGCACCTCGACCACCACGTCGCCGACACGCAGGCCGCGATCGGCGGCCGGGCCGTCCTGCGCCACCTCGGTGATCACGACGCCCTTCTGGCTGTCGGAGAGCTGGTACTTCTGGCGCAGGGCCGCGGTGATCGACGAGACCTTGATGCCGAGTGCAGGCAGCGACATCGCGGCGCTGGCGGCGGGCTTCGGGCTCGGCGCAGCGGCAGGCTTGGCCTCCTGCTCCGGGAACTCGCCGATCGGGATCGTCAGCGGCTGCCGGTGGCCGTCGCGCCAGATCGAGAACTGGCCGGCGTCGCCGACCGGGGTCTCGGCCACCCGGCGCGGCAGGCTGCGGCCATCGACGTCGCGGCCGTCGAACTGCAGGATGACGTCGCCGCTCTGCAGTCCGGCCTTCTCCGCGGGCCCTTTCGGCTCGATGCCGGCGATCAGCGCGCCGTGCGCGGGTTTCAGCCCGAGGCTGTCGGCGATGTCCTGGGTGACGTCCTGGATGTGCACCCCGATCCAGCCGCGCCGGGCATGGCCGAAGCGGCGCAGCTGCTCGATGATCAGCCGCGCCTCGTTGGCCGGGATCGAGAAGCCGATGCCGATCGAGCCGCCGGATGGCGAATAGATCGCCGTGTTGATGCCGATGACCTGGCCGTCCATGTTGAACAGCGGACCGCCCGAGTTGCCCTTGTTGATCGGCGCGTCGGTCTGGATGAAGTCGTCGTACGGCCCCTGCTGGATGTCGCGGCCGCGCGACGACACGATGCCGGCGGTGACCGTGCCGGACAGGCCGAACGGGTTGCCGATCGCCAGCACCCAGTCGCCGACACGCGACTTGTCGCTGTCGCCGAAGGCAACGGCGGTCAGCTTGTGGTCGGCATGCACCTGCAGTACCGCGAGGTCGGTGCGGTCGTCGTGGCCGAGCAGCCTGGCCTTCAGCACCGTGTTGTCCTGCAGCGTGACGGTGATTTCCTCGGCGCCGCTGATGACGTGGTTGTTGGTGACGATGATGCCGGACGGATCGACGATGAAGCCGGAGCCGAGCGCCTGCATCTTGCGCGGCGGCGCATTCGGGCTGCCGCCGCCATGCTGGCGGTTCATGAAGTCGTGGAAGAACTTCTCGAACGGCGAGCCGGGCGGGAATGCCGGCACGTCGGGACCCTGGCCCTGGTCGCCACCACCGCCGCCGCCGCCACCCTGGTCGTCGTCGTCCTCCGGCGCATCACCGGTCACCGTCTCGGTCGAGGAGATGTTGACCACCGCCGGCAGCAGGCTGGCGGCAAGATCGGCGAAGCTGTCCGGGGCACCGCGCGCCAGCGCCTGCGCGGGCAGCCCGGCCACGGTCGCCGCCGGCACTCCGGCCTGGAGCAGGGCCGCCGCCGCAAGGCAGGCGAGACGTGGAGCAGGGCGCATGCAGCGAGTGTCCTCAGGGATCCGTCGGGCCATTCTCTAACCCAAGATGTCGCCTTTCCATAACGCCGCTGTCGCCGGATTGACGCATCCAGCTCGTCACGCCGCGTCCGGATGCAGCAGGGCGTCGCGCAGCCAGCCGGCCAGCGCCTCGCCCAGCAGCCGGTAGCCGGCATCGCCCATGTGCAGCCCGTCCGGCGACAGCCGGTCGCGATCCATGCCGGGCGTCATGCTCCAGCTCTGCATCATCTGGTAGCGCGGGAACACCGGCACCCCGGTCGCGGCTCCTGCCGCGTGCAATGCGGTGAGATAGGGCGGGAATCCCTCGCATTCCTGCAGCGTCCGGCAGAACTGCTGGTCGATCAGCACGATGTCCGCCCCGGTGCGCGAGCGCAGGGCGAGCAGGTCCTCGCGGGTGAGATCTCCGAACTCCTTCACCGGAAGCCCTTGCAGCGGATCGTTGCTGCCGGTCTGGAACAGCACCAGGTCCGGTGCGTCCGCGACGACCTCTCCCAGCCGCCCGCGCAGGTCCCGCGCGGTGTTGCCGGCGACCCCGCGATTGCGCACTTCCACCGGCGCGATGCCGGTGGCGACCAGCCTGGCCCGCATCACTTCCGGGTAGCCGTGCTCCGGGGAGGATGCGCCGATACCCTCGGTGGTCGAGGCACCGAAGGCGGTGATACGCAGCGCCCGGCGTTCCGCCAGCGCGCCACGCGACCGGGCGAGGCAGCGCGGATCCAGCCCGAAGCCGAAGGCATCGGAATCGGTGTCGTGGGTGGGGCCAGGTGTGGGCGGCATGGTCTGGGGCATTGCCTCAGGACGCGGCGACAGGATGGGAGGCGCCACGCTGCGCTGCTTCGGCCTGCTGGCGCTCCGTCCGCTGCTCGGTCTGCTTCTGTTCGAGCTTGCGCTGCGTCTTGCGGCGATCGAGGGCGCGGGCAAGCAGGAAGAGCGTCCCAAGGCCGATCACGTTGATGCCGATCTGCAGGGCCCAGTGGCTGCCGAAGGTGGCGAACAGCAGCTTGGCGAACAGGTCGAGCAGGGTACCGGCCGAGAACACCTCCAGCGAATGCCGTCCAAGCACCGCCAGCACCTGGCCGGTGCGGCTGGCTGCGAAGCGGGACATCGTCGGACTGCTCTGCACCAGGTAGAAGATCGACATCACGTCGATCAGGCGAAGCGGCGAGAGCGGCGTCTTCAGCGGCGGATCGATATCGAGCGGCGCCAGGTTCGGCAGGTGCCACTGCGCCCAGGGGAACTCCTGCACCGCGCTGAAGGCGAGGTAGGCCCAGCAGAACGCCACCACCAGCCGGTAGCGCGGCAGGTCGCCGCCGCGTGCCTCGGTCACCTTTGCCGCCAGGGCGCCCAGGGTGAACAGGAACTGCCAGGCAAAGGGGTTGAAATACCAGCCGTCCGGGTCGAGCCAGTTCGGCAGGTTGAGCGCCGGGTCGAGATTGACCGTCAGCCAGGCGCATCCGCTCAGCGCCAGGGCCAGCCAGACCGAACGGCGCTGCACCCAGTAGATCACCGGGAACAGCAGCAGCAGCACGATGTAGAGCGGCAGGATGTTGAGGTTGCCGGGCAGCGCCATCAGCGACATCGCCCGCCACAGGCTGGTCCAGCCGTGCGCCAGCTCCGGCTCGAGGAAGTCCACCGGCACCCAGTGGATCTGCCGCCACTGGGTGATGACCGCGATGCTGATCAGCAGCATGCCGACCTGGAAGACATAGAGCTTGGCGCAGCGGCGCAGCAGCTTGTTCATCGCCGAGCGCACGCTCTCGCGGGCGAAGGCGCGCCCATAGGCGAGCATCGAGGCGAAGCCGGCCAGCAGCACGAAGATCTCGGCGGCGTCGCAGAAGCCGAGGTTGCGCAGGGTGAGGCGGTTGAGCAGGTTGTCCGGGATGTGGTCGACGAACATCATGCCGAGCGCCGCGCCGCGCAGGGCATCGACGCGATGGTCCCGGCCCTTGCGTGGCGTCGGGGGGATTGCCCGGGAAGCGGGGGCGCTGGATTGCGTCATCCGGGGTCCGGCTCCTGCATGGCTGGCAACAGATAGGCGAGGCGGGTGGTCCGCTTCCAGTGCGTCCACCGCCAGCTTACCTTAAGTCACATCCGGCCGCCCGGTTGTTGCGACCAGCGTACCGCCCAGGAGAAAATCATGGCCCTGTTCCCGAAGGCGCCCGATCAGCCGGCGGTGCTGCACGCCCTGTCCCGCGTCATCGATCCGGTCAGCGGAAAGGACCTGCCGGCAAGCGACCGGATCGACGGCCTGGTGGTGCGGGGCGGCCTGGTGCAGCTGGTGCTGCGTAGTGGCCGCCAGGAACAGCAGTCGATGGAACGTGTCGCGGCGCAGGCCGAGGCGGCGATCCGGGCGCTGCCCGGGGTGGCAAACGTCACCGTGATGCTGACCGCGCACCGGGGTGCGGCGGTGGATGCGGCACCCGGACCGGCGGCGACCGCATCCGCCGCACCTTCGCACGCCCCGATCCGGCTGGGCGGGACCGCACCGCCCGGCAAGCTGCTGGCCGACGTGAAGCGGGTGATCGCGGTGGCGTCCGGCAAGGGCGGCGTCGGCAAGTCGACCACCGCGGTCAACCTCGCCATCGGCCTGGCCCGGCGCGGCCTCGCGGTCGGGCTGCTGGATGCCGACATCCACGGCCCGAGCCTGCCGCGCATGCTCGGCATCACCGGCCAGCCGGAGGTGCGCGACAAGCGCATGGTGCCGATCGAGGCCTGGGGCCTGCGCGCGATGTCGATCGGCTTCCTGGTCGAGGAACGAACGGCGATGGTCTGGCGCGGCCCGATGGTGATGGGCGCGCTGAACCAGCTGATGGGCGACGTCGAATGGGGCGCGCTCGACGTGATGGTGGTCGACATGCCGCCCGGCACCGGCGATGCCCAGCTCACCATGGCGCAGAAGGTGTCGCTGGCGGGGGCGGTGATCGTCTCGACGCCGCAGGACATCGCGCTGCTCGACGCCCGGCGCGGGGTGGCGATGTTCGAGAAGACCAACGTGCCGGTGCTCGGCATCGTCGAGAACATGTCGTTCTTCTGCTGTCCGAGATGCGGCGAGCGCACCGAGCTGTTCGGCCATGGCGGGGCGCGTGCCGAGGCGGCGACCCTCGGCGTGCCGTTCCTGGCCGAGATCCCGCTGCTGCTCGACATACGCACCAGCTCGGATGCCGGCACGCCGATCATGGCCTCGGCGCCGGAGAGCGATGCCGGCCGCGCCTATGCGGCCCTGGCGGCGAAGGTCGCGGAATCGCTGCGGCTGTAGGCGGCGTTCAGGTCCGGCCGGCGCAGTCGACGCGGCCGCTGCCGACGCAGTCCTGGTAGTTCATGTAGGACTTGACCATCGGGAACAGGTAGAGGCCCAGGGCAATCAGTCCGAGCAGCGCCACCAGCACGATCCACGGCGTGAAATCCGGCGGGCGCCGTCCGGGTGGTGTCGGACCAGGCTCCTGCCCGGACATCCCGGTCAGGCTGCCGTCATGGCGTCGCCGCCGGCCAGCACCGCCTGCATCTCGTCCCACTCGCGCCGGCTCAGCCCGCTCTGTGCCTGGGTCACAGCCTCGCCGGCGAGCTGGCGACGCAGCACAGCCAGCATCGAGGCCGAGAAGGTGAAGGCGCCGACCCGGTAGTCCTCGAAGGCGGCTGCCGCGATCGGCACCCAGGCACGCACGCTGCGCAGCATCGCCTCCGCATACACCCGGATCTCGTACTGCGCGTGGCTGTCGAGTCGCAGCGACAGGAAGCCGAGCAGGTTGTGCAGGTCGGCCTTCCAGTACCACTGGGTGTAGGTGTTGAGAGTGAGGTTCATGCGCGCCAGCTCTCGCGCCAGGCCATAGCCGGACTCGGGGGCTTCCGGCGAGCCGCCTTCGCCGAGCATCAGGGCGTAGTGGTCGTGGCAGCGGCTGGCATCCTCGCGCAGCAGGTCGAGCACGGCGCAGGCGGCCTCGCCCTCGAGCACGTCGCCGCGGCCCTGGCGGTTGCTGGTGCTCTGGGCGGCGAGATGCTGCGGCTCCGGGATGTAGAACTCGCGGTCCAGGATCGAGTAGCGCGCGGAGATCTCGTTCACGTTCGCCATGCGATGGCGGATCCACTGCCGCGCCACGAAGATCGGCAGCTTCACGTGGTACTTGATCTCGCACATCTCGAACGGGGTCGAATGCCGGTGCCGCATCAGGTAGCGGATCAGCCCGGTATCCTCGCTCACCTTGCGGGTGCCGCGTCCGTACGAGACCCGGGCCGCCTGCACGATCGCGCCGTCGTCGCCCATGTAGTCCACCACCCGCACGAAGCCATGGTCGAGCACCGGCATGGCGGTGTGCAGCATCGCCTCGAGCGCGGGCACGGTGGCCCGGCGCGTCGGCTGGGTGGTGTCCCGGAGGTCGCCGGTGGCAGGAAGCTGCTCGGCTGCGGCTTGGTCGGTGGCGTGCGCTTGGTCTGGCATCATGCATCCGCATCTAGCATCCGGCGGCCGCCGTCGCACCATGTCCCGGTCGCGACGCATGCCGAAAAGGGTCCTGCGGACCCTTCCATATTACGCCGGATGCGCCTACATCCGGGGTGTTACGCCTTCGGGCAAGACTATGGCGATAAACGGTGCGTGGAATAATCGTTGTGGACCCGGGGGCAGTGCCCGGCGCCTCCACCAACTTCTCTCCGGGACATGCGAGTGTCCGGGAGAGCATGGGGGCGACACAGGCTCGACACGCGTGGTAAAGACCCACCTTTTGCCCGGCATTGTACCGCCGTTATCGGGCTAAAACACAGGTGCCAACGATAACTTCGAGGCGCTCGCTGTCGCTGCATAAGTGACAAGCGCGGTACGGGGGGGCACCGGGCAACAGAAGCCCCCCCACTTACGTCCACCCCCCGCCGGCAGGCGGGTGTTGCTGATCCGGTCGGCC
Organism: Lichenicoccus roseus; assembly: GCF_005844085.1. GTDB lineage: Bacteria > Pseudomonadota > Alphaproteobacteria > Acetobacterales > Acetobacteraceae > Lichenicoccus > Lichenicoccus roseus. The sequence continues at coordinate 68,919 of NZ_VCDI01000003.1, forward strand.
TTGTGGCGGCGCCGGACGCGTGGCAACAGGAGAGGTTCGGGACCGGATGCCGAAACGGAGAGGCCGATGAGCGACAAATTCGACGGCGACGGCCCGATCGGCGAGACCGGAGAGGACGAGGCCGGCCTGCCGGCAAGCCTGCTGCCCTACGAGCGCTGGGTCGAGGACGCCTATCGCCAGGTCATGGTCAAGGCGCTGTGCTTCGCGCGTGACGAGGGCCTGCCCGGCCAGCACCATTTCTACCTGACCTTCCTGACCTCGGCCCCGGGCGTCGGCATCCCGGACCGGCTGCGGGCGCAGTATCCGCAGGAAATGACCATCGTCCTGCAGCACCAGTTCTGGGACCTCAAGGTCGATGCGTCCGACGCCGTGATGAGCGTCGGCCTGTCGTTCGGCGGCATTCCCTCGACGCTGGTGATCCCGTTCGCGGCGATCACCGGTTTCGCCGACCCGCAGGTCCGCATGGTGCTGCGTTTCACACCGCCGGCCGAAGAGACCGCGGCTGCCCCTGCACAACTGCCGCACTCCAGGCCTTCGCCGGCTGGACTGGCCGCCGCGGAGGATGCCTCGCGGGACAAGCCGGCAGGCGAGGACGCGCCGGCCGACAGCACGCCGCAGGTGGTAAGCCTCGATGCGTTCCGGCGTCGTGGCCCGGGCAACTGACACGGCCTGCGGACCTGCAAGGATCAGTTCCTAGGAAAACCAGATGAACGCGATACCGCCGAAGGTCTCCACGACAGGGGCCCCTGCCAGGGATTTTGCCTATTCGCCGATGTTTCCGCTGGCGGCAGACGCGACGCCCTGGCGCAGGCTCGAGATCGAGGGCGTCTCCACCACGGTCGTGGACGGACGCAGCGTCCTGCGGGTGCGGCCGGAGGCATTGACCGAACTGGCGGCACAGGCCTTCCGCGATGTCAGCCATCTTCTGCGTCCCGGCCACCTCGCCCAGCTCCGCCGCATCCTCGACGACCCGGAGGCGTCGGCGAACGACCGCTTCGTGGCGATGGACCTGCTCAAGAACGCGTCGATCGCCGCCGGCGGCGTGCTTCCGATGTGCCAGGATACCGGCACCGCCATCGTGTTCGGCAAGAAGGGCCAGCGGGTCTGGATCGATGGCGACGAAGAGGAGGCGCTCTCATACGGAGTGCACCGCACCTACACCGAGACCAACCTGCGCTATTCGCAGATGGCGCCGCTGACGATGTTCGACGAGGTCAATACCGGCAACAACCTGCCGGTGCAGTTCGACATCGCCGCTGCCCCCGGCGAGCATCATGCCGACGAGCTGCACCTGATGTTCATCGCCAAGGGCGGTGGCTCGGCCAACAAGACCTTCCTGTACCAGGAGACACGGGCGCTGCTGGCGTCGCCGGCGAAGCTGCTGGAGTGGCTGGGCACCAGGATACGCACCCTCGGCACGTCGGCCTGCCCGCCCTATCACCTGGCGATCGCGATCGGCGGCACCTCGGCGGAGCTGACCCTGAAGACCGTCAAGCTCGCATCGACGAAGTGGCTCGACGGGCTGCCGCGCGAGGGCAGCCGGCTCGGGCACGCGTTCCGCGATGTCGAGCTGGAGGCCGAGGTGCACAAGCTCACCCAGTCGCTCGGCATCGGCGCGCAGTTCGGCGGCAAGTATTTCTGCCACGATGTGCGGGTGATCCGGCTGCCGCGGCACGGCGCCAGCCTGCCGGTCGGCATCGGCGTGTCCTGTTCCGCCGATCGCCAGATCAAGGCCAAGATCACCCCGGACGGCATCTTCCTCGAGCAGCTGGAGGCCGATCCGGCGCACTACCTGCCCGAGGCGACCGACGAGGTGCTCGGCGATGCGGTGGTGCAGGTCGACCTGAACCGTCCGATGGGCGAGATCAGGGCGCAGCTCTCGCAGTATCCGGTGAAGACGCGCCTATCGCTGAGCGGCACCGTGGTGGTGGCGCGCGATATCGCGCACGCGAAGTTCAAGGAGCGGCTGGACCGGGGCGAGGGGGTGCCGGACTATCTGCGCGACCACCCGGTCTACTATGCCGGCCCCGCCAAGACGCCCGAGGGGATGCCGACCGGCTCGTTCGGCCCGACCACCGCCGGGCGCATGGACAGCTATGTCGCGGCACTGCAGGAAGCCGGCGGCTCGTTCGTCATGCTGGCCAAGGGCAACCGGTCGAAGGCGGTCCGCGACGCCTGCCGAAGGTTCGGCGGCTTCTACCTCGGCTCCGTAGGCGGACCGGCGGCACGGCTGGCGCAGGATTGCATACGCAGCGTCGAGACGCTGGAGTATCCGGAACTCGGCATGGAGGCGGTATGGCGCATCGAGGTCGAGAACTTCCCCGCCTTCATCGTCATCGACGACAAGGGCAACGATTTCTACGATGGCCTGAGTTGAGCACGGCCGGGGGCCTGACCTGATGCGCTTCACCGTCGACCGGCTCGACCACATCGTCATCACCTGCCGCGATGTCGAGATCACCGCATCCTGGTATCAGCGCGTGCTCGGCATGGAGCGCGAGGAATATGGTCGCAACAACCGCTCGGCGCTGAAGTTCGGCGGCCAGAAGGTCAACCTGCGCCCCTATGGCAGCGAAGGCTGGATCACCGCCGACGATGCCATCCCCGGCTGCCAGGACCTGTGCTTCGTGACTGCGGTGCGCACCGAGGACATCATCGAGCACCTGCAGACCTGCGGCGTGACGGTCACCGAAGGCCCGGTCGAGCGCCTGGGCGCACTGGGTCCAACGGTCTCGGTGTATTGCCACGACCCCGACGGCAACCTGATCGAACTCGCCTGTTACGCAGGCTGACTTCCGCTTCTACCTGTTGATCAAGCGAGCCCAAAGACTGTTCGCAATCGCCTGATGCTGGATGAGAGCGGACGCTTGGCCGCCTCCGGCGTGCCATGTCGAGCAGCGAAGCGGAGCGTCCGTCTGGCCGTGAGCATCGGAGCGCAGGGACGATGCGTCGGATCGCCAGCAGCAGGTGATCGCGGACAGTCTTATTGGAAGGGGAGGTAGCGGAAGCTCAGGAACACCATGTTGTCGTCCGTGTTCGGGCTGCCGCCGCGGCCCTCGAACGCGGTCTTGTGGATGTAGGAATACTGGATGCCGGTCTGCATGGTGCCGAAGTCGCCGCGCAGGAAGCGCCACCAGCCACCGACCGCCGCACCCACCACGCCAGACGTGTTGGCCGTGCAGGGCAGGGCCAGCGTGGTCGTGATCGGCTGCTCCGTGTTGCAGCCGACGTTGCTGTAGAGCGGGCTGCCATAACCGTAGCCCTTGCCGCCTTCCGTAAACGATTCGCGGTGCGTGATCTGCTCCGTGCCGACGTAGCCGTAGAGGTCGAAGCGCGCATACGGATGCGAGACCAGGCCGACCAGGGCGATGACTTCCGGCAGCGGCTTGGGTGCGCCGCTGGATGAGAAGGTGGCGTCGGTGAGCTGCGAGGTGCCGTAGCGCCCGATACCCTCGCCGGCCAGTACGCTGCCGTTGACTTCGAGCCTGCCGGGGATGATCGGCACGATGGCGCTGCCGCCGCCGCCGCCGGCCAGCACGGTATGGTTGGTGCCGCTGCCGACGAAGCTGGTGCGGTCGTGCAGGAAGCGGGCGATGCCGAACAGCTCGTAGTGGCCCCAACCCGGATCGGCGGTGCCCTTCAGGATCACGTCCGGCGCGATGTCGTCCGAGTAGGAGGTGTCGGGATTGAGCGTGCCGCTGCCGGTGTTGGTGGCATCGATGGTGCCGTCGGTCGAACCGGTGCCGTTGCCCCCGGTATAGTACGTCGCCTGCGGGCTTTCGAACGCCAGTCCGAGATCGAACTTGTCGTTGTCGAAGCCCTTGACGAAGCGGAGCCCGGTCTGGCGGGTCCAGACGAAGCCGGGCACGTACTGGGTGTCGATGGTGAGCGGCGTGTTCTCCTGCCGCAGCGTGATGCCGATGCGGTTCTGCGTCAGCAGCGAGAAGGACTGGCCGCCCATGACGTAGAAGTCCCAGTCGCTGCGGGTGATCTGCGCATACAGGATGCGCTGGCGCAGCACGTAGCTGTTGCTCTCCACCGAGTTGGATCCGGAGCCGACGCCCTGGAAATCCGCTTCCCAATAGGCGGTGAGCTTGGTCACCGGGTCGGCGTTGGCCTCGACGAGCAGCGAAACCCGGCTGGCGCGTGCGGTCTCGCGGAACTCCGGCGTGTGGTAGTTCGGGCTGCTGCGGTAGGGCAGGGTGCCATTGAAGTTGCTGCCGATGTCGAGGGTCTCGTTGCGTGACCGGAATATGCTGTCCGCGGTGACGAAGCCGCCGAGGGTCACGCGCACGCCCATCAGCTGGAACTGGCCCTTCTGCAGCGGCTTGCCGGGATACAGTACCGGCGTCGGCACGCCGTCGACATTCACGTAGGGGCTGTATTTCGGAATGCTGCCCGGCGTGGCAGGGCCCACCGGATAGCCGGGCGGGGTGGAGAGCGCCTGCGGCGGCAACGGCTGGCCATAGGAGTTGGTGGTACGCTGGGACAGCGACAGCGCCTGGCGATTGGCGGCGGCTGCCTCGGCGCGTGCCGCGCGCACATCGGCGTCGCGCTGGGCGAGGCTGTGCTTCATGCGCCCGAGCTCGCCCTGCAGGTTGCGGATCTGCTTCTCGATCGAGTTGATCTGGGCACCGGTGTCGTCCGCGCGGGCGGGTATCGCCGAGGCCAGTGCGACGCCGGCGAGAGCGGTCGCAACCAGCAGGCTGGATCTCGAGGCATTTCCAGGGAGCATGTCGAAATCCACGCTTTGACAGAGTTATGAAGTCAATGCACTGATTGGGCTGATCCTTCCTTAGTCGAGTGGATGTCGCTTTAACAAGACGCTAAATCGCAACGAACAGACGCCAGTGCAGAAATGCCACACGGTCCTCGGAAACCGCTGATCCATCGGTGCAAGCGGGCTGGCCATCCGGCATCGTTGCGCACCTAGTCCATGGTCGGGTTCATCCATATCCGCAAATGCCCTTTGACGCGCCTGGCTGTATCGAAAACCATCATCCCTCGTAGGAGAGACCATCGTGAAGATCGTTGCCCTGATGCTCGGCGTCGCCCTGCTCGCCGGCTGCACGGCCGACACCCCGCCGCGGCAGATCTCGAAGGAGCGGCTGAACAACGGCAATCCGCCTCTGACCGGCACCCTGCCGAACGGCGTGATCGGCGACAACGCCACCCACTAGGATTCTGAAGCGGCGTTGGCGGCCGGCTCGGGGCGTCCGCGCGACGCCTGCGTCAGGAATACGTTATTCTTTGTGGCTTCCTGAGGCATAAGGCGGAGGCGATACCGGTCGAGGTCGGCCGGTCCCTGTCGAAGGACGTCCACTTGCCGCCTGTGCCGCCGCCTCCGGTCCCCGCCCTGCTGCCCCGCCGCTCGATGCTTGTCGGCACCCTGGTTGCCGGAGGCGCCGCCTCCACGCTGGCGGCCCTGCTGGCGCATCCGGCGATGGCGGCCGATCCGTCCGCGAGACCACCGCACCCGCAGCCCGGCGCATTCGATGGCTCGACGGTGCGGCGGCTGGCGCAGGAGTTGGCGCGCCATCCCTACCAGTCGCCCGACACCAGGCTGCCGAAGGCGATCGACGCGCTCAGCTTCGACCAGTATCGCGGCATCCGCTACCAGAAGAGCCGAGCGCTCTGGCAGGGCCTCAATCTGCCCTTCAAGGTCGAGTTCCTGCCGCGCGGCTTCCTGTACCGGCCGCGGATCGACATCTTCGAGGTGGTCGCGGGCAAGGCCGAGCGCGTCCCCTACGATCCCGACCTGTTCGGCTACGATGACCCGTCGATCCGCGTCACCGAGGATCTCGGCTTCTCCGGCTTTCGCATCCATGCGCCGCTGAACCGCCCGGATTATTTCGACGAGCTGTGCGTGTTCCAGGGCGCATCCTATTTCCGCGCGGTGGCCAAGGGCCAGGCCTACGGCCTGTCGGCGCGGGGCTTCGCCAACGGCACCGGCAGCAACCGCGGCGAGGAGTTCCCGCTGTTCACCGCCTTCTGGCTGGAACGGCCGCAGCCCGGCAGCCCGTCGGTAGTGGTGCACGCCCTGCTCGACAGCCCCGGCCTCGCCGGCGCCTTCCGCTTCTCGATCCGCCCCGGCGACGAGACCGTGTTCGATGTCGAGAGCACGCTGTATCCGCGCCACGACCTGCACGAGAGTGGCGTGGCACCCCTGACCGGCATGTTCTATTTCGACGCCAACGACCGCTCGCGCGTCGATGACTGGCGTCCGGCGGCGCATGACAGCGAGGGGCTGTCGGTATGGACCGGGCATGGCGACCAGCTCTGGCGGCCGCTGGTCAATCCGCGCGACCTGCAGTTCTCGGCCTTCTCGTCGAGCAGCCCGCACGGCTTCGGCCTGATGCAGCGCAAGCGCTCGTTCGCGGACTTCCAGGACCTGGCGCTGGACTACGAGAAGCGGCCGAGCCTGTGGATCGAGCCGATCGGCGATTGGGGCGAGGGCGCGGTCGACCTGGTCGAGCTGCCGACGCCGAACGAGGTGAACGACAACATCGTGGCGTTCTGGCGTCCGAAGGAAAAGCTGAACGCCGCCGGGGAATATGCCTTCACGTACCGGATGCACTGGTGCTGGGACAACCCCTGGGCGACCAGGTTGGCTCGGGTGGCGCAGACACGCATCGGTGCGTCGGACGATCACAAGGCCCGCGTGGTGGCGATCGACTTCACCGGCGATGCGGTGAAGTCGCTCCCGCAGGATGCCAAGCTGCATGCCGAGGCCGGTGCCAGCGCCGGCGGCATACGCAACGTCGTGGTGGAGCCGAACCCCGAGATCCATGGCTGGCGCATCATCTTCGAATACGACCCGGGCAGCGCCGCCAGCGCCGAGCTGCACTGCACCCTGAACAGCGACACCGAGGCGCTGTCGGAGATGTGGCTGTCGCGCTGGATACGCTAGCCATGATCCAGGCCCCGTTCCTGCCGCCCGAGGCGCCGCTCGGCATGAAGGCGCAATCCCTCCAGGCCAGGCCCGGGCGGTCTGCGCGGCCGATGACCGCGCCGACCCTGATCGGGCTGCGTCGCCTGCTGGTGATCGGCAGCGCGATCGCACTCACGCTGGCGGCGGCGCGCGAGATGTACCTGGTGCTGAACGGCGCCGGGCCGTCGCTGCTCGGCATCGTCGTGCTGCTGCTGTTCGTGGTGCTGTTCGCCTGGATCGCGCTCGCCTTCACCAGCGCGGTGGCCGGCTTCGTCTCCCTGCTCGGCCATGGCGGACTGTCGCTCGGCATCACCCGCGACGGACCGCTGCCGGAGCTTTCCGCCCGCACCGCGCTGCTGATGCCGACCTACAACGAGAACCCGGCGCGGGTGATGGCCGGCCTGCAGGCGATCATCGAGAGCCTGGCGGCGACCGGCCGGCTCGGCGCCTTCGACGTCTTCGTCCTGTCCGACACCACCAATGCCGATGTCTGGATCGCCGAGGAGGCCGCCTTCCTTTCGTTGCGGGAGCGTCTGAGGGTACAGGCGCGGGTGTTCTACCGGCGGCGTGCGAAGAACACCGAGCGCAAGGCCGGCAACATCGCCGACTGGGTGCGCCGGTTCGGGGGCGCCTATCCGCAGATGATGACGCTGGACGCCGACAGCGTCATGGATGGCGGCACCATCGTGCGCCTGGCCGGCGCCATGGAGCGGCATCCCGGCGTCGCGCTGATCCAGACGCTGCCGGTGATCGTCAACGGCAACACGCTGTTCGCGCGCATGCAGCAGTTCGCCGGGCGTGTGTACGGTCCGATGATCGCCTATGGCATCGCCTGGTGGCACGGCTCCGAAGGCAACTACTGGGGCCACAACGCCATCATCCGCACCCGCGCCTTCGCGGAGCAGGCCGGGTTGCCGACGCTGCCGGGCCGCAAGCCGTTCGGCGGCCATATCCTGAGCCATGATTTCGTCGAGGCGGCGCTGATGCGTCGCGCCGGCTGGGCGATCCACATGGTGCCGGGGCTGCCGGGATCCTACGAGGAGAGCCCGCCCTCGCTGACCGACATCGCCATACGCGACCGCCGCTGGTGCCAGGGCAACCTGCAGCACGCCAAGGTCCTGCCGGCGCGCGGGCTGCACTGGGTCAGCCGGCTGCATCTGATGATGGGCATCGGCTCGTACGTGACCTCGCCGCTCTGGCTGGTGTTCCTGCTGTGCGGCATCGCGATCTCGGTGCAGTCGCATTTCCTGCGGCCGGAATATTTCGGCGCCACCAAGTCGCTGTTCCCGAACTGGCCGCGGGTCGATCCGGTGCTGGCGCGCTACGTGTTCATCGGCACCATGGCGATCCTGCTGGCTCCCAAGCTGTTCGCCTGGATCGCGCTGCTGTTCGACCGCCAGGCGCGGCGCGGGAGCGGCGGTGCGCTGCGCTCGCTGCTGTCGGTGCTGATCGAGACCCTGGTCGGCGGCCTGGTGGCGCCGATCGCCATGCTGATCCAGACCGGCGGCGTGCTCTCGATCCTGGCCGGGCGGGACAGCGGCTGGAACGCACAGCGACGCGATGACGGGCGGGTGCCGTGGCGCGAGGTGTGGCGCGGCTACTGGCGTCACATGCTGTTCGGCCTGGTGCTGACCGCGATCGCCTGGACGGTGTCGCCCGCCCTGTTCCTGTGGATGACGCCGGTGCTGCTCGGCCTCGTGCTGGCGGTGCCGCTGGCCGCGATCACCGCTGATCGTGCGCCCGGCCTGGGGCTCGCCCGGCTCGGCCTGCTGCGCATCCCGGAGGAGGTGGCGACGCCGCCGATCCTGGCGCGTGCCAATGCGCTGGCGCGCGAGCTGGAGGCCACCATCCCGGCCGATCCGCTCGAGGCGCTGTTGCGCGATCCGGCGCTGCTGGCCGCCCACCGCGCGATGCTGCCGCCGCCCCGGCGACGCGGCGAGGGCGCGCCGGAGGCCGACCTGCTGGTGGGCCTCGCGAAACTGTCCGACGCCGACACGCTGCCGGCGGCGCTGGCCGGCCTGTCGGCGCGGGAGCGCGCGGCGGTGCTCGGGGACGCCGGCGGGCTGGACCGACTGCTGGCACTGCATCGCGTGGCGAGCGCGGCGCTGGTATAGGCAGGGCGCCCGCCTTCAGGATCGCCACGCATGCGCAAGACCTCCGCCAGCCTGCTCGCCTCCAGCGCCGTCGCCCTCGCCCAGGCGAGCGGCCGCCGCTACAGCCCGACGCCGGACCATCCGCGCACCGCCGCCTGGTATGCAAAGCTGCGCAAGCCGTCGGCGACGCCGCCCGGCCCGGTGTTCGGCGCGGTCTGGACCGGGCTCGACGGGCTGCTGGCCTATAGCGGCACCCGGCTGCTGGCAGCCGAGCCGAGCCTGCAGCGCACGGTCGCGCTCGGGTTCTGGGGCCTGAACGTGCTCGGCGTCGCCGGCTTCCCCTGGGTGCTGTTCGGCCGCAGGCAGCTCGGCGCCGCGACCGGCGTCACCGTCGCCATGCTGGCGACCTCCGGCGGGGCGGTGGCGACTGCTGCCGGTGTCGATCGCCGCGCCGCCTGGGCCGGCGTTCCGCTGGCCGGCTGGGTGCTGTTCGCATCGTTCCTGCAGGAAGAGGTCTGGCGCCGCAACCGCTGAGGCGACATGGCGCTCGCCGGCCGTGTCTGCGCCGTCCGGAACAGCAAGCTGCCCGTGCCGTGCAACAGTGCGTCAGGACGGCAGCGGCGACACGCCGAACAGCCACGGATGCACCAGCACCAGCAGGACCCAGAGCACCAGTCCCACTACCGGCGCGATCCAGCCGATCTCGCGTAGCACCAGCCGGTTGCGTCCGGCCAGGATCGCGCCGAACGGCAGGATCGACGTCGTCGAGGCCAGTGTCCGCCACGCTGCCGGATCGCGGGCGGCGAGCTTGTGGTCGATCGACGGCATGCCGAGCAGGGCGGTGACGCCGAAGGTGCCGAAGAAGAGCAGCGAGACCAGGTCGCCGTTGCCGATCACATGCACCACCGACCAGGTCGCGAACGACCACAGCATCGGGTGGCGGGTGATACGCGACAGGCCACGCGGCTCCTGGCCGGCCAGCTTCTCGCCGCCGATCGCGGTCGGATTCGGCCTGGTCATCGAGCCGACCAGCAGCACGAAGGCGGGCGCCATCAACAGGACCAGCAGCCAGCCGAGCCAGTGCGGCGTGGTCCATAAGGTCGGCGAGCCCTGCGCCCGGGCATTCCGGTAGCTGATCACCAGGAAGGCGATGGTGGCGACCGACAGCGTCGAGAACACGATGCGAAAGCCGTTCTCGCCGGTGCGCCGGGCCACGACGCCGCGCAGCGCGGTGCCGGCGACGCCGACATGCAGCCCGATCCAGCTGCCTCCGGCCAGGACCAGGGCGGTCGGGACAGGGGTCATCGCGCGCGCCCTCCTTCGTTGGAGGGCAACATTAGGATCAGGACCGGGCCAGCGGCGACTGCTCATATTTGGCGAGCAGGTCGGCCGGATCGCGATACACCGCGATGCAGCCGGCCTGTCGCAACTCCGCCTCGGACCAGCCGCCGCAGGTGACGCCGATGGTGCGCACCCCCGCCTTGCCGGCTGCCTCGGCGTCGTAGGGCGTGTCGCCGATGACGAACGCCTGCTTCGGGTCCAGCCCGTCCAGTTTCTCGAGCGCGGCCTGGAAGATGTCCGGCTCGGGCTTGCTGTGCTCGGCGTCGTCCGACGAGGTCTCGGTTTGGATCAGGTCGGTGATGTCGGCGATCTTCTTGTAGGTGGCGAGCTCGTCGCCCTTGGCGGAGGAGGCGAGGGCGACCCGCCAGCCCTCGGCCTGCAGGCGCTGAACCAGGGCGCGCACCTGCGGGAACGCCTCGATGCGGCCGAGATAGCGCTCCTTCAGGATTCCGGCGCGGTGCTTGTTGATCGCCTCGCCCTGCTCCTCGCACACGCGCTCGTCGAGGAATACCGGCAGCAGCTGGTCGCCGCCCTTGCCGATCTGGCCGCGTATTTTGTCGAGCTCGAACTCATGCCCGAAGTCGCGGAAGGCGTCCTGCCACGCCTGCGCGTGCAGGGTGACGCTGTCCACCAGGGTGCCGTCCACGTCGAAGATCACCGCGCCCGGCATGGCCGTCGCTCCCGCTGCTGTTGTGCGGGGGGACTAGCGCGTGGCGGGTGCGGAGTTCCCCGTCAGCATGCTGATCCTGCGGCCGGGCATCGCGGTGTTCAGCCAGATGCCGTGCGGCGAGCGGCCGGTGGCGATGGTGGTGTAGTTGCCCGATGCGAGGTCCAGCACCGCCACATGCTGGCGCCAGCGCAGCGTCGCCCACATGCTGCCGTCCGGACCGAACACGATGTCGTCCGGTCCGCCGGGCAGGTGGTAGCTGCGCACCACGTCGAGGCTGTTCCAGTCGAGCTGGGTGATGGTGCCGGATACCCGGCAGGTCACGTAGAGCCGCTTGTGGTCGGGCGTGATGAACAGGTTGTGCGGACCGGGCGCCATGTGGATCTCGCGTTCGACATGGCCGTCGCGCGGGTCGACCACGGCGACGAAGTCGGTTCCCATGTTGGCGACCAGCACGTGGCCCTCGTGCCAGAGCACGCCGGCGGGGGTCGAGCCGACCTTGCTGTCCCACTGCACCCGGCCGGTCGCGGTCTCGATGGCGATCAGCCGGCCGCTGTCCTGCAGGCTGACATAGGCGACGGCGGAGTCCGGCGAGTAGTTGATGTGGCTCGGCATCGACCTCGCCGGCACCCGGTGTGCCAGCGTCATGGTGGCGACGTCGTAGATGTCGACCTGGTTGCGGGCGAGGCCGGCCACCGTGAGCCAGCGCCCGTCCGGGCTGTACGAGATCTGGTAGGGGTCGCTGACGGCGATGCGGCGCTGCATCGCGCCGGTGATCGGGTCGAGGAAGAAAAGCGCGTTGCCGGCGGTGTCGCCCACCACCAGCGAGCGTCCGTCCGGGCTGAGCGCCATGTGGTGCGGCTCGCGCAGCACCGGGATGCGGCGCACCTCCTGCCGGCTGTCGATGTCGATCTCGCTGATCGACGCGTCGGCCGAGTTCAGAACGAAGGCGAGCCGTTCCGGATGTGGCGCGGTCTGCGCGCGGGCGCCCGCGATCGGCGGCACGGAGGCGAACAGCGCGAGGGCAAGGAGGCCGGCGGCGGAGCGGGGTCTGTTCATGGGCAACTCGCTTGAAGCGCCGGCCCCGGCCATGTTGTCGGCCGTGCCGGTTGATGCCTCCATAGGCTTCTCAGGCACTTGAAGCCATCGTTTCCAGCGGTCCCTGAGGCAATTCATCGCCCCTGCCGGGCGGGCACGACCGCCGGCGCCCGCCCTGCCCGTCACCAGGGCCAATGGCCAGGGCCGGTGGCTAGGGGATGTGCGGATAGGTGCGGCCGGTCAGGTTATTGTAGCAGAACCCGATGATCAGCAGGATGATCGTGTTGACCATCACGGGCATGAACACGAAGCCGTAGCCTGCCGCGAGGACTTTCGGACCTCCCAGTACCGCCACGACCGCGACGGCGCCACCCGGCGGATGCGTGCACCGGCACAGGGCCTGGGCAACCAGGGTGAGGCCGATCGCCAGGCTGACGGCCAGAAGCGGGTTGGCGACGTAGCGCGCGCAGGTGACCCCGATCAAGGCGGCCAGGAAGCATCCGGCGACCATTGCGAACGGCTGTATGCGTGGACTGTCCGGCAGCGCGAACAGCAGCACCGACGCGGCTCCCATCGGAGCGATCACGATCGGCGTTGCCCAGGATGCGCCGAACCACCAGGTCGTGAGCGCGCCGGTCAGGCCGATCCCGAGAAACGATCCGATGCCGATCCGGATCATTTCCTTGACGGAGACGGCCGGCTGCAACGGCAGGAAACCACGCAGTCGAGGCCTCGCACGTACGGTTGGCGTGGTCGTGCCCAATTATTCGATCCCCGCAAGCGCCGTGGCGAGCAGGCTGGTTCGCTGGTTCCACTGGAACTGGCTCTGCACCAGCTGCAACCCGACCAGCGCCTTCGCGCCAAGCTTGTGGGCCTTCTCGATCAGCTCCACGATGCAGACGTCGAACGACTCGTCGTTGACGCCTTCGACCGAGGCGTAGACCACCCCGAGTTCCCTGCCGTGGCCGGTCTTCTCGCCGAGAGTGCTGATGTGCATGTTGGCCTCTCCTACGTCTCGTGGTCGATGATCTGGAATGTCGCCAGCGACGCCTCGAAGGCGGCGGGATCGATCGCCAGCGGCCCGCTGAACGGGTGGCTCAGGATGGCCAGGATGTAGAGCAGCATTCCGATCAATGCCGACATCGTTCCGACGCACAGGAGCTGCGGCCACTTGTTTTCCATGAACAGCACGAAGGTCATGCCGATGGTGATGACCGCGCCCCCGATCGCTCCCAGCCACATCACCCACGACAATCCCTCGGAGGCCTGCAGAAGCCTCTTGTTGCGGAACACCAGCTCCGACGACAGGGTGCGCAGGAATTCCGCGTCGATGATTTCCTTGATCTTCGTCGCCGGCGCCAGCGTGCCGAATTCCTTGTAGATCTGCCCGATCAGGTACTGCGCCCTGGGGCTTGCCTGCCCCGTGCCGGCCAGCCGTGGCCACTCGTCACTGACAATCGTTTCGGCGTAGTCGCGCAGGAGATGTCGCATCTCGACGCGCTTGTCGTCGGCCATGTCGGATGTCTGGCGATACAGCGGCACCAGGACCGCGGCTTCCTGGGCGGCGTTGTCGTGCGCGTCGGAATATGTCTCCCAGACGGCGACCACCATGAAGCCCAGCAGGACCGCATAGATCACCCCGGCGGTGAGGAACAGCGGCACCAGGACATCGTTGTGGCCTTCTACAACCTTGCCCTTGACGATACGTCTGCCGCACTCGACGCCGACGACGCCAAACGCGATCGTTCCCCCGACGATCAGCAAAGCCAGGGACAGCGATCCTATCGACAATATCCTGCTTCCCGATGTCTGAGGTCATGTGGCGTCATTGCAGGAGGTCCTGATAAAGCGCGGGCCATGCTCCTACAAGGGTCGGGAGGGCATCGGATGTCGGCAATCTCCACGGACCCCAATTCCGTTCCGGATGCAGCACGGACGCAGGAATTCTGACTATACCGAACTAATGATGACAGCCTGCAGCGTCGCAACGGTCGTTGGCGCAGGCCCAGAGATAATACTCCCTCGGCATAAGCATTCTCGCATCGCGGACACGATCGATCTGTCGACATTCCTGTTCAGGCTCCGGCGTTGACATGACTACTGTCGTGCAATAACGCCACCTCGAGAGCAGCCAACCGGCGACAGACGCTGCGATCGACGGCAACAGCAACTGCCGGCTCCCCGTGCTATAGTGACAAGGCTACCGATGTTTTCTGTATTGCTGTCGAAGCGGTCTATGACGTGTGCCGCCGCTGCGGTCATCGTGTCGCGTCTCGCCGACCCGGCGGCGCATGCCCAGGTTCCGGCAGCCGCCGTCGATCTCGGGCCTGGGCAAAGCCAGGCTGCGTTGATGCGGGAGCAACCTGTGCCGGACGCTGCGCCGACTCCGGCCTGGGAAGAGGAGCGCGGCGTCGAGGCCTATTTCCGCAACTGGTTCCGCCGGGTCGCCCTCGCGCAATCGGAGCAGCCGGGATGGGTCGCGGCGCTGGTGGCACCGCCGCCCTTCCTGGTGGAGCAGATGCGGTACGACCAGTACATCGAGCATCTGGGCAACGATGCCAGCGTACAGAACTTCGGCGTCAACAAGGGGCTGCAGCTGATCCCGGACACCACCGAAGAGATCGACATCAATATCCCCCCGTACCAGCAGCGCCAGAACAAGAATCCGGCGACCGGATTCGGGGATTGGCAGTTCGCGCTGTTCAAGCAGCGCCTGCTGAGCGCGGGCCCGAACGACGGCAACTACGTGCTGAGCGGCTGGATCACGGCGACCGCCCCGATCGGGGCTTCGAAGTTCACCAACCACGTCTTCTTCGTCAATCCGAATATCGGCGGCGGCAAGGGCTTCGGCGACTTCGACATCCAGGCGACCTTCGGGCCGTCGATACCGACGTCGCAGTCGCACCTCTACGGAACGTCGCTGGTCAGCAACCTGGTGTTCCAGTATCGCTTCGAGAAGGTGATCTGGCCGGAGGTCGAGTTCAACTGGACCGACTGGCTCAACGGCACCCAGCATGGCGGCAGCAACCAGGTGTTGATGACGGTCGGAGCCGTCCTGGGCAAGTTCACGATCCATGACCGCTTCGGCGTCGCGCTGGGCGTCGGCTACCAGTTCCCGCTCACTCCCGCCTTCCGCACCGAGCCGGCACTGCTGCCGGTCTATCAGCGCAACTGGATCGTGAGCCTGCGCACGCCTTTCTAGGCGATGCGCCTCTGGTCGCACCCGGGGATGCCGCGGCATCGGGACGCCGGCATCCCCGACGATCCGCTGGCGTGCCGGTGGATAGGGTCAGGGTTCGATACACGGCACTTGCCTGCCGGGTGCTTCTTGCCACATGAGAAGCCGACAGAGTTGCCGGTTCACCGGCACTTCATAGGATCCTGACAACATGTTCATCGAAACCGAGGACACCCCGAACCCGGCCACCCTCAAGTTCATTCCAGGCGGCCGGGACGTGATGGGCTACAGCACCGCCGATTTCAGCGGCCCGGAGAGCGCTGCCCGCTCGCCGCTGGCCCTGGCGCTGTTCGATCTCGATGGCGTGGCGCGGGTATTCCTCGGCGCCGACTTCATCACCGTCAGCAAGACCGAGGCGGTCGACTGGTCTGCGCTGAAGCCGATGGTGCTCTCGGTGATCGTCGACCATTTCGTCTCCGGCCGGCCGGTGGTCGAGGGGCAGGGCGACCTCGCCGAGGAGGACACCCTTCCGGAGGACAGCGAGGTGGTCGCCCAGATCAAGGAACTGCTCGATACCCGCGTGCGCCCGGCGGTGGCCGGCGACGGCGGCGACATCGTATTCCGCGGCTACCGCGACGGGATCGTGCGGCTGCACATGCAGGGCGCCTGCTCCGGCTGCCCGTCCTCGCGCGCCACGCTGAAGCACGGCGTCGAGAACATGCTGCGACACTACGTGCCGGAAGTGCAGTCGGTCGAGCAGGTCGAGGCCTGATCCGCGGCCATGGCCTCCGAGACGATGCAGCCTGGCTCGGAGCCGGCCGAGGGGCTCACCGGAACCGCCCGGGCCGGGGATGAACACCACGCACGTGCGGCGGTGGCCGACGTTCCCGCCGGTGTTCCGGACGCGGTCCTGGAGCAGGTGTTCCGCCAGGCCCGCACGCCGGAGCGCTGGCGCGACCTGCCGGTGCCGGAGACCCTGCTGCATGCACTCTACGAACTGGTGAAGCTCGGCCCGACCTCGGGCAACTGCTCGCCGGCACGCTTCGTGTTCCTGGCCAGCCGCGACAGCCGGGAGCGGCTGCGGCCGGCGCTGTCGAGCGGCAACGTCGAACGCACCATGAGCGCGCCGCTGACCGTGATCGTGGCGCAGGACCCGCTGTTCTACGAGCAGTTGCCGCGGCTGTATCCGCAGGTCGAGGCGCGCTCCTGGTTCGCCGCCGACATCGTGCTCGCCGAGGAGACCGCGTCGCGCAACGGCAGCCTGCAGGGCGGCTACCTGATCCTGGCGGCACGCATGCTCGGCCTCGATGCGGCGCCGATGTCGGGCTTCGACAACGACAAGGTCGACGAGATCTTCCTGTCGGGGCAGGGCTGGCGATCGAATTTCCTGCTCAATCTCGGCTACGCGGACGGTGAGCCGTCGCACCCACGGGCGCCGCGGCTGGCCTTCGACGAAGCCTGCCTGCTGCTCTAGCGACGGCACGCGCCGGTTGCACATCCTGGTGCTCGACGGCGCCGGACCGGATGGCCGCATGGGGCTGGTGCGGTCCGCCGCGGACGGCCGGCTGGTCATGCTGTCGGACGCGCTGGAGTGCGGTCGTGGCGGTGCGCAGCGGTTGGCCGGATCTCTGCCGGCGATGCTCGCGGCGGCCGGCCTGCAGCTGTCCGCGATCGGCCTGATTGCCACCATCGTCGGCCCGGGCAGCTTCACCGGCCTGCGTGCGACCCTGGCGCTGGCGCATGGCCTCGCACTCGGCAGCGGAACAAGCCTGGTGGGCGTCACCGTCGGCGAGGCCCTGCGACGCACGGCCGGGCCGCGCTCTCTGCCGCTGTGGTGCGTGACCACGGCACGGACCGGCCGGGTGTTCCTGGAGCGCGACGGGCTGGAGCCGGTCGGATGCATGCTGCAGGCGCTGCCGTCGCAGGGTCCGGGGCCGCTGCTCCTTGCCGGCAACGCCAGCGACCTGGTGCAACCGGTGCTGGAGCATGCCGGCATCGCCTCGCGCACCCTCGGCATCGACCGTCCGGAGCTTTCGGCAATCGCCGGCGTGGCGATCGATCGCGCCGCAGGCCGGTTGCCGCCGCTGGCCGCGCAGCCGTTCTATGTCGATCCCCCAGAGGCGAAGCTGCCGGCAAACGGCCTGCGCCCGGCTCCGGCTTGACCGCCTCGCACCGGATCGTCGCCGCACCCTGCTGGGCACCGTTGCTGGCGGCGCTGCACGAGGAAAGCTTCGTGCACCCCGGCGACGAGGCCTGGAGTGCCAAGGCGTTCGCCGGGCTGCTGGAGGCGCCAGCCTGCTTTGCGGTAGTGGCCGAAACCGTGGACGGTCCGGCCGGGCTCGCCCTGTTCCGCGTCGCCGCCGGGGAGGCCGAGGTGCTCACCATAGGCGTGCGTCCGGCGGACCGGTCGGCCGGGATCGGCGCCGGGCTGCTGGGTGCCGGGCTGGCGGAGTGCGCCCGCCGCGGCGCCCACGAGGTGCTGCTCGAGGTAGCCGCCGGCAATGCGGCGGCGCAGTCGCTGTATCGCCGCCGCGGCTTCGTCGAGGTCGGCCGGCGACGCCGTTATTACCGCGACGGCAGCGACGCCCTCGTGCTGTCTCTCGGCCTTACCGGCGGCGTATCGACACCAGCCTGAAGCCATCCGGACGCGCGTCATCGGCGGTCACCGCGTGGCCCAGGCTCTCCGCGTTGCGCACCACGTTGCGGTGCGGCTCGTCGCCGGCAAGCAGCACGTGCAGCGTCTCTCCTGGAACGATCCGGTCGAGTGCCAGCCGCGTCCGCACGAAGGTCATCGGGCAGGTCTCGCGGGTTATATCGAGGTGATGGTCAGGCATAGCGTCCACGAGCTCCTTCCGCATACCGGTCGAGGCGGAGTAAGGCGGAATACACATTGCGGGAATCGGAATAACATTTATATGGAATGCGAGTATATCTGACCAAGGGGCACGGACATGACCGATCAGGCGGGACACCCCGGCGCTCTGGGACTGGGCGTGCTGGGGCTGACGGCGCAGATCGTCTCCGCCCATGTCGCAAACAATGCGGTGCAGTCCGATGCGCTTGCGGCGCTGATCGCCGATGTCTACCGAACCCTCGCCGCCGTCGGGCGCGACGTCGCCCCGGTGGACAAGCCGCAGCCGGCGGTATCGGTCAAGAAGTCGATCTATCCGGACCACATCATCTGCCTCGAGGACGGCAAGAAGCTCAAGATGCTGAAGCGGCATCTCAAGACCGCCTACAACATGACGCCCGAGCAATATCGCGAGCGCTGGAACCTGCCGGCCGACTATCCGATGGTGGCGCCGAACTATGCGCGCCACCGGTCGTCGCTCGCCAAGCAGATCGGCCTCGGCACCAAGCCGCGCGTCGTCCGCTAGGAAGGGGGCATCGGTGCGGCCCCGCTCGCCAGCGTCGCCTTCGTCGCAGTAGCCAGGCGTTCTGCCCAGCATGCCGGAAGCGGCGCCGCCCGATCCATCTGCGACTCAATCCGGAGCGGATTGGACAAGGCCCGCGATCTTGGGATACGCGACCTCCAATGAGTGCACGCCTCTTCCTGCGGGACCGCGACGTGGTGATGCGATGGCATCCCGCATAGAGCGCCTGTGCGTCGAGCGCGGCCTGAAGATGACCGGCCAGCGGCGGGTGATCGCGAAGGTGCTGTCCGAGGCCGAGGACCATCCCGACGTCGAGGAACTGTATCGCCGCGCCGCCTCGCTCGACAGCAGGATCTCGGTGGCGACGGTGTATCGGACGGTCCGGCTGCTCGAGGAGAAGGGCATCCTCGAGCGACGCGACTTCGGCGGTGGCCGGGCACGTTACGAGGCGACCGAGCACGGCCATCATTATCACCTCATCGACATCGAGAGCGGCCGCGTGATCGAGTTCGAGGATGCGGAGCACGAGCAGCTGATGCGGCAGATCGCGACCCGACTCGGCTTCGACCTGGTGTCGCACCGCATGGAGCTGTTCGGGCGCCGCCGCACCGGCGCCGAGCCCGGAGCCGACCGACCGAACGGGGACGGCGACATCGTGGCCGAGCAGGATGGCGGCAGGGCACGCGACCGGAACGGAGTGACGAGGTGAGCCTGACAACTCCGATCGTGGCGCCGCCACTGTTGCCGCCCAAGCGCGATGGCGGCTTCGGCGAGCTGCGCGCCGGCAATCTCGGTGTCCGGATCGCGGTCAGCGCCGCCGAACGCGATGCGGCGCAGGCGTTGCGCTACCGCATCTTCTACGAGGAGATGGGCGCGCAGCCCGACGACACCGCGCGCCGGCTGAAGCGCGACATCGACATCTTCGACGATGTCGCCGACCACCTGCTGGTGATCGACCATGCGCTCGGCTCCGGCCCGCGCGGCGTCGTCGGCACCTACCGGCTGGTGCAGAACGAGGGAGCCGAGCGGGTCGGCCGGTTCTACACCTCGGACGAGTACGACATCAGCCGCATCACCGGCTTTCCCGGCCGCCTGCTCGAACTGGGACGGTCGTGCGTGGACCCGGCCTATCGTGGCCGCGCCGTGATGCAGCTGCTGTGGCGCGGCATCGCCGCCTACGTGTTCCTGCACCGGATCGATGTGATGTTCGGCTGCGCGAGCCTGCCCGGCACCGATCCGGACCGGCTCGCCGCCGAATTGACCTACCTGTATCACAACCATCTGGCGCCACCGGCGCTGCGCCTGCGCGCCGTTCCCGCCCGGCATATCGAGATGCGCCGCTGCGATCCGGCGACACTGGACCACAAGCGAACGCAACTGCTGCTGCCTCCCCTGGTGAAGGGCTACCTCCGTCTGGGCGGCTTCATCGGCGACGGCGCCGTGGTCGACCAGCAGTTCAACACCACCGATGTCGCGGTGGTGGTCAAGACCGACCTGATCACCGACAAGTACTACCGGCACTACGAGCGCCAGCTGCGCGACGCCCTGGACTGACCGGCGCGTCGCCGCTCCAGAGCTGCCGTCATGTTCAATCTGCTGCTCGGCGCCGCCTCGGCCCTGGCCCTGCCGCCGGTCGGTCTCACCGGCATCCTCTGGCTCACCCTGCCGTTGTTGCTGGCCAGGCTCGGCGCGCGGCCGGTCCGCGGCAGGGCGGCCTACGGCGCCCTGCTGGACGGCTTCCTGTTCGGGTTCGGCTACTACTGTGCCGGGCTGTACTGGATCACCAACGCCATCCTGACCCGGGTCGACCAGTTCTGGTGGGCGGTCCCGCTGGCGACTCCGCTGTGCGCCGTGCCGCTTGCCGTCGTGCTGGCGCTGCCTTGCGCCCTGGCGATGCTGGCGCCGTCCGGCTGGCGGCGGGTGGCGGCCTTCGCGGGGCTGTGGACGCTGTCCGACCTGGCGCGCGAGTTCCTGTTCACCGGCTTTCCGTGGAACCCGCTCGGCAGCAGCTGGGAGTGGCCGGGCCGGGCCGGCGACATCATGATCCAGCCGGCGGCCTGGGTCGGCGTGCCGGGCCTGACCCTGCTGACGCTGCTGGCAGCCCTGCTGCCGACGCTCGGCCGGCGCGGCATCGCCGGCAGCCTCGTGCTGCTGGCGCTCTGGGCGGGCGCCGGCACGTTGCGGCTTGGCACGATCCGCCCGGTGGGTGCGCCGGGACCGGTCGTGCTGCTGGTGCAGGGCAACATCCCCGAGAGCGAGAAGCTGGACCACGACACCGCGGTGCAGACCTTCCGCAAATACCTGGCGCTTACCGCCGGGGGTGCCGCGCAGGCTGGCGCGCGCGCGAGGTCTTCCGGCCGAGCGATGGTGTTCACCTGGCCGGAAAGCGCCTTCCCCGGCCTGCTTGACGAGGACGCGCAGGCACGCGCGGTGATCATGGCGCAGGCGCCGGGTGCGTCGGCCGGACTGATCGGCAGCGTCCGCTTCGGTGCCGACGAACGCCCGCGCAACAGCATGGTGGCGCTGCGGCCGGATGGCGGCATCGCCGCCCTGTACGACAAGGCGCACCTGGTGCCGTTCGGGGAGTACCAGCCCGCCGGCCTGCCGTTCCAGGTGGTGCCGGGCGGCGGTTTCGCCGCCGGCCCGGGACCGCGCACATTGAGGCTGCCCGGCCTCGCCCCCTTCGGCACCCTGATCTGCTACGAGGTGATCTTTCCGGGGCGGGTGGTGCAGCCGGGTGACCGGCCAGGCTGGCTGCTCAACATCACAAACGATGCCTGGTACGGTGACAGCGCCGGGCCTCACCAGCATCTGCAGTCCGCCCGCATGCGCGCCGTGGAGGAAGGGCTGCCGCTGGCCCGCGCCGCCAATACCGGCATCTCGGCGGCATTCGATGGCTTCGGCCGCCGGCTCGGTGAACTCGGATGGGGTCGCAGCGGCAGCCTGGATGTTGCCCTTCCGCCGCCCCTGCCGCCGACGCTGTTTGCACGCCACGGGCTCTGGGTGCCGTTGCTGATGGCGCTGCTCTGCATCCTGGGGTTGAAGCTTCCGGGGCGTACCCGTCGCATTACCCGATCAGCCGGCGACCCGACCGCACTTTCATCTCAAGTTTGACGCGAACTCGTAAACGTTGACAGCCACAGGTTGAGCGTTTACCAATCAGGACACCGTCTAGTCGAGGTGTGTATGTCGCGTGTCGCTTCCAGCCGAGACCCGTCGCAGCCCTCCGGCGGACCTGGCGAGCCCACGGGCGAGCGGGACTCGCGGCCGAGCCCGATCGATGTCCATGTCGGTAGTCGCATACGCCTGCGCCGCACCCTGCTCGGGATGTCGCAGGAGCGCCTCGGCGACAGTCTCGGCCTGACCTTTCAGCAGGTGCAAAAATACGAGCGTGGCGCCAACCGGGTCGGTGCCTCGCGGCTGTTCGACCTGTCGCGGGTGCTCGACGTTCCGGTCAGCTTCTTCTTCGACGATCTGCCGGCGCCCTATGCGGCGAGCGGCGCACGCTCCAGCCTGCAGCAGGCCGGCGGTTTCGCGGAGGGACAGGAAGGCTTCGGCGGCGGCGACGACCTGTTCACCCGCAAGGAGACCGTCGACCTGGTGCGCGCCTACTACCGCATCAGCGAGCTGCCGGTGCGAAAGCGCGTGCTCGAGCTGATCAAGTCGATGGGGCCGGTGGCGGAACGTCCGGAATAGCTGGCCTGCTGCCGATCCGGCGCCGCAGGAGGCGCCGCGTGGCGCTATTCGCGGCGTAGTACGCTGTCGTTGATGAAGCTGGCCAGGGAGCCGGCGACGAAATCGCGCTTGAGGGCGGCCTCGTCGTATTCGTCGCGCACCCACTCCAGGAATGGAAGCCTGCCCTCGGCGTCCCGCTGGAAGCGAAGGAAGAAGGCATCCAGGATGCCGGTGCGCGAGCGGTTGAAATGCCCGAACCGCCAGGAGAGCTGGCGCAGCGCCTCCGCCGCGGTGCCGCCCTCGAACATGATCACCAGTCCCGAGGCGAGTCCGGCCCGGTCGGCGCCTGACTTGCAGTGCATCAGGATCGGGAACGTCACGCCGCGATAGATCTGCTCGAAGCGCAGGATGCGGTCCCGGTGCGGCGCGCCCCTGCTTTCGAACGCCATGTCGACATGCGCCAGCCCGAGATCGCGCGCGGCCTCGCGCGAGAGTGCGTCAGACCCGCAGCGCCGATGGCCGCGCAGGTTGATCAGGGTGTGGATGTGGTAGCGCGAGGCGAGGTCGGAGAGCCGAGCCGGCGTCGGGTGATTGCAGCGGTAGACCCGCCCCGCCAGCACCGGTGCGAAGTTCGACCAGACCGTGCGGAAGATGGCATGATCGACCAGCAGGCTGTCGCGCCAGGCGGCATTCCGGCTGGCGCGACCGTTCAGGGCTTCATCGAACATGGCGCAACGATAGCACGGAGGGACGCAACGAAGCCCGGGTGATCAGCCCTTCCGCTGCAGCTGGAGCTGCTTGATCTTGCCGATCGCCTCGGCGGGGTTGAGACCCTTCGGGCAGGTCTGCGTGCAGTTCATGATGGTGCGGCAGCCATACAGCTTGAGCGGATCCTCCAGCGCGTCGAGACGCTCGCCGGTGAACTCGTCACGGCTGTCGGCGATCCAGCGATAGGCCGCAAGCAACGTTGCAGGACCGAGATAGCGGTCACCGTTCCACCAGTACGACGGGCAGGCGGTGGTGCAGCAGAAGCACAGGATGCACTCCCACATGCCGTCCAGCACCGCGCGCTCCTCGATGCTCTGCCGGCGCTCGCCGTCCGGCGGCGGGGCGCTGTCAGTCTTCAGCCAGGGCTCCACCGAGCGCAGCTGCGCATAGGCCTGGGTGAGGTCCGGCACGAGGTCCTTGACCACCGGCATGTGCGGCAGCGGATAGATGCTGACCGCCTTCTTCACTTCCTCGATGGGCTTCAGGCAGGCCAGCGTGTTGGTGCCGTCGATGTTCATCGCGCACGAGCCGCAGATACCCTCGCGGCACGAACGCCGGAAGGTCAGCGTCTGGTCGACGTCGTTCTTGATGTGGATCAGCGCGTCCAGCACCATCGGACCCATCGCATCCAGGTCCAGCTCATAGCTGTCGAGCACCGGGTTCTGGCCGTCATCCGGGTTCCAGCGATAGACCTTGAATTCCTTGACCCGTTTGGCCCCGGCCGGCGCCTTGAACGTGCGGCCGCGACCGATCTTGCTGTTCTTCGGGAGGGAGAATTCGACCATGGCTAGGCTCCGGCCTTAGTACACGCGCTTCTTTGGCGGGAAGACCGAGACCTCGTTGGTCAGGGTCTGCATCCGCACCGGGCGATAGGTGATCGAGACGTCGCCCTTGGCGTCCAGGTGCGAGACGGTGTGCTTCATCCAGCCGGCATCGTCGCGTTCGGGAAAATCGTCATGCGCATGGGCGCCTCGGCTCTCCTCGCGGTTCTCGGCGCTGCCCATCGTCACCGTGCCGTTGGCGATCAGGTTCTCGAACTCCAGCGCTTCCATCAGGTCGCTGTTCCAGATCAGCGAACGATCCGACACCGAGACGTCGGAAAGGCCCGTCCACAGGTTCTTGATCTTGCCGACACCCTGCGTCAGGCTGTCGCCCGAGCGGAACACCGCCGCATGCGCCTGCATGGTCCGCTGCAGCTCCTCGCGCAGCGTCGCAACGCGGGTGCCGCCACTGGCATGGCGCAGCTTGTCGAACCGCGCCAGGGTCGCCTCTCCGGCGCCGGTCGGCAGCGGGGCGATCGCGGCACCCGGCTTGACGATATCGGCGGCCCGCAACGCGGCGGCGCGGCCGAACACCACCAGGTCGAGCAGCGAGTTGGTCCCCAGCCGGTTGGCGCCATGCACCGACACGCAGGCCGCTTCGCCGACCGCCATCAGGCCGGGCACGATGGCATCGGGATTGGCCTGCGTCGGGCGCAACACCTCGCCGTGGTAGTTCGTCGGAATGCCGCCCATGTTGTAGTGCACGGTCGGCAGCACCGGCACCGGCTCCTTGGTGACGTCGACGCCGGCGAACACCCGCGCGGTCTCGCTGATGCCGGGCAGCCGCTCGTGCAGCAGGTCCGCACCCAGATGCTCGAGATGCATCATGATGTGGTCGCGGTTCGGACCACATCCGCGACCCTCGTTGATCTCGATGGTCATCGACCGTGAGACCACGTCGCGCGAGGCGAGGTCCTTGGCGGTGGGCGCATAGCGCTCCATGAACCGCTCGCCCTCGGAATTGGTGAGGTAGCCGCCTTCGCCACGGCAGCCCTCGGTGAGCAGGCAGCCGGCCGGGAAGATGCCGGTCGGGTGGAACTGCACGAACTCCATGTCCTGCGTCGGCAGCCCGGCGCGCATCGCCATGCCGCCGCCATCGCCGGTGCAGGTATGCGCCGAGGTGCAGGACTGGTAGGCGCGGCCGTAGCCGCCGGTCGCCAGCACCACCATGTTGGCGCGGAAGCGGTGCATCTGGCCGTCCTCGAGCGACCAGGCCATGACGCCGCGGCAGGCGCCGTCCTCGTCCATGATCAGGTCGAGGGCGAAATACTCGACGAAGAACTCGGCGTTGTGCTTCAGGCTCTGCTGGTAGAGCGTGTGCAGGATGGCATGCCCGGTGCGGTCGGCAGCGGCGCAGGCGCGCGGGACCGGGGCCTTGCCGTATTCCGACATGTGGCCGCCGAACGGGCGCTGGTAGATGCGGCCATCCTCGGTGCGCGAGAACGGCACCCCGAAATGCTCGAGCTCATGGATCGCCGGCACCGCCTCGCGGCACATGTATTCGATGGCGTCCTGGTCGCCGAGCCAGTCCGACCCCTTGACGGTGTCGTACATGTGCCAGCGCCAGTTGTCCTCGGCCATGTTGCCGAGCGAGGCGCCGATGCCGCCCTGCGCGGCGACGGTGTGGCTGCGGGTCGGGAACACCTTGGTGACGCAGGCGGTCTTGAGGCCGCTGGCGACCATGCCGAGTGTGGCGCGCAGGCCGGAGCCGCCGGCGCCCACCACCACGACGTCATAGGCGTGGTCGACCACCTTGTAGGCGCCGCCGGTGAGCGACGAAGAGGGAGGCATGGCGTTCATCGGCAGGTCGTTCCCGGCGTCTTAGAACGCCATCTTGAGAATTGCGACGATCGAGAACAGCCCCAGCAGCAGAGCCGCACCCTTGTTCAACAAGGTTACCGCGAGGTGGCTCTTCTTGACGTAGTCGTCAATGACCACCTGCAGGCCCAACTGCATGTGATGGAAGGTCATGATCACGGTTGCCAGCAGCAGCACCGTGTTGACCGGCCGGCCGGCCCATTGCCGCACCTCCGGCTGGTCGGAATGCAGCAGGGTCAGCACCGAGACGATGAACCAGATCGTCAACGGCACCAGCGCGATGGCCGTGACACGCTCGACCCACCAGTGCTCCACTCCCGACTTCGACGCCCCGAGGCCACGTGCCCGCCCAAGCTGCGAGCGCATCACCCGGACCCGGTCGGCAACCGCCTCTGCGGATTTCTCGCTCACCGGATCAGGCTCCCAGCCACAGGCTGAGCCCGATCGCCCACACCAGCAGGGTGGTCGCCACGGTGAGGCCGACGGTCAGCCAGCCGCTGCGATGCGTCGCCGGCAGGCTGAAGCCGTGGCCACTATCCCAGACCAGGTGCCGGATGCCGGCATAGAAATGATAGACCAGCGATACGGTCCAGCCGAACAGCACCAGCAGCCCGATCGGGTTGGCGATCACGTGCTGCACGGTGGCAAAGGCCTTGGGGCCGCTGGCGGCGGCGACCAGCCACCAGACCAGCAGCAGGGTGCCGGCGGAGATGGCGATCGAGGTCAGCCGGTTGCCGATCGAGAGGACGGAGGTGAGCTGCGGGCGATAGACCTGCAGGTGGGGGGACATCGGGCGGCGGACGATGCTGCCGTCGCTCCTGTGCGCCACGTACTGGGCGTCGCGGATATCCTTCATGACGCAGTCGGTTGCTTTCCTGCAGGGTCCGGTTGGTCCGGCGGTGGATCGGTCCTACGCCCGGGCCGGTGAAGGGTCAATGAAGCTGACCCGCTGATTTTGCCGTGCAGCAAACCGCCCCGCTCAGGCCGCCTTGCGGTCGAACAGGTCGAAGGCGATCATGGTTTCCGCGATCTGCACGGCATTCAGCGCAGCGCCCTTTCGCAGGTTGTCGGCGACGCACCAGAACGCCAGGCCGTTCCTCACAGAGGGGTCGATCCGCAGCCGGCTGACATAGACCGCATCCTCGCCGACGCACTCGACCGGGGTGACGTAGCCGCCATCGTCACGATGGTCGTGCAGGATCACGCCGGGGCTGTCGCGCAGCACGCGGCGCGCCTCCTCGAGATCCACCGGCTCCTCGAACTCGACCACCACGCTCTCGGAATGGCCGATGAACACCGGCACCCGCACGCAGGTGGCGAACACCGCGATGTCCGGGTCGAGGATCTTGCGGGTCTCGACCGCCATCTTCCATTCCTCCTTGGTCGAGCCGTCCTCCATGAAGCGGTCGATGTGCGGGATGCAGTTGAAGGCGATCTGCTTGGTGAACTGCTCCGACGTGATGGCGTCGTTGACGAAGGTGCCCTTGGACTGGGTGAACAGCTCGTCCATGCCCTCCTTGCCGGCGCCGGACACCGCCTGGTAGGTCGAGACCACCACCCGCTTGGCCGTGAACAGGTCGTGCAGCGGCTTGAGCGCCACCACCAGCTGGATCGTCGAGCAGTTCGGGTTGGCGATGATGCGGCGCTTGAGGCTCTTCTTCAGCGCGTCCGGGTTCACCTCCGGCACCACCAGCGGCACGTCGTGGTCCATGCGGAACTGGCTGGTGTTGTCGATCACCATGCAGCCGGCGGCCGCCGCCTTGGGCGCATACACCGCCGAGACCGCGGCCCCTGGCGAGAACAGCGCGATGTCGTAGCCCTGGAAGTCGAAGGTCTCGAGGTTGCGCACCTTGAGCACGGTCTTGTCGCCGAACGAGATCTCCTGGCCGGTCGAGCGCGGCGAGGCGAGGGCGACGATCTCGTCGACGGGAAACTCGCGTTCGGACAGCGTCTTGATGATTTCGCGCCCGACCGCTCCGGTGGCGCCGACGACGGCTACCCGATACCCCATGATGTTCCCCTGATGCGCGTGCGCCCGGCAGCAAAGATGGGCGGCGGGCCTCGGGGTAGCAAGCGTTGCGAGCCAGGCGCAAGCGCCCCGCCGGCTTGGCGTCCCCCGCCGGCTGCCCTACGCGGCCTCGCCGGTGATCTGCCTGATCTTCCCGGCGATCTGCTCGGGCGACAGCACGTAGTCGATCCAGCCGGTGTCGATCGCGCTGTGCGGCATGTCGGGTTGCAGCGCGGTCTCGAGCTGCTGGGCGATCGTGGTGCCGCCGGCGTCCTTGATGCTGCGCAGCGCCGCCGCGCCGTCGCCGTCGTAGCCGGACACGATGACGGCGATGATCTTGCCGTGCCAGTGCTGCGACAGCGACTGCAGGAAGACGGTGATGACGTCCGGCCATCCTCTCGGCTTGGAGACCGGCCTGAGCCGGAACTCGCCGTCGAGCACGTGCAGGTCGCGGTTTTCGGGAATGATGAAGACGCGGCCCGGCTCGATCGACAGGCGCTCGGTGATCAGCTCGACCGGCATGTCGGTGAACCGCGGCAGGATCTCGTGCAGCCGGGTGGCGAAATGGCGGAGATGATTGACGATCACCACGGCCGCGCCGAGGTCGGACGGCAGTTCACCCAGCAGGCGGGTGTAGGCGTCCAGTCCGCCGGCCGAGCCGCCAACGCAGACGATCGGAAAACTGTCTCGCCGCTGGCCTGCGTCCATGAGCCGATCTTCCTCTCCACGGGGCGCCGGCGCACGACCGGCTGCTTCAGCCTAGCCTGTTCTCGCCGGCATGCGCATGGCGGCGCCGATATTCGGCCGGAGTCACGCCGACCTGGCGCAGGAAGGCCCGGCGCAGCGTGTCGGCGTCGGCATAGCCGCAATGCGCCGCCACCTGCTTCGGGCTCTCGTGGCCGTGCTCCAGCAGGCGGCGCGCGGCGGCGATGCGGGTGGCCTCGACCCAGGCTGCCGGCGTCATCCCGACCTCGCTCTGGAACAACCGTGCGAAGTGCCGAGGGCTCAGGCCGGTGCGGTCGGCAAGGACGGCCACGCTCAGGTCGGCAGCGGGGTTGGCCGCGACCCAGCGCTGCACCTCCTGCAGCGCGGCGCGGCCGGCGGGTGCCGTTTCCAGGCCGCGGCTGAACTGCAGCTGCCCGCCGGGCCGCCGGAAGAACATGACGAGCTGTGCTGCGACCTTCTGCGCCAGCTCGCGCCCGAGATCCTCCTCGACGAGGGCGACGGCAAGGTCCAGCCCGGCGGTGACCCCGGCGGCGGTGCGCAGCCGGCCGTCCCGGACGTGGATCGCGTCGGTCTCGATGATCACCCCCGGATGGCGCTCGGCGAGCCGGCCGGCGACGGCCCAGTGCGTGGTGATGCGCCGCCCCTCCAGCAGGCCGGTCGCCGCCAGCAGGAAGGCGCCGGCGCACACCGAGCCATGGCGGCGGGTGGCGGGCACGGTGCGGCGCACCCAATCGACCGCGGCGGGATCGGGATCGATCGTCGCCGCGTCCGCCGAGCCCGCCACCAGCAGGGTGTCGATCGCGCCGATGCCGGCATCGCCGATGACGTGGTCCGGCAGCAGCCGCGCGGAGGACGAGCTGCGGATCGGGCCCGCGGTGCCGGCGACCACGAGCAGGCGGTAGCAGGGACGCCCGGCCTGCACGTTGGCTTCCGCGAACACGTCGAGCGGCCCGGAGACGTCGAGCAGCTGGACCTCGGGCATCGCCAGGATCGCCACTGTCCGCGTCCCGCGCTGGCGCCGCCCGGCAGGCGCGCTCGTCTCCATGATCGTTCACCTGTCGGCTTCGGCGCCATAATGGCAGGAATCGTCGCATGACGTTCGTTGCTGCCATGGTGCGCCCGCCGTACGGTGGTGTCCACGTCACAACGACAGGACAGGATCGATGACACTTCCCATCAACGGCGTCGCCATTCCGGACAGCAGGCTGGCGCGCGACATCGCGGACTTCGTGCGCGACACCGCGTCGCCGCTGCTGTTCCATCACTCGAGCCGGGTGTTCTACTGGGGCGCACTGGCGGGCCTGCGCCGTGGCCTCGCCTTCGACGCCGAGCTTCTCTATGCCGGCGCGATGTTCCACGATATCGGGCTGATCCCCCGCCACAGCAGCCCGCACGAGCGCTTCGAGGTGGATGGCGCCAACGCGGCGCGCGATTTCCTCGGCAGCCGCGGCATCGCGCCGTCGGACATCGACACCGTCTGGACCGCGATCGCGCTGCACACCACGCCCGGCATCCCGAAGCACATGCATCCGGTGGTGGCGCTGGTCACCGCCGGCGTCGAGATGGACGTGCTCGGCCTGACCTACGGCGAATACGACGAGGCCGAGCGCGAGGCGGTGGTGCACGAGCATCCGCGCACGCCGGGCTTCAAGGAGGACATCATCGAGGCCTTCTACGACGGCATCCGGCACAAGCCCGGCACCACCTTCGGCAACGTCAAGGCCGACGTGCTGGCCGACAAGGATCCGGGCTTCGTGCGCGGCAATTTCTGCAGCGTGATACGCGGCTCCGCCTGGCTGGGGTGAGCGCGCGGCGCAATGCCGTCAGTGCGGCTTCTGCAGCACCGCGATGAAGTAGCCGTTGTGCCAGTCGCTGTTCTGCTGGCACGCGGCGGCGTGGCTGCCGTCCTGGGTAGTCCTGATCTCGATCGAGTAAAGCGTGGTGAGCCCGGCCGAGCGCAACGCCTGCGCCGTGCCGAGGCGGACGCCTTCCCAGTTCCAGTCGTCGACGATGAAGAAGAACGTTTCGTCCAGCGCCACCAGCGGCAGCGACACGCCGTCGTAATGGTCCTGCGGGCTGTGCGGGCCGTCGAACAGGTAGATGTTGAACCGGCCGATCGTCGTGTAGTCGACCTGCCGGAAGTCGCGCTCGATATAGCCGAAGGCGACATGCTCGGAGACGCAGCCGGCGACATTGGCGAGGAAGGCGTCCTTGGGCCCGTCGAACTGCGACCAGTTGTCGATGCAGATGATGCGGACCTTGTTGCCCTCCATCGCGGAGCAGGCGGTCGAGCCCATCCAGGAGCCGATCTCGAGGTAGCGCGCATCCGGCACGGAGGCGACCAGGTTGTTGACCAGCATCCGGTACGACCGCCCCGACATGCCTGTCATGCCGAGGGTGGCGGCCGACAGCCTGCCGTCCAGCGCCACGGCGCGGTCCAGCGCGTTGTCCAGCAACTGGGTATAGAGGTTCCTGTCCCGGCGTCCGGTCCGTATCATGGACAGCCTGTCCGCCACTCGGGATCCCCCCGGCGCCTGACCGGGTGCGCCATGCCAGGATCGTAGCGCGAACGGAACGAAAGCGCGAATTCTATCGGGTCTGCCTGCCCGATGACGGTCCGCCGCGGAGCCGCGTTCCCTTGAAATCCGGCTTGACGTGCTTATGCTCATCTGTAGCATAACAACCAGCGCCATCTCGGCGTCTTTTTATGGCCCAGGTTATGCTCAACATGAGCATTAAGGACACGCGATGCTGCAGGACCTGCCGACACGATCCGACGCCCTCTACGAGCGCGTCCGTCGCGTGGTGCCGCAGGCGGAATGGCGCCTGTTCGAGGACGACGTGGAGGCGATCCTGCGCCTGAAGCGCGAGCGCAACGCCGTCATCCTGGCGCACAACTACCAGACGCCGGAAATCTTCCACTGCGTGTCGGACATCGTCGGCGACAGCCTGGCGCTGGCCCGAGAGGCGCAGACGGTGGATGCCGAGGTCATCGTCATGGCCGGCGTGCATTTCATGGCCGAAACCGCCAAGCTGATGAACCCGACCAAGCGGGTGCTGATCCCCGACCTGCGCGCCGGTTGCTCGCTTGCCGAGAGCATCACCGCCGCCGACGTGCGGCTGCTGCGCGAGCGCTATCCCGGCGTGCCGGTGGTGACCTACGTCAACACCTCGGCGGCGGTGAAGGCGGAGAGCGACATCTGCTGCACCTCGGGCAACGCCAGGCGCGTGGTGGAGAGCCTTGGCAGCGACCGGGTGATCATGATCCCCGACGAGTACCTCGCGCAGAACATCGCCAACGAGACCGGCATCAAGATGATCACCTGGGCCGGCCATTGCGAGGTGCACGAGCGCTTCACGCCGGCCGAGATCCGCCGGCTGCGCGCCGACAACCCCGGCATCATCGTGCTGGCGCATCCGGAGTGCCCGCCGGAGGTGGTCGCCGAGGCCGACTATGCCGGCTCCACTGCGGGCATGTCGGACTACGTCGCCAGCGGAAAGGCGTCGCGCGTGGTGCTGATCACCGAGTGCTCGATGAGCGACAACCTCGCCGTGCAGCATCCCGACGTCGAGTTCGTGCGGCCCTGCAACCTGTGCCCGCACATGAAGCGGATCACGCTCGGCACCCTCCGGCATAGCCTGGAAACGATGACCCACGAGGTCAGCATCGAGCCGCACCTTGCCGTCCGGGCGCGCCAGGCGGTCGAGCGGATGCTCGCGCTATGACCCGCGTCCGCACCCTGACGACGCCGGTAGCGTTGCCGAACAACGTGCCGGTGATCGTCGGCGCCGGCCTCGCCGGCATGATGGCGGCGCTGAGCCTGGCGCCGCATCCCTGCCTGCTGCTCAGCATGGCGCCGCTGACCCGCGAGGCCTCCAGCGGCTGGGCGCAGGGCGGTATCGCGGCAGCCGTCGGCGACGATGACGATGTCTCGCTGCAGGTGGCCGATACGCTGGCCGCCGGCGACGGGCTGTGCGACCCCGATACGGTGCGCGCCATCGTCGGAGGCGGGCCGCGCGCCATCGAGCGGCTCGCCGGCTATGGCGTGCGCTTCGACCGTGACGGCGAGGGCCGCCTGGCGCTTGGGCTGGAAGCCGCCCATTCGCGCCGTCGCATCGTGCACGCACGCGGCGACGGCACCGGCGCCGAGATCGTGCGCGCACTGGCCGAGGCGGTCCGCGCCACTCCGTGCATCACCGTCCTGGAAGGTGCCGTCCTGGTGCGCCTGCAGGTTGCCGACGGCGTGGTGTCCGGCGCGGAGATCCGCATCGGCGACCGCGTGCAGCTGGTTCGTACCGGGCAGGTGGTGATCGCCACCGGCGGTGCCGGCGGCCTGTTCCTCGACACCACCAATCCGCTCGGCTCGACCGGCTCCGGCCTCGCCATCGCGGCCCGCGCCGGTGCGGCGCTGGGCGATCTCGAATTCATCCAGTTCCACCCGACCGCACTCGCCGTCGACGCCGGACCGCAAGGTGCCACGCCGATGAGCCTGGTCAGCGAGGCGGTGCGTGGCGAGGGCGCCACCCTGGTCGACGAGACCGGCGCCCGCTTCATGGAGAACGAGCTGGCGCCGCGCGACGTGGTGTCGCGCGCGGTCTGGCATCATCTCGCCGCCGGACACGGCGTGTTCCTCGATGCACGCACGGCGCTCGGCGCGCGTTTCGGGACGCGTTTCCCCGGCATCGACGCCGCCTGCCGCGCGCACGGCATCGATCCCGCCACCATGCCGATCCCGATCCGGCCGGCGGCGCACTACCACATGGGCGGCATAGCGGTGGACGCCGACGGTCGCAGCTCGCTGCCTGGCCTATGGGCGTGCGGCGAGGCGGCCTGCACCGGCCTGCACGGCGCCAACCGGCTCGCCAGCAATTCGCTGCTGGAAGCTGCGGTGTGCGGCGAGCGGGTCGCGGCAAGCCTGCTCGAACAGCCGGCGCGGCTGGCGGTGCGTGCCACGCCGGTTGCCTCGCGGCCGGCCGGCTCGGACGCGACGCTGCAACCGGTGCGCCGGATCCTGTCGCGCGATGTCGGCGTGCTGCGCGACGCGGACGGCCTGAACCGCGCCATCGCGGCACTGGCGCCACTCGCCGAAGCCAGCGATGCGGCCCTGCTCGGCCTGATGATCGCGCAATGCGCCCTGGCCCGGCAGGAGAGCCGCGGCGGCCATTGCCGCACCGACCATCCGGCAAGGCAGGAGCCGGCGGTCCGCCGCGTCTGGACCGCTGCCGAGGCGCTTGCCGCCGCCCCGGCCACCATGCGGCGGCGCGCGTCATGACGCCGTTGCCCGACATCATGCTCGAGCCGCTGGCGCGCGCCGCCCTGCTCGAGGATCTCGGCCGCGCCGGCGACATCACCACCGACGCGGTGGTGCCGGCCGATCTGGTCTCCAGCACGGTGCTGCGGGCGCGCGATCCCGGCGTGCTGGCCGGCATCGGGCTGGCGCGCCTTGCCTTCACCCTGGTCGAGCCGCGGCTGCGCTTCAGCACCCTGATCGAGGATGGCAGCCGGCTGCAGCCGGGCGACGTGATCGCCCGCATCGAGGGCCCGGCGCGCGGCATCCTGATGGGCGAGCGGGTGGCGCTGAACTACCTGTGCCACCTGAGCGGCATCGCCAGCGCCACCGCGCGGCTTGTCGAGGCGGTGCGGCACACCAGGGCGCGCATCAGCTGCACGCGCAAGACCACGCCCGGCCTGCGCGCGATCCAGAAATACGCGGTGCGGGCCGGCGGTGGCGCCAATCATCGTTTCGGCCTCGATGACGCGGTGCTGATCAAGGACAACCACATCGCCATGGCCGGCGGCGTCGCGGTGGCGATCCTGCGGGCGCGCGAGGCGATCGGCCACCTGGTGAAGATCGAGGTCGAGGTCGATACGCTGGAGCAGCTGCGCGAGGCGCTGTCGGTCGGCGCCGATGCCTACCTGCTCGACAACATGGACCCGGCGATGCTGCGCGAGGCGGTGTCCATGATCGGCGGCCAGGGGATCGCGGAGGCGTCCGGCCGGATCACCCCGGAAACCGCGCCCGCCATTGCCGAGGCCGGCGTCGACCTGATCTCGGCGGGCTGGCTGACGCACAGCGTGACCGTGCTGGATGTCGGGCTCGACTACGAGGTCGGACCGGGCTGAGCGGCGGCGGCGCAGCGCCTTCGACCGGACACACGGCGCACCTTCCGGCAACTTAACGTCGCATTGCGGCGTAATGTGGCGATGGGGGGTTGCGATGCGACAAGAGGCTGCGGAGTGTTGCCGACGTCGCGGTCCGGGCCCGATGCCTGACCTTGCCGAAAGTTAGCGCAGCCACGGACGGGATCGAGCGGCAGGCCGCAACCCCGGACAGCGATCCACACCTGTACATCATGCATCTGGCGCTCGGAGGCTGTCTGAAGGCACCCCCGGTGCTGTTCGGCGTGACCGCGGACACCGGCGGGCACATCGCCTACGTGCTGGAAGCAGCCCTGGCGCAGGCGAGGCTGCAGCAGGTCGAGCGGGTCTCGATCGTGACCCGGCTGTTCGAGGATGCCCGCCTGGGTACCGCCCACGATCGGCCGCACGAGCCGCTCGGTGAACGAATTGGCATCGACCGCATCGCCACCGGCCGTCGCGAATACCTGGAGAAGGAGGCACTGGCGCTCGACCTGCCCGACTTCATCGAGGCGTTCTGCGCGCATCTGGCGTCGTCGCCACGCCTGCCGGATGTCATTCATGCGCATTTCTCGGATGCGGCGGCGGCGGCGCTGGCGGCGCGCAGCCGGTTCGGCATCCCGGTCGTCTACACACCGCATGCGCTGGCCATCGATAAGCGCATCGTGCAGCCGGACTGCGGTGGCCTCGATACGCGCATCGAGGCAGAGCGGCTTGCCATCGCGCAAGCGGACGCGATCATCGTTTCCACCCGCGACGAAGCGGAACGGCAGGTCCGGGCGTACGGCGTCGCCGGCGCGACCGCCCGCACGATGACGCTGCCGCCCGGCGTCCCGCGGCGGGCGCGACCAGGCCAGGAGACGCGGCTTGCCGCCAGGCTGCTGGAGCGCCTGCGCGATCCGCGAAAGCCGATCGTGCTGGCGATCGCGCGGCCGGTCCGCAAGAAGAACCTCGCGGGCCTGGTGCACGCCTATCTCGCGACGCCGGCGCTGATCGAGCACGCCAACCTGGTGATCCTGGCCGGCCAGCGCACCGGCGCGGCGTCGGCGGAGGAAGCCGAGGTTGTCGGGGAGCTCGAGCGACTGCAGGACGACGAGCGCCTGCGCGGATGCATGGCGCTGCCGCCTTGCCACGACGCCGACGATGTCGCGGCCCTCTACGCGAAGGCCGCACGTGGCGGCGTGTTCGTGAATGCCGCGCTGCACGAGCCGTTCGGCCTGACCCTGATCGAGGCCGCGGCGGCGGGCGTGCCGGTGGTGGCGACCCGTCATGGCGGTCCGTCCGAGATCGTCGCCACCCTCGGCCATGGCTTGCTGGTGGACCCGTGCGATCCGGCAGCAATAGGGGCGGCGTGCCTCGAAATCAGTTCCGACAAGGATCTGCATCGGCGCCTCTCGAAGGCGGCGCTGCGCCATGTCGGTCACTACGACTGGGACCGCTATGCCAGGCTTTCGGTATCGCTCTACGCAGGCCTGTGCCAGCCGCGCCTCCAGTCAACCGGTCGCGTTGCCGCGGCATGATGCGTCCGTTCGGATATTTCGTGCATCACCAGGGCAGGGGGCACGCTGAACGCTGCTCCGCGATCGCGCACGCACTCCCGCCCGCCCGCCCGCTTACGGTGTTCTGCGCCCGCGACGACATCTTTCCCGATCTGCCGCCGAATGTGCTGATCGTGCCGATCCCGTCGCTGTTCGAGCCGCGCGGCGACGAAGCCACGACGATGGATCACGTGCCGACACCGGCGACGCTGCACTGTGCTCCGCTCGGCTGGCCGTCGATCCGCCGCGCCATGGCGACGATGGTGGCCTGGTTCGACAGCGCCGATCCTGCCCTGATGATCTGCGACGTCTCCGCCGAGGTGGCGCAACTGGCGCGCATCTGCAGCGTGCCGCACGTGAAGGTGCTCCAGCACGGCAACCGTGGCGATGCCGGCCACCAGGCTGCCTATGACGGCGCCGCCGGCCTGCTGGCGCCGTTCGACGCAGCCCTTGCGCAGCCGGAATGGGACCAGGCGCTGCGCGCGCGCACCTGCTTCGCCGGCGGCCTGGGTGTCGACACCAGGGGACCGGATCGCGGGACTGCCCGCCGGCGTATCGGCATCGATCCAGGCCGGACCGTGATCCTGGTGATGGCAGGCGGCGGCGGCAACGGCTTCACCCAGGCGCCGCTCGGCATCGGCGCCCGCTGCCGGCCGGATGCGCTCTGGCTTACCATCGGCCCGGTGCAGCGCGACTGGCACGCCACCGAGCCGGCCAACATAGAGCATCGCGGCTGGGTGGAGGATGCGGCGTCCTACGTCGCCGCCGCCGACCTGGTCGTCGCCTCGACCGGAAACACCACATGCCAGCAGATCCTGGCTGCGGCGCGGCCGTGGCTGGCAATACCGGAATGGCGCTATTTCGACGAGCAGCACCGCAAGGCCGAGGCACTCGCCGCCGCCGGCGTCGCCTGTGTCCGGCCGCATCTGCCGTCTTCCGCCGACGCGTGGCGGGACGCGCTCGCACAGACGCTGCAGTCGCATCGTCCCGACCGGCAGCGCGCGTTGATCGCCGAACGCCCCGCCGAACAAGCCGCCGCCTGGCTGGAGCAGCTGGCGGCCACGCTCTGGCCGGCGCCGACCCTCAGGACGGTGTCCGCCGGATCACCAACCATGCTGACGGGAGCCTGAGAACAATGACGAGCGTGTCGGTCGTGACGTTGGCCAAGGGACGGCCTGACCACCTGCGCAACATGATCGTCGGGCTGAGCCAGCAGTCCCATGCGCCGGCGGAACTGGTCGTCGCCGTCATGCAGGACACGCGATACGAGCTTCCGGCGGCGTGCTTCCCGATACGCCAGATCATGATCCCCGGCGACGCGCTGCCGCTGGCTTCGGCACGCAACGCGGCAGTTCGCGCGGCGATCGGGGATGCGGTGATCTTCCTCGACATGGACTGCATCCCGACCCCCGGCATGATCGCGGATTATGCGCGTGGACTCGACACGCTCGACGGGTTGCTGATGGGCGAGGTGCTGTACCTGCCTGGCGAGGCAACCATGCCGGGATGGACGTGGGACGGTTTCGCCGCGGTCGCGGTGCGGCATTCCGACCGGCGCGGGCCACCGGCGCAGGGGCTCGAACTGTGCAACGACTATCGCTGCTTCTGGTCGCTCAATTTCGCGATGCGGCGCGCCACCTTCCTGGCGGCGGGCGGCTTCGACGAGCGCTATCTCGGCTACGGCGGCGAGGACACCGATTTCGGCAAGTTGCTGGACCGGCGAGGGGTGCCGATCGCCTGGACCCGTGGTGCGCTCGCCTATCACCAGTACCACCGGCATCACATGCCGCCGGTCCATCATCTCGACAGCGTGGTGCGCAACGCACAGGTGTTCGAGGCGAAGTGGGGCTACCGCACGATGGGCCACTGGCTGCACGCGTTCCGCCTGATGGGACTGATCGACGATACGCCGGGCGCGCCGATCCGCATCCTGCGCCGTCCGGATGCCGCCGACCTCGCGCTGACCGGGCAGCTGAGCCACCAGCCCTACGCCAACACCA
This sequence comes from Lichenicoccus roseus, assembly GCF_005844085.1. Classification (GTDB taxonomy): domain Bacteria; phylum Pseudomonadota; class Alphaproteobacteria; order Acetobacterales; family Acetobacteraceae; genus Lichenicoccus; species Lichenicoccus roseus. The sequence goes on from NZ_VCDI01000003.1 coordinate 107,034, forward strand.
CCAGCGTGATCCGGCTGCTGGAGGAGCGCGTCCGGCAGGCCGATACCGCCGCTGCATGAGGATCGCGGTTCTCGCGCATGTGCGTCAGCCGATCGCCGAACCGTTCATGGGCGGCATGGAGGCGCATTGCTGGCACCTCGCCGCCGGGCTCGCCGCGCGCGGGCACGAGGTGGTGCTGTTCGCATCAGGCGACAGCGACCGGCGCTTCACCATCGATTCGGTGCTGGCCGAGCATTACGAGCGGACATTCCCGTGGCACGAGCATCGCGGCAGCGCGCCGCTGATCGCCCATGTCGATGCCGGTTACGAGGCGGCGTGCGACCGCATCGCGGCTGGTGGTTTCGACGTGGTGCATAACAACAGCCTGCACCGGTTTCCGCTGCATCGGGACCGCACGGACCGCGTGCCGACACTGACATCGCTGCATGTGCCACCGTTCGATGCGTTGCATTGGTTCGTCAAGGCGAGCCCGGGGCCGCACCATCGCCTGACGGTGACGTCGGCGGCGCAGATGCACGCCTGGTTTCCGGACGGTCCGCCGGCGGAGGCGTCGGTGCTGTATAACGGGATCGACCCGACCGCCTGGCCATTCCAGGCGCAGGGCGATGGCAGCGCCGTATGGTGCGGCCGGATCAACGCGAACAAGGGCACGCACCTTGCGATCGAGGCCGCCCGGCGCAGCGGGATCGCGTTGACGCTGTTCGGCTCGATCGACGAGCGCGACTACTGGGATGCGGTGGTGAAGCCGGCACTCGGGGGAAGCATTCGCTACGGCGGGCACCTGCATGCGGCCGCGCTTGCCGGCGAGGTCGGGCGCGCGTCGCTGTTCCTGTTCACGCCCTGCTGGGACGAGCCGTTCGGCCTGGTGGCGGTCGAGGCAATGTCGTGCGGGCTTCCGGTGGCGAGCTTCGATCGTGGCGCCGCGCGGGAGATCGTCGCCGAGGCGGGTGTGTTTGCGCCACCGGACGATGTGGAAGCCCTGGCCGCCGCGATCCCCCAGGCCCTGCGGATCGACAGGCTCGTGCCTCGCCAACGGGTGATGCGGCTGTTCACCCGCGACACCTGGCTACAGAACTGCGAACGCTTGTATGGCGCCGTACGGGCGATCCAGCACGGGCTTTAGAACTCTCAAGGCTTACTGCGGCGACTTGAACCGCCTGGAAGGTTTCCAGTGAGCCCCGGCTGCATCCAGTGGCCCACCGGGTCCCGTCAGATCCCCACCGCGTCGATCTGCTTCTCCAGCCGCACCGCGTTGTTGATGATCGCCATGTGGGTGAACGCCTGCGGGAAATTGCCACGCTGCTCGCCGGTTGTGGCGTCGATCTCCTCGGCGAACAGGCCGAGATCGTTGCCGCGTTCCAGCAGGCGCTCGAACAGTTCGGTCGCCTCGCGGGTGCGGTCCATCAGCGCCAGTACGCCGACACGCCATAGCGAGCAGGCCGAGAAGGTCGCCTCCTTGCCCTTCAGGCCATCGTCGAAGCGGTAGCGATACAGCAGGTCGCCATCCCCAAGCTCCGCGCAGATCCGCTGGAAGCTGGCCACGACGCGGGGATCGTGCGCATCGAACGCCTCGTACAGCACCAGCCGGAGCAGCGAGGCATCAAGCTGGTCGGCGCCATACCACATGGTGTACGCACCACGCGCCTCGTTCCAGCCCTCGCGCCGATACTCGTCCTTGATCTCGTCAGCGATACGCTGCCAGGCGGCCAGGGTCGCCTCGTCCGGCTTGCCGATGCGCCGCCCGATGGCGATCGCGCATTCCAGCGCCACCCGGTTCATGCCCTTGCTGTGCAGGATCTGGTGCGGTTCGCCGGGCATCTCCCAGATGCCGTGATCCGGCTCGTGGCGCAGCTTGATGACCTGGCCGGCAAGGTTCTGGATCGCTTCCGGCAGATGGTCGTTGGTTTTCTGCGGCGGATTGAAATCCACCGCATCCAGGAAGCCGTGCAGCGACATCAGGAACTCGCCGAAGATGTCGATCTGGGTCTGCCCTTCGGCGCCGTTGCCGATGCTGACCGGGCCTACGCCGCGCCAGCCCTCGAGATGGTCGAGCGTCTGCTCCGGCGTCACCGGACCGGCGATGCCGTACATCAGCTTGAGGTCGCGCCCGTGGGTCGGGTCGGCGTGGCGCAGGAAGCGAAGATATTCCGCCGCCTCGCGGGTGTAGCCGAGGCGCACGAACGAGCTGACGGTGAACGAGGCGTCGCGCAGCCAGCTATAGCGGTAGTCGAAATTGCGGTTGCCCGGCACCGCTTCCGGCAGGCCGATGGTGGGTGCGGCGATGATGGCGCCGGTCGGCGAATAGGTCAGCAGCTTGAGGCATAGCACCGAGCGCAGCACCGCCTCGCGATATGGCCCCTGGTAGGTGCAGGCGGCGCTCCACTGCTGCCAGTAGTGGCTGGTGCGGCGTAGGCGTTCGAGCGCGTCCTGCACGCCGTCGAGAGGCGGGGTATCGCCGTTCTCGCCATGCGTCAGCACCAGGCAGGCATGCGCACCCTCCTGCAGCGCCCAGTCGCTGACGCCGCGATCCTCCAGCGCCCGCATCGCATGCGTCGAGGTCGCGCTCAGCATCTCGCTGGCGGTGCGGAACAGCGTGCGGCACTCGCCATCCGCGGACACCGTGCAGGCGGCGCGCGCGTAGTCGAAGGTCGGCCGCACGACGAAGCGGCCGGCGACGGCGCCCTGTTCGCAACGCAGCAGCCGGATCAGCCGGCTCTCGGTCTCGCCGTCCGGGCCCTCCTCCGGCATCGTCTCCGGCGGATGCACCGGCATCAGGTCGGTCAGTACGGCGACGCCGGTGCGGCTGACGAACCGCGTCTCGAGGATATTGGTTTCCGGCACGTAGCGGCGGGAGACCGAGACGAGCTTGTCGACCTCGATCCAGCAGGCCCCACCCTTGCCGGCATCCAGCAGCCGCAGGAACAGGGCCGGGCTGTCATGGCGTGGCCAGCACAGCCAGTCGATCGACCCGTTGCGATCGATCAGCGCGGTGCTGTGGGTGTCGCCGATCAGGCCGTAGTCGCTGATCGCGTTGTAGGCAGGCGGTTCGGTCGGCTCATCGGCCGCTGCCCTGGCGTCGCTGGTTTGCATCCCGCAGGAACTGGCAAAGCCTCCCGCAGTTGCGCCGCAGCCTCAGCGCTGCACCCCGACCGAGACCGGGCTCTGGTTGCCGTTCAGTTCCGGGTTGATCGGCGGCACCGGATTGGCGTCCATGTAGGCGTGGCCGAAGCGGCCGATCGGCGCTCCGGTGGCGGGGTCGCGCAGCGCCTCGGCAGGATCGTGGATCGACTGGTTCGGCACCGGGGCGCTCTGGTAGCGCCGGGCGCCATGCACGACCAGGTTCTCTGCCGGAGGCGCAGGGGTTGCCGGCGCCGCTGCGGCAGGAGCCTTGGGATGGCGCGCCTGCTGCCGGGGCGTGGACGCCGTCTGGGCGTGCGCGCCGGCGCCACAGGCCACCGAGGCGACCACGCCGGCTGCCATGATCCGGCGCATCGACCGGCTCACGAGGCGGAACTGGCGGCTGCGAGCTGTGTCCGGATGGCGGCAAAGGCATCCTCTGCCCGGCTCGCGTCGGGCCCGCCCGCCTGCGCCATGTCCGGCCGGCCGCCACCGCCCTTGCCGCCGAGAACGACCGACGCGGCCCGCACCAGCGCCACCGCGTCGACGCGCCCGGCAAGATCGGCGGAGGCAGCGACGACGATGCTGGCACGGCCGTCGGCGCCCGACAGCAGCGCCACCACGCCGGAGCCGATCTGCTGCACGATCGCCTCGGCCAGCCCCTTGAGGTCGCGCGCCGGCACCTCGCCGAGATTGCGGGCGGCAAACGCGATGCCACCGATATTTTCGGTCGCGGTCGCAGCCTCGCCGCCGCCCGCCGTTCCCAGCGCCACCTTGCGCTGCAGGTCGGCAAGCTGGCGCTCGGCGCTGCGTCGCTCCTCGAGCAGGGTGGCGATCCGCTCGGGCAGTTCGGACGGACTGACGCGCAGCAACGCCGCCGCCTGCTGCAGGCGCTGCTCGGCGAGCAGCATCGACTGCTCGGCCGCGAGCCCCGCCACCGCCTCGATACGCCGCACGCCCGCGGACACGCCGCTCTCCGAGGTGATCCGGAACAGGCCGATATCGCCGGTGCGGGCGACATGGGTGCCGCCGCACAACTCAAGCGAGTAGGCGGTGCGGGCCTCGCCGGCCACCGGATCGCCCATCGACACCACGCGCACCTCGTCGCCGTACTTCTCGCCGAACAGCGCCATCGCGCCTTCCGCGACCGCCTGGTCCGGGGTCATCAGGCGGGTGCGCACCTCACTGTTCTCGCGTATGCGCCGGTTCACCTCGGCTTCGACCTCGGCCAGTTCCGCGGCCTCGATCGGGCGCGGCTGGCTGACATCGAAGCGCAGCCGGTCCGGCGCATTCAGGCTGCCCTTCTGGGTGACATGGGTGCCGAGCCGGCGGCGCAGCGCCTCGTGCAGCAAATGGGTGGCGGAGTGGTGCGCCCGGATCGCACCGCGACGCCCATGCTCGACGGTGGCGGTGACCGCAAGGCCGGGGCGTGCCTCACCGGACACGATCCGCCCGATCTGCACCACCAGGTCGCCCAGCTTCTTCTGGGTGTCGGTGACCTCGATCACCAGCGCATCCTGGCCGGGGTGCGTGGCGAGCCCGGTGATGCGGCCGGTATCGCCGACCTGGCCGCCGCTCTCGGCATAGAACGGGGTCTGGTTGAGCAGCAGGGCGACACCCTCGCCCGGTCCGGCGCTGGCGCGCTCGGCGCCGTCCACCACCAGTCCGGCGATGGTGGCATCCGCCTGCTCGGTGTCGTAGCCGAGGAACTCGCTGGTGCCGAGGCGTTCGCGCAGCTCGAACCAGACCTGCTCGGTGGCGGCCTCGCCGGAGCCGGACCAGGCGGCGCGGGCGCGCTTGCGCTGCGCCGACATCGCGGTCTCGAAGCCGTCCAGGTCGACGCTCCGCCCGCGCTCGCGCAGCGCGTCCTGGGTGAGGTCGAGCGGGAAGCCGAAGGTGTCGTACAGCTTGAAGGCGACCTCGCCCGGCAGCGGCATCGCGTCGGGCAGCCGGCCGGTCTCGTCGGCCAGCAACGCCAGACCGCGCTCCAGCATCGCCTTGAAGCGATCCTCTTCCAGCCGCATGGTCTCTCGTATCAGCGCTTCCGCACGGCCCAGTTCCGGGTAGGCAGCGCCCATCTGCCGCACCAGTGCCGGCACCAGGCGGTCGAACACCGGACCGGTGGTGCCCATCATGTGCAGGTGTCGCATGGCGCGGCGCATGATCCGGCGCAGAACGTAGCCGCGCCCGTCCTTGGCCGGCAGCACGCCGTCGGCGATCAGGAACGAGGACGAGCGCAGATGATCGGCGACGACGCGGTGGCTGGTGCGGAACGGCCCGTCCGGCGCCTGGCCGGTGGCCTCGGCCGACGCCAGGATGAGGGCGCGCAGCGTGTCGGTGTCGTAGTTGTCGCGATGGCCCTGCAGGATGGCGGCGACCCGCTCGAGGCCCATGCCGGTATCGATCGAGGGGCGCGGCAGCGGCGTGCGGGTGCCCGGCGGATCCTCGAAATACTGCATGAAGACCAGGTTCCAGATCTCGACGAAGCGGTCGCCATCCTCGTCGGGGGAGCCGGGCGGGCCGCCCGGGACGTCCTCGCCATGGTCATAGAAGATCTCGGAACACGGGCCGCAGGGGCCGGTATCGCCCATGCGCCAGAAATTGTCGGCGGTCGGGATGCGTATGATGCGGCTGTCCGGCAGGCCGGCAATGCTCTTCCAGAGTGCGGCGGCCTCGTCGTCCTCGGCGTAGACCGTGGCCAGCAGCCGGTCCGCCGGCAGGCCGAACTCGCGCGTCACCAGGTTCCAGGCGAGCTCGATGGCGAGCGGCTTGAAATAGTCGCCGAACGAGAAGTTGCCGAGCATCTCGAAGAAGGTGTGGTGCCGGGCGGTGTAGCCGACATTGTCGAGGTCGTTATGCTTGCCGCCGGCGCGCACCACCTTCTGCGCGGTCGTCGCGCGGCTGTAGGGACGGCTTTCCTGCCCGGTGAAGACGTTCTTGAACTGCACCATGCCGGCATTGGTGAACAGCAGGGTGGGATCGTTGCGCGGCACCAGCGACGAGGACGGCACCACCCGATGGCCGTGAGCGGCGAAGTAGTCGAGGAAGGCGGCGCGGATGTCGTTGCTGCTCTGCATGGTCCTGCTCTAGCGCAGCCACCGTAGTCAGGGAAGGTTGGGCCCGGGTGGCAGGGATGGGAGCAGGCGCCGAATGCTGAGGGTATATCTCGCCGGACCGGACGTCTTCGTGGCGCGGCCAGAACGCCGGGGCGAGGTGCTCAAGGCGATCTGCGCCGGGGCCGGGCTCGAGGGCGTGTTTCCGCTCGATCCTGCACCGGCAGCGGGCGAGGGGAGCCTCGCCGAGCGGATCGCGCGCGGCAACGAGGCCCACATCCGGAGCTGTGGCGCGGTGATCGCCAACCTGACCCCGTTCCGCGGCCCCGGTTCCGATGCGGGAACCGTCTACGAGATCGGTTTTGCCCGCGCGCTCGGCCTGACGGTGTTCGGCTGGAGCGAGAGCACGGTGTCCTACGCCGACCGCTGCCGCATCGCCGATCCCGCCGCGGCCCGCGACGAGGATGGCCGCCTGCGCGACAGGGACGGCCTCGAGATCGAGGAGTTCGGCCTCGCGGACAATCTCATGATCACCTGCGGCATCGCCTTCTCAGGCGGCAGGATCTTCACCGGCCCGGGCCTGGACGGCTTCCGGGAATGCGTCGGATCGCTTTCCCGTTGAAGCTGCCTGCCGCTGCGGGCAGGCGTTCAGCGAAAGACCAGGCGGCGGGACAGGGTGAAATTGGAAAACATGCCGGCCAGGGTGCCGGCGACAAGCGCCAGCACCACGTGCTGGTTGATGAACGGCACGGTGTAGGTCAGCGTCAGCGCGGTGCCGCGGTTGAGCAGGAAGCCGAGCGAGTTGGCGGCGAGGAAGATGCCCCACTGGCGCAGCAGGTTGTCCCCGGCGCCGACGCCGCGGAACGTCCACAGCCGGTTGATCACGAAGTTCATCGACGCTGCCACGAAGTAGGCGAGGATCAGCGCGCCCGCCTGCCCGATGACGTGCCGCATGGCATAGACGGTGGTCGCGTCGCACAGGAAGCCGAGCACGCCGACCACGCCGAAGCGCATGAACTGCATGATCAGGGTGCGGCGGGCCGGGGTCAGCGCCAGCGGACCGGTCTGCGGCAGCCGGTCCAGCACGCTGTCGAGGACACCCATCACACGGCTGTCGCGAGGGTCGGCCGTCATGGTTTCGGAGATGACATCTTGGTCAATCATGCGGCTGTGGGCCTCCGCGCGGGTGCGCCGGGATAGCAATGTAGAACACGGAAGCCGTTAACTTCCAGTAACGAAAAGGGGCACCTCTCGGTGCCCCTTCCGTAACGTGTCGCGTGTGTTCGAACGAGATCAGTGCAGGATGATCTCGACGCGACGGTTCTGCGGCTCGCGGGTGTTCGGGCCGGTCGGCACCAGCGGGTGGCTCTCGCCATAGCCGTGGATGTCGATCGCGGTTGCCGGCACGCCGTCACGAACCAGTTCTGCCTTCACGCTGTCGGCGCGACGGATCGAAAGGCCCTCGTTGTAACGAGCGCCGCGCTCGCCGCCGTGGATCGACGAGTTGTCGGTGTAGCCGTTGACCTCGATGCGGGTGGTCTGCACGCGGGTCGAAGCCTGCGCCGCCTCGGCGATGATCTCGCGGGCCCGGCCGGTGAGGGCCGACTTGTCCCAGTCGAAGAACACCAGGTAGGTGCGGGCCGGTGCGGGCGCCGGAGCCGGGGCGACCGGAGCGGGCGGCGGCGGCGGCGGGGCGGTGTCGAAGGCATAACGCAGGCCAACCAGGAATTCGTGGTTGAAGCTGTCGTTGAAGTCGGCGTTGCCCTTGTGGATCCCGGTCGGGTTGTACGCGGTCGAGGAGAACGCGCTGCCGGTGGTCTGCGGGGTGGTGCCGACGAAGCGGTACTCGCCGGTCACCGCGAGGCCGGGGACGGCTTCGATGTTGTAGGCGGCGCCGATGATGCCCTGGTAGGCGAAGCTGCCCTGGGTCCCGCCGGTGCGGTCCTCGCTGCTCACGACGTAGGTGGTGCTGAGCGGACCCTGGTGCTCCCAGAGATAGCCGGCGCCGATGCCGACATACGGGGTCACGGGCAGGGCGAGGCCGAACTGCGCGAGGTCGAGGTCATACAGCACGTTCACGAACGCGCCGTACTTCTCGTCGCGGCCGCTGGTGTCGCCGGCGACCGGCGTGCCGCCACGGTGGTTGACGTTGTTGTAAAGGTAGGCGCCCTGGATTTCGGTCCGCAGCCCGTTTCCGAAGCCAAAGCCGACCGCGCCGTCACCGGTGAAGCCGTCGCCGAAGCGGATGCTGGACTTGCTGCCGCCCAGTCCTTCGGTGCCGTCCGCCTCGGTGGTGGGCGAGTAGTGCACGCCCCGGGTCTGCTGAAGGTTGTAGCCAGCGCCGAGGCTGACATAGGGCCCAGCGACGGGCTGCGCCATCGCGGCAACCGGAGCGGCCGCCAGGAGTGTAGTTGCAAGTAACGCCGTGCGCAGACGCATTGTTCCGTCCTCTTAATCACCCGTGCGGCAGCCACCAACCATAGGCGGCGCAGCCTCAGTGGGATGCCTAAGCCCGATATAGAACCTCTGGTTGCTGCTGCGGAGCCTGTCTGAACGTTAGAGGGCCATTACCGCAGCGACCGTGGCATCAAAAGCACAATCAATTCCGGTACCGTCACGTAATTCGGAAGGCCTCAGCGCTGGACTGACAAACGTCGAATTTGTGCACCGCGACGAAATGCGGACAGTTGGCTTCGACAGCCACCGCTGTTGCATTCTTGTGACAGGATATCATGAAGCCGAAGCTCCGGATTACGTGATGCAACCTTCGTCGACCAGCAATCGCTGCACCGTTTCGGCGTCAACATCGTGAGAGGTAAAGGCGTCGGCGACCTGCCGGAGCAACACGAAGCCGATGCGTCCGTCACGCAACTTCTTGTCGCGCTGCATGTGCGCGGCCAGGCGCGCCGCCGAGAGGGCGGTCCCGAGCGAGACCGACAGCGTCGAGATGCGGGCATGCATGCCGAGCTGCTCCAGGTGCTGGACGACCTGACCGGCTAGCGCTGGACTGCAATGGCCGAGTTCCGCGGAGAGGCGCAGGGCAAGGCCGAGGCCGATCGCGACCGCCTCGCCATGCAGCAGCCTGCCGTCGAACAGCAACTCGGCTTCGAGCGCGTGCGCGAAGGTATGACCCAGGTTGAGCAGGGCGCGGCCGCCGTTCGACGCCGTCTCGCGCTCGTCGTCGGCCACCACGTCCGCCTTGAAGCGGCAGGCCCGGCGGATCGCCTCGGCTTGCAGCGCTGCGGTGGTTTGCATGCCGGCTGCCGTATCCGCGCCGACGATGGCGGCACCGTTGTGCAGGCACCACTCGAACAGCGCGGCGTCGCCGATCAATCCGGCCTTGATGATCTCGGCATAGCCGGCCCGCAGCTCGCGCGGCGGCAGCGTGTCGAGCACCGCGGTATCGACCAGCACGGCGATCGGCTGGTGGAAGGCGCCGAGCAGGTTCTTGCCGTGCACGGTGTTGATGCCGGTCTTGCCGCCCACCGAGCTGTCGACCTGGGACAGCAGCGTGGTCGGGATCTGCACGAAGGGCAGGCCACGCAGTACCGAGGCCGCCGCGAAGCCGGCGAGATCGCCGACCACCCCGCCGCCGAGCGCGATCACGCTGCAACGCCGTTCGACACCGGCCGCCAGCAGCGCGTCGGTCACCGTGCCGAAGCCGCGCAGCGACTTGGTCGCTTCCCCCGGCGGCACCACCACCGTGCCGCACTCGATGCCGGCGGCTGCGAGGGCTGCCTGCAGCGTCGGCAGGTGCAGCGCGGCGACCGTCTCGTCGGTCACGATCATGCCCCGACGCTGCGGCAGCAGCGGCGCCAACAGGGCTCCCGCCTGCGCGAGCACGCCACGCCCGACCAGGATGTCGTAGGGATGCGCGCGCAGCGGCACATGCACCGGCACCGGCGGCTCGGACGATGCCTCGTGCGATGCGGCGGCACGCGCAGCCAGGGCGCCGAGCACTGCGCGGGTGGTCTCCTCCGAGGTGTCGTTGTCGCAGTCGATCACCAGGTCGGCCTTCTCATAGGTTGGATGCCGGATCGCCATCAGCTCCCGCAGGACCTCCCGCGCATCGCGGCCGGCCAGCAGCGGGCGATGATGCCGGCCCGCGACTCGCTGCGCCAGCACCTCGAGCGGGCAGCGCAGCCAGACACTGACGGCGCGTGTGCGTATCAGGGCCCGTGTAAGCGGGTCCATGTAGGCACCGCCGCCGGTCGCCAGCACCATCGGACCGCCTTCCAGCAGGCGGCGTATGACGCGACGTTCGCCGGCACGGAACGCCGTCTCGCCCCAGCGCTCGAACATCTCGGCGATGCTGCAGCCGGCGGCGCGCTCGATCTCGGCGTCGGCGTCGTGGAACGGCAGCTGCAGCTTCGTCGCCAGCCGCTTTCCGATCGTGGTCTTGCCGGCCCCCATCAGGCCGACCAGCACTACCGAGCGGCCGGCCAGAGCGGCCCGCGTCGTGGCGGCCCGCATGGTGGCGGCCAGGGCGGCCGCATCCGTGACAGCCCGCCGCACCGCGAGCGGTTCGTCCAGGCTGGCCTCGAGCGGGATGTTGGCGGCTGCCGTGTCGCGTGACATCGTCGTGAAGCTAGCATAGACGCTGCGACGTCGTCATGAGCCCGCGGGCTGCGCATCCGGTCGCGCTGGCCGGCTGGCCGCACGGCGACCGGACGGCAGGATCGAGGGCGTTGCAGATGATCAAGTTCTTCCTCGCCGTGCTGGTGCTCGGCGTGGTCGCGCTGGCCGGCGGGTTCATCTATCTCGGTGCCAAGCCGCCAAGGCCGCAGGTCCAGCAGATGCACGTCCTGCTGCCGAACGACCGCTTCGGCGGCAGCTGAGCAGGCGCGGCCGTCTTCTGCAGGAAGAGCCCGGCGTGGACCGCCACCTGGAGGGCTTCCTCGAGATGCTGGTGGCCGAGCGCGGCGCCAGTGCCAACACGCTGAAGGCCTACGGCGCCGATCTGGCCGATTTCGCCACGCATGCGCAGGCTGCCGGCGAGCGGCCGGCCGCGGCCTGCACTGCAACGGTGCGTGACTACATGGCCGGGCTGGGGCGTCGCGGGCTGTCCGCGCGCACCGCCTGCCGCCGGTTGTCCTGCCTGCGCCAGTTCTTCCTGCACCTCCTGCGCGAGGGCGTGCGGACCGACGATCCCTGCCTGCTGCTGGATGCGCCGCGCCAGGCTCCGGCGCTGCCGCGCCACCTGTCGGAAGCCGAGGTCGATGCGCTGCTGGCCGCCTGCGCCGAGGGGGGCCCGATGGCGCCGCAGCGCCAGGCGGTGGCGCGGGCGGCGATCGAGATCCTGTACGCCACCGGACTGCGCATCTCCGAGTTGCTGGCGCTGCGGCGCGAGGCGCTTTCCGGCACCGCGCCGATGCTGCTGGTGCGTGGCAAGGGCGGCCGCGAGCGTGTGGTGCCGCTATCGGACGAAGCGCGCGAGGCGGCCGACGCCATGCTGCGGGACCGCGCCGCGCCGGCCTCGCCGTGGCTGTTCGCCGGTCGCGATCCACGCCGGCCATTGAGCCGCCAGGGTTTCGACCTGATCCTGGCTGAGGCTGGCCGGTGCGCCGGCATTCCCGCGGCGCGGCTGTCGCCGCACGTGCTGCGGCACTCCTTCGCCAGCCACATGCTGGCGCACGGCGCCGACCTGCGCGCCTTGCAGACCCTGCTCGGTCACGCCGACATCGCCACCACGCAGATCTACACCCATGTGCAGGCGGAGCGTCTGGCCCGACTCGTCGAGGCCCACCACCCGCTTGCGGATGGCGGAGCGGGCTGACGCAAGCGGTTCGCAGGGTTGATCCGTCTGCTCACGCAGCCGCGGCAGACGCGCAGGATCGGTGCCGGGATGCGCGTCCGGGCAGGGGATTGGCACAACCGGGAACTGTGCTAGAGGCACCCGCATGCGCCAGTTCCTTGATTTCGAAAAACCGGTCGCCGAGCTCGAGGACAAGATCGACGAGCTTCGCAGGATGTCGGAGACCGACGGCATCAACATCTCCGAGGAGGTGGCGCGGCTGACCGAAAAGGCAGACCGCCAGCTGCGCGCCACCTACGCCAAGCTGACGCCCTGGCAGAAGGTCCAGGTCGCGCGCCACGCGCAGCGGCCGCACACGCTCGACTACATCCGCACCCTGGTCACCGAATACACGCCGCTCGCCGGCGACCGCAGCTTCGCCGAGGACAATGCGGTCGTCGGTGGCCTCGGACGCTTCGAGAATCGCCCGGTCGTGGTGGTCGGCACCGAGCGCGGCGACGATCTCGACACCAGGCTGAAGCATAACTTCGGCATGGCGCGGCCCGAGGGCTACCGCAAGGTGCGACGCCTGGTGGAGCTGGCCAGCCGCTTCGCACTTCCGATCCTGTCCTTCGTCGATACCGCCGGCGCGTTTCCCGGCATCGAGGCGGAGGCACGCGGCCAGGCCGAGGCGATCGCGCGCTCGACCGACGCCTTCCTCAGCGCGCCGGTGCCGATCCTGGTGACGGTGATCGGCGAGGGCGGCTCCGGCGGCGCCATCGCGCTCGGCGCCGGCGACCGCGTGTTCATGCTGGAGCATTCGATCTATTCGGTGATCTCGCCGGAAGGCTGCGCCTCGATCCTGTGGCGTGACACCACCCAGGCCGCCGCCGCCGCCGAGGCGATGAAGCTGACGGCGACCGACCTCAGGAATTTCCGGCTGATCGACGAGATCATCCCCGAGCCCGTCGGCGGCGCGCATCGCGATCCCGTGGTCACCATCCAGGCGGTGGGGCGCGCCATCGCCACGGCGCTGCCTGGCCTGCTGGCGCTGGATCCGGCTGCCCTGCGCGCGCAGAGACGCGAGAAATACCTTGCGATGAGCCGCGAACCGGCTGTCTGAGGCGCCTGCTCAGGCCGCCCGCACCTCGGCCACGAACGTGGTCAAGCGCGATCAATGCCAGCAGCAGGATCGCGACCGCCGCGGCGATCTTCCTGCCGATCGAGAAGCGCCCGTGACCGGCAGTCGCCCACATGGACATTGTCCTGTTCAGCCGGCCTGAGGCGGGCGCCCCGGGCGTCGCGTGTGTCTTCTCCGCAAAGTTGTAGGTGGGCCTTCCCTAACCGACCCTTAAGAGCCGGCGGTGCCTGCCGCGGCGCCTGGCTGCGCCGATGGCGGCTCGCCTTGGACCGGGGTGTAGCCAAGCTCCGCGATCAGCGCCCGGACCGCAACGCCTGCCTCGGCAACGGCGTCCGCGTCGATGCCCTTGCTGACCAGGCTGACGCCGCGACGATCCGGGCGCTCGTACGGGTAGCTGCCGATCTCGACCGCCGGCATGCGGCGCTGGATCGCTTCCAGGCCCTCGGCGATGGCGCCCTCCAGCATGCCGTCCGCGTGCCAGGCCAGCGACACCACCGGACGGCCACCGGCCAGCGACGGTGCCAGGTTCTCGAACATCGCCCGCATGATGCGCGGCACCCCGGCCATCACATGCACGTTGCCGATGCTGTAGCCCGGCGCCACCGAGACCGGGTTGTCGATCGGCGTGGCACCGCGTGGCAGCATCGCCATGCGCTGGCGGGCCGCATTGAAGCTGCCCGGCGCCATGTAGGCCTCGAGCTTCGCGAACGAGTCCGGATGGATTTCCCACGGCACCCCGAATGCCTCGGCGACGCAGGCGCTGGTGATGTCGTCATGGGTCGGGCCGATGCCGCCGGTGGTCAGCAGGTGGTCGTACCGGGCGCGCAGCTCGACGATGGTTCCCACGATGGTCTCGCTGACGTCCGGGATCACCCGCACCTCGCGCAGGCTTATGCCGAGCTGTCCGAGGCGGCGGGCGAGGAACTGGACGTTGGCGTCCTGGGTGCGGCCGGACAGGATCTCGTTGCCGATCACCAGGATGCAGGCGGTGGGGTTCATGCGGTTCGCTCGATAAAGGGTGGATGCATGCCTACATGGGCCCGATGACGGCGATCCATACCCCCGACCTTGCTCCCGACGGACGGCTGCTCCGGGTCATCGACCTGGAGACCACCGGCAACAGCTTCACCGACGGCGGGGTGGTGGAGATCGGCTGGCAGGACCTTGTCGAGACGAAGTCCGGCTGGCGCCTGCAGGGCGATCCGCAGGCGCTGCTGGTGCGGCCGGGCAATCCGATCTCGCCAGCCACCTCGGCGATCCACCACCTGATCGACGAGGATGTGGCCGGTGCACCGCCCTGGCTACAGGTGGCACCCGGCGTCCTGCGCGGCGGCGGCACCTCGGAGCCGAGGCCGATCGCGCTGGCGGCGCACCGCTCGGCATTCGAGCAGCGCTGGTGCGTGCCGGCGGTCTCCGGCAACGCGCGCTGGATCTGCACCTACAAGTGCGCGCTGCGTATCTGGCCGCAGGCGCCGGGCCACTCCAACCAGGGCCTGCGCTACTGGCGGCGTCCGGAGGGTCTGGATCGCGCGCTCGGGCTGCCTGCGCACCGGGCCGGCCCGGACGCCTATGTCACGGCGCACCATCTGCGCGACATGCTGGCGGTGGCGACGGTGGAGCAGCTGCTGGCCTGGTCGGCGGAGCCCGCCCTGCTGGCGCGCGTCCCCTATGGTCCGTATCGCTACCGGAACTGGCGCGACCTCGACCACGAGGTGCTCGAGCGCATCGCCGCCGGCGACGGCAATGCCGACATGGCGTTCACCGCCCGCACCGAGCTCGCCCGTCGCGCAGGCATGCCCGAAGCAAGCATGTCCGGCGAGGTCGCGACGCCGCAGATGGCGCTCGGCCTCGATCGGCAGCCGTAGCCTTCGTCGGTCCGGCGGCGGGGGGGGGGGCGGGTGCCGGGCGAGCGGCTCATGCATCGACGAGGCCTTCCGGCTCGCCTGCCGGTAGGGCCTACAGGAGGTCCCTGAGCATCGGCACCAGCGGCTTGTCGGCCTCCGGCATCGGGTAGTCGCCAAGCTTGTCCGGTCGCACCCAGGCCAGGCCCTGGCCCTCGCGTGGCTGCGGAATGCCGGTCCAGCGCCGGCAGAGATAGAGCGGCATCAGCAGGTGCACGGCGGCGGCGGTCGCGGTGGCGGCAATGGTGTGCGAGGCGAAGGTGAAGGGCGCCAGGCAGGTCCGCGACACGTCGATCCCGAGTTCCTCCTGCAGTTCGCGGATCAGCGCCTGCTCCGGGGTCTCGCCGGCTTCGATCTTGCCGCCCGGGAACTCCCATAGCCCGGCCATCGAGCGCCCCTCGGGGCGGCGTGCCAGCAGGATGCGTCCGTCGCCGTCGATCAGCGCACAGGCCGCGACCAGCATCAGCCGCGGGGCGGTGGATTGCGCCGCCGGTGCCGGCTTTCCCTCGCGGACCGGACGCGGCCGGGCCTGCAGGCCGGGATCGGCGATGAGGTCGGCGTGGGTCGCCTCGAACTGCAGCACCGGGTGGCTGCCGCCGCGGGCGAGGAACTCCTGCTGACCGGTTCCGGTCTCGCGGAAACCGATGCGGCGGAGCACCGCCGCGGAGCCGGGATTGTCGGTCGCCACCTGCGCCACCAGCCGGTCGATGTCGAGGTTGGCGAGCGCCCACCGCGCGATGCGCCCGGCAGCCTCGGTGGCGACGCCGTCGCCCCAGTACCGCCGGCCGATCCAGTAGCCGAGATTGCCGCTGCGTGTGGTGCCGTCGAGGCGCAGCCCGATGCAGCCGAGCAACTCGCCCGGCTGCCCCTCCGGATCCGGCTGCTCCTGGACCCGGGTTTCGGGACCTGGCTCCGAGCGGATGATGGCGTAGTGGTGGGCGGTGCCGGCTGTCGCCTGTTCGGCGGTGGAGGCGATCCAGTCGTCGGTCAGGCGGCGCGGGTACGGGAACGGCAGGCGCGGCAGCATGCGCACCACGCCCCAGTCATTGACCAGCCGGTGGATCGCCTCGGCATCCTGCGGACACGGCGAGCGCAGGATGAAGCGCGTGGTGACGATCGGCGCCGTCGCCGCACGCGGCACGGGCCGCGCCGGAGGTGGCGCCGTTTCGATCACGCGGCCCTCGATCACGCAGCCCCGGCGACCTGCCTGGCAACCGGGCACGGCGTCGCATCGGACGCGATGTCATCCGCAACGATGCCGCGTGCCGCCAGCAGGCCGCGCAGGTTGCGTATCACCGGGAACACCTCCTGGTTGCGATCGCAGCCCTGAGCGTCGTGCGCTGCCTGCTCCATCTCGACGATGTCGCGGTCCTCCTGGAAGATCCGCTCGGTGAACATCACCAGCAGCGGCCAGGCCGCCTGCAGGATGCCGGGGATCTTCGGCTTCCTCACCGACAGCAGCCCGAAGGTGCGGTTGCTGCGCTGCTCCTCGTCCTGCGGCGTATAGGCGATCCAAAGATCCATCACAGGCGCCTCGTCCTTGGTGCGGATGCGCAGCGTCTGGTACGGATATTCGGTGCGTATGGTCATGACGTCGCGGTCGGCATGCTTCGTTTCGGTGCCGCGGCGCTCCCCGAAGATCAGCGCCTCGCCGAGCGGCTGCTTGCCGCCGGTGCGCGCGAAGCTGTAGCGCGCCTCGATCCAGTCCTCGCCGCGGTCCTGGCCCAGGAAGCGCGGGCGCATCTGACCCATCTGCTTGGCGTGCATGAACTGGTGGTTCATGTCCATCAGGTTCTCGTGCATGAAGCTGTAGTGGCAGCCGACCACCCGGCCGAAGCGGCGTGTCTTGTAGGCCGGGTCGGCGGAGGAGCCGAAGGCCGGGACCGGCGTGCCGGCGGCCAGCGACGCCTTGCCCGGGAACACCATGATCAGCCCGCCGACTTCCTGGCACGGATAGGAGCGTACGCCGTTCGGCAGCTTGTCCTTGCCGATGTAGGGCACGTCCACGCAGGCGCCCGATCGGCCATAGGCCCAGCCATGGTAGCAGCATCGCACCGACTGGCCTTCCACCGTGCCCTTGCTCAGCGGCACCTGGCGATGCGCGCAGCGATCCTCCAGCGCGTAGACCGGGCCTTCTTTCGGGCGCACCAGTACGATCGGCTCGCCGGCATAGCGCACCGCAAGCACTCCGCCGGGCTTGAGTTCGCGCGACCACGCCACCGGGTACCAGTGGTCGGGATGGCAGCGCACACGACGCAGGTCGCGGCCGCTTTCCTCGACGCCGCGAGCCGCCGGGGCGGTGCGCCCGGCCGGTTGCGCGCTCCCGGGTCCCGCGCTCCCGGGCGATGTCGGCCCGGCTTGGGGATCCGTCTGCACGTCGCCGTCCGGGAGCGCGTCGGTGGTCGGAAAGGCGTGGTCCATCAGTCCTCGATCGCTCGTTGCATCGCGGCGCGCGACGCGTTGCACGCGACCATAGTCGTTCCCGGCGCCGTGGCGAAATCGTAATTGCAACAGGCTTGCAATCCCGCATGATCACCATGGTGCCTGATCGTGCAGCATTCATCGTGCCGTCATGATGAAGATGCCTAGAAATCAGTCGTTGATCACCGGCCCGCAATCATGTCAGGCATGCATCAAGTTGAAGGCAGGCAGGTTTTACGGCATCTTCGTAAGATATGCCTATGAATACGCCATTTGCCTCATTCTTGACTAGTGGATTGCACTGATCTGGAGCAGAATGCTTGAGCGCGACGCAGATGAAGCTTCCCCCGACCCGGCGACAGCTGCTGACCCGGATCGGCGTCACCGCCGGCAGCGCCGCGATGTACCAGGCGATGACGCGCATGGGCCATGCCGCCGGCACCGATTTCAGGAGCCCGCCCGCGCTCAGCGGCGCCAAGCAGGGGACGACCGTCGTGGTGCTCGGCGCCGGGCTCGCCGGCATGCTGGCGGCCTACGAGCTCAAGCGCGCCGGCTACGGCGTGCGCATCCTGGAGTACCAGAACCGCTCCGGCGGCCGGAACTTCTCGCTGCGTGGCGGAGACAGCCTGACCGAACTGGGTGGCGCCACCCAGAAGGTCGGGTTCGCGCCTGGCAACTACATCAATCCGGGGCCGTGGCGCATCCCGTACCATCACCAGGCGATCCTGCACTACTGCCGTGCCTTCGGGGTGGCGCTGGAGCCGTTCATCGAGGTCAACCACAACGCGCTGCTGCACAACAGCGCGAGCTTCGGCGGCACGCCGCAGCGCTACCGCGACATCATGACGGACTTCAACGGCCAGACCGCCGAGCTGCTGGCCAAGGCGATCAACCAGAACCATCTCGATGACGTGGTCAGCGCCGACGAACGGCACGACCTGCTCGCCGCCATGCGTGGCTGGGGCCTGCTCGACGTCGACTATGCCTACAGGAAGAGCGACAAGGTCTCGCTGCGGCGTGGCTGGGCGAAGGCGCAGGGCGGCGGGCCGGATGGCGCGCCAGTCCCTTCGCAGCCGCTGCCGCGTGCCGAGGTGATGAAGTCCGGCCTGTGGCAATGGCTCGCCTTCAACATGAACTACGAGATGCAGACCACGATGTTCCAGCCGGTCGGTGGCATGGACATGATCGGCAAGGCCTTTGCCCGGCAGGTCGAGGGCCTGGTGACCCACAACGTCAAGGTCACCCGCATCGAGCAGGACGAGCGCGGCGTCACCGTCACCTACGACGACAACAACCATGGCGGTGCGGTCGGCCAGGCGAAGGCCGACTACTGCGTCTGCACCATTCCGCTCTCGGTGCTGAGCCAGATCGACGTGCAGGCGAGGGCGCCGCTGCGGCAGGCGATCCAGGCGGTGCCGTATGCGAGCTCGGTCAAGGTCGGGCTGGAATTCAACCGGCGGTTCTGGGAGGAGGATGAGCAGATCTACGGCGGCATCAGCTTCACCGACCAGCCGATGAGCCAGATCTCCTATCCGAGCCACGGCTACTTCTCGGACGGTCCGGCGGTGCTGCTTGGCGCCTACATGTTCGGGGCGGCCGCCTACGACTTCGCCGGCAAGACGCCGGAACAGCGCGTGCAGGCCGCGCTGCAGCAGGGGGCTGCGCTGCACCACCAGTATCCGAAGGAATTCAGGACCGGCGTCGGGGTGGCATGGAGCCGGATGCCCTGGACGCTCGGCTGCTGCGCCACCTGGAGCGAGGAGAGCCGTCGCAAGCACTACAGGGACCTGACCGAGATGGACAACCGCCTGGTGCTGGCCGGCGAGCACGCCTCCTATGTCGGCTGCTGGCAGGAGGGCGCGCTGCTGTCCTCGCTGGCGGCGATCACCCAGCTGCACCAGCGCGCCGTGAGGGCCGCATGATGCGCCGCCTCGCACTTGCCACCGCCGTCTTCGCGGCGTCGGCGTCGCTTTGCTCGACCGGGCCGGCGCACGCCGACGCCGCCAGCAGCGCCGGCGGCGGCCCGGCCATCAAGGCGGATTCCGGCCAGCAGGTCTACCAGCATGTCTGCCAGGGCTGCCACATGGCGAATGGCCAGGGTGGCGTCGGCGCGGCCCGCATCCCGGCGCTGGCGCACAACGCAAAGCTCGAGAGCGCAGGCTACCCGACCTACGTCGTGCTGAACGGCCTCGGCGGCATGCCCTGGTTCAACGGCATGCTGTCCGATGCGCAGGTCGCCGCGGTGATCACCTACGTGCGCACGCATTTCGGCAACGACTACAAGGACCCAGTCAAATCCGCCGACATCGCCGCCTTGCGCGGGCCGGCGCCGACCATGGAGAACTGAGAGAGTGACGCGATTGTTCCAGGCCGGTCTTCCCCAGGGCACCTGTGCGCTGCTGCTCGGCTGCGGCCTCGCCGTCCCGGCGCTGGCAGACGGCATCGTTCGCCATCCGGTGCCGAACTTCCCGATCTCGGCCGCGGTGGAGGTGCCGGCGGGATACTCCACGATCTACCTCTCCGGCGTCGGCCCGGACCCGGCCGACCATGCCACCGACACCGAGAGCCAGGCGCGCAGCGAGATCAAGCGGCTCGGCGCAGAGCTGGCCGCGATGCATCTCGGACTTGGCGACGTGGTGGCGATGCACGTCTTCATCGCCCCCGATCCGAAGACCGGCAAGATGGATTTCCCCGGCATGATGAAGGCCTACAAGGAGGCGTTCGGAACTGCCGCGCAGCCGAACCTGCCGACGCGGGCAGCGTTCCAGGTAGCGGGGCTTGCCGGTCCCGGCATGCTGATCGAGATCGAGGTCATCGCCGCCCGCAAGCCCTGACGCTCCGGATACAGGGAACACCGCCATGCAGATCGCGATCCTCGATGACTGGCAGGGGGTCGCGCGGGAAAGTGCAGACTGGTCCGGGCTCGCCGCCAGGGCCGGGCTGCGCTTCTTCGAGGAGGCGTTCGCGGACGAGGATGCGGCGGCCGCGGCGCTGGCCGGCTTCGAGATCGTGCTGTCGATGCGCGAGCGGACGCCGTTGCCGGGCTCGCTGATCGAGCGACTGCCCCGGCTGCGCATGCTGGGCATCACCGGAGCGAAGAATCCCTCGCTCGATGTCGCCGCCTGCACGGCGCATGGCATCGTCGTCTGCAACACGGCTTCCTCCGGACAGGGCGGATACGCCACGGCGGAACTGGCACTCGGCCTGCTGCTGGCGGCGGCGCGTGCCATCCCGGCAGCAGACGCCAACATGCGAGCCGGCCGGTTCCAGCAGGGACTGCCGGTCGGCATCGGGCTCGCCGGACGGACGCTGGGGCTGATCGGCCTCGGACGGCTCGGCGCCCGCATGGCGCAGTATGGGCGTGCGCTCGACATGGAGGTGGTGGCCTGGAGCCGGAACCTCACCGACGAGGCCGCCACCGCCGCCGGGGCGACACGGGTGCCGCTCGACGCGCTGCTGCAGCGATCGGACGCCGTCAGCCTGCACCTGGTGCTCTCGGAGCGCAGCCGGGCTACCCTTGGGGCGGCCGAACTGGCGCGCATGAAGCCGGGCGCGATCCTGATCAACACCTCCCGCGGGCCGCTGGTCGACGAGGCGGCTCTGATCGACGCGGTGCAGGGTGGCCGGATCGTCGCCGCGCTCGACGTGTTCGACCGCGAGCCGCTGCCGGCCGATCATCCGCTGCGGCATGCGGGCAACTGCGTTCTGGTCCCGCATCTCGGCTACGGGGTCGCCGAGACCTGGGCCGACTTCTATCCGCAGAGCGTGGAGAACGCGCAGGCTTTCATGGACGGCCAGCCCGTGCGGGTGGTCAATCCCGAGGTGCTGCCCGGTCGCGCCTGACAGCCTCGCCATGGAAGCACCGGGCGATTAGCCTGTGCGTCATGCCCGACCTTGACCGCCCATCATCGCCGTTCGCCATCACCGTCTGCGGTATCGAGGAACTCTGCGACGCAGCGGCGCCGGGCAACGGCCGCGCCGTGTCGCACGTGCTGTCGATCCTCGATCCAGGGCATCCGGTGCCGGAGGCGTTCGGCCTCTACGGCGAGCATGTCCGGCTGGAACTGCGCTTCCACGACATCATCGAGGACCGTGACGGCGAGCAGCGTCCCGGGCCCGAGCATGTCGAGGCCATCCTGGCGTTCGGCAGGACGCTGCACGACGAGCCGCAGGGAGCGGCCAGCCTGCTCGTCCACTGCCATGCCGGCATTTCGCGCTCGACGGCGGCGCTGGTGCTGATCCTGGCGCAGGCGATGCCCGACGCTCCGGCGGCGCAGATCGTGCAGCTGGTGCATTCCATTCGCGAGAAGGCGTGGCCCAACCTGCGGCTGATCGAGCTGGGCGACGCCATGCTGGAGCGCTCGGGCAGCCTGGTGGCGGCGACGCATGCGCTGCACCGGCTGCAGCTCGAGCGTCGGCCGCATGTCCGGGAGTACATGGAGCAGGGTGGGCGCAGCCGGGAGATCCAGGCGGCGCTGCAGGTGCCGGCATGAACCTGTTCCGCGGCCTGGTCGCGTTCCCGATCACGCCGGCGGACGAGGCCGGGCGGGTCGATACCGATGCGCTCCGGCGCCTGCTGCGCCGGCTTGTCGAGGCCGGCGTGCCGTCCATCGGACTGCTTGGCAGCACCGGCATCTACGCCTACCTCGACCGCACCGAGCGGCGCCGGGCGATCGAGGCGGCGGTGGACGAGGTGGCGGGACGGGTGCCGCTGCTGGTCGGCATCGGCGCGTTGCGCACCGACGAGGCAATCCGGCTGGGCGAGGATGCGCGTGGCTGCGGTGCGGCAGGCGTATTGCTGGCGCCGGTCTCCTACACGCCGCTCACTGCCGAAGAGGTGGCCGCGCACTTCGTCGCCGTCGCCGAGGCGGTGCGGCTGCCGCTCTGCATCTACGACAATCCGGGAACGACGCGGTTCAGCTTCGAGGCGGGGCTCGTCGGACGGCTGAGCCGGGCGCCCGGCATCGTCGCGATCAAGACCCCGGCGCCCTTGCCTCGGCTGGTCGCCGGGAACCTGCACGCGTTGCGCGCTGCCGCGCCGTCCGGCTTCTCGGTCGGCTATTCGGTGGACTGGCAGGCGACGGCCGCGCTCCGGGCTGGCGGTGATGCTTGGTATAGCGTGGCGGGCGGGTTGTTCCCGCGCTCATGCGTGGCAATCGTCGAGGCGGTGGCGCAAGGCGACGCGGCACGTTCGGCCGAAGCCGAGGGCCGCATGCAGCCGCTGTGGGATCTGTTCACCGAATTCAGCAGCCTGCGCGTGATGTATGCCTGCGCGAACCATCTCGGCCTGTGCCGGTCACAGCCCCCATTGCCGATCCGGCCGCTGCCGGACACCGCGCGCAAACGGATCGCCGACACCCTGGGCCGGCTCGACCTCGACTAGGACCAGTTGTCGGATGGCCGGGAGTTCAACGCCCGTGTCCACCACCACCACCGTGTCCACCGCCGCCGTGGCCACCACCACCGCCGCCGCGGCCACCGCCGCCACCGCCGAAATGGCCGCCGCCCGGATGTCCGCCGAAGCCGCCGCGTCCACCCGGGATGGACGGAATACGGCCGCCGCCACGTGGACCATGCCAAGGGTGTCCACCACCCCCGCGGTAGTAGCCGCCCCCGAACGGGCCGACGTCGTAGCCGGGTCCCCAGCCGCCATAGCTGCCGCCATAGCCCTCGTAGTAGCCGCCGCCGTAATCGTAGCCGGGGCCGCCAGGACCGACACAGCCGGCAACCAGGATGCCGACGCAGCCGAGGACGAGGAACGCCAGCGGGCGCACGGACCGGGCGCTCATTTCGCGTCTCCCTGGGCAGCGTCGTCGGACCATTGCATCAGCCCGAATGCGGCGCCGAGCGGATCCGCGACGACGGCGATCCGGCTGCCGCCGTGGTCGAGCTTCGGCGCCACCAGGACGCGTCCGCCGAGTGCTACCGCCTGTTTCGCGGTGGCGTCGACATCTGCGACCCGGAGGTAGTCGAGCCAGCGCGGGTGTGCGTCCGGGCGGCTGGCCGGGACCGGGTTCACGCTCGCCCGGGCATAGCCATCCGAGGCCAGCACGAGATGATGGGCATCGGCTGCCGTGGTGG
Organism: Lichenicoccus roseus; assembly: GCF_005844085.1. Lineage (GTDB taxonomy): Bacteria > Pseudomonadota > Alphaproteobacteria > Acetobacterales > Acetobacteraceae > Lichenicoccus > Lichenicoccus roseus. The sequence goes on from NZ_VCDI01000003.1 coordinate 130,482, forward strand.
TGTCGTAGACGTCGCAGCCGAGCAGGGTCTGGTAGAAGGCGGCGGCGTCGTCCGGATCGGTGGTGATCAGCGAACTCCAGATCCAATCGCCCGGTCCGGCGGCGGTATCCGGCGGGTCGCCGCTGCCGGAGGCCAGCAGTGCGAACACCGCGCCCTGCGGATCCCGGAGCACCGCTTCCTGGCCGAGATCGGGAATGTCACGCGGCCCGAACAGCAGCCTTGCGCCGTGCGAGGTGGCGGTGGCGCTGGTCGCGGAGACATCGCGCGCCGAGAAGAAGGTCAGCCACGCCGACTGCATCTTCGCCCCGGGCGGCAGATCACGCTGGTAGAGGCTGGCAACGTGGCGATCGCCGAGCCAGGCGGTCGCGTACGGCACCGACCCGCCGGGCAACGCCCTGAAGCTCCAGCCGAACAGCCCGCCGTAGAAGCGCTCGGCCGCCTGCAGGTCGGGCGTCACCAGCTGTTCGAAGATGACCTTGCCGGGATGATGCTCGGCCGTGGCCGGCTGCTGCAGCGGCGGAAGTCTCGGCGGCAGAGCGCCCGCCGGCCCGCCGGCCACCCCGACGAGCAGGCCTGTCGCGACAGCGGTGGCGGCGAGAAGCCAGGCCGTCCGGATGGATGTTCGTTGCACCGTTGTCTCCTGGCGGCGCGCCAGCAGCAACCGACGCGATCCGGTAACGGCGAGGTGCGCAGGCGGTTGCCCGTCACCCCGCACAGGCCGGATTGTTACGGAAAACGAATTGTCTTGCTCGTAAACAAATCGTTATTTAGGTCTGACAAACGTTGTAAACGGCCGTGCGGAAGCCTCGACATGACGACAGACACGATGCCTGGACACCCTGGCGGCCGCAGGCTCCGCGCGGAAGGCTCGCGCGGACCGGTGGCTGCCATCGCGTTGCTGATCGCCGGCTTCACCTTCGTCTCCGTCGTCATGCTGGTGCAACTGCGCCGGGACACCTGGAACCAGGCCGTCACCGGGGCGGCCAACCTGAATGCCGCGATGGCCGCCGATATCGCGCGCACCATCGGCGACTATGACCTGTCGTTGCAGGAAGTGGCGGCCGGATTGCACGAGCCCAGCCTCGACCGGCTGCCGCCGCATGTGCAACGGCTCATGCTGTTCGACCGCTCGGCCACCGCGCAGACGTTCGGCACCATCCTGGTGCTTGATCGCAACGGACAGGTGGTGCGCGATGCCGCTCGCGACGTGGTCGCCACGGTTGCGTCATATGGCGCCAGCGACTTCTTCCAGGCCGTCCGGCGCGACGCCGCGGCCGGCCTGCGCATCGATTTCGATCCCGGCAGCGTGCTCGGCCGGGGTCCGTCGATCCTGCTCAGCCGGCGGCTCAGCCGTCCGGACGGCAGCTTCGACGGCGTCGTGGTGGGAAGTCTGCGCATCGGCAGCCTCAGGGCCCTGTTCGGCCGGTCCCGGCTGGGTCCGAACGGCGCGGTCAGCCTGTTCCGCGACGACGGCACGTACCTGCTGCGCATGCCATACGATCCGTCGCTGGCTGGCCGCAACATCGCGAACAGCGCGAACTTTCGCCGCTTCCAGGAAGGCGCGGCAGGCACCTTCACCGCGCCGTCGCAGATCGACGGGGTGCGCAGGGTCTACAGCTTCACCCACGTCGCCGGGTTGCCGCTGGTGCTCGACGTGGCGCTCGCGGAGAGCGACATCTTCGCCGTCTGGCACAGCCGCGCCCTGGTCATCGGCCTGGTGCTGGCGATGCTGTGCGCGACGTCGGTCGCCTTCGGCATCCTGCACCGGCGGGAGACACGCCGGCGCATCGACACCGAGGCGGGCCATCGCCAGAGCGAGCGGCTCTACCGGATGCTGGCCGACCACGCGAGCGACGTGATCGTGCGGCTGGACCACAACCAGGTGCGCACCTACGTGTCGCCGTCGGTCCGGGTGCGCCTCGGCTTCGAGCCGGAGGAGCTGATCGGGCGGCATCCACATGCCCTGGTGCATCCCGACGACTGGTCGCGGGTCGCGCAGCTTCTCGAGCAGGCGCAGCAGACCCTCGCCGATACGGAGGCGACCTACCGGGTTCGCCACAAGAACGGCGAATATGTCTGGATGGAAGGGCGCTACAGCTACCTGCCCGAGGATGGCGGCTTCGTGGTGGCACTCCGCGACATCTCCAGGCGCAAGGCGGCGGAGCACCAGCTCGAGGCGGCGAACGCCGAGCTCGCACACCTGGCCAACAGCGACGGCCTGACCGGTCTCGCCAATCGGCGCCAGTTCGAGGACGTACTTGCCCGGGAATGCCGGCGCGCCGCGCGCGATGCCCAGCCACTGTCGCTGCTGCTGCTCGATGTCGACGTCTTCAAGAAATTCAACGATCGCTACGGCCACCAGGCTGGCGATCGCTGCCTGCAGGCGGTGGCGGCGTCGCTGGCGGGAACGGCGAGGCGGCCGGCCGACCTCGCTGTGCGCTATGGCGGCGAGGAGATGGCGCTGCTGCTGCCCGGTGTCGCGGAGACCGGCGCCGGCGTCGTGGCCGAGCGGGTGCGATCGGCGATCGAGGCGTTGAGCCTGCGCCACGAAGGCAATCCCCGCGGAGGCGGCGTCGTCACCGTCAGCGTCGGCAGCGCCACCATCTATCCGTCGCACGAGAATCCGCGCCTCGACGGCCCCGAGCTGGTCGCTTCCGCCGATCGTGCCCTCTACGAGGCGAAGCGGCTGGGACGCAACCGCGTGGTCAGCTTCGGCGGGATGACGGCAGCGCGCCAGGCCCCGGTCGCCGTCGACGAGGCGCTCCGGCTGCAAGCGGTGGAGCCATATGCGATGGTTGCAGCCGGCCTGGCGGGCGCCAAGCTCGACCAGCTTGCGCGGCTGGCCGCCGGCCTGTTCGGCAGCCCGGCTGCATACATCTCGCTGGTCGGCGCCAGCGAGGTGCAACTGATCGGGCGCTACGAGATCGACCTGCTCAGCACGCCGCGTGATACCGCGCTCTGTTCGCACACCATCGCCGGCTCGGCGCCGCTGGTGATCTGCGACACCGCGCGCGATCCCCGCTTCGCCGGCAATCCGCACGTCACCGGCCCGAACGGCCTGCGCTTCTATGCAGGTGCGCCGATGTTCAGCCCGATCGATGGCCACGTGCTCGGGGCGCTGTGCATCGTCGACAACCGGCCGCGCCCGGCCCTGACCGGCGAGCAGAGCACCCTGCTGATGGACCTGGCAGCGCTCGCGGTGGACCACATGGAGCGCGTGCGCACGCTCTCGCACGAGAGCTGAGCACTCCACGGCCCGGCGCTCGGCAGGAAGCGCCGGCCCGGGGACAGGCATGTTCGGCCCCGGGCGCGGGAATGATGCGCCCGGCGGACGCTGCCGGGGCGGTCGCGGTTTATGTCCCAGCGTGAGCCGCGGCCAGAGCTGCCAGGCTGTCGCGGACGCCCAGGATCATGCCGGTCTAGTCGCCCGGCGTGGGCTGGCGGAAGATCCGCATCGAGGGATACCAGGGCGTCTCGCTGGTCTCTTCGAGCCAGCGCCAGCAACCGTCGAACCGCGACAGCATCCAGACCGGCTTGCCGAGACCGCCAGCCAGATGGACCATCGCCGTATCGACGCTGATGAGCAGGTCGCATCCGGCAAGGCGTGCCGCCGTATCGGCGAAGCTCGTAACCCCGTGCATGGCGTCGACAACCGGCAGGCCGGCATCCTCGATCTGGGCACGCGGCGGCCCGAGCTGATAGCTCGCGAAGCGGACGCCCTGGATCGCGAACAACGGCGCCAAGGTTCCAAGCGACGTGGACCGGCGGCGGTCGATGAGATTGGAACGCGTGTCGGACGGGCGCGCATCGCCGGCCCACACCAGGCCCACCCTCAGATCCGCGTGCTCGTGGCAGCACGGTGTCTCGAATGAGGCCGGGGCGCGCAGGTACGGCGCTGCCGGGACGGCGTCGATGCGCAGGTCGAACAGCAGTGGCAGGCTCGCCATCGGGCAATGCCAGTCGATCGGCGGCAGCGGATCGCCGCAGGCAATGACGTCCGCTACTCCTTCGACACCATGCAGCAGTTCCACGAGGGAGGCGGGAACTTCCAGTACGACACGGGCGCCGCGTGCCGCGACCAGCGGGGCGAAGCGCACGAACTGCAACGTGTCGCCAAGACCCTGCTCGGCGTGCAGCAGGATCGTCGTGTTTCGCAGGTCCTCGCCTCGCCAAGCCGGACCAAGGTCGCTGCGGGCGATCTGGCAATCCTGCCACCGCGCCTCGTACTGCCGCCAGCCCCGCACGAAGTCGCCGCTCTTCAGCAGGGCGACGGCGTGGCCGAACCGTGCGTGGGTGAAACCGGCTCGCAACGCAATCGCCGTCTCGTACGCCGGCAGGGCCTTGATGCTGCGGTTGAGGCTGAGCAGGGCATAGCCGATATTGTTGTGAGCTTCCGGACAGGCCGGGCTGATCACGCTGGCGACCTGGGCGGCAATCAGCCCCTCGGCGAAGCGGCCCGCGTCGCAGAGGGCTGAGCTGAGGTCGACGAAGATGTCGGCATTGCCGGGATCCAGCCGCATGGCGCCGGTGAAGGCCTCGACGGCGGCGTCGATGTGCCCGCTCGCCTGCAGGGACTTGCCGAGATGATGCCGTGCGTCCGGTCGCGTCGGCTGCATCACGGCACAGCCGGTAAACAACCGGGCCGCTTCCTCGTGGCGTCCGAAGCGCGCCATCATCAGGCCGAGCGCGAAATGGGCGCCGTAGGTCTGCGGCAGGTTGCTGCGGGCTGCGGTCTCCAGAACCTCCAGCGCCTCGCCGCGGCGACCAAGTTCGTCCAGGCAAAGCGCCTGCCAGATACTCTGCTCCAGGCTTTCTCCACCAGGTGCGGCGCGTCGCAGGACAGGAAGTGCCTGGGCGAATTGCCCGAGCATGACGGCACGCGGGCCGAGCGGGCAGGGCTCCGCAGGATTGTCCGGGTCAGGAAGGCTGTCCGCTACCACGAGGCGTTCCATCGGGGCATTCCCGGGGCTGCTCCGTGGCGCTACCGGCCGCTCGCGTATCTGCCGGTCAGGCGGTGATAGCGGCCGTCGTGCCCATCGATTGCGCCGCCGTCTGCTTGCTGTAGGCCTCGAGTATGCTCATGAGCTGCTGGGCAATTCTTGCACCGCTCGTATCGGTCCCGGCAACCGATGAGGCTGCCGACGTCGCGGAACTGGCAGAAGTCGATGATGCAGCAGAGCCGGTGCCAGGAGGTGATCCGATGGACGCACCGGCCTGGGCCGTCGAGCTGGATCCTGGTTGCGCACTCCGCAGGTCGTTCAGGACGTTCATCAGTTCGGAAGTCAGGTCGCCGGACGTTCCGCTTGAAGATGCACCGGTGGAACTGCTGGCACTGGCAGAGTTCGTGCCTGTGGCCGTCGTGCCAGTCGCGGCACTGCTTGTCGTAGCGTTGGTGGTTCCACCGCTCAGGTCGGCCTGCAGGCTGACCAGGAGTGATTTCAGGTCTGCCAGCAGTTTGCTGGACGCGGTATCGATGGCGCCGGCGCTGCTGGAGGAGCTGGTGGCACTCGAAGATGCGCCGTCCGAGGCGGTGGGCGGTGGCCCGGGAGGTGGACCCGGCGGTGGACCTTGCAGTGCTGCGGTGGATGCCGACGCGGTGGCGGACGATGCACTGCTCCCTGCAGCCGACGAGTTGCTGCCATCGGTGGACGCGGACGCCAGCTCCTTTCGCAACTGCTGCAGCATCTTCCAGTCGGAGCCGCCGCCTGAAATCGAATTGATCGACATCCCGAACCTCCAGACGCGTCATGCCGCCGGGTTCGTCTTAGCGGCCGTTGATTAACATGCCGTGAAAGGCCTGGCCTACTTCAGGCGGGAGCTTCATCCGAGACTGGCGATGCCGGCTGCCGGTGGCGCAGATCCTTGCGGCCAGGTCACGGGGCTGCTGGCCGCCGGCAGGCTTTGCGCATCATCCTGGTGAACCGGCCCCGGACGCACGCGTTCCCGGACAAACGGGAGCTCTGCGCATGTCCAAATATCGGCCTTCGATCTGGCACAGCATCATCGGGCTGGGCTTTGCCGCCGCCGGGATAAGCAAGCTGCTGGCGGTCGCGCCGCAGCGCGAGCTGTTCGAAAGCTGGGGCTGGAGCAAGCGCGACATGCAGACCATCGGAGCCTCCGAACTGCTTGGCGCCGCCCTGGTGGTAACCCGATCGACCCAGCGGGTCGGCGCGGTCCTGCTCAGCGCCTCCTCGCTCTGCGTCCTGACCACCGAGCTGCGCCACGGCAACGACGCGCTGGTGACACCGCGCACCGGCATGCTGCTCGCAGCGCTCAGCGGCCTGCTCAAGATCGGCTGAAGGCTCACTCCGGTCCGGCGCGTCGCCGTAGCCGGATCACGCCCTTGACGTCGGCGGTTTCCTGCCCGGAGGTTTCGATCTCGATGGGTCGGCCCTTGCGCAGGATGTCGATGAGACCGTCGCGCATCAAACCGATCGCGACGTTGCGGACCGGCTTCATCAGCGGCCGCCAATCCGGCGACAGGGCGCGTGCCACCTCGCTCGGACAGATGGACTTGCCTGCATCGCGCGCCTCGAGCAGACGCATGATCTGTTCGCGAATGGCCCCGGGGTCTGTCGTCATGCCCGCACAATGCCTCCGGGAAGCACCGGTGGCGAGCCACCGGACGCTGCTCAGGCCCGGGCGGCCGCCGGCATGACGAAGCCGCCGGACAATCCCTCGAACAGCAGTCCGCTGCCCTCGTCGCATCCGGCCGCAAGTAGCCGGTCGAGTTGCCAAGGCGTGTCCACGCCTTCTGCCAGGACAACCAGACCGAGCGCGTGGGTCGCCTTAACCAGGCCGTGCAGGTAGTCGATGTCGCCGGCGTAGATATCGAACTCGCGCACCATCGCCGCATCGAGCCGGACTGCGCCCAGCAGGCCTGTGAGGCAACGCCGGCGCAGCAGCGAGAGGCTTGAGACGCCGCCGCCGAAGCCGGTCAGCACGGGCGTGACGCCGAGATCGCGCAGCCCGGCCAGAGCGAACACCAGTTCCGGCTGCTCCGGCTGCAGCGCCGCTTCCGAGAACTCGAGCTGCAGCCGCGATGGCGGAAATCCGCTCTCGGCGAGCAGGTCGGCCAGCGTCTGGATCAGCAGGTCGCCGATCGGCATCGCGTCGCCGATCCTGAGCGAAAGGGCAGGCAGCCCGCCACCGGTCCAGGCTTGCGCGACCTCCAGAGCATGTCGCATGGCGGCACGCTCACGCGCCTGGCCGCGCGGGCTCCAGGCGGGCTGCATCCGCGAGCGTCCGGCTATGCGGCAGGACATCTCGAGGGCGACAAGGCCGCGGTCGCACAGCCGCCGCCGCATCAGGCAATGTGTGTCGTAGCCCTCGCGTTGGGCCTCCGACCGCGCTCTCGCATGCGGCGCGACGCAGATACTGGCTGACACTGTCCATGGATCCCTGTCCCGACTGGCGCATCATGCCCAGAAAAAGATGACCAGGGCCTGAACGGGGAACCGGCGCGGCATCCGATCGACTGCCCGCCGGCCGGACGATGATGCCCGCCGGGCAGGAAATTCAGGCGAGGCGCTGCTTCAAGGCGTCGGTCAGCGTCCGCGTGTCGGCGGTGCCGCCGAGGTCGCGGGTGCGTATGCTGCGTGTCAGCACGGTATCGTTGATGGCGTCCTCGAGGCGGTCGGCGAGATCCTTGCGCCCGACATGCGCCAGCATGATCTCGCTCGCCAGCAGCAGCGCCAGCGGGTTTGCCACGCCCTTGCCGGCGATGTCCGGCGCCGAGCCGTGCACCGCCTCGAAGATCGCGGCGTCGGTGCCGATATTCGCCCCCGGCGCCATGCCCAGCCCACCGACCAGCCCGGCGATCAGGTCGGACAGGATGTCGCCGAACAGGTTGGTGGTGACGATCACGTCGTACTGCCAGGGATCGAGCACCAGCTGCATCGCGCAGGCATCGACGATGCGGTCGTTCACCTCGACGCGCCCCTCGTATTCCTTCGCGATCTGGTAGCCGGCTTCGAGGAAGATGCCGGTGAGCGCCTTGAGGATGTTCGCCTTGTGCACCAGCGTCACCTTCTTGCGGCCGTTCTTCACCGCATACTCGAAGGCGTAGCGCACGATGCGCTGGCATTCCGCGCGCGTATTGAAACCCGACGAGATCGCGATCGCCTTCGGGTCGTGCCCGATCGGCAGGTAGTGCTCCATCGCGGCATAGAAGCCTTCGAGGTTCTCGCGGATCAGCACGATATCGATATCGTCGTAGCGCTGGCCGTGGATCAGCGTGCGCGCCGGACGCAGGTTGGCGTACAGCTCGAATTCCTGCCGTAGCGTGACGTTGATCGATTTGAAGCCGCCGCCGACCGGCGTGGTCAGCGGCCCCTTCAGGGCGAGCCCGGTGCGGCGGATGCTGTCCAGCGTGCGCAGCGGCAGCGGATCGCCGCTGTCGGCGACCGCCGCCATGCCGGCGAGCTGGCGGTCCCACTCGAACGGCGCGCCGAGTGCATCAAGCACCTCGACCACGGCATCGACGATCTCGGGTCCAATGCCGTCGCCCGGGATCAGTGTGGCGGGGATCTTGTCGCCGGTGGCGTGGCTCATCAGGAGAGTTCCTTGTGTCGTAGGGCGGGCTTGCTCAGAGCGGGGCGCACGCTGCCTGCAGCCAGGTCCTGGCGGCGTCGGGCAGCGCCGGGCCGACCTCGGACAGCACGCGGGCGTGGTAGCGGTCGATCCAGCTCCGCTCATGCTCGTGCAGCAGGGCGGCCTCGATCAGCCTGCGGTCGAACGGCGCCAGCGTCAGGGTCTCGAAGGCCAGGAACCGGCGCCCGTCTGGTTCCGCCAGTGGCGCGTCCTGCACCAGCAGGAGGTTCTCGATGCGCATGCCGTAGGCGCCGGTGCGGTAGTAGCCAGGCTCGTCGGACAGGATCATCCCGGGCTCCAGCGGCACACCCTGGTTGCGCGGATGTATGCTGCACGGTCCTTCGTGCACCGACAGGAAGCTGCCGATGCCATGCCCGGTGCCGTGGTCGTAGTCGAGGCCGATCTCCCACAGCGGCGCGCGCGCCAGGCTGTCCAGCCGCGCGCCCGGTGCGCCTTGCGGGAAGCGGGTGGCGGCGACCGCGACATGCCCGCGCAGCACGCGGGTGTAGTGTTCGCGCACCGCGTCCGGCGCCGGGCCGGGACCACTCCAGATCGTGCGTGTCACGTCGGTGGTGCCGTCCGGATACTGCGCGCCGCTGTCGATCAGGTAGACCTCGTCGGCCGCAAGCGTGCGGTCGGTCTCCGGCGTCACCCGGTAGTGGATGATGGCGCCGTTCGGACCCGAACCCGAGATCGCCGGGAAGCTCTCGCCGCGATACAGCGGGGATGCCGCCCGGAAGCCGTCCAGCTTCGCCGCCAGCGCCATCTCGGTCTGCCCGACGCCGCTCTCGTCGAGCCAGTGCAGGAAGCCGCACAGCGCCACGCCGTCGCGATGATGGGCGCTGCGGGCGCCGGCCTGCTCGACCGCATTCTTGCGCGACTTCGCCAGCAGCACCGGATCGGGGGCCGCACTCACGGTGGCGCCCGCCTCGCGTAGCCGCTGGGCGAACCAGGCCGCGCTGCCGCCGGCGTCGAGCCGCACCGTTTGTCCGGCAAGCGCGGACAACGCCGCCGGCAGCGCCTCCGGGGGCTCCAGCTGCACGCCGTTGCCGAGCCAGTGCCGCATCCCGGCATCGAGCTTCCCGGGATGCATGAACAGCACGACGCCCTCGTCGTCGCGCAGGATGGCGAAACCGAGCGCCAGCGGCGTGAACGGCACGTCGGCGCCGCGCAGGTTGAGCAGCCAGGCGATCGACGCCGGATCGGTCAGCACCACCGCCTGCTGGCCGGCCTGCTTCAGCACCGCGGCGATCTCGTGCCGCTTGGCGGCGCTGTCGCGGCCGGCATACTCCGGCGGATGCGGCCGGGCGGCCTCCATCGGTGGCGCCGGACGGTCGGTCCAGAGCGCATCGACCGGGTTCGGCTGCAGCGGCACCAGCACGCCGCCCTTCTCCTTGAGCGCGGTCTCGAAACGGGCGAGCGCATCCGGGCTCATCAGCCAGGGATCGTAGCCGATGCGCGACCGGGATGCGGTCAGGTGCCGGGCGAGCCAGGCTTCCGGCGGCTGCTCGATCGAATGCTGCCGGCTCCACAGGCTGGCATCGGTCTGCTCGGCGAGCTGCAGGGTATAGCGCCCGTCGGAGAACACCGCCGCCGTCTCGGGCAGCACGATGGCCAGGCCGGCACTGCCGGTGAAGCCGGTGAGCCAGGCCAGCCGCTCGTTGCAGGCGGCCACATACTCACCCAGGTGCTCGTCGCCGCGCGGCAGGATGAAGCCGTCGACACCGGCCGCATCGAGGGCGGTGCGCAGCGCCTGCAGCCGTGCGGCGGGATCGGGGAGTGGTCGGGTGTCGTTCACGCGCGCGGCGCTCCGTCGAGGTCGGTTGGATGTGCGGCAATCAGTTTCTGCATGAACAGCAGGTCCAGCCAGCGGCCGAACTTGCGTCCGACCTGGTGCAGCAGGGCGCCCCGGGTGAAGCCGTGGCGCTCGTGCAGCGCGATCGACGCCAGGTTGCCGGCTTCGATGCCGCCGATCATCACATGCCTGCCACTTGCCTCGGCGTCCACCAGCAGGGCGGCGAGCAGCGCCGTGCCGAGGCGTTGGCCGCGCGCCTCGGGATGCACGTACAGCGAGTGCTCGACGGTGTGCAGGAAGCCCTCGTGCGGCCGGAACCGGCCATACGACGCATACCCGGCGACACGTCCCGACAACTCGGCGACCAGCACCGGGTATCCGTCCGCGACACGCTCGCGCATCCATCCACGCCGGGATGCGAGATCGTCCGGGGTCAGGGTCCACAGCGCGGTGCCGTTGCGTATGGCGTCGTTGGCGATGTCGAGGATGGCGGGCAGGTCCTGCTCGGTGGCAGGCCGCACCGTCATGCGGCGTGGCCCGGAATGCGGGCGCGGCGACGCAGGATCAGCGTCGCCCAGTCGCCCTCGCGCAGCACGCGCTCCAGCACCAGGCCCTGCCGGCGATGCGCGGCCAGCACCATGCGCACCTGGGTGCCGAGCAGGCCGGCCAGGATCGCGGTCCCCCCCGGCGCCAGGCTGGTCGCGAGCGAAAGCGCCATCCTGCAGAGCGGACGCGCCAGGATGTTGGCGAAAACCAGGTCGTACGGTGCACCCGCTCGAATTGCCGGCGTGCGCCAGCCGTTGCCGAGCCGGCATGCGACCAGCCGGTGCAGCCGGTTCATCGCCGCGTTCTGCGCCGCCACCCGCACCGACCAGGGCTCGATATCGACCGCCAGCACCGGGCGGTGCAGCAGGGCGGCGGCGGCCATCGCCAGGATGCCGGAGCCGGCGCCGAGATCGAGGATGCGGGCCGGACGCCGGTGCGCCACGATCTCAAGCGCGCGCAGGCAGCCGCGGGTGGAGCCATGCTCGCCGGACCCGAAGGCGATGCCGGCATCGAGCACCAGGGTGAGGCGCTCGCCGCGCGGCGCCGGGCCCAGATGGGTCCCGCGCACCGCAAAGCGCCGGCCGACATGCTGCTCGGGGAACGAGGAGTACGTGCGTGAAAGCCAGCCCTCCGCCTCGGTCGGCTCGCGATACAGCGCGGCGGCGATCCCGGTGGCGGCGTGCGCCAGGGCGAGGGCGGTCGCCAGCGCCGGCTCATCGGCACCCTCGTCCTTGACCCCCTCGATACGCCAGACGGTCTGGGTGTCGTCCGCCTCGAAGATGCCGACGGTGCCGCAGACGCTGGCCAGCGCCGCCTCGTAGGCTTCGACGGCGGCTTCCGGAACCGTGACGTGCACGGTTTCCAGGCGGAGCGCGTGGCGGCGCCGGCTGCCCAGGTGCTGGGCGCTCAAGAGGACGACCCTGCCGGTTCCACGTAGGTGTCGAGCAGCTTCTTCATCCCGGCATGCTCGAACTCGATCTCGAGCCGGTCGTCGTCGGCGGCGCGCACGGTGCCGTAGCCGAACTTCTGGTGGAACACCCGGGTGCCGACCGCGATGCTGGTCTGCCGCTTCGCACGCGGCGGCTCCTCCCACGCTTCGACCGTGCGCGGGCGTCGCGCGGTCAGCGGGAACTGGCCGCCAAATACCGGCGGGGCGGAACGCAGCTGCTCGCGCGCCAGCGCTGCCGAGCCCGCCTGCTCGACATGCTCCGCGGGCAGTTCGTCAATGAACCGGCTCGGGATCGAGCTCTGCCAGTTGGCGTAGATGCGGCGATTGACGGCGTGGCTGATGATCGCCCGCTTGCGCGCCCGGGTGATGCCCACATAGGCCAGCCGGCGCTCCTCCTCGAGCCCCTTGTTGCCGCCTTCGTCCAGCGTGCGCTGGCTCGGGAACACGCCCTCCTCCCAGCCGGGCAGGAACACGGTGTCGAACTCCAGCCCCTTGGCGCCATGCAGGGTCATCAGGTTGACCCGGTCGGCGCCGGCGTTCTCCTCGTTCTCCATCACCAGCGAGACATGCTCCAGGAAGCCGCCGAGGCTCTCGAAGTCGGCCAGCGCCCGGGTCAGCTCCTTGAGGTTGTCCAGCCGTCCGGGGGCTTCCGGCGACTTGTCGCGCTTCCACATGTCGGCATAGCCGGTCTCGTCCAGCAACGCCTCGACGACCAGGACATGGCTGCCGGTGCCGGGGTTCTGCGACAGGGCTTCGCGCGCCCGCCCGAAGGCGGCCATCAGCAGGGTCAGCTGCTCGCGCAGCCGGCCCTTCAGGGTGCCGCGCTCGATCAGCCGCATGGTGGCCATCGCCAGCGGCACCTGTGCCTCGCGCGCCTCGACATGCAGCGCCTGCAGCGCCGCGTCGCCGACGCCGCGGCGGGGCACGTTGACGATGCGCTCGAAGGCGAGGTCGTCGGCCGGCTGGTTCAGCACCCGCATGTAGGCCATCGCGTCGCGTATCTCGGCGCGCTCGTAGAAGCGCAGCCCGCCGACCACCCGGTACGGCAGCCCGAGCGTGATCAGCCGCTCCTCGAAGGCGCGGGTCTGGAAGCCGGCGCGCACCAGGATCGCCATCTCCGACAGCGGGTGCTTGTCGCGGTGCAGCTGCTCCATGCGCTCGCCGACCGTGCGTGCCTCCTCGTCGCTGTCCCACACCGAGGCGACCAGCAGCTTCTCGCCGGAGCTGTCGTTACGCCCCGGCCGCAGCGTCTTGCCGAGCCGGCCGCCATTGTGGGCGATCAGGGCGGAGGCGGCGGCCAGGATCGGCGCCGTCGAGCGGTAGTTGCTCTCCAGGCGCACGATGCGCGCACCCGCGAAATCCTTCTCGAAGCGCAGGATGTTCTCCACTTCGGCGCCGCGCCAGGAATAGATCGACTGGTCGTCGTCGCCGACGCAGCAGATGTTGGCGCCGCCCGGGTACTGCGCCGGATCCTTCTGGGCGAGCAGCCGCAGCCAGAGATACTGCACCGTGTTGGTGTCCTGGTACTCGTCGACCAGGATGTAGCGGAAGCTGCGGTGATACTGCGCCAGCACGTCCGGCCGGGTGCGCAGGATGTCGGTGATGTGCAGCATCAGGTCGCCGAAGTCGCAGGCATTGAGCTGCTTCAGCCGCGCCTGGTAATCGGCGTAGACCAGCCTCGCCTTGCCGCCGGCGAACTCGCTATCCTCGGCGGGCGTTACGCGATCCGGCGACAGCCCGCGGTCCTTCCAGCGCTGGATCACCCCCATCAGTCCCTGCGGCGGCCAGCGCTTGTTGTCGATGCGATTGACCTCCATCACCTGCTTGAGCAGGCGGATCTGGTCGTCGGTATCGAGGATGGTGAAGCTGGAGGTGAGGCCGACATACTCGGCGTGCCGGCGCAGCATGCGGGCGCACAGCGCGTGGAAGGTCCCCAGCCACAGGCCCTCTGCCGGCCGCCCGAGCAGGTGCCCGACCCGCTCGCGCATCTCGCGGGCCGCCTTGTTGGTGAAGGTGACGGCCAGCACCTGGTTGGGGAAGGCGCGGCGCGACAGCAGGATGTGGGCGAAGCGGGTGGTCAGCACGCGGGTCTTGCCGGTGCCGGCGCCGGCCAGCACCAGCAGCGGCCCGTCCAGTGTCTCGACCGCTTCGCGCTGTTCCGGGTTCAGGCGTTCCAGGTAATCTTCTGCAGGCAGGAACTCGGCCTCTGCCTGGGGCGGGAAGCTGCTGGTCTGCGGGGCATCTGTCACGCCCCGGGATATAGCCCGCGCGCGGGGAAGACGCCAAACCCCGGCGCCCGCAAGATCCTGTTGGTTGCTTTAACGAAACGTTATAGGCTGCGCTCCGCCAGGGGATATCGGGAGGCGGGGGCATGGTCTGGGGGTTCTCCGAAGCCGGCGGCTTTCCGCTGTCGGGACTGCTCCGTCGTGGCGCGCCGCCGGTTCGCGTGGCGGAAGTGCCGCCTGCTGCGCTCGACCGGCCGTTCCCGGTGTTCGTCGCAAAGCCCGTGCTGCCGGCGCCGCCGGGCCACAACCAGGAGGCCCCGTTCGCCAGCACCGGGCCGCAGGGCCATCGCAGGCGCATGCGCGAGCGGCTGCTGCTGCATGGCGGCGCGGCGCTCGCCGACTACGAGGTGCTGGAGATGCTGCTGTTCCTCGGCATCGCCCGGCGCGACACCAAGCCACTGGCCAAGGCGCTGATCAACAGTTTCGGCTCGCTGGCCGCCGTGCTGTCGGCCTCCCCCGAGGCGCTGCAGCGCCAGGGCGGCCTGACGCCGGAATGCGCGTCCCTGCTGCGGCTGCCGGAGGCGGCGGGGCGGCTGCTATCCAAAGCCGAGGCACGCGACCATCCGATCCTGAACAACTGGGAGCGGCTGCATGGCTACTTCGAGAGCGCGCTGACCGGCGCGATCGCCGGGCAGTTGCGGGTGCTGTTCCTCGACAACCGCAACCGCCTGCTGGCCGACCAGGCGGTCGCCGAGGGCGGCGAGGCGGGGCCGGGCGGGACCGCGCCGGAAGATGGCGGCGCCGCCCGCTCGATCATGCGCAACGCCCTTGGCTTGCACGCCACCGCCCTGGTGGTGGTGCGGATCGTCCCGCCGCGTGCGATCGCCAAGGCGGTGCTGGAGCGCGAGGCGGCGCTGTCACGGCAACTGTCGCGCGCCGCCGCGCCGCTGGCGATCATCGTGCACGACCACATGCTGATCGGCGGCGAGAACTGGGTCAGCCTGAAGCAGAAGGGCCTGCTCTAGCCTCGCCGCCGGCGTCGTCCGCTACAGCAGCTTGTCCAGCGTGATCGGCAGGCTCCGCACCCGCTTGCCGGTTGCGTTGTAGACCGCGTTCGCCACCGCCGCACCGACCCCGGTGATGCCGATCTCGCCGATGCCGTGCGCCCCGAGCGGTGCGCGCGGATCCGCGATGTCGGTCCAGATGACGTCGATCTCCGGCACGTCGGCATGCACGGGCACGTGGTATTCGGCCAGCGACGGGTTCATCACCCGGCCGCTGCGCTCGTCGAACTGGGTCTCCTCCATCAGCGCGAGGCCGAGGCCCATGATGATGCCGCCACGGAACTGGCTGGTCGCCATGCGGGGGTTCAGGATGCGCCCGCAATCGAACGAGCCGAGGAAGCGCGACACCCGGGTCTCGCCGGTGACCGCGTTCACCCGCACCTCGCAGAACTGCGCGCCGTACGAATGCATCGAGAACTGCTTGGCCTCGCCCGGTGGCGGCGCGTCGGCCTCGGCGACCAGCTCCTCGAGACCGGCGCGTGACAGGATCGAGGCGTAGCTCTCGAACAGCTCCGGCTTCTCGCGGTGTCCGAGCCCGCCGTCGCGTGCCTCCACCTCGGCCGCGGATAATCCGGCCAGGGGAGAGTCGTTGCCGGCGCGCTGCAGCAGGTCTGCGATCAGCTTGCCGCTGGCCGCGGTGACCGCCGCGGCGATGGTGGCGGTCTGCGACGATCCGCCTGCGACGGTGCCGTGCGGCAACGCAGTATCGCCATACTCGAAGGTGACGCGCTCGACCGGCAGGCCGAGGCGGTCGGCGCTGGCCTGCGCCTGAACCGTGGCGGTGCCCATGCCCATTTCGTGGCTGGCCATCGCCACCCTGGCCTCGCCGTCGCGGGTCAGGGTGATGCGCGCGGCGCCACCGGGCATGCGGTAGTAGGGGTAGGTCGCGGTGGCGACCCCCAAGCCGATCAGCCACTCGCCCTCGCGCCGCGAACCCGGGACCGGATTGCGGCGATCCCAGCCGAACCGCGCGGCGCCGTCGGTGAACGTCTTCAGCATGTGTCGCGACGAGAACGCCAGGCCCGAGGTCGGGTCCTGCTGCGGCTCCAGCCGGCGGCGCAACTCGATCGGGTCGACTGCGAGACGTTCCGCCAGCTCGTCCATCGCGGTCTCGAGCGCGAAGGTGCCGACGCTTTCGCCGGGCGCGCGCATGAAGGTGTTGGCGAGCATGTCCATGTCGGTGACGCGCTGCTCGAGCAGGAACGTCTCGGCGGAATACAGGTGCCGGGCCGGGAAGGTGAACTGCTCGGGACAGTTGTTGTGTTCGGTCATCGCGACGGTACCGGTATGGATCAGCGCCGCCAGGGTGCCGTCGGCCTTCGCTCCCAGGGCCACGCGCTGGCGCGTCAGGGTGCGACCGCCTGCGATGCGGAACACCGCCTCGCGGGAGAGGGCGAGGCGAACCGGCCGGCCGGCCAGCTTCGCGGCGGCAACCGCCAGGATCTGGTGGTTCCAGAGGCCCTTGCCGCCGAAGCCGCCGCCCACGAAGGGCGACAGGATGCGGATCCGGTTCTCCGGAATGCCGAACACGCCGGCCAGCGTCCATCGCGTCTGGTGCAGCATCTGGGTGGTGTCGTGGATCACCAGATCCTCGCCGTCCCACCAGACCGTCGCCGCATGCGGCTCGATCGCGGCATGGCTGTGCCTCGGCGTCTCGTAGGTGATGTCGACCTTGATGGGGGCGCCTGCCAGCGCGGCCTCGGCGTCGCCCGTCTCGATCATCGGGGGCTCGCCCAGCACGGACTCCGGCTGATGCGATTGCGAGATCTGCTGCGCGAAGTTCAACCGCGCCGGCGCGGCCTCGTAGGTGACAGCGACCAGGGTGGCGGCGTGGTCGGCCTGCTCCTGGCTGTCGGCCAGCACGATTGCGACCGGCTCGCCGTTCCAGTGGATGGACGCATCCTGCATCACCGGCAGGGTGCTGGAGCCGGCGGCGCGCGGATCCGACATGAAGCCCGCGGGCGGCTTCATGCGGGGCGCGTTGCGGTGGGTCATCACCAGCACCACCCCGGGCGCTGCCTCGGCGGCGGCGGTATCAAGGCTTGCTATGCGCCCGCGGGGGATCGAGGAGAACACCAGCGCGCCGTAGGTCAGATGCTCGGCCGGCACCTCGGCGGCGAACCGCGCCTTGCCTCGGACCTTGCGTGGGCCGTCGATGCGCGGCACCGAGGTGCCGAGCGAGCCGTGCTTGCCGGGCGTGGCCTGGCGGGCGATCAGCGGATCCGGCGGCGTCTCCGGACGCAGCTTCGACAGCACTCCGGCGGCGGCCTGCTTGGCGGTGTCGAGGATGCTCATGGCGCCATCTCCTTCATCGGAGTTTCCGTCAGCCCGGAAAGCACGGCGACGATGGTCCGTCGTGCCAGCTCCGGCTTGAACGCGTTGTGGGTAAGCGGCGCGGCGTCGGCGAGTTCGGCCGCAGCGGCTGCCCGGAAGCTCGCCTCGGTCGCCGGCTGGCCGCGCAGCGACTGCTCCGCAATGTGGGCGCGCCACGGCTTGTGCGCCACGCCACCGAGCGCGATGCGGACATCGCGGACAGTGCCGTCCCCGCCGACATCCAGCGCGGCGGCGACCGAGACCAGGGCGAAGGCGTAGCTGGAGCGGTCGCGCACCTTGCGGTACGTGGAGCGCGCGGCGAAAGCCAGCGACGGCAACTCGATGCCGGTCACCAGCTCGCCGGGCTGCAACTCGGTGTCGCGGTCCGGCCGGCCGCCGGGCAGCCGGTGCAGGGCGTCGAACGGCAGCGTACGCGCACCTGCGCTGCCCTCCAGGTGCACCACGGCATCAAGGGCCGCGAGTGCGACGCACATGTCCGACGGGTGGGTCGCGACGCAGGCGACCGAGGCGCCGAGGATGGCATGGATGCGGTTGAAGCCGTCGATGGCGTCGCATCCCGAGCCGGGCTCGCGCTTGTTGCAGCGGGCTGCGTCGTCATAGAAGTACGTGCACCGGGTGCGTTGCAGCAGGTTGCCGCCGAGGGTCGCCATGTTGCGGATCTGGCCGCTGGCGCCGGCCAGGATCGCACGGCTCAGGGCCGGGTAGCGCCGGCGTATCGCGGCATGCCCGGCGATCGCGGTGTTGCGGGCCGCCGCGCCGATCCAGACGGTTCCATCCGCGCGCTCCTCGATGGCGCTGCCGAGGCCGGTGACGTCGACCAGCGATGCCGGCTGCTCGATGTTCTCGCGCATCAGGTCGACGAGGTTGGTGCCGCCACCGAGATACCTGGCGCCGGCGACGCTGCCCATGCGCACCGCCGCTGCCGTGTCTCCCGCACGGGCATAGTCGAACGGGGTCATTCGGCAATCTCCGCGACGGCCGGTCGGCTTGCACCGGTCCTGCTGGCATAGGTCTCCGAGATCGCATCGACGATCCCGTTATGGGCGCCGCAGCGGCAGAGATTGCCGCTCATGCGCTCGCGCAGTTCCTCGTGGGTCAGGTCGATGCTGTCGGACGCGAGATCGGCGGTGACGGCGCTCGGCACGCCGCGCTCGATCTCGCTTGCCATGCCGATCGCCGAGCAGATCTGGCCCGGCGTGCAGTAGCCGCACTGGTAGCCGTCATGCTCGATGAAGGCCTGCTGCAGCGGATGCAGCGCGCCGTCGTCGGTGATGCCCTCGATGGACAGCACCGAGCGACCTTCGAACTGCACCGCCAGCGCCAGGCAGGACAGGATGCGCTCGCCATCGGCCAGCACGGTACAGGCTCCGCAGGCGCCCTGGTTGCAGCCCTTCTTGGTGCCGGAGAGATGCAGGTGCTCGCGCAGCAGGTCGAGCAGCGAGACGCGGGGATCCGTTGGGACCGCGACGGACTGGCCGTTGATGGTGATGGGCATGCGACGATCCTCCTTGGCTGATTGGCCTGCCGGGGCTGACTGGCCGTCCGGGGCTGATCGGCCATCCGGGGCTGGTTGGCCGTGTGCAGCGGATTGGCCGGGCGCTCTTCACCGTCGCCCGCTACCGGACCCGGCAGTTCCGGGGATGTTGGCTGAACGCATCGTGTCAGGCCGGGTTCGCCCGTCAGGGATGAACCTCGGCGCGGACCAGCTGGCGCTCGATTTCGGCGAGCAGCGCATGCGGGCTGGTGGCCAGGGCGTCGGCGCCGGCCTCCTCCAGCTCGGCGCGGCCGCCATAGCCCCACAGCGTGCCGATCGCCCGCATGCCGTTGGCGTGCGCGCCGCTGATGTCGTAGCGGCGGTCGCCGACCATGACGCTGTGCGCCGGATCGATCGCCTCGGTCTCGATCAGGCGGGCGATGAGCTCCGGCTTCTCGGCACCGCTATCGTCCGGGCGGGCGCCGTAGAAGCCGTGGAAATAGCCGGTCAGGCCGCGCATCTCGAGGATCCGCCGGGCCAGGTGCTCGGGCTTCGAGGTCGCCAGCAGGACGCGCCGTCCGGTCGCAGCCAGGTCATGCATGAAGCCGGCGATGCCGTCGAAAAGCGGGCTCTCCATCATGCCGCTGGCCTCGTAGTTGCGGCGGTAGGCCTGCACCGCCGCCTCGACGCGGTCGTCGCCAAACTCCGCCAGCAGACGCGCCATGATGTCCGGCAGGGGGGGGCCTACCACCCAGTCGAGGTCCGCCGCCGGGTCGATGGTGTAGCCAAGCTCGGCAAGGGCGCGACGCAGGCAGGCGATGATGCCGTCCCGCGAGGCGATCAGGGTGCCGTCGAGATCGAGCAGCACAGCCTGCGGCACGCACCGCCGCGCATCGGGCCGCCCGGCGGCGCGCGGGGTTGCATCATGCGGAGTCATCGGTGGGTGGCCAGGGTCGATCTCATGCGTCCGATCCTAGCGCGACCAGGATTAGGAGGCGAAAACCTGATCGTTGCGATATCGTATTTTCTGCAATGCCTGACGCCGGAGCCTCGCGATGCCTGCCCGCCAGACGAAGTTGCCCGCCTTGCCTGGAGCGGGGGAGATCGCGGCTGCGATGCCGGTCGGCGATGCCGGGGCGGATCTCGAGCTGCTGTCGCTGCTGCTGACCCACGCCATGCCGGCACACGAGGATCCGGCGCGGCTGGCCCGCGAGGCGCTGGAGCGGTTCGGCAGCTTCGCGGCGCTGCTGGCGGCGCCGTTGCGCGAGCTGCAGGGCTTCGCCGGCTTCAATGCGCACAGCATGGCTGCCGTCCGGCTGCTGCACGAGACCGCGC
Source organism: Lichenicoccus roseus (assembly GCF_005844085.1). Lineage (GTDB taxonomy): Bacteria > Pseudomonadota > Alphaproteobacteria > Acetobacterales > Acetobacteraceae > Lichenicoccus > Lichenicoccus roseus. Next base: position 150,796 of record NZ_VCDI01000003.1, read on the forward strand.
TGCGGCTGGCCCGGGCTCGGATGCAGGGCGAGACCGTGCTCGACAATCCGGACCGGCTGATCGCCTACCTGACGGCGGTGCTGGCGCGCGAGAAGATCGAGCAGTTCCGCATCCTGTTCCTCGACAGCCGCGACCGGCTGATCACCGACGAGGCGCAGGCGAGGGGCACCGTGAACCACACGCCGGTCTATCCGCGCGAGGTGGTGCGCCGCGCCCTCGAGCTGGACGCGGCGGCGATCATCCTGGTGCACAACCATCCGAGCGGCGACCCGACGCCGTCGCGCGAGGACATCGCGATGACCGCCCAGGTGGTGCAGGCGGCCGCCGTGCTCGGGATTGCGGTGCGCGACCACGTCATCATCGGCAACGGCCGCTGGACCAGCTTCCGCGAGGAGGGCCTGCTGCAGCCGCCGGCCTGACGCCCGCTCGTCCGGCGGTGCCTTGAACTGTAATTTAGTGCAACCGGCCAGCAAGCATGCGCTTAGCTGGGCGGAGGGGCCGATGAGCTGCTTGCGATGGACCGGTCCGGCCCGGGTAGCCCTGGCACCTGCCTGCATGTGGGTGCTGGGTATGGTCGCCGCTTCCAGGGCGATCGCGGCTCGTGCTCCCAGCCTGCATGACGCGGTGCAGGCGGCCTGGACCCTGGCCCCCGATAGCTATGCGCTGGACGGCCAGCGCGGCGAGGCGGCAGCCCGTGCCCGGGCGGCGCGCGCCTTCTTCCCCGGCGCCCCCTATGCCACCGGCGAGTATTTCGACGATCACCTGATCGGCAGCAACCAGGGCTACACCACCTACCAGGGCGAGCTGGCGACGCCACTCTGGCTGCCGGGCGAGGGCACCGCGACGGAGCGTTCGGCACAGGCCGACCTGCTCCATCTGTCCCAGCAGGGCGAGGCCATGCGCCTCGAGCTGGCCCGGCAGGTGCTGGAGCAGGCGACCGCCGGAGAATTCGCAGCCGACAACCGTGCGGTCGCCGCCCGCCGGGTGCAGGCCGCCCGGCAACTGCAGGACATCGTGTCGCACGCGGTCGGCACCGGCGAGGCGCCCGGCATCGATGCCGAGGCAGCGCAGGCGGCGCTGGGTTCTGCGCAGATCGCGCTCTCAGATGCCGAGGCGCAGCTCGCCGGGGCGCAGGGCTCCCTCGTTGCGCTCACCGGCTCGGCCGAGCTGCCGGACCTGACGGCGAACCCGGCCGTGCTCGCCGCGGACCGCACCCTCCCGGGGGCCGAGCAGCTGGAGCGCGATCCCCGGGTGGCCAGCGCGCATCGCGAGCTCGAGGCGGCGGAGGCGGCCCTGCGGCTGGTGCGAGTGGCCGACCGCGACGATCCCGAGGTCGGCATCGAGGGCATCCATGAGAAGCAGTTCGGCAGCCCTTGGGACAACCGGGTCGGAGTGATGCTCAAGGTCCCGTTCGGCAGCACGGCACGCAACCTGCCACGCATCGCCGCCGCCACGGCCCGGCTCAACACCGCCGAGGCCCGCCTGCTGCAGCAGCGCCGTCTGGTGGCGATCGGTCTGCAGCAGGCGTTGGCGAGGTTGCGCGCCGCACGGGCGAACCGCAGCGCCGCGGCAACGGTGGCGCGCGAGCTGGACGGTCGCGCGGTCGAGGTGGTGCGCGCCTGGCACGTCGGCGAGATGCCGCTGATCGAGGCCACCCGTGCCCAGACCGCCGCCTTCGACGCCGATCTCGCGGCGCGGCGTGCGTCGACCATGCTGCAGGCCGCGCAATGGCAGGTCGCCCTTGCGGAGGGTGTGCTGCCTTGAAGGCAGGTTTGGCGCGGACCCGGGTCATCGGGCTGTCGGCACTGGCCGTCGCGGGGCTGGCGGGCGCTTTCTGGGCCGGCCATGCCATCGCGCCCGCTCCGGCACCGGGCAAGCCGCAGGCAGCCGGGCAGGAGCGCCACGCGCCGCCCGGACAGGTAAAGCTCGACCTGCAGGCGCAACTCGACATCAGGCTGCGGACCGCGGTCGCGACCACACGGGAAATCGCCCGGCGCATCGAGGTGCCGGCGGTGATCGCGGCTGATGAGCAGCGGCTAGTACGCCTGCGGCCACTCGGGCGCGGCCACGTGCTGAGCGTGGCGGTGCATCCGGGCGACGCCGTGCGCCGCGGGCAGGTGCTGCTCACCTACGACGACGTCACCCTCGGCGACCTGCATATGCGTCTGGCGACCGCACGCGCGGTGCTGGCGCAGGCGCAGGCGCAGGCGACGACGGCGCGCCTCTCGCTGGCACGCGGGCAGGCGCTGGCCGGCACCGTGGTGGCGCGCGGCGAGGTGGACCGCCGCCGGGCGCTGCTCGGCGAGGCGCAGGCGAACCTGCAGAGCCAGCGCGCCGCGATCGCCGATCTCGAGCTGCGGCTGCGCCAGTACGGGGTGCGATACCAGGATTCCGCCGCTTCGGTGGCGTCGCTGGTGGCTCCGCTGGACGGCGTCGTGCTGCAGGCGGCGGCGGCACCCGGCGATCTCGTCGAGCCCGGCCAGGCCCTGCTGACGGTGGTCAATCTTGACCGGCTCTGGGTAGTCGCCAGCCTGTTCCAGGACCAGGCTTCGATGGTGCAGCCCGGCGGCGAGGCCTCCGTGACGGTGCCGGGCCTGCCCGGACAGGCGTCCGGTGCACGCGTGCTGCCGGCGCACATCGAGAGCGTTGCCGGCGCCTTCGACAGCCGCACCGGGGCGCTCCAGGTGCGCTGCGACATCGACAACCCGTCGCACGATCTGCGCATCGGCATGTTCGTACGTGCGGCACTGCCGACCACGAGCTCCGCGCGGGCGGTGGTGGTGCCGGAAGCCGCGGTGCAGCGGATCGACGATCACCCGGTGCTGTTCACCCGCACCGGGCCGGAGACCTTCCAGCAGCATCGCGTGCGGCTCGGCGTGCAGACGGCGGATTTCGTCGAGGTGCAGGACGGGCTGCATGCCGGCGACGAGGTGGTGACCACCGGCTCCTTCGTGCTGAAGTCGGAACGCCTGCAGGACGAGCTTGGATCCGGCGATTGAGGATGCCGCGCAACAGGGCGGGTCTCGCGGGCCTCGCCTTGCGCTTCCGCACGCTGGTGTTCCTGGCGGTCGGCCTGCTGGTCGCCGGCGGCGTGCTGGACGTGCTGCAGCTGCCGGTGGAGAGCGTCCCGGACATCTCGCCGCGCGAGGTGCTGGTCACCATCGTCGCCCCGGGCCTCGCGCCGGAGGATGTCGAGCGGCTGGTCACCTTCCCGATCGAGACGCAGATGACCGGGCTGCCGAAGGTCACCGACCTGCGCTCGGTATCGCGCTTCGGCGTCTCGGTGGTCTATGTCGAGTTCGCCGACGACACCGACATTTATCTCGACCGCACGCTGGTGAACGAGCGGCTGCAGGCGGCGCGGGCGATGATCGGCGTGCCCGGCATCGCGCCCAGCATCGGCCCGCTCTCGACCGGCCTCGGCGAGATAATGCAGTTCCAGCTCGCCGACGAACGGCCCGAAGCTGCCGGGGACGCGCAGAGATCGCTGATGCAGCTGCACACCATCATGCAGTGGCAGGTCGCGCCGCAGCTCAAGCAGGTGCCGGGTGTCGCCGACCTCAACATCAACGGCGGCGACGAGGCGACCTTCGAGGTGCGGGTCGATGCCTCGGCGCTGATCCGCTATGGCATCCCGGTCGGCGACGTGTTCCGCGCCGTGGATGCCAACAATGCGGCTGCCGGCGGCGCCTGGATCGAGCACAACCAGGAACAGCAGGTGGTGGTCGGCAACGGGCTGATCGGCAGCCTGGACGATCTCGGCCGCATCGTGCTGCGCACCGGTGCCGACGGCGTGCCGGTGCTGATACGCGACGTGGCCGAGGTGCGGATGGCGCCGCGGGTACGGCTCGGGGCGGTGACCCGCGACGGCCATGGCGAGATCGTCAATGCCGTGGTGCTGATGCTGACCGGCAGCAACTCCGGCGTGGTCGCCGCCGCGGCGCGTGCGAAGCTGCAGGCGATCCAGCGCACGCTACCGCAGGGGATCGCGATCCGGCCGTTCTACGACCGCACCGACCTGACCCGGCGCACCATACGCACCGTCGAGGAGAACCTGCTGTCCGGCGCCTTCCTGGTGGTGGCGGTGCTGCTGCTGGTGCTGGGCGACTGGCGGGCGGCGCTGGTGATCGGCTCGGTGATCCCGCTCGCCCTGCTGCTGGCGATGATCGGCATGCACCACCTTGGCATCTCGGCCAACCTGATGAGCCTGGGCGCCATCGATTTCGGCATGATCGTCGACGGCTCGGTGGTGCTGGTCGAGAACGTGCTGCGCCGGCGCGGCACGCGCGAGGGCTCGGGGGAGCAGGGCCGGCGCGGCCTGATCGGCGACGCGGCGAGCGAGGTCAGCAGGCCGATCTGCTTCGCCATCGCCATCATCGTCATCGTCTACCTGCCGGTGCTCAGCCTGCAGAGCATCGAGGGCAAGATGTTCCGGCCGATGGCGTTCACCGTCATCCTGGCCCTGCTCGCCTCGCTGCTGCTGTCGCTGACCTGGATCCCGGCGATCGCCTCGGTGGCGCTTGCAAAACGGACGACAGCGGGGCAGCGGGAGAGCTGGCTGATCCGCACGCTGCGACGTCCGTACAGGCCGGCGCTGGCCTGGTGCGAGGCGCATCCCTGGCCGACCGCAGGCGCCGCCCTGGTGCTGGTGGCGGTGGCGGCGCTGCTGGCGCGCGGGCTCGGCGGCGAGTTCATCCCGCAACTCGAGGAGGGCTCGCTGGTGGTCACCTCGGAACGGCTGCCGAGCGTGGCGCTGCCGACCTCGATCGCCGACACCACGCTGATCGAGCGCACCCTGAAGCGCTTTCCCGAGGTGGCCACGGTGGTGAGCAATACCGGCACCGCGGCGATCCCGACCGACCCGATGGGTGTCAACCAGAGCGATAGCTTCATCATGCTAAGGCCACGCGGGCAGTGGAAGACGGCGCCCGACCAGGCCGGGCTGGTGAGCGCCTATGGCAAAGCGCTGCAGCAGACGGTGCCGGGCATGCTGTTCACCTGGTCGCAGCCGGTGCAGATGCGCATGGAGGACCTGCTCGAGGGTGTCCGCACCGATGTCGCGATCTCGATCTATGGCGACGATCTCGGCAAGCTTGCCAGCCTCGGCCAGCAGGTCGCGCGCGTCGTCGGTGGCGTGCGGGGCGCGGCCGACACCCAGCCCGAGCAGATCGGCGGCCTGCCGTTCCTGCACGTCGATATCGATCGCGACGCGGCGGCGCGTCGCGGTGTCAATGCGCGCGACGTGCTGGACGTGGTGGAGGCGGTCGGCGGCCATGTCGGCAGCATCGTCGTGGTCGGCGACGCGCAGCTCTACACCCAGGTGCGGTTCGCGCCGGGCGATCGCGACAGCCTCGAGCATATCCGCATGCTGACAGTGCAGCGCGCGACCGGTGGCGCGATCCCGCTCGAGGAAGTGGCGCATGTCAGCCTGTCGAGCGGGCCGTCGCAGATCAGCCGCGACCAGGTGCAGCGACGCACCGTGGTGCAGACCAACGTGCGCGGCCGCGACGCCACCTCCTTCGTTGCAGCCGCGCAGCAGGCGGTCAGCCAGGAAGTTCACCTGCCGACTGGCTACCGGATCGAGTGGAGCGGCCAGTTCCAGAACCTGCAGCAGGCTACCGCGCGGCTGTCGCTGGTGGTGCCGGTGGCGCTGACGCTGATCTTCGTCATGCTCTACATGGCGTTCGGCTCGTTCCGCATCGCCGGGCTGATCTTCGCCAACCTGCCGGTGGCGGCAACCGGCGGGGTGTTCGCGCTGGTGCTGCGCGGCCTGCCGTTCAGCGTGTCGGCGGGGATCGGCTTCATCGCCCTGTTCGGGGTGGCGATCCTCAACGGTGTGGTGCTGGTCAGCACCATCGTGCGGCTGCAGTCGGAGGGCGCCGAGGCCGGCAAGGCGGCGGCCGAGGCGGCGGAGTCGCGTTTCCGCCCGGTGCTGACGACGGCGCTGGTGGCGAGCCTGGGCTTCATCCCGATGGCGATCTCGACCACCGCCGGCGCCGAGGTCGAGCGTCCGCTGGCCACCGTGGTGATCGGCGGCCTGCTGACCTCGACGCTGCTGACCCTGCTGGTGCTGCCGGCGCTGTATGCCCGGGTGGCTGGACGCCGTACTAGTCAGGCGCCGGGGTCGTAGCCGCCGAACAGTGCAAGGGCGTCGGCGAGGCCGAAGCGGCCGGGCAGGGCGTCGCGCGCGAACAGCCGGTTGACGTGGCCCATCTTGCGGCCCGGACGCGCCTCGTGCTTGCCGTACAGATGCCCCAGCAGGTCGTCCGCCGCCATGATGCGCGGCCACAGCGCCAGCTCGTCCGGGCCTACCAGGTTCTTCATCACCGCGTCGGAATGACGGCTCGCCGGCGGCAGCGGCAGGCCGGCGACGGCGCGTATGTGCATCTCGAACTGGCTGACCGGGCAGGCATCCATCGTCCAGTGCCCGGAATTGTGTGGCCGGGGCGCGATCTCGTTGACCAGCAGGCCGCCGCCCTCGGTGAGGAACATCTCCACCCCGAGCAGCCCGACCAGGTCGAGGTGCGTCGCGATGCGCGCCGCCAGCGCCTGCGCCTCGGCGCGCAGCTCCGGGCCGACCGGCGCCGGCGCCAGGGTGACGTCGAGGATGTGGTGGCGATGGTGATTCTGCACGGCGTCGAAGCAGCGCACGGTGCCGTCGATGCCGCGCGCCACCATGACGCTCAGCTCGGCGGCGAACCCGACCAGTGCCTCGGCCACCAGCGGATGCGGCTGCAGCCGGTCGAACGCCGCCTCCAGCTCTCCGGCGTCGCGCACCACCGCCTGGCCACGGCCGTCATAGCCGAGGCGGGTGGTCTTCAGCACCAGCGGTAGCCCGACCGCCGCGGCCGCCGCCTGCAGGGAGGCGCGGTCTGTCACCGCGTGCCAGGGCGCCACCGGGATGCCGGCGGCCTCCAGCATGCGCTTCTCCAGGATGCGGTCCTGGCTGGTGCGCAGGATGCCGACCGATGGCCGCACCGGACGCAGCGAGGCCAGCAGATCGAGGCCGTCGGCGCTGATGTTCTCGAATTCGAAGGTCACCACGTCCGTCGCCTCGGCAAACCGGCGTAGCGCGTCGGGGTCGGCGTGCGAGCCGATCGTGCGCGAGGCGCAGACCTGTGCAGCCGGGCCGTCGGCTTCCTCGGTCAACACGTGGCAGCGATAGCCCAGCCGTGCCGCGGCCAGCGCCGACATCCGGCCGAGCTGGCCGCCGCCGACGATGCCGATGACGCTGCCGGGCGGGAGAGACGCCTCGCTCATGCCCCGCTGTCGGGCTCGTCCGGTACCGAGGCGGTCTGCAGCGAGCGCCACGCCTCGAGCCTGGCCGCGACCGCATCGTCCTCGACGGCGAGGATCGAGGCCGCCAGCAGCGCCGCGTTGATTGCGCCCGGCTTGCCGATCGCGAGCGTCCCGACCGGGACGCCGGCCGGCATCTGCACGATGGAAAGCAGGCTGTCGATGCCACGCAGCGCCTGGCTCTCGATCGGCACGCCCAGCACCGGCAGGGTGGTCCAGGCGGCGCACATGCCGGGCAGGTGCGCAGCGCCACCGGCCGCGGCGATGATCACGCTGAGGCCGCGCAGTCGGGCGGTGCCGGCATACTCGACCAGGCGATCCGGCGTGCGGTGCGCCGAGACGATGCGGGTCTCGTAGCCGATCTCCAGCGTGGCAAGCATCTCGGCGGCATGCGACAGCGTCTGCCAGTCGGACTGGCTGCCCATGATCAGACCGATGCGGATCCGCCCGCGCTGGCCGGTCTCGGCGGGATCGTCCGGCCCGGGCACGACGCCGCCATCCGCGATCAAGTCGCCGAGGGCAGAGTCCTGCGGCGCGAACTCATCCGGCGCCGGGGCGCCGAGCGGGTAGTCCACGGTGGCACGAGGGTCGTCGATGGATGCGCGGATCATCGGGTGGCCTTCCGTCATGCGATGCTGTCCGGGATCAGGCGGCTTTCCAGCCATGCGATCTCGTCCTTGAGCATCAGCTTGCGCTTCTTGAGACGCTGCAGCTGCAGCTGGTCTATCGGCTGTGCGGCGAGGCGGCCGATCACCGTGTCGAGGTCGCGGTGCTCGCTACGCAGCTCGTGCAGCTGCCGCAGCAGGGTGTCGTGATCTGTCAGCATGGGTTGCTGCCATAGCATGCGCGGCCTTCGCCCTCCATGCGCGGCGTGCCGGATCCGCGGTACGCGCCTTGTGTCGGTTTTGCGTGGCGAAGCCGCCCGATCGGAGCCTAGGGTTCGATCGGACGGCAGGTGTCGCCGTTCTGCAACAATCTTTCGGAGGCAGCATGAGCGTGCAAGCGAGGATCGACAGCCTGAAGACCAGGCATGCCAACCTGGACACGCGCATCTCGGAGGAGGATCACCGGCCGCAGCCGGACCAGGCTGCCCTCAACCGCCTCAAGCTGGAGAAGCTGCGGGTCAAGGAGGAGGTCGAGCGGCTCAGCCGGAGCTGAGCGCCAGGTATCGTGGGGCGGCCGTCAGGCCGCCTCCTCGTCCTCGGTCATCGGCAGCGGCTGCGGCACGTTGTGGCCTTCGCGGACCAGGCGCTCGTTGGCCAGGTTGACCATCATGTTGAGATCGGTCTGGCTGCAGAGCCCGAGGATCACCGGGTCGCGCGGCTTGATGTTGGCGCTGTTCCAGTGCTGCTTGTCGCGCACCTTGGCGATGGTGTCCTTGGTGGTGCCGAGCAGCTTGATGATCTGCATCTCGGAGAGCTGAGGGAAGTTGCGCAGCAGGAACACGATCGCGTCCGGCCGGTCGTTTCGCTTGGCAACCGGCGTGTAGCGGGCGCCGCGCGAGCGACGGGTCACCGGATTGGTCACGGTCAGGATGCTCAACCGCAAGGACGGGTCGCCCTCGCAACGGGTGATGTCGGCCTGCGTCACCTGGTGGTTGGCCACCGGGTCGTAGCCGACGATCCCGGCCGCGACCTCGCCATCGGCGATGGCCTGCACCTCGAGCGGGTGCATGCCGCAGAACTCGGCGATCTGCGTGAAGGTGAGGGCGGTCTTCTCGATCAGCCAGACGGCTGTCGCTTTCGGCATCAGGGGCAGGGTCATGGCGCTGGTCCTATCGGATCATCAGGGCGCCGCGTTACGCGGCAGCGTCTCTGACCGTGGTCCAGGATGCCTGCCGAAGCGCGGCGAGTGCCTCGATATGGGGCCGGCGCGCCCGGGTGGTCAAGGGATCTTGGCCACGCCGGAGGGTGAAATGGGGTGGTCTGGACAGATGAAAGGGGGCCGGTCGCCCGGCCCCCCATCTGCCTTGGATCAGGCTCGCCGCGAAGCTCAGGCGGCCTGTACGTCGCCCTCGCGGGACCGGTCGTTGGCCGGCAGCTCGCCAGCGACGGACTGGCCCTCGAGCTGCGGACCGGCATGCCCGACGTTGCCGCCGATGGCGATGCGGCGCGGCTTCAGCGCCTCCGGAACCACACGCTTCAGCCCGACATGCAGCATGCCGTGGCGGAGATCCGCCGCCTCGACGACGATGTGGTCGGCGAGCGCAAAGCGACGCTCGAACGCCCGGGCAGCGATGCCACGATGCAGCACCTCGCGCTTCGGCTCGTCCTTGATGCGGCCGGAGACGAGCAGGGTATTGTCCTGCGCGGTGATCTCGATGTCTTCGGGGCCGAAGCCCGCCACCGCCATCGTCAGCACGTAGCTGTCGTCGCCGGTCTTCTCGATGTTGTAGGGAGGATAGGACGGCTGGGCCGCCGCCTGGGATGCCGTGTCCACGAGCCGGGCGAGACGATCGAACCCGATGGTGCTGCGGAACAGCGGCGAGAAGTCGTACGTCATTGAAAACCTCCTGAGGAGCATTTTTCGGTTCAGGGCCGCCTGGAAGGCCGGCCCCTGGGAAAGTGTCGTCTGTTCGCCGAAGCCCCAGAAGGGCGCCCCGGCACAGCCTGAAATAGAAACCGCCGCTCCCTGCATCAAGGAGCGGCGGCAAAAAATCCGCTGGCCTGCGAGCCCGCAGGGCCCAGCCCGTGGCCTACGACTTGCGCATGCCGATGCCGGCGAACTTCTTGTTGAACTTGGCGACCTGGCCGCCGGTGTCGAGCATGCGCTGGACGCCGGTCCAGGCCGGATGCGACTTCGGATCGACGTCGAGGCGCAGGGTGTCGCCGGCCTTGCCGTAGCAGGACTGCGTGGTGAACTGCGTCCCGTCGGTCATGACGATGTTGATCTCGTGGTACTCGGGATGGATGCCGGACTTCATGATCTGCCGCTTTCTGTGGGGCGCCGCCGATGCCGACCGGGACGCGATCGGGGCGCTATAGACGGTTGCGGCCGGAACCTCAACCTGGGCGGGTGTCGGGCCGGGCAGGCCGACGGGTCAACGCGAGGTCCTGAGGGCGTTCTCGGTGAAGCGCCGCACGGTCTCGTCCGCGAGGCGGCGTTGCGCCGGGCTGAAGCTGTCGTAGAGACTGGCGAACGGCGCCAGCAGCGCCTGCGCATTGGCGGCGTGCGTCTGCTGCACCATCGCATAGGACTGCAGGTCGTCGCGCGCGCTCATGCTGCCGCGCTGCTCCCGGCGGGCATACTCCGCATCGATCTGCACGGCACCCTGGCGCATGGTCCCGGTCAGCCGGTTCCAGAGCGGCTCCTGCGCCGGTGTGATGTGCCAGCTCCGGTGCAGGGTGGTGATGTGCGCCTCGAGCGCCTCGGCCTGCTGCCGGCCGAGACGGGTACGCAGGCCGGACGAACTCATCATCGGCGCCGCGGCATCGGACGTGGCATGCGCGGGATCGGGGGCCGGGCTGGGCGCCGGGCTGGAATCGGGACCAGGCACGGGATCGGGCGCCAGTGCCGGCGCCTCGCTCTGCGCCAGCGCCGATCGCGCCGCCATGGCAGGCCCCGGCATGGCGGGCATCGCCAGCAGGGCGCACCCGAGCATGAGCGCGCCCCGGCGGGCTGCGGGCCGGGAACGCAGGAAACAACGCATCATCTGGCCTCGATACCTTTAGAACCCGGTGCGACTATGCCGTATGCGCGTCGCTTCGCGGCACCTGATACTAGCCCTACTACTGGCGCTCGAAGGCAACGCCGTGAAGGAGGCACCCTGAAAATCCTCTCCATGCAATCCTGGGTCGCCTTCGGGCATGTGGGCAATGCGGCGGCGATATTCCCGCTGCAACGGCTCGGCGCCGAGGTGCTGGCGATCCATACGGTGCAGTTCTCCAACCATACCGGCTACGGCGACTGGACCGGGCAGGTGTTCACCGGCGATCATCTGCACGATCTTGCACGGGGTCTGGCGGCGCGCGGCGCGCTGTCGCTGGACGCGGCGCTGTCGGGCTATCTAGGCGATGCCGGGGTGGGCCGGGCCATCCTCGACATCGTGGCCCAGGCCCGCGCCGCCAGTCCGGCGATGCTCTACTGCTGCGACCCGGTGATGGGCGATACCGGACGCGGCCTGTTCGTGCATCCGGATATTCCGCCGCTGCTGCTGGACCACGCGGCGCCAGCCGCCGACATCATGACGCCGAACCAGTTCGAACTCGAACAGATGACCGGGATTTCGTGCCACAGCCGCGCCGAACTTCTGCGCGCCATAAGCAGCCTGCAGGACCGCATGCGCCGTGACGGCCCGCGCCTGGTGCTGGTGACCAGCGTGCGCACCGGCGAGACCGCGGACGACACGGTCGAACTTGTCGCCGCCTCTCCGGAGGCATCGTTCCTGCTGAAGACGCCGAGGCTGCCGCTGAACGCGAACGGCGCCGGCGACCTGATCGCGGCCCTCTTCCTGTTCCATGTGGCGAGCGGCGACCGAAGCGGCGCAGCCCTCAGGCATGCGCTGGAATGCGCCGGCAGCGCGACCTGGGCGGTGCTGGCGCGCACCGCGTCCGCCGGATCGGCCGAGCTCTGCCTGGTGGCGGCACAGGACGAGATCGTCAGTCCCACCTCCCGGTATGACGCTAGAAGTCTCTGATCCCGGGAGCTCGCGTGGGTTTCACCGGCGCAGGGTTGCAGGTTTAGGGCGTTTGCCTTCCTGTTATCGTCGCGGAGCGGGTCCGGCGTAACGCGATTGCCCGTCCAGGCGGCAGGAGAACAGGCATGGCCTTGAGCGACCACCATGTGCGCGTGCGGGCACCCGGCTGGGTGAGCGAGTTCCGCGGCTTCATCATGAAGGGCAACGTCGTCGACCTTGCCGTCGGCATCATCATCGGCGCCGCTTTCACCGGCATCGTGCAGAGCCTGGTGAAGGACATCTTCACGCCGATCATCGGCCTGATCGTCGGCGGCATCGATTTCACCAACATCTTCTTCACCCTGAAGGGCCCGCATCTGGCCACCCTGGACGCCGCCCAGAAGGCCGGCGCGGTGACGCTCAATGTCGGCCTGTTCCTGAACGCGGTGTTCCAGTTCCTGATCGTCGGCCTGGTGATCTTCTGGGTGGTCAAGCTGCTGACCCGCCTGCATGTGCGCGAGGACGCCAAGCCGGTTGCGGCCGGCCCGACCCCGTCGGAGACCCTGCTGGCGGAGATCCGCGACCTTCTGGCCAGCCGGCCGGCCGAGGTCGCGCGTATCGGGCAGCCGCTGCCCTGATCCGGAGCATCACCTTGCGGCGGATCCTCGCGGCGGCGGCGCTTGCGGCGACAGTGGTGGGCTGCCAGGCGACCGGCGCCATCACCCCGCCCAGCACCCTCGGCGACGCCACACGCGAGGTGGTCATCACCTACCTGATCGCGCACGGCATGGCCGAGAGCTACCTGATGTCGGGTCGCGCCAACCCGTCCTCGCTGCTCGAACTGGTGCGCTACGACCATGCCGCGCTGGTCGCCCTGCGCGGCAACCAGGGCGGCCCGAGCTGGACCAGCCTGTCCCAGGCCAGCAGCGCGGTGCGCGCACTGATGGACTACACCACGCGCATGGATGCCGACGGCGGGCCCGCGGGCGCGCACCACAGCTGATCCGGGGCAGCCCGGCAGCACCCGGCGCTCCGATGGCTACGAGGTCCGGCCAAAGCGGATCGCATCCGCCAGGCTTCAGCCGGCGCGCAGCCTTTCGTACAGCTCCAGCGCGCTGCGCTCCACCCAGCACTCCGCCAGCCGGTTGCCCGCCACGCGCCAGATCGCGATGCCGGAAAATTCCACCGCCTGGTTGCTGGCTGGCAGGCCGAACATGCCGTTGTTGGTGCCGCGCGTCACCCAGCGCGAGACGACGCGGTCGCCGCTGGCGTTGGTCATGATCTCGAGGTGCTCGTTGGTGGCGTCCTGCACCGTCTCCTGCATCCGGCCGACCCACGCCTTGAACGCCGCACGCCCCTCGACGACCTGGCCGGCAGTCGTGATGCGATAATCCTCGGTCATCAGCTCGTCGATCGCATCGAGCTCGTGCGGCGGCGTCCAGACACGGCGGAAGAATTCCCGGGCCAGCCATTCCGCCACACCCGCCGGTCCGTTGCCTGCCGGCGCCTCCATTCCGGTCATCGTCCGCTACCGCTTCTGGACCGCATGCAGGTCGCGACGCAGCCGCTTCTCGCCGAGCAGCAGCAGGATGGGGGCGGCGATGAAGATCGAGGACGAGGTGCCGACGACGATGCCGAACAGCATCACCCAGGCAAACCCCGACAGCGTCGCGCCGCCGAACAGCGCCAGCGGCAGGGCAGCCAGGAACACCGTGGACGAGGTGCCCAGCGTGCGGTTCAGGGTCTCGTTGATGGACAGGTCGATCAGCTCGCGCAGCGGCATGCTGCGGTACTTGCGCAGGTTCTCGCGCACCCGGTCGTAGACCACCACCTTGTCGTTGGTGGAGTAGCCCAGGATGGTCAGGATGGCGGCCACCATCACCAGGTCGAACTGGAACCGGCTGAGCGCCAGGAAGCCGACAGTTTTGGTTAGGTCGAGAACCAGCGTGATCACCGCGCTGATGGCGAACTCCCATTCGAAGCGGATCCAGATATAGGCCAGGATCATCAGCAGGCTGAGCCCGAGCGCCAGCAGGCCGTTGCGGAACAGTTCCGACGACACCGAGGCGCCGACCGCGTCCGCACGCAGCATCTGCGCCCCGGGCTGGGCGGCGACGATGCCGGCGCGGGTGCGGTCGACCAGCGACTGGGTGGCGGCCTCGCTGGCGGCGTCCTTGCCGGACGGGGCGTCGAGCCGGATCAGCACGTCGTTGTCGGCGCCGAAGCGTTGCAGCCCGGCCGCCGGCACATGACGCTGCTGCAGCGCCGCCCGGATGGCGTCGAAGTTGGCCGGCCCCTGGGTGCGCGCCTCGACCACGATGCCGCCCTTGAAGTCGATGCCGAGCGACAGTCCCGGCCAGAAGAACAGCCCGACCGAGGCCAGCGACAGGAAGGCCGAGGTGGCCAGCCCGATGAAGCGGCCGCGCATGAAGTTGATGCGCGTGCCATCCGGCACGAAGCGCAGCAGCGGGCGGCCGAGGAGTGCGTTCATGTCGGGGTCAGACCGGCAACAGGGTGGGGCGGGTCAGCGCATACCAGCGCACCATCAGCATGCGCGACAGCAGCAGGGTGGTGAACAGCGTGGTGACGATGCCGATGGTGATGGTGAGCGCGAAGCCACGCACCGGTCCGGTGCCGAACACGAACAGCATGACGTGGGCGAGCAGGGCGGTGGCGTTGCTGTCGACGATGGTGGAGGTGGCGCGCTGGAAGCCGACCTGCATGGCGTTGAGCGCCGTCCGGCCACGCTTCACCTCCTCGCGGATGCGTTCGTTGATCAGGATGTTGGCGTCCACCGCCATGCCCAGGGTGAGCAGCATCCCGGCCATGCCGGGCAGCGTCAGCGTCGCCTGGAACAGCGACAGGATCGCCAGGATCAGGACCAGGTTGGCGACCAGGCAGAGGTTCGCGTACCAGCCGAACAGCCCGTAGAACAGGCCCATGAAGGCGATCACCAGCACGAAGCCGACCACCAGGCTGATCGCGCCGGCCCTGATCGAATCCGCACCCAGCGAGGGCCCTACCGAGCGCTCCTCGATCACCGCCAGCGGCGCCGGCAACGCGCCGGCGCGCAGCAGCAGCGCGAGGTCGGTGGCCTGCTGGGCGGTGAAGCTGCCGGTGATCTGACCCTGGCCGCCGGCGATCACGCTCTGGATCACCGGCGCGCTGATCACCTTGTTGTCGAGCACGATGGCCAGCTGATGTCCGACATTGGTGCGCGTGACGTCGGCGAAGCGCCGGGCGCCGACCGAGTTGAAGGTGAAGTTGATCGACCAGCCGCCGGTCTGGGTGTCCTGGCCGGGCGAGGCATTGGTGAGATCGGCGCCGTCGACATCGGCATGCCGGATCACTGCGACGCGCTGCGCCGGATTGTCCGACATCGGCAGCATCTCGACGCCGGGCGGCGGCAGGCCGTTCGGATTGGCGGTCGCATCGACCAGGTGGAAGGTCATCTTCGCGGTGGTGCCGAGCAGCTGCTTGACCCGCTCGGGATCGGTGATGCCCGGCAGCTGTACCACGATGCGATCGCTGCCCTGGCGGGTGATCTCGGGATCGACCGCGCCGGTGGCGTCGATGCGCCGCCGCACGATCTCGATCGACTGCGTCACCGCATCCTGCGCGCGCGCCGTCATCGCGGTCGGCGAGAGGGTGACGGCGATGCTGCCGTCCGGACGGGCGCCCACGGTGAACTCGCCGGGTGACGCCTGCGGCAGCTTGGCCAGGCTGGCGATGTCGCGGTCGCGCTCGGTGGGATCGCGCGGCACGAAGGTGACGCTGCGGCTGCCAGGGTCGGTGGCGAGGTTGCGGTAGCCGAGCCCGTCGGCGAGCAGGTTCTGTCGCACGCCGTCGGTCAGCGCCTCCAGCCGCTCGCGGGTGATCGTCGGCATGTCCACCTGCATCAGCAGGTAGGAGCCGCCGCGCAGGTCTAGGCCGAGATGGATCTGCCGCCAGGGCATCGCGCGGGATGGCGCCGGCAGCAGGTTCGGCAGGCAGAGCAGCAGACCGAGCAGGCAGACACCCAGCACGGAGGCCGTCTTCATGCGGCTGTAGTACATCATGCTGAAGAAGGAGCTCCGTCGACGACTGCCGGGGGCGGCGGGGCGCCGCAGGCGGCGGGAACATGCCGATGTGCTTCTCGGGATGCAACTTCTGCTGCTACCCAGGCTGCCTGCAGGGAGGGCTCTCGATGGCGTTGCTGGGTTCGGGCGCACGGCGGCGTGAGACCGGGGACGCGCGGGGCGATACGCGGCGCCTGCGGATCGGGGTGATCGGCGCCGGGCATTTCGGCCGGTACCACGCCCTCAAGGTCGCCGCCGGCGAGCGGGCGGTGCTGGCCGGCATCCACGATCCGGACCCCGGGCGTGCCGCCCTGGTGGCGCGCGAGGCCGGCGGCGTGCCTGTGCTGGAGCTGGCGGCGCTGCTCGATGCCTGCGACGCGGTGGTGGTCGCGGCGCCCGCGGAGGTGCATTTCGAGCTGGCCACGGTGGCGCTGCATGCCGGTCGGCACGTGCTGGTCGAGAAGCCGATCGCCGCCACGCTGGAGGAGGCGCGCCTGCTCGCCGGCACCGCCGCCGCCACCGGTCTGGTGCTGCAGGTCGGCCACCTGCTGCGCTACTCCGCCGAGCATGCGGCGATCACCGAGCGGATCACCCGGCCGCTCTATATCGAGGCGACGCGTATCGCGCCGTACAAGGCGCGCGGCACCGACGTTTCGGTGATCCTGGACCTGATGATCCATGATCTCGACCTGGTGCTGGCAATCGTCGACAGCCCGATCGAGAGCGTGGACGCGCTCGGCTGCGCGGTCAGCAGCGCGCACGAGGACATCGCCAACGCCCGCGTGCGGTTCGAGAATGGCTGCGTCGCCACCATCACCGCGAGCCGGATCTCGCTCAAGACCGAGCGGCGGATGCGGCTGTTCTCCGAGGAAGGCTACCTGTCGGCGGACTTCACCGCGCGCGAGCTGACCATGATCGGCCGCCAGCGCGGCATGCTGCTGCCCGGCACCGGCGGTTTCCGGCGCGAGGCGGTGAGCTGGCGCGAGCACGACACGCTGGCCGCCGAGCATGCGGCCTTCGTGGCGGCCTGCCTCGACGGCGCCCCGGTTCTGGTCGATGCCGAGGCCGGCATCCGCGCACTGGCGGCGGCGATCGCGGTGACCGACGGCATCGCGGCGTCACGCCGGCGGATGGAGTTGTCGGGGCTGCTGACGATGACGGCGTTCTGATTATTCGGCGCGCAGGCCGCAAGCTTACCGAACTTGTGGTCGGTAACGATGCGGGCGGCGAACCGCGATATATAATACAGACTGGAAGTGGAACCGAGATTTACCCCAACGCGATTGAAATAGTTGCGACGAATTGACGGCCTTGTTGCGGTCACGCTCTAGCTCGGCAACCGCCGCGGTCTTCCAGGTGTCGTTTCAAGTCTGTTGGTGCAAAAGACGTTGCCTTGTTCGTGGCTGCGGCTCCCCTGCTCGACACACGCGGCCTGCTGTCTTGATTCAGCGTAGTAGTCCGTCGGCGGTTCTTCCGTCGAAGTGGTTGGCCGAAGCTGGGAGACCATAGGCGACTGGGAGTGGGCGGCCTCCCAATCGATGAGTTTGTAGTCCCGGCAATTCTTGAAAGAGTGGTTATCTGCGAGAGCATCAAGAGGCACTCACCGGCCGATTGCCGAGACCCTTCGCGCGGGGGACTTCTACCTCCTGCCAAACCCGATCAGCTAGACGAGACGTGCACGCTCGCGGAGGATGTATTTCTGCATCTTGCCAGTGCTGGTCTTCGGCAATGGGCCGAACACCACGCGGCGCGGCGCCTTGAAGTGGGCAAGGGCGGCGCGGCAGAAGGCGATCAACTCGGCATCGCTGGCGTCGGTGCCGGGCTTGAGGGTCACAAAGGCGCACGGCACCTCGCCCCATTTGTCGTCCGGCATCGCCACCACCGCGGCTTCCAACACCGACGGGTGGCGGTACAGCACGCTCTCCACCTCGATGGTCGAGATGTTCTCGCCGCCGCTGATGATGATGTCCTTCGAGCGGTCGCGCACCTCGACATAGCCGTCCGGGTGGCACACGCCGAGATCGCCAGTGTGGAACCAGCCGCCGGCGAAGGCCTCCTCGGTCGCCGCCGGGTTCTTCAGGTAGCCCTTCATCAGCGCATTGCCGCGTATCATCAATTCGCCCAGGCTGACGCCGTCCGCGGGCACCTGCTCCAGCGTGACCGGATCGGCCACCACCAGCGCCTCCTGCGTCACGTACGGCACTCCCTGCCGCGCCTTCATCACCGCCTGCTCGCCGGCCTCGAGCGTGTTCCAGTCCGCGTTCCACTCGCAGGTGATGCACGGGCCGTAGCTCTCGGTCAGGCCGTAGGTGTGGGTGACCGCGAAGCCCAGCCGCTCCATGCCCTCGATCACCGCGGCGGGCGGCGCCGCACCCGCGGTCGCGACCTGCACCGGCGGGTCACGCCGCGTGATGCCGGATGCGTTCAGGATCATGCCCATCACCACCGGCGCGCCGCAGAGATGCGTGACCCTCTCGGCATCGAGTGCGGCCAGGATGGCATCGGCGTCGACACGGCGCAGGCAGACATGGGTGCCGGCCAGCGCGGTCACGGTCCACGGAAAGCACCAGCCGTTGCAATGGAACATCGGCAGCGTCCAGAGATAGACCGGGTGGCGGGGCATGTCCCAGCTCAGCGCATTGCCGATCGCGTTCAGGTAGGCGCCGCGATGATGATAGACGACGCCCTTGGGCCGGCCGGTGGTCCCCGACGTGTAGTTCAGCGAGATCGCATCCCACTCGTCCGGCGGCAGGCTGCCACGGAACGACGGATCGCCGCCGGACAGGAAAGCCTCGTACTCGATGTCGCCGAGCAGACCGCCGCCGCCCGCGAGCGGGTCGTCGATGTCGATCACCAGCGGGCGGCGGTCGCGCGGCAGCAGTTCGAGCGCGGCGGCGACGGTCGGCGAGAACTCGCGATCGGTCAGCAGCACGCGTGCCTCGCCGTGCTGCAGGATGTAGGCGATGGTGTCGGCTTCGAGCCTGATGTTGATGGCGTTGAGCACCGCGCCCAGCATCGGCACCGCGAAATGCGCCTCGAACATCGGCGGCGTGTTCGGCGCCAGCACTGCCACCACATCGCCGCGCCCGACGCCTTGCTGCGACAGGGCGGAGGCGAACCGCCGGCAGCGCGCCGCCGTCTGGCGCCAGGTGGCGCGGTGGCTGCCATGCACCACCGCGAGGCGATCCGGATGCACCGACGCCGCGCGGTCCAGGAAGCTCAGCGGCGATAGCGGCACATGGTTGGCCGCATTCCTGGCGAGATGCTCGAATTGCATGGAAATCCTCGTGCGCCTCTGCCGGACGCTCGCGAGGATGATGAGCCTGCCGGCCCGGAACGCAAAGGCTTCAGATGGGCGTGGATCGTCTGGAACAAAGCAGGTGGCCCGCCAGCAGCATCCCCATCGTGCCGAGGGTGAAGCCGGTCGCCAGCGTCCTGACCGGCTGCTTGCGGGTACGCACCGCGACCCGCTCCAGCACGTCCTCGACCGAGCCTGCGGCGTTGATCAGGATCGGGGTGATGGTCTGGTCGAGAAACAGCTTCGCTCCCGAAGGTCCTGCCGGCTTTTCGAGAAGATAGGCCCTGCTGACCATTAGACACCTGTTTACTTAAAAGGAGGAGTAAGCAGGCCATGCAACGCGCCGCAACCGGCGATGTTCAGTCCCAAATCGCGGAGCAATGCCATGGCCAGACATGCCGTCAACAAACCCTACGAAGCGCCGGCTGGCGGATGGGGATCGGCGCGGTCCCTGGGCAATATCCTGCGGCAGGAAGGCGTCCTGGCCAGCGGAGCGTTGACGCTGTCGCGCCAGAACAAGGTCGACGGCTTCCAGTGCGTGAGCTGCGCCTGGATCAAGCCGGCCACGCCGCTGCCGTTCGAGTTCTGCGAGAACGGCGCGAAGGCGACCGCCTGGGAGATCACCGCGCATCGCTGCACGCCGGAGTTCTTCGCCAGCCATACCGTGACCGAGCTGCTGACCTGGGACGACTACCAGCTCGAGCAGAGCGGCCGGCTCACCCATCCGATGCGCTACGACGCCGTGAGCGACAAGTACGTGCCGGTGTCGTGGGGCGCTGCCATCGCCGAGATCGGCCGTGAGCTGCGCGCCGTGAGCGATCGCAAGAAGGCGGTGTTCTACAGTTCCGGCCGCTGCTCCAACGAGGCGAGCTACCTGTACGCGCTGTTCGCCCGGGTCTACGGCAACAACAACCTGCCGGACAGCTCGAACATGTGCCACGAGACCACCTCGGTGGCGCTGCCGCAGAGCATCGGCGTGCCGATCGGAACCGTCAGCCTCGACGACTTCGCCAAGACCGAGTGCATCCTGGTGTTCGGCAACAACCCCGGCAGCAATGCGCCACGCATGCTGCATCCGCTGCAGGAGGCGGCCCAGCGCGGGGTTCCGATCATCTCGTTCAACCCGCTGCGCGAACGCGGCCTGGAGCGCTTCACCAATCCGCAATCGGTGACCGAGATGGTCGGCGGCCATGCGACCCGGATCAGCTCGGCCTATCACCAGGTCAAGGCCGGCGGCGACCTTGCGGCGCTGACCGGCATCTGCAAGGCGCTGGTCGAGCTGGACGACCAGTCGAGAGAGTCCGGCGGCGAGCCGTTCCTCGACCACGGCTTTCTGGCCGAGCACGGGCATGGGCATGAGAGCTTCATCGAGTGGCTGCGCGTGCAGGACTGGGACGAGCTGGAGCGCCGCTCGGCCCTGGCGCGGGCGGCGATGGAAAGCACCGCGCGCATCTACGGCCGCGCGAAGTCCGCGATCGGCATCTATGGCATGGGGCTGACGCAGCATCGTGCCGGCGTCGAGACGGTGCAGATGGTGATGAACCTGCTGCTGCTGCGCGGCAATATCGGCCGCGACGGCGCCGGCGTCTGCCCGGTGCGCGGCCATTCCAACGTGCAGGGCCAGCGCACCGTCGGCATCAGCGAGAAGCCCGAACTGGTGCCGCTGGACAAGCTCGCCGAGCAGTTCGGCTTCGAGCCGCCTCGCGAGGAGGGGTTGGCTACCGTCGACGCCTGCGAGGAGATCCTCGCCGGCAGGATCGAGGCCTTCGTCATCCTGGGTGGCAATTTCGTGCGTGCGGTGCCGGATACCGGCCGGTTCGAGCCGGCCTGGCGGCGCATCCGCCTGACGGTGAATGTCGCGACCAAGCTGAATCGCAGCCAGATCATCCCGGGCGAGATCAGCTTCATCCTGCCGGTGATCGGCCGCATCGAGAAGGACCGGCAGGCGGCCGGGGACCAGGCGGTCTCGATGGAGGACACCAGCGGCTGCATCCACGGCTCGAAGGGGGTTCGCAACCCTGCCTCGCCGCACCTGATCAGCGAGGTCAGGTTCATCGCCGAGATCGCCAAGGCAACGCTGGATCCGAACCCGAAGCTGCGCTGGGACGACTGGACAAACGACTACAGCCTGATCCGGCGCGAGATCGGCGTCACCTATCCGGAGATCTTCTACGACTACGAGACGCGCATGTGGGAGCCGGGCGGCTTCAAGCGGCCGATGCCGGCGCGCGAGCGGATCTGGAAGACCAAGACCGGGCGCGCGAACCTCATCACGCCGAAGGGTCTCGACGAGGATCTCGACATGCCGGAGGTCGGGCACGACGTGCTCAGGCTGATGACGCTGCGCTCGAACGACCAGTTCAACACGACGGTTTACGGCTACCACGACCGTTTCCGCGGCATCTCGGGCACCCGCGACATCGTCTTCATGAACCGCGACGACATCGCCCGGCTCGGCCTGGTCGAGGGCGGCACGGTGCGTCTGCAGACGGCGTCGAACGATGGCGTGCACCGTGAGCTGGGCGGGCTGGCGGTGGTCGGCTACGACATGCCGGCCGGCTGCATCGGCGCCTACTATCCGGAGGCGAACGTCCTGCTGCCGATGAACCACTACGCCGAGGGCAGCAAGACCCCGGCGGCCAAGTCGATCCCGGTCACCATCCACAAGCAGAGCGCAGGCGTCGTCGAGCCCGGGCTGGTGGTGGCGGCCTAGAGGCGGATCAGTCCGCCGCCTGCAGGGTGCCGCCCGAGCCGTCCAGTACGAGGTGCTGGCGGAAGAAACCGGCAACCGCGGGATTGTGCGCGATCGAGACGATGGTGGTGCCGGGCAGGCGGCGCTTCAGCATGACGAGCATGCGGCCCTCGCTGTCGGGGTCCAGCGCTGCGGTCGCCTCGTCGAGGAACAGCCAGTCGGGACGCGCCAGCAAGGCGCGGGCGAGGGCGAGGCGCTGCTGCTCGCCGCCGGACAGCCGCATCACCCAGTTCTCGTCCGGCTGGTCGAGTTCCGGCACGAGGTCGGCGAGGTCGGCGTCCTCCAGGGCGCGGCGGACGGCATCCGGTTCGATATCGGCAACGGCAGCCGGATAGCACAGCGCGTGCCGCAGGGTGCCGATCGGGATGTACGGCCGCTGCGGCAGGAACAGGGTCCGGCCGGCGGGGCGCTCGATGCGGCCGGTGGCGAACGGCCAGATCCCGGCGAGCGTCCGGAACAGGGTGGATTTGCCGGCCCCCGATGGCCCGCTGATCAGGGTGTCGATGCCGGGCGCCAGGGTGATGTTCAGGGGTGCGCCGAGGCGTTCGCCGTTCGGCAGCGCCAGTGCGACGTCCTGCAGGCGGTATGCGTCGGCGCCGTCATGCACCTGGATGCCGGCGGCGGCGGCCTCGCGCGCGCTTCGCACCGCACGATCGAAGGTCGCCAGACGTCCGACCGTCGCACGCCACATCGCAAGCGTCGGGAAGCTGTCGGCGAACCAGGAGAACGCGCCCTGCACCTCGCCGAACACCTGGTTGACCTGCATCAGGGTGCCGAGGGTGATCCGGCTGGCGAAGAAGGACGGCCCGATCACCAGGAACGGCAGCACGCTGGCGATCTGGCCATACGAAATGGTGGTGGCGTTGAGCAGCAGGATGCGTCGCAGCAGGCTGATGAAGTTGCCGCGTATGGCGCCGAAGATCCTCAGCAGCACGGCATTCTCCTCGTGCTCGCCGCCCTGCAGCGCGATGCCCTCGGTGTTCTCGCGCGCGCGCACCAGTCCGAAGCGGAAATCCGCCTCGTAGCGCTGCTGGAAGAAGCGCAGCGCGATCAGCCGGCGGCCGATCAGGTAGGTCAGCAGGGTGCCGCCGAGACTGAACAGCAGCGCCACCCAGATCAGGCCGCCCGGTATATGCAGGCCGAAGACCGGCGTACGCCCGGACAGTTTCCACAACACGATGATGTAGCTGAACAGCGAGACGACGTTGCTCAACAGGCCGAGCAGCAGGCTCAGCGTGTCGGTCCCCGGCCGCACGTTGCCGCCGGCGCCGCAGAATGCCGCGATGTCGTCCGACAGGCGCTGGTCGGGGTTGTCGGTGCCGACGCCTTCGGGATCACCCGCGACGCTGATGCGGTAGTAGGCGCGGTCGGCGAGCCAGCGCTGCAGGAAGTCGCCGGTCATCCATCGGCGCCAGCGTATCTGCAGGTATTCGGTGACGAACAGCTGGGTGACGCCGACCAGGATGAACAGCATCGCGATGGCCAGCAGGCCCGGCATGAACCAGCCGCTCGGCAGCGGCAGCCATGTGAAGATCAGCGCCATGAAGGAGTGCTGATCCTTCTGCTGCAGGCTGTCGTACAGCAGGTTCGACCAGAAGGTCGTCAGCACGCCGAGCTCGGTCTGCACCACCGACATCACGCCGACGCTGATCAGCAGGGTCAGCGCCAGTCGGCGCTCGCTCGAGTGAAAGAAATACGGCTTGAACAGGCGCCAGGCATCGGCCAGCACCGGACCCAGGTTACGCATGGCGGGCTATCCGATCCGTGCCGCGAGGATGAAGTCGTTCTCGTGCAGGCCGCCCGCCGCGTGGGTGTGCAGCGATACCGAGGCGTAGCCCCAGCCGAGGCCGATGTCCGGATGATGGTCGGCCGCTTCGGCAAGGTCCGCGACGCGGCTGACGAATGCGAAGGCCTCCGCGAAGTTGCCGAATTTCCATCGCCGTTCGATGCGGTCGGGATCGTGCGAAAGCTGCCAGCCTGGAACCTGCGCGAGATAGTGCGCGATCTCGCCGGGCGAGAGTTTCGCGGTGCCGGCACGGCAGGCGGTGCACGCGCGATCGGCGAGGGAGGTCGTCATCGTGCTCTCCGGGTCAGGATGCGAGGTGTTCGCGCAGCACTTCGAGTTCGAGCCAGCGTTCCTCCGCCGCCCTGAGCGCCGCCTCCTCGCGTTCCAGGGCAGCGGTGGTGGCGGCGAAGCGCTTCGGGTCGCGGTTGTACAGCCCGGCATCCGTCAGCAGGTGACGCAGCCGCACGATTTCCGCCTCGTGCGCCGCGATCTTGCCGGGCAGCTGCTCGAGCGCGTGCTTGTCCTTGAAGGTGAGCTTGCGCACCGTCGCGGCCGCCGGCTGCTCGACCGGCTTGCGGACCAGCGCCGAGCCCGCCCCCGACCGGTCCAATGCCCCGCCCGCGATACGGCCGCCCTGGGCCAGCATGTCGGAATACCCGCCGGCATATTCGATCCAGCGCGCGCCGCCCTCGGCCGCCACGATCGAGGTCGCCACCCGGTCCAGGAAGTCGCGATCGTGGCTGACCAGCAGCACGGTGCCGGGATAGCCGTCCAGCATCTCCTGCAGCAGGTCCAGCGTCTCCAGGTCGAGATCGTTGGTGGGCTCGTCGAGCACCAGCAGGTTGGACGGCTTGGCCAGCGCGCAGGCCAGCATCAGTCGGCCGCGCTCGCCGCCCGACAGCACGCCCACGCGTGTGCGCGCCTGCTCCGGGCGGAACAGGAACTGCTTCATGTAGCCGATGACGTGCTGCTTCTCGGTGCCGACCTGCACCATGTCGCCACCGCCGCCGGTCAGCGTGTCGGACAGCGTCGCATCCGGATCGAGGCTGCGCCGCTGCTGGTCGAGCGTCACCACCGACAGCGCGGTGCCGATGGCGATGCGGCCGGCATCGGGCGTCTCCAGTCCGGTCAGCAGGCGCAGCAGCGTGGTCTTGCCGGCACCGTTGGCCCCGGCGATGCCGAGACGGTCGCCGCGCAGCACACGCAGATCGAGGTCGCGCACGATGTCGCGGCCGTCGAACGACTTCGCGACGCCCTCCGCCACCGCCACCAGCTTGCCGGACAAGTCGGCGGTCTTGGCTTCCAGCCGCAACCCGCCGGGCGCCTTGATGGCATCGCGACGCTCCGCCCGCAGCGCCGCCAGTTCGCCGACCCGGCGCACGTTGCGCTTGCGCCGTGCGGTGACGCCGTAGCGCATCCAGTGTTCTTCCCGCGCGATCTGGCGGTCGAGCTT
This sequence comes from Lichenicoccus roseus, assembly GCF_005844085.1. Taxonomy (GTDB): domain Bacteria; phylum Pseudomonadota; class Alphaproteobacteria; order Acetobacterales; family Acetobacteraceae; genus Lichenicoccus; species Lichenicoccus roseus. Next base: position 176,054 of record NZ_VCDI01000003.1, read on the forward strand.
GTGCGCCTGGGTCTCCTCCTGGTCGAGCACCTCCTCGCGCCAGGCCTCGAACTTCGCGAATCCCTGGTCGAGCCGGCGAGTGGTGCCGCGGTCCAGCCACACCACGCTGCGCGACAGGGTTTCCAGCATGCGCCGGTCATGGCTGATCAGCACGATGGCCGAGCGCAGGGAGGACAGCTCGCGCTCCAGCCAGGCGATCGTCGGCATGTCGAGATGGTTGGTCGGCTCGTCGAGCAGCAGCACGTCGGGCTCCGGTGCCAGCGTGCGGGCGAGGGCGCAGCGCCGCACCTCGCCGCCGGACAGGTGGCGCGGGTCCTCGGCACCGGTCAGGCCGAGCTCGTCGAGCAGGGCGGTGGCGCGGTAGCCGGGATCGTCCGGCGTCAGCAGCGAGCGCGCATAGTCCAGCGTGGTCGCGTAGCCGGAGAGGTCCGGCTCCTGCGGCAGGGTGGCGATGGTGCTGCCGGGCTGCAGGAAGCGGGTGCCGCTATCGGCGAGCAGGCTGCCGTCGGCGATCTTCAGGAGCGTGGATTTGCCGGACCCGTTGCGGCCGACCAGGCAGATGCGCTCGCCGGCGGACACCGCGAAGCCGGCGCCGTCGAGCAGCGGCCGGCCTCCGAGGGTGAGGACGATATCAGACAGGAGAAGCAGCGGTGGCGCCATGCGCCTGTTCTGGCGCGGCGGCGGTCCGGGTTCAATGGCCAGCCTGGACCCGGGCGCCGGATGGCCCGGTAGATGAGCGAAGTTTCAGCCGGCGTTGCGGCTGGACGGCGCCGGCGAGACCAGCCGGATGTCGGTGGTGCGCCCATCCGGCCCCTGTGCCTGCCGGCGCGGCGTATAGGCGGACGCCTCCCGGTCCGGGCGGGGGACGATCTGGCCCTCCTGGCCGACGCGGGCGAGGGCGGAGACGAACGAACGACCCCAGGCGAGCGCGGAGGTATCCTTGATCGCTTCCCAGCAGGCATTCCAGCGATCCTGCCGCTCCGGCCGGCTCATGCGCAGCGCGATGTCGAGCGCATCGGCGATCTCGTCCGGATCGACCGGGTTGACCAGGATCGCCGCGCCGAGCTGGCGGGCGGCACCGGCGAACTTGGAGAGCACCAGCACGCCCGGATTTTCCGGATCCTGGGCGGCGATGTATTCCTTGGCCACCAGGTTCATGCCGTCGCGCAACGGCGTGACCAGGCAGATGCGGGCCTCGCGCATGTAGCCCGAGATCGCCTCGCGGGTGCCACCGCGGGCCATCAGCCGCAGCGGCGTCCAGTCCGGGTCGCTGTAGGTCGAGTTGATCGCGCCGGCCTCGCGCTCAAGGTCCTCGCGCAGGTCCTGGTAGGCGCCGACATCCTGCCGGCTCTCGGCGGCGATCTGCAGGAAGGTGGCCTGCCGATGCCATTGCGGTCGGGTTTCCAGCAGCCGCCGGAAGCCGGCCAGGCGATGCCGCAGCCCCTTGGTCGGGTCCATGCGATCGACGCCGAGGATCAGGCTCTGGCCATCCAGGCTGCGGTGCAGGCGCTGCGTCTCCGGCGAGGCGAACGCCTGCTCGGCCATCTGGGCGAACTCGGCGGGCTCGATCTCGACCGGGAACACGCCGACGCGGATCTGCCGGTTGCCGAGCTGCAGCCCGCCGCCGGCCATGCGCGCCGCACCGGCGATGCGCTGCGCCGAGGTGGCGAAGTTCTCGGCGTCGTTCGAGGTCTGGAAGCCGAGCAGATCGGCGGCGAGCAGGTCGCGTATGAACAGCGCGGCCTCGGGGATGCTGCCGAGCATGTCCGGCGACGGGAACGGCGTGTGCAGGAAGAAGCCGATCGGCGCGGTGACGTTGCGGGCCCGCATGGCGCTGGCCAGGGCGAGCAGGTGGTAGTCGTGGATCCAGATCGTATCGCCGGGCCGCAGCATCGGCACCAGCACGTCGGCGAAGCGCTCGTTGACGCCGCGATAGGCCTGCAGGCTGCGGCGGTCGAAATGCATCTGCTCGGGCAGCGAGTGCAGCAGGGGCCACAACGTCGCGTTGGAGAACCTGTTGTAGTAGAGATCGAGTTCCTCGGGCGTCAGGTCGATCGTCGCGTAGTCGACGTTCTCGTGGTGCACGAGGTAGGGCAGGGTCACGCCGGCCGCCTCGGCCTTGGTGTCGCCGCTCCAGCCGAACCAGAGGCCCCCCTGGCGCTCCATCAGGTCCTTCAGCGCGACGGCAAGGCCGCCGGCCTTGGCACCCCCGGTCGGGACAGACACACGGTTCGATATGACGACCAGTCTGCTCATCCGGACCCCCCTTGGCCGCCCGGGGCGCATGCCGGGACTTCATCATCATGTAGTGTTCGACCGGTTCGAAAGCAGGCCGCTAAAGAGAATGTGCGCGTGTCGCGGATGATGTGACCGCTGTCAGGCCTGCGACCGCTTCCGTGACGCCGCGAGGGCCGCAAGTCTCGCCTCGACCGCCGGGACGTCCAGCACGCTTTCGACCGGGCGGCCAAGGCGGCGCCGCCAGTTCGGATGCTCGTCGACCGTTCCCGGCAAGTTCGGCTGGTCCGGCAAGGCGAGCACATCCTCCAGCGGGATCATGACGATCTCGCAGGCCGAACCGCCCGCATGGGCAAGCGCCGCATCGACCACCGGGCCGGGCTCGTCGTCCGCCGGCTGCTCGCCATGCGCCGCCCCGCTTTCCCTCATCGCATGCCACAGCTCCGCCCGCTGCTTTTTCCGGTCGGCGCGCTCGTCGGCGAGCTTGGCCTCCTCGGTATCGAGCAACTCGCCGCGCACCTCGATATCCTGGCCGGCCCACCAGCCCGCCACCGGCGGCAGATCGTGGGTGCTGGTCATCGCGCTGGCCTTGCGGGTCCAGCCACGCGGCGCGGTGAAGCCGGCATCGTCGCGCTCGAACATCAGGATGCGCATGCCGTCGATGCCGCAGGCCTGCAGGCGGTCCTGGAAGCCTTCCGGAACGGTGCCGAGATCCTCCGCCAGCACGATGGCGCGGTTGCGCTGGCTCTCCAGCGCGATGAGCCGGCGCAGGTCCTGCTCGGGAAACGCCAGGTAGCTGCCATGGTCGGCAGTCTTGCCTTCCGGGATCACCCACAGCCGGGCGATGCCCATGCCGTGGTCGATCCGCACGCCGCCCGCATGCCGCATGGCGCCGCGCAGCATCTCGATGAAGCCCTGGTAGCCGTTCTGCCGCAGGCCGCGCGCCGAGAACGCGGTGATGCCCCAGTTCTGGCCCTTGATCTGCAGCAGGTCGGGCGGCGCGCCGACGGTGAGGCCGCGCAGGGTCTCGCCCTGCCTGCTCCAGCAATGGCTGCCGCCGGAGTCCGTGCCGACGGCGAGGTCGGAGATCAGTCCGATCGTCATGCCGGCATCGACCGCCGCCTGCTGCGCCGCGGCGAGCGCGCCGTCGGCACGGAACTGCAGCCAGGCATGGAAGCCGATCTCTGCCGCGTGGCTGTCGCGAAAGCCGGCAATCCCCGGCGCGTCCATCGAGGCATACTCGGCCGGCCAGTCGCGCCAGTGCCAGAGTGCGTGGTCCGCCCCCCAGACATGCGCGTGCAATGCCTCGAACAAGGCATGCGCATCCACCGCCTCGCCGGCCTGCGCACGCCAGGCGGAGAACTTCGGATCCCGGTCGCCGCCGGCGTCGTATTCGCGACGCAGCCGCGCGAGGCGGTTGCGGCTCATCGCCGGCCAGTCGACCAGCTCCAGCTCCTCGAGACGCTTCGCCTCGATGGCGCCCTCGGGGCCGGTTTCGTCGGCGCCGACATGCAGCACGTTGAGCATGACCCGGCTCGACGGCGCATACGGACTGAAGCGATCGGGATCGGCGGAGAACTGGGCGTGTACCGGGCTGATCGCCAGTGCATCGGCGCCACGCGCGGCGGCCTGTCGGGCAAAGCCGGCAAGGGCAGGGTAGTCGCCGACGCCGCCATCGCCCGGCCGGCGCAGCGAGTAGAGCTGGACCGCGATCCCCCAGGCCCTGGCATCCGGCCTGCCGATGGCGTCGCTGACCGAGAAGCATCGTTCGGGCGCGACCGCCAGGCAGATCCTGCGATCGCCCAGCACCAGCGTGTGATAGCCGGGCTGCGCCGGCGCACTCAGGCTGCTGCCGAGGATGAGGTCGGCCTCGAGGCGCCCCGAACGTTCGGAGCCATCCTCCAGCTCGATCCGGTAGTCGCCCGCATCCAGCGGCAGGCTGATCCGTTCACCGGCCGCCGCGGTGATCAACGGCGGCAACGTGCGCAACTCGCGCTCGATCTCCTCGATCCGGGCGGCGATGCCGTGGTCGTCATCGACGCCCAGGCCGATCGCAGCCAGGATGTCGCGGAGATCCTCCGCCGCCACCTGATGGGTCTTGCCGAAGATGTCCGACCACTGCGTCGCGACGCCGGCCCGGTCGCAGAGTCGCCTGAGGTCGGCATCGGCTTCGTCGTGCATGCGCTGGAACTCGTCCCTGGAGGCCGTCTGTCCGGATCCGCACGCGGCGCGCGAAGGCAGACAGGCCATTTCATTTCGAGAGAGGCTGGTGGCGCCGCCGGCCCGGGGACCTGCGGAACCGGAAAGCAGGCGTTTTCAGGACGGCGTCAGGACAATGGTAGCCAGCGGCGGCAGTGTAAGCTTCACCCAGGCGGGCTGGCCATGAGACTCGCCTTCATGCGCCTCGACCCCTCCGTAATTGCCGACATTGGAGCCGCCATAGCGCGATGCATCGGTGTTCAGGACCTCCTTCCAGAAGCCCTTCTGCGAGACGCCGAGCTGGTAGTCGTGGCGCGGCACCGGGGTGAAGTTGCAGACCACAAGTACCGGAGGCTGGCCCGGATGACCGTAGCGCAGCCAGGCATAGACGCTCTGGTCCGCATCGTGCAGCACCACCCAGCGGAAGCCGTCCGGATCGCAATCGCGGGCATGCAGCGCCGGGTTGTCGACATAGAGACGGTTCAGGTCGCCGATCAGTAGCTGCACGCCACGATACATCGGGTTGTCGAGCTGCCACCAGGACAGGCCGGTATCGTGGTTCCACTCGGCTTCCTGGGCGATCTCGCTGCCCATGAACAGCAGCTTCTTGCCCGGATGCGTCCACATGAAGCCGTAATAGGCGCGCAGGTTGGCGAAGCGCTGCCACCAGTCGCCCGGCATCTTGCCGATCATCGAGCCTTTTCCGTACACCACCTCGTCGTGCGAGATCGGCAGCACGAACTTCTCGGAAAAGGCATAGACCAGCCCGAAGGAGATCTCGCCGTGGTGCCAGCGGCGGTAGACCGGCTGCTCCTCGATGTAGTGCAGGGTGTCGTGCATCCACCCCATGTTCCACTTGTAGTCGAAACCCAGCCCACCCTCGTCGGCGGGGCGGCTGACGCCAGGAAACGAGGTGCTCTCCTCGGCGATCAGGATGGCGCCCGGCGCGTCCTCGTGCACCACCCGGCTGAGATCCTGCAGGAAGGCGATCGATTCGAGGTTCTCGCGGCCGCCATACTGGTTCGGCACCCATTCGCCATGCTTGCGCGAATAGTCGCGATACAGCATCGAGGCCACCGCATCGACGCGCAGCCCGTCGATATGGAAGTGCCGCAGCCAGAACAGGCCGCTGGCGATCATGAAGCCGCGGACCTCGTTGCGGCCGAGGTTGTAGATGTAGGTGTTCCAGTCCTGGTGATAGCCCTCGAACGGGTTGCCATGCTCGTAGAGCGGCGTGCCGTCGAAGCGCGCCAGGCCATGCGCGTCGGTCGGGAAATGCGCCGGCACCCAGTCCAGGATCACGCCGAGGTTGGCGGCGTGGCAGCGGTCGATGAAGCGCGCGAACTGCTCGGGCGAGCCCAGCCGCGCGGTGGGCGCGAACTGGCTCACCGTCTGGTAGCCCCACGAGCCCCCGAACGGATGTTCCATGATCGGCATCAGCTCGACATGGGTGAAGCCGAGCTCGGTCAGGTACGGGATCAGGCGGTCGCCGAGCGTGTCCCAGCTTGCGGGAGTGCCGTCATGAGGCAGCCACGACATCGCGTGCATCTCGTAGATCGACATCGGCGCATCCGGCGCCTGCCGCGCGGCGCGGGTCGCCATCCAGTCGTCGTCGTTCCAGACGAAGTGCGGATCGTCAACGCGGGACGCGGTCTGCGGCGGCACCTCGGTCGCCCAGGCCACCGGATCGGCGCGCCAGGGCAGCACGTCGCCATGCGGGCCGACGATCTCGTACTTGTAGAGCGCGCCGGCGCCGACACGCGGGATGAACAATTCCCATACGCCGGCGGATTGCCGGAAGCGCATCGGATTGCGGCGGCCGTCCCAGTTGTTGAACGATCCCACCACCGACACGCGCTGCGCATTGGGCGCCCACACGGCGAAGCGGGTTCCGCGAACACCTTCGATCTCGACCACGTGCGAGCCGAGTATGCTTCCGAGGTCGCGATGCCTGCCTTCCGAGATCAGGTAGATGTCGAGTTCGCCGAGCAGCATGCCGAAGCTGTACGGATCCTCCGTCTCGACTACAGTTTCTCCGCCGGCGCCGTCGGCAACCGTGGAGCGCAACAGGTAAGGTTGCGCCGAGCCGACCGGTCCCGACCACAGCCCGTCCGCATGGATGCGGGTGAGTTCGCCGAACACGGAACCGTTGACGCGATCGATCACCTGCACCCGGACCGCATCCGGCAGGAACGCGCGCACCACGATGCCGTCCGGCGTCGCGCGCGGACCGAGCAGCGAGAACGGGTCGCCGTGGCGGGCACGGACGAAGCTGTCGATCGCGCCAGGGTGCGGCAGGTGGGCGGACACCGCCTGCGCCGGGGCGAAAGCGGCCGGCGGGGCGTCGGTCGAGGCAGGTGTCGCGGTATGATCAGCCATTTTGGTTCGAACCATTATCCAGCAGACGGGTTGCGATCTGGTCGAAGCCGGAGAGCGGGATCGAGATCCAGTGCGGCCGGTTGTTGGCCTCGTAGCGGATCTCGTAGGCGGCCTTCTCCAGCAGGAACAGGTCCAGGATCGCCGCCTCGCTCTCTCGCCTGACCCAGCGGTTCGGCGTTGCCTCCAGCACCTCGCGATAGGCGTTTAGGAAGTCGTTGCCGGCGTTGCGGCGGAACCGCTCCAGCAGACGGGTGTAGCGCTCGTTGGTCAGGTCGGTACCGCTCTCCAGCCGTGACGACGCGGTGGCTCCGGCATAGTCGAACGAACGCATCATGCCGGCGACGTCCCGCAGCGGCGAGGAGTGCGCCCGACGCTGCTCCATGGTCTTCGCCGGCTCGCCCTCGAAGTCGATCAGGTAGGCGTCGCCGCCCACCACCAGCACCTGGCCGAGGTGGAAGTCGCCATGCACGCGGGTCCGCAGGCTGCCGGCACCGCGCGCGGCCAGGCTGCGCACCAGCTTCTCTATCGCGTCGCGGCGGTCGGTGAGCCGGTTCGCCAGCTCCACGGTATCGGCATCCAGATCGCCACGCGTCACGGCGCCGCGCAGCGCCGCGATGGCGCCGTCGACCTGTTCCATGGTGCCGCTTGCCCATTCATGCAGGTCGGCCTCGTTGACCACCTCCGGCCTGAAGGCCGGATCGTCGGTGGGCGATGCGAACACCTCGTGCAGCTGGGCAAGCCGCCGTCCGAGCGCAGAGGCGAAGCTCGCATAGTTCGCATAGGCGTCCTCGTGCGCCGGGTCGTCGGCTTCCGAGACGCTGTCGTCGGCGGCCCGCGCCAGGAAGTCGAGCGTCCAGCTCCAGCCGTCGCCCTGGTTGCGCACGAAGCCCTGCACCAGCACCAGAGTGTTCGGCGTGCCGTCGTCGTCGATGCGCGTGACCTCGCCGTATAGCGGCGGGGTGTTGGCGTAGCCACGCTGGGTCAGGTAGCGGCTGATCTCGGCCTCCGGATGCACGCCGGACACCACCTTGCGCACGATCTTGAGCACCATCAGGTCGTCGATGATCAGCGAGCTGTTGGACTGCTCGGCCGACAGCCGTCGGATCGAGAGCGTCGGCGGCAGCTCGATGTCGCCGAACCTCTCGGTGCGGCTGAAATGCAGCGCGCCGCCCTCGATGCGCAGCACCGCGTCATCGCGGATCAGGTTGAGCGTCGAGCGGGTGAAGTCGTCGACCGTGAAGCCATCGGTGATGTAGCCGACAAGCGCGCTGCGACGCACCCGGCTGAGAGCAAGCTGGGCCGCCAGCGGGATACAGGTGGTCTCGTCGACCGCACTCAGCGGCAGGCAGTAGCGCTCGGTGCGGTCACCGACCTTCACCTCGATCTCGGTGATCACCGAGCGGTTGTCGCGCCCGGTCTGCAGCGGCACGAGGTAGGCGAAGCGGATCGAGCCGAGGCGCTCGGACTTCGAGGAGAACCAGCGCCGCTTCGGCAGGTATTCAGGCAGCACCTCGCGCTCGAGCAGCTGGCGCGCGGCGGGGGCGCGCAGCTCGCTGAGGTCGTTTCGCACAACGATGGTGGAGAATTCCGGCAGTGGCGTCGGCGCCGGGGTATGCCACGACGGCAGCGCGCGCTCGGACGCCAGCAGGAACCAGTAGAAGCCGTACGGCGGCAGCGTCAGCAGGTAGGTGAGCTGGCCCACCGGCGGGAACGCCGAGCCGCCGACGATGTCCACCGGCACGCGGCCGGCGAACTCGGAGATGTCGAGCTCGACCGCCTGCGCCGCGCGCGACAGGTTGCTCACGCACAGGATGGTCTCATCGACGCCGTCCTCTCCGGTAAACTCACGCAGGTAGGCAAGCACCTTGCGGTTGCCGGGATACAGGAAGCGCTGGCTGCCGCGACCGAACGCCTGGTGCGCCTTGCGCACGGTCAGCATGCGCCGGGTCCAGTTCAGCATCGAATGCGGGTCGCCGGACTGCGCTTCCACGTTCACCGCCTGGAAGCCGTAGATCGGGTCCATGATCGGCGGCAGCACCAGTCCGGCGGGATCGGCGCGCGAGAAGCCGCCGTTGCGGTCCACCGACCACTGCATCGGCGTGCGCACGCCGTCGCGGTCGCCGAGATAGATGTTGTCGCCCATGCCGATCTCGTCGCCGTAGTAGATCACCGGCGTGCCGGGCATCGACAGCAGCAGCCCGTTCATCAGCTCGATGCGGCGACGGTCGCGCTGCATCAGCGGCGACAGCCGCCGCCGGATGCCGAGATTGATGCGCGCACGCTTGTCGCTGGCATAGGTCTCCCAGAGGTAGTCGCGCTCGGAGGAGGTCACCATCTCCAGCGTGAGCTCGTCGTGGTTGCGCAGGAACACCGCCCACTGGCAGGTCGCCGGGATCGCCGGCGTCTGGCGCATGATGTCGGTGATCGGAAAGCGGTCCTCGCGCGCGATCGCCATGTACATGCGCGGCATCAACGGGAAATGGAACGACATGTGGCATTCGTCGCCGTCGCCGAAATAGACCTGCGCATCCTCCGGCCACTGGTTGGCTTCCGCCAGCAGCATGCGCCCGGGCGCATAGGCGTCGATCTCGGTGCGGATCTTCTTGATGATCGCGTGCGTCTCGGGAAGGTTCTCGTTGTTGGTGCCTTCGCGCTCGACCAGATACGGCACGGCATCGAGACGCAGGCCGTCGACGCCGAGATCGAGCCAGAAGCGCATCACCGAGAGCACTTCCTCGAGCACCTTCGGATTGTCGAAGTTCAGGTCCGGCTGGTGGCTGTAGAAGCGGTGCCAGTAGTACGCCTGCGCCTCCTCGTCCCAGGTCCAGTTCGACTTCTCGGTGTCGATGAAGATGATGCGGGTGCCGTCGTACTTCTCGTCGGTCTCGGACCACACGTAGAAGTCGCGCTCCGGCGAGCCGGCCGGCGCACGCCGGGCACGCTGGAACCAGGAATGCTGGTCGGAGGTGTGGTTGATGACGAGTTCGGTGATGACCCTGAGCCCGCGCTCGTGCGCGGCGGCAACGAAAGTCCTCAGGTCGTTGATGGTGCCGTATTCCGGATGCACGCCACGGTAGTCGGAGATGTCGTAGCCGTCGTCGCGCCGTGGCGACGGGTAGAACGGCAGCATCCAGATCGCGGTGACGCCCAGCTCGGCGATGTAGTCCAGCTTCTGCAGCAGGCCGGCAAAGTCGCCGACGCCATCGTTGTTGCCATCAAAGAACGACTTCAGGTGGATCTGGTAGATGATGGCATCCTTGAACCAGAGCGGGTCGGCGATCGGTGCCAGCCCGATCGGCTGCGCCTCGGCGTTGCGGGCCTCTTCGCTCTGGACGAAGTTCGATGCGGTTTCGGTGCTCATAGGCGATCGGGGCCCTCTTCGGGGTGCTGCAGATATTCAGGCGTCGGCCGGACCGTGCGGCCGCTTGGAGGTGGGCTCAACTGTCCGGCCGGGCGCGCCAGATCAGGTAGGGCTGCTGCGGGGTCAGCGTCACGGTGTGGTACTTGCCGGTCAGGCTGAAATGGTCGCCGCCGATCAGGTCCTCGAGCTGCAGCGTAGCCTGGTCGGGAAGGCCCCATTTCCAGAATGGCAGTTCGATGCTCGCCTGCTGCGTCTGGTGCGCATCGAGGCTGACGAAGCAGAGCACGCAGTCGCTGCGATCGGCGGTCGCCTTTTCGTAGAACAGCACGGCATCGTTGGCGGCCGGCAGGAAGGCGATGTCGAGATGCGTACGCAGCGCCGGGCTTTCCGCACGTATGCGGTTCAGCCGGGTGATCTCGGCCACGATGTTGCCCGGACGCTGCCAGTCCCAGGTGCGGATCTGGTACTTCTCGCTGTCGAGATATTCCTCGCGGCCCGGCAACGCAGCGCCCTCGCACAGTTCGAAGCCGTTGTAGACGCCCCACAGGCCGGACATGGTGGCGGCGAGGGCCGCCCGGATCAGGAACCCGGCACGGCCGGAGTTCTGCAGGAAGACCGGGTTGATGTCGGGCGTGTTGACGAAGAAATGCGGCCTGAAGAAGTCTCGCGGCGCCTGCTGCGAAAGCTGGGTGAGGTACTCGGTGATCTCGGCCTTGCTGTTGCGCCACGTGAAGTAGGTGTACGACTGCCCGAAGCCGACCTTGGCGAGCCGGTTCATCACCTTCGGTCGGGTGAACGCTTCCGCCAGGAACACCGCGTCCGGGTAGCGTGCACGCACCTCGGCGATCATCCACTGCCAGAACGGAAACGGCTTGGTGTGCGGGTTGTCGACCCGGAACAGCCGGATCCCCTGCTCGCACCAGAACAGCACCACGTTGGCCAGCGCGATCCAGAGATCCGGCACCGCGCCGCCGGCGTAGAAATCGACGTTCACGATGTCCTGGTATTTCTTCGGCGGGTTCTCGGCATAGCGGATGCTGCCGTCCGGCCGCCAGGCGAACCAGTCGCGATGCCCGCGCAGCCAGGGGTGGTCGGGCGCGCACTGGATGGCGAAGTCCAGCGCCAGCTCGAGCCCGCTCTCCTCGGCGGCGCGGCGCAGGTGCAGGAACTCGGCGAGCGTGCCGAGTGCCGGATGGATGGCATCGTGGCCACCCTCCTCGGAGCCCACCGCGTACGGGCTGCCGACATCCTCCGGCCCCGGCGTCAGGGTGTTGTTCGGGCCCTTGCGGTTGATGCGCCCGATCGGATGGATCGGCGGAAAATACAGCACGTCGAAGCCCATCTCGCGAATGCGCGGCAGATGGCGCTCGACATCGCGGAAGGTGCCGTGCCGATGCGGGTCGTCCGCCATCGAACGCGGGAAAACCTCGTACCAGCTGGCGAATCCGGCGCCGGTGCGCTCCGCATCGACCGGCATCTCGTCCGAGGCGACCAGATGCGGACGGTCGTCGGCCACATCCATCAGCGCCGCGAGGTCCGGCGCCAGCAGCAGGTCGCGCTGCGCGGTCTCGCCGTCCTCCTTGCCTGCGGACTGCTCGCCCGCCGCCTCTATCTTCGCCAGCAGGCGGGCGAGTTCGGTCGCGGCAGCACTGCCGCGCTGCGACGCCGCCCGTACCAGGGCCTGCCCCTCGACCAGCTCCAGCGAGATCGGCACGCCGGCGGCGGACTTCGCGCCGAGCTCGTGGCGATAGTTGGCGAACATGTCGCGCCACGCCACCACCCGGTAGCGGTGCAGGCCACGCTCGACTAGCGGGAAGCTCGCCGCCCACCGGTCGTTGCCGAGCAGGCGCATGCGCACCTCCTGCCAGCCGGTCTCGCCGCGCATGCCCGGGCCCTGCCACTGCAGGGCTGCCGACATAATGTCGTGGCCGTCGCCGATCACGTCGGCCTCGACATCGACCAGATCGCCGGTGGTGCGCTTGACGGGGAACAGGCCGCCATCGACCGCTGGCGCGACCGCCTCGATGGCAAGCCGGTTCCATCTGCCGGCGGTGGTCGCAAGCGCGCGATCGAGCGCCGGGTGCGGCGGCGCGGCAAGCTGCGTCGCCTCGAACAGCCGGGTCTCGCCGGCGCCGAGGCTGAGACGCTGACCCGGCACCAGCCGGACACCGTCGGCGTTGTCGAACGCGGTGAAGCTGCCCCCGACGCCGGGCAGGAAGGCGGCAGGATCGATCGAGGCTGGCCGGTCGGTGGCGGGGTTCAGCAGCAGGATGACAGCCTTTCCACTCCACCGCGGATCGTCGCCATCGGCACGCAGGGTAGCCTGTATGCCGGAACCGGGGGCGGTGAGGGAGCGGCCTGGGCGGTAGCCCGAGACCTGCCGGGCCAGTTGCGCCGCCTGCCGCGCTTCCTCGGCGGGCGGCGCGATCCAGCCGATCCCGTGGGCAAGGCAGTAGCCGAGGGCACGTCCCTGGGCAGCCCCGGATGGCACCATGGAAGTCGGCAGCGGAGCCAGCACCGGCGCAACCGACCGAAGCAGCGTGAGCTCGTCGGCAAGCCAGCGATCCCGCCAGTTCCACCAGGCGAGCGAGCAGGATACCGCATCGAGGCCGACGCCGCGCAGCGAGGCGAGCGCGGTCCAATCCACCCCGGCGGTATCCGCGACCAGGGTCATGGTACGTGCCGCGGTGCGCAGGGCACGGAGCAGCGGCGCGAGCAGGTCCGGCGGCAGTCCGGCGAGGCCGCGCAGCCGCACGCCAGCAAGACCTGCTTCCTTCAGGCCGGCGATGGTCTCTCCCCACCAGGTGCCGAGGCGGGTCGCGCTCGCCTCGTCCTGCAGCAGCGGACGCGCCAGGTGCGGAGTGTGCTGCCGGCGCGGATCGAGCAGGGTGGCGGGGTCCGGTGGGCCGAACAGGTCCGGCCGGGCGCGCGCTGCCTCGCCATCGACGGCGACGCAATCGAGGGCGAGATCGATCAGCAGCGGCATCGGCTCCGAGACCCGTCCGCCGGCTAGCGAGACCGCCGCCGTGGCGATCGCCTGCCACGCCGTATCCCGGCTATCGAGCACCCCTGCATCGCTGCCCGCCGCCAGCAGGTCGGACAGCAGCAGGTGGGTGGACCCGGCATAGCCGGCCGGGTCGTCACGCGACGTGCTGCTCAGCCATGCGATGCAAGGCGGCGATCGCAGGATAGGCTCGTGTGAGCTGGTGTTCTCTAGCGAGTCCATGGCGCGTCCCGATGCTGGACCCGGTCGGCCGGATGCGCCGGGTCCTGTTGTCGTCCAGGTATCTTGCAGTTGCTGTGGTGAAAGCCGTCAGCGCTCGGAGTCAACTACGGGGAAGGCGATCCCGACCCCTGCAGGCTCCCGATTTCCGCCGGCCCCGACCCAGGCTGGCCCTCGACCTCATGCCATTGTTGCGCGAACGCCTTGTCGCAGAGGCCGGTTCCCTCGTTACGCTCCCGTTAAACGCGGCGCCACCGCCTGGCGGAAGCCTATTTCAGGCTCAGGCCGCCGGTCACCGCCTGGTAGGTGGCAATCGCCAGCGTGAGCGGCTCGAACGGCTTGGTGATGACGAAGGCTGGCTCCACCGTCTCGCCGGTCAGCAGCCGCTCGGGATAGGCGGTGACGAAGATCACCGGGGCGTAGTGATGCTTGAGGATGCGGCTGACGGCGGAGGTGCCGTCGCCGCCGAGGCCCAGGTTGATGTCGGCGAGGATCAGGCCCGGTCGCGTCTTCTGGGCGATCTTGACGGCGTCCGCCTCGGTCGAGGCCACGCCGACCACCCGGTGTCCGCAACTGAGAACCAGCTCCTCGATGTCCATCGCGATGATCGGCTCGTCCTCGATGATGAGGACATCGGTCGCCGCCGAGGCGCGCAGCCGCTCGCGGGCATGGGCCAGTTGCGCGCCGGCTTCGGTCACCTCCAGGCCGACGATCGGCGCCGCCTCCTCGATCGGCACCTCTTCGAGCGACGTGAGCAGCAGCAGCTGCCGCTGGCGCGCGGTCAGCCCCTCCTCGACCGCACCGGGATCGACCAGGCCCATCTCGAACCGCCGTGTCACCCACTTGTAGAGACCCTGCCGGGCGGTGCGGTCGTCGGTCGGGGCGGACAGCAGCTCGCGCAGGCTCTCCGCCACCAGCAGGTCGCCACGTGGTTGGCTTCCGGTCAGGGCACGCGCATAACGTCGAGCGTAGGGGAGAGCGCGTATCAGGTCGTCGCGCCGGGTCGTGGCCATCAGGCGTTTCTTTCTGGGCAGGGCGTGGCTGGTGTAAGCCGGGCTTGTGGGCAACAGGCCGGTTCTGGGCGAGAGCGGGCCTTCCGGCAAGACCCGGAAGCCGGGCAAGGCGTGAGGTTTGATTGCAGCGTAGCACCCGAAGCAACGGCGCCCCGGATGCCCCCCCCGAAACGCGCGCGGAAACGCATGGGGAATTGCCCCGGGTCAGGGGCGATCGGGGTTCGGGTGGCCCGATGGCGCCGGACCGGGCGCTGCAGCGGGACATGTCGGCGTTGCTGCCCGACCTGCGCGCCTTCGCACGTTTCCTGACCCGGGATGCGACCACCGCCGACGATCTCGTGCAGGACACCCTGGTGCGGGCGCTGGCGGCACAGGCGCAGTTCCAGCCGGATACCAACCTGAAGGCCTGGCTGTTCACAATCCAGCGCAACGCGTTCTACGAGCAGGCGCGACGTCGCCAGCGCGAGACCAGGGTGCTGAGCCGGCGCATGCCGGAGGCGGACACCGTGGCGCCGGCAGCTTCGCATCGTGCCGAGGTCGCCGACCTGCAGCGCATGCTGTTCACCCTGCCGCCGCTGCTGCGCGAGGCCCTGGTGCTGGTCGGCGCGCAGGAACTCAGTCACGAACAGGCTGCCGCGATCTGTGGGGTCCCGGTCGGCACCATGAAGGCGCGCGTGTCCCGGGCGCGCAGCCAGCTTGCACGGACGGTATCGGCCGAGAGCTGACATCCGGGCGCGCTCAATACTGCAATGGCGCGCAGGGCAGCGATCACGGCGATCCTTCTCCAGGGTTTGAAGCATCAGCGTAGCGTGCCGGCGGCGGAACGCAAAACGTGGCCGGACCCGGCGGCGCGCTCCGTTTTTCGTGAACACAATAGTTGCGGCACGGTGCAACCCGATGAAAAGCCGGTTCATTGGTCGGCCAGAGTTGGAGATCTTGCGCCCATGTCGAACTGCTTCCACGAACAGGTCATCACCATCCTGCCGAAGCTGCGGATCCAGGCGTTGGCCCTGACCCGCAACCGGGCCGCAGCCGAGGATCTGGTTCAGGACGCCGTCTGCAACGCTCTTTCGGCGCAGGCGAGCTTCATCCCGGGCACCAATTTCGCCGCCTGGATGCACCGCATCCTCCGCAACCGCTTCATCTCGAACCTGCGCAAGCGTCGCGACACCACCGACATCGACGACGTGCCGTCGTCGGTGTTCGCGACCGAAGCGCCGCACGAGGACCGGCTTGCTCTGAAGGACCTCAGCAAGGCGATCGGTCGCCTGCCGGCGGATCAGCGCGAGGCGCTGATCATGGTGGTGGTGCAGGGCATGAGCTACGAGGCGCTGGCTGAGTCCACCGGTTGCGCGGTTGGCACCGCGAAGAGCCGTGTGTTCCGCGCCCGCCGTCAGCTCGAGACCTGGCTGATGGGCGAGACCCCCGGCAAGGAGGGTGCGCGGGTTGCCGCGAAAGCCGCTCAGCTTAGCCGCCAGGTGGACGCCCGCCTGAAGGAAGCCGCCCGTTCGCTGCCACTTGCCGCGACACCTGCCTGAGCTTCCGGAGGCCATGGGTCCGCCCGTCGGGGACCCGGCACCCGGGCCGGGTCATCCGCGGGCGTCATCGCAAAGGTGATTGCAGGCCCGCTGTGTTGCACCTGCGAAGAGGAACCACGGCTGTCCATGCTCGCTTGGGTCTCAACAAGACGCCCGTGCGTGTGAGCCAGGACTGATGCCGATGACCGAGGGAAAGGATTCAGCAAACCGGCCGAACCGCGTCGGCCGGACGAAGCAATCACTGGCGTTCGATCAATGGCTCGATCGGGGCCTCCACGAGCTCTTCGACGGCGTCGCCAAGGAGCCGATCCCCGAGGAGCTCCTCAAGATCATCGAGGATGACAAGTCCTGATGAGCAGTCCGGGCGCGGCACTGCCGACCGGCACTGCCCCGGAAAGTCTGACGGGCGCATTGCGCCGCTGGATCGGCGGCTCGGTGGACGCGGTCAGCACCCGCATGATCGCGATCATCCTGTTGTCGTCGATGCCTCTGGCTCTGCTCAGCGGCTTGGTTTCCTGGCATAGCTACCAGGCGGTTTCCGGCTACAGCAGTGCGCGTGCCGAGGCCATGGCGCGGATGTTCCAGGAGCGCGCGAGGCAGGATCTCAGCCAGGACAACGTTTTCCTGAATGCGGTCGCGCATCTCGACGACCTCGGTGATCCCCAGGATTGCAACCGGGCCCTCAGGGTGGCGCTCGCAACCCAAAATGGTCACACCCTCGACCTCGGGTTCTACGACGCCGGCGGCCGGCTGCTGTGCTCCGCCGGGGAGCCGGTCCACGACGCCGGCTCCGGAGCATCGATGCCGCAGCCAAGTGGTGCCGTGGTGCAGCGCGTAAGCGCTGATGGACCTGACGGCCGCCGCACCCTGGTGGGTGTGACCCGTGTCGGCTGGTCGCACGACGAGATCTTTGGCGATTTCGGCCATGTCGGCTTCCTCGGACGCAATCGGCCGGTCCGGGCGTGGCTGTTCCGCGACGATCAGGCGGCCTCTCCGCTCTGCATCGATTGCGGCTGGATCGCTCCTGGAAGCCTGCCTGATCTGCGCGCACAGGCGGCCACCGGTCATGGTGTCGCCATCGCCTGGCATGGCGAGTCGCTGGCAACGACCCGGATCGGCGATGGCCTCGACCTGCTGACCGTCACCGAGCCGACCGCAGAGGAAGCCCGCGCGCTCAGCGTCTTCATCATGCGCGTGATCGGCATCGTCCTGATCCTGGGTGTCGGGCTCATCGCGGTCGCCGTCTGGGCCAACCGGCTGGTGGTGACGCCGCTGCAGGAGCTGACCGGGGTCGTGCTGCACTGGCGGCAGGCCGGCGACTACGAGGCGCGCGAGATACGCTACATGCCGACCGAGCTGCGCGAGCTCTCACGCGCCTTCACCCAGGCCACCCGCAGCCTGGCGCGGCACGAGAACAACCTGCGCGAGGCGGAGACCAAGCAGGCGCTGCTGATCAAGGAGATCCATCACCGGGTCAAGAACAACCTGCAGATCATCGCCTCGCTGCTGAACCTGCAGGCCAACCGCATCCGCCAGCCGGAGGCGCGCGCGGAATTCGCCTCCGCCCGGGACCGCGTGCGGGCGCTGGCGACGCTGCATCGGTACCTCTACTCCGAGGGCGAGCTGCAGACGCTGAACATGCGTTCGTTCCTCGAGGAGCTGTGCGGCCAGCTTTTCCAGGCCATCGGGGAAAAGGAAGGCCGGCGCATCCGGCTCGAGATCGACGCGTCCGAGATGGCGATGTCCACCGACCAGGCGGTGCCGCTGGCGCTGGTGGTGACCGAAGCGGTCAGCAACGCGGTGAAGTACGCATTCCCCGGTGGACGGGCCGGCAAGGTCCGCGTCGTTCTCGCGGCGACCAGCAACGGCCGCGCGCGGCTCGCCATCGAGGATGACGGCGTCGGTATTCCAGCCGGCCGCGCGGAAACCGAGACCGGGATCCGCGATGGCCTTGGCATCCAGCTTATCCGCGGGTTCGCGCGCCAGCTCGGCGCCGGGCTCGAGGTGCAGGAAGGCTGGACCGAGAACGGCGGCGGCACCCGCTATCTGCTGGTGTTCCCGCTGCAGCCGGAGGCCGAGGCCGAGGATCTCGAGGAGGCGGATGCCGGCCAGTGGGCGGGTGCCACGGCACGGGGTGGTTCAACCGGGGCGTGAAGTTTCGTCCACGACCCTGATTGCCGGCCGGGTATCGCGGATTAACAACGGCACCGACCCCTGTTGCCGGCGGTGCCCGTTGTCTAGATCTGCCGCATCCGGAGCCGATCGGTGCGAGCAGCCGGGATGAATGGGCGAAATGAGCACGAAGCGAACCGCAGCGACACGCAGCTGGACCCGCACGCAGTCCAGGCTAGGCAGGCAGCAGGCAAGGCCCGCCATCCTGGCAGGCCTCTGCGGCTGTATCGCATCGTTGCTGCAGGCCTGGTGCGTTGCGCTGATCCTTGCCGCCGGATTGTCCGGCGCCGGGCAGCATCGACTGCTGCTGGAGGCACTGGCGGGCTTCGTCGCCGCAGCCCTGGCCAGGGCTGCCCTGCAGGCGGCGGGCGAGATCCTGGCCTCCCGCGCCGGCATCGCGGCGCGGCGACGACTGCGCGGCGAGGCACTGCAGGGCATGATCCAGGCCGGACCGGCGCTGCTGCGCGACCGGCACAGCGGTGCGATCGCAGCCCTGCTGGTAGACCGCATCGAGGCCGTCGACGGCTTCTTCGCCCGCTGGCTGCCCTCCGCGACGCTGGCGATGGCGGCTCCTGCCCTGGTGCTTGCGGTGGCATGGCTGGTGCAGCCCTACGCGGCACTGGTGCTGTTCTGCTGCGGTCTCGCGGTGCCGGTGATGCAGGCGGTGTTCGGCATCGGCGCCGCCGCCGCGTCGCGCCGGCAGTTCCAGGCCCTCTCGCGCCTGCAGGTGACCTTCGTGGATCGTGTGCGTGGCATCGCCACCCTGGTATTGGCCGGGCGCACCGAGGACGAGGCGCAACGGCTCGCCATCGCCGCCGCCGAACTGCGCCGCCGCACCATGCGTGTGCTGCGCGTCGCCTTCCTGTCATCGGCGGGCCTCGACTGCGCCCTTGCGGTGGCGCTGGTGGCGATCGCGCTGCATGACGGCGGACGACTGCTGCATGCCGCCGTATCGCCCGCGCCGGGATCCGCGCCTTCACTATCGGTGAACCGGGCCCTGTTCGTCCTGCTGCTGGTGCCGGAGTTCTTCGCGCCGCTGCGCAGCTTTGCCCTCGCCTACCAGGACCGCATGCAGGCCGGAGCGTGTGCCGAGGCGCTGGCGTGGCTGCCACAGGCCGCATCGTCCGCTCCGCCGGATTCCCCGGCACGGCCGGTTGCCGTCGCCGGCGTGACGGTGACACTGCAGGATGTCCGCTACGGCTGGTCGGAAGCCCGCGGCAGGGTGCTGGACGGCCTTTCGTTCAGTGCGGCGCCCGGCGAGACCGTGCTGCTGTCCGGGCCGTCGGGGGCCGGCAAGTCGACGGTGATCGAGCTGCTGCTCGGCTTCATCGAGCCGCAGGCGGGCCGTATCCTGATCGACGGGATCGACCTGCGGGAGATGGCCCCGGCACAGCGGGCCGGCATGATCGGCTGGATCGGCCAGAACCCGATGCTGTTCGCCGGCAGCCTGCGCGAGAACATCCTGTTCGGCCGGCCGGACGCCGACACGGCCGCCCTGCAGCGGGCACTCGCCGTCGCGGCACTCGATGACCTGGTCGCCGCCCTGCCGGACGGCCTGGAGACGAGGATCGGCGAGGGCGGCTATGGCGTGTCCGGTGGCCAGGCGCAGCGCGTGGCGATCGCCCGTGCCGCGTTGCACGGTGCGCCGCTGTTGCTGCTCGACGAGCCGACGGCGCATCTCGATCCCGACACCGAGAGATCCATCCTGGCCAGCCTGCGCGAGCTGGCGCGTGATCGTACGGTGGTGATGGCGACCCACGCCCTCGAGGCACAGTCGCTGGCCGGGCGGCGGATCGAGCTGCGTCCGGCCGAACACGCCGCACCACCTGAGGCGGCGGATGCCATCCCGCCGATGCCCAGGCCCCTGCCGGCGATGGTCGAGCCTCAGCCGGCAATGGCCAATCCCCTGGCGGCGACAGTCGATCGAGGCGTCGTATGAAGCCGCTGCTGCCGCCTCTGCTGGCGATCCTGCGCCTCTGGCGGCCACGCTTTCCGGCGCTGGGTGCTGGCATACTGGTCTCGCTGGTGGCGCTCGCCAGCGGTCTCGCGCTGCTGAGCCTGTCCGGCCTCAGGCTTGCCGGCTCCGCCCTCGGGCTTCTGCTGGCATCCGGCCTGCTGCTGCGTGGCCTCGGGCTCGGCCGGGTCGTACTGCGCTATCTCGAACGCCTGATGACACATGCCGCGACATTCCAGGCACTTGCCGACCTGCGGGTGTGGTTCTTCCGCCGCATCGCCGTCAGTGCCGCCGGTGGCCTCGGTTTCCGGCGCACCGGCGACGTGCTCGGCCGCCTGGTCGGAGATGTCGAGGCGCTCGACGGCCTTTACCTTCGCCTCCTGGTGCCGCTGAGCGGAGTGTTGTTGACGCTGCCCCTGCTTGCCCTGGTGATCGGGGCGCGCAGCGTTTCGCTGGCGCTGCCGGTGTGCCTGCTGTTCGTGGCGGTGGCGCTGCTGCTGCCCTGGCTGGCGGCGCGGGCATCCACCCGGGCCGGGGTTCCGCTGGCCGAGGCGCAGTCCGGGTTGCGCGTCGCCTCACTCGACCTGGCCGCGGGGTTGCGCGAGATCGTCGCCTTCGGGGCCGGTGCGCGCATCGCCGAAATCGTCCGCGAACGCGAGGGCAGGCTGCTGGTGGCGCAGCACAGCCTGGCGCGCAACGGTGCGGCCGCCGGCGCCGTCTCGTTCCTGTGCGGGCAGGCGGCGGTCCTGCTGGTGCTGGCGGCAGCAATCGGCTTCGGGCTGCCACGCATCAGCGGATTGGCGGCGGTGCTGTCGTTGTTCCTGCTGCTGGCCTGCTTCGAGTCGGTTTCCGGGCTGGTGCGGGCGGGCGTCCTCGCCGGAAGCATGGCTCAATCGGCACGCCGGGTCCTGGAGGCGGGCGCGGCGACCGGACCGGTTGCGGGCCCGACGCCGCCGGTGCCGCAAGCCTCGATGCGCCCGACGCCGCCGGCCGATGCGACCTTGCGGCTGGAGGACGTCGGCTACCGGTGGAGCGCCGACCGGCCACCGGTGTTCGACGGGCTGAGCCTGGCCATCCCCGCTGGTGCCCGGGTTGCGCTGCTTGGTCCGTCCGGAGCGGGCAAGTCCACGCTCGCCAGCCTGCTGCTGCGGGTCGTTGCGCCGCAATCCGGCCGCATCACCTATGGCGGGGTGGACGTCACCGGCCTGGATGTCGCCGGCCTGCGCCGGCAGATCGCCTGGCTGAGCCAAAGCACGCATCTGTTCGACGACACCATCCGGGCCAACCTGCTGCTCGCGGCGCCGGACGCAGACGATGCCGCGCTTTGGACGGCGCTCGAGCAGGCACGGATCGCGGAGTTCGTGCGCAGCCTGCCCGACCAGCTGGACGAGTGGCTCGGCGAGAACGGCGCCGGCGTATCAGGCGGGCAGGGCAGGCGGCTGGCACTGGCCCGCACGCTGCTCTCGCCTGCCTCGGTGCTGATCCTGGACGAGCCCTGCGCCGGCCTCGACAGCGACACCGAGCGGGCGTTCCTTTCGACACTCTTCGAGGTTGCGGCGGGGCGGACCGTCATCCTGATCGCCCACCGCCTGACCGGGGTCGAGCGACTCGACCGGGTCTGGCGGCTGCAGCAGGGACGCGCCGTGCCGGCGGCCTGAGCGGCCGTCGGGTGCTTCCCCGACAGGGCGTCGATGCTCTATGGGATCGCTGTCCTGGTTCCGTGGAAGTGATCAAACGATGCGTCGAACGCCTGTCCTTGCCGCCGCCTGCCTGCTTCCGGTCCTGCTGGCCGGCTGCTCCTTCTTCGAGGGCGGGGCGCTCGGCCGCAAATACGTGGTGTTCTTCGAGACCCGCTCGGCGTCGCTTGATCGCCCGGCGCGCCAGGTGATCAGCCACGCCGCGGATCTTGCCGCCAACCATCCGGAGCTGAACATCCAGGTCGAGGGCTACGCGCAGGCCAACGGCAGCCTGACGGCCGATGCGATGCTGTCGGACCAGCGCGCCCAGGTGGTGGCGTCGGCGCTGCGGGCGGACGGGGTCGCCGCCAACCGCATCCAGATCAACCCGCGCTCGCCTTCCAACGAGGACCCAGGCATCGGCGCCAGGCGGGTGGAGATCGACTTCGGCAACTGAGGAGTGTGCTAGGCTCGAAGTTGTTGCCAGCCAGGCGAGGGGCGTCGCCCCTCGACCCCATCAAAGGCTCGCCTTTGGAATCCTTTCTCAGAACCCGGGTCCGGGGCACGGAGCCCTGGCGGACCGAGGGCAGCGCCCTCGCCGCAGCCTAGATGCTGGTGGAGACCCCGAGCTTCCGTCGCGAAGGCGGCGAGCCGCTGGAGGTCCTGTCGCGCGTGTTCGGCTTCGCCGCCTTCCGCGGCCTGCAGGATGCCGCGATCTCGCAGGTGATGACGGGCGGCGACGCCCTGGTGCTGATGCCGACCGGCGGCGGCAAGAGCCTCTGCTACCAGATCCCGGCGCTGTGCCGGCCCGGCATGGGGCTGGTGGTCTCTCCCCTGATCGCGCTTATGGACGACCAGGTGGCGGCGCTGCGCCAGCTCGGCGTGAATGCCGCGGCGCTGCATTCCGAGCTCAGCCCCGAGGATGCGCCGCGGGTGAAGGCAGACTTCGCCGCCGGACGGCTCGACCTGCTCTATGTCTCTCCGGAACGGCTGTTGTCGCCCGGCATGCTGGACCGGCTGGGCCGCCAGCAGATTTCGGTGATCGCGATCGACGAGGCCCACTGCGTGTCGCAGTGGGGGCACGAGTTCCGTCCGGAATATCGCGCCCTCGCCGGGCTGCCGCAGGCATTGCCCGGGGTGCCGCGTATCGCGCTGACCGCGACCGCCGATCCACGCACGAGGGTCGACATCCTGCAGGCGCTGGCGATGCCGGAGGCAGAGGTTCTTGCGGCCAGCTTCCACCGTCCGAACCTGCATATCGCGGCAAAGCCGAAGGCAAGCGAGCTCGGGCAGCTCACCGACATGCTGGGCAGGCACAAGGCGGGCGGCGGCGCCTCGATCGTCTATTGCGGCAGCCGCAACAAGACCGAGCGCATCGCGCGCAGCCTGCGCGAGCGCGATTGGCCGGCGATCGTGTTCCATGCCGGCATCTCGCCACTGGAGAAGCGCGCGGCGCTGGCGCGGTTCCGGTCGGGTGAGCCGGTGGTGGTGGTGGCGACCATCGCGTTCGGCATGGGCATCGACCGGCCCGACGTGCGGATCGTGGTGCATCTCGACATGCCGGACAGTCCGGAAGGCTACTACCAGCAGATCGGCCGCGCCGGACGCGATGGCGAGCCGGCGCAGACCCTGCTGCTGTATGGCGGCGAGGATATCGCGCGGGCCAGGCACTGGCTCGACGTGTCGACGGCGCCGCCGGCGCAGAAGAAGGTGATGGGCCAGCGGCTGGAATCGATGATCGCGCTGACCGACACCACCGGTTGCCGCACGCGGGCCTTGCTGGCCTGCTTCGGTGAGACGCTCGGGCAGGATTGCGGGCATTGCGACAATTGCCGGACGCCGATTGCCACCTTTGACGGTACGATCGCGGCACAGAAGGCGCTGTCGGCGATCTATCGTACCGGCCAGCGCTTCGGAGCGATGCACATCGTCTCGGTGCTGCGTGGCAAGCAGACCGACATGGTGACGCGGCACCAGCATGACCGGCTGCCGCTGTACGGCATCGGCAAGGAACACCCGGAAGGCTTCTGGCGCAGCGTCATCCGCCAGCTGGTGTCGCGCGGCGCGCTGCAGACCGGCGAGGGCGAATACGCCACGCTTGCGCTGAACGAGGCGGTGGCGCGGCCGATCCTGCGCGGCGAACAGAAGCTGATGCTGCGCGAGGACGCGGTGGATCCGGTGGCGGGATCCGGCCGGGCGGGTGCCGGCAGGGCACCGCGTGAACGAGGCGATGCGGCGCGCGAGATGGCGGCGTCCGACCTCGGCGGCGATGCGCTGCTGCGTTTCGAGACGTTGCGCGAGTGGCGCCGGGAGGAGGCGCGTACGCAATCGGTGCCCCCCTACGTGATCTTCCATGACAGCGTGCTGCGCGACATCGCCAGCCAGCATCCGGCAGACCTTGCGGCCCTGGGACAGGTGAAGGGCGTCGGAGCATCCAAGCTGGAGCGCTACGGTCCGCAGGTGCTGGCCAGTCTGAAGGGCTGAAGGTTTCCCCACTTGACCGCATCGGCCGGAGCGCCGTTGCCTTGGATGAAGGCGAGGGGACCCAAGACCATGGCAAGCACGAGAAAGATCCTGGCGATCGACCAGGGCACCACCTCAACCCGGGCCATCGTGTTCGACCAGGCCACCGAGGCGCTGGCGACGGAGCGCCGCGAGTTCCGGCAGTTCTATCCGCAGCATGGCTGGGTCGAGCATGACGCCGAGGAGATATGGCGGCACGTGCTGGAGGTCTCGCATGCGGTGATCGAGCGGAGCGGCGGTGCCGGGGACATCGCGGCGATCGGCATCACCAACCAGCGCGAGACCATCGTGGTATGGGACCGTGCGACCGGAGAGCCGATCCACCATGCCATCGTATGGCAGGACCGGCGCACCGCGGAGCGCTGTGCGGAGTTGCGCGAACAGGGCGCCGAGGAGCTGGTGCGGGCGCGCACCGGGCTGCTGCTGGACCCGTATTTCTCGGCGACCAAGCTGGCCTGGCTGCTGGACAAGGTCGATGGCGCACGGGCGCGGGCGGAGCGCGGCGAGCTGGCGTTCGGCACCATCGACAGTTTCCTGCTCTGGCGGCTGACCGGCGGCCGCGTGCATGCGACCGACATCACCAATGCCTGCCGCACCATGCTGTTCGACATCCACCGGCAGTGCTGGGATGAGGAACTGCTGCGGCTGTTCGATATCCCGGCCTCGCTGCTCGGCGAAGTGCGTGACAACAGCACGATCTTCGGCGAGACCGAGCCATCCTTGTTCGGGCGCGCGATCCCGATCGGCGGCATGGCGGGCGACCAGCAGGCCGCGGTGGTCGGGCAGGCCTGCTTTGCCGCGGGGATGGCGAAATCCACCTATGGCACCGGCTGCTTCATGCTGCTCAACACCGGCGACGAGGCGGTGGCGAGCGAAAGCCGGCTGCTGACCACGATCGCGTATCGGATCCACGGCCGCACCACCTACGCACTGGAAGGCGCGATCTTCGTCGCCGGTGCGGCGATCAAGTGGCTGCGCGACGGCATCGGCCTGATCACGCACGCGTCGCAGACCGACGACATGGCGACGAGGGTGCCGGACAATCACGGTGTCTACATGGTGCCGGGTTTCGTGGGATTGGGCGCGCCGCACTGGGACCCGCACGCGCGCGGGCTGATCTGCGGCCTGACGCTGGACGCGACGGCGGCGCACATCGCACGCGCCGCGCTGGAATCGGTGGCGTTCCAGACACTCGACCTGGCCGAGGCGATGCAGCGCGATGGCGGCGGCGAGGCGCAGGCGCTGCGTGTCGACGGCGGCATGGCGGCGAACGACTGGTTCTGCCAGTTCCTGGCCGACATGCTGCAGGTGCCGGTGGAGCGGCCGCGCCACCTGGAGACGACGGCGCTCGGAGCGGCCTTCCTGGCCGGGCTGGCGGTCGGGGTCTGGCGCGACCTCGATGAGGTTGCCGCGACCTGGAGCCGGGCCAGCCTGTTCGAGCCGACTATGGCGGCAGGTCAGCGCGGGAAGGTGGTCGCCGGATGGCAGGAGGCCATGCGGCGAGCCCTGTTGAAGTAGGACGCACGGAACTGGTCCGGGGCGCGATGGCCCCGGACCGACACCGTCAGGCCTGCGGCAGCGAGGTTCCGCCTGGGTGGAACACGACCTTGACGCAGTTGTCGGTCTTGTCGCGGAAGGTCTTGTACAGCTCAGGACCATCCTCGAGGCGGGAGGATCGGTGGGTGATCAGGAACGTCGGGTCGATGGTGCCGTCCTGGATCAGCCTGGTCAGGTCCCCGAGCCAGCGCTTCACATGGGTCTGGCCGCTGCGGATGGTCAGGCCCTTCTGCACCACCGCCGCCATATTCACCGGAACCGGGCCACCGTACACACCCGGCACCGAGACGATGCCGCTCGGGCGCACCGCCTGGATCATCTGCTCCAGCGCATACGGCCGCTGCGTGCTGGTCAGCTTTTCCTGCACCGCACTCAGCAGGTTGAACATGCCGTGGCCGGCACTCGCCTCCATGCCGACGCAGTCGATCACCGCATCGGCACCCTCGCCGTTGCTGATCTCCTTGATACGCGCCATGACGTCGTCGTTGGCGTAGTCGATGATGTCGGTGGCGCCGGCCTTGCGCGCCAGCGCGATGCGCTCCGGCACCGTCTCGATGGCGATGATGCGCGCCGCACCCATCACCGCGGCCGACTTGATCGCGAACAGCCCGACCGGACCCGCGCCCCAGATGGCCACGATCTCGCCGCCCTTGATGTCGCAATAGGCCGCAGCCTGCCAGCCGGTGGGCAGGATGTCGGACAGGAACAGCGCCTGCTCGTCGGTCATGCCGTCCGGCACCTTCATCGGTGCCACGTCGGCCATCGGCACCCGCACATACTCGGCCTGTCCGCCGGCGTAGCCACCGGTGAGATGCGAGTAGCCGAACAGCCCGGCGGTCGGATAGCCGAACTGCTTGGCCGCCATCTCGCCGTTGCGGTTCGAGACCGTGCAGGACGCCCAGTTGCCGAGCTTGCACTGCCGGCACGAGCCGCAGTTGATGTTGAACGGCACCACGACGCGGTCGCCCTTGCGGAAGCCGGTGATCGCGGAGCCGGTCTCGACGACCTCTCCCATGAACTCGTGACCGAGCACGTCGCCGCTTTCCATGGTCGGCATCTGGCCGTCCATGAGGTGCAGGTCGGAGCCGCAGATGGCGCAGCTCGAGACCTTCAGGATGATGTCGCGGCTATCCTCGATGCTCGGATCGGGAACCGTGTCGCAGCGAATGTCGCCTTTGCCGTGCCAGCACAATGCACGCATCTCGTCTCTCCCAGACTGCAAGTCGACGCAACGCGAGCGCGGTGACGCGGTCTTCGCGAACTCGCGGAAACGCCGATCACGGTTTGAGGACCTTCGGCTAGGAGCCCCTGGGCCCGCGCACCGGCAGCATGGTGTCGACGCTGCCGCCGCCGGAGAAGTGCAGGGTGACCGGCACGGTAGCGCCCGGCATGACCCGCGCGGCAGGCTGGTCGCACATCAGGTGATAGCCGCCTGGCATCAGCCGTACAGACGAGGCCGGCTTGATCTCGATCGCGGCGACCGGCTGCATGGTGGTCATGCCGGGCGCAGCCGCCATCGAGCCCGGCGCGAGCCCGCTGCGGTGGCTCATGACGTGCAGCCGGCTGGTCCGGTGCAGGCTGAGGCTGCCGCAGGACGCCGAGGTCGCGCCGATCAGGGTTGCCGGGCTGCTGCCGGCATTGTGCAACGTAAGGTAGCCCGCGGCCGGCAGGCCCGGCAGGGCGCGCATCCAGCCGTCGGACACGCCTACGTCCGTCAAGGGTGCCGCATGGGCGACGCCCGCCGTGGCCAGCCCGGATGCCACCACCGCACCCTTCAGCAGGCAGCGCAGCCGGCGCGGCCCCGCGAGGTTCACGCTGCGCGGGCCTTGGGCTTGCGCATGAACCGGCGGGCGAACCGCACCAGGTTCGGCATCGTCGTCGGCCGCAGCAGCCTGCTGTCGTAGCCGGCGAAGCGACGGTCGTTCTCCTGCAGGCACAGCCCCATCAGTTCACGCACGCTGATCTCCTCGTCGGTGACCGATTTCGCGCCGTTCACGGTGAAGTTGTTGTCCTGCACCACCTCCTCGCCATCGGCGTCCATGCCGCGCGCCAGCCCGATGCGCTCCCAGCCGAGGAACACCCAGACCGCCGCCACCCGCAGCTCGAAGATCGGACGCTTCCACACCGGCATGGTGCGGCGGTGCCAGGCGACCCAGTTGGCAAACAGCAGGATGTGCCGGCATTCTTCCTGCATCACCGGCTCGAAGGTCTCGATCAGCTCCTCCGGGAAGAAGCCCGAGCGGCGCGCCATCTCGAACAGCCCGAAGGCGAAGAAGCTGTCGATGCACTCGCTGTAGCCGGTGACCATGTAGGCCCACTCCGCATCGCGTGGCGCCTTGTACTCGGGTTCCGGCGCCAGCTTGATGCCGTAGCGCCCGACCATGCGCGAGAGCACCTCCTTGTGGCGGTTCTCCTCCCAGGCATTGAGGCCGATCGCCTCGTGCAGCTCGGGATCCTTCAGGCTGTCGGCGTAGGCCTTCATACGCAGCCGCGCCTTGCCCTCGGTCTGCACCGCGATGTCCCAGATCGGCAGCGCGGTGATGCGCGCCAGGGTCTCGTCGTCGAGCGCCGGCCAGTCGATCACCGACGGCTTGTACGGGTTGAAGGTCTCGTGGAACATCGTGCACATGGCATGCTTGTGGGATGCCGAGCCGGGCCGCAGCCGGCCCTGGTGCTGGCTGTGCCAGTGTCTCGCCCGGTGATCCGCCGCCTCGATGATCGCGTTGCCCGGAAGTGGGGGGCTGTCCGGCCAGGTCACACCGATCGACTGGCTCATGCCGTAATAACTCCCTTTGCTGCAGCGCTTCGCTGGTGCGGTGACGCCCCATTGCTGGTGCGGTGACGGTTGACGTGGCGGCTTGTAAGTCCGGAGTCGGAACACGATTGCGACAACTTGAGCCGGTTCACAGCACTTGTCAGCAATCACCCGCGGGCGCACGTGTTCGGCGTCGTTCAACCATCGAGGATCGCCGGCTTCATGCGCTGCCCGTTCTGCGGCCACGAGGATACGCAGGTCAAGGATAGCCGGCCGAACGAGGATGGCGCCGCGATCCGGCGCCGCCGCTTCTGCGCGTCCTGCGGCCAGCGCTTCACCACCATCGAGCGGGTGCAGCTGCGCGAGCTTGTGGTGACCAAGGTCGATGGGCGGCGGGTGCCTTTCGAGCGCGACAAGCTGGCCCGCTCGATCCGCATCGCCATGCGCAAGCGACCGATCGACGAGGATCGCATCGAGCGGATCGTGAACGGGCTGGTGCGCCAGCTCGAAGCGTCCGGCGAGGTCGAGATCGCCAGCAAGCAGCTCGGCGAGCTGGTGATGGACACGCTGCGCGAGGTCGATGCGGTGGCCTACGTGCGCTTCGCCAGCGTCTATCGCGACTTCCGCGAGGCGCGCGACTTCGAGGCGATCCTGGGTTCGCTGCCGAGCCTGCCGGGTGTTCCGATCCCGGGCACCACCGCCGGCGACGGGCCGGCATCGTCCCCGGCTGCGAAGCCGGCCGGTACGAAGGAGGGTGGCGTCAGGGAGGCTGGACCCGTCGCTGCAAAGGCGCGATGAAGCGCCCATGACCGATCACGAGACGTCCCCGCCGGCCGCCACTCCGGCAGGGCGCACCGCTTCGGCTGGGCGCACGCCGCGCAGCCGACCGCGCACCGCCGCCCGCGTCGGCGCAGTTCAGGCGTTGTTCCAGAGCGAGCAGGCTGGCGAGAACCCGGAGACGGTGATTGACCAGTTCGTGCGCCATCGGCTCGGCGAGCTGCCGGGCACCGGTGGCTACGAGGAGGGCCGGGTGCCGGAGGCGGACGTGGCGCTGTTCGGGCGCATCGTCCGTGCCGCCGTGCGCGAGCAGGACCGGCTGGACGCGTTGCTGGTCGAGGCGCTGCCGGCGGAATGGCCGCTCGGACGGCTCGACCCGGTGCTGCGTGCCCTGCTGCGCGCCGCCGGCGCCGAGTTCACCATGAGCGATGGTCCGCCTGGCCGCGTGGTGATCAATGAATATCTCGATGTCGCGCACGGGTTCTTCTCGGGCGAGGAGCCGCGCATGGCGAACGGTCTGCTCGACGTGATCGGGCGCCGGCTGCGGCCGCAGGATTTCCCGCAGCGTGGCGGCGAGCCCCCGCCCGGCGTCGCCGAACCGTCCTCCTGACGTCTTGCGCGATGGACCCGGTGCCGACATCCGGACACGCGACCGGTCCGGGTGGGGTGGCCGACGCCACACCGGGTGAGTTCCGGTTCATCGAGCGGCATTTCCTCTCCCTCGCCGGACCGGCGGCGCTCGGCCTTGCCGACGATGCGGCGGTGTTCGCGCCACCGCCCGGACGGGAGCTCGTGGTGTCCGCCGACGCCATGGTGCAGGGGGTGCATTTCCTGCCCGGCGATTCCCCGGACAGCGTCGGGCGCAAGCTGCTGCGGGTCAACCTGTCCGACCTCGCCGCCATGGGGGCGGTGCCGCTGGGCTACCTGCTCACCGTCACGCTGCCGCCCGACATGACCGACGACTGGTTCGCCGGCTTCTGCTCCGGCCTCGCCGCCGACCAGGCGGAGTTCGGCCTGAGCCTGCTTGGCGGCGATACCACCTCGACCTCGGGACCGCTGGTGCTGTCGCTCACCATCCTCGGGCATGTCGCGCCGGGGGCTGCGCTGCGTCGCAACGGGGCCGCCGCC
Organism: Lichenicoccus roseus; assembly: GCF_005844085.1. Classification (GTDB taxonomy): domain Bacteria; phylum Pseudomonadota; class Alphaproteobacteria; order Acetobacterales; family Acetobacteraceae; genus Lichenicoccus; species Lichenicoccus roseus. The sequence continues at coordinate 206,544 of NZ_VCDI01000003.1, forward strand.
GGTGACGGTCTCTGGGTCACCGGCAGCATCGGCGATGCGGCGCTCGGACTGGTGGTCCTGCAGGGCGGTCTCGAGGATCCTTCGGGCCATCTTGCCGCACGCTACCGGCTGCCGCTGCCGAGGGTGGCGCTCGGGCAGGCGCTGCCCGGCATCGCCACCGCCGCGATGGATATCTCCGACGGGCTGCTGCAGGATTGCTGGCATGTCTGCCGGCAGTCCCACGTGGCCGCGGTCATCGAGGCGGCGCTGGTGCCGCTCTCCGGAGCGGCGCGGGAAGCCGGGCCGGCCTGGCGTTCCACATGCCTGACCGGCGGCGACGACTACGAGCTGCTGCTGGCGGTGCCGCCCGCGAACGAGGCGGCGCTACGGGCCGCCGCCCTGGCGTGCGGGACCGACATCAGCCGCATCGGCCATCTCGAGGCCGGAACGTGCCGGGTGCGCGTCCTGGATGCGGCCGGTGCCGAGCTTGACTTCGAGCGCAGGGGCTGGAGCCACCTCTGAGACTGCCTCGGGCCGGCGGGCGCGCTGCAGCGCATCGCCGAAGCCGGGTTTGAGCAGCGCCCTGTCGATGAGCTGCCCGAGCGTGCGCTCGTCGAAGGCGCGCAGCTTCTCGACGGAGCCGAAGATGCCGACCGAGAACGGGTCGTTGTCCTCGTGCTGGTCGGTCGACGGCGCGTCCGCATAGACCACCGTGCCATCGCGGGTGCGCAGCGTGAGGCGCAGCTCGATCGTGCACTCCCGGTTGATGTACTGGTCGGTCAGGAAGGTTGCGATCTCGATCCGCAGGGCGAGCGGCGCCGATGCGGTTGACCCGAGCGCCCCGCGTTGCGCCAGCGCCGCGCGGAAGGCAGCCGCGACGGTGTCGGCAAGCGGCTGCGGTGTCCGCAATACCTTGATCGGATTGCCGAAGCCGCCGCGGACGGCGCCATACCAGCCAGGGTCGTCCTCGTGACGCAGGTCGGTAGCCGTGACGGCGCCGATGGCGGGCGGCCCGAGTGGCTGGATCGGGCTCGCCGGGCTATACGAGAGTGGCGCATCGGTGGTGCTGCACCCGGTGATCCAGAGAAGGGCCAGCAGCGCGAACGATCGCTTCGAAATGCGGGGTCCGGGGCATTCTCTCATCGCCAAAGGGTGCCGCATATGTTCCGGCTGTGCAACAAGATTGGCGGCGGGACGGCTGACGCATGGCACGGGCGTTGCAGACATAAGCCGGAACATTTGACGGAACGACGGTCCAGGGGGACGACATGAGTGAGGAGAGCCGGCGGTTCGCCCTGGAAGCAGCCGCCATGCTGGGTGTCCGGATCGAACCGTCACTGCTCGACGGAGTGGCGGCCAATCTCGATCTGCTGCGATCGCATGCCGCGCGGGTGATGGCATTCGGGCTCGCGCCGGATGTCGAGATCGCGCCGGTGTTCGCCAGCGAGCCGCATCCGACGACCACCGCCCCAGGCCGGCCCGGCTGATGACCGGTGCAACCGAGGCCCGCATCGCCGCCGTTCTCGACCGGATCGGGCGGCATGACGGCGTGCTGAACTGCTTCACCACGATCCTGTCCGGGCAGGCGCTGGCGGCGGCGCGGGCGCAGGATGCGCGCGATGCGGCCGGGGAGCCGGCCCTGCCGCTCGCGGGTGTGCCGTTCGCCGTGAAGAACCTGTTCGACGTCGAGGGCGTTACCACGCTTGCCGGCTCGAAGATCCTGGCGGACCAGCCACCGGCGGCCACCGACGCGTTCGTGGTGCGGCAGCTGCGCCGGGCCGGCGGCATCCTGGTCGGCTGCCTGAACATGGACGAGTTCGCCTACGGCTTCTCGACCGAGAACGCGCATCACGGCCGCACCCGCAATCCGCACGATCCGGAGCGCATGGCCGGTGGCTCCTCCGGAGGCTCCGCCGCCGCCGTCGCGGCCGGTTTGGTGCCGCTCGCCCTCGGCTCCGACACCAATGGCTCGATCCGGGTGCCGGCCTCGCTCTGCGGGGTGTTCGGGCTGAAGCCCACCTACGGCCGGCTGTCGCGCGCCGGCGCCTATCCGTTCGTTTCCAGCTTCGATCATGTCGGGCCATTCGCCCGTACGGTGCGGGAGCTCGCGCTGGCCTACGACTGCATGCAGGGCGACGACCCGCACGATCCGGTGCAGTGCACCCGCCCCATCGAGCCGACCGTGTTTGGTGCCGATGCCAGACCGCCACGGGTGGCAAGGCTGCGCGGATGGTTCGATCGCGGCTCCCCTGAAGCCAGGGCCGCGGTGGATCGAGTCGCCGAGGCCCTCGGCGGCGCCGGCGATCTCGATCTGCCGGAGACCGACCGCGCCCGTTCGGCGGCATTCTGCATCTCGGCGTCCGAGGGCGGCGCGCTGCATCTGCCGAGACTGTCCCTGCGCGCCATGGAATACGATCCGGCAACCCGGGAACGGCTCCTTGCGGGTGCCCTGCTGCCGGCGGCCGTGCTGGTGCAGGCACAGCGCTTCAGGTCCTGGTATCGACGGCAGGTGCTGACGGCGTTCGAGCAATACGACGTGCTGCTGGCGCCGGCGACGCCCTGCATGGCGCCACGGTTCGACGATCCCACCATCCTGCTCGACGACGCGCCGGTACCCGCGCGCGCCAACCTCGGACTGTTCGCGCAACCGATCAGCTTCATTGGCCTGCCGGTGGTCACGGTTCCGGTGTGCGAGGTCGGAGCCCTGCCGATCGGGGTGCAGCTGATCACCAGGCCGTTCGCCGAGGCGCTCGGTCTGCAGTTGGCGGAACGGCTGGAAGCGGTTGGCGTCGCCGGATGCCAGGCGCTCGACTATGTCTGAGCCGGCGGTGGACGATCCGGAGGTGCTGGCGGAGGTCGAGGCGGTATTCGCGCTCTATGAGCAGGCGCTGATGCAGAACGACGTGGCGACTCTCGATGCGCTGTTCTGGCAGTCGCCGCATACCGTCCGCTATGGCGTCGGCGAGAACCTCTACGGGTCAGAAGCGATTTTCGCGTTCCGGCGTGCCCGTCCGGGAGGCTCGCCGCCGCGCACGGTGCTGCGTCGCGCCGTCAGCAGCTTCGGACGAGACTTCGCCACCACCTGCATCGAATTCCGGCGGACTGCGACACATGGCGATGCCGGGGTGGGACGGCAGACCCAGTGCTGGGTGCGGTTCGAGGATGGATGGCGCATCGTCACCGCGCATGTGTCGCTGATGGCAGACTTCTCCTGACGCCAACCTGCATCCTGCGTGCTTGTTGCAACAGTCGAACCCCAAGGCCGCTGTGGCAGTGACGAACCGTTGACATCATAATAACGTAGCCCTTGTTTGTGCCGGTTCCTGTCCGGGTCGCCGCTCATCCTGGCGTCGCACCCGGGCCCTGCGCGGGACCGGAGTGCTTGCACGTGACGCTGAACACCTCGAATTTCTCCCTGGTCTTCGATGACCAGTTTGGCAGCGACCCGACCTACAACGCGGCGCTCTGGCCCGACCATTGGGGCAATCCGGACCAGTCCAGCTTCGGCAACGGCACCCTCACCATGACCGGCTATCAATCGCAGGGCTGGTCGCCGGTCGGCATGATGCAGACCGCGGCGGGTGCGCAGGCCGGCGAGGGTTACGGCCTCTACCAGTTCACCGGCTACGGCAACCCGAACCAGGGCGCCGGCGTGGCGGTCCTGATGTGGCGCGCGGACAACCAGTTCCTCCCATCGAGTGCGCCGGGGGTCGATAGCGAGATCGACCTGCTCGAGAGCCTCGACGGCAGCAAGACCGTGCTGTCCACCGAGCACTACTACGACGCGTCGTGGCAGAACGATGACGGCCAGATCTACCACACGATCGATGTCGATCCGTCGGTCCAGCACACCTATTCGGTCAACTGGGAACGCGGCAGCCTGACCTACTACATCGATGGCCAGGAATACTGGCAGGACACTTCCCACGTCCCGCTCGACGCGGCCGACGGCGGCTGCAACGAGGTGCTCGGCGCCGAGGTGCAGGGTGGTTCGTTCAACACCAGCACCAGCACGGTGCAGCTGCATATCGTCAGCCTGAGCTACAGCGCGCCGTCCGGCGCGGCCGCTTCGATGCCGACGATCAGCCTGACGCAGCCCGGCACCGTGCAGGAGCCGGGCAAGGGTGCCGGGGTGACGGTGACCGAAACGGTGACCACCAGCAACCAGACCGGGACGATCTACCTCGAGGTGCTGACCCAGACCGGCGCCACCGAGAGCGCCTTCATCCCGCTGACGCTCTCCGGCGGCCGGGTCAGTGCCGCAGTCCACATGGCCAACCCGGGTGACCTGATCCGGGTGGTCGACGCCGAGGCGACCGCCGATACGGCGGGTGTCACCATCACCGATGCACCGGTCGGGGTGGTGACGCTCGGCGGCGCCAGCCAGAGCTACGCGGCGCCCGCCGGCGCCACTGTCCAGGCCGGCAGTGGCGCCGACACGGTCGAGGCCGCTGCCGGCGACGTCACCGTCCTGGGCGGTGCCGGCAACATCACCTTCATCAACGGGAGTGGCGCCAGCGACGTCACCGCCGGCACCGGCGCCGCCACGTTGTTTGGCGGCGCCGGGGGCGGCAGGTATGCGGGCGGTAGCGGTGGCCACAACGTTCTGGTGGCGCAGGGAGCCGGGGGCAGCAACACGACGCTTGCGGGTGCTGTCGGCGGCGACGTGCTGTTCGGCTCTAACACCGGCAACAATGTCATGGTGGCGGGCGCCGGATCGGAGACGCTCGTCGGCGGGACGGGTGCCACCACCATGCTTGGCGGTGCCGGCAGCACCGTGATGTTTACCGGAAACGGGTCCAGCAGCGTCGTCGGAGGCAGCGCGGGCGGCGACACCATCATCGGCGCTGCGGGAGCCCTGCAGGTCACCGCACAGCATGGCGACGCTGTCTTCGGGGGGACCGGTGCGCTGTCCTTGACCGGCAGCACCGACGGTGCGGACTCCGTCATCGGCGGCAGCGGCGCGCTCAGCGTGACCGGTCGCGGTGCCAACATGCTGGTGGCCGCATCCTCGACGAGATCCGACATCGCCACCGGAAACGGGGCCAGCCTCATCTTCGCGAACGCGGGAGCGACCACGGTCAGCGGCGGCGGTGGCAGCCTGCAGGTCCTGCTCGGCGCCGGCACCGCCACCATCGACGAGGGCAGCGGGGCGGCAACCTTCCAGGTCGTCGACGGCCAGGCTGGCGGCACCGACGTGCTGCACGGCTTCAGGCCCGGCCCGGACAGCGTGAACCTGTATGGGTACAACGCCAGCCAGGTGTCGGTATCGGTCGCGAATGGGTCGACCCTGATCGCCCTGGCCGACGGCACCCGGATCCAGCTGGTCGGCGTGACCGATCCGGGCGCCGGCCTGCACGTCTGAGGCGGTTCAGAAGCTCCCGTACGACGGTGCCAGCCAGCCAAGCAGGGTGAGCGCGAGGCCGATTGCGCCGAGCGCCATCGAAGCGGCGAGCAGCATGCGCGACGAGGCGATCACCGAGACGGTGGCCAGGACGATCGCGAGTTCCAGCGCCGCGGCGGCATTGTCGTAGCTGTGCGTGCGCTGCATGGCGAGGTCGCGCTCAGCCTCGAAGTGGTGCGCCCGGGCGGCGACCGCCTGCTTGCCGTCGCCGGGATCCCGCTCGTAGTGGCTCTGCTCCTCGGCCAGCTGTTCCAGCACTGACCGGCGCGCGGCGGCGCCCTGAGGCGTCTGCGGTGGATCCAGCGTGGCGCCGAGTGCCGCGAGGTCGTGGGCGAGCGCCTGCCGGATCGACTTGCCCTGATACTGCGTCCAGGCATCGGCCGCGGCGATCGAGTTCTCGTTGACCCTGATCTCGGCATGCTTGGCGCCCTGCTCGCTGATCGCCAAGCAGGCTGCCAGCACCGCCACCAGCAGGGCCGCGTGCTTGTTGCCATGCTCGGCTGCATGACCGGCATGCTCATGATGCTCGAGTTGCTGTTCCATCGCGGAGGTGGCCTGTGCTGATGAGGAGCGTGTGGCCCGGATGCGGCAGCACCTGGAGGTCCGGGCGGGAATCGAACCCACATTCGCGGATTTGCAGTCCGCTGCATCACCACTCTGCCACCGGACCTCGGGGCCGGGCATGGGAGCCTGAAGAGGTGGAAAACCCACCCCGTCGACCCCGGCCTGCAGGCTATATCCGAGTTGTCGCGGTTAATCTAGGTGCTGACCGCACCTGCGGATCCGGGGTGGGCAGGACCAGATCTCCGGCCGGCCGACATCGACTGGTGCGTCCGGTGGTGGCGTCGGCCCGCTGACAACGCGGCGCGTCGTTAAGCAGATCGAAAGCATTCGCGCTCATAAGCGGGGATGCGGCGAAACGCGCCTCGACATGAGCACTGGGCAGAACATGCAGGCATCACAGACGCCGATGACATCCGGCGAAACCGGCAGTGGCGCGGTGCACCGGCTGCCCGTCTCGCTTGAACTGCCGGCGGCCGACGCGCTGCATGCCGAACTGCTCAGCAGGCTGCAGGCCGGGACCGACCTCGTCATCGATGGACAGGATGTCGAGGCGGTGTCCTCGGCCTGTCTTCAGGTTCTTGCGTCAGCATCCGCGAGTGCCGATGCGCGCGGCCAGGGCTTCCATCTGCAGACGATGTCGGGCGTGCTTGCTGAAGCAATTCGCAATCTCGGCCTTGCCGGGGCGCTCGGACTTGCGACCGCATGACCACCAAGCGGGTGATGACGGTCGATGACAGCAAGACGATGCGCGACATGGTCGGGTTCACCCTGCGCAGCGCCGGCTTTACCGTGATTGCGGCAGAGGACGGCCGTCAGGCGCTGGGGCTGCTCGCCGGCAATCCAGTAGACGTCATCATCACCGATCTGAACATGCCGGTGATGGACGGGGTCGCGCTGATCCGAGCGCTGCGTGCGGACCCGAGATGGCGCGCCTTGCCGATCCTGATGCTGACCACCGAGAGTGATGCATCGAAGAAGTCCGAAGGACGCAGTGCCGGCGCTACCGGCTGGATCGTCAAGCCGTTCAGCCCCGACAAGTTGATCGACGTCGTCAACCGCGTCTGCGGCTAGTGCCATGACCACTGGTCATTTCGATCACCTGAAGGCGACCTATTTCCAGGAATGCGGAGAACTGCTCGACAGCGCCTACGCGAGCCTGACGGCGCTCGATGAGGGACGGCAGGATCAGGACACCATCCATGCAATCTTTCGCGCCTTCCATTCGATCAAGGGCGGGGGCGGCGCCTTCGGCTTCGACCGCATGGTCGCCTTCGCGCACGTGCTCGAGACGCTTCTCGACCTGGTACGCGACGGCAGGATCGCCGCCGGCGCCCCGGTCATCGCCCTGCTGCTGCGCGCCACGGACGCGCTGAGCGACCTGGTCGCGGCGGAGCGCACCGCGATCCCGGCGCGCGAGGGCTTCGAGGACGCGCTTCTTGTCGAACTCGCCGCCTGCGCGTCGCCGGAACTGGCACAGGCGAACCCGATCGCACAGCCGCCGGCCCGGGAAGCGCCGCAGCATACGGAGGATGCTGTCCTGTACGAGATCCGCTTCACACCGCATGTCCTGCTCTATCGCAATGCGAACGAGCCACTGCTGCTGATACGCGCACTGAACCGCCTCGGCGAGACGACCTTGTGCGTCGATCTCTCCCGCCTGCCACCGCTCGAGCAGCTGGAGCCCGAGCATGCCTACATCGGCTGGACCATGCGGCTCTCGACCTCGGCCGGACCGGCTCGTATCGAGGAGATCTTCGATTTCGTCTCCGACCAGTGCGATCTCGTGATCGAGCCGGTCGAGGCCGTGGATCGCGGGCGCGGGACGCAATCCGCAGCCGTCGATACCGCGACCGCGCCGCCACCGCCGGCTCCCCGCCGTGGCGAGGCTCATGTTGCACCGACCACGGTCCGTGTCGACGTGCAGAAGGTCGATCGCCTGGTCAACCTGGTGGGCGAGCTGGTCATCAACCAGGCGATGCTGGTGCAGTTGGGCGCCCTGCTGCCACCCGATCTGTGCCCGGAGCTGGTTGGCGGCCTGGCGACGCTGTCGCAGCATCTGAGGGAACTGCAGGAGGGTGTGATGGCGATACGCACCCAGCCGGTCGGCTCGGTGTTCTCGCGGATGCCGAGGCTGGTGCGCGAACTCTCAGCCCAGCTCGGCAAGGATGTCCATCTCGCGATCGCTGGCGAAGGCACCGAGATCGACAAGACGGTGATCGAGCAGCTGGCAGATCCGCTTACTCATCTGCTCCGTAATGCGCTCGATCACGGCATCGAAACGCCGGAGCGGCGGATCGCCGCCGGCAAGCCCGCGCAGGGTACCGTGCGACTGACTGCCGAACATTGTAGCGGACGCATCGTGATCGAGGTCAGCGACGATGGTCGCGGTATCGACCGCGAGCGTGTCCTGGCGCGTGCGCGGCAACGCGGGCTGGTGCCGCAGGCCGCGACGCCGAGCGAGGAGGAGATCGACAACCTGATCTTCCTCCCGGGCTTCTCGACCGTCGAAGTGGTCTCGGACGTCTCCGGCCGCGGGGTCGGCATGGACGTGGTCCGCCGCAACATACAGGCGCTCGGCGGCCGCATTACCGTGCACTCGCAACTCGGCACCGGATCACGCTTCGTGCTGTCGCTGCCGCTCACGCTCGCCATTCTCGACGGCATGATCGTGGCGGTCGGCCGTGAGCGCTACATCGTTCCGCTGACCAACATCATCGAGAGCCTGCGGCCGAAGAGCGTCGACATCCACCCCGTGGTCGGCTGCGGCGAGGTTGTCGCCATCCGCGGCGATTATGTCCCGCTGATCTATCTCTCGCGGCATTTCGACATCCCGGGAGCCGCCACGGATCCGTCCCGCGCCATGGTGGTCGTGGTCGAGAGCGAAAGCTCCGGCCAGGTCGGACTGGTAGTCGACGAGTTGCTCGGGCAGCAGCAGGTAGTGGTCAAGAGCCTCGAGGAAAATTACGGCGCAGTCGATGGGGTCGGTGGCGCCACCATCCTCGGCAACGGTCGCGTTGCCCTGATCCTCGACGTAGCCGGCCTGCGCGGTGGTCAGATGCCCGCAACCTCCGGCGCGGGTCGCTCCCCGAACCTTCCATCCGCCCCCGCGTCCCCGGCCGCGGTCTCCACCATCCACTGACCAGAACTCAAGGGACGACTGATAATGGACCGTCCGACGTCACGAACCGGCCATCGCGGGGCCTCGAACGCCCCGGAGGCCGCTGCCGGCAACAGCAGCCAGTTCATCACCTTCACGCTCGCCGAGCAGGAATATGGTGTCGACATCATGGCCATACGCGAGATCAAGGGGTGGATCGAGACGACCTCGATCCCGCACGCTCCCGATTTCATTCGAGGCGTCATAAACCTGCGTGGCATCATCGTTCCCATCATGGATCTGCGGGCGCGCTTCGGCATGGCGCTCACCGAGCCGACGGCGATGCACGTGGTCATCATCATCACGCTCGGCACGCGCACCACCGGCCTGCTGGTCGATGCGGTCTCGGACATCATCACGGTGGCGCCTGCCTCCATCCGGGCAATACCGGAAATGGGGGCGGGCGAGCAGGAGAGCCTGCTGACAGGTCTGGTGGCACTCGACGACCGGATGGTGTCGCTGGTTTCTCTCGAACGGCTGATCGGAACCGGCGGTGCCGCCCCGCTCATCCACGACGGCATGCTTCTGGCCGCAGCGTAGGGCGGGGCACTCCTGTCAGGTTCTTTTTTGCCGTTCCGGCGGCTCGATCAGCGAAAGACAATCATGCTCAACGATAGCGCTCCCTCGTTCTTCAGCACCCTGATCGACCGGCGTGGCGGCCGTGAGCGCCGCGCGGCGGCGAGCGTAGAACTCAGCCGGCTGAACAGCCGGGAAGCAGCCCTCGAAGCGTTGCAGGCAAGCGTGATGCTGGTCAGCAACGACCTGGTGATAACCTACATGAACTCGGCCGCCACCGCCCTGATGCAGGCGGCGGAGCCCGAGATGCGCCGTGAGGTGCCGGGCTTCGATGCCAGGAAACTTATCGGCAGCAACGTCGACATCTTCCAGGGCAACCCATCCCTCCAGCGTCGGATGTCGGCGGTCCTGGAGGTGCCGGAAGAGGCGACCATCAAGCTCGGTACCCGTACCTTTGACGTGCGGGTGTCGTCGTTGAAGGAGAACGCGACCCGCATAGGCTTTTGCATCGAATGGTCGGATGCGGATGACCGTATCCGGTCCGTCGCCAATACCAGCCTGATCACGGCGCTCGGCCGCTCTCAGGCGGTGATCGAGTTTGCACTCGATGGCCGCGTGATCCACGCCAACGAGAATTTCCTCACGGCGATGGGCTATACGCTTGAGGAGGTTGTCGGTCAGCACCATAGCCTGTTCGTGGATGCTGCCTACCGGCAGAGCGCGCAATACAAGGCGTTCTGGGAGAAGCTTGGGCGCGGCGAGTACGATGCCGGCCAATACAAGCGCATTGCCAAGGGAGGCCGCGAGGTCTGGCTGCAGGCAAGCTACAATCCGGTCGTCGACGCACAGGGCAAGGCACTCAAGGTCGTCAAGTCGGCAACCGATATCACCGAGCAGAAGCTGCAGAATGCCGACTATACCGGCCAGCTTGCGGCCATCGGCAAGGCCCAGGCGGTCATCGAGTTCTCGCTCGAAGGGCGGATCCTGACCGCGAACCCGAACTTCCTCAATGCCGTGGGCTACTCGATCGACGAGATCCGTGGTCAGCATCACAGCCTGTTCGTCGATCCGGTCGACCGGCAGAGCGCCGACTACCGCATCTTCTGGGACAAGCTCGGGCGTGGCGATTACGATGCCGGCCAGTACAAGCGCATCGCCAAGGGCGGCGGCCACGTCTGGCTGCAGGCGAGCTATAATCCGATCATGGACATGAACGGAAAGCCGTTCAAGGTCGTGAAATACGCTACCGACATCACTGAGCAGGTGCGCGCCGCCGAGCTGCTTCGCCTGGCGGTGCAGCAGATCCAGGCCGTCGTCAGCAGCGCGCAGTCCAACGACCTGAGCGAACGGGTGCCGCTCGAGGGCAAGGCTGGCGACATCCAGGGCCTGTGCGCCGGAGTGAACGGTCTCCTCGACATGATGGTCGGTGTCGTCTCCGGCATCGTGGAGGCGTCGAGCACGATTGCAACCGGCGCCCGTGAAATCTCCATGGGCAATACGGACCTCTCGCAGCGCACCGAGGAGCAGGCTTCCAGCCTGGAGCAGACCGCCGCCAGTCTCGAGGAACTCACCGCAACGGTCCGCCAGAACGCCGACAACGCCCAGCAGGCGAACAAGCTGGCTAATTCAGCATCCGAGACCGCGATCAAGGGCGGCATCGTCGTAGGCGATGTGGTTCGAACCATGGAGGGGATCAGCCAAGCGAGCCGGAAGATCACCGATATCATCGGCGTCATCGACGAGATCGCCTTCCAGACCAACATTCTCGCGCTGAATGCGGCAGTGGAAGCGGCCCGCGCCGGCGAGCAGGGCAGGGGCTTTGCCGTCGTCGCGGCCGAGGTGCGCAACCTCGCCCAGCGGAGCGCCAACGCAGCAAAGGAGATCAAGTCGCTGATCTCGGAGTCCGGGGGGAAGGTCGAGTCTGGCTCGCGGCTGGTCGCGGCGGCCGGCCAGACCATGGAGGAGATCGTCCATTCGGTGAAGCGGGTCACCGATATCATGGCCGAGATCTCCGCCGCATCGAAGGAGCAGAGCGGCGGCATCGAGCAGGTGAACACCGCGGTCATGCAGATGGACAAGATCACCCAGCAGAATGCGGCATTGGTCGAGCAGGCGGCGGCGGCGGCGAAGTCGATGGAGGACCAGACCGACGGCCTCGCCGCCATGGTCGCGGGTTTCACCCTCGGCGACGCGGTGCGGCCCGTGCCGGTCGCACAGCATGGCCCGGTAGCACGCAAGTCCGCTCCAGCCGCGCGCGTGGCGCCGGCCGCCATGCGCCGCCCGGTGCCGCAGGCCAGACAGCCTGAGCGCAGCGATGCAAACGACTGGAAGGAGTTCTGAGGGCCAATTCGTGGTGGCACCGGCAGCAGTGGCGATCCAGGACGATCTCATCGGCCGCGAGGACTTCGACGCGATCCGGGCGCTTATGCACCGCATCGCCGGCATCAAGCTGAGTGACAGCAAGCGGGACCTGGTCTCGGGCCGCCTGCGTCGACGACTGGGAGTTCTCGGCTTGGAGAACTTCTCGCAGTACCGTCTGCTGGTCGACAGCCCCGCCGGCGACGACGAGCGACTGCAGATGATCAATGCCCTGACGACCAACCTCACCAGCTTCTTCCGCGAGGCGCATCATTTCGTGGCGCTAGCGGAGCTGCTGGACCGGATGCTCGCGACGGCTGAACAGCGCAGGCTCAGGATCTGGTCGGCCGCGTGCTCGTCCGGGGAGGAGCCGTATTCGATCGCGATGGTGGTTCATGGCGCCTTGCAGAAAGCCGGAGCCATGAAGCGCGGTTGGGACGCGCGTATCCTGGCGACCGACATCGACAGCAACATGGTCGACCTCGCGGCTGCCGGCAGCTACCAGGCTGAGCGGGCAGATGCGATACCGCCGCAGTTCGAGAGGCTCGTAAGACGCCGCCTGGACGGGTTGGTCGAGATGAAGCAGGCACTGCGCGACCTGATCGCGTTCAAGCGACTCAATCTTCAAGACAAGTGGCCGATGCAGGGCCGGTTCGACGTCATATTCTGCCGCAACGTGGTGATCTATTTCGACAAGCCGACGCAGCGCCAGCTGTTCGACCGGCTCGCCGACCTGCTTCAGCCGGATGGCTGGCTATTCATCGGTCATTCCGAAAGCCTGCTCGGCGTCAGCGACCGGTTCGAGAGCCAGGGCCGCACCATCTACCGCAAGATCCGCTGATAGCCAGCTCCGCCACATGAAGAAAATCAAGATCGGTCCCGGCGAACATTTTGTCACGCGCGACCCCAGCCACCTGATCATAACCGTGCTGGGATCCTGCATCGCCGCCTGCATCCGCGACCCGGTCGCCGGTGCCGGCGGCATGAACCACTTCATGCTGCCGCAGAGCGATACGGGCAACTGGGGCGATGCGAGCGAAAGCATGCGCTACGGCAATTTTGCCATGGAGCGGCTGATCAACGACATACTGCAGCTCGGCGGCGTGCGGCGCCGGCTCGAGGTCAAGCTGTTCGGCGGCGGACTGATGATGGCGGACCATGCGGCGATCGGATGCAAGAATGCGGATTTTGCCGAAGCCTATCTGCGCGCGGAAAACATGAGTGTTGCCGCGTGCGATCTGCGTGGGTTGCATGCACGACGCGTCGAATACCTGCCACTGACCGGCAAGGTCATGATGCTGCAGATCGAGTCAGCGAACAGCAAGGTCGCCAGACTGGAGCAGGGCTTTGCCCGAAGCATCCGCAAAACGCCCACCGGTTCCATCGAGCTGTTCGACTGAAATGGCAATACGGGTCCTGATCGTCGACGATTCGGCACTGATGCGCCAGCTCATGACGGAGATGCTTGCAAGCGATCCCGGCATCGAGGTGGTCGGTACGGCGGGCGATCCCTATATCGCCCGGGAGAAGATCAAGCTACTCGCCCCTGACGTTCTTACCCTCGATATCGAGATGCCGAGAATGGACGGGCTCAGCTTCCTGGAGCGCCTGATGGCCTTGCGGCCGATGCCGGTCGTGGTGGTCTCCACGCTGACGCAGCGGGGTACCGACATCGCCCTGCACGCACTGGAACTCGGTGCGGTCGATGTCGTTGCCAAGCCGACGCTCGGGGTGCGCGATGGCCTGCTCCTGTTGCGCGAGGAGCTGCTGACCAAGGTGAAGGCGGCGGCGCAGGCCAGACCGCGGGCGCGAAGCGAGCCGGCGACAAGGCTCAGACCGCGGGTCGACCCGCTGCTATCCGCGGCCGGACGCATCGTCGCGGTGGGCGCATCGACAGGCGGCGTCGAGGCGTTGCAGCGACTGCTCGTCGACCTTCCCGCAGACTGCCCGGCGATCCTGATCGCACAGCACATGCCACCCGGCTTCACCGCATCGTTTGCAAAGCGGCTGGACCAGATCTGCATGATGTCGGTCTGCGAGGCGACGGACGGCCAGGTGGTGAACCCCGGGCACGTCTATATCGCCAACGGAGCGCGGCATCTCGAGCTGACCCGCAGCGGTTCGCGATATTCCTGCCGGCTGCACGACGGCGCTGCGGTGTCCGGACATCGTCCTTCGGTGGATGTCTTGTTCCGGTCATTCGCCGATACCATCGGGTCGAACGCCCTGGGGATCATCCTGACCGGCATGGGGCGGGACGGCGCGGCCGGGCTGCTTGCGATGCGCCAGGCAGGGGCGCACACGCTCGGACAGAGCGAGGCGAGCTGCCTGATCTACGGGATGCCGAAGGCCGCGAAGGATATCGGGGCGGTCGAGGCGGAGATGTCTCTCGAGCATCTCGTCGGCGCCATCGTCAGGCAGTCTCGATGATCAGGCGGCGGCTGTGCAGGATGAGCACCGCGCAGGTCATCGCCAGCGCCGCTGTGTAGGCGACGACCAGTCCGCTGCCGCCGGGATGGTCGTGACGCACCTCGTGCTCCTGCGGCTGCCAGCGATCGTTCGGCTGGATCCACGCCCACGAGACGCTGTCACGCCGGCCGACCGAGAAATTGTAGCTTGGCGGCAGTAGCCCGATGGCATCCGTCAGGCTTGTGGACCAGCAGGCAAACGGTGGTGACGTGTAGCGCTGGTACTCGATGTCCGGATGCGCGACCTGCTCCAGTTCCGCGAGTATGTCAGCAACCACCGCGTCAAGGCGCGGGCAGCCCAAGCGCGCAACCTGTATCTCGTCGATGACGCTGCGCAGCCGCAGGTTGTTGGTTGCGTGTGGCGATGGGCGATCGAACCTCGTCGGGATGAGCGGCATCGCTGAGTCATGCGCCGTGGCCGGTTAACGGATCCTTAGCAAGGGCAGCCGTAGTCTGTTGAAGATGACGATGTTGGTTGAACCTCTCGCCCTCGAGGGCGCCCAGGGCACGGTATCCCTCGCCGTGTGCATTCGGCGCGGTGTGTGGCTTGTCGAGACTGGCGGCCCGCCGCCGCTCCATCACGCACCTGCCGTGCTGCTGGACGGCTTCGATGCTACCGAAAGTGCGGCGGTGTCGGTTACCACGGCGATCGCGCTGAAGGCGGATCTTGCGGCCAGCATCGCCGCCATGCTGAGCCGGGAAGGTGCAGCCATCGCGCCGCTCGGCATACTCGCCCTACACGAGATCATCCTGAATGCTGCTCTGCACGGCAATCTCGGCATGACGTCCGGACGCCTGTCGAAATGGTCCGACCTGGTTGCGCGCGAGGCATTGCTGGCGGACGCTCTCAGCCGCGTCGAGCTTGCCGCCCGCGTGGTGACGGTGGCGGTCGCATGGACGCCCGGGATCAGCGCCTGCGCGGCGGTGGCGGACGAGGGGGCGGGCTACCAGGTCGACGAAGCCGAACACGCATCGTCGCGTGGCAACCGGCGTGCCGCCGGGCGCGGCCTGATGCTGGCCCACGCCGGGGCGGAAGTCGAGATCCTGCATGGCGGCTGCTGCACGCGGCTTGCGTTTCGCGTGACCGATCAGAGCTGTTCGACATCATGGTGAGCGCTGCGCATGAGGCGCCGATCATCGTGCTTGACCCCGATGCAAAGGAGGGACGGCAGATCGCAGGTTGGTTGCGATCGGCCGGGCTGGACATGATCTGCACCGCGCGAACCTGTGACGAAGCGATCTTCATGCTCGGCAGGCGGCGCGCCGAGCTGCTGATCATCGGGGATGGCGTCTCTTCCATCGCCAGGCGGCGCCTGTTCGACCATGTCGCGGATTGCGGCCACGCGCTCGCGCCCAACGTCGTCTGGCTGCTGGAACCCGATAGCCGCGCGCAGAACGGACAGGATTTACGTCAGGCCCTTGGTCCCGCCGCGAACGCCTGCGACTTCGCGCCCACGCGCGACGCCGGCTCGTCGGTCATCGTCAGGCCACTCCTGGCGCAGGACGTCGTCACTGAGGTCGGCAAGGCGATGCGGCGTCCGGACCTGCTGGGTCGCATGGATCGCGGCCGCGACAAGGCGGCGGAGCATCTGGCGGCGGCAAGACGAATGCAGCTTGGTCTGCTGCCGACAGCTGATCAACGGATCATGCTGCAAGCGGAATGCGGCATTGGCCTGGCCGACTTCTGCCAGACTGGCGATGCTGTCGGCGGTGATTTCTGGGGTGCCTGGCCCACCGGCCGCGGCCGGCTCGCACTTGCTCTGGCGGATTTCGCTGGACATGGATTGAGTGCTGCGCTGAACACCTTCAGGCTGCATGCCATCCTGTCCGAGCGCACCCTGCCGCGCGCGATGCCGGCTCGGATGACGGGCCTGCTGAACCAGCGGCTGCATGATCTGCTGCCAATCGGCCATTACGCCACGATGATCTATGCCCAGCTCGACCCGGCCCGTCACAGGCTCGCCTGGTCCAGTTCCGGTGGCCCGCCTCCATTGTTCGTCGATGCGCACGGGGGCAGGACTCTCGAGGCGAGTGGCCTTCCACTCGGCGTGCGTGCCGGCGAGCGCTATAGCAGCAACTATGCGGATCTGCGCGGACCGGGCATCCTCTGTCTTTTTAGCGACGGGCTCTACGAAAGCGGCGCGGGCTCGGAGGATATCCCGACGGCGGCCATCGCGTCGGCCATGTCCGGAGCGGCCGCGATCGCCGCCGCCGGACGCCTCGAGGAGGCAGCCTCGAACGCCGTGCTCCAGCTCAATCTGTTGCGATCCCGGTATGGATGCCTCGACCATTCGGACGATGTCATGGCGGTCGCGGTGGCGCTCGGTCCTGCCTCCGGCGTCGAACCTCCCTCGAAGCAGGGGAATTTGTTAATGCCTGGGGGCTAGCATCCGGGATGACGAGAGGCGTCTTCGTTCCCGAAGGTGATCAAGGCCGATCGTCGGCACATTCATAGGAAGGACGATCATCGTGTGGTTCCCGAGACGATCATGATCAGGACTGCGATCGATCGGGATGCGACGCCGGTTTCCGATGCGGCGGCCATGATGCTTCAGAAATGGCTCGAACTTTCCGAGGTGGAGCGCCGCACCTTCGTCGCGCTGTCACGCGAGCTGATCCGGTCGTCCGATCTCGTCGAGGTCAGCACGCTCGACCTCAGCGAGCGATTCCAGGATCTGGCCGCCATCGCGCGAGGCCAGGTCGGACAGGTCGACAAGATCATCGGGCTTGCCAAGTCGATCGAGGTCGATGGCGAGGCGGTGCCCATCGAGGATGCCATGCATCAGGTCGAGCAGGTGCTGGTAAAGGTAATCGGCGCCATCCTGGCGGTGTCCAAGCATGCCATGCGCATGGTGTACGCGCTCGATCAGGTCGCCGGCGACATCGAGGGCTCCGAGCAGTGTGTCAGGCAGATCGACGCGATCAACGCGAAGACGCGCTACCTGGCGCTGAACGCTGCCATCGAGGCGAGCCGCGCCGGGGGTGCCGGCGGGACTTTCGGGGTGATCGCGCGGGAGATGAAGGACCTGTCGCAGGAGATCGCGACCATGTCGGGCGCGGTGAACGGCCGCATTTCGGCGATCCGCATCGGCATGCAGGAAAGCCATAGCGTGCTCCGGGAGATTGCGACCCTCGACCTGTCCGAGCACATCATGGCGAAACAGCAGATCGACTATCTGCTTGTCGGCATCATGGCGCAGAACGACGCATTCAAGGCGGCACTCGCCGATACCGCCCAGACCTCCGGCGACCTGACCAAGACCATCGGCCAGCTGATCACCGGCATGCAGTTCCAGGATCGCACCAAGCAGCATCTTGCCCAGGTGGTGGATGTGCTCGGCGTCCTGCAGGCGAACACGCTGGCCCTGCAGGAGGCGACCATAACGGCGGTCCCCCGTCTCGCCGGCGCCAGCGGTGTCGGCCACGACTGGGTCGAGCGGATCGTCGGCAAGCAGACCCTCGGCGCGGCCAAGCACCGCATGCTGACCCAGCTGCTGTCGGACCGGGACACCGAAGTGGACATCGCAGCCGAGGCGCCGGCGGAGGCGTCCGAGATCGAGCTGTTCTGAACCCGGCCGCGCCGCAAGGCGGACGGGAACCTGTGCATGAGGATGCGAGGCGATGAAGTTTACCCAGCAGAACACCCCGGAGGGCGCCGTCATGACGCTGGACGGCTCCTTCACCTTCAATGACTTCCGGGAGTTCGGAACGATGCTGGAGGCGCTACGGGCGCGACCCTCCTGCCGCCACACGCTGGATCTGAGCCGTCTGGAATTCCTCGATTCCGCTGCACTCGGCATGCTGCTGATTGCCGAGGATGAACTGCGCAGCTCCGGCTCGTCGCTGACCTTGCGCAAGCCGCTCGGCTCGATCGCGCGGCTGCTGGAGATGTCGGCGATGCACAAGGTGTTCAGGATCGAGCATTGAGCGCGGGCCGGCCGACGCTTTACGCGGCCCGGAGGCGACCGGTATGCTGCCCCCATGAAAACTCTGGATCCCGCACCGACAGCGCCTGGCGCCACGGCAACCGTCTGGCCGGCGCATATCGGCGCCGGCCTGCGTGGATCGTCCGATGCCGTGGCCATCCCGCCCGGTGATTTCCAACACCTCGTACAAGCCCGCAACCGTATGGTCGATACCCAGATCCGGCCGCTCCAGGTCAGCGATCCGCGTATCATCAAGGCGATGCGCGACATCCCCCGCGAGCGCTTCGTCCCGGCCGACCGGGTTGCCATCGCCTACGCCGACCGGGGTGTGCCGCTGGCTGCCGGGCGCGTGCTGACCGAGCCGCGCATCATCGCGCGCCTGCTGCAGGTCGCGGTGCCGCTGGGCGGCGAGCGGGCGCTGGTATTGGCCGCCGGCACCGGCTACTCGGCGGTCCTGCTGGCCCGGCTCGGCCTGTCGGTGGTGGCGCTGGAACAGGATGCGGCGCTGGCCGGGACCGGTGCCGCCCTGTGCGCCGAGCTGGCGCCGACGGTGCGGTATGTGACCGGCACCCTGGCGGATGGCTACCCGGATGCGGCGCCATACGACCTGATCCTGATCGACGGTGCGGTACGCAGCCTGCCGGACAGTCTGGCCGGCCAGCTGGCTCCGGGCGGCCGGCTTGCCACGGTCCTGTGGCCAGAGGGCAAGGTCGGCAGCGGCGTCCTTGCGGAACATTCCGGCCACAGCCTGAGGGCCCGGCAGCAATTCGACGCCACCACGCCGCTGATTCCCGAACTGATGGCGGCGCCACGCTTCAGCTTCTGAGCTGGTCAAGCCGCACGGCTGGGTGCGGCGATGCTGGCAGCGCCGTGTGGTTCTGTGGCAGAGATCTCCGGCAGGTGTTCGAACGCGCGAAGAATGAGCGCTTGGCTGACGGAAGGGCGGGATGATGGTTCGCACCGGGATTGGAGCAGGGCTCGCGGCGCTGCTGTGCAACGGCACGGCGCTGGCGCAGAAATATGACGGCACCGGTGCGCCGACCTTCATTCCGCATACGTTGCAGGAAGCGTTCGCCGCCGCCTACCTCACCAACCCGCAGCTCCAGGCCGAGCGCGCCGCATTGCGGGCGGTGGACGAGAACGTGCCGACCGCGCTCGCCGGCTGGCGGCCGACCATCACCGGCACCGCCGAGCTCACCTACGACAAGGGGGTCACCTCCTACGGCTCCACGGCTGGCCTGGGCGGCGGCACGGTGGACAATCCCGGCTACATCGGCGGCGTCACCATCAGCCAGCCGCTCTACTCCGGCGGCCGGACCACGTCGCAGACCCACCAGGCGGTCAACCGGGTGATGGCGGAGCGCGCCAACCTGATCGCGACCGAGCAGCAGGTCTTCCTGAACGTCGTCAGCGCCTATGTCGGCGTCATCCAGAACCAGCAGAACCTGCAGATCCAGACCAACAACGAGCGGGTGCTCGAAGAGCAGCTTCGCGCCACCGATGATCGCTTCCGGGTCGGCGAGATCACCCGCACGGATGTCGCGCAGGCCCAGGCCGCGCTGGCGACTGCGCGGGCGACCCGCCAGCAGGCCGAGGGCACCCTGCAGACGGCGAATGCGACCTACGTCCAGGTGGTGGGCATGCCGCCGGCGCCGAACCTCATTCCGCCGCAGCCGCTGGCCCTGCCGGTCCGCAACGAGCAGCAGGTGATGTCGGAAGCGGTCTCGAACAATCCGAACGTCATCAACGCCCTGTTCACCCAGGCGCAGCAGAAGGACGCGTTCGACGTCGCGATGTCGCAGTTGCTGCCCAAGGTTGCCGCCGAGGCTGCCTACAACCATGAGCTGAACCAGGGGATCAAGGGCTACACCGTCGACGTCAAGTCGGCCCTGCTGAACTTCACGGTGCCGATCTACCAGGGCGGCGCGGAGTATGCGGCGGTCCGGCAGGCACGGCAGACCGAGCAGGAGGCTCGTCGCCAGGTCGACGTCCAGCGCCGCACCGCGCTGCAGAGCGGGGTCTCCAACTGGGAGAACCTGATCGCCTACCGGGCCTCCATCGAGAGCAACCGGACCGCGGTGCAGGCGAATATCGTGGCGCTGGACGGTGTCGAGCGGCAGGCGATCGTCGGCACCAGCACGACGCTCGAGGTATTGCAGCAGCAGCAGACGCTGCTCTCGGCACAGCTCGCCCTGGTGCAGAGCCTGAGCAGCATGGTCACTTCGTCATACAGCGTGGCCTCGGCGATCGGGCGCCTGACCGCCCGTGACTTGAAGCTGAACGTGCCCATCTATGACGAAACGGCGTACTACAAGGCGGTCGCGGACCGGCTGTGGGGCCTCAACGACTACGCCGTAGGGCAACCGGGACGCTGATTCCTTGACGATCAAACCCAGAGATACGAAGCAGGCCGGCGAGACCTCCGGCGACGACGATGGATCGATGGACACCATCCTGGCCTCGATCCGGCGCATCCTGAACGAGGACGAGGCGGCGCCGGCGGAAGCGCCGCGGGACCGGCCGTCCGAGGAGGTGCTGATCCTGGACGACTCCATGTTGGCTCGTTCGCAGCCCGCAAGGCCGGAGATTGCGAAGCCCGACACGGTAAAGCCCCCTGAGACCAGACCTGAAGTGGCCAGGCCGGGGGTCGGCGCACCGGAAGCGGGTAGCGTGGACACCCGCACGATCGCCGCAGCCAGGCCGGAGCCGGAAGCGATCCGTCCCGAGCCGGTTGAACGGCGCGAGCCTCCGCTCTCCATCCCGCCCGTCCCACCGGAGTCGGCGTCGATCTCGCCGCCCGCGCTATCCTCGGGCTTCACGCCTCGCCTTGCTGGCGTTGCCAGCCAGCGCTCCCGGGCGGAGGACAGCGAACGCGCGGCACTCGAGGAACTGATCGCCGCGCGTACGCGAGCGGCAACCGAGCAATCGTTCGACGCCCTGCACGCTGCCCTGAAGCGCGAGGAGGCGGCCAACGCGCCCCCTGCGGCGCCGTCGCCGATGCTGCTGCGCGGCGGTGGTCCGAGCCTCGAGGACATGGTGCGACAGGAATTGCGCGGCTTGCTCAGCGCCTGGCTGGACGAGCACCTGCCGGGCCTGGTCGAAGCCCTGGTACGCTCGCAGATCGAGAAGATGGTTCGCCGCGGCAGCTGATTGGCCCGAAGTCGCTTATGGCCTAGCGTTGCGGCATGCTTGAAAAGACCTTCATCCCGGCGGACGTCGAAGCGCCGCTCTACTCGCTGTGGGAAAGTGCCGGTGCCTTCGCCGCCGATCCGGAGAGCGGCAAGCCACCGTTCGCGGTGATGATCCCGCCACCCAACGTCACCGGCACCCTGCACGCCGGCCACGCCCTGAACATGACCCTGCAGGACGTGCTGGTCCGCTGGCGCCGGATGCAGGGCCACGATGTGCTCTGGCAGCCCGGCACCGACCATGCCGGCATCGCTACCCAGCTGGTGGTGGAGCGCACCTTGCGCAGCGAAGGCAGCGGCCGTGATCAGATCGGTCGCGATGCCTTCATCGAGCGGGTGTGGGAGTGGAAGCAGCAATCCGGCGGCAGCATCACCCATCAGCTGCGCCGCCTCGGTTCGTCCCTCGACTGGGCGCGCGAGCGTTTCACCATGGACGAGGGCCTGTCGCAGGCGGTGCGCGAGGTGTTCGTCACCCTGCACAGGCAGGGCCTGATCTACCGCGACCGTCGGCTGGTCAACTGGGATCCGGAATTCGGCTCGGCGATCTCCGACCTCGAGGTCGAGAGCCGCGAGGTGCGCGGACATCTCTGGTACCTGCGCTACCCGGTGGCGGATGCGCCCGGCGAATTCATCACCGTCGCGACCACCCGCCCGGAGACCATGCTGGGCGACAGCGCCGTCGCGGTGCATCCCGAGGATGCGCGCTATGCGGCCCTCGTCGGGCGGCAAGTGGTGCTGCCGCTGACCGGGCGGCGCATTCCGATCGTAGCCGACGACTACTCCGATCCCGAGAAGGGTACTGGTGCGGTCAAGATCACGCCGGCGCACGACTTCAACGATTTCGAGGTCGGCCAGCGGCACGGCCTGCCGATGCCGCAGATCCTGGATACGCAGGCGCGCATCGTGCTCGACGACATCCGGGACGAGTTGCAGCCGGTCGAGGGCATCGCCGATCCGGCCTTCGTGCGGTCGCTCGCCGGCCAGGCGCGTGGCGCCGCGCGTGGTGCCATCGTGGCCGAGCTGGAGCGGCTCGGTCTGCTCGACCGCATCGAGGCGCATACCCACCAGGTGCCGCATGCCGAGCGTGGCGGCGCCGTGGTCGAGCCACGCCTCACGACGCAGTGGTATTGCGACGCGAGGCATCTTGCCGGACCTGCAGTCGCCGCCGTGCAGCAGGGCCGGATGCAGTTCGTGCCGCGGCAGTGGGAGAACACCTTCTTCGCCTGGATGCGCGACATCCAGCCCTGGTGCATCAGCCGGCAGCTGTGGTGGGGCCACCGCATTCCGGCCTGGTATGGCCCGGACGGCGAGGTCTTCGTGGCGCATGACGCACAGGCGGCGCAGGCTCAGGCACAGGCGCATTACGGCGTCCGTCCCGGGGAGCCGGCACCGGCGCTGACCCAGGATCCCGACGTGCTCGACACCTGGTTCAGCTCGGCGTTGTGGCCGTTCTCGACCCTCGGCTGGCCGGAGCGCTCGCCGGAGCTGGCTCGCTACTACCCGACCGCGGCACTGATCACCGGGTTCGACATCATCTTCTTCTGGGTGGCCCGGATGATGATGATGGGGCTGCACTTCATGGACGAGGTGCCGTTCCGGACGGTGTTCATCCACGGCCTGGTGCGCGACGAGCAGGGCCGCAAGATGTCCAAGAGCCTGGGCAACGGCATCGACCCGCTCGAGATGATCGACCAATACGGCGCCGATGCGCTGCGCTTCACCGTGTGCGCGATCACCGGCCTTGGGCGCGATGCGCGGCTGGGGGCGCGCCGGGTCGAGGAGAGCCGGTCGTTCGTGACCAAGCTGTGGAACGCGGCACGGTTCTGCGAGATGAACGGGGTGCGGCCGGATCCGGCATTCGACCCGCGCTCGGCACGGCATCCGCTGTCGCGCTGGATCGTGGCCGAGGCGCAGCACGCGGCGGCGGACATGAACGCGGCGCTCGAGGCATTCCGCTACGACGAGTATGCGCAGGCTGGCTACCGGTTCACCTGGAACCGGTTCTGCGACTGGTTCCTGGAGTTCGCGAAGCCGATCCTGGGATCAGCCGAGCATCCCGATGCGGCCGAGGTGCGCGCTGCTGCGGCGCACGTCTTGGGCCTGATCCTGCGCCTGCTGAACCCGATGATGCCGTTCGTGACCGAGACGCTATGGGCCGGGCTCGGCTATGGCGAGCGTGGCGGCCTGATACGCGCCGCATGGCCGGTTGCCGACCAGACGCTGCATGACGACACGGTTGCCGGCGAGGTCGACTGGGCGATCCGCTTCATCACCGAGATCCGCGCCGTGCGCGCCGAGATGAATGTGCCGCCCGCGCGTATGGCGCCCGTGCTGCTGCGCGATGCCGGCCCGGAGACGGTCGCCCGCGCTCATCGCTGGAGCGAGGCGATCGGGCGGATGGCACGGGTGTCCGAGGTCGGCGTACTGGAAGGCGTCATGCCGAAGGGTGCGGCGCAACTGGTCCTCGACGAGGCGACGCTGGTGCTGCCGCTTCACGGGCTCATCGATGTCGAAGTCGAGCGCAGCCGACTCGGGAAAGAGGATGCGCGGCTAGCCGACGAGATCGGCAAGGCGGAGCGCAAGCTGGCCAATCCGGACTTCGTGGCCCGCGCGAAGCCTGAGGTGGTCGATGAGATGCGGGCGAGGCTGCAGGGCTTCCGTAGCGACCGCGCCCGCATCCAGGCCGCCCTGGGACGGCTGGACTGACCCGGACGTCAGTGTGTGCTGGCGGTCTCGGTCCGGGGCGGCAGCGCAGTCGGTACCACGGCCACCGGCGCAATGCCCTGCTTCGGCGTGAGGCCGATCTGCTTCGCGGTTGCCGGGGTAAGGTCGACCACGCGACCCTTCGGCACCGGGCCGCGATCCTTGATCGTGACGATGGCTGACTTGCCGGTCTGCAGGTCGGTCACCCGCGCCTTGGTGCCGATCGGCAACGTCTTGCTGGCAGCGGCATTGGAATGCACGTTGAAGCGCTCGCCGTTCGCCATGTGCCGGCCCTGGAAGCGGTTCGAATAGAACGAGGCCTTGCCGACCTGCTTGTGCGGCAGGGTCTGCCCGCTTGCCGAAGCGCTGGTGACGCCGGCGATCATGACAGCCGCGAGCATGGCGGCACCGATCTCAATTCGCATGGAACGCTCCAGATTTTGTGACGCTTGGAACGACCCTGGACAGCTTGAAGTTGCACCGGTGCCGTCAGCGCCGGCATTACACGGATACCGCCGCGATCGCTCGATCAGGCTGGCGCCAGGCTGACCACGAGAGGCACGTGGTCGGAGGGCGAGGGCGCGTCGCGTTCGCCACGGTCGGGGGTGACGGTCAGCAGGCGCTCCGCCAACTTCGGGGACAGCAGGGCGTGGTCGATGCGCAGCCCGCGGTCACGCGGCCAGCAGCCGGCCTGATAGTCCCAGAACGTGTAGGCTGGCCCGCTCGGGTGCACCGCCCGCAACGCATCGGTCAGTCCGAGCCAGAGCAGGCTGCGGAACCGGCTGCGCGTCTGCGGCCGCACCAGCGCGTCGTCAGCGCCCAGCACGCCCGGCGCCAGGTCCTCGTCGGCGGGGCATACGTTGTAGTCGCCGGCGAGGACGAAGTCCTGCTCCAGCGCGAGCAGGGTGCCGGCGCGGTCGTGCAGCGCCCGCATCCAGTCCAGCTTCGCCTGGTAGCCGGCCTCGCCGCCGGAATTGCCATTCGGCAGGTAGAGATTGCCGATGGTGATGCCGCCGAGGGCGATCTCGACGTAGCGGGCGGGCGTGTCTTCCGGCAGGCCCGGCAGCCGGCGATGAATGATCTCGGGGGCCTCGCGGGTCAGGATCGCGACCCCGTTGTAGGCCTTCTGGCCGACGACGACGGCGCGGTAGCCGAGTGCTTCGAACCGCGGCATCGGGAACGCGCCGGTCTCGCACTTGATCTCCTGCAGCAGCAGCGCGTCCGGCTGCTCGCGCTGCAGCCAGCGCTCCACGTGCGCCTCGCGCTGGCGGATCGAGTTGACGTTCCAGGTGGCCAGCTTCACCGGCCGGCTCAGTCGATGGAGAAGCTGGTTCCGCAGCCGCAGGACGAGGTGGCATTCGGGTTGCGGACGGTGAAATGCGCGCCCATCAGCGCCTCGCTGTAGTCGAGCTGCGCGCCGCCGAGCAGGTCCAGGCTCGCCGGATCGACCACCACGCGCGCCTGTCCGGCCCTGATCTCGATATCGTCCGGCTGCGGGGCCGGATCGAGCTTGAAGCTGTACTGGAACCCGCTGCAGCCGCCAGCCAGCACCGCCACTCTCAGAGCGTGCGCCTCCGGGGATGCGGCACCGGGCTGCGCGGCAACGATCTCTGCGATACGCGTCGCGGCGCGCTCGGAGACGGAGAAGCGGGAGACGGGGGCGGGCCCGGGATCCTGGACGGCGGTCGCTGTTTCCATGCTTTTCAGATAGCGTGCCCGGAGGCGTTTCCCAAGTGGATCGCGCAGATCAGGGGATCGCGCAGCCAGGAAGGTGCGGCGGCCCGGTCGGTGCCGGTGTTGATGGAGGTGCGACGTGGCGGCGATCCTGTCGCACCCTGCGCTGATCGAGACCATACGGGAGGTTGTCCCGCTTGCACCGGCTGCGGGCCGGATGGCGGACATCCGGATGTGGCGGTCCCGTCGCCCCCGGTGCGGTGACGTCAGCACCGATGCTGCCCTCGTCCTGGCCGGCGACGCGGGCCGGCCGGCAGTCTCGCTGGCCGGGGAGGTGGCGGCCCGGCTGGGCATGCTCCCCGCGATCGACGATGCCGCCGTCTCCGGTCCGGGCTTCATCAATCTCACCTTCGCCGACGATGCCTTGGCCCGGCTGCTTCCCCGTCTGCTGGCAAAGCCTGCCGGGGCTGGCCGACCGGCGCCTGTGCCGTGGCTCGTGCCGCCGGGGTGCATGGACCTGCGCGATTTCCGGTTCAGGATCCAGTACATGCATGCACGCTGCGCAAGCGTGGTCCGGGCCGCAGCCGAAGACCCCGCCGCCGGATGGATCGGCGAGCTTGCGCGCATTCGCGCCGGCCGGATCGCATCCACGCCGACCGGCATCCGGCGGACGCTGCTCTGCGAACTCGAACAGGGCTGCGTGCTGCTCGACCCTGCCGCGCCGCCGGTGGACCGGCACCGCGTATGGCGCTGGCTCGGCGCGCTGTCGGAGGTTTTCGAAGCGGTGTGGGACGAATCGGGCCTGCATGCGACACTCGGGCTGGCCGTCCGGGCCCTGGAGCAGGCGCAGGCCGATCGGGCGCTTGTCGATCTGGCCCTGATGCTGGCGACGGCGGATGCGGTCCAGGCCGGGCTCTGGTGCCACGGGATGACGGCGGCCGAGGAGATACGATGACCCCAGTCGACGAGGATCGCGCGCTGGACGAGGAAGATGGCGGCCGCTACGGCGCGTCGGACCAGCGTGGCCGGGAGGCGATGGACCCCGCAACCAGGCGGCTGGCGATCATCGCGGGCGGGATCGGCCTGCTGCTGGCGATCCTGGTCGGCGGCTGGGCGTTTGGCGGCAGGCATGCCGGAAGTATTCCGGTGATCGAGGCTGCGGCCGGGCCGGTGCGCCTGAAGCCGGTCGATGCTGGCGGCATGCAGGCGCTGGGAGCGCAGGCGCCGCCGCCGGTGAACGGCAACGGCCGGGAGGCGCTTGCGCCGGGGCCGGAAGCGCCGCGTCCGGAGGCGTTGCAGGCCGAGGTCGATGCTGCCCGGCGGGCGGCGGATCAGGGCAGTGGCGACGCCGTCGCCGCTCCGCCGAAGGTCTCCCGCCAGTCGCCCGCGGCAACCACGCCACCGCCGATCCTGCCGGGCGCGCCGGACAAGGCGAGCGAGCAGCCGGCGCCGGCCAGGGACCTGCGCACCGATGTTTTGCCGGCGCCGGCTGCGGGATCGGCTTCCACCGGCGGGGCGTCCGGCGGGATTGCCATACAGCTTGCGGCCGTCGACAGCCACGATGCCGCACAGGCGGAATGGAAGCGGTTGTCGGGTCGCCATCCCGGGCTGTTCACCCCGGAGATCGACGGCGGCAAGACGCCTGAGGTGCTGCGCGCTGATCGCGACGGCCATGCGATCTATCGGCTGCGCATGCGTGGCTTCGGCAGCCAGGCCGCGGCGCTGTCCTTCTGCAGGCAGGCGCGGGCCCAGGATGTCGCCTGCACCGTCGCCGATTTCTGATGATGGCCGCACCGCTCGCCGCGATCGTCGGTGTCTCCGGTCCGGAACTGACACCGGCAGAGGCCGGCCTGCTGGGACGGTGCGCGCCGCTGGGCGTGATCCTGTTCCGGCGCAACATCCTGTCGGCGGCGCAGCTGAAGGCGCTGATCGCCTCGATCCGCGCCGTGCTGCCGCCGGACGGCCTGCTGATGGTCGACCAGGAGGGTGGGCGGGTCGCCCGTCTGCGTCCGCCGCAGTGGCTGGCGCATCCGCCGGCAGCCTGGATCGGCAGGCTGCACGAGCGCGATCCTGCCGGCGGCATCCGGGCGGCCTGGCTCACCGGCGCCTTGATCGGGATCGACTGCCGGCAGGCCGGTTTCGACGTGGTCGCCGCACCCGTGCTCGATCGGCGGGTCGCCGGAGCCAACGACGTCATCGGCGACCGCGCCCTCGGGCGGGTCCCGCAGGCGATCGCCGACCTGGGCCAGGCGGTGGCGCGCGGCCTGCTGGCGGCGGGCGTGCATCCGGTGGCCAAGCACGTGCCGGGCCATGGCCGTGCCGTCCTGGACAGCCATCTCGCCATGCCCGAACTGGATCGCATCGAGCCGGACGATCTCGAGCCGTTCCGTCTGCTCGCCTGGCTGCCCTGGATGATGACGGCGCACATCCGCTTCCGGCACGACGACGCCGCGAACCCGGCGACCTGGTCCCGACCGATCCTGCAGGGAGTGGTGCGCGGACGGATCGGCTACCGCAACCTGCTGGTGTCGGACGACCTTGCCATGCAGGCGCTGTCCGGGCCGGCCGGCGCACGCGCGGCGGCGGCCCTGGAGGCGGGCTGCGACATCGCGCTGCATTGTTCCGGGGTGTTCGAGGAAACCGCCGACGTGCTGGCGCGGGTGCGGCCGCTCGATGCGCCGGCGCTGCACCGGCTGGCCGCGGCTCGCGCCACGGTCGAGCAGCATCGCCGCCCGCTGGATGCCCGGCTGCTCGCGGCAGAGCGCGACGGCCTGCTGTGCTAGGGCAGGCTCCCGACGCCGTCGCACCGGGGACCGAGGCTGGCCCGGCGTGTCCTCTCCTGGTGCTTGACGGCTACGAGGGGCCGCTCGACCTGCTGCTGGAACTGGCGCGGGCGCAGAAGGTCGATCTCGCCCGCATCTCGATCCTGCGGCTGGTGGAGCAGTATCTCGCCGTGGTCGAGCAGTCCCGCGCGATCCGGCTGGAGCTTGCCGCCGACTGGCTGGTGATGGCGGCGTGGCTGGCCTGGCTGAAATCGCGCCTGCTGCTGCCGCAGGAGGACGAGGATGCCGCCGATGGCGAGGAGGCCGCCGGGCTGCTGCAGGCAAGGCTGGCGGAACTGGGCCATGTCGGGCGGGCGGCGGGCTGGCTGAGCGGCCGCGACCAGCTCGGACACGAGGTGTTCTGTCGCGGCGCCGCCGAGGAGCTCACCGAGATCGACCGCTCCGGGCTGGTGCTGGAGCTGCCGCAGCTGCTCGGCGCCTACATGGCGGCGATGCGCCGGACCGCGCGGCGGCGGGTCTACCGGCCGAAGCCGCTGGCGTTCTGGACGGTGCAGGATGCGCTGGCCCGGCTGCGCATGCTGCTCGGCGGCGACCTGCCGAACTGGTGCGCGCTGGACAGCATGCTGCCGGATTTCATCCGCGCCCAGGCCGTGACCGTGGGCGAGGGTGGCGGCGACAATGCCCAGGCGTCGCGGGAACGGCGGGCGGCGATGGCCGGAATGCTGATCGCAGGCCTGGAGCTGGCCCGCAGCGGTGCGCTCGAACTGCGCCAGGAGCATGCCTTCAGTACCATCCTGCTGCGTCGTGCGGATCCCGCCATCATCCAGGAGGCAGCGGAATGAGCGGGACGGAGACGGTGCCGGTGCTGGCAAGGGCCGTGCGGCTGGCGGAGGCGATGCTGTTCGCCAGCGCCGAGCCGGTCCGCGAGCGCGCCCTGCTTGATCTGCTGCAGAGCCAGGACGCGCTGCCGGACGGCGAGGATGTATCCGCGGCGCTCGGGGCGGTGCTGGCGGCGCTGCAGGCATCCTGTGCCGACCGCGCGGTGCAGCCGGTGCAGGTTGCCGGTGGCTGGCAGTTCCGCACCGTGCCCGAACTGGCGCCGGCCCTCACCAAGGTGATGCACCGCCCGCGCCGGCTGCCCAGGGCGGCGATGGAGACGCTGGCCATCATCGCCTACCACCAGCCCTGCACGCGGACCGAGATCGAGGAGATACGCGGCGTATCGCTCGGCCAGGCGACCCTGGACGGTCTGCTCGAAGCCTCGCTGATCGTGCCGCGCGGACGCAAGGAGGTGCCTGGGCGGCCGGTGCTGTGGGGCACGTCACCGGCCTTCCTGAGCCATTTCGGCCTGCGCGACCTGCGCGACCTGCCGCGCCGGGAGGAACTGCTGGTCGAGCTGCCCTCCGTGGCGACGCCGGCAGACGCAGCCGGGACGGACGCCGGGCAGCCGGTTTCGGCCGAACGGGAGGCATGCTAGTCCTGCCGACGATGCGGGCGCGGTGGCGCCGCGCCGGCGGAAGAAACCATCCCATGCCAGGGCACCATGTTTGACTTCGCCGGGTCCGAGATCGCCCTGATCGGCATCGTCGCCCTGATCTTCATCGGGCCGAAGGACATGCCGACTGCGATCAGGGCGGTCACCAACATCCTGAAGAAGGGCCGCAAGCTCGCCGGCGAGTTCCAGACCCATGTCGACGAGATGGTACGCGAGGCGGATCTCGGCGAGGCCCGCGACTCGTTCCGGCAACTGCGCAGCATGAACCTGCGCGGCCAGATCATGCGGACCCTGGACAGCGACGGCGGCCTGCGACGGACCCTGACCGAGAACCCGCTCTCGCCGGTGCCGGCAGCCGCCGCGACGGCGCTGCCTGGCGCGGTCGACATCGGAACGGCGGTCAGCGGCCAGAGCCTGCTCGACAAGGGGACGGTGTCGATGCCGCCTCCATACAGGCCGGCGCCGCATGCGCCCGACGAGGCGATCGAGCTTGCGGAGAGCACCGACCCGGCGCCGGTGGTGATTCCGCCGCGCACCGCCGCCCGGCTGCGTCGCGAGCGGGCCGCTGCCCCGCCGCCCTGGTTCCTGCCGCCCTCGGCGTCGCGGCCGCAGGCGAGCCGGTACTAGACGACAGGCTTCCGCATCCCCGCCTGATGCTCTAGGTCCCTAGCCATGCTCCAGACCCCGCCATGCCCCCAGACGGCGTAGGTACCGGTTCCGTGACCGGCGATGCCATCGACGACAAGCCGATGCCGCTGCTCGAGCATCTGGTCGAGTTGCGCCGGCGGCTGCTCTGGTCAGCGGTGTCGTTCGCGATCTGCTTCCTGGTCTGCTACCATTTTTCGGCTCGCATCTACCTGTTCCTGGCGCAGCCGCTGGCGACCATCATGCGCCAGAAGGGTGAGCAGCCTCATCTCATCTATACAGCGCTCTACGAGGCGTTCTTCACCTACATCAAGGTGGCGTTCTTCGGCGCGGGTTTCTTCTCGTTTCCGGTGGTTGCGAGCCAGATCTGGATCTTCGTCGCACCCGGCCTGTACCGCAGCGAGAAACGCGCGTTCCTGCCGTTCCTGGTTGCCACCCCGATCCTGTTCCTGCTTGGCGCGGCACTGGCATATTATTTCGTATTTCCATTCGCCTGGCGGTTCTTCCTCAGCTTCCAGACGAACAACACCGACGGGCTGCAGATCGAGCTGCAGGCCAAGGTGAGCGAATACCTCGCCCTGGTGATGAAGCTCATCATGGCGTTCGGCATAGCCTTCGAGCTGCCGGTGGTGCTCACCCTGTGCGCCAAGGTCGGACTGGTGACCTCGAAGGGCCTGCGGAAAGTCCGCCGCTACGCCTATGTCGGCGCCTTCGTGGTCGCCGCGGTGCTGACTCCGCCCGACGTCATCACCCAGACCGGCCTCGCGGTGCCGCTGATCGCGCTCTACGAGATCTCGATCTTCACCGCCAAGCTGGTCGAGCCGAAGGCGGTCGTCGAGGAGGAGGCCTGATGCATGATCTGCGGGCGCTGCGTGCCGATCCGGCCGGCTTCGATGCCGATCTCGCGCGTCGCGGCGCACCCGGGGTGGCAAAGGTGCTGGTGGCGCGCGACGAGGCCCGCCGCGCTGCGCTGACTGCCCTGCAGGACCGGCAGTCGCACCGCAACACGCTGTCCAGGCAGATCGGGCAGGCCAGGCGCATCGGTGCCGACAGCGCGTCGCTGGAAGCCGAGGCGGTCGCCCTGCGCGGCGAGATCGAGACACTGGAGCGCGACGCGGCCCGGCTCGACAGCGAGATCCGCGCGGCGCTGGCCGAGCTGCCGAACCGGCTTGATCCAGAGGTGCCGGACGGTGCCGACGAGAGCGCCAACGTGGTGGTGCACGAGCGCGGCACCCGGCGTGACTTCGATTTCGCGCCACGTCAGCATTTCGAGCTCGGCGAGGCGCTGGGCATGATGCAGTTCGAGCAGGCCGCCAAGCTGTCGGGCAGCCGTTTCACCATCCTGCGTGGGCCGCTCGCCCGGCTGGAGCGCGCGCTCGGCCAGTTCATGCTCGACACCCATACCGGCGCGAACGGCTACCAGGAGGTGGCGGTGCCGGTGCTGGTCAACGAGGCGGCCATGTATGGCACCGACAAGCTGCCGAAATTCGCCGACCAGTCCTTCGTCACCACGGACGGGCGCTGGCTGATCCCGACCGCCGAGGTGCCGCTGACGATGCTGGCAGCCGGCGAGATCATCGACGCGGCGACCCTGCCGCACCGCCTGACCGCGCTGTCGAACTGCTTCCGTTCCGAGGCGGGCGCCGCCGGGCGGGATACCCGCGGCATGCTGCGCCAGCACCAGTTCCAGAAGGTCGAGATGGTGTCGGTGACCACGCCGGAGGCCAGCGCGGCCGAGCACGAGCGCATGACCGCGTGCGCCGAGGGCATCCTCGACCGGCTCGGGCTGGCCTGGCGGCGCATGCTGCTGTGCGCCGGCGATACCGGCTTCGGCGCCGCGCGCACCTACGATCTCGAGGTCTGGCTGCCGGGGCAGCAGGCCTGGCGGGAGATCAGCTCCTGCTCCAACACCCGTGACTTCCAGGCCCGCCGGATGAACGCGCGCTATCGGCCGACGGGAGGTGGCGCCCCGGAATTCGTGCACACGCTGAACGGGTCGGGCCTGGCGGTCGGCCGGACGCTGATCGCGGTGATGGAGACGTGGCAGCAGTCGGACGGCTCGATCACCGTGCCGCCTGCGCTCGAAACCTATCTGCCCGGTCTGCGGCGGATCGCCGCCTGACGGTCCGGCCGGCGGCGGCGAACAGTTGCCGCCGCGCTGCGTTCCATGCTCCGGACAAGGGGATATACGAGATGAGCAAGGGAACGACCTGGTATGTGGTGGCGGATGGCGGCAAGGCCCGCATCCTCGCCGGAGATGCCGACAACCTGCGGACGCTGCAGCATTTCGACGCCAGCGGGCATGGCGACACCGATGAGGATGCCAGCGCCGGGACGAGCCAGCTGAAGGCGCCGAAATCCGATCCGCACGACCAGTCGAAGTCGCACTTCGCAAAGCAAGTCGCGGCGCGCCTGAACGAGGCGGTGCGCACCGGCAAGGTCGACGAGATCGTGCTGGCAGCCCCCGCGCATATGCTGCACGACATCCGCGAGGCGCTCGACAAGGCGGCGTCGGCCAAGCTGGGCAAGTCCCTCAGCAAGGACCTCACCAACACCCCGGAGCACGACCTGGCCGCGCATTTCGCCTGAGCGAAGGCGGCCGGAGCCGGCGGCGGCTAGGTGCCGCCGGCCAGCCGTCCGGTCAGGTCGTCGATGAACTGGATCGCGACCCGGCCGGAGCGACTGCCGCGCGTGATCGACCATTCGTTGGCCCGGGCATGCAGCGCCTCGCGCCCGATGTGCAGGTCTCGTGCGGCGGCATAGGCCTCCACCATCGCCAGGTAGTCGGGCTGGCTGCAGTTGTGGAAGCCGAGCCACAGACCGAAGCGGTCCGACAGCGACACCTTCTCCTCGGTCGCCTCGTTCGGGTTGATGGCGGTGCTGCGCTCGTTCTCGATCATGTCCCGCGGCATCAGGTGCCGGCGGTTGCTGGTGGCGTAGAACAGTACGTTGGCGGGGCGGCCCTCGATGCCGCCGTCGAGCACCGACTTCAGCGCCTTGTAGTCGGCGTCCTCACGCTCGAAGGAGAGGTCGTCGCAGAACACCAGGATGCGTCGCAAGGTCTGGCGCAACAGCCCGAGCAGGATCGGCAGGGTGGCGAGGTCGTCGCGCTGGATCTCGATCAGCAGCAGCGTGTCGGTGCCGTGCCGGTCCTGGTTCACCTCGTGATGCACCGCCTTCACCAGCGACGACTTGCCCATGCCGCGGGCGCCCCAGAGCATCGCGTTGTTGGCCGGCAGCCCGCGCGCGAACCGCGCCGTGTTGTCCAGGATGAGATCGCGCTGGCGCTCTATTCCGTGCAGCAGGGCAAGGTCGACATGGCTCACCGCCCCGACGGGGGCAAGGCGGCCCTGCTCGGGATGCCAGACATAGGCGGTCGCGTCGTCCAGCGAGCCGAGCACCGCCGGCGGTGGCGCCAGCCGCTCCAGGGCGTCGGCGATACGGGTCAACACCCGGTTGTCGATGTGCGGCGTCTCGAAATCGGGCAATGCAGGATCCTGGCTCACGGCGCTGCTTGACGGCGCGGTGGCGAAACCTATGGTCCGCGACCTGAGGCGGCAAGGCTCGCGCCGTCCCGATCTGCGAGCAGCACCAGGAACACCGAGCGATGAGCCTCTTTTCCACCCCAGCCTACGCGCAGGACGCCGGCGGCGGCATGTTCGGCAATCTCGCAGGGCTGAGCCAGTTCCTGCCGATCGTCCTGATCTTCGTGGTGTTCTACTTCCTGCTGATCCGGCCGCAGCAGCAGAAGCAGCGGCAGCTGAAGACCATGGTATCGGCACTCAAGCGCGGCGACCGGGTGGTGACCTCCGGCGGCATCCTTGGCACCGTTCAGAAGGTGCGCGACGGCGCCAACGAGGTCGAGGTCGAGATTGCGCCGAACGTGCGTGTGCAGGTGGTGCGCGACACCATCAGCACCGTGCTCAGCTCGGTGGCGGCGAACGATGCCGCTCCTCCGGCCAAGGTCGTCAAGGAGTAGGGGGCGGCCCGGTCGATGGCTCGGCCGGGCCTGCCTGATCAGGCCGCCTTGAGCTGCGCCTCGGCGAACTCGTAGTTGGCGATCTTGTCGAGGAAGTTGGTCACGTAGTCAGGCCGGCGGTTGCGGAAGTCGATGTAGTAGCTGTGCTCCCAGACATCGAGGCCGAGCAGCACCTTGCCCTCGCCGGTGGCGACCGGATTGGAGCCGTTCGGCGACTTGGTCACCTTGAGCTTGCCGTCGCTGCCGGCGACCAGCCATGCCCAGCCGGAACCAAACTGGGTGGTGGCGGCGGTCTTGAAGGCCTCCTTGAACTTCTCGACGCTGCCGAAGTCCTCGGTGATCTTGCTCTCCAGCGACCCGGGGATCGCGCCGCCGGTCGGCGACAGCGCCTGCCAGAACACGATGTGGTTCCAATGCTGGCCCGCATTGTTGAAAACCGGCGCCATCTCTGCATTGCCGTGGCTATGCTTGATGATGTCCTCGAGCGACTTGCCCTGCAGGGCCTCGTTCTTCTCGACGAAGCCGTTCAGCGCGGTGACGTAGGCCTGGTGATGCTTGTCGTGATGCAGCTCGAGCGTCTCCTGGCACATGCCGCGCCCGGCAAGGGCGTTGTAGGCATACGGCAGTGGCGGCAGTTCGAAGGCCATGCGGAATTCTCCTTAGCTTGTGGTGCTCTACGACAACCACCTAGCGTTTCGCGGCAGCGCAGGTTTGCGCTTCGTCTCAGGCACGCCTGTCTCAGCTATGGAGCATCCCGCGCGTCGTCAAGCGAGTTGCCGTGCTTGACACGCGGCGTCATCTGACGGTCATGGCCAACTCCCTCTCCGCTGCCGGCGCGATCGCACAGCGCCACGATCCCGACCGCTTCCTCACCGCGTTGTTCGCGCCGGCCGTTCGACGCGAGCGCCTGTTCGTGCTGATCGCTGTCAACCACGAGCTGGTGCGGGCGCTGGAGATGACCACGTCCCGCGCCATCGCCGGCCCGATGGCGGCGCTGATCCGGCTGCAGTGGTGGCGCGATGTCATCGAGGGACGGTCGGCAGGCCACGAGCTGGCGGCGCCGCTGCAGGCGATGCTCGGCGATCACACCTTGCCGCGCGAGACCCTGCTGGAGGTGATAGAGGCGCGCGAGGCCGAGGCGGAGGGTCTGGAGACCATGCAAGCCTGGCGGGAAGCCATGCTGGGCGGGCCGGGCGGGCTGCAGGTGGCGTTCGCACAGGCGCTGGGCGAGAAGGATCCGGATGTGCTGCGCCGGCTGCGGGCGGCTGGGGCTGCCTATGGGGCCGGCGCACTGCTGCGGCACCTTCCGGCGGTCC
Organism: Lichenicoccus roseus; assembly: GCF_005844085.1. Lineage (GTDB taxonomy): Bacteria > Pseudomonadota > Alphaproteobacteria > Acetobacterales > Acetobacteraceae > Lichenicoccus > Lichenicoccus roseus. The sequence continues at coordinate 242,699 of NZ_VCDI01000003.1, forward strand.
TGGCGCTGGGACGCGAACCGTTTCCGCCGGATGCCCCGCCGGACAGGGCTGCCTGGCTGCGCGAGGAGGGCCAGGGATGGCTGTCGCAGGCCGGGCGGCCGGGTCTGTCCCGCCCGTGCCGCGCCGCGGGGCTGATCAGGGTGCTGGCGTCGCGCGACCTGTCTGCGTCGCATGACAACCCCGCCGCCGCGCAGCGTGGACTGGGCGATCGGCTGGCAGTCCTGGCGGCCTCGCTGCGCGCCAGGCCGTGAACCAGGTCAGGCGCGCTTGCGCTTGCGAGGAACCGGCAGCATCGGCGCCAGGAAGCGGCCGGTATGGCTCTCCGGGCTGGCGGCGATGTCCTCCGGAGTGCCGACGGCGACGATCCGGCCGCCGCCTTCGCCACCTTCCGGGCCAAGGTCGAGCACCCAGTCGGCGGTCTTGATGACCTCGAGATTGTGCTCGATGACCAGGATGGTGTTGCCCTGGTCGACCAGGGCATGCAGCACTTCCAGCAACTTGCGGACATCCTCGAAATGCAGGCCCGTGGTCGGCTCGTCGAGGATGTACAGCGTGCGGCCGGTGGCGCGCCGGGCCAGTTCCTTGGACAGCTTGATGCGCTGCGCCTCGCCGCCGGACAGCGTGGTCGCCTGCTGGCCGAGCTTGACGTAGCCAAGGCCGACCCGCTGCAGGATCGACAGCCGGTCGTGGATACGGGTGGCGGCCGAGAAGTACGGCACCGCCTCGTCGACCGTCATGTTCAGCACGTCGGCGATCGACTTGCCGCGGAACTTCACCTCCAGCGTCTCGCGGTTGTAGCGGGCGCCCTTGCAGGTGTCGCAGGTGACGAACACGTCGGGCAGGAAGTGCATCTCGATCTTCAGCACGCCGTCGCCCTGGCAGGCCTCGCAGCGGCCGCCCTTGACGTTGAAGCTGAAGCGGCCGGGCTTGTAGCCGCGCGCCTTGCTGTCCGGCAGCTCGGCGAACCAGTCGCGTATCGGCGCGAACAGGTCGGTGTAGGTGGCCGGATTCGAGCGCGGCGTGCGGCCGATCGGCGACTGGTCGATGTCGATGATCTTGTCGAGCAGCTCCAGCCCCTCGATCGCCTCGTGCGGCGCCGGCACCTCGCCCGATCCCATCAGCCGCCGTGACAGCGCCTTGTACAGCGTGTCGACCACCAGGGTGGATTTGCCGCCGCCGGAGACCCCGGTGATGCAGGTGAAGGTGCCGAGCGGGAAGTGCGCGGTGACGTTCTTCAGGTTGTTGCCGTGTGCGCCGATGACGCTGACCTGCCGGCTCTTGTCGCGTGGACGCCGCTGCGCCGGGACCTCGATGCGCTTGCGGCCGGAGAGGTATGCCCCGGTGAGGCTGTCGGGATGATTGGCCACCTCGTCGGGGGTGCCGTGCGCGATGACGTGGCCGCCCAGGGTGCCGGCGGCGGGTCCCATGTCGATCAGGTAGTCGGCGGCGCGTATCGCCTCCTCGTCGTGCTCCACCACCAGCAGCGTGTTGCCGAGGCGCTTGAGCCGCTCGAGGGTGCCGAGCAGGCGCTCGTTGTCGCGCTGGTGCAGGCCGATCGATGGCTCGTCAAGCACGTACAGCACGCCGGTCAGGCCGGAACCGATCTGGCTGGCGAGCCTGATGCGCTGGCTCTCGCCGCCCGAGAGCGTGGCCGATCCACGCGATAGCGTCAGGTAGTCGAGCCCGACATCGTCGAGGAAGCGCAGCCGCTCGACGATCTCGCGCAGGATGCGCCGGGCGATCTCGCGGCGCTGCGGGCTGAGCTGCGGCTCGACCTCGCTGAACCAGGTCAGCGCCCGGCGGATCGGCAGCTCGGAGGCCTCGGCGATGGTGGAGCCGGCCACCTTCACGCAAAGCGCTTCGGGACGCAGGCGGGCGCCGTGGCAGACCTCGCACGGCTTCTCGGCCTGGTAGCGCGACAGCTCCTCGCGCACCCAGGCGCTGTCGGTCTCGGTGAGGCGCCGCTGCAGGTTGCGCAGCACGCCCTCGAACGGCTTGGTCACCTTGTAGGCGCGGCGGTCGTCCTTGTAGGTGAACTCGACATCCTCCTTCGTGCCGAACAGGATGGCGTCGCGCACCGCCTCGGGCAGGTCGTGCCAGGGCAGCGCGGTGCTCACCTTGAAGTGCCGGGCGAGGCTCTGCAGGGTCTGGTCGTAGTACGGGCTTTGGGTGCCGTTCCAGGGCGCCACCGCGCCGCGCGTCAGGCTCAGCGTCTCGTCGGGGATCGCCAGCAGCGGGTCGAAGAAGCTCTCCAGACCGATGCCGTCGCAGGCCGGGCAGGCGCCCTGCGGCGCATTGAAGGAGAACAGCCGCGGCTCGATCTCCTCCAGGGTGAAGCCACTGACCGGGCAGGCGAAGCGCGACGAGAACACCGTGCGGGCCGGCTCGGCCTTGCTGCCCTCGCGCAGCGCCTCCTCGGCATAGACCAGCCCGTCGGACAGCCCGAGCGCGGTCTCGAAGCTGTCTGCAAGGCGGGACTGGATGCCATCCTTGACAACCACGCGGTCGACCACCGCCTCCAGCGTGTGCTTGAGCTTGCGGTTCAGGTTCGGCACGTCGCCGATGTCGTACAGGGTGCCGTCCACCTTGGCGCGGGTGAAGCCGCGACGCTGCAGCTCGGCCAGTTCCTTGCGATACTCGCCCTTGCGGTCGCGGATGACGGGAGCCAGCAGCAGCAGCCTGGTGCCCTCGGGCATCGCCATCACCCGGTCGACCATCTGGCTGACCGTCTGCGCCTCAATCGGCAGGCCGGTGGCGGGCGAGTAGGGGATGCCGGCGCGCGCCCACAGCAGGCGCATGTAGTCGTGCACCTCGGTGATGGTGCCGACGGTGGAGCGCGGGTTGCGGCTGGTGGTCTTCTGCTCGATCGAGATGGCGGGCGACAGGCCCTCGATCGAGTCGACGTCCGGCTTGCCCATCAGCTCCAGGAACTGGCGCGCATAGGCGGACAGGCTCTCGACGTAGCGGCGCTGGCCCTCGGCATAGATGGTATCGAAGGCAAGCGAGGACTTGCCGGAGCCGGACAGGCCGGTCACCACGGTGAGCTGGTCACGCGGGATATCGACGTCGATGTTCTTGAGGTTGTGCTCGCGCGCGCCACGCACCCGGATCGAAGGCGTCATCCGTGGTTTCCTGCTTCTGGTCGTTCGTTCATACTATGTTCCGCACCGACGGGCTACCATGCCGGCAGGGGACCCCCGTCGGGCTGGTGCAGTGGTCCGGCTGCTTGGGTAAGCTGGGATCAGCGTGACCGCGCCCGCCTGGCCGGTCCACAGGAAAGACAGGAAGTGACGATGGCCGGAAGCGTGAACAAGGTGATCCTGATCGGAAACCTGGGAAAAGACCCGGAAGTCCGCAACGCCCAGAACGGTACAAAGATCGTGACCTTCACGCTGGCCACCAGCGAGACCTGGAACGACAAGGCCTCCGGCGAGCGCAAGGAGAAGACCGAGTGGCACCGGGTTGTGGTGTTCAACGAGCGGATCGCGGACGTGGCCGAGCGCTTCCTCAAGAAGGGCCGCAAGGTGTTCGTCGAGGGCACGCTGCAGACCCGGAAATGGACCGACCAGTCGGGCGCCGAGAAATTCACCACCGAGGTGGTGATCGACCGCTTCCGCGGTGACCTGCAGCTGATCGACTCCAACCGCGGCGGCGACGAAGGCGGCGGGTTCGAGGGCGGCGGCGGTGGCTACTCGGCTCCTCGCCAGGTTGCCGGACCAGCTCGCGGGGCCGCGCCGGGCCGTGGCAGCCCGGCTCCGGCGCCAGGTGGCTGGGATGCCCCCGGCGGCGGCAGCGACCTGGACGACGAGATCCCGTTCTAGGGAGCGCGAAGCGGGGGCGCCGCCCCCGGCGCGACGGGGCCACAGGGCCCCCTCGTGGCCTTAATCAATACGCAACCAATAGTCGTTTATCTTGTGACAGTTGTCTCGCAGTTCGTTCCGGCTTCGAGATTTAACTCTGGATGCTACGCACCTCTTCGAGAGAGCAGCATGTCACAGGGCAGTGTCATCAAGTCCGCCATCGGGCGTCCGCCGAAATCCTACGCGGCGTTGCCCTGCGTCGACGAGACGGCCTTCTGGTGCGAGCAGGCCTGCAGGAGCGAAGCCAGCGGGGATTTCAGCGACGCGAGCCGGTTCTGGCTGGTGGCGCTGACCATGTCGAGACGTCAGGCCGCCGCGCTGGACAGGGTGCCCGACCTGCACATGCTGCGCTCGCGCCTGGCCCGGGCGACCCTGGTCCTGGATCTCTGGACCACCAAGCCCAGGTGCAGGATGGTCAACTGATCGCATGGACCACGCGATCGGAGGAAGCCGGTTTGATCCTGTACGACCACCCGCTCTCGTCCTACTGCCAGAAGGTGAAGATCGCGCTGCGCGAGAAGGGCGTCGCCTTCGAGCGGATCTTGCCGGAGGATTTCGGCACCGGCCGGCGCGATACCGGGTTCGCCAACGCCAACCCGCGCGGCGAGGTGCCGGTGCTGCTGCCCGACGGCCGGACGCCGATCTTCGAGTCCACGATCATCCTCGACTTCATCGAGGAGAGCTGGCCGGAGCCGGCCCTGCTGCCGCGCGATGCGTTGCGCCGCGCCTATGCACGCATGACCGAGGAGGTCTGCGACTCCCAGTATGAAGCGGTGAACTGGGGGTTCGGAGAGCTGCTGTGGTTCCGCCGCGCCGAGGGTGCGGCGGCGCAGCGGCTCAAGGAGCAGGCCGCGCGCGACACCACTGCACTGCAGGACTGGCTTGCCGGCCGGCTCGGCGATGCGGACTGGTTCGGCGGCCACGCCTTCGGCTGGGCCGACGCAGCGGTGGCGCCGATGGTCAACCGATCGGTGCATTACGGTCTCGGACCGCCACCGGGCTCGCCGCTTGCGGAGTGGCACACGAGGCTGCAGACACGGGCTTCGGTGCAGGAGACTTTCGAGGAGTTCGACCAAGCGGCGGCGAAGATGCAGGCGGCGGCCGATTTCTACCGCACCGGCGGCCGCCGGCGGGAATATCGCGACCACCGGCTGGAGTGGATGATCCGCTCCGGCGGCATCGATGTCGTGCTGGCTGGCCTGCGCGACGACACGATCCGCTTCTCGTGGCCGGGATGAAGCGGGGCCGGGATGAAACGGGGCCTGGATGAAGCGGAGAACCACATGACGCACGACATGACCGGCAAGGTGGCCATCGTCACCGGCGCCACCCAGGGCCTCGGCGCCGCCATCGCCCGTGAGCTGGCGCGGCGTGGCGCGGCGGCCCTGGTCATCACCGGGCGCAACCGGACGCGCGGCGAGGCGGTGGCGGCGTCCATCATGGCGGCGAGCAGCACCCAGGTGGCGTTCGTGCCGGCCGAGCTGCATGACGTCGCCGCCTGTCGCGAGGTGGTGGCTCAGACCGATCGCCGCTTCGGCCGCGTCGATACGCTGGTGAACTCGGCCGGGTCGACCGATCGCGGCACCATCCTCGACACCACGCCGGAGCTGTTCGACGCTATCTTCGCGGTCAACGTGCGGGCGCCGTTCTTCCTGATGCAGGACTGCATCAAGCTGATGCGGCGGGACGGCATCGAGGGCACCATCGTCAATATCGGCTCGATGTCGGCGCTTGCAGGCCAGCCGTTCATCGCGGCCTACTCTGCCTCGAAGGGTGCGCTCGGGACCCTGACCCGCAACACCGCCTACGCGCTGCTGCGCAACCGCATCCGCGTCAATGCCCTGCATATCGGCTGGATGGCGTCGGACGGCGAGGACCGCATCCAGCGCGAATATCACGGCGCCGACGAGGATTGGCTGGCGGCGGCGGCGCAGAACCAGCCGGCTGGCCGGCTGATCGACCCGGTGGAGGTCGCACGCGCGGTGGCCTTCCTGGCCACCTCGGAGTCTGGCCTGATGACCGGGTCGGTGATCGAATACGACCAGGCGATCTGGGGCGCCTATGAGACCGCGCCGGCACCGCAGCGACCCCTGTAGCGACCGGCCCCCCGGTTCCGGTGTCCGCCCAGCCGTGCCATACCGTCTTCGACAGCGGTTTCGCGAACAGGAGACACCTCGATGTCAAGTCAAGCCGATAGCCATTCTTCAGCCTCCTCATCGACCGCGCCTGCCGAGCCAAAGTCGGTGCCGAAGCCGCGCGACCAGCATCTGCGCGACCTCGCCGATTGTATCCGCTTCCTGTCGATGGACGCCGTGCAGCAGGCCAAGAGCGGGCATCCGGGCGCGCCGATGGGCATGGCCGATATTGCGACCGTACTCTACAAGGATTTCATGCAGTTCGATGCGGCCGATCCGCATTGGTTCGATCGCGACCGCTTCCTGCTGTCGAACGGGCACGGCTCGATGCTGCTGTACAGCCTGCTGTACCTGACCGGCTCGCACGACATGACGATCGACGAGCTGAAGCGCTTCCGCCAGATCGACAGCAAGACCGCCGGCCACCCCGAATACAAGCATGCCGATGGCATCGAGACGACCACCGGCCCGCTTGGCCAGGGTATCGCCAACTCGGTCGGCTTCGCGCTGTCCGAGCGCATCCTGAACGCGAAGTTCGGCGACGATCTCTGCAAGCACTGGACCTATGTGTTCCTCGGCGACGGCTGCCTGATGGAGGGCATCAGCCAGGAAGCGATCTCGATGGCCGGCCACTTCAAGCTCGGCCACCTGATCGCGTTCTGGGACAACAACTCGATCTCGATCGACGGCGCCACCAGCCTGTCGGTGTCGGACAACGAGGTCGAGCGGTTCCGCGCCTCCGGCTGGCACGTGCAGGAGATCGACGGCCACGACACCGATGCGATCCGCGACGCCATCCACGCCGCCCGCGCGGTGACCGACAAGCCGTCGATGATCGCCTGCAAGACCATCATCGGCTTCGGCTTCCCGACCAAGGCCGGCACCCAGAAGGCGCATAGCGACGCACCGGGCGAGGAGGAGATCGCCGGTGCCCGCAAGATCCTGGGCTGGGACTACCCGCCGTTCGTGATCCCCGAGCACCTGCTGTCGGCCTGGCGCGAGATCGGCTCGAAGGGCAGGGCGGCGCGCCTTGCCTGGGCCGATCGGGTCAAGGCGGCGCCGACCGAACTGCGCACCGAGTTCGAGCGCCGCAACAACGGCGAGCTGCCGGCCGACTGGAAGAAGGCGATCTCCGCGGCACGCGCCGAGTTCATCGCCAGCGGCAAGGAAATGGCCACCCGTTCGGCCAGCGGCGCGGTGCTGGATCATCTCGCGGCCGCCATCCCGGAGCTGCTCGGGGGCTCGGCCGACCTGACGCCGTCGAACAACACGCGCGCCAAGGGCATGGTCGAGATCCGGCCCGGCGAGTACCTCGGCACCTACATGCATTACGGGGTGCGCGAGCACGGCATGGCGGCGGCGATGAACGGCATCGCGCTGCACGGCGGCCTGATCCCGTATGGCGGCACCTTCATGTGCTTCTCCGACTATTGCCGTCCGTCGATCCGGCTTGCGGCGCTGATGCGGATCCGCACGATCTTCGTGATGACGCATGACTCGATCGGCCTCGGCGAGGACGGCCCGACCCATCAGCCGGTCGAGCAGCTGGCGGCGCTTCGTGCGATCCCCGACCTCGCGGTATTCCGTCCGGGCGATCCGGTGGAGACCGCGGAGTGCTGGGAGCTGATCCTGGAGGCGCCGCGCCGTGCCGCGCTGATCGCGCTGTCGCGCCAGCCGATGCCACTGCTGCGCCGCGAGCCCGGCGACGAGAACAGGTCGGCGCGCGGCGCCTACGTGCTGCTCGAGGCCGAAGGTGGCGAGCGCAAGCTGACGATCATCGGCACCGGGTCGGAGCTGCATCTCGCTGTCCAGGCACGCGAGATCCTGCAGAAGGAGGGTATCCCGACGGCGGTGGTCTCGATGCCGAGCCGGCTGCTGTTCGAGGAGCAGGACGCTGCCTACAGGAAGACGGTGCTGGGCACGACCCGTGCGCGTGTCGCCGTGGAAGCCGCGGTCGAGCTGGGCTGGGAGCGCTACACCGGCCTGGACGGTCGCTTCGTCGGCATGCACGGCTTTGGCGCGTCCGGCAAGATCGGTGACGTCTACAAGAAGTTCGACATCACCACCGAAGCGGTCGTCCGCGCCGCCAGGGAGACACTCGCCGAAGTTGGCTAAATAAATTGGGGGCCGGGGCCTCCATTCTCGTCAAGGAGGGGCCCCGGCGGGTCCGGGGCAGCGCCCTGGCCTCTCCTAGTTGGAAGATTTCGGCGCTGCCAGCTTGCTGGCGATATAGGCGCCCGGTGTCATGCCGGCCGCCGCCGCCGCCTGGTCGATCTGCGCCGCCGCCTCGGGCGGCAGCGGCGCGGTCACCAGCACCTTGCTGACGTCGGGCGGGTTGAGGCGGGCGAACTGGCGTCCAGCCTGGTTCGAAAAGGCGATCAGGGTGGCGCGCTTCTCTGCCTGCGTCAGGTCGCCGCGTGTCGCCACCACCGGGCAGTAGGCGGCCGTGAGCGTGGTCACCACATCGGACGAAGTGGCATCGGGGTTGTCGTGGCGCACCCGGGCGATCACGCCGGTGATGCCGTTCTGCAGGTTGCTGTGGTCGGCGGTGGCCAGCATGGTGACGTCGGCTTCGGTCGCGAGCGCTCCGGGAATGGTGGTGTCGCCGATCTTCGGGCAGTCGAAGGCGCGGGCGACGACGCTGCCACCCAGTCCGACCGCGGCGGTGCCGCGCAGGTCGCGCACGAAGCTCCAGGTGGCGTTCGCCGACGCGTCGTTGCCCCAGGCGGTGCGGATGTAGTTGGCGAGGTCCGCAAGTTCGCGGTCGCCCAGCGCTCCGCCGAAGCGCGGCATGCCGCCATAGTTGCCCTGGCCCTGCAGCCCCGCCAGCACCGGCGTGATGGCGTTGCCGGGATCGTCGCCGGAGATGGCCGCGTTGCCGGCGAGGTTCGGGATCGCGCCCTTCACGCCCATGCCGTTGGGCTGGTGGCATTGCGCGCAGTTCGCGAGATAGACCGCCTGGCCGCGCGCGATCGAGCGGACGCGTTCGGCGCGGGCGAGTGCCGGTCCGGGACGGCCGGATCGCGGCGGGGTGTTCTTCAGGTAGAAGGCGATGGCATGCACGTCGTCGGCGGTGAGATGCGCCATGCTCTCGTGCACGACGTCGCTCATCGGGCCGAACACCACGCCCTTGTGGGTGCTGCCGGTCTGCAGGAACTCGACCAGCTCGTCCTCGCTCCAGCCGCCGATCCCCCAGTGCGGATCGGACGAGATGTTCGGCGCCCAGAAGCTGTCGATGCGCGCACCCGCGAGGCTGCGGCTGTTGATGATGCCGCCCATCGCGTCGCGCGGCGAATGGCACTCGCCGCAATGGCCGGGGCCTTCGACGAGATAGGCGCCGCGATTCCATTCCGCCGGCTTCGACGGGTCGGGCCTGAAGGTGGCGGGGCTGAAATACAGCGTGCGCCAGACGAGCAGGGATTCGCGGATGTTGAAGGGGAAGTTCAGCGAGACGTCGAGCCGTGGCGCATAGATCGGCTGCAGTGACATCAGGTAGGCGTGCACCGCGTCCACGTCGGCGCGCGGCATCTTGGTGTACGAGGTGTAGGTCATCGTCGGGTAGACGTACTTGTCGTGCTCGCCGAGGCCGCGATGCAGGACGTTCCAGAACTGCTCCTGCGTCCAGGCGCCGATGCCGGTCGCGCGGTCCGGTGTGATGTTCGGCGTCGCCATGTTGCCGAACGGCGTCTTGAGGATCAGGCCGCCGGCATAGGGACGGCCGCCGATGGCGCTGTGGCAAGGCATGCAGTCGGCCGCCTGCACCAGGTATTCGCCGCGCCTGATCAGCGCCACCTTCGCCGCATCGGACGGCATCGGCTGGGTCAGGATCGGGCCATAGGCGGTGGAGGCCGGCTCCGCGACCGGGGCGGGCGCGGCGTCGGCAGAGGCAGTCGGCGCGGGCGGGTTGGCGGGCGGATGGGCGTCCGGTTGATGACCGGGAGGCAGCGGCGGCGGCGCGTTCTCGGCGGCAGGCCCGGCGGCAGCGTTGCCATGCGCGCTCTGGTCCGGCCTGGCGGCGTTGGCCGGGGCCGCCTGGGCGGGATCCGGTGCCAGCGAATTGCCCTGGGTGGCGTGCTGCGCGCGAGCATCCTGCAACGGGGCGGTGCCGATCAGCGCCGCTCCGGCCAGCAGGAGCGAGAGCAGGCCGTGTACGGTCCTGGACGGTCTCGCGCCGATTGTGGTGGCGTGCGGCGCCCGCGCTGTCGTGCGGTGCGGGGATGCAGACATCCGGAACTCCCAACCGACCCCGGGGCACGTGGAAGGCCCGGTTTCGTTCTCACGGTGCCACGAAACCGGGACCGCCGCCATCCCGGCGGCGCGCCTCACGCGACCGCCGGCCCGGCGGTGTGCTAGGTCTGGAACATGTCGTGAAAACAGGACGCTGAAAGGAGATCGTAATGGTGGTGACTGGTCTCGCGGCGATCCTGCTGGCAATCGCGGTGCTGTTGGTGATCGTCAGCACGGTGCAGCCGCTGGCGGCCCGGCTGCACCTGCCGGAGACGGTGCTGCTGGCGCTGGTCGGCATCCTGATCGGTGGCTCCGCCGATCTGCTGCTGCGCACGAGCCTGACCAACGTGTTCGACGGCGCCGCCCGCACGGTGCTCAACTTCCCGATCAACAGCCAGGCGTTCCTGCTCATCTTCCTGCCGATCCTGGTGTTCCAGGGCGCGCTCGAGATCGACGTGCGCCGGCTGTCGCACGAGATCGGCACCGTCCTGCTGCTTGCGGTCCTCGCCGTGGTGGTCAGCACCGCAACCATCGGGCTTGCCCTGTTTCCGTTCGCGGGCATGAACCTCGAGGTCTGCCTGTTGCTGGGAGCTATCGTCGCCACCACCGATCCATCGGCGGTGGTCGGTATCTTTCGCGACATCGGCGCCGCGACCCGGCTGACCCGTCTGGTCGAGGGCGAGGCGCTGCTGAACGACGCCGCCGCGATCTCGATCTTCTCGATCCTGCTGGGCACCGTCACCGCGCACCAGCGGGTCCATGCCGGCGCCGCGCTCTGGGAGTTCCTGCATTCCTTCATCGGCGGCATGGGAGTGGGGGCGCTGCTCGGGCGGCTGACCCTGCTGATGATCACCGCCCTCGGCGGCACCCCGGCGGGCGAGGTCACGCTGACCATCGCGCTGCCCTATATCGCCTATATCCTGTGCGACGACGCCCTCGGCCTGTCGGGGGTGGTGGCGACCGCTGCGGCGGGGCTGACCTTCTCGCTGTACGGCCCGTCGACGCTGCGGCCGCAGACCTGGCGGTTCCTCGGCGAGCTGTGGGAGCAGCTGGTGTTCTGGGCCGGCTCGCTGGTGTTCGTGCTGGCCTCGATGCTGATCCCGCGCCTGCTGGTCGGCCTGACCCGCTGGGACTGCGTGCTGATCGCGATCGCGCTGGGAGCCGGGCTGATCGCGCGCTCGGCGGTGGTGTTCGGCATGCTGCCCCTGCTGGCGGCGACCAGGATCTCGCCGCCGGTGCCGCTGCCGTTCAAGGTGACCATGGTGTGGGGCGGGCTGCGTGGCGCCATCACGCTGGCACTCGCGCTGGCGGTGACCGAGAATCCGGACGTGCCGGTGCCGATCGCGCATTTCATCGGCATCCTGGCGACCGGCTTCGTGCTGATCACGCTGCTGGTCAACGGCACCACGCTGCGCTGGATGGTGGTGTATTTCGGGCTGAACCGGCTGAACGCGATCGACGAGGCGCTGCGCCACCAGATCCTCGGCATCGGCCTGCGCGAGGTGCGCGACCGCGCGCGGCGGCTGGCCGGCGATTTCGGGTTTTCCGGCGATGCCACCCGCCCGGTGCTGGAAGGCCTGGACCGCCGCATCGAGGAGGAGCGCGAGGCCAACACCTTCGACAGCGCGCTCGGCGACCGCCAGCGGGTGACGCTCGCGCTGATCACCATCGCCAACCAGGAGCGCTCGATCCTGCTCGACCTGTTCCGCATACGCGGCCTGTCGCGCAGCGTCATGGAGACGCTGCTGCGCTCCGCCGATGCGATGGTGGACGGCGCCCGGCTGGAGGGGCGCTTCGGCTACGTGCGGGCGATCCGGCGCCAGTTGCGGCCGTCCTGGCGGTTCAAGCTGGCGCAGTGGGTGCACCGTACCGCGAGGATCGACCAGCCGCTGATGTACGCGATGATGGAACGTTTCGAGCGGCTGCTGATCCAGCACCTGGTGTCGCTGGCGCTGACCCGCTTCATGCGCCGCAGGATCGAGCCCACGCTCGGCATGCGCGTCGCAGACATCGTCTCCGAGGTGCTGGAGCGTCGGCAGAAGCTGCTGCAGGACGCCATCGAGACCATGCGGCTGCATTATCTCGGCTACTCGGAAGCGCTCGAGAGCCGGATGCTGCGCCAGGTGGCGATCCGGCTGGAGGGCGAGGAATACGACATCCTGCTGAACGAGAGCCTGATCAGCGAGGAACTGCACCGCGATCTCGGCCGCGATGCCGAGCGGCGCCGTCGCCGGCTCGACCGACGGCTGAAGTTCAACCTCAAGAGCGGCATCGAGGCGCGCATCAAGAGCGTGCCGGCGCTGCGCGGCGTGCCGGATGCGGTGGTGCACGACGTCGCGATGATGCTGTCGATCCGCTTCGTGGCGCCAGGCGAGGTGCTGTACCGGCGCGGGGCCCGGGCCGACATGGTCTATTTCATCAGCGCCGGCGTGCTGGAGAGCCATGTCGCCGAGCATGACATCCGCTTCGCCGAGGGCGACGTGATCGGCGCCGAGGAACTGCTGGCCGGGCGGCGCATGCCGGCTGCGGTGCGCGGCCTGCGCTTCGGCCATCTGCTGGCGATCCGGGCCCGAGAGTTCCTGCGCCTGGTCGACGAGCATCCGGTGATCCGGCGCAACATCGAGCGGCTGGCGCTGCTGCGCGCGGGTGCACCGGAGACGCCGCTGCTGCTGGCGCCACCTGAGCGGAAGATCGCGACGGTGCTGGAGCAGCAGCCGATCGGGTGACGCGGCCGGGGGCAGCGGCACCGCGACCTGCTGCAGCGGCCGCTCCGGTCCAAGCTGCCGGCGGGTTGCGGATCAGCGCGTGGCCGGACCAGGCACCAGCCCCGCCACCAGCAGCGTGATGCTGACAACAGAGAGGATCGTCGAGACCAGGATGACGCGGCTGATGCTGGCCGCCTCGCGGTCGTAAAGCTTGGCCAGCATGAACGGTCCGGTGCCGGTGGGGAGGGCGGCGATCAGGATCGCGCTGGCGCTCCAGACCGTCGGCATGGCAACGCCCTGCCAGCGCTCGAGAGCGAGCAGGCACAGCCAGGTCACACCGGGCTGCACCAGCAGCTTGGTCGCGACCTGGCGCACGATGCTCCGGAGTTCGGCCGGCTGGTCGCCCGGCACGTGCGCGGGGTCCGGGCGGTGCGACAGGAACAGGCCGATGGTGACCAGCGCGCACGGGCTGGCGGCGTCGCCGAGCAGCGTCATGAAGTGCAGCACCGCCGGCGGCATGCCGAGGCCACTGAGGTCGAGCGCGAAGCCGGCCAGCGGCGCCACCACGAGGGGGTTGCGGGCGAGTGCGCCGGCAACCTTGAGCAGGGTGCGGCCCAGCCCGGGCGCGGATTGCAGGTCGAACTCGATCAGCACCAGGGCCACCGCGAACAGGCCGCTGATGTTCGGCAGGCTGGCCATCAGCGCCGGCTGCAGTCCGGCGGGACCGAATAGGGCGAGGCAGAGCGGGATGCCCATGAAGCCGGTATTGGCGTAGCCGCCGCCCAGCCCGGCGATGGCGCTGTCGGCGACCCGGTGGCCGGCCCGGCGCTCGAGCGCGAAGGACAGTGCGAAGCTTGCCATCATGGCTGCGGAGAAGGCGACCAGGAAGCCGGGCGGCCCGGCGGTCGCGCGGTTGACGTGCGCGGCGCCGAGGAACAGCAGGGCCGGCAGCGCCAGGTAGACCACGAAGCGGTTCAGGCTGTCGGTGGCGCCATCGCCCAGCGTGTTGCGCCGGCCGCAGACATAGCCGGCCAGGATCAGGCCGAAGATCGGCAGCACCGCGGAAAGGACAAGTTCCATGTGTTCTCAGGCGGTGTGCGGGCGAGGCGGCAGGGTGTCCAGCAGGTCCAGCACCTCCCGCGCCGCGGCTTCGGCCGGGTTGCCGGACGGGGCTCGCAGGCCGGCCATGACCGCGTCGAAGCCGTCCCGCTGCGCCTGCGCGGTGGCGGGATCGCCGAGCAGCCTGCGCACCACGCTCGCCAGGAGGTCGGGCCGGCAATCCTGCTGCAGCAGTTCGGGGACCAGGGCGCGGCCAGCCAGCAGGTTGACCATCGCCACGTGCGGCACCCGGATCAGCCGCCGCGCGATGGCGGCGGTCAGCGGATTGACCCGGTAGGTCACCGCCATCGGCACGCCGGCGAGGGCGAGCTCCAGCGTCGAGGTGCCGGACTTGGTCAGCGCCGCGCCACTGGCGGCGAAGGCATCGTGCTTGTCGTCGAGATCGGTCACCAGCACCGGCCGCAGCGGCCAGCGTCGCGCCGCCCGCAACACCTGCTCGGCCACCACCGGCGAGGCCGCGACCACCGGCACCAGGCCGGGCATGTCGCGAGCCAGCAATGCAAGGGTGCGGCCGAACACCGGCAGCAGGCGCGGCGCCTCGCTGCGCCGGCTGCCCGGCATCAGCATCAGGACGGGCGCGTCCGCCGCGATGCCATGGCGCTGCCGGAAGCGGGCCGCGTCGCCGCGATCGGCGCCGGACTGCAGCACCGGATGGCCGACGAAGCGGGCTTCCAGGCCATGCCTTCCAAAGAACGCGGGCTCGAACGGCAGCAGGCAGAGCAGCCGCTCCCACAGGCCGGGGAACTCGCGTACCCGATGCTCGCGCCAGGCCCAGACCTGCGGGGCGACATAATGGACACGCGGGATGCCGAGCGGTGCGATGCGGCGCAGCAGGCGCAGGGTGAAGCCCGGGCTGTCGATGGTGATCACCAGATCGGGCCGGGAGGTGGTGATCGCCCCGACCGCCTGGTCCAGCCGGCGCGACAGCGAGCGCAGGCGTGGCAGCACCTCGGCCAGGCCCATCACCGCGAGGTCGCGCATCGGGAACAGGCTGTCGAGGCCCTGCTCGGTCATCCGCACGCCGCCGATGCCGGCAAAGCGCAGCCCGGGGCGGTGGGTCCGCAGTGCCTGCATCAGGCGCGCACCGAGGACGTCGCCGCTGGCCTCGCCGGCGACGATGTAGAGGGTGGCGTCCTGCACGTCAGCGATAGAGCTGGTCGGGTGCTACGAGCGGGGCGGCGATTTCGGCAAGGCCGTCCGGGCCGGCTTCAAGATAGAAACAGCTCCGCCGCCCGGTGTGGCAGGCGACCCCGGTCTGGTCGACCAGCAGCAGCACCGCATCCTGGTCGCAATCCAGGCGCACCGAGACCACGCGCTGGGTCTGGCCGGAGCTCTCGCCCTTGCGCCACAGCCTGTTTCGGCTGCGGCTGAAATAGCAGGCCTGGCCGGTGGCGAGGGTCTCGGCCAGAGCGTCGGCGTTCATCCACGCCAGCATCAGAACCTCGCCGGTGTCATGCTGCTGGGCGATGGCGGCGATCAGGCCGTCGGGACCGAAGGCGACGCGGTCGAGGACGCGGCGATCGGCTATCATGCCGTCTCGGCCGGCAGGCGCATCCAGTCCGGGATCCGGGTGCGAAGCGCATGGCCGCCGGCCCGCAGGTCGCCATGCAGGTGTTCCAGCCGCAGCAGGGCGATGCCCAGCGCGTCGCGCGACGAGCGCATGGTGCCGACTTCGAGACCGTCATGGGTGATCGGTGTGCCGGGCGCGGGCAGGGCGGCCTCGGAGGTGACCGGCACCAGCCGGCGCTTGAGCAGGCCGCGATAGCGGGTGCGGGCGGTCAGCTCCTGGCCCATGTAGCAGCCCTTGGTCCAGGAGATGCCGTGCAGTTCGTCGAAGCCGGCTTCGAGCAGGACGGTCTTCTCGCTCTCGCAGTCGCGCGCACCTTCGGGCAGGCCGAGCAGCAGGCGGTGGCGGTCCCAGTCGCTTTCATCCGCTTCCCACTCGCGCTCGGTCGGCGACAGGATGCGCCAGCCGGCATCCGGATGCCGCGGATCGGGTGCGGCGATGCTGCCGGGCTCGACCATCGCGTGCGCCTCCCGGGCCTCGGTGTCCCAGGCGACATGGACGTGCAGGTCGATCTGCCGCAGGGCGACGTCGGCGCGCAGCCGGTAGCGCGACAGCCGCTGCACCAGCATCGCCGCCTGAGCGCGCTCGCAGTCGAGCAGCAGCCGTCCGCCGTCCGGCCCATCGCTAACGGAGAGGATGAAGAAGTCGGCAAGCCACTTGCCCTGCGCGGTCAGCAGCGCCGCCCAGACCGCCTTGCCGGGTGCCGCGAGGGCGACGTCGTTGGATACGAGTCCTTGCAGGAAGGTCACGCGATCGGGGCCGGTGACGGCGACGACCGCGCGTTCCGGGAGATGGGCCAGCTTCAGCATGGCGTGAATTTGGCCTCCACGTCCGGATGCGGCAAGGGTGCCGGCGGCGTGTCTCCTCCGCGTGCCGGCCATGCGTCCGCCCCGCCTGCGCTGGATAAGCGCCACGCAATGCAATAATGCGGCGCGGATGCGCGTGCTGTTCATCACTGCGACCCGGCTCGGCGACGCCGTGCTGTCCACCGGGCTGCTCGACCACCTGGTGCGGACGATGCCGGAGGCGCGCTTCACCGTCGCCTGCGGGCCGGTCGCGTCCGGGCTGTTCGAGCGGCTGCCGCGTCGCGAACGCACGCTGGTGGTGGAGAAGCGGCGATACGACCTGCACTGGCTGCTGGTCTGGCGGCGCTGCGTCGCCACGCGCTGGGATCTCGCCATCGACCTGCGCGGCTCGGCGGTGACGCTGCTGCTGCCGGCCCGGCGGCGTGCGATCATGCGCGGCGGCCGCCGGGCCGGCCATCGCACGCTGCACCTGGCGGCGGTGCTCGGGCTGGATCCGCCGCCGTCGCCGGTGGTCTGGACCGGTGCGGCCGATGACGCCGCCGCTGCTGCGCTGCTGCCGCCTCCGGGCAAGCAGCTGGTGGCACTCGGCCCGACCGCCAACTGGTCCGGCAAGGTGTGGCCGGCGGAGCGCTTCGTCGCCCTGTTCCGACAGCTCGCGCCGGCGTTGCCGGGGGCGGTCCCGGTGATCGTGGCGGGTCCGGGCGAGGCGGAGCGCGCGATGGCGGCGCCGGTGCTGGACGCGCTGCCCGGCGCGATCGACCTGTGCGGGCGGCTGTCGCTGCCGGGGGTGGCCGCGGCGCTGCGACGCTGCGCGCTGTTCGTCGGCAACGATTCCGGCCTGATGCACCTCGCCGCTGCCGCCGGCACGCCGACGCTCGGTCTGTTCGGGCCGTCGCGCGCGGAGGAATATGCCCCGACGGGCCGCTGCGCCGCCTTCGTTCAGGCACCGGGCCCATCCGGCGCGGCCGCCATGGACGGTCTCACGGTGCAGGCAGTGGCCGATGCCGCCCTGCTGCTGCTCGATCGCGCAAGGCGGGAAGCATGAGGATCGCCCATATCATGGCGGGTGCCCGGGTTGGGGGCGCCGAGCTGTTCTACGAGAGGCTGGTCACCGCGCAGCACGGCGCCGGCAGCGCGATCCTGCCGGTGATGCGCGCCGATGCGGCACGGGCGCGGCGCCTCCGTGCCGGCGGGGTGGGGCCGTTGCAGTTGCGCTTCGGCGGCCGGCTCGACCTGCTCACCCGGCCGCGGCTGCGGCGCGCGCTGCAGCGCTTCGGTCCCGACGTCGCGGTAGCCTGGATGAACCGGGCCGCCCGCCTCGCGCCGCGCGGCGACTGGGTGCTGGCCGGACGGCTCGGCGGCTTCTACGACCTTTCGTACTACCGGCGCTGCGACCACCTGATCGGCAACACGCGCGGCATCGTCGACTGGATCGCGCATCAGGGCTGGCCAGCGGCACGCGTGCACTACCTGCCGAATTTCGCCACCGACCATGGCGATGTAGCGCGGTCCCGTCCGTCCTGGCTGGCGCCGGGGGCGAAGCTGGTGCTGGCGCTGGGCCGGCTGCATCGCAACAAGGCGTTCGACGTGTTGATACGCGCCATGGCGGAGATCCCCGACGCGGTCCTGCTGATCGCCGGCGAAGGCCCGGAGCGGGCATCGCTGGAGGCGCTTGCGCGTTCGGTAGGGGTGGCGTCGCGCTTGCGTATGCCGGGCTGGTCGGACGACACCGGGTCGTTGTTCGCCGCAGCCGACCTGCTGGTGTGCCCGTCCCGGCACGAGCCGCTCGGCAACGTGGTGATCGAGGCGTTCTCGGCGCGGCTGCCGGTGGTGGCGGCGTCGGCGGCCGGGCCGGTCGAGCTGATCGACAGCGGCGAGGACGGCATCCTTGTGCCGCCCGAGGACGCCCCGGCCCTGGCGGCGGCGATCGGCGCGGTGCTCGGCGATCCCGCGCTGGCGTCGCGGCTCGCGCAAGCCGGACGACGGAAATTCGAACGCGACTTCGCCGAGGCCCCGGTGCTGGCACGCTGGGCCACGGTGCTGTCCGGACTGGAGCAGGCCTGATGTGCGGCATTGCCGGATTTGTCTTCGCCGCCGACGCGCCGCGTCCCGATAGTTCCGCGCTGGCGGCGATGACGCAGGCGCTGGCGCATCGCGGTCCGGACGGTGCCGGGCACACCATGGTGGGGCGGGTGGCGCTGGTGCATACCCGGCTCGCCATCATCGACATTGCCGGCGGCGACCAGCCGATTTTCGCGGGACCGGCGGCGCTGATCGCCAACGGCGAGATCTACAACGATCTCGCGCTGCGCGCCGCGTTGCCGGAAGTCCGTTTCGCCACCGGCAGCGACTGCGAGCCGCCGCTGCACCTGTGGCTGCGCGACGGCGCCGCCTCGGTGGCGCGGCTGCGCGGCATGTACGCGATCGCGATCCACGAGCGCGGCACCAGCAACCTGATGCTGGCGCGCGATCCGTTCGGCATCAAGCCCCTGTACATCGCCGAACTCGAGCACGGGCTGGCCTTCGCATCGGAACCGCGCGCGCTGCTGGAAGCCGGCCTGGTGCAGCGCCAGGGCGTGCGGACGCAGGCGCGCGACGAGCTGCTGCAACTGCAATTCACCACCGGTCGCGAAACGATCTATCCCGGTATCAGCCGCGTGCTGCCGGGAGAGACCATACGCATCGCCGGCGGCCGGGTGCTGGATCGCACCCGCATCGACGCGCTGCCGCAGGGCCGCGTCGAGAGCATCGCCGAGCCTGCGGCGCTGGCCCGGCTGGATGCGGCGCTGGAGGAAAGCGTGGCGCTGCACTGCCGCAGCGACGTGCCGTACGGGATGTTCCTGTCAGGCGGCATCGACAGTGCGAGCGTGCTGCGCATGATGCAGCGCGTGAGCGACCAGCCGGTGCGCGCCTTTACCGCCGCCTTCGACGTGCGCGGCGCCGCCGACGAGAGCACGCAGGCGGCGGTGGTGGCGAAGGCCTGCGGCGCGCGGCACGAGATCATGCGCATCGACGAGGCGATGGTCTGGCGTCACCTGCCGGAGATCGTGGCGTCGTTCGACGATCCGGTCGCCGACTATGCGATCATCCCGACCTGGCTGCTGGCACGCCGGGCCTCGCGCGAGATGAAGGTGATCCTCAGCGGCGAGGGCGGCGACGAGATGTTCGCCGGCTACGGACGCTATCGCCGGGCGATGCGGCCATGGTGGCGTGGCGGGCGCGGGATGCGCCGGCAGGGCACCTTCGACGGGCTCGGCGTGCTGCGCCGGCAGCCGTTGCACTGGCGCGACGGGATCGCGGCGATCGAGCTGCGCGTGCCGCAGCGCGGGTCGCGGCTGGCGGCGGCGCAGGAGAGCGACATCGCCGAGTGGCTGCCGCACGATTTGCTGCTCAAGCTCGACCGCTGCCTGATGGCGCACGGGGTGGAAGGCCGCACGCCGCTGCTCGATCCGGCGGTGGCGGCGGCCGGCTTCCTGCTGCCGGACGACCTCAAGGTGCGCGGCCGGATGGGCAAGTGGCTGCTGCGGCGCTGGCTGGAGACGCAGTTGCCGGAAGCGCGGCCGTTCGCGCCGAAGCAAGGCTTCACCGTCCCGGTCGGCGCCTGGATCGCCGGCGCCGGCGATCGGCTGGCGTCCCTGGTGGCGCGCCAGCCGGGCATCGAGGAGATCGCGGCGCCGGAGGCGGTGATGCGGCTGTTCCGGCACGCGACCGGCCGCCGAGAGCAGCATGCGGCTTGGACCCTGCTGTTCTATGCGCTCTGGCACCGCACGCATGTGCTCGGGCTGGCGCCGGAAGGCGACGTGTTCGAGACGCTGGCGGCCTGACCGGCGTCTGGCTGAAAGGGCAGGCTGTTCGCCGGCGTGGTCATGCGCGAGCTGAAGCGCCGCCTGCAACTGCACTGCAGAGCTTCGGATTGAACAGCAACATCAGCGAGGGGATCGAATATCCCTCTTCCGCGGTGGTCTCTCGATCGCCGTCAGCGGGCCAGCCCGGCCAGCCAGAAGCACAGGGCGCCGACCGCGGCCGAGGCCGGCAAGGTCACCACCCAGGCCACCACGATGCTGCGCGCGATGCCCCAGCGCACCGCGGACGTGCGTCGCGCGGCACCGACGCCGACCACCGCGCCGATGACGGTGTGCGTGGTCGAGACCGGTACGCCGAGCCAGGTGGCGCCGAACAAGGCCAACGCGCCGCCGGTCTCGGCGCAGAAGCCCTGGATCGGCTTGAGGTCGGTGATGCGCGAGCCGACCGTGCGCACGATGCGCCAGCCGCCGCTGAAGGTGCCGAGCGCCATCGCCGCCTGGCAGGACAGCACCACCCAGAGCGGCACGTGGAAGCCGCCATGCAGCCGGCCCTGCGAGACAAGCAGCACGGTGATGATGCCCATGGTCTTCTGCGCGTCGTTGCCGCCGTGCCCGAGGCTGAGCAGCGACGAGGAGACGAGTTGCAGCACCCGGTAGCGGCGGTCGGCGGCGAACGGCGTCTCGCGCAGCGACAGCCAGGCGGTTGCCAGCACCAGGCCGACCGCGAGCAGGAAGCCGATCAGCGGCGACAGCAGGATCGCGGCGGCCACCGTGTCGAGGCCGCTCCAGTGGATCGCGGCGGGCCCCGCCTTGGCCATCGCCGAGCCGACCAGGCCGCCGATGAGCGCGTGGCTGCTGCTCGACGGGATGCCGAAGATCCAGGTGATGACGTTCCAGGCGATCGCCCCGGCCAGTGCGCCGAACACCACCCGCGCATCGATCACGCCGTGCATGACCAGGCCGTTGCCGACGGTGTTGGCGACGTGCAGGCCGAACACCAGGAAGGCGATGAAGTTGAAGAACGCCGCCCAGAACACCGCGGTGATCGGGCGCAGCACGCGGGTGGACACCACGGTCGCGATCGAGTTGGAGCTGTCATGCATGCCGTTGAGGAAGTCGAACAGCAGCGCGGTGGCGACCAGCGCGAACAGGGCGGCCGGCGGCAGCGACCCGGGATGCATCGCGGCGGTCAGACCTGCTCGACGACGATGCTCTCGAGCACGTCGGCCACGTCCTCGCAGCGGTCGACCACGCTCTCGATCAGGTCGTACACCTTCTCCACCAGCAGCTTGTCGCCGGCCGACCGGTCGGACGCGAACAGCCGGCGCAGCCCGAGGTCGCAGAGGTCGTCGGCCTCGCCCTCGGCCTCGCGCACACGAAGCTGCATGGCGTTCAGCGGCTCGACGTTGCGCGCGATCGCGTTCAGCAGCGGCATGCTGTCGCGTATCACGGTGGTCGCCCGCACCGCGCACTCGGCCATCGCGGTCATCTCGGCACTCGGCGCCACGCCGTAGAGCCGGATGCGCCGGCCGGCCTCCTTCATCAGGTCGATGGTGTCGTCGAGCGCGGTGGTGAGTTCCAGGATCTGGCTGCGGTCGAACGGCGTGATGAAGCTGCGGTGGATGGCCTGGATGGTCTGCCGGGTGACGTCGTCGGCGGCCTCCTCGTAGCGGCAGATGTCGGCGTAGTGCGCCTCGAGGTCGCCGCCGGAGAGCAGGTCGCGGAAGGCGACGGCGCCCTCCACCACGTGGCGCGAATGCTGGCACAGCCGGGCCACGAACTGCTCGTCGTGCGGCATCAGGGCGCGCAGCGGGCGCAGGATGCGGCCGAGCATGCCCTCCCGGCCGGTCAGTTCCATGGCGTTCCGCTCATTCCCGCTCCCTACGGTAGCGCCGCGCCGGCGGCAATCCTGCAGGCGCCGCAATGCAGCCTTTACGTCAGCCCGGCGCAAAGCGCATGGCGGCTTTACGGCGGCCTCGGCCAGATCTGCGATCGAGACACTGGCTGTCCTGTCGGCCGGGTGTCCCCAACCATCGATCCTGGAGCCAACGAACGCGATGCTCACCAGCACCCACCAAGCCGGACACGAGCGACGACCGGCGGCGCCGGACGACGCCGCCTCCGCCTATGACCTCGCCGGGGCCGGCTACGTTGCCTATGCGGACGGCGACGCGCTGCGGCCGCTGGATTTTTCCAGCCGTTACGGTCACGCCGACCGGCAGATCTGGGCGCGGATCGACGCGATGCTTACCGGTCTCGCCGCCTCCGGCCGCACCAGCCTGCGCGTCCTCGATGCCGGTTGCGGACCCGGCACCTGGCTGCTGCGCCTGGCGCGGCGTGCGGCGGCGCTCGGCTTTACCGACATCGCGGCGGACGGCTTCGACATCTCCGGCACGATGATCGAGCTCGCCCGCGGGGCCGCGGCGGCTCTGGAGGCGCCCGGGCTGCGGCTGTCCTTCACGGTGGCCGACGCCACCGAGCCGCTGCCCTTCACGGATGGTGCCTTCGATCTCTGCCTCTGCCTCTACGGCGTCCTCAACCATATCCCCCGCCCGGCCATGCATGCGGTCGCCGCCGAACTCGCGCGCGTCACCGCCGGCACGCTGTTCGTCACCGTGCGCACCGTCGGCAGCCTGCCCACCATCTACATCGACGGCGTCGAGAAGGCCGCCGCGTGGCGCCAGGACAACAGCCTGGACCGGCTCGACATCGACATGCGCGACGGCACCCATGTCAGCTTCGTGTCGCACCTGTTCAGCGCGCGCGAGCTGGAGGCGCTGTTCGCGGCCAAGCTGTCGATGCAGCAGGTCACCGGCCTCGACCTGTTCCACAGCCGGTTCGCGCCGCATCCGCACTGGAACCCGGCGATCGGCGACGAGGGCGAGTTCCAGCATGATCTCGACGAGCTCGAGCGCCGCTACGCGCACAGCCGGCACTTCCTCGACCGCGCGTCGCACATCCTGCTGACCGGCCGGAGCCTGCCTCCGGGACAGGGCCGTCGTCCCGGCTAGCATCTCGATCCCCGTGCGTGCCGCGTCTAGATAGACCGGCGGATGCGGCGCAGCGGGAGACGGCGATGCACTATGACCTGATCATCGAAGGCGGCACCTGCGTGCTGCCCTGGGGGGAGGTCGCGACCGGGATCGGGGTGCGCGACGGGCGCATCGCCAGCCTGTCGGCGGCCGCCACCGACGAGGCCGGCGAGCGCATCGACGCGCGTGGGCTGCACGTGCTGCCTGGGCTCATCGATCCGCACGTGCACCTGCGCGATCCGGGCGACGCCAGCATCGAGAGCATCCCCACCGGCACCCGTGCCGCGGCCCTGGGCGGCATCACCACGGTGTTCGACATGCCGAACACCGCTCCCGCCATCACCGACGCCGAAATGCTGTCCTGGAAGCAGCAGTACGCATCGCGCGAGAGCTGGACCGATTTCGCGATGTATGTCGGCGCCACCCGGGGCAACACCGAGGCGCTCGGCGACTACGAGCGACTCGACGGCGTGTGCGCGGTGAAGCTGTTCGCGGGCTCCTCGACCGGCGACCTGATGATCGAGGACGACGACGGCATCGAGCGGGTGATGCAACTCGGCCGCCGGCGCATCGCATTCCACAGCGAGGATGAATACCGGCTGCAGGAACGCCGCAGGCTGTTCCGCAGCGGCGATCCGTACGACAGCCACCGGCTGTGGCGCGACGAGGAATGCGCCTTCCTCGGCACCAGGCGGATCATGGCGCTGGCGCGTCGCACCCGCAGGGCGGCGCATATCCTGCACGTCTCGACAGCGGAGGAGCTGGAGTATCTGCAGGCGTTCCGCGACATTGCCACCGTCGAGGTGCTGGTCAACCACCTGACCCAGGTGGCGCCGGAATGCTACGAGCGGCTGGCCGGGCTCGCGGTGATGAACCCGCCGATACGCGATGCACGGCATTTCGAGGCGAGCTGGCGGGCGGTGCGCGACGGCACGGTGGACACCATCGGTTCCGACCATGCGCCGCATTCGCTGGCGGCCAAGGCGAAACCGTGGCCGGACTGCCCCGCCGGGCTGCCCGGGGTGCAGACCCTGGTGCCGCTGATGCTGGACCATGTGAATGCCGGCCGGCTGTCGCTCGGGCGCATGGTCGACCTGATGGCGGCGGGTCCGGCGCGGGTCTACGACCTGGTCGGCAAGGGACGCATCGCCGCCGGCAACGATGCGGATTTCACCCTGGTGGATTTGCGCGCACGCCGGCGCATCGAGAACAGCTGGATCGCGTCCCCGATCGGCTGGACGCCGTTCGACGGCATGACGGTGACCGGTTGGCCGGTCGCCACCATCGTGCGCGGCGAAGCGGTGATGCGCGACGACGAGATCCTCGGCGCACCACGCGGACGGCTGGCGCACTTCGCCGCGTGAGAAGGGCAGCGCTCCTTCTGGGCGTGTTCTGGGCCGCATCCGGGCTTCCGCAGCCGTCCTGCGCGGCGGCACCCGACCTCGGAGGCCTCGGCTATACGCAACAGCTCGGCGACCAGGTGCCGCTCGAGACGAGGCTGGTCGATGCGGACGGCAGCCGGACCACCCTCGGGGCGATGATCGGACACATTCCGACCCTGCTCGTGCTGGGCTACTACACCTGCCCGAGCCTGTGCGGGGTCATCCGCGACGACCTGTTCGACGCCCTGGCCGCATCGGGCCTGGCGACACCGCGCGACTACCACCTGGTGTTCCTCAGCATCGATCCCGCGGAGCGCGCGCCGGATGCGGCGCGGGCACTGGCGTCCGATCTCGCCCGTGCGCCGGTCCCCGGCGCGCGGCAGGGGTGGCATTTCGCGACCGCGGATGCAGCCGCCATCTCCTCGGTCAGCCGGGCGGTCGGCTATCGCAGCCGCTACGACGTGGCGCTCAAGCAGTTCCTGCACCCGGCCGGCGTGGTGGTGCTGACGCCGGCGGGTCTGGTGTCGTCCTACCTGCTCGGGGTCGGCTACCAGCCGGCATCGGTGCGCGCGGCCCTCGGAGTGGCGCGGGCGCACGGCATCGGCTCCCGTGCCTCGCCGGTGCTGCTGCTGTGCTTCCACTACGATCCGGCGACCGGCCGCTACAGCCTGGCCATCGTCAAGCTGCTGCGGCTCGCCGGGGGCCTCACGGTGCTGACGATCCTTGTCTTGCTGGCGCTGCTGGTGAGGAGGCGCCCCAGCCCCGGGCGGTAAGGGTGGCGATCAGTGCGACGCCGATCGCCACCAGCTGCCCGGTCAGTGCTGCGCCGGTGCCGGCGGAGCTCAGGGTAGGATCGCCACTGACGGCGCTGTCGCCGATCTCCAGCGGCAGCGCGATCTCCACAGCGCCGAGGTCGGTCTCGAGGTGTCCGGTGCCGAAGTTTCCAGCCCGCAGGCCGAACACGTCGCGCGCGGGAGCTGGTCCGTGCGGCATCGTCCCGGGCCGGATCAGGTCCGGGAACAGGTGCATCGCCACGCTGGCCAGCGGGTCGGCGCCGTGGCCTTGCGCGCGGAAGGCCATGTCGGCGCCGAGGATCGCGGGGAGCAACCCGGCGGCGATGCGCCAGATCTGCAGGTTCGGCACCAGCACGCCTTGCCGCAGAAGGATCTCCTGGGTGACGTCGTGGATCGCCTGCGCGTTGCCGCCATGGCCGTTGATGACGATCATCCGGGTCGCGCCGTGAGGCAGCAGGCAGCCGAACATGTCGCGCAGCACGGCGCGCAGCGTCTCCTGCGTCAGCGCGATGCCGCCGGGCCGGCTGCCGAAGAAGTCGCGGCCGCCGAAGGGCAGCGCCGGGACGACGAGGCAGTCGATCCCGGCCCGGATTGCCGCTTGCGCGATCATCGCGGCGATGCGCTCGGCGCAGCGATGGTCGCCCATCGGGATGTGCGGCCCCTGGTCCTCCTGGCTGCCCAGGGGCAGCAGCAGGATGGCACCGGCTGCGATCCGGCGGCTCGCATCGGTGCTGGTGAGTTCGCCGAGCAGGACCCGGCTTTCGTGGCGGTCATCCATGGACATGTCTCCTGATCCGCTTGACGAAAGCCGGCGGCTCCATTCGGATGCCGCGCTGCCGACGAGAGGACCAGGATGGTGACGAGAAGCGGACGAATTTCAAGGTGGTGCGCCGTCGGCCTGCTGCTTCCGCTGGTCGCGATGGCAGACACGGCGCCGTCCCGCGCCGCCGCCGGCTGGACGGCGTCCGGCTGCGGCCGCGAACCGGCGCCGCCCGCGGTCGAGTCTGGATCGGTGTCCCAGTACAATTCCAGCATCGACAAGGTGAGCGCCTACGACAAGGCGGCACGTGCCTACAGCGCCTGCGTGAACCGCCAGGCCGGCAGCGAGCAGACGGCAATCAGCAACGAGGCGCGTGCCCGCATGGACGTGATCAACGCCGGAGCCGCATCCGTGCAGCGGCGCATCGCCGGCAATTTCAGTGCCCTGTCGGCGCAGTTGCACAGCGCGGGGCAGAAGCTGGGCGCGAAGTGAGCAGCGCGTCTCGCCGCCCCTCGCTCGAGTGATCATTGCAGATCGGCCGGCCAGCGGGCGAGGCGGCTGCGGTCCTGCTCTTCGGTGAGCGCCTGCGCGCCGTCATGCGGTCCCTGCGCGACCTGGGGTGGCAGGTTCGTGACCAGCTCCGGATGCGCCCAGCAATCGATGCCGCCGAGGCTGCGGGTGCAGTAGGGCGGCGGCTTTGGCGGTTGCGCCACCGGGACGCAGTAGCTCTGCCCCTGGTCGAGACGGACTACCGAGCAGTCCCTGCCGCTGACCCCGGAATAGATCAGATCGGGGATGCTGCGGTGGAACACCGCGACATCCACGCAGCCGGGCAGGCCGGCCAACAGGCCGAGGCAGGCAAGGTGGCCAGCGATCCGTCTTGCTGCGTTCATGATCGCGCATCATCGCATCGGCAGGTGAAGGAAACGTTTCCGAGGGGCCTGCGGGCGGTTCGGTTGCCCGCCTGTTGCCTCGCCGCTATGGTCCGCCGCGCCGACGCGGGGCGGCTGCGCGGGCAGGGGGAACACGGCGACATTGGCCGACGACATCTTCAAGGAGATAGACGAGGACCTGCGTGCGGAGCGCCTGCGGGCCGCCGGGCGTCGGTATGGCATCGTCGCGGTCGTGGCCGTGCTGGTGATTGCCGCCGCTGTCGGTGTCTGGCAGTTCCAGCTCTGGCGGCAGCGCCAGGCGGCTTCTGCCACCGCATCGGTCTATTTCGCTGCCATGAAGCAGGCCGACAGCAGCCGCTCGCCTGGCGATAGCGCGGCGATGCAGGCGGTGCCGCTGTTCCAGCAGGTGGAGCGCGACGGCCCGGAAGGCTTCCGCACCCTGGCCCGGTTCCGGCAGGCGGCGCTGGTCTGGGATGCCGGCGACCACAAGACCGCCCTCGGCCTGTGGAGCACGATCCACGCCGATGCCGCGGCCGACCCCGACCTGCGCGGCCTCGCCGATCTGCTCTGGGTGCAGCACCAGGTCGATGACGGCGATCCCGCCCTGCTGGAAAGCCATCTCGGCAGCCTGAGCAGGCCCGGCGCTCCCTGGCGGCCGATGGCGCAGGAACTCGACGCCCTGATCGACCTGCGGGCCGGCCATGTCGCCGAGGCAAGGCGCAAGCTGGCCATGCTGAGCGAGGATGGATCGGCCTCGGAAGAGCTGCGCAACCGGGCAGCCGGACTGAACGAGACCCTCGAGGACAACACGCCCCCGGACACATCCGGGGCCACGACGAAGAAGAGCCCGGGATGAAGCACACGGCACGGACTGGCATGGCGAAGGCCGGCCGCGCGAAGGATACGATGCTGGTCAGCCGGCGGCGTGCGCTGCTCGGAGGCGCTGCCCTCGTGCTGGCCGCGCCCGCAGCCGGTTGCGGGCTGTTCGACGAGGACGAGAAGCCGATCATCGTCGGCAGGCGCGAGAACGTCCTGAGCGTCGGCGCCGGGCTGACCGTCGATCCGGCCGATACCGCGGCGATCTCGCTGCCTGCGCCGGTGCCGGTGCCGGCGTGGCCGCAGCCCGGCCGGGTGACGAGCCATGAGAGCGTGAACGCCGCGCTGCCGGGCATGTCGATGTCGGCGACAGGGGTCGCGAACAGCACCGATCCGATCGGCCTGAAGCAGATCTGGTCGGCCAGGATCGGCGTCGGCGCCAACGGAGCCGGCGTGCTCGCAGCACAGCCGATGGTCGATGGCGGCCGGGTGTTCACCATGGACGGCGCCGGCGTGCTGACCGCCTTCTCGCTGCACAGCGGCGAACAGATCTGGCGCACGCCCACCAAGCCCCGGAAGATGCGGTCGTCGAACATCGGCGGCGGCCTGACGGTGGTGGACGGCATCGTCTATGTCGTCGACGGCGTGGCCGAGAGCCTGGCGCTCGACGCGCATGACGGCACCATCAAGTGGCGCGTCGATGTCGGCACGCCGGGACGCTCGGCGCCGACCGTGGTCAACGGCCACATGGTGTTCGGCACCATCGACGAGCGCCTGATCGCCCTCGAGGCCGCCACCGGCCGGCAGCTCTGGACCTACGCGGCGACGCCGTCCGCGACCGTCGTGTTCGGCCAGCCGGCACCGGCGATCGTCGACAACGTGGTGCTGGCCGGGTTCGGCTCCGGCGACATCGTCGCCGTGCGCATCGAGACCGGCGAGGCTGTCTGGAGCGATACGCTGGGCGCCGCCGGTGGCCGCAACTCGGTGATGGATTTCTCTTCCATCCATGGCCTGCCGGTGATTGCCGACGGCACTGCCTACGTCATCAGCCTGGGCCGCGTGCTGGTGGCGCTCGACATGCGCTCCGGGCGCCGGCTCTGGGAGCGCACCGTCAGCGGCAAGGACGGGCTCGTGGTGTCGGGCAACTGGTTGTTCGTGCTGTCGGCCGACCAGCAGTTGGCCTGCCTCGACCGCCTCTCCGGCCATGTCCGCTGGGTCAGCACGCTGCCACGCTTCCGCAAGACCAAGAGCCAGAAGGGCGCCATCGTCTGGAGCGGTCCGCTGCTGGCCAACGGACAGCTGATCTGCGTCAGCGACTTCAACCGCCAGGCGATGGTCAGCGTCGATGCGGTCACCGGCAAGGTCGGGCCGACCGCCAGGCTGGGATCGACCTCCGGCCTGGCCCCGACGGCGTCCGACGGCAAGCTGCTGCTGATCACCGACGATGGCCGACTGACCGCCTATGGCTGAACCCGGACCTCCCGGCGGCGAGGCTGCGGTCCCGTACCTTCCGGTGGTGGTCATCGTCGGCCGCCCGAATGTCGGCAAGTCGACCCTGTTCAACCGGCTGGCCGGGCGTCGGCATGCCCTGGTGGCGGACACGCCCGGGGTGACGCGCGACCGCAAGGACGCGGTGGCCATGCTGCGCGGCCGCAAGGTGCGGCTGATCGACACCGCCGGACTAGAGGAGGCGGCGCCGGAAAGCCTGTATGGCCGCATGCGCGCCTCGTCCGAGATGGCGGTGGCGCACGCCGACCTTGTGCTGTTCTGCATCGATGCCCGCTCCGGCATCACCCCCGCGGACCAGCATTTCGCCAACTGGCTGCGCCGGCAGGGCAGGCCGGTGCTGCTGATCGCCAACAAGACCGAGGGCCGGGCGGGCGCCGCGGCGGCCATGGAGGCTTACAGCCTCGGGCTCGGCAGTCCGCTGTCGATCTCGGCCGAACACGGCGAGGGCATCGCCGACCTGATGGGCGAGATCGCCGACCGGGTGCCGCCGGAGGTGGTGCCGGACGTGGTTGAGGATCTGCCGGAGCCGCAGGACGGCGACGAGGACTACGAGGTGCCGCCGCGTCCGCCGGGGCCGTTGAAGCTCGCGATCATCGGGCGCCCGAATGCAGGCAAGTCCACGCTGCTGAACCGGCTGCTCGGCGAGGAGCGCATGATCACCGGCCCGGAGGCGGGGCTGACCCGCGACAGCGTGGCGGTGCGGTTCGCCGACGAGGTCGGGCCGATCGAACTGGTGGACACGCCGGGCATGCGCAAGAAGGCTCGCGTCGACCTGCCGCTGGAGAAGATGTCGGTATCGGCCTCGATCGAGGCGCTGAAGATGGCCGAGATCGTGGTCCTCACGCTGGATGCGACGCTGGGCGTGCACGAGCAGGACCTGCAGATCGCCCGGCTGATCGAGCGCGAGGGACGCGGCTGCGTGCTGGCGCTCAACAAGTGGGACGCGGTCGAGGACCGCGAGGTGACGCGAAAGGCGATCGCCGACCGCATCGAGTTCTCGCTGTCGCAGATGCGCGGCATCCCGGTGGTGACCTTCTCGGCGCTGACCGGCGCCGGCATCAAGCGGCTGCTGCCGACGATCCGGGCCGCCCACGAGATCTGGAACAAGCGGGTGCCGACCGGCGAGCTCAATCGCTGGTTCGAGTCGGCACTGGAGCGGCACACGCCGCCGCTGGTGGAAGGGCGCCGGCTCAAGCTGCGCTACATCACCCA
The DNA here is from genome assembly GCF_005844085.1 of Lichenicoccus roseus. Taxonomy (GTDB): domain Bacteria; phylum Pseudomonadota; class Alphaproteobacteria; order Acetobacterales; family Acetobacteraceae; genus Lichenicoccus; species Lichenicoccus roseus. The sequence goes on from NZ_VCDI01000003.1 coordinate 273,319, forward strand.
GGCGAAGGCTCGGCCGCCGACCTTCATCATCTTCGGCACCAGGGCGGAGATGCTGCCGGAGGACTACCAGCGCTACCTGGTGAATGGCCTGCGCGAGCGTTTCAAGATGCCCGGCACGCCGATCCGGCTGCAGCTGCGCGGCACCAAGAACCCGTACGCGGACAACTGAGCCCGCTTCCCGAGAGCGCCGTGCGTCGTGCGCGGCGTGCGGTGTCGGTCACCTTCGCCGCCCACGGGACGCTGTTCGGCACCTGGGCGACACTGATCCCGCTGGTCAAGGAGCGGCTTCGGCTCGAGCCGGGCGTGCTCGGACTGGCCCTCATCTGCGGCGCCGTCGGCGGGGTGATCGCCATGCAGCTGGCACCGCGGCTGATGCGCGGCCTGGGCGCCCCGTTGCTGCAGCGCGCCGCGATGCTGCTGGGCTGCGTGATGCTGCCGATGGCGGTGCTTGCCGGTGGCGCCTGGCAGCTTGGCGGCGCCCTGCTGCTGATGGGAGCCGGCATCGGCACCGTGGACCTGGTGATGAACGCGCAGGCGGTGCAGGTCGAGACGCGCATGCAGCGGCCGGTCATGTCCGGGCTGCATGGGTTGTGGAGCCTCGGAGCGCTGTCCGGAGCGGGGATCGGCGCGCTGCTGCTGACGCTGCTGCCGCCGCCGTGGCAGGCGTTCGTCCTGGCCGGGTCGGCGTTCGCCGCCGTGTTCCTGGTGTCGCGGACGCAGCTGCCGATGCAGGAGGGTGAGCGGTCCAATGCAGACGCCCGGCCCAGGCTGCTGCTGCAGCCGGTGCTGATCCTGACCGGGGCACTGATGGGGCTGGCCTTCGGGGTGGAGGGGGCACTGCTCGACTGGAGCGCGATCTTCCTGCGCGAGTACCATCATGTCCCGAAGGCGGCTGCCGGCCTCGGCTACGCGGCCTTCGCCGGTGCGACGCTCAGCGGAAGGCTCTGCGGCGACTGGCTGCGCTCGCGCCTGGGTGACCGGACCGTGCTCGCCTGTGTCGGCTTTGCGGGCGTCTGCCTGGGGGCTGCGGTGCTGTCGCCGGTGACGTGGCTGACCGTGCTGGGCTTCGCGCTCACCGGGCTGGCACTCTGCAACGCGGCGCCGATCCTGTTCAACGTCGCCGGCCGCATCGGCGCCGATCTCGGCTCGGCCGGCTCCACGCGCGCGGTTGGCGGGGTGACCACGCTTGCCTACGCCGGGGTGATGGCGATGCCGCCGCTGCTCGGCCTGGTGGCGCAGCACAGCTCCCTGACGGTGGCGCTGGGGCTGGTGGCATGCATGGCGGTCGTGCTGGGCGCGAGCGCCTTCATGTTGCCGGCGCGGCTTGCTTCCGGTTCTTGACAGCCGGCACCCCGGCTTCTAAGCCCCGCTCCACCAGACACGTCGCTCCGCGAAGGTTCGCGCAGCGGCGCGTCAACTATTGGCCCTCGTGCCGAGGGCTGAAACCGGGGTAGGGCCGCATGTTCGACAGCCTGTCGGGCAGGATGACCGGAGTGTTCGATCGCCTGCGTACGCGCGGCGCGTTGTCCGAGGCGGATGTCGCCGAGGCGATGCGCGAGGTGCGCCTGGCGATGCTGGACTCCGACGTGGCCCTGCCGGTGGTCAAGGACTTCATCAACCGGGTGCGCGAGCGCGCCATCGGCGCCGAGGTGCTGGAAAGCATCTCGCCCGGACAGGCGGTCGCCAAGATCGTCAACGATGCACTGGTCGAGGCGCTCGGCGGCGCCGGTGCGGTGCCGCTCAACCTCAATGCGGCAGCGCCGATCCCGATCCTGATGGTCGGGCTGCAGGGTTCCGGCAAGACCACCACCGCCGGCAAGCTCGGTCTGCGTCTCGGCGGTCGCGAGCGTCGCCGCGTGCTGCTAGCGAGCCTCGATACCCAGCGTCCGGCGGCGCAGTTGCAGCTCGCGCAGCTCGCCCAGCGGGCAGGGGTGGCTTCGCTGCCGATCGTCGCCGGACAGACGCCGGTGCAGATCGCGCAACGGGCGATGGAGACCGGCCGTCGCGAAGGCTACGACATCGTCATCCTCGACACCGCCGGGCGGCTCTCGATCGACGAGGCGCTGATGGAGGAGGTCCGGCAGATCCGCGCCGTCACCAACCCGGCCGAGACACTGCTGGTGGTCGATGCGATGACCGGCCAGGATGCGGTCAACACCGCGCGCGCCTTCAACGAGGCGGTCGGCGTCACCGGCATCGTGATGACGCGCATGGACGGCGATGCGCGTGGCGGTGCGGCGCTGTCGATGCGCCACATCACCGGGGCGCCGATCAAGCTGACCGGCTCGGGCGAGAAGCTGGACGCACTGGAGGATTTCCATCCCGAGCGCGTGGCGGGACGTATCCTCGGACTGGGCGACCTTGCAGGCCTGGTCGAGAAGGCGTCCGACACGCTTGATGCGGAGGAGAGCGAGAAGCTTGCGCTCAAGATGCTGCGCGGCAAGTTCGATCTTGACGACTATGCAGCGCAGATCAAGCAGATCAACAAGATGGGGTCGATTTCCGGCATCCTCGACATGCTTCCGGGCATGGGACAGATGAAGAGCCAGCTCGCCGGCAAGGATCTCGACACCTCGGTGTTGAAGCGTCACACGGCGATCATCTCGTCGATGACCAAGTCCGAGCGACGCACGCCCGACATCATCAAGGCGAGCCGCAAGAAGCGCATCGCGGCGGGATCGGGGGCCACCGTGCAGGAGGTCAACCGGCTGCTCAAGCAGTTCGACGACATGTCGACGATGATGAAGCGCATCAACAAGCTCGGCGCCAAGGGACTGATGCGCCAGGGCCTGGGGGCGCTGATGCCGAAGGGCATGATGCCGCAGGGTGGACCGGGTGGCGGGCGTGGTCCCGGTCAGCGTCCGCACTGATTTTCGTTTCGTAACAGTTCAAGGAACCAGCAGACTATGAGCCTCAAGATCCGCCTTGCCCGCGCCGGTGCGAAGAAGCGCCCATACTACCACATCGTGATTGCCGACAGCCGCTCGCCGCGCGATGGCCGCTTCATCGAGAAGGTCGGCAGCTACAACCCGATGCTACCCGCCGAGCACGAGGACCGCGTGCGCCTGGTCGGCGAGCGCATCAGCTACTGGCTGTCGGAGGGCGCGCAGGCGACCGATCGCGTCGCGAAGTTCCTGGGCAATGCCGGCCTTGCCGAGAAGCCGGTCTATCGCGAGCAGCCGAAGCAGTCGCTGCCGAAGAAGAAGGCCCAGGAGCGCGCCGCCGCCAACGCCAGCGCCGCGGCATAAACAGGACCGATGAGCGGGCAGCGTATCCTGATGGGCGTGGTGGGACGGCCGCACGGCGTGCGCGGGCTGGTGCATGTGCACAGCTACGCCGCGGTGCCGGCCGACCTTGCGTCCTACGGCACGCTGCATGACGATCGCGGCGGCGGGTGGACGCTGACCTGGCGCGGCCAGGGGATCGGCGAACTGCGCGGCACGGACGGCCAGGTATTGCGTGACCGGGAAGCCGCGCAGGCGCTGGTCAACCGGAAGCTCTATGTCGAGCGCGATCGCCTGCCGGAGCCGGAGCCGGACGAGTTCTACCTCGCCGACCTGATCGGGCTCGCGGTGCACGAGAACGGCGCCGTCATCGGCAACGTGCTTGCGGTGCACGACTATGGAGCCGGGTCGAGCCTGGAGATCGGCGAAGGGAGCCGCAGCCTCGTGCTTCCGTTCACCCGCGCGTGCGTGCCGGAGGTCGACATGGCCGGCGGTCGAGTGGTGATCGTGCGTCCGGAAGAGATCGAGGTCCGCCCGGACGAAGATGACGTCGGCGAGGCGGCGGAATGAACTGGCGCGCTACCGTCCTCACCTTGTTCCCCGAGATGTTTCCCGGCCCGCTCGGCCTGTCGCTTGCGGGGCGTGCACGCGAGCGTGGCGACTGGTCGCTGCAGACGCACAATCTCCGTGAGTACGGTCTGGGCCGTCATCGCGCGGTGGACGACACCCCGTTCGGCGGCGGCGCCGGGCTGGTGATGCGACCGGACGTGGTGGATGCGGCGCTTTCCGGCGTGCTCGGTGCCGGCGACGTGCGACCGGTGATCTACCTGACGCCGCGTGGCCGTCGGCTGACCCAGGCGGATGCGCGGCGGTATGCCGCCGGCGACGGCGTCGTGCTGCTGTGCGGCCGCTACGAAGGCATCGACGAGCGGGTTCTCGAGGCGCACGGCGTCGAGCAGGTCTCGATCGGCGACTACGTGCTGTCCGGCGGCGAGCCGGCGGCGCTGGTACTGCTGGACAGCGTCGTGCGGCTGCTGCCGGGCGTCATGGGCAGCGAGCGGAGCGGCCTCGAGGAAAGCTTCTCGGACGGGCTGCTCGAGTACCCGCATTTCACCAAGCCGGCCGACTGGCAGGGCCGCGCGGTGCCGGAGATCCTGCTGTCCGGCAACCATGCGGCGATCGCTGCCTGGCGCCGCGCGTCGGCCGAGACCGACACCCGTGCGCGCCGGCCCGACCTGTGGGCCGCGTACGCCTCCCGCACTTCAAACAACGCCTTGCCGGGTACGGCCGGGCACCGTAACTGACGCCACGAAAAGGACCCTCCAGATGAACGTGATCCAGCAATACGAGGCGGAGCAGATCGCCCGCCTGACCGCCGCCCGCGCGGTGCCCGAGTTCGATCCCGGCGACACCGTGCGCGTCATGGTGCGCGTGGTCGAAGGCGAGCGCACCCGTCTGCAGGCCTACGAGGGCGTGGTGATCGCGCGCTCCAACAAGGCGCTGGGCAGCAACTTCACCGTGCGCAAGATCTCGTACGGCGAGGGCGTCGAGCGCGTGTTCCCGCTCTATGCGCCGACCATTGCCGAGATCGTGGTGGTGCGTCGCGGCGACGTGCGTCGCGCGAAGCTGTATTACCTGCGCGGCCGTCGCGGCAAGTCGGCCCGCATCGCCGAGCGCGCCCGTGAAATGGTCGCTCCGGCCGCCGGGTAACGCCACACCCTCCCGAGTAGTCAGCAACGGGGTTACGGCACCCTCCGGGGTGCGCCGCCCCCTGGAGGACCTGCCAGCATGTCCGGCCAAGCCACGGCCCCGCGCACCCTGTTCGACAAGATCTGGCAGAGCCACGTCGTCGAGCGGCTCGAGGACGGCACCGCCATCCTCTACATCGACCGCCACCTCGTGCACGAGGTGACCAGCCCGCAGGCCTTCGAGGGGCTGCGGATGAGCGGGCGGCAGGTGCGACGGCCGGACGCTACGATCGCGGTCGCCGACCACAACGTGCCGACCAGCGACCGCAACAAGCCGATCGAGGAGCCGGAGAGCCGGCTGCAGATCGAGACGCTGGAGCGCAACGTCGCCGAGTTCGGGGTGCCGTATTTCCCGCTGCTGTCGGCGCGGCAGGGCATCGTGCACATCGTGGGGCCTGAGCAGGGCATCTCGCTGCCGGGGATGACCATCGTCTGCGGTGACAGCCACACCTCCACCCATGGCGCGCTCGGGGCGCTGGCGTTCGGCATCGGCACATCCGAGGTCGAGCATGTGCTGGCGACGCAGACGCTGCTGCAGAAGCCCGCGAGGAACATGCTGGTCAGGGTCGAGGGCGCGCTTGCTCCCGGTGTCACCGCCAAGGACGTCATGCTGGCGATCATCGGCACCATCGGCACCGCCGGCGGCACCGGGCATGTGATCGAATATGCCGGCTCGGCGATACGCTCGCTCGACATGGCTGGGCGGATGACGATCTGCAACATGTCGATCGAGGCGGGCGCCCGCGCCGGCCTGGTGGCGCCGGACGAGACCACGTTCGCCTATGTCGAGGGCCGGCCGTTCGCCCCGAAAGGCGAGGCGTTCGCGCAGGCGGTGGAATACTGGCGCACGCTGCCGTCCGATTCCGGAGCGCACTACGACCGGGTGGTGGAACTGCGTGCCGGGGACATCTCGCCGCTGGTCACCTGGGGCACCAGTCCCGAGGATGTGGTCGCCATAACGGGCGTCGTTCCCGATCCGGCCAGCGCGCCGGACGAGGCACGGCGGGCGCAGCTGCAGCGCATGCTGGATTACATGGGCCTGTCGGCGGGGCAGCGGATGACCGATGTCGCGGTCGATACCGTCTTCATCGGCTCCTGCACCAACGGCCGCATCGAGGATATGCGCGCCGCCGCCCATGTCGCGTCCGGCCGGAGGGTAGCCCCGGGCGTACGGGCGATGGTGGTGCCGGGGTCGGGCATCGTGAAGCAGCAGGCCGAGGCGGAAGGACTGGACCGCATCTTCCGCGACGCCGGTTTCGAATGGCGCGAGGCGGGCTGCTCGATGTGCCTCGGCATGAACCCGGACAAGCTGACGCCGGGCCAGCGCTGCGCCTCGACCTCGAACCGCAACTTCGAGGGACGGCAGGGCCCGGGCGGCCGCACCCACCTGCTGTCGCCCGCGATGGCCGCCGCCGCCGCGGTCACCGGGCGGCTCACCGACGTCAGGGAGCTCGTCTAGCGAATGCAGCCCTTCACCACGCTGACCGCGGTCGCGGCGCCGCTGCCGGAAGCCAACATCGACACCGACAAGATCATCCCGTCGCGCTTCCTCAAGACCATCAAGCGCTCCGGCCTTGGCGCCAACCTGTTCGATCCGTTGCGCTACCAGGACGGCGTCGAGCGGCCCGACTTCGTGCTCAACCGCGAGCCGTACCGGCATGCCGGCATACTGATCGCGCACGAGAATTTCGGCTGCGGCTCGTCGCGCGAGCATGCACCGTGGGCGCTGCTGGATTTCGGCATACGTTGCGTGATCGCGCCGTCGTTCGCCGACATCTTCCACAGCAACTGCTTCAAGAACGGCATCCTGCCGATCCGGCTGCCGCGCGAGATCTGCGACCAGCTGATGCAAGATGCGACCCAGGGCGCCAACAGCCGGCTGACCATCGATCTGCAGCGCCAGGTGGTGGTGCGGCCGGACGGCCAGGAGATCGGCTTCGAGGTCGATGCGCTGCGCCGGCACCGGTTGCTCGAGGGCCTGGACGATATCGGCCAGACCCTGCAGCATGGCGATGCGATCGACGGCTACGAGCGGGAGCGGAGCGCGAGCCAGTCCTGGATGCCCGCTATCGCAGTCTCCTGACGACTGGAACCGATATGGCCTCGAACAAGAAGCTGCTGGTCCTGCCGGGCGACGGTGTCGGGCCGGAGGTGATGCGCGAAGTCGGCCGGCTGGTCGGCTGGCTGCAGCGTCGGCGCGGCGTGAGCTTCGACATCACCGAGGAGCTGGTCGGCGGCGCCTCCATCGATGCGCACGGGGTGCCGATCCGGCCTCAGGTGGTGCAGGCCGCACGTGACGCCGATGCGGTGCTGTTCGGCGCCGTCGGTGGCCCGCAGTGGGATCATGTCGGCTTCGAGCGACGTCCGGAACTCGCCATCCTGACGCTGCGACGCGAGCTCGGACTGTTCGCCAACCTGCGGCCGGCGGTGGTGCTGGATCCGCTGGTGGATGCCAGCACGCTCAAGGCCGACGTGGTGCGCGGCCTGGACATCATGATCGTGCGCGAGACCGTCGGCGGCATCTATTTCGGCGAGCCGCGCGGAGTCGAGACGCTGCCGGACGGCAGCCGGCGCGGCGTCAACACCGAGGTGTATACGACGCACGAGATCGAGCGTGTCGCGCGCGTCGCGTTCGAGCTGGCACGCCGCCGGAACAACGCGGTGTGTTCGGTCGAGAAGAGCAACGTCATGGAAAGCGGTCTGCTCTGGCGCGAGGTGGTGACCGAGCTGCAGCGCCGCGAGTATCCGGACGTGAAGCTGTCGCACATGCTGGCCGACAACTGCGCCATGCAGCTGGTGCGCAATCCGCGCCAGTTCGACGTCATCGTCACCGGCAACCTGTTCGGCGACCTGCTGTCGGATCTCGCCTCGATGCTGACCGGCAGCCTCGGGATGCTGCCGTCGGCGACGCTGGGCGCGGTCGATGCGTTCGGGCGGCGGCCGGCGCTGTACGAGCCGATCCATGGCAGCGCGCCGGATATCGCCGGACGGGGCCTCGCCAATCCGCTGGCGCAGATCCTCAGCTTCGCGATGCTGCTGCGCTACTCGTTCGAGCTTGAGGGCGAGGCGCTGCTGATCGAGGAGGCCTGCCGGCATGTGCTGGCGAGCGGCCTGCGCACCGCCGACATCATGAGCCCCGGCATGGCGCGTGTCGGCACCTCGGTCATGGGCGAGGCGGTGCAGCGCGAGCTCGAGAAGCTGGACCGCTGAGCGGCATCTAGCGAGATCCGGAGCCGGCCGTTGCACGATCATGCCATCCTCGGCCTGGGCGTCATCCTGCTGGTCGCGTCGCTGGTGGCGATGCTGTCCCGCCTGGCGCACCTGCCATACAGCGTCGGGCTGGTGCTGGCCGGCATCGCGCTGCCGTTCATGCAGACCGGCCTGGATTTCCGGCTCACGCGCGACCTGATCTTCGAGGTGCTGCTCCCGCCGCTGGTGTTCGAGGCGGCGCTGCAGCTGCGCTGGCGCCCGTTCCGGGATGCGCTGCCGGTGACCCTGATGCTGGCCTTCGCAGGCGTGGCCATTGCCACCGCCGTGGTGACCGGCGCCCTGCATCTGCTGCTCGGCTGGAGCTGGATCGCGGCCGGCCTGTTCGGGGTGCTGATCGCGGCGACCGATCCGGTGGCGGTGATCGCCGCCTTCAAGGAGCTGCATGTCGTTCCCCGGCTCGGCATGCTGGTCGAGAGCGAGAGCCTGCTCAACGACGGTGCGGCCGCGGTGGGGTTCGGCATCCTGCTGGCGGTGCAGGGGGGCGATGCGAGCGGCGCCGTCGCGGTCGCCGGCTCGCTGCTTTGGACCGTCCTCGGCGGCGTCGCCGCGGGCGCCGTGGTGGCTGGTGGCGTGCTGCTGCTGGTCGGCCGCACCGACGATCATCTGGTCGAGACCACGCTGACCACGATCGCCGCCTACGGGTCCTTCATACTGGCCGAGCATCTCGGGATGTCCGGCGTGCTCGCGACGGTGACGGCCGGTCTGCTGGTCGGCAACGTCGGCCGGCGTGGCGCCATCTCCGAGGGGACCAGGGGATGGCTGTTCGATTTCTGGGCGTTCGCGGCGTTCCTGGCGAACTCCGTGGTGTTCATCCTGATCGGCGCGCAGGGCGCCAGGCATCCGGCTTCCCTGTTCACCCCGGATGCGCTGATCGCCATCGCCGCGGTGCTGCTTGGCCGGGCACTCGCGGTGTATCCGGTCTGCCTACTGTTCAGCCGCAGCCGGTTGCGGGTCGATGCGAGGCACCAGCATGTGCTGGTCTGGGGCGGATTGCGCGGCGCGCTCGGCCTGGCTTTGGCGCTGGCGCTGCCCGACACCCTGCCGGAGCGCGGTGCGCTGGTGGCGGTCGCGTTTGCCGTAGTGGCGTTCTCGATCTTCGTGCAGGGCATGACGATGCCCTGGCTGATCCGCCGCCTGCGGCTGCGTGAGGCGGATGCGACAGCCTGACCGGTGCACAGGGCTCATGAGAAAGGGCCGGGCTCCCCGACGGGAACCCGGCCCTCCTGTCGATCGGTCCTGGCTAGCGGGCTTTAGAAGCCCTCGCGCTCCAGGCGCTTGCGCTCCATCTTGCGGGCGCGGCGGACAGCCTCGGCGGCCTCGCGGGCCCGGCGCTCGGACGGCTTCTCGTAGTGCCGGCGCAGCTTCATCTCACGGAAAATGCCTTCGCGCTGCATCTTCTTCTTCAGCGCCTTCAGCGCCTGGTCGACATTGTTATCCCGGACGAGAACCTGCACTGCGCCGTAAACTCCTCTGCACGGCCGGTGGTCCGGTCGCGGTCGTGTTGCATCGCCCGCACGTGGCGGGCTGGCTGAGAGGCGCGGGATATAGCACAGGCTTCCGAGGATGCACAAATGCTTCCCAGGATGCCGCAGCGACTCGCGATCCACCCCGGCGGCGTTGCAGGATCCGCAGGCATCGCCAGATTGAGCGACATGCCGGGGCATGCCCGGCACATTACCGGAGACCGCATGGCCCTGCTCAAGATCGCCCGCATGGGGCATCCCGTCCTGCTCGCCCGCGCGGCGGAGGTGTCCGAACCGACCAGCCCGGAGATCGCCCGGCTGATCGACGACATGATCGAGACGATGATCGATGCCAAGGGCGCCGGGCTCGCGGCGCCTCAGGTGCATGTGCCGCTGCGGCTGTTCGTCTACCGGGTGCCGGCCGAGCGCAGCGCCGGTCCGGAGGATCCGCCGCGCGAGACGCAGGCGCTGATCAACCCGGTGATCACCCCGGTCGGCGAGGAGACCGCGCTGGCGGTCGAGGGCTGCCTGTCGATCCCGGGCCTGCGCGGAGCGGTGCCGCGTCCGGCGCGGGTGCATTATGCCGGGGTGGACCGCGAGGGGCGTCCGGTCGAGGGCGAGGCGACCGGCTTCCTTGCGGTCGTGCTGCAGCATGAATACGACCATCTCGACGGCGTGCTGTATCCGATGCGGATGCAGGATTTCACCAGGTTCGCGTTCGAGGACGAGATGCAGCGCTACGGCATCGCGGGCCCGGTGCAGCAGGAGCCGGCACGATGAACCCGCTGCGTATGCTGCCCGGCCTGTTCATGCGTCAGTTGCCCGGGCTGGTCGATGGCGCCTCGCGCGCCGCCGTCACGGAATTTCCCGGGCCGATCGAGCGTAGCGACGATCGCGATGCGGCCCTGCTGCTGGTGGTCCCGCTGGTCGGTGTCCATGGCTGGACCGCGGCTGCGATGCGGCTGGCCGCGGGGCCCGATGCCGACCTGCTGTTTCCGGGGGGTGCCGCGGAGATGGTGGAGGCGCACGCCGATTACGGCGACCGCCGCATGGAGGCGGCGGCCGGCGAGATCGAGGAAACCCGGACCAGCCGGCGGGTGCGGGAGCTGATCCTGCTGCGGCTGCGCCAGTCCGAGGACGAGCGCGATGCCATACGGCGCGGCCTCGCGGTGCTGTCGCTGCCAGGCAACCGGCTCGCCTCCCTGCGGGCGATCGCGCGCACCGTCGACACCATCTGGCACGTCGCCGGAGACGTGTCGGTGGACCAGAGCTGGTACAGCAAGCGTGCGATCCTGGCCGCGGTCTATTCGACGACGTTGCTGTTCTGGCTGCGCGATGCGTCCGGCGGCCCGGCGACCGAGGAATTCCTCGATCGCCGGCTGCAGGGCGTGGCGCGGATCGGCAAGCTGAAGCGCACGCTCAGCCTCGATCGGCTGCGTCCGCAGGCCGTCTGAACATCACGGCCTGAAGATACTAGGCCGCAAGGCGTGCTTCGACATCGGCGGGCGGCATGCGGACCAGCGCCTCGTAGTCGCCGAGCAGCATCTCGGTGACTGGGCCGGGGGCGAAATGCAGGCCGTCGATCTCGCGCACCGGCGTGACCTCGGCGGCCGAGCCGGCCAGGAACACCTCGGAGGCCGCGCGCATCTCGTCGGGCATGATCACCCGCTCGATCACCTGCAGGCCGCGCTTGCGAGCCAGCGCCATCACCGTGCGCCGGGTGATGCCGTCGAGGAAGCAGTCCGGGATCGGCGTGTGCAGCGCGCCGTCCATGGCGAAGAAGATGTTGGCGCCGGTCGCCTCCGACACCTGGCCTCGCCAGTCCAGCATCAGCGCATCGTTGAAGCCGCGCGCCTCGGCGTCGTGCTTCGACATGGTGCCGATCATGTACAGGCCGGCCGCCTTGGCGCGGATCGGCGCGGTCTCCGGGTGCGGGCGCTTCCAGCTTCCCATGCCGAGCCGCACGCCCTTCATGCGGTCGTCGCCGAACAGGTTCGGCCAGGACCAGGCGGCGACCATCAGGTGGATCTTCGTCTGCTGGGCGGAGACCGAAAGCTGCTCGGCGCCACGCCAGGCGAGCGGGCGGACATAGCCATCGGTCAGGCCGTTGACCTCGAGCGCCTGCCGGCAGGCGGCGTCGATCACGTCCATCGAGAACGGGATCTCGAAGCCCAGGATGCGTGCGCTCTCGACCAGCCGCTCGGTATGCTCGCGCAGCTTGAAGATGTGGCCGTTGTAGGAGCGCTCGCCCTCGAAGACGGCGCTGGCGTAGTGCAGGCCGTGCGAGAGGACATGCAGCTTCGCGTCCCGCCAGGGGATCAGCGCGCCGTCCCACCAGATCATTCCGTCGCGGTCGTCGAACGGCACCAGCGCCATCGGTCCTGTCCTTAAACATCATGGGGGAAGAGTGCCTTTTGGACCTAGAAGGCCTCTTCCATTATGTCAATGAAGCTGTCTTAACTCGTGCATGGTGTCCAAGCTGCCTGGCCGCGTCGTACCCCTTCCGGGCGAAGTTGCGCGTGCGTCGCAGCACGGACCGCGGGGCGCGCAGCCGGTCGAGCCCGGCTCGTCGCTGCTGTTCCTGCGCGAGGAGCAGATGCGGCTGGCGCAGGACCTGTTCTTCCTGGCCTATCGTGACCTGACGGCGTCGGCGGATATCGTGCTGGAGGGCCTCGGGCTCGGGCGCGCGCATCACCGCGCGCTGCACTTCATCGGCCGCCGGCCGCAGCTTCCCGTCAGCGAGCTGCTGGCGTTGCTGCGCATCACCAAGCAGAGCCTGGCCCGGGTGCTGGGCGAGCTGGTTGCGCGCGGCTACGTCCGCCAGGATACCGGCACCCGCGACCGGCGGCAGCGGCTGCTCAGCCTCACCGACAGCGGCCGGGCGCTGGAGCGACAACTGTTCGAGCGGCAGCGCGAGCGGATCCTGGATGCCTATCGCGAGGCCGGCGGCCAGGCGGTGGAGGGCTTCCGGCGGGTGATGCATGCCATGATGGATGAACAGACCCGCGCACAGCTCGACCCGCGCTTCCTCGAGGGTGGCGCACCGGGATCGAACTCGCCGTCGCGTCCGCCGCTGCGCCCCGGCGTCCAGGCGGTTACGCCGTTGCGGGCGGATGCCCCGGGGGCAAGGCGGAAATGAGTCTCTACACCTCGCCGCCGCCCGGCGCGCCGGACGCGCATGTGCTGGTGGTCGATGACGATGCACGCCTGCGCAAGCTGCTGCAGCGCTATCTCTCCACCCAGGGATTCCGGATCAGCGTCGCTTCCGGGGCCACCGAGGCGCGGCAGATCCTCGGCTTCATGCAGCCGGACGCCATGGTGCTCGACGTGACCATGCCTGGCGAGACCGGGCTCGACCTGACCCGGGCGCTGCGCCTGGTCGGGCAGAACCTGCCGATCCTGCTGCTGACCGCGCGCGGCGAGCCGGAGGACCGCATCGCCGGACTGGAGAGCGGCGCCGACGACTACCTCGGCAAGCCGTTCGAGCCGCGCGAACTGCTGCTGCGGCTGCGAGCGCTGCTGCGCCGGGTCGGACCGCCGCAGCCGACGGACAACCAGCGCCCGGTCGAGCTCGGCGACCTGGTGTTCGACCCGGTGCGCAGCCTGCTGAGCGGGCCGGATGGCAACGTCTATCTTACCGGCGGGGAGAGCGCCCTGCTGGCGGTGCTGGCACGCCGGCCGGGCGAGGTGCTGTCGCGCGAGGCGATCGCCCGCACCCTGGAAATGGACGAGGCGGGCGAGCGCGCCATCGACGTGCAGGTGACCCGCCTGCGCCGCCGCATCGAACCTGACCCGCGCGAGCCACGCTACCTGCACACCGTCCGCGGCCGCGGCTACGTGCTGAAGCCGGGATCGTGAGCCGCGCCGGCAATGGCGGCGCCTGACGAGACCGCGGTCCGGGCTTCGCCGGGACCTGCGAGGCAGCGGGTCGGGCGCCGCTGGACCAGCATGCTGGAGCGGCCGATGCGGCGGGTGCTGCCGCGCTCGCTGCTCGGACGGTCGCTGCTGATCGTGCTGATCCCGCTGGTGGTGACGCAGGGGGTGTCGCTGCAGCTGTTCTATGGCAGCCATCTCGACATCGTCTCGCGCCGGCTGTCCGCCGGTGTCGCCGGAGAGGTCGCCCAGACCCTGCTGCTGCTGGACCGCTACCGCCGCCCGGCCGACCAGGCCTGGATCATGGCGACCGCCAGCGACCAGTTCCTGCTCGCGATGCGCTTCCGGCCGGATGCGACCCTCGACCACGCCAGGCGCGCCAACCTGTTCGGCCCGATGGATGACGAGCTGGCGGCGGCGCTGCAGGGCATCAGGCGGCCCTTCACCATGGACTGGCATACCGACCCGCACGTGGTGAAGATCCATGTGCAGCTCGAGGGCGGGGTGCTCGACATCGACGCGCCGCGCAAGCGGCTCGATGTCGGACCGATCTACCTGTTCGTGGCCTGGAACGCCGGCAGCGCCCTGCTGCTGTTCATGGTGGCGGCCCTGTTCATGCGCAACCAGGTGCGGGCGATCCGCCGGCTGGCGCGTGCCGCCGAGGCGTTCGGCATGGGCCGGGAGCAGGGCACCATCCGTCCGGAGGGCGCACAGGAGGTCCGCAAGGCGGCGTCGGCTTTCAACCGCATGCAGGAGCGCATCCTGCGCTTCGTGACGCAACGCACCGCGATGCTGGCCGGCGTCTCGCACGACCTGCGCACGCCGCTGACCCGGCTGCGGCTGTCGCTCGCGATGGTGCCGCAGCACGGCGCCCTGAACGCGGAGGAGCTGGCGCCCGAGATCAGCGAGATGATCGCCGATGTCGAGGAGATGGAGCGGATGATCGAGGGCTATCTCGGCTTCGCCCGCGGCGAGGGCAGCGAGCAGGCGCGCCCGGTCGACCTGCCGCTGCTGCTCGACGAGGTGGCGCTGTCGGCGAGCCGTGCCGGGGCCGACTTCGTGCGCGTGCTGAGCACGCCGATGCCGGAGCTGATGCTCAGGAAGGACGCGATCCGTCGCGTGCTGGCAAACCTGCTCGACAATGCGCGCCGCCATGGCGGCCGCATCTCGCTGGTGGCGATGCTCGAGGAGCGGGCGGTGCAGATCGTGGTCGACGATGACGGGCCGGGCATTTCGCCGGACCGGCGCGAGAGCGTGTTCCGGCCGTTCGAGAGCGGCGCCACCGGCGGGACCGGTCTGGGGCTGACGATCGCGCGCGACATCGTACGCGCGCATGGCGGCGAGCTGTCGCTGGAGACTTCGCCGATGGGCGGGCTGCGCGCCCGGATCAGGCTGCCCCTGCAGGCGGCGGCCTGAGGCTGCAGCAGGCCTGCCTCCTGTTCTAGGAACCGCCGCCGACGGTGTTGCCGGTGCCGCCATGGCCGTAGCCGTTGTTGGAGTTGCCGAGGCCGCTGCTGCCCAGGCCACCCCCGCCCATCGCACCGAGCGGGTTGTAGCGGCCCACGTTGCCGATCAGCTGCTGCATGAACGAGGTCTGGCTACCCGGTGTCGGCGTCTTGCCTGCCGCCATCGCGATGTCGCGCCCGTCGGCCCTGTCGAGGAGCCGCCGGCTGCGCAGGGTGCCGCCGGCATCGAAGGCCAGCACCACCACTTCCTGCTTCTCGACGCGTGGCCGCGCCATCGGCACCGGGGCGGTGACCTCGCCGATATAGATCCAGGTGTTGTCGTCGAAGGTGGCGTGCGAGGTCGGCGAGCCGATCAGGTTGGTGACGTCGGCCTTGGTCGTGGTGCCGGGGACCAGCTTGTCGTAGTCGACAGCTTCTATGCTGATGCCGCGATCGGTCGGCAAAGGCGAGAACAGCCCGCACCCGGCGAGCGCGACGGCCAGCAGGGGCAGGCAGGCGGCGGGACCGATCGCACGGCGGCTGGCCGAAGCTCGCGCCGCCCGGACTTGATTGGAGATCGGCCGCATGGCGATGTCGTCGTCCTGTGCTTGAAGCTGCTGTCCGGTGCCCGATCGTCCGGATGGTGTCAATGGATGCGGCCGTGTCGGCGGGAAGGGACAGATCTCATGTGGGGCATGCTGGCGCGCCGGGCTTCCCGGCAGCAAGGCGAGGAGGCCGGCCGGCTGCTCTATCTGCAGGCGGTGGCGGCTGCGCGCAAGCCGCACTTCTATCGCGCGGGCGGTGTGCCGGACACCCTGGACGGGCGCTTCGACATGATCTGCCTGATGGCCGCCCTGCTGGTGCGCCGGCTGCGTCGGACGGCGCCGGCTCTGGCGCAGTCGGTGTTCGATGCGATGTTCCGCGACATGGATGCGAGCCTGCGTGAGCTCGGCGTCGGCGATCTCGGGGTGCCGCGCCGGGTCGGGGCGATGTGGCAGGCCTTCAACGGCCGCTGCCATGCCTACGAGGCGGCGCTGCAGGTGGAGGACAGGCAGCTCTTGTCCGACTGCCTGGCGCGCAACATATGGCGCGGGTCGCCGCCGGATGAAGCGACGGTCGGCCGGCTGGCGCGTGAGGCGATCGCGCTGGACCGGGCGCTGGCGCAGCAGTCCGATGCCGAACTGATCGCCGGCCGGGTGTTGCTCGAAGCCGGCCCGGCCTGAGTACGGCCCAACCTGTCTGCAGGCCCGTCCTGTTCGCGGAGAGAACCATGACCCGCCCAGAATTTTCCCGCCGGGTCCCGTTGCAGCGGATCGGCGCGCATGGGCTGGAGCAGGACGTGCAGGCCAATGCGGCCGAACTTCAGGCGCTGGCGGCGCGGCTGCAGATCCCGGCGGTCACCTCGCTGCGATGCCGTTTCACGCTCGGAGCGCCGTCCCGCGGGGCGGTCGAGGCCGAGGGCGAGCTGCGCGCCGAGGTGACGCAGGTCTGCGTGGTCACGCTGGAGCCGTTCGAGGCGGTGGTGCAGGAGCGCTTCCGGCTGCACTTCGTGCCGGAAGGCGCCGAGAATGACGATCCCGATCCGGACGCGCCGGACGAGGTTCCCTACCGGGACGATGCCATCGATCTCGGCGAGACGGCGACGGAGCAGCTTGCCTTGGGTCTCGACCCTTATCCGCGCCGGCCCGGCCTGCCCGCCGATGCGCTGCCGGGGTTGCTGGGTATCGAGGGCGATGACGAGGTTGTTGACCCGATCGAGGAGAGCGCCCTGCCGGATCGCCCGCACCCGTTCGCCATCCTGGCCGCCCGGGCCAAGGGCGGTGGCGGTGGGGGCAATGCCTGAGACGGGCGCCGTCGCGATCGCCGCCGGGAGGGCTCTCCGCCCTGCAGGGCACGTGCTTGCGGAGGCAGGCGCCGTCTGCTAGAGCCCGCGCCTCATCTTTGGACGGCCGGCGATCGTACATGCGTCTGCCGCGCCGTCCTGTTTAATCATGTTTTGGAGGGGATCACCCCCATGGCTGTTCCGAAGAGAAAGACCTCGCCCTCTCGCGCCGGCATGCGCCGGAGTCATGAGGCGCTGCGTGTCGAGGCCCATGCGGAATGCAGCAGCTGCGGCGAGCTGAAGCGCCCGCATCACGTCTGTGGCCATTGCGGCCACTATGACGGACGTGAGGTCGTCCAGGCCGGCAAGGCCCTGAAAGGCACCATTCGGATCTGACCGGAGGCAGGGTTGTCGGGCGCCGCATCCTCGGGTGAAGCCGGCCCGGGGCCTGCCGCCAACTCCGATGCAGCCGGGTCCGGTGTGCCGGGTTCCGATGCGCGGTCCCTTGCCGTTTCCGGGGACCCGGGCGTGATCTTGCAGGCGAGCAGCGTCCAGGCCGGTCCGGGACCATTCAACCTCGCCGTGGACGGCATGGGCGGCGACGGCGCCCCGGACATCGTGATCAAGGGCCTGGCGATCACCGCCGAGCGCCACCCGAAAGCCCGCATCCTGCTCATCGGCGACGAGACCGTGCTGGGACCGATGCTGGCACGCTCCAAGCGCGCGGCATCGATCTGCACGCTTCGCCACGCCGGCAGCGCCATCAGCATGGATGCCAAGCCGACGCTGGCGCTGCGGGTGCGCAACTCGTCGATGCGCCTGGCCATGGATGCGGTGGCGACCGGCGAGGCCCAGGGCGTGGTCTCGGCCGGCAACAGCGGCGCCATGCTGGCGCTTGCCAAGGTTGTGGTGAAGACAATGCCGGGCATCGACCGGCCGGCGCTGGCGGCGCTCAGCCCGTCCGCCCGGGGCGACGTGGTGATGCTCGATCTCGGCGCCAACGTGGTCTGCGACTGGCGCAACCTGGTCGAGTTCGCCGTCATGGGCGAGGCGTTCGCGCGTACCGTTCTCGGCCTGCCGGCGCCGACCATCGGGCTGCTCAATGTCGGCGCCGAGCAGATGAAGGGCGACGACCGGGTCCAGAAGGCAGCCGACGTGCTGCGCGGCAGCAAGCTCGCCGCGCAGTTCCGCGGCTTCGTCGAAGGGCACGACATCACCGCCGGCACCACCGATGTCGTGGTGACCGACGGCTTCACCGGCAACATCGCGCTCAAGACCGGCGAGGGGGCGCTGCGCCTGGTGGGCGAGATGCTCAAGCAGGTCTTCAGCTCGAGCGCAGTCTCCAAGCTCGGCTACATCCTGGCGCGGCCTGGCCTGGAGCGCATGCGCGAGTGGCTCAATCCCGCACGCTACAACGGCGCCGTGCTGGTCGGGTTGAACGGCGTGGTGGTGAAGTCGCATGGCGGCGCCGACGCGGAGGGCTTCGCGCATGCCGTCGACGTCGCGATGGACATGGTCACGCACGGGTTCAACGAGCGCATCCGCACCGGCCTGCAGCAGTTCGAACTGCAGGCGGCGCCGATCGCCGCGGCCGAGTAGGGCAGCAGGCGATGATCGGGCAATCGCGCCGCGACAACAGCCGGGACCTGCCGGGGGTGCATCTGGTCGGCGCCGGCGGCTATCTGCCCGAGCAGGTCGTCACCAACAGCGACCTCGCGTTGCGCGTCGAGACCTCGGACGAGTGGATCCGCGAGCGCACCGGCATCTGCCAGCGGCACCTCGCGGCACCGCACGAGACCGCCGCCTACATGGGCACCCGCGCGGCGCAGGCGGCCCTCGACGATGCCGGGCTGCAGGCCGCCGACGTGGATGCGATCATCCTGGCGACCAGCACCCCGGACCAGGCCTTCCCGG
The DNA here is from genome assembly GCF_005844085.1 of Lichenicoccus roseus. GTDB lineage: Bacteria > Pseudomonadota > Alphaproteobacteria > Acetobacterales > Acetobacteraceae > Lichenicoccus > Lichenicoccus roseus. The sequence continues at coordinate 292,078 of NZ_VCDI01000003.1, forward strand.
CTACCGCGGCCCGGGTGCAGGCAGCGCTCGGCGTCCCCGGGGGCTTTGCCTTCGATCTGGCGGCGGCGTGCTCGGGCTTCATCTATGCGATGGCAAGCGCGGACGCCTTCATCCGCAACGGCCAGGCGCGCACCGTGCTGGTGATCGGCAGCGAGGTCTATTCGCGCATCCTCGACTGGAGCGACCGCAGCACCTGCGTGTTGTTCGGCGACGGCGCCGGGGCGGTCGTGCTGCGTGCCGGCGAACCCGGCACGCGCGGCATCCTCTCGACCCACCTGCACGCGGACGGCGGCTTCGGCGACCTGCTCTACGTCGACGGCGCGGTCGGACGGCCGGATCGCCCGGGCACGCTGCGCATGCAGGGGCGCGAGGTGTTCCGGCATGCGGTCGCCAAGCTCTCGGCCTCGGTCGACGAGGCGCTGGCGGCGAACGGGCTGGCTCATGCCGACGTGGACTGGCTGGTGCCGCACCAGGCCAACAAGCGCATCATCGATGCGATGGGACGCAAGCTGGGCCTGCCGCCGGAACGGGTCATCGTTACCGTGGACCGGCATGCCAACACGTCGGCGGCGTCGATTCCCCTGGCACTGGCGGAGGCGATGCGGGATGGCCGCATCCGCCGCGGCGACCTCGTGCTGATGGAAGCGCTGGGCGGCGGCATGACCTGGGGTTCGGCGCTGGTCCGCATGTGACCGGCCGTGGCCGGTGGCGCATCCATCGGCAGGATGTTTCGTTCAATTGACGTGAGTTGCGTGGTTGCCTACGCTTCGAACATGAACACCGTGACACGTGCGCATCTGGCCGAGCACATCTACACGCAGGTGGGACTGTCCCGGAATGAATCGGCCGACCTCCTGGAGAGTGTCCTCGAGCGGCTCGCGGTCGCCCTGCAGGCTGGAGATTCCGTCAAGATCAGTGGTTTCGGGACCTTCTCGGTGCGCCAGAAGGGACGTCGGATCGGCCGCAACCCGAAGACCGGCGTCGAGGTGCCGATCCTGCCTCGCTCGGTGCTGGTGTTCCGCCCGAGCCAGGTGCTGAAGGCACGGGTGAACGGCCAGGAACCCGGCATCGAGGATGACGCCGGATGAGCCGTCCGGGCGACCCGCTGTCGGACGAGCCGACCTTCGGGGATCGCCCCGACTGGCCCGACGAGTCCTCCGGGGCAATTTCCGGGACAACAGCCGAGGCGGGCCTGTTCGACCTCGACGCCGGGGCACCGGCAAGTGGCGACAGTCATAACGACGCCGGCGGCGGACGGCTGAAGAAGTCGGCGACCGCGTTCAGGACGATCAGCGAAGTTGCCGACGAACTGCACGTGCCGCAGCATGTGCTGCGATTCTGGGAGACGCGGTTTCCCCAGGTCAAGCCGCTGAAGCGGGGCGGTGGAAGGCGCTACTACCGCCCGGACGATGTCGGGCTGCTGCGCCGCATCGCCGACCTGCTGTACATCCAGGGCTACACCATCAAGGGCGTGCAGCGGCTGCTGCGCGATGGCGACGGCACCCTGCAGGGCGATCTGCCGCCGCCCGAGGTTGCCGACCAGGACGGCGACGAGCCGGTGGGCGTGGTCCAGGAACAGCGCCCTGCCGCACCGCTGCGTGCGCGGCCCGAGAGCGCCGGAACGGCCGCCACGTCGATGTCGCCGGCGTCGCCCGCGCCACGGGTCGCGAGCGCGGTGTCCCTGGCAGGGCCGGGCAGCCTCGCGGGCGAGATCGGCAGGCTGCGCGCGGCGCTCGGCATGGTGCTGGCGGAACTCGAGAGCCTGCGCCGGCAACTGCCGGTCTGAGCGGTCCCGGCCTGTCGGGTTCCGGTGCCGGGTTGTCGGCCCACTGCCGTTGCAGTAGCTGCCCGGCGCTGCTACATCGACGCGACCGCAGGAATGGCGGGCAGTAGCGCAGCCTGGTAGCGCATCAGTCTGGGGGACTGGGGGTCGTGGGTTCGAATCCCGCCTGCCCGACCAAATTCCTGTCGTCTCCTACCCTCGCCATCGCATACGATCCTGAGGCAAGCCCGTCAGGCCTGCCGACGCTGATGCGCGGCATTCTCGCGAAGCGGCTGCCTGCGGACGCCGCAGCAGCGTTCCTGCGCAGGCGCAAGCGTATCGTGCGACACCGACCGTGCCTCGAAGGCCAGCGGAGGATTGCTGGCGATCGCGACAGGCTGGCCGAACAGTGGAGACTTGCCATGCAGGGGCTCGCGCGACATCCGATCGACCTCCCGCACGAAGTCTGTTCCGGTTGCGCAGTGCGCAGCATCAGCCTGTGTGCCGCCCTCGAGACGGAAGAGCTGAAACTCCTCGATGCGATCAGCGCCCAAGTGCATTTCGGTGAGAAGCAGACCATCGCACGGCAGGACGATCCTGCCGGCTGGGTCTTCAACATCACCGGCGGGATGGTCAGGCTGTACCGGCTGCTTGCGGACGGACGCCGGCAGATCATCGGTTTCCTGCTGCCCGGGGATTTCCTGGGGCTAGCGTTGTCCGAGCGCCACGCCTTCTGCGCCGATGCCGTGGACCCGGTGACCGCCTGCCGGTTCTCGCGCACGGATTTCTCGTGCCTGGTCGGCTCCAAGCCGCGGCTGCTGCAACGCCTGCATGAGGTTGCCATGCACGAACTGGCCCTGGCCCAGGATCACATCGTGCTCCTCGGCCGCCAGACTGCCGGGGAGCGGGTGGCTGCGTTCCTGGTGCAGTTGCGCGACCGGCGCAGCCGCCACGGTGCTGCCGGCCACCTGCACCTGCCATTGCCGATGACGCGCGCGGATATCGCGGACTATCTCGGGCTGACGCTGGAGACCGTCAGCCGGACGATCTCCCGGCTGGCGCGCGAAAACCTCCTGCTGGTGGTGCCGGGTGGAGTGCGTCTGCTTGATCCGGATGCGATCGAGGCGCTGTCACTCGCCTGAGGCGGCGGTTCTGATCACGTCGCCGGCGGTCATCCCGGCAACGCAGGCTCAGGCCGACTTGCTGCCGGCCGGTGCGGTCCATTCACGCCAGAGCAGGATCAGCGCCGCCATGATGGCCGGGCCGAGGAACAGGCCGAGCAGTCCCCAGCTCTCGACGCCACCCAGGATGCCGAGCAGCACCCAGAGGAACGGCAGCTTGGTGGCGCCGCCGATCAGCACCGGCCGGATGAAATGGTCGGAGACGAAGATCACCACCATGCCGAACGCGAACAGGGCGATCCCGAAGGCGGCGCTGCCGCTCGCCACCACCAGCAGGGAAGCCAGCGCCACCGCGATCACCGCGCAGAACGGGATCATGGCGGCGACCGCGGTCAGCACGCCGAACAGGGTCGGATGCGGGGCGCCGGCGATGGCATAGGCGCCACCGAGGATCACGCCCTCGCCCAGGCCCACCAGCACCAGTCCGTCGACCGTGCCATGCACCGAGGCGATCATCTGCCGGCCGATCCGCTCGCCGCGCTCGCCGAACGCCCGCCGGCTGGCGACCAGCATCTGCGCGGTCACATCCTCGCCTTCGCGGAACAGGAAGAACAGGGTGATGATGGTGAAGGCGAACAGGGTGACGCGGTGCGCCACCTGGCTGCCGAGCTGTCGCGTCATCGCCACGCTGCGGGCCGGCTTGAGCTGCCTGAACAGGGTGTTGGCATCGCCGGGGTCGGTGAGGTGCTGCCGCCACCAGTTGGTCGCCGCCTCGCTGCCGACAGGCAGGTGCTCGAGTGCCGGGGGCACCGGGACGCCACTCTGGCGGGCATGGTCGACCCAGACCAGCACGCCCTGTGCCTCCCGCGCCGCCTCGATCCCGATCAGCAGCAGGGGGACCACGAAGATGAGCGCCACCGCGCTGGTGAACACCAACGGCATCAGCAGGTTGTGCTTGCCGGGCGGCCAGCGGCGTTTGGCGCGGCGGAACAGCGGCCAGATGGCGATCGCGAATACAGCCGCCCACGCGAGCGAGATCAGGAAGTCCTGCAGGGTGAACAGGCCGAGCAGGACGAGGAGCAGGACCAGGATGCCGCGCGCGACCTGCTGCGAGCGTGTCGGATCGATCGGGCCGGTGCGATCTGGAGTGCTCTCGAACGACATGCTCATCCTCTCGTGGCGCTGCTTGCCCGGTCCGGCTCCGGTCGACGCCGGTCCGCCAGAGGCATCGCGCTGCAACGATCAGACAAAGCCAGGGTTCGGGCACTGTCTAGCCCGGCCCGCGGAAGCTGACGACCGATGATTTGCGCATGTCGCTTCGTGGACGGTGCTCGTCGGGCGCCGGGATTGCGGGCAACATCCGGGCACGGGCGGGGCCCCGAGGTTCGGAGGAGAGTGGACGATGGCGGTGCATCAGGTGGCGGCGACGCCGGAGACGGTCCGGCTCGGGATGTTCGACGCGACGATCCCGCCGGTGTTGACGATAGCCTCCGGCGATACGGTGGCGCTCGAATGCCTCTCCGGCGGTCCCGAGGTGATGCCGCCGCCCGGCAGTCCGCTCGCCATCCCGACGGGCCTGGCGGCGATCCATGCCGCGAACCCGGCGCGGCTCGGCACCCACATGCTGACCGGGCCGGTCGCGGTGGCGGGCGCCATGCCGGGCGACATGCTGGAGGTACGCATCGAGGCAGTCGAGCCGGCCGCGGACTGGGGGTATTGCGGCTTCCGGCCGCTGGCGGGAACGCTGCCGGAGGATTTCCCGCACCGTTACATGAGCCATATCCCGGTGGACCGCGCGCGTGGCGTGTGCCGGCTGCCTTGGGGGCCGGAACTGAAGCTGCGGCCGTTCTTCGGCATCATGGGGGTGGCGCCGCCCGCCGACTGGGGCCGCATCTCGTCCCGCGAGCCGCGCCTGCACGGCGGCAACCTGGATAACCGCGAGCTGGTGGCCGGCAGCACGCTGTGGCTGCCGGTGCTGGTCGAGGGCGCCAATTTCTCGGCGGGAGACGGGCACGGGCTGCAGGGCGACGGCGAGGTGTGCGTGAACGCGCTCGAGATGTGTCTCGACGGCCGCTTCACCCTGGTGCTGCACAAGGGCCACGGCGTGCAGGATCCGATCCTGCTGCAGCCGCGCGCCGAGACGCCGACGCATTTCATCACGATGGGACTAAACGAGGATCTGGGCATCGCCATGAAGCAGGCACTGCGGGAGATGATCGCGCTGATCACCACGCGCAGCGGGCTCACCCGCGACGAGGCCTATGTCAGCTGCTCGCTTGCAGTGGACTTCCGGGTCACGCAGACGGTGAACGGCGAGAAGGGCGTGCACGGCATGCTGCGCAAGGGATTGCTGTTCGCGTGAGGGAAATGGACATGAAGGACAAGATGACCGGCGGGTGTTTCTGCGGCGCGGTGCGCTACGAGGTCGAGGGACCGCCCCTGACGACACGGGCGTGCTGGTGCCGGGATTGCCAGTATCTCGCCTGCGGCAATGCGGCGGTGAACGTGATCTGCGCCAGCGCCGGCCTGAAGGTGACGGGCGTCACCACCGAGTATGTCAGCGTGGCGGATAGCGGCAACGAGATGCGCCGGCGGTTCTGCCCGACCTGCGGCACCGGGTTGTTCAGTGCCGCGACCTGCCGCCCGGAAGCGGTGGTGGTGCGCGCCGGCACACTGGACGATCCGGCGCCGGCACACCCGGCGAGCTACATCTGGACGTCGTCGCGGCCGGCCTGGGGCCTGGTCGATCCGCAGGCACGGCATTTCGAGCAGCAGCCGCCGCCGCCGGGGGCCGCGCGGGGCGATTGACGCCGGGATGGCGTCGTAGTCGTTATGCGAACCGGCCGGAGAGCCGCGGTCGATAAATCCAGGAGGGACGACGATGAGCGAGACAGCAACCCATGCCGGGTCCTGCTTCTGCGGCGCGGTGTCGCTGGAGGTGTCCGGCACGCCGGAGGGAATGGGCTACTGCCATTGCCGGTCGTGCCAGTCCTGGTCGGGAGGGCCGGTGAACGCCTTCACGCTGTGGTCCCCGGACGCGGTGCGGGTGACGTCCGGGTCGGAGCATGTCGGAACCTTCCAGAAGACCGACTTCACGCAGCGGCAGTATTGCACCCGCTGTGGCGGCCACCTGATGTCCCGCCATCCGACGGTCGGCCTGGTCGACGTGTTCGCCGCCACCGTGCCGACCCTGCCGTTCGCCGCCGGCGTGCACGTCAACTATGCCGACACCGTCCTGCACATGCATGACGGGCTGCCCAAGTTCCGGGACTTCCCCGCGGAACTCGGCGGCTCCGGCGAGATGCTGCCGGAGTAGACCCTTCAGGCTGCGCCGACACACCAGATCGCGAAGGCCTGCGCCAGGGCGGTCTCCTTGAGCCGCGCGTAGCGGCCGGAGGCGCCGCCGTGGCCGGCTTCCATGTTGATACGCAGCAGGATCGGGCGGTTGCCGGTGGTGACCTGCCGCAGCTTCGCGACCCACTTGGCCGGCTCCCAGTAGGTCACGCGGGGGTCCGACAGGCCGCCGAGCGCGAGGATGGCGGGGTAGGCCACCGCGCGGATGTTGTCGTACGGGGAGTAGCCGGCGATGAGGTCGTAGGCTTCGGCGTCGGTGATCGGGTTGCCCCATTCCGGCCATTCCGGCGGCGTCAGCGGCAGCGAGACGTCGGACATGGTGTTGAGCATGTCGACGAACGGCACCTGGGCGATCACGCCGGCGAACAGATCCGGGCGCAGGTTGGCGACGGCACCCATCAGCAGGCCGCCGGCCGAACCACCCTGCGCCACGATGCGCGCCGGGTCGGCAAGGCGCTGCTCGACGAGATGCTGGGCGCAGGCGATGAAGTCGGTGAAGCTGTTCGGCTTGCGCGGGCCGCGCCCGTCCAGGAACCAGCCCCAGCCCTTCTCCGAGCCACCCCGGACATGGGCGATGGCATACACCCAGCCGCGATCGACCAGGCCGAGGGCGGTGATGGAGAACGCCGGCTCGATCGCGTGGCCGTACGAGCCGTAGCCATACAGCAGCAGCGGCGCGGTGCCGATTTCGGGCGTGTCGTGGCGCATGAGGACGGTGACCGGCACCATGGTGCCGTCCGGCGCCGGCGCCTGCAGCCGCCGCGTGCGATACTGCGCGGGGTCATGGCCGGACGGGATTTCCTGTGTCTTGAGCAGGCGCCGCTCGCGGGTGTCCATGTCGTACTCGAACCATTGCCGCGGCGTGGTCGGCGACTGGTAGCCGGTGCGTAGTTTCGTGGTGTCGTACTCGTAGCTGCCATCCACCGACAGCAGGTATGCCGGCTCGTCGATGGCGATGCCGTGCGTATCGCCATCACGTCTCATGATGACGATGCTGTTGTTGGCTTCATGCCGCTCGACATAGACCAGATGATCGCGGAACGACCGTTCGCGTACGATATAATGGCCAGGACGGTACGGCACGAGGTCCCGCCAGTGCTCGCGCGAGAACGCATCCGCCGGGGTCTGCATCAGCTTGAAATCGACGGCGCCGTCGAGGTTGGTGCGGATGATGAAACGGTCGCCCCAGTGCGACAGCGAGTAGCGCACGCCCTTGTCGCGGGCGGCGACCAGGACCGGTGCCGCGGTGGGGTCGGAGGCCGGGATCAGCCAGGTCTCGGTGGTTTCCTGGTCGCCGCACTCGAGGGTGATCCACTCTCGCGACGACGTGGTGCCGACGCCGATGAAGAAGCCCGGATCGTGTTCCTCGTAGACAAGCTCGTCATCTCCACCACGCGCGGGCCGGCGGTAGATGCGCGTCGGGCGGCCGTTGTCGTCGCGGAAGGTCCAGAACAGGAAGCGGCTGCAGGGCGAGAAGGTGAAGTCGCCGGTGCTGCTCTCGATGGCATGGTCCAGCAGCGTGCCGGTCTCGAGATCGAGCACGCGGATGCGGTAGACCTCCGAGCCCTGCGCGTCCTCGGCATAGGCGAACAGGCGGTGGTCGTTGCCGTGCTGGGCGTCGGCGACGACGAAATAGTCGTGCGGCTTCGCCAGCGCGTCGACATCGAGCAGCACCTGTTCGTTTCCACCGCCGCGTGGACGCCGCGCATAGACCGGCTGCTCGGCGCCGTCGGCATAGCGCGCATAGTATTCCCAATCGCCATCCGGCAGCGGCGGCGACATCTCGTCCGGTTTCAGGCGGCCCTTCATCTCGTCCAGCAGCGTCGCCTGCAGCGCCTCGGTCGGCGCCAGCATCGCCGCGGTGTAGGCATTCTCGGCGCGCAGATGGGTCGCGATATCATCGCGCAGCACCGCCGGATCGCGCAGCACGCGTTGCCAGTTCTCGTCCTTCATCCAGGCATAGTCGTCGGTGCGGGTGCGCCCGAGCTGCTCGATGCGCAGCGGCCGACGCCCGGCGGCGGGCGGCTGGAGTGGGTTGGCGTCCATTCGGGTGGCTCCGTCGAGAGGTGCTGAGTGTGGTCAGCCGGAATGCAGGGTGCGCAGTGCATCGGTGCGGCCGAACAGGTCGAGCAGCACCGTGACAGCCTGCCCGCGCGGCGAGGTCAATGCGGGATCGCGATCGAGCAGCATCTCGGCATCCTGCCAGGCGAGACGCAGCAGTTCGTCGAAGCGCGGGCCGGCGGCGAGGCGGAAGCCGGGCAGGCCGGATTGCCGGCGCCCCATCAGGTCGCCGCCGCCGCGCAGGCGATGGTCCTCGTCGGCGATCAGGAAGCCGTCCTCGGTCTCGCGCAGCATGGCGAGGCGCTGGCGCGCACTTGCGGTGAGCGCGTCGTCATGCAGCAGCAGGCAGTAGCTGACCTCGCCACCGCGCCCGACCCGACCGCGCAGCTGGTGCAGCTGCGCCAGCCCGAAACGCTCGGCATGCTCGATCACCATGATGGTCGCACCGGGAACATCGACGCCGACCTCGATCACCGTGGTGGCGACCAGGATGCGCGTGCGGCCGGCCGCGAAATCCGCCAAGGCCGCCTCGCGCACGGCGATGTCCTGCCTGCCGTGCGCCAGCCCGACGCGGCCGAGGCCGAACCGCTCGGTCAGCGAGGCGTGCCGGGCCTCCGCCGCCGCCACGTCGAGCAGCTCGCTCTCGCTGACCAGCGGGCAGACCCAGAACGCCTGCGCTCCGCCGCCTTGGGCCCCGCCGCTCTGGGTACCGCCGGCGAGCGCACGGGAGATGCCGGCGCAGACCTCCTCCATGGCGGCGATGGCGTGCAGGCTGGTGCGTATCGGCTTGCGGCCGGGTGGTTTGCCGTCGAGCCGGCTGACCTGCATCTCGCCCCACTGGGTCAGCAGCAGGGTGCGCGGGATGGGGGTTGCCGTCATCACCAGGATGTCGGTCATCTCACCCTTGTCGCCAAGCATGAGGCGCTGCTCGACGCCGAAACGATGCTGCTCGTCGATCACCGCGAGTGCGAGGTCGTCGAAGGCAACGCCATGCTGGAACAGCGCGTGGGTGCCGACCGCGAGCTTCACCCGGCCGGAGGCGAGATCGTCCAGCGCCTGCTTGCGGGCGCGCCCCTTGATGCTGCCGGTGAGCAGGGCGACCGGCACCGGCGACAGCCGGCTCAGCGTCGCGTGGTGCTGGCGGGCCAGGATCTCGGTCGGCACCATCAACGCCGATTGCAGGCCGCATTCGGCGGCGCGCAGCATGGCCATCAACGCCACCAGCGTCTTGCCGGCGCCGACATCGCCCTGCAGCAGGCGCAGCATCCGGGTCGGGGCGGCGAGGTCGGCATCGATCTCGGCCAGCACATGGCGCTGCGCCGGGGTGGGAAGGTGGCCGAAGGTGGCCAGCGCCTGGCGCCGCAGCGTGTCGTCGCCGGATAGGCCACGGCCCGGACGGGTACGGCTGCGTCGGCGGGCACGCCCCACCGCGACCTGGCTCGCCAGCAGCTCGTCGCACCCCAGCCGCTGGCGGGCAGCGTCCAATCTCTTCGCGAGGGTGACCGGGTCGGCGTCGACGAGGGTGTCACCGGGGAAATGCAGCAGGCGCAGCGCCTCGGCAAAGCCGGGCCACTTCTCGCGGGCGACCACCGATGGCTCCAGCCATTCGGGCAGCTCCGGCACCCGCTCCAGGGCGATGCGCAGGCTGCGTGCGACGACCTTCGGGACCAGTCCGGCGGTGAGCGGCCAGGAGGCTTCCAGCAGCGGCAGCTCGTTGGCGCGGGTGCGCGGCAGCATGTGCTCCGGATGCGCCATGCTGAGGCGGTTGCCGTACTGTTCCAGGCGTCCGGACACCATCAGCTCGGCACCCGGAGCAAGGCCGCGCGCCTGGTGCTGGCTGAAGAACACCAGCTCGGCGGTGCCGCTGCCGTCGCCGACCAGCACGCGCCAGGGTTGCCGCGGCCGCTGCGGGCGATCGAGTCGCTGCACGGTGACGGCGAGGGTGGCGATGCGTCCGGCCTCGGCCTCGGCGAGCCGCGGCCGGTAGCGGCGGTCGATCATGCCTTCGGGCAGATGGAACAGCAGGTCGAGCAGCGTCGGGCCGCCGACCGCGCGGGCGAGCAGGCCGACGAGACCGGCATTGAGCGGCAGGGACGAAAGCGGCGCGCGCAAAGCGTCGTGCGGCGACGCCGGCCGGACGGCTTCTTCGGCAGCCGGCTCGGGCGGGCGTCGCCCGTGCTGCCGGGATGCGGGCTGCTGGGATGCGGTCTGCTGGGACAAGTTGCTGCTGGCATCCTCGGTCGGTATGGGCTGACAGGCAGGGGGTGCGCCGCTATATGACAGCGCGCGCCATGGAACAAACCGCCATTCCTGATACTCCGTCCACGCCGGCTCCGCACTCTCCCGCCCCGCCGGAGGGGATCCTGCCTTCGGACGGGGCCCGGCGGCGCCGTATCCTGTTCAGGGCCACCCACCGCGGCACCCATGAAACCGACATCCTGATCGGCGGGTTCGTGCAGGCGGGTCTCGCCGGCTTCAGCGGCGAGGAACTCGATGCGCTCGAGGAGATCATGGAATTGCCCGACGTCGACCTCGCTGACTGGCTGACCGGGCGCCGTCCGATCCCTCCCGAATCCGACAGCCCGATGCTGCGGCGCATCGAGGACGCCTCGCACGAGACTGCCCGCAACGCGCGCCTCGGGCTGGTGCAGCGTTGAGCCTGGGCATCACCGCGAACCGGCCGGCCGCCAGGGCGCCGATCGCGAAACAGGGTGGCGTCACCCAGGTCTGGGGGGTTCCGGAGGGGTTCGACGCGCTGCTGCTGACGGCGCGCCTCGCCGAGCATGACGGGCCGCTGCTGCATATCGCGCGCGACGATGCCGGGCTCGCCCGGCTGGCCGACCTGCTGACCTGTTTCTCGCCGCACACCGAGGTGCTGCGGTTCCCGGCCTGGGACTGCCTGCCGTACGACCGCGTTTCGCCGAACCCGGTGATCGTGTCCGAACGGGTGGCGACGCTGGCGCGGCTGGTGGAACCTGCAAGCCGCGACGCGCCGCGACGCATCGTGCTCACCACGGTGAACGCACTGGTGCAGCGGGTGCCGCCGCGGACGACCTTCGAGGGCACCTCGCTGTCGGTGAAGGCGGGCGAGTCGCTGGACTCCGCCTTCCTGTCCGAGCTGCTGGTGGCGAACGGCTACCATCGCGTCGATACCGTCATGGAGCCTGGCGAGTTCGCCACCCGCGGCGGCATCTTCGACGTGTTCCCGTCCGGCGAGACCGAGCCGGTGCGGCTCGACCTGTTCGGCGACGAGGTCGACAACATTCGCGGCTTCGACCCCACCACGCAGCGCTCCACCGGCAAGCGGGCGGAGTTCGTGCTGCGCCCGGTCGCGGAGCTGTCCTTCGATGCCGGCAGCGTGGCCCGCTTCCGCACCGGCTGGCGGGCGCATTTCGGGCAGGACGCGACATCGGACCCGATCTATCTGAGCGTGTCGGACCAGCGCCGCCACACCGGGATCGAGCACTGGTTGCCGCTGTTCCACGACCGGCTGGAGACCCTGATCGACTACCTGCCCGGGGTGTCGGTCAGTCTCGACCACCAGGCCGACGAAGTCCTGACGGCGCGCCTCGAGATGATCGCGGACCATGCCGAGGCGCGCAAGCTGCCGTCGCGCGAGGGCGACGTCCCATACCGGCCGCTGCCGCCGGGCCTGCTTTACCTCGACCGCGAGGCCTGGAACGCGATGCTGGGCGGGTTGCCGATGCTCGCCTTCAGCCCGTTCGGCAAGCCCGACGGCGCCGAGGGGCACGATGCCGGCGGCCGGCCCGGCATCATGTTCGCCCGCTCGCTGCCGCCGGGGTCGCGGGACACCGTGTTCTCGGTGCTCGGCGACCAGGCGAAATCCTGGGCGGATGCGAAGCGCCGCACCCTGGTCTCAGCCTGGACGCGTGGCTCGCGCGAGCGCATCGGCACCCTGCTGCGCGACCACAGGCTGCCGGTCGAGGTGGTGGAGACCTGGCGCGAGGCACGCCGGCTGAAGCCCGGCATCATCGGGCTGCTGACGCTGCAGCTCGAGCGCGGCTTCGTGGCCGACGATTATGCGCTGGTGTCCGAGCAGGATCTGCTGGGCGAGCGCATCTCGCGGCCGCCGCGCCGTCGCAAGCGCGCCGACCAGTTCATCGCCGAGGCCACCGAGATCGCGGAGGGCGACCTGGTGGTGCACCAGGACTACGGCATCGGCCGCTATGACGGGCTGGAGACCATCGGCGTCGGCACCGCGCCGCACGACTGCCTGCGGCTGATCTACGACGGCAGCGAGAAGCTGTTCCTGCCGGTCGAGAATATCGAGCTGCTGAGCCGCTTCGGGTCCGAGCAGAACGGCGTGGCGCTGGACAAGCTGGGCGGCGCGTCCTGGCAGACCCGCAAGGCGCGCATGAAGCAGCGCATACGCGACATGGCGGGCGAGCTGATACGGGTCGCCGCGATGCGCCACCTGCGCGAGGCGCCGTCGCTGGCGCCGGCGGAAGGCAGCTGGGACGAGTTCTGCGCCCGCTTCCCGTTCATCGAGACCGAGGACCAGGCACGCGCCATCGCCGACGTGCTGGAGGACATGGCAGCCGGCAAGCCGATGGACCGGCTGATCTGCGGCGATGTCGGCTTCGGCAAGACCGAGGTGGCGCTGCGGGCGGCGTTCGTGGCCGCGATGTCCGGCTCGCAGGTGGCCGTGGTGGTGCCGACCACGCTGCTGGCGCGCCAGCACCACAGGACATTCGTGGCCCGCTTCGAAGGCCTGCCGGTGCGCGTCGAGCAATTATCGCGGATGGTGAATGCCAAGGACGCGGCGATGGTGAAAAAGGGCGTCGCGGACGGGACGGTGAACATCATCGTCGGTACCCACGCGCTGCTCGCCAAGGGCATCGAGTTCGCCGATCTCGGGCTGCTGATCATCGACGAGGAGCAGCATTTCGGAGTGGCGCACAAGGAGAAGCTGAAGGCGCTGCGCGAGGACGTGCATGTGCTGACGTTGAGCGCGACACCGATCCCGCGCACGCTGCAGCTTGCCCTGACCGGCGTACGGGAGATGAGCCTGATCGCAACGCCGCCGGCCGACCGGCTTGCGGTACGCACCTTCATCATGCCGTTTGACGCAGTGGTGATACGCGAGGCGCTGCAGCGCGAGCGGTTCCGTGGCGGGCAGGTGTTCTGCGTGGTGCCGCGCATCGAGGACCTGTCGCGCATGGGCGAGCGGCTGCGCGAGATCGTGCCCGAGGCCCGGCTGGTCGAGGCGCACGGACGGCTGACGCCGACCGAGCTCGAGCGGGTGATGACCGAGTTCGGCGACGGCAAGTACGACATCCTGCTGTCGACCAACATCGTCGAGAGCGGGCTCGACATGCCGGCGGTGAACACGCTGTTGATCCACCGCGCCGACATGTTCGGCCTAGGCCAGCTCTACCAGCTTCGTGGCCGTGTCGGGCGCGGCAAGCAGCGCGGATATGCGTATCTGACCTGGCCGCAGAGCCACCGCCTGTCGCCCGCCGCCGAGAAGCGGCTCGAGGTGATGCAGACGCTGGATGCGCTCGGCGCCGGCTTTACGCTCGCCTCCCACGACCTTGACCTGCGCGGTGCCGGCAATCTGCTCGGCGACGAGCAGTCCGGACATATCCGCGAGGTCGGCATCGAGCTGTACCAGCAGATGCTGGAGGATGCGGTCGCCGACCTGCGTGTTGAGAAGGGTCGTCGCAAGGCAGAGGATCGCGACTGGACGCCGAACATCGTGCTCGGGCTGCCGGTGCTGATCCCGGAGACGTATGTGCCCGACCTGCCGGTGCGGCTGGGGCTGTACCGCCGCATCGGCGCGCTGACCTCGGATGCCGAGAGCGAGGCGATGGCGGCCGAATTGGTCGACCGCTTCGGGCCGCTGCCGGACGAGGTCGAGAACCTGCTGCAGGTGGTATCGCTGAAGCGGCTGTGCCGGAGTGCGGGCGTCGAGAAGCTGGAGGCCGGGCCGAAGGGCATGGTGGTGCAGTTCCGCGGCAACTCGTTCGGCAATCCGGCCGGGCTTATCTCCTGGATCGGCAAGCGCCAGCAGGACGGCGTGCGGCTGCGTCCGGACCACAAGCTGGCGGTGGCGCGCGAGATGACCACCGCCCAGCGCATCGGGCTGGCGCGCAAGGTGGTTGCAAGCCTGGACGAACTGGCGAGGCAGGGGAAGGCGGCCTGATGCAGCCGGATGCTGTCACGCTCCAGGGGCGGGTCGCACTGGTGACGGGTGCTGCGAGCGGCATCGGGGCGGCTGTCGCGAGGCGCCTGGTCGCCGCAGGGGCCCAGGTGGCGATCGCCGATCTCGATCTCGCGCAAGCGGAGCGGCTGGCGGCGTCGCTCGGCAGCGGCGTGGCAATCGCCGTGGCGATGGATGTCACGGAGGAGGCCCAGGTCGAGGCCGGCGTTGCCGCCGTGGTGCAGCAGTTTGGCCGGCTCGACATCCTGGTCAGCAATGCCGGTGTCCAGCATGTGCAGCCGATCGTGGAATTGTCGCTCGCCGACTGGCGCCGGGTCACCGCGATCCATCTGGACGCCGCCTTCCTGACCACGCGTGCGGCGATGCGGGCGATGCAGACGCAAGGCGCTGGCGGCAGCATCATCTACATGGGCTCGGTGCATTCCAAGGAGGCGTCACCGTACAAGGCGCCTTATGTCGCAGCGAAGCATGCACTGATCGGGCTGGCCAAGGTGGTGGCCAGGGAAGGTGCGGTGGACGGCATACGCGCCAACGTGGTGTGCCCGGGCTTCGTGCTGACGCCGCTGGTGCAGCGGCAGATCCCCGAGCATGCGGCACGGCTCGGGATCAGCGAGGATGCGGTGCGTAGCCAGGTGCTGCTCAAGGACACCGTCGACGGCGAATTCACCACCGTGGAGGATGTCGCCGAAGCGGTCCTGTTCTTCGCAGGCTTCGGCAGCAACGCCCTGACCGGGCAGTCGCTGGTGGTGAGCCACGGCTGGAGCATGCAGTAGTCTGCTGCCCACGCCGGGCGGTCGACATGACCGCACGGTCCGCGACAAGCCGGAAAAAATGCTGGTTGCACTATCGACGCTTTCGGGTCGCGAGATCTTGAAGGGATAAACCGGGCGCCGACGGTGTTTCGTTATCGGCACAAATTGCCGAAGCCCGGCCGTCCGCCTACGATCATCGACGATCGGTATGCCCGCACGAGGAAAAGGTGTGCTCGATCAACGAACGAAAGGAGCTTCAACCTCCTCGTGAGACACCGGACCCGGGACGGCCGCATTTCCGCCTGATCCGGTTTGCGTCCAAGTAAAACAAAAAATGAGGAAACGTTCGAATGATCAGCATCGACGGCTGCCGGACGGCAGCCAGGCCGGCATGCGTGCCGCGACCTGCAACAACGAACATCTCCGCCAGGCATACACGGCGCCTCCGGTGGGCCGGCGCGGCACTGCCAGCCCTCCTGATCGGATTTGCGCCGCTGCACGCAGCGATCGCCGGACCGGTGGGCAATCCCGCAGACTGCCCATGGCTCAATACGGCTTTGCCGATTGCGACCCGCGTCGACATGGTGCTCGCGAACATGACGGTCGCAGACGAGATCGCGCTGGTACAGGGCAACGGCACCAGCGAGAGCACGCCGCCCGCGGTACCCTATGTGTTCTTCACCGCCGCCAATCCCAGGCTTTGCATTCCCGGCATCGGCTACGAGGACGGACCGGCCGGCGTGGCGGATACCCTTACCAACGTCACGCAGTTTCCTGCCGGCATCGCCGTAGCCGCGAGTTTTTCCAAGGATGATGCCCTGCTCTATGGCGCGACGCTCGGAGCGGAGCAGGCTGCGAAAGGCGCCGGCGCCGATCTCGGCCCGACCGTCAACATCGATCGGGACCCGCGCTGGGGCCGCACCTTCGAGAGCCTGTCCGAAGATCCGGCGCTCACCGCCGGCATCGGCGCCGCGGTGATCAAGGGTATCCAGAGCCAGCGTGTCCTGGCGCAGGTCAAGCATTTCGACGCCTACAACCAGGAGACCAACCGCAACACGCAGGCGGACGACGTCATCGTCTCCGACCGCACGCTGCACGAGATCTACCAGCCCGCCTTCAGGGCGGCGATCAACGATGCAGGCTCCGCCTCGCTGATGTGCGCGTACTCGTCGATTAACGGTTTCTATGCCTGCCAGAGCCGGTCGCTGCTGACCGGCGTGCTGCGCAACGAGCTAGACTTCAAGGGTCTCGTCATGTCGGACTACGGCGCGATCCACGATCTCAGCGCCGCCACCGCCGGCACCGATTCCGAGCAGCCGGAGAACACCTATTTCGGCGCCCCGCTGCAGGCCGCGGTCACCAACGGCACGCTCTCCCGCGCCGTGCTGAACTCGCAGGTCGAGCCGATCCTGTATGAGATGTTCCGGTATGATTTCTTCAACGACCCGCCGCCGGTCACCACCTCGGCGGTCGCGACGTCGCCCCAGCATGTCGCCACCAGCAACGCGCTCGCCGAAGCGGGCAGCGTGCTGCTCAAGGACACGGCGAGCCTTCTGCCGCTCAAGCCCGGCGCCAATATCGCCGTCATCGGCCCGGCCGCGTCGGCGCAGGTGACCACCAGCGGTGGCGGCAGTGCCCATGTCGTTCCCGGGCCGATCGTTTCGCCACTG
This sequence comes from Lichenicoccus roseus, assembly GCF_005844085.1. Taxonomy (GTDB): domain Bacteria; phylum Pseudomonadota; class Alphaproteobacteria; order Acetobacterales; family Acetobacteraceae; genus Lichenicoccus; species Lichenicoccus roseus. The sequence continues at coordinate 308,982 of NZ_VCDI01000003.1, forward strand.
AGCGGGATACAGGCTGCAGCCACTGGCAGCGTCACCTACCAGCAGGGCCTGCCGACCGATGCACAGCTGACGCCGATACCGGCCGGCGATCTTTCCACCCCATACGCCGCCACCAACTACGGCGGTTCCTACAGCGCGACGCTGACCGCGCCGGAAACCGGCACCTACATCTTGGGCTTCAGCAATCCCGGCAGTTATACCGTATCCTCGCTTGCCATCAACGGCACGACGCTCATCAACAATCCGGGCACGCCGCCGGTCTCGGTCTACTCGGCCTCGATCCAGCTCACTGCCGGGCAGACCTACAGCCTGACGCTCGGGGGCGCCGGACCGGCCAGCGGACTGGTCTGGGCCACGCCGTCGACGATCCAGTCCTACGTCGCCCCCGCGGTCGCCGCCGCGCGTGCCGCCGGGACCGCCATCGTGGTGGTCGCCGACAACACGGAATCCGAGGCCGCCGACCGCCCGAACCTGTCGCTGTCATCGGCGCAGGATGCGCTTATCGAAGCGGTGGCCGCCGTCAATCCGCACACCGTCGTGGTGGTGCAGGCCGGCGCGCCGATCACCATGCCCTGGCTCGGGAATGTCGGTGCCGTGCTCGACACCTGGTATCCCGGCCAGACCGACGGCACCGCGGTCGCCGACCTGCTGTACGGCAAGGCGAACCCCGGCGGTCACCTGCCGGTCACTTTCCCGACCAGCCTGAGCGCGATCCCGACCGCATCGGCGGCGCAGTTCCCGGGCCAGAACAATACGGTTGCGTATTCGGAGGGCCTGCTGGTCGGCTATCGCTGGTTCGACCAGAACAACGTGGCGCCGCTGTTCCCGTTCGGCTTCGGGCTGTCCTACACGACCTTCAGGTACAGCGGCCTGCAGGTCGAGAATTCGTCCGTGGACGGCGTGACGCCGGTACGGGTCAGCGCCACCGTCACCAATACCGGGAGCGTCGCCGGTAGCGATGCGGCGCAGCTCTATCTCGGCTATCCCGCCGCCGCCGGCGAACCGCCGCGCAAGCTGGTCGATTTCAGGCGGGTCACCCTGGCGCCCGGCGAAACCAGGCGGCTGACCTTCACCATCCGCCCGAGCGACGAATGGTGGTGGAACGGCACCGGCTGGGACGAGAGCACCGGCCAGTACAAGGTCTGGATCGGCGACAGCTCGGCCTTGTCCGACCTGACGGCGACCGGGAGCTATTCGATGCAGGGCGGCATCGGCCACCGGCAGGTGACGGTCACGGCGCCGCGCAGCTTTACCGCCGGTGCTGCCGGCACCGCGGTGGTGACGCTCAGCGCCGGCGGTAGCCAGTCGCTGTCCGACGTCGACCTCTCGCTCGCCGCACCCGGCGGGTGGAAGGTGCAGCCGACGAGCGCCACCGAGTTCAGGAACGTGCTGCCCGGCCAGGCGCTCAGCGTCGCCTTTGCGCTGACGCCGCCGGCAAGTGCGGTCACCCGCGAAGTCACGTTGTTCGGCACCGCCGACTTCGCGCCCGGCGCCTGCCCGAAGGCGATCGATGCGCAGGTGGCCAACCCGGTCCAACTCGCCCAGGACGCGGCGCGCGGTCGTGAGCCGTGCCCGGCCGCGATACGGCACGGCGGCGTGTCGGCCCGCTTGCTGAACTAGAGCATGGCCGGCTCGGTTTGAGCCGGCCTACCCCTCCGGCACCGGTCGGGGGATCGCTCCGGACCGGCCGACGAGCTGCATACCACTGCCAGCGGTGCCGCCTGGATCCCGCTCCAACGGGGCTGCCTGCTGCTGGAAAGCCACTACTACGGTCCTGCCTGAGCACGCCCGCCTGGGACGCGACGGAGGGGCCGCCATGCCGGAAACCAGCAGCAGTGGCCGCCTCGAAGCGGCGCTCGCCCTGATCGCCGATCCCGCCGGGTGTCTGCGGACGCAGCCCGCGCTGCCGCCCGCGCGTCGGATGAACGAGCGGCCCAACGCGCCGCGCTTGGTCCTCTCGACAGGCGCCTGGTCTCGATCAAGGCTTTGTTCGACGTGCCGGGCGCCGGGCGCGGCTTACGAAGCCTCTATGGCCTCGATCCACGCACGCGGGCATGCATCGAGGCCGGGCGCAGCCTGACCGCGGCCGACTACATATTCATGACCCGCCGGTGGGCGAAGCTGATCGCGCAGGCCGACGCGCGGCTTGCCTCGGGCGAGGTGCTGGTGCTTCCCACCGTGCCGATCATGGCGCCGCCGATCGCGGCGATGGCAGAGCCCGCCGCGTTCCAGCGGGTCAACGGGCTGCTGTCGCGCCGCCCCCAAATTGCCAACCTGCCGGACCTGCCGGCGACCTCGCTACCACTGCCGGTGCCTCCCGGCCGGATTGATGCTGATAGCTTGGCACGGCCAGGACCAGTGGCTGCAGCCGTGGAGAGAAGCCTCGGACCATGAAGTGGCGGCCGGACGCGATGCCCTGCAGCAATCGCCGGCCCCTGCCGATCAGCGCAGCGGGATCGGGACGTTGTTCACGCTCAGCAGGCCGTCGCCATACCTGACCTGCCACTGCAGACGGTCGCCGTCCTGGCGCGCCATCAGGCGGGACAGGAACAAGGTGGTGTGAACGCGCGTCAGGCTCTGCAGCGCCGCCGCGTTGACCAGGGCGTCGAAGTCGCGCGCGGTCAGCAGGATGTCGGCGGCGCTGTCCTGCGGGGTGGCGGCGGCGCTGGCGGTGCCGGTGCCGTGCAGGGTGGCGTCGCCGCGGGTGACGGTGATGTCGTCGATGGTGACCGGGATGCGCGCATCGGGGGCGGCGCCGCCGGCGGCGGAAAGCAGGGTCGGCACGCTGGACGCCGGCAGGGTGGCGGCGACCGACAGATGATCCGGCAGCAGGGTCGGCGGTGTCAGGCTGCCGGTGATGCCGTCGAGGCTGAGCGTGATGTGGATCGGGGCGTCGGGGCCGCTCCCGCCGGCGCCGTCCAGCCTCAGCGTCATGCGCCGGGCCAGCACATGGCCGGCGGCGCCATGCAGCGTCACCCCCTGCCAGCTGCCGACGTAACCACCGCCGCGCAGCAGGCCGTCCACGACCGGATAGGCCGCCGCCTGCAGCACGTCGGCCGGGCAGCCGCTGCGGCCGGTGCCGGTGAGGGCGATCAGCAGCGCGGCGCCGGCGGCGGTGGAGGCGCGCTCGAGCGCCTCGGGGGTGGTCTGGACGCCGCGGCTGTCGACATGCAGCGAAGCTGCGGCGAAGGAGGGCGAGGGATCGGTCTCCTTGTCCCGGCCGGCATGCACGGGCGGCAGCTGGATGTGCAGGGCGCCGGCCTCGAACGCCGCAGACCTGCCGGACACGGCCTCGATCCGGTGCACGCCGACCGCGCTGGCGGTGCCGCAGCCGCCGGGCAGGCCCAGCGAGGTGGTGGTGGCGGCCACCGCCGGCTGCCAGCCCAGACAGGCCGCCCCGGCCAGGAGGGATCGGGCGGTCAGGTGGGTGATGGTCTTGCTCGGCATCCGACCCTAGGGTGGCGCAGCCCGGGTCGGCTTGCAATCGGCGCGTGCCGTGACGACCCTCATTGCGCGGAAGCCGGTATGCCGAAGCTTGATCCATTCCTGCTGGCCCTGATCGCGACCCTGCTCCTGGCCAGCCTGTTGCCCTGCCGGGGCGCTGCGGTGCCGGTATTCTCGACCCTGACCGTGCTGGTGATCGCGGTGATGTTCTTCCTGCAGGGCGCGCGGCTGTCGCGGCAGGCGATGCTCGCTGGCCTCGGGCACTGGCGGCTGCATCTCGCCATCCTTGCCTGCACCTTCGCGGTGTTCCCGCTGATGGGCCTGGCGCTGCACGCGCTCTTTCCACACCTGCTCAGCCCCACGCTGTGGCTCGGCGTGCTGTTCGTGTGCGCGCTGCCGTCCACCGTGCAGTCCTCGATCGCCTTTACCTCGATCGGACGCGGCAATGTGCCGGCGGCGGTATGCGCCGCCACCGCCTCCAACCTGCTCGGCATCGCCATCACGCCGGTGCTGGTCGGGCTGCTGCTCAGCCGCAGCGGCGGCGGGATCTCGGTGCATGCGGTGCTTGACATCGTGCTGCAGCTGCTGCTGCCGTTCGTGCTCGGCCAGCTGCTGCAGCCGTGGATCGGCGGCTGGGCGCTGCGCAACAAGCGCCTGCTCGGCTTCACCGATCGCGGCTCGATCCTGATCGTGGTCTACACGGCCTTCAGCGAGGCGGTGGTGCAGGGGCTCTGGCACAAGCTGCCGCCGTCGATGCTGGCGCTGGTGCTGCTGATCGACGCCGTGCTGTTGGCCGCCATCCTGCTGATCACCCGCTATGGCGCCCGCCTGCTCGGCTTTGCCCGCGAGGACGAGATCGCCATCGTGTTCTGCGGCTCGAAGAAGACGCTGGCGTCGGGGGTGCCGATGGCCGGCGTGCTGTTCCCGCCGGCGACGGTGGGCATGGTGGTGCTGCCGCTGATGATCTTCCACCAGCTGCAGCTGTTCGTCTGCGCGGTGATGGCGCGTCGCTACGGCGCCTCGGAAGCGGCGAACGAACCCGGGGCGGCTCAGCCGCGCACGTAGTCGAACGCCTCCACCGCGGCGATATCGAGCAGCCGGTGGAACACTTCCGGCTCCTGCGCGCCGGACACCGCCATGCGGTCGCCGATCACGAAGCAGGGCACGCCGCTGATGCCGAGCCGGTGCGCGCGGAGGTTCTCGCCGTGCACCACGTCGGCGCCCTCGCGCGAGCGCAGGAAATCAAGGGCCTCGAGCCCCTCGAGGCCGGTCTCTGCGGCGATCGCGGCAAGGGTGCCGATGTCGCCGATGTCGCGGCCCTCGGTGAAGTGCGCGACGAACAGCGCCTCCACCAGCTCGGTCGCCAGCCCGTGCGGTTGTCCGTAGCCGACCAGGCGGTGCGCATCGACGCTGGATGGCACATGCAGGATGCGGTCGAAGCGGAACTCCACGCCCTCGGCGGCACCGAGATGGGTGACGGCGGCATAGAGACGTCGGGCCCGCTCCTCGCCGCCGAACTTGCGCACGACGTAGTCGAAGCGTGACATCCCGGAACGCGGCATGTCGGGGTTGAGCAGGAACGGCCGCCAGGTGATGTCGTAGCCGCAGGCCGTGCGCTCGGACAGCGCCCGCATCAGGCGGCGCACGCCGAGATAGCACCACGGGCAAACGAAATCGTGGACGATCTCGAGAGCGATGCGCGGGCGCGGGGGGACGAGAGCGTTCACGGGGCGACTTTGGCGCGGTTTGGACGATAATCGGGGAAAGCCGCCGCAAAAGCCAGCACTCCCGCAGGCCGCGCGCAGCTTGCGCAGGCCGGCGCCGACAGGAGCCCATCCATGGATCAGACAGTGAAAAAGACGATCGACCGGGACGGGCTGCAAGATCGCTTCGCCGGGTTCGTGGCGACCCTGGGACGCGGTCCAGGGCGTTCGCGGGCGCTGACCCGGGAGGAGGCGCGCGAGGCGTTCGGCATGGCGCTGCGTGGCGATGCGGACCCGGCGCAGGTCGGCGCGTTCCTGATGCTGCTGCGCTATCGCGGCGAGGATCTGGCGGAGATCACCGGCCTGATCGAGGCGGCGCGGGACGAGGCCGGGCTGGGCCGTGCGGGTGTTGCGGCCGGCTTCCCGGTGGTCGATCTCGACTGGCCCAGCTACGGCGCCGGTCGAACGCGCGGGGCGCCCTGGTTCCTGCTTTCGGCGCTGGCGCTGGCGCAATCCGGGATGCGCGTGCTGATGCACGGCTCCAACGAGTTCTCCGGCGGCCTCAGCGTCGACAGCGTGCTGCCGTCGCTCGGACTTGCGGCCTGCCGGGACGCCGGGTGCGTCGCAGGGTGCCTGCAGCGCGACCGCTTCGCCTACTGGCCGGTCGCCGCGATGGCGCCGCGGGTCGGCGACTTCCTCGCCATGCGCCGGCTGTTCGGGTTGCGGTCGCCGGTCAACACGGTGGCCAGGCTGCTCGACCCGGCGGACGCCGCCGCCTCGGTCGACGGCGTATTCCACCCCCCCTACATCGCGCTGCATCTCGGCGTGGCTGCCCTGCTCGAACGTCCGGCGCTGCTGGTGCTGAAGGGCGGTGGCGGCGAGGCGGAGCGTTCGCCGGGCAAGGACATCGCGGTGCATCTGCAGTTCGCCGGTGCGCCGCCGCGCGAGCTTCTGCTGCCGGCGCTGCAGCCTACGGGACCGCGTGGCGATCCGTCGGCCGACAGCGCGGCGACGATGCTCCGTGTCTGGCATGACCGCGACGAGGCCGACCCGCTACTGTCGACGGCGCGCAACACCGTGGTGGGCACGATCGCGATGGCCCTGCTGGCGACCGCCCAGCCGGATCGCGCCCCCGACCCGGAGCACGCCGATCAGACCGCAAGAGCCATCTGGCACCGGCGCGCGACGCAGCCCGCATCCAGCGCCGGTTGATCGCAAGATCGGGAACTGTTGCCATCTGTAGCGTTCTACCGGCACTAGGGCGACACCCGGCCATTCCGGCCCGCCCGGCTCCCGAGGCTTGATCGCGTGGATCTGCCCCGGGGGCTGAAAACAAGGAGCTCCGTATCATGAAGACCATTCTGCTTTCCGCCGGCTCGGCAATGCTCATGCTGGCCGCCGTCGCGTCCCAGCCCGCGGACGCCAAGGGCTGCCTGAAGGGCGCCGCGGTCGGCGGTGTCGGCGGACACATGGCCGGCCATCACGGCCTGGTCGGCGCCGGCGTAGGCTGCGCGGTTGGTCATCACATGGCCAACAAGAAGGCCGCCCAGTCCGCCAACCCGCCGAGCTGAGGTGTCTCTCCGTCCCGCGGGCCCGGTGCCCGCGGGACGGAACCTCAACGTTTCGCCGGTTCAAGATTGATCTTGTGTATTACCGCTTGACCTGGGACCTCCGAGCGACTGGGTCATCCCTCCCAGCGTCTGCGTCATGCTGCCCATCGTCTGGCTCATGCCGCCCTGCGACTGCGCCAATGTGCTCGCGCCACCATCGACTGCCTGCTCGGGCAGGACAAGCTCCGGCGGCGGCGGCCAGAAGGCGCTGGCAATCCCCTCCTGGATCTGCCGCAACTCCAGCTGCACCCAGTCGAGGAATTCGTGCAGGCCGCGCACGATGATCTGCTCGATGGTCTGGTCGAGCAGCGAGGCACGCAACTCGTCCAGCCGTTCCAGGATCATGCCGCTGCGACGCAGGCCGTAGTCGGTGCGGAGCTGTCCCACCGCCCAGTAGACCTGCCGCAGCGTGAGCGCCAGCGAGCGCGGGAACGCGTTGTTCAGCAGCAGGAACCCGGCGACATCCTTAGGCCGCAGCACGCGCGGCATGGTGCGCCGGAACGCATGATAGCCGGCGGCGGCGCGCAGCACGGCGCTCCACTGGCTGACATCCACCTCGGAGCCGATGCCGGCCTCCTCGGGCAGCAGCGTGTGGTACTTGATGTCGACCAGGCGGGTGATCTGGTCGGCGCGCTCCAGATACTTGCCGATCATGTAGAAGTACCACCCCTGGTCCCGGTAGAACGTCCCCTCGGTGATGCCGTAGTGGGTCTGGCATTCCTGCTTCACCCGGGCGCAAAGGGCCGACAGGTGCGAGGGCCGTACGTCGTTGGGGCCGAGGCGGCGGATCCAGTTGTGGAACACGTTGATATGCGTCCACATCTCGGTCGAGATCAGCGGACGCAGCGTGCGCGCGTTCTCCCGCGCCATGTTGACGATGGAGGCGATCGAGTTGCCGTGCCCGGTGTCGAGCACATAGAACTCGGTCACGCTGGCGGCGTCGGCCACCGCGTGGCGGGCGCGGAACGGCTCGTCGTCGGCGTTGATCTGCACCACCGACGCCCAGCCGTCGCGCCCGGTCCCGGTGCGCACGAAAGTCTCCGTCACGTCGAGCACGCGCGCGAGGTTCTCGATACGCTCCATGTAGCGGGCCAGCCAAACCGTGCTCTCGGCGTAGCGCGACAGCAGGTCGGACGAGCGGATCGGCTCCATCTCGTCGGGATAGCGACCGCTGCCGCCGCCGTTGCTGCCGTTGGCGAGGCCGCCGCTGCCGTTGGGCGCGCTCAAGCCAGCACCCAGGTGTCCTTGGAGCCACCTCCCTGCGACGAGTTCACCACCAGCGAGTTGCGTCGCAGCGCCACCCGCGACAGGCCACCGGGCAGCACCCAGGTCGAGCGGCCGGTGACCGCGAACGGCCGCAGGTCGACATGGCGCGGCTCGATGGCGGTCTCGCACAGGGTCGGGCAGGTGGACAGGCTGATCACCGGCTGGCTGATGTAGTTGGCGGGGTCGGCGAGCAGCTTGGCACGGAACTCCGCAAGCTCCGACTTCGAGGCGTGCGGCCCGATGATCAGCCCGTAGCCGCCGCTCTCGCCGACCGGCTTCACCACCAGCTCGGCGAGGTGGTCGAGGGTGTATTGTAGCCCGTCCGGCTCGGCGCAGATGCGGGTGTCGACGTTGTGCAGGATCGGGTCCTGGTCGAGGTAGTAGCGGATGATGCGCGGCATGTAGGCGTAGATCGCCTTGTCGTCGGCGACCCCGGTGCCGACCGCATTGGCGATGGCGACGTTGCCGGCGCGCCAGGCGTCGATCAGGCCGCGCACGCCGAGCTGGCTGTCCGGCCGGAACACGTCGGGGTCGAGGAAGTCGTCGTTCAGGCGGCGGTAGATCGCGTGCACCGGCCGCAGCCCGGCGATGGTGCGCATGTAGACCCGGCGGTTCTCGACGATCAGGTCGCGGCCCTCGACCAGCGGGACGCCCATCTCGCGGGCCAGGAAGACGTGCTCGAAATAGGCCGAGTTGTAGATGCCGGGCGACAGCAGCACGACCTGCGGGTCGAGCACGCCGGCGGGGGACGCATCGACCAGCGCCTGGCGCAGACGCACGCCGTAATCCTCGACCCCGCGCAGCCGGAAGCCGCTGGCGAGGTCGGGCAGCACGCGCAGCGTCATGTGCCGGTTCTCGATAACGTAGGAGACGCCCGATGGGGTGCGGGCGTTGTCCTCCAGCACCAGGAAGCGGCCTTCGCCGTCGCGCACGATGTCGGTGCCGTTGACGTGGACATAGACGCCGAGCGGCACGTCGAGGCCCATCATCTCGGGGCGGAAGTTGCTGTTGCCGACCACCAGGGCGCGCGGGAGGATGCCGTCGGCCAGGATCTTCTGGTCGTGGTAGATGTCCCACAGGAAGGCGTTGATGGCGGTGACCCGCTGCACCACGCCGCGCTCGATGATGTCCCACTCGCGCGCGGTCAGCACGCGCGGGATCAGGTCGAACGGCAGGATGCGGTCGATGGCGTTGCGGTCGGAATAGACCGTGAAGGTGATGCCGAGGTTGTAGAGCTCGGCCTCGGCGGTGGCGGCGCGCCGGCCGAGTTCGGCGAGATCCATGCGCGACAGCCGCTCGCGGATCAGGGCGAGGTCGGGGTTGTCCGGCTCGAGGCCGTTCATCAGCTCGCAGAAGGCGGTGCAGTCGTAGCCTTCGAGCAGGCCGCCGGTGGGGGCCTCGCTGCTCATGCGGCGCGTGGCCTCGTGGACCGTCGTGTCGGGGGCCGGGTCCGGCGCGGGCCGGGGATCAGGCGCGAGGAGAGCATTCCGTCCACCTGCTGTGAGACCAACCCCTACGGTTGCAAGAATCGATCCGCTCGCCAAGCCCCCTGGCGTCCGGGCGCCTTGCGCGAGGCGTTGCCGGGGAGGGGGGTGGGGCGTTATGTGGGGGGACCGGATGGGTGGCCGAGTGGTTTAAGGCAGCGGTCTTGAAAACCGCCGTGCGTGTGAGCGTACCGTGGGTTCGAATCCCACCCCTTCCGCCACGCCAGTGTTGATCTTCACGACGTAAAGGTTTGATTGGCCGTTATCGATGAAATACTAGAGGGGCATGTGCGTCATCACTCACATCATGCCGCTACTCAAATACTAACTGTCATTTTCCAGCTACATCTGCTTACAATGAGCGGCATAGTGAGACTACCTGAGGTCTCTGCGACGGCTAATCTAGTTGGACTGGTCAGGCCACGGAACACTAGTTTGCGGTCGTGTTGTTGCCTCGTTATTTGAAGCCATCGGGCGTGCAAGAAGAAGTCCTAATGCGAGGTAGAGAAAGACGCCATGTTCAGCTGTGTGCTGGTCACCAAACGGCAACTGCGCGATGCCAAACAGCGCCGTAGCGAGTTCTGCGAAGGCTGAGGGATCACCACTCGAACGCGCAACACGCCATCCCTGCATCAGCAACGCAAAGAGGATGAAGAGGAAAATTGAACCTCCGATCACACCCAAGCTGACGTAAATATCGAGCAATCCACTATCTATCGCCGTATGGTTACCAACGCTAATATAGATCGTATTGGTTGACCATCCGATACCGCGTCCAAACTTGTACTCATCGAGCATTGAGGCAGCCGACAAATATTGTGTCCAGCGTTCCTGTGCACTATTGTCGTCCTGTAGGTGGGTTACAGATCCCACCGAACCCATTAACTTTTTGCTGGCTGCTGGTATTGAGAGCACTAATATTACAGAAACGGCAAGACAGGCCGCGAGTTTAACTAAGTTTCGTCTTAGCAACTTGTCACGTCCAACAACGGCTAGTGCTAGGAGCGCGACCAGGAAGGCCGCCAAAGCTGCCCGTTGCGTCGTAAAAATTAGTGCGATGAGCGAAATCACCCAGATTAGGATGCGAACCCTGGGCAGCATCAGCAGAAGACCAGAACAGAGCATCGCCGCCAGGCTGCCTGGTGAGTTCATCGTTGCAAAGACACGAACCAAAAATGGCTCGGGAAAGCCTATGCTCTGGATCGGCGCCTCCTTCATAAAGTAAGCATCCCAGGGCAAGATGGAAACAAACTGCTCGATGCCGTACAGCGCAACTACTGGAACCGCAAGCGCGAAGACACTCCTAACATTTTCTCGCATACTAGAAAGATGCTTCGCCTGCGCAAATATGTAGAGCGCACACCAGACGGGCGCCAGCCAACGCATAGCGGCCATCATGGGGTCTTTGATCGAGCCAGTATCCAGCGAAATCCCGACGCCCGCGGTAACCGTCAGGATTAGTAACAGCATCTCGGGAGCGTAGCGCCGTCCATTGATTAGATGTAGCAGGACCGGACCAGAGGATGCAAAGATCACGCAGTATGGTGCGAGCATGATTGGGTTTGTCTGGGAAAAAGACGTTCGCCAATCAACGTAATGCCGAAATGCGGGCGATAAGATTAGAGACCATAACAGCGCTTGAATGTAGTCGGATGGGGAACGACTACACCAGAAAAGCGCCATCAACGTGAAAGCTAGTGGCCACATCAGCTTGGCCAGCGAACCGCCGCCGACAGAAGTGATAGCAACGAGCACCGCGAGCACCGCAAGCGACAGGGAGCTTCCTGGCCCGAGCAACAGCCCGGACCTCCGCACTAGCTTCAAAAGCACCCGCAAAACTTTCTCATGATCTCAATGAACCGGTCAGTCCAGCTTTTTGCATCGTTGATAACAGCCCCACAAATTTTTCGTTTATACAAATAAAACGTTCCGCCCCGACACGGGGCATTGAACTTCATCCAGTTGGCACTTGGTCGAACGCCGGCTCTACCGAATTCGCTTATGCACAACCCTGCCTTGCACATCAACCAACAACAAGCCTGACTAGAGACACCCGTTAATTTGAAGTTAATTCTCATTTATAGTATGACAAAGTTGAACCATGTGGCTAGACAACAATAACAAGGTGCGCTTCTGCACCGGTCTAGAGCAAGATCGTAACATTGCACTTAAACAACGTTCCTGGCTTATCGACCGAGTGGGCGAAGATTCGCTTGTTCTAACACGTGGAAGGTGGGGCTGCGCGTTTCCCATCTGAGGCAGGCAAGCAGCAGGTCGGAGATCAACAACTGCGAAAGGAACGGATAGATCATGCGGATCGCGATTGTCCACGACTGGCTATACACGCTCGGCGGCGCGGAGAAAGTCCTCGCGGCGATGCTTCGTTGCTTCCCGCAGGCAGATGTCTTCTGCCTATTTGACTTTCTATCGCAGGAAGATCGCGAGAAGATTGGCTTCAAGACGAGTAGAGTCTCGTTTTTGCAACGCCTACCTGGGATGCGTAGGAACCACAGGCGGTTTCTGCCGATCATGCCGATCGCGATTGAACAACTCGACCTTTCCGGTTACGATATGATAATCTCTAGCAGCTATGCGGTTGCCAAGGGCGTCATTACAGGTCCGGATCAACTTCACGTGGCTTACGTGCATTCACCAATGCGATATGCCTGGGACTTGCAGCATCAGTATCTCAACGAATCCGGGCTTAAAAGTGGCCTTAAGAGTATGGTGACACGCCTCCTCCTGCATCGCATCAGGTTATGGGATGTCCGGACATCGCACGGCCCGAATGACTACGTCGCGAACTCGCACTTCATCGCAAGGCGCGTCCGTAAGATATACGGGAGGCACGCCAAGGTCATCTATCCGCCGGTACGTGTTCCTGAGACTTACCACCGGGTCCCGGTCGGTCGTAACTTCATGACCGCATCTCGATTGGTGCCTTATAAGAATGTGCGTTGCATCGTCGAGGCGTTCCGGCTTCTTCCGGAGGAAAGGCTGGTCGTTGCTGGCTCCGGACCCGAGGCCGCGGCCCTGAAGGCTATCGCCGGCCCCAACGTGACCTTTGTTGGGTTCGTCCCTGACGGGGAACTTCGGTCCATGATGAGCAGAGCGCGGGCGTTCGTGTTCGCGGCGGAGGAGGATTTCGGGATCACGCCGGTTGAGGCTCAGGGTGAAGGGACCCCCGTGATCGCGCTTGGGCGCGGCGGCACCCGGGAGACGATACGCACGGGCGGGGATGCCCCAACCGGGCTGTTCTTCGACGAACCGACTGGAGAGGCGGTGGCATCGGCGATCCAGCGTTTCATCGCCAGCGAGCATTCGTTCGATCGTCAAGCGTGCCATGCAAACGCCGCCAGATTTGCCGAGCGAATCTTCGAAGATAACTTCCGGTCGTTCGTGCTTGATCGCTTTGAAGCGTTCCGCCGTCAATTCGCCGGCCCGATCGAGAGCGAGGTGGTGCATGCCGTACAGTGGCGTGGCGCCTACAGCGAGTTGGAGCACCAAGATGCCTTGCAGGCAACGGTCAGGAGCAGGCCAAAGAGTGCTTAGTGGCATTGACAGGCGATGATTAAGCTGATCGAAGTTTCAGACGGCGACACTGTTACAATCCCATCGCCACTACCAGCGGTTGCGGCCCCTGGGGTCAAAACTATGTTCCTGACCCATACCGGGCAAATTGGGGGTGCGGAAGTTTGCCTGCTGAACGTAGTCAATGGCTTCGATTCAAGCGTGTTTCTTTTTAAGGACGGACCACTACGACAACGGCTTCGTGACCTTGGGGTCCACGTTGAGCTTCCCCGGCGGCAACTCGATCTGCAAGCGGTCCGACGCGATCGCGGGATACTCAATGCGTTGCCGGTGACAGGAGGGATCGTAGCCTTGCTTGGAGAGATCCGGCGTAAGGCCGCACGTTATGATCTTATATACTGCAACAGCCAGAAGAGCTTCGTGCTTGGAGCAATCGCGACTACCTTGCAACAACGCCCCCTCTTGTGGCATCTGCACGACATTCTGGATGAAGCTCATTTTGGCCATTATCAGCTTCGTCTCGTGATCCGGTTGGCGAATTGGCGGGCATCGCAAGTAGTTGCCCCTTCTCGCGCGGTGGCGGAGGCTTTCGTTGCGGTCGGTGGCCGTGCCGACCTGGTCAAGATCGTCGCAAATGGTGTTAAAGTGTCAACACATGAGACCGGCCCTAACAGTCGCGCGTTGTTGCGCCGTCAAATGGGTCTACCGGATGGCACGCTGTTCGGGGTGTTCAGCCGCCTGTCGCCTTGGAAGGGGCAGCACGTCGCGCTGGAAGCCCTTGCGCTTCTTCCTGGCGCTGCTTGCATCATCGTTGGAGAGGCTCTATTCGGCGAGAGAGATTATGTTGCCGGTCTTCGACAGCAAGTAGAGCGGCTTGGTCTACTTGGTCGTGTTCATTTTCTGGGACATCGCGATGACGTGGCGTTGCTGATGCGCGCCGTGGATGTAGTAGTCCATCCCTCGATTGAGCCGGAGCCATTTGGTTTGACCCTCGTGGAGGCCATGTTCGCTAGAACACCAGTGCTTGCCTCAAATACCGGCGCCGCACTCGACATACTTGATAGCGGCCGTTTCGGAACCCTGGTTCCCCCCGGCGACGTCGCGGCCTTGGCTGCCGCTCTGTCGAGGTTGCTTGACAACAACGCTCCGGAGGTATCGACGACCCAACGTCAAGTGGTGGAAGCACGTCGACACGCGGAGACTCACTACACCGCGGATCGTATGGTTCGTGATATCAGGCGGCTAGCTTCCAAGCTCGTGCATGGTCCTGATCGGGGGCATGATCTTGTTCAAGAGTTGGAGGGCCGGTCGTGACTTCAGCTAGTCGTGTTCAGATGGGACATTCGGTTCAGCCTTCGGAGTTGAGCTGGGCGGAGATCCTCGAGGTCTGGCGCAGGAAGGCATGGTTGATCCTGCTCGTCGCTTTGATCGGCGCCGGTCTCGCCTACGGCTTCACCTTGACCATCACGCCAATCTACGAGGCTGAGAGCGTGATCCTCTTTGATCGCACCAACTCGGGTAGGCTTGGCAATGCGGCCGACATCGGCAGTATGGATGCGATGCAGCGCACCACCATGGTACACAGCCAAATGGAGGTATTGCGCAGCAGCACGATCGCCATGTCCGTCATCAACCGGCTGCGACTGGCTGATAATCCGATGTTCAAGCCTCATCAGGGACTACGTGCACGGGTGATCGGCCTGATTGCGCGTGCGACGAGCCTTAATCACTTATTTTCGCCTCCGGCCCGGCCGCGGGACGGCATGCCGAGGCTCGTCTCCGACTATTTGGATCATCTCAGCGTTCGCCAGGATGAAGATACTTACATCCTGCGGATCGACATGCAGGCGGCGGACCCGGAATTAGCCGCGCGCTTGGCGAATGCCCACGCAGCTGCCTACCTCGACTGGTTGCGCGATCGCCGCGCCGGGGGCATCAGCGAAGCCTCTGGCTGGCTTCAGTCTGCGGTCGCTGCTTCTCATTCGAGGCTGGTCGCCTCGGAACAGGCGGTAGAGGACTTCAATGCTAGCGGAACGCTGGTTGATGCCAACGGGCATTCCGCCGTGGACGAAAGTCTAGCACAACTGACTGTCGATCTTGCGGCCGCGCAAGCGAATGTTGTTCGGACACGTGCCCGTGCCGACGAGATCAGCCGGTTGCAGCAGGCAAATCAGCTTGAAGGCATCATGGCGCTGTCCAATAGCACGACGCTCAGCAACATGCAGGCAAGCTATACGCAGGCGCGCGGTCAACTGATGTCTGCCAGTGCGAACCTAGGGCCTAATCATCCGGAATTACGATTGCTGCGCGCTCGCAGCGAAGAACTGGGTGCTGCCCTGAGAGCTGAGGTCCAACACCTCGTACAGGGTGCGCAGAACGAGGCCGCCATCGCCAGCACCACGTCTGCAAGTCTGTCGTCCGCTCTCGAGAGGGCTAAGTTGGAAGTTGTGCATGGGGAAGGCGCTCGTGCTCAGCTCAATCGGTTGAACGGTCAGGTTGAAACCGAGCGAGGCATCTATCTCTCCCTACTCAGCAAGCTTCGCTCGTTCGACGGTGTCGACAGCTTGGTTCATGCGGATGCGTCGGTGCTGTCATCGGCTGCGGTTCCAACGCTGCCGAGTGTTCCGCGCCGAGGCCTGATGACGATGTTTGGTTTTCTGATTGCCGGCGGCCTGGCCGCGGGAACGTTGGCGTGGCGGACAAACAGGCAGGATGTCATACGCGACACGTCGGATGCGATCGGGCTGACCGGTATACGCTGTCTTGGAGTTATGCCCTACCTAGAGCAGAACCATCCGGCGGGTCTGCTGCGCGACCTCGATCCGCACTACAACTTCTTCCACGAGGAGTTGCGCTCGATCTGTGCAGCTTTGATACGCGGTTACGGACGGCCTAATGCCAGCACCAGCATACTCGTGACGTCGCCGCTACCGAGCGACGGCAAGTCACGTTTCTGCCTGGAGATCGGTCGATTCTCCGCGGGCAGCGGTATTCGCACGCTGATCGTTCGCACTGACATCCAGCGCAGCAAGCAGTCCAACGACGGCCTGCCATCCAGCACCAGCTCGCTCGACAGCAAGTTGCCGCTGTTCGCGGTGGACTGGGCTCCCCCGACCGCCTTCAACAACGAACGGGAGTTGCGGCGGATTGTTGAGGCCTGGAAGGCCGACTACGAGTTCATCATCTTCGATACGCCTCCTCTGTCTGCCATGGCGGAGAGCATCGTGCTGGCGCCGATCGTGGATGCCACCCTACTGTTGGCCCGAGTGAACCGTACTCCACGCAGCCTGCTGGCGAACGTCGCTGCGCAGATCGAGCGGGCGGACGGTAAGCTTGCCGGGCTTGTAGTGACTTTTGCCCGGCTCGATCGCCAGAGCGGCGTCGTCCCGTCCGACTCCGGGTATTACTTCGAGAGGAACCGCAGCTACTACCGGCGGCTCAACTGAGCCGCCTCGAGACAGCGACTGCTGGTGCGCTACCGAAGCGTCCTAGCAACCTCGTTGAGGTGGTGGCACAGTTTCTGAGTACGCTGGTCGGAAGGGGCAGCTATCTGGCCTTGCAAGTGGTTCTTGCCAGGGTTCTAGGCCCAGAGGGTTTCGGCCTCTATGCGATCGGCTGGACCGTGGCCGGGTTGACCGGAACCCTGACGCCTGTTGGCATGCCTCAGGCGGTACTGAGATACTGCATAGGCGGCCGCGCCTCGATCCTATCGCGGCCGACGATTATCGTGTTGATTGTGGGGCTGGCTGGCGCAGCTGGATTGACAATCGGCTCCGGACAGATAGCTGCACACATCTTCGGCGAGCCGGCTTCGTCTCCAATCATACGTGCTTTCGCTCCCTCCGTGCCGCTGCTTGGCCTGACTGCTGTGTTGACGGGCTCTCTTCGAAGCTCTGGCCGGATGCTTGCTTCCGCCTTGATCGGAGCTACATCCGGTCTGGCTTATCTCGTCATCACCGTGTTGATGTTTGAGATACATCCGACTGCGGTTGCGGCAGCGAACGCCTACAATATGTCCCTGGGACTGATCCTAGTGCCATGCATCGCCTTGTTGTGGCAGGCTCACGCAACTGAGTGGCAGACACCTACGACAAGACAGTTGATGCACTTTGGCATCGTAACCATGCTCATTCACAGTACGAGCGTACTGAACCTCTGGGCCGACCGCGTAGTGATCGGTGTTGTTGCCGACCCACGGACACTCGCCACCTACCAAGTGGCGTCGCAATTCGCGATGATCATGGTCGTGTTGCGGTCGGCGGTGACGACAGTCTTCGAGGCACGGGTGCCCAAGCATCATCCGTCCGCTTCGCCGCCGGATGTGACCACCGAATTCTTTGCCGCGACTCGTCTGCTGTTGCATATCTCGGTCCCGGGCTTGGTTGTACTTGCTTGCACCAGTGCCTTCTGGGTGCATCTGCTGTTTGGGCCGGCCTATGCGGCCGCTGCACTGCCGCTGCTGGTGCTGGTCGCCGGACAGATTGTCGCGACCTTCGTCGGTCCCACCGTCAACGCATTGCATATGACTGGTGACGAGAGAATCGTCATGCTGCTTATGGTCGGGACCGCGCTGCTAAACATTGCCGGCTGCTTCATCCTGCTGCCACCGCTTGGTGTCACTGGCGCCGCATTGGCGACCGGTATCGCCAATTTCACGGTCAGCGTCGCCTGCCTGTATCGCCTTGTGCGGACGGGGCGGTTGCGCTTCTCCCTCCGGTGGCTATTTGACATCGCGCTCGCAACAATGATCTGCGTGGCTGCGAGCCTGTTTATCACCCGCTTCCTGACGAACGGCCTGTTGACGGGTGACTTATCAGCCGACGTCGTCCGCCCGCCGAGAGCTGTCTTGATCCTGCAGACGTTCGGTATCGTCTCGGCCATCTATCTGCTCTATGCCGCTTGTGTCTGTGCCACCTGCCTTGTCGAGGATGAACTCGTGCACCTGACGAAATCGCAGCTGCGGCGCCGCTTCCGGCGCCTTGTTTCGTCATGAACGTCGAGCTAGATCCTGGTTCCGTGCGATCGGGCACGGTCATACCCACGCACCCAAGACGCATTCGAATACTTCATAGTGTTGGCCACCTTTCCCGAGGCGGCATCGAGAATTGGCTGTTCCAGCTGATCAAGCGGCTCGACCCGGAGCGCTTTGAGCATCATGTGATGGTCTGGACACGAGAGCAGGAGGCGTTTACCGCAGAGTTCCTGGCCGCCGGGGTTCGCGTGCATGCGCTGCCGGGACATATCAACCCCGTACGTTTTGCAAAGCAGTTTCGAAAACTCGTCAAGGCGGATGGACCTTTTGAGATTCTGCACACGCATGGCACCCAATTTCATGGTTTCGTCATGTTGCTTGCCAGTACTGCCTCCATTCGGGTCAGAATTGCTCACAGCCATACCGACATCCAACCTGTGCTACACCACGCCAGGCTAATCTACCGAGCTTATGCGAAGATCGGACATCTAGCGATCCGATTGCTTTCGACCGGTGGCTTGGCAGTTAGCGAGCTGGCAGCCGTGTCCATGTTTGGAAAAGACTGGCGGACCGATCCTCGCTGGCGTGTGCTTTACTGCGGGGTCGACCTGAGATCCTTCTCGATTGCACCAGATCCCTCACTCCGCAACGAGCTGAAGATCCCGGCTCGGTGCCGCGTAATCGGCCATGTCGGTCGCTTCGAGATCCAGAAGAACCACGAATTTTTGATTGAAGTGATCGCCGCGGCGTGTCGACTAGAGCCAGACATACATTTCCTGCTGATAGGAAATGGTACTCTGCGCGACAACTGCGTTGAAAGAGTGCGTGAGCGCGGCCTTGATTCCCATGTGACTTTTATCACCGACTGCCGCACCGTGCCGCAGTACATGGTCAGTGCAATGGATGGCTTCGTCTTGCCGTCGCTGTATGAGGGCCTTGGTCTGGTTGCCGTGGAGGCACAGGCTGCTGGCCTTGCTTGCTTGCTCTCCGACCGCGTACCGAGTGAGGCCTCGGTCGTGCGAGGTCGTGCGACGCATCTTCCGCTTGAAGTTGGCGCCGAACGATGGGCAAGGGCGCTCCTGTCGTTGCCACCCAGGATAGATAGCAGGCATCCTGGGGTCGCGGCGGAGATCGCTGCTCACGGCTTCGAGATCGTGGATGCGGTCGCCTCGATAGACCAGTACTATCGAGAGGCCGTGCAGCGATCCGTGGTGCAGAAGACGCGCCTTGGACAGCCGGCCAAAGCACTCGAACGCCCGGTGGTGTTCATTGCGCATCCATCCGACTTGCTCACCGACCATCTGCCGAACGGGGACGGGCTGGTGGCCTACGGTTTCATCCGCGAGCTGTTGCGGCGTGATTACAGATTGCATATCGCCACCCGTGGCACGGCGTTGCAGGCGCCCCTGCCTGCAAATGCAGTGATGCATCCCATCCCCCGGCGCTTCCGCAGCGAGCTTCTGGACAGATTACATTACATGCTCGCCATCCGCCGTCTGCTTCGTCGCCTCCGCCGCGACGAGCAGATCGACTTAGTGCATCAAATGAATCCGGTCTTTGCCGGCTTGTCTCTCGGACTAGCGGGGTGTGGTCTGCCGATCGTCCTCGGCACCTATGTCGCGCGGTGGCCGCGCGGCGAGTCCTACGAATACGGACACGCGGCATTGAGAACCCGGGTGACCTCGATCGGGCGCTGGCTCATCAATCTGATGCATCAATCGACGGCGTCGGCGTTGCTGATCACGACGCCTGCGGCGACCAACCGGATACCCTTGCCCGGCATGTCCCGACGTAAAAGTCACGTCGTGCGACACGGTATCGACACAACCCTCTTCCATCCTGGAACCGGCACAGGGGTGTCGGCCGGCGATCGTCCGCCAACGATCTTGTTCTATTCTCACTTGGACCAACGCAAGGGCGTGTTCATACTGGTGGATGCTTTCTGCCTACTGGTGCGCGAGATGCCCGAGGCTCGCCTGCTGATGGTAGGACGGGGCGATCATCTTGAGGAACTGCGAGCCCATGTCGAGAGGTCCGGGTGCGTGGACAGGATCGAGATCCGCAAGCCGATAAAGCGTCATGAGGCACCTGCGCTGCTGCGCGAGTGCAGCGTCTACTGCCTACCGTCCTTCGGCGAGCCCTATGCCACCACGGTGCTGGAGGCGATGGCGTGTGGACGGCCGGTGGTCGTTACCCGCGCCGGTGGATTACCCCACATGGTCTGCGAAGAGGGCAGCATCTGCGTGCCGCCAGGCGATGCCCGAGCACTGGCGGAAGCATTGCTGACGGTGCTCCGTTCGGATGAGCGGCAGGCTCGAATGGGTGCAGAGAATCGGAAATATGTCGAAAGCAACTTCACTTGGGCGCGGGTCGGCGATGACTTGGAGGCGGTCTATCGACAAGTCGCGGGACTGCGGCGCTGAGATTCGCATCTGATTCCATAAGTCTAAACAACATCAGGGCTTTAAAGATGACGAACGAGTATTTCGTCTGCACCCGAAACCGGCCTCCGGTCAAGTTTGATCTCCAGGAAGATCGTCCAGTCGCCGACGCAGAAATAGCGTATTTTATACGTGGATTTCGTCTACTCGAAAAGGCCTTTTGCTTTGATGGCTATATTGTCTGCTTCGCCTGGAGTTCTAATACCCCTCTTCCAGTTGTAGGAAAGAACGTAATCGCGCTCATTTATGGCGACGAACACTGCCGCATTCCAGGATATGCAAATAAGGTAGCAGCGGTCATTAAGTGCCACGGATTGTTTCCGACCTATGTCCCACGATTTCGGCCGCTTAGGCTCGCGCAGATCGAAATGGCGGAGTTTGTTCGGAACTTGGCGCTCTGGCTGCCGAATGGATGGCGGTGGGCATTCTCAAATTCCGTTCGCAACAAGTGTCATCTGGTACCAATCGGTTATGGAATACCTTCATCAATACAGCCTGTACCGATGCAGAAGCGAATATATGCGACGTCATTCCTCGGAAGCATCCCACAGAAGTCGAGCCGCAATTGGTTCCGGAGCCTCGTAGGAACACCCAAAGTCTATTGCCGCCAAGCAATGATCGCCGCGCTTGAGAAATTAAGACTTATCTTACCATTAAATGCTGTCTACATTAGTTTAACGGAAGGTTTTCAAGAGAGTCTGCTGGATGCTGGAAAAGTATATTCAGAAATACTTTCCCAGACAAAAGTCTGCGTCGCGCCACGTGGCACGACTCATGAGACTTGGCGTCTAGCTGACGGCCTGAGGCTAGGCTGTGTAGTCATCTCAGATAAGCTGCCTCGGCACCCCTTCTATATCGGCAGTCCAATCATCCAGATCGACGACTGGTCTCGACTTCCTGAGATAATGCAGCGACTTCTGGATGATCCTGATCAGCTTCATAACATAGAGCGCGAAAGTCTAAGATTTTGGGAGGCCCACTTGTCTGAAAAAGCGCTTGCACAACGTTATGCAAGCGCTCTCGGGCTGCGTCCAAGATATGTCCCTCAAGATTGCATACCGAAAGCTTTCGATCACTCAGGATCTTCATCTACAGCTACGGCCCATTCAATATCTACGTCGTGAGGAGCCCTTTGGCCATCAACTTTAGGTTTCTATTCGGTTCGTTCCTTTTGCTCTGGCTCGTTTTGCAACCAATGAGAGCTCCAGCGCTCAATGGCCACACTGTCAAGGTTGCAACCGGTCCCGTGGTGAATGCCGTCGCCTTCCGGGACAGCATCGGAGTAAGCGTCCACTGGGAGTATAAGGATACGGTTTACGGGCGAGATACCCTTGCGGTCACAGATGCTGTCAAGGCACTCGGCATCCGCCACCTCAGGGGTTATGACCCGAAGACCTCGGCAAGTTTGGCTCGCTTCGGCGTCACGGCTATGCTGGTCGCAGGGCCAGAGGTTGGAACGCCAGAGCAGATCGCGCATACGGTGACCGCTGCTAACGCTAAATCCTTTGTCATCGATGCAGTCGAGGGTCCGAACGAGGCCGACCTTTTCTGGCCGATGCACAAATACAAATATCATGGAGAGAGTTTCCCAGCCGGCACATTGGCCTACCAGCGCGACCTCTACGCAGCGATCCGGTCCCGTCCCGAGCTTAGAGCCGTGCACGTAATCGGCCCCAGCCTTGGTCGCACCTATCCTCCCGCACCGCTGAACAGCAACCCTTATTTCGGCGGCGGCCTGGCGGATGCCGTCGATTTCGGCAACTTCCACCCCTACCCATTCGGCGGCAACTCCTTCAGTCTGCCGTTCTCGTATGACAGTGTTGCCCGCTATTACTGGACGGGGAATCCGCCATCGGGAAACCTTGATGAATATCCGTATGCGTTTGAGGCCTATTCACCACCATTCCAGCCCCGGCCGATGGATGCCACCGAGACCGGTTACCCCACGTGGCGGAACGGCGTCACCGAGGAAGTGCAGGCAAAGTACATCCCGAGACTGGTGGCCGAATATTGCCGCCTGGGAATTCGTCGAACTTATCTATACGAACTTGTGGACGTGCGGCCGGATACCAAGGGTGGAGACATGGAAGCTCATTTCGGCCTTATGCGCAACGACCTCACACGCAAGCCAGCTTTCATCGCGTTGCAGGGTCTCCTCGCATTGGTCAAACCGATCAAAGATGCGGGACATGATAATGAAGTTGCCGTAAAGCCTAAAGTCACCCTTCTCGCACACATGCCCGCCGGTCTTGATCGACCACGCTACGTTCACAGTCTGATCGTTCAGCGTTCGATGAATGAGTCGATCCTGTTGATTTGGCACGAGGTCGCAAGCGCGGACACCGTTGTCTCACCGCCCCGGTCGATCGCTGTCCCCCCAGGTCAGATCGACGTCACTCCACAAGAGGCGTGGCGTCCGGTAGCTTGGTTCGACTACGACCTCGCTTGGCATCTCGACCGTCACGAGGTGGCACCTAATACCGCGTCTGTCAGTGTGCCGTTAAGAGATCAGGTAGTCGCGGTGCTGATGCATCGGGCATCATAACGCGCAGCACTCCAATAGTTTGGGACTGTGGGTCCACCTACTATCTATCCGCGCTCCGGCAGGTGGTTGAGATAGTAGTCTTTCCGACATGGTAACATCTTGAGTTCACCCTCCCTATCGGCAATTCATATCGTAACTATAACGACCTCATACGAGAGGTTCTGCTTGAGTTCCACCGCAGGTATTTCATGTCAGGAGGGCGGCGTGCTACTGCGATTGATCATGACGACAGACGACCGATATTCCGGCCATGGCTGACTTGGATAGAGCCGTCCTTAAATTGACTTAAAAATCTTAAATAATTATATATGCTATATCGCAACGACGTGAAAGGTTAGTATACCGTCATAGAGAGCTTCCACATGACCGACACGCTGACGATTTACCTTTCCGGAGACGCCTGGCAAGGTAATCCTGAGGCAGAGGTCAACGTCAACGGCGTAAACGTAGGCGGCGTTCTTGATGTCGCCGCGATCAACGCGCAAGACGATGTCCAGGCATTCACCTTCACCGGGAACTTCGGAACCAGACCGGTGGTCGCCGTCTCGTATCTCAACGATCCCTACACAGGAACACCTGCGCAACAGCAGAATTTGTATCTTGACGGGTTTTCCTACGACAACGTCTCCCAACTCGGCGACAAAAAAGCTTATTACTACGATCAAACCAACACGTTCACGCTGAGTGCTTCAGCTACTCCAGCTATAAGGGCTGCTGCCTTCAAGTCCAGCCTTGGAGTCGACGTCCATCTTGACTACTGGAATACCTCCTATGGATTGATCGGCGGGACCGGCGGCAATGAGGCCCTCGTCGCCCGCTCGCTTGCCTATCTGGGGATTACCAATCTTCGCGTCGGAGTGCCGACCGCCCAAACACTTCCCGAGATGGAAGCGCTGGCAGCGTCCGGAGCTAAGTTCGATGTGCTGATGCCGTCGACCTCGTCGAGCAGTCTGTTAACGAGTCAGCTGGCCGCGATCGCGCCAATCGCGAGTGCCGTTATGGCGGTCGAGGGTCCAAATGAGGTCAACTTGACGTCAGACTTCAGCTGGAACGGCAGTAGCACGCTCGGAGCCGCGGCAGCTTATCAGTCCGCACTATATGCGGCCGTTGAGGCCACTCCCGATCTAGCAAAAGATGCTGTCTACAGTCTCACGCTTGGCGGCGTTGGCGCGTCCGGCTATGCTGGGTTGGGCAATCTCTCAGCTGCAGCCACCGATGGCAACATGCATGTCTACTATCAGAACGGCCTGCCACCGGCATCCACGTTACAATATGCGCTTGGCCTAGCCACTACATCGACACCCTCCGACCCGACTGTCATCACCGAGACCAACTATACCTCGGCCCCGATGATCTCTGGCTCCGTCTCCGTGGATGTGCAAGCACGCTATGACCTTGACCTGCTAATGGACGCCACCAAGGATGGCGTCCAGGCGACCTTCCTGTACGAGTTGTTGGATGAGCAGGTCGATCCCAAGGACACTAACAACGAGGACCATTTCGGCCTGTTCAATGCCGACGGCACTCCGAAAGAGGTGGCGACCGCGATCCACAACCTGATGGCAACGCTTAGCGACACCGGCTCTGCCGCCTCTACTTTCACGCCCGGTGCCCTCGCATACACCATCAGTGGCCTTCCTGCATCCGGCGACACCTTGTTAATGGAGAAGTCCAACGGGGCCTTCGATCTAGTAGTTTGGGCGGAACCTGAGATCTGGAACGCAAAGACGAGTACACCTATCGCCGCGACACCGCGTGCAACCATTGTTCAGTTCGCAGGGATACAGTCGGAAGTGAAGGTCGTGGATCCGCTGACCGGCAACACAGTCTCGGACAGCTTCAAGGTCTCTTCGGTTGTGCTTTCGGTGACTGACCATCCCCTCATCGTCGAGGTCGAACCAGCCGCGGTGTCACTCCCTGCAGGCCTCTCCACCGTTGGCGCAGGTCCCAATGTCGTGGCTCTTAACCTGTCGG
The DNA here is from genome assembly GCF_005844085.1 of Lichenicoccus roseus. Lineage (GTDB taxonomy): Bacteria > Pseudomonadota > Alphaproteobacteria > Acetobacterales > Acetobacteraceae > Lichenicoccus > Lichenicoccus roseus. The sequence continues at coordinate 333,952 of NZ_VCDI01000003.1, forward strand.
AGGACGCATTCCAGGGTGACGCGCAGTTCACCGTCAGCGTTGACGGCACGCAGGTCGGCGGCACGATGACCGTGACCGCCAGCCACGCAGCGGGCCAGACGCAGTTGCTGAATATCGACGGCACGTTCGGAGCAGGCAAGCATACCGTTGCGGTAGATTTCCTGAACGACCTCTATACGCCCGGCGTCGGTGATAGGAACCTCTATGTTACCTCGAGCAGTTACAACGGCGCGGCGATAACAGGTGGGTCCTTGACCCTGGATAGCGCCGGAACGCAAACGATGAGTTTCATCAACCCGGCGCAGGCGCTTCCGACGGTTGGCGCAGG
>NZ_VCDI01000003.1:334373-700473 GCF_005844085.1 Lichenicoccus roseus
ACCTCGAGCAGTTACAACGGCGCGGCGATAACAGGTGGGTCCTTGACCCTGGATAGCGCCGGAACGCAAACGATGAGTTTTTTTGCCGCTGCTGGTTCCCAGGCTTTGATCCACCAGACGACGATCACGGTCTAGACGTGCTTGCTGTATCAGTGACTTGTAGATCCGCAAAAGTATAGTTCAGCAGGTTGGAGGAAATTCAGCATAGCGTAGGAACTGCCTCTGACGTCGTTCAGCTGCGATGATGTTCAAGCTCGGTTCAAGAGCGGCCGTTCACGTTCGAAACAGTCGCAAAACCGGCCAGAAATGTAGCAGCCTTAAGTTCCTAATAACACTTCGGGATCAAGCTGTGAGCGTTGGCTGCCTTATCAGCGCGCGCTCGCGCATCCGCACCGGCGGCCTACGCAGCCGCCGAGTTGTCGCCCACCGCCCACGGCGTCAGGCTTGTCGCGTTGCGCTCCAGGAAAGAGCCTAAAGCGACGTACCCGGCGAGCCCCAGCTAGGTCAGCGGCGGCTGAACGAATAGCGGACCTTCTAGCGGCAGCCGGTTGAACCTTGGCAGTGCCGAGCCTGCGAGCGGCACCCAGCGGCTCCCGCAGCTACCGCCCTGCGAGAGCAGCCGCCGCGTGGTGCCGGTGGCGCCGAGGGCCACGATGTCGACCGACAGCCCGGTCACCATCTTGTCGGCCTTGCTGCACTCGGCCGCCGTTGATCCATTGCGGCACCAGCCGGTCCGCATAGGCGCCGACCCGCAGCCCCTGGCGTGCCGCGACGGCGGCGAACTCCTCGTGCAGATCGCGGTCATAGCGGACGTTGCGCGTATATCCCGCAAGGTTGACCTTGTTCGCCGATGACGCCCAGAGATTGCCGCCATGCACGCGGTAGGCGCCGAGCTGCCTAGGCAACGTTGCCACGTCGCCGAACAACGGTGCCAGCTTGTTCACGTAGCCGTCCGGCGCCTTCCAGATGCGCGGATGCGGCACCGGCATGACGGCAAGCAGGTAGGCGCGCGCATAGGCATTCCCCGTCGACACCGGCCAGGGATAATAGCCGTTGGCGACCGAACGGCGACGGATCTCCTTCGCGGTCAGCAGCGAGGAGTAGGCGGGGAAAGGCATGTTCAGGTCGCGGCCGTCCGCATCGATGGTATCGAGCCGGAATTGCAGCTTCGACAGGCCGTCGCGCCAGGCCGACAGTACCGATGCAAGACAGTCGGGATACAGCATGTCGTCGGCATCGACGAACAGCACGACATCGCCCCGGCTGGCCGCGAAGCCTGCGTTGAAGGCTTTGACATGGCCGAGATTCTCCTGGCGAACCGTCGTTATGCGGTCACCGTAGGAGGCGAGGACATCTTCCGAGCTGTCACTGGAGCCGTCGTCGACGACGATAAGTTCCGAGGCCACGTGCGACTGCTCGAGAACGCTCTCGATAGAGGCGCGGAGGAAAGCCCCGTAATTGTGGTTGATGATGACGACGGACACGGCAGTTGCCGTCGTCTGCCTTGTCATCTCGTAGGTTTCTCCGCTCCGCATCGCATCCTGGAATGCCATGCTTCGGGCGTCGATCCAAGGCACGGTTATAGAATTGTTACGGGGTGGCCGCTGGGACAGCGCACGATGGACCGGTCAACAGCACCCGGAGACTTCCATGTCCGCATCAACGGCGACCAACATCTCGATCATCGAGAGCGGGGTGCTTACTTCGTTGCCCGGCCTGATCGGCATTGCCTTCGCCGGCAAGCTGACGCCGGTGTCGCTCACCATCCAGAAGAGCCTGGTCACCGCCGACGCCAACGTGGCCGCAGCCATTACCCGCCTGCAGGCCACCGCCGACGCGCTCGAGACCGGCAGCCCGCTGATCGTGGGTTCGGTGCTGGCCTTCCACCAGATCGCCACCGTGCTCGGCCTCGCCCTGCCATCCGAGGATGCGGTCTTCGCCGGCGTGAAGGCCGCCGCCCACGACGTGCTGGAAAGCCTCGTCGCGCACTGAGCCGGCTTCGCGCCCAGGCTCAGTGCCGACTGATCGTCACCTGAATGGAGGGGGCCAGCTTCTGCCAGTGGATCGGCGCCAGGCGGGTGTTGGTCTCCACGCCGAAGCCCCATACCCCGATGCCTACCACCACCAGGGCGCCGATCATCGCATAGAGCGCGATCCGCCTCGAGCGCCGGCGCTCGCCGGCCATGAAGCGATCCTGTCCGGCATCGAGGACTTCGGTGAAGGCGGCCGCCCGCGCCACGGCGTCGTGGCTGCGCGGGCCGGGCTGCAGGCGGTCAAGCATCGTTCACGGCTTGACCTGCACGCCCTTCCAGAACGCCACCCTGTCCTTGATCTCGGCCGCCGCCGTCTTCGGCTCGTCGTAGTACCAGGCGGCGTTCTCGTTGCGCTTGCCATTCACCTCGAGCGAGAAGTACCGCGCGGTGCCCTTCCATGGGCATACGCTGGTATGCGAACTCGGCGCCAGCACGTCCGCCCGGACCGCGCTGCGCGGGAAATACGCGTTGCCCTCGACACTGACGATGTCCTCGCTCTCCGCGATGACCTGCCCGTTCCAGACCGCCTGCATGACACTGTCCTCCCTGTTCCTGACGATCATGCCACAACCCCGGCATGCCACAACGCCGGCCGGGAAACCCCGTTGCGCCATGCCGCGGTACCGCCGTCGCCGGTCTGGCCTCCGTCCCGGCTTCATGGAATGCTCGGTCGCCGGCGAGGGTAGGGACGACACCGACGTGACTGAGGCCCTGTTGCCCCTGCTGCTCTCGACCGTGGTCCTGCTGCTGACGGCGCTGGTGCCGCGCCTCGCTCACCTCGCCGGGCTGCGCTGGCCGCTTTGGCTGCGTGTCGGCTGGCAGCTCACCGCCTTCACCGTGCTCACCGTGCTGATCGGGAGGGTGCTCGGCTCGCCGCTGCAGCCGCACTACCGCGAGGCGCATTCGGCCGGGCGGTTCTGGCAGCAGATCGTCGAAGCCGGGTGGTGGCTGATCGTGGCGCGCATCGCGGTCGGCCTGGCCCGCCTGCTGGTGGTGCTCGAGGGCCGGCCGCGCGAGACCCGCATCGTCTCCGACCTGCTGGCCGGCGCGATCACCGTCGCGATCATCCTGGCGATCGTGAACTTCGCCTTCGAGGTGCCGATCCGCGGCCTCTTGGCAACCTCCGGCGTGATCGCCATCGTGCTCGGCCTCGCCTTGCAGAGCACCCTGTCCGACGTGTTCTCCGGCATCGCGGTCGGGCTGGAGAGGCCGTACAAGGCCGGCGACCTGCTCTGGGTCGAGGGCGGGATCGAGGGCCACGTGGTTCAGGTCAACTGGCGCTCGACGCAGATCGCCACCGGCCAGAGCAACATCGCCGTCATCCCGAACAGCATCATCGCCAAGGCCCGGCTGGTGAACCGCAGTGCGCCGACCCCGATGCGCGGCGACAGCGTCGAGGTCCGGCTGGACGCCAATGCCGTGCCGGAGCAATGCCAGACCGCCCTGCTTTCGGCAATCCGCGCCTGCCGGCTGCTGCGCGCCAACCCGCCGCCGGGGGTGTCCTGCACGGGGCTCCAGGGGGACGGCGCCATCTACGAGATCAGCTTCTCGGTCGACAGCAGCGAGGGCCTGGCCGCCGCACGCACCGAGCTGCTCGCCCAGATCCACCGCCATCTGCATCATGCCGGCATAGCCCTCGCCCTGGTCGGCGCCGCCACGCCGCCACCGGTGACGGTGCCGGCCCTGGATCAGCTGCTGGCGCGCTCCGACATGTTCGGTGACCTGTCGCCCAAGCAGCGCGACCTGCTGGCGGCGCGGTTCACCCCGCTCTGGCTGCCGGAAGGCAACCGTCTCATCCACCAGGGCGACCCGCCGGAAGCGATGTTCATGATCGCGTCCGGCGTGGCCGAGATCACCATCGAGGGTCCGAACGGACCGCACGTGGTCTACCGGATGAGCCCGGGCGAAAGTCTCGGGGCGATCGGCGTGATCACCGGGGCGCCCTTCTCGGCATCGGCGACGGCGCTCACCGCCATGAAGGTCTACCGGCTCGATCGGAGCGAGATCGCGGCCGCCATCCTCGCCGAGCCAGGGCTCTCCACAGCACTCGACGCGGTGGCGCGGCGCGGCCAGGCAGCCTTGCGTCGCAATATCGCGAGCACAGACGATGCACAACTGGCGCATCCCGACATGTTTCTCGGCAAGCTGCGTGGGTTCCTGCATCTGCTGGGGACCTGAGCCGGCCTGCGAAGCACTTGGTTAAGTTTTGTGCGGCACACTGCGCCTGGGCTGGAAATCAGGGCGATCGGACGTGGCGCAGGCGCAGAGCATCCTTCTTGTCACCAGCGATCCCGAGGCCGTGCAGCCCGTGCGCCGCAGCCTCGCCCTGCTGCAGCCGGTGCAGACGCTCTGCCTGACCGACCCCCGGGACGATGCGATCCGTCACATGCTGGCGCATGGCGACGGGGTGTCCGTCATCGTCAGCGACGTCGTCCCGCGCGGCGTCGACATCGTGCGCGGCCTGAGAGGCTTGCTGGACCCGTTCCGCCTGCTGAAGACGCCGATCCTCTGCCTGGTCACCAGAACCTCGCCGCGCGACGAGGTGCAGGCCTGGGCGCTCGGCGCCTCGGCGGTGCTCGCGACCGGCAGTACCTCGGGTGCCCTAGTGGCGGCGGTGCGCGGCATGCTGCAGCCGGGCGAAACCCACCCCGGCCTGCAGCCACCGGAGCTTGAACGTCAGCTTGCCGTTGCCGTGACCGATGTCGGGGTCGCCGTCGCCGACATGCTGTCGAGCGCCAAGCAGGGCGGCCGGATCAGCACTCCGGCGATCGCTGAGGCGTCCGGGAGCATGCTGCAGGGCATCGGCACGGTCGGCATCTCGGCCTGGATGCGCCTGGTGTCGGAAGTCGACGATCAGACCTACCGGCACTGCATGATGGTCGCCGGCTTCGTCGCGGCCTTCGCGATGTCGCTCGGCTTCAGCCATGGCGATTGCGACCGCCTGACCCGGGCCGCGCTGATGCATGACATCGGCAAGGCCTTCATCCCGCTCGACATCCTGAACAAGCCTGGCCCGCTCGATGCGACACAGGCGGCGCTGATGCGCAGCCATGCCTGTCTTGGGGACGACCTGCTGCGCGCCCAGGGCGGTCATGGGGAGATGACCCTGGACGTGGTGCGCCACCATCACGAACATCTCGATGGCAGTGGCTATCCCGACGGGCTGTCGGGGAGGGGGATCTCGGATCCGGTGCGGATCGCGACGATCTGCGACATCTTCGCGGCCTTGATCGAACGCCGGGCCTACAAGTCGCCGATGACCGATGCCGAGGCGTTCCAGATCATGCGCGGCATGACCGGCAAGCTCGACATGCAGTTGCTGACCATGTTCGGCCGGCTGTTCGCGCGGCCGATGCCGCGGAGCGCCTGAAGCCAGGCCCGGCGACCGGCACCCTTGCCTGAATCGCTGTCATCGCGCGGACGCTGCCTTGCAGAGAGCGAGGAACTGCTCGCGGCTCAAGCCGTCGGACTGCAGCACGTAGGCCTCCGCCATGGCCTCCTGGAAGGCGAGCAGATGCGCCTGCGCCCCCAGGGTAGCGAGCAGCGCGCTGGCCGCTTCGAAGCAGAGCAGCATCTCGACGCCGCGTTCGGTCCGGATGGCCTGCGCACTCTCCGGCCGCGACGCGTAGATCCATTCCGACGCGACCGAGTAGCCCGCGCCGTCCGTTGCCAGTGCAAACAGGTCGCGCAGCACGACCCAAGGGTAGTCCGGCGGCGGCAGGGGAGAACGGTAGAACCTGATCGGCCAGCCTCGGATCGAGCAGCCGTGCAGCAGCCGCCGCGCTTCCTGGTGCGACGGTCCGGCTGCCGCCGCGGGGCGCCGTGACGCCGTCCGGCGCAGGATCACGCAGCATACGAGCAGCATGAGCGCGCAGTAGCCCAGCAGACCGTAGACGACGAACATTGCACGATCCGATCCCGTCCCGGCGCCGGCCGACCCGGCCGGGATCGCGTCCGGTGCCGGGTCGCCCGGCTCAGCTTTCCAGCACGCTGTCCCAGTAGAGATAGTCTCGCCAGCTCTCATGCAGGTAGTTCGGTGGAAAGGCCCGGCCGTTATCCTGCAGTTCCCAGGTTGTCGGCTGTGCCGGCGTGCGGCGCGGAAACATCCGGCACTCGCGCGGCAGCCTCGAACCCTTGAGCAGGTTGCAGGTGCCGCAGGCGGTGACGACGTTCTCCCAGGTGGTCCGGCCACCCCGGCTGCGCGGGATCACGTGGTCGAAGGTGAGGTCGTGCGTCGGCAGCCGGTCGAGACAGTACTGGCACGAGAAGTTGTCGCGCAGGAACACGTTGAAGCGGGTGAAGGCCGGTCGCCGGGCGGTCGGGATGTAGTCCTTCAGGGCGATCACGCTGGGCAACCGGATTGCCTGGCTCGGCGAATGCACCACGGTGTCGTATTCGTTCAGCACCGAGACACGATCTAGGAAGACCGCCTTGACCGCATCCTGCCAGGACCAGAGCGACAGCGGGAAATACGAGAGCGGCCGGAAGTCCGCATTCAGGACCAGAGCCGGATAGTGCTGGCCGCCATGAAGCAAAGCGAATCCTTTCCCGGATCGCGGCTGGCAGCATGGCGTTCAGTCGCACGGGCGATCACGCTGCGCCGTCGATTACCTGGCTAATCTATTGCAGACGCTCATTGAGCAGGCAAGCAGGCTGCATAGTCCGTGACCATCTTGTCCCCGAACAGCAACATTCCCGGCCTCGGGCCCGGATTGGTGACCCGCTTTGCGCCCAGTCCGACCGGATTGCTGCATCTGGGCCATGCCGCCTCCGCGCTCGCCGGCTGGCACGCGGCTCGCACCGCCGGTGGCCGGTTCCTGCTGCGACTCGAGGATATCGACCCGCAGCGATGCCGGCCCGGCTATGCGCAGGCCATCCTGGAGGACCTCGGCTGGCTCGGCCTCGACTGGGATGGTGAGGTACGGGTGCAGTCCGGGCATCTGGACGACTACCGCTGCGTGCTCGGCAACCTGCATCGGCGCGGCCTGCTCTACGAGTGCTTCTGCAGCCGCGCGGCGATCGCGCGCGAGACCGCCCTGTCGGTCGCTGCCCCGCACGTCTCCCCCGACCATGTGCCGCTCTATCCCGGCACCTGCCGACGGCTGGATCCGGAGTTGCGCCGGCGACGCTCCGCAGCGGGCGAGCCGTTCGTGCTGCGGCTGGACATGCGGTCGGCGCTCGCCGGCCTTGCCTGCACGGAGCGGGCGCTGCTGGCCCGGGATGCCGATACCGGGCGCGACCGGCAGTGCCATCCCGAGCGCTTCGGCGATGTGGTGCTGGCCCGGCGCGACGTGCCGGCCAGCTACCATCTCTGCGTCACCCACGACGACTGGCTGCAGGGGGTGACCCTGGTGGTGCGCGGCGAGGACCTGCTGCCGGCCACCGACGTGCATCGGCTGCTGCAGGCGCTGATGGGGTGGACGCCACCGGCCTGGTCGCACCATCATCTGCTGCTGGACCGGGACGGAAGGCGGCTGGCCAAGCGCGATGGCGCCCCCACCTTGCGGGCCATGCGTGCGGACGGCATGACCGCGGCGCACGTGCGTGCGCTGGCGGGGTTCCCCTGACGCCGGCGGGGCCGGCCGCGTGGATGCGGCCGCACCGGCGTCGGGACACGATCGCGAACGGAGCATGTCTTGCCAGGTCCAGACCCCATTGCCCTGCCGGCGGCGCCGCGCCATCCCGTGCTATACCAGATCAACACCAGGGTCCTGCTGGCCGGCATCAGCGCCCGCTTCGGCCGCCAGGCCAGCCTGGACGACATACCCGACGCCGCGTTGCACGGCGTCGCCGAGCTCGGCTTCGACTGGGTGTGGTTCCTCGGCGTCTGGCAGACCGGCGCCGCCGGCCGGGCGATCTCGCGCAGCAACCCGGCCTGGCAGGACAGCTACCGGCATGCGCTGGCCGACCTCCGCCCCGAGGATATCAGCGGCTCCCCCTACGCGATCTCCGACTACCGCGCCGACGCGGCGTTCGGCGGCAACGAGGCGCTGGAGCGGCTGCGCCGGCGGGTGAACGCAGCCGGCCTGCGCCTGATGCTGGACTTCGTTCCAAACCACCTGGCGCCCGACCATGAATGGGTGGCCTCGCGGCCGTCGCTGTTCATGCATGGCACCGAGGCGGATCTCGCCTCGCATCCGCAGGACTGGCTGCGCATCGGCGAGGCGGGTGATGCGGGATCGATCGTGCTCGCCCACGGCCGCGATCCGTATTTCCCCGGTTGGGTCGACACCGTCCAGCTCGACTATGCCAACCCGGAGACCCGGTCGGCGATGGGCGAGGTGCTGCTCGATCTCGCCGGCCGCTGCGATGGACTGCGCTGCGACATGGCCATGCTGCTGCTGCCGGAGGTGTTCCGACAGACCTGGAGCGACAGCCTGCGGGGCCGGCCGGTCGCCGGCTTCTGGCCTGACATCATCCCGCGCCTGCGGGCGCGGCATCCCGGCTTCTGCCTGATGGCTGAGGTCTATTGGGGCCGCGATCGGGAAATGATCGAGCAGGGCTTCGACTTCGCGTACGACAAGTCGCTGTATGACGCCCTGGTGGCAGGCGACGGTCCGCTGGTTCGTGACCTGCTCGCCGCCGATCCGGACTGGCAGGGACACCTCGCCCGGTTCCTCGAAAATCATGACGAGCCGCGCGCGGCCAGCACGCTGCCGCTGCCGCGTCACAAGGCCGCCGCGGTGCTGAGCTTCGCCGCTCCGGGGCTGCGCCTGCTGCACCAGGGTCAGCTCGAAGGGGCGCGGGTGCATATCCCGATCCATCTCAATCGCGGCCCGGTCGAGGACATCGACATCGCCGTGCACGAGTTCTACCTCGACCTGCTGTCGGTGCTGCGCGATCCGGTGCTGCGGAACGGCAGCTACCAGCCGGTCGCGGCAGACCCTGCGTGGGACGGCAATCCGAGCCACCGCGCCTTCACCGCAGCGATCTGGTCGGACGAAAGCGGGCCGCGTCTGCTTTGCGTGGTGAACTATGGCGACAGCCGCGGGCAGTGCCGGGTCCGGCTGTCGCATCCGCGGCTGGCCGGGCAGCTGGTGTCGCTATCGGATCGGCTCGGCCCGGAACATTATGCCCGCGACGGCGGCGCGCTTGCCGGCGAGGGGCTCTACCTGGACCTGCCGGGTTGGGGGTACAACCTCTTCGCGATCGGCTAGCCTACCTGTCGGGGCGGTGCGCACCCGAGATCCGGCGCAGCAACCTTCGCCCAGACTCAGAGCAAGGCGAGGCGCCCACTCGCAGGTGGTAACGTGATCCAGCAACCGGGATCCTCCCGTGCCTGCGTGGACACCGGGAAGCAGGGCTTGACCTGCACTGGGACCAGGCGCCCGCAGAGGCCGCCAGCGGCGTATCTCACGGACACGATCGACTTGCCGAACGCGATGATCGCGCGTCCGGCGGACGTGAGGGATCGTGATGGTGTGCCCGGCTCTGCTGTCACGTCGTCCGGCGAGGACAGGATGCCCGCTCAGGCAGGTGTCCCTGCCAGGTCGATGCGGGTCAGCCCCTTAAAGGATCCTTAAGAGTTCTGCCGTACGTGTAGGTGACAAGGACTCCTGTCGCCGAGGGCGTCCATACGCACGCGTAGGATCATCATGTCTGTCAGAGCGCGTGTTGCGAACCTACTCATCCGCACCAAGATCATAGCTTCGTTCATGATCATTCTTGGTGTGATGTTTCTGTTGTGTGCGACTGCGCTGCAACAACTCAACACGCTCAACAGCTCGGTTGTTTATTTCGCGTCCAACTTGACGCCCAGTCTCGTCGACCTGGGAAACATGCGCCAGGCTTTTACGGCCCAGCAGGGCAGCGTGAGCCGTATCATACTGGCAATCGACAACCAGGCGGCTCTGCAAGCCAACGAAGCAGCCTATGCCGGCGCATTCAAGGATTTCGCCGACAATGATGCGCAATACGGAGCCTCGATCGATCCCGGCAGGGAAATGGAAATCCATGACGGGATCGTTGCAAGATACAAGGAATATACGACCGGCGTCGGTGAGCTGCACAAGTTCCTGCTGTCTGGAAAAAGCAGCGATGCGAAGGCCTACCTGACTGACAGTCTGGATCCGATAGCAGGCAGGATCGATGTCCTGATGAAGCAGGACGTCGAACTCAACATAGGCCAGGCATCCGCAGCCGCTGCCAAGGGAGCAACTGCGGATGCAGCCGCCAAGAGATTCGTAATCGCATTCTGCGCTCTTGGCGTGCTGGTCGCGGTCTTGGTCGGCATCTTCCTCATCCGTTCCATCGCATCGCCCATCAGGTCGATGACAATCACGATGCGCAAGCTGGCGTTGCACGACACGGCGGTGGACGTCCCGGCACGCGGTCGTACCGACGAAGTCGGCCAGATGGCCGAAGCCGTCCAGTCCTTCAAGGACGGCATCATCAAGGCTGAAGCTGCCGCATCGGAGCAGGAACTCATGCGCCAGATCATGGCGCAGCGGACTGTGCGCATCGAGAGCCTGATCGGCGTGTTCGAGCGGCAGATCGGCAGCACCGTGGCATCCCTCGCAACGGCTTCGACAGAGATGGAGGCGACTGCGCGCTCGATGACCGGCAATGCCGACCTGACCGATCAGCAGGCGACCGCGGTAGCCCGGGCGGCGCAGCACTCGAACACCGGAGTGCAGACCGTGGCGGCAGCATCGGAAGAACTCGCCTCCTCGATCACCGAGATCAACCGCCAAGTTTCGTCATCAGCCGCGCTGACGGCGAAGGTCGTCCACAGCATCCGGCAGACCGACGCCACCGTGCAAGCACTCGCACGATCTGCAACCCAGATCGGTCAGGTCGTGGAACTGATCAACAACATCGCCAGCCAGACCAATCTGCTGGCGCTGAACGCCACCATCGAAGCCGCCCGGGCAGGAGATGCCGGCAAGGGCTTTGCGGTAGTCGCATCCGAGGTCAAGAGCCTGGCGCAACAGACCAGCAAGGCAACCGGCGACATCGGTGGACAGATTGCCGGGATCCAGCACGCGACGCAGAGCGCGGTGGTCGCGATCAAGGAGGTGGCGAGCCTGATCGAGGAGGTAGGCTCGATCACCACCTCGATCGCGGCCGCCGTCGAGCAGCAGGGCGCTGCGACGAGTGAGATCGCACGCAACGTGCAGGATACTGCCGTCAGCACACGCACGGTGACCGACAACATTGCCGGGGTCAGCCGTGCAGCCAACGAGACCGGCACCTCGGCCGGACAGGTGCTCGACGCCGCCGGCGGACTGTCGCGTCAGGCGGAGACGCTGTCTTCGGAGGTGAAGAGCTTCCTGACCTCGGTCCGGGCTGCCTGAGCGCCGCCTGCTTGCAAGTCCCGCGAGCCCCCCATCCAGGAGACCGCATGTGCGACATCGCCAGCCAGCACGGCATCATTGCCACCGGTCGTCGCGCCGGCAATGGACACTCGTGGCGATTGCCTTTGCCATCGGCTCGATCGACCTGCTGTCCCGGGGCGCCATGGCACAGGCTCCGGCGCCGATAGACGGGCAGCCGATCCCGACCACGCCCGCCGTGACAGGCAGTCGCGTCCCTGGCCAGACAGGTGTCGCGACCCCGCCACCCGCCCCGTCCGCCGAGGCACCGACCGGGATCTGGCAGCGGCCGAACCTGCTGGGAAACATGGGTGGCCTGCGTTCGGTTCTTGGCCGCTACGGGATCGCCCTCGGACTGAACGAGACCGACGAGGTGTTCGGCAACGCCACCGGTGGCACACGTCGCGGAACCGACTATGACGGACTGACGGTCTTGAGCGTCGGTCTCGACACATCGAGTGCGTTCGGCTGGGCTGGCGGCAGCTTCAACCTCAGCGCGCTGCAGATCCACGGCCGCAACCTGAGCAGCGACAACCTCTACACGCTCCAGTCCGCCACCGGCATCGAGGCCTACCGGTCGACACGATTGTGGGAAGCCTGGTTCCAGCAGACATTCATGGGCGGGAAACTCGACCTGAAGCTCGGCCAGCAGAGCGTCGACCTGGAATTCATCACCAGCCAGGGCTCAAGCCTCTTCACCAACACGGTGATGGGCTGGCCGGCACTTCCCTCCCTCGACCTCTATGCGGGCGGTCCGGCCTATCCACTCTCCTCGCTCGGCATCCGGCTGCGCGCCCAGCCGGCCGACAACGTTGCGCTGCTCCTGGGCGTATTCGACGACAATGCTCCCGGCGGCCCGATAGACGACGACAGCCAGCTGCGAGGTGCAGCGCAGTCCGGAACCAGGTTCAATACCGGCACCGGTGCCCTGCTCATCGCCGAGGTCCAGTACGCCTTCAACCTGCCATCGGCGGGAGTGCCGCAAACCGGCGCGCCACCACCGGCCGAGCCGGTCACGCAACTGCCGCCACCCGGGCTGCCTGGCGTCTACAAGCTCGGTGCCTACGTCGATACCGGCGATTACCTCGATCAGCGCTTCGACGAAGACGGTCTGTCGCTCGGCGATCCGGCCAGCGTCGGGCGACCGCACCGCCGAAGCGGCAACTTCGGCATATACGGCGTCATGGACCAGACGATCTGGCGGCCCGATCCGCAAGGTGCACGCGCGGTGGGCATCTTTGCCCGGCTCATGGGTGGCCCGGGCGACCGCAACCTCGCAGACTTCACCCTCAATACCGGGATCACGCTCAAGTCCCCGCTGCACGGCCGCGACAACGACACGGTCGGACTAGGCTATGGGTTGGTGCGTATCAGCCACGCCGTCTCGGCTCTCGACCAGGACAGGATTGCCGCTTCCGGGCTGGCACTTCCCATACGCTCAAGCGAAAGCTTCATCGAGCTCACCTACCAGGCACAGATCGTTGCGTGGTGGAGCATGCAGCCTGACCTGCAATACGTATTCACACCCGGCGGCGGCATCGCCGATCCGCTGCGACCAGGACGGCGGATCAGCAATGAGCTGGTCGTGGGAGCTCGGACGATCGTCACGTTCTGAATCGATCTCGAATGCCGGTATAGCTCTCGGAGCCATCGTCGAACTTCGCGCGCATGCATCCGGTCGAGGGTTTGCAGAGATCGACCGTCAAAGGATGATTAATGCCCGGAAGCCGGGTCGATGTTTCCGAACCTGTCTCCTGTTACGTTACCGTCCGAGGTCAGACCCCATAGGGTGCCCGCCGGTGCTCAGGATCTGCATGAGCGCCGTCCGATCGGCGTGTCGGGTGAAGCCCAGCAGTGCGATCGCGGCCGCGTCGCGGGCGCGCGGGACCAGCATGCGGTCGGCAATCTCTCCGGCGGTCCAGAACGACAGCACGCCGCGGAACATGACGGCGAGCTGATCGGGCAGTACCGCCAGCGCCAGCGCGGTATCGGAAAGCCCGGTCCCGGCGCCGAGTGCCTCGGCCCAGAATGCGCTCGAGCGCGACGAGACATTGCCCGGAGTGTCGATCGGGGCGCCGATCGCTGCCATGACGGCCCGGTTCACGGTCGGGTCCGCGCACATGACCGATGCCGCGACATCGGCCGCCATCAGGATGCGGTCGACTGCATCCACCGGCAGCGCAGTCCCGCCGAGGCGCGCATGCATGAGCTCGATGCGACGCGCCGACAACGCCAGCATGATCGCACCCTTGCTACCGTATTGGTTGAAAGGGGTTGCGAAACTGAGCCCGGCTTCGTCCGCGAGCGCCCGCATCGAGAATGCGGCGTCGCCCTGGGCGAGCAGGCGCTCGGCCGCGTCCAGGATCCGTTCGCGCGTGTGGGTTTTCGGAAGTTGGTGGACCTCGCCCCTGGTCATCAGACTTTATATCATGATATAGAATAAGGACAACATGCTTAGGACAGCGCGATGACGGATACCAGGACCTTCCTCATAACCGGCGTCAGCTCCGGCCTCGGCCGAGCCTTTGCCGACGGCGCACTGGCGGCAGGCCATCGCGTCATCGGCACGGTACGCCGCCCCGAGGATGCGCTCGCCTTCGGTGCGACGGCGCGCGCGTTCCCGCTCCTGCTCGACGTCACCCACTACGCATCGGTCGCGGAAGCCGTCCGCCAAGCCGAAGGTGAGGCGGGCCCGATCGATGTCCTGGTCAACAATGCCGGCTACGGGCACGAAGGGATCCTGGAGGAGTCGTCGATCGACGACCTGCAACGACAATTCGCCGCCAACGTGTTCGGCCCGGTCGCGATGATGCAGGCCGTGCTGCCCGGCATGCGCGAGCGTCGTCGCGGCCATATCTTCAACGTCACCTCGATGGGCGGCTTCATCACCATGCCGGGGATCAGTTTCTACTGCGGCAGCAAGTTCGCGCTCGAGGGCATCTCGGAGGCGCTCGGCAAGGAAGTCGCCAGCTTCGGCATCCATGTCACGGCACTCGCACCCGGGCAGTTCCGCACCGACTGGGCCGGTCGCTCGATGGATCGCACCGGGCGCAGCATTGCCGCCTACGACGCGGTGATGGACCCGATCCGGGCGGCGCGGCAGGCCAAGAGCGGCAACCAGCCGGGCGATCCCGACAGGGCGGCGCAGGTCCTGCTGCAGCTGGTGCAATGCGCGAACCCGCCGACCAGGTTGTTCCTCGGCGCGGATGCGTTGCAGGTCGTGGCGCAGAAGCTGGAGCAGATGGCAGCCGAGATCCGGCAATGGGAGACGCTGTCCCGCTCGACCGACTTCGGCGCCTGAGCCCGTCGTCAGAGCAGGCGGCCGCAGAGCGAGACGGCGACCAGCATCAGGGCCAGGACCAGGAACGCCACCGGCAGGCTGCCCACATGCGCGACCAGGCCGATCCCGGCGGGCCCGACGAGGATCCCGGCATAGCCAAGGGTGGTGATCGCCGGCACCGCGACCGGTTCCGGCATGACGGTCTGCCGGCCGACCGCGCTGAACAGCACCGGCACGATGTTGGCGCAGCCTACCCCGATCAGCGCGAAACCGAGCAGGCCGACCGGCCAGGACGATGCCAGGACGGCGAGCAGGAAGCCGCTCGCCGCGCACAGGCCGCCGACCAGCACCACCCGCCGGGGTCCCAGCGCATCCACGATGCGATCGCCCGAGAGCCGTCCGATGGTCATCGTCGCTGCGAAGGCGGCGTAGCCGAGCCCGGCACGGGCGCGGGCGATATGGTCGATCGCGGTGAGGAACACGGCACTCCAGTCGAGCACCGCGCCCTCCGCCAGGAACAGCACGAAGCAGAGCAGCCCGATGAACAGCACGATGCCGTGCGGCAGGGCGAAGGCCGGACCGTCGCTACGGGCGCCGTACGGCAGCAGGCTGGAGGCGGACAGCGCCAGGGCCGCGGCCATGACCAGCGATACCGCCAACGTCGCCTGCAGCGGCGCCAGGCCGACGGTCAGCAGCAGCGCCATGCCGCCGGCGCCGGCCATGCCGCCGAGACTGAACAGGCCGTGGAAGCCGGACATCATCGACCGTCCGCTGGCGCGCTCGACGATGATGGCCTGGATGTTCATCGCGACGTCCAGGCCGCCGATGCCGGCGCCGAACAGCATCAGGGCCGGCACCAGAACCCAGAGCGACGAGATCGTGGCAAGCAGCGGCAGGGCGAGCAGGGCGGCGATACCGGTGGCGACGATCACCCGGCGGCAGCCGAACCGCGCGGTGGCGGCGCCGGACAGTGGCATGGTGACGATCGAGCCGATGCCCAGGCAGAGCAGCAGCAGGCCGAGGGTGCCGTCGGTGAGCCCGGCACGCGCCTTGGCGAACGGCACCAGCGCCGCCCAGGCTGCGCTCGCGAAGCCGGTGACGAAGAAGACCAGCCTGGTGGCGCGCTGCTCGGCACCGGCGGGATGACGGCGCAGGGCCGCGTCGGCGATGCGGGTCATGTGGCGGCGCCGGCGCGATGGATCGCGATGCCGAGCGCCACGAACGGCTCGAGCAGCGTTGCGGGAGCATCCGCCTCGACGACGAGATGCGCGAGACGGCTGGCCGGCAGGACGGCGAACGGCGCACCGGTGCCGAGTTTCCCGCTGGTCGCCGTGCTCAGCACCATCGCCGCATCCTGCGCCGCGGCGCGCTTGAATTCGGCATCCTCGAGGTGGAAGGCGGCCAGACCGGCGGCCGCATCGATCGCACAGGCGCCGAGCAGCGCGACGTCGATGCGGATCGCCGCGAGGTCCCGCAGCGCCCGGATGCCGAGCGCCGCGCCGGATCGGGGATCCACGCGTCCGCCGATCATGACCAGCTCGATGCCGGCAGCGTCGGCCAGGGCGGCGGCCACCCGCGGCGCGTGCGCCACCACGGTGATCCGGAGTTCCTGCGACAGCGCCCGCGCCACCGCGACATTGGTGGATCCGGCATCGAGGAACAGCACCTGATGCGGCTGGATCACCTTTGCCAGCAGGTCGGCAGCCGCCTGGCCGAGTGCCGCCTTGCGCGAGACCTGCTCAGTTTCACGCTGGCGCAGCGTGCCGGTGGCGGGGGAGAGCGGCAACGCGCCGCCGTAGACGCGGCGGCACAGCCCGGCGGCGGCGAGGTCGCGCAGGTCTCGCCGTGCGGTGTCCTCGGAAACTCCGAACCTGCGGGCCAGATCGATCGCCATGACCCGCCCCGAGCGGGATAGGTGTTCCAGAATGTGCCGCTGACGCTCGTCCGGCATCGACCATGTCGTCTCGACCACCACAAATCCCCCGGCAAACCGGCATCATCATGCAGAACCGTGCAACTCCATGCAAGGGCCGATCCGGTTTCGCCGCCGGCTGTTATGATCTAGCGTAGGGTGCTCCAGCCGCAGCACCGGACCGGATCCATGGATCTCATCGCCGCCCGCCTCAACAAGATCAGCCCGAGCCAGACCATCGCGATCTCCAGCAAGGCGCGGGCGCTGAAGGCAGCCGGCCGCGACATCATCAGCCTGTCCGCCGGCGAGCCGGACTTCGATACCCCCGAGAACGTCAAGCAGGCGGCTATCCGTGCGATCGAGCAGGGCCAGACCAAGTATACCGATGTCTCCGGCACGCCGGCGCTGAAGCGGGCGATCGCCGAGCGCTTCCGCATCGACTCCGGGCTCGACTACAGGCCCGAGGAGATCATCGTCTCCACCGGCGGCAAGCAGGTCATCTACAACGCCATGGTGGCGACGCTGGATGCCGGCGACGAGGCGATCATCCCGTCGCCCTGCTGGGTGTCGTACCCCGATATCGTGGCGCTGGCTGACGGCACCCCGGTGATCGTCCCGTGCGGTCCGAACTCCGGCTTCAAGCTGCGCGCCGAGGATCTGGAAGCGGCGATCACGCCACGCACCAAGTGGTTCTTCCTGAACAGCCCGAACAACCCGACCGGCGCGGCCTATTCCGCCGAGGAGCTGCGGCCGATCTGCGACGTGCTGCTGCGCCATCCGGACGTCTGGATCTTCACCGACGACATCTACGACAAGCTGGTCTATGGCGATTTCAGGCCGGCCACCATCGTGCAGGTCGAGCCGCGGCTGCGCGACCGCACGGTGACCATGAACGGCTGCTCGAAGGCGTATGCGATGACAGGCTGGCGCATCGGCTATGCCGGCGCGCCGGTGACGCTGATCCGCGCGATGGACAAGCTGCAGAGCCAGTCGACGTCGAACACCAGCTCGATCAGCCAGGCGGCGGCGCTGGAGGCGCTGAGCGGGCCGCAGGATTTCATCGGCGGCATGGTCGCGACCTACCAGGAGCGGCGCGACCTCGTGGTCGACATGCTGAACCGGGCGGCCGGGATCACCTGCCACAAGCCGGAGGGTGCGTTCTACGTGTATCCCTCGATGCAGGGCTGCATCGGCAAGACCAGCCGTGCGGGTGCCACGATCGGCAACGACGCGGACTTCGTCACCGCGCTGCTGGAGGAGGAGGGCGTTGCCACCGTGCACGGCGCCGCCTTCATGTTCCCGGGCCATTTCCGGGTCAGCTACGCCACCGACACCGACAGCCTGCGCGAGGCATGCACGCGCATCCAGCGCTTCTGTTCCGGACTGGAGTAGGCAACCCGGCATGCCGGCACTCGCCTCGCGGCTCGCCACCCTGCAGATGCCGGCGACGATCGGCATGTCGATCCGCGCGCGGGCGTTGCGGGCGAACGGCTACCGGGTGATCTCGCTGGCGCTCGGCGAGCCGGATTTCGCGACGCCGCCGGACGCCATCGACGCCGCCCACGACGCGGCGCTGGCGGGCCATACCAAGTATCCGCCGATCGACGGCACCGCGGCGCTGAAGGCGGCGGTGCGCGGCAAGTTCGCGCGCGAGAACGGCCTCGAATTCACCGACAGCGAGGTCATGGTCGGCAACGGCGGCAAGCAGATCCTGTTCAATGCCCTGATGGCGACGCTCGAGCCGGGCGACGAGGTGGTGATCCCGGCGCCGTACTGGGCCAGCTACCCGGTCATCACGCAGCTGCTCGGTGGCGTTCCGGTGCACCCGGAATGCCCTGAGGCACTGGATTTCAGCCTGACCCCCGAGGCGCTGGAAGCTGCGATCACGCCGCGAACAAAGTGGGTGATCCTGAATTTTCCGAACAACCCGACCGGCGCGACCTGCTCGCACGAGCAGCTGAGGGCCTACGCTTCCGTGCTGGAGCGCCATCCCGAGATATGGGTGCTGTGCGACGAGATCTACGAGCACCTGATCTATGACGGCCCGGCGCACGCCTCGCTGGCCGCGGTGGCGCCGCACCTGCGCGACCGCATCCTCACCATCGGTGGGGTGTCGAAGAGCTACGCCATGACCGGCTGGCGCATCGGCTATGGCGGCGGCCCGGCGCCGCTGATACGCGCCATGACCACCATCCAGAGCAACGCCACGTCCGGTGCGAGCACGATCAGCCAGGCTGCCGCGGTGGCGGCGCTGGAGGGCGGCGCCGAGCTGGTCCAGGTGATGCGGGTGACCTACCGGCGCCGGCGCAACCTGGTTGTCTCCGCGCTGCGCGCCATGCGCGGCATAACCTGCGCGATGCCGCACGGCGCGTTCTATGCCTATCCGGGGATTGCGGCCTGCATCGGCCGCACCAGCGCCGGCGGCCGTCTTATCGAGACCGACGAGGATTTCGCGCTTGCGCTGATCGAGGAGCAGCATGTGGCCGTGGTGCAGGGCGGCGCCTTCGGCATGAGCCCGTACCTGCGCCTCAGTGTCGCCGCCGACGACGACACGCTGCTGGAAGCCTGCGCGCGCATGAGCGTGTTCTGCGACGGGCTGCGCTGACGCCTCACCACTTGTAGGTGAGGCGTCCGATCACGTTGCGCCCGGCGCCGAAGAAGCAGCCGAACGAGGCCGAGTAGCAGCTCGAGATGTAGCGCTTGTCGAGCAGGTTCTGCGCGGTGATCTGCGCGACCGCGCCCTTCAGCGACGGCAGCAGGCCGGCCAGCGCGTACTGGATCTGCGCATCCACCAGCGTGGTGTTCGGCGTGACCGTCTCGACCGTCTGGTCGGCCAGGGTGTTGCCGTTGTAGCGCACGCCGGCGCCGAGCCCTAAGCCGCGCAGGCGTCCGTCGCCGATATCGTAGTGCGCCCACACCGATGCATATTGCGCCGGGATCTGCGTCGGCCGCTTGCCGGAAAGCACGCCGCTATCGCCCTCGTAGGCGACATCCTGGTAGGTCCAGGAGGCGATGACGTTGAGGCGCCTGGTCAGGTTGGCGTGCGCCTCGAGCTCGATGCCCTGCGAGCGTATGGCGCCGGTCTGCACGCTGGCGAACAGGTGTGCCGGGTTGGGATCGGCCACCAGCACATGCGTCTCGGTGAGGTGGAACAGCGCCGCGGTCAGGAACGCGTCGATGTTGCGCGGCTGGTACTTGAGCCCGACCTCGTACTGCTCGCCCTTGGTCGGCTTGAACGGGTTGCCGAAGAAATCCACCGAGTTCGCCGGCTGGAACGACTGCGCGTAGTTGAAATAGGGCGAGAGGCCGACCGGGAAGGCGTACAGGATGCCGCCGCGCCAGGTGAAGGCGCGGTCGAACTGGTCGAAGCTCGACGCCGGGGTGATCTGGTTGCGCGTCGAGATGTCGGACCAGTCCTCGCGTGCGCCGATCTGCAGATGCAGCCGCCCCAGGGCGATCTGGTCCTCGGCGAACGTCGCCTCCTGGCTGGTGCCGACGCTTTCGTTGGTGGTCAGCGCCGGCGCCGGAATGACCTGGTTGTTGTTCGGTGCGTAGATGTCGATCGGCGGCGCCTGGCCGAACAGGAAATCATAGCTGTCGCGCAGGTCCTGCCAGTTCGCGCCCACCAGCAGGCTGTGATGCAGCGGCCCGGTATCGAAATGGCCCAGCACCTGCTCCTCGAGCGTGATGGTGTCGAAATGCTCTTTCGAGGCGGCGGTGTTGCGGGCGAGCGTCCGGTCGTCCGCCTCCAGGCTGCCGCCGCCATAGACCTGCTCGTAGGCGCTGCCGACATTGGCGTAGCGCGCGACCGAACGCACGCTCCACTGGTCGTCGAAATGATGGGTGAACTGGTAGCCGATCGATGTCTGGCTGCGGTCGAACTTCTCGAAGCCGGTGTCGCCGATATAGACATCGTTCGGGATCGGGCCGTTCGGATTGGGCAAAATAGTGCCCTGCAGCGGTACGGTGCCGTAGCCGCCACCCTGCGGATCGTGCTGGTAGAACGCATTGATGGTGAGCGTGGTTCGGTCGTCCGGCAGCCAGGAGATCGACGGCGTCACCGCATAGCGGTCCGAAGTGGTGTGCCGGTCCTGCGAGCCGGAGGTGAAGCCGGTCGCGGCCAGACGGTACAGGAACTGGCCGGACTGGTCCAGCGCGCCGCCGAAATCGCCGGTGCCGCGCACGTAGCCGAAGGTGCCGCTTTCGAACGACAGCATGTGGATGGGATCCGCCACCGGCAGCTTCGAAGTGAGGTCGACGACGCCGCCCGGGCTCGCCTGGCCGTACAGCACCGAGGGCGGCCCCTTCAGCACGTCGACGCGCTCGAGCAGGTAGGGGTCGATCTGCTGGGTGGCGTAGAATGCGCCGTTGAACAGCTTGAGCTCGTCGAGGAACTCGTCGATGCCGTCGACCGCGTTGAAGCCGCGTATGCTGATCTGGTCATAGCGCGTCGAGAAGCCGCGGTTCTCGCTGGCGATGCCCGAGGTGTAGCGCAGCGCTTCGCCGAGCGTGCGCGCGTTCTGCTGGTCGAGCTGCGCGCGGGTCACCACCGAGACCGCCTGCGGCGTGTCGATCAGCGGCGTGTCGGTCTTGGTGGCGGCGTTGGAATCCTTCGGCACGAAGCCGTTGCGCCGGTTGCGATGACCGATCACCGAGACGATCTCGGGCGGCTTCTCGCTGCCTTCGGCGCCAACCTGCCCCGACGCCGGCTGGACGGCGACCGGTGCGGCCGCCTGCGTTGCCTGCGCGCAGGCCGGCTGCGGCGCGAGCAGGCCGCTGGTCAGGCAGGCCGCCGACGAGAGCATGAGGGTGTGACGCAGCGGCCACCGCAGCCTTGGGCGCATTCAGCAATCTCCTTGGGTTGGGGTCGGGCGCTCGTTCGCGCGCGCGGCGGCAGCCGGCCGGCGGCCGCGGAGCCGGCGCCACCAGGGCAGGAAGCCGGTCACCGCGAGGCCGGTGGTCGCCAGGCCGAGCAGCAGGACCAGCAGGCGTGTCGGCAGGCCGAAGACCTGGCCGCTATGCAGCGGGTAGAGCGAGCGAAGCACCAGCCGCCCCGCGCCATCCAGGCGCGGCTGGTCGATCCAGGCGACGTCGCCATCGCGACGGTCGATCGAGTAGGTGACGCGGCCGAAGCCCTCGTAGAGCGTGCTGCCGCCGGGAGCGAAGCCGACTTCGTAGAAGCCGCGTGCGGGATCATCGGCGATCTCGACCGGCGCCAGACCGGGCGTACGCCGCGACGCTGCCGCCACCGCCGCCTGCTCGGCACGCGCGAAGCCGATCGCGGGGCCGGCCGCCGGCAACGAGGCGGCGGGGCGATCGAACGGCGATGGTCGCGGCGGCGACAGCGTCTCGACGATCGGGCGGAACGCCTCGTCGTAGAAATTCATCGCCACCGACGTGTAGGCCAGGATCGCCAGCGGCCCGAGCAGCCACAGGCCGCCGACGCGATGCAGTTCCGGCAGCGGCCGGCGCGCCAGTGCTGGACCGGTACTGCGCCATGCCGGCGCCCAGGTGCGCCACCAGGGAGGCCGCCGTGGCCAGGTGATGCAGATGCCGAGCAGCGCCAGCAGCAGCCAGGCAAGCGCCGCCACACCCATGAGCCAGCGGCCGGGGGTGCCCGCGAGCAGCGTGTAGTGCAGCAGGTAGATGGCCTGGAACAGGTTGCGCCGGCCCAGTCCTGCCGCGCTGGTACGGGCGCCGACCACGGCGCCGTCCGCCGGATCGACGAAGATCTGGTCGTGCGCATCCGGGCCGGCCGGTGCCAGGTGGATGCAGAAGGCCTCGCCGGGCGCGGTGCGCAGCGGAAAGCCGGCGACGTGCCAGTCGGGATGCGCCCGCTGCTCGAAGCGCACCAGCGCCAGCGGCGGCTGCACCGGGCGTGACGGGACGCGGAACAGCTCCGGGTTGAGGGCCGCGTCGAGCCCGGCGCGGAACACCAGCAGGCAGCCGGTGGTTGCGGCGATCAGCAGGAAGATCGCGGCGGCCAGGCCGAGATAGCGGTGCGACACGAACAGCAGCCGGCGCATCGTCATGCCGCCGCACCTTGCTCAACGCCAGGCATCGGATGCCGCGCGGATGGCGAAGGCGGCGAACAATGCGCGCTGCCGCAGCAGGTCGTCGGCGCCGGCATCGCCCTGATGGCCGGCATGCATGTTGGTCAGCAGCATGACCGGGCGGTGGCCGGTGGAGCGATCGCGCAGGCGTGCCACCCATTTGGCGGCTTCCCAGTAGCCGACGCGGTCGTCGAGCAGGCCGGCGGTCGCCAGCACCGCCGGATACGGAGCCCGGCGGACGGTCTCGTAGGGGGAAAACTCCGCCATGCTCTCGAACATCGTGCGATCGTCGGGATCGCCCCATATCGGCCGCGCAGAGGCGACCAGCGGGTTGCTGCTGTCCTGCATGGTGTTGAGGACGTCGACGAACGGCACCTGGCCGATGGCGCCGGCGAAAAGCTCCGGCCGCAGGTTGATCGCGCCGCCGATCATGATGCCGCCGGCGGAGAAGCTGTGCCCGACGATGCGTCCGGCGGCGGTATAGCCGGCCTCGGCGAGATATGCGGCACAATCGACGAAGTCGGAGATCGTGCGATGCTTGCCGGTGGTCAGCGTCTGCGTGTTCCAGGCCATGCCGCGTTCGGCGCCGCCACGCACATGCGCGATCGCGACCATCCAGCCGCGGTCGGCGAGCGACAGGTCCGGCACCGAGAAGTCGGCCGGCAGGTTGAAGCCGTACGCGCCATAGCCGTACAGCATCAGTGGCGCATGGCCGTCCCGGGCGGTGTCGCGATGCCGCAGCAGCGACACCGGCACCCGCACGCCGTCCGCGGCCGCGACGTCGATGCGCTCGACCACGTAGTTGCGCGGATCGACGCCGGCGACCGCCTGCCGCCAGACCACTCCACGCGCGCCGCTCGCCATGTCGAGGGTTTCCCACTGCACCGGACGGCGTGGCGACTGGCACGAGAAGCGCACCAGCGTGCTGTCGTAGGCGGCATCCGGATCGAGGCCGAGCGCGTAGGCGGCGTCGTCGCAACCGGCCTGCCGGCGCGCGCCTCCGGTGCGGTCCATGGTCAGCAGCACCGGGTTGGCGTCGATCCATTCGATCCAGGCGAGGTGGCCGCCAAAGGCGCGCATGTCGGTGATCGCGCGGCCGGGCCGGTACGGCACCAGCTCCCGCCAGTACGCCCGGCCCGGCCGGTCGATGCCGGCGAGCATCAGCTTGTTGTCGACCGCGCCGTCGGCATTGGTGCGGATGACGAAGCGGTCGCCCCAATGGTCGAGGGCATAGACCAGTCCGGGGCTGCGCGGCTCGATCAGGCGGGGCAGGGCGGCCTGGTCGGCTGCGGCGATGACCCTGATCTCGGAGGCGGTCGCGTTCAGCGCGGTGATCAGCACGTAGCCGTTCGACGCGGTGCGTGACAGCGTCACGAAGAACGCCGGATCGTGCTCCTCGTACACCAGCCGGTCCGGGCCACCCGATAGCGGGCGACGGAATACCCTGGTCGGGCGGCTGTGCGCGTCGCGCAGCAGCCAGAAGATCGAGCGGCTGTCGGTGGAGAACACGAAGTCGCCGTAGCAGTCGGCGATCGGCACGCAGGCCGCGCGACCGGTGGCGGTCTCGATGACATGCAGCTCGAAATGCTCGTCGCCGCGTACATCCACCGCCCAGGCGAAATAGCGTCCGTCCGGACTGTGCGCCGGGCGCTTCAGCGACGAGAGCCGGTAGTAGGCGCGGCCATGCGCGTCCGCGTCGGCATCGAGCAGCACCTGGCCGGGACCGGTGCCGCCACGCCGGCGTCGCAGGTAGACCGGCTGCTGGGCTCCGGGCCGTGTCTGCGACCAGTACAGCCAGTCCCCGTCGGGCTCCGGCGGCTCGCTGTCGCCGGTGGCGGTTCGCGCCTGCATTTCGCGCAGCAGCTCCGCCTGCAGCGCCAGGGTCGGCTGCAGCACCGCATCCGCGTAGGCATTCTCGGCATCGAGATGCGCGCGTATGCCGGGTTGCAGGGTCTCGGGATGCTGCAGCCGGGCGAACCAGTCGGGATCGCGCAGCCAGCCATACTCGTCGACCCGCACATGGCCCCAGCGTTCGAGGCGCACCGGACGTTTTGGCGTCACCGGCGGCGGCGGCGGCGGCGCGGCCCGGGTCGCCTGCAACAGGGCCGCGTCGGCGGCTGCGCGAGCCGCCGGGACGCCGAGCAGGCAGGTCGTGGCCAGCAGCAGGGTGCGGCGACCCATCCCCATCGAAAGGGTTTCTGTCGGACGGCGGCTCATCGGATGCGCTTCACGGTCATCTGGCGACGATTATGTTTGGCGCGGTCGCGGGACGTCGCGCGCGGTCGGGCCGGAAATCGCAGCAACCGGGCCAATCGCGCCGGTCCGCCCGGATGCGGCGGGCGGCGTCCGGGCAGTGCGCGAAACGCCGGAGACAGGCTGCTCATGCCCCAGTGTAATTGAGAACAGTTCTCATTCGCAAGTGGCTTCGTCGCGAGGGCGGCGGTTCGGCCCGGACCAGACGATGAACGGCCCGACCGCGCACGACGCCGGCACGAGGGGGCGCTAAGCCTGTCGAAACAGCCCGACCGGAAGACCATGCCCGACCCCGTGCGTCACGCAGCGCAGCCTGCCCCCGACATGATCCGCTTCCGCGACGGGCTGGCCGTTGCCTATGGGCGGCATCCGGCCCTGCACAGCCTGCCGGTCGCGGAGGCGCGCGCGGTCGCCGAGGCGGTCCGTGCGCCGTGGGCGAGCGGCGGACCGTCGATGCACGAGAGCCGCGACCTGAGCCTCGAACATGACGGCATGGCGCTGCGCCTGCGCGTCCATCGGCCGCGCCCGGCCAACGACGGTGTCCTGGTCTATGTCCATGGCGGCGGCTGGACGCTGTTCTCGCTCGACACCCACGACCGGGTGATGCGGGAATACGCGGCCGGCACCGGTCTCACGGTGATCGGCATCGACTATACGCTGGTCCCGGAGGCGGTGTTTCCCCGGCAGCTGGACGAGGTCGCCGCGCTGCTCCGGCTGTTGCATGGCGGCGGCGGAGAAGCGGCGTTCGGCTTCTCGACAGCCGGCCTGCCGCTGGCGATCGGCGGCGACTCGGCGGGAGCCAACCTCGCCATGGCCGCCGCCCTTACACTCAGGGATACCGGCCTGCCCGACGCGCTGCAGGCGCTTCTGCTGAACTACGCCGCAGTCGATCCGGACGCCGCCGGCGCGTCCACCCGGCTCTATGACGGCCCCGACTTCAACCTGACCCGCGAGGAGATGCGCAACTTCTGGGCCGGCTACCTGCCGGACGCGACCGACCGGGCGGACCCGCGCGCGGCCTTGCTGCGTGGCGGGCTGCACGGCCTGCCGCCCTGCTTCCTGGCGATCGCCGAATGCGACGTGCTGCGCGACGAGAACCTGGCGCTTGCCGCGGCGCTGCGCGAAGCGGGCGTCGCGGTCCGCGCGGAACAGTATGACGGCATGCTGCACTCGTTCCTCGAAGCGGTGTCGATCTCGCCGACCGCCGCGCGCGCCTTTCGCGAAAGCGGCGACTGGCTTGCCGGCATCGTCCGGCACCCACGCGGCCTCGCGCGGGGCTGAGCCGGCGCGGTGTTCATTCCCGACGAATACCGTCTCGACGATGCCGCCACCGCCTATGCGCTGATCGGGGAGATCCGCACCGGCAGCCTGGTGACGGTGACGCCGGGCGGCCTGCCGGAGGTGAGCCACCTGCCGTTCCTGGCCGACCCGCCCGGCGTGGCGGCCGGTGCCGGGGGCACCCTGACCGGGCATGTGGACCGGCGCAACCCGCAGTGGCGCGGCTTGGCGACCGATCCGCGCTGCCTGGTCACCTTCCTCGGGCCGCAGGCGCATGTGTCGCCGAGCTGGTACGGCACCAGGCCGCGCGCGCCGACCTGGCTCTACGTTGCCGTGCATGTGCACGGCACCGCGACCCTGGTCGAGGATCCGCAGGCCCTGCGCGCGATGGTCGAGCGGCTGTCGCGGGAGCTGGAGCCGGCCGGATCGGGCTGGGAGCCGGGCCAGATCGTGCCGTACACCGAGCGGCTGATGCAGTACATCGCCGGCTTCACCATCGCCATCGAGCGGATCGAGACCCAGGTCAGGCTCGGGCAGGCAAACTCGCCGGAGGACAGGCGGCGCGTGCTCGCCGGATTGTCGGAAGGCGGCCCCGGCGCGCGCCAGGTGGCGGCGCTGATCCGACGCCTGATGCCGCTCCCGGCCGGTTGAGCCTGGCCGGGTCGCGCCGGCGGGTCAGCAATGCAGGCCGCCCTCGGGGGTGCCGCCCGGCGCCGGCCGCCTGGCCTGCCGGATGTAGACGCTGGGCGTGGTGCCGAGCTCGCGCTGGAACAGGGCGGTGAAGGCGCTGGGGCTGTCATAGCCGACCTCGCACGCCGCCTGCAGCACCGAGCAGCCCTCGGAAAGCCGTGCCGACGCCGTCACCAGCCGCGCCCGTTGGCGCCAAGCGACGAAGCTCATGCCGGTCTGCAGCCGGAACAGCCGCGTCATCGTGCGCCGTCCCATGCGCGCGATCTCCGCCCAGGCATCGAGATCGCCGGGCGCGGTCAGGTGGGTCAGCACATGCCGGCAGAGCCGCAGCAGACGCTCGTCGGACGGCATCGGCAGGAACAGGCCGACACGCGGTCCCTCGGCGATCTCGTCGAGGATCAGGCGCATGATGCGCCCGTCGCGGCCATCCACCGCATAGTCGGCATCGAGCGTCATGGCTTCGAGGATGAGGGCGCGCAGCAGGCCGGACACCTCGATGACCTGCGGACAGACCGGCAGGCCGGCCACCGCATCGGCCTCGACATAGAGCGTGCGCAACGAGACGGCGCTGCGGCACAGCACCTCGTGCTCGACCCCGGCCGGCAGCCAAAGTGCCTTCTGCGGCGGCACCACGTACGAGCCGGCATCGGTGGTGACGATCATCACCCCGGCGGCGGCGAACAGCAGCTGGGCACGGCCGTGCCGGTGGCGAGGATCGAGATGTCCCTGCGGATACTCGTCGGACAGGGCGGCGACCGGCCGTGGCGTGGACAGGCAGGGAAGGCTGCAGCGCATCGTCGGACTTCGGCTCTGGTTGCGTCCGTCACGGCGATGCAACATCCGCACCAGGATGCGGCGCCTGCCCTATGCCTCGGCGGCCTCGAACATCGCCACGATCCGCGGCGCCAGGAAGATCCGGTTGCGGTCGTGACGCTGGTATTGCGCCAGGATCTCGTGGCGCACCAGGGTCTGAACCGCCGTGTTCGCGGTCTGGAACGATACGCCCAGCATCCTCTGCGCCTGGCCGACGGTGACCACCGGCTGGTCGAGCACGAGTTCCGCCAGTCGATGCGCCTGGCTGTCGGAGCGCACCTGGGCGAGTCGGGCATGCCAGGCGGCGGCGGTCTGCGTCAGATGGCCGATCCTGCGCTCGGCGGCGGCGCAGCTTTCGACCACCGCCTGCAGGAAGAAGGTCAGCCAGGCGTCCCAGTCGCCGCCGAGAAGGGCCGAGGACAGGCACTCCCGGAACCGCACCCGGTTTGCCAGGAAGATGTCCGACAGGAACAGCGGCGGGTATCCCGCGTGCAGGCTGATCACCGATGGCAGCAGGAAGGTGATGAAGTCGTTGCCATCGTCGAACGGCGCGATCGCCTCGACCTGTGCGCAGGCCAGCGCCGCGCGCACCAGCATCGGCAAGGACTTCGCACCGGTCAGGAAGCTTTCAAGATCTTGCAGCGCGCCCGCGATCTCCTGCGGCGGTGGCGGCACCACGCGCCAGGGCCCAAGCCGGTAGCCGCCGAGCGTGATCGGCTTGCTGCGCAACATGCCGGCATGCGCGGTGATGCGCTCGTTCAGCCGGCGATGCATTCCGCAGAGCGTCTCGATGGTCGGCTCGAGCGACCGGCCCTGGGTGTCGCGAGATTGCAGCAGGCTGAAATAGTAGGCGACGTGATTTTCCGCCTGTCGCAGGTCGCGCGACGGGGAGGGGCTCTGGTCGGCCTCGCGGGCCAGCAGCATCGCGAGCGTGGCGCTGGTCCCGACCAGCTGGCTTGCGGCGATGGCGTCGCGCCGGGCGTGCAGCTGGTGCAGCCGAAGTGCCGAGGGCAGGGTGTCGGCCTTGGACTTCAACTGTCCGAGCGCCCATGCCGCCTGTTCAAGTTCCGGCAGCCAGGATCCCGTCGGCAGAACTCGCGGCAGTGGCCCCGGCAGCAGGGTCACCATGTTGTCGGCCACCCCCGCCGTGCGCATGAAGCGGCGGTCGTCCAGCCGGCGATCGTCGAACGGCAGGTCGACCCTCAGGGCTTCGTTCGGCGATTCGGTGCCGTGTTCATCGAAGCCCGGGACGCGGGCCGCTTCGGTTGCCCTCGCGTCCAGAGCGAGGCGTTCGGCCGCGCGATCTTCGCGCAACCTGTCCTCTAGTGTGATCCGGCTTGTCTGTGCAGGTCTTTGCTGCAGTGGCATCTCGGTCTTCCCGATCTGTGGCCAGCCGCTGATGATATCGTCGTTCGCACACTAGACCTGTGTTCCGTGAAATTGAACGCGCAGATGGCTCCGACACTTGTGGGGTGGTCGCCAAACGGCGACGTTATACTTGCGTTAATGCCTGCATTGGCGGCCGCTAGCCCGCGCTACTGGTAGGGTTCGTTCAACAATATGGGGTCATGCTTGATTACTGGGTCGACTGCATCCGCACCGGTGGGGAAGTCTGACAGCGTCTGAGTTGTAACAATTCCGTGATACCTCATCCGGAACGATCCGGCTGCCGCTGCGGCGAAGATGCCTCCGTCGGCAGCCTGATCCTGCGATTGCTTGAACTTGACCGGCCGACCCTCCACCATCGCGCCATGAGACGCTGCTTCCTCCGGCCGGCTGCGATGCTCGCGGCCGGCGTCCTGCTCGTGGCCGGTGTCGTGCTCGCACCGGCCTGCGCGCCTGCCCGCGACACCGCATCGGGCCCGGCCCCCGTTGCGGGCGTGCACGCCTCTCCCATCCGCCTCAGCTATGCCCTCTACGGACACGGCTTCCACGTCATGGACGTCACCGTCGAGATGCAGCTGACGCCCGACGCCTACAGCGTCCAGTTGAACGATCACACTGCCGGCCTGATCGGCTTCATGCTGAATACCAACGTCACCAGTTCGGCGATCGGGCGTTTCGTCGGTGACGGCGTGCAGCCCATCCGCTTCAAGAGTGCCGGCTACTCCCGCGGCGCGCAGCGCAGCACGCAGCTCGACTATCCGGACGGCAATCCGAGCGTGACGCTGCTCAGCCCGCCGGAGACCCGGCGCGACCCGGTGCCGATCGCCGCGGCCCACGGCAGCGTGGACACGCTCAGCGCCATCGCCGACCTGGTGCGGCGGGTCCAGCGATCCGGCCGCTGCGACGGCGACGCCCTGATCTTCGACGGGCTGCGCCTGACCCGCGCCCACGCCCGGACGGCCGGCCAGCAGCCGGTGCCGATGGACCATGACGCGACCTACGGCGGCACTGCGCTGCGCTGCGACTTCGTCACCCAGCAGGTCGCGGGCTTCCTGCATAACGACGACGAGGCGCCGCTGCACCGGCCGCAACACGGCAGCGCCTGGGTCAACCGCATCGTGGCGGGTGCGCCGCCGTTGCCGGTCCGGATCGTGTTCGAGCATCCCAAGCTCGGCACCGCGACGATGATACTGACGCGGGTGGTGGCGGGTGCGGCGTCACCTGGCGGCTAGGCCCGGGGAGCCGTACTACCCCAGTAGTCCAGTCTTCACTCCCGGATCATCGCAGCGGCGAGCGCCGGGATCTCCGGCAGCGCTCCGGCGCGTGCCCGGCTGCCTTGCGCCATCGCCTCGGACCCGAAGCCCCAGCCGGCGAAGATCGAGGCCACTCCGGCGCCGCGCGCCGCCTCGATGTCGTTGCGATGGTCGCCGACCATGACCGAGCGCGCCGGGACGCCGCCCGCCTGTTCGATGGTGCCGAGCAGATGCGCAGGGTCCGGCTTGCGGGCGGGAAAGCTGTCGCCGCCGCCGATGGCGTCCAGATAGTCCGCCATGCCGAGCGCCGTCAGCAGGTGCCGCGCCGCCGCCTCCGGCTTGTTGGTGCAGACCGCCAGGCGCCAGCCATCCCGGCGAAGCGCGTCAAGTGTCTCCGTGGCACCCGGATAGGCACGCGACGCTTCCGCCGCGCGCTGCTCGTAGTCGGTGGCGAAGCCTGCGATGGCGGCGGTCTCGTCGACCTCCGCGAGCCCCGCCCGGCGCAACACGCGTCGCACCAGCGCCGGCACGCCGTCCCCGACCATCGGCCGCACCTCGCCCGCCACCAGCCTGCGATCCGCGCCGAGGCGGCCGAGCAGCCGGTTGGCACAGGCGGTCAGGTCGTCGAGCGTGTCGACCAGGGTGCCGTCGAGGTCGAACACGACAAGGCGTGGTGCAGTCATCGGCGCAGTATCCGGCATCGGTGCAGTATCCGGTAACGCATCGTGAGAGGCGCGATGCAGCCTGTGTTTGACACTTCAGGCCGGCGACAGCTACCCGCATCGTCTCATGCATGCCACCGCCATCCTGCTCGCCGCCGGCCTCGGCACCCGTATGAAGTCGAGGCACCCGAAGGCGGCGCATAAGCTGGCCGGGCGGCCGATGCTGCGCCACCTGATCGAGAGCTGCGGCGTGGTATTCGACCAAATCGTGGTGGTGGTCGGGCCGGACATGCAGGAGCTGGAGGCGATCGCGTCGCCGCATGCGGTGGTGGTGCAGCAGGAGCGGCTCGGCACCGCGCATGCCGCCCTGCAGGCGGCCGGACTGTTTGGCGATGGCGATGTCGCGGTGCTCTATGCCGACAACCCGCTCATCACGCCCGACACCCTGCGCCGGCTGGTGGAGACGCGTCGCGACGGCGCCACCCGGCTGGCGCTGCTGGCGATGCGCCCGGCCGATCCGGGCCGCTACGGCCGCGTCGTGCAGCAGGACGGCGAGGTCGAGCGCATCGTCGAGTGGGCCGATGCGAGCGAGGCGGAACGTGCCATCCCGCTCTGCAATGCCGGCGTGCTGTGCGCCGCCGCCGCCGACTTCGAGCCCTGGCTGCGCGCGGTGCGCAACGACAACGCGCGGGGCGAATATTATCTTACCGACGTCGTGGCACTGGCCGCCGCGAGCGGCGGGATCGTGCGCGCGGTCGAGGCGTCGGAGGCCGAGCTGCGCGGCATCAACAGCCGTGCGGAGCTCGCCGAGGGAGAGGCCGCCATCCAGCAGCGGCTGCGGCGTGCCGCGATGGATGCGGGCGCCACGCTGGTCGCCCCGGAAACGGTGTTCCTCAGCGCCGACACGGTGCTGGCGCCGGACGTCGTGGTGCAGCCGCACGTGGTGTTCGGCCCGGGCGTGAGCGTGGGCGCCGGCAGCGAGATCCGCGCCTTCAGCCACCTGGAGGGCTGCATCGTCGGCGAAGGCGCGCAGATCGGCCCGTATGCGAGGCTGCGGCCCGGCACGCATGTCGGCGACGCGGCGCATGTCGGCAACTTCGTCGAGCTGAAGGCGGCCGATCTGGGCGCCGGCGCGAAGGCCAACCACCTGAGCTATATCGGCGATGCCAGCATCGGTGCGGGCAGCAACATCGGCGCCGGCACCATCACCTGCAACTATGACGGCGTGTTCAAGCATCGCACCGAGATCGGCGCGCGCGCCTTCATCGGCTCCAACTCCATCCTGGTGGCGCCGGTGCGCATCGGCGACGGTGCGCTGACCGCCGCCGGCAGCGTCATCACCAACGATGTGGAGGCCGACGCACTGGCGCTCGGCCGTGCGCGTCAGGTCAACAAGCCCGGCCAGGCGTCGATGCTTCGGGAGAAGCTCGCGCGCGAGACGAAGGTCCGCGACCAGAAGAAGCATGGGGAGACAGGCTGATGTGCGGCATCGTCGGCGTCATCGGGACGAATGTCGCGGCTCCGATCCTGTACGAGGCGTTGCGCCGGCTGGAATATCGCGGCTACGACTCGGCCGGTATCGCGACGCTGGTGAACGGCCATATCGAGCGCCGACGCGCCGAGGGCAAGCTGGTCAACCTCGGTGCGGCACTCGAACGCGCGCCGTTGTCCGGCACCACCGGCATCGGCCACACGCGCTGGGCGACGCATGGCGCACCGACCGAGGGCAACGCGCATCCACACGGCACCTCGCTGGTGTCCATCGTACACAACGGCATCATCGAGAACCACGCCGAGCTGCGCGCCGAGCTTGAGGCGGAGGGCTCGGTGTTCAGCACCGAGACCGATACTGAGACGGTGGCGCAGCTGGTCGATCGCAACCTGCGCGCCGGCATGGCGCCGCGCGAGGCGGCTCATGCCGCACTCGGACGGCTGCACGGCGCATATGCGATCGCGATGATCTTCGCAGGCCACGCCGAGCTGATGATCGGCGCCCGGCACGGCGCACCGCTGGTGGTGGGGTTCGGCGAGGACGAGATGTTCCTTGGTTCCGACAGCCTCGCCCTGTCGCCGCTGACCAGGCGCATCGCCTACCTGCGCGACGGCGACTGGGTGGTGGTGAGTCGCACCGGCGCCGAGATGTTCGATCCCGAGGGCAATCCGGTGCCGTTCGAGATCCGGCAGACCGCGCTCGCCGGCGGATCGATCGGCAAGGATGGCTACCGGCACTACATGGACAAGGAGCTGCACGAGCACCCGCTGGTGATCGGGCAGACCCTGCGCCGGATGATCGATCCCGCGACCCGCCGGGTGGTGATGCCGCCGCTGCCGTTCGACCTCGCCGCCATCCCGCGCGCCACCATCACCGCCTGCGGCTCGGCGTTCTATGCCGGGCTGCTCGGGCGGCACTGGCTGGAGAGCGAGGCGCGGCTGCCGGTGGATGTCGATGTGGCGAGCGAGCTGCGCTATCGCGACGCGCCGCTGAGCGCGGGCGGCCTCGCGCTGCTGATCAGCCAGTCCGGCGAGACCGCGGATACGCTCGCGGCACTGCGTGCGCTGCGTGCGGGCGGCCAGCATGTCCTGTCGGTGCTGAACGTGCCGGAGAGCAGCATGGCGCGCGACAGCGACATGGTGCTGGAGACGGTGGCGGGACCGGAGATCTGCGTCGCCAGCACGAAGGCCTTCACTGCCCAACTGTCCGTGCTGGCGTGTCTCGCGATCGCCACCGGGCGGGCGCGCGGCACGCTGAGCGCCGAGCGCGAGCAGGTGCTGGTGCAGGCGCTGCTCGACCTGCCTGGCAAGGCCGCCGAGCTGTTCGACCTGCGCGCCGATATCCAGCATGTGGCGGCCATCGTCGCCGATGCGCGCGACGTGCTGTATCTCGGCCGCGGCGCCTATTTTCCGGTAGCCCTGGAAGGCGCGCTGAAGCTCAAGGAGATCTCCTACATCCACGCCGAGGCCTATGCCGCCGGCGAGATGAAGCACGGCCCGATCGCGCTGATCGACCGCAGCGTGCCGGTGGTGGCGATCGCGCCCTCGGGCCGGCTGTTCGGCAAGACCGCTTCCAACCTGCAGGAAGCCCGCGCGCGCGGCGGCCGGCTGATCGCCTTCACCGACGCCGAGGGGGCGGCCGGGCTGCGCGGCATCGCGGAAGCATTGGTGGTGCTGCCGGAGGCGGACCCGTTCACCGCGCCGATCCTGCACAGCATCGCGGTGCAGATGCTGGCCTACGAGGTGGCGCTGCTGAAGGGCACCGATGTGGACCAGCCGCGCAATCTCGCGAAGTCGGTGACGGTGGAGTAGTGGCCCATCCGGTGACGGCGTCGGTCACGATCGACCGCCTGGCCTGGCGCGACGGCGGCTTCACCTCCGGCACCCGCTGCATCCCCGAGGAGATGCCGGTTGCGTTCTCCTACAACCGGCTGTCGCACGCGGTGATGATGGCGACGCCGGACGATCTCGAGGATTTCGCCCGCGGCTTCTCGCTCAACGAGCGCATCGTGCAGCATGCCGGCGAGATCGAGGAGATCGAGCGCGTCGACCTGCCTGATGGCATCGGCATCGAGATGCGGATGTGGATCGCGCCCGGGCGCATGGCAGGGCTTGAAACCAGGCGGCGGCGTATCGCCGGGCCGACCGGTTGCGGACTGTGCGGCATCGAGAGCCTGCAGGAGGCCATCGCCGTGCCGGGCGATCCGGTGCCGGCGGGGCGTGCGGTCGGCGCCGCCGACATCATGGCGGCGATGGCGGCGATGCGTCCGGCGCAGTTGCTGAACCGCGACACCCGCGCGGTGCACGCGGCGGGGTTCTTCCGGCCCGGCGAGGGCCTGCTGGCGCTTCGCGAGGATGTCGGCCGGCACAACGCCCTCGACAAGCTGGCCGGCTCGATGAGCCTGGCGGGCCACGACGCTTCGGACGGCATCCTGGTGATGAGCAGCCGCGTCTCGGTCGAGCTGGTGCAGAAGGCGCAGCGCATGGGAGCGACCATCCTGGCGGCCGTCTCGGCGCCGACCGCGCTCGCGATCCGCACCGCGCGGGCGGCCGGCCTGACCCTGATCGCCGTCGGGCGCGAGGACGGCTTCGAGCTCTGCACCCATCCGCACCGGGTGCTCGGCGCCGCGCAGCCTTGAGCGAGCCGCTGCGGGTCCTGGTGCTGGGTGCCGGCGTCGCCGGTCTGGTGAGCGCGCTCACCCTGGCCGAGCGTGGCGCCGCGGTGACGCTGGCCGAGCGGGGGCCGCGCATCGGCTCCGGCGCGTCCTGGCAGGCCGGTGGCATGCTGGCACCGTGGTGCGAGGCGGAGACCGCGCCGCCGGAGATCCTGCTGCATGGCGAGGCGTCCATAGACTGGTGGCTGGCGCACGTGCCGGATGCCGCCAGGGAAGGCAGCCTGGTGCTGGCGCCGGCCCGCGACCAGGGCGAGCTGGTGCGGTTCGCACGTCGCACCGAGGGTCATGAATGGCTCGATGCCGAGGCGATCGCCGTCGCCGAGCCGTCACTGGCCGGCCGCTTCACCCGCGCGCTGCTGTATCCGCGCGAGGCGCATCTCGATCCGCGTTCGGCGCTGCCGGCGCTGGAGGCCCGGCTGCGGGGTCTCGGCGGCAGGGTGCTGCTTGGCGCCGACGAGCCCGACCGCTCGGTGTTCGACCACATCATCGACTGCCGCGGCTTCGCGGCGCGGCAGACGGTGTCCACGTTGCGCGGCGTGCGCGGCGAGATGCTGCTGCTGCGCTGTGCGGACTTCTCGCTGCGTCGCCCGGTGCGGCTGCTGCATCCGCGCCATCCGGTGTATCTGGTGCCGCGGCCGGATCACGTGTTCATGCTGGGCGCCACCATGGTGGAGAGCGAGCAGCAGGGCGGTATCACCGCGCGCGCCGCGATGGAGCTGCTGGGCGCCGCCTATGCGCTGCATCCGGCGCTGGCCGAGGCCGAGATCCTCGAGACCGGCGCGGGCCTGCGGCCGTCCTACCCCGACAACATGCCGCGGGTGCAGGTGCTGGACGCCCGCACCCTCAGCGTGAACGGCATGCACCGGCACGGCTACCTGCTGGCGCCGGTGCTGGCGGCCGAGGTCGCGTCGCTGCTGAACTTGCAGGGTGGCCCCGAACTGCATACCTGAACACCACACGCTGTGTCTGGAGACCGTGCATGCGCATCCTGGTCAATGGCGCGCCGCACGAGGTCGCGTCGTCAACCCTTGATACCGTTCTGGTCGAGCTCGGCTACACCCAGCCGCGCCTGGCGACCGCGCTCGATGGGCAGTTCGTGCCGGCTACGCGACGGCCGGCGCAGGCGTTGCGTGACGGCATGCGGCTTGAGATCGTCTCGCCCATGCAGGGGGGCTGAAGCATGCGTCTCTATGGCCGGGAGTTCGCCTCGCGCCTGCTGCTCGGCACCGCGCTGTATCCGTCCC
Organism: Lichenicoccus roseus; assembly: GCF_005844085.1. GTDB lineage: Bacteria > Pseudomonadota > Alphaproteobacteria > Acetobacterales > Acetobacteraceae > Lichenicoccus > Lichenicoccus roseus. The sequence goes on from NZ_VCDI01000003.1 coordinate 370,711, forward strand.
CCGACATCCTGGCCGCCTGCGTGCGGGCGGCGTCGCCGGCGCTGGTGACGGTCTCGCTGCGCCGGGAGGGTGCCGGGTTGCGCGCCGGCGAGGGATTCTGGTCGCTGGTCCGCGATCTCGGCGTTCCGGTGCTGCCCAACACCGCCGGCTGTCACACCGCGCGCGAGGCGGTCACCACCGCGCAGATGGCTCGCGAGGTGTTCGACACCGACTGGATCAAGCTGGAGGTGATCGGCGAGAGCGACACCCTGCAGCCCGACGTGTTCGGCCTGGTCGAGGCGGCCCGCATCCTGAGCGGCGAGGGCTTCAAGGTGCTGCCGTACACCACCGAGGACCTGGTGGTGGCGGAGCGCCTGCTGGAGGCCGGGTGCGAGGTGCTGATGCCGTGGGGCGCGCCGATCGGCTCGGGACGCGGGCTCAACAACCTGTTCGGACTGCGGGCGCTGCGGGCGCATTTTCCGGAAGTGCCGCTGGTGGTGGATGCCGGCATCGGCCTGCCCTCGCATGCGGCGGCGGCGATGGAACTCGGCTACGACGCCATCCTGCTGAACACCGCTGTCGCCAAGGCAGGTGATCCGGCGGCGATGGCGCGGGCCTTCGCGCAGGCGATCGAGGCCGGCCGCACCGCCTTCCTGTCGGACCCGATGGAGGGCCGCGACATGGCCTCGCCCTCGACGCCGGTGTTCGGCCGTGCGGTGCTCGCTTGAGGATGTCGGGTTGAGCAGCCAACTGCCGGTGGGCCTGCCGTCCCGGATCTACCCGGTGGTCGATAGCGCTGCCTGGGTGCAGCGGCTGGTCGAGCATGGCGCCCGGCTGATCCAGCTGCGGGTAAAGTCCACCGACACCGCCCGCCTGCGGCAGCAGATACGCAGCGCCAGGCTCGCCTGCGTGGCGGCCGGCGCGACCCTGGTTGTGAATGACCACTGGCAGCTCGCCATCGAGGAGGGTGCATCGGTCATCCATCTCGGCCAGGAGGATCTGGACGAGGCGGACCGCGAGGCGATCCGGCGAAGCGGCGCACGGCTCGGCATCAGCACCCACTCGGACGAGGAACTCGAGCGCGCTCTGGTGCTGGCGCCGGACTACGTGGCGCTCGGGCCGGTCTATCCGACCACGTTGAAGGTGATGCCCTGGGCGCCGCAGGGCCTGGACCGGATCGGCGAGTGGCGCCGGCGGATCGGCAGGCTGCCGCTGGTCGCGATCGGCGGCATCACGCTCGAGCGCGCCGCCGGCTGCCTCGAAGCGGGCGCGGACTGCGTTGCGGTGGTGTCGGACATCGTCGGTCATGCCGACCCGGAGGCACGCATGTCGGCCTGGGTGCGTATCCTCGACGACCAGTCTCAGAATGCGGCCGGGACGTGGCGATAGGTCGCGTCCAGTCGCGACTGCAGGAATTCAGCGCCGGTGACCGGCGGATAGCGTGACGGACGGCTCGGATCGGTCGTCACCGGCGTCACGATGGCGTCCGGGTTGGGGTCGAGGAAGAAGGCGATCGAGGTGCGGTCGCGCTCGGGCGGGCTGACCCGGTGCGGCGTGGAGACGTAGATGTCGTTGCTCCAGCGCATCAGGCAGTCACCGATGTTGCAGACGAAACAGCCCGGGATGTGCGGCGCGAGGATCCAGCGCCCGTCGCGTCCCTGCACCTGCAGGCCGGCAACGCCATCGACGGCGAGCAGGGTCAGGTTGCCGTAGTCGGTATGGGTGCCGGCGCCCGGCCCGGCGACGCCGGCGGCTGCGGGCGGATAATGCAGCAGCCGCAGCGTCGCCATCGGCAGGTCGAGCGCGCTGTCGAAGACATGCTCGTCGAGGCCGAGGTCGAGCGCGAAGCCGCGATGGATCAGGGTGCCGAGTGCCAGGCAGGCATCGTAGTACGACAGCATCAGCGCACGAAAGCCGGGCAGGTCTGGCCATGCATTGGCGCCGCGGAACGGCTGCGCATGGGCCGGATGCCCGGTCGGTAGTTCCAGCCCGATATTGAACGCCTCCTTGCGATCCGGAGCGGCGTCGAGATCGAGCCGCTCGTGCCCGAGTTCGACATAGCCACGGTTGTTGCCGACCAGGTTGCGCGCCAGCTGCCGCTTGGCGTCGAGCGGCTGCGCGAAGAAGCGGCGCGCGGCGTCGAACATCGCCTGCAGGGTGGCGTCGGCGATGCCGTGGCCAGCGACGTAGAAGAAGCCGGTTTCCCGGCAGGCCTTGCCGAGGGCCGCCGCGACCTGCCTGCGCGCGGCCCGGTCCGGAGAGCGCAGCGGTGCGACGTCGATGACCGGCAGGTCCCGCGTCATGCGGTCTTTCCCTTCATGCTCCGGTGACGATGCGCCGCCGCTTCCAGTCGAACCGCACCGTGTCGAACAGCGTCGGCACCTGGTCCCAGGGCTCCTGTGGTCGCGGAACGGTATAGGTCGAGACCGCGATCTCCTCCGGCGAGACTTCCAGGCGCAGGAAGCCGAAGCGGTCGTCGTAGTAGCTGTTGAGCGTGACGCCGGCCTGCCCGGGGACGGCGTACGGCGTGATCAGCGGCTGGCCGTTGACCTTCGCGACCTTGTGCAGGTTGTGGTAGCCGCCTTGCCCCGCCACGAAATACGGCGTCACGCCGTTGCCATCCGCATCGGCGATCGTGAAGCGCTGGTAGTTATGCACATGCGCGGTGAACACCATGTCGGCGCTGCGCCCGGCGCTGGCGAACGAGTTCGCCAGCAGCGTGCCCATCGGCTTGCTGCCGGAATGGTAGGTGTCGAGCGAATAGATCGGATGATGCAGCGCCACGATCAGCGCGCGATCCTTTGGCGCCGCCTTCAGCTCGCCCACGAACCACGCCACCTGGTCGTCCTCCACCACGCCGCCCTCTGGAACGTTGGTGTAGAGGCCGATGATGGTCGCGAACGGCGTGTTCAGCGTCCAGTAGACGTTCGGCTGGATCATCGCCGTGCGCGACGCCTCGCCGGCATCCGGCGAATGCGTGCCGGGGGTGGCGGCGCAGAAATTGCGCACGAAGGTCGCGAGCGACGGCAGCGGGTTGGTGCGGGTGCCGTCGTCGAACACGTCGCCGTCGTGGTTGCCCGGGATGCCCATGATGGGCAGCGGATAATGCGCGTACGGATCATAGAATTGCGGCACGTATTCCTGCGCCTGGCCGTCGAAATACACGACGTCGCCGAGATGGTAGAAGAACGCCGGCGCACCGAACTTGCCGGCGACGCCTGCATCATGCTCCAGCCCCGCCGCCACCAGCAGCTGCGGGTTGGGATCCTTCACGCCGCCGGTGTCACCGACCATGTGGAACGCCATGCCGCCGGCTTTCCTGGCGGCGGCCACGGCGTCGGGCACGATCGCGTCGAGGTCGAGCCGGAATGGCGACGCCCCGGTCGGCGCCGGCAGCGGCTGGAACGCGCTGCCCTCGAACAGCGGCGATTGCTGCGGATGCGGCGGGTTCTGCGAAGGCCGGAGCTGGCCGAAGCCGTGCTTCGGGTGGGGATGGCGCGCCATGGGCGAAACTCCTTGCAGCTGCCGGCGGTATCGGCCCGACCGTCATGCCAGGCTGTCCCGGCATTGACAGCGCTATCAGCCGCTCCATACGCTGTCCTCAACTAGGTAGCGAGCGCCAGACGGGCGCAGCAAGCCTGAACCGGAGGCCGTCATGTATTGTTCACCGCTGCGCGCGGGCGTTGCTGCGACTGCGCTCGCCTGTCTTGGTCTGATAGCCAGCGCCGCCGCGCCGGCGGCCGCCCAGCAGCCGGCCGTGGTCGGCTACAGCGTCTCCACCCTGGCCAACCCGTTCTTCCAGGGCATGACTAAGGGCGTCGTCACCGGCATCAAGGCCCATCCCGGCCTCACCCTGATCAACACCAGCGCCAACGGCGACGCCAACACCCAGGCGACGCAGGTGCTCGACCTGATCAACCAGCATGTGGCGGCGCTGATCCTGAACCCGATCAACGCCAACGCCATCGTCCCGGTGGTGCGGCGCGCCAACAAGGCGCACATCCCGGTCTTCACGCTCGATCGCGGCGCCGCCTGCGGCAAGTGCCAGGTGAACTTCCTGGAGACCGACAACGTCGCCCTCGGCAAGGAGGGCGCCGACTTCATCGCCGGCCGGCTGAAGGCGCGCTACGGCACCATCAAGGGCAACGTGGTCGATCTGGAAGGCCTGCTCGGCACCACCGCCGGCGACGATCGCGAGCGCGGCTTCGCCACCGAGTTCGCCAAGCTGTCCTCGGCCAATCCCGGCCTCAAGCTGGTGGCGCGCCAGGCTGCCGATTTCGACGCCGACAAGGGCTTCAACATCACCACCCAGCTGCTGGCCGCCCACAACGACATCGATGCGATCTTCAACGGCAACGACGACAACGCGATCGGCGCGGTGCGCGCGATCCGGCAGGCCAACCGGTTCGTGCCGATCGGCGATCCGAAGCATATCGTGGTGATCGGCATCGACGGCACCGAGCAGGGGCTCAGCGCCATACGCAAGGGCCAGATGGACGCGACGCTGTCGCAGAACCCGCTGACGATGGCGGCGCAGACGGTCAACTACATCGAGCAGTACCTGCACGGCGACAAGGCCGGAATACCGGCGCACCAGTTCTGGCCGCACGTGCTGTTGACCAAGGACAATCTGGATACGCCCGAGGTGAAGCAGTACGGCCTCTGGGGCGACCAGGTGGCGGCGCAGTAGGGCAGGGCGCCCGCGGGAGGCAGCAGGGTGGCGACGTTGCTGGAAATGCACGGCATCAGCAAGTCGTTCCCCGGCGTGCGCGCGCTGGCCGACGTGTCGATCACGCTGGAGCGCGGCGAGGTGCTCGGCATCGTCGGCGAGAACGGCGCCGGCAAGTCGACGCTGATGAAGGTGCTGGCCGGAGCCTATCGCGCCGACGAAGGTCGCGTGCTGCTCGACGGTGCGGAATTCGCGCCGCGCGGGCCGCGCGATGCGCTTGACGCCGGCATCGTGGTGATCCACCAGGAGCTCAGCCTGGTACCGGACCAGACGGTCGCCGAGAACATCTATCTCGGCAACCTGCCGCGCAATCCGCTCGGCATGGTCAGGCGCGCGGTGCTCCACCGCAACAGCCGTGCGCTGCTGGCCCGGGTCGGGCTCGATATCGCGCCCGGCATGCCGGTGCGCCGGCTTGGCATCGCCCAGCAGCAGCTGGTCGAGATCGCACGCGCCCTGTCACGCGAGGCGCGGGTCATCGTGATGGACGAGCCGACCGCGACGCTCACCATCGCCGAGCAGCGCATCCTGTTCGCCACCGTCGCCGACCTGCGCCGGGCCGGCATCGGCATCGTGTTCATCAGCCATCATCTCGAGGAGATCTTCGAGATCTGCGACCGCGTGACGGTGATGCGCGACGGCGTCACGGTGGCGACCCGCCCGGTGGCGGAGTGGGACGAGGCCGGGTTGATCCAGGCCATGGTCAACCGGCCGATCTCGGCGCTGTTCCCGCCGCGGACCTCCAGCATCGGCGCCCCGATGCTCGAGGTCGAAGGGCTTTCCTCGACGGGCCGCTTCTCCGACGTGTCCTTGACGGTGCGCGCCGGCGAGGTCGTGGGCCTCGGCGGGTTGATGGGCGCCGGGCGCACCGAGGTGCTGAAGGCGATCTACGGCGCGATGCCGGACACCACCGGCACCCTGCGCATCGACGGCAGGCCGGTGCGCACCCGCAATCCGCGCGAGGCGATCGCGGCGGGCATCGCCTTCGTGCCGGAGGACCGCAAGGGCGAGGGACTGGTGCTGCCGTTCGCGGTCCGCGACAACGTCGCGCTGTCCACTCTCGACCGGCTCGCCTGGCTGCGCATGTTCAGCGCCGCCGGCCGCACCGACCGCCTCGCCACCGATGCCGTCGGCGAGTTGCGCATCCGGACCCCCGGCATCGGCACCAAGGTCGGCAGCCTGTCGGGCGGCAACCAGCAGAAGGTGGTGCTGGCGCGGGCGCTGACGACCCATCCGAGGGTGTTCCTGCTGGACGAGCCGACGCGCGGCATCGATGTCGGCGCCAAGGTCGAGGTCTACCGGTTGATCGGCGAGCTGGCGGCACAGGGTGGTGCGGTGCTGGTGGTGTCGTCGGACATGCTGGAGCTGCTCGGGCTGTGCGACCGCATCCTGGTGATGCGTGGCGGCCGGCTCGCCGGCGGGATCGAGCGAGAGGCGTTCAGCCAGGAGCGGATCATGGCGCTGGCGGCCTTGGGTTGAACCTCATTCCAAAGATTGGCGTCGATCATGTCAGCATCTGAGAGCGGCGACACCGGCAGCGGCGGCCGCTTCACCCTTGCCCGCCTGAAGCTGGGCGGCGGCCTCGGGCGCGCCCTCAACGAGCTCACCATCGTGGTCGGCTTCGTCGCGATCTCGCTCTATCTCGCGGTCACCACGCCGGCGTTCCTCAGCACCGCCAACATCCTGTCGATCCTGCTGGCCAGCTCGCTGATCGGCATCGTCGCGGTCGGCGAGACCTTCGTCATCGTCACCAGCGGCATCGACCTGTCGGTGGGATCGGTGGTGGCGTTCACCGGAGTGATGACCGGGCTCGCCATCCACGCGCACTTCCCGGTGCCGCTCGCGGTGCTGACCGGCATCGGCATCGGCGCCTTCTGCGGCGCCTTCAACGCGTTCGCCATCACCGTGCTCAACATGAGCCCGTTCATCGTCACGCTGGCGGTGCTGGCGATGGCACGCGGGCTTGCGTTCATCGTCACCAACGGCAACACGATCTTCGACTTCCCCGACAGCTTCGACAATATCGGCGGCGGCAACCTGGGACCGCTGCCGATCGCGGCCCTGATCGCGGCGGTGGTGTTCCTCGCTGCCTGGGTGCTGCTGTCGCGCACCGTGCTGGGGGCGGAGATCTATGCCGTCGGCGGCAATCGCGAGGCGGCGCGGCTGGCCGGCATCCCGGTCACCCGCACGCTCAGCGTCGTCTACATCATAAGCGGCGCGCTGGCGGGCCTCGGCGGCGTGGTGCTGGCGGGACGGCTGGACAGCGCGCAGCCGATCGCCGCGGTCGGGCTGGAGCTGAACGCCATCGCCGCGGTGGTGATCGGCGGCGCCTCGCTGTTCGGCGGCAAGGGCAGCGTGCTGGGCACCCTGCTCGGCGTGCTGATCATCGGCCTGATCAACAACGGTCTGACGCTGAAGAACGTGCAGCCGTTCTGGGTGCAGTTCATCCAGGGCGCGGTGATCTTCGGCGCCGTGCTGGTCGACAGCCTGAACCAGAAGCGGCGCGGGCGGGTGTGAGGAGGCCCGACCTTCTCCGCCAGCGGCAACCGCGCTAGGCTGTATCAGTAGTATGGTTGGTCTCGCGACGCTGGTCGCCGGGCCGGACCGACGAGCCGGAGAGTTTTTGTGACAGCGCCCCCCTTCCTGACGGTGACCCTCAACCCGGCGATCGACCAGACCGTGCACCTGACGGAACTGGTGCCGGGCACGGTGCATCGGGCGACGCAGGCCGAACAGCAGGCCGGTGGCAAGGGTGTCAACGTCGCGGGCTATCTCTCGGATTGGCGCCACGCCAGCGAGCCGCCGATCGTCGCCACCGGCTTCCTCGGGCAGATCAACGCCCCGACCTTCCAGTCCTTCTTCGACAGCAAGCAGATCATCGACCGCTTCGTGCGGCTGCCGGGTCATACCCGGCGCAACATCAAGCTGGTCGACGAGACCTCCGGTGATACCACCGACATCAACCTGCCCGGTCTGGCGCCCGATGCCGACCGCCTCGACGAGCTGCGCGGCGTGCTCGATACCGAGGCGCAGCCTGGGGCGATCGTGGTGCTGTCCGGCAGCCTGCCGCCAAGCCTGCCGGTGTGCACCTACCGCGATCTGGTGGGCCGGCTCAGGTCGCGCGGCGCCCGGGTGCTGCTCGACACCAGCGGCCTGCCGTTTCGCGAGGCCCTGGCAGCCCCCGCCGAGGCGCTACCCTGGGCGATCAAGCCGAACCAGGAGGAACTCGAGGAGCTGCTCGGCCACCGGTTCGCCAACCTCGACGAGATGGTGCAGGCGGCGATGATGCTGTGCCGGCGCGGAATCGGCCTGGTGATCGTCTCGCGCGGCGCCGAGGGCGCGCTGTTCGTCAGCGAGCGGCACGCGCTGCTCGGCCAGCCGCCGCTGCTGAAGGTGAGCAGCACAGTCGGCGCCGGCGATGCGCTGGTGGCCGGGGTGGTGACCGCCTGCCGCGAGAATGCCGAGCCCGAGATCGTGGCGCGGATGGGCCTGGCCTTTGCCGCCGCCACGCTCGCGCATCGCAACCAGAGCCTGCCCGACCGCGCCGCGGTGCTGTCGCGAATGGACAGCATGCATGTCGAGCGGCTGCGCGCCCTGGACATGACGGCCTGATGCAAGCCCGCCAACGGAGGTCCTCGTGAAGACAGAAAGCGTTCTCGCCACCATCGGCGGCACGCCGCATATCCGGCTGTCACGGCTGTTCCCGGATGCCGAGGTCTGGATCAAGTCGGAACGGACCAATCCGGGCGGCTCGATCAAGGACCGCATCGCGCTCGCGATGATCGAGGCGGCCGAGGCAAGCGGTGCGCTCAAGCCGGGTGGCACCATCATCGAACCGACTTCGGGCAATACCGGCATCGGCCTGGCCCTGGTGGCGGCGGTCAAGGGCTATCGCCTGATCCTGGTAATGCCGGAATCGATGTCGGTGGAGCGCCGCCGGCTCATGCAGGCCTACGGCGCGACCTTCGACCTGACGCCGAGGGCCCTGGGCATGAAGGGCGCGATCACGCGCGCGCACGAACTGGCCGCCGAGCATCCGGGATCCTGGATCCCGCAGCAGTTCGAGAACCCGGCCAACATCGAGGTGCACGCCCGCACCACGGCGCTGGAGATCCTGGCCGACTTCCCGGGCGGCGTCGACGTCATGATCACCGGCGTCGGCACCGGCGGCCACATCACCGGCTGCGCCGAGGTGCTGAAGCCGCACTGGCCGCAGCTGCAGGTATTCGCGGTCGAACCGACGGCCTCGCCGGTGATTTCGGGCGGCGAGCCCGGGCCGCACCCGATACAGGGCATCGGCGCCGGTTTCGTCCCGGCCAATCTCCATCAGGCGGCGATCGACGGCGTGATCCAGGTCGAGGCGGAGGCGGCGAAGGAATATGCGCGGCGCTCGGCGCGCCAGGAGGGCCTGCTGGTCGGCATCTCCTCCGGCGCAACGCTGGCGGCGATCGCCCAGAAGCTGCCCGAACTTCCCAAGGGCGCCGTGGTGCTCGGCTTCAACTACGATACCGGCGAGCGCTACCTGTCGGTGCCGGAGTTCCTGCCGGCCTGATCCCTACCGGCGGGGATGCGTCAGGGCAGCAACCCCGCATCGTCGCGCGAGCGGCGCGACAGGGCGGCGAAATCGAGCCCGGCCTCGCCCTTGGCGGTCATCGCCAGGAACCGGTCGCGCAGCAGCGACGCCATCGGCACCGGCACCGCCAGGGCCTCCGCCGCCTGCAGCAGCAGGCGGTTGTCCTTCAGGGCGAGCGGCACCGCGGCACCCGGCGGGTCGAAGTTCTCGTCGACGATGAGGCGGCCGTAGTTCTTGTGCACCGGCGCGCTGAAGAAGCTGTTGGTCATGATCTCGTACAAGGTCGCCGGCGCGATGCCGCCCTTGTCGTTGAGCGCGAACATCTCCGACATCTGCTCGATGGTCGAGAAGATCATGAAGTTGAGCGACAGCTTCACGAGGTTCGCCTGCGCCGGGTCCTCGCCGAGATCGAAGACGCGCTGGCCGAGTGTCGCGAGCGGCTGCGCGATACGCTGCCGGGCGGCCTCGGCGCCGGCCAGCACGATGAAGAGTTCGCCGGCCTGCGCAGCCGGCGGGCGGCCAAGCACGGTGGCGGCGGCATAGAGCTGGCCATGCTCCTGGTGCGCACGCTGCAGCCGGGTGGAAAGATCGGGCGAGATGGTGCTGGTCGAGACGTGGACCGCATCGCACGCGAGGCCGGCGACGATGCCGTTCCCGCCGTACGCGAGGCTCTCGACCGCCTCGTCGTTGGCCAGCATCGAGAACACGATGTCCGCATCGCGCGCGGCGGCGGCCGGCGTGTCGGCACGGCGCGCCCCGCGCGAGACGAGGTCGTCGGCCCTGGACTGCGTGCGGTTGAACACCGCGAGCGTGTGGCCGGCATCGAGCAGCCGTCCCGCCATCGGAGTTCCCATCGGGCCGAGGCCGATCCATCCGATCTTCATGGGGTGATCCCTTCAGCAGAGTGGTTCGAGCGCTTGCCGGCCGGCTCGCCGACCATCAGGCCGTACACGATGGCGGACAGCACCGCGATCGCCGACGCGAACAGCAGGGCCGGAGTGAACGAGCCGGTCGCCCACACGACGCCACCGGTGATCGCGGGCGCACAGGCGCCGCCGAGCGAGCCGCCGATATTCTGGATCGCCTCCAGCGTGGCGACCTTGTCCGGACTGGTGGCTACAGCGGCCATCGCCCAGCCGCAGGACGAGGCGAGGGTGGCCGAGAAGAGTGCGAGGCTGATCAGGACGATGGCGGCGCCGGCGTCGTGCACCAGCGCCGCGCCGGCGGTGCAGGCGGCGGTCACCAGCATGCCGGCGATCAGCGGCAGCTTGCAGGAGGCCACCGGCGCGACCCCGCGACGCGACAGGATGCGCGATGCCAGGCCACCAAGGATGGCGCCGAGGAAGCCGCAGGCCTGCGGCACCGCGGTCCACAGCCCGGCGGCCTTGACGCTGAGATGGCGCTCCCGCTCGAGATAGTCGGGCAGCCAGGTGCCGTATAGCCAGGTCAGGTAGATCACGCCGAAGAAGCCGATCGCCATGCCCCATGTGGTGCGCTGGCGGAACAGCGCCGGCCAGCCCTCCTTGGCGTGCGCGTGGGAGCTGTCGTCGTCCCAGGCCCTGATGGTGGCAAGTTCGTCCGGCGCCAGCCCGGCCTCCGCGGGATCGCGGTACAGCCACTCCCACAGCAGGGCGATGGCGATGCCGCCGACGCCGATGACGATGAACATCGGGCGCCAGCCATAGGTGAGCAGCAGCAGGGTCAGCAGCGCCGGTGCGATGGTCGGGCCGAGCGCCGACGAGGCGTTGAAGATGCCGATCGGCCAGGAGCGCTCCGCCGGCGGGTACCAGTTGGTGAACACCTTGGTGCCGGCGAGATACATCGGGCTTTCGCCGATGCCGAGCGCCGCGCGGGCGGCGATGAACTGCCCGAGGCCGCCGACGAAGCCCGACCCCACCTGCGCCACCGACCACAGCACCAGGCCGCCGCCGAGGATGCGGCGCGGGCCGAAGCGGTCGATCAGCACGCCGATCGGAAGCTGCGCCACGCCGTATGCCAGCTCGAAGGCGGACAGCAGCAGGCCCATCTGGATGTCGGAGAGATGCAGGTCGGCGCGGATCGCGCCGTTGCCGATCGAGAGTGCCGAGCGGTCGAGATAGTTGACCGTGCCGGCGATCACCAGCAGCACCAGCGCGACGAGGCGCATCCGCCTTGCGCGCGGCGACAGCGTCATGCGGCGGGCCCTACCGGTACCGTCACCGCCAGAAGCCGGGTCCCCACATTCCCCAGTCCCAGGCGCCCTCCTGGAACTGGTCGGCGGTCATCTGCTGTTCGTCGACGATCTGCTGCTGCTGGTCGAGCAGGCGCTGCTGCAGGCGCTCCTGCCGGTAGCGGCCATAGGCCTCCTGGGTGCCGATATAGAGGCAGTTGCAGACCAGCGGATCGGCATAGAGGTAGACCACCTGGTCGCCGTGCGTGCGCTGGACGAAGTGGTGCGGCGGCAGCTTCGCCATCGCCTGCTGGCGCGCCGGCGTGTTGGCGGGCCTGATGGTGAAGCCGGCAGCGCTCAGCAGATCCTCGCGCTGCTCGACACGCTGCTGCGGCGTGGCGCAGGCGGACAGGGCCATGGCGGCGGCGAGGCACGCGGCGAGGACCGGGATCGATCTCGGGGACATCGGCGAGGCTCCAGGTCGGCTTCTTGGCACGGACGGGCTCAACGCCGCCGCCCGGTCATGAAGTTGCCGGAATGCTGCATTTCATGGTTTGTTCCGTCGGGGTCGAAGGCCCCGGCTCGTAGGTTGAGGGACGCAGATGGCTGATCCGTTGGCAGGGCACATCGAGGATACACGGCTCGCCGACGCGCTGAGCGAGCGCTACCTCGCCTACGCGATGTCGACCATCATGTCGCGGTCGCTGCCGGACGTGCGCGACGGGCTCAAGCCGGTGCACCGCCGGCTGCTGTACGCCATGCAGCAGCTCCGGCTCGATCCGACCGCCGGCTTCAAGAAATGCGCCCGCGTCGTCGGCGACGTGATCGGCAAGTATCATCCGCACGGCGATGCGTCCGTCTACGAGGCGCTGGTCAGGCTGGCGCAGGAGTTCGCGCAGCGCTACCCGCTGGTCGAGGGGCAGGGCAATTTCGGCTCCATCGACGGCGATAATGCCGCCGCCATGCGATACACCGAGGCCCGCCTGACCGAGGTCGCGCGCGCGCTGCTCGACGGCATCGAGGACGACGCGGTCGACCTGCGCCCGACCTACGATGGCGAGGAGCAGGAGCCGGTGGTGCTGCCCGGCGCCTTCCCGAACCTGCTGGCGAACGGCGCCGCCGGGATCGCGGTCGGCATGGCGACCAGCATCCCGCCGCACAATGCCGGCGAGGTGTGCGCCGCCGCGCTGCTGATGGTGCGCGATCCGGACGTGGGCCTGGATGCGCTGCTGGCGGCGATGCCGGGACCCGATTTCCCCACCGGCGGCGTGGTGGTGGAGGATGCGGGCGCGATGCGCCAGGCCTACGAGACCGGGCGTGGCGGCTTCCGGCTGCGGGCGCGCTGGAGCGTCGAGCAGGGGCGGTTCGGCACCTGGACCGTGGTGGTCACCGAGATCCCCTACCAGGTGCAGAAGTCGCGCCTGATCGAGCAGATCGCCGAGCTGCTGGAACTGAAGAAGCTGCCGCTGCTGGGCGACGTGCGCGACGAGAGCACCACCGAGGTCAGGCTGGTGCTGGAGCCGAAGACGCGTGGCGTCGAGCCGGAAGTGCTGATGGAGACGCTGTTCCGCGCGACGCAGCTGGAAACGCGGTTCGGGCTCAACATGAACGTGCTCGGCGCCGACCGGGTGCCGCGTGTCATGGGCCTGCGCGAGGTGCTGCGCGCCTGGCTCGATCATCGCCACGAGGTGCTGCTGCGCCGCTCCCGCCACCGGCTTGCGGCGCTCGACCGCCGGCTTGAGGTGCTGGACGGCTTCCTTGCGGTCTATCTCAACCTCGACGAGGTCATCCGCATCGTGCGCGAGGAGGACGACGCCAAGGCCGCGCTGATCGCCGCCTTCACGCTGACCGAGACCCAGGCCGACGCGATCCTCAACATGCGGTTGCGCTCGCTGCGCCGCCTGGAGGAGATCGAGATCCAGAAGGAGCACGCGACGCTGACCCGCGAGCGTGCCGAGCTGGCCAGCCTGCTGGAGCGCGAGCCGCTGCGCTGGCGCCGGATCGCCACCGAGCTGGAGGCGACCCGCAAGAAGTTCGGCGGCGGACCGCTGGGCGCGCGTCGCAGCACGCTCGCCGAGCCGCCGGCGCCGGTGGACATCTCGCAGATCAGCGCCGTCGAGCGCGAGCCGGTGACGGTGATCCTGTCCGAGAAGGGGTGGATCCGGGCGGTGCGCGGGCATGCGATCGATCCCGCAGCACAGAAATTCAAGGAGGGCGACGCGCTCGAGCGCACGCTGGAATGCTGGACCACCGACCGGCTGTGCGGCTTTGCCACCGACGGCCGCGCCTTCACCTTGCGCGTCTCCGATCTGCCGCGTGGCCGCGGCGACGGCCAGCCGATCCGGCTCATGGTCGAGCTGTCCAACGAGGAGCGGCTGATCGCGCTGTTCGTCGTCGCGGACGGCGAGCGCTGGCTGCTGGCGTCCGCCGGTGGGCGTGGCCTGCTGGTGAAGTCGGAGGACCTGCTGGCCGAGAAGCGTACCGGCCGGCAGGTGCTCAACCTCAGGCCGGGCGAGCGCGCGGCGCTTTGCGTGCGAGCGGCCGGCGATCATGTGGCACTGCTCGGCGGCAATCGCCGGCTGCTGATCTTTCCGCTCGACCAGGTGCCGGAACTATCTCGCGGCACCGGGGTCGCGCTGCTGAAACTCAAGGAGGAGGGCCTGAAGGAGGCGCGCACCTTCGATCGCGTGGCCGGTCTTGCCTGGCACGAGGGCGTGCGGCCGCGTGGAATGGCGGATCTTGCCGAATGGGTCGGCAGGCGTGGCGATGCCGGTCGCCCGGCGCCGATCTGGGTGACGCGAAAGGCCTGAACACCGCTGCATCCCGCGGAGTATCCGGGCGGCATCCTCGGCGCAGTTCCGCACGCGCATCGAATTCGCGCCGCCCCCGTGCGGGGTTGGGCTAGGTTGCCCTCATCACCCCGGGGGCAGGATGAACGAGCACGTGCTTGCCTCCGTGGGTCGCCGGATGAGCGTGCCGGAGCTGGAGATGCTCGTGCTGGAGCGCATCGCGCGCCGCCGGCCGGCTTCCATCGTCCGCTTCAACGACGGCGAGGCCAAGCTCGTCGGCGCGCCCGAGTTCTACGCGCAGAGCCAGCTCACCCGCATGCTGGAACGCTGGTTTCGCGACAACCGGCTCAGCATGGGCCAGCTCGTCCGCCTGCGCGGCGCAGTTGCGGACGCGATCCGCAATGCGGACGTGGTCGGCTGTCCCGATGACGACTGGCCCGAAGAATTCTCGCGCGCCAACGCCGTGCTCGCATCGCTTGCCGATGGGGTTCCGCTCGCCACCGTGCTGGTGAACTTCCCGCAGGCGATGATCCTGGACGGCTTCCTGCAGTCGACGCTGACCGGCATCGAGTTCCTCGGACTGGTGACCGCGCGCGACGTTCGCGGCGTGGTGCGCCACATGCTGGAGCCGCGCCGCAGCGTCTGGTACCGGGTGCCCGAACAGGCGCTGTTCAGCTACGAGCCGCACCTGCCGCGGCATGTCCCCGAGCTGTTCGACTTCCTGTGCGCCTCGATCGAGGTGCCGTTTCCCGGCGCGTTGTTCCTGGTCGGCGCCGGTCCGTGCGGCAAGGTCTATTGCGACGTCATCAAGCGACGCGGCGGCATCGCCATCGATATCGGCAGCGTGTTCGACCTGTGGGCGGGACGCGTGACACGGCCAGGGACGGATTTCTCCTCGGTGCGCGACTACTACGAGCGGGTGGTGGGCATCCCGTCGCCGCGCGACGACGACGTGCTGGCGCTCGCCGAGATCCACCAGAACGACGGCGATCTCGGCCGCAGCATCGACCTGCTGCGCATGGCGCTGCGGCTGCGCCCGGGCTCGGTGGCGCTTGGGCTCAAATGCGTGGAGTGCCTGCTGCTGCTCGGCGACGCGCCGTCGGCGCACGGGCTGTTCCAGTCCATGGCGCAGCCGGTGTCGCACAGCGCCGCGGTGCTGCGGGCATTCGCGCGGCTGTTCCGGGAGCGACATAAAACCATTGCCGGCGAGATCCTGGTGCAGGCGCTGTATGCCGATCCGACCGACTGCATCACGCTGCGTCTCGCGCTCGACGTATTCGCCGATGCCAGGCTCGTGGTGCCGGAGCAGCCGACCCGCTTCCGCCGCGACCTCGTCATCGCGACGGGCCTCGCGCTCTCCACGCGGCCGGACGATCATGCGCTCAGCTTCGCCGCGGCGCGCTACCTGGGTGCGAACGGCGACATGTCGGAGGCGATCCGCCTGGGCGTCCGCGCCATCGCGCTGTTCCCGATCGAGATCGACTACTATCCGCCGGTGATCGCGTGGCTGCGCTATGACGCCCGCGACGGCGAGGCGGACACGCTGGCGGAAGAGATGGGACTGCTCGCCGCCGTGCCCCGGGCACTCTAGCTGCCGGGTGCCTGGTCCAGCAGGCGCCAGGCACCGCCCGACAGGATCTCGGTCGGCCGGAAGCGCGCCTTGTATGCCATCTTGCGGCTGTCGGCGACCCAGTAGCCCAGATAGACATAGGGCAGATCGAGCGAGCGGGCGCGATCGATCAGCCAGGTGATGGCGAAGCTGCCGAGCGAGCGGCTGGCGCGATCGGCGGCGAAGAAGCTGTAGACCGCGGACAGCCCGTCGCCGAGCCTGTCGGTGAGGCAGACGCCGATCAGGCTGTCGTCCGGCTCGCGGAACTCGACCAGGAAGGTCTCGATCGGGGTGTCCTCGATCATCGCCCGGTAGTCGTAGAAGCTCATCCCGGCCATGTCGCCGTCACCGTGACGTGCCTGCTGGTAGCGCTGGAACAGGGCATACTGCTCGGTGGTGGCGCGTGCCGGCACTTCGAAGCCCTCGACGCCGGAATTGCGCCGGATGATGCGCTTGAGCGTGCGGCCCGGCGTGAACAGCGCCACCGGGATGCGTATCGGCACACAGGCGTTGCAGGCCGGGCAGACCGGCGCGTAGGCGATGTTGTGGCTACGCCGGAAACCCGCCCGCGACAGCCGGTCGTGCAGGTTCTCCGCATCCGGCCCGGTGATCTCGGTCACCACCTTGCGCTCGGTGCGCCCCGCCACGTACGGACAGGGCAGCGGCGCGGTCGTGTAGAAGAACTGCGGCCGTCGCGGCGCCGTGTAGGTCATGCGGCAACCGGGTTCATGCGGCGGTCCGGCTCATAGGGGTTGAACGACCTCGTCCAGGCTTGTGTCACGGAAGCAATGTTGCCGATGCGGATATGGTGACGGGCTTCTCAGGGATCATCATGCTATCGCCACTCGCCCATCGGTGCATCAAATTCCACGCCTGGGCGGAGATCCAGTTTCCCGATTGGCCGGGCGTTGCGACGTAGCGGCTGCGTGCGGGGTCGGCGAGGTCGTAGACACCGCGATAAGCCGCGCCATGCCGTGCGCCGAAATCCCCCAGGGTGCCGCTGCCGGCCCGGAACAGGGTGGTGTCGTCGCCGGGGATCGCGATGCTGCGCCGGGCGAGGGTACGGACCAGCGGCAGCGCGGTCAGGAAGGCGTTGTCGAATACCGCCACGTGTGGCCCGGACCAGCGCCAGGCGCGCGGATCCCGTCCGTGTGTGGATGCAAGGCCGGCGGTGGCTTCGTCGAGTGCCAGCAGCAGGGCTTGGTTGCAGTCGATACAGGCATCGCCCGATCGCGGGCCGAGCAGGAACGCGGCGAAATCCGTCCATGGCCCGACGATCGCCTGGTCGATATCGAGGGCCTGCAGCCGGTCTGCCACGAAGCGCTGCATCCAGGCGTTGAAGATCAGCGGCTGCGGAGCGTCCCCGGTGATGCGGCCGTCCCAGCCCGACAGCAGCGCAAGGGAGACGGCGGAGCGGCTGCCGGAGGCTGGGTGCAGGGGGCGCGCCAGCAGGCCGGGAAGCACGGCGCCGGCGAAGGCGCTCGTGGTGTCCACCTGCATGCGCACGAAGTCGTCGACATCGTGCTGCGGCCGCCGTTCGAGGAGCTCGCGGATGCGCCGGGCGCGCCAGTCCCCGGTCCAGTCGCGGCCCATGTAGACCGGAAAGTCCGGACCGGCGGTACGCTCGTTGCCGTTGAGCAGGTGGCCGCTGGCGGGCGACACGACATGCGGCAGCGCGTCGCCGGATGCGGCGCCGGTCCAGTCATGCGCGCCATCGGCGCCGTCCTGTGGAAAGCTGCCATCGCCGGCGCGGCGGACCGGCACCATGCCGGTGGTGAACAACGCGATCCGGTTGCGGTCGGCGACCAGCAGGTTCTGTACCGGTGCCGCACTGGCAGCGGCGGCGCGACCTGCCTGCGCGACGGTGGTGGCATCGTCGAGAGCGGCGAGGCCGGCGGCGATGTCGTCGTGCTCCGGCGTCGTCGGCGCCAGCGCCTCCATCTGCACTGCAAGGACCCGCCCGTGCCGGTCCGGCAGCGCGTCGCTGATCACCGGGCCATGCCGGGTCTCGCGCACGGTGATCACCGTGTCCGGCGCACCGCGCACGCGGATCCGTTCGGTGCGGGCGACGAAGGGGCGCGGGCCGCCCGGCGTCGCGTAGCCTCCGGGCCCCGGGTGCTCGATGAACAGGTCCTGGGTGTCGGCCTCGTTGCTGGTGAAGGTCCAGGCGATGTGGGTGTTCTGGCCAAGCACCAGGAACGGCACGCCCGGCGCGGTGGCACCGGTCAGCACGCCGCCCGGGCGGTCGATCCGGGCCAGGTACCACAGGCCGGGGAAGCCGAGTGCCAGATGCGGATCGCCGGCCAGCAGCGGCGCGCCGGTCACGCTGTGCGCGCCATCGACCGCCCACTCGTCGGAGGCCTCCCCGGGCAGCGTGTAGGCGGCGGGATACCGGGGCAGCAGATGGTCGAGGTCGGACGCGAGCCGGACCAGCTCCGGATCGGCATCCGGTCGCAGCGATGCCTGTGGCGGCGGCACGTCGGCCTGCTCCGGCTGCAGGGCCAGCTGACGCGGTAGCGGCACCCGATCCGAGAGTGCCAGCCGGGCCAGCTCGGTTCGCCAGTTGCCGGCGAGGGTGAGCGCCATCAGCCTGCCCCAGAGCAGGCTGTCGACCGGGGTCCACGGCTCCGGTGCACCGGACAGCAGGAACTCGGGAGCGATGAAGCGCCCGCGCGCGGCAATCTCGGCATTGACGCCGCGACTGTAGGCGTCGAGTTGCGCCCGCACGCCTGGTGGCAGGATCGGGTAGGCGGCGGCCGCCCGCCGGCGCAGGCCGAGCACCCGCATCATGCGGTCGATCGGCAGGGCGGCGGGCCCGGCGATCTCGGCGACGCGCCCGGAACCCACACGGCGCATCAGCTCCATCTGGAACATGCGATCGCGGGCATGCAGGAACCCCAGCGCCGCGGCGGCATCCTCTGCGCTGCGGGCCCGGATGCGCGGGATGCCGGTGCCGTCGAGAGTGATGGCGACCGGATGCGCAAGGCCGGCGACGCGCAGGGTCTGGCGGCTAGGCGGCAGCGTCCACCACACCGAGACCGCGACGCCGAAGATGGCCAGCAGGATGAGGCCCGTCGTCGCACCGGCGAGACGGGCCAGGCGTTTCAGGTCAGTCGCCCGGCTGCGTGGGGATCGTGTCTCAAGCAAGCCGCTCCGCGGCTTCCAGCGCGAAGTAGGTCAGAACGCCGTTGGCCCCGGCGCGCTTGAACGCCAGCAGGCTCTCCATCATGGCGCGGTCGCGGTCGAGCCAGCCGTTGCGGGCGGCGGCCATGATCATCGCGTACTCGCCGGACACCTGGTAGGCGAAGGTCGGCACGGCGAAGCGGTCGCGCACCCGGCGGACGATGTCGAGATACGGCATGCCTGGCTTGACCATGACCATGTCGGCGCCTTCGAGCAGGTCGAGCTCGACCTCGCGCAGAGCCTCGTCGCTGTTGGCGGGATCCATCTGGTAGGTCTTCTTGTCGCCGCGCAGCAGGCCACCGGAGCCGAGCGCGTCGCGGAACGGACCGTAGAAGGCGGAGGCGTACTTCGCCGCGTACGACATCAGCCGCGTGTGGACCAGGTTCTCGGCGTCGAGCGCCTCGCGGATGGCGCCGATGCGGCCGTCCATCATGTCCGAGGGCGCCAGGATATCGATGCCGCTCCGCGCCTGGTTGAGCGCCTGCCGCACCAGCACGGCGACGCTCTCGTCGTTGGCGACGTAATGCGGATGCGACGGCGTCTCGCGCAGCACGCCGTCATGGCCGTGGCTGGTGTAGGGATCGAGCGCCACGTCGCCGATAAGGCCGATATCCGGGAACTCCGCCTTCAGCAGCCGGGCGCTGCGGCAGATCAGGTTGTCCGCATTGCCGCTTTCGGTGCCCTCGTCGTCGCGCTTCTCGAGTGGCGTCATCGGGAACAGCGCGATCGCCGGTATGCCGAGCCTGGCCGCGGGCGCCACGTGGGCGGCCAGGCGGTCCAGCGTGACCCGCTTCACGCCGGGCATGGAGGACACCTCGGTTTCGGTGTCGTGACCCTCGGTGACGAAGATCGGCCAGATCAGGTCGTCCACCGACAGGCTGTTCTCCGCCACCAGACGGCGGGTGAAGTCGTCATGGCGATTGCGTCGCAGGCGGGTGCTCGGATAGCGGCCGACGGTCATGGGGGTGAGCGGCTCCGTGCTGTTGGTCCGGATGGAGTATCCAGCACCGGGCGGCGCAAAGCGACCCTTGGCCGGACAGCGTCACCGTGACGACCCGGATCACGGTTGCAGGAAGGCATGCAAACGCTATATGACCACTGTGGTCACAGGAGGGTTGCATGCAGCAGATCCAGCTTCGCGATGCCAAGGCCACCTTGTCGGCGGTGGTCGACCAGGCGCGCCAGGGCGAGCCATCCATCATCACCCGCCACGGCAGGCCGGAGGCGGTGCTGCTGGGGTTCGAGGATTGGCAGCGCCTGTCGCAGGTGCCGAGCTTCGGGCGCCTGCTGATGGCGGCGCCTCTCGAGGACGACGATGTGGCTGAGCGGCAGGGCGGGTTGCGGGACGCCGGCTTCTAGCGCGTGTATCTGGTCGACACCAACGTGCTGTCGGCCGGGGCGCCGACCAGGGCGATGGCGTCGCCGGGGCTGCTGGCCTGGATGGATGGCCACAGCCTGGACCTCTATCTCTCGGTCATCACCGTGGCGGAGATCGTGGACGGGATCGAGAAGAGCCGCAGGCTCGGGGCGGGGCGCAAGGCCGACCGGCTGGCGGAGTGGCTGCAGACGGTGCTGCACCTGTATGGCAACCGGGTGCTCCCGGTCGATCTCGAAGCCGCGCGGCACACGGGCCTGCTGTCGGACGTCGCCCGCGCACAGGGCCAGGCGCCGGGCCTCGCCGATCTCGCCATCGCCGGCACCGCGCGCAGCCGAGGCTACGCCATCCTGACCCGCAACCTGCGGCATTTCGAGCGACTGGGTGTGCCGGTCATGGACCCGTACGAGGGTTTGCCGCCGGAAGCCAGGTAGGGCCGCAGCCTTCGGTTATCGCCCCTGGACGGTCTGTCCCCACGCTCGACGAGGTGAAGCGGCGCCCGACCGCCTGAGGCTCTGCAATGGTCCGCCGGAGCAACCCCGCCGGCTCGACTTCGGCCCACGAGATTGGACGTGGGGAATCGTGCGAGCCGTGCGGAAATGCTCTCCGTCGCGAGCAGCCGCCTACCGCTGCTCCGACCTGAGCGTGTCCAGCGTGCCCGGCTCCAGCTTTGTCGAGATCTCGGCCAGGCGGTGCGCGGCCGCGACGATCCGCTCGAGTCCCTCGGTCCGCGCAGCGACGCTGACCCCCTCGAGCAGCGCGTGGAACTCGTCCTCCAGTGCCGGCACGACGTGGGCGCTGCCGAACAGGACCTCGTTCAGCCACGTCGGCGAGCCCATCGTGATATCGAGCTGGTTGCCGAAGAAGAACAGCAGGTTTCCCTGGCGATCGCGCACCGGCGAGATGAACAGCAGGTTGTAGAAATGCGACCCGTCGCGGCGGTAGTTGACGATCCACTCGATGCAGCCCTGACCCGCATCCAGGCACTTCCGGATGCGCAACGGAGACACCGGATCGGTCCTCGGACCCTGCAGGAACCGGCAGTTGCGACCGACGATCTCCTCCACCGGATAACCTGACAGCCGTGCGAAGGCGGCGTTGACCGCGACCATCGGGGTGTCCGGCAGGTTGGGGTCGGACAGCACCATCGGCGCGGTGCTGTGCTGCATCGCCAGCGTGAGCGCGGTGCGGATTTCCGGGGCAGTCAACATATGAAGCCTCTCGTTCGCATGGTCTGGAGCGCCTCGCCGGCAGCAGCAGCCGGCGCGCCTCCGCCCGGGCCGCGTCGCCTCACTGGATGATCCGCGCGTGCTTCCGGCTGTAGCCGAAATAGATCACGAACCCGATCGCCAGCCACACGAACAGCCGGATCCAGGTCAGCCCGTCGAGCGACGCCATCAGGGCGAGACAGGACAGGATGCCGAGGACCGGCACGATCGGCCCACCCGCCACCCGGAATGCTCGCGGCCGGTCCGGATCGCGCCGGCGAAGCACCAGCACGCCGCCGCATACGATGACGAAGGCGAGCAGGGTGCCGATCGAGGTCATGTGGCCGAGTTCGCTGATCGGCAGGAAGGCGCACAGCACGCCGGTGAGGCCCATGAACAGCAGGTTGGAGCGCCAGGGCGTGCGCCAGGTGGGATGGATGTCGGAGAAGAAGCCCGGCAGCAGGCCGTCGCGCGACATCGCGTAGAACACCCGGCTCTGGCCGAGCAGCAGCACCAGCATGACGGACGTGAAGCCGCAGATGATGCCGAACTTCACCAGCTCCTTGAGGAAGTGATACGGCGTGACGTCGATCGCGCTGGCCACCGGGGCGGCGTCGTTCAGCATCGCCTTGTAGTTGACCAGCCCGGTCAGCACGAACGAGAACGCGACGTAGGCGAGCGAGCACACCACCAGGCTGCCGAGAATGCCGATCGGCATGTCGCGCGACGGATTGCGGGTCTCCTGGGCCGCGGTGGACACCGCGTCGAAGCCGACATAAGCGAAGAAGATCGTGCCGGCTGCGCGCATGATGCCGGAATAGCCGAAGTGCCCGAAGGTGCCGTCGTTGGGCGGGATGAACGGCGTGTAGTTGGCGGTGTTGATGTACGGGATGCCGAAGCCGATCACCGCGAGGATGACGGCGACCTTGATCACCACGATCACCGCATTGACACGCGCACTCTCGGATATGCCGCGTATCAGCAGCATCGAGATCGCGACGATGACGAATACCGCGGGCAGGTTCATCAATCCGGGCGCGGTCGTGCCGTCGGCAAGCTTCACCGTCTCGAACGGCGAGGCGAGCAGGCGCGGCGGCAGGTAGATGCCGAAATCGCGCAGCAGCGAGTTCACGTAGCGCGACCAGCTCACCGCCACGGTCGCCGCACCCACGGCATATTCCAGCACCAGGTCCCAGCCGATGATCCAGGCGACCAGCTCACCCAGCGTCGCGTAGGCATAGGTGTAGGCGCTGCCGGCGATCGGGATCATGCTCGACAGCTCGCTGTAGCACAGCCCGGCGAAGCCGCAGCCGATGGCCGCCACCAGGTAGGAGATCACCACCGCCGGCCCGGCATTCTCCGAGGCCGCGATCCCGGTCAGCGAGAACAGCCCGGCGCCGATGGTGCAGCCGATGCCGAGCAGGACCAGGTTGACCGGCCCCAGCACCCGGCGCAGGGCATGGCCGTCGTCTGTCGTCTGCAGGCTCTCGATCGATTTGCGTCGCCAGAGCGAGCCATTGGGTGCGGTGACCTGCGACATCCGATCCGTCTCCCTCCCGGTGTTCGCACCGGGTCACGTCTGTTTTGCCTGCCCGGAGGCCAGCCGGCGGTTCCGCCGCTTGCCGTGCTGCGCTAGGATGACCAGCTGATTGTCCGGCCAGTTGAACCTACTTGAACCTTGCATGCCAGCCCCCCGCCGAACGAGGGGCTCAGGTGAAATGGAGCCTGCCGATGCCCGACCACTCAATCCCTGGCCAGCCCGCGCCGGGTAGTCTGGAAGCCGGGCTGCACCGGTTCTTCTCGACCTCGCTGCATGACGCGGACCCGGAGCTGGCGGCGACGATCGATGCGGAGCTGCTGCGCCAGCAGGACGGGATCGAGCTGATCGCCAGCGAGAACCTGGTATCCCGTGCGGTGCTCGAGGCGCAGGGTAGCGTGCTGACCAACAAGTATGCCGAGGGGTATCCGGGCCGGCGCTACTACGGCGGCTGCGTCGAGGTCGACCGCGCCGAGACGCTCGCGCTGGATCGCGTGAAGCGGCTGTTCTCGGTGCAGTATGCGAACGTGCAGCCGCATTCCGGCGCACAGGCCAACCAGGCGGTGTTCCTGGCGCTGCTCAATGCCGGCGACACCATCCTGGGCATGAGCCTGGCGTCGGGCGGCCACCTCACGCATGGCGCGGCGCCCAACCTGTCCGGCAAGTGGTTCAACGCGATCCAGTACGGCGTCCGGCGCGATGACGGGCTGCTCGACTACGAGGAACTCGAGCAGCTTGCCCGCGAGCACAAGCCACGCCTGATCATCGCCGGCGGCTCCGCCTATCCGCGCATCATCGACTTCGCCCGCATCCGCGCGGTGGCCGACGAGGTCGGCGCCTTCTTCATGGTCGACATGGCGCATTTTGCCGGCCTGGTCGCGGCAGGGCTGTATCCCAGCCCGCTGCCGCACGCGCACGTCGTCACCAGCACCACCCACAAGACCCTGCGTGGCCCACGCGGCGGGCTGATCCTGTCCAACGATCCGGAGCTCGGGCGCAAGTTCAACTCGGCGGTGTTTCCCGGCCTGCAGGGCGGTCCGTTGATGCATGTGATCGCCGCCAAGGCGGTGGCATTCGGCGAGGCGCTGCGGCCGGACTTCAAGCTCTATCAGCAGGCGGTGGTCGAGAATGCGCGCGTGCTGGCGGGAACGCTGGTCGAGACCGGGCTCGCGATCGTCACTGGCGGCACCGACAGCCATCTGCTGCTGGTCGATCTGCGGCCGAAGCAAGTCACCGGCAAGGTGGCGGAGGCGACACTTGAGCGCGCCGGCATCACCGCCAACAAGAATGCCATCCCGTACGATCCGGAGAAGCCGGCGATCACCTCCGGCATCCGGCTCGGCAGCCCGGCAGCGACCAGCCGCGGCTTCGGGCCGGAGGAGTTCCGCGCCGTCGGGCTGATGATCGACGAGGTGCTTGACGGGCTCGGCGGCTCGAAGGACGGCAGCAACGCGACCGTCGAGGCGGCGGTGCACGAGAAGGTCAGGGCGCTGTGCGCGCGGTTCCCGATCTACCGCCGCTGAGACGCGGGCCAGCCGGCTAGTCGTCGAGGAAGTGCGCCAGGCGCATGGCGGTGTGGCCACGCGTCGGGCGCAGGCTCGGCATCACCAGCAGGCAATCGTCGTAGGGCGTGTAGATCGGCGTGGTGCCGTCATGGGCGATCAGGGTGCCCTGCTTGGCGATCACTTCGCCGCCGCGATACGGGCGCACGAAGCTGAAGCTGCTGGTGGCGGCATTGACGGCGTGGGTGACCTCGGCATTCCGCCGCCCGCTCGACAGGGCCGCCGGCATCGGCGCCGTGCCCTCGAATTCGTGGCGCGGACTGGCCAGCCCGGTCATGTGCAGCAGGGTGGCGACCGACAGGCGCGCCATGCGCACCGTTGCCTCTTCCCAGTGCGGCCCGGCCTCGACCAGGCAGGCGATGCGCGGGTCATCCTCGTCGGCAAAGCCGCCATAGTCGATCAGGCGCGGCCCGCTGCTGTGGCCGCGATCGGCCACCACCAGCGGCGGCACGCCGATGCTGCGCGCCAGCCGGCGACCCTTGGCGGTCGGGCCGCTGAGGATGAGCGGGTCGGACGGCCAGAGCATCGAGTGCAGGTCTAGCAGGATGTCGGCGCTGTCGATGATCGGCTGCACCGCGCGGGCCCGGGACAACTCCAGCGAGTCGCGGCTGCTGGCCAGCACGGCGCGGTCCCAGAGCCGGTTCATGTCCTCCTCGACGAAGCGCGAGGCGGTAGGGTGTGCAGGATCGAAGCGCGCGAAAGCGGCAAGGTTGAGAAAGCCCAGCGTCAGCCTGCCGCGTGCCGGCCGGATCCGCGCGCGCAGCAGATCGTCGAGCGCGATCGCGCCGGCGATCTCGTTGCCGTGCATCAGCGCGGTGATCACCACATGCGGCCCCGGCTGCACCGCCTCGAAATGCATGAAGCCGGCGACCCCGCAATTGCCCTGGGTCCAGTCCGACAGGTCAGGCGCCCGGAGCCGCACGTCGAAGCGAGGCAGGCCACTCCCAGCCGATGCCGGACCGAGGCCCGGAAGCGGATAGGGCGGCCGCTCCTCGCTCATGCCGGCCGGGCCAGGCCGGCGGCGAGGCGTCGTATGAAGCCGTCGCAGGCATCGAGCTGGTCACGCGCGATCCATTCATCGGCCTTGTGCGCCTGGGCGATGTCGCCCGGGCCGCAGACGATGCTGGCGATGCCGGCGTTCTGGTAGATGCCGGCCTCGGTGCCATAGGAGACCTTGCCGTGCGCGTTGGCGCCGGATGCCTGCTTGACCAGCGCCACCAGCGCATGGTCGGGGTCGAGCGACAGCGGCGGCAGCAGGTGCAGCGGCTCGAAGTCGAAGCCGGTCGCGGGGTCGACGGCGTGCATCCAGGGCTCGATCGCGGCGGCGGCGTGACGTCGCAGCCGGTCGAGCTCGAGTTCGGCATCGTCACCCGGGATGGTGCGCCATTCCATCTCGAACACCGCCCGCTCGGGAATGATGTTCAGGATCGAGCCGCCTTCCACCAGTCCGGTGTGGATGGTGCTGTGCGGCGGCTCGAAGCCGTCCTCGCGCTTTCCCTCGGCCTGCAGGCGGCGGGACTCGGCGGCAATCCATGCGATCGCCTCGGACGCCGCGTGGATGGCGTTGACGCCGAGCGCCGGCTGGCTCGAATGGCCCGGCCGGCCGCGCGCGGTGACACGCACCGACAGGCGGCCCTTGTGTGCGGTGATCGGCTTCATGCCGGACGGCTCGCCGATGACGCAGAGCGACGGCTTGAGCCGGCCCTGCTCGAGATCGCGCACCAGCACCTGCGCGCCCTCGCAATCCACTTCCTCGTTGTAGGAGATGAAGAGATGCACCGGCCGCTGCAGCGCAAGCGCCTTCAGGTCGGGCACGGCGGCGAGGCAGGAGGCGACGAAACCCTTCATGTCGACGGCGCCGCGGCCATAGAACCGGCCATCCCTGCCGGTGAGGCGGAACGGATCGGTGCTCCAGGCCTGGCCGTCGACCGGCACGGTGTCGACATGGCCGGACAGGGCGAGGCCGCCCTCGACCTCCGGTCCGATGATGGCGTGCAGGTTGGCCTTCCGGCCGGTCTCGTCATGGGTCAGCCGGTAGCCGACCTCGTGGCGGTCGAGATAGGCGCGCACCCAGTCGATCAGCGGCAGGTTGGAGTTTCGGCTGGTGGTGTCGAACCCGACCAGTGCCTCGAGGATCCCGGCTGTGCTCGTTTGGTCTGTGGCAGGCATTCCGGCAGTCTATACGGGGCATCCGGCGCGGCAATGGTGTCTGTGGCGCGACTGAGGCGACTGGGACCTGATGGCGACGGCTACGACCACCCTGCACCCGATGCACCGGCTCTGGCGCCTGCTTCCAGCCGAACGGCGACGGTTGCTGCTGGCACGGGGCGCCGCCCTGCTGGCGCCGAAACCCGATCGCCGGCCACCGGCGCACTGCGATGGCGTCGTCGTCGGTGGCGAGATCGGGCGTGCATCGGGCCTCGGCGAGGCGGCGCGCATCATGCACCGTGCCCTGGAGGGCCTTGGCGTTCCCACCGCCGCGCTGCGGGCCGGGCTGGATGTTCCCGGCGAGATCGTCCCGGCCGGCGATGCGACCGGCCGCCGCGACCTGCCGCCGCCTGCCGCGCTGCTGCTGCACGTCAACGCTCCGGTGCTGCCGGCCGCGTTGCTGAGGCTGCCGCGCGGCGTGCTGCATGGCCGCCGGGTGATCGGCTACTGGGCCTGGGAGCTGCCTTCGGTACCCCCGAGCTGGCGGCCCGCTGCGTCCTGCGTGCACGAGGTCTGGGCGCCTTCGCGCTTCACCGCGTCCGCGCTGGAAGCGTTGCTGCCCGGCCGGGTCAGGGTGGTGCCGATCCCGATCGCCTCCAGCCCGCCATTGCCCGCGCCGCTGGGACGTGACGCCTTCGGGCTGCCGGAGGCGGCGGTGGTGGTGCTGGTCTCGTTCAGCGTCGCCTCCGCCTTCGAACGCAAGAACCCGCTGGGCGCGATTGCCGCGTTCCGTAAAGCCTTCGGCAACCGGTCCGACCGTATCCTGCTGGTCAAGGCCGGCCATGCCGGTCACTACCCGGCCGACATGGACCGGCTGCAGCAGGCGGCCTCCGGCTGCGACAACATCAGGATCGAGACGCGGATGCTGCCCGAGGCCGAGATGCATGCCCTGACCCGTTGCGCCGACATCGTGCTGTCGCTGCATCGCAGCGAGGGCTTCGGCCTGGTGCCGGCGCAGGCGATGATGCTGGGGCGCGCCGTGGTGGCGACCGACTGGTCGGCGACGGCCGAGTTCCTGGACGAGAGCTGCGGCGTGCCGGTCGGCTACCGGCTTGTCGAGGCAGTCGACCCGCGCGGCGTGTTCCAGGCACCGGGTGCGCTGTGGGCGGATGCCGATACCGACGAAGCGGCATCCGTCCTGCGCCGCCTGGCGGATGCGCCGGACTTGCGGTCGGCGCTTGGCGAGCGGGCCAGGAAGGCGGCGGCGGAGCGCTTCGGGACCGGCGGGCTGCGGGCGGCTCTGGCGGCGATCGGCTACTCCGGCCCCATTGCCTCCGGGTCGGAAGCGGCCTGAGATGCGTATCCTGGTCTGGCAGTGGGGGCGCCGCGGCGCCGGCCCGCGCATGGCGGTCGAGCTGGCAGCGGCGCTGCGCGCCCTGACGGGTCACACCGTCTTCCTGTCGCTGTCGCGTGGCGCCGAGATCCTGCAGGCGGCGGACCGGCCAGCCAACGCGCTGCCGGTCGCGACCTATAGCGGCCTGGCAGGCTTCATCGGCCGCCTGCTGCTGACGCCGCTGCTGATCCCCATGCTGGCGGGCCGGCTGCGCGGCCTGGCGCCGGATGTCGCCATCTGTGCCATGCCGGGACCGCTCGACCTGCTGATGGCGGCTGCCCTGCACCGGCTTGGCATTCCGATGGTGGTCACCGTCCATGACGCCGACCTGCATCCGGGTGACGGCCTGCCGCTGCAGATGGCGCTGCAGCGGGCGTTGATCCGGCGCGCCACCGCGCTGGTGGCGCTGACCGGCCATGTCGCCAACCGCCTGCGCCAGCAACCGGCGTCCCGCTACCTGCCGCTGCTGGAGGCGACGCTGCCGCCCCTGGTGTTCCATGCCCGGCCGCCGCCGCCGCCGCTGCAGCATGGCGGCCCGTTGCGTCTGCTCTGTTTCGGCAGGCTGCTGCCCTACAAGGGCCTCGACCTGCTCGAGGCCGCGCTTCGCGAAGCGACCGGCGGCGCTGCACGGTTCGAGGTGCGCGTGATCGGCAGCGGGCCGCATACGCCGACCCTCGAAGCCCTGTCCGAGTTGCCGGGCGTGCGGGTGGAGAACCGTTGGGTCCCGGAGGACGAGGTGGCCGGCCTGATCGCCTGGGCCGATGCGCTGGTGCTGCCCTATCGCGAGGCGAGCCAGAGCGGAGTGGCGGCGATCGCCCTCGCTGCCGGCCGCTGGGTGGTGGCGACCAGGGTGGGTGGCCTGGCGGAACAATTCCATGGCGAGCCGATGGCGCTGCTGTGCGAGCCGGACCCCGCGAGCATCGGCGCCTGCCTGCGGCAGTTGCTGGACAACCCACCGCCGCAACAGCCGCCGGCGACTGATGCCCTGGCCCTCTGGCTCGACATGGCGCGCACGCTGGTGCGGCAGATCGAGCCGCTGCTGGCAACCAGTGGCCGGGCTCCGGTCGATGCGAAGCGGAGGTCTGCGGGGCTTGCGGCGGTGTCGGTGCGGCGCGACGACGCCGCGTAGCCGGGCGGGGTCAGGCGCGCGGTCGCATCGATGCGCCGCCGAGCTGGAACGGCTCCGAGACGATCATGCGGATGCGGGTGAGCTTCTCGATCGCACGCAGGGCGCTGCGCTCGTCCGGATCGCACAGCGAAATCGCCACCCCGCGTTGCCCGGCCCGCGCCGTGCGCCCGACGCGGTGCACATAGATCTCGGGCAGGTGCGGGATTTCGAAATTGATCACGTGGGTGACGTCGTCGATGTCGATCCCGCGTGAGGCCACGTCGGTCGCAACCAGCACCGAGATGTCGCCGCCGCGGAAGGCGGCCAGCGCCCGTTCGCGCGCCGCCTGGCTCTTGTCGCCATGGATCGCCGTCGCCGGGATGCGCGCGCGATCGAGGAAGGCCACTACCTGGTCGGCGCCCTGCTTGGTGCGGGTGAATACCAGGATGCGCCCCTTCCTCAGGCGACCCACGATCTCGACCAGCAGCGGCCGCTTGCGCTGGGTGTCGGTGAAGATGACGCGCTGCTCGATACCGTCCGCGGTGATCGCCGCCGCCGCGGCCTCGACCTGCACCGGATCATGCAGCAGGTCGCGCGCCAGGATCGCGATCTCGGCCGGCATGGTGGCCGAGAAGAACAGGTTCTGCCGTTCGGGCGGCAGCATGGTGACGATGCGGCGGATGTCGGCGATGAAACCGAGATCTAGCATGTGGTCGGCCTCGTCGAGGACGAAGATGCCGGTGGCGACCAGGCTGAGGGTGCGGTCGCCGAGATGGTCCAGCAGCCGTCCGGGCGTGGCGACGACGATGTCGATGCCGTTCGCGAGCGTGCGCGTCTGGGCCTGCTTCGGCACGCCGCCGTAGAGCAGGGCGGTGCGCAGGCCGGTGCCACGGCCGTAGGTGCGGATGTTGCCGGCGATCTGGCTGGCCAACTCGCGTGTCGGCGACAGCACCAGTGCGTGGCAGCCGCGCGGCGGCGGCGGCTCGGCCGACTGCATCAGCCGGTGCAGGATCGGCAGGGCAAACGCCGCGGTCTTGCCGGTGCCGGTCTGCGCAAGACCCTGCACGTCGCGTCCCCGCAGGATCGGCGGGATCGCCTGCAACTGGATCGGAGTCGGGGTGGAATAGTCCTGACGGCGCAGTGCGGCCAGGATGGGCGGCGCAAGGCCTAGCTCTTCGAAGCTGCTCATGCGGGCGCGGCCTTTCTGCGATGCGGGTCTTTGCAGAGGCTGGCCGCGCCGGTCAAGCCGGACGGGGAGACGTTGACGGGCGCCGCCGGCGGCTCGCACAACCGCGGGGATGCATGTCGATCACGCCTTGATCCTGGCGCAGCCCTATGCGGGCCTGGAGGCGCAGGCGCGCGGGCTCGCCGAGCGTGCGGGGCTGGGCTCGAGCGTCCACTCGCTGCAACCGCTGCCGCCCTGGAGCTGGCTGCCGGCCGCGACCTGGCCCACGCCGCTGCGGGCGGTGGCGCCGCTCGGCGCGCTGCCGGACGGGCTGGTGCTCGGAGTGGGCGGGGTGGCGGCCGCGGTCGGGGCGGCGCTGCGCCGGCACGGGCGGACGGTGGTGCAGATCCAGAACCCGCGCATGCGCTTCGAGCGCTTCGACCTGGTGGTCGCCAACACGCACGACGAGATCGCGGGGCCGAATGTCCTGCTGTCGCGCAATGCCCTGCATCGGGTCGGCCCGGCCCTGCTCGCCGATGCCCGCGCAACCTGGGCGCCCCGCCTCGCACACCTGCCGCGGCCGCTGGTGGCGGTGCTGGTCGGCGGCTCGAACGGCCGGTTCCGCCTCGATGCCGCCACCGGCAGGGCGCTGGCGGCGCAGCTTGCCGGCCTGATCAGGCGTGACCGGGTCGGCCTCGCGCTGACCCCTTCGCGGCGTACCGCCCCCGAGGTGCGCGCGGCGCTGGCGGAGGCGCTGTCGCCGCCGGGCGCCTGGGTGTGGGACATGCAGGGCGACAATCCGTATTTCGGCCTGCTGGCCTGCGCCGATGCCATCGTGGTCACCGCGGACAGCGTGTCGATGGTCTCGGAGGCGGCGGCGACCGATGTGCCGGTGCTGGTGGCGGAGCTGCCCGGGCGGTCGCGCCGCATCGGGCTGTTCCTGCGGACGTTGCAGCAGGCCGGACGCATCAGGATGTTCGACGGCCGGCTGCAGCACTGGCCGACCGCGGCGCTGGACGACACGCCCGCAGTGGCGCACGAGATGCGGCGGCGGCTGGGGATCACGGGTCCCGTGGCCCCGGACCCGGTAAGCGACTGAGCGGACGCGAGCAAGACGATGCTGGACATCCAGACCTACGATGCCCGACAGGGCGGCAATGTGCTCTACAAGGCCCTGGCGCATCCGCTGGCGGCGGAAGCGGTGGCACGCCTGGGCGACCGGCTACGCCAGGCCGGCAGGGTCGCGGTGTACGATCCCGACGGCGCGGCGGCGATGCTCTACGCCCTCAATCCCGGCCTGCCGCGTCCCAAAGAACTCTATGTGCACGATGTAGCACTGGTCGGGCGCGAGATGCTGGGCACCGTCACCCTGGCGCTGACCGACATCGTCCGGTCCGAGGCGGGGGTGCTGCTGGTGGCGGCCTTCGATGCCGAGCGCATCGTGGCGCGCATCGCCGACATGGTGCCGGCCCGCATCGAGGTGATGACTCTGGATGCGGCGCGGCTGCCTTCGGACATGCTCACCAACCCGAGGCGCTATCTCGACCGGCTGAACTTCGCCACCAACTTCGCCTTCTTCCGCGACGCGGACGACCTCTCGACCCGGCTGGTGACCGCCAACTACTGGCAGGCGTACGGCGCCGAGGCGGTGCGGCTATGGCTGCGGCTGTATGACGGCGAGGGCAATGTGCTGGCGACCTGGGAGGAGCCGGTTCGTCCGGGTGCCGCCGGCATCGGCATCGAGAGCCGCGCGGTGCGCGAGCGCCTCGGGCTCGGGCCGTTCACCGGCCAGCTGTTCGTGCATGCGATCGGCGTCGCCGGCCATGACGTGGTGAAGTACGCGCTCGACGTCACCGGCCATGACGGCAACCAGAGCCTGTCGGTCACCCACGACGCCAATGCCTGGCCGTCCGACCGCTACGCCAACCTGCCCGCGCCGCGCGCCGACGAGCGCGTGCTGCTTTGGGTGCAGAACAGCCACGCGGCGCCGATCCCGGCCGGTGCGATCGAGCTCGACCGTATGGGACGCGAGCAGCCGGTGGCGCTGGCGGTCGAGGTGCCGCCCTATGCCAGCCTCGCCGTCGACGTCTCGACGCTGCTGCCCGGGCTGCACTGGCCGGCGCAGATCGAGCTGCGCTGCGGCCGACACATGGTGCGGCCGCGCTACGAGGTGATCCGCGGCGGCCGGACCCGCATCGCGCACATGAATGTCGAGCGCGCCGATCTCGCGCCCGATCCCGGCATCCCGGCGCTGCCCGCCGTGATGGGGCGTGGCTACATCCTGCCGTTCCCGGTGCTGGACCCGGCGAACTTCCGCTCCATCGTGCAGCCTGCGCCGATGGCGCCGAGCCAGCGCAGCCTGCCGTTGCGGATCGACCTGTTCGACGCCGAGGGCCAGAAGGCCGGCGAGCATTTCCTCGGCTGCCTGCCGCGCGACCACGACGTGGCGCTGGATCTGGGGACGCTGTCGGCGCCCGAGGGTCATGCCGAGCTGGTCTACGACTTCCGCGACGGCGGCGAGGCGGATGGCTGGATGCATGCGCTGGTGCGCTACGAGCATGTCGGCAGCGGACATGTCGCCGAGACCAGCTTCGGCGCACACATCTTCAACACCGCGATGACCTATCGCGACGAACCGCAATCCTATTCCGGACCGCCGCCCGGCCTGTCGACGCGACTGTTCCTGAAGCTCGGCGAGGGCGGCCGGCGCAGCTTCTCGGCGCTGATCTATCCGGCCTCGGCGCCGTGGCGCGCGCGGTCGAGCACCAGGCTGGTGCTGCATGACGGCGAGGGCGCGGTGGTGGCCGAACGGCCGATCGAGATCGCGTGCTGCGGCTCGATGATGGTCTGGCCGCACCTGGTGTTCGGCGACGCACTGCTGGAGCAGGCGGGTGCGCGCGGCTACGTGCTGATCCGCGACACCACCTGCCGCCTGTTCGGCTATCACGGCCAGATGGACACCGGCGGGCGGGTGTCGCTCGACCATATGTTCGGGTTCTGACGAGGGTCCTGCTCGCTCGGAGCCGGATGCCTGGCCGATGGTTGCCTCCCAAGCGGCCGCGCCTGGGCACCTTCAGGGCCATCGGCGGGAGAGCGTTTGGAATTTCGCGAAACCGGTGCCGTAATGTCTGCTGTCGACCCGGCGGCGGCCCGTCACAAGACCGTAGTGTCAGGCTGCGCCTGACCGTCGGGACGGGTTCTTTGGAACCCTTTAAGTCCCGGAAATTCTGGCCTTGAAAATCGTATTGCAAACGGAGGTTTGTGGAACGTCTGCTGCGCTCGCCTATATCTGCTGTCCAGCAAACGACGCTAATCTGTCCCCAACGATAGACAGCCTCAGCCGCGTTCCGGAACTCCGAATCTTCTGATCACCGCAGTCTCGACCGCCGCCACCACCCCGTAGAGCAGCAGCGAACACAGCGTCACCAGCACCAGCGCGCTCCACAGATCGGCAGCCCGGAACGAGGTGATGTCGCGTTGCATGCGGTAGCCGATGCCGTCGCCGGTGGCGAGCCATTCGGCGAGCAGCGCGCCGACCAGGGCGGCCGGCGCCGAGAGCCGCATCGACGCCATGATCGCCGGCAACGCGCCGGGGAGGGCGACCTTGCGCAGCACCGCGAGATCGCCGCCGCCACAGGCGCGGACCAGTTCCGCCGACGCACGCGGCGCCGCGCGCAGGCCCATCACGCTGTTCACCAGGGTCGGGAAATAGACGATCAGGCCGCCGATCACCGCGACCGCCGCCGGTCCGCGGCCGAACACCAGCACGATCAGCGGCGTCATCGCGACCAGCGGGATCGAACGCAGGATCGTCGCGAGCGGCAGCAGGCTGCGCTCGAGTGTAGGGGCGAGCACGAACAGGATTGCGCTGCCGAGGCCAAGCACCAGGCCGAGCAGGAAGCCGGAGGCGGCGTGCACCAGCGTCACCCCGAGGGCGCCGAGCAGGGCGGCCCGGTTGCGGCCCGAGGCGGGCATGCCGAACAGGTACTGCGCCACCGCAAGCGGCGACTTGCCTATCAGCGGGCTGACCCGGAAGACATGCAGGAACAGGCTCCAGGCCAGCAGCACGATCGCCAGCGCCAGCAGCGGCGACAGCAGTCGCGAACTCACGCGCTGCCCTCGCGCCGCCAGGGCGTCAGCCAGCGCCCGATCTGCGCCACCAGCCCGTAGGCAAGGCTGGCGATCGCGCCGCTGACCAGGGCGATGCCCCAGGAACGCGGCGCCGCCATCTGCTGCATCGAGACCACCATGGCGACACCCAGGCCGCTCTGCACCGAGCCGAGCCATTCGCCGAGAATGGCGCCCAGCAGCGACGCCGGCGCCGCGATGCCCAGGGCCGCGAACAGCGCCGGCAGGCAGGAGGGCAGCTGCACCCGGCGGAAGCACTGCCAGCGTCCGCCGCCACAGGCACGCACGAGCTCCAGGCTGGTGCGGTCGGTGGCGCGCACTCCCAGCAGCAGGCCGACCAGCGTGGTGAAGAACACCGACAGCGCCGACAGCGCCACCATCGGGGTGCGGCCGCTGAACACCAGGGTCAGCAGCGGGCCGATGGCGATCACGGGTATGCAGTAGCTGACCGCCGCCAGTTGCAGCACCACGCGCTGCAGGGCGGGCAGCAGCAGCACCACCAGCGCGAGCAGAATCGCCAGGCCGTTGCCCCAGAGGAACCCTCGCGCCGCCTCGCCGAGCGTCGGCCAGATGTTGGGACCGTAGAACGCCCAGCCGTCGCGCACGATCTGCGCCAGCACGACCCAGGGCGCCGGCACCAGTCCGGCCGTACCGGCATCGAGCAGTGCGGCCGCGCTCCACAGCCCGAGCAGGACGATGGGTGCCGCGAGCAGGCGCGTCACCCGGTCCCGCCCCCGGCTTCGGGTCCGGTGCCGAACAGCACCTCGCCAAGCCGGTCGCAGCAGGCGTGGAATTCCGGGCTGCGCATCATCGCGGCGGTGCGCGGGCGGGGCAGGTCGATCGTCACCAGGGCCACGATCCGGCCGGGGCGGGCGCTCATCACCGCCACCTGGTCGGACAGCAGCACGGCTTCCGCGATGCCGTGCGTCACCATCAGGGTGGTGGCCGGGCGCTCGGTCCAGATCCGCTGCAGCTCGAGATTAAGTCGCTGACGGGTCATGTCGTCGAGCGCGCCGAACGGCTCGTCGAGCAGCAGCGCGCGGGGTTGCAGCACCAGGGCACGGGCGATCGAGACGCGCTGGCGCATGCCGCCGGACAGCTGCGCCGGGCGTGCGCGCTCGAAACCGCCGAGGCCGACCAGCGCAACCAGATCGGCGATCAGG
This sequence comes from Lichenicoccus roseus, assembly GCF_005844085.1. Classification (GTDB taxonomy): domain Bacteria; phylum Pseudomonadota; class Alphaproteobacteria; order Acetobacterales; family Acetobacteraceae; genus Lichenicoccus; species Lichenicoccus roseus. The sequence goes on from NZ_VCDI01000003.1 coordinate 406,506, forward strand.
CCAGGCGCCGGCCTTGCGCCCGCAACCTCCAGGGGAAGCCGGATGTTGGCCTCCACCGACCGCCAGGGCAGCAGCGCGCTGTCCTGGAAGGCGATGCCGAGCTGGTGCCGCGACACCAGTTCAGCCGGCGTCTGCCCGTGCACCAGCGCCCGCCCGGCATCCGCCCGCTCCAGCCCGGCCAGGATCCGCAGCGCCGTCGACTTGCCGCAGCCAGAGGGGCCGAGCAGCGACAGGAAGCTGTTCTCGGGGGTACGCAGGTCGAGCCCGTCGAGCGCCGCGACCTGCCTGCGCCCGACCCGGAATGTCCTGCCAAGGCCGGCGATGTCGATGCCGGTGCCGGGCGGGCGCTGCCTGGATTGCTGAGGCGGCACGATCCCGCCGTCCGCCGCAGCCAAGGCGGCGCTAGACACGGATCAGGGCGGGATCTTCGCGATAGATCTCGTCGAGCAGCGTCATGTCGAACAGGCTCTCGCAGGTGACGTCGTTGCCGAGATCGCGCAGCACCTTCACGTTGCGCTCCATGCGATCCCCGCCCAGCGTCAGCAGCCCGTGCGCCGCGGTGTCCGGCGAGGTGATCAGGGTATTCTCGGTCCTGGACTGCATCATCTCGGCCTCCCGGTTGAGCCCGAGCCGCTGGCCGTAACGATCGACGGCAAGGGCGGCGCCGCCATCCGGGTCGCGCAGGTTGTCCTTCCAGCCGCGCAGCTCCGCCCGCAGCGCCGCCTTCAGCCGCTCGCGGTCGCGCTGCGTCGAGTCTTCGCGTGCCACGTAGGTCTCCATCAGCAGCGGATAGTTGTGGTCGGCGAACAGGAACGTCGTGGTGGCGATGCCGCGCCGCTTCAGCTGGTTCGGCTCGTTGGCGATATAGCCGACCCAGCCATCCACTTCCCCGGCCACCAGGGGCGTCGGGTCGAACTGCACCGGCACGGTGGCGACGCGGCCCGGATCGATGCCGTTCAGCTGCAGGAAGGTCGCGAAGATGACCTGGTTGGCGCCCTGCACTCCGATGCGCTTGCCGATCATCGACTGCGGATCCGGGATCGGCCTGCTCGCCAGCGACAGCAGGCAGAAGGCGCTCTTCTGGTACAGGCAGCCGATGGTGCGCAGGGCGGCGCCCTGGGTGATCGCCGCCGCGGTCAGGTCGATCGCCGAGATGCCGAGCAGGCACTTGCCCTGCGACAGGTCGATCTCGGCCGGCGGCGCACTGGGTCCGCCGCTCTGCAGGTCGACCGACGAGAACCCCTCGTCGCGATAGTAGCCGCGGCTGTCGGCGTAGTATTCGCCGGCGAACTGGGCGTTGCGGACCCAGGTCAGGCGGATCGCGTAGGGGCCAAGATCGGGCGCGGCGGCACGCGCCGGACGATGCGGCAACCCCGGCATGGCGAGGGCGGCGAGCCCGAGGCCGAGCATCCGCCTGCGGTCGGGCGGATCGATCATTCGGCGGCGTGCGCTCCGGCGCCGGCTGCGTGGCGGTTCGGCGGCCGCGGCAGGCCGAGCGTGTCGCGCAGGGTGGTTCCGGTATATTCGGTGCGTAGCCGGCCACGGCGTTGCAGCTCCGGCACCACAAGCTCGACGAAGTCCTCGAGATTGCCCGGCAGGTAGTGCGGCATCAGCGCGAAGCCGTCGGAGCCGCCCTCGTCGATGTAGCGCTCCATCTCGTCCGCGATACTGGACGGCGTGCCGATCAGCGTCAGGTGCCCCATGCAGGCGGCGATCCAGCGGCCGAGTCCGACCAGGGACAGCCGCCTGCCGTCGCGCTCCATCGTGATGCGCTTGCGCGTGGCGATGGCGTTCAGCGTCGGCAGGTCCGGCATCGGCTGTTCGGGATCGATGTCGAGATCGAAATCCGGCCCCATGAACTGCACCGCGAAGGCGCGTGCCTCGACCGGGCCGATGGTGGCCTGCACCGCGTCGAACTTGGCCTGCGCCTCCTCCTGCGTCCGCCCGACGACGCAGCACAGGCCGGGCATGATCTTGAGGCTGTCCGGCGCGCGGCCGTACTTGGCCAGGCGCGCCTTCATCGGTCCGTAGAAGGCCTGGCCGTGTTCGAGCGATGCCGCCTTGCCGTACATCATGTCGGCCGATCGGGCGGCAAACTCGCGACCCTCCTCGCTCTCGCCGGCCTGGCAGATCACCGGATAGCCCTGCGGCATGCGCGCGACGTTGAGCGGCCCGCGCACCTTGAAGAAGCGGCCTTTGTGGTCGAGCACGTGCATCCTTGAGGGGTCGGCGTAGGTGCCGCTGGTCTTGTCGCGCGGGAAGGCGTCGTCCTCCCAGCTGTCCCACAGCCCGTGGCAGACATCGAGGAATTCGCGCGCCCGGGCATAGCGCGCCTCGGTCGAAAGCGGTCCGTCATAGCCGAAATTGAGCGCCTCGCTGGTCATCTGCGAGGTGATGACGTTCCAGCCGGCGCGGCCACCGCTCATGTGGTCGAGGGTCGCGAAGCGCCGGGCCAATTCGTACGGCTCGTTGTAGGTGGTCGATCCGGTGCAGACGAGGCCGATCCGGCTGGTGACGGTGGAGAGCACCGCGAGCAGCGTCAGCGGGTCGAAATGCACCAGCGTGCTCATCGAGCGCAGCGCCTCGGGCCCCAGGCCGTCATCCTTGGTGGAGTAGCCGTCGGCCATGAAGATGATGTCGAACCGGCCGCGCTCGGCGGTGCGCGCCAGCGACTTGTACATCTCCAGGTCGTGGTCGCCCTCGGCCTTCGCTCCCGGATACTTCCAGGAGAAGCGGCCGCCGTGGAGCAGGACGGCGAGACAGACCTGGCGCTTCATGCAGAGCCTCCGAAAGCCCTCGGTGTCCTGCAATTCGCAGGCCACCGCGGGCGGGGGGTGCCGGCCTCAGCGCCGCGGCGGCGCCCCGCGGTCCGCGGTGGTCGTCGCAGCGGTCGCCGTGCCCCGCGCATTGGCTGGCTGCATGGCCGAGGCCCGCTTGCGGTCGGTCTCGCGCGACTCGACGGCGGTCCGGCCGAGGGCGCGGTTCGGCGCCAGCAGGAGATGGAGCGGGTAGGACGGCAAGGGCGTGCTGAGCATGGTCCGGGTCTGGTTGTTCGGGTGCTGCAATACGCCGACCCGGGCACGTTCCGCTTGAACATCGCGTGACAGCAACCGGAGCCTGGGCGGGCAGGAGCAGCGCGCGGTTGCGGCGGGGCCTGAATCGGGCTGCAGTCCGGGACGTTGCGCCGCCGGCTTGGAGCGGTGCTTCAGGAGGCGCAGGCATGGCGGCGACGATCACGGCACAGCTCGATCCCGGGCAGCAGGCGTTGATGGACCGGGCAGTGAAGCACCTGGTGACCCATCACAGCCCGAACGGCACCCGGGTCGGCTGGCTGATGATCGCCTCGATCCTGGTGGAGGCGTGGGACCTCTATTCGATCGCCTTCGTGCTGATCTTCCTGCGCGAGCAGTTCCATCCGTCGCCGGCCCTGCTGGGCCTGGCCGGCGCCGGCACCCAGGGCGGCGCGATCATCGGCTCGCTGGTCGGCGGCTGGCTGTCGGACCGGATCGGGCGGCGCGCCATCTTCCTCAGCACGATGGTCATGTTCATCGTGTTCGCCCTGGCGCAGGCGTTCGTGCCGGACATGATCTGGCTGGTGGTGATCCGCCTGATCCTGGGCATTCCGCTCGGGTCCGACATCTCCAACGGCTACACCTACATCATGGAGTTCCTCCCCAAGGGGGAGCGTGAGATCATGGGCAACCGCTGGCAGTTCATGTTCGCGGTCGGCGAGGTGTTCGCGCTGGCCCTGATCGCCGTGCTGCTCGCCTTCTCGCTGCCGCACTGGCTGGTCTGGCGCTTGACGCTCGGGTTCGGCGCGGTGCCGGCGGCGATCATCTTCGCACTGCGCTACAACCTGCCGGAAACGGCGATCTGGCTGATCCGGCGCGGACGGTTTCCCGAGGCCAAGCTGGTCTCGGTGCAGATGTACAACGATGCGCTCGATTTCCTGCCCGACCAGGATGTCGCGATCCCGCAGCCACGGGCGCGGGATTTCCTGAAGCATATCTGGCGTGATCCGATCCGTCGCCGCGCAACCCTGTTCGGCTGGATCTCCTGCTTCGCACAGGGCAGCGAGTTCTCGACTTTCGCCTTCTATATCCCGGTGCTGTTCGTCCTGGTCGGCGTGTCCAGCGTGATGGGCACCGACCTCGTCACAATGGTGCTCTACATCATCGCCGCGATCTCCGGCTGGGTCGGCCCGCTGATCACGCCTCGCATCGGACAGCGCGGGCTCAGCATCGCGGGCTTCGGCATCGTGCTGGTGTCGCTGCTGGTGGCCGGCTACGCGATCAAGTCCGGGCACACGATGATCCTGCCGTTCGCTGCGGCGGTGATGCTCTGGGGCCATTACTGGGACGCCGAGAACGGCATCACCATCGCCTCGATGATGGCGCGGCCGGAATATCGCGGCGTCGCCTCGGGCTTTGCCTACATCTTCGTCAAGCTGCCCTCGTTCCTGGCGATCTTCCTGTTCCCGGTGCTGTTCAGCGCCATCGGACACGGCAACGCCACGCTGTTCGTGGCGATCTTTCCGCTGATCGGCCTGCTGGCGGCGCTCTTCCTGCTGCCCGAGGTGTACGGCTACGACGACGACTGACCCGGGGTGTCTGGATCGGCGCTATGGCGTCCGACGCAGCCACCGGCACGGTTGTTCCGTCGGCGCGCGCGGATGCTAGAAGGAGTTCCGACCGTGCGCCGCGGCAGACAGGAAAGCGCCCAGCCGATGACCCAGACGCTGTTTCCGGGAAGAAGCTTCGCCGCCTTCCTGTTCGACATGGACGGCACCATCCTGAGCTCGATCGCCGCTGCCGAGCGGGTCTGGACCAGATGGGCGGTCCGGCACGGCCTGGATGTCGCCAGCTTCCTGCCGACCATCCATGGGGTGCGGGCGGTGGAGACGATCCGCGGGCTCGCCCTGCCGGGGGTGGATCCGGAAGCCGAGGCGGCGGCGCTCACCCGCGCCGAGCTCGACGATGTCGACGGCATCGAGGCGATCCCCGGGGCCGCCGAGTTCCTTGCCTCGGTGCCGCCCGACCGCTGCGCGATCGTGACCTCGGCGCCGCGCGCGCTGGCGTTGCGCCGGCTCGAGGCGGCCGGCCTGCGCCCGCCACCGCTGCTGGTCAGCGCCGATGACGTAACGCGCGGCAAGCCGGCGCCGGACTGCTTCCTGCTTGCCGCGAGGCGCCTCGGCCGCCCGGCCTCGGAGTGCCTGGTATTCGAGGATGCGCCGGCGGGCATCGCGGCGGCCGAGGCCGCCGGTGCCGCCGTGGTGGTGGTCACCGCCACCCACGCCCACCCGATGGCGACCGGGCACAGGACAATGGCGGACTACCGCGGGCTGGCGGTAGCCGCCGGTCCGGCGGGTGTGCTGGAGGTGCACATCCGCGGGCAGCAACCTCAGAATGGCGAGTTGGGATCGTAGTACTCCGAAGCGTTGTCCTTGGTGATCAGCACCGTCGAGAGCAGGAAGGTCCCGCGCACCGCCGCCTTGGAGACCAGGTGGGCGACGGTGAGGTCGATCGCCGTCTTCATCATCGAGGGCGGGTAGGACACATCCACCGGCATCATCGCGTTGCCGTCCATCACCCCCTTGATCACCTCGCGCATGCCGGCGCCGCCGACCACGAACCTGATGTCGCTGCGCTTCGCCTGCGCGATGGCTCTCAGGGCGCCTTGCGCCACGTCGTCGTCGGCGGCCCAGACCGCATCGATATGCGCGTGCTTGGCGAGGAAGTCCTGCATCACCTTGAAGCCCTCGTCGCGGCTCCAGTTGGCGAACTGCATGTCCAGGATCTTCACGCCCGACCCGGCGATCGCCTGCTGGAAGCCGGCGACGCGTTGGCTGTCGACCACGGTCGGGATGCCGCGCATCACCACCACGTCGCCATGGCCCAGCTTCTGGACGAAGTACTTTCCGGCGACGCGGCCGAATTCCGGATTGTCGCCGGCGACATAGAGGTCCTGGATCGCGGGATCGGTCAGGCCGCGATCCACCACCGTGATGAACACGCCCTTCGCCTTGACCCGGCGCACCGCCCCGGTGAGCTGGCTGCTGTCGTACGGCAGCACCACCAGGGCGTCGGGCTTGGTCCCCGCCGTGAGGTCTTCCAGCGCGCTGGCCTGGTCGGCGGCGCTGGCCGACGGCTTCACGATCACCGTCAGGCCGGGATAGGCATGCTCCAGCAGCGCCGCCTCCTGCTTGGCGTCGTACAGCAGGCCGCCGGTCCAGCCATGGTCGGCGGTCGGCAGCGAGACCGCGATGGTGTAGTGGCCGGACTGCGCCCGCGCGGGTGCCCCCAGCAGGATCCCGGCGGCCAGTGCGGCGGCCGCGCCGATTACCCCGTGCCTCATGCCCATTCCTCCCATGCGCCTCAGTTCCGCCTGAGGCTCCTTTGCACCAGCATCGCGACGATGATGATCGCGCCTTGCACGGCGCCGATCAGATACTCGCTCACCAGGTTCGACAGCACCATGATGTTGGCGACCGATTCCAGCACCAGCGCGCCGGCGATGGTGCCCCAGATGCGGCCGTTGCCGCCGCGCAGTGACGTGCCGCCGATCACCACGGCGGTGATCGCCTGCAACTCCCACAGCAGGCCGGAGGTCGGCGTCACCGAGGACAGGCGCGGCACGTAGAGGATGGTGGCGATGCCGACGCAGCCGCCCTGGATGACGTAGGTGAGGGTGCGCACCCGGCCGATGGCTACCGACGAGTAGCGGGCGACTTCCTCGTTGGCGCCGATCGCCACCACGTGGCGCCCGAACGGGGTGCGGTTGAGCACCACCCAGGCGACGCCGCCGAGCAGCGCGAACACCAGCACCGGCACCGGCATGCCGAGCACGGAGCCGAAATACACCGGCCGCACCAGGTCCTGCAGCGCATCGGGGGTGAGCGACAGCGAGCCGCCCTGGGCGAGGTAGGTGGTCAGCGCCCGGAAGATGCCCATCGAGCCGAGCGTCACGATGAACGCCTCGAGGCGGCCCACGGTGATGACCAGGCCGTTGGCGAGACCGCACAGCGCGCCGCCGCCGATCGCAACGAGACCGCCCACCGCCAGCGCCGTGCCCAGGCCGTGACCGGCGCTGGCGTTGCTGAGCAGGATGGCGCTGCCGCCGATGAAGGCGGACATCGAGCCCACCGACAGGTCGAGGCCGCCGGCGGCGATCACGAAGGTGGCGCCGATGCCGATCACCGCGATGAAGGAGGCGCGGGTCACCACGTTGGCGATGTTGTCGGGGGCCAGGAAGCGCGCGTTCAGCAGCGTGCCGACCAGCACCAGCACCGCCAGGGCGGCGAACGGCGCCAGCGAGGCAGGATCGATGCGGCGCGGGCGCGCGGCGCGGGCGGCGGCGTTGCTCATGCCGCCCGCTCGCCGACGCCGGTCGCATGCACCACGATGGCATCCTCGGTCATGTCGTCCCCTTCGAGCTCGGCAACGACGCGGCCGTGGCGCATCACCAGCACGCGGTGGCAGAGCCCGATCAGCTCCTGCATCTCGGACGAGATGACCACCACCGCGTTGCCGGCCGCGGCGAGGGCGGCGATGAAGCGGTAGATCTGCGCCTTGGTGCCGATATCGATGCCGCGCGTCGGTTCGTCGATCACCAGGATGCGCGGTCCGGTCAGCATGGTCTTGGCCAGCATCAGCTTCTGCTGGTTGCCGCCCGAGAGCTGCCCGGCGAGCGCATCGCGACGGCCGGCACGGATGTCGAACCCGGTGCGCGCCTGCTCCATGGCGGCAAGCTCGCGCGCGGCATCGAGCAGGCCGAAGCGCTGGAACGGCGCCACCAGGGTGAGGTTGGTGGCGAGCGGCTGGCGCAGCAGCAGGCCGCGGCCCTTGCGATCCTCGGTGAGGTAGCCGATGCCGGCCCGCAGCGCGCTGCGCGGCGACAGGTGCGCCAGCGTCCGGCCATGCACGACGAGCTGCTCCACCTGGGCCGGACGCAGGCCGATCAGCCCCTCGAACAGCTCGGTGCGCCCGGCCCCGACCAGCCCGCCGAAGCCGAGGATCTCCGCCGGGCGCAGGCTGAAGCTGGCCTCGCGGACTTGGCCGGGCACCCGGGCGCGCGTCACCTGCAGCGCCGGGGACGCGGATGCGGGCGGCGGCGCAGCCTTCGGCGGGAACAGGGTGGACATGTCGCGGCCGACCATCAGCCGGGCCATCTCGAGTTCGCCGAGGCCGGCCGCCGGTCGCGAGGTGACCAGGCGGCCGTCGCGCAGCACGGTGACGCTGTCGGCGATCATCGCGACCTCGGCCAGCCGGTGCGAGATATACAGCAGCGCGACGCCGGCCGCCTTCAGCGACAGCAGGGCAGCGAACAGGGCGTCCACCTCGTGCGGGGTGAGCACCGCGGTCGGCTCGTCCAGGATCACCACCCGCCGCGGCACCAGCAGAGCGCGCGCGATCTGCACCATCTGCCGCTCGGCGATGGACAGCCTGCCGACCGGCATGTCGGGCGCGACCCGGCAGCCGAGCGATGCCAGAAGTTCGGCCGCGAGCGCATGCATGCGGGCCCGGTCCAGGAACGGGCCACGGCGCAGTTCGCGGCCGAGGAACAGGTTCTCGGCGACCGTGAGTTCGCCGGCGAGCAGCTGCTCCTGGTGCACCAGGACGATGCCGAGCTGCTCCGCCTGCATCGGGTTGGCGAGCCGCACCGGCTGGCCGTCCAGCAGCACGCTGCCCTGGTCGGGTTGCAGGTGGCCGGACAGCAGCTTCATCAGGGTCGACTTGCCGGCGCCGTTCTCGCCGAGCACCGCGCACAGCTCGCCGGCCCGCACGGAGAGGCTGACATCGGACAGCACCTGGACCTGGCCGTACGACTTGCCGAGGGCGTCCGCTGCCAGGGTGGGAGTGGCCTGGGCGGCGGGCGCAGGGGTACGGTTGCCGATCAGGCCGCTTGCCAACTGCTTCCCCCCGGTGCGCTGGCGGACTTGATGCCCGTTCCTTGACGCCGCTGCCGAGCATGATCCGCCACCCGGCCGGAGACAAGCGGCGCCGTTGCGTCTGCCGATCGAGCGTCAGGCCCGGATATAGACCCAGGCGTCGCGTCCGGATTGCGTGCGCACCCGGACCCGCCGGTATTCCGGGCCCTCGTAGTCGTCGGCCCGTGCCAGCCCGGCCTGATCGAGCGTCAGCACCACACCCGCCACCCGATCATTCGCATCGTCCGACGCATCCAGGATCGGATAGGTGGCGGGGTCCGGCGCTCCGGCCTCCACGATGGTGATCGTGCCGCGGCGATAGCCCGCGACGGTGTCGGGCTCCCCCGTCAGCAGGCGTCCGAAGCAGGCGAGCTGTACGGCCGGGTCCTGCAACGTGCCATACGAGAACAGCAGGATGACGCGCTCCGGGTCAACATCGCTGGTCAACCGGGGCGCCCCTAGAACTGCACGCCGCGGGTCAGCGCGCCGTCCACCACCAGGTTGGTGCCGGTGATGAAGCTTGCCGCAGGGCTGGCCAGGAACACCACCGCGCGCGCGACCTCCTCCGGGGTTGCCATGCGTCCGGTCGGGTTGAGCGCCAGCGCGGAGGCGAACAACGCCGGATCGTCGCGCTCGATGCGGGCCCAGACGCCGCCGGGGAAGTAGGTGTTGCCGGGCGACACCGAGTTGGCGCGAAGCCCGCGTGGCGCAAGCTGGTAGGCGAGACCCTGGGCGTAGTGGATCAGCGCGGCCTTGAATGCGCCATACGGGCCGGCGGCGAAATCCACCTCGCGGCCCGAGACGCTGGAGATCAGCGTGATCGAGCCCGCCGCCGAGCGCTCCAGCCAGGGCATCGCGGCATCGACCAGCGTGACGCTGCCGAGGATGTCGGTGGCGAAGCCGGCGCGCCAGGCGGCCTCGCCGGCGCCGATGGCAAGCGCGCTGACATTGGCCACGATCATGTCGAGGCCGCCGAACTCCTCTGCCGTCGCCGCGACCCAGCTGCGCACCGCATCGCCATCGGCGACATCGAGCGCACGGCCGCTGGCACGCGGGGCGACCTTGGCGAGGTCCGCGACGGTCTCCGTCACCGCCTGGGCGTCGCGGGCACAGATGGCGACGCTGGCGCCCTCGCGCGCGAACAGCTCGGCGATGGCGCGGCCGATGCCCCTGGTGCCGCCGGTCACCAGCGCGGTGCGGCCGGCTATCTGCAGATCCATCGCTCGTCTCCCGATGCGGGTGGCTCAGGCGTGCAGGATCGCCTTGCTGATCGAGGCGCCCAGCGAATATTTCGGATCGACCATGTTGCCGAGCCGCACGCGGCCGCACTGCGTCAGCAGCATGTAGGCGTCGATCTCGTCATAGCCGAAATCCGCCGCCATCCAGCGCACCAGCTCGCGATACGCGATGCGGGCGGCATCCTCCATCGGACGCGAGGAGCCGATGGCCATGTAGAACTCGGCATTCTCCAGTCGCGGCCAGCGTATGGTCCAGTCCTTGATCAGGTCGATCTGCACGGTGGTGACGGTGGGATGCTCGAGTGCCACGCCGCACAGCTCGCCGTCGCCCTGCGTTGCGTGGCAATCGCCGAGATACAGCAGCGCGCCGGCGACCTGCACCGGCAGGTAGATCACCGAGTTTGGGGCGATGTCCGGCACGTCCATGTTGCCGCCGTAGTAGTCGGGATGCAGCGAGGAGATCGCCTCGATTTCCGGCGAAGTGCCGATGGTGCCGATGAACGGCCGGTACGGCAGCGTGATGCGGTCGTTCCAGACGGTGCCGTGCTCGGCGGTGACGTGCAGCTTGCGGACCCGCTCCGGCAGCGGCGGGTTGAGCAGCGCGGTGTCGCCGGTCGCCACCAGGCCGCCGAACTCCGGCATGATCAGCGTGGTGCCGACAGGCTGCGGACCGCGCGGCACGATCGAGCGTATGCTGACCGCGAGGCAGTCGCCCTTCCCGGCGCCCTCGACGTATATCGGTCCGTTCTGCGGGTTGAGGAACGGGAAGTTCAGCAGGGCGGTCGGGCTGTCTGTCTCCGAGCGGATCTTGCCCTCGAAGGCGTCGTGCGTCTCCACCGAGACCACGGCGCCGGGGGCCACGCGCAGCACCGGCTCGGCATACGGGCCGTACACGTAATGGTATTTCCCCTGGTCGGCCTCCGTCATGCTGTGCTCGGAGGTGACCTTGCCGGCGGCGACGCCGCGGCGCGCCATGATCGAGCTCTCGAACCAGGACATTGTCTAGCTCCCTTCAGACTGCGAGATGGCGGCGCATGATGCTGCGATCCTGCAGATCCTGCGCCGAAAGATCGGCGGTGATGCGGCCCTTGTCCATGACCGCGCAGCGCTGCGCCATGGCGCGGATCATGTCGAGATTCTGCTCGACCAGCATGATCGGGATCCCGGTCTTGCGGTTCAGCGCCACCATGATGCGCGAGATGTCCTGCACGATCGAGGGCTGGATGCCCTCGGACGGCTCGTCGAGCAGCAGCAGCGACGGCTGGCCGATCAGCACGCGCGCGATCGCCAGCATCTGCTGCTGCCCACCGGAGAGGGTGCCGGCACGCTGGCGCCGCCGTTCGTGCAGGATCGGGAAGGTATCGTAGGCGCGCTGCAGGTCCGGCCGGCGACCGACGCAGAGGCTCTCGGCGACGCGCAGGTTCTCCTCGACGCTGAGCCTGCCGAACACGTCGCGGCCCTGCGGCACGTAGCCGATGCCGGCGCGCGCCCGGCGATGCACCGGCAGCGTGTCGAGCGGGTTTCCGCTCAGCCGGATCTCGCCCTGCATCGCCGGCAGCAGCCCGATCAGCGCGCGCATGAGGGTCGTCTTGCCGACACCGTTGCGGCCGATGACGGCGACGATCTCGCCCGGCCGGATGGCGAGATCGACACCCTGCAGCACCGGCTTGCCGCCGTAGCCCGCATGCAGGCCGCTGACCGACAGCACCGGCATCGAAAGCCCAGGCACCGGGGGCATCGCGTCAGTCATACCGGGTCTCCCCGAAATAGATTTCCGCCACCCGCTCGTCGGCGACGATCTCCTGCATGCTGCCCTGCGCGAAGATGCGGCCGAGATGCAGCACGCTCACCCGCTGCGCCACCTGGCGGACGAACTCCATGTCGTGCTCGACCGCGAGCACGGTGACGCCCGCGCGGTTGAGCGACCGCACGAGTTCGCCGGTGGCGTGCGTCTCGTCGGGCGACATGCCGGCGGTCGGCTCGTCGAGCAGCAGCAGGCGCGGCTTGAGCGCCACCGCCATGCCGATCTCCAGCCACTGCTTCTGGCCGTGGCTGAGCTCCGACGCCCGCTGCAATCCGGCGGCATGCAGGCCGAGGAACTCCAGCAGCCGGTCGATCTCGCGATCGAGATGCGCGCGCGCAAGGTGGTGCTGCAGCGCGATCGCCAGGTTCTGCCGCACGGTCAGCGCCTGGAAGATCCCGGGCACCTGGAACTTCACGCTCATGCCGCGCCGGATGCGCTGGAACGGCTTCAGATTGGTGATGTCCTCGCCGGCGTACAGGATGCGGCCGCCGGACGGCAGCACGGCGCCCAGGATGAGCTTGAACAGGGTGCTCTTGCCGGCGCCGTTCGGGCCGATCAGGCAGTGGATCTCGCCCTCCTCCAGGGCGAGCGACACCCCGGCGGTGACGTGCAGGCCGCCATAGTGCTTGTCCAGCGCCTCGGTCTGCAGCAGCGCGCTCATCGGGCACTGCCCGGACGGCGGCGGCGCAGCAACGCCTCGACCGGGCCCGCCACCAGCCCGCGCGGCGCCAGCAGCACGGTCGCCACCAGCAGCGCGCCCATCACCACCAGCGCGTACTGGCTGCCATAGATGGTCAGCGCCTGGAAGCCGGCCAGAACCACCAGGGTGCCGACCAGCGTCGCGGTGAGGTCGTGGCGGCCGCCGACCGCAACCCACACGATCGGCAGGGCCGCCGCGTTCAGGCCCATGCTTGAGGGCGTGATGTACTGGCCCCAGGAGGTGTAGAGCGCGCCGCTGAGCCCGGCGAGCGCGCTGCCGATGACGAAGGCGGCGAGCTGGTACAGCCTGACATCGTAGCCGAGCATCTCGGCGCGTTCGGGATTTTCACGTATCGCCACCAGCACGTTGCCGAAGCGCGAATTTACCAGCATGCGCAGCGCGAGGTACACCAGCACCAGCAACGCGAGCACCAGGTAGTAGAGCCCGATATCGGGGAACAGCACGATGTCGCCGCCGGACCAGGGCAGGGTGAGCGGCGGCATCGCGTTCATGCCGTTGTAGCCGTTCAACCGCGCGGCGCCGACATGCCATTCCGGCCCCGCGGTCTGCGACATGAAGCGCTCGCACACCAGCGTGACGGACAGCGTGACGATGCCGAGGAACACCCCGCTGATGCGGCCGAAGAACAGGAAATAGCCGAGCAGCGCCGCGAAGGCTGCCGCGAGACCGACCGACAGCAGCAGCGCCAGCAGGGTGAAGCCATGCGCCGCGCCGAAATCGGTGGTGAGCACGCCGTAGCCGTAGCCGGACAGGCCGAAGAACGCGGTCTGCCCGAAGGAAAGCGCGCCGCCATAGCCCCAGATCAGGCACAGGCCGAGCGCCATGAACACCCAGTCGAAGAAGTAGACGGTGTTGCCGACGGTGTAGCCGTCGACGAAGACCGGATAGCCCGCGGCGATGCCGAGGCAGACGACGAAGCCGGTCCAGAACCAGCGGCCGCGCCCGAGTGTCTGCGGGCCTTCGAGAAGCCGCCACATCAGCCGCGTTCCTGCAGCAGCCAGCCGGAGACGCCGCGCGGCAGCACCCGGACCATGGCGATCACCGCCACCAGCAGCGCCACCTGGCCGATCAGCTGGCCCTCCCAGGAGGTCGCGAGCGCCTTAACCACGCCGAGTACCGCGGCGGCCGGCGCGGTGCCGATGAAGACGTCGGTGCCGCCGATCACCACGGTGGCGAACGCCTCCATCAGGAAGGTGCCGCCCATGGTCGGCACGATGGTCATGGTGGGTGCGTACAGCCCGCCGGTGAGGCCGGCGAGGGCGGCGCCGAGGCCGAAGGTCAGGCTGTAGACGCGACCGGTATCGACGCCCAGCGCCTCGGCCATGTGCGGCAGCGCGATGGTGGCGCGTGCCACGGTGCCGTACCGGGTGACGTTGAACAGCAGGTAGAGCGCGCCGAGCAGGGCGACGGCGACCGCGATCAACAGCAGCCGGTAGACCGGGTAGGAGTTGCCGCCGAGGCTGACGCTGGTGAACGGCGTGCCGACACCGGGCAGGCTGGAGCCGACCAGGATCAACGTGCCTTGCGTCGCGATCAGGCTGATGCCCCAGGTGGCGACGATGCTGTCGAGCGGCCGGCCATACAGGTGCCGGATCACCAGCCGTTCCAGCACGATGCCGATGACGCCGGCGACCAGCGCGCCGCAAGCGATCGCCACCGGCAGCGGCAGCCCGAGGCGTGCGACGCTGACGGTGACCATGGCGCCGCACATGATGAACTCGCCATGCGCCAAGTTGATCACCCCCATCATGCCGAAGATGACCGCGAGACCCAGCGCCGACAGCACCAGGAAGGCGAAGGAGTCACCGCACTGGTAGAGCAGGTTCAGCAGGGAGGCCATGCTCAGCCCTTGGGCGGCGGGCTGCTTGGGGTGTACTGCGTATGCGGATCGCTTTTCGTCAGGTCGCAGCCGTTGTCGCCGAGCCAGTACGGCTTGATGTCGGGCCACACCTTCGGGAAGCTGATCGAGTGGTCGGCATTCACCTTCGCCAGGTAGATGGTGTGCGAGGTGTGCTGGCTCTTCGGGTCGATGCACATGCGGCCTTCCGGCGCATCGAGACAGACATCGCCCTTGGCGATCACCGCGCGCAAATCGTCACGCTTCGTCGAGCCGTGCGCGCGCTCGACCATCTGCTTGTACAGGTAGAGCGCCGCATAGGAATTCTCCGCCTCCTGGTTCACGTACGGCTCGTGCGGGAACATCGCATGCCACCTGCCCAGGAACGCCTTGCTGGCGGGCGTATCGACCTCCTCGATATAGTTTGTGGTGACGTACATGTTGGCGAGCGTCGGTGGCGGGAAGCGCTTGTGCTCGTAGCCCTGGCCGACATTGACCGAGCTGCCCATCGGCACCTGCAGCCCCGCCGCATGCGCCTGTCCGTAGTAGGAGGCCTGGGCGGTGCCGACCAGCAAGGTCATCAGGATATCCGGATGCGCCTTCTGGATGTTCTGGATGGTCTGCGAGAACTGCGACACGCCGAGCGGGATGAACTCCTCGCCCACCATGTGGCCGCCCTGCTGCTTGACGATGTTGCGCACCCACTCGGCCGAGATCTGGCCGAAATTATAGTCCGCCGCGATGGTGTACACGTTCTTGCCGAACTTCTGCATCATCCACGGGATCAGCGTCGAGAACTGCTGCTCCGGCACCGCGCCGGTAACGATCACGTGGCTGTCGCAGACGCCGCCCTCGTACTGGTTGTTGTAGAAGGCGAGGCCGTTCAGCTGGTCGACGATCGGACGGTAGGCTTCGCGCGAGGCGCTGGAAAATCCCGCGAACACGACATCCACCTTGTCGCGCTGCAGCACGCGACGCATGAATTGCTGGTAGCGCGTGTTGTCGGACTGGGTGTCGTAGATCACCAGCTGGATCGGGCGCCCGGCGATGCCGCCGCTCGCGTTGATCTCCTTCGCCGCGAGCTGGATGCCATGCACCTTGCCGATGGTGGCGAGCGCGAAATCCCCGGACTGGTCCTCCAGCACGCCGAGCTTGATCGGATCGGCGGCGTGCGCGGCCGGCGCCGCCAAAATGCCCGCCGCCAGCAGCACGGCCGCGAGCAGCCTGTTTCGATGGGGCACTTCAGCCATGGTCTCTCTCCTGCTTGAAGGGGGCACGCGCCGGGGCACATTGCCTCGGCAGCGTCTGCATCAGGTTGTCGCAGTAATCCTCGATGCCGAGGCGGGCGCGCATCGCATCGCGTCGCAGCGTCTCGAAGGCGGTGTCGTCATCCAGGCCGTCGCGCTGCATCACGTGCAGGATCGCCTTGACCAGGCCGCGCCTGCCACGACGGCGGCGCTCGTGCTCGGCGATGCGGGCCTCCGCAAGCTGGCGTTGCCGGTAGCCGTTGATGCCGAGATAGAGCGATGTGTAGAGCGCGCCCGACTGCACCGGCTTGCGCAGCATCGCGGTCGCACCGGCTTCCATCAGCAGGCGCAGCCGGCTCGGGGTCTCCATGCCGATCAGGCCGATGACCGGCACCGGCGGCTTCAGCTCGATCAGCAGCGGCAGGATCGCGCAGGCACCTGGATCGCCATCGACGATGAGGACGTCGCGATCGGCGCAGAGGGACAATTCCGCCAGCGCGTCCGGCTGTTCCGGCGCGTGTTCGACCGTGACGCCGAGACGTGCCAGCCCGTGCTGCAACGGATCGGACGCGCTGTCGGGCGTTGGCCGGAACAGCATTGCGCGCAGGCCGCTGAAGTTCTGGATCAGGCGCAGCCGGCTCACGAGACCAGCCTCAGATGCGCCTGCGCCGGTTCCAGCTTCGGCATGCTGCGCACGAGGTAGGGATCGGGCTGTACCGGGGCGGCGGCCTCCGCCAGGATGTCGAAGCGTCCCTCGGCGGTCGAGCGTCCGATGCGCGGCGTCAGCCACGCGTGCATGGTCTGCGGATCGAGCCGCACAAGTCCCTGCGGTGCGCGGAGGACCTGTCCCGCCGCCGAGCGGGATACCGCTGCGATGTCGTCGCCGCCGGCTTCCGCCAGCGCAAGGCCGAGCAAGCGGACGGCGACGTAGGACGCTTCCGCATCGGCGGAGGCATCGCCGTGCGCATGCCTGGTGTAGGCATCGACGAAGCGCCGGTTCTCGGCGGAGACGATCGACGAGAAATAGACGCTCGAACTGATGTGGCCGTCGCGCGCGCCCGGCTCGATCTGCAGGAGCTCGGGCTCCGACAGGCTGCAGCTCAGCACCGGCATCGCCGTCGCCTGGTCGATGCCACGCTTCGTGCAGGCGGCACGGAACATCGAGAAGAAACGGTAGGCGGACGTGCCGATCAGGGTGCTGAAGACGCAGTCCGGGGCGGCATCGAGGATGGCGTCGACCACCTGGCCGAGCCCGATATCGCCGACCGGCAGGTAGCGCTCCCCGGCGACCGTGCCGCCCTGCGCCACCAGCACCTCGCGCAGGATGCGGTTGTTCTCCCAGGCCCAGATATAGTTCGACCCGATGCAGAAGATGCGTCGACGCCGCTGCCGCAGCACATGCTCGATCAGCGGGATGATGTGCTGGTTCGGTGCCGCGCCGGTATAGATCACGTTCGGGGCGCTCTCGAAGCCCTCGTAGTGCGAGGGATACCAGAGCAGCGCGTCGCGGTGCTCGATGAGCGGAATGAGTTCCTTGCGGCTCGACGAGGTGTAGCAGCCGACGACATGGCGAATGCCGCGATCGAGCAGGTCGCGGCAGAGCGGCTCGTAGCGCTGAAGATCGCCGCCGGGATCCGCATGCACGACCTGCAGCCGCAGTGCCGGGTTCGAGCGGTTGACTTCCTCCGCCGCCACCAGGGCGCCGTTGTGCATCGCCTGTCCGACCACGCCGTACGGCCCGGAGGTCGAGAACAGCAATCCGATCGCGATATTCCGCAAGCCCCCACCTCCAACGCAAGCAGGCCCGATGGCGAATGCCAGCGGGCTTCATTGCCTAATTCATAAACAATCGACCAAGGATCAGGCGTTCAAGGTGAGCAGCGGTGCTCAACGCCTAAGATGCAGGCTGGAAGATCGGAATCCTTCTGTCAAGCCGGCGGATTGCGCCGCATCCTGGCCGAGCTCTTGCTAGTCGGGAACCGCACATCGGGGCCTGGGTGATGGACGACATCGATATCGTTGAATTGACGCTCGACGGCGCGCAGCAGGCATTTGCCGGCGGACGCACGACATCGGAAGCCTTGACGCAGGCCTTCCTCGACCGCATCGCGCTCTACAACCCGCACTACAACGCCATCATCTTTCTCAATCCGGATGCGCTGGAGGACGCCCGCGCCATCGACCGGCGACGCAGTGCCGGCGAGGCGCTCGGACCGCTGGCCGGCGTGCCGGTGGTGGTGAAGGACCCGATGGACATGGTCGGGTTCCCGACCACTGCGGGCTGGTCCCTGCTGCACGGCAGGACCGGCGGCGTCGACCTGATGCCGGGCACCGACGCGCCGGTGGTGGCGCGGCTGCGGGCGGCCGGTGCCGTCATCCTGGGCAAGACCAACGTCCCGGTGCTCAGCCATACCGGCTCGCATGCCAACGACAGCTGGGCCGGACCGACCTACAACGCCGCCGGACGCCAGTTCCTGCCCGGCGGCAGCAGTGCCGGCACCGCCTGCGCGGTGGCCTCCAGCATGGCGGTGCTGGGCCTCGCCGAGGAGACTGGCGGCTCGATCCAGAACCCGGCCTCGGCGCAGGCGCTGGTCGGCATCAAGCCGAGTTTCGCGCTGGTGCCGAATGCCGGGGTGATGCCGCTCTCCGGGCTGCGCGACGTGGTCGGGCCGATCGCGCGCTGCGTCCGCGACGCCGCGCTGACGCTGGACGTGCTGGCTGGCTATTGCGGAGAGGACCCGAAGACCGTCGCCGCGATCGGCAAGATCCCCCGCGGCGGCTACGCCGCGAACCTGTCGCGCGAGGCGCTGCGGGGCAGGCGGATCGGACTATACGGGCCGGGTTGGCGCGACCTGCCGCTCTCCGTCGAGACGGAAGCGCTCTACAGCTGCGCCCAGGACGAACTGCGGGCGAGGGGTGCCGAGCTGGTGGCGGATCCGTTCCTCGGGTCCGGCTTCGCAGCCCTGCGCCAGCCGACGGTGCCGGATGCCGAATTCGATGCGCGCGGCCTCGAATCGATGCCGTACGACATGCAGAAATATCTCGAGCGGATGGGACCCGACACCGCCCTGCAGAGCTTCGAGGCGTTCGCCGCCGCGACCGCAGCACAGGACCCGTTCGGACCGTCAGGAGTGCTGGGCTTCATGCCCAGGCTGCCGGACTTCGTCGCCTGCCTGGCCGCGCCGCGCCGGGCGCCGGACATGGCCGCCTTCATCGCCCTGCGCGAAGCCTATCTCGCACTCTTCGATGCGGTGTTCGCGCGCGAGCGGCTCGATGTCCTGGTGTTTCCGCAGATGCGCGAGGAATTGGCGCCGCTGCACGGCGGCGGGCGCATCCACGAGACGGTGGTGAGCGAGATCAACATCGCCGGCCTGCCCGCGGTCACGGTGCCGGCCGGCTACCATGGATCAGGTGCGCCGTTCGGACTGGTGTTCGTCGGCCGCATGTGGAGCGAGGCCGATCTGCTCGCCTGCGCCTACGACTACGAAGCCAGCACCGCGCATCGCCGGGCACCGGAGCTGGAGATGCCCTGACGCGCTACTCGGCGACATGCTCGGGGACCGGCCGCACCTGGCCGGCGCGGGTCATCGCGCGGCCGCCGAGCTTGCGCACGACGGTGTAGAACGCGGGCGTGAACAGCAGGCCGAAGCCGGTCACGCCGAGCATGCCGAAGAACACCGCGGTGCCGAGCGACTGGCGCATTTCCGAGCCGGCACCGGTTGCCACCGCCAGCGGCGCCACGCCGAGGATGAAGGCGAACGACGTCATCAGGATCGGACGCAGACGGGTGCGGGCGGCGTGGATGGCGGCATTGGCAGGCGTCGCGCCCTCGTCCTCGGCCTGGCGCGCGAACTCCACGATCAGGATCGCATTCTTGGCGGCAAGGCCGACCAGCACCACGAAGCCGATCTGCGCCAGGATGTCGATCGACATGCCGCGCGCCAGCAGGCCGGTCACCGAGGCCAGCAGGCACATCGGTACGATCAGGATGATGGAAAGCGGCAGCTTCCAGCTCTCGTACTGTGCCGCCAGCACCAGGAAGACGAAGAGGGCGGCGGCGCCGAATACCAGCAGGGTCGGCGTGCCGCGCTCCTGCTGCTGGAAGGCGATCTCGGTCCATTCGAAGCCGATGCCCTTCGGCAGAACCTGGTGGGCGAGCTGCTCCATGCGCGCCAGCGAGGTGCCGCTGGCGACACCGGGGGCGGCCGATCCCATCACCTCGGCGGCCGGGAACAGGTCGTAGCGCGGCACGCGGTACGGCGAGGTGATGTCGTTGAAGCGGGCGACGGTGCCGATCGGCACCATGCGGCCGGCCAGGTTGCGTGCCCGCAGCCGGCCGATATCGTTCACGTCGCGGCGGAACTGGCCGTCCGCCTGCACCACGACCTCGTAGGTGCGGCCGAGATAGTTGAAGTCGTTGACGTACTGCGAGCCGAGATAGACCTCGAGGGTGTTGAACACGTCGGTCGGCGACAGCCCGACCATCTGCGCCTTCTCGCGATCGATGCTGGCATACACCGACGGCGTCCCGGTGCTGAACAGGGTGAACACGCCGGCGAAGGCGGGATCGTGGTTGGCGGCGCCGACCAGCGTCTGCGCTGCCTTGGCGAGCACCTCGGGCCCGAGGCCGGCCTGGTCCTGCAGCATCATCTTGAAGCCGCCGGCGCTGCCGAGGCCCTGCACCGGCGGCGGCGGGATGGTGAGCACGTAGGCGTCCTGGATGCCGGACAGCCTGGCGCGCAGCCTCGCCAGCACGCTGTTGGCATCCATGCCGTGCCGCGTCGGGTGGCCGTATAGCGAGGGCAGGCCGGAGAAGATGGTGCCGTCGTTGGAGGCGACGGTGAAGGTGGTGGCATCGAGGCCGGCGAACGGCACCACGTGCTCGATGCCGGGCGTGTCGAGGATGATCTGGCTGGCCTCGCGCACCGCCTTCTCGGTGCGGTCCAGCGTAGCGCCGGCCGGCAGCTGCAGCACGGTGATCAGGTAGCCCTGGTCCTGCTCCGGGATGAACCCGGTCGGCGCGCGGGAGAACTGGAACCCGGCGAAGCAGATCAGCAGCACGTAGATGACCATCACCAGGCCGAGCATGCGTACGGCGCGCGCGGTGAAGCGCGCGTAGGCGTTGGAGGCGCGGGAGAAGACCCAGTTGAAGCCGTCGAACAGCTTCTGCACGGTGCGCGCGACGATGTTCGGGCGTCGCGCCGCACGCTTGTCGTGGTCCTTGAACAGCACCGCGCAGAGTGCCGGGCTCAAGGTCAGCGAGACCAGGCAGGAGATCACCGTGGAGGCGGCGATGGTGACCGCGAACTGCCGGAAGAACTGGCCGGAGATGCCGGACAGGAAGGCCGACGGCACGAACACCGCGCACAGGGTCAGGGCGATGGCGATCAGCGCGCCGCCCACCTCGTCCATGGTGCGATGCGCCGCCTCGGTCGGGTTCATGCCGAGCGCCATGTTGCGCTCGACATTCTCGACCACGACGATGGCGTCGTCGACCACGATGCCGACCGCGAGCACCAGGCCGAACAGCGACAGGTTGTTGAGCGACACGCCGCAGATCGCCAGGATCAGGAAGGTGCCGATCAGCGAGACTGGGATCGCGATCACCGGAATGATCGAGGCGCGCCAGTTCTGCAGGAACAGGATGACGACGCCGACCACCAGCAGGATGGCGACGAAGATCGTCTTGATGACCTCGTGCACCGATGCCGCGACGAAGGTGGTCGGGTCGTAGACGATCTTGTAGGCGATGCCGGACGGGAAATCCTTCGCCAGCGTATTCATCGTCGAGATGACCTCGTGCTCGACGGCAAGCGAGTTCGAGCCGGGCTGGGCGAAGATGAGCAGCGGTGTCGCATCGCTATGGTCGAGATATCCGGTCGAGCCGTAATCCTGCGCGCCGACCTCCACCCTGCCGATATCGCGTATGCGGGTGACCCGGCCGTTCGGGTCGGACTTCACGACGATGTTCTCGAACTCCGCCGGCGAGGACAGCCGTCCGAGCGTCTGCACGTTGAGCTGGAAGGCTTCGTGGGTGGGGATCGGCGGCTGGTTCAGGATACCCGCCGAGACCTGCACGTTCTGCGCGCGCAGGGCGGCCAGCACCTCGCTCGCGTTCAGGTTGTAGGCGGCCACCTTGTCGGGATCGAGCCAGATGCGCATGGCGTAGTCGCGCGAGCCGAACACCTGCACGTCGCCGACGCCGGGCAGGCGGGCGAGCGCATCCTTCACGTGCAGGGTCGCGTAGTTCGAGATGTAGAGCGGATCGCGCGAGCCGTCCGGCGACAGCAGATGCGCCGCCAGCAGGATGTTCGGCGTCGATTTGCGGACCTGCACGCCGAGCGCCTGCACATCCTGCGGCAGCCGCGGCAGCGTGTCCTGCACACGGTTCTGGGTCAGCATCTGGGCGACGTTGAGGTCGGTGCCGATCTGGAACGTGACGGTGATGGTGAGCTTGCCGTCGCCGGTCGACTGGCTGCTCATGTAGAGCATGTTCTCGACGCCGTTGACCTCCTGCTCCAGCGGGGTCGCGACGGTACGCGCGACGGTTTCCGCCGAGGCGCCGGGGTAGGTGGTGGTGATCTGCACCGTCGGCGGCACGATCTCGGGGAACTGCGCGATCGGCAGCGTCATCAGCGCGCCAAGGCCGATCAGCGTGATGAACACGCTGAACACGGTGGCGAGGATCGGCCGGTCGATGAAGAGGTGCGTGAGACGCATGAGCGAGGCTTCCGGTTGACGCCCGAGTGGGGGTGGAGGTGGGCTCGCCTGGATCAGTTCTCGCCGTCGGCGACCGCATCGAACTGGATCGTGCTGTCCTTGGGGGAGACCTTGGTCCCCGGCATGGCGTGCATGAGGCCATCGACGATCACCCGGTCGGTCGGCTTGAGGCCCGCTGTGACGACGCGCAGTCCGCCGCGCATGTCGCCGATCTGCACCGGGCGGGGCACCACGGTGCCGTCGGCGGCCGCGATCAGCAGCAGGTGATTGGACTGGTCGGGGACCACCGCCGCCGCCGGCACCAGCAGGGCCGGTCGCGGGTTGGAGATGGTCAGCCGGAGGCGGGCAAATTCGCCCGGGGTGAGGAACAGGTCGGGGTTCGGCACCGTCGCCCGGGCATGGATGGTGCCGCTGGCGCGGTCGAGGCTGTTATCGACGAAGTCGAGCGTGCCGGTGCGGGCGAAGTGGCCTTCGTCGCTCAGGCTGATCTCGACGCGGTCGGCGAGGGCGGCCGCCTCGTGCGCCCGCGCATGGCTGAAGGTCAGGAAGTCGCTCTCGCTCATGTTGAAGTCGAGATGGATCGGATCGAGCGAGACGATGGTGGCGAGCAGCGTGGTAGCGCTGCTGCCCGCCCGGCTGCCGCTGATGAGGTTGCCGATCGAAACCTGATGATCGCCGATCCGGCCGCTGAACGGCGCCTGCACGTGGCAATAGGACAGATCGAGCGAGGCATCCTGTACCGCCGCTTCCGCCTGGTCGAGGGCGGCCTGTGCGGACTGCTGGTCGGCGCTGCGCTGGTCGACATTTTCCGCCGTGCCGAAATCGGTGCGCTTGAGCTGCTGGGCACGCCAGAACTCGCTGTTGGCGAGAGCAAGTCGTGCCGTCGCCGTCTTGTACTGGGCACGCGCCTGGGCCAGCTTGATTTCGTACGGGCGTGGATCGATGACGAACAGCAGGTCGCCTTTCCTGACGATCTGGCCATCCTTGAAATCGATCTCGGTCAGGACGCCGCCGACCTGAGCGCGCAACTCGACGCGGTCGACCGCGGAGAACTGGCCGAGGAAACCCTGTCGTCCGGAAACGTCGCGTTGCAGCGGCAGGCTGACGGTCACCACCGGCGGAGGCGGCGCCATCGCGCTTGCGGCACTGTGCGGAGACGACTTCCAGAGCAGCAGGCCGGCGACGGCGGCGACCGCGATGATCGCCACACCCGCCACCGCCATGGGCCTGCGGCGGCGAGTGGGGCGCGTGCTGGAGATCCGGCTGCTCGTCTGGCTCATGGAGTTCCGGTCCGTTCAACGATCTGTCATATTCAATACCGATTGGTATAATGGCCGGCCGAAAAGGTTTCAAGGCTCGCCGCCGGTTGATCGACAGGGAGGCTGAGGCGTTGTCGTGGGGAATTCGCAGCCGCGCCGCCACCATGCGAAGCTGCGGCCAACCTCGTAGCAAGCACGAATTTAACGATCGCTTACCGTAGGCTTACGGTCGCACGGAACTGCTCGGTGCGAGCGCGCCTGCCCCGAATTGCCCAGCGGCCCGGTGCAGTCTATGGTCCAGTGTTACCGATCAGCGACGATCGAAGGAACGGGTAGTCCTTGTCTCAAGAGAATGTGATTTCAGTGATCATCGACGCGGTGCGGTCGCAGGGCGACGTGCCGCCGGAGATCTGCGACCGGATTACCGCCGAGACGAACATCGTGCGTGATCTCAAACTGGATTCGATTGCCGTCATGGACTTCATCATGGAACTGGAAACCAGGTTCAAGACGGTGGTGCCGCTCGATGCGATCGCGGATGTGCAGACCGTCGGCGACCTGGCGACCATCCTCACCCGCAACCAGGCGACCGCGCATGAAACCCGGAATTCCCAGACTGATGTTCAGGTTTAGTCGATAGTGCTGCAAAAATACGGCGCCCTGAAACGAGCCCGGGCACAGCTGCTCGACGCCGGTTCCACTGATTCCGACGCACAGGATCCATTCGACGTCCGGTTCGAGACGATCCTCGGCCCCGCCGAGGCGGTGCTGGCGGGTCGCAAGGTCCTGCTTTTCGGAACCAACAACTATCTTGGCCTGACGTTCGACGCCGGCTGCATCGAGCAGGCGGTCGCGGCGGTCAGGGGCGATGGCACCGGCACCACCGGTTCGCGTATCGCCAACGGAACCTATGGCAGCCATGCCAGGCTCGAGCGCAAGCTGGCGCAGTTCCTCGGGCGTCGCGACGTGATGCTGTTCACGACCGGCTATCAGGCCAATGTCGGCATCCTGCCGGCGCTGGCCGGGGCCGACGACTACCTGCTGCTCGACGCCGACAGCCATGCCAGCATCTATGACGGCGCCAAGCTCAGCGATGCCTCGGTCACGCGGTTCCGCCATAACGATCCGGACGATCTGTATCGTCGACTGCGCTTCCTCGCCGACCGGCCCGGCGACAAGCTGATCGTCGTCGAGGGCATCTACAGCATGCTCGGCGACATGGCACCGCTGCGCGAGCTCGTGGCGGTGAAGCGCGAGACCGGTGCTTTCCTGCTGGTCGACGAGGCGCATTCGCTCGGGGTGCTCGGCGCACACGGACGGGGCCTCGCGGAGGCGACCGGAACCGAGGGCGATGTCGATTTCGTGGTCGGGACCTTCAGCAAGAGCCTCGGCGGCATCGGTGGTTTCTGCGCGTCGGACCTGCCCGATTTCGACATGCTGAGGTTGGCGTCTCGCGCCTACATGTTCACCGCGTCGTTGCCGCCTGCGGTGATCGCCGGGGTCACCCAGGCGCTCGAGACGCTGGAGCGACGGCCGGAGCTGTGCGCCGATCTCGCACGGAATGCGGCGCATCTCTACGAGGGCCTGGCTGCGGCGGGGTTCGCGCTGGGGCCGACCATCAGCCCGATCATTTCGATACGCCTGAACGATACCGGTCTGGCCGCCGCCTTCTGGAACCGGCTCCTGCAGGTCGGGATCTATGTGAACCTCGCCTTGCCGCCGGCAACGCCGGAGCGGCAGTCGTTGCTACGCACCAGCGTGAGTGCCGCCCATACTCCGGCGCAGATCGATCAGGCGATCGGCGCGATGACCTCGATCGGCCTCGAACTGGGCGTGCTGCAGGACCCCAGCGAACGCTACTTCAGCGCCGCCCAATAGCAGCGTAGCGAGCCGGGGGCCTCGTGCCCCGGTCCCGGAGGCGCCTCAGTAGCGCAGCCGGATGCTGATGTGGTTGGAACCGGGATGCACCGCGAATGCCGCCGCCAGGTAGTGCGGCGGCGCAAACACCGGGACGGCGTTGTTGGAGAACCCGTAGCCCTCGGCCGGCAGCCCGAGGAAGTTGCGGTCGAAATGATGGTTGTCGTTCTCGTCGTGGTAGATCGCCACCGCATAGGTGCCAGGCGACGAGACCGCGAAGCAGGCTTCGGCCTGGGCGCCGGCAAGCGTCACATGCTGCACATCGAGCGAGCCGCCGCGGTGAAGGAACAGCGCCGGGTCCGGGCCGTAGAGGGTGAAGGTGATGTTGCCGGCGACGCGCCGCGCGCCGGTGCCGACGACATGCAGTTGCGGCAGGTCTGCGGCGGCGCCGGCGCACGGCACGGCGGTGACGGCGCCGGCTCGCGTTGCGACCAGGGCTGCCCAGAGGAGGCAGCTGCCGCCGATGACGGTGCGGCGGAGCAGCGCTCTGCGACGAAGTGTAAGCGTGGAGGACAACGCGGCCGACCCCTGCAGGACGGGGTCGAGATGCGTCGGGTGCCGGCGGGTTGCAAGGGAGGCCGCTCGCTTGACACGCCGTCGCCGCCGTCCCACTCGATACCCCGAAGGAGGACCTGATGTACAAGCGCTGGCGAAAACATGGACGAAGCTTCGACCTGGGCCGTATGAGCCTGCGCGACCTGATCACGGCCTATGGCAGCCATCCGGCGGTGCATCTCTATGTTCTCCTCGCCACCGCGAGCGGCATCTACGCGGTACACGCGGCGCATGGCCTGCGCCCCGATGGCCTTGCGAGGCTGGGTGCCGCAATAGTGGTGACGATACTCGCCTACCCGCTCACCTGGTATGTCCTGCACCGGTTCATCCTGCATGGCCGCTTCCTCTATCGCTGGCGCATGACGTCGTCGCTCTGGAAGCGCATCCATTTCGACCACCACCAGGACCCGCACCGCATGGATGTGCTGTTCGGCTCGCCGCTGAACACGGCGCCGACCATCCTGGCGATCCTGGTCCCGCTCGGCTGGCTGATCGGTGGCGGCGCGGCGGGTGCCGCCGCTTCGGTATGCGCCGGCTTCCTGATCACCTGCCTCTACGAGTTCTGCCACTGCGTGCAGCACCTGAACTTCAAGCCGCGCAACCGGCTGCTGCGCCGCATGAAGGAACTGCACCTGGCGCATCACTTCCACGACGAGGAAGGCAACTACGGCATCACCTCGTTCGCGATCGACCGGATGTTCGGCACCTTCTACGGCTCGGTCCGCGAGCGGCCCCGGTCGCCGCACGTCTTCAACCTGGGCTACGACCTGAACGAAGCGGAGCGCTACCCCTGGGTCGCGGAACTCTCCGGCGGACCACCGATGGACCGCCCGCCTGGCCATCGCCGGCCTGGCAACCGCACCCCGGCTTCCAGGGAACGCACCAGAGGGACCGCATGAACGCTGCGAGGCCCGCAGCCGGCGCCGTCGAGATCGTTCCCGCCGTCACGAGGTCTGCCCTCGGCCGCTTCATACGCCTGCCGGAGCGGCTCTACCGTCGCGATCCGTCCTATGTGCCTGCCTTGCGCTCCGAACGCCGGGCTGCGCTGACAGCGGGCGGCAACCCGTTCTTCGCCCATGCCGATGCGGCGTTCTGGCTCGCGCGTCGCGACGGGCGCGACGTCGGCCGCATCAGTGCGCAGCAGGACCATCTGGCTCGTCCGGGACCGTCCGGCCCGGTCGGCAATTTCGGCTCGCTGGTGGCGATCGACGATGCGGAGGTGTTCGCGGCCCTGCTGTCGGTTGCCGAACGCTGGCTGCGCGATCGCGGCCTCGCCCAGGTGCAGGGGCCGTTCAGCCTGTCGATCAACGAGGAGACCGGCCTGCTGGTCGACGGCTTCGACACGCCGCCGATGCTGATGATGCCGCACGATCCGCCCTACGTGGCGCCGCACCTCGAGGCGCTCGGCTACCGCAAGATCCGCGACGTGCTGGCCTACCTGTGCGATACCACCGTGGCGCTGCCGCGCTCCGCCGCCGCCATGGTCGGGCGCGGCCTGCCTTCCGGGGTGACGCTGCGACACATGCGGTTCGAGACGCTCGAGCAGGACATCGCCGCGGTGGTCGACATCTACAACGACGGCTGGGACGGTCACTGGGGCTTCGTGCCGATCACCGGGGCCGAGGTGGCCCACATGGCCCGCGCCATGAAGCCGCTCCTGCACGAGCGGCTGGTCTGGTTCGCAGATGTCGAGGGGACGCCGGCGGCCTTCGGACTGTGCCTGCCCAACCTGAATGCGGCGATCCGTGACCTGTCCGGCCGGCTGCTGCCGTTCGGCTGGGTGAAGCTGCTCTGGCGCCTGAAGGTCGCCGGAACCAGCTCCGCCAGGGTGCCGCTGATGGGGGTCCGCAAGAGCTACGGCGCCAGCCTGCTTGGACGGCTGCTGCCGCTGCATATCGTGGACCAGCTGCGTCGCGAGGCCCTGGCGCGCGGGATCCGGTCGGTCGAGATGTCGTGGATCCTGGAGGACAACCTGCCGATGCGGCATCTTGCGGAGGCCATCGGCGGCCGCGCCTACAAGACATACCGCGTGTTCGAGAAATCGCTCGCATCCGGAGCGGCGGCATGACGGCGCCCACTCCGACCCGATCCGGCCTGGACCAGCTGGCCGGCGAGTTCGTCACCCTGGCCGACGCGCTCGACTATGCCGCCGACGGCGAGACCGGCCTCAACTTCTATTCGATACGTGGCGAGCTGACGCTGGCGATGCCGTACCGGACGCTTCGCCACGAGGCGCTGGCGCTCGCCCGCCGGCTGCTGCAGCTCGGCCTGCGGCAGGGCGAGCGCGTCGCGATCGTCGCCGAGACGCACCCCGATTTCATGCGGGTGTTCTTTGCCTGCCAGTATGCCGGACTGGTGCCGGCGCCGCTGCCGATGCCATTCGTGTTCGGCGGGCGCGAGACCTATGTGGCGCATGTCCGGCGCCTGATCGAGGAGGCCCAGGCGGTCGCGTTGTTCGTGCCCGAAGCGCTGCGGGGCTGGTTCTCGCCTGCGGACGCCGGCAGCCTTCGCCTGTGCAGCACGCTCGCGGGGTTGCCCGCCGATGGCGAAGACCTGCCTTGCGGGGGCACCGGCGCCGACATCAAGCTGCCGACGATCGGCGCCGACCATACCGCCTATCTGCAGTTCTCGTCCGGCAGCACGCGGTTCCCGATCGGCGTGGTGGTGCAGCAGCGGGCGCTGATGGCCAATATCTCGGGGATCCTGCAGCACGGGCTGCAGATAAGGCCGGACGACCGGGCGATATCGTGGCTGCCGCTCTATCACGACATGGGGCTGGTCGGCTTCCTGCTCAGCCCGCTCGCCGGACAGGTCTCGGTCGACCTGCTGGCGACGCAGGATTTCGTGCGCCGGCCGCAACTCTGGCTGTCGCTGATCACCGGCAATCGCGGCACCATCTCGTACAGTCCGAGCTTCGGCTACGAGCTGTGCACGCGCCGCGAGCGGGCGATCAACAAGACCGAACTCGACCTGTCCAGCTGGCGCATCGCCGGTATCGGCGGCGACATGATCCGCCCGGCCTCGCTGGCCAGCTTCGCCCGTATCTTCGCCCCGTGCGGCTACCGGCCGGAAGCCTTCCTGCCGAGCTACGGCATGGCGGAGGCGACGCTGGCGATCAGCTTCGCTCCGGTCGGGCGCGGCATAGAGACCGACATCGTGGATCTGGACCGGCTGGAACAGGATGGCGTGGCTGCCAGGCCTGCATCGCTCGATACCCGCGCACGCACCCTGGTGCTGTGCGGCACGTCGCTGCCCGGGCACGAGATCGAGATCCGCTCCGTCGATGGCGACGCGCTCGGCGATCGGCGGGTGGGACGGATCTTCGTCCGTGGCGCCAGCCTGATGAAAGGCTACGACCGCAGGCCCGACGAGACGCAGGCGATCCTGTCGCCGGACGGCTGGCTGGAAACCGGCGATCTCGGCTACCGGCTCGGCGACACGCTCGTGCTCACGGGCCGTGCCAAGGACCTGATCATCATCAACGGCCGCAACATCTGGCCGCAGGACCTGGAGTGGAGCATCGAACGCAGCGTCGCCGATGTCCGCACCGGTGACGTGGCGGCGTTCTCCATCGAGCAGGACGGCCATGAGACGCTGATCGTCGCGGTGGAGGCGAGGGGTGTCGCAGATCCCGCCGACAGCGAGCGACTGGTGCGTGCGGTCGGCGATGCGGTGCGCGCCGGCCATGGCCTCGACAGTCTCGTCGTCCTGATGGCGCCGGGTAGCCTGCCATACACCTCCTCCGGCAAGCTGAGCCGGTCGGCGGTGCGCCAGCGCTACCTCGCCGACCGGCTTGCCGCGGTGGCTGTTCCGGCGTGATCGCCGCCACTTGAGCACGGGCGACGTGACCGGGCGGGTCGCGGCGGTCACCGGCGGCAACGGGTTCCTCGGATCGGCGATAGTCGCCGCGCTGTCCGCGGCGGGCTGGCGGATCAGGCTGCTGGCACGCGGCGCGCTGGACCATCCGGTGCTGTCCGGGATCGCGCTGCAGCAGGTCTCGGGCGATCTCGCCGATGCGGCGGCGGTTGCCGAGCTGGTGCGGGACGCCGACCTCGTCGTGCATGCCGCCGGCCTCGTCAAGGCGCGCACCCGGCAACATTTCCTGGCGGTCAATCGCGACGGCACCGCCCGGCTTGCCGAAGCGGTGAAGCGCCTGCCGCGGCCGCCCCGCTTCATCCTGATCTCGTCGCAGGCCGCGCGGGAGCCCTCGCTGTCCGACTATGCGGCCAGCAAGCGTCTCGGCGAGGCGGCGGCGGAGGCGGTGCTGGCCGGGCGGCCCTGCATGGTGCTCCGGCCCTGCGTCATCTATGGCCCGTGGGACCGCGAGGGACGCGCCCTGCTGCGTCTGGCCGGCTCGCGTATCGCGCCCGCGGTGCGCGCGCCGGAGCCGCGCATCGCGATGATCCATGTCCGCGATGCCGCCGCGGCGGTGGCGGCGGCGGCGTCCGGCGGTCCCGAGGTCGGGGTGTTCGAGATCTGCGACGAGCGCGCGGACGGCTATGGCTGGCGCGAGCTGCTGCGCCGGCTGGGCGAGGCGAACGGCCGCGTGCCGCGCGCGGTCGCGGTTCCCGACCTGCTGATCCGCGCCGCCGGCTCCGCCAACGAGCTGCTGGCGCTCGCGGGTGGCCCGCCGGCGATGTTCGGCGCCGGCAAGGCGCGCGAGATCCTGCACCGGGACTGGTCGGCCGACCCGGCGCGCCGGTTGTCGGCCGCCCTGTGGCAGCCGCGGATCGCCCTCACCGAGGGTCTGGCCGAGACGGTGGCCTGGGCGCGAAGTCGCCGGGGCGTGCCGCGGTCAAGGTGACCGGACGGCCCTGAGGATGCTGCTGCAGGGCGGCGCCGCGCTGGCGTAGGGGTCGTTCCGGGTAGTGTTGCCGTTGATCTCGGTGCCGGTCAGCACGCCGTCCTGGATGCTCCCGGTCAGGTGGCGGCTGCCGTCGCCGTTCTGCATCGTGACCGAACCGTCGGCGCCGACGGTGCCGCCGAGACGGCGGGACTTGCGGTGCGTCTGCAGCGTGATCTGTCCCTCGGTAATCGTGAACTTCAAGGTGCCGCCGCTGACGCCGGCACAGGCGCCGCCGAGTGCCTCGGG
The DNA here is from genome assembly GCF_005844085.1 of Lichenicoccus roseus. GTDB lineage: Bacteria > Pseudomonadota > Alphaproteobacteria > Acetobacterales > Acetobacteraceae > Lichenicoccus > Lichenicoccus roseus. The sequence continues at coordinate 437,822 of NZ_VCDI01000003.1, forward strand.
CGTCTCGCTGCCGCGATAGATGCCGTCGTACTGGGCGAGCGTCGGATCGAGCGTGACCTGCCTGGGATCGCAGGCGGCGGTTGCGATCAGCAGCGCGAGCGAGGCCGGCCAGCGGCGGTGTCGACGAGGAATGGGTGGCATCGGCAGTGGCCTCCTTCCGGCTTTGGTGCCAGCGACACGGTGCCCTCCGGACTGGCCAGCGCGACCCCGTGGCGACCGTCAAAGGTCGCCATGGTCGGTTCGTGGCCGGGCTCTCGCAGCGCGTCCGGGTGTATCGACGAGCGCTGGCCGTTCTCGATCAAGGCGGAGCCGCCAGTACCTGCCATCGTCCGCAGGCACGCCGGCGGTCCGCCGGTTGGGGGGCGTACCGGATGAGGTTGAACATGTCGAGCGTGATCGGCTTGCCTGCCCGGGTGCAGGGCGACGCCATCAGGCAGCCGGTCGGACCACGGGCGGCGGCCAGTTGTTCGATCATCGGCTGGCATGGGGTCTTACACTCGGCGCTGCGCCGGTCCTGATCTAGGCTCCACCGGTGCGCGCGCGATCGTCCCTGCCGGGCTTCCTTTTCCTCTACGCGCTGCTGTTCGCGGCCTTCGGGGTGGCGTCGCCGTTCCTGCCGGCGCTGTTGCAGCAGGACGGCCTGACGCCGGGATCGATCGGTGTCGTGCTGGCCGCGGGTACCGGCATCCGGCTGCTGGCGGGCCCGCTCGGCGGCCGCATCGCCGATCGCAGCGGGCGGCCGGCGGCGGTGCTGTGTGGTCTCACGGTGGCTGCCGCGGTGATCGCCCTCGGCTACGCGCCGGCCAGGGGGTTGCCGCTGCTGCTGCTGGTGGCGGTCGCCCATGCGGCGGTGCTGGCGCCGCTGAACCCGATCGCCGATGCCCTGGCGCTCGGCTCGTCCCGGCAGAAGCCGGGCTTCGAATATGGCTGGGTGCGGGCGGCCGGCTCCGCCGCCTTCATCCTGGGCACGCTGGGATCCGGACAATGTGTCGGCCGGGCCGGACTCGGGGTCATCGTCTGGCTCAATGCCGGCCTGCTGGCAGGCGCTGCCTGCCTCGCCTGGCGGGTGCCGGATCGGGTGGCCGGAGTCGGTACAGGATCGGAGACTGGCTCGATCCGGCTGTTGCTGGCGATGCCGATGTTCCGCCGGCTGATGCTGGCGGCGTCGCTGATCGGCGGCAGCCACGCGCTGCACGACGGCTTCGAGGTCATACGCTGGCGCAGCGCCGGGCTGAGCGACGGGCAGGCCAGCCTGCTGTGGTCGATGTCGGTGGCGGCGGAGGTCGGCGTGTTCCTGTTCCTGGGCCGCCGGACGGTGCAGCGCATCGGCCCGGGACCGGCCATGATGCTGTCGGCGACCGCGGGAATCGTTCGCTGGGGGGTCGCCGCCCGCACTGCCTGGTTTCCGGCCATGCTGCTGGTCGAGCCGCTGCACGGCCTGACCTTCGCGCTCCTGCATCTGGCCTGCATGGACATGATCGGGCGGACCGTTCCGGCAAGGCTCGCCGCCACCGCGCAGGCCTTCTACGCGACGGTGGCGATGGGCGCCGTGTCCACGCTCGTCACGCTGGTGTCCGGCACCCTGTATGGCCGCTACGGCGCGGCGTCGTTCTGGAGCATGGCGGCGATGTGCGCGCTGGCGTTGCCGGTCGCCATCGGCATACGCGGCGAGCGCGCCGGACGGATCGCCGCATGACCGCCTTGCCGCGCTGCCGACGGCATCGGCAACCCCCACCACGATGCATCGTTGGCCGACGCCGGCAGACGGCGGGAAAGCAGCACGCATCATGTCAGACTCGACGACTTCGCAGTCCGTAACTACCGGTCTGCACGCCCCGGGCACCGTCGTCATCACCGGGGCGGGTTCCGGCATCGGCCTCGCGGCGGCGCTGCACTTCGCGGCGAAAGGCTGGCGCATCGGCCTGATCGGGCGCGGCGAGCCTGCGTTGCGCGAAGCCGAGCTGCAGGTGCTGGCAGCCGGCGGCACCGCGCACGTGGCGATGGCGGATGTGTCGGATGCTGCGGCACTCGAGGCGGCGGCGACCTCGATCGAGGCGGCGCTCGGGCCGTTCGACGTGTGGGTGAACAATGCCGGCATCGGCTTCTACGGCAAGTTCACGGATGTTCCGGAGGATGCGTTCCGGCGGGTGATCGACGTGAACCTGCACGGCACGGCGAACGGCACCCGCATCGCGCTGAGCCGGATGCGGCCACGCAACCGCGGCACCATCGTGCAGGTGCTGTCGGCGATCTCCTATCGCGGCATCCCGCTGCAGAGCGCGTACTCGGCGTCGAAATACGGCCTGCGCGGATTCACCGAGGCGGTACGCTCGGAGCTGGTCAACGAGCGGTCGGCGATCACCGTCTGCATGGTGCATCCTCCGGCCGTCAACACGCCGTTCTACAGCCATGCCGGCTCGGTCATGGACAAGGCGCCGCGGCCGCCGCCGCCGGTCTACCAGCCCGAGATGCTGGGCGAGGCGATCTACCTGGCCGCGCTGTCGAGGCGGCGGGAATGGCGGGTGACGGGTTCGAGCGTCGGCTTCTCGGTTGCCAACAAGCTGGTTCCGGGCGCGCTCGACATCGTGTCGGGACTGGTCGGCGTCGCCGTGCAGAAGACGACACGCGACAAGGTGGTGTCGGCGCGCGATCCGAATACCTTCTCGCCATCGAGCGTGCCGACCGGCACGCATGGTCCCTTCGACGGCGAGTCGCTCAGGCGCAGCCTGCAATGGAGTCTTACCAAGGGTCCCGCCATGCTGCCGCTCGGCGTCGGCATGCTGGCCGTCGGCGCGATGGGCGCGTTGCTGCGCCGGCGGTAACCGCTGGCTGCCCGACCGGCGGACAGCAGGCGAGGCAGCCCGGGCCGCGGTTTACAACCCGTCCCGATTGCCAGATGATCCCGCCGCGACAGAAACCCCCTATGCAGAAGGGGGGCTGCAGTTGGGGAAGCACATGAAGCGTCGAGACGCCCTCAAGGGGTTGGCCGCGATGTCGGCCGCCGGCACGCTGGCTGCCGGCACGATGGGATGGCCGGGCAACGCACGCGCCGCCGCTGCCGGGCAGATGGTGACGGTTGCCAAGATCATCGGCATTCCCTGGTTCAACCTGCTGAGCGACGGCATCACCGAAGGCGGCAAGAAGTTCAACATCGATGCGACGATGACCGGTCCGGCGCATGTCGATCCTGCCGCGCAGGTCTCGATGGTCGAGGATCTGATCGCAAAGCGCGTCAACGTCATCGGCCTGGTGCCGCTCGACGTGAAGGTCATGGGACCGGTGCTGCAGCGTGCCCAGGATGCCGGCATCATCGTCATCACCCAGGAAGGCCCGAACCAGGACAACCGCACCTGGGATGTCGAGATGATCGACAGCACGGCGTTCGGCGAGACGCAGATGAAGGCGCTCGCGAAGAACATGGGCGAGCGTGGCCAGTACATCATCATGGTCGGCACGCTGACCACGCCGCTGCACAACAAGTGGGCGGATGCGGCGATCGCCTACCAGAAGGCGCATTATCCGAACATGTCGCTGGCGACCTCGCGGTTTCCAGGGTCCGACGAGGTGGACAGCGCCGAGCAGGTCATGCGCAACACGCTGCAGGCCTATCCGGATGTACGCGGCGTCATCGGGTTCGGATCGAACGGCGCGATCGGGGCCGGCAACGTGATCCGGCAGCGCCACCTGCAGCGCAAGATCTCGATCCTCGGCACCGCGATCCCGTCGCAGGTCAAGCCGCTGCTGCTGGACGGGTCGGTGCGCGAATGTTTCGTCTGGAGCCCGAAGGATGCCGGCTATGCCATGGTCGCGGTGGCGAGCCTTGCCTTGCAGAAGGCGAGCTTCACCGACGGCATGGATATTCCCGGGCTCGGGCGCGCGCATGTCGATGTGCCGGGACGGCTGATCAGCGTCGACCGCACCCTGGCCATCAACAAGGACACCGTGGACAAGCTGATCGCACAGGGGCTTTGAGTCGCAAGGCAGTCGCTTGAACGCATCGCAGCGCGAGGCCGCGGCTTGAGCGCATTCCTCGAGCTTCGCGGTATCTCGAAGCGCTTCGGCGGCGTACGGGCACTCGACAACGTCGACGTAACCGTCGAGGTCGGCGAGATCCATTGTCTCGCCGGTGAGAACGGCTCGGGCAAGTCGACGCTGATCAAGATCATCTCCGGCGTGCAGCCGCCTGAGCCGGGCGGCCATCTCGCGGTGCTGGGCGAGGCGCTGCATGGCCTGACGCCGGCGGAGAGCATCCGGCGCGGCATCCAGGTGATCTACCAGGACCTCTCGCTGTTCACCAACCTGACGGTGGCCGAGAATATCGCGGCCGGGCTGCATCGCGGCCTGCATCTGGTGAGCTGGCGTGCCATACGACGCACCGCTGACGCGGCGATCCGGCGCATCGGCGTCGACCTCGACCCGGACGCCTTCGTCGCCGACCTGCCGATCGCGCAGCGGCAGCTGGTGGCGATCTGCCGGGCGCTGGCGGCGGATGCCAGGCTGGTGATCATGGACGAGCCGACCGCGTCGCTGACCCGGCGCGAGGTCGACAGCCTGTTGGCACTTGCCCACGAACTCAGGCAGCGCGGGATCGCGGTGATGTTCGTCAGCCACCGGCTCGACGAGGTGCTGGAGATCGCAGATCGCGTCACGGTGCTGCGCAACGGCGAGAAGGTCGGTACCTACGAGGCGGCGGACATGACCGGCCGGCGCCTCGGCGAGCTGATGACCGGCAAGAGCTTCGACTACACCGCACGCGACGCGCGGGAGGTGGCCGGCGAGACCGTGCTGGCGGTGCGCAACCTGTCGCGGGCCGGCGACTACAGCGACATCAGCTTCACCGTGGGCGCCGGCGAGACCCTCGGCGTGATCGGCAGGCTTGGGTCCGGCCGCACCGAGCTTGCCTTGTCGCTGTTCGGCATGAACCCGCCGGACGCCGGGGAGGTCGCCATACGCGGCCGGACGCTGACCCGGCACGACACCGCGGAGGCGATCGGGCACGGCATCGCCTACGTGTCGGAGGATCGGCTGACGCTGGGCCTGGTGATGCAGCAGCCGATCTCGTCCAACATCACCCTCGCGGTGCTGGAAGATCTCGCCGGGCGGAACGGCCTGGTGCCAGACCGGCGTCGGCAGCAGGCGGTGACGCACTGGATCGAGGAACTCGGGATCAAGGTGTCCGATCCGGAGAATGCGGTAGGCACGCTGTCGGGCGGCAACCAGCAGCGGGTGGTGCTGGCGAAATGGCTGGCGACCGAGCCGAGCCTGCTGATCCTGGACAGCCCTACGGTGGGCGTCGATATCGGCGCCAAGGACGGCATCTACGCCATCGTGCGGGCGCTGGCGGCGAAAGGGCTGGCGGTGATCCTGATTTCCGACGAAGTGCCCGAGGTGTTCTATCATACCGACCGCATCCTGATCATGCGGGAAGGCCGGTTGACCGGGGAGTTCCTGCCGTCCCGGAGCTCGGAAGCAGAGGTCAGGCAGGCGGTCGATGCGTAGTACTACATCACCGGGTATGTTCCTTGGGGCGTTCCGGCGCACCCACGAGTTCCGGCTGCTGATCGCGACCGTCGGGCTGATCGCGATCCTGTCGGTATCCAGCAGGCGCTTCCTGACGCTGCAGAACGGGCTCGACCTGCTGACATCCTATGCCTTCTCGGGAATGCTGGCGGCCGGCCTGCTGGTGGTGCTGGTTTCGGGCGGCATCGACATCTCGTTCACCGCCATCGCCTCGGTCGCGCAATATGTCGCCCTGGTCGCGGTGATGCACCTGCATGGCGGCTGGCTCATGCTGTTCGCGATCGGGCTCGGCATCGGTACTGCACTCGGCATGCTGAACGCGGTCCTGATCAGCACACTGAGGATCTCCAGCATCATCGTCTCGATCGCGATGCTGAACGTCTATTTCGGGCTGCTGATGTTCCTGAGCCACGGCAACCAGCTGTTCAACATGCCCGACTGGTTCCTGAACGCATTCTCCTGGGTGCTCTGGACCGACAGCGAGCAGAACCCGTACGTGCTGAATGCGCAGATCATCGGCCTGTTCGTCTGCTTCGCGTTGTCGTGGCTGCTGCTCAACCGCACCAGCATCGGCCGGCAGATCTACGCGCTCGGCGGCAACGCCGAGGCGGCGGCGCGGGTCGGCTACAATGCCTGGCGGCTCAACCTCGTCGTGTATGGCTACATGGGGTTCATCGCGGGACTCGCATCACTGGCGCAGGCACAGCTGGCGCAGTCGGTGGCGCCGAACGTGCTGGTCGGGCGCGAGCTGAACGTGCTCGCCGCCGTGGTGCTCGGTGGCGCCAGCCTGACCGGCGGGCAGGGCACCGTGCTCGGGGCCATCCTCGGGGTTGCCGTGCTGGCCTGCATGGAGAACGGGCTGATCCTGCTCGGCGTGTCCTCGTACTGGACGCAGTTCTTCGACGGCGCGGTGATCCTGGTGGCGGTCTCGACGATCGCCTGGGAGCGGCGACGGCAGCGGGCGGCGATGCGCCGGGTGATCGCGGCACCGGCCGGCGCGGCAGTGGCGCGGCAGGGTTGAGCATGTCCCCGGTGCGGCGAATTCCGCTCGTCAGCGCGACCAACCGGGTCCTGCTGGTGCTGTTCGCGGGTCTGGTGCTGCTGTTCGGCACGGTCATCGGCACGCCGCTGTTCCGGCTCGGCACCTTGCGGGCGATGGCGCTGCAGGTGCCGCAACTCGGCCTGCTGTCGCTTGCCATGATGATCGCGCTGCTGTCCGGCGGCCTCGATCTCTCGATCATCGCGGTCGCCGATTTCAGTGCGCTGGTATCGGCGTTCCTGCTGACCAACATCCCGGCGGACCCCGGTGGGCTCGGGATCCTGCTTCAGGTGCTCTGCCTTCTGGCCGGACTGCTGGTGGCCGCGACCATCGGCGCCATCAACGGGGTTATCATCGCGTATCTCGACGTCTCGCCGATCCTGACCACGCTCGGCACCATGACCATGATCAAGGGCCTGAGCGTCGGCCTTACGCATGGCGGCGTGATCTCCGGCTTTCCACCGCTGGTGCTGTTTCTAGGCAACGCGAACCTGCTCGGCGTGCCGGTGCCGCTGGTCATCCTGCTGCTGGTCGCATGGCCGGTCGCGGTCATGCTCAACCGGTCGCCGTTCGGCAACCTGATCGCGATGATCGGCTCGAACATCGCCGCCGTGCGCTACTCGGGCGTCGATACACGCTGGGTGCTGATCCGCATCTACGTGCTGTCGGGACTGCTGGCGGGGCTCGCCGGCATCATCATGATGGCGCGGTTCAACTCGGCGAATGCCGCGTACGGCGAGAGCTTCCTGCTGGTGACGGTGCTGGCCGCGGTGCTCGGCGGCGTCGATCCATCGGGCGGCTTCGGAAAGGTCAGCGGGCTGCTGATCGCGCTCGCCATCCTGCAGCTGATCTCGACCGGCTTCAATCTGCTCGGGCTGAGCGAGTTCCTGACGCTGACGATCTGGGGCGTCACGCTGGTCTCGATCGCCGGCCTCGGCGTGCTGCGACAGCGCCTGCCAAGCCGTCGGCGCGCGATCTCTCCCGGTCAGACTTCTTCCGGTCCTATCTCCCCACGTGCGGAACGTTGACGATGACCCAGGATGCCGAGTTCCTGAACTGGCTTGACGGCGCCTGCGACGAACTCCGGGGCATCGCGCGCGAGGTCGACGCTGGAGCGCTGCACGGCCTCGCCGACGAATTGCTGGCGGCCCGGCGCATCGCGCTGCATGCACTCGGGCGCGAGGGGCTGATGATGCGGGCGCTGACGATGCGGCTGTTCCATCTCGGCCTGCAGGCCAGCCAGGTCGGCGAGATGACCACACCGGCGCTGGCGACCGGCGACCTGTTGCTGGTGGCGGCGGGGCCCGGGGCACTGGAGAGCACGGCCTCGCTGATGCGCATCGCGCGCACGGCGGGAGCGCGGACCGCCCTGCTTACGGCGGAACCCGCGGCGGCGCTCGGCGCTCTTGCCGATCTGGTGCTGCTGATGCCGGCGCGCACGATGGCGAGGCCCTCGAGCGTGCCGTCCAGCTTCACCATGGGCAGCGCGTTCGAGGGCATGCTGTTCATGATGTCGGAGTACCTGGTCGGCCGTCTCGCGGTCCGCATGGGCGAGACCGAGGATGCGATGCGGGCCCGGCACACCAATCTCGAATGACCGTTCTTGGATAGTGGGAAGCATGACATGAGCACTGAAACCGTCGCGGCCGGGCATGGCCGCATGAAGGGCCGCGCCGTGATCGTGACCGGCGCCTCCAACGGGATCGGCCGCGCGACCGCGTTGCTGTTCGCAGCCGAAGGGGCCGACCTGGTCGTCAACGATGTCGATGCCGGACGGCTCGAACAGCTTCGCGCGCTGATCGCCGGTGCCGGGATCCGCGTCCGCGCGGTGGTCGGCGACGTGTCCAAAGTCGATGACGCACGCGCGATCGTCGCGGGCGCGGTGGAGGACTTCGGACGGGTCGACGTGCTGGTCGCCAATGCCGGCATCATTCCGGAACTCGACCTGCTCACCGCGACGGCGGAGGATTTCGACCATGTCATGGCGGTGGACGGGCGCGGCATGTTCCTGACCTGCAAATATGCCGTCGAGGCGATGCTGCAGTCGGGCGGCGGCGCGATCGTCTGCCTGTCGTCGATCTCCGGCGAGGCCGGGCAGAAGGGCCAGGCGGTCTACGGGCCGGCGAAGTTCGTGGCGTCCGGCATCACCAAGCATCTCGCGGTGGAGCTGGCGACGCGCGGGATCAGGGTGAATGCCGTCGCGCCGGGCACGATCGCCACCGAGGCCGTGAAGAAGCTCTCGGACGAGTACGTGTCGAACATCAAGGCGATGCACCCGATGGCGAGGCTGGGCAGGCCGGAGGAGGTCGCCGAGGCGATCCTGTTCCTGGCGTCCGACGCCGCCTCCTTCATCACCGGCGTGGTGCTGCCGGTCGATGGCGGCTATCTGGCCCAGTAGAAGCTGCAGGAAGACATCGATGGACTGGACACCTCATCAGGGCGAGGCGCCGTTCGGACGGCACGCGCCCTTGCCGCTCGGCGACCTGCCCGGCACGCGCTATCCGAGTGCGGCGGTGGAGGCGCTCGACAAGCGTTTCACCGCCAGGCAGGGCAATGCCGCCATCCAGCGCATCGCCACCGGCTTCCGGTGGGCCGAGGGGCCGGTCTACTTCGCGGACGGCGGCTACCTGCTGTGGAGCGACATCCCGAACAACCGCATCATGCGGTGGCTGGAGGATGACGGCCATATCAGCGTGTTCCGCGCGCATAGCCACCACTCCAACGGCAATACACGCGACCGGCAGGGGCGGCTGGTCACCTGCGAGCATGACAGCCGTCGCGTCACCCGGACCGAGCCGGACGGCCGCATCACCGTCCTGATGGACAGCTACCACGGCAAGCCGTTGAACGCGCCGAACGACATCGTGGTCGCGTCCGACGGTGCGGTGTGGTTCACCGATCCCGGCTACGGCATCGATGGCCCGTACGAGGGCCATAGCGCGGATGCGGAGCTGCCGCGGCATGTCTACCGGCTCAACCCGGCGACCGGGCAGGCGACGGTGGTGGCGGACGATTTCGTGCGCCCGAACGGCCTTGCCTTCTCGCCGGACGAGACGCTGCTCTACGTGGTCGATAGCGGCATCACCCATGGTGGTCCGGCGCATATCCGCGTCTTCGACGTGAAGGACGGCAGGCTGCATGACGGCCGGATCTTTGCAGAGGATTTTGCGCCGGGCTTCACCGACGGCCTGCGTACCGACGGCGAAGGCAATGTCTGGTGCAGCATGGGCTGGGCCGACCCGGCAGAGGACGGCGTGCGCTGCTACGCGCCGGACGGCACCCTGATCGGCAAGGTGCACCTGCCGGAGACCTGCGCCAACCTGTGCTTCGGCGGCCGCAAGGGGCACCGGTTGTTCATGGCAGCCAGCACGTCGATCTACGCCCTCTACGTCAACACGGTCGGGGCACCTCGGCTCTGAGCAGATCCGTCGCCGCCTCGCTGCCGACCAGGATCTCGACAAGCCGGGCACGGTCGGCCAAGGGCAGGCAGGTCGCCGCGCGGATCGATATCGCGGCGGCCGACAGGTCTGCGGCGTAGAGCTCGCTGCCGCCAAGCCTGCGTCCGATCGCCTCCAGGTCGCGCAGGTCGTGCGCCACGCTTTCGAACTCGACAATCTGAGGATCGGTCGGCGGCCTGATGACCGCCTTCAGAGGGCCGAGCAGCTTGGACTCCAGGCTGAGGGTAAAGCTTTCGCGGCAGGTCTTGCGTGCCGTGGCACGCATCTGATTGATCTGCACGCGCCGGTTGCCGCCAAGCCAGGTCCGCAGCTCCAGCGCCTGCATCAGCAGCATGCCCTCGCGCAGGGCCTTCAACCGGTGCCCGGCGTCGGAGGGGCAGGTGATCCGGTCGAGTGCCTGACGGGTAGCGAATTCGATCGCCTGCTCCGTCACCCGGATCGCGGCGGCTCCGTGCAGTTCGGCCTGCGCATCCACCGCGTTCAAGATCACATCAGGTCGCGGCGTGTCGACCAGCAGCAGCCCCACCGCCACCGCCGCGTCGTGCGGCTCGTGCGACAGCGACTTGCCGATCACGCGGCAAAGCCGCGCAGGATCCGGGCCGTCGTCGTCCTCGGCCTGACTCGCCAGCACCTGCCGATCCAGGGCATCGCCCAGCAGCATCGAGACGAGCGCCGCAAGTGCTGCGAAGTCCGTGGCGGCAAGGCCGGTCTGCGAGATCCAGCAGTCTGGAAGCTTTGCGGCTGCCAGGATGCCCGAGGCTTCCGGCCAGAGCAGATGGCCAAGCTGCCGCACCGAACGGGCTCCGTCGCGGTGCTCCGGTCCGGTACTCTGCGCCAGCGCCCGGTCGATCTCGGCGGCTTGTCCGCCCATCGCGGTCCTGACGACATTGGCCAGGGAAGGCAGCGTGTGTCGCGGCAGCATACCGTCGCCACGGCGCCAGATCCTCGGCGGGACGATGATCGCGTCGACCGGCATGAACAGCAGGCGGGTGAAGTTGTAGGGCCGGCCTGGACGCAGGATGGCCAGCCTGCTCCGCAGCGGCGCCACCAGGGCATCCGCGGTGCCGCGATCTGGCATTGCATCGACCAAGGCGACGACCCGCGCGACCTGCTCATCCCGCGCGGTCGCAAGCTCCTGGCGAACCTTGCTGAAACCCACCCTGACGTCGGACGCGCTTCCAGGTTGCTGCGCCGGCGACGGCATGTTGTGCAGCTCGCGCATCACGACAGCATGGCGAGCACGGCCTCGCCGCGTGCGACCTGGTCATGCCCGGATCGCCCCGGGCGCGTGTCGTCGGCGCCTTCCGTGAGGTGACGGCTTTCCTGCAGGATGATCTGGCGTGCCTTGAACATCTCCGCCGTGCGTGGCTCGGAGGCCGGCATCGGGGGCAACAGTGCGATCAGGCGGGAGACCGGTACCGGCGTTGAACGCCCCATCGTTGCCAGGCGATATCCGGCGTCCAGCTGGTCCCAGCCATCGAGCAGCCAGTCCGGCTGCGACAGGATTGCACGAAGCGGCTCCGGCGACTTCATCCAGATGCGGATCAGATCCGGCATGTTGATGACGACAGCCGTCTTGGCCATGGCCATGGTGACGTTATCGAGCAGCAGGTCGATCAGGGCGGCGACGCGGCGGGTATCGTATCGTGGCGATGGCGCCGGGCCGGCATCATGACGAAGTGCGTCGCGCAGCGCTCCGAGCCGGGCGATGCGTCCCGCAAGCGAGCCAGCTGCGGATCCGGCTGTTCTGCCGGCCGGATCGAGGTCGGCGAGGTTGCTGGCAAGAGTTTGCAGTGCGAGAGCCAGGTTTTCCTCCTGCAGCCCGTGACGGCCGGCGAACGCCGTGACCGCCTCGTCGCCGGCGGCGCCTGCCTGCGGCTTGACCGAGGGTCGCGACGCGAGCGGCGCGGCCGCTTCTGGGCCGGGTGCGCCCTGCAGCCTGCACCGCAGGAATACCTGCGCTTGCACAAGGGCGGTGTCGGCGGCGGCAAGACCGGCTTGCGCCGCCAGGATCGCCGGGCGCCCCGCAAGGCCATCGACCGCGGCCTGCCAGGTCTGGTTGCGCACCACGGCCGGGCTCACGGTCGAAAGCACGCCGAGGCGGCTCATGAGCTGCTGGTCGAAGATGGTCCGCTGGCACAGCGAGCCGACCTGGTCCCATGGCAGCACATAGACGCCGCGGCCGCTCGGGCTCGGCACGATGCCTTCGAGGATGCCACCGGATCCGATCCGGATGCGCGTCCCGAACAGACCGGGCGTGGTGAACGGCACGTTCACTCCGCACTCCTTGAACGTCGCCGGCAGGAACGGCAGTATCTGTCTGTCTGCCTGCCTTGCGGGTTTCTCTGCCACCCCACGACCACCTGTTTGAGACCCTGCAACGATACCGCGAGGTGATCAACAGGAGGTTAACAAGTCATGCAGGCGGACTCAGGCCAGCATCGTCGCGTCGGCGAGGTCCAGCAGTCTTGGCCTCGGTTGACCCGGCGACAAGGGTGAGGAGTTGCGGAGGAAGTTCTCGACCTCGTCGTGCGGCATCGGGCGGCCGATCAGGTAGCCCTGGAACTCCTGGCAGCCGGTCGCACCGAGCAGCCTGAACTGCTCCTCGGTCTCGACGCCCTCGGCAGTGACCTCAAGGTCAAGGCTTCGGCTCAGCGCGATGATCGCCATGATGATGGCGCGTGAGCCGCTATCGCTGGCCAGCCTCTGGACGAACGACCGATCGACCTTGAGCTTGTCGAAGGCAAAGCGCTGAAGGTAGGAAAGGCTCGAATATCCGGTACCGAAATCGTCCAGCACCAGCCGGGTGCCGAGCTCGCGAAGCTCGGTGAGCGTCTTGATTGCGGCATCGGTGTTGTCCATCAGCACGCCCTCGGTGATCTCGAGTTCGAGACGGTCGGGCGGCAGGCCGGTCTTGATCAGGATGTTCGCGATCGTGGTTGGCAGGTCGGTGCGCAGGATCTGCGCCGGCGACAGGTTGACGGCGATGCGGCAGGGTTGGCTCCAGCCGGCTGCCGCAGTGCACGCGGCCTGCATGACCCACTCGCCCAACGGGATGATCAGGCCGCACTCCTCCGCCAGCGGGATGAATTGCGCCGGCATCACCAGCCCCAGGGTCGGGTGCATCCAGCGCACCAGCGCCTCGAAGGCCAGGATCCTGAAATTGCTATCGACCAGCGGCTGGAAGTGCAGGATCAGCTCGTCGTGTTGCAGGGCATGGCGAAGATCGTGCTCGAGCTTGCGCCGGCCCTGCAGTTCGTCGTCCATGCCGCTCTCGAACAACCGGAACCAGCCTCGTCCGTTCGCCTTCACCCGATAGAGCGCGATGTCGGCCTTCTTGAGCAGAAGCTCGCCGGTCTCGCCATGCTCCGGATAGAGCGCGATGCCGACGCTGATGCCGACATTGACCTCCTGGCCCTCGATCCAGAAGGCCGGGGACAGGCAGTCGATGATGCGCCTCGCGAGCGTGGTGGCCTGCTCCGGCTGCACACCGGTGGTCTGCAGCACGACGAACTCGTCGCCGCCGACGCGCGCTACCAGGTCGCTTTCGCGCAGGTTCGTGCGCAGCCGGTCGGCAACGTCGCGCAGCAACTGGTCGCCTGCTGCGTGTCCGAGCGTATCGTTGACCATCTTGAAGCCGTCGAGATCGAGGCAAAGCACGGCGAGCGGGTCAAGGCCGCGGGCAGCGCGGCGAAGCGCCGCATCGAGGCTCTCGTTCAGCAGCACGCGGTTCGGCAATCCGGTCAGCATGTCGTGGTGCGCCAGGAAGCGTATGCGCTCCTCCGAGGCATGGCGCTCCCGCACGTCGCGCAGCGCCGTCACCAGCGCCGGCCTCCCGCCGTAGGTGATGGCGCGCGACAGGATCTCCACCGGCATGCGGCTGCCGGTGGAGGCGACGATCTCGGTCTCCACCGGGGCGTTGCCTCGATCCGGGCTCCAGGCAGACATGTCGCTGCCCGCAACGATGAAGCGGTCGAGCGTGCTTGCCCGCAACTCGATCAGCTCGATGCCGAGCAGCGCGGCAAGGCTCTCGTTGCCGTCGAGGATCTCGCCGTCCCGGTGGATCAGGATACCTTCGAGCGTACTGTCCGCCAGTTGGCGGAAGCGGTCGGCCTCGAGCCGGTCCCGTGCCGCCACCCGGTTGTCGACCAGCGAGCCGAAGAGGCTGAGCAGCAGGACGACGACGCCCTCCGCGGCGACGATGATGGCGATGGGCGAGGAGGCGATGTCGTCGGGCCGGGCGACCGCGCTCAGCCAGGCATCGAACGGCAGGATGGCGGCGAGCGAGCCGAACACCAGGACGACGATGGCGAGTGCCGCCAGCCCGGTGCCGATCAGCCATGGCCGGTAGCGGCGTTGTGGGTTGCTGCTCTCCCAGAGCGCGAAGCCGCACAGGATGGCGCCGAGCACCATGACGATCAGCACCGCGGTCAGGTCGTATTCCAGCGCGAATGGACGCACCAGTCCGGCCATGCCGGTGAACAGCATGCAGGAGAACCCGCAAGCCAGCAGCGATCCGGCCAGCATGCCGTTGCGCGCCGACCGGCGGCCATGCTGGTGGATGGCGCCGGCAATCGCGCCGCTGACGAGCGACATCGCCAGCGCCGGGATCATCCATCGCACCGGCACGCTCAGGCTCAGCTTGGGGTAGACGCTGGCGAGGGCGGTGAGCAGGGTGATCCAGAAGGCGAACGTCAGCACGACGCTGAAGGACAGGGCGCCGACGGTCGCGGCCAGTCGGCCGGCGCGCCTGGTCAGCAGGATGCGCATCGCAATGCAGCTGCCGATCGTGGCTTCAACCAGCACGATCGCCAGGCTTGCCAGGTCATGGTTGCGCAGCAGGGCAGCCAGCAGGTGGTTCATGCGCGGCAATCCTTTCGATCCGGACCGACGCGCGGCGAGAAGCCAGCGGACAGCTTCATCAGAATCTCAGCTCCAGCCCGGCCAGGAATTGCCGGTCGACCGCAAGGCCGGCGGTTTCGGCGATCTGCTGCTTGTTGACCTGTTCCGCGAGCACCGAGGCGGTGAACAGCCTGTTGATCCGGTACGCCGCGTGCAGGTTCACCGTGACATAGTCCGGTACGACGATGACAGCGGTGGCGCCGGTGGAGGTATCGAGCGCGAAATCCTCGATATGCGATTGCCAGCGTGCCTGTACGTCGAGATCCAGTCGCCGCCACGTGTAGCCAGCCCCGGCGATGACCGAATTGGTTGGCGTCTGCCGTTGGAAGCTTACGGTCGCCGCCTGCGACAGCACGTCTTCGGGCGTGCTGTCGCGCACCGCCGCCAGGGCGTAGCTGAGGTTCCAGCGCAGGCCGTTCGGGCTTGATCCCGTGATCCCGATCTCGCCACCGGCTTCGTTGCTGCCGCTGAAATTCGTTGCCCGAAGCAGCGCCTGATAGGTGGGCAGCAGCGTCTCGCCGGAGCCGAACGGCGATCCGATGGTAGCGTCCATGCGCTGGGCGAACGCTGCCAGCCGCAGCGTGGAGTCGAGCACCGCCAGCTTGCGGTCGTAGTCGACCTCGTAATTCTGGACTTCCGATGGGCGCAGGCCGGTGTTGCCGGCCACGATGGCGTCGCCGTAGGTCCTGGCAAACCCGAAATCGACCAGCACCGGTATCTGGGTGGCGCGTGCGGCGGTCACGCGAACGGTATCGTAGGGCGTCGGCTTGTAGACTAGTCCGCTGTTGAAATTCGGCTCGATTATGCGTGCGTCGAGATAGAGCGGCCCCAACGTGGGAATGTAGAATTGTCCACCGTCATGGCTCAGGGACAGGTCGTCGACCCGTATGACGTTGGTGAGGGAAAGCTGAGGCAGGATCTGCCACGCCCACATCAGCGAACCGGCGACGATCGTATAGCCGAGGCGGCCGCTGAAGGTCTGCAGAGACGCCACGGAGTTGTCGCGGTATTCGCCTGCGATCCGGAAGGTGTTGTTGGTGCCCAGCTTGAACAGGTCGCTGGCCTGCACGACGTTGAGATCCTCGCGCCAGTGATCGTTCTCGCCGGAACCCTGTTCGGCGGCACGATCCTCGGACGTGCGATTCTCGTTGCGGTAGTAGTCGAGCTTCAGCACCCCGATCGGGGTGTCGGCCGAGAGCGCCGAGCGCAGGCTGTTCGCCTTGAACGCGATCGGCGTGTAGGTCCCGGTATCGATGTAGTAGTTGCTGTCGACGCTGCCGATCGAGCCGAACAGGTCCCATTCGATGCCGTGGCCGAGCAGGAAACGTCCGTCCACGGCAGCGGTGCCGCTATGCGGCTGCTCGCGCGTATCGCCTTGTCCGTAACCCGTGAATTCGGTCGAGCGGAACCCTTCGGCGGATAGGCGGACGCCCGCCACTCCCGGCACCTGCGCGGTCGCCACAGCCTCGCCATAGGTCTGGTTTTGCGTGCCACCCATCACCCGGCCGCCATTCACCTTGTCGGTCAGGGGGTCGTAGGTCACGATGTTGATGACGCCGGAAACGGCATTGAAGCCGTAAAGCGCGGCGCTTGGTCCCTTGATGATCTCGATCTGCCGGATCGAGCTCAGCGCCACCGGGATCAGCGACCAGACGGTAAGGCCGTAATCGTCCTGGTAGACCTGCCTGCCGTCGAGGAGCACCAGCACACGCGGATTGAGCGCGGTGTCGTAGCCGCGTATGCCGACGGAAGCATCCTGCAGGCCGTACTGCCGGACGTCGATCCCGGCCACGAAGCGCAACACGTCCGGCAGGGTATCGGCGCCGGTGCGGCGGATCTGCTCGGCGGTGACGATCTCCATGTCGGCCGGCACCTCCCTTGCGCGTTGCGGCTGTCCGGTCGCCGAGGTGGTGACCGGCTCACCGAACATGTCCTCCAGGGCATTGCGGTCGAAGCTCTGGGCGAGTGCCGGAGACGCTCCGGATGTCGCACCGCAAGCCAGCAGAATGGCGAGCCCAAATGATTTTTTCATATTTCCTGGACCATCATGCGGAACACGGTTGCGAACCGGAGCCCGAAGGCACTCGCGTTTATCTCGTTGACGACGATGGCGACCTGAGGCTCGGAGCAGATCGCCACCACGCAGGCGCCATGCTCGACCTGATCAAGGTGCCGGGTCAGGCAGAGCACCCGATGGCTCCGCATGCCCGCGCTCAGGAGCTGGTCGCTCACCCCCACCGTCTCGAAGATCGCGCCGAAGTCGCCCGGGCCGGCGAGCTGTTTCTGTTCCACCAGGCGCGGCTGGAGCGTGAGGGTGCCGACGGTCAGTCCGGCGCCGAGCAGGCCAGCCAACGCCCTGGCTTCGGCAAGGGATTGCGGGAGGAGCTGGTCGTAGACGATCGCGACCACGATCTCGCCACTGAAGGGCGGTTCCTGGAAGTGCAGCACCCGTCCGGCGACCTGGATATCCTGCACGGTCGGCGCCTGGTTCGGCAGCGGCGCCCAGCTGCCCAGCAGCAGGGCCGCGGCCGGAAGCCAGTTGGCAAACGGGCGGGATCCCCGCCGGGGGACCGGAGGGATCGTTGTCTTGCGCGCCATGCCCCCTCCCGTTGCTGTCCGACCCAGCCGAGCCGTTATGCCCAGGCTTGGGTTAAGGAAGGCTTAGTGGCGGCCGTGCGCATGACCTGCGGCACAACGGTGCGGGACGGCGGTTTTGACAGCGGCCGATGATAGCGCTCTCATGCACCGGTCAGCATGGGCATGTCCCGGCGGCGCAGAACGGCGCCGAACCGGGCGGCAGCAAGGGAGCACGCCATGGAGTATCGTCAACTCGGCCGTTCGGGCCTGAAGATTTCGTCCCTCACGCTTGGGACCATGACCTTCGGCGGCCGCGGCGTGTTCGCCAAGACCGGCTCGACCGACCTTGCCACGGCGCGCCGTCAGATCGACCAGTGCCTGGATGCGGGCGTCAACCTGTTCGACACCGCCGACATCTACTCGGACGGCCTGTCGGAGGAGATCCTTGGCGAGGCGATCGAGGGGCGGCGGCAGAACCTGCTGCTGGCGTCGAAGGCGCGGTTCCGGATGGGGCCGGGCGCCAACGATGCCGGCCTGTCACGCCAGCATCTTGTCCGCGCCTGCGAGGCAAGCCTGAAGCGGCTGCGCACCGACACCATTGATCTCTATCAGCTGCACGAG
The DNA here is from genome assembly GCF_005844085.1 of Lichenicoccus roseus. Classification (GTDB taxonomy): domain Bacteria; phylum Pseudomonadota; class Alphaproteobacteria; order Acetobacterales; family Acetobacteraceae; genus Lichenicoccus; species Lichenicoccus roseus. The sequence goes on from NZ_VCDI01000003.1 coordinate 455,939, forward strand.
ATCGACGGCCTGACGCCGGTCGAGGAGACCATGCTGGCGCTCGACCAGCTGGTCCGCGACGGCAAGGTCCGGTACGTCGGCGTCTCGAACTTCTCCGCCTGGCATCTGATGAAGTCGATCGGCGTGTCCGAGCGCGACCGGCTGGTACGGCCGGTCAGCCAGCAGATCCACTACACGCTGCAGGCGCGCGAGGCGGAATACGAACTGGTGCCGGCATCGATCGACCAGGGTATCGGCATCCTGGTCTGGAGCCCGCTGGCAGGCGGCCTGCTGTCGGGCAAGCACCGCCGTGGCCAGGCGACCCCCGAGGGCACCCGCCAGCTGGCCCAGTGGACCGAGCCACCGGTGCGGGACACGGACAAGCTGTACGACATCATCGAGGTGCTGGTGGAGATCGCCGCTGCGCACGACGCGTCGGCGGCGCAGGTGGCGCTGGCATGGCTGCTGGGCCGGCCGGCGGTGAGCTCGGTGGTGATCGGCGCGCGCACCGAGGCGCAACTGGCCGACAACCTCAAGGCGGCCGACCTGCATCTCACCACGGAGGAGCGGAGCCGGCTCGACGCGGTCAGCGCGCCGCCGCTGCTGTATCCGTACTGGCACCAGGCCAATACCGCGTCGGACCGGCTGTCGGAGGCGGACCTCAGCCTGCTCGGGCCGCATCTGAAGTCTTGACCTTGGCCGAGGCGGACGCCGGGCTGACCGTACCGGTCCTGCTGGGTTCGGTGCGCCGCGACCGGCAGGGCATCCGGGCGGCGCGCCTGATCGTCCAGGCGCTGGAGGCACGCGGCCATGAGGCGCCGCTGGTCGATCCGATGGAGCTGCATCTGCCGCTGCTCGACCGGATGTACAAGGAGCACCCGGCAGGAGAGGCGCCGGAGCCGCTGGAACGGCTGGCGACGCTGTACCGCCGGGCGGACGGCTTCATGATCGTCAGCGGCGAGTACAACAACGGCATCCCGCCGGCGCTGAAGAACCTGCTCGACTACTTCCTCGAGGAGTATTTCTGGCGTCCGTCGGGGATCGTCTGCTACTCGGCCGGCCAGTTCGGCGGCGTGCGGGCGGCGATGCAGCTGCGCATGACGCTGGCCGAACTCGGCATGCCCAGCATTCCCAGCCTGCTGCCGATCCCGCGCATCCAGCAGGCGCTCGGCGAGGATGGCGTGGCGACCGACGAGCGGACCGGCAAGAGCGCCGCCCGCTTCCTGGACGAGTTCACCTGGTATGCGCGGGCGCTGCGTCACCAGCGGGCCGGCGGGGTGCCCTACTAGCGACGTCCGGTCAGGGGGACGGCCCGGCTAGGCGCCGCCGGTCTCCGGCGTGGTCGGGCAGGGTCGTCCATCCGGCGTGAACGCCTCGATGATGATGTCGAGGCCCACCGTGCGGGTCATGCAGGGCGCGCCAAGCGGGGCCACCATGTCCAGGAAGGCGGAGAGCGGCGTATGGTCGGCCTGTCCGACCCGGCCATGCACGGCGAGCACCGGATGGCCATCGTGCAGGGACTGCAGCGCACGGGTGGCATCGTCGGTCCAGAGCTCGTCCGGGAACGGATCGGCCAGGCGCTGCAGCCGGACGTTCATCATGTCGATGGCGCCGGGATCGTCGGTCAGCAGCAGGGCATCCGCCGGCAGGCTGCCACGCAGCATCATGGCGGCATCGTTCCAGAGCGGCTTGGTCTCAAGCCGGTAGTACGGCAGCAGGTTGGCGACGCCCGCCACGATCATCACCGCAAGCACGCCGAACGACAGGTTCCGCGGCAGGCAACCCAGGCCGAGGCCGGCGAACAGGAAGAAGATGGGGCCGCTCCAGGCCAGGTAGCGCGGCATCCACACCGACGATACCAGGGAGGCGACCAGCAGCCCGGCCGGCAGGGTGACCAGCGCGATCTTGGCGGCGGTCATCGCCGGCTGCCGGCGCGGCACCCGCCACAGGCCGAACAGGGCCAGGGCGCAGACCATGCCGCCGAGCCAGGCGACGCCATCGGGGAAGGTGTGGAAGGCGATCAGGCTGGTGGTGCGCAGCAGGTAGACCGCCTGGATCGTGGTCCAGAGCCGTTCCCAGTTCAGTGGCGGCACCCAGTCGAGACCGCTACCCATGTCGCCCTTGGTGAGGCGATGCATGGCGACGATCCACGGCAGGTAGCAGGCCAGGACAGCGGCGTGCACGATCGCGACATTCACCAGCAGGCCACGACGGGCGGCCGCGTCGCGCCAGGCTGCGGCCAGCAGGGCGATCAGGCCGGCGGCGAGCCAGAACAGCGCAACGCTCAGCGTGTCGAGTGCTGCGGTGGTGGCCAGGCCGTAGACCAGCCAGGCGCGCCAGGCAGAGCCGGCCCTATGCAACGGCAGCGCGGCTCGTGACGGTTCGCGCAGCGCGACGACCAGAGCCCACAGCCCGAGCAGGATGAAGCTGATCACCAGGGTATAGGAGCGCGCCTCCTGGCCGTACTGGACCTGGAACGGCGACAGCGCCAGCAGCAGGCCGGCACCGAGCGCCGCGCGACGGCCTCCGAGGGTGCGGGTGAGGCCGAACAGCAGCAGGCAGGACACCGCGCCGAACAACGCCGCCGGCAGGCGCAAGGTGGCCTCGTCGGTGCCGTGCGGGATGAACCAGCCGCTGATCAGGAAATAGAGCGGCAGATGATGGAACGAGAGCGAGTCGCGGATCATCGCCCTGGCGGGCAGGGCGGAGCGGTGCAGGGTGGTGACCTCGTCGAGCCAGTAGGGCTTGTCGCCGAGGCCGTAGAGCCTGGTGACCAGGCCCGCGAGGACCACCAGCAGGCCCAGGCCGAGATCGGTCAAAGGCCCCGATGCAGGCTTAAGACGGAACCGTGGAACGGCTAGCGCTGATCGGTGTTCCATCGGCTCTTCAAATCTGGGATCTGGTCCGGACCATGCATGATCCACGCCGCCCTGTCATGAGGGGCAAGAGTAACCGGATGTCGCGAAACGGAAATGTGCCCGCCACCCTGGTGCGACGCGCCGGGGCGCTCGGCATCGGGCTGCTGTTGTCGGGATGCGTCGCTACCGCGTCGACCGGACCGCAGGCCGGGGTGACGCCGGGATACGGCTATGTCTGCCATGCCGGCGTCTATATATGCCGGTTGCCGCAACAGGTGCCGCAGGGAGCGCAATGCAGCTGTCCCGGGCTCGGCGCGCCCTCCTACGGCGTGGTCAATTGAGCAGAAGCCGCGCTCAGCCGAACAACTCCGGCTGAGCCTGTCGCGCCGGTTCGATGCTGCCCAGCAGGGCGCCGAGATGAGCGCGCATCGCCTCCGCGGCGCCGTCGGCATCACGCGCGGCGAGGCGGTCGACGATCACCGCGTGCTCTTCGACCACCGAGCCGAAGCGGCCGGCGACCGGGAGGGTCAGGCGGCGGAAGCGGTCGACCTGGGTCTTGACCTGTTGCGCGACGGTCCAGAACCGAGGCTGGCCGGCAATGGCGGCGAGCATCGCGTGGAACGCCTCGTCGGCGCGGTGGAAGCCGTCGCGATCGGAGGCCTTGCCCAGGGCCGTCTGCAGGGCGAGATGGGCCCGCAGGGCCGCAAGGTCGGGATCGGACCGCAGGCGCGCGGCGACCCGGACGGTGGCCTCCTCCAGGGCTGAGCGGACCGCGATCACTTCCGGCAACTCGGCGACCGGGATCCTGGCGATGAAGGTGCCGGACTGCGGGTAGATGTCGATCAGGCCTTCCTCGGCAAGCCGCAGGATGGCCTCGCGCACCGGAGTCCGGCTGGTGCCGTGAACCTGCGCCACCTGCATCTCGACCAGCGGGTCGCCGGGACGGCGGATCAGGGAGACGATCTCGTCGCGGAGGGTGCGGTGGATGATGGCCGCCAGGCGCTCGCCGCGGACGGGGGTCGACAGCGGCATCGCATTTCGTCGTGGCCGGGTGGTCGGGGTCTGCATGCGACAGTGCTTCCGATCAGGACAACAGTTGCCTGGATTGTAATATACTAGTATCCGAGATGTGACGACCAGAGGACGCGGCATGTTGCATCCCGACTTCCTGTTCCCGGCCGAGACGGGTGCGCGCGGTGTCGCCCGGCGCCTCTACGGCGAGGTCGCTGCCCTGCCGATCGTCAGCCCGCACGGTCATTGCGATCCGGCGTGGTTTGCCACCGACCGGGCGTTCGCTGATCCGGCCTCGCTGTTCGTGGTGCCAGACCACTACGTGTTCCGCATGCTGTACAGCCAGGGCGTGCCGCTGGAAGCGCTCGGCATCCCGTTGGCGGACGGCACCCCGGGGGACGCCGAGCCGCGGGAGATCTGGCGGCAGCTGGCCAGCCACTGGCACCTGTTCCGCGGCACGCCGACCCGGCTCTGGATGGAGCACGGGTTCTCGACGCTGTTCGGGATCGAGGAGCGGCTGACTGCCGACAATGCCGACCGGCTGTACGACCTGATCGCCGGCAAGCTGCAGGAGCCTGCCTTCAGGCCGCGCGCCCTGTTCGAGCGGTTCAACATCGAGGCGCTCGCCACCACGGAGAGCGCGATCGATCCGCTTCCGCATCATCGCACGTTGCGCGACAGCGGCTGGGCCGGGCGCGTGATCACCACCTTCCGGCCGGATGCGGTGATCGACCCCGACTTCCCCGGCTTCGCCGACAACCTTGCCGAACTCTCGCGCATCACCGGAGAGGATACCGGAAGCTGGAACGGGTATCTGGCCGCCCTGATGCAGCGCCGCGCGTATTTCCGCAGCTTCGGCGCCACCGCGACGGACCATGGCCATCCGAGCGCCGCCACGGCGGACCTGCCGCATGCCGAGGCGGCATCTTTGTTCGCGCGCGTGGTGTCCGGCGCGACGGCGGCCGAGGCGGAGTTGTTCCGGGCGCAGATGCTGACCGAGATGGCGCGCATGAGCCTCGAGGACGGGCTGGTCCTGCAGATCCATCCAGGCGCGATGCGAAACCACAATCCCTCGGTGTTTGCCCGCTACGGCCGCGACAAGGGCGCCGATATCCCGACCGCGACCGGCTACGTGCATGCGCTGAAGCCGCTGCTCGACCGGTTCGGCAATGACCGTCGCCTGACCGTCATCGTCTTCACGCTCGACGAGACCGCCTACTCGCGCGAGCTGGCGCCGCTCGCCGGACACTATCCGGCGCTGCGGCTCGGACCGCCCTGGTGGTTCTTCGACAGTCCGGAGGGCATGCGCCGGTTCCGCGAACTGACGACGGAGACCGCCGGCTTCGCCAACACGGTCGGCTTCAACGACGACACCAGGGCGTTCTGCTCGATCCCGTCCCGGCACGATGTCGCGCGCCGGGCTGATTGCGCGTATCTGGCGCGGCTGGTGACGGAGCATACGCTGGACGAGGACGAGGCGCGCGAGGTGGCGATCGACCTCGCCTATCGGCTGGCCAAGTCCGCCTATCGGCTCTGAGGGCCGGCGCCCGGACGGCCGTTATGTACGGTAGCCGGGCCGGGCTACAGTGCGACAGGCGGTGGCCGGGCAATCAGGCCCGGGCAGCCGCCGGTGTTCGAAGGCGCATGCCATGTCCGGCCCACCCACGAGTCCCTGGTCGTTCCCCGAGCCCAAGCTGGTGCGGCGGCCACCCGGCCTGCCGGCGCTGCCCTGGCGGATCGTCGCCGTGGCGGCGCTGGTGCTGGCTGCGGTCATCGTGCTGTCAGGCTGCTTCTACACCGTGCAGCCGACCGAGATGGCCGGCGTGCGCCGTTTCGGCACCGTACTGACACCGCTTCCGGTGCAACCCGGGCTGCATTTCAAGCTGCCGCTGATCGACGAGGTGGACAAGATCCAGACCAGCCTGACCGCGCTGCGCATGGAGAACATGACGGTCTATACCGTGGACAACCAGTCGGTCGGCATCGGTATCGGCCTGACCTACCGGGTCCCGGAGGATGCGGTGCTGCGCCTGCTGTATCATACCGGGCGTACCGGCAGCCTCGACATCAACAGCACCATGCAGCCGATCATCGCCGACCGGGTGATGCGGGTGTTCTCGACGCAGAACACGGTGAACATCTCAGTCGAGCGTGCCTCGATCGCGATCGCAGTGCGACGCGAGGTCAGCCAGGCGCTGCGCTCGATCTTCGGCATCGAGGTGACCGACCTGCAGATCAGCTCGATCAGCTACTCGCCGACCTTCGAGGAGTCTGTGGAGCAGGCCGTCAAGGCCAAGAATGATGCGATCCGGGCCGAGAACACGGTGGCGCGATTCCATTTCGAGGGCGAGCAGATCAAGGTGCAGGCGGATGCGCAGGCCGCGGTGCGGATCGCGCAGGCGAACGGCGAGGCGCAGGCCAACATCGACCGCGCCCGTGGCGAGCGGCAGGCGGCGATCCTGCGTGCGGAAGGCGACAGTCAGGCGACGCTGCTGAACGGCCAGGCGCAGGCCAAGGTGCTGCAGCTGGTGGGCAGCGTGACGCAGGCCGATCCGTCGGTGCTCGGATACCAGGCGGCGACGCGCTGGAACGGCGCGCTGCCGGCGACGAGCTTCGGGGCCGGTGCCAACCCGATGACGCTGTTCAACCTGCCAGCGTCGCCACGCTGAGCTTGTTTCGCAGACCGGTCGTACGCCCGCAGCGGCGACGAGGCCGGGACGCTCCGGGGGAAGGGACAGCATCGTGGCTGTAGCTCGAAAGGTCGTCATCACCTGCGCCGTGACCGGCGCGATCCATACGCCTACGATGTCGCCCCACCTGCCGGTGACATCGGACGAGATCGCCGCCGCCGCCATCGGCGCCGCGCAAGCCGGGGCCGCGATCGTGCATCTGCACGCACGCAATCCGCGGACCGGGCAGCCCGATCAGCGTCCGGAGGCGTTCGCCGCGTTCCTGCCGCGCATCAAGCAGGCCTGCGACGTGGTGATCAACCTCACCAGCGGCGGTGCGCCCTGGATGCGGATCGAGGAGCGCATCCGGCCGTCGATGACCTACAAGCCGGAAGTCGCGTCGCTCAACATGGGCTCGATGAATTTCGGACTGTTCCCGATGCTGGAGCGCTTCAAGGAGTTCAGCCACCCCTGGGAGCGCGAGGCACTCGAGAACAGCCGCGACCTGATCTTTCGCAACACCTTCAAGGACATCGAATATGCGCTCGAAGCCTGCGCGGAGAACGGCACCCGCTTCGAGTTCGAATGCTACGATGTCGGCCACCTCTACAACCTTGCGCACTTCCTGCAGCGCGGCCTGGTGAAGCCACCCTTGTTCGTGCAGACGGTGTTCGGCATCCTCGGCGGCATCGGTCCGCATCCCGAGGATGTCATGCACATGAAGCGTACCGCGGACCGGCTGTTCGGCGACCAGTATCGCTGGTCGGTACTCGGCGCCGGCCGCAATCAGCTGCCGATCGCGGCCCTCGCGGCCGGCATGGGCGGCAACATCCGGGTGGGGCTGGAGGACAGCCTCTGGATCGCACCGGGAACGCTCGCCAGAAGCAATGCCGATCAGGTGGCGCGTGCGCGCATGATCGTCGAGGGGCTGGGGCTCGAGGTCGCCACACCGGCGGACGCGCGCGAGATGCTGTCGCTCAAGGGCGGCGACAACGTCGACTTCTAGCCCTCGGGGGCGGCAAGGATAGCCGAATGAGGTGACGCTACTCTTGGTTGCATCGGCCGGTAGTTTCTCGTAACGGTAACGGCACGTTTACCTGGAAGCCGACGATGTCCGACGCGCGCTACAGCTTTACGGTGCCGGCCTGGCCGGTGCTGCGGTGGCTGACCGATCCGGGCCGGCGGATCGCTCCCCGGATCGCGCAGAAGCTGCTGGGCGAGATCTTCGCTTCCCCACGGGCGGCCATCGCCGGCGTCCTGAACGGCCTGATCCTGAACGTCACCGCCCTCTGCATGCACCTTGGCAAGGTGTTCGCGATGTTCGTGGTGATCGACGTGGCGCTTGCGGCACTGCGTATCGCGGTGGTGCGGCGGGCCGTCGCCGCCGCCGCCCGCAACCAGCCCACGCCCACCGAACTCTACCTGTTGACCGCGATGTCCTGGTGCGCACTGGAAGGCGCGATGGCGTTCGCCGCGATGCGGACCGGCAGCCTTGCCTTGCAACTGCTGGCTGCAACCACGGTGATGGGACTGGTCGGTCCGATCTGTGCACGAAACTATGCCGCGCCGCGCTACGCGATGACGCTGGTGGCGCTGTGCTGCGTCCCTTTCGTGGCCGGCGGAGCGCTGTCCGGCAACCACTGGCTGCTCATCCTGGTCCTGCAGACGCCGGTCTTCTTCTTCGGAGTTGCGACGATCATCCGGCGCTTCCAGGGAATGGCGGTGGCGACCCTGCAGGCCGAGCAGGAGAGCTACGACCGCGCCCGCCACGACGGTCTCACCGGCCTGCTGAACCGCTCCGGCCTCATGGAGGCGCTCGGTTCCCGGTATGCCGCGAACGCCACCCCGTTCGTGCTGTTCTACCTGGACCTGGACGGCTTCAAGCCGATCAACGACAGCTTCGGACACGCCGCCGGCGACCGGATCCTGCGTGCGGTGGCGGACCGCATGCGGTCCAGCCTGCGCCCGGACGACATCGTGTCCAGGCTCGGCGGCGACGAGTTCGTCATCGTGGCACCGGACATGACGCCGGCGCAGGGCGAAGCCTATGCCGGCAGGGTGATACGCAGCGTCACCGACGAGCCCTACATGCTGGAAGGGTCCGGCCGGGTGCGGATCGGCATAAGCGTCGGATTTGCCTGCTCTCCGGAGGACGGCGCGGCGGGCGACGACCTGCACCGCAAGGCGGATGCGGCGCTCTACGAGGCAAAGGCGGCGGGCAGGGGGATCCAGCGCCGGTTCATCGAAGCGCCGGTCGCATCGAGGGAAGTGGCGGCATCCTGAGCCAGGGCCGCCGTCCCGCCTACCTGGCCTTGCCGATGGCGTAGCAGGCCCATAGCGCGGCCGGTACCCAGCCTATGACGGTGATCTGCAGCAGCAGGCAGATCAGGCCGGCGATCGGCCGTCCGATGGTGAAGAAAGCGACCCAGGGCAGCAGCAGTGCAAGCAGCAGGCGCAGCATCGGTTGATCTCCATTGGGCGCCGGGATGCGTTTCGTAGCGAAGTCACGGTTGGCCCGGGGGTCCGGTCTAGGACGGTCTGCTGCTATAAGCGTTCGATGAGGCAGAAGTTGAGCGGCAGCTCCCCGATCGACGCGAATGGTGCGGACCTGTTCGGCGGCGCGACGCCGCCGGCGGACGACAATAGCGCCGGGGATCGCGATGCCGGGACCGACGCGACGCGGCCGCTGGCGGATCGGCAGCGGCCGCGGACGCTCGACGATGTGGTCGGACAGCCGCATCTGCTGGGGCCCGACGGGGCACTGCGGCGCATGCTCGCCCGCGGCTCGCTGGCGAGCCTGATCCTGTGGGGCGGCCCGGGCGTCGGCAAGACGACGATCGCGCGCCTGCTCGCCCAGGCGGCGGGTCTGCGCTTCGTCCAGCTCTCGGCGGTGTTCTCGGGCGTGGCCGACCTCAAGCGCGCCTTCGACGAGGCGGCCCGGCGGCGCCACGCGGGTCAGGTCGGCACGCTGCTGTTCGTCGACGAGATCCACCGCTTCAACCGCGCGCAGCAGGACGGCTTCCTGCCGGTGGTCGAGGACGGCACCGTCGTGCTGGTGGGAGCAACCACGGAAAATCCCTCCTTCGCGTTGAACGGGGCGCTGCTGTCGCGCTGCCAGGTGCTGGTGCTGCGGCGGCTCGACGACGACGCCCTGCAGGCGCTCATGGTGCGCGCCGAGCAGGATGCCGGCCGCGCGCTGCCGCTCACGGCGGCCGGACGCGAGACGCTGCGCGCGATGGCGGATGGCGACGGGCGCTACCTGCTGAACATGGTGGAGCAGCTGCTCAGCCTGCCCGGGCAGGACACGCTCGATCCGGCGGCGCTGGCCGACCTGCTGGCACGCCGGGCGGCGTTGTACGACAAGGACCGCGAGGAGCACTACAACCTGATCTCGGCGCTGCACAAGTCGCTGCGCGGCTCGGATCCGGATGCGGCGCTCTACTGGTTCGCGCGCATGATCACGGGTGGCGAGGATGCGCGTTATGTGGCCCGCCGTCTGACGCGCTTCGCCGCAGAGGATGTCGGCATGGCCGATCCGCAGGCGCTGACGCAGGCGATCGCGGCCTGGGAGACCTACGAACGGCTCGGCAGTCCGGAGGGCGAACTCGCCCTGGCGCAGCTCGTCGTCTACCTGGGCACCGCGCCGAAATCGAACGCCGTCTACAAGGGCTGGGGGGCGGCGCTGCGGGCCGCGAAGGCGACCGGCAGCCTGCCGCCGCCGGCGCACATCCTGAATGCGCCCACCAAGCTGATGAAGCAGCTCGGCTACGGCAGCGGCTACGAATACGACCACGATACCGAGCAGGGTTTCTCCGGCCAGGACTACTTCCCGGACGGCATGGCGCGGGAGCGGTTCTACCTGCCGACGGATCGCGGCCAGGAGCGCGAGGTGCGACGCAGGCTGGACAACTGGGCGCGGTTGCGGGAAGGCGACGCGCCCGGAGATGCCCGATGAGTGTCGTGATGATGAGCGTGAGCGAGGATGAGGCGGAGATCCGGCTGGATCGCTGGTTCCGCCGGCACTTCCCGCATCTGACGCAGGGCGCGCTGCAGAAGCTTTGCCGCACCGGGCAGGTGCGCGTGGATGGCAAGCGTGCGGAGACCGCGACGCGGCTGATGCCCGGACAGTCGGTGCGGGTGCCGCCGATCCCGCAGGCCGCCAGGCCGGCGCCGATCGTGGTCGCGGTGAACGAGAACGATCGCCGCGAGCTCGAGCGCATGGTGGTTTATCGCGACGAGCAGGTGATCGTGCTCAACAAGCCGGCCGGTCTGCCGGTGCAGGGCGGACCGGGCATCAGCCGGCATGTCGACGGCATGCTGGACGCGCTGCGCGGCGAACTCGAGCATCGGCCGCGGCTGGTGCACCGGCTCGATCGCGACACCTCCGGGCTGCTGCTGCTGGCGCGCACGCCGGGCGTCGCCGGCAAGCTCGCGGCTTCGTTCCGCACCCGCGAGGTGAGGAAGATCTACTGGGCAGTGGTGGTGGGAAAGCCGACGCCGGCGGAGGGTGTCATCGACCTGCCGTTGGCGAAGCTCGGCATCGGGCCCGGCTCGCTGACCATTGCCGCCGGGCGCGACGAGGAGGATGCCGCCAATGCGCGCACCGAATACATGGTCCGCGACGCTGCCGCGCGAAAGCTGTCCTGGCTGGAGCTGTCGCCGCTGACCGGGCGGATGCACCAGCTGCGGGTGCATTGCGAGGCGCTCGGCACGCCGATCCTGGGCGATCCGAAATACGGCGGCCCCGGCGCGCATCTCGACGGCTTCGACGATCGGCTGCACCTGCATGCGCGCCAGCTCGAACTGCCGCATCCGGCCGGCGGCTGGCTGAGCGTCGCCGCCGGGCTGCCGCCGCACATGCGCGAGACCTTCAAGTCGCTGGGTTTCGAGGCAGGCGCGCTGCCGGCGGTACGGCGGAGCTGAGCCGGATGCGCGGCTGGATGAAGTTCGGCGCCGGCGCCGGCATCGTCGTGCTCGTCATGGTGCTGTCGGGCGCCATGCTGCTGGACCGGTCGCTCGACCAGGACCGGCTGCGTCGCGCCGTGATTGCCTCCGTCGAGAAGCAGAGCGGCAGGACCGTCACCCTGCAGTCGCTGAGGGTGAGCCTGTTGCCGTCGCCGCACGTCGAGGCGCAGGGCTTCACGCTCGGCAACCCGGAAGGGCTTGCGTCGGATGGCGGCGATCCGGTGATGCTGCGGCTCGGCGACGTGCAGGCGCGGATCGGACTGTGGCCACTGCTGCGTCATGTGGTGCGGCTGGACGGGCTGCAGATCCGGCACGCAAGCCTGGCGCTGGCGCGTGATCCGGACGGGCGCGCGAACTGGCAGATGCACCCGGCGCGCGCCCCCGGTCGAGGCAGCGCCAGCGCCGGCCACGAGCAACCCTGGGGCGTCGCGTTCGACAGCGTGCTGTTGATGGATGCGAAGGTCTCGTTGCGCGACAGCCAGGCGCATCGCAGCGGCGCGGTCCATGTCGCGCATCTCGAGGGCAGCGAGCTCGAGAGCCAGCGTCCGGCGTTGAGCCTGGCCGGGAGCCACGGCGATGCCGGCTTTACCGCCGACGGCACGATCGGTCCGATTGCGCGGCTGCTGGCGGATGATGGCCGCTCGCCCTCCCGGCATGGGGAAGCCTGGCCGGTGGCGCTGCGCATCGGCGAGCAGGCGGACGGGCGCACCTTGGCGCACGGGAGCATCGAGGGCGGGCTCACCGATCCGCGGAGCGGGCGCGGATACGACCTTTCGGCCAGTTTCCATATCGGCGCGCTTGGCGATCTGAACCGGCTGTTCCCGCACGCCGGCCTGCCGCCGGTGCAGGCGCTGCACGGCAGCCTGCATGTGGTCGATACCGGCCGTCCGCTGCTGACCGCGCTACAGGTTCAGGCCGGGACCACCCTGGTGCATGGCGAAACGCTGTCGTCCTGGCGCCTGTCCGCCGCGAGCCCTGATGCGCCGCTGGCGGTCGGGGCGGATGGCAGCTGGCAAGGCAGGACGCTCCGGCTGCATGGCACCGCCGGCACCCTGCGGACCGTGCAGGCGATGTCCGGCGGTTCGATGCCGCCCGCAACACCGGTCCAGCTTGTGCTGGAGACGGCGGGGGCGGCTCTGCAGGCCCAGGGACAACTGGGCGGCGAGGGCGGCGATCTGACGCTGCACGGCACGGCGGCGGATCTCCGTGCGCTGTGGGCGAGCTCGCCCGGGCTTGGCCCGGTGGCCGTCACGGCGCGGGTAGTCGTGCAGCCGGGCCGGGCGGTGCAGGTGTCCAACCTCAGCCTGACCAGCGATGCCGGCGATCTGGAGGGGGCGCTGAGCCTGTCCTTGCACGGCAAGCCGTCGCTGAGCGGGCAGTTGACCTCGAACCGGCTCGATCTGGACCGGCTTGCGAGCGGCGGCACCGGTGTTCGCGCTGGAACCGCTGCCGCGCCGCCGCCGCCATCTCCAGCGGGGGCCGTACCGGGAGCGCGGGCGCCGGTGCCCCCGGTGTCCCCGGTGCAGGAGGACGTGCCATGGGCGCTGCTGCACCGCGTCGATCTCGATCTCAGGATGCGCGTCGCCGCGCTGCTGGTGGATGCGCAGACGCTGCGGGGCGTGACCGCGCATGTGGCGCTGCAGGGCGGCCACCTGCTGATCGACCCGGTGCAGGCGCAGGGGTCGGCCGGTCCGGTGTTCGCCCGGCTGGAGGCGGATGCCTCTGCCAGTCCGCCGCATCTGGACGTGACCATGCATCCGCTGTTCCTGCCGGCGTCCGCACTCGCCGGCTGGCTGGGCCAGCCGGTGCCGATGCGGGGCGCCATCGAGCTGGTCGGGACGATCCGGGCGCAGGGCGAGACCCGGCGGGCCCTCGCGGACTCCGCCAGCGGGCATGTCGGCGCGAGCATGGTGAACGGCTCGCTTGATAATGACGCCCTGCTGCGGCTGCTGGGACGTTCGATGCCGCTGTCGCTGGCGCTGCCGAAGGGAGGCACCACCGACCTGCGCTGTCTCGCTCTGCATGCCCGGCTTGGCGATGGCCGGGCCAGCCTCGACACCATCAGCCTGCGCACCGGCCGCGCCTCGGTGGACGGGCAAGGCGTGGTCGGACTCCCGGACGGTGCCCTGGATCTGCATCTGGTGCCGTTCGTAACCCTCGGCGGTGCCGGTGCGTCGCTGCCGGTGCGTGTCACCGGGACGCTCCGGCAGGCGCACCCGGCGTTCGACACGAGTTCCACGGACGGGCGCACGACGTTGGTGATCGGCCCGCAGGACGAGGCCTCCGAGGGATGCGATGCCGCGTTGCGGGCAGCGCGGGAGGATGTGCCGGGGCCGGCGCCTTCGGCAGCCGCACCCGGGCAGCGGCACAAGAACCCGAAGCCTCTCGATATCCTGCGTGGGCTGGGGCTTTTCCGGTGAGCGCGAGCTTACGAAAACGCTTCTGGCAGCACGTAAGCGTCGTTCCACAAGATACTGCATTTGTGTTATTTCTTGACGATAGGCCGCTCCGCCTGCCGGGTGGTTCGGTGCTGGGACTGCCGACCGCGGCACTTGCGGCCGCGGTCGCCGAGGAGTGGCGCCTGGCCGGCGGCGGCATCGGAGAGATCTTCGGGCCGGACGATCTGGTGCTGACCGGGCTGGCCGGCAGCCTGCAGGAGCGTGTCGCACCGGCGCCCCGGGCGATCGTCGACCTGCTGCATGCTCATGCCGCGACCGACCTGCTGTGCTATCGCGCGTCCTCCCCGGCCTCGTTAGTGCAGCAGCAGGAGGGGCTCTGGCAGCCGTGGCTGGACTGGCTCGAGCATCGGCATGGCGTCCGGCTCGCGGTGACCAGCGGGGTGATGCCGATCGGGCAAGATACCGGTTCGATGGCGCGGCTGCACCGAATGCTGTGTCGGCAGTCGCCCGTGACGCTGACCGGGCTGGGGGCAATGGTGCCGGTGCTGGGCAGCGTCGTCCTGGGGCTGGCGGTAGCGTCAGGCGAGCTCGAATCCATGCGGGCGGTCGAGCTGGCGCGCCTCGACGAGAGCTTCCAGGCCAGGCTCTGGGGGATGCAGCCGGAGACCGAGGCGGCGACCGGGCGGATGAGGATCGAGACCGCGCTGGCCGCCCGGTTCATCTCCCTGGCAACGCCGGTGGATGCAGCCTGACCGGAGTTCGAGACAAGATTGGTTACATTCCGTAGGGACATGATCTGCTAACCATCCGCCGGCGACATCGGGAGTTCGCGAATGGACGACATGCTGCAGACTTTGACGGTCGACGACGGTCACAAGGACTTTGCGGAAAACCGCGGAAGACGTCGCCTGGGGCAATCGATGGCGCGCTTCGCGACATTCTGCGCCATGATGTCGTGGGTCGTCATCGGCGTCGTACCGGTCGCTGTTGCCATCTACGCCCTGACCTGATTTCTCAAGCCTCGGACCTCCAAGGCCCAGGCCCCGGACCGGGTTCCGGGTAGGCGTCCGGGCTAAGCCTTGCGCGGAAATCGACGCTTCGCCATCCTGCGGTGCCGAGTCGCAGGAGTATCCGATGCCGGAACGCGTTGCCGATTATCCGATCGAACCGGTGTTTCTCGAGCGCTGGTCACCGCGTGCGTTCACCGGCGAGGCGATGTCGGAAGTCGAGCTGTTCACCCTGTTCGAGGCAGCCCGCTGGGCGCCGTCGGCGTACAACTCGCAACCGTGGCGCTTCATCTACGCACGGCGCGACACCCCGAACTGGCAGAAGTTTCTCGATATCCTGGTGGAGTTCAACCGCTCCTGGGCTCAGCATGCGGCGGCCCTGGTGTTCCTGGTTTCGAAATCGACCATGCTGCCGCCGGGCAAGGATCGCGAGGTGCCGTCGCACAGCCATTCCTTCGATGCCGGGGCGGCGTGGGGCGCTCTGGGACTGCAGGCGGTGAAGTCCGGCTGGGCGACGCATGGCATGGTCGGGCTGGATTTCGAGAAGGCGTTCGCGGATCTCGAACTGGTCGAAGGCTGGCGCGTGGAAGCGGCGATCGCCATCGGTCGCCAGGGCGACAAGTCGACTTTGCCGGAAGGCTTGCAGGCCCGTGAGACGCCAAGCCCGCGCCTGACGCTCAAGGTGACTGCCATGGAAGGCAAGTTCCGTCCTGAGTAGCCTGGACCGCATGGCCGGATCGGCCTGACCGGGATGGATGGGATCAGCCGGCGGCGAGACGGCGAGGCCGCGCATGTAGCCGGAGAGGCGCATCCGCGGTTCTTCTCGATCGGCAACCTGCTGCTGATCACGCCGCTCTGCGTGCTGGGCTCGGTGATCGGCATGCAGGTGCTGATCAGGCTCGGCGTCACCACCAACACCGCGCTGATCGGGGCGCTGGCCGGGATGGCGCTCGGCCGGATCGGCCTGCCGGGTTTCAGGTTCTATCGCAACATCCACGTCCAGAACCTGGCGCAGAGCGCGATCTCGGCCAGCACGTTCGGTGCCGCCAACAGCCTGCTGCTGCCGATCGGGGTGCCGTTCGCACTCGGCCGCGGCGATCTCGTGCTGCCGATGTTCGTGGGCGCTGCATGCGCGATGCTGCTGGACGCCACGCTGCTGTACTGGATGTTCGGCTCGCGGGTGTTTCCGGCCGAGGGCGCCTGGCCACCGGGCGTCGCGGCGGCAGGTGCAATCCAGGCTGGCGACGAGGGCGGCCGGAAGGCCCGCGTGCTTGGCATCGGGCTCGGGCTCGGCATTGCCGGCAGCCTGGCGGGTATCCCGATGTCGGCGTTCGGCGTGGCCTTCATCGCCAACGCGTGGGCGCTGCTGATGTTCGGGATCGGCCTGCTGCTGCGCGGCTATTTCCACCTGATCGGGCCGCTGCTGCACCTGCCGGATATCGGCAAGACGCATGTGCCGCAGGGCCTGATGCTTGGCGCCGGGTTGATGGCGTTGCTGCAGGTGCTGTGGACGCTGTTCGCCGGGCGGCACGAGAAGGACGCGGCGGAGGATGGCCGCGCCGAGGCGCCGCTGCAGCGTGCGCTCGGCATCGGGGCCTGCGGGTATGTGCTGATCGCCATGCTGATCGCGGGGCTGGGCGGCCTTGCAAGCAGCATGAGCCTGTGGGCGCTCCTCGGGTTCGTCGTCTACGCGGCATTCGCGGCTCTGCTGCATGAACTCATCATCGGTCTGGCGGCGATGCATTCTGGCTGGTTCCCGGCCTTCGCGGTGGCGGTGGTGACGCTGGCAGTCGGCGTGCTGATCGGCTTTCCGGCACCGGCCCTGGCGCTGCTGGTCGGGTTCTCCGCCTCGACGGGGCCCGCGTTCGCCGACATGGGCTGCGACCTCAAGGCGGGCTTCCTGCTGCGCGGCGAGGGGCGCGACGCCGCGTTCGAGCTCGACGGCAGGCGGCAGCAATATTTCGCGGCGATGTATGCCTTCATCATCGCCGGTATCGTCGTGCTGCTGAGCTACCATCATTATTTTGCGCACAATCAGGTGGCGCCGGTCGACCATGTGTTCGTTGCCGCGATCCGGGCCGGACGCAGTGGCGACATCGCCCGCGAGCTGGCGCTGTGGGCGATACCGGGTGCGCTGTTGCAGGCGATCGGCGGCTCGCGGCGGCAGATGGGCGTGATGTTCGCCACCGGCATGTTGCTGGTCTCGCCGCTGGCCGGTTGGGCGGTGCTGGCGGGGCTGCTGTGCCGGGCGGCGTGGATGCGATGGAAGGGCGAGGCGGGACGTGGCGACATGCAGATATTTGCGGCAGGTTCGATTGCCGGCGATGCGTTGTTCAGTTTCGGCCGATCGGTGCTGAAGCTTTGAGATATCCGACCCCTGGCGCCCTGCTGCTGCTGGCGCTGGTTTCAGCGGCTCCGGCGATGGCCTCCGATTGCTTCGAACCGCTGGCGCGCACGCGCAACTACGCGCTTGGGCTGCCCGTGCATGCGCTGCCGCTTCCGAACGGCCGGCATGTGCTGTATCTGCGCAGCGGTCCGCAGGATACCAGGCAGCATCTGTACGAGTACGATGTGGCGCAGCGCGGCGAGCGCGAGCTGGCGGCGCCGCAAGCAACGCCGGAGCATCTGAGCGTCGAGGAGAAGGCGCGTCGCGAACGTGCGCGCGTGACGGTCAGCGGCATCACGGATTTCGCGGTCTCCGACGATGGCGCGACAATCCTGGTCGGCGAGGGAGACAAGCTATCCTCGGTCGCATTGCCGCAGGGGACGGTGACGCCGGTCGCCGGGACTGGCTGGATCGCGCCACGGCTGTCGCCGGACGGGCGGTTCGTCGCCGTGGTGCGCGATCACGACCTGCATGTGGTGACGCTCGCGGGCGGCGCGGAGGTGCAGGTGACGCGGGGTGGCTCGGAGACCCTGTCGCATGGCCTGGCGGAGTTCGCGGCGGCGGAGGAGCTCGATCGCGCGGATGGCGTCTGGTGGTCGCCGGACAGCCAGAGGCTGATCTTCGAGGAAGCCGATACCGGCGCGGTGGAGAAACATTTCATCGCCGATCCACTGCATCCGTCGCAGCCGCCGGTCGAATTCCGTTATCCCCGCGCCGGAACCACGAATGCGCGCCTCCGCTTCGGGCTGGTCGGACGCGGCGGTGGTGCGATCACCTGGATCGCGCTCGACCGGCAGGCCTGGCCATACGTGGCACGGGTGATCTGGGCGAAGCATGCCCCGCCGACGCTGGTCGTGCTCAACCGCGAGCAGACACGCGAGGCGGTGCTGGCGGTGGATCCGGCTACCGGCGAGACCCGCACCCTGCTGACCGAGACCGATCCGGCCTGGATCGACCTCGCACCGATGGATGGCGTTGCCGGTCGCGCGCTGCCGGACTGGCTGCCGGACGGCTCCGGCTTTTTGTGGGCCGCGTCGCGCGGTACACGATGGCAACTCGAGCTGCGTCGGGCAGATGGCACGCTTGACCATGCGGTAACGCCGGCAGGGTTTCCGTTCCTGTCGCTCGACGACGTCGATGCGGCGCACGGCAGCGTGGTGGTGACGGCCGATCCCGACCGGCTGTCGCTCGGGCTGTTCCGGGTGGCGCTCGCAGGTGGTGCGCCGACGCCGCTCGCAGCGGAACCTGGACTGCACAATCCATCGTTCTCGCCGCAGCGCCACGACCTGTTTGCCGACAGCCTAAACGGCGCCGATGGGCACGCCGGCACGATGCTGCGAGCGGCCGATGGCAGCGTGATTGCGACATTGCCGAGCGAGGCGGCCACCCCCCCGAAACTGCCCACGGTGCAGTATCTGCAGGCAGGCGCACAGGGTCTGGATGCTTCGGTGCTGCGTCCCGCGGGTTTCGTGCGCGGCCGGAAATATCCGGTGGTGCTGTCCGTCTATGCCGGGCCGACGGTCAAGGTGGTGCAGCGCGCGCCCCGCCTGGAGCTGGAGAACCAGTGCCTCGCCGATCACGGCTTCATCGTCGTCAGCGTGGACGGGCGCGGCACCCCCGGACGCGATCACGATTTCGAGCATGCCACCAGGGGAGACCTGATCGACCTGCCGTTGCAGGACCAGGTGAGCGGCCTGCAGGCGCTGGGGCGGCGGGTCCCGGAGATGGACATGCGCCGCGTCGGCGTCGAGGGCTGGTCCTTCGGCGGTTATTTCACCGCGATGGCCACCATACGGCGGCCGGATATCTTCGCCGCCGGTGTCGCCGGTGCGCCGGTGGTGGATTTCGCCGACTACGACACCGCCTATACCGAGCGCTATCTCGGCACGCCGCAGGACGATCCCGTCGGCTACTCGAAGAGCAGCGTGCTGACCTATGCCGCAAGCCTGTCGCGGCCGCTGCTGATCATGCACGGCCTGACCGACGACAACGTGTATTTCGAGAACACCATGAAGTTGACGCAGGCGCTGATCGCGGCCGGCAAGCCGTATCGACTGCTGCTGCTGCCGGGCACGCATCTGCTACCCGATCCGGTGCTGCGCGCACGCGTCAACGAGGCGCGCGCCGCGTTCCTGGCGGAGCGGCTGCGGGGGCGGTGAGGGCGGCCGGACCCGCCGGCTTGCGGAAACCGCGCCCCGTCAGCGAAGCTGCCGCAACGCTGCACCGGTGAAGTCGCAGGCCATCCCGTGCCACTGGTAGCAGCCGCGGGTTTCGTCTTCCTGCCGGTTCGACGGCAGGTCGCCGCTCCGGCTGAAGCTGACGGTGCATCCCGGGTCGACGAAGCCGGATGCATTGCGCGACGCCGGGTGGATAAGCGTCAGGCTCGACGGGGTCAGCACGACGAACCCCGATATCGAGCCGCCGCAGCGGGTGGCGCCGACATCGAGTTTGCCGACGGTCCTGCCGCAGGCCAGGGTTGAGGAATGTCCGGCCGGGCGCGCCTGATGGCGGTGTCGGCACCGGTGCTCGAGCATGGCGGCGACGAGGAGAAGTGGTCACCGGCCTGGTGGTGACCGAGATCGGGCACCAGGTCGATCGTCTGGTCCAGGCCTCGGCGCCGTTAAGGCACCAGCACGGTGGCGCTGGCCTGGCAGGCGATGCCCTCGCCGCGGCCGGTGAAGCCGAGGCGCTCGGTGGTGGTGGCCTTGACCGAGATGCGGCCGATCTCGACGCGAAGCAGTTCCGCGAGCCGCGCCCGCATGGCCTCGGAGTGCGGGCCGATCTTTGGCCGCTCGCAGATCAGCGTGACGTCGGCATTCACCAGGATGCCGCCGCGGGCGGCGATGCGCTCGCCGGCATGGACCAGGAAGCGGGCGCTGTCGGCATCCTTCCAGGTGGCCTCGCTCGGCGGGAAATGCCGCCCGATATCGCCCTCGGCGAGCGCCCCGTAGATCGCATCGCAAAGCGCATGCAGCCCGACATCGGCGTCGGAGTGGCCGGCGAGACCGCGCTCGAACGGCACCGCGATGCCGCACAGCATCAGCGGGCGGGGCTCGCCATCGGCCGGCACGAAGGCATGGACGTCGAAACCGGTGCCGGTGCGCGGCAGCAGGACCGGACCGATCAGCCGCTCGAGACGCATCAGGTCCTCCTCGTAGGTCAGCTTGATGTTGTCGTCGGATCCGGCCACCAGGGCGACCGGGATCCCGGCGTGCTCGAGCAGGGCGGCGTCGTCGGTAGCCTCGATGCCGGCGTGCGGGCCTGCTGCATGGGCGCGATGCAGGTCACGCAGGGTGGCGAAGTCGAAGCCCTGCGGGGTCTGGGCGCGGAACAGCCCGGCGCGCGGCACCGTGGCCTCGATCAGCCCTCCCGCGCCGCGCTTGAGGGTGTCGGCGACCGGCACGGCGGGGATTGCGCCGCGATGCGCAGACAACGCCTCGATCACCCGGCGGACCAGCGACGCGGGCACGTACGGCCGTGCGCCGTCATGCACCAGCACGAGGTCGCAGCGCTGGTGATCCGGCAACCGGTCCAGCGCCTCGAGGCCGAGCCGGACGCTCTGCTGCCGGGTGGCGCCGCCGGCGACCGGCGGCTGGAGCCTCTCGAGATCCTGCAGTGCCGGGGCGATCAGGCCGGCATCGCCGACTGGCTGCAGCAGGTCGACATGCGGCAGCAGCGCCTCGGCGGCATGGCGCAGCACGGGACGCGATCCGAGCGGCTGGAACTGCTTTGCGAGACCGGTGCCGAAACGGCTGCCGGTGCCCGCGGCCATCAGGAGGGCGGCGATACGCATGGCGCGGAGCAATGGGATGGCGGGGGGCCGGCGTCAAGCCACGGGAGCGCAACGAAGATGCATGGGCCCTGCGTTGAAGAACCCGCCGCGCCGCTGTCTTGGAAAAGACGCATCGGATCGACGCTGCGCTGCAACAAAGCCCAACAATCCGGCACTGGGTGATTGCACCGGCGCTGCCGGCTACGTATTCTGCCCAAATCGTAATCAGTTCTCGATTGAGAGATGGGTCGCATTTAAGAGATGGACGTCGGTATCGTTACGGTCGGGCAGGATGCGGGGGGATCGATGGGCGGGCGCTTGCGTCCGATCGACCTGGGCGGCGCCGTCATCCAGGAGCCGGTCATCCTGGCGCCGATGTCGGGTGTGACCGACCTGCCGTTCAGGACGCTGGCGAGACGGCTTGGGGCCGGGCTGGTGGTTTCCGAGATGATCGCCTCCTGGGCGATGGTCCGCGAGAACGCCGCGACCCTGCGGATGGCGGAGATCGTCGGCGGGGACGCCACGAGAAACCCGAATGCGGTGCAGCTGGCAGGGTGCGAGCCGGACGCGATGGCGCAGGCGGCGCGCATTGCGGTGGATCGCGGTGCCGATCTGGTCGACATCAATTTCGGCTGCCCGGTGAAGAAGGTGGCGGTCGGCCAGATGGCCGGCTCTGCGCTGATGCGCGACGAGGCGCTGGCGGCGACGCTGCTGGAGGCGGTGGTGCGCGCCGTTCCGGTGCCGGTCACGCTGAAGATGCGCATGGGCTGGGACCATCAGAGCCTGAATGCGCCGCGGCTGGCGGCAATCGCCGAGGCCAGCGGCATACGCATGGTGACCGTGCATGGCCGCACGCGCCAGCAATTCTATACCGGCAGCGCCGACTGGTCGTTCGTGCGCCAGGTCAAGCAGGCAACGCGGCTGCCGGTGATCGTGAACGGCGACATCGTCAGCATCGAGGCGGCCGAGCAGGCGCTGGCGCTCTCCGGCGCCGACGGCGTGATGCTGGGGCGCGCCTGCTACGGACGGCCCTGGTTTCCGGCCCAGGTGGCGGCCTGGCTGATGCGTGGCGAACGGATCCCGGGCCCCACGCTGGAAGGCGAGCTGGACATCGCGCTGGCGCACTACGACGCCATGCTGGCGCATTTCGGGGCGCAGGCCGGGCTCCGGCTCGCCCGCAAGCACGTGTCCTGGTACTCGGCCGGCCTGCGCGGGTCGGCGACGTTCCGGGCCGCGTTCAATCGTATCGACGACGCGTCGACGGCGATCGCGGCGATCAAGGGCTTCTACGAGACCTGCATCGAGGCGGGCATCCAACGCGGTGCGCGCGACAACGTCATGAGGGAGGCAGCATGAAGGTCGCGACCCTGAGCCCGAAGGCGATCCGCCTCAAGCTGCTGCCGACGACGCGGGCGGATGTGCCGGCTGTTCCCGAGACGAGCGCCCAGCCGGACCATGCCGCCATGATGGAGAGCCTGCCGGTTCCGGTGGTGCTGCTCGATCCGCGCGACCGCATCCAGTACGCCAACAGCGGCGCGGAGAGCTTCCTCGGGCTGTCGCTGTCGCAGTTGCGCAGCCTCGGGCTGGCCGAGATCCTGCCGCCGGACCATCCGGTCTTCATGCTGATCGCGCAGGTCCGCCGGCACGGTCTCACCGTCGTCGAGCACGAGCTGGTGCTGGAGGGGCCACGGCTGCTGCGGCGCACCGGGATTACCGTGCATGGCACGCTGCTGCCGGAACAGCCGGGCGCGGTGATGCTTACCCTGCACGATGCGTCGGCGGCGCGCGCGCTCGATCGGCAGCTCACCTTCCGCAATGCGGCGCGCAGCGTGTCGGGGATGGCGGCGATCCTGGCGCATGAGGTGAAGAACCCGCTGTCCGGCATTCGCGGCGCCGCGCAGTTGCTGGAGGCGACGGTCGCCGAGGAGGATCGCGAGCTCGCCGTGCTGATACGTGACGAGGCCGACCGCATCCGTGACCTCGTCGAGCGCATGGAGATGTTCAACGAGAAGCCGATCGAGCGGCGGCCGATCAACATCCACCGGGTGCTGGAGCATGTCAGGATGCTGGCCCAGAGCGGGTTCGCGGCCCACATACGCTTCGTCGAGAACTACGATCCGTCGCTGCCCCCGGTGTACGGCAATCGCGACCAGCTCGTGCAGGTGCTGCTCAACCTGGTCAAGAACGCCGCCGAGGCAGTCTCCGGCGAGGGAGGCGACGAGACGGGATGGGCCGCCCCGGAGATCACGCTGTGCACCGCCTACCGGCACAGCGTCCGGCTGGCGGTGCCGGGTTCCGAGCAGCGCGTCCATCTGCCGCTGATGGTCATGGTGCGCGACAACGGTCCTGGCGTTCCGGACAGCATACGACCGCATCTGTTCGAGCCGTTCCTGACCACCAAGACCTCCGGCAGTGGCCTCGGTCTTGCACTCGCCGCCAAGATCGTCGGTGACCATGGCGGCTCGATCCAGATCGAGAGCCGTCCTGGCCGCACCGATGTCCTGCTGCACCTGCCGGTGCTGACGGACGATTCCGACACCCCCTGATCGGCGGCCACCTGGCGGCGGCTGGTGACGGGAGGCCGGGGACTGGAGGCGTATGGCCGGTGGCCGCGTCTGCATGACCCCGGCCTTCACCCGATCCCGCCCGGCATGATCCGAGAAGGCGACCGAGAGAGCGAATGACGCTGCCCACCGTGCTGGTCGCCGATGACGACCGTTCGATCCGTACCGTGCTGACCCAGGCACTCGGACGATCCGGCTACCAGGTCCGCACCACCGCGAATGCCGCGACGCTGTGGCGCTGGGTCGAGGAAGGCGAGGGCGACCTGGTGATCACCGACGTGGTGATGCCGGACGAGAACGGCCTCGACCTGATCCCGCGCATCAAGCGGCTCCGGCCTGACCTGCGCATCGTGGTGATGAGCGCACAGTCGACGCTGATGACGGCGGTGAAGGCGACCCAGCGCGGCGCCTTCGAGTATCTGCCGAAGCCGTTCGATCTCAAGGAGCTGCTGTCGGTGGTGGCCCGCGCGCTGGCGACGCCGTTGCCGGCAGCGGCGCCCGCGGCCCCGGGCGACCCGGAGGAGCGCCTGCCGCTGCTCGGCCGCTCGATGGCGATGCAGGACATCTACCGGGTGATCGCGCGCCTCACCACCGCCGACCTCACGGTGATGGTGAACGGCGAAAGCGGCACCGGCAAGGAGCTGGTGGCGCGTGCGCTGCATGATTACGGGCGGCGGCGCAACGGGCCGTTCGTTGCGATCAACATGGCGGCGATCCCGCGCGAGCTGATCGAGAGCGAATTGTTCGGCCACGAGCGTGGCGCCTTCACCGGGGCCACCAACCGCAACCAGGGCCGCTTCGAGCAGGCCAGCGGCGGCACGCTGTTCCTGGACGAGATCGGCGACATGCCGCCAGAGGCGCAGACCCGGCTGTTGCGGGTGCTGCAGGAGGGCGAGTTCACCACCGTCGGCGGCCGTGCGCCGGTGAAGGCGAATGTGCGCATCGTGGCGGCGACGCACCGTGACCTGCGGCAGTCGATCCGCTCCGGCACCTTCCGCGAGGACCTGTTCTACCGTCTCAACGTGGTGCCGATCCGGCTGCCGCCGTTGCGCGAGCGCAGCGAGGACATCCCGATCCTGGCGCGGCATTTCCTGGAGAAGGTGCACCAGAGCGGCCTGCCCTCGAAGACGCTCTCCGAGGAGGCGATGCAGCGGCTGCAGGCGCATCGCTGGCCCGGCAACGTGCGCGAGCTCGAGAACCTGATGCGACGGCTGGCGGCGCTGTATCCGCAGGAGACCATCAGCGCCGAGGTGATCGGGGTGGAGCTTGCCGAGAACAGCGGTGCGGCCGAGGCGGCGCCGGCGTCCCATGTCGAGCAGGAGCCGCTGGCGCAGGCGGTGGAGCGTCATATCCGGCAGTTCCTGGCCGCCAGCCGCGACGGCATGCCGATGCGCGACATCTACGACCGGGTGATCGCCGAGGTGGAGCGGCCGCTGATCCAGATGACGCTGGCCTCCACCAAGGGCAACCAGATCAAGGCCGCCGCCATGCTCGGCCTGAACCGGAATACGCTGCGCAAGAAGATCCGCGACCTGGAGATCCCGGTGGTGCGTGGAATCGGCTAGTCCGGCAGGCGGTTGACTTGGTAGGAAAGCGGTTGAGCTTCGTTTCCGCCGGAACTTTGCCGATTGGAACCGTGTCGATGGGCGGCCTGTACTGAAAGCCTTATCTTGCGAACCCACTGGCCCGGGGAGGGCCCGCGGCGCCCTGCCACATGATAGGCAGTCGGGAGGGCTATGACGGTCAGCCTGCCTGACGGCCTGCGGCGCGAGTTCGGGCGTTTTCCCAGGCTGCCGAGGCGCCTGCGTGAGCTGCTGATGAGCCGGATCGGCACCTTCGTGCTCGCCGCCATCGCGCTGGCTCTCGGCATCGCCACCTTCTCCGAGCTGTCCGGCGGCATGATCCTGGCGCGACGGCCGAAGATCGAGATCGCGCTGTTCGGTCTCAACCTGGTGGTGCTGCTGCTGCTGGCCGGCGCGCTGTTCACGCGCCTGGCCGGCGTGCTCGGCGAACGCAGGCGCGGTCTCGCCGGGTCCCGGCTGCACGTGCGCCTGGTGCTGCTGTTCGGGGTCGTGGCTGTGGTGCCGACCACGCTGGTGGCGGTGTTCGCGGCGGCCTTCTTCCATCTTGGCATCCAGCTCTGGTTCAGCGACCGGGTGCGGGTGGCGCTCGACGAGGCGCTGCAGGCGTCTACCGGTTATCTCGCCGAACACAACAGCAACATCCGCATCGATGCGCTCAAGATGGCCGGCGACGTGACGCAGAACGGAGCGATCTTCTACCTTGATCCGCACGATCTGAGCCAGTTCCTGTCCGAACAGATGTACCTGCGCGGCCTGACCGAGGCGGTGATCTTCGATCCCTCGAACAACCAGATCCTGGCCTCCAACAGCGTGCTGGGCCTGGGCGTGGCGCTGCCGCCGCCGGCCGCGGTGCTGCTGGCGCGATCCGGCGATGTCGCAATCCAGGATAGCCCGGACGGCCGCTCGGTCACCGCTGTGGTCGATCTCAGCCTGAGCGACGCGCGCTACAAGACCATGCTGGCGATCACCCGGCCGGTCGATCCGGTGATCCTGGAGCACATGCGCAAGACCCAGCGGGTGGTCGCCGAGTACAACCGGCTCGACCATAACCGCTCCTGGGTGCAGTTCACCTTCGTGATGATCTTTGCCCTGGTGGCATTGCTGGTGCTGGCCTCCGCGGTGCTGATCGGGCTGGTGCTGGCGAACCAGATCGCCCGGCCGGTGGGCCTGCTGATCCTGGCGGCCGAGCGGGTGCGGGAGGGTGATCTCGGGGTGCGGGTGCCGGAGGCGGGACGCGAGGACGAGCTGTCCGGGCTGTCGCGGGCGTTCAACCGGATGACCGACCAGCTGGCCTCGCAGCGTGGCGAGCTGATGGTGGCCTACAGCCAGATCAACGAGCGGCGGCGCTTCACCGAGGCGGTGCTCTCCGGCGTGTCGGCGGGAGTGATCGGGCTCGATGCCGAGCAGCGCGTCGAGCTGCCGAACCGCGCCGCCGGGACGCTGCTCGGCTTCGACCTGATGGAGGCGGTCGGACGGCCGCTGGCCGATCTGGTGCCCGAGTTCAAGCCGCTGCTGGCACAGGCGCGGCAGAGCCCGGCACGCCCGCAGACCGCCGAGCTGCAGACCGCGGAAGTGCAGAGCGGGCGGCGTACCCTGCTGGTGCGGATCGGGCCGGAGATGAAGGGCGCGGTGACCGAGGGCTATGTGGTGACCTTCGACGACATCACCGAGCTGCAGTCGGCGCAGCGCAAGGCGGCCTGGGCGGACGTCGCGCGACGCATCGCGCACGAGATCAAGAACCCGCTGACCCCGATCCAGCTCTCGGCCGAGCGCCTGAAGCGCCGCTTCCTGCGCGAGATCACCTCCGATCCGGAGACGTTCAGCCAGTGTGCCGACACCATCGTGCGTCATGTCGGGGACATCGGTCGCATGGTGGACGAGTTCTCGGCGTTCGCGCGCATGCCGCAGCCGCTGATCAAGCCGGAGGATCTGTCGCGCATCGTGCGCGAGGCGCTGATCCTGCAGCGCAGCGCGCACCCCGACATCGTGTTCGAGACCGACCTGCCGGATCGTGGACCGATCGTCGCCTGCGACCGCAGGCTGCTTGGCCAGGCGATGACCAACCTGCTGCAGAATGCGGCGGACGGGATCGCGATGCTGCCGGCAGCGGCGCGCGCGGTCGCCGATGGTCCTGCCACCGTGACGGAGGGAGCAGCCGCAGCCCAGGGGGCGGTTGGCGGTCCGGGCGAGCCGGCGCCGGACGCGGTGCGCGGCAGGATATGGATCGCGCTGAAGCCCGACGGCCGGGAGGTGTCGATTTCCATCGCCGATGATGGTGTCGGCCTGCCGCAGCAGGAACGCCAGCGGCTGATGGAGCCTTATGTGACGCACAAGCCGAAAGGCACCGGTCTGGGGCTTGCCATAGTCAAGAAGATCATGGAGGACCACGGCGGATCCGTGACCCTGGACGACCGGCCCGGCGGTAGAGGAGCGATAGCGGTCTTGAATTTGCCTGCAACACGTGCCGAAGGCGTCGCCCATGGCGAATGAAATCCTCATCGTCGACGACGAGCCGGATATCCGCCTGCTGATCGAGGGGCTGCTGCGCGACGAGGGCTACGAGACGCGGCTTGCGGCGGACTCTGATAGCGCTATCGCGGCCTTCCGGGCACGCAGGCCGTCGCTGGTGATCCTGGATGTCTGGCTGCAGGGTTCGCGGCTGGACGGTCTCGGCATCCTGAAGGCGATGCAGGGCGAGGAGCCGGACGTGCCCACGGTGATGATCTCCGGGCACGGCACCATCGAGACGGCGGTGGCAGCCCTGCAGCATGGCGCCTACGATTTCATCGAGAAGCCGTTCCAGACCGACCGGCTGCTGCTGGTGGTGCGGCGCGCCCTCGAGGCGGCGCGGCTGGCACGCGAGAATGCCGAGCTGCGGCTGCGTGCCGGACCCGACACCATGCTGCGCGGCGAAAGCCAGCTGATGACCGCGGTCAGGGCGCAGGTCGAGCGGGTGGCGCCGACCGGCTCGCGCGTGCTGATCTCCGGGGCCGCCGGGGCCGGCAAGGAGGTGGCGGCGCGCATGATCCACGCACGCTCACGCCGCGCCGACGGGCCGTTCATCGCACTCAACTGCGCGACCCTGGCGCCCGGGCGATTCGAGGAGGAGTTGTTCGGGCTGGAGAGCAATGCCGAGGCGGTGGGCGGCGGCCAGAGCGTGGGGCAGGGCTTCGGGCGGCGTACCGGCGTGCTGGAGCGGGCGCACGGCGGCACCCTGCTGCTCGACGAAGTAGCCGATATGCCGATCGAGACGCAGGGCAAGATCGTGCGGGCTCTGCAGGACCAGACGTTCGAGCGGATCGGTGGCTCGACGCGGGTGAAGGTGGACGTCCGGGTGCTGGCGACCACCAATCGCGACCTCCAGGCGGAGATCGCGGCGGGACGCTTCCGCGAGGATCTCTACTACCGTCTGGCGGTGGTGCCGCTTCGTATCCCCAGCCTGCGCGAGCGCCGCGACGACATCCCGGAACTTGCACGCATGTTCCTGGGCCGCTCGGCGGAGAATGCCGGACTGCCGGCGCGCGAGCTGTCGGCGGACGCGATGGCCGCGCTGCAGAGCTACGACTGGCCGGGCAACGCGCGCGAGCTGCGCAACACCATGGACTGGCTGCTGATCATGGCGCCGGGCAGCAGCAACGAGCCGATCCGCGCCGAGATGCTGCCGCCCTCGATCGGCCAGGGCGCACCCGCCCTGCTCAAGTTCGACCCGGCGGCCGATGTGATGGGGCTGCCGTTGCGCGAGGCACGCGACCTGTTCGAGACCCAGTACCTGCAGGCGCAGCTGCTCCGCTTCGGCGGCAACATCAGCCGGACGGCGGGGTTCGTGGGCATGGAGCGCAGCGCGCTGCATCGCAAGCTGAAGCAGCTCGGCGTCAACTCGGACGATCGGGGCGCCTGACCGGACGGTCACATGGCTTGCCGTGCGTGAGCCTGCTGTTACTTTGCAGCTGGTGATGCCGGGCCGGTCGGCCCGGTGATCCGTTCGCAAGAACGGGCAGCCGGAATGGCTGCCTCAACAAGAAGATAAAGGCTCGGTCGTGGCAAAAGACCCATCTCAGAACGTTCAGGACGTGTTCCTGAACCATGTCCGGCGATCAAAGACGCCGGTCACCATCTTCCTGGTCAACGGCGTCAAGCTGCAGGGCATCATAACCTGGTTCGATAACTTCTCCGTGCTGCTGCGGCGTGACGGTCATACCCAGCTGGTCTACAAGCACGCGATCAGCACGGTGATGCCGTCGGCGCCGATCGCGCTGTTCGACCAGAGCAAGGCCGAAGCCGCTGCGCCCGCGGTCGCCGGAGCCGCTACCGGGACCAGGGAGGGTGCACCGGCCGGTGACATCTTCTGAGGCTGCCCGCCGTCCGACGCTTGCCGCCGTCATCCTGCCCTGGATGCGGCTCGAGGCACGCGAGGACGGCAGGCGGGACGATGTAAGGGCGGCGGAGGCCAGGCTGGAGGAGGCGGTTGGACTGGCCGCCTCCATCGGGCTGGTGGTGGTGCGGCAGGCCGTGCTGCCCCTGCGGGCCCGCCAGCCTGCCACGCTGCTCGGCAGCGGGCAGGTTGCGGCGCTGCATGACCAGCTGGTGACGGACCATGTCACCGTCGCGATCATCGATGCCCGCCTGACGCCGGTGCAACAGCGCAACCTGGAGCGTGCGCTGGACTGCAAGGTGATCGACCGCACCGGCCTGATCCTGGACATCTTCGGCGAGCGGGCGGCGACCCGCGAAGGCACGCTGCAGGTCGAGCTGGCGCATCTCGAGTACCAGCGCAGCCGGCTGGTGCGGTCCTGGACCCATCTGGAGCGGCAGCGCGGCGGCTTCGGCTTCCTGGGTGGGCCCGGCGAGACCCAGATCGAGGCCGACCGGCGGCTGATCACCGACCGCATCGTACGGCTCAAGCGCGACCTGGAGCAGGTGCGCCGGACACGCGGGCTGCATCGCGAGGCGAGGCGGCGGGTGCCGTTCCCGGTGGTGGCGCTGGTCGGCTACACCAATGCCGGCAAGTCGACGTTGTTCAATGCGCTCACCGGAGCCACGGTGCATGCCGAGGACCAGCTGTTCGCGACGCTGGACCCGACCATGCGAGGGCTGCGGCTGCCGTCCGGGCGGCGGGTCATCCTGTCGGATACGGTGGGGTTCATCAGCGAGCTGCCGACCGAGCTGGTGGCGGCGTTCCGCGCCACGCTGGAGGAGGTCTCGGAAGCCGACATCATCCTGCATGTGCGCGACGTGGCCCACCCCGACAGCATGGCGCAGCGGCAGGACGTCATCGCGGTGCTGGAGGGCCTGGCGCAGGACGACACGCTGCCTTCGAACTGGCCGGACTTCTCGGTCGAGGTGCTGAACAAGGCGGATCTGCTGGGCGGCATCGGCAACGTGCCGCATCGTGAGGCGGCGGTGGTGATCTCGGCGGTCACCGGAGCGGGACTCGATGCGCTGCAGGCGGAGATCGACCGCCGCCTGATCGGGGCGATGCGCTTCGCCGCCTACGATATCGCGGTCAGCGACGGCGCAGCGCTGGCCTGGCTGTATGCGCATGGCGAGGTGCTGTCGCGCGAGGATGGCGAGGAACGCGTGTCGATCGAGGTGCGGCTGCTGCCGGCCGACCTCGCGAGATTCGAGGACCAGAATCGAGCCGTGATCCGCGATCGGGCGACACACGATGAAGCTGCGACCTGACGCGGCTCCGGCGCGTTCAGGAACCAGCGGGAAGCGGCGGCGGATGGCCGAGCGACAAGGGCGGGCGAGGATATGTTTTCAGTCAAGGAGACGGCGGAACTGACGCAGCTGCTACGGGCGGCGGCGCGTGCCGAGATCCTGCCGCGGTTCCGCAACCTCGAGGACGGCGCGATACGCAGCAAGTCCGGGCCGCTCGACCTGGTGACGGTCGCCGACGAGGCCGCCGAGGCGCTGATCACCTCCGGCCTGACGCGGCTGTTTCCCGGTGCGGTGGTGATCGGCGAGGAGGCCTGTGCCAGCGACGAGACGGTGCTCGGGCGCCTGGCGCAGGCGGAGCTGGCTATCGTGGTCGATCCGATCGACGGCACTTCGAACTATGCCGCCGGGGTGCCGCTGTTCGGGGTGATGGCGGCGGTGGTTAGTGGGGGCGAGGTGGTCGCCTCGGTGATCCACGACCCGATCACCGACCATAGCGCGGTGGCGGTGCGTGGCGAGGGCGCCTGGAGCGAGGCAGCCGACGGGTCACGCCAGCAGCTGCGGGTCGCCAGCGTGGTGGCGCCCGGCAACATGACCGGCAACGCGTCCTGGCGCTACCTGCCGATGGCGGTGCGCGACCGGGTGGCGCGCAACCTGACCAAGGTGGCAGCCAGCTGGGACTATCGCTGCGCGGCGCACGAGTACCGGGTCCTGGCCTCCGGACATTGCCACTTCCTGATCTTCAACCGGCTGATGCCGTGGGATCATCTGCCCGGCTGGCTGCTGCACCAGGAAGCCGGTGGCTACAGCGCGCATTTCGACGGCTCGCCGTATCGGCCGACCGACCTCGATGGCGGGCTGCTCTATGCGCCGGACCGGGCCAGCTGGCAGGCGCTGCACGATACGCTGTTCGGGGAATAGTGGCCGGCGATCAGGTCAGGGGTTCTTTCGGGACTTGATGGCTCGCCAGAGCTCTTCCATCGCCTCCAGGTCGAGATCGGCGAATGAGTTTCCTGCAGCTTCAGCAATTTGCTCCATCGCTTCGAAGCGGCGAGTGAACTTCTCGTTGGCCTGACGCAGGCAGGCTTCCGGATCGATGCCGAGCTTGCGCGCCAAGTTGGCGACTGTGAACAGGACGTCGCCGAGTTCATCCGCGATGCGGGCGGGATCGGCGTTGCGGTCCGGCCGGGGCAGTTCGGCACGCAGCTCGGCGATTTCCTCGTCGAGCTTGTCGAGGATGCGCGGGGCGTCGGGCCAATCGAAGCCGACCCTGGCGGCGCGGGCGCTGAGCTTGCCGGCGCGGGCCAGGGCAGGGAGTGTCACGGCGACTCCGGCCAGGGCGCCATCGACCTTGCGATGGCGACGCTCCGCAGCCTTGCTGGCTTCCCAGAAGCCGGGCGCCACCGTCTCGTCACCGAACACATGCGGATGGCGGCGCACCATCTTGTCCGCGATGGTCCGCGCCACGTCGGCATAGTCGAACAGGCCGCGTTCCTCGGCGAGCCGGGAATGGTAGACGACCTGCAGCAGCAGGTCGCCGAGCTCGTCCGGGAGTGCCTCGAGATCGTCGCGCGCGATGGCATCGGCGACCTCGCAGGCTTCCTCGATGGTGTAGGGCGCGATGCTGGCGAAGTCCTGCTCGCGGTCCCACGGACAGCCGGTGACCGGGTCGCGCAGGGCCGCCATGATGTCCAGCAGCCGGCGGGTCTGGTCTTGTTCGCTCATGCGTCCTGAACGCCGCGATAGCGCCGGAATGTCAACTGGCACCGCCGCATCGGCATGTCGTATAATGAATATTATGCCAACTCGACATCAGGCAGCAGGCGCCGGACGATGAGCCAGGCGATGGCGGCAACCACGATCCCGCCGAGTATGTCGGTCAGGTAGTGGCCGCCGATCGGCGCGATGGATACCAGCATCAGCAGGTTGAGGCAGCCGATCAGCGGGAACGACCAGCGTATGCCACGATGCGCTGCCGCCAGCAGCACCGCCAACGTCGCGTGGAACGACGGGAACGAGATGATGCCCTGCATCGCACCGAGATCGTAGGAGTGCTGGCTTGCGCGACGAAGCCTCAGCAAGGCGTCGAGATACGGAAAGTCGGCCGCGCGGCCCGACGCGACGCACGGACCCAGCGCCGGGAGCCAGGTGAACAGCGCGGTGGTGATGCACAAGCCGGCGACGATCGACAGCAGCAGGCCGGCATTGCGGCGACGATCACGCAGCAGCGCAAACAGGATGATCGACCCGACGATCTGCGCCATCAGACTGTCGTAGGCGATCTCCAGCACGATCTTGAACAGCGGCCGGTCCTGCACGAAGCGCACCCAGTCGAGCCACTGGAAGCCGAGCCAGGCATCGGCTTGGGTGAAGCCGGCATCGCTCAGCGGTTCGGCCAGGGCGGCGCCCAGGTAGGTCAGGATGGCCCCGAAGGCGGTGAACAGGATCCAGAGGCCGGTATAGAGCGCCATCTCCGCGATCGGAGCGTTGCGGCGCGCGGTGCAGTAGACAAGGCGAAGCACCAGGGCCAGCCCGACGGCGCCCAGGATCCTGGGCCAGCCGGTGAACGCAAGCCCTGCCCGCTGGCACCAAAGCCAGTCGATGATGCCGAGGCAGCCGACCAGGCCGATCGCGAGCCTGTCGCCCGGCGTGATCCAGGTCCGGGCACCGGCCGGCCGCACGGCAATCTGCAGGGTGGATTCCATTGCGTATGGAAAACAAACACGCCTGCCGGGTGTCAACCCCAACTGTTGCTGGTCAGACCCGGAGCGGCGCCGCGGTGTGGGTCGCGAGCACGGTGTCGGTCTGCGGGTCGAGCTCGATCAGCTTGACCTCGTAGCCCCACAACTCGGCGAGATGGCGCAGCGAGGCGCGGGCATCCTGCTCGGCCAGGAGATGGCCCGCGCGGGTGCGATGCTCCAGCCGCAGACAGCGATCGCCCGACAGGTCGAGATCGACGATCTCGATGTCGGCATAGAAGTGGCTCGGGTCGTAGCTGCGCGCAAGCGCCCGGCGGATTTCGCGGTAGCCAGCCTCGTCATGGATGTCGTCGACCAGCAGATACGGCTTGGAGACGTCGTCGAGCAGCCGGAACATGCGGAACCGGCGCATCACCGCAGGCGACAGGAACTGCAGGATGAAGCTCTCGTCGCGATATTCCGACCAGGCGTGCTTCAGCGTGCCGACGGCGTCATTGTTGCCGGCGATGTCGGGGAACCAGCGCCGGTCCTCGTCGGTGGGATCGGTGCAGACCCTGGCGATGTCGCTCATCATCGCGTAGCCGAGTGCGTACGGGTTGAAGCTGCCACCGCCGCCCTGGTCGAAGCCGGGCTGGGTGATGACGTTGGTGGTGGAGTGGATCACCTCGAGATAGGCGGCATCGTCGATGCGGCCCTGCTCGTGCAGGCGGGACATGATCTCGGAATGCACCCAGGTGGCGCACCCCTCGTTCATCATCTTGGCCTGCGGCTGCGGATAGAAATACTGTGCGATCAGCCGGACGATACGGATCACCTCCCTCTCCCACGGCGCCAGCTTCGGCGCGTTCTTTTCGAGGAAGTAGAGCAGGTTCTCCTCGGGCAGGCCGAGCCGGCGGCGACGCTCGCTCTGGGTGTCGGAAGCGGCGACCGTCTTGCCGTTCGGCAGCGTACGCCAGAGATCGTTGAAGCTGCGCTCCTCATGCTCGCGACGCTCGCGGTCGCGCTGCTGCTCGGCCTTCAGGTCGATCAGCTTGGCCCCGGAATGACGGTGGACGCCCTGGTTCTGCAACGCGTGCGCGGCGTCGAGGATGCGCTCGACGGCGCGCATGCCGTGGCGTTCCTCGCAGCGCGCGATATAGGACCGGGCGAATTCGAGATAGTCGAGAATTCCGGACGGATCGGTCCATTCCCGGAAGATGCGGTTGTTGCGGAAGAAATGGTTATGCCCGAACGCTGCATGGGCAATCACCAGTGCCTGCATGGTGGCGCTGTTCTCCTCCATCAGATAGCTGATGCAGGGACTTGAGTTGATCACCACCTCGTAGGCGAGGCCCATCAGGCCACGGCGGTAGGCGTTCTCGTGGCCAACGAAGCGCTTGCCGAAAGACCAGTGCTTATAGATCAGCGGCATGCCGTGCGAGGTGTAGACGTCGAGCATCTGCTCGGCGGTGATCACCTCGATGCGGTTGGGATAGATCTCGAGCTTGAGTTCCTCGGCAGCGATGCGCTCGATGGCGTCATAGCTGTTGCGGAGCGTATCGAAGCTCCAGTCTGCACCCTGGTAGAGCAAGCCGCCGCCTGCCTCGGAGCGCCGCCCGCCGCCGGCGATCGGCAGACCGGGAATGTGGTTCATGGCGATGCCTCCGCGCGTCGGGCGAACAGGTCGCGGAACACCGGAAAGATGTCCCGCTTCTCCGCGACCTGTCGCATGACCAGCTGATCCATGCTCTCCGCCACGCGCTTGTAGCCGCGCCACAGATCGGTCTCGCCGCGGATGATGGCGCCGGACCCGACGATCTCGATATAGGCGTAGTACTGCACGATCGGCAGGATGGTCTCCTGCAGCAGCAGGCAGGATTTCGGCGTGTCGGATGCGGAATTGTCGCCGTCGGACGCCTGCGCCACGTAGATGTTCCAGCCGGACACCGGATAGCGCGCCTTCTGGATCTTGATCATCTCGTGCAGCGCGGACGAGACGATGGTGCCGCCGGTGCGCGGATCGGTGAAGAACTTCTCCTCGTCGACCTCCTCGGCGGCTTCGGCGTGGCGGATGAACACCACGTCGACCTGCTTGTGCCGACGCTCGAGGAACACGTGCAGCAGCAGGAAGAACTGCTTGGCGAGGTCCTTCATGCGCTCGGTCATCGAGCCGGAGACATCCATCAGGCAGAACATCACCGC
The DNA here is from genome assembly GCF_005844085.1 of Lichenicoccus roseus. GTDB lineage: Bacteria > Pseudomonadota > Alphaproteobacteria > Acetobacterales > Acetobacteraceae > Lichenicoccus > Lichenicoccus roseus. The sequence goes on from NZ_VCDI01000003.1 coordinate 491,670, forward strand.
GCGCGCCGACGGCTTCGGGGTCTGGGTGAAGCGGCGATAGCGCAGGTCGACCGGGTCGACCCAGGGGATGCGGTTCAAGCGGCGCAGCGCCAGCGCCAGTTCCGCCCGCAGCGCCGTTAGTTCCTCGCCACCCGGCGCCTCGTCCTCGAGGAGCGCGATGCGAGCCTCGAGCTCGCGCACGGTCTCCGTCTTCGGACGGCGCAGGCCGATCCGCCGCGCCATCGAGTAGCGCATGGTCCGGCCGAGATCGAGTTGCGAAGGCGAGCCTTCGCTGGCGAGGCCCGCACGGGTGCTCGCCATCGTCTCGGTCGTGGTGATCTCGCGCTTGACAAGATCCGGCAGTTCGAGATCGTCGAAGAACAGATCGAGGAACTCGTCGCGGGTCAATACGAAGCGGAAGCTGTCCTCGCCGCCGCCGCTCTCGCCTGCCTCCCCTGCCCCGCCGCCACCGCCACCCTTGCCGCCGGGCGGGCGCTGGATGCGGTCGCCGCGCGAGAACACCTTGTTGCCGGACAGCACGATGTCGCGCGAGCCGCCGGTGAAGACGCGCTGGAAGCTCGGTTCGTGCAGCGCATCCGACGGGATCGAGATCGCGCTTCCCTGGGCGACCTCGCGCAACTTGCCGGATGCCACGGCATCGCGTGCGGCACGCTGCACCGCATCACGCGCCTTGTTCAGAACCCGCTGACGGTTCTCGAGGTTCTTGCCGTGCGGGTTTGGCCGACGATCAATGATATCCACTTTTCAGCGAGTTCCCGACCTTACCCAGACTTCTTCACGCGACCGGCCATCAGGCCGACTGCTTCACACGCATGTACCACTCGACGAGGCGCCGGACCTGGCGCTCCGTGTAGCCGCGGGCAATCATCCGCTCGACGAACTGTGCGTGCTTCTTCTCGCTCTCGCCGTCCTTCTTGGAGCCGAAGCTGATCACCGGCAGCAGGTCCTCGAGCTGGCTGAACATGCGCTTCTCGATGACGTCCCGCACCTTCTCGTAGGAGATCCAGGACGGGTTGGCGCCGCCATTCTGTGCCCTCGCCCGCAGCGAGAACTTCACCACCTCGTTGCGGAAATCCTTCGGGTTGGCGATGCCGGCCGGCTTCTCGATCTTGGTGAGCTCGGCATTGAGCAGGTCGCGGCTCATCATCTGGCCGGTATCGGGATCCTTGAAGTCGAGATCCTCGATCCATGCGTCCGCGTAGTCGAGGTAACGGTCGAAGACGTTCTGGCCGTAGTCGTGGTAGCTCTCGAGATAGGCTTTCTGGATCTCGTTGCCGACGAACTCCGCGTAGCGGCCGGCCAGTTCGGACTTGAGCGTCGCAAGGTAGGCGGCTTCCACCTCGGCCGAGAACTGCTCGCGGCGCACCGCCTGTTCCAGCACGTACATGAGATGCACCGGGTCGGCGGCGATCTCGGTCGGATCGTGGTTGAAGGTTCCCGACAGCACCTTGAAGGCGAAGCGGGTCGAGATCCCCTCCATGCCCTCGTCCACGCCGGCGGAGTCGCGATACTCCTGCATGGTCTTGGCCTTGGGATCGGTCTCGCGGATGTTCTCGCCGTCATACACCCGCATCTTGGCGAACTGCGACGAGTTGGCGTGCGACTTGAGGCGGGACAGCACCGCGAACCGGGCGAGCATCTCCAGCGTGTTCGGCGCGCACGGCGCCGCACCGAGCGCCGAGCCGCTGATCAGCTTCTCGTAGATGCGGGTTTCCTCGGTGACGCGCAGGCAGTACGGCACCTTGATGACGCAGACGCGGTCGAGGAAGGCCTCGTTGGTGCGGTTGTTGCGGAAGGTCTGCCACTCGGCCTCGTTCGAGTGCGCCAGGATCACCCCGGTGAACGGGATCGAGCCGATATTCTCGGTGCCGACATAGTTGCCCTCCTGCGTCGCGGTGAGCAGCGGATGCAGCATCTTGATCGGCGCCTTGAACATCTCGACGAATTCGAGCAGCCCCTGGTTGGCGCGGTTGAGGCCGCCGGAGAAGCCGTAGGCGTCGGGGTCGTTCTGGCTGAAGCTTTCGAGCTGCCGGATGTCGACCTTGCCGACCAGTGCGGAGACATCCTGGTTGTTGTCGTCGCCGGGCTCGGTCTTGGCAATGGCGATCTGGCGCAGCTTGGACGGATGCAGCTTGACCACCCGGAAGCGCGACAGGTCGCCGTCGAACTCCTCGAGGCGTTTCAACGCCCACGGGCTGGCGATGCCGGTCAGCACCCGGCGCGGAATGCCGTAGCGGCGCTGCAGCCCATCCGCCATGCGGTCGACGTCGAACAGCCCGAGCGGGCTTTCGAACACCGGGCTGATCTGGGTGCCGGCCTTCAGCACGTAGATCGGCTCGCGCTCCATCAGCGACTTCAGCCGCTCGCCGAGCGAGGACTTGCCGCCACCGACCGGGCCGAGCAGGTAGAGAATCTGCTTGCGCTCCTCGAGTCCCTGCGCCGCGTGCCGGAAGAAGCCGACGATGCGCTCGACCGTCTCCTCCATGCCGTGGAAGTCCGAGAAGGCCGGATAAACCCGGATGGTCCGGTTCATGAAGACGCGGCCGAGGCGGGCGTCGCGCGAGGTGTCGATGGTGGCCGGCTCGCCGATCGCCTTCAGCATGCGTTCGGCGGCGCTGGCGTAGCAGGACGGATCGTCGGCGCAGAGTTCAAGATACTGCGCCAGGCTCATCTCGGTTTCTCGCCGTTCCTCGCGCATCGAGGTGGCGAGGGAGAAGACGTCGTCCAGAGGCGCCATCAGGGGGTCTCCGCAGCTGGGATCAGGGTCGCTTGCAACCGCCTGGCCGGCTCTTGACTCGTTCGGCAATGAGGACGATTTTCCGGCGCGTCGGCAAAGCGCAGACCTGTCGAATTCTTGAACAGGATGCGTAATTCGTCGTAGCCTTTCGCGCTCCCGTGTTCGAAAGCGTGAAAAAATCGGGTTGTCTGGCGCCTTGTGATGAGCGGGCTCCTTCGCGATTGCACCGTCAAGACCAAGTGTCGGGACGGCGGCATTTGCGAGGCTATCGCTGTGCACAATCCCTATTCAACTAAATTGCACGTTCACTTCTCGTATTCCGTGTCGTCGCCACTTGGCGTGGCTTTGCGATCATAGATGGATCCGCATCCCGTCGAAGGCCGGCTCCAGGCCGGGCTGCAAGTTCGATGCCATCCACGCCCAGTCCAGGTCGGTCCCCATGTGGGTCAGGATCGTGCGCCGGATCCCGAGCTGCCGCGCCCACCGGACGATCAGTTCGGGATGCGCATGCGCCGGATGCGGAGCACGCTGGAAGCAGCCGACCACCCAGGTATCCACTCCCTCCAGCGAGCGCAGCGCCGACTCGTCGAGTTCCATCACATCGGTGGAGTAGGCGAAGGCGCCGACCCGCAGGCCGATGGTGATGCTGCGGCCGTGTATCTGCTCGAACAGCACGAACTGCATGCCCTCGATCACGGCCGGCCCGGGTGTCACCGGGTGCGCCTGCAGCACCGGACGGTAGAAGCCGGGCGGCGACCAGGGCCGGAACGCATAGGCGAAGCGGCTCTGGATCTCGCCGAGCACCTGCGCGGTGCCGAAGGCCTCCAGTGGCCGGTCCGCGACCCGGTTCAGGCCACGGATGTCGTCGAGTCCGGCGACATGGTCGGCATGGGCGTGGGTGTAGAACAGCGCGTCGATACGGCCGATGCCGCATGCCAGCAGTTGCTGGCGCATCTCCGGCCCGGTATCGACCAGCACGCGCCGTCCGTCGTCACCTTCGATCACGATCGCGGACCGTGTACGACGGTTGCGCGGCTCGGCGGGATCGCAGGCGCCGAAATCGCCGTGGCCGGTGTCGCCGCCAAGCATCGGGACTCCGGCCGAGCCGCCGCAGCCGAGGATCACCACGCGCATGAAGCTACCGCGCGGCCCGGCTGAACAGCCTGAAGAAGTTGGCGGTCGTGAGATCGCCAAGTGCGGCCGGCTCCAGATCGCGGACCGAGGCCAGCATCGCCGCCGTGTGCGAGACATGGGCGGGCTCGTTGCGGCGGCCACGCCAAGGCACCGGGGCAAGATAGGGGGCGTCGGTCTCGACCAGCAGGCGGTCCGCCGGGATGCCTGCGGCGATGTCGCGCAGCGCCTGCGACTTCGGGAACGTCAGGATGCCCGAGAAGCTGATCGAGCCGCCGAGCGCAACACCGGCCCGGGCCAGCTCGAGGCCGGAACTGAAGCAGTGCAGCAGGAACGGGAACGCGCCGCCTTGCTCGTGCTCGTCCCGCAGGATGCCGATCATGTCGTCGTCCGCATCGCGCGCATGGATCACTAGCGGCAGGCCGGTGGCGCGCGCCGCACGCAGGTGCAGCCGGAAGCTGTCCTGCTGAGCGGGCCGCACCTCGGGAGTGCCGTGGAAGTAGTCGAGCCCCGACTCGCCGATGCCGACCACGCCCGGCGCCTCTACCAGCCCGGCCAGGACGTCCGGGCCGGGCAGTTCCTCCTCGTGCACATGGTCCGGATGGGTGCCGAGCGTGCACCAGACCGGCAGGTCGGGCCGGCTGCGCCGCGCCAGCGCGATCTGCCTCGGCGCCTCGGACAGCCGGGTGCCGATGGTCACCATCCCGGTGACGCCGGCGGCCTGCGCGCGGTCGAGCAGGTCGGGCAGCTCGGCTGCGTCGAAACGGTCGAGGTGGCAGTGCGAATCGATCAGGCTCATGGGATGTGCAGGCTCATGCGGCAGGCTCGACGTGGCGCGGGAAGATGCCGGCCGGCGGCGGCAGCACCGTGTTCCCAGGCAGGGGCGCCGACAGGTCGCCGAGTTGCCGCAGCCCGGCGGGTACGCCGAGCTGGTTGAGCATCGACGCCATGCTGGTCGGCATGAAGGGCTGCAGCACGGTGGCGATCACCCGCATGGTGTCGACCAGGACACGCAGCACGGCGCGCATCCGCTCGGGATCGGTGCGCTTGAGTGCCCACGGTGCCTGGCGGTCGATATAGCCGTTGCCGGCGCGCACCACGCGCCAGGCTTCCTCCAGCGCCTCGTGCAGCGCCTGCCGCGCGATCTGCTCGCGCATCAGGCCGGGCAAGGCGTCGGCCTGCGCCAGCAGCGTCGTGTCCGACTCCTGTCGCGGCTGCGGCTCCGGCAGCCGGCCCTCGCAGTTGCGCGCGACCAGCGACAGCGTGCGTTGCGCGAGATTGCCCAGATCGTTGGCCAGCTCGATGTTCATCCGGCCGATCAGCGCGCGGCGGCTGAAATCCCCGTCGCCGCCGAACGGCACCTCGCGCAGCAGAAAGTAGCGCACCGGATCGACACCGAACTCCGCCGCCAGCGCGCGCGGCTCGACGACGTTGCCGATCGACTTGCTCATCTTCTCGCCGTCGATGGTCCACCAGCCGTGCGAATAGACCCGCTTCGGCAGCTCGATCCCGGCCGCCATCAGGAAGGCCGGCCAGAACACCGCATGGAAGCGGACGATCTCCTTGCCGACCAGGTGCAGGTCGGCCGGCCAATGGCGCCAGAGCGGATTGCCGGTGTCGGGATAGCCGAGTGCGGTGATGTAGTTCACCAGCGCGTCGCACCAGACATACATCACATGCGCCGGATCGCCGGGCACCGGCACGCCCCAGGAGAAGCTGGTGCGGCTGATGGACAGGTCCTTGAGCCCCTGGCGAACGAAGCTGATCACCTCGTTGCGTCGCGCCGGCGGACCGATGAAGTCGGGGTTCGCCTCGTAGAGCGCGAGCAGCCGGTCCTGCCACTCCGACAGCCGGAAGAAATAGGACGGCTCGCGCACCCATTCGACCGGGGCACCGCTCGGCGCGGTTCGGCTGCCATCCGGATGAAGCGTCAGCTCGTCCTCGCCGTAGAAGCTCTCGTCGCGCAGCGCGTACCAGCCCTCGTAGGCGCCGAGATAGATCTGGCCGGCCTCCTGCATCCGCCGCCAGAGTGCCGCACAGGCTTCGAGATGGCGCGGCTCGGTGGTGCGGATGAAGTCGTCGTAGGAGATGTGCAGAGCGTCCGCCATCGCGCGGAAATCGGCCGAGACGCGATCGGCGAACTCCTGCGGCGGCAGGCCGGCGGCAATGGCGGCCTGCTCCACCTTCTGGCCGTGCTCGTCGGTGCCGGTCAGGAAGAACACGTCCCGCCCGTCTAGCCGGTTCCAGCGCGCCATCACGTCGGCGGCGATCGAGGTATAGGCGTGGCCGATATGCGGCGAGCCGTTCACGTAGTAGATCGGGGTGGTGATCGTATAGCGTTCGGTCATGGTCTGCCCAACAGGCCCACTCTGCTCAGAAAGTCCAGGCCGGTCAGCAGCGACTGGCGATGATCCAGGTTCAGGGCCTCGGTCTCGGCACGCAGCCGGACCAGTTGGCTGCAGGTCTCGGCCCAGAGCTGCGGGTCGCGCAGGATCGGCCGCCGAGGCGCGGTATCGTCCCGATGCTGCATGACCTCCGAGGCGCGGAGTTTCGCCGATATGGATTCCGACAACAAGTCGATGAAGGTGGAAAAGCCGTTCTCGCGACGCAGCACGCTGTCCACAACCTCGTAGCTCCAGGCCCCGGACGGACGCGGGCTGGCCTCCAGGACCTCGGTCGCCAGCCGGGACAGCGCCAGCCCGTCATCGGCGGCGAGCAGCACGGCACGGCCCGGGGCGCCGCGGGCCAGGGTGGCCAGCGCCCTCCGGTCGGCGTCGTCCCGATCGGGCAGCAGATCGGCCAGGGCAGCCAGCATGGTGGCATCATCCAGGGCGGCCAGGCGCAGGCTCCGGCACCGGCTGCGCAGCGTCGGCAGCACCCGGCCGGGCGCGCTGGCCGTGAGCAGGAACAGCGCCTGCGCCGGCGGCTCCTCGATCAGCCGCAGCAGCGAGTTGGCGGCGCTGCGGTTGGCCTGGTCGAGGCCGTCGACGATCACCACGCGCCAGCCGCCCATCGCCGCGGTACGGTGCAGGAAGCTGCCGACGGCGGCGGCATCGTCGATCACGATCTCCTGGCGCAGGCGCTTCTGCCGGTCCTCCGGCCCCCGCGCCCCGGTGGCGGTGCGCTCGACGACCAGCAGATCCGGATGGGTGCCGGCAGCGATCCGCCGCGACGCCGCTTCGGGATCGTCGCCGGCGAGCACGATCCGCGCCAGCTGGTAGGCCAGCGTCGCCTTGCCGATCCCGGGTGCGCCGCTGATCAGCCAGGCATGGTGCAGGCGGCCGGCGTTCCAGGCACGCGAGAAGCTGGCCAGGGCAGCCTCGTGGCCATGCAGGTTGGCAACCTCGCGCGGTGCGGTGCCGCTCATCGGCCCGGCGGGACGGCGGCGAGCACCGCCTCCAGCATGCGCCGGTGGACGGTCTCGACCGCACCGCCCGCCGGGATCAGGCGACAGCGGACCGGGTGGGCTTTTGCGATGCTGCGGTAGCCGGCGGCGACGCGCTCATGGAATGCATCGTCGAGCGTCTCGTAGCGGTCGGCATCGCCGCCACGCTGCCGCAGGCGGTGCAGGCCCTCGGCACGGGCCACGTCCAGCACCAGCGTGAGGTGTGGCCGGACATCCAGCAGCGCGTCCAGCCGGGCGATGAAGGCGAGCACGTCCGGCTCGCCTTGCGCCAGTCCGTAGCCCTGGTAGGCGAGCGTCGAGTCGGCGTAGCGATCGCACAGCACCATCCGCCCGGCAGCCAGGGCGGGGCGGATGGTGTTGTCGACATGGTCGAAGCGGGCGGCGTAGTGCGCCATCGCCTCGGCGCGGCGGCTGAGACGGTGGTCGCCGGCCAGCAGGAAGCGTCGCAATGCTTCGGCCCCCGGAGCGCCGCCCGGCTCGCGGGTGCGCAGCACGTCGAAGCCACGCCCGGCGAGCGCATCCGCCAGCAGGCCGGACTGCGTGGTCTTGCCGGCCCCCTCGCCGCCCTCGATGGTGACGAGCAGGCCGTCCACCCGGCTATCCGCCGCCGATGGAGTGCTCGATCACCGCGATGGCGCGGTTCGGCAGGCTGAGACGCGGCACCGCCACCGAGGCGACCAGCGGATAGGTCATGTTGGTGGGCCCCGCGCCGGTAAGGGTAAGCGTGGCGACCTGCGCGCCGGCCGCGACCGGAGCGGCCAGGGGGCTGGCGTAATCCACCCTGATCCTGACATGGCTGCGCCAGCCGTGCGGCAGCGTGAGCACGACATCGTCCCTGGTGACCGCGGGGACCGATGGCTGGGTCCCGAGCCATACCGGGATCTGCTGGATGGTCTCGTAGCGGGTGAACAGCTTCACGTCCTCGAAGTTGGCGAACGCCCAGCCCAGCAGCCGCGCGCCCTCCTCGACCCGCGCATGCGACGATGGCAGGCCGTTCAGCACCATGATGATGCGGCGGCCATCGCGCTCCGAGCTTGCGCAGAGGCCGAAGCCGCCGGCGTCGGTATGGCCGGTCTTCAGGCCGTCGGCGAGACCCTTGTCGACCAGGACATTGCGATTGCCCTGGGCGATGTTGTTGAACTTGTAGTCTTTTTCCGAAAAGTAGTGATAGTACTGGGGAAAGTCCTGGATCAGGTGGCGGGCCAGCGTGGCGATGTCGCGCGCCGTCATGTGGTGGTCCGGGTCGGGCCATCCGGTGGCGTTGCGGAACTGCGTGCCGGTGAGGCCCATGCGGTGGGCCTGCTCGTTCATCCGCACGACGAACTGGTCCTCGGAGCCGGCGATGCCTTCGGCGAGCACGATGCAGGCGTCGTTGCCGGACTGGATCAGCATGCCGCGTATCAGGTCCTCGACGCCGACCTGACCGCCGAGCGGCACGAACATCTTGGAGCCCTGCATGCGCCAGGCACGCTCGCTCACCGGCAGTGTCTGGTCGAGCTTGAGGTGCTGCTCGGAGAGCGCCTGGAACACCAGGTAGGCGGTCATCATCTTGGTCAGCGACGAGGGTGGCATCTGCTCGTCGGCGGCCTTCTGCAGCAGCACCGAGCCGGTGTTGGCGTCCAGGATGATGGCCCAGCGGGCGGCGGTGTCGAGCGGCCCGATCGGGGTGTCGGCAGGCGTGCCCGCCGCGGCGCCGGCATCCCCGGATGCGGCATCGTCGCCGTCTCCTTCGCCGTCGGCAGGATGCGGCCTGGCGTGTGGATGGCGGCGCGCGGCGGCGTCCCGCAGCGGCACGGACAAGGCCAGGGCAGCAGCGCCGCCGGTGAGCAAGAATCGCCTGGTTGCCACCTGTCGTCCCTATTCCACAACGATGCGCGCACCGGTTACCCCGGCGGCGAGGGCATGGTCCAGTGCCGCATCCGCCGCCTGCACCGAGGCGAGCGGCCCGATCCGGACCATGTAGTTCGTTGCCCGGCCACGCCCGGACTGCCGTACGAACCCTCCGGTGGCGGCGGCCACCTGGTCGGCATAGCGGCGTCCGCTGAAGTGCCCGGCGTCGATCCAGAGCTGGCCAGGATCGGCCGTCTCGTCGGGCAGGCTGCCGAGCGCGGGGCCGGGAGTGGACGACGTGGCAGTGCGGGCGGCCGCTGCGGCGGGAGGCGATACGGCGGCAGGCGGGCCGGCCGCGGAGCCCGGCATCAGGGACTGCTCGGCGACCGCCCCGACCGGCGCCGCCGTCGCGTCCGGCAACGGCACGCCTGCAACCCCGCGCTGCAGGTCTGCGGTCGCGGGCTCGTCGAGACGCACCCGCACGCGGCGTGGCAGGCCGTCCATGCCAAGCAGCCGGGCCGCCTGTGGCGTCACCGAGAGCAGGCGACCGGGATCGGCCGGACCGCGATCGTTCAGCCGGAGCAGGATGGCATGGCCGTTTTCAAGGTTCTCGACCTGCACGACGACCGGCAGCTGAAGCGTCTGGTGGGCGCCGGCGATCGCGGACGCATCGTAGAACTCGCCATCCGCGGTGATGCGATGGTGCTGGCCGGGTCTCCTGCCCTCCGCAGGATCGATGGCGGCGATCCCGGTCGCCTCGTAGGAGGCGACCTCGGCCGGATAGAACCAGCTGCCGTCCCCCTGCCATGCCGGTCCGACGGTGTAGGTTGCCGGGCGGCTCACCACCGGCTGGCGATGGTGGCAGCCGGACAGCGTCACCAGAGACAGCAGCAGGACCGGGGCCCCGGTGAAGGTGGACGGGCGGTTCGAGGCAGGCCGGGTCATGTTGCGGCGTTGCCGATCAGCCCGACGGCCAGGGCATAGAAGTCGGACGGGTTGTAGCGGCGGATGACGTCGAAGTTCCCGTAGACCATGAAGGCGTCGCCGCCGGTGCCGTCCGGTGCCACCACCGCACCCCTGACATCCGGGCGCGAGAAGCGGCCACCATCCGCACGGCGCACCCCGAGGGCGGTCCAGGTGCCGAGCGGGAGCCAATGCTGCCGCCCGATCGGGGTGGCGTCGAAGCCGGACGGAAGGCGGACCGGCTGGCCCCAGGGCACCCCGGCGACCCAGCCGCATTGCCGGAGATAGTTCGCAATCGAGGCGAGCGCGTCGGGTTCGCTGGTCCAGATGTCGCGGCGGCCGTTGCCCTCGAAATCCACGGCGTAGCGGAGGAACGAGCTTGGCATGAACTGCGGCTGGCCCATCGCGCCGGCATAGCTGCCGAGCATGTGGCCGACAGCGACGTCGCCCTGCTGCAGGATGCGCAGCGCATTCAACAGCTCGGCGCGGAAGAACGCGGCGCGGCGGCCGTCATAAGCCAGCGTCGCCAGCGCATCGACGACCCCGAAGCTGCCGATCCTGCTGCCGAAATTCGATTCGAGGCCCCAGATCCCGGTCACCACCCGCGGATCGACGCGGTAGCGTTGCCATAGCGCGGTGAGCAGCTGGAGCCGGCTGCCGTAGGCCTGCCGCGTCGCCTGCAGCTTGCCGTCGGTCAGCACCCGTGCGCGATACTGAGCCCAGGTCAGGGTGAATTCCGGCTGATGCCGGTCGAGCTGCAGCACTCTCGCGTTGGGCTCGTCGAGGGCGAGAGCCGTATCGAGGATCGCGGGATCGATCCCGAGCGTGCGACCCTGATTGCCGATATCCTGCAGGAACTGCCGGTAGGTCCTGGCGCCGGATGCCCTCGCGGCGCAATTGCCTCCTGCCAGGATAGGGGTGCCTCCCGCCAGGAGTGCGGGGGCGGAGCTGATCAAGTGCCGGCGCAGCATCATCTGCTCCGGTTGCCACAGCCCGCGAGTCGGAAACAACCATGGCGCGAGGAGCGCGCGCTCATGGTATCAGGCGGCCGGCGGTCCCGCTTCGGCGCCCGGCGGAGGTGCCGGCAGCCGCCCCTCGTGAGCGCCGTGCAGCAGGTAGTGCAGGAACGGATTCTGCCTGGCTGCGGCGACATCGGGATTGTTGGTGACATACCAGTCGGTGTCGAAATACGGGTTGGGGTCCCGCCCCTCCCTGGCGCCGTCGTTGAGATAGTGCCGCACCGGGTCGACCCGCGATGCCGCGACGTCCGGATACTGTGCACGATACCAGTCGCTGTCGAAGATGAGGGCGTTGGTGTCGATCCTGGTGCCGAGCCGGGTGGTCAGCGGATCGACCAGCCGTATGGTGTCCTGCCCCTTGCGGGCCTGCCGGGCACTGGCGGCACGGTCGGTCGCCGGACCGGGCGGGCGGCGTTTGTCCGGCGGGCCGCTGTCATTGTCGCGCTTGAGCCTCTTGGCGGGGGGCATTGCCGGAGCATCCTGTGCAGGGAACCGGCATCCTAGTCCTGCAGCGATCCGGATGCATGACGTTGTTACACCTTGGCGGCGACGGCGCCGGGAACCGTCGCTGGCGCCGTGTCGCGGTGGGCACGTCATGCCGGAGGTCGTCGGATGTCGCCCCAAGGCCCGCTGCCCGATCGCCCGGGCATGAACCAGAAATCGCGTGACTGCTTATCCCGGTGCCGATATTCAACGCGGCGATGCGGCGGCGTGTGCAATTTCCTGGACACCTCCGGCTATGTTCGCGTCCGCGACGCCTGACGGGGCATGGAGGCCTGCTATCGCTGCTCGGAACGGAAGTGCCCCGGGAGATCGCCTCGCTGAGGCCTTCTCCACTATCTCCGTCCTGATCCCGATCCTCCCTGTCCAGGCTACCGGCCGGCGCGCGTGAACTCGAATGGTCTTCCTATCGGTCTCCGCGCTGCTCAAATCGGCAGGCGCCTCTCCCCTGGCCCAGGCGGCAACCATCATCGTCGGCACCTTCATCCTCGAGGATGCGGCCACCGTGTTGACGGCGATCGAGGTGCAGTCCGGGGTGGTCCGCGTGGGTGTCGCCTTGCCCTCGCTGTATAGCGGCATCGTGCTCGGCGATCTCGGCCTCTACGGGCTTGGCCGGCTGGCGGCGGCGGTGCCGCGCATCAACCGCATGGTGTCGGCGGAGCGCCATTCCCGCGGCCGCGAGTGGCTTTCCGGGAAGGTGTTCAGGGTGGTCATGATCAGCCGGTTCATACCCGGCGCGCGGCTGCCGACCTACACCGCCTGCGGATTCCTCAAGGCCAACCTGTGGCGCTTCGTGCTTGCCGCGGTGGTGGCGACCTCGATCTGGACCAGCCTGCTGTTCCTGGTCTCGCTTCGCGTGGGCGAGTTCCTGATGCAGCATTTCGGCGCCTGGCGCTGGGTCGGCGCGATCGGCTTCGCCATCGTGGTGGTGCTGGCGGGTCGTATCATCGCCAAAGTGCGGGAGACCTCGTCGTGAGTGAAATCGCCGCTGGCGCCACTCCCGCCGCCCCGCCGCGCGAGATGTCGAGGTTCGAATACTGGCCCGGCTGGCTGTTCTACACTCCGGTGGTGGCCTGGTGGGTCCTGCTTGGCCTGCGGCACGGCGACTTCAGCCTGCCATCCGCCGCCAACCCGCGCATCTCGACCGGTGGCCTGTGCGGCGAGAGCAAGAGTTCCATTCTCGACCAGGCCGGCCCGCAAGCGCGTGCGTGGATTGCGCCCTACACCGTGTTCCGGACCGGGGCCGGCGATGTGCCCCGTGCCCTGGCGCAGCTCCGCGTGGCTGGTCTCGAACTGCCGCTTGTGGTCAAGCCGGACATCGGCTGCAACGGTACCGGTGTCCGGCTGGTGCAGGACGAGGATCGTCTGGCAGAGACGCTGGCGGCCTTCCCGCGCGACGTCGATCTGGTCCTGCAGGAGCTGATCGCCCACGAGGGCGAGGCGGGAGTGTTCTATGTCCGCCGCCCCGGCGAGGAGCACGGGCGCATCACCTCGCTGACCCACAAGCAGGCGCCGATCCTGGTCGGCGACGGCCGTTCCACGCTGCGCGACCTCATCATGGCGGATCCGCGCACCCGCCTGGTGCCGCATCTCTACATGCCCCGGCTGCACGACCGCCTCGAGAGCGTCCCGGGTGCGGGGGTGGCGATCCGGCTGGTGTTCGCCGGCAACCACTGCAAGGGGTCGATCTTCCTGAACGGGAACGCGGACATCACCGCGGCGCTGACGACCTGCATCGAGTCGATCGTATCCGACATTCCCGACTTCCACTTCGGCCGGATCGACCTGCGCTATCGCAGCCTGGCGGCGCTAAGGCGTGGCGAGGATTTCCGGATCATCGAGATCAACGGTGTCGGGTCGGAGGCGACCCATATCTGGGACGCATCCACCACGCTGCGCGACGCCTACCGGGTGCAGTTCGAGCACTACCGGGAAGCCTTCGAGATCGGCGCCGAGATGCGGGCCCGTGGCCATGGCAGCAGCGGAGTCCTGGCGATGCTGCGCGACTGGCGCAAGCAGCGGCGGCTGATGGCGTCCTATCCGCTGAACGACTAGCGGCCTCGCCGCGCGAAACGCGACCCGGACCTGATCAACGTTCAGGTCAGGGTCCGCCGGTGCCGAGCCCGCCGGTGCCGAAGATGTACTGGCTGACCTGCTGCTCCAGGCTGACCATTTCCTGGGTGTCGCGGATGACCTGGCCGGGCTGCAGCATGCGGGCCGAGTGGCCGGGCGTGACCATCAGGGCGTCGGACGAGGTGAAGCCGCTGCTGCCGATGGCGAGCCTGCTGTCCTCGGGCAGGCGATAGCGCTGTTCGATGCGAAACCCGACATGGGTGACGAACAGCCTGGTATCCAGCGCGATGGATGAGACGGAACCGACCTTGACGCCGGCCAGCCGCACGTCGGCGCCCGGCGCCAGCCCGTTCGCGGAGAGGAACACCGACTGCAGCTCGTAGGTCGCCTCGGTCGGGCCTGCGCCTCTGGTCTCGGCATAGGTATAGAAGCCGGCGGCCACGGCGATCACCAGGGCGCTGGCCAGGATCGCGGTGGCGCTATGACGGGCCAAGAGGATCGGTCCGATGAAGCAATGCGTGCAATCCCGATCTGTCTGCGCAGGCTTGGTGGCGCGACCGGAGGGACCGTGCGCGTGGCGGTCAGATAGGGGCCGCCACGATCGTGGGTCAAGCCGCGGGATTGCTTGCGGCACGACCGAGAGTCCGGCAACAGGTGGCTCTCACAGACTCGGGACGATGTCCGAATGACCACCCTCCAAGCGCTCATCATCGCCATCCTGCAGGGCGTGACGGAGCTGTTTCCGGTGAGCAGCCTGGGACACGCGGTGATCATCCCGGCCATCCTGCACTGGTCGATCGACCAGCGCAGCCCGGCCTTCCTGCCCTTCCTGGTGACGCTGCATCTCGGCACCGCGATCGCCCTGCTCGCCTATTTCTGGCGCGACTGGTACGAGCTGGCGCGTGGCGCCCTGGGCCAGGGCGACCCCGCCATGCAGCGCGAGAGCCGGCATATCCTCTGGCTGATCATCCTCGCCACGCTCCCGGCGGTGGTGCTCGGCTTCCTGTTCGAAAGCTTCCTGCGCCGGCTGTTCGGCACCCCGGAGATCGCCGCCATCTTCCTGGTGGTCAACGGCATCATGCTGCTGGCTGGCGAGAAGCTGCGCGGCCGCAGCGTATCGGCCAACCATCGGCCGATCGCGACCCTGGATTGGCGCGACGCACTGGTGATCGGGCTCTGGCAGTGCCTGGCCTTCATCCCGGGGATCTCGCGCTCGGGCGCCGCCATCATCGGCGGCATCCTGCGCGGCATCGATCACCAGGGCGCCGCGCGGTTCTCCTTCCTGATCGCGACCCCGATCATCTTTGCGGCCACCGCCGACCAGATGCTGCACCTGCACAAGGCCGGTGCGGCAGCAAGCTCGAACTGGGCGCCGGCGATCCTGGCCGCCGTGGTCGCCGGCATCACCGCCCTGGCCAGCACAGCCTTCCTGATGCGATATTTCCGTTCGCATGAGGATTGGGCGATGAGCCCGTTCGCCATCTATTGCATACTGTTCGGTGCCGCCAGCTTCGCCTTTCTCTACCTCTGAGCGGCCTCATGAGACGGAATCCGCCGCGGTGGCGCCGCTTCGGGAAGGTCTGCCTGGGCGCCGCCATCTTCCTCGGACTGGGCGCGGCCGCGCCAGCCGGCATCGCCACGCAGCCGGTCTCGCGAATGGATCTGCCCTGGTGGAAGCAACGCTTCGAAGCCAAGCAGCGGGAGCTCGTCGGGCAGGTGGACCTGCTCTGGATCGGGGATTCCATCACCCAGGACTGGGAGCGGACGGGACCGGAGCCCTGGCGGGATTTTGCCCCGGCCTGGCGGCGCTACTACGGCGACCGCCATGCGGTTAATCTGGGATTCAAGGGCGACAGCACCTGCCATCTGCTCTGGCGGCTGCAGCACGGCGAGCTTGACCGCGTGCATCCCCGCGCCGTGGTGCTGCTGATCGGGGCGAACAATTTCGGTCACATACACACCGATGCCGCCGCGACATTCGCCGGGATCCGGGTGATCCTGGATCTGCTGCACGAGCGACTGCCGGACACCCGCGTGCTGCTGATCGGCGTGCTGCCCTCGATCCGATCGCCATGGGTCAGCGTGAACACGCTCGCGCTGAACCGTGACCTCGCGCGTTTCGCCGCCGGCAGCCCACGCTGGATCAGCTTCATAGACGCAGCCCCGATCTTCGAGCAGGACGGCCGTGTGCTGGCCTCGCGCTACATGGACCCGATGCTGTCGCCGCCAGATCCGCCTTTGCATCCTACCGCGCAGAGCCAGGCCGAGCTGGCCGCGCTCATCGAGCCGACGCTGGCCTCGCTCATGGGCGACCACATCCACCATTAAGGTTTCAGTAACCGTCGGCTGCGAGGATGACGGGCAAGCCGCGCTTTTCCGGCTCTGCATCGAAGGAGCCGTCGCCTGCGCCCTCACCTCTTCCTGGCGACGCCGTGCTATGGCGGGGTGGTCACGCAGGGCTACATGCAGTCGGTGATCGGCGTGATGCGCTGCGCCGCCAACGACGGCTACGACGTGACGCTCGGGCTGCTGGGTCAGGACGCGTTGATCACCCGCAGCCGGAACACGCTCCTCGCCCATTTCATGGCCCTGCGACAGGCGACCCATATCCTGTTCGTCGATGGCGATATCAGCTTCCAGCCGGCGCTGGTCCGCGACCTGCTCGCCTTCGGCAAGCCACTCTGTGCCGCGACCTATCCACTCAAGACGCACTACTGGGACGAGGCGACGCGGTTGCGGCTCGAGCGTGGCGAGCCGCCCGAGGCTGCCGGCCTGCGCTATGTCGGGGAGTTGTGCATGAACGCGGAGGCGGAACGCGACGGCGCTTTCGCGACTGCCCGGTATGCCGGGACCGGCTTCATGCTGATCGCACGCGCGGTGATCGAGCGGATGATGCAGGCCTACCCTGAGACATCATACCGCAGCGTCCACAGCTACGCGGACCAGCATCCGGATAGCGACCTGCACCCGTTCGCACTGTTCGAGTGCATGATCGATCCGGCCTCCCGGATCTATCTCAGCGAGGACTTCGCCTTCTGCCAGCGCTGGCGGGCGCTTGGTGGCCAGGTCTGGCTGGAGACGAGGTCCAGCCTGACCCATAGCGGACCGGCCGATTTCGTGGGCCAACCCGCCCGGGTATTCGAGGCTTCGCTCACCCGACCAGCCGGACCGGAACCTGCATGGTCAGCAGTGCCAGCGCGCTGATGCGACGGCGCATGGTCCGCGCCATCCAGCCGGCGCCGTAGGTCGCGAAGTTGCTCAACTGCCGGTACGACAGCAACTGTGCCGCTGCCAGCACCAGCACGGCCAGATGGATCCGAAGGTCGGGCCGCGCCTGCAACGCCGCCAGCGTCTGCGGGCCGGCAATGCCATCCACATGCAAGCCCAGCATTGTCTGCAACGTCAGGATGTCGGAGAGCGGTATGGAGCGCAGCCAGGTCTGCAACGGCACCGCCAGCAGCGCCGCCGCGACGGCATCGCCATCGGGTGCCTGCAGGCAGGCCGCACCCAGGCTGAGGCTGCGCAGGAAGATATTGACCGACGTGGTGCAGCCGCGGTTCCAGCCGAAATCGAACACCATCAGGTCGAGCCCGGCGGGCAATCGCGCGCACTGCATCGGCTGCCAGTAGAACTCCATCGCGATCGCCTGGTAGGTCGCCGGCGGCAGCGCCCGCATGAGTGCGGTCGTCACCCTCGTACTGGTCCCGAACCAGCGCTCGAGGATGGGTGCGCCGACGCCGAGATTCGACCCGACCAGCGAACCGGTGCCGCAGATGCCGCTGGTCCAGTTGCCGGAATCACGTGCATCGCACACGTAGCCGCCCTCTTCAGCCGCCGTGAAGGC
This sequence comes from Lichenicoccus roseus, assembly GCF_005844085.1. Lineage (GTDB taxonomy): Bacteria > Pseudomonadota > Alphaproteobacteria > Acetobacterales > Acetobacteraceae > Lichenicoccus > Lichenicoccus roseus. The sequence goes on from NZ_VCDI01000003.1 coordinate 509,174, forward strand.
GGTGCATGCCGCGAATTCCGTGATCATGAGCTGGTCCTCGCCAAGCGGTTCATGCGGCCGGCTCGCCGCACCATTCCAGGATCACCAGCCCGTCCGCTCCCGGGCCACCCGGCCCCGGAGCACCGCCGGAGCCGCCACCGCCGGGCCAGCCACCGGGCAATCCCGCACCCAGGCCGGTGTTCGCGAAGCCGAGCGTCGAGCCGTAGCTCCCGCCGCCGGCGCCGCCGATCGCCGTTCCTCCCGCAACATAGCCAGCCTGGCCAGCGGAAATCCCCGGATTGGACAGCGCCGCGAGTTGCAGGACCGCGTCGCTGCCGACGGTTCCGCCGACACCCGGCTGGCTTCCGCCATTGCCGCCATTGCCACCGCCGAACACCGACAGCAATCCGCCGAAGCTGGTCGGGGTGACCGTGGCGGAGGCGGTGGCGCCGGAGCCGACGACGACGGGGTAGGCTTGTCCCTGCGCCACATCGAGCAGCACCTCGAGATAGCCGCCGCCGCCGCCGCCGCCGGCGGGCGATCCGCCGGACCCGGTGCCGCCGGCGCCACCGGCTCCCCATCCCCTGAACAGGATCTGCGACACCCCGGCCGGACAGGTCCAGACATTGGTTCCAGCCTTGATCCAGACCGCACGCGAGCGCCGGTTGGCGCCTGACACGAAGGCGGTGGTGGCAAGCAGGGTGCTGACATCGCCGGGCAATGCGGTGGGCGCGGTTGGCGCTCCCGAAAAACCAGGGGATAGCAGTGGCGCGGCCTGTGGCAGCTTGACCGCGATGAAGGGCGCGCCCGGGGCCGGAGTGATCATGCCCGGCCCGACCGCGATGGCACCGGCCGGGATCTCGACGCTCCAGAGCGGCGTGCTGCCGGCCGGGGCAAGGCCTGCCGCTGTCGCCGCGAAGCCGATACGCTGCTGCAGGACACTCGCCTGTGGCAGGCCATCGCCGCCCGGACCGATCAGGGCCAGCGACGGGTTGGCGGCGTCGTAGTAGGCGATCGGCAGGTCGCCGCCCGCGACCTCGGTCACTGTGGCTGAGATCAGGAAGGCGCCAGGGCTGCCCAGCTGCACCAGCACCGGCGCGGTGTTGATGCCGATCTTGAGCAGCGGATCGCCGTCCGGCGGCAGCAGGCCCACATAGGAAGCATCGATCACCGTCGGCAGCGTCAGGCTGCCGGCAGACAGCATGACGGCGAGGCCGGTTGCCGGCGTGCATTGCAGGCCGTCCGCGCAGGGCGTGGCGTCGCCCAGCATCATCTTGGCCAGATAGCCGAGCCCGACCATCGTGTTGCGCGACTGCAGCAGCTGGTCGGTATCGAGCGCGATGGCGCCGGGATAGATGATCTGACGGTCCATGACTACTCCAGGATCTTTCGCATCAGGGGTTCTGCCGGAGCGCGATCAGATCGCGATGACCGGCGGCACGATTGCGGTCCAGCCGATCGTCGCGATCGGTTCGGTCGCGGCAATCGTCGCCATGACCTGCGCGATGGTGGGCGTGAAGACGACAGGTCTCGGCGGCACGACCGAGACGACGTCGGCGTCGCGCAGGCCGAGACAGCCGGACGTCGGAATGTAGCTCGTCGCCATAGATCCGGGCTCGATCTGCCAGCACTGCGTGAGCAGCACGCCCGGCTGCCCGGAGCTCGCCGTTCCGGCGATCGCCATCTGCAACGTCGGGCCGCCCGCCTGCCGCGGTGTCAGCGTCGCGCTGAGGCGTTGCCAGACACCGATGGAAGTCATGTCGGCTGAGGATGCAACCGTGGTTCCGTCGGTAAGGTCGGTGAGGATCAGGCTCGCCGACGACAGTCCAGACTGCTGGCCGATGAGGATCCAGGCCGAGCCGCAGGCCGGCCTGCCGCCTGCCGCGACCGAAACTCCCGGGCCGGACGCCTCGCCGCCGGCCGGAATGCTAAGGTCCAGCACCGGATCGCCAGGGATCGGCGCATCCTGCAGGGTCGAGAGCGACCAGCCGGCCGTTGTCGTTGCGGTTCGGGCGAGCGGTGTCCAGTTCCGGCTGTCAACGACGAGGTTGAAACTGCCGCGCTCGATCAGCGGACCTTGCAGGACGCCGAGTTGGTAGAGCGGCCGTATCGTCATCGGCGGTGCCTGGACGATCAGTCCGCTCGCGTCGACATAAGTGGCCATGCTGCGCCGCGTCGTGGCGAGGCCGGGTGCGAACGCCGGCGATGGCGCGGCGATGACAAGGTACTGGAAATTCATCATGGCGGATCCGTAGATGAGCGCCGGCGTGCCGTAGCCGCCGCGACCGGTGCCGGGATCGTTGCCGTGTCCGTAGCCGCCGCAATCGGCGCCGCGCTGCAGTTCGATGATCGTCGGCGCCTGTCCGGTCAGCGACCGCACGCCATCGCTGACGGACTGGCGGGTGCCGCGCCGGACCAGCAGGTTGGCCAGGATCCGGGACCGGAACGGTGCATCCGTCTCCCCGACGTTGCGCACCAGCGCGCCGGCGAAGAAATCCGCCGCGATCAGGTCGAGGAAGCCCACGCTCGCGGTGGCAATCCGCGTCTGCTGCGCGGTGTCGAAAAGAAGGCCGTAGTTCAGCGACCAGGCGGTCCCGATCCCGCTGAGAACACCATCGAGGACCGGCGTGGCACTCGCCAGCGGCGCCGGTGGAGATTGCGGGAACCAGCCTGTCGGCAGGACCGCACGCAGCCTGGCGATCATGTCGGCGATCGATCCGATGCCGCTACCGGGGCCGGAGAAGCTGCTCATGACGGTGCGATCAGGACGGTCATCAGGCCGGCCCGCACCACCGATCCGGCTTGCCCGCCGAGATCCGCATCGAGCCCGTTCAGGCTGACATCGGTGACATTCGAGACGATCGCAGCCGCATCGTACACCAGGCCGGCAATACGCGAGATACGCAGCGCCTGTCCGACCGCGAGACTGTTTATATAGAAGGAGACCGCGCTACCGGCCGCCGCCTGCGCAAGGCTGTTCTGCGTCGGATCGGTCACCGTGATCTGCATCGAGACCGCAACCTCGATCAGCATCGGCGCGATGATCGAGAAGGTCGACCCCACCGGACGGATCGCATCCACCGACGTCGCCACTGCTTGAAGCAGGGATGCAGGCGGCGCGCCGCTGCCGTCGTCGACGATGATCACGAAATTGCCCGGCAACGAGAGGCCGGCTGCAGTCACGTTTTCCTGGATCACGTAGGTCAGGCCTTGCTGGACCGACTCGATGGCGTTGGCCACCGCCTGCTCGGTCGCCTGCGAGCGCGTGTTGACATAGATGACAAAGCGGGCACGCAGAGCCTGGTCGGTCTCCGCCGGCGCGCCAAGCGTAAAGGCAACCGGATTTGTTACGGTATCGATCCCAGGAATGGCGGTGCCGAGGATCGTCACCGAGCCCGCCTGTGCGTTTCCCAGAACGCCGGCGACCATCGCCTGCACCGGTACTGCTACCGATGCCACCCCCACGGCCCGAAGATACGGACCGTCGACGACAAGGAAGCTCTGCGTCCCGTCGCTTGTCTTGACAAGCGCGCCGGTGGGGATTGTCGCGGATTGGCCGGACGGATTGAGCGACGCCATGACGACCATGCCGCTTGCCGGGATCGATGGCAGCCGCATCAACCCGAAGTCCGCAACCCAGCTATCCGCATCCGCGCCGATGCTGGTCGAGAGACGGGTCATCGAAAGCACCTGCAGGATGAGATACTGCAGCCAGAGCGCGACCGAGGCCGAGCTCTCGATCACCGCACGAAGAACCGACCCGACGCTGACATCAAGCAGGGTCGAGCAGGCCCCCTGCGCGCTCGCCGCCATGTTTGCGACCAGGGTGGTGAAATTCTGCAACGAGAGCTGCATCAACCGGCCCCTGGGATTGTGATGATGGCCGCGCCGCCGGTCGTCGCATCGGCATACGAGATCGTTGCGAAAGCCTCGCCGGAAGCACCTCGGCTGATGGCGATGACCGGCTCCGGCTGCTGCAGGATGGCTGCCTCGAGCGCGAGCTGGCTTCTGATCAGAGCCGCGATCTGCTGTGTCGAGACGGTGCTGCCGATCAGCCCGGAAAGGCCGGCACCGTAGGCCGGCTGCCAGATATAGGCGCCAAGGCTGGTGAGCAGGCGCCTCAGCACGCGCTGCTCGGTCCAGTCGGATTGATCGACGGTCGCCACGTCTCCGCTACTGCTGAGTTGAAGATCGCTTCCGACGACATGCGCGATATCTGCCATCGCTAGAAGCTCGGCGGCCCGGAGCGTCCCTGGCCCGCCTGCACGGCACCATGCACATGAAGCTGCAGGCTGATTTCGCCCGCAACGACGTCTCCGGTGCTCGTCACCGTCCCGGCGATGCGCACGTCGCCCGCGATGAAGACGCCGGCCGGGGTCAGATGGAGATAGACGCCACCTTGGAGAAAAACTCCGACCTCGCCCGGCTGAACCGGCTGCGACGTCGCCGGGCTGACCGGGGGCGCCGAGACCGTATCGAACAACCTGCCGACGACCACGGGATGTTCGGTATCGCCCTCCACCGCCAGCAGCAGGACCTGGGTCCCGACCTCACTTGGGCAGGCAATCTTGAGGCCGCCTGCAGCGACGGCGCTATCCGGGATCCAGCCGGTCTCCACGCCGTCCGGCTCGATCCTTGCCTTGATGGCGTGGTTCGCCGGGTCAACGCTGGTCACGATCGCGTAGCGCGGCTGGCCATTGCTTGCGGAATGCACGGCCGAATGAAATTTGACGGCTTCGATCCAGTCCGGCACGGGCTCTCCTCGAACGGATCCGTCGGGCGGACCGCTCTGCTGTTGGTATAACGATCCCGTTTGACGCGTGGCGCTGTCAGCCGGACGCTGCCTGTGCGCTGACCCGCTGCACAAAACCGCCATGCAGGGTCAATTCCCGTTCCAGCCGGGTGACGCGATACGCCCCGTCCCACGGAGCGCCCAGTCCGGTCAGCCGAACGCTGTCACGCGGGTTGAGCGTGAGGTCGCCGGCCATCGTGGCAGTCAAGCTTCGCTGGTGGGAAAGCGCCGTGGCACTGACGGAATTGGCCAACGCCTGCGCAGTGTCCGCCGGCAGGTTGGGTCGCAGCACCCTGATGGCGCTTGCGCCGGACCCGCCACCGGCACCGGCCTGGACCTGTATGCGGGTTCTGTGCCGGCTGTTCCAGCTCGCGACAACCACCGGAACGTCTCCTGCGAGAGCCAGGCAGCGTTGCACGGTCAGAGTGCTTGCGTTGACGGTGGCGGATGACGCACCCGGGCCGCCGGTCCGGAATGTGATCGGTATGGCAGCTCCGGCACTTCTCGCAGCCGACCTGAAGTTCAAGGTGCTGTTGTCAACCCAGAGATCGTATTGCTCGATCTGCGCCAGGCTGGAGAGGAGGTCCCAGGCGGTTCCGAAGCGCGAGAACGGCGCCAGCGAGAGCCTCGCATGCTCGATCTGATAATATTGCCCGACGAAGGTGGAAGTCGGATCAATGGCGGCGCTCAGCCCGCACCGTGTCGAGAGCTGCTGTGCGACATCGCTGCTGGTGCAATTGAGGAAGGTCTCGGACACCGGAAGATCCAGCAGGCGCGCCGCGTAGTCGCGACCCTCCAGCGTAACCAGTCCGGCAACAGGATCGAAATGCATCCGGTCGACCCGTCCCGACAGCATGTTCTGCCAGCCCACGGCACCCTCGCTCGCACCTTCCGGGACGAAGCCGAGCTGGATCGTCAGATCCAGCGTGTCCGCGTTGTACCACGACGACGCGGCGCCGATCGTGGCGGTGTCGATTGCGATCTGGGTAAAGAAACTGCCCGCCTGCGCCAGGTTGCTGGTTGCAATCTCCATCGACCTGCAGCCGGCAATCGCCTGTCCCGAAACAAGCACGCGCGCGCGCGGACGGCGACAGAGGGTCGTGATGGTAGCGCTCACTGTGACGGCAACCCGCCGCCCAGGCCGGTGTCGAGCGGCGGCAGAGACAGCACCGTGACACCGTGCAGCATCGGATCGGACAGGCTGTTCAGGGCGGCGATCCGGTTCCACTGTGTGGCGTCGCCGAGCTGCTGCGCCGCGACATGGAACAGGGTGATGTCCGCCACGCGTATGATGGTCATGTTGCCTCACGCAAAGACCAGCGGATCGCCCTGTGGAAGGCCGGCCAGCTGGTTAAGGTTGGATTGGCTGCGATTGACGTAGCCGGCGGACTGCGTCATGGCGGCGAGCTGACCGGCATCCTGCGTCATTCCGGTCAGCAGGGTCGGGGACACGCCGTTCCCGTCGAAACTGTCGCGATCGTCGAGCAAGCGGCTTCCGGTCGATGACAATGCGAGCTGCAGCGCCTGACCGCCTGCCGAGATCGCGCTGCCCACCGACGCCAGAGCAAGCGTCGAGGTCGGGGCCGTGGCTGAACCCAACAGGTCCTGCGCTTGGTTGAATGCCCCTGCGCCCGCGTTAGCCGGCAGCAGCGCCGACGCGGCGAGCAGGTCGACCACGATGCTGGCAGCGATGCCGGCAGCGGTATTCTCGATTATAAGTATGCCCGTCGGGACGATTTCCGCGCGCAGGCGGTAGGAGATGACCGCACCACGGTCCTGGATGTCGTAGTCGAAGCTCACCACGACGACCGTGAAGGCGTAATCGCCAAAGCTCAGTCCGACGGCGCTGCCGTTCCGGCGGATGGCGTCGACCATGCGCGCCCGCGCGGCTGCGAACGGTCCGGTGAAGTATCCGGTCCAGGCAATCGCGCCATCGTCCGCGCCCATCGTGTCGATGATGCGACCGCCACCGGGCAACCGGTGTATGCTGGAAGTCTGCTTGCCGCCGACCCTGATCCGCGCGGGAACCTCGTGGCCGAGAAACACCACCGGGCCGAGGATCAGCGGTGCCTGGCCCAGAGTTGCCAGAAGCGTTTCGACAAGAGCAAGACCGGCCCCGCCGCTCACAACGGTACGCTCGACCCGGTGAAGACCGGCATGGCGCGTATGTTGACCGCCGACGCGGATCGGGGCGGCAGGCTGGCGCTGCTGACCTGGCTGGCGGCGGTGATCCGTCCGAGCTTGCGGCCATCGATTGCGATCTCCCCAGTCAAGGCAATCATCGTTCCACTCCCGTTTCCATCTGGCGCGCTGCTGCCGGACGACGCACCCGATGACGTTGCCTGAACCTGCGGGACGCCGTCGCGCCCGGATCCCGCGGATGATGATCGCAGGCCCGCCGAACGTGCGCCTGTGGTGAAGCCACCCGACGGCGCCGTTTCGCCGGAGCTGGCGCTGGCTATGCGGCGCGGCACAATCCCGGCGCCGACGAATGCGACATGCTTGGACATCGCGGCCTGCAGGGCCGTTTCGTTGCCCGATACGCCAGCCGCTACGCCCGTCGTCGGCGTCACGATCGCTCGTCCGGCAGGTGGCGCCATGAACAGCCGCGAAGGGAGGCTGCCGATCGCGGACCGTCCGTCCTGCGCCGAGGACAGGTGTCGGTTTCCCGCCGGGCCGGCGAATGGCGGTCCCTCGGGCGATCTGCCGGTTCCTGGCGCGGTGATCGCAGAAGCGTATTGGCCGTCGATGGTCGAGGGCCCAGCGAAGCCCCGTCGCCGGAGTGCCTGCCGGCCGTCACGCTCGACGCCCGGCGCCTGACGCATGGCAGCGGGCGTCGCAGGCTGCGTCATCATGCGGCCACGGCCAAGATCGGGGCGCGGCGGTTCGTTTCCCGCGGTTACGGCCTTCAAGACCGCCCCCAGGCCAGCGCGGGGCATCGACAACCCCGACGACGCTTGCGGCGGAAGCCGCGCATTCTTGACTGCGACGAGCGGCGGGACCAATGCGGAATTCGCCACTATTGTACGCTCGCCGGCCAGACCCTGCCGCCCACGCGGCAGTCCAGATCGCTGGGCGTGCCCGAGCGATCTACCAGGCGGCACGACGGCCAGTTTCGCCGCCCCGGCAGTCGAAGCTCTCGAAGACGAAACCGCCGTCAGCGCCCCGATCCCCTGCGGCCGATCGCCGATCACACCCGGGCGGACCCCTTCGCCCTCTGTATTTACATCGCGGCCCGGACCGGTCGCCTTCCTCCGACGGCGGGGCACACCGCTTCCGGCGCCGCCGCCGGCCAGTAGCAGCGCGAGCAGGCCGGCATCCCGGCCGTCCGTCCCGGCAGCGGTTGACCGCATGGCGCGGCGCATGATGGAAACCGCCGATCCTGCATGCACAGGATCGGCTGCCGCACTCAGGGCATCCGACATGCAGATCACTCCAGCGCTTGTCTCGAATGGTCAGATCGGTTGAACCGCCCAGCTCAGGCTAGACCAGTCGAACACGCCGCCGTCGATCTCACCCAGGCAGACACAGCAGGCAAGCCGACGCACGGCCGACATTGCCAGGATCTCCGGCCACGGCACCCCGTTGCTGAGCAGATACATCATCTGCATGAGCAGGGAGTGCCGACTTAGTTTTTTGCGGTGTCGAGCTCGTCGGTCATCGTCGCGTCGGAAATCGGCTCGGGATAGTGTGCCAACGCCAGGGCATCCATTCCGGCGTTGCCGACCTTGCGGGCCAGTTCTCGGACGGCTTCCTTGGTCCGCGGCATCAAAATCGGCTTGCCGTCGATCGCGCTCACCGAGCAGATCATCAGGGCGTAGCGCATCCAGGCCTCCGAGCCCGCCGCGGGCCCGGCAGCCTCGAGCAGATCGAGCATGTCTGCCGGCGTTGACGCCAGCAGGGAAAACTTCCTGCCATCGCCGCTGTCGATTTCGGATGGGAGCATATCAGATCCTGTTCCTCTGGCTGGCAAAGAAGTTGATTGTCTGAGTGACGATGGCCTCCGCCTTGTAGGTCCCCGAGTTGCTCAGGGTGAGCGCAACCCCGGTGAACTCGTAGGTGCTGGTCGACCCGTCGGTTTCGTTGACATACTGGTAGATCGTCCCGGACCCGATGATACCCGCATTCCAGAACGCGGCCTCGATGGCGACGATGAGGTCGTCGAGTGCCGAGGACCCACGGTCGATATGGAACTGGCCACGCCACCCCGCTGGCGTATTGAACTCGACCGGCACGCTGTTGAGCGGATCGGACCGCTGCAGCTTGACCTGTTGCTCCGCCTGAAAGCCCACGACATCACGCAAGTCGATGCGGATGCCGTTCCACAGCAGCACGACCTGACAGTCGCGTCCGATGCTATAGGGATTGCCCAAGGTTGATCCTCAATTCGTTGATCGCGGCGAGGCCGGCAAGGCCCGGCGCCGCCAAGGCATTGACAGGGGCGGCGTGAAGCCGGCTACCGGATCGAGGGAGTCTGGCTCGATGTGATGGTGACGCCCTGCCCGCCTTGCAGATTGACGATGAACTTCTCGTTGATCCCCTGGTACTGGATCTGCACGTCGGCCTGTACGTAGCCAAGGGAAGTGCGAGCAGCCGGGTTGTTCGTGGTTCCACAGACGACGGCGTAGGGGATCGACCCATCCACCGAGCCCAGGATCCCCTGCCCGACCAGGTTCGACAGGAACCCGAGCAAGGTCGCTCGAACATTCGACAGGAGGGTGGAATTGATCACGCTGCCGACGTAACGTCCCATCCCCGCAGCCAGCGTCTGGGCGATGAAGTTGGTCATCCGCGTGTATGCATCCGACGCGATCACGAAGTTGGTCGAGCTGTTATGGCCGCAACGGATTGCCCAGTATGCGCCACCTGGAGCAGGGTTGCAGATCACGTCGATGCCCGCGGAGAACAGGGCCTGCAATTCGACGGACGAATAGGTCGTCGTCTGCCCGCTGGAGGACAACCCGCTTTTCTGGCTCCCGATGATGCCGGACAGTTGCTTGTTCAAGCCCGACTGCTCGGGTGACAGGTTGACGAGGCAGCCGGCAACAAATCCCAACGGACTGACCATCCGGGTCTGGCTGTTGTCGCTATCATACCAGTAGAGCCAGTCTCCGAACATCATCTTCAGGGCGTAGGAGTCGATGCCGAAACTCTGCTTGCTCTCGATCGCACTGACGATGCTGTCGCCGCTTGCACCGCAGGCGATCATGTAGATGCCCTCCTGCAGACCGAATGCACTCATTGCCGACCATGCCGTGGGGTCGGTGCAGTCCGCCAGCAGTGCTACCGCGCATCCCTGCCCCCTGAGGGCGAACATCCCGGTCCGGGAGAGCCCGTCCATGCCGACGAGGGCGGCCGAGGCAATCCCGGTGACGCCGTCAGTCCCCCCCATCAGGGACTGGTTGCCGATCATCGCTGGCGCGATTGCAGTCCCCGCGCCGAGTGTCGCAAGACAGAGCTGCGACGGGCCGCGCATAGGCCCGGTTCCGACGTTCACGGCCAACACCATGTTGGACCAGAGATTGGCCGGCCCGCCTCCTCCCGCGATGTTGTCGAACACCTCGGGCAACATGCCGGGAACCTGAAGAGTCAATTTCCAGCTGTTGGCGCTGGTGCCGCCCGCGAGCACGATGGCGATCTGGTTTCCCCGGCTTCCAGTGCAGATCGCGGTCAGCAGCAACGGGTAGTTGCCGGCGACAGCGCTGTAAAGCACCGCGTAGTTGGCGGCGGTATCAGTGCCGTCAGTGACCCGCACACCGACCAGCGCGGAGGCGCCCTGGTCGATCGCGCAGGAAGCCGGAGTTCCCATATCGAACCCGCGCACGAGAACTGCTCCGAAGGCGGCATTGTAGCCGGCAAGGCTGCCGAACAGCACCGGCTGATCGACCGGCCCCCAGCTTGCCGTTCCGACGATGCCAAGCAGGTCGCTGGGAACTCCGTTGAGACTGAGCGCCTGCGGGGATGTGATCTGCACATACAGATCTGGAACGACAAGCGCCGCGGTGTTGAGTGCACCGGACTGCGTGATTTGTACCATGTTCGCGATGCCTCACTCAGCCTGGACAGGAGAAGGCTGTGGCAGCCGGGTCCGGACCACCAGGGACGCGTTGCCGCCCCCGAGGATGGCGGCGATCACGGCCGGATCGGTCAGGAGTTGCCCGCGAAAGTATGGTCCGAAGGCGTGCAGAACGACAAGCGCATCTGGGTGGACGTCGGTCATGATGTTCCCGTCAGGAGATGAGTGCGATGGAGGGCTGCTTCGACTTCTCGACAGCCGCAGCGATGGCAGCGGATGTCGCGGCGCATCGATCAAGATCAGGTCCGGCGGGACTGAATGTCGGCATAAGCCAGCCACCTTCGGCCAGCTCGTTCCATGCATAGATCAGTCCGACCTGAGCTGGACATGCCGCGCTGTAAGTCCCGACCGCCTCGACCAGTTCGACCACGTGGGATCCCAGTTCGGCAGCCGACGCGGTGTCGTAGTAGTTGAGCGGCGTCAGGTCGGGCGGGATTGGGTAAAAGGCTTGCGGCGTTTCTATCAACGGCCGCTGGTCCCAACCTGTCATGGCGGTTGGCACCATCGGGAATCCGGTGGCCGCCCTCGCCGCCCAGTCCTGCCGTGCGGCGAGCCGCAGTGCCGAATATGGCTGCGGTGCGCCGTTCAACCTCGGCGTCGCGTAGGCACCGGCTGCATCCGCACCTACGGCAGTCGCCTTGGCGGTATTGTCGTAATCCGCGAGAGCCGCACCGGAAAGCCACACGACATAGGGGTTGGCTGCGCCCGCCGCCTGCACCTGTGTTCTCACCAATGCGATAGCTGCAGCGACACCACCTGGCGGCAAGCCGGCGATCTGGCCTGCAGAGGCGTCCAGAACAAGATAGAGCGGCCTGCCCCCGAGTACCGTCATGTAGCCGCCCTGCGTCATCATCGAGATGTCGCGCAGCAGGGACGGCTGATCCTCGCCACCGGATCCCCAATTCGAAGTCTGCCCGAGCATGCAGAATTTCAACCGCGGTCGATAGGCGCTCGAAAGGTAGAGGCTCAGCGCGAGGCTCAGACTGTCATCAGGTCGATAGCTGTCGAATGCCCAGAAGGCCAGGCCAGCCGCGATCGCCGACACGATCTCAGCATCGATCGTTGACTGGGTTGCCACCGGCCAGGAAGCCAGTCCCGCGTCGACGGACGCATCAGACGGAAGCCGAAAATTGAATTCCGGCGGCGACAGCACGACAGCGAGTTGCTGATCGACCCCGTTCGACGGATCGTACCAGGCATCGAAGCGGATTGCGCCAAGAGGTGGGACGACCAGCCGCGAAGGCGGCGCCAGGCAGCTGAACCCCTGCTCGATGCCACCGCTCTGCAGCGTGCCAATGCCGAACATCATCTGTGCGCTGGTCATGCGCAGCGTCGTTGCATACTCGACGGTGTAGTTCAGGATACGCCTGTAGAGGATGGCGTTCTGGGATTCATCCGTCTCGGCGCTGCTATGGTAGGTCAGCCGCGCCGACGTTCCATCGGCCAATGATAACCAGTCGATCGGAGCAAGATAATTATCGATGGCACTGGCGAGGACGTCGCGGCCTGCCGGCGTCGGGCACCAGACCGACACCATGAGGCCCTGTTCCTGGCGCCGGGTTTCCATCTCTGCAATACCGCTGCCGGTGATCCTGGCCTGCAGCGTTCTCGCCGCGGTGACGGTAATGACGCTGCCCTGACTGGCCGCCGAGGGTAGCAGCGCGGCAAGCATCGTCGCGGTGCTGGCCGATCCGTCGGCAGCCGTCAGCGTATAGGCGTATCCGACACCGTCGACAATCAAGCCAACGGTCTGGCCTGCGCCGCCGGAGCCACCGAGCGTTGCCTGCATTCCATCGACGCTGATGGTCATCGTCGATACAGTTGTCGAGATCGTCCGCCAGTGCCTGGCGTAGCGCGAGGTATCGCGTGTCGAGTTGGCCCTGCTGAACACGGTCACGTTCTGCATGCCGTTCTGCAGGTCGGCGTTGAGCGTCTTGTTGATCGGCCAGCCCCTGAAGATCTTGATCGTGGGGCCCGTAATGCTAGGGGAGCCGACGCCATCCGGATATGTCGCCGCGAGGATCAGCCCGCAGAGTGCCTCCTCGACATCGGATATGTCCGCCACACCGTCGCCCCCCGGTTGAGTGCTCGTCCCAGAGCAGGATGATCGTCAGCTCGTCGCCAACCCGACGATAAGCTTCCAGCCGAAGTCGGTCGTCTCGAAGCTCATGATGGTATAGTTCGCAACGTTCTGATCCTGCAGCTCAAGTCCCGGCCCAATCGTGAATCCGGGAATCGCTGGCAGGAAGACTTCGAAATATGCGGCACGCGTATCGCTAGGCAGCTTGGTGACGTCCTGCTCGCCACGGTTCTTCGCGAGCATGCTCGCCGGCCAGCCGCTGGCGACGAGTAGGTTAGCCGCGACAACCTGTCCGCCGTAGGAGTTCGCACCGGGAGATGTCGCGGGTGCCGTATCCACCAGGCTGACCGTGGCGTTGCACAACACAGCCCAGGCCGGCTGCAGGGCCTCCACCCGCGAGATGAAGTAGGTGTCCGCACCGACGAGCAGGTCTCCGGCAAGCAGCCGACCGGGATCGACCAGCACTAGCACGAATGGGTGACCGGGCGGCGTGGGTGTCAGAAGCTGCAGGTCCTTGCTGAAGTCGAAGGCACAGTTGAGTGTCGCGATCGGAGTGGAGACGGATATCGGATCAAGCGCCGTCGTCGGGCGGTATTGCAGATAGCTGCCTCCGGTGATCGAGCCGCAGAGCGCAAGACCGCGACCGATGAGCGATTGCAGCCTGATCTGGTCCAATGTCGTTCTCCTACGATACCGCCACCACGCCACCGTCATTCCAGAGCTGTCCGCTGCCGCCCGTCGCAGAGGCGGCAGGGAGTTGCGACATCACAACGCTGGCGCCGAATACGAACGGCACGGCCGCCAGCACGCCGCCAGCGACCTGAAGTGCCACGCCCGCAGTAACCTGCGTGCCGTTCGGCATCACCGCCGGTATGCTGCCGCCTGGGTAGGTCACCACGTCCGGGCCTTCGCGCAGGCTCCGGAAGACCAGGGTGTTCGCGCGGGGTCCGGTGGTATACGTCGATGACGCCGGCACCGATGTCGGCAACAAGAGCGGCCACCACAGCAACAGGTTTCCTGCGACCGCAGCGTCGAACACTCCGGCGAAGGCAAGCGTTCCCCAGCTTGTCGATGATGGCCCGCAGGTTCCGCTGCCTATATCGAAGCTCGTCCCGTTCTGCAGCGGGCTGAAGAGGATCGGACGCCTCGCATAAACCGGGTCGACCGGTTCTAGGAGAGCGCCTCCGGCTACCGACACGCCGTAGCCGATCCAGCCCGAGAAAAAATTCATGCGGTCCCTCCCGGGTGATTTGGCAGCGGATCGAGGGAGAGCTCCCCGCTCCCCGCACCGATTTCATATGACGATGCGGCCGCCGAAGGCGCTATCGGGATCCAGGGGGATACCGAGGAAGACCGCCAGCCGGCGCCGCCACTCATCGAAAAGCCGCACACGGTCCATCACCTCGGTCCTGCTGTGCGTCCAGGACGCGGCCTTGTCGGTATCCAGGTTTGCCGCCGCTGTCGGAACCGCCTGCTCAAGAAGATACAGCCAGGCCAGATACTGCCTGATGACCTGGAGTTCTTCCGCAGTGACGTTGCTCAGACGGAATTCGAGCGTTCCGTAGGCCTGGAAGAATCGCCAGGACTGCCCGCCGGACGCCGTGTTGCCGAATGCAGGATACCCGCAGAACCGCCGCACATCGACTCGCTCGGCATCCGTGAGGTCTGCTGTCGCTAAGCTGCTTGAGCCGGACATTGCTATGTCTCCTGCAAATCGACCCCGCGTCTGCGAAGCAGCTCCAGCTCCGCGCCATCCTGCACAACCTGCCCGGCTGCCCAGAACCGATGCACGCCGTCAGCATGATAGAAGCCGTGTGGATGGACCAGCCGCATCGGCCTGGCGACAGCGTTCTCACCGGCTCCGTTGCCAGGCAGCCCGAGCTCCGGAGGTTGCGGACGGCGTGCCACTACAAACTCTCGATGACGACGCCGCGCTTGAGGTAGCTGTTCGTGGAGGTCGGAATGATCGAGGTGCTTGCGGTTGAGTCGGTCGGCAAGGCAAAGCCACCGATCCAGTACCAGGACTGCGCGATGATCTGCTTCAACCTGTCGAGTGGCTCACGCGTCACCATGACGACATTATCCACATGCTCGATCAGCGACTTTTCCGCGTCTGGGATGTCTCGGTGCCCCATATCCTGATAGTCGCCTTCGACCAGTGCGCCCTGACCGCAGACGATGGCGCGATGGATTGCGCCGGCGCCAAGGCTGAGTTGCTGTGGGGCTTCCGTCGTCGGGACGAACCGCACGCCGAGCAGTTCCACGATTGCGCCGGAGTGATAGACATCTGACCCGTAGGCGCCTCGGTACAGGTATTTGAAGTCGCCGTCGCGAAATAGACCGAGCATTTGTTGATCATCGAGGTAGCAGTTGAACGAGCCGTTGATCGGCGGCACGTTGTTCATTCGCAGCGCAGCAACCGCACCGAGCACTGTCTGGATGCCCAGTGTATCGCCCGGTACGTACGAAACCGCGCCATAGGTCCCGGTCGGAGCCGTCAAACCGGCGGTGCTGGTGCGCCCGTTCGGCCGCAGCACCAGGGGCGCGGTGGCGGCAATCACCGCCTGACTGATCGTGCCGTCACTCACGGCGACGTTGGTCGAGAAACTCAGCGTGCCGGAAACGCCGTTTGGAGCGGTGGAAATATTCACCGCGTCGGAAAGGCTGCCGACAAGCGTGTAGGCGTTGGACCCGACCGTGACCGTCATCCCATTGGTCGCGCCGACTCCAACCACCTGCCCGTACGGGCTGAGAACGTTCTGGAAGCCTCGGAGATCATCGACCCGCACCGTGGTCGCAGCTGCACCAAGGGTCGTAATCACCCTCGTATTGCCACCAAGGTAACCACCGACTCCTCCGGCGGAGCCTCCGAACAATGCGTTGCGCGCGATCCGATCCAGCGACTGCATCGCCTGGGTGCCGTTGGTCTTGGCGTTTGCCAGGAACTGGCTTGCAATGCCGATCCCCTCGCTCACCATGTTCAGATCGGTGGTGTCACCATACTGATTGATGGTCAGGGTATACTGCTCGACCGACCAGGTCGACGGCGTCAGACCGTTGTCGAAGTTGGTGTTCGAGGACGTCACCAGCGGCACCGTGACCGGCGTCTTCAGTCCCTTCCGGGTCTTGGTGATGGTCTCGCCGATCCGGTTCGGAAACACCTCGCGGTCGGCAATGGCGCGGAAGCTGAGCCTGGACTGCAGGCCGTCCTGGAATTCACGTGCGAGAAAGCCCTGCTGGATGATCGGCTGCAACTGCTGCGGGAAGTTCTGGATAGCCATCGTGTTGGATGCCTTTTCGTTGATTGCAGGAGATCGTTCACGAGCGCGCGGCGGGGCCGATCAGATCGGGTTGCCGCAGTCGCCAGTTAGCCTCGAGGAGCCAGCAGCCTGTTGCGCTCCGCCAGCCATGCCTCCCGGGGCAGCGTCCTCGCATCCATCTCGGTGGGAAGTGCTGGAGCCGGAGCACGCAAGGTCTGCGCCGTCGTGGCGACACCGCTCCTGGCTTGGCTGTCGACAAACAGATAGGGCTTCTGCAGGCGCAGGCCGTCGATCAACGCTTCGGCGCCGACGACATCACCGTTGTCACCAAGCGACAGGGTCGCCGTGTCGGCCAGTCTGAGCGCATCGAGGTCGACGATTCCGGCCCTGATGGCGTGTGCCTTCAGCTCGGACCGGATGATCCGTTCCGTCAAATCGGTCCTGAGTGATGCGATCGCTTCGTCGCGGTCCCGGTTCGCTGCCGCCACGCCAGCATCCCGATCGCTTTGCGCTGCCCTCGCCTGCTCGCGGACGCGGACCAGGTCTCGCCTCAGACGCTTCTCGTACTCCGTGCTTTCGCGTGAAGGATCGACGGCATCGGGTGTGGGAGCATCGACCGCATCATCCGGGATTTCATTCTGCAGATCCGACATTATGGTGGTGTCCCTCAAGATTGGTGGCCGATCGCCTGCGAGCGGGCTGCTCAGGGCAATTCGGAAGTCGTGTCGCTGCCGCCTTGCACGCCATCCCCGTAGAGGCGCCCACGGTGCCCCTGCAGGTCGTTGACAGGCGCTACGATGTCGAACGCCGCCTGCTTGTCGATGACGCCGCTCGCAACCAGGGAGGCGACCGTGGCGGCTTGTGCCTGCTTGTCCGCGAACGTCATCGGGAACCAGCCCGGCCAGATCAGGCGGAGCCCCACAGCGTCGAGGTCCGCGTAGTCCTGCCCGGCAATGCTCAGCCCACCGCGCACGCGTCCGGACGCTGCGCAGACCATGCGCATCAGGGCCAGCAGCCCGACTTCCCCGTATGATATCCGTAGCCTGTCCGCGAGCCAGATCAGGCCCTGGAACATCAGCTCGATGGCCCGCCCGCTCTGCGCATTCGAAAGGCGGTCACCATGCGCGCGGTTGCCATGCATGGCTTCCAGCGCGATGGCACGAAGTTCCTGGACATGAGCCAGGACCGCAGCTGCAGCATTGCCGTTGATCTCGAGCAACTTTGCATCACCTTCCGGCGGCAAAGTCAGCGCGCTGGCGACGCCGCCCGAGTGCACGACCATGCTGCCGCCGGCCATTGCGCCGGCGGGATCCTTCAACACCAGTGTTGGATCCGATCCGTACTTCAGGCCACGTCCGGCTTGCGACAGCAGGTAGTCCGCCTCGATGACCGTATCGATCGCGGCGGAGAAGGTGCACGCCCCGTCGGCACCGTCCCGGCCACTTCCTGCGCCGCCAGAGATGTTGCGGATCCAGATAATCGGCACGAAGCCAAGCTCGTGCACTACCGTTCGCTGATGATCGATCCGCCTCTGCTGATCAATCTGGTTCACCCCGACAGGGATATACCAGGTCTCTGCAACATCGTTCCAGCAACGCTCGAACCACATCTGCCCTGCAGCCGGATCCACATCGTACCCGAGGGCTACCAGATCCTGTGCTGTGACCTTGTATCGCTCGGTGACGCTGACCAGCATGCCCGGATCACTCCGGCTCCAGAGCGGCGTCAGATACCGCGTTGTCAGCACCTCGATGAACGGCCGTCGCTCGACCACCTTCAGCAGCAGCGCGACCGAGCCCACCGATCCCCTGGTGGCAGCATCGAGCATGATGTCGTTCAGGTGCGTCTCCCTCACCAGGTCGGCGAGCGCCTCTACCGTACGCGGATCGGTAGCGCTGATCTCCGGCCAGTGGCCCTCGCTGAACAGGAGTGAGACGGAGTCCTCGACAACAACGCGGCACAGGCCGGTTCGAACCGAAGGTCGCCGCTCATCCAGCGGTACATAATCCCCGGCTTCGCTGCGTTCGCGGGAGAAAGCGAATGGCAGCACATCGTATTGCCGTCCCTCGAGAACGGCTTCGAGATTGCCGAGGCGACTGCTCCTCGGTGACATGTCGGGATCCCGCGGCATCCGCGCCTGGAGGGCGAGCCAGTCCATGAGGTCAGCGCTCCATGAATTGAGATGCGGAAAATTTCTTTCCAGGCAGGCGAAGCGTTCGCCCGAAGAGGTAGTATCCGGTCGCGTCGACCAGATGGTCATGACCAGAGCCCTTGTCCGGCTCGTTCGTCCCGTCCCGGTAGATGAGCCGCTCATAGGCCTCTATGGATCGCACGCATCCCGGATCCACGAAAGCGTGGCGCTGCCCATCGGCGGACATGAACTGCCGGTTAACCATGTTGGTCCGGTCCCGTACCGGCGGATGTGATGCGCCTGCAACAACCACGAAACCGGCATGACGCAGGATCCCGATATCAGTGCGCCCGGCCGCAGAACTTCGTCGCTGCGCACCTGCCGGATCTGGATAGATTGTTATGTGGTCGACCATGGACTTGCCGGGATCAAACCCGGTACGGCCGTAGCGACGGGCAATCTCCGTCGCCATCTCGTCGGTATTCGATGTCGGCATGACGATCTCGTCGATCTGCCATGTCGCAATCCCGTCCTCCTGCCAGACCGTCGCCGACATCGGGTTGATATTGAAGTCCATTCCGATATGCAGTGGACGGGTCGCATCGTAGGAGACCGGCCTGACATTTCCGGCTCGGCTGAAGGCATAGATGACCCGCCCGGCATAGGTCTCGAAGCTTGCCTCGTATTCCTGCCTGAAGGTACGGGCGTCCAGCTGCTGGCGCGCCGCGTCCACCTCCGCCGGGGGCACGTTGCCGCCGTTCAAGGTCG
Source organism: Lichenicoccus roseus (assembly GCF_005844085.1). Taxonomy (GTDB): domain Bacteria; phylum Pseudomonadota; class Alphaproteobacteria; order Acetobacterales; family Acetobacteraceae; genus Lichenicoccus; species Lichenicoccus roseus. Next base: position 528,260 of record NZ_VCDI01000003.1, read on the forward strand.
TGAACATGAACGAGCGGTAGCTCGGGTCACCACCCGGCTGCCCGAGCAGATAGGCATCGCGGAAGTGGTCGAAGCCCTTCGGCGTCCCGACAAACAAAGCATGACCGCGGGCGGTCGACAGCATCGGCCGGATCACTTCGCTCCAGGCCTCCGGCCGGCAATCCGCCCACTCATCGCCGCCGAAGAACCAGAGCCCGGATCCTCGCAGGTTCTCGAAGGCGTCCAGCCCGACCAACCTGATGACATGACCGGACCGCAAGGTCATCGCACAGATCGTCTCATTCGGTCGGCCGTCCAGCCACCGCGCCGGGATCGTCTTCTTGAGCCGGCTCCACATCACCCGCTTCGCCTGCAGGAACGTCGGAGCGGCGTACCAGATCTCGTTCTCGGTTCCGATGCGCCGCTGCACGGCGAGCCTTGCAGCCCGGCGTATCTCTTCTGTCATCAGGAACGTGTTGTGGGTCGGAACCAGGCCGTCGCCGCAGAGATAAAGGCGGGAGGCAGAGTCGACCTGCAGGCATCGCACCGGAACACTGGCCACCGGGAGGACCGACACGATCCGGCGGCTTCTGCTTCCGGGTTGCCAGCGAATACCTGAGCGTTCCGCAATTCTAGTTGCCGAGGGACATAATCCAAGCGATCTCAATAGTCCGACGATCGCAACCGCGTCGTCCGTGCCACCCGGGATGACCGTCAACCAGTTTCCATCAGGTGCAGAACAACGAACCAGCATCCGCAACATGAGCCTGCGCTGCTCGATCGAGCCGGCGACCCCGTCCGGCACCATACGACCGCTGCTGGCATATCTCGCCAGCGACAGTGCGCGGCAGGCGGGCACGGTAAGGACTTCGTCCGGCGCCGCGTGAAGCCTGGCCGCGATCTGCGCGGTCGTCAGCGTCTCGGGACCACTCCATGACGCAATTGTCCAGGAATGTTCGTCATCGGCGACGATCTCGACCCCGTCATCGAAGGCAATACGATTGCATGGCCGCCCTGTCATGATCTCCGAGATAAACCTTACCCGGCAGGGTTGTCCCAGATCGTCGAACAGCCTGTCGCCTTCGCGTATTTCCGCCATCGTCGTCCATCCGTCCGGCATTCGCAGGGCTGTCTCGGTCGACAGCGCCTTGCCGAACCGTCTGCCGCACACCGCGACGCGGAAGCGGGTATCGCCTTGCCAGCCGGCCTGGTAGATGTCCCACTGCGCATCGGTCAGCGCGATCCGATCAAGCTTGGGGCTTGCTTGCCGCCCCGTCCCTGGCCGTCCGCGCGCTCGGCTCCCGCCTTGGTGGATCATCGTCCGTCGAGATCTCCTTCAAGACAAGCAGTGGATCCTCACGCGCCGCCACCGGAGCCTTGAGCGAGAATTTGTCCGGCTTGCTGCCGCGCAGAAGCATCATCAGCAGCGTGTCGCTATAGCGTCGCACCATCAAGGTGCCCCCGGTGGCAGGATCCAACACAGGCTTGCCGGAGTTGACGATCGGATGCGGCACGCCTTCCAACGCACGACGCCAGGCTTCCGCCTCCAGCATGTCGGCGGCTTCCTCGAGAGCTTCGTGATAGCAGCGTACAAATTCGGCATCGGCCTCGAGCAGCTCGTTCAGCTGCCTGCGGGTCATGGTGCTGGCTCGACAGGCCGCTGATGGATTGCCGGTCACCGACAGGGTTGCAAGGAAGCGATCGGAGAGCGACAGGCTTTTGACGGCATCCGCGACAGTCCGTTGCGCCATCGGTTTCCTCGCGACGCGCTTGCGTGGGGCTTTGACGACCGGATCCAGGGTCAGCCTTGCCGCACCGCGCCTACCCGGCGACCGTTGGAACTCGTCGAGGCCATCAGGTTGCTGCGCATCGAGGGACTGCCTTCGAACCGCCTGATCAGCATCTCCCGGCTTACGGCGGTGGCGATCCGGCTGCACATCGCTTCCGACAGATGACCCAGCTTCGTCAACTTGCACGGTCCACTTCTCCGGATCGGAACGCATCGTATGACGATCTCTTGTGCCGGCAGGCCGCAGAGCGCGATTTCGGACCAGTGGCCGGGACTTACATCTGCACGGTGCCTTGCCCGGGATGGCTTCTCCAGCCGCAGCAGAACATGCTGGGAACTGCTGGAAGATTGCACCGCGAACACCGAGTTTCCGCTTTTCACCACATCACCGCAGCAGCGAGTGCTGGTCCCAGATGGCATGAGTTATCATCCGACAGGTGGCCGAGACGAAGAAGCCCGCCTGGCATTCCTACCGGCGGGCTCAACTTCTTCAGTATGTAAACTTTATAGTCTGGACCGGGTCCACTGTCAATAAACCTTATTTGAAAGTAACGAAACTAAATGCACCTTCCTTGCTTCACCGCGTCGCCCACACCCGGAGGTCACCCAGGTCCACGACATCGAACCTGATCCAGATTGTCATAATGTTCCGCAAGCTGCTCGAGAAGAAAGACAACCTGCGCCGCGATCTTTTTGCGTCCGTTCACGTCCGTCGGCATCAGCCTTTCTGCAATATTCGAAAATGAAAGCTCTTCGACCAGCAGGAGCCGCAAGCGGATCTCGCCACACCATCCAAGCGCTGCCTGTACGTTTCGATGGCGCGTGCACGCTGCGACCCGCGAAAGCATGGCGGCATGGACGTCCGGGGCATTCCCGGTTCGTCTTGCCTCCGGATCGCGCGCGCCTTCCACACCAAATACATAGTCGCGATACCAACGTTCAGCGGCAGCCACGTGACTGTCCTGGATATCGCCGGCTCGCTGCAGAGCCAGCATCGGCTCGGCGAGGCGTTGTACTCCGCCGATATTCGTGTGGTAAGCAGCCTTCGCAAGGCGCTCTTTCGTAGCCAACTGCAAGGGCGCTCGTTCGCCTTGAGACACCTGTATCACGCCGCCTGGTATCGGAACGGTAACGTATCCTTGCAGATTGCGCTCCAGGTGATCGGATGACCCGCCCGCAGAGGCTCGTCACCAGCAGCTTCCCGCGCTTCCGAGCAGTTGCGCCGCCGCGACTGCACGGAAAGCAATTTCGCCCGCCTCTGTGCGAAGCTGCGGCTCACTCCCAGCTGTTTTGCGGCACATCGAATGGTGGCGCCCTGAAAATCGATCAGGTGCTCCAGCTTGTCGTCGAGCTCCATGGTCCAGACAAGTGAACGGGGCATATGCGACGGTCCTTTACTCTTTTTATAACGCGCGGAAGTCTCACGGGAATGTGACGACTGCTAGGCGCCTGTACAAGAGCTTTCTCCTAACTTCTTCCGCAATTAGTTCTGGACTCGGTTTAAGGACAGAAATGGCACGGTTTTCTGGCAAGGTTAGTAACTACCACAACATCCTCGGCCCGGGCTCAGATCCGCATCGTCCGATGCATGAGCAGATCGCGGCAGTATTCAATCGGATCCTGCTTATACTGACCCTGCTTGACCGCGAGGACTTCTCGTCATGGTCCTTTGGCCCGGCGAGATTGCGACAGCAAGCCATCACTATGGGTGCCGCTGAGTCCGTAAGGACTATATTGGAAACCAAAACTGCGGGTCCTCCCCGCAATCGGCCTAACCCGGCAGATGAAGTGTGCCGGGTCCCTGATCAGGCTTTGCAAAGATCCAGTCTGGGTATGCTTGTTATCGTTCTGATTGCCCGCGCGAGGGGATTTCAGTACGTGGTGGCCGTGATGGCGCCTCGAAGGACGTCGAGTTTACTGGTTACGACGTGCATGCCTCAAGCCGGCGCAAGCGGTCGTCATGCCCGCCGAAGCCGATGGCGCGTAGCAGAGGCGAGCGGCATCTGCGCCGCAAATCTCCCTGCTGTTCTCGTAGTCGGACTCCAGAACGTCCTGAGCCAGCGCCTTGTCCGGATCTTTTGCCCGCGCCTGCAGCGCTTTGACCTGATCCTCGGTCTTGTGCATGTCCCGCAGGGACTCCAGGCAGGATGGCCCCGCCGCCGTAGGCTGCGCCCTCAGGACCGCCAGCACCCGCTCAAGCTGCTGGCGGGACAGATCGTCGCCGGCGCCCGGTTCGTCAGCCAGCGCCGTCGCATGACACACAAGCAGCAGCGCTGCCCCTGCGAGCCCGATAGCCCAAGTCCGCATCGTCCTGTCCCTCCTGACCTCGATCCCAACCCGGGAGGGTCGGCCGCCGTCGGCCTTGTTTATCCACGCTTTCACGATGTCTTAACCTCTAGGTGCCCTTATGGCCCACTTTCAATCGAGGTGAGCTTCCATGACCTTCTCCGTTAACACCAACACGGCGTCCATCGCCGCGCTGGCCTCGCTCCGCATGACCGCAACCCAGCTGACCCAGACGGAAAATCAGATCTCCACCGGCAAGAAGATCTCCTCCGCGTCGGACGATCCGGCCGTGTATGCGATCTCCCAGGGCATGAACTCCCAGATCGCCGGACTCGCCGGTGTCAGCTCCGGACTGCAGTTCACCGCCCAGGTGGTGAGCACCGCCTCCACCCAGGCAACCGCGACCAGCGGACTGCTCTCGAGCCTGGCTCAGACCATCACCGCCGGCCAGACCAACGGCCTGAGCGCCACGACGATCAACAACAGCATCAACGCCACGCTCAAGCAGATCGACGCCAACGCTACCGGCGCCACCTTCCAGGGCGTCAACCTGTTGTCGGGCTCTATCGGCAGCGGAGTCACCAGCACGTCCGTGAGCGCGGTCCAGGATCTCGTAGGCGACAAGTTCTCGCTGGCCGGCTCCAACGCGACCAGCTCCGGACTTGGCCTGGCGGGGCTGAACGTCGCTCAGGCCGGCTTGCAGATCGCGGTCGGCACAACGGCAACTGCATTCGGCGATGGCGCAGCCACCCCCGCGGAGCTCACCCTGGTCTCGTCGGCGCCGGGCGGCACGGCGACAACTGGAACGGCGCAATCACCGTACGTCACATCATCCTACATCCTGAACAACGCCCACACGGCCGACGCCGCGATTACTACCGCAATCAATACCGCCCTGGGTTCGCAGGGCTCTACGGCGACGGTGACGGGCGGTGTGCTCAGCATGGCCGGCGCTTTCACCACCTCTACCGATGCCAACAACAACTCCGTCTATACCGACACGGCGACCGGCAACAGCATCACCGTCTCGACCGATGCGTCGAACAACAACACTTACTCGGTCTCGACCGCGGTCGACAGCAACGGCAACACCACCGCCAAGACAAACATCACAAGTGTCGAGACCAGCAGCGCCGAGACCAACAATGCGACCAATGCGGCAGGCACCGCTCCGCTTCAGGTCGATCTCCTGATGACCGCGGTGCAGAATTCCGGCTACGGCGTCACCAAGGACTCTACGACCGGCGACCTGACGGTCAGCGGCGGCAACCTCAACACCATCGACCCCAACAACGCCAGCAGTGTCGGCACCGGAACCGTCACCGCGGTCACCGGGTCGGCCGTCGCGGTGGACGCGGTCAACGCCGCCATCTCCAAGATGAACACCATCTCGTCTTCGCTCGGCTCTTCCACCAACCTGCTCACTGGCCTGCAAAGCACCGTCAGCACCCTGTCGGATGCACTGACCTCCGGCGTCGGCGCCCTGACCGATGCCGACCTCTCCGCCGAAAGCGCCAAGCTGACCTCGCTACAGACCAAGCAGCAGCTCGCCATCCAGTCCCTGTCGATCGCGAACTCGCAGTCCTCCTCCATCATGTCGCTGTTCCGCTAAGGCTCCTCGGTCCGGCCAGCTACAGGCCGGACCGATGTCCTCTCGCTCTCCTGATCGGACCAACCCATGGCCAATCCATACGCTACCGCTACCGCTGCCACGTCGCCGCGCGAGGAGCAGGCGATCGCTTTTCGTCTCGTCAATCGCAAGCTTACCCAGGCAGACACCCCGCCCACCCGCAATGCAGCCCTCGGCCTCAACCACGAGCTCTGGTCGATCCTGTTCCGCGACCTGGGATCCTCGGAGAACCGCCTGCCGCCGGTCCTCAGACAGGACTGCATCAGGCTGGCCCGCTGGTCGATGGCCTATAGCACCCAGGCCGTGCTGCAGGACCTGCCGCTGGCACCGCTCGTCGCCATCAACGAGGACATGGTCGAAGGACTGTCCTGATCATCCAGGCGCCTCGCCTGCAACGGGCATGGCCTCGATCATGTCCTGCAGGCGAGACCTTGCCGCCGGCAGCGGTTGATGCCGTGCCCCGAAGGCGTCTCTTGCCAGGAAATGTCCCGTCAGCCGAAGACCCTGGCTCCAGGTTGACGGATTGCCAACGTCCCCTGCGTTCATGATGAAGGGCGGCAAGGGCAGCAGCCGATCGCGCCAGGTGCCGGCTCCGACGGCGGAGACACCTCTTCCGCTACGCGGCGAGACGAAGCTCAACTCGCCCGCCTCACCGGTCACCGCACAACTCGTGAGATCCAGCCCGTAGCCAAGATCGGCGAGCAGTGCCGCCTCCCACCGGATCAGGGCGACCACGCCACTACGCTGGGCCTCCTCAGCATCCAGGCTCAGCAGGGTGAGCAACTTAACCAGCCCGTCGAACACACGCGGATGCGGCTCGCGTTCCGGCAGAGCGCCGTCGGCAACCGCGCAACATGACGACAGCAACGCAAGCGGAAGCCGGTGCAGCATGATCCGGGCGGCGGAAGGATGCACCAGTTCGGCGCCGAGATTGCCCAGCTGTTCCGGAAGCCTTGCAAACCACCGCGCTGACACCAGATTGCCGGCTTGCCACAGCGACGCCTGCTTGCGCGACGCCCCACCACGCACCAGCCCGCGATAGGCGCCGTGTTCCGCCGTCAGCACGTGGGCCACGACCGCGTTTTCCCCGTAGGGAGTGGCGGAAAGCACAAGGGCGGGAGCCTCCCACTCCATGGATGCTCCCGCCCCGCTGTTATAGTCCGGTTACGATCAGGCCGGCTCGAGATCCGGATCCGGGTCCTTCTTGACCCCGGAGGCGGCGGCGACCTCGGCGGCGAAGTCGCTGCTCTCCTTCTCGATACCCTCACCCAGCTTGAAGCGATCGAACGCCACCAGCTTGCCGCCGGCCTTCTGCACGACCGCCTTCACGCGGCTCTCGCCGTCATGCACCCAGACCTGCTCGAGCAGAACCACTTCCTCGTAGTACTTCCGCACCCGGCCATCGACCATCTTCTCGATGATCGCTTCCGGCTTGCCGGAGGCGCGCGCCTGCTCCATCAACACTGCCCGCTCGCGCTCCAGCGCCGCCGGATCGACCGCATCGACATCGAGGGCGCTCGGACTAGTCGCCGCCACATGCATGCCGACCTGACGGCCAAGCATCTCGAGCGCATCGCTTTCACTTGGCGCCTCAAGGGCCGCCAGTACGCCGATCTTGCCCAGGCCCGGACGCAGCGCACCGTGCACATAGGTCGCCACCACGCCGGACGGTACTGTCAGCACGCGTGCCCGGCGCAGTGACATGTTCTCGCCGATGGTCGCGATCAGGTGGGTGATCTCGTCGGCAACGCTGCGACCGGTCGGCAGCATTGCGGTCTTGATCGCCTCGATATCGTCACCGATCTGCAGTGCGATCTGCGCCACGCTCTCGACGAAGGCCTGGAAGCTCTCGTTGCGCGCTACGAAGTCGGTTTCGGCATTGACCTCGACCATCGCCGCGATGCGCGGACCGGATGCCACACCGACGAGGCCCTCGGCGGCGACCCGGCCGGACTTCTTGGCAGCGGCAGCGAGGCCCTTCTTGCGCAACCAGTCGACTGCCTGCTCGATGTCGCCGCCGGTCTCGTTCAGCGCCTTCTTGCAGTCCATCATGCCCGCGCCGGTCTTTTCGCGCAGTTCCTTCACCAGGGCGGCGGTGATCTCGGCCATCGGCCTCTCTCCTCAAGCAGGGAACACGCCCAGCCGTTGACCCGGCCGGGCGTGACTTCGGCATCAACAGGACGGACCGGATCGCACCAGGCGTTCCGCTCCCGGTAGGCAGTCCGGACTATTCCGCCGGAGCCGCATGGGTCTCGGCGACGGGAGCCGACACCTCGCCCTGGCCGGGTATCTCGCCCTGCAACTCGGATGCGGACACCTCGGGCGCCATCTCGATCGGCAGGTCCTCGGCGCCGCCGTAATCCTGGCCCGATGCGCCAAGCTCGGCGCTGATGCCGTCCAGCACCGCGGAGGCAATCAGGTCGCAGTACATCGTGATCGCACGGATCGCATCGTCGTTGCCGGGGATCGGATAAGTGACGCCGGCCGGATCCGAATTGCTGTCAAGCACCGCGATCACCGGAATGCCAAGCTTGTTGGCTTCCTCGACCGCCAGCTTCTCCTTGTTGGTGTCGATGATGAACAGGATGTCCGGCAGGCCGCCCATCTCCTTGATGCCACCCAGCGAGCGCTCCAGCTTCTCCTGGTCGCGGGTGATCTCCAGGATCTCCTTCTTGGTCAGCCCCTGGGTGTCGCCGGAAAGCATCTCCTCGATCTGGCGCAGCCGCTTGATCGAGCCGGTGATGGTCTTCCAGTTGGTCAGCATGCCGCCGAGCCAGCGATGGTTGACGTAGTACTGGCCGCAGCGCTTCGCCGCATCCGCCACATGCTCGGACGCCGCCCGCTTGGTGCCGACGAACAGCACGCGGCCGCCGTTTGCCACGGTGTCGCGGACCGCGCGCAGGGCGCGATCCAGCATCGGCACCGTCTGCTGCAGGTCGATGATGTGGACCTGGTTGCGGATGCCGAACAGGTACGGCGCCATCCGCGGGTTCCAGCGGCGGGTGTGGTGACCGAAATGGACACCGGCCTCGAGCAGCTGGCGGAGAGTATAGTCGGGCATCGCCATCGGCGTGTCCTTTCCTTCTGGTTGTGCCTCCGCGGGGCCATTGTCCAAACGGACACCAGAGCCGCCCCGCGTGCGAATTACCGGTCCAGCCACACCCTGAGGGCACGGTTCGACCGGCATGCGGCATATGGCCAAGTTGCCGGCCAAAAGCAAGCGCGCCCGGGTGCCCTCGGCTGGCGATCTGGTATGCTCGGGCGCATGAGCCAGCCCAACATGATCCCCACTCCGCCCGCCATCCTGCTGCCGACCACCACCGGCGCCGCCTTCCCGGTGCGCCGGGTCTACTGCGTCGGACGCAACTACGCGGAACACGCGCGCGAAATGGGCGCCGATCCCGACCGCGAGCCGCCATTCTTCTTCTCCAAGCCCGCCGACGCGCTCCTGCCCGCCGGTGCCCTGTCGCGGGGCATCACCGAGATGCCCTACCCGCCGGCCACCGACGACCTGCACCACGAGATCGAGCTGGTGGCGGCACTACGCTCCGGCGGCAGCGACATCCTCCTCGAAGGGGCGCTCGATCATGTCTGGGGTTACGGTGTTGGCCTGGACATGACCCGGCGTGACCTCCAGGCCATCGCCAAGAAGCAGGGTCGCCCCTGGGATATGGCCAAGGGCTTCGACCACTCCGCGCCGATCGGCTTGCTGGTGCCTACGTCCGATGTCGACGATCCCGGCCGTGGCGCCATCACCCTGCGTGTGAACGGCGAACTCCGGCAGCAGGGCGACCTCTCCGACATGATCTGGCCGCTTGCCGAAACCATCGTGTTTCTCTCCCGCCTGGTCCGGCTCGAAGCTGGCGACCTGATCTTCACCGGCACGCCGTCAGGAGTGGGCGCCGTCAAGCGCGGCGATCTGCTCGAGGGAAGCATTGCGGGGATCGGCGGCGTGACGGTGCGCATCGGCGGCCGATAGATTGCAGGCGACCGCCTAACGCAGGTCCGAGAAGATGCCGTGATCGCGCGAGAAGTGCGGGTTGTAGAACGGGTCGACCGTCAGCTGGTCCCCCCAGCGTTCGAGCATGACCTGATTCTCGTAGAAGAAACGCGGCGCCTTGCCGGCGGAGATATCGTCGCCCCGGCTGAGTGACTCATGGTGTTCGGCCACCATGTCCGGCGTCCAGAGTACGTGCCAGCCAAGTGCCGCAACCTTCAGACAGAGGTCGACGTCATTGAAGGTGACCTTGAGCTCCCGCTCGTCGAAGCCACCTGCTTCGAGAAACGCCTCCGACCGGCACAGCATGCAGGCGCCGGTCACCGCCGAGTAGCGTTGCGCGCAACGCGCCCGGCCAAGATATCCGCCATGATCCGCCGGAAGCCCGCGAAAGGCGTGATCCGCTATCCCGCCGACACCCAGGATCACACCGGCATGCTGTACGGTGCCGTTCGGGTAGAGCAGCTTGGCTCCGACGATCGCCGCCCGCGGGTCTGCCATCGCCTCTCCGACCAGGATGTGCAGCCAGTCGGGCTGCTGGACGAACACGTCGTTGTTGAGGAACACGTAGAATTCGGACGTGAACTCCCGTACCATCATGTTGTTGAGGCGCGCGTAGTTGAACGCCTCCCGCACTTGCCGCACGACCACGTGTGGATCCAGCGCTGCCTCCAGGCAGAATTCCGCCGCCGCCGGGGTGACCGACCCGTTATCGACCAGCACGATCCGCCAGTCCCTCCAACGGGTATTCTTGAGCAGGCGCTCCAGACACCGACGCGTGGTCGCCACCTGGTCCTTGAACGGGACGATGATGGTGACCGAAGGCTCTTCGGCGTATCCCCAGTTGATTCTGTAGCCCGCGCCCCCGCGATGCGCGGCAACACCGCTCGCTGCGAAGCCGCGCCGCACGAGATGGTCTGCAACCGCACGCCGGCCCGCCTCGATCGCCTCCGGTTGCCTAGTCGACAGCACGGAACCAGTGCGCCGGTGTGACAGGATCTCGGCCAGGTGGCCGATCTGCCCGGGCTCGCAGGCTTCCCACAGCCGGAGCAGCAGGTCGTGCTCCTGCGCCCCGTCGTAGTTCGTCCGTAGCAGATCCGCCCGCATCAGCAGCGGCCGATCGATCATCAACAGGCTGCCGATATAGTTGTTCCCGAGCAACAGGCGGTAGTTCCAATCGGGCTTGAGCTTCGGCTCACTGAGCCCGCCGAATTCGTCGATCGCATCCTCGTCCGAATAAAGGACCTTTGCCCCGGTCCTAAGCGCCTCCCGCACCATCTCCTCGAGCGCGACATCGACCATCAGGTCTTCCTGGCCGAACATCACCACATAGGCGCCAAGGGCACGCCGCAACGCCACGTTGCTGGCTGCGCCGATGCCGCGATGCTGCCTGCCAAGCACGCAGACGATCCGAGGATCGGCTGCGGAATATGTCCGCAGGCAGGCGGACAGTGCCGTCTGTCTGCTGCCGTCGTCGACGATGATCAGCTCCCAGTTCAGGTAAGTCTGTGCGCAGACGGACGCGATCGCAGCGGTCAGATAAGCGAGGTTGGCGCGATGGACCGGCATGACGATCGACACCAGCGGCGGATCGTCGCACGGGGTGGCAGCGCCGGCGACACGGGAACGCAGCCGCGCAAGGTTGCGCCGGGCCCAGCCGTCGTAGTTGTCGATGGTGGCGTCCGAGACCGGCAGCATGGCATGGAGCTGGCGCTGCAGCTTGAAGGTCTTGGCGCAGAGGTCCTCGACCGTCTCCATCAGCGACCGCAACTCGCCCTCGTTCTCGGTCGGACGATGCTTGACCACCAACGGGCTGCCGGCCAGTTCCTGGCCATCCGGCAGGACGCGAAACACGAACTCGAATTCCACCCCGCTCCGGCATTGCGCCGGGAGCCTGAACTCGAAGCCCACCGCCGGATCGCAGCGATTCTCCCTCGCGACATCCAGCCGCGGCAGGTCGGCGACGATCTCGCTCACGCCGATCCCGTTGCACAGCACCTCGATACGCAGCCTGCCTTCGAGATCGCCGGTCTGGAGATCCCGGCGCGCCGCCCAACCCTTGATGCTGTCCCCGTGCAGGCCGTCCACGACACCTGCGATCGAGGTCAGCGGCCTGATGGTGAAGTCGATTGTGTTCCGCGTCTTCCCCTGCGCATCGAGGAAGGGAAGCGTGCTGCCATCCTCGAACAGGATGACCAGCGAATGGGTCAGCCCATCGATATAGCGGCGCCCGATCTCGAATTCGAACCCGCCGATCTCGTTCGGCAACCCGAGCGCACGCAGAGCCCGATGCGGACGGTCGCAAGCTGCGATGCCGGCGGCGTTGCCATCGACAAACACACGTAGCCGCACCGTCTCTTCCGGCGCCTGCCTCGAAACTGCCCACCCGGTGATGATGCTCCCGGAGAGCGGATCAGCAAGGCCGGCGTTGCCGTCCTGTCCCGCATCCGCCGCAACCCGCCTCTCCTGGTCGAGATCCTTGCCCCGAGCCTGCGTGTCGGGTGGCTGCTCGAAGCGGAAGCGAATGTTGGAGCGCGTCACGCCGCCACGAGTCGGGCATTCGATCGCAGTCCCGTCGCCCAGCACCAGGGACAGGACGTGCGAGCGCCCATCCTGGAAATTCCAGGGGATCTGATAGCTGAAGCGCCGCGTGCCATCTGCAAGTGCAGCGTCGCCAGATCCTGATGACACCATCGCACTTCCGGCGCCCTCACCGTCGATGAAGGCATCCACCACCCCATCGCCCGGCGCGACCAGCCATCCGGTGACAAGTGCGCTCTCCACCGGATCGGCTCGGCCGAAACAGGCAGTTCCGGCGGTAGCCGAAGCGCCACCGCCGTCCATTCCCCTAGCTCCTGATCAGGAGAAATTGCTCTTGGTCAAGTCGGTGACGTTGGTCAAGGTGATCTTTGTGTTGTCCGAAAGCGTGACGACGGCGCCGGTCGCGCTGTACTGGACATGCTGCAAGGCGTAGCTCACCTCGCTGCTGCCGAAGCCCTTGAGGTTGAGGCTGTCACCCTTGGCGCCGGAGAAGTCGACGATCAGGGCGTTCGAGGCATCGCCCTTGATGAACTGGAAGACGTCCTTGCCGAGCCCGCCCTGCATGGTGACGGTGCCGCTACCGCCGATCAGGGTGTCGGTGCCATAGCCGCCGGTCACTTGATCGGATCCGCCGCCGGCCTGCAGCAGGTCGTTGCCCGAGGAGAGCGATCCGTCGAGCGTCTCGTTACCTCCTGCGGCATACAGGCTGGTGCCCCCGCTTCCGGTCGCATCCAGCACATCGCCGCTGCCGCCGCCAAGGATGGTGGTTGGTCCGCTGCCGCCGACGATCAGGTTGTTGCCGGCCGTTCCGCCCTGGAAATACCCACCCGCAACGGCAAATACGGTATCCGAGCCGGCTCCGCCAAGGACTGTCGCAGCCCCGGCACCGCCGATGAAGGTGAGATCGGCCCCGGTCGCGCTGACCCGGACCGGGCTGCCGCCGCTGGCGGCAATCGTATCGCTACCCGAATTTGCGGAGATCGTGTCGTTGCCGGTCGAGTTGATCAGGTTGTCACCGCCGTTGAGCAGGATCGTGTTGTCACCTGTCCCGGCGGAGACGGTGTTGAGACCGCCCGCGACAGAGATGAAGTCGTTGCCTGCCCCGGTCGCGATGTTCCAGGGTCCGCTCCCGCTTTCGATGATGCGGTTGTTCCCGTCGCCGGTCACGATCGTTCCCGACCCGCCCTCCGTGAAGAAGGTGAGCGCGCCGGAACCAGCCAATACGGTCTCATTCAACGCGCCGCCGCCGAACACCACCGAATTGGCAGCAACATCGACCAGCGCGACTGCCTCGCTCGGCAATGACAACGGCCCGCTCGCCTTGATGACGACTTCCTCCTGGACCCCTGGCGTGACCGGCGGCAGGCTTGCGCCGGTGTAGGTCACCGCCGACAGCGCTCCCGAGTTGATCGATTTCGTCAAAGCATCGGCAAGCCCCTGCGCCAGCAGGGCGTTCTGTCCCGATGCAAACGGTAATGTAATAGTTTCGCCCGAGCCTCCGGAGACGGTGACACCAGCCATGATACTGTTCCAATTTTCTGTTTGCGGAAGCTGGTAGGCGTCGCAAAAAGACTGTTAATGGAACCAACCCGGCTTCTCAACAGCTAAATCGATGAACCGAAGTTCACCAAATCATCTTAATATCGAGAACAGGATCACAGATGGAGCTAATGCGCGTATGTCCATCCCGACGATGTCTTGCACAGGCCTGTGCCAGACAAACAGAACTTGTCTGTTCAGTGCTACAGATCGAACTCGTGTTGATACCGAACAGGAGTCATTGCGCCGGAAGCTGCCGCGTATCGCTGCGGCGTCCACGCAGCCGCAGCCGGTCCAGCGCCAGATAGACCACCGGGGTGGTGAACAGCGTCAGCGCCTGGCTGACGATCAGCCCGCCGACGATGGAGATCCCGAGTGGTTGCCGCAGTTCGCTCCCCTCGCCGAAGCTGAAGCACAGCGGCAGTGCGCCGAGCAGTGCCGCGCAGGTCGTCATCATGATGGGCCGGAACCGCAACACGGCCGCCTGGAAGATCGCCTCCCGGCTATCCATTCCGTCCTCGCGCTCGGCGGCGAGTGCGAAGTCGATCATCAGGATCGCATTCTTCTTCACGATGCCGATCAGCAGGATCATCCCGATCAGCGCGATGATGGTGAACGGGATCCCGAACAGCATCAGCGCCAGCACCGCGCCGACGCCGGCGGACGGGATCGTCGACAGGATCGTCAGCGGGTGGATGAAGCTTTCGTAAAGCACGCCGAGGACGATGTAGATCGCGGTCAGCGCCGCCAGCACCAGGATCGGCTCCGACTTCAGCGATTGCTGGTAGGTCAGCGCGGTGCCGGCGAAGCCCACCGTGAGATCCCCCGGCAAGCGGATCGACTGCACGGCCTTCTGGATCTCGTCGGTGGCGTCGCTGAGCGACTTGCCCGGTGCCAGGTTGAACGAGATCGTCGTCGCCACGTACTGGCTCTGGTGGTTTACGGCGAGCGGCGTGTGGTCGGCGATCGAATGCGCCACCGCCGAAAGCGGGATCATCGTCTCGGCCGAGGTCGAGACCGCCGAGGCCGAGGACGAGCTGCCGTTGCCGGTGCTGGTCAGCGAGGCCTGCGCCGCCGTGCGAACCGCGTTGTTGGCGGCGGTGCTGCTGCTGGAGCTGCTGCCGGTGGTGCTGCTGCTCGACGTGCTGCTGCTCGATGTCCCGTTGCTGGTGGTGCCGCTGCTGCTGCTCGTGGCGCTCGCGCTGCTGCTGGCGGAGTTGCCGTTGCTTCCCGCAGCACTCGCCACGATCGACAGCGAGACGGTGTTGTTGGTCAACACGGCGGACCTGTTGGTGGCCCCGTCGGCGCTCGAGGACCGCGAGGCCGAGACCGCCGGCACGGAGACCACCGAGGCCGTGGTGATCCCGGTGGCACTCCCCGCCGAGACCGATCCGCCCGACAGCGCCGTCGTCTCCGACCCGCTCGCCTGGGCGCCGGACGTGCTGATCCAGATCTGCCCGAGGATCGACGGCCGCTGCCAGTATTGCGGCGCCACCTCCATCACCACGTGATACTGGTTCTCGGCGTCGTAGATGGTCGACACCGAGCGCTGGCCGAAGGCGTCGTAGAGCGTGTTGTCCACCTGGTACATCGTGAGGTCGAGCCGCGACGCCGTCGCCCGGTCGACCACGATATTGGTTTCCAGCCCACCCTGCTGCTGGTCCGAGCTGACATCGACCAGCACATGGCCATGCTGCAGCGCCGCCAGCAGCTTCGGGCCCCATTCGTTGACCTCGTCGCTGTTGTCGCCGAGCAGCGTGTACTGGTAGGCGGCGTTGCTCTGGCGCCCGCCGACCCGGATGTCCTGCACCGCCTGCATGTAGAGCCTGCCGCCCGGAACATGGCCAAGCTCCCGCCGCAGCCCGGCCAGGACCTGAGGCATGCGGTCGCGCTGGGCGAGCGGCTTCAGCGAGACATAGACCGTGGCGGTATTGGTCTGCGACGAAGCGCCGCCGCTGCCCTGCCCGGTGGTGCCGACCACGTCCTGCACCGCCGGGTCGTGCTGCACGATCGACATCATCTGGGTGAACTTCTTGCTCATCAGCTGGAACGAGATCGACTGGTCCGCCTGCAGCGAGCCCATCAGCCGTCCGGTATCCTGCTCCGGAAAGAACCCCTTCGGGATGACTACCAGCAACCAGACGTTCAGCGCGACCGTCCCCGCCAGCAGCAACAGGACCAGCACCGGATGGTCGAGGGCCACGGCAAGCACCCGCGCATAGCCGTCCTGCACCCGCTGGAACAGGCTGCGGTTGCGCAGCCTGTCCAGTGCCGTCGTGCCCGCCGCCTCCCGGACTTTCTCCGGACGCAGGAACAGCGCGCACATCATCGGTGTCGTGGTGAGCGAGATCAGCATCGACACCAGGATGGCCACCGACAGCGTGACCGCGAATTCGCGGAACAGGCGGCCGACGATTCCGCCCATCAGCAGGATCGGCAGGAACACCGCGATCAGCGAGAGCGTGATCGACACCACGGTAAAACCGACGTCGCGCGCCCCGATCAGCGCCGCCTGCACGCGCGGCATGCCGTCCTCCAAGTGCCGCGAGATGTTCTCCAGCACCACGATCGCATCGTCGACCACGAAGCCGGTGGCAATCGTCAGCGCCATCAGCGACAGGTTGTCCAGCGAATAGCCGAACAGGTACATCACCCCGAAGGTGCCAATGATCGAGACCGGCACGGCGATCGCCGGGATCAGCGTCGCGCGGCCGCTGCGCAGGAACACGTACACCACTGCGATCACCAGCAGCACCGCGATGATCAGGGTACGCTGGGTGTCCGCCAGTGACGCCCGTATTGTGGTCGAGCGGTCGATCGCGAACGTGATGTCGAGGTCGCTCGGCAGCGCCGCCCGCAGCTTCGGCACCGCGGCGCGCACGCCGTCGATTGTCGAGATGATGTTGGCGCCGGGCTGGCGGAACAGGATCACCAGCACCGCCGGCTTGCCGTCCGCAAGGCCGAGGTTGCGCACGTCCTGCACGGAGTCTGTCACCTGCGCCACGTCCGACAGCCGCACCGCGTCGCCGTTGCGATACGCGACCACCATCGGCCGGTAGTCGTCCGCGTGGTTGGACTGGTCGTTGTCGGCGATCTGCCAGCGATGGCCGCCAAGATCGATGCTGCCCTTGGGCGTGTTGGCGTTCGAGTTGGTCAGCGCCGAACGAATATCCTCGAGCCCGATCCCGTAGTGGAACAGCTCCAGCGGATCGAGCTCGACACGCACCGCCGGCAGCGCGGCGCCGCTGATCACCACCTGGCCGATGCCGGACAGCTGTGACAGCTGCTGCTGCATCACCGTGCTGGCGCTGTCGTACATCTGTCCGCGGGTCAGGGTCTTCGAGGTGAGCGCCAGGATCAGGATCGGCGCGTCGGCCGGGTTGACCAGGCGATAGGTCGGCTGCGACAGCAGGTTCGTCGGCAGGTCGGCCTGCGCCGCGTTGATCCCGGCCTGCACGTCGCGTGCGGCGCCGTTGATGTCGCGGCTCAGGCCGAACTGCAGGGTGATGCGCACCTGCCCGGTCTGGCTCTGCGATGTCATCTCGGTGACGTCCGCGATCTGCCCGAGATGCCGCTCCAGCGGTGCCGCCAGGCTGGTGGCGACCACTTCCGGACTGGCGCCGGGCAGCTGCGCATTCACCATGATGGTCGGGAAATCGATCTGCGGCAGCGGCGACACCGGCAGCTTGGCGTAGCCGAGCAGCCCGGCGAGCGTGATCGCGATGGTGAGCAGCGTGGTGGCGACGGGCCGCGAGATGAACGGGGCGGAGATGTTCATGCAGGCGCAGCCCACAGCCTGCCGCGACC
The DNA here is from genome assembly GCF_005844085.1 of Lichenicoccus roseus. Classification (GTDB taxonomy): domain Bacteria; phylum Pseudomonadota; class Alphaproteobacteria; order Acetobacterales; family Acetobacteraceae; genus Lichenicoccus; species Lichenicoccus roseus. The sequence goes on from NZ_VCDI01000003.1 coordinate 545,828, forward strand.
GCTCATTCCGCCGCAACCTCGCCGGTATTCCGATTGGCGTGCAGCCCGAACAGCCGCACTCCCATGCGATCCACCGCCAGGTAGATGACCGGCGTGGTGAACAGGGTCAGCAACTGGCTCGCCAGCAGGCCGCCGACGATGCAGATGCCGAGCGGCCGACGCAGTTCGGACCCGGCTCCGGTCGCCAGCATCAGCGGCATGGCGCCGAACATCGCAGCCAGGGTGGTCATCAGGATCGGCCGGAACCGCAGCAGGCAGGCCTGGTGGATGGCCTCGACCGGTGGCTTGCCCTCTACCCGCTCGGCCTCGAGCGCGAAGTCGATGATCATGATCGCGTTCTTCTTCACGATGCCGATCAGCAGGATGATGCCGATGATGCCGATGATATCGAGATCGTAGCCCCCCAGTCGCAGGAACAGCAGCGCCCCGACGCCGGCCGATGGCAGCGTCGACAGGATGGTGAGCGGGTGCAGGAAGCTCTCGTACAGCACGCCGAGCACGATATAGACCGCAACCACGGCAGCCAGGATCAGCAGCAGCTCGTTGCCCAGCGAGTTCTGGAACGCCGACAGCACACCCTGGTAGGCGGTGCTGAAGGTCGCCGGCAGCCCGATATCCTGCTTGGCCTGCTCGATGGCGGCGACAACCTTGTCCAGCGACGCGTTCGGCGCGAGGTTGAAGGAGATCGAGATCGTCGGGAACTGCCCGAGATGCTCGATCTGCAGCGCCCCGCTGGTTTCCGACACGCTGACCAGCGCACCCAGCGGCACCTGGGCCGGTGCCACGCCGCCGGTTGCGGTCGAGGTGGAGGACGGCAGGTAGATTGCCGCCAACGCGTTGCGCAGGCTGCGCACGTCGCGCATGTCCGCATTGAGAATGACCCGGTACTGGTTCGACTGCGTATACAGTGTCGAGGCGATCCGCTGCCCGAAGGCGTCGTACAACGCGTTGTCTATCGAAGCGGGCGTGATCCCGAAGCGCGCGGCGGTCTGCCGGTCGATCGTCATCTGCAACTGGCGGCCGTTGGCGGACAGATCGCTCGATACGTCGTGAAACAGCGGATTCTGCGCCAGCCGCTCGACCAGGCGCGGCGCCCAGGTCGAGAACAGCGCGCCGTTCGGGTTCTCCAGGAAGAACAGGTACTGTGCCCGCCCGACCGTACTGTCGATGGTCAGGTTCTGCACCGGCTGCAGCGCAACCGATATCGACGCGAGCGACTGCGTGGCCTGGTTCAGCCGCGCGATGATCTGGTTCGCGGTATCGGTGCGCTGGTCGAACGGCTTCAGCGTGATCAGCATCCGCCCGCTGTTGAGCGTCTTGTTGGTGCCATCGACGCCGATGAACGAGGACAGGTTCGCGACGTCCGGGTCGCGCAGGATGATGTCGGCCAGGCGCTGCTGCTGCGCTGCCATCGATCCGAACGAGATATCCTGCGCCGCCACGGTCACGCCCTGGATGGCGCCGGTATCCTGCTGCGGGAAGAACCCCTTCGGAATCTCGATATACTGGATGCAGGTCAGCACCAGGGTCAGGGTCGCCACCAGCAGCGTCAGGCCCTGGTGCTTCAGCACCCAGCCAAGGGCGCGGTCGTAGCGGCCGATCAGCCAGTCGAAGCCGCGCTCGGCTGCAAGGTCGATCCGGGTGCGGGCGCCCTGCGGACGGTGCTTCACCAGCAGCGCGCATAGCATCGGCACCAGCGTCAATGACACCACGGCCGAGAGGATGATGGTGGTGGCGAGCGTGACGGCGAATTCGTGGAACAACCGGCCGACCACGTCGCTCATGAACAGCAGCGGGATCAGCACCGCGATCAGCGAGACCGTCAGCGAGATGATGGTGAAGCCGATCTCGCTGGAGCCGCGCAGCGCCGCCTCCAGCGGCGAACTCCCCTCCTCGACGTAGCGGGAGATGTTCTCGATCATGACGATGGCATCGTCGACCACGAAGCCGGTGGCGATGGTGAGCGACATCAGCGACAGCGTGTCGAGCGAGAAACCAAACAGGTACATGCCGGCCAGGGTGCCGACCAGCGACAGCGGCACCGAAAGCGACGGGATCAGCGTCGCCGGCAGGTTGCGCAGGAACACGAAGATCACCAGCACCACCAGCACGACCGAGAGGCCAAGCTCGAACTCGACGTCGCGGACCGAGGCGCGGATGGTGATGGTCTGGTCGGACAGGACCCTTATGTCCAGCGCGCCCGGCAGCGACAGCCTCAGTTTCGGCAGCAGCGCCTTGATCTCGCCGACCACGGCGATCACGTTCGAGCCCGGCTGGCGCTGGATGTTGATGATGATCGCCGGTGTCTTGTCCGCCCAGGCCGCCAGCTCGGTGTTCTCGGCTCCTTCGATCACCGACGCGACGTCGGACAGCCGCACCGGGGCGTTGTTCTTGTAGGCGACGATCAGTCGCCGATACTCCTCGGCGCTCTGCAGCTGGTCGTTGTTGTTGATCGTGCTGTCCTGCGAGGGCCCGTCGAAATTGCCCTTCGGCAGGTCGGTGTTCTGGTTGGTGATATCGGTGCGGATATCGTCGATCGCGATGCCCAGCGACGCCAGGGTGCGCGGATTGACCCGGATCTGCACCGCGGGACGCTGGCCGCCGGCCAGGGACACCTGCCCGACCCCGTCCAGCTGCGACAGCTTCTGGGCGATGCGCACGTCGGCCAGATCCTCGATCGCGGTCAGCGATAGCGTCTTGGACGTGACGGCGAGCGTCATCACCGGCGTATCGGCGGGGTTGATCTTTGCATAGACCGGCGGTGCCGGCAGGCCCGTCGGCAGCAGGCTGGTCGAGGCGTTGATCGCTGCCTGCACCTCCTGCTCGGCGACATCCAGCGAGAGGCTGAGATCGAACTGCAGCGTGATCACCGAGGCGCCGGCCGAACTGCTCGAACTCATCTGCGACAGCCCGGGCATCTCGCCGAATTGCCGCTCCAGCGGCGCCGTCACCGCCGTCGTCATCACGATCGGACTGGCGCCGGGGTAGAAGGTGGAGACCTGGATGGTCGGATAATCCACCTGCGGCAGCGCCGAGATCGGCAGGAACTGGTAGCCGACGATGCCGATCAGCAGGATCGCCACCATCAGCAGCGTGGTCGCCACCGGCCGCAGGATGAACAGGCGCGACGGGCTCACGGCTGCAGGCCTCGGACTCGCTGTCCCAACCGTCTACTGGCCACCTGAAGCCTGGCCACCGGAGCCCCCACCCGCATCGCCGGCGTCGTGCCTGTGGTGCCCGCGATGGCCGGGTGCCTGCGGGGTCGCCGGCGCCGGCTGCTCGCCGGGGGGCGCACCGGGACCCGGGTTGGCGTTTGCCGGATCGACGTCGGACGACGGGTTGGCGCTATCGGCCGTAACGCGGACATGCGCGCCGTCGCGCAACCGGTCGGCGCCGTCGACCACCACCTGGTCGCCGGCCTTGAGGCCGGTCAGGACCTGCACCTTGTCGTCGCTGGTGACGCCGGTCTTGACCACCGTGACCGCGACGGTCTTGTCCGGCTTGATCAGGTAGACGAAATCCCCGGGCGCGCCGTGCTGCACGGCGGCCACCGGCGCCAGCACCACGTTCGAAAGCGTGTTCACCAGGAGTTCGGCATTCACGAACTCGTTCGGGAACAGCGACTGGTCGGTATTGGCGAAATTGGCGCGCAGCTTCACCGTGCCGGTGGTGGTGTCGACCTCGTTATCGACGCTGTCGAGCGTGCCGGTAGCGATCGCCGTCTGGTCGGTGCGGTTGAAGGCAGTCACCGACAGCGTATGGCCGGCGTGGAGCTCCTCCCACACGGCGGAAAGATCATCTTCCGGCAGCACGAAGATGACCGAGATCGGCTGCAGCTGGGTCAGCACCACCAGCCCGGTGGTGCTCGATGTCTGCACGTAGTTGCCAGGATCGATCAGCCGCAGTCCGACGCGTCCGGTAACCGGCGCGGTGATACGGCAGTAGGCGAGGTTGACCTGGGCCGTCGCGAGCGCTCCCTGGTCGGCCAGCACCGTGCCGCGATACTGCTCGACCAGGTATTCCTGGTCGACCTCCTGCTGCACCGCGATGCTGTGCTGCGCCAGCAGCAGTTTGTAGCGCGCGAGATCCGAGATCGCCTGGTGCAGCAGGCCGGTGTCGTGCCCCAGCGTTCCCTCGTCCTGCTCGACTGCCGCCTGGTAGAGGCGCGGATCGATCTGGGCCAGGAAGTCACCCTTCTGCACGAGCTGGCCCTCGTGGAATCCGACCGACATCAGGTAGCCGTTGATCTGCGTCTGCACGGTGATTGTCGCAAGCGGGGTGACCGTGCCGAGCCCGGTCAGCGTCACCGGAAGCGCGCCGGTGGCGATGGTCGCGGCCCCTACGGGCTGTGCCGCAACCCTGGTTGCATGACCCGCTGGCTGCCCCGATGGCGCCCGCCCGACGGCAAACCACCACACTGCCAGGGCCGACAGCAGCAGTACCGCCACCAGCAGCACCGGCCGCCGCCAGGCAGCCTGCCGAACCGGCTGGCGGTCCAGCAATGCGGTCGCATGTCGCCCGTCCTGGCCAGCCTGTTCGCCCCGGCCAGTCTGCTCGTTCCGGCCAGTCTGCTCGTTCCGGCCAGTCTGCTCGTTCCGGCCCGTCTGCGCGTCCCGGCCTATCCGCTTGTCCATCTGAGGATCGACCGCCCTTCCGTCCGGCTATCGGCCCATACCGTCAGCCTCGTCTCCAGCCGCGCAGCCGGACCGGCGGACATAAGCAGCAAGACGGTGCCGGATGCACGTTGCCGATTGTATCGCAACCCGCATCCGGGTGCTCGCAGACAATCAGATCGGACAGGCGCCGCTGGCACATTGCAGGTGGGCCCAGTCCACCACCTCCTGGGCCGCCTCGTCATGGATCCCATCGGCGATCGCCGCAAACCGTGCCGCGGAGACCTCCTCCTCGGGCAGGTATTCATAGCCAAGCTCGTTGTCCGGCCGGCTCGGCAGGATCGAGCAGCAACGAACCAGCGGCTGCTCGCGCAGCACGATGTCGCGGAACGCGGCAAGATCCGTCTGGTCGGTATAGATCTTGAGCGTATAGGAGACCTGGTTGCCCTGCTCCGCTCCGATCCAGTGGCGCTCCAGCAGGCGCAGCCACTGATACTGCTCCGCCGGCGATGCCTCCGGCGCCGTCACCAGAGCGTCACCCAGCCCGAGCCGCTGGATCAATGATACCGTCGGGAAACCGACGATGCTCATGCCCGGAAACGAACGCAGCGTGCGCACCGGATAGCCACGCTGCTCGTATTCCGGAAGCAGCGGATCGGTGCCCTCCAGCCAGTTGCCACTCTCCGCCCCGGCATCGCGGGTGCCGCGGAACTGCACCCAGCGCAGGTACTGCCGGCGCGCCGGCAGATGCGCCCCTTCGGTCAGGCCGAACAGCTTCGAGGTCGTGCCGGCCGGCTTCACCGTCGTCACCGTGACCGGGCGCGTGGTCCCGAGCTCGGCGGCATAGGCGTTCGCCTCCGCCTTGGCGATCCCGGACAGTTCCTCCAGCATGCGCCAGAACGGCGCGGCACGCTCCTCGTCCAGCAGATCGCGGAAGCTCAGGCCAAACCGCACCCAGGCCCATTCGTGCAGCCCGGTCGGGCCGATACCGATGCGGTTGGTGCGCGCCACTTCCTCCGCATAGAGCGCATCCATCCGGTTGGCCCGCAGCAGGAACCGCACGCCCAGCCTGACGGAGTCCGCCACCCGCGCGTCCCACAATCCGGCAACCTCGTCCGTCGGCTGCCCCGGCGCGAAATCCCCGAGACCGACCGGGCAGGCCAGCGCAGGCGCGAAATCCGCGATCACGCAATAGCCGCCCGTCACATGCAGGGTGATCTCGCCGCACGGATTGGTGGTCACCGGAAACCGCGCCCGGCTGGCCCGGCGCGACAGCTCCGCCAGCAGGTCCGCCGCTGCATCAGCCTGGTAGCGCTGCGAGGCGAAGTCGCGGCCATCCTCGTGCACCGGCTTGGCCCAGGCGGTGCCGGTGCGGTGGTCCTCCAGCAGGTCACCGTTGATGAAGCCAGGCTCGCCGTTGACGTAGGCGCAGCGGGTCACCTCGTCGAACACCGCGCGGGCATGAACGGCGAGGTCGCCTTGCCCGGATCCCTCCAGCAACGACCAGAAGGTGCGGTCCACCATGACGGAGTGGTTGGCGGTCCACAGCCCGCCCTCGGACTTCGAGCGCACGAAGCCGAGCACGCCGGGATCGCGCCACGACTTCGTCGCCATGCGCGCCGCCCGCCGTGCGCCGCCCACCTGCACCTCGACAGAAAGATGGTGATCGACCAGCAGCGCCTGCTCCCAGGGCTGCAGCCTGCTGCCGCCGCTGTCATCCCGCGCCGGCTCGATCACATGACGCCGGATGTTCATCAGCCCGCGCAGCAGCGAGATCGGCCCGGAGGCCGGACGTCCCTGCATGCCGGCGATCGGACTGCCGGCCCGCCGGATGATGGACAGGTCGAGCACCAGGGTGCGATCCGCCTGGCGCCGGAACGCCATCGCCTCCAGGATCTCGACCGCCTTGGCCCATCCCTCGCGGCTATCCGCGATCCGGTGGTGCACCGCGCCGGCCGGCGCCTGCGCGAGGTCCGTCAGCACCCCGGCGTCAAGGACGGCGCGCACCTGCGCCTCTGCGGCGCCGTCGAAATCCTCCGGCCCCATCCCCCAGGGCAGCAACTGCATCTCGACGCCGAAGCGGTGCAGCCCGGACCGGTCGCGCGGAAAGTCCGGATGCTCCGGCGAAAGATGCAGCAGCAGTGTCGGCGCCTGTCCCCAGTCGACCGCGCACAACTCGTCGTCGTAGGCGCGGCCTACGCCGGAGCCATTCAGCAGCAGGTAGAACTTGGCGAACGAGGTGATCGCCGTGGCGCAGTTGGTGAACACCTCCATGTTGCGGCCAGGCTGCTCGGCGTCGCCATGCTGCAGATGCCGTCCGGACGTCAGCAATGCCCCGGTAGCGATGGCATTGCGCAGCTGCGCCCGCTCGAATGCGCTGACATGGTCCACCAGCGCGGTGTTCCCGGCCGCCACGCGATCCGCCACCCGGGCGAAATCCTCTGCATCGCCCGGCCTGAACACCGTACGCCGTCCGACCGCCTCGCCCATCCCCCGGTCCAGCTTCCGCCCGGGCAGCTTCTGCTCACCGAAAGCCCCGTCCAGGCGGGCCAGCGAGAAGTCGGCCTGGTCGTCCGCCAGGGGCAGTCGCGTCGCAAGATGTCCGTCCATCAGGCACTCCAAGAACTGATCAACCGCCCCGACTCGCCGGAGGAGACGGCTATATATAGCGACCTTCCCTGCGCGTCGCACCATATCTAGTCAATCACGATTGGTGCACGTTCTGGTTGTGGAGTACGCGTGCTATTGCCGAATGAGAGAGGATCCCGCCGCCCGGTCGAATTTTATGGATAGATTCTGTCCGAAATATTAGACTTCGCTCATCCTGTAGGGGCCGCGTCATGAAGAACGACATGCAACGGCGTCTGGCTGCCGAATTCATCGGGACTTTCTGGCTTGTCTTCGGCGGCTGCGGCAGCGCCGTCGTCTCCGCCGCATTCCCGCATCTCGGCATCGGCTTCCTCGGCGTCGCCTTCGCCTTCGGCCTCACCGTCCTGTCCATGGCCTACGCGGTCGGCCACATCTCCGGCGGCCATTTCAATCCCGCCGTGACCCTTGGCCTGTGGTCCGCCGGCCGGTGTGCGGGCAAGCACGTCGGCCCCTACATCGTCGTTCAGGTGATCGGCGCGATCCTGGCCTCCAGCGCGCTGTGGATCATCGCCAGCGGCAAGCCCGACTGGCTGCCGGCGGGATTCGCCTCCAACGGATACGGCGATCTCAGCCCGGGGCACTACTCCCTCGGCGCCTGCCTGCTCGCCGAGTTCCTGCTCACCTTCTTCTTTCTGATGATCATTATCGGGACCACCTCGAAGGGTGCGGCGGTCGGTTTCGCCGGCATCCCGATCGGCTTCGCCCTGACCCTGATCCACCTGATCTCGATCCCGATCACCAACACGTCCGTCAACCCCGCCCGCAGCACCGGCCCCGCCCTGTTCGCCGGCGGCGAGTATCTCGGCCAACTCTGGCTGTTCTGGGTGGCGCCGATTGCCGGAGCCATGGTGGCCGGAGCAGTCGGACGCATGCTGCACGACCCGGTCGATGCCGCCATCGAGGCATCTCGCGCCACCGCGACCTGAGAGGCCCGCTTCCGAGCGCCGAGCAGGGTCGCTAACGCTTTAGAAACATCTCGCCATCATCCTGCGGCCCCCGACCCGCCTGCCAGGGCTCGGCACCGGTCGGGCCGCGGGAGGACAAGGCATGGGCGTCGGGTCTCAGGCTGATCCAGGCCGTCTTGCGCTCCTTGCGAGGCGGTCCGCGGAGGCGATCCAGCGCACGCGGGAGCACGCCGCGACCGGCGACTGGCTGGCCACCCCCGCCTTGCGTCGCCGGGTCGCGATCCTGCTCTGGATGCAAACCATCGTCTTCGCCTTCCTGTTCGCCGGGGCACGTGGCTGGATCGTCCCGCTCCAGCATCCCGGCTCGCTGGATTTCGTCAGCTTCTATGCAGCCGGAGTGCTGGCAGACAGCGGCCACGCCCTCGCCGCCTATAGCCGCGTTGCCCATCATGCCGCCGAGCAGGCGGCGCTCGGTCCCGGCACCCCATACGAGTATTTCCTCTACCCGCCGCCCTTTCTGCTGGTGTGCGGCGTCCTCGGCCGGCTGCCCCTGCCTGCTGCCTTCCTGGCATTCGAGGCGGTGACGCTGGTCGGCGGCCTTGCGGTCCTGCGAGCAATCCTCGATTTGCCCTGGCGCCGGTGTATCGCCGGCCTGCTGGCATTCCCCGCCGTCCCCTGGGTGCTGCTGCTGGGCCAGAACTCGTTCTTCACCGCCGGACTGTTTGCCGGGGCCCTGCTTCTCCTGGAGCGACGGCCACTGCTTGCCGGCCTGCTTGTCGCCTGCCTTGCCTGCAAGCCCCAGTATGCCCTGCTGGTCCCGGTGGCCTTCGTGGCCGGCGGTCATTGGCGTGCGTTTGCCGCGGCTGCAGCCGGCACGGTGCTGATCTGCGCGCTCTCGACCTGGCTGTTCAGCCCGGCGATCTGGAACGCCTACCTTGTCTATCTCTCAAGTTGCCAGCCGGACTTCCGGGCTGAGCTGGTCGCCTCGCATAGCGCGCTGGTCATGCCGTACGGCGCCTTTCGCTCGGCGGGCGCCCCACGCATCGTCGCATCCGTGGCGCAGGCGATCGCAACGGCACTGGCGGTTGGTGCGGTGGCGATGCTCTGGCGGCGCCAGGCGGCGCTGCCGCTGCGCGCCGCCGGGCTGCTCGCCGCATCCGTGATCGCGGCGCCGTTCTCGCTGTTCTACGACTTCGTCTTCATTCTCGCGGCACTCTGCTGGCTGGTCCGCCACGGTCGCCGCGGCTTCTATCCACCCTGGTCCGCGACCGTGATGGCCGCCTGCTGGATGCTCCCCGGCCTGGCCCCGATCGTCGGTCACCTTCACGTCCAACTGGCCGCCCTCGTCGCCCCCGCCGTGCTCCTGCTGAGTTGCACCTGGGATCGCGCACGACTGCCAGGTCACGCTCGTCGGGCGTTAACCAGTCATTAACCTCCGGCGCGCGTAGCTGTGGGTCCAGGCTCCGCAGGCACCATCGAGAACCCTGTCTCCGAAATTTACTTTTCCGAAACGAGTCTTTGTCAGATTGCGTCTGCGGGTTGCCGGCCTGCCATCGTCGCCGGCCCCGATGCCCCATGCGACCGCGATTGCAACTCTCTAAGACAGGACAGTTTCCATGTTGAATCTCCTCCGCGCCTGCATCGGTCTTGGCGTTGACCGCCGCGGCGTCACCGCGCTCGAATACGCGATCATCGCCGGTGTGCTGGCTACCGTCCTGGTAACCGCCTTCACGACTCTCGGAAGCAAGATGGACGCCGCTTTCGTCGCTATCGGCGCGAAGTTCTGAATCGCCCTTACGGCGATGCCGGACGGTGTCGCCGGAAGTCGACGTCCAGCACTCGTCGGAATGACATATTTTGAACGCTTTGGATGCTCTTGCCATGATCCCGTGCGTGTGCGTGCTGCTGCTCGCCTACGCTGCACTTCACGACGTGGTCGGCCGGACGATCCCGAATGGCGTCCCCGCCTCCCTGGCAGCGCTCGGCTGTCTGCGCGCGGCACTGGCGCACACCATCGCGCCGTCGCTGTGGATCGCGACGATGATCTTCCTGGCTGCGACTCTGGCCTGGCGCAAGGGCCTGCTGGGCGGCGGCGACGTGAAGCTGCTCGCCGCCATCTCCCTGGTCGTGACACCGCATGAAGTCCCGGTGTTGCTGATCTCAATCAGCATGGTCGGCGGCATGCTCGCCATCCTGTATGTCTTCGCAGGCAAGGTTCTCCCGCAACCACAGCCGGTCCGTCCGCGACATCTCGTCCGTCGCGCCATACGCGCGGAACTCTGGCGTGTTCATCGTCGCGGCCCGCTGCCATACGCCGTCGCCATCGCGCTCGGCACCATGACGCAGATCGTCGGGCACTGAGGCCATGCTCACGCGCGTCATCCTGGTCGTCTTCATGCTGCTGAGCATCGGCGGCTTCGGCGCCGTCGCAATCTCACTGATGTCGAACGATCATCCGGCCGTGGCGTCCGCTCCGGTCGTGCAGGCAGAAACCAGCGTCCTGGTGGCGGCGCACCTGATCCATGCCGGCCAGCTGGTGCGCGCGGAGGATTTCGCCTCGAGGCAATTTCCCGTCGCAAGCGTGGCGCCGAATGCGCTGACAGATTCCATCGCTGCGCGCCAGGGCCTCGCCGGCGCCCTGCTGCGCGTCACGATCCCGGCTGGCGGCCTGTTGTTTCCACAGGACGTGGTCAGGCCGGGCGACCACGGTTATCTCGCGGCCGTGCTGTCGCCCGGCAAGCGCGCCGTCAGCATTGGCGTCGATGCGGTGAGCGGCATCGCCGGATTGGTCTGGCCCGGCGACTATGTCGATCTCATCCTGACCCAGACCCTCGACGATCCGGGTGTGTCGAGTAGCCATCACATGGCCGCGGAGACGGTACTGAGCGGCCTGCGCATCATTGCAACCGACCAGGACATCGTGCGCGGCGAGCTTCCGACCAGCGGCAGCGCCGCCTCGCGGACGGTCACCATCGAGGCGACACCCGACCAGGCCGAACGCATCTCGCTGGCGGCGCGGCTGGGAAGGCTTTCGCTGTCGGTGTGTCCGCTGTCCGAATGCGCCGGCAGCCGGCAACCTGCCAGCCTGACCTGGGGCGGCGACGTCTCGCCGGCGTTGGCGCGCAACCAGACCATTGTCAGCACGACTCTGCACGTCTTCAACGGCAGCGGTGATCCCAAGGACACCCACTTCTGATGGTGCGCCGCGCCGTCACGATCCTTTTCTGCCTCCTGGTGGCAACACTCCTGTGCACGCCGGCCGCACCAGGCCAGGCAGTGCCGAGAGACGCCCACCATGTTGTCATCGAGGCAGGCTCAGGCCGGCTGCTCGCCCTGTCGGCGCACGCCGCCAACATCTTCGCCGCCGATCCGAAAGTCGCCGAGGTTCGCGCAGCCAGTCCGACCAGCCTGTTCGTGTTCGGCGTGGCACCTGGCCATACCACCGTGGTCGCGATCGACGCCGACGGCAACAGCATCGGGCGCTACACCGTGGAGGTGGTGCCCTCGACCTATGCGTCGCAGGCCGGCCGTCACGTGCTCAGCCAGAGCGGGCTCGACGGCATTCGCATGCAGCAGGGCAATGACAGCATCACCCTGAGCGGAGTCGCGCCATCGCCCGCCGGCGCGCAGGAGGCGGTCACTGTCGCGCAGGATGCGCTCGGCAGGGACGGCCATGTCGTCAACCACATGCGCGTCAACGGCTCGATCCAGGTCAACCTGCGTGTGCGGATCGCGGAGATGTCCCGTATCCTGACCCGCCAGCTCGGCATCAACTGGCAGTCGGTCAACGCGCTTGGCACCCAGGCTGCCATCGGCGTCTCGACGGCTTATCCCGCGGCCGCGCTGGCGCAGAATTTCGGCTTCCTGTCACGCTTCAAGATCGGCGGCCACGCGACGACCCTGGATACTGTGATCGACGCGCTGTCGGAAGACCAGCTCATCCACATGCTGGCCGAGCCGAACCTGACGACGATGAGTGGCGAGCCGGCAAGCTTTCTTGCAGGCGGTGAATTTCCGGTTCCGGTCTCGGGCGGACTGGACAGCATCAGCGTCGAGTACAAGCAGTACGGCATCTCGCTCTCGTTCGTCCCCACCGTCCTCGATGACGGCCAGATCAGCTTGCATGTCAGACCGGAAGTCAGCGCGCTCACCAACCAGGGCGCGGTCTCCATCAGCAGCGGAAACAGCGTGATCCAGATCCCGGCGCTGACCGTGCGCCGCGTCGACACTACCGTCGAGCTGGGCAGCGGCCAGAGTTTCGCGATTGCCGGGCTGCTGCAGGAAAACACCACCGACACTGGCAGCGGCGTGCCGTTCTTGGGCGACGTCCCGGTCCTCGGGGCGCTGTTCCATTCAGACTCCTTCCTGCGCAACCAGTCCGAGCTGGTGATCGTGGTCACGCCCTATATCGTGCGCCCTGTCGACACTGCGGCAGCGCTCAGGCTGCCGACCGACGACTGGCAGCCCCCCAGCGACCTCGAGCGCATCCTGCTGCTGCGCCAGAACGGGCGGGCGCACGCGGGCATCAACGTAACCGCATCGCCGGTCCATATCCCGGGCGATGCCGGCTTCATCGTGGAATGACCGGGATGCGTGCACCACTCCGTCTGCTGGCATTCGGGCTCGCCGGGCTTTCGATGGCCTGCACGGCCACCGACCCACTTTACGATACCAGCCGCTGGAACCCGTCCGGCGTCAACGCCGCCAATCTGGCCGCCCAGGTCGCCGTGCCCGACGACCTGCAGCACGGCAGGCACGGCGCTGATGCCGATGGACTGCAGGCGGCGGCGGCGGTCGCCCGGCTTCGCCAGGACCGCGTCAAGAAGCTGGCCGAGGGCGGCCTGTCGCAGATCGGGGTCTCGGGAAGCGCAGCGGCCGATACCGCAACGCCCGGTATTGGCGGCCTGTGATGGCAGATCCCGGGGCAGCCCTCGCCGCCGTCCATGCCGACGCCGTCGCCGGGCGCGCGGAGCGGCCGAGCGTGACCGCCTTCGTGGCCGACAGCGCCACCGAGGCAATCCTGCTCGAAGGCCTCAGCGAAGTCCTGCCACGCGGGATAGACGTGCGCCGCATGCCATGCCGGCAAGCCATCGCCCTGCTTCGACGCATGCCGACACCGCGCGTACTGATCATCGACGTCTCCGGCGAGGACCAGCCGATCGCCGTGCTGGTCGATCTGTCGCAGGTGGTGGAGCCCGATGTGCGCGTGCTGGTCATCGGCGACCGCCAGGATGTCAATTTCTACCGCGAGATCACGCGTGGCCTCGGCGTCCTGGAGTATCTCTACAAGCCGCTCGCGCGCAGCATGGTGGCACGCCATTTCGGCCGCTGGATCAACGATGGCGCCGTGGCCAATGAGGCTGCGCAGGGTGGCCGCGTGATCAGCTTCACCGGCACCGCCGGCGGGGTCGGCGCGACCACCATTGCCACCAACCTCGCCTGGCACCTGGCCACCGAAGTCCGCCGCCACACCCTGCTGCTGGACTCCAACCTGTTCACCGGCAGCATGGCTCTTGCCTTTGGCGTCCGGGGCGACACCGGACTGCGCACCGCGCTCGAACTTCCCGCTCGCGTCGACCAGCTCTTCATCGAGCGCAGCGCCCAGCCGGTGACGGACCGTCTGTCGGTCCTTTCGAGCGAGGAGACCTTGTCGGAGACCCCCGACATTGCGCCCGGCGCGGCGCAGCACCTGCTGGGGATCGTCCGGCGGCGCTACAACTTCGTGCTCGTCGATGTGCCGTTCCAGGCCCAGGCGCTCAACCGCGACCTGATCGAGCTGACGGATCAGCGCGTTGTTGTAATGGACCCGACCCTTCGCTCCATGCGCGATGCCTTGCGGTTGCTGTCCTTGATCAACACCGGGCCGCAGAGCCGGCGCGCGCTCCTGGTCCTGAACCGCTTTGGCCTCTCCGGCACCTTGACGCTTGCGCAGGTCGAAGACGCGCTCGGTCTCAAGCCAGACGTCATCATCCCCTTCCTGCCGCGCGTGGTGGGGCAGGCATCGATCGCCGGCAAGCACGCGGTCACCGGCAGGGGACCGTTCCGCAGCGCCATCCTGGCCTTGGCCCAGGCAGCGACCTTCGTCCGCATGGCCGAGACCCAGGAGGCCGAAGCCCGTCCCGCCGCCACCGGCTGGCGCCGGCTGTTGAGACCGCGCGCATGAGTTCGACCATCGGTTTCGGCCGGCGCCCCACCGGGATAGAGCCGCCTCCGGCCGCCCCGGCCGCCGCTGCGAGCCAGCCGTCCTCGAGCGCGATGCTGCTCAACCTGCGCGGCCTTTGCCTCAGCCGCCTCGATCCCGCCTACGTGGTGACGCTACCGCCGGACCGGTTGGCGAGCGAGGTCGAGCGCCTGGTCGGCGAGATCGCCAGCGAGCGCAGGATCCAGCTCAACCTGCGCGAACAGCGCGACCTCGCCGGCGAGCTCGTCCACGACATGCTCGGCCTCGGTCCGCTGCAGCCCCTGCTCGACGATGACGGCATCGCCGACATCATGGTGAACGGACCGGACCGCATCTTCATCGAACGCTCCGGCAAGACCACCCTGTCGTCGGTCCGGTTCCGCGACGTGGCTCATCTGGTCAGCGTGTGCCAGCGCATCGCGACCGCCGTCGGCCGGCGGATCGACGAGAGCAGCCCGATGGTCGACGCGCGCCTGAAGGACGGCAGCCGGGTCAACATCGTCTTTCCACCGCTCGCACTCGACGGCCCCTACCTCTCGATACGCAAGTTCTCGCGCTCGGCCATCACCTTCGAGCAGATGGTCCGGAACGGCTCGTGCTCCAGCGCGCTGGCACGCATCCTCGAGATCAGCGGACGGGCGCGGCTCAACATCGTCATCTCCGGCGGCACCGGCTCCGGCAAGACCACGCTGATGAACACCATCTCGCGCCTGATCGACCATGGCGAGCGCATCGTCACCATCGAGGACGCGGCCGAGCTGCAGTTGCAGCAGCCCCACGTCGTGCGCCTCGAAACCCGGCTCGCCAACCTGGAAGGCAAGGGTGAAGTCACCCAGCGCGATCTTGTCCGCAACGCGCTGCGCATGCGCCCCGACCGGATCATCATCGGCGAGGTGCGCGGCTCGGAGGCGTTCGACATGCTGCAGGCGATGAACACCGGCCACGACGGCAGCATGTCGACGATCCACTCCAACACCACCCGCGATGCCGTCACGCGCATCGAGAACATGGTGCAGATGGGCAGCATGGGACTGCCCTCGCGCGCGATCCGCACCCAGATCGTAAGTTCGGTGAACCTCATCATCCAGGTCGAGCGGCATCGCGATGGCGTGCGGCGGATCACGCAGTTGACCGATGTCGCCGGACTGGAAGGCGATGTCGTGGTTCTCAACGACATCTTCGCATACGTGATCGAGGGCGAGGCGGTCGATGGGCGGCTGAAGGGGCACTATCGCGTCAGCCGCTCCCGTCCCAGCTTCCAGGACACGCTGACCTACTTCCAGCTCGACCGGGCCTGGGCCGCCGCCCTGGAGGATGTGACGCGATGAACCGGGTGGCGCTGCTCTCGCTCGCCACCGCCTGCGCGGGCGCCATCGCGGTCTGCGGTGCGGCGCTCCTTCTCAACGAGAGCCACGTCGCCCGCCTAGCGATCACGCGCCGCATGACTTCGATCATCACGCCCTATCGGGTGAACGAAGTCAGTGCCGATCCTTCATCCGTCAGGACCGCCGGTTCGGGCTCGGATGCCGCCATTCGCCTCGAGGTCCTGTTCGGCTTCAGGCGTGTGCGCCGGATGCAGTACACGCAGGGCTTCTTGCGCGTGCTGGTATTCTCTGGCTGCCCTGCAGCCATCGCCGGCTGGCTGGCGCTGCACGTTGCCGGAATGATCGCGCTTCCGGTCGCACCGGTGCTCTGGGTCGTGCTGAGCCGGCTCTTCTACCGGCATTGCGATCGACGCCGCAGCGCAGCCTTGTTCCGGCAATTTCCGGATGCGCTCGGCATGATCGTGCGAGCGGTCCGCGTAGGCGTTCCGCTGGGCCGGTCGATTATCCTGATCTCCAAGGAGGCGCCGGACCCGACCAGCGCGGAATTCCGGCAGCTGGCCGAGGAAATGGCCGTCGGCGTCCCGCTCGCCGAGGCGCTGCGCGCGATGGGCGCTCGAAACCAGCTTGCGGAATACCGTTTCTTCGCGACGGCGCTTTCGTTGCAGAACCAGACCGGTGGCGGCCTTGCCGAGACCCTTGAGACGCTGGCCGATACGGTGCGCAAGCGGGTGGCGGCACGCATGCGCGGATACGCGCTGGCATCCGAGGCACGCGCAAGCTGCTACGTGCTAGGCGGCCTGCCGTTCGTGGTCGGTGTCCTGCTGTTCTTCAGCAATCCGTCCTACATGATGCCGCTGTTCACGACGTCGTTCGGCCTGAAGCTGGTCGCCACGGCGGCGGCGTCGTTGACCATCGGTCTCACCCTCATGCAGCAGATCACCAACCGGTCGCTTGCATGATCCCCTCCGGCCTGTTCCCGCACCGGGCGCTGCTGACTGTCGGGGCCGCATTGCTGGCGGGCGGGCTCACCGGGTGCCTGCTGCTGCTCCGGCGGGACAGGCTGCGCCGCCGGCTGGCGCAGCGTTTGCAGTCCCTGCGCATGGCGCAGCCCGGGTCTGCCACGCAGCCCGCCCCCAGTCGCGAGGACGCCGCGCTGCGTATGCTGGCGATGGTGGGAAGCCTGTTGTCGCAGAGCGGGTTGCTGCCGGCCGCGACTTTGGAGCAGATGTCCCGCACGCTGAGCATCGCAGGCCTGCCGGGCGCCAACGCGATTGCCATCTTCATCGGCGCCAAGGTGCTCGGATGTGGCGGCCTGCTGCTGCTGTTTTCGCTGCTGGTCACCGGGTTCAGCATCCATGCCCCCTGGCACACCGTCCTTCCGGTCGCCGGCGCCCTCGCCGGTCTGCTTGCACCGGACTACATCCTGCGCCAGAGCCGGGCCCGCTACCTGACACGTCTCCAGGCCGGCATCCCCGACACCCTCGACATGCTGCTGATCTGCACCGAGGCTGGGCTGGGCCTGGAGCCGGCGATCGATCGCGTCGCCGCGGAAATGTCGCATTCCCATATCGAGGTCTCGCGGGAGTTGCGCATCACGTCGAACGAGATGCGCCTGATCACCGACCGCAAACAGGTGCTGGACAATCTCGGCATCCGCACCGGCCTTGAAAGCCTGCGGCGCCTCGGTACCGCCCTCAACCAGGCGGTCCAGTTCGGCACGCCGATGGGCCAGGCGCTGCGCACGCTCGCCGTCGAGATGCGCCAGGAGAGCATGACACGCAACGAGGCGCGTGCCGCCCGCCTGCCCGTCATGCTGACCTTTCCGATGATCCTGTTCATCCTGCCCTGCATCTTCATCATCGTGGTCGGTCCCGCGATCATGCTGATGGCGAATGCATTCAACGGTGGCCATTAGCGCATGACATCATTCCGCGCTTCCATCCCGATCCGGTGCGTGAGCTGGTACTGTTGCCTGCTCGCGGGCTGTGCCACCCTGCCGGCCTCGTCGCAGGTGGATCACGACCTCAAGGTCGCCGACATCGAGCTTGCCAGCGGCGCGCCGGACGCGGCCCTGCGGATCATGCAGGATCTGGCCGCGCGGCGTCCCGGCGACGCGCGGGTCACCCTGCGCATGGGCGAAGCCGATGCGGCGCTCGGCCATCCGCAGGCTGCCGAGGCAAGCTTCCGGCGCGTCCTCGCGACCGCTCCGGGGAACGTCCCTGCCGGCCTGGGACTCGCCCGGCTGCAGCTTGCAAGCGATCCCGCCGGCGCGCTGGCCGGGTTGCAAGGGCTCGCGAAGGCTGGCCCACGCGATGCACGGATCCTGACCGACCTTGGCGTCGCCCTCGACCTGCTCGGCCGCGCCGCCGAGGCGCAGGCTGCCTATCACGCAGCGCTCGACGTCGATCCCGCCCTGCTGTCCGCGCAGGCGGATCTCGGCCTCTCGCTCGCGATCTCGGGCCATCCCTCCGCGGCGTTGAGGTTGCTCGGGCCGCTTGCCCGGTCCGCCGATGCGGGTTCGCGGGTGCGGCAGGATTACGCCCTGGCCGAGACCCTCGCCGGCCATCAGGAGCAGGCGGCGAGCGTGCTGCGGATCGATATGCCCGCGACACAGGTCGCATCGGTCGTCAACGCGTTCGAGAGTCTGCGTGATGCACCGCGATAAGGCGCTCGGCGGGACGGCGGCGATCGAGTTCGCACTCCTCGCAGTCCCGTTTCTGGCGGTGCTGCTGCTGGTCTTCGAACTCTCCTACGACCTGTTCACCCAGTCGGTGCTGGATGCGGCTCTGCAGCGTGCCGCGCGCGAGGTACAGACAGGAAACGCCCAGAACCAGGCGACCGGCGCGGCCTTCATCAACACCATCGTCTGCCCCGCGCTCGGTGGCGTGCTGTCCTGCGCCAACCTGCATGTCAGCGTACAGCGGCTCACTTTCGAGGCCGGCCAGGATTTCTACGACTACACCACAGGTGTTGTCCCGGTGAACAACGGGCAGCTCGATCTGTCGGGCTACTCCGGTGGCAGCTTCTGCAATGGCGGCCCGGCTCAGATGCTGCTGGTCAGCGCAATCTATGTCGGACCCGCCTTCCTGGGCAGCCTGCTGCCGAACTCTTTCAGCGTCACGTTCCAGGGGCAGCCCGTGCACGCAACGCTCTCGACGGTGGCGCTGTTCAGCGAAAGCTATCCGCCGGCTGCCGCACCTTCGGGATCGGCGGTCTCCTGCTGATGCGACATATCCTGCAAGAGCGCCGCGGTGTCGTGGCGCTCGAGTTCGCGCTCGTGGCGCCGGTCCTGATCCTGTTCTCGATCGGCGTCTTCGACCTGACCCGCGCCCTGATCGTCCGCGAGCAGGTCTGGAGCGCCGTACGTTCCATCGCGAGCTCCGCAAGCAGCCTCGCGGTGCAGCCGGACCAGTCGACCTCGCTCACGGTCGCCCAGGTGCAGCAGGCTCTGTCCGGCATCTTCGCAGCGATCCCCTGGCTACGCAGCGGCGCTCTCACCGGCCAGACATCCGTCGTGCTGTCGTCGGTAAATTTCGTGCAGACCACCGCTTCCTGCACCGCGACCACGACGAACCCATGCCCGCAGCTCGTCTGGAGCGTCGCCTATGCCGGTCGTGGCCCGGCAAGTTTCCTGACCACAACGCGAAGCTGCGCGACGCCGCCGCTGGTGGTCGCCACCGTCACCGACTTCGTCTCGAGCCTGACATCCCTGCCGGTGTCGAACATCGCCGATCCCTCGCCGATGCTGGTCGTCGACGTGTCCTACCAGTTCACGCCGATGTTCTTCAGTTTCCTTTCGGGTCCCATCAACTTCTGGGCCACCAGCTACTGGCCCATCCGCAGCGCCAATCCCAACGCCACGAGCGGCGATCGATACACGAGGTACGACATCCTCAAGCAGGGCCCGGGGGTTGGGAAATGCCCCGGCTTCAGCTGAGGGCCGCCGACGAGCGTGGCGCCGTAGCGGTAATCCTGGCCCTGGCGCTGCTGCCCATCACCCTTGTCGTGGCCCTGGCAATCGATTACGGCGTCTACGCTCAGGCCTGCGTGCAGGCAAATCTCGCGATCGACGCCGCCGCCATGCAGGCCGTCCGGGCGGCCTCGGTTGCTTATGCCGGCGGCACGACTTCGACGGCGTCGCTGGTCCTGCTCGGCCAACAGGCCGGGCAAGCCTGGTTCAAGGCCCAGCTTGGAGCAGTCCCCTTTGGCACCGCGACATCCAGCGTTTCGGTAAGCTACACCGCGTCGCCCAGCACGTTCACCGCGCTCGCCAGCTACAGCGGTTCCGTTGCGGTCCCATTCCCCGGTCCCCTGGCTCTCGGCAGCTGGCCGATGAACGGCACATCGACTGCCACGATCACGAATGCCTATGTCGAGGTCCTGATGCTGCTCGACAACTCGTCCTCGATGCTGATCGGCGCCACAACAACCGATATCGTCGCATTGCAGAACGCCACCCCGTGCAGCACGCAGGGCACCAACGAGGCGCAAGGGATGTCGGCCTATGCCTGGAACTACGGCTCCGCCGCCTACGGCTACGGGCCGGGCAACATCGCGCCGCCGACGACGGCGAACGGCAGTTGCAATCCGGCATACACCGGCGCCGCCGCCGCCTGCACCTACCCCGCGACCTTCCCGAACATCTCCCGGTCGAACTCGGCCTCTTGCACCAATGGCGGCGGCTCCTCCGCGACGATCAACGGGCGGCAATACAGCAACGTGCCGAACGCGCCGTGCGCCTTCGCGTGCCACAACGATCCGAACAACAACGACTATTACGGGCTTGCCAGGTCCCTGAGCCCGGCGATCCAGCTGCGCCTCGATGTCGTCCAGCAGGCCGCGGCGCAGGTCGTGAGCACGCTGCAGGGCAAGGAGCAGTCGCCCGGCCAGTTCCTGGTCGGCATCTACCAGTTCAACAGCCGGATCGAGCCACTCTATCCCGCGGCGGGATCGCCCGAGGCCGGTCCCGATCTTGTCGCGGCACAGGCGGCTATCAAGTCGGTGCCGCCGGATCTGGCCCCGAACGACGGCAACACCAACTTCCCGCTGGCGGCCAACACCCTGGCGTCGAGCGTGACGCCATCCGGCACGGGCAACAGCGCCGCCACCGCGCACAAGAACCTGTTCATCGTGACCGACGGCCTGGAGGACACTCCCGGCAGCCGCGTCATGGGGCCGATGACGAGTGCCAGCAACGAACAGATCTGCACGCAGTTCTGGAACAAGGGCTTCAACGTCTACGTGCTCTACACGCCGTATCTCCCCCTGCCGAACCCCTTCTACCTGTCGAACGACAAGCAGTATGTCGAGCCGACCGGGTCCAGCCCGGTGCTCGCCGCCCTGCAGGCCTGCGCGCGCTACCCCGGCAACTTCTTTCAGGCTAGTAATCCGGCCGACATCCTGGCCGCGATGCAGACGATGCTTGCCTCCGCGCTCAACTCTCCCGCCCGCATCGCCGACTGACCGCCCCCGGGGGCATGCATGTTCCGATAGGAGAACGGTTGGGCGTCTGCTATAACTGCCACCCATCGCTGCACCATCGGGTTCCGTCGCTTCGGCACCCTGCGAATGTGGATGCTGCTCGCTGCCCTGGGAGCTCTGCATGACCACTTGGACCGGTGCCACCATCGGCACCAGCTACTGGGACGCTGCCGGTAACTGGTCCACCGGCGCCGTTCCGGGTTCTGCCAGCAACCTCTCGATCCTCGGCACCGGCCCGTTCACCATCCTGCTCGGAAATACCGATCCCGCCTACACCATCAGGAGCCTTGCCCTCGGCGCCGCCGGCAGCAACGTGACCTTGCAGGTTGCCGGCAGGCTGAGCGTGGCCAGCGCCATCACGGTGGCCAGCGGCAGTGCCCTCGACATCGGCGCCACCGGCAGCGTAGGCGGATCCTCCCTTGACCTGACCGGCGCGACCATCATCGACCGCGGCTCGCTCGACATCACCGGCACCGCTAGCGGCAACGGCACCATCGACGTGCAGGGCGGCAGCCTGTTCATCAACACCATCGCCGGCATCAACACCTACGACCTGACCGGCTCCGGCAGCATGACCATCAGCGACAGCAGCGGCGGATCCGGAGCCATCGTGTTCGGAGACACCAGCCCGATCACCCTCAACCTCAGCGGCGCCGGAAGTGTCTTCGGCGCCTCGATCACCGGCTTCGGCGCCGCCGACACCATCGACATCGGCTCGCTCGCCTGGTCGAAGGGCGAAACCGTAAGCGTGAACGGCACGACGCTCACGATCACCGGCACCGGCACTGGCGCCGGCAAGACGCTGTTCACCTTCAGCGACTTCAACACTCCGGGCCATGTCCGGCTGGAGTCCGACGGCAACGGCGGCACCGAGCTCTACACCTGCTTCGTCGCCGGCACCCGCATCCAGGGCGAGTTTGGTGAAGTCGCGGTCGAGGATCTCGAGGTGGGCGACATCGTCGCCACGCTGGAAGACGGCGCCATCGTCCACCGTCCGGTGCGCTGGATCGGCAGCCGCCATCTCGACAAGGCGATCCTGCGACGCTCCGGCGGGCATCCGGTGCGCCTGCGCGCCGGCGCGGTATCGCAAGCCGTCCCGCATCGCGACCTGCTGGTTACCCCCGAGCATTGCGTCCTGATCGAGGGCCAGCTGGTTCCGGCGCGCATGCTGGTCAACGGCCGCAGCATCTTCGTCGATCGCTCGGTCGGAGCCTTCACCTTCCACCATGTCGAACTCGAGCGGCACGGCATCCTCATCGCCGAGGGCCTGTTCACGGAGAGCTACCTCGACACCGGCAACCGACGCAGTTTCACCGGGCCCCCCGGCTGCGATCCGGCGCAGGACAGCTGGCAGCAGGCCGCATGCGCGCCCCTGCTGACCGACCGGGCCATTCTGGAGCCGCTCTGGCGGCGCCTCGATCGGAGGGCAGCCACGATCGGCTGGCCGGACCAGCGGCCGGCTCTCGCCCTGACCCGCGATCCGCGGCTGCGCCTGCAGCTTGAAGGCGGTCAGCAGATCAGCGCACGCTGGGACGATGGCGGGCGCCACATCTTCCACATCCCGGTCGGCACCAGGCCGGTGCAGCTGTTGTCGCGCGTCGCAGTCCCCGCCATCGTCATCGGACCCTTCGTCGACGACCGCCGCGAACTCGGCGTACAGGTCAGCACCGTCATCTACTGGGAGGGGCTGCATGATACCGTGATCCGGGCGGCGGACCTGGATCTGGAGGGCTGGCATGCAGCGGAGTCCGATCTGCGCTGGACCGCCGGCGCGGCACATCTCGATCTACCCACCGCGACACGTCCCGACACGTTCGTCGAGATCAGGATCGTCGATACGTTGCCGTACCGGAAACCGCTCGCCTTCAGCCGCCTGGCTGCCTGACCATTCGGGCCGGCTGAGACGTACGATCCCGGCTTTGATAATTTTTTACCGCAACCGCATCCAGGAACGTTCCACCGCCGTAGTCAGGCATGGCTACGCAATCCATCACACTCATCGCTTCGGCCCCGAGGCAGGGGCGACAGCTTTCCGAGCGGATTCTCGGCGCGGCTCACCAGGCCTGCGCGCAGGGGGAACTCGACGCTGCCGGACGCCTGCTCGAACTCGCCGAAACCGTATTCGCCAACGGCAACGGCGTGCCCTCCACGGCGCGCAAGCATCTCATGGAGGGCATGATCGCCACCCATGAGCTGCTGTGGCGGTTGCGGCAGTCCGTCGCCGACCACAACGTCGAGCAACGTGCGGAAGCTTCCTGATCGCCACCCTGCAGGGTCAGCCCCCGGTCGCTGCTGCCTTCATCAGTTGGTCGAGCTGCTCCCGACGCCGATGCGCAGGATGCTGACCAGCGCCGCCACCAGCGCGAATGCGGCGGCGACCTCGACAGAGATGCGGGTTCCGGCCCCGGGGCTCAGCGCGAAAATCATTGCGACCAGGGCGGCACCACTGGTCTGGCCCAGCAGCCGGGCGGTCGCCAGCATTCCGCTCGCCCCGCCGGCCCGGCTGCGCGGCGCCGACTGCAGCAGGGTACGGTTGTTCGGTGCCTGGAACAATCCGAAGCCAGCCCCGCAAAGGGCAAGCCGCCAGACCAGGGCAAGATCGCCGGGATGTGCCGGCAGCCCGGCCAGCAGGAGCAGGCCGCCCGCCAGTGCCAGCAGCCCGATCCCGCCGAGCAGTCCGGCCGGGTAGCGTTCGGACAGGCGCCCGGCGATCGGCGCCACCACCGCCAGCGTCAGCGGCCAGGGCGTCAGCAGCAGCCCGGTCTGCACGGCCGAGCGGCCGATCGTGTCCTGGATGTAGAACGGCAGCGAAACGAAGGCGAGCATCTGCGCCGCGAACGATGCGATCGAGGTCGCGATCGAGAGCGCGAAGATGGGAATGCGCAACAGGTCGACCGGCAGCAGCGGGGCGGGCCGGGCGATCTGCCGGCGGACCAGCACGGTCCCGCAGCCCATCGACGCAGCCAGCATGCCGAGCACAGCGACGGCCCTGGCAGCGTGCCCGACCCCGTCGATGGCGGCGATCAACAGTCCGAACGCAGCGGCGCTCAGCAACGCGCTGATGGCGTCGAACCGCCGGTCCGCTCGTGGCGTGACCGGCAGGCTGCGCCACGCCACCGCCAGGGACAACACCCCGATCGGCACGTTGATGGCGAACAGCCACGGCCATGACCCGACGGCGAAGATCGCGGCGGTCGCCGTCGGACCGGCAGCCGACGCGACAGCGACAACCATCGCATTGTAGCCGATCGCCCGCCCGAGCATGCGGTGCGGAAAGATGAAGCGGATCAGCGCTCCGTTCACGCTCATGATCCCGGCGGCGCCGAAGCCCTGCAGGATGCGCGCCGCCACCAGGAGCGGCAGCGATGCCGACAGCGCGCAGGCCAGCGACGCCAGCACGAACAGGACGAGGCCGGCCCGGTAGACGCGCTGGTAGCCGCTGATCTCGCCGAACGAGGCAACCGGCAGCAGGCTGACGGTGATCGCCAGCTGGTAGGCGTTGACCACCCAGATCGAGGCGGCCGGACTGGCGTGCAGGTCGGACGCGATGGTCGGCAACGCAACGTTGGAGATGGTGCCGTCCAGCACGGCCATGGCGACCGCCAGCCCGACCGCCAGCATCGCCCATGCCCGGCGCGGCTGACCGAGCCCATCCTCCCCGGCGCGGCTCTCGGGCGCCCTGCTGACAGCGGGCAGCATGTCGCGCTTGCTCAAGCCCGCTCAGCCTTGCTCCGGCGCCGGCTGCGGCCCGGGGAACCAGGCGCTGCTGCGCCCCTCCAGCCGGTAGGCGACCAGCCCGATCCACTCGTGCGCCGCCCAGTCGAGGACTGCCAGCTTGCCGCCGAGCGTCTGCGAGTAGTCGGGGATGCGATCGCGTGACTGGTATCCCACCGGCCAGGGCAGCACGGTCCAGCCGGCGCGGCGGAACACGCCAACCGAGCGCGGCATGTGTGCCGCCGATGTCAGCAGTACCCATCGCTCGCCCGGCTTGGGATGCACCAGGGCGGCGGTCATCACCGCATTCTCCCAGGTCGTGCGCGACCGGCTCTCGAACAGAACGCGATCCGCCGGCAAACCGAGCTGCCCGAACATCTCGCGGGCGTATCGCGCCTCGTCGGTCACGCCCTGGACGATGCTGCCGGAGCCGCCGGTGAACACCAGCCGCGCCTTGGGGTAGCGGTGCGAGAGGATGACGAAACTGGTGATGCGGTTGCCGGCCGAGGTGAGGATCGGCGTGCCACGATCCAGGCTGGTCAGGTCGTCGATGCCGCCGCCGAGCACGACGATGCCGTCGACATCCGGCGGCGGGCTGGTGATCGCCGGGAAGCGGTCCTCGAGCGGACGGATCAGCCAGTTGTCGACCGGCAGCAACAGGCAGGCCGCCAGACCGGTGGCGCCGATCGCCGCCAGCATGCGGCCGGGCCGCCAGCGCCCGAGCAGTATCCCGATCACGACGCACTCGACCAGCAGCGCCGTCGGCAGCAGAGCCATCGTAAGCAGCTTGCCGACGGTAAACATCAAGGGCCCCGGGCGCGGTCTGTCGGCCTATCGCTACGAGACCTTGCCCTGCCTGCGCAACTCCGGGCCAGCCCCGCTACGGCGTGGCGGACGGCGCACCGGTCCAGGACGGCGCCGATTGCCGGGCCGGTGCCGCATTCTGCTCGGCCGGGTCGATCGGCTTGAACCAGGCCTCCACCGGCGGCACGTACCGCAGGTGGAAGACCGTCTCGAGCATGTCGGTAAGCGCCATCCGGTAGGTGGCGATATGACCGGGATCGCCGCTGAAATTGCTGAGCAGGCGCGTCTTCAGATAGGCCAGGGCCTTGCCGTCCGCAGTCTCCGCGACCGTGGCGCGGGAAGGCGCCGCGGGGGCTGGATCCGTCCCGGCAAGCAGGGGATGGGATCCGTTCGACGCCGGCTCGTCGATCACGGCCATCACCGCATCCTCCTGCACACGCAGGTCGTTGAGCGGCCCGTGCCCGAAATCGACCACGTAATCCCGCGCCTCGGCATAGACGGCGACCACGAACCCGATATCGCCCTGTTCGACGTTCGGCGGGATTTCGCGACAGGCCCGGACGGCACTGCCGACCTTGAACTGCATCGCAGCCACCGCCTCCATCTGCTCGCTCATCGACACCCTCTCTCCATCCGGATCGGCCTGATGACCACTCGCAGCGGCCTGGAAGCCGTTACGACATCCGAACCGAATAATGCAAGCTTATCTCGGAAGAGTAATCACAGAGCGGTGATTGTTCCACGATGTGCGACCAGCCTGCGGGCCTACCGGGCCGGCACGCCCCGGCCCGACAGGAACTGCAGTTCGGCGAGGCGGGCATAGAGGCCGCCATCCGCCATCAAGGAGGCATGCGTTCCGCTGGCCACGATCCGCCCCTGCTCGATGACGACGATGCGGTCCGCGTTGCGCACCGTCGCCAGCCGGTGCGCGATCACCAGCGTCGTCCGCCCACGCGAGAGCGTCGCCATTGCCTCCTGCACCGCCTGCTCGGACTCCGCGTCCAGCGCGCTGGTCGCCTCGTCCAGCAGCAGCACCGCCGGGTCGCGCAGGATCGCGCGCGCGATCGCGATCCGCTGCCGCTGACCGCCGGACAGCCGGACCCCGCGCTCGCCCAGGAAGCTGTGATAGCCCTCCGGCAGCGCCTCGATGAAATCCCCCCGCGCCGCCCGCCCGGCCGCCATCACCTCGGCATCGCTGGCCTCGGGCCGGCCGTAGCGGATGTTCTCCATCGCCGACATGCTGAAGATGACCGGCTCCTGCGGCACGATGCCGATCCGGCGGCGCAGATCGGCTGGCCGCAGGCGACGGATGTCGATGCCGTCCAGCCGGATGACGCCTTCGGAGGGGTCGTAGTAGCGCAGCAGCAGTTGCAGGATGGTGGTCTTGCCGGCGCCGGACGGGCCGACCAGCGCCAGCGTCCGTCCCGGCTCGATCTCGAGAGAGATCCCTGCCAGCGCATCGTGCCCGGGACGCCCGGGGTAGCGGAACGTCACCGCCTCGAAGCCCACCCGTCCCGCCAACAGCTCCGGCAGCGCGACCGGCGACTCGGGTGCCTCGATCGTCGGACGTTGCGCCAGCAATTCGCGCAACCGGTCGGCGGCACCGCTTGCCCGTGCGAGGTCGCCCCACAGCTCGCTCATCTGCGCCCCGGAGGTCGCCACCAGCACGGCGTAGAACACGAATGCCGAGAGGTCGCCGCCGCTCAGCCGCCCCGCCACCACGTCCCTGCCGCCGACCCACAGGCTGAACACGATGGCGCCGAAGCCGAGCAGGATGACCACGAACAGCAGGGATGACCGCGTCCGCACGCGGCGCAGCGCAGCGCCCACCGCACGCTCGACCTCCTGCCCGAAACGCATCCGGTCGACCGGCTCGTGGGTGAAGGCCTGCACCGTGCGCAATGCGTTCACCGTCTCCTCCGTGTAGGCGCCAAGATCGCCGATGCGGTCCTGCGCCGCCCGCGACAGCACGCGTTCCCGCCGCCCGAACAGCACCAGCGGCAACACCACCAGCGGCACCACCAGGATCACCAGCAGGGCCAGCTTCAGGCTGGTGACCAGCAGCATGACCAGCGCGCCGGTCACCAGGATCGCATTGCGCAGCCACTGCGATACCGCGGAGCCGACCAGCGATTGCAGCACCGAGATGTCCGCGGTCAGCCGGGTAAGCACGTCGCCGGTGCGTGCGGTCTCGAAGAATTCCGGCGAGAGGGAGAGGACATGCGAGAACATGTCGCGACGCAGATCGGCTCCGACCCGCTCGCCCAGCCACGACACCAGGTAGAACCGCAGCGACGTGGCCACCGCCAGGCAGGCGACCACGGAGGCCATCGCCAGCGCCGCCAGGTCGAGCTGGCGCGGACTGCCGGTGGCAAAGCCGAGATCGATGAGCCGCCGCACCCCCTGTCCCAGTGCCAGGATCAGGCCGGCCGCCAGCAGCAGGGCGGCTGACGCGCCCGCGACTCGCCAGCGATAGGGCAACAGATAGCCGGCCAGCATCGCCACCGCGCCAAACCTCGATGCGCCCGCCCTGGATGCCCCCGCCCCGGATCCATCCGGGCCGGCACTGGATGCCAGGCGGCTTTGCGGAGCCGCCGTATGCGGACCCGGCGCGGGATAAGCCGCTGCGGTCGATTGCTGTGACATGGTCAATTCCTTCCGGTACGCCGCGCCCCAGGGTACCTGCTCGTCTTGCGTCACCGCGGGTTCGACCAGCCCCGCACCGCGCCACCGGCATGGACAGGGGCAGTCGCCGCTCCGGCCTGACCCGACGTGGCTGCTTGCGTCCGGGCCTCAGCGCTCCTCGATGCGGGCGATCCCGGCGACCAGCTTCAGTGCCTGTGCGAGGCGCGGCGTCACCATGTACGGCTCCGGCAGAGACACCTCGAGATCCTGGCCGTCATCCAGGCAGGGCAGCAGGATCACCCTTCCCTTGCCGCCACGCTCCCGCCCGAGGATCGCGCGCAGCGGCCCGATTGCGTCCGGACGGTCGAGCCAGATACGCATCTCCGCCCCGGCATCGGCCGCCGCCCGGTCGAGATCGACGACATCCGCGGCGGTGATGCGCAACATCTCCCCCTCGAGCCGCAGGTCCGCGGTGACCAGTACCGCGCGCCCCGCCACCAGGATCTCCCGTGCCTTGCCGAGCACTTCGGAGAACAGCGTGACCTCGGTACTGCCGGATGCGTCCGAGATGCGAACCCAGGCCATGCGCCCGCCGGTGCGTGTCGGCCGTTCCTTGCGATCGATGACGCATCCCGCGATCTTCACCCGGCCGATGCCGGCCGCGGCCGCTGCTTCCAGACCGGTGCAGCGCGTCGCCCCGAGCCGGCGCAGCAGCGGCGCGTAGCTGTCCAGCGGATGCGCGGTGAGGTGGAAGCCGACCGCCTCCGCCTCCAGTCCCAGGCGCTCGATCTCCGGCCAGTCGGCGACATCCGGCAGCCTCAGCGTCTCCACCGCACCGGGACCGCCGAACAACCCGATCTGGCCGCTCGATATCTCCTCGGCCTGCGCCTGCGCCCGACGCAGGATGGTCTCCGCGCCCATGAAAAGCCGGGCGCGATTGCCGTCGAGACTGTCGAAGGCGCCACACCTGGCGAGGTTCTCGATCTGCATCTTGTTGATCTGGCGCGGCTCGATGCGGGCGGCGAAATCCGCGACATCCCGGAACGGCCGGTCACCGCGCGCCGCCTCCAGCGCCTGCATGGCGCCAAGCCCGACCTTCTTGATCGCCGCCAGCGCATACCGGATCGACTGCGTGCCGTCGGCCGCCACCTCGACGGTGAAATCCGCCGCCGAGCGGTTGATGTCGGGCGGCAGCACGCGAACGCCGAGCCGCTCGGCCTCCTGCCGCAACGCCGCCAGCTTGTCGGTCTTCTCGCGCGCCAGCGACATGCACGCCGCCAGGAACGCCACCGGATGGTTCGCCTTCATCCACGCGGTCTGGTACGAAACCAGCGCATACGCCGCCGCGTGCGACTTGTTGAAGCCATAGTCGGCGAACTTCGCCATCAATTCGAACACCTCGACCGCCTTTTCGCGATCGATGCCGCGCCCGACCGCGCCCTCGGTGAAGATCTCCCGCTGGGTGTCCATCTCGGCGCGTATCTTCTTGCCCATCGCGCGGCGCAGCAGGTCCGCCGCTCCCAGGCTGTAGCCGCCCATCTTCTGGGCGATCTGCATCACCTGCTCCTGGTAGACCATGATGCCGTAGGTCTCGCCGAGGATTTCGCGGAGTTCCTCGTGCGGCGGCTGCCACGCCTCGCCGTGCTTGCGCCTGCAGTAGTCCGGAATATTCGCCATCGGCCCCGGACGATACAGCGCCACTGCCGCGATCAGATCTTCCAGCCGGGTCGGCCGCATCTGCTTCAGCACGTCGCGCATGCCGGCGCCTTCGAACTGGAACACGCCGCCGGTATCGCCCTTCGACAGCATCGCGTAGGTGCGCTCGTCATCCAGCGGTAGCATTGCCAGATCGACGCGCTCCCCGAGCTTTTCCAGCATCTGCACGCCGCGCTGCAGGATGGTGAGCGTGGTCAGGCCGAGGAAGTCGAACTTCACCAGCCCGGCCTGCTCGACGAACTTCATGTTGAACTGGGTGACCAGCATGTCGCTCTTCGGATCGCGATACAGCGGCACCAGCTCGACGAGGTCGCGATCGCCGATCACCACGCCGGCGGCATGCGTGCTTGCATGCCGGTACAGCCCCTCGAGCTGCAGGGCGGTATTCATCAGCCGCGCCGTCGCCTCGTCGGCGTCGCGCATTTCCTGCAGCCGCGGCTCGCCGTCGATCGCCTGCTTCAGCGTCACCGGCTTGGCCGGATTGTTCGGGATCAGCTCGGCGACCTTGTTGACCATGCCGAACGGCAGCCCCTGCACACGTCCGACATCGCGGATCGCGGCACGCGCCTGCAGCTTGCCGAAGGTGATGATCTGCGCAACCCTGTTCCCGCCGTATTCGCGGCGCACGTACGCAATCACCTCGTCGCGCCGGTCCTGGCAGAAATCGATGTCGAAGTCCGGCATCGACACGCGTTCCGGGTTCAGGAAGCGCTCGAACAGCAGGTTGAACGGGATCGGATCCAGGTCGGTGATGGTCAGCGCCCAGGCGGCCAGCGATCCGGCGCCCGAGCCGCGTCCGGGGCCCACCGGAATCCCCTGCGCCTTCGCCCACTGGATGAAGTCCGCGACGATCATGAAATACCCGGGGAAGCCCATCTTGGCGATGACGTCCAGCTCGAACGCCAGCCGCGCCTCATACTGCGCGCGCGTTTCGGCATCGGCGCGCATGGTGTCGAGCCGAACCGCCAGCCCCTCGGCCGCCATCGCCCGCAGCGTCTCGTCCTCGGTGCTGCCGGATCGCACCTTCGAGCAGACCGGCAGCAGCGGCTTGCGGGTCTCCACCATCACCGCGCACATGCGGGCGATCGCCAGCGTGTTGTCGCAGGCTTCCGGGAGGTCGGAAAACAGGCTGCGCATCGCCGCCGCCGGCTTGAACCAGTGCTCGGGCGTGACACGCCAGCGTTCCCGCTCGGCCAGCGTGCGGCCCTGCGCGATGCAGAGCAGCGCGTCGTGCGCCTGGTGCATCGCCGGCGTCGCGAAGAAGCACTCGTTGGTCGCCACCAGCGGCAGGCCGTAGCGATCGGCCAGCGTGACCAGGCCCGGCTCGATCGCGGTCTCCACCGGCAGGCCGTGCCGATGCAGTTCCATGATAAGCCGGTCGCCGAACGCCTCCTTGAAGGCCGCCAGCAGCCGCTCCGCCTCGTCCTGCTGGCCCTCTGCCAGCAGCCGGGCGATTGGACCGCGGGTGCCCCCTGTCAGCAGGATCAGCCCGGCCGCGTGCTCGCAGAGGGTTTCCAGGGTGATGCACGGATCGGCCGGGTCGCCAAGCAGGAAGCCCGCCGAGGACAGGCGCTGCAGGTTGTCCAGCCCGCGTGCGTCTCGCGCCAGCGCCACGACGGGCTCGGATACCGCCCCCGGCCGGTTGTTGCGCGCGGCCAGCGAGAGTTGGCAGCCGATGATCGGCTGCACGCCCTTGCCGGCGCAGTACTGCGAGAATTCCAGCGCCCCGAACAGGTTGCCGGTATCGGCGATCGCCACCGCCGGCATGCCCTCGGCCAGCGCCAGGCCAGCGATGTCCGGCACCCGGATCGCCCCCTGACTCAACGAGTAGGCGGAGTGGACGCGGAGATGGACGAAATCGGCGATCGGCATGCCCCTCTCATAGCATCCACGGCACAGCCCGGCCCACTCTCGCGGCCAGAGTCGGGGGAATGGAGACAACTGGCGCATCGACGAGCCCAGGCTCGTAGCCCGATTGCGGTGTTTCGGACGACGAACACGCTCTGGCGGTGATTCGAGAGGCTCGGCGTCATCGAGCGAAGCCAGAGCGCGAAGCGTCAGCTCGATGCCAATCCATTGGTTCGGCAACTGATCGAGGCGCGCTGAGCATCAGCGGTGATCAGCGTGCGGTCGCTGCCAGGCCCGGCAGCGCGGATCGGACGTTCCCTGACAGCGGTCGCCCGGGGGTCGCGTGCATGTGCTGCATGCCCCGCGCGACACCGCACGTCTGCGGCCGGCGCTGGAAGACGCAGCCATGCAGGCAGGCCTCAGAGCGATCTCGATCGAGTTCCCGGCGGCAGGCGGCTTTCCTGCAGCGCCCGCGGCACGCCTCATGCCTCAGATGGCGAGCTGCCTCGCCATGTTGACGAGCGCCGACGAGTTGCGAGGTGTAATCCTGGTTCTGTCATGCTGACCCGCGCCCTGCTTCCCCCATTCGGATCCTTTCAGGATCTTCCGGCAGACTGTGGCCGAGGATGAGGCTGCCAGGTCTCGCAACGCCCGCTGCCTGCCTCATGCTCGCGATCCTTGCCCTGCATGCCACCCTGCTTCCGGAAGCTCATTGGCGAGGCGACGAGTTCATCTGCAGCGCCTTCGCCCGCGACGGCCACCTCGCCTATCTCTGGCGCCAGCGCATCGGCGGCTGGAGCCCAAGGCCGCTATCGGAGAGCGTGTTCTACGTCTACTGCCGCCTCGCCGCCGCCCTGCAGCGACCGCTGACGATCCCGTTCATCGCCATGCTCTGGATCGCTCTGTTTGCCTCCACCCTGGCCAGCATGCGGACCACCGCCCCGCCTCGCCTGCTTGCCGGGCTCGCCACCTGCTGCATGTTCCTGCTCGGCCATCCGGTTGGCGAGATGTTCTACTGGCCGGCCGGCGCGGTGGCCTACGTCTCCACCCTCGCCGCCGCCAGCCTGGCGGTATTCCTGCTCATCGACGACCGCGGCCGCTGCTGGTCCGGCACGCTGGCCCTGTCGGCAACGCTGGCCGCCTGCGCTGCCTGCAGCGAAGCCGGCGCTTGCCTGACGGTGCTGCTGGCGCCAGCCCTTGCGGCGCTGCGCTGGCGTCATCCCGGCAGGGCGCTCGCACTGTCACTGCCAGGCCTCGGCGTCGTCGGCTTCGTGTTCTGGGAAGTGGCCGGGCACCGTGTCGGCTCGGCTGAGGCGGTCGGCCACCTCACCGTCTGGCAGAGCCTGCGGCCGGTGCCGTCCGACCTTTGGCGCGAGGCACGGCATCTCTGGCCGGCCCGCCTGGCCTTCCTGCTCGGCATGCGCTGGTGCACCGCCCGCACCCGCCCGAAAGCCGGCGCACTCATGGCGTGTGCCGTTGTCCTGCCGCTCGCTGCCGCCGCCGTCGCTGCCGCGTCTTGGCACCAGTTCGGCGCCCTGTGCTGCGAGCGTCACGAAAGCCTGCGCCAATGCTGGATGGTGCTGGCGCTGGCGGCAGCCGGCAGCGCCTCCGTGCGTCTCTGGACGGTCGGTGATCGCACGGCAGCCTTCGGACCGGGGATGCTCATGCTGGCCTGCCTGATCGGGATCGTCCCGCGCCTGCAGCCGATCCTGCACGACATCCGACTGATGGACACCATCACCATGATCCGGCGCGAGGACTGGCGCGGCGGTCGGGCGCCGACCGCTTCGATGCAGTACTACCTCCCGCCCGTCGCCATGGTCGCCGGTCCCGACGGCATCCCGACCGGTCACTTCACCGAACCGGCCCTGGAGTCATGGAGCGCGCACGGCATGATGCTGTTCTTCCACAAGCATCGCATCACCATTCTCCCGCCGGCGTGAATGCCGCCGTCCGTCCTTGCCGTAGGCGATGACAGGGTCGCCGATAACGCTGCCGATGATCCCCGTATCCAGCAGGTCCGCACCGTCGGGATGATGCCGCCCGCCAACGCGGCCAATCGCCGTGTGTGAAGCCGGTAACAAGCTCCCGAACGGTATCGCCAGACATCTTCGACAAGCCCGGACGCTAGGAATTCCGGATCGTGACCTCGCCCTCGTGCCCGCGCGCCGCCTCGTCCAGCCCGCGGCTCAGGAACGCCATCACCGCAACCTCGTCCGCCGTCAGCGCGTGCGGCTGGTGCTTCGGATCGAGTGCCGCTTCAGCCCGCTGCTTCAGGGTGGCGGCCAGGCTGCCGTCGAGATAGCCGTCGAACACCGCCGGATGGATGTAGCATTTGCGGCAGATCGCCGGCGTGTTGCCGAGCAGCTTCGACACACTCTCGACCGCACGCAGCACGTTCTTTTTCGCCGCGGCCTTGGAGTCGAACTGCTCGAACTGGCGCAGCGCCAACGCCGCGAGATTGGTCGCCGCCCACGTGCGGAAATCCTTGGCGGTGATGTCCTCGCCGGTGATCTCGTGCAGGTATTCGTTCACGTCCGATGAGGTGATCGAGTGCCGCTCGCCATCGTCGTCGAGATACTGGAACAGGTCCTGACCCGGGATGTCCTGCAGCTTCTTCATGATGTTGGCGATGCGCCGGTCACGCACCTCGATATGCTGCTGGATCCCGTGCTTTGCTCGGAAGTCCAGGATCATCGCCTCGCCCTTCACCTTCAGGTGACGGTTGCGCAAAGTGGTCAGGCCGAAGCTCTTGTTGGTGCGCGTGTATTCCTCGTTGCCGACGCGCGCCAGTGTCCGCTCCAGCAGGGTCACGACCGTTGCCAGGACCTTGCGACGGGTCAACCCGCGCTCGGCGAGGTCCCTGCCCACGTGCGCGCGCATCTCGGGCAGCTTGCGCCCGAACAGCAGCATCTTGCTGAACTTGGCCTCGTCGCGGACCAGCCGCCAGTCCGGATGATAGCGATACTGCAGCCGTCCGCGTGCGTCGCGTCCGACCGCCTGCAAATGGCCCTTTGGATCCCTGCAGATCCACACATCCCGGTAGGCAGGCGGAATTGCCAGCTTGCGCAGCCGGCTCACGGTCTCCTCGTCGGTGACGATCGCGCCAGTCGGGTCGCGATACTGGAAGCCGTCCTCCACAGGCTCGCGGCTGTATCCCGGCTTGCGCGCCGACACGTAATGCAGCCGTGCCGCTTTCGCCTGGGCCCTTACCGCGTTCTCGTCATCCGCCATGTCCCTGGAACCAGGACGATCGAAGCCGGTTGCAGAACCCGCTCTTCACGCAACCGCGACGATGCGCCCCTCGCGAAGCGTCACGATCCGGTCCATGCGCCGCGCAAGCTCGGTGTTGTGCGTGGCGATCAGGCCGGCGAGGCCCTCCTCGCGAGCGACCCGCAGCAGTTCGTCGAACACCTGGTCCGCAGTGCCGACATCGAGGTTGCCGGTCGGCTCGTCGGCCAGCAGCACACGCGGCCGGTTGGCGAGGGCGCGGGCAATCGCCACCCGCTGCTGCTCGCCACCGGAAAGCTTCCCCGGCAGATGGTCCATGCGGTGCCCGAGCCCGAAGGCGCGCAGCAGCGCCTCCGCCCGCACCCGCGCCGCCTTGCGCCCCCCGCCGCCGATCATCTGCGGCAGCACCACATTCTCCAGCGCTGTAAACTCGGCCAGCAGGTGATGGAACTGGTAGACGAAGCCGATGGCGGTTCGCCGTATCGCGGTGCGCTCGCCGTCGGAGAGCCGACCGGCATCCCGCCCGTCGATCAATACTGCGCCATCCTGCGGCGTCTCCAGCAGGCCGGCCAGGTGCAGCAGCGTCGACTTGCCGGTACCGGACGGCGCCACCAGCGCCACGATCTCGCCTGGCCGCAGCGACAGCTCGGCGCCCTGCAGCACCTCGAGCCGTCCCTCACCGCTCTGGTAGCCATGGAACAGCCTGCGCAGGGCAAGCGGCAGCCTCGTCTCCCCCACCGTCGCGCTACTCATGGCGAAGCGCCTCGACAGGATCGGTGCGCGCCGCACGCCAGGACGGGTACAGGGTCGCCAGCAACGACAGCACCAGCGCCATCACGATCACCTGGATCACCTGCGGCCACTCGAGCTTGGCCGGCAGATGCTCGAGATAATACACCTCCGGGTTGAACAGGTTGGTGCCGGTCACCGACTGCAGCGCCTGCCGGATATGCTCGATGTTGAGCGCGAACACGATGCCGAGCAAAGTCCCGAGCAGCGTGCCGGTGACGCCGACCGAGGCGCCGCACATCAGGAAGATCCGCATCACCGCGCCGCGCCCGGCGCCGATGGTGCGCAGCACGGCGATATCGCGCGTCTTGTCCTTCACCATCATGATCAGCGACGACACCACGTTGAAGGCGGCCACCAGGATGATCAGCGTCAGGATCAGGAACATCACGTTCTGCTCGACCTGCACCGCACCAAAGAACGCGTTGTTGCTCTGCGTCCAGTCGAGCACGCGGAGCGGCTGGTCGGGCAGCGCTTCGCGGATGCGGCGCGTTACCGGACGCACGTTCTCGGCGTCGCGCGTCATCACCTGGATCAGCGACACCGCGTTCGGCATCTGGAAGAAGACCTGCGCCGCAGCCAACGGCAGGAATGCATACGACGCATTGTAGTCGTTCACGCCGGCATCGAAGATCGCGACGATGCGGTACGCCCGGACCCGCGGGATGGTGCCGAAGGCGGTCGCCGCCCCGTTCGGCGAGACCAGGGTCAGGTGCGAGCCGATGGTGAGGTTGGCGCGTTCGGCGAGCGTCACGCCGATGGCAATCGCATCGTCGCCGTGGAAGTCCGCAAGGTTGCCGCTGATGATGTTGCCGCTGATCTCCCGCAGCCGCTGCAGGTCGGCCGGCGTCATGCCGCGTATCAACCCACCGGCACTGTAGCTCCCGGCACTCAGCAGCACCTGCCCCTCGACCAGCGGCGTCGCCGACACCACGCCGTCGATCCCGGCAACCTTGCTGGCCAGCTCGTTGTAGTCCTGGATCGGCACGCCGGTGCCGGTGATGCTGAGATCGCCGTTCAGCCCCAGGATGCGGCTCATCAGGTCGGCCTTGAAGCCGTTCATCACCGACATCACGATGATCAGGGTGGCAACGCCGAGCGCGATGCCGATCAGCGAAAAGATTGCGATGACGGAGACGAACCGCTCCCCGCGCCGGGCGCGCAGGTAGCGCCCGGCGATCGCACGCTCGAAGGCGCCGAACATCAGGCGGCGTGACCGCCCGGACCACCCACAGCCGGCAGGCCGATCCTTTCCAGCGCCTCCTCCGGCGACAGTTCGACACGCTCCCCGGTGGCCCGCCGCTTGAGCTCGACCCGGCCGGCGGCGGCCCCGCGCGGACCGACGATGACCTGCCACGGATGACCCATCAGGTCGGCGTCGTTGAACTTGACACCGGCGCGCTCGCTGCGGTCGTCGAGCAGCAGCGCATCCGGGCTGGCGCCATACAGCCGCTCGCACAACGCGTCGCAGCCGGCATCGCCGGGCTTGAGGTTGAGGATCGCCGCCTTGTAGGGCGCAACCGCGTCGGGCCAGATGATGCCGGCCTCGTCGTGGCTCGCCTCGATGATGGCGCCGGCCAGGCGCGAGACGCCGATGCCGTAGCTGCCCATTTCCGGATGGAACGGCGCACCGTCCGCGCCGCTGACGGAGATCCCCATCGACTCGGTATATTTGGTGCCGAAATAGAAGATGTGTCCGACCTCGATCCCGCGTCCTTCGCGACGGCGATCCGCCGGCACCTCGGCCCACGCCGCCTCGTCATGCTTCTCGTCGGTCGCGGCGTACAGCGACGTCACCCGCGTGAAGAAGCCAGCCAGGGCCTCGCGATCCGCAAGGTCGATCTCGCTCGACAGCCAGTCCTGCTCTTCCAGCCCGCCGTCGTAGAACACGCCGCTCTCGCCCGTCGGGGCCAGGATGATGAACTCATGGCTGTGGTTGCCGCCGATCGGCCCGGCATCCGCCACCATCGGGATAGCCGCCACTCCCAGGCGCTGGAACGTGCGCAGGTAGGCCAGCAGCATGCGGCGGTAGGTCGCGACCGCTGCCTCGGGATCCGTATCGAAGCTGTAGGCATCCTTCATCAGGAATTCGCGCCCGCGCATGACGCCGAATCGCGGCCGCACCTCGTCGCGGAACTTCCAGTGGATCTGGTAGAGCACCTGCGGCAGCTCCCGGTATGATCTGACCGACTGCCCGAAAAGGTCGGTGATCATCTCCTCGTTGGTCGGCCCGTACAGCAGGTCGCGCTCGTGCCGGTCGGTGAGACGCAGCATCTCCGGACCGTATGCCTCGTAGCGGCCGGACCGTCGCCAAAGCTCGGCCGGCTGCAGCGTCGGCATCAGCACCTCCTGCGCGCCGATGGCGTCCTGCTCCTCACGGACGATCTGCGCGATGTTGCGCAGCACCCGGAGGCCGGCCGGCAACCAGGCGTAGATGCCTGCCGCGGTCTGGCGGATCAGCCCGGCCCGCAGCATCAGCCGGTGCGAGGCGATCTGCGCCTCGGCCGGATTCTCCTTCAGGGTCGGCAGGAAGCCTCTCGACAGACGCATAGGCGGACATGACCTCGGAGATCAGGGACGGGGACGACGCGCCTGGACACTAGAGCAGGATCACCATGTTGAGAATTGTCCGTCCCCGCGCCGCCGGCGACGGGCCGGCGTCCTCCGCGCACCGGCTGGGCATGCCCGGTTCGAGCGCGGACGCACGATTACTCGCACATGATATAATTGTGCATCGCACTATGATGCGGTGCACAAGTAACAGTCCGTGGAAATCGTTGTTCCCCTGCATCTTTATTGTCTTGCAGGGCGTGACAAATCGCGGTTGCCCGCATAAAAAAAGCCCACGCGACGACTTGGTCAACCGCGTGGGCCAAGTTTAGGGAGAAAACGCCAGTCACACGGCAGGATGGGGATACCCTCATCCTGCCGTTAATGATTGCGGAACCGGGCATCGATAGCTAGGGAAATACGTTACAATCATGCAAAAGTTATTGCCGTTGTTGGGACCGTACAGACGAATCGCGCCTGACTGCGTCGCCCTCGCGCGGAACAGTCTCTAGCCGTCGAATGCCAGTATTCCGTGCCTGAAGGACAAGTAACTGCTGCTGATCAGCAGGTCACAGCCGGTCCATAAAACTATCGAAACGATTGTCGTGATCAGCACGACCCGACCGATCCTTGGCCGCTCCGGCAGGCCGCGCACCCCGGATACCTCGTCGGCTTCCGGACGCATGCGCTGACCCAGCGGCAGCACCGCGAACAGCGCCGTCCACCAGATCAGCACGAACAGGATGAGGCCGGTGAACCAGCCCATCTCCGGTCAGACGCGCAGCAGATGCACGTCCACCATCGGTCGCTTCTGCAGCTTGCGTCCCAGCGCCCGTCGCAACGCGCTGCGTGCAGCCTCCTTCAGCCCGGCTTCGTCGCCACGCACCGCGTCGGACAGTTCGGCAAGGTTCTGCGCGAAGCTCGCGGTGACCCGGATTGTCTCGGCATCGTCCGGTTCGAGCAATCCTGGTGCGCTGACCTTCGGCGCACCCAGGAAGCGGCCGCCCCGGTCCATCACCACGCTGCCGAGCACCACGCCGTTGAACAGCATCTTGCGCCGCGCCGCCAGCACACCGCCCTCCATCGGCACCACCCGGTTGCCGTCCAGCGCCAGCTTTGCCACCGGAACGCTTTCGATCACCTCGACCGCGTTGCCGGACAGGCTCAACACGTCGCCATCCTCCAGCAGGATCGGCTGCGCCCCCTCCTCGCGCGCGAGCGTCGCGTGCGCCGCAAGATGCCGCCACTCGCCATGCACCGGCACCGAGTAGCGCGGCTTCACCAGACCGTACAGCCGGCGCAGGTCGTCGCGGGCAGCGTGGCCGGAGACATGCACCATGTGGTCGTCGGCGGTCAGCACACGCACGCCGCGCCGCACCAGGTTGTCCTGCACCTGCATGATGGCACGCTCGTTGCCGGGGATCATGCGCGAGGAGAACACCACCGTGTCGCCCTCGCCCAGCGAGATGTTCGGGTGGCTGTCCAGCGCGATCCGCGACATCGCCGAACGCGGCTCGCCCTGGCTGCCGGTCACGATCATCAGCAGGTTGTCGTCCGGCACGTCCTCGGCATCCTGCTCGGACAGGAACATCGGCACCTGGTCCAGGTAGCCGCAGTCCCGCGCCGCCGCCTCGAGGTTGCGCAGGGAGCGGCCCACCACCACGACCGAACGCCCGGCCGCCTCGGCGGCAAGCGCGATACTCTCGACGCGCGCCACGTTGCTGGCAAAGCAGGTCACCGCGATGCGGCCATTGATGCCGGCGATCAGGCTGGTCATGCTCCGGCGCACATCCGCCTCGGACCCGCTCTCGCCCTCGACCATCGCGTTGGTGCTGTCGCACACCATCGCCAGCACGCCCTCGCGACCGAGATCGGCAAGCGCCTCCAGATCCGTCGGCGGCCCGACCAGCGGGTTCGGATCGAGCTTCCAGTCACCGGTATGCAGCACGATGCCATGCCGCGTGCGGATCACCAGCGCCTGCGCCTCCGGCACCGAGTGCGTCACGCTGATGAAGCGCAGGTCGAACGGCTCGAGACGGAACGCACCGCCTTCCGGGATCACGTGCAGCTTCACCTGGGACAGCAGCCCGGCCTCGCCGAGCTTGCGGCGCAGGACCGCGGCCGCGAACTGCGTCGCATAGACCGGGCAGCGCAGCCGCGGCCACAGATGCGCCACCGCCCCGAGATGGTCCTCGTGCGCGTGGGTGATGACCAGTCCGACGAGGTCGCGCGACCGCTCGACGATGTAGGACGGGTCCGGCATCAGGATGTCGACTTCCGGGCTGTCGTTGCCGGAGAAGCCGATGCCGCAATCCACCGCCAGCCACGCACCGTCGCATCGATACAGGTTCAGGTTCATGCCGATCTCGCCCGTCCCGCCCAGGGGCAGGAAGGCCAGGTCGCCGTTCAACACATTCATAATTCGCCTTCAATCGTTGGTGGTTCTATCGACAGGATGCGTCGGGTGCGGGTTGCGGGCTGCCAGCAGGCGGAGCCCGTCCAAGGTGAGTTCGGGGTCGATGCGTTCGATGACGGTGGTGCCTTCCGCGAACAGCGGCGCCAGGCCGCCGGTCGCCACCACCTTCATCGGTTCACCGACTTCGGCGATGATCCGGGACGCGATGCCCTCGATCAGGCCGATGTAGCCCCAATAGATTCCGGATCGCATGGCTGCGATCGTGTTGCGTCCGATCACCGGCCCCTGCGAGCGGCCGATGCCGATGCGTGGCAGCCGGGCGGCCGCCTGATGCAGGGCTTCGACCGAAAGAGAGATCCCCGGCGCGATGACGCCGCCTGTATAGCAGCCTTCCCGGTCGACCACATCAAACGTGGTCGCGGTGCCGAAATCGATCACCATCAGCGGCCCGCCATAGAGCTGGTGCCCGGCGAGCCCGTTCAGCAACCGGTCCACGCCGACCTCCGCGGGGTTGTCCATGCGGATCTCGAAGCCCCAGTCCAGCCGGGACGAGGCGATCAGCGGCTCCACGTCGAACCAGTCCCGGCACAGCCTGCGCAGGTGATACAGCGCCGCCGGCACCACCGTGCCGATCACCGCCCGATCGACCATGCCGCGTTCCAGACCGCTATGGGTCAGCAGCGCCAGCAGCCAGACCGCATACTCGTCGGATGTACGCCTGGTTTCGGTGGCGATGCGCCAGATGCCGCGCCACTCGCCACCGTCATGCAGCGCGAACACGATGTTGGTATTGCCGGCATCGACGACAAGCAGCATTGGCTTTAGCCTTCCTGTCCGGCGATGTCGGATCGTACTACCCGGCAGCCGCGCCGCGCCCTCATGACGACGCGCCGGCCCCCGCCAGCATGACCTCGCCGGTCGAGATCCGGCTGATCGCACCGCCGACCCGTAGCAGCAGGGTGCCGTCCTCCGCGATCGACGAGAACGCCCCCAGGGTTTCGCCGGCGGGTGTCCGCACGGCGAGCGCGGTACCAGCCGGGAAGGCGCGATCCAGCCAAGCCTGCCGGATCGCCGCGAATCCCCCGCGCTGCATCTCCTCGATCCGGCCGGACAGCGCCGCAAGCAGCCGTTCCGCGATCAGGCGCGGATCCGGCGCCGCGCCGAGCTCTGCCAGGCACCCGGTCGACCGGTCAGTCAGTATCGGCGCGCTGGCGAGATTGGCACCAAAACCGAGCACCAGCCAGCCGGCATCGTCCGCAGACGAAGGCGAGCGCTCGATCAGGATGCCAGCCAGTTTCCTTGCAGGCAGAGCCGTCGCGGCGGAGGAACCCGCCTCCCCGGTATCGGCGAGCATGACGTCGTTCGGCCATTTCAGCCTCAGCGACTGCCTGTGCCGGGGTGTCAGCGCGAATGCGTCGTGCAGCGCGAGGGAGGCGACGAACGGCCAGACCGAGGCACGCGAGGCATCGCCCTCTTGCGGCCGCAGCAGCACGGACAGGGCCAGCGCCCCTGCCCCGGACATCCAGCCGCGGCCGCGTGTGCCCCGCCCACGTGTCTGCGAACGCGCCAGCACCGCAAGCCCGGCCGGCTCCCCGGCCCGCGCCAGCTCGATGCACAGATCGGATGTGGAGGGCAGCGTCTCATGATCCTGCAGCCGCCAGGTCGGTCCGCCCGGGAGCCGGTCACCCGCTCCCGGGATCAACGCCGCCGCTGTCACCTGAACAGCACTGCCGCGGCCGCCTGCGCGGCGCTGCTCACCGGGCCCAGCAACAGGATGAACAGGCCGGTCACCAGGCCCATCCCGGCCGAGACTAGCGATACCGAGGCGGCCGGGCGATCGAACGCCGCGGTGGCGACGTCGAAATACATCACCTTCACCACGCGGAGGTAGTAGTACGCGCCGATCACGCTCGACACGATGCCGACCACCACCAGCACCGGCAGCCCCGCCTGCAGCGCGGCACTGAATACCAGCAGCTTGCCGAAGAACCCCGACAACGGCGGCACGCCGATCATGCTGAACATGAAGATCGCCATCGCCAGGGCAAGCCCCGGATCGGTGCGCCCAAGTCCGGCCAGGTCGGCAATGCGCTCGACCGGGCGGCCACGCCGGCGCATCGCCACGATCACCGCGAAGGTGCCGGCATTCATGAACAGGTAGACCGCAAGATAGATGAGCGTCCCGCGCATCCCGGCCGGCGTCGCCGCCGCCAGGCCCATCAGCGCGTACCCCATGTGGCCGATGGACGAGTACGCCATAAGCCGCTTGATGCTGGTCTGCGGGATCGCCGCCAATGCGCCGAACAGCATCGAGGCCATCGAGATCAGCTCGATCAGCAGCTGCCACTGGTGCGACGCGGTGCCGAACGGTCCAGCCATCACCCGCAGCAGCAGCGCGAACGCGGCGATCTTCGGGGCGCCCGCCATGAACGACGTCACCGGCGGCGGCGCACCCTGGTACACGTCCGGCGTCCACATATGGAACGGCACCGCCGAGACCTTGAAGGCCAGGCCGACGATGATGAACACGATGCCGATCACCAGTCCGGTCGGGATCTCCGCGGAGGCCGACAGCGCCGCCTGCAGGCCGCGATACTCCATTGTGCCGGCGAAGCCGAACACCAGCGAGACGCCATACAGCAACAGTCCGGATGCCAGCGAGCCGAGCACGAAGTACTTCAGTCCCGCTTCCGCCGACCCCAGCCGGTCACGGTCGAAGGCGCACAGGATGTAGATCGCCAGCGATTGCAGCTCGAGCCCGATGTAGAGCGTCATCAGGTTCTCGCTCGACGCCATCACCATGGTGCCGACGGTCGAGAACAACAGCAGAACCGGAAACTCGAAGCGGCCGATCCCCTCCCGGCGATTGTAGTCCATCGACAGGATCAGGCTGAGCGCCGCTCCGGCCAGGCTGAGGATCTTCATGTAGCGGGCGAAATCGTCGCCGACGAAGACCGAGTTGTAGCCGATCCCGTCCGGCGCCAGCAGCACCAGCACGCCGGTCAGCACGAAGGCTGCCAGCGTCAGCAGCGAGCAGACCTGAGTCGGATCACGCCGCTGCAGGACGCCGAACACCAGGATGGCGAGGCCGGAAACCGAGAGGACGATCTCCGGAAGCGCAAGAGTCCAGTTCATCAGCGGAAAACCAGGAACGTCGAGATCAGCACGACCAGTCCGATCAGCATGGTGAAGGCATAGACGGCGATCGACCCGGTCTGCACCCGCACGAGCTGCATCGACCCTCCCGATGTCAGGCGGCCGATCCCGTCCGGTACGCCCTCGGCGATATCCTCCTCGCCGACATGCCAGAACAGCCGGGCGATCGCCTCGTAGGGGCGCACGAATATGCGGTCGTACAGCTCGTCGAAATACCACTTGTTGAGCAGGAATCGGTACAGGCTGCCGTATTGCGTCGCCAACCGGGCAGGCAGCTCCGGCTTCGCCACGTAGGCGTAGTAGGACGTCGCCGCACCAAGCAGCGCCAGCACCGTCGGCACCAGGGTTATCAGCAC
The DNA here is from genome assembly GCF_005844085.1 of Lichenicoccus roseus. Taxonomy (GTDB): domain Bacteria; phylum Pseudomonadota; class Alphaproteobacteria; order Acetobacterales; family Acetobacteraceae; genus Lichenicoccus; species Lichenicoccus roseus. The sequence continues at coordinate 590,187 of NZ_VCDI01000003.1, forward strand.
CGGCACCTGCTCCAGCGACGCCAGCACCGCGTTGCCGGGCGCCGTAAAGATCGCGCCGTTCCAGAACCCCGCCTGACGGCCTCCGATGAACCAGGGCGCGAACGCCGCTCCCGCGAATGCGGCGCCGATCGCCAGTACCACCAGCGGCCCGAGGATGACTGGCCCGCTCTCGTGCGCGTGCTCGGCGAGTTGCGCATCCCGCGGCTTGCCGTGGAACACCAGGAAAAGCAGCCGCCCGCTGTACAGCGCGGTCAGGAAGGCGGTCAGCGAGCCCAGCAGCCAGCCGTAGTAGCCGGGTCCGGTACCGGCGATGAAGGTCGCGTCGATGATGGCATCCTTCGACCACCAGCCTGCAAACGGCGGGATGCCCGCCAGCGCCAGCGAGCCGATCCACATCACCGCGCAGGTCACCGGCAGCTTCCGCGCCAGGCCGCCCATCTTGAACATGTCCTGCTCGTCATGCAGGGCATGGATCACCGAGCCCGCGCCCAGGAACAGCAGCGCCTTGAAGAAGGCATGCGTCGTCAGGTGGAACATGCCGGCCTGGTAGACGCCGACGCCACAGGCCATGAACATGTAGCCGAGCTGCGAGCAGGTCGAGTATGCGATGGTGCGCTTGATGTCCGGCTGCACCAGCCCGACGGTGGCGGCAAAGAAGCAGGTCGAGGCGCCGATCAAGACCACCAGGTCCTTCGTCACCGGCGCGAACTCGATCAGCGGCGACATCCGTGCCAGCAGGAACACGCCCGCGGTCACCATGGTCGCGGCATGGATCAGGGCGGAGACCGGCGTCGGCCCCTCCATCGCATCCGGCAGCCAGGTATGGAAGAACAGCTGTGCCGACTTGCCCATCGCGCCGATGAACAGCAGCACGCCGATCACCTCGTACGCGCGCATGTCGGTGCCGAACAGATGGTACATGGCAGCCTGGTGATCGGGCACCAGCGCGAAGATGTTGTCGTAGCTGACCGTTCCGAACAGCGCGAACAGCAGCGCGATGCCGACCATGAAGAACAGGTCCGCCACCCGGTTGACCACGAATGCCTTGATCGCGGCGGCGTTGGCGCTCGGACGGTCGTACCAGTAGCCGATCAGCAGGTAGCTCGCGAGGCCGACGCCTTCCCAGCCGAAGAACAGCTGGATCAGGTTGTCGGAGCTCACCAGCATCAGCATGGCGAAGGTGAACAGCGACAGATACGCGAAGAACCGCGAGACCGGGTTCGTCTCATGGCTCATGTAGCCGATGCTGTAGATGTGGATCAGCGTCGAGACCAGGGTGACCATCGCCACCATCTCGACCGACAGCATGTCGAACCGCAGCGTCCAGGGCGCCCGGAAGCCGCCGGCCTGGATCCAGTCGGACACCGGCACCGCCAGGGTCGGCGAGCCCTGCGACAACGCCCCGGACAGGGCGCCGAGACCGCAGACGGTGGCCAGCACCATCAGCCCGACGCTGACCGCGCGGGCGCCACGATCGCCGATGCTTGGCCCGAACAATCCGGCCCCGAACAGGCCGGCAATGATCGCGCCGAACAGCGGCGCAAAGACCGCGACGGTAAACAGGGAAGACGCGCCGATCATCTCAGCCCTTCATCAAGGTCACGTCCTCGACCTGGATCGAGCCGCGGTTACGGAAATAGACGGTGACGATGGCGAGCCCGATCGCCGCCTCGGCGGCGGCCACGGTCAGCACGAACAGCGTGAACACCTGCCCGGAAAGATCGCCGAGCGCCGAGGAGAACGCCACCAGGTTGATCTCGCCGGCGAGCAGAATCAGCTCGATCGACATCATGATGGTGATGACGTTCTTGCGGTTCAGGAAGATGCCGAACACGCCCAGCACCAGCAGTGCCGCGCTTACGGTGAGATACGGGCCGAGGCCCACGTTGGCGATCCCAGGCAGCACCGGCCTAGCCCTCCCGGTCCGGACTGTTCTCGATGACCAGGGCCGGCCTGCTAACCGGCTTCTCCGCCGACTTGCCGATCGGGCGCCGGAACCCGCCATTGCCGGTGGTGCTCTCGCCCAGCCCCAGCGTCATCATCTGGAGCGTATCGGCCGGCACCCGCGCATGCTGAACCGCCACGTCCTGGCGTTTTGCGCTCGGCCGGTCACGCAGCGTCAGTACGATGGCGCCGATCATCGCCACCAGCAGCACCAGCCCGCACGCCTGGAACAGGAACACGTAGTGGGTATAGATCAGCTCGCCCAGCGCCTCGGTATTGCTGCTCGCCCCCGGCACCCTCGCATGCGGCAGGTCGCGCACGTTCGGCGCGATCCGCCAGGCGCTGGCGCTCAGCGCCAGCTCGACGAACAGAACCAGGCCGACCGCGGCCCCCACCGGGAAGTAGCGTTGCAGGCCCTCGCGCAACTGCGAGAAATTGACGTCGAGCATCATGACGACGAACAGGAACAGCACCGCGACCGCACCGACATAGGCGATCACCAGGATCATCGCCAGGAACTCGGCGCCGGCGATCAGGAACAGCCCGGCGGCATTGAAGAACGCCAGGATCAGGAACAGCACCGAGTGCACCGGATTGCGGGCGCTCACCACCATCACCGCGGAGCCGATCAGCACCACGGCGAAGAACCAGAAGACGATCTGCGTGATCATCGGTACGGCGCGTCCTGCTCGAGCCGGCGTGCCAGCACGCTCTCCCAGCGATCGCCGTTCGCGAGCAGCTTGTCCTTGTTGTACATCAGCTCCTCGCGCGTCTCGGTGGCGAACTCGTAGTTCGGCCCCTCGACGATGGCGTCCACCGGGCAGGCTTCCTCGCACAGGCCACAATAGATGCACTTGGTCATGTCGATGTCGTAGCGCGTGGTGCGCCGGCTGCCATCCTCGCGCGGCTCCGCCTCGATGGTGATCGCCTCAGCCGGGCACGCCGCCTCGCACAGCTTGCAGGCGATGCAGCGCTCCTCGCCGTTCGGGTAGCGGCGCAGCGCGTGCTCGCCCCTGAAGCGCGGCGAGAGAGAGCCTTTCTCGTTCGGGTAGTTCAGCGTCGCCTTCGGTTTGAACATGTAGCGCAGCGTGACCCCCATGCCGGAGATCAGCTCCGTCAGCAGGAAGCCGCGCGCGGTGCGATCGAGGAACGCCATGATCTTTTTCTCTCCGGCCCCTTCAGGAGCCGCTATGGGGCAATAGCCCCGTCGCCATCAGGAAGCCCGCGGTCAGCACCATCCAGAGCAGTGAGAACGGCAGGAACACCTTCCAGCCGAGCCGCATGAGCTGGTCGTAGCGGTAGCGCGGGAATGTGCCGCGTACCCAGATGAACACGAACAGCACGAACAGGATCTTGGCGATGAACCAGATCGGTCCGGGGATCCAGGTGAACGGCGCGATCCCCACCGGCGGCAGCCAGCCACCGAGGAACAGGATGGTGGTCATCCCGCTCATCAGGAACATGTTGGCGTATTCGCCCAGGAAGAACAGCCCGAACGACAACGAGCTGTATTCCACGAAGAATCCAGCCACCAGTTCACTCTCGCCTTCCGGCAGGTCGAACGGCGCCCGGTTGGTCTCGGCCAGGGCCGAGATGAAGAACACGACGAACATCGGGAACATCGGCAGCGCGAACCAGACATGCCGCTGCGCCAGCACGATGTCGTTGAGGTTCAGGCTGCCGACCGCAAGCAGCACCGACACCATGACCAGCCCGATCGAGACCTCATAGCTGACCATCTGCGCCGCCGAGCGCAGGCCGCCCATGAAGGCGTACTTCGAGTTGCTGGCCCACCCGGCGATGAGGATGCCGTAGACGCCCAGCGAGGAGATCGCGAACAGGTACAGGATGCCGACATTGATGTCCGCCACCGCCCAGTGGTTGTTGGTCGGGATCACTGCCCACGCCATCATCGCCAGGCCGAAGGTCAGCACCGGCGCCAGCAGGAACAGTGCCCGGTTGGCCCCGGACGGGATGATGGTCTCCTTGGTGATCATCTTGATGGCGTCGGCAAACGCCTGCAGCAGCCCGAACGGCCCCACCGTGTTGGGTCCCTTGCGAAGCTGGATCGCCGCTAGCACCTTGCGCTCGGCATAGGTCAGGTAGGCCACACCGACCAGCAGCGGCACCAGCATCGCCAGCGCTTCCAGCACCGTCAGGATGATCAGCCCAAGGGTCGTGTCGAGGAAGAAGTGCTGCACCTCGCCTACTCCGCCGCCTGCACGACCGGCTGGGTATAGACCCGCGAACACTCCTGCATGGTCGGGCTGGCCCGGCTGATCGCATTGGTCAGGTAGTAGTCGCCGATGCCCGGTGCGAACGCCGCATTGCCAAGCGCCGCCACATCGCCGGCCGGCCCACTCCGATCGCCGGACCCAAAACGCGGCAAGCCCTGCACCCCGAACACCGGATTGACCTCCGTCAGCCGCGCCCGCACCGCATCCAGGTTGTCATACGGCAGGGTCATCCCGATGACCTCGGAGAACGCCCGGATGATCCGCCAATCTTCCTTGGCCTCGCCCGGCGGCATGATCGCCTGGAACGCCCTCTGAACGCGCCCTTCGGTGTTCACGTAGGTGCCCGGCTTCTCGGCATAGGTGGCACCCGGCAGAATGACGTCGGCGCGCGACGCGCCGGCATCGCCATGATGCCCTTGGTAGATCACGAAGGTGTCCGGGCCGATCCGCGCCGGATGGAACTCGTCGGCGCCGAGCAGCCACAGCACGTCGACCCCGCCGCTCATCATCCCGGCCACCGACCGGCCGCCACGCCCGGGCAGGAACCCGATATCCAGCGCCGCAACCCGCGACGCCGCATGATGCAGCACGTTGAAGCCATGCCAATCGTCCGCCAGTGCGCCGACCGACTCGGCCAGCTTCCAGCACGCCGCCAGTACCGCGGCGCCGTCGTCGCGCGCCAGCGCCGCCTGGCCGACGACGATCATCGGGCGCTTTGCCGACTTCAGCACCTCGGCAAAGGCAAGCCCGCCCTCCAGCAGCCCAGTCAGCGCTGCAGGCCGGTCCCCGATGATCTCCGCCCCATAGGTCAGGTCGGCGGTCGGATGCCCGATCACCCCGATCGGGTAGCGCCCCGCCAGATAGCGCTTGCGTATGCGGGCGTTGAGCACCGGCGCCTCGTGGCGCGGATCGCAGCCGACCAGCAGCAGCGCGTCGCTCTCCTCGATGCCGGCGATGCTGGTGTTGAAGGTGTAGAACTCGCGCCGCGTGGTGTCGTAGCGCGCGCCGTCCTGCCGGCAATCGAGGTTCGGCGACCCCAGCGAGACCATCAGGTCGCGAAGCGCCACCATGCTCTCGGCATCGCACAGGTCGCCGGCGATCGCCCCGATGCGATCCCCGTGCACACCCTGCAACCCATGCGCGATCGCCACGAACGCATCCTGCCAACGCGCCGGCTGCAGCTTGCCGTGCGCCCGCACCCAGGGCTGGTCCAGGCGCCTGCGCCGGAACCCGTCGAACGAGAAGCGGCCCTTGTCGGCCATCCACTCCTCATTCACCTCGTCGTTGGTGCGCGGCAGGATGCGCAGCACCTCGGCGCCGCGGGCATGGATGCTGATGTTGGTGCCGACCGCATCCATCACGTCGATGCTGTCGGAACGCTTCAGCTCCCACGGCCGCGCCATGAAGGCGTAGGGCTTCGACGTCAGCGCCCCGACCGGGCAGATGTCGATCAGGTTGCCGGACAATTCCGACGTCAGCGCCTTCTCGACATAGGTGCCGATTTCCATGTTCTCGCCGCGCGAAGTCGCCCCGAGCTCTGGCACGCCTGCAACCTCGGTCGCGAAGCGCACGCAGCGCGTGCACTGGATGCAACGGGTCATCACCGTCTTGACCAGCGGACCGAGGTACTTGTCCTTCACCGCCCGCTTGTTCTCGGCATAGCGCGAATGATCGGCGCCATACGAATACGCCTGGTCCTGCAGGTCGCATTCGCCTCCCTGGTCGCAGATCGGACAGTCAAGCGGATGGTTGATCAACAGGAATTCCATCACCGCGCGACGCGCCTTGCGCACCACCGCGGTGTCGGTCTTCACCACCATGCCGTCCATCACGGGATAGCCGCAGGATGCCACCGGCTTCGGCGCCTTTTCCACCTCGACCAGGCACATCCGGCAGTTGCCGGCGATCGACAGCCGCTCGTGATAGCAGAAGCGCGGGATCTCCTTGCCCGCCGCCTCGCAGGCCTGCAGCACCGAGGAGCCGTTGGCGACCTCGACCTGGATGCCGTCGACGGTAACGCGTGCCATCGTCCTCTACTCCGCCGCGACCGGGAGCGTATTGCCCGGTATGTTGCTCGGCGTCGGCGCCAGGCCAGCCCCCTTCACGCCGCTCGGGTGCGCCGCCTTGTAGGCCGCGATGCGCTCCTCCATCACCGGCCGGAAATGGCGGATCAGGCCCTGGATCGGCCAGGCCGCCGCATCGCCCAGCGCGCAGATGGTATGTCCCTCGACCTGACGGGTGACCTGCTCGAGCATGTCGATCTCCTCGATCTCGGCACGCCCCTTCACCATGCGGTCCATCACCCGCATCATCCAGCCGGTACCTTCGCGGCAGGGCGTGCACTGGCCGCAGCTCTCGTGCTTGAAGAAGCGGGCAAACCGCGCGATCGCCTCGACCACATCCGTGCTGCGGTCCATCACGATCATCGCCGCCGTGCCCAGACCCGAACGCTCGGCTCGCAGCGCGTCGAAATCCATCAGCACGGTATCGCAGGTCGCCTTCGGCAGGATCGGCACCGAGCAGCCACCCGGGATCACCGCCAGCAGATTATCCCAGCCGCCGCGCACGCCGCCCGCATGACGCTCGATGATCTCGCGCATCGGCAGGCCGAGTTCCTCTTCCACCACGCAAGGCCGGTTCACGTGCCCGGAGATCGCGAACAGCTTGGTGCCGACATTGTTCGGCCGCCCGAAGCTCGAGAACCACGCCCCACCGCGACGCAGGATGGTCGACGCCACCGCAATGCTCTCAACGTTGTTCACGGTGGTCGGGCAGCCATACAGCCCCATCGCCGCCGGAAATGGCGGCTTCATACGCGGCAGGCCCTTCTTGCCCTCGAGGCTCTCCAGCAGCGCGGTCTCCTCGCCGCAGATGTATGCGCCGGCGCCGCGATGGATAAAGAAGTCGAAATCCCAGCCCGACCCGCAGGCATTCCGCCCGATCAGCCCCGCTTCATACGCCTCATCGATCGCCACCTGCAGGTTGCGGCTCTCGTTGTAGTATTCGCCGCGGATGTAGATGTACGCGGTATGCGCACCCATCGCGAACGAGGCGATCAGCGCGCTCTCGATCAGCTTGTGCGGCTCGTGCCGGATGATCTCGCGATCCTTGCAGGTGCCGGGCTCGCTCTCGTCGCCGTTGATGACGAGATAATGCGGACGGCCATCCGACACCTTCGGCATGAACGACCACTTCAACCCGGTCGGAAAGCCCGCCCCGCCCCGCCCGCGAAGGTTGGACGCTTTCATCTCGGCAACGATCCCGTCCCGCCCGCGCGCAAGGATGGCGGCAGTGCCATCCCAGTCCCCGCGTTTGCGTGCACCTGCCAGCCGGAAATCCTCCCGGCCGTAGATGTTGGTGAAGATGCGGTCCTTGTCGCTAAGCATTCGAGGTTTCCTCAGGCCTCCGGGCCGTGCGGGTCCGGAGCGCCATGGTCGTCGTGTCCCGCAACGGCCGGCTCTCGAGCCGGCACATCAAGCAGGGTAGTGCGGCCGCCGATCGGCTCCGAGCCGAAGCGGTCGATGGTGGAGCCAGGCGGCGGCACATCGCCCCGCCGTAGTGCCTCGATCAGCGCCACCGTGCGCGGACCGTCGAGATCCTCGTAGTAATCGTCGTTGACCTGCAGGATCGGCGCGTTCACGCAGGCGCCCAGGCATTCCACCTCGGTCATCGTGAACAGCCCATCCGCCGACATCTCCTCCCAGTTCCGCACACCAGCCGCCTGTTTCACCGCAGCCACCACATCCGCGGAGCCGCGCAGCCAGCACGGCGTGGTGGTGCAGACCTGCAGGTGATAGCGGCCGACCGGCTTGCGGTTGAACATCAGGTAGAAGGTCGCGACCTCATACACGCGGATCGGCGCCATGCCGAGACGCGCAGCGATGATGTCCATCGCCACCTTCGGAATCCAGGCGCTACCGGTGTGCCGGCCCATCTGCTTCTGCGCGATGAACAGCATCGGCATCACCGCGCTTGCCTGCTTGCCCTCCGGATATTTGGCGAGAGCCGTCGCGATCTGCGCCTCGCTATCCTCGTCGAAGGCGAAGTGGGACGGCTGTTCCGACGCACCATCGTGCGGGACATGCCCCGGCGTGCCGTGGCCGATATTCTCTGCCGAAAAATGCCCGGACATCGCGCCGCCTACCTGTCGATCTCGCCGAACACCAGGTCGATCGACCCGATGATCGCCACCGCGTCGGCGAGCATGTGCCGCCGCGCCATCTCGTCCATCGCCTGCAGATGCGCGAACCCGGTCGGCCGGATCTTGCAGCGATACGGACGGTTGCTGCCATCCGCCACCAGATAGACCGCGAACTCGCCCTTAGGGCTCTCCGTCGCGGTGTAGGTGGCACCCGGCGGCACGTGATAGCCCTCGGTGAACAGCTTGAAATGATGGATCAGCGCTTCCATCGACCGCTTCATCTCGCGGCGGCTCGGAGGTGAGATCTTAGTGTCCTGCACCTTGACCGGCCCGGGCTGCATCTGCGCCAGGCACTGCTTGACGATCTTGACGCTCTCACGCATCTCGGCAACGCGTATCAGGTAGCGATCATAGCAGTCGCCGTTGCGTGTCACCGGAATGCCGAATTCGACGCGGTCGTAGGCATCGTAAGGCTGCGAGCGACGCAAATCCCAAGGCACGCCGGACGCACGCAGGTTGGGTCCCGAGAATCCCCAAGCTAGCGCCTGTTCGGCGGTGAACACGCCGATGCCCACGGTACGCTGCTTCCAGATCCGGTTGCCGGTCAGCAACGCCTCGAGATCATCGACGAATTTCGGGAATTCCTCCGCCCAGGCCGCAATCCGGTCGGTCAGCCCAGCCGGCAGGTCGCGCGCCACACCGCCTGGCCGGAAATAGTTCGCATGATACCGCGCGCCGGACGCAGCCTCGTAGAACTCGAGCAGCTTTTCGCGCTCCTCGTAGCCCCACAGCGCCGGCGTCAGGGCACCGACATCGAGGCCGAACGAGGTCACGTTGAGCAGGTGGTTCAATACCCGGGTGATCTCGGCAAACATCGTGCGGATCCACTTGGCACGGATCGGTATGTCCAGGCCAAGCAGCTTCTCGGTCGCCAGCGCGAACGCCTGCTCCTCGCACATCGGCGACACGTAATCGAGCCGATCGAAATACGGCAGCGCCTTCATGTAGGTCTTGTATTCGATCAGCTTCTCGGTGCCCCGGTGCAGCAGGCCGATATGCGGCACCGCCCGGGTCACCACTTCGCCGTCCATCTCCATCACCAGCCGCAGCACGCCGTGCGCGGAAGGATGCTGGGGACCGAAATTCAGCGAATGGCTGTCGATCTCGACCGTCTTGACCCGCTGGTCCTGCGGCACTGCCGGATGGCTAGGCTGCATGTTGTCCGGGATATCCTCCCGGAGAACGATATCGCTCATCGCGTTTTCCCCGCGCCCGGAAGCGGATCCTGCCGCGTCTCGTGCGCCTTTTCGTCGCCGGGAAGCGTCAGCACGCCCTCCCAGGGCGACTCGAAATCGAAGTTGCGGAAGTCCTGGGTCAGCCGCACCGGCTCATACACGACCTGGCGGCGGTCGACGTCGTAGCGCACCTCGACATACCCGGTCAGCGGGAAGTCCTTGCGCAACGGATGACCCTCGAACCCGTAGTCAGTCAGGATGCGGCGCAGATCCGGCTGGTCGGAGAACAGCACCCCGAACAGGTCGTAGCACTCGCGCTCCCACCAGGTCGCCGAGGGCCAGATCCGGTGCGCGGAAGGCACTGGCTGCGTCTCGTCGGTGCTGACGATCACCCGGATCCGCTGGTTCAGGGTCACCGACAGCAGGTTGTAGACAACCTCGAACCGCTCCGCGCGCTCCGGGAAATCGACCCCGCACAGATCCATCATCTGCTCGAAGCTGAACCGCGGATCGTCACGCAGCGTCGTCATCACCGCGAGCAGCGACAGGCGGTCGGTCCGCAACACCAGTTCGCCCTGCTCGACGGCAGCCCCCTGAACACCAGGCAGCGAGGTGGCCAGCGTCACTGCCAGCGACCCGAGCCGCCCCACGCCATTCCAGGGCGTGCGTCGCGCGGGCACGGCGATGGCCGTCGCGGTCTCAGCCACGCAGGATGGTCCCGGTGCGGCGGATCTTCTTCTGCAGCTGGATGATGCCGTAGACCAGCGCCTCGGCCGTCGGCGGGCAGCCAGGCACGTATATGTCGACCGGCACGATGCGATCGCAGCCGCGCACCACCGAATAGCTGTAATGGTAGTAGCCGCCGCCGTTTGCGCAGGACCCCATGGAGATCACCCAGCGAGGCTCGGCCATCTGGTCGTAAACGCGACGCATGGCGGGCGCCATCTTGTTGGTCAGCGTGCCGGAGACGATCATCACATCCGCCTGGCGTGGCGATCCGCGCGGGATGATGCCGAAGCGATCGAGATCATAGCGCGGCATGAAGGCGTGGATCATCTCCACCGCGCAGCAGGCGAGCCCGAACGAGAGCGGCCACAGGCTGCCGGTGCGCGCCCAGTTGACCAGTTTATCCACGTTGGCGACGACGAAACCTTTCTCGGTGATCTCGCCGGTGATGCCGCGGATCACCGCATCCTGGCCCGGCCCAGGGGCCAGGGCCTCCCTGTTCCAGGCAGTCGTCGCCGAGAGCTCTGTGCTCATACGTGGTCTATTCCCAATCCAGCGCACCTTTGCGCCACTCATAGATAAACCCGACTGTCAGAACTCCAAGGAAGGCGAGCATCGACAGGAACCCGAACAGGCCGATTCTTCCGAGGGCGACCGCCCAGGGGAACAGGAACGCCACCTCAAGGTCGAAGATGATGAACAGGATCGAGACCAGGTAGAAGCGCACGTCGAAGCGACGGCGGGCATCGTCGAAGGCATCGAAGCCGCATTCGTAGGCCGAGAGCTTCTCGGCGTACGGCTTCTGCTGGCCGGCAAGTAGCGAGCCGCCGAGCATCGCCCCGGCAATGCCGAAGGCAATCACGACGAACACCAGAACCGGGAAGTAGTCTGCCAACACGACATGCATGACCCGCACCTCCCTAATGTCCCGAGCGCCGGGGCGTGAACGCGCGCCCGAAGCGGCTTGTTCCGGATCGAAACCGGACAACTCATGGAGGAACACTAGTCCTGCGACAAGGGCGCCGCCAGAGTGCGCTGCAGCAATTCATCCTGGAACCGCCAGCCTCCGGACCCATGATACGGTCCGGGGCAATGGCGCGAGTGACGGGGCTCGAACCCGCGACCTCCGGCGTGACAGGCCGGCGCTCTAACCAACTGAGCTACACCCGCATTTGGCGTGAGCGGCGGTGTAAGGCCAGCCGCCTGCGCCGTCAACCCAACTCGCGCCCCGCATCGCCTGTATTGCCGCGGTATGGGCGGTGACGGTTTCGAACCGCCGACCCTCTCGGTGTAAACGAGACGCTCTACCGCTGAGCTAACCGCCCTTAGTGGCAACACGGTGTCCTGCAGGCACCACGGCCTCCTACACCATGAGGGCCGCATCCGCCGATGCGGAGCGGCCCTCTGAACCTGTCAAAACTCGTCGATCCGGCGCAGCCCAGACTAGCTGACGGCATCCTTCAGGGTCTTGCCCGGCTTGAACCGCACGGAGGTGGAAGCCGGAATATCGATCTCCTCCCCGGTGCGCGGATTGCGCCCCTTCGCTGCCTTGCGCGACGCCGTCACGAACGTCCCGAACCCAACCAGGCGAACTTCCTGCTTGTTCTTCAGAGCCTTCTCGATGGAGGCAAACACGGCGTCAACCACCTCGCTCGCCTTGGCCTTGGGCAGGTCCGCTTCGTCAGCGACTGCCGAGACGAGTTCCTGCTTGTTGAGTGGCTTCTCTGCCATTGTACGCCTTTCTGTCTTGGGCGCGGTGCACCCCGCCGTCGGGACCGCGCCATTCCGTCGTTGACCGGCCGCAGCAGGCCGGCGGCCCGGCAGACTACGGGCCTCTGTTCTGCCCCGTCAACGAAGCAAAGACTGCCCGGCAGTCCGGTGGGGGCCGCGGCTCGTCGCGATCACCTGGACCGTTTCAACCTCCGGCTGCACCTCTTGAACAATCGGCCACTTGCTTGGCGACGTAGCACGCTGGCCGGATGCCTACATCGATCGGACATCCGGCCGCCTGACCCGCATGCGGCCTAGTGCGGCAGTTGCGCGCCGGCTTCGGTGGAACCAGCCGCGGCCACCGGCTCGGCGGGCTCTTCCCATTCGATCGGCTCCGGCGCCTTCACCAGCGCCTTGCTGATCACCTCGTCGACATGCGCCACCGGGATCAGCTTGAGATGCTTGCGCACGCTGTCCGGGATTTCGACCAGGTCCTTCTCGTTGTCCTTCGGGAAGAACACCGTGGTGATGCCGGCCCGCAGCGCCGCCAGCAGCTTCTCCTTCAGCCCGCCGATCGGCAGCACCCGCCCACGCAGCGTGATCTCGCCAGTCATGGCGACATCGCGACGGATCGGGATCCCGGTCATCACGCTGATCAGCGATATTGCCATCGCCACGCCGGCGGACGGACCGTCCTTCGGCGTCGCACCCTCCGGCACGTGCACGTGGATGTCGCGCTTCTCCAGCAGGGTCGGCTTGATCCCGAAGGTGACCGCACGGCTGCGCACGTAGCTGAGCGCCGCTGACACGCTCTCCTGCATAACGTCCCCGAGCTTGCCGGTGATCTTCACCACACCCTTGCCCGGCACCATCACGCTCTCGATGGTCAGGATCTCGCCACCGACCTCGGTCCAGGCCAGGCCGGTCACCACGCCGACCATGTCCTCAGACTCGGCCTCCCCATAGCGGAACCGCTTCACGCCGGCATACTTCTCGAGGTTCTTGCGGGTGATCGCCACCCGCTTCGCCTTCCCGGTGACGATCTCCTTCACCACCTTGCGCGCCAGGTTGGCGATCTCGCGCTCGAGATTGCGCACCCCCGCCTCGCGGGTATAGGTCCGCACCAGCTCGCGCAACGCATCCTCGCTGATCGACCACTCGTCCGGCTTCAGGCTGTGCGCCTCGGTCTGCTTGGACAGCAGATGCCGCTTGGCGATCTCGACCTTCTCGTCCTCGGTGTAGCCGGAGATACGGATGATCTCCATGCGGTCGAGCAGCGGCTGCGGCATGTGCAGGCTGTTCGCGGTGGTGACGAACATCACGTCCGACAGGTCGTAGTCGACCTCGAGGTAGTGGTCCGCGAACGTCGCGTTCTGCTCCGGATCGAGCACCTCGAGCAGCGCCGCAGACGGATCGCCACGCCAGTCGTTGCCGAGCTTGTCGATCTCGTCGAGCAGGAACAGCGGGTTCGAACTCTTCGCCTTCTTCATGCCCTGCACGATCTTGCCGGGCATCGAGCCGATATAGGTGCGCCGGTGGCCACGGATCTCGGCCTCGTCACGCACGCCGCCGAGCGACATGCGCACGAAGTTGCGCCCCGTCGCCTTGGCGATCGACTTGCCCAGCGACGTCTTGCCGACACCGGGCGGCCCGACCAGGCACAGGATCGGCCCCTTCAGCTTGTTTGCCCGCGACTGCACCGCGAGATACTCGAGGATGCGTTCCTTGACCTTGTCGAGGCCGTAATGGTCGATGTCGAGCACCTTCTCGGCCTCGGCGACATCGGTACGGACCTTGGAACGCTTCTTCCACGGAATGCTCAGCATCCAGTCGAGATAGTTGCGCACCACCGTGCTCTCGGCCGACATCGGGCTCATGCCGCGCAGCTTCTTCAGCTCGCCCATCGCCTTGTCGTGGGCTTCCTTGGAGAGCTTGGTCTTCTTGATGCGATCCTCCAGCTCGGACGTCTCGTCCTTGCCGTCCTCGCCCTCGCCGAGCTCCTTCTGGATCGCCTTCAGCTGCTCGTTCAGGTAGTACTCGCGCTGCGTCTTCTCCATCTGCCGCTTGACGCGGTTGCGGATGCGCTTCTCCACCTGCAGGACGCCGATCTCGGCCTCCATGTGGGCAAACACCCGCTCCAGCCGCTCGGCGACGCCGGTGATCTCCAGCAGCTCCTGCTTCTCGGAGATCTTGAGGTTCAGGTGACTCGCGATCGTGTCGGCGAGCTTGGTCGGCTCCTCGATCTGGTTCAGCGAAACCAGCACCTCGGGTGCGATCTTCTTGTTCAGCTTGATGTACTGCTCGAACTGCCCGACCACGGTGCGGCCGAGCGCCTCGAGCTCGCTGGTTGCACCCTCTTCCGGCACGATCTCCGGCATCTCGTCGATGACCGCCTCGAAGTGGCTTTCGGTCTCGCGGAACTCACGGATGCGGGCGCGCCGGCCGCCCTCGACCAGCACCTTGACGGTGCCGTCCGGCAACTTGAGCAGCTGCAGGATGGTGGACACCGTGCCTGCCCGATAGATGTCGTCTGCGCCGGGATCGTCCTGGGCGGCGTTCTTCTGGGCCACCAGGAGGATCTGCTTGTCCTCCTTCGTCACCGCCTCGAGCGCGCGGACGGACTTCTCCCGACCCACGAACAGCGGCACGATCATGTGCGGAAATACGACGATGTCACGCAGCGGAAGCACCGCGAGGACCTCGTCGGACCCCGTGCGCGCGCGTGACGCCGGACGTGCGGTTTCACCGGCTGGCTTGCCGGATGCCTTCGCGGCGGGGGCAGCCGCCGCGGCGCTGGCAGCCGTCCCGTCGGGAGCGGCTTGCTTCTCGGACGCTGGCTTGGATCGCGTCCTGGCCGGCTTCTTGATGTCAGTCATGGGGATCGACCTCCTGGAGGACAGTCGAAGACCGTGCGCCCGGGTCGGCACGCAAGGGCTTCTGGCTGCAGCCATCGCTGCCGCCTTGGAAATGCAATATCGGCACCACCCGGACAGGTCGCAAGAGAGCGGTCTCGTACACAGAGATCCCGCCTTTGGCAGCCCTCTGCGCCTTGCGTATCGGCGCCCGGTCCGGCCAGCCTGGCGTCAGGCGGACTGCTCCGCCGGACGCTCCTTGCCGTAAACGAACACCGGCTCAGCCTTGTTCTCGGCCACCTCACGGTTGATCACCACCTCGTCGACGTTCTCGAGGCCGGGCAGGTCGAACATCGTCGAGAGCAGGATGCTCTCCATGATCGATCGCAACCCGCGTGCCCCGGTGCGTCGGGCGATCGCCCGCAGCGCCACCTGCTTTAGCGCATCGTCCGTGAAAGAGAGCTTAACGCCCTCCATCTGGAACAGCCGGCCGTACTGCTTGATCAGTGCGTTCTTCGGCTTGGTCAGGATCTCGATCAGCGCCGGCTCGTCCAGATCCTCGAGGGTTGCCACCACCGGCAGGCGACCGATGAACTCCGGGATCAGGCCGAACTTGAGGAGGTCCTCCGGCTCGACCTCACGCAGGATATGCCCCATCCGGCGCTCGTCAGGCCCCTGCACGTCGCCGCCGAAGCCGACGCCCGAGCCCTTGCCGCGGGCGGCGATGATCTTCTCGAGCCCGGCGAACGCACCACCGCAGATGAACAGGATGTTGGTGGTGTCGACCTGCAGGAACTCCTGCTGCGGATGCTTGCGGCCACCCTGCGGCGGCACCGAGGCCACGGTGCCTTCCATGATCTTGAGCAGGGCCTGCTGGACACCCTCGCCGCTGACGTCACGGGTGATCGAGGGGTTGTCCGACTTGCGGCTGATCTTGTCGACCTCGTCGATATAGACGATGCCGCGCTGCGCGCGCTCCACGTTGTAGTCGGCCGATTGCAGCAACTTCAGGATGATGTTCTCGACATCCTCCCCGACATAGCCGGCCTCGGTCAGCGTCGTGGCGTCCGCCATGGTGAACGGAACATCGAGGATGCGTGCGAGCGTCTGCGCCAGCAGCGTCTTGCCCGACCCGGTGGGGCCGACGAGCATGATGTTGGACTTGGCGATCTCGACGTCGTTGTTCTTGGCCCCGTGCGCCAGCCGCTTGTAATGGTTGTGCACCGCGACGGAGAGCACCTTCTTGGCATGGAACTGGCCGATCACGTAGTCGTCCAGGACCTTGCAGATCTCCTTCGGCGTCGGCACGCCGTCGCGGGACTTCACGAGATGCGTCTTGTGCTCCTCGCGGATGATGTCCATGCACAATTCGACGCATTCGTCGCAGATGAACACGGTCGGGCCAGCGATGAGCTTGCGCACCTCGTGCTGCGACTTCCCGCAGAACGAGCAATACAGGGTGTTCTTGGAATCGCTGGACTTGCTCATGCCTGCTCCTACCCCCCATGGTTGCGCAAGCAGCCAAGGGGTCACGCTCGAAACACTAGACCTCTCCCGGAAGCCGCATCAAGGACGGAACTTCCGGGCGCCACCCCACCCCGGGCCGGCCCTGCCCTCCGAAGGAGCAGCAGGGCGCCATCGCGGGTAGGACGCTAGGTCTTGGTGCCATCCTCGGCCGCCGGCACCGGGCGGTTCTGCAGCACCTCGTCCACGATCCCGAAAGCCTGAGCCTCGACCGCCGACATGTAGCTGTCGCGCTCGAGCTTCTGTTCGATGGCCTCCAGGGTCTGGCCGGTATGCTGCTCGTAGATCTCGTTCAGGCGCTGCCGGAGATAGAGGATCTCCTTGGCCTGGATCTCGATGTCGCTGGCCTGCCCCTGCGCTCCACCGGACGGCTGATGCACCATGACGCGTGCGTTCGGCAGCGCCAGACGCTTGCCCTTGGCGCCGGCCGCCAGCAGCAGCGAGCCCATCGAGGCGGCCTGTCCGATACAGACCGTGTTCACCGGGCTGCGTATGTACTGCATGGTGTCGTAGATCGCGAGGCCCGCCGAGACCACGCCGCCCGGGCTGTTGATGTAGAACGAGATATCCTTGTTGGGATTGACGCTCTCCAGGTGCAGCAGCTGCGCGCTGATCAACGATGCGACGCCATCATAGACCGGCCCGGTCAGGAAGATGATCCGGTCCTGCAGCAGTCGCGAGAAGATGTCGAACGCACGCTCGCCGCGGCTGGTCTGCTCGACCACCATCGGCACCAGCGCGTTGTTGTAGACCTCGACGGGATCACGATCCCACATACCCTGTCCCCTGATACCGGAGTTTGCGGCGGGCTGCCTCCGAGAAGAGAGGCTCGCCGCGAACCGACATGCTGCGAGAGATGATCCCTCGAACTGAAGGAAACAAGATAGTCGGAACCGGCCGGGATGGAACCCCTGCGCAGGCAGGAGTCCCGGATCGCCTGCCTACTCGGACGGGCGGGTCGCCTCGGCCTCGTCACCGGCCGATGCCTCGGAATGGATCTCGGCCGCGGCCTTGCCATCCTGGCCGGTGGCCGCGCCCTCCTCGCCCGGAGCAGGCGGCACCTCGGCCAATTCCTCCGGGGTCACGATGCGCTCCTCGACCGTCGCCTGGTCGATGATGTAGTCGACCACCTTGTTCTCGAAGATCGGCCCTCGCAGCGTCTCCGCCGCCTGCGGATTCTTGCGGAAGAAGTCGATCACCATCTGTTCCTGGCCGGGATAGCGGCCGGCCTCGGCGCGCATCGCGCGGCCAAGCTCCTCCTGCGTCACCGACACCTGCGCAATCCGTCCGATCTCCGCCAGCAGCAGGCCGAGACGCACGCGGCGCTCGGCGATCCGCCGGTAGTCGCCGCGCAAGGTATCCTCGTCCTTCTCGCGGTCCTCGTCATCGACACGACCTTCCTTGCGGTCGGCTTCGACGCGCTGCCAGATCGACGCGAACTCGCTCTCGACCATGCCTTCGGGAGCCGGGAAGTCCGCCTTGTCGGCCAGTATGTCGAGCAGTTCGCGCTTGATGCGCATGCGCGAGAGCTGGTCGTATTCCTGCTGTACCTGCTGGCCGATCACCTCGCGGACCTGCGCCAGCTCCTCGAAGCCGATCTTCTTGGCAAGCTCGTCATCGATCGCGCCATCGACCGGGCGCTTCAGCGCCTTGGCGCTCACCTCGAAGGTCGCCGCCTTGCCGGCCAGCTCCGCCGCCTGGTACTCCTCCGGGAATGTGACGTTTATGGTTCGCTCCTGGCCCGGCTCCAGCCCCTCGAGCTGCTCCGCGAAGCCCGGGATGAACCCCGTACCGCCGATCTCGACATTGACGTCCGAAGCGGTGCCGCCCTCGAAGGCGACGCCGTCGACCTTGCCAACGAAATCCACCGTCAGGACCTCGCCCTGCGCCGCGCCGCGCTGCTCCTCGATCACCTCGAAGCCGCGGTTGCGCTTGGCGATATCGGCAAGCGCCTTCTCCACCGTCTCCGGATCCGGCAACGCCTTCAGCCGGGTCAGCGAGAGGCCGGCCAGGTCGGGCGGCGTGATCTCCGGCAGCAGCTCCAGCTCGACAGTGAATTCGAGATCGTCCGCCGCTTGCTTGCCCGAAGCCGCCGCGACGTCGCCGCGAACCAGGTCGACCTTCGGCTGTGTCGCCGAACGCAGGCCACGCTCGGCCAGCAGGTCGCGCGTCGCATCGTTCACGGTCTGCTCGAGGATCTCGCCGGACACCGCGGTGCCGTAGCGCTGGCGCACCAGCGACAGCGGTATCTTGCCCGGACGGAAGCCGGGCAGCTTCATCTCGCGGCCGAGCTCGGCCAGACGCGCCTGGCGGCGGCCTTCCATCTCGGCGCCCGGCACCACGACAGTGAAGCCGCGCTTGAGGCCTTCGGAAAGCGTCTCGGTCACCTGCATCTGCCAGGCCATCCTTCTACATACGATCTCGAGGTGGCGCGTGTCCGACGGGATCGGCGGCGGGGCTGGTGCGGGCGGAGGGACTTGAACCCCCACGGCTTGCGCCACCAGAACCTAAATCTGGCGTGTCTGCCAATTCCACCACGCCCGCCGGCACGTCCGCCGGAGCCGCAGCCGTGAGGGCGGGCCTTTAGCTTACGGCACCTGCCGAGGCAAGAGCGCTGCCCCGCGCCCGGCGGGCGGCGAGCGGCAGGCAGCGCAGCAGGTCTTCGGCCAGCAGCCCCTCGCCCGCGATGTTTGCCGCCTCGCCATGCAACCACACACCCGCGCAGGTCGCCTCGAACGGCGCCATGCCGCCGGCGAGCAAGGCCGCGATCACGCCGGACAGCACGTCCCCTGCCCCCGCCGTGCCGAGCCAGGGCGGCGCGTTGGCATTGATGGCGGCGCGGCCATCGGGTGCGGCGATGATGCTGTCCGACCCCTTCAGCAGCACCACCGCGCCCACCTCGGCGGCAGCACACCGGGCGGCGCCGAGACGGTCATCGCCCGGACCGCCGAACAGCCTGGCGAACTCGCCGGCGTGCGGGGTCAACACCGCGGCGCCTCGCAGCCTGCCTGGATCGCCGGCACTTCCGGTCAGCGCCCCGGCATCCGCGATCACCTGCCGCCCGCCGCGCAGCAGCGCCGGCAGGCTCGCCTCCACCTCGTCGCCGGCGAGCCCGGGGCCGCACACCCATACCTTGCGGCGCTCGTCTGCGAGCAGTTCCTCGAGCGGCGCCTCGTCCACGATCAGGCCGGGCGCACCGGTGCGATAGAGGTCGGCGCCATGCTCCGCCGCCAACCGGACCAGCCCGGCGCCGGCGCCGCGCGCACCGCCGGCGGCGAGGCGGGCTGCTCCGGTCATGTTGCCGCCACCGCAGATGCTGACAACGCCGCGGCTGTACTTATGGTCGTGCACGGTCAGCACGCGGAGGTGCCACAAGCCCGGACGGTTCTCCCAGCAGCGCGGCGCAACATCCCGCAGCACCTGCTCCGGCATGCCGATATCGGCGACCACCAGCCGGCCGAGATGCTCGCGACCCGGCAGCAGCCAATGCCCCGGCTTGGCGCGGAAGAAGGTCACCGTCAGTTCGGCCACCGGCGCCATGCCGCGCACCGCTCCGGTGGCGCCGTCGATGCCGCTGGGCACGTCCACCGCCAGCACCCGGCGCGCGCGCGACAGCGTCTCGGCGACCAGCCCCTCGACCGGCCGGCTCAGCCCGGCACCGTAGACGGCATCGATCACCAGGTCTGCCGCTGCCGCCCGCTCCGGATCGAATCCGCGTATTGGCCCATGCCAGCCCGCCCGCGCCTGCGCCGCGTCGCTGCCCGGACGCGGCTCGGCAAGCGCCGCCACCTCGACCGGCCAGCCCTGCTGCGCCAGCAGCGTCGCCGCCACGTAGCCGTCGCCGCCGTTGCCGCCCGGCCCGCACAGGACCAGCGTCCGCTGCGGACCTAACTGCAGCGCGGCGCGCGCCACCGCCCGCCCGGCATTCCGCATCAGGGTGAAGGACGGCATCAGCGTCGCCGCCAGCCGGTCGGCGGCTGCCATCTCCTCCGGCGCGTACAGCACGAGATCATCGGGTCCGGTCGACATCGCCTGCTTCTCCTGCCTCGGGCACCCTGCATACCGGCTTGGCGGGGATGACGCTTCCCCGTATGAGGCATCCGCTCATCGGAGACGCCCTCATGCAGTCTGCCCCCGCAACGATACTATGGGGCCTGGTGCTCGCGGTTCATCTCGCCGCCATGGCGGCCTGGGTCGGCGGCATGGTCTACGCACTGTTCGTGCTGCGTCCGAGCCTTGGGCTGCTCGACGCCACCCAACGCACCTCGGTGCAGCTGCAGACGTTGAAACGTTTCCTCCGGCTGATCTGGCACGTCATGCCGCTGGTGCTGGTGACCGGCTGGGCGATGGAGATCTTCCGCGAAGGCGGGTTTGCGGGTGCGAACTGGCACATCAACGCCATGCAGGGCCTCGGCGTCCTGATGGCGCTGCTGTTCGGGGCGATCTATTTCGGCCCGTTCCAGAAGGCCCGGCGGGCACTGCGCCCGCAACCCGCCACCTTCGAGCGCATCCGCTCGCTGATCAGCATCAAGCTGGCGCTCGGCATCCTGGTCATCGTCGTGGCCTCGCTCGGGCACCAGTTCTAGCCAGCTTGTCGAAGGCGGCGGCTACTCCGCCGCCTCGGCCTGCGGTTCCGGCTGCGCCTCGCCACGCATCGCGACTGCGCCCTGGTGCAGGTTCATCGCCGAATGCACCAGCCCGACATGCGAGAAGGCCTGCGGGAAGTTGCCGACCAGCCGCCTGGCCTGCTGGTCGTACTCCTCCGACAGCAGACCGAGATCGTTGGTCAGCGACAGCAGCCGCTCGAACAGCGCCTTGGCCTCGTCGAAGCGGCCCTGCAGCACGTAGTTGTCGACCAGCCAGAAGGTGCAGGCCAGGAAGGCACCTTCCCGCCCGGTCATGCCATCCAGGCTGCGCCCATCCTTGGTCGGCTCGGTGCGGTAGCGCAGCACGAAGCCATCCTCCAGCAACTCGTGCTCGATCGCCGCCACCGTCCGCACGATGCGCGGATCGTCCGCGGGCAGGAAGCCGCAGACCGGGATCAGCAGCAGGCCGGCATCGAGCGCGTCGGAGCCGAACGCCTGGGTGAAGCAGCCCTTGCTCTCGCTGTAGCCCTCCTTGCAGACCAGGGCATGGATCTCGTCGCGCACCCCGCGCCAGCGCTCCACCGGACCCTGCAGCCCGTAGGTCTCGCAATCCTGCAGGGTTCGATCGAACGCCATCCAGGCGAACACCTTCGAGACGGTGAATTGCTGCCGTCCGCCACGCACTTCCCACATGCCCTCGTCCGGCTCGCGCCAGATGGTCTCGAGGTGCTCCAGGAGTGCCACCTGCAGCGACCAGCCATAGGTCGGCTCGCGCAGGTTCTCACTGCGTGCCAGGTGCAGCGCCGCGATCACCTCGCCATAGACATCCAGCTGCAGCTGCCCGGCAGCCTCGTTGCCGACGCGAACCGGAGACGCCCCCTGGTAGCCCACCAGCCAGGGCACCTCCCATTCCTGCAGGCCGCGCTCGCCGGCGATGCCGTACATGATCTGGATCTGCGCCGGACTGCCGGCGATGCTGCGATGCAGCCAGTCGCGCCACAGCAGCGCCTCGTCGTAGTAGCCACCCGACATCATGGCGAGCAGGGTCAGCGTCGCGTCGCGCAGCCAGCAGAACCGGTAGTCCCAGTTCCGCGCGCCGCCGAGTTGCTCCGGCAGCGAGGTGGTCGCCGCCGCCACGATGCCGCCGGTCGCTGCGTAGGTGAGGCCCTTCAGGGTCAGCATCGAGCGCACCACTACATCGCGATAGGGCCCGTCGTAGGCGCAGCGGCTGGACCACTCGGTCCAGAACCGGTCGGTCCGGGTCAGCGCCGCTTCGACGTCGAAGCTTTCCGGCGCCGGCAGATGCGAGGCGCCGTAGCTCAGGGTGAACGCCACCCGCTCGCCCTCGGCCACGCTGAAATGCCCGACCGTCGCCATGTGCTCGCCCTCGAGCCGCACCGCGGTATGCAGAGCCACCAGCGACGGCCCGGCGATCGCGACGATGCCGGCATCGTCCGGCAGCCGCGTCACCCACGGGATCGAGTGGCCGTAATCGAAGCGGATCACCCCCTCGGTCATCATCTCGACACGGCCGCGCCGCCCCTCGACGATGCGGACCACGCTCGGCACCGGATTGTTGACCGGCATGAAGTCGATCACCGCGACCGAACCCGCCTCGGTCTCGAATACCGTCTCGAGCACCAGGCTGCCGTCCCGGTAGGACCGGGTCGATGTCCAATCGGCCACGGGGGCGATCATCCAGCGTCCGTTCTCCCCGGTGCCGACAAGGGCGGCGAGGCAGGCCGGGCTGTCGAAGCGCGGCCAGCACAGCCAGTCGATCGATCCGTTGCGCCCGACCAGCGCACAACTGGTGCAGTCGCCGATCAATCCGTAGTCCTCGATCGCCAGGGGGGTGTAGGACACGCCGGAGCACCTCTTGAGCAGTTCGTGCCGCAAACGATGCAGTCGGCGCGGCGGTTGCAACTTCCGTTCGACCCGCCGCCCCGTTGGTCGGCCGGCCCGGGTCGCACGGCATGAACCTTGACTTTCGGGGTGTTACTGTCGATACGCCTGTGCAGCCGGACGCTCGAGGAGCGTGAACCCGGTCGATGGGCCATGCAGATCGAAGGCCCAGTCTCCGCCGTGCAGACGGTACGTCGCCTCGCCGGCGACAGGCCTTGGCCTCGTAACCCTGACCTTTCGAGAGAGACTTGAACGACAACAATGACCACCCGGCGGCATTGCCGGACCAGACTGCTCAAGACGGGGTCACCAGCGACCCGGATCTACACGCGATCGGCACGGGGACCACGCCCGCCGAGGCAGGTGCGCCCGACGCAGCCGGCGCCGACGATGAGGCGCCGGGCGACGTCGCCCCAGCCGATGTTGCGCGAGACGACCTGATCCCGGACGACGTGAGCCAGGACGACGCAACCCAGGACGACGCAACCCAGGACACTGGGAACACGGTCGCCGTCGAGGCGGACATCGCCGAGGCGAAACCGCTGTTCTCCGACCTCGGCCTGTCCGAGCCGATCCTGCGCGCCATCGACGAGATGGGCTACAAGCACCCGACGCCGATCCAGGCGCAGGCCATTCCGGTCGTGCTGATGGGCCGCGACGTGCTCGGTGTCGCACAGACCGGCACCGGCAAGACCGCGGGCTTCACGCTGCCGCTGCTCGACATCCTGTCCGGCTCGCGCGCCCGTGCCCGCATGCCGCGCTCGCTGATCCTCGAGCCCACGCGCGAACTCGCCCTGCAGGTAGCCGAGAACTTCCTGCTGTATGGCAAGTACCTCAAGCTCAGCCATGCTCTGCTGATCGGCGGCGAAAGCATGGCCGAGCAGAAGGAGGCGCTGAACCGTGGCGTCGACGTGCTGATCGCCACCCCCGGCCGGCTGCTCGACCTGTTCGAACGCGGCGGCCTGCTGCTGACCCAGACCAGCACGCTGGTCATCGACGAGGCCGACCGCATGCTCGACATGGGGTTCATCCCCGACGTCGAGCGCATCGTGTCGCTGCTCTCGCCGAACCGCCAGACGCTGTTCTTCTCGGCGACCATGGCGCCGGAGATCCGCCGCCTCGCCGATGTGTTCCTCAGCAATCCCAAGGAAATCACCGTCCAGCGCACCGCCGCCACGGCGCCGCAGATCGAGGAAGGCCTGGCCATCGTCGCCGAGGCCGACAAGCGCCGCGCGCTGCGACGCATGCTGCGCACCCAGGAGGTGCAGAACGCGCTGATCTTCTGCAACCGCAAGCGCGACGTCGACATCCTGCAGAAATCGCTGGTCAAGCACGGCTTCTCGGCCGGCGCGTTGCACGGCGACCTGCCGCAGCCGGTGCGCTTCGCGACGCTGGAGAAGTTCAAGGCCGGCGACCTGCAGTTGCTGGTCTGCTCCGACGTCGCCGCGCGAGGCATCGACATCGGCGGTCTCAGCCACGTGTTCAATTTCGACGTGCCGATCCATTCCGAGGACTATATCCACCGCATCGGCCGTACCGGGCGCGCCGGACGGACCGGGCACGCCTACAGCATCGCCAGCCCCTATGACCGACAGTTCGTCGACGCCATCGAGAAGCTGACCGGCCGTTCCATCCCGCGCTTCGAGGTCGACGGCATCGAAACTCTCGAATGGGCCGACGACGACCGTCGCGGCCGCGGCCGTGGACGCGGCGGCAAGCCGCAGGGAAGCGGTCACGACAGCAGCCAGGGCAGGACAGATCGCAGCGGGCCACGTCGCGACCAGGGCGCCCGTCCGGAGAAGACGCAGCGCCAGCCGGCGGAAGTCGAGATCGCGGCGGTGCCCGAGGTGGCCGAGGTGCGCCAGGCCGAGATCCGCACGCCGGAGGCGCGTTCCGGCGATTCGCAACGGCGCGACCGGCCGCGCCGCGAGCGTGGCGGTGCCGACCGGGCGCCCGCCCGACGCGAGGAGCCGCGTCGCGACGACAGCCGCGATCGCAGCCAGCGCAGCGAGGACCAGGGCGCGCCGGTGATCGGCTTCGGTGACGACGTGCCGGCCTTCATGCTGCTGCCCACCCGCGCCAACCGTCCGTCCGACACCGGACGGTCCGGCGAGGACCCAGACGACCTCCTTGCCGACGGCTGACATCTCGGCCCTGGTGGCCGAGGTCACCGCCCTCGGTGCGGAGGGCGACGGCATCATCCACGCCGGCGGCATGACGCTGTTCGCGCCATTCACGCTGCCTGGCGAGACCGTGCTCTACAGCAGGTCAGGTGACCGGGCTGTCATCGAGCAGCGTCTGCGGGAGAGCCCGGATCGCGTCAGGCCGCCCTGCGGCCTGTTCGCACGGTGTGGCGGTTGCGCCCTGCAGCATCTCGCCGTCGACGCCACGGCCAGCTTCAAGCGCCATCTGGTCGAGAGCGCGTTGCGGGACGCCGGCTACGAGCTGCCCGGCCCGATCGCGGAACACACCAGCCCGCCGTACGCGCGCCGTCGGATGGATCTCGCACTGCGCCGCAGCCGCGACGGCATGCTGGTCGGCCTGCATCAGCGTGGCGGCGACGTGGTCGACATGACGGAGTGCCACGTGCTGCATCCGCGGCTGTTCCGGCTGATCGAGGATGCACGGCCGGTATTGATGCGTCTGTCGGCGTTGCGCGGCACCGGGTCGCTGCTGGTCAACCTGCTCGAGACCGGTCCCGACCTGCTGCTCTCCACCGACGAGGCACCAGGCACCGCCGACCGCGCCCGGCTGGCCGAATTCGCCCGCGCCGCCGGGGTGCCGCGTATCGCGTGGCGCCCCCTCAAGCCCGGTGGCACGCCGGAGATCGTCTGCGCCATCGAGCCGGTCCGCCACACCCTCTCCGGTGTCGCGGTGGTGCCGCCGCCGGACGCCTTCCTGCAGGCTACCCTGGAGGGCGAGGCCGCCATCGTGGCAGCGGTGCTGGACGCGATGCCGCAGGCCTGGCCGCGCGGGGCCCGGGTGGTCGAGTTCTTCGCCGGCTGCGGGACGCTCACCTTCGCCCTGGCGCGGCGCGGCCGTGTGCTCGCAGTCGAGGGGCACCAGGCTTCCGCCCTCTGCCTGCGCAGCGCCGCCGGCGGACTGCCGATCGAGGTGCTGAACCGCGACCTCAACCGGCAGCCGATCCTCGCTGCCGACCTGGGCCGCGCCAGTGCGATCGTACTCGATCCGCCCTATGCCGGCTCCGGCGCACAGATGCAGGAAGTCGCCCGCTCCGGCGTCGAGCGGGTGGTCATGGTAAGCTGCAATCCCAAAGCATTGCGTCGTGATGCGGAGATGTTGCACAAGGCTGGCTACGCGCTTGAGCGGGTCACCGTGGTCGACCAGTTCCTCTGGTCGGTGCAGGTCGAGAGCGTCGCCGCCTTCGTCAGGCCGCGGGTCCGGCGACACGTGAAGCACCGGTAGCGGACGCCCCGACGGCACGGGCCAGCACCGCGGCCGCCTGGCGCAGCACCGGAGCCGCCTGCGGCAGGGCGCGACCCAGTGTCAGCAGGCCGTGGATCTGGTCGCTCACATGCAGGTGCGCCACCACTACCCCAGCCTCCTCCAGCCGGTGCGCATAGGCGATCCCTTCGTCACGCAACGGATCGTGGCCCACCGTCAGCAGCCAGGCCGGCGGCAGCCCGGCGAGGCTCGGCGCCAGCAGGGGGGAGGCGCGCCAGTCCTGGGCGTGCTGCAGGTCCTGGAGATAGTGCCGCACGAACCAGCGGCTGCGAGCCGCCGTCAGAGGCACGCCGTCGGTGATGCGTGCATAGGAGTTTGACTGAGCTCGCAGGTCGGTGGCCGGATAGAACAGCAGCTGCATCAGCGGCAGGGCCTCTCCGCGATCGCGCAGCAGCAGGCAGGCCACGGTTGCCAGGTTGGCACCGGCACTGTCGCCACCGATCGCCAGCCGCGTGGCATCGATGCCGATCGACGCCCCGTCCCGGTGCAGCCAGGCAACCGTCGCCAGCACGCTGTCGATCGCGGCC
Source organism: Lichenicoccus roseus (assembly GCF_005844085.1). GTDB lineage: Bacteria > Pseudomonadota > Alphaproteobacteria > Acetobacterales > Acetobacteraceae > Lichenicoccus > Lichenicoccus roseus. Next base: position 617,036 of record NZ_VCDI01000003.1, read on the forward strand.
GGAAAGGGATGCTCGGGAGCCAGCGGATAGTCCAGTGCCACCACCGCGCACCCCGCTTCGAGTGCCAGCGTCCGGCAGATCCCGTCATGCGTCTCGAGATCGCCGATCACCCAGCCGCCGCCATGCAGATACAGCAGGCAGGGAGCAAGGACGGCATCCGTTGCGGGCCGGTAGACCCTGACCGGCACCCCGTCCGCCGTGCGATGATCTTCCGTCGCCACCGGCCGGTCGGGCGCCAGTGCGAGCGCAGCGCAGCTCTGCCGGTAGGCGGTCCTGGCCTCCAGTGGCGTCACCTGGTCCAGCGGCGGCGACGGGCGCTGCGCCAGCGCCGCCAGCAGCCGCTCTACATCCGGATCAAGCGCAGGCCCCATCAGACGTGGAAGCTCTCGCCGCAGCCGCAGCGGCCCTTCTCGTTCGGGTTGACGAAGGTGAAGCCTGATTCGAGATCCTTCACCTGGTAGTCCATCACCGTGCCGATCAGGAACAGCGACGCCTTGCGGTCGACCAGCACGGTCAGGCCGCGATCGGTGACGACCTCGTCGTTGGGACCGGCCGCATCGGTCCAGCCCATGTCGTATGAAAGCCCGGAGCAGCCCTTGGTGCCGACGCTGATGCGAAGCAGCTGGCCGGCATGGGCTGTCTGGTAGAGGCCGCGCAGTCGGTCCGCCGCAGCATCGGACAGCGACATCAGCGGCGGCAGGGCGCGCACCGGACGGGTCTTGGTCTGGGTATTGGCGGTCATCGCACGGATCCCACTGCTCAGAACATGTTCAAGGCGAGGCGGGCATCCTCGCTCATCCGGCTCGGATCCCACGGCGGATCCCAGACGGTCTCGACCTCGCAGCCTGACACCCCGGGCAGGCCCATGATGGCGTCCCGCACCGCCACCGGAAGTTCCTGCGCGCTCGGACAGCCCGGCGCGGTCAGCGTCATCTCCACCTTGATCTTGCCGTCGTCATGCAGGTCGATGGCGTAGATCAGGCCAAGTTCGTAGATGTTGACCGGGATTTCCGGGTCATAGACCGTCGCGATCGCCGCGATCACTTGGTCCTCGTCCGGCGCCGACAGGGCCTCGCCATCGGGCGTCCAGCTTCCCTGTGCGCGTCCCGCTTCCGGCGCATCCAGCGAGAAGCCCTCGCCCGACGCAGTCGCCGTCTCGTTCTGCATCATGTGTCCTTTCGCCCCGACCCGGGCCCCGCCGCCTCGGACATAGCATCCAGCAAGGCCGTCCAGGGTAGGGTCGCGCAGCGTATGCGCGACCGGTATTCATGTAGGCTCCGGAACGCCGCCAGCAAACCGAGGCTGTCCGTCGTGCCGCTCTCGCCGCTCTGCAGCATTGCACCGAAGCGCTCGTACAGCGAGGCAATTGCCGGACGCTGCAGACCCTCGACACTTTCCGCCATGAGGTCGGCCGACGCCGTGCAGATGGCGCAGCCCCGGGTGCGGTGCCGCGACTCGGCCACGCCGCCGTCCGCGCCCAACCTGACCGTCACCTGCACGCGATCGCCGCAGAACGGATTGTCGCCCTCCGCGCCGCCATCCGCCGGCTCCAGCACGCCGGCACGATGCGGGGCGCGGGCGCGCTCGACGATAAGCTGCTGGTAGAGATCGCTCATCGGATCGGCGGTCGTGGCCTGAGGGCCTTGCATCGCGGTCAACGCCTGGGTCGGGCTCAGGCGAAGAAGACCCGAACCTGCTCCAGCGTCTCCGCCAGCAGGTCGATCTCGCGCTTCGTCGTGTACAGCCCGAAGCTCGCCCGCGCTGTGCTGTTCACCCCAAGGCGGCGCATCAGCGGCTCGGCGCAGTGATTGCCGGCCCGCACCGCAATGCCGTTGCGGTCCAGCAGCGTGGCGATGTCATGCGCGTGCGCATTTTCCAGCGTGAACGAGATGACGCCGCCACGGTCGGCTGCATGTCCCAGCACCTGCAGCCCTTCGATCGCCTGCAGCCGAGCAAGCGCATGCGCCGTCAGGTCAGCCTCGTGCGCCTGCAACGCGTCGAAGCCGATCGCCTGCACGTAGTCGATCGCCGCGCCCAGACCGATCGCCTCGATGATCGCCGGCGTGCCGGCCTCGAAGCGGTGCGGCAGCTCGGCCCAGCGGCTCTCCTCGAAACTGACGGTGCTGATCATGTCGCCGCCGCCCAGGAAAGGCGGCATCGTTTCCAGGAGCGAGGTCCGGCCCCAGAGCACGCCGATGCCGCTCGGCCCGTATAGCTTGTGGCCGGTGAAGACGTAGAAATCCGCATCCAGCGCCTGCACGTCGACCGCCCGATGCACCACCGCCTGCGAGCCGTCCAGCATCAGCTTCGCCCCATGCGCATGTGCGAGACGCGCGATCCCGGCTGCCGGCGTCACCGTGCCCAGCACGTTCGACATGTGGGTGACCGCGACCAGCCCGGCCCTGCCATCCGCCAGCAGCTCGGCCAGGTGATCGAGGTCGAGTTCGCCCGCATCCGTCACCCGCGCCACCCGCAACTCGATGCCGGCGCGGTCGCGCAGCATCTGCCAGGGCACGATGTTTGAGTGGTGCTCCATCTCGGAGATCACCACCGCCTGGCCACGCGCCAGCGTGGCGCCGAACGAATGCGCCAGCAGGTTGATCGCGCCGGTGCTGTTCTGCGTGAAGATGATCTCGTCGCGGGACGGCGCATTGAGCAGCCGCGCGACCTTGTCGCGCACGCCCTCGTAGGCATCGGTGGTGCGCTCGCTCATCCAGTGCAGCCCACGATGCACGTTGGCGTACTGGGTGCGCATGGTGTCCGACATCGCATCGATCACCTGCGCCGGCTTCATCGCCGACGCCGCGCTGTCCAGGAACACCAGGGGCTTGCCGTGCACCGTCTGCGACAGGATCGGGAAGTCGTCCCGCAGCGCCTCGAAACCGGTCAGGCCGGGCCGGGCCAGCGTGACCGCGCTCATCTCATTCATCGGACGATCTCCTGTCCCAGCTTGCATCCACCGCCCGTTCCAGCACGCCACGCGTGACCTCGTCGTCGATCAGGCCGAGCGCGTCGGCCAGGAACGCCCGCACCAGGATCGCCCGCGCCTCCACCACCGGCACGCCGCGGCTGCGCAGATAGAACAGTTGGTCGTCGTCAAGCGCACCGGCGGTGGCGCCGTGGCTGCATTTCACGTCATCGGCGTAGATCTCGAGTTCCGGCTTGGTGTCGATCTCGGCCTCGTTCGACAGCAGGAGGGCCTGGTTCATCTGGTAGCCGTCGGTCTTCTGCGCGATGCGCTCGACCACGATCTTGCCCTGGAATACCGCGCGGGAACGACCGGACAGCACGTTCTTCACCGTCTGACGGGAATTGCACGCAGGCGCCTTGTGCACGATCACGCTGGTCAGGTCGGCATGCTGCTGGCCATCCAGCAGCTGCGCACCGTTGACCTGCACCTCGGCGCCGCGCCCGCTCATCGTCGCATGCACCTCGTGACGCGCCAGCCGCGCCCCCAGCGCCAGGCTGAAACTATCGTAGGAGCCGCCCTCGGCGACTTCGGCCCGCACGGTCGAGAGATGCAGCGCCTCGACCGCCTCGTCCTGCAGTCGCACGTGGGTAAGGTGCGCGCCGTTCCGCAATTCGACCTCGAGCACCGGGTTGTTGACGTAGAGGCCGTGTCCTGCCGCGATCTCCAGCAGCGACAGCCGCGAGCCCGGCTCCAGCAGGATCCGATGATGCGGATGCGCAGTCACCGCCCCGTCGCCCTCGCCGACGCCCAACGTCAACAGCAGCAGCCGGCCGGCATCGACCCCGCCCGGGACGCGCAGTGCCGCGCCGCCCTGTCCGAGCGTCGCATTCAGGGCCGCCATCGCGCCAGGGGCCAGCGACCCTTCGGCCGGCGCATCCTGAACGGACAGCAAGGCGGCATCCGGCAGCAGCGAAAGCGAGGGCGCCGCGTGGCCGTTCACGAACACCAGCCGCGCCACGCCGGCGAGCCCGTGCATATCCAGCTGCAGCCCCTGCAGCAACCCGTTCGCCGTCGCCAGGACCGCCTCGGACGGCGCCTCGGCCACCGAGACCGCGAGTGCCGTCAGCGGACGCAGGTCGGTGTATTTCCACGCCTCGACGTCCCGACGCGGCAGCCCGCCATGGCGCAGCGCCGCCGCCCCGGCTTCACTCAGCGCCGAGCTGGATCCACGCCGGTCATGCAGCGCCAGGAACTGCGCCGCGTTGTTGCCGTCGATCGCGTTCACGCCGCCTCCGCGATCAGGTTGGCGTAGCCCTCGGCCTCGAGCTGCCGCGCCAGCTCCGGACCGCCGCTGCGGATGATCCGGCCCGCCGACATCACGTGCACATGGTCCGGCACGATGTAGTCGAGCAGCCGCTGGTGATGGGTGATGATCAGCGCCGAGAAGTCCGGTGCCCGCAGTGCATTCACCCCTTCGGCCACGATGCGCAGCGCGTCGATGTCGAGGCCGCTGTCGGTCTCGTCAAGAATGGCGAAGCGCGGCCGCAGCAGCGACATCTGCAGCACCTCGTTACGCTTCTTCTCGCCGCCCGAGAAGCCGACGTTCACCGCACGCTTGAGCATCGCGTCCGGAATGCCGAGCCGCTTGCACTCGGCCCGCGCCAGCTTGAGGAACGCCACCGCATCCAGCTCTGGCTCGCCACGCGCCCGGCGGACCGCGTTCACCGCGGTGCGCAGGAAGTTGGCGTTGTTCACGCCCGGCAGTTCGATTGGCGCCTGGAACGCCAGGAACAGTCCCGCCGCGGCACGCTCCTCCGGCTCCATCGCCAGCAGGTCCTGCTCGCCGAATGCAACGGTCCCACCGGTCACCTCGTAATCCGCGCGGCCGGACAGCACGTACGACAGCGTGGACTTGCCCGAGCCGTTTGGCCCCATGATCGCGTGGACCTCGCCCGGTGGCACCACCAGGTCCACGCCCTTGAGGATCGGCTTGTCGGTGCCGGCGTCGTCGATCTTGGCGTGCAGGGCGTTGATGGTGAGAACGGTGCTCATCCGACGCTTCCCTCGAGGCTGATCTGCAGCAGCTTCTGCGCCTCGACGGCGAACTCCATCGGCAGCTCCTTCAGCACGTCCTTGCAGAAGCCGTTGACGATCAGCCCGACCGCATCCTCCTGCGACAGCCCGCGCTGCCGGCAATAGAACATCTGGTCCTCGGAGATCTTCGAAGTGGTCGCCTCGTGCTCGACCCGCGCCGTCATGTTGCGGTTCTCGATATACGGCACGGTATGCGCGCCGCACCGGTCGCCGATCAGCAGGCTGTCGCACTGGGTGAAGTTCCGTGCCCCCGACGCCTTCGGCATCATCCGCACCAGCCCGCGATAGGTGCTGTCGGACTGCCCGGCGCTGATCGTCTTGGCGACGATGGTCGAGCGCGTCCCCTTGCCGATATGGATCATCTTGGTGCCGGTATCGGCCTGCTGGTGGTTGTTGGTCACCGCGACCGAGTAGAACTCGCCGACGCTGTCCTCGCCCTGCAGGATGCAGGACGGATACTTCCAGGTGATCGCCGATCCGGTCTCGACCTGCGTCCAGGAGATATGCGACCGCGCGCCGCGACAGGCGCCGCGCTTGGTGACGAAGTTGTAGATCCCGCCCAGGCCGTTGGCGTCGCCCGGATACCAGTTCTGCACCGTGCTGTACTTGATCTTGGCGTCGTCCATCGCGACCAGCTCGACCACCGCCGCGTGCAGCTGGTTCTCGTCGCGCATCGGCGCCGTGCAGCCCTCGAGGTAGGACACCGAGGCGCCCTCCTCGGCAATGATCAGCGTGCGCTCGAACTGTCCGGTATTGCGCGCATTGATGCGGAAATAGGTCGACAGCTCCATCGGGCAGCGCACGCCCTTTGGCACGTAGACGAACGACCCGTCGGTGAACACCGCCGAATTCAGCGCCGCGAAGAAGTTGTCCGACGCCGGCACGACACTGCCCAGATAACGCTGCACCAGTTCGGGATGCTCGCGCACCGCCTCGCTGATCGGGCAGAAGATCACTCCCGCCTTCATCAGCGACTTGCGGAAGGTGGTCGCCACCGAGACGCTGTCGAACACCGCATCCACCGCGATCTGCGGCCGCGCGCCCTCGCCCGGCTCCGCATCCTCGTCACCCGCCGCGGGTGCGGCGCCTTCCACCCCGGCCAGGATCGCCTGCTCGCGCAACGGGATTCCGAGCTTGTCGTACACCGCGAGCAACTGCGGATCGACCTCGTCGAGCGACTTCGGCCCCGGCTTGCGCTTCGGCGCCGCGTAGTAATAGGCATCCTGGTAGTCGATCGGCGCGTAGCCCACCTTGGCCCAGCGCGGCTCGACCATCCGGCCCCAGGCCTCGAACGCCTTCAACCGCCAGGCCAGCAGCCATTCCGGTTCTTCCTTGCGTGCGGAGATCAGCCGGATGGTGTCTTCGTTCAGGCCTTTCGGCGCGAATTCCATCTCGATATCGGTCTCGAAACCCCACTTGTAGGTGGAGGCGTTCAGGGTCTCGACGGCAGAGATCGTCTCGGCAACAGCAGGCATTCAGAACCTCACTCGGCAGCGAACGACGCGACGGATCGCGACGGCTGATGGTCGATAGAAAAGGAATCGCTCGACGCCGGCGGACGCATGTCGGCCAGCGTGATGCGTGTCAGGGCGGCGCGTATGGCCTCGTTCACCGGGTCCCAGCGGCCACGGATGGCACACTTGCCCTGTGCCTCGCAGCCACCGACCGCGCCGTCGACGCAGGCGGTGAGCGAGATCGGACCGTCCACTGCACTGATCACCGCGGCCACGGCGATGCGCTCCAGCGGCATCGCAAGCCGGTAGCCGCCGCGTGCGCCACGCTGCGAGACCACCAATTCGGCGGCCGCCAGCGCCTTCAGCACCTTGGCCACGGTCGGCTCCGGGATGCCGGTATCCAGCGCCAGCGATGGTGAGGTGACGACCCCGCCGCACCCGTCCAGCCGGACCAGCACGACGACCGCATAATCAGTGAGCTTGGAGAGCCGCAGCATCATACACGCCAAATTGAGGACCTGGGCGGTCCTGTTTCCCATACGCAAATGACCGTCGACCTGCCCCGCGTCAAGGGTTCGAACGCCGCAACCGGCCCGGAAGCGCTATAAACAGCGCGAAACACCCTAATACTCGACTGCGCCGAACAGCGCGCGCAGCACCAGGTAGAACAGGCCGCCGACCAGCGCGCCCACCAGCGTGCCGTTCACCCGCACATATTGCAGGTCGCGCCCGACCCTGAGCTCCAGCTTGTCGGTAATCAGGCGGGCGTCCCAGCCGCCCACCACGGCGCCGATGAACCCCGCCATGCGCTCGCGGAGCGCCGGCAGCAGGCGAAGCGCGGCCCGGCGCACCGTCATCTCGGTACGCGCCCGCGCAGCCTCGTCGCGATCGAGCATGGCGCCGAGCCGCGGCAGCGCGTCGGCGATCAGCCGCGCCACCCAGCCATCCGGCCGCACCAGGTCGGCCTCGATCATCTGCCGGGCACGCTGCCAGATGTCCTGCCCCCAGCTGCGCACGCTCTGATGCCCGAACACGCCGCGCAACCCGTCCGCGAGCTCGCGCCCGCGCTCGGGATCGTTCTCTATGCGGTCGATCTCGCGCCGCACCCACACCGTGAAGGCCTCGCGCAGGTCGGAATTAGCCGGATCGGTGCGGTCAAGCTCCTCGCTCATGGCACCCATCACCCGAGTTGCGATCGAGCCGCCGATCGCCCAGCCGACCAGCCGGCCGCCCTGCTCGCGTACCCGCTCCTCGATCATCACCCGCAGGCTGGCTTCCTTCGCCTTCAGCACTTCCTTCAGTTCGGCCAGCAGGAAGCTCAGCACCTCCTGGTGGCGGTCGCCGTCCACCAGGGTGCGCAGCATCCGCGCGATCACCGGCGCCAGCGTGTCGCCGCTGAGCAGCCGCGGCATCGCGCGCGCCAGCAGCTCGCCGGCGCGGCCATCTTCCAGCCGGTCCAGCAGGTGCGGCAGGGCGGACGCGGCGGCGCGCCCGGCGAGCGCGCCATTCTCCGGCTCGGCCAGCAGCCGGGACAGCAGTCCGGGCACGTCGAGCTGGGCCAGCGCGCGCTCGATATCGGCCTCGGTGAAGACGTGGTTGGCGATGAAATTGCCCAGCGCCCTGCCGAGCCGCTCCTTCTGCGCCGGCAGGATGGCGGTGTGCGGGATCGGCAGCCCGAGCGGATGGCGGAACAGGGCGGTCACCGCGAACCAGTCGGCAAGCCCACCGACCAGCCCCGCCTTGGCGGTGGCCTGCAGCAGTCCGGGCCAGAAGCCGCGACCCAGCGCATAGCCGGCCAGGGTGAGCGCCGCCATGGCGACCAGCAGTCCGGTGGCGAAGCGGCGGTAGCGCTGCAGCGACCGGCGCGCCTCGGCGTCCCGGTCGGCTTCGAGGCGGCCGGACTCCGCGACAGCCGGACCGGCGGCGCGCCTGGAGGTGATCGTCGTCATGCTGTCTTCATGCCCATCGGCTGCCGCGTTTAGCATCACGCGCCGCGCTGTCGAAGCCACGGCCGCCGGAGGGCGTCCGGCGGCAGCGTCCTTGCATTGCCGGGACCCGCGGGTGGCCGGCCTCGGTTGCGGTGCGGCGCCGAACATGAAACCTTGCCGCCGCTGGATTGCTCCGCCAGCCGCCCTCGCGCCGCATCCCACGAGCCCACCTCATGACCCCAGCAGAGCGAGACCTGTCCATGGATGATCTCTCTCCGGCCACGGCGTCCGGCGATGGCGGCAGTCGCGGGCATGACGCGGGCCACCCGACCCACGACCGCCTGGCTGCCCTGATCGAGCAGGCACGCGGCGTCGTCGAGCGACAGGAGGACGACCCGTTCGGCAATCCGGTGCTGGCAATCGCCCTCCTGGTCTCGCGCCGTCTCGACGAGGGCGCGCTCGGCATCGAGGATATCGGACTGCTGGTGCAGCAGCTTCGTGACGAAGCGTTCCTGTCGCGGGCAAAGCGTCTGCGCACCTATGTCGGCGCCGCCGGCAGCGATGATCCCGATGCCGCAGTCGACAGCCGCCTCGGCCTGATCGCCGAACGCCTGGTGCGTCCGGATCCCAACGACAGCCCGGTGCCGCTGGCGCAGTTCCGCGCCGCGGTGCAGCGCGTACGCTTTGCCGCCGTCTTCACCGCACATCCGACATTCGCACTCGCGCCCGAGGCCTACCGCTCGCTCGCGCAAGCCGCCAGCCGGAACGAGAGCGCCGGAGCCGTGGAGCTGCCGGGGCTGGACAGCCAGCGCCCGCCTGTACCCACCCTCGAGGACGAATTCGTCTTCGCCACTGCCGCGATCGAGCTCGGCCGCAACGCCATCGACAAGCTGAACGCCGCCCTGCTGCGCGAGGCGGCCAAGCTGTGGCCGCAGTCCTGGAGCACGCTGAGCCCGTGTCCGATCGTGCTCGCGAGCTGGGTCGGCTACGACACCGACGGCCGCACCGATATCGGCTGGTGGGACACGCTGCGGCTGCGGCTGCGCATGAAGCTGCTGCAGCTGCAGCGGCTGGAGCGCCAGCTGGGCGCCCTCGAGGACCCCGCGGATACCCTCACCGCCCGCACCCTGCGTGCCATCGAGGCGGTCACCGCGCAGATCGAGGCCTGCCCGTCGGCCCCCGACCCGGCCCAGGTCGCCCGCTTCGCCGCCGCCCTGATCGACCGCCGCGAGGAGGCGATCCACGATCCGGCGCAGCTGGAGGCCGATTTCCGCGTCGCCATCGCCGCCGCCCCGGAGGCCGACCGGCTGCCGCTTGCGGTCGCGCACGCGGGCTTCGAGAGCCACGGCATGGCGCTGGCGCACACCCATACCAGGCTCAACTCGACGCAGATCCACAACGTCGCGCGCCAGCGGCTCGGCATCGAGGACAGCCCGGAAAACCCGGCGCAGCGTCGCGCGCTGCTGACCGCGATTAACGAGGCCCTGGACCGCGTGCAGCCGACGCCGGTGGATTTCGGCGCCCTGCTGACCGAGCAGGCCTCGGCCGCGCGGCTGATGATGACGGTGGCGCAGATCGCCAAGCACGTGGACAGCGCCAGCCGGGTCCGCTTCCTGATCGCCGAGACCGAGAGCGGCTATACCTTGCTGGTGGCGCTGTGGCTTGCGCGGCTGTTCGGCATCGAGGGCAACATCGAGATCAGCCCGCTGTTCGAGACCCAGGAGGCGCTGGAGCATGGCGCCCAGGTGGTCGAGGAGGCGCTGCGCTCGCCGCACTGGCGCGCCTATCTGCGCAAGTCCGGGCGCATGGCGCTGCAGTTCGGCTATTCCGATTCCGGCCGCTATGTCGGCCAGCTCGCCGCCACCTACCTGGTCGAGCGGCTGCGCCTCAAGGTCGCCGACCTGCTGCGCCGCCGCGGCATGACCGAGGTCGAGGTGATCCTGTTCGACACCCACGGCGAGAGCATCGGCCGCGGCGCGCATCCGTTCCGGCTGGCGGACCGCCTGGATTATCTCTCCCCCGCCCGCTCCCGCGCGACCTTTTCCCAGGCCGGCATCGCCTATCGCGAGGAGGCGGCGTTCCAGGGTGGCGACGGATACCTGCTGTTCGGCACCCAGACGCTGGCCGACGCCACCATCGGCACCATCGCCGAACACGCCTTCGCGCACGTGACGCTGGACGAGGACCCGATCTACGACGAGCCGGATTTCTCCGCCGACTTCTTCGCCACCATCGTCTCCGGCATGACCGCCCTGGTGGAGGATCCCGGCTACGCGGCGCTGCTCGGCGCCTTCGGACCGGCCCTGATCGACCGCACCGGTTCGCGTCCGCCGGCGCGGCAGAGCGACAGCGGCGGCGGCGGCGCCCGCATCAAGCATCCGAGCGAGCTGCGCGCCATCCCCAACAACGCCATCCTGCAGCAGCTCGGCTGGTGCGCGAACACCCTGCAGGGCCTCGGGCTCGCGGCTGCCCGGCATCCGGAGACCTTCGAGGAGTTCCTGCTGAAGAGCGCGCGCTTCCGCCGCGCGCTGGATTTCGCCAGCCACGCGCTTGCCCACTCCGACCGCGACGTGCTGCGCGCCATCGTACTCACGCTCGATCCCGGCGTCTGGCTCGACCGCGCCGCGCACGAGGCCGATCCGCACCGCCGCGAGGCGCTGGTGCTGCTGGCGACCGGGCTGGAGCGGCTCGACCTCTGGGCCACCACCCAGTCGATGTTCCGTCGCATCCAGGCGGACCACCTGGCCCTGCGCGTTGCCTGGCCGGATGCGCCACGCATGCAGCTCAAGGAGCTGCTGCTGCATGCCATCCGGCTCGCCCTGATCGAAAGGATCTGGCTGCTCTCGACCCGCATCCCATATTTCTCGCCGCGGCACGGCTTCACCCGGCAGGATCTCGACGACCAGATCCTGCGCCTGGAGATCCCGTCGGCGCTGAAGCATCTCGCCGAGATCTTCCCCAAGGCGCCCGACCAGTCGGTGACGCTGGACTTCCGCGAGCCGCGCGGTCTGCGGCTGGACCATGCGTACTCCCGCGAGGATGCCGAGATCTTCCAGCCGATGCGCCGGCTGTTCGAGCTGCTGAGGGAGATCAGCATCGCCGTCATGCACGATGTCGGGGCGTTCGGCTGATTGAAGCGCGATGTGGCCGAGGGCAGGATACAATCACGGCCAGCCGCCAGACGGCGCGCCTGGAAAGTGACCGAGGAAGTGCCGCCACGCGGCGTGCCGCTCTTCGTGCAGCCCGGCATACGCCGCATCGTCGCGCCGAACCCGGGTCCGATGACCTATCACGGCACCAACAGCTGGCTGGTCGACTGGGACGCCGGCACGGTCGTGATCGATCCCGGCTCCGAGGACGAGGCCCATCTCGCGGCGATCCTGCACGAGGCCGGCGGGCGCCTGACCCACATCCTGGTCACCCACACGCATCGCGACCATCTCGAAGGCGCGCACACCCTGTCGAAGCGCACCGGCGCCCCGACCGTGGGCTACCGCGTCAGCGGCGATGCCGCCTTTGCCGCCGCGATCGGCCTCGAGGACGGCGACCGCATCGCCGGCCTGACCGCGCTCCACACGCCCGGCCATGCGATGGACCACCTGTGCTTCGCGCATCCGGACGGCATCCTGTTCAGTGGCGACCATGTCATGGGTTGGTCGACCTCGGTGGTGCCGCCGCCTCCGTACGGGGATCTCGACCTGTTCATCGAGAATCTGCAGCGGGTACGCGATCGCGACGACCGGCTGATGCTCTCGGCGCATGGCGCCGCCATCGAGCAGCCGTCCGAACTGGTCGCAGGGCTCCTGGAGCACCGCATTGCCCGCGAGCGGTCGATCGAGGGGACGCTGGACGCGGACGTGCGTCCGCTCGAGGCCCTGCTCGGCCGCGCCTACGTCAACCTGAAGCCGGAATTGATCCAGGCGGCGCGCGCCAACCTGCTCTCGCACCTGATACGCCTGGAGCGCCACGGTCGGGCAGTGCATACGGGCGATGGATGGCGCCGACCGGCCGCATCCGAACCTGGAGAGAACACCCCTTGAGAGACTCCGCCTGCAGGCTTGCTGCCCTGCTGCTCGCCACCAGCGTCTTCGTTTCGTCCGGCTGCCTCGTCCCGGCGCAAGCCCGCGACAACGATCCCGACCCGGCCCAGTCGGCTGATGCGTCCGGTTCGCATCATGACCGGGACGGGCACAGATCCGACCGCAGACCCGACCTGAAGGCGACCGAGAGCCTGACCGACGGCAGCGTCACCATCGGCGGCGCCAGGGTCGACTACCAGGCCGCCGCCGGCACCCTGGTGGTGCATCCGAAGGGCTGGGACGACACCGCCAGCCTGATGCACGGCCAGGCGACCGGTTCCGACCATGACGATGACAAGGGCGACGATGGCAAGGCCGGCAAGGATGCCGAGGCCTCGATGTTCTATGTCGCCTACTTCAAGAAGGGGGCGCGCGCCGAGAACCGGCCGATCACCTTCCTCTACAACGGTGGTCCGGGCTCATCGAGCGTCTGGCTGCACATGGGAGCATTCGGGCCGCGACGGGTGATCACCGCCAACGACAGCCATACCGACGCCGCTCCCTACAGCCTGGTCGACAACGACGAGAGCCTGCTGGACAGCACCGACCTTGTGTTCATCGACGCCCCGGGCACCGGGTTCTCGCGCATCGCCGGACCGGACAAGGAGAAATCGTTCTACGGCATCGACCAGGATGGGCATGCCTTCTCGAAGTTCATCGCCGCCTTCCTGTCGAAGTACGGCCGCTGGAACTCACCGAAATACCTGTTCGGCGAAAGCTACGGCACCACCCGGTCAGCGGTGCTGGCGAACGATCTCGAGAATGACGAGGAGATCGACCTCAACGGGGTGATCCTGCTGTCGCAGATCCTGAATTTCGATGCCAGCATCGACCAGCCCGGCTTCAATCCGGGGGTCGACCTGCCCTATGTGGTGGCGCTGCCCACTTTCGCCGCGACCGCCTGGTATCACCACAAGCTCCCGGCTGGCACCAGCACCGAGCTCAAACCGCTCCTCGCCGAGGTCCAGCATTTCGCCACCACCGACTATCTCGAGGCGCTGGCGCAGGGAGCCGCCCTCGATCCGGCGGCGCGCGAGCATATCGCCGAGCGCCTGCACGCCTATACCGGCCTGCCGGTCGACTACCTGAAGAAGTCCGATCTGCGCGTCGATGGCGGGCAGTTCGAGAAGATGCTGCAGGACGATACCGGTACCACCACCGGCCGGCTCGACAGCCGTTTCTCCGGCCCCAGCATGGATCCGCTCAGCAAGGAGGCCGACTACGACCCGCAGAGCGCATCGATCGGCTCGGCCTACGTGTCGGTGTTCAACGACTATGTGCGCCGCACCCTGAAGTACGGCCAGGACCACTACTACAAGCCGGACGTCGCAGAGATCGGCAAGGCCTGGGACATGCAGCACCAGCCGCCCGGCGCCGACGACAAGCAGCAGAGCTCTGCCAACGTGATGCCCGACCTTGCGACGGCGATGAAATACAACCCCAAGCTGAAGATACAGCTGAACGCGGGCTATTTCGACCTCGCCACGCCGTACTACGAGGGCGTCTACGAGATGCAGCACCTGCCGATCCCGGCTTCGCTGCAGGGCAACATCGAGTTCCGGCAATACGAGTCGGGGCACATGGTCTACGCCAACCAGGCGGCGCTGAAGCAGCTGCACGACAACGTCGCCGACTTCATCCGGCGCACCGACAACCAGCACGCCACCTCGCCTTGACACAACTATAAGTTGCAATGGTCCCGGTGCCGGTGTAGGGTCAGCAGGACCTGAGCCGGGTCCGGGACCTTTATCTGCCATGAGCTCGTCGATCTCGGGGATGTCCCCGGTCACCGCCTACCTGTCGATCGCCAAGAATGAGCAGGCGACGGTAGCGGCCTACGTCAAGAGCGACCCCACCTTGAGCCGGACCGTCGCTGCCTTCACCAAGGACATCGTCTCGATCTCCAGCAGCAGCCAGATCCTGAGCAGCCAGAACCGGCAGGCGCTGACCGTGGCGCTCGGCGCCTACAACCTCAGCGGCAGCATCGGCGAGACCGGCCTGCTCAAGCAGCTGCTTACGCAGAACCCGTCGGCTACCGGCTCCCTCGTCCGCTCGCTCGGTGATACCGACGACCTGAACTTCGTGCAGGCGATGGCGCAACGTCCGACCGTCTCGCTGAACTTCGGCAACCCGGCCGGCAGCAGCATGAACTCCAGCGGTAGTGCGGCCTCCACCGTCTCGATGGCGAACCTGCAATATGCGTCGGCCAATTCCGCGCTGACCGCGGCGGCGCCGGCGCAGACCTGGTCCTATCTGCTCGATGACGGAACAGCCACCGCCTCGATCACCGCGGCGCTCACCGCGGCCCTGCAGGCGACCGGCACCACCGCCGCCCCGGTGACAGGCAGCTACAGCATCGCCACCGACGGCTCGATCGTCGGTACCGCGGGCGCCCCGCCGGTAGTGACCGCGGCTCTCGGCGATGGCAGTCCAACCTTCAGCATCGTGCTGGCAAAGAATGCCGCTGGCGCAACACTCCGGCAGGCCACCATCGTCGCGGTCGCCGCGCCGACCGCCACCACCACCGGCACCCAGACCCTCACCAACCAGACTGCCACCGGGCTGCTCAGCGCGGCGATCGCCAGTACCGGCTTCAACACCACGCTGAGCAGCAACGGCACCCTCGACATCATCAATCCCGGCCTGAACGGGCCGCTGTCGCTGTCGCAGCAGACCTACTCGACGTACAACACGACCGCGACGGCGGACATCACCGATACGCAGACCATCATTCCGCTCGGGATCGCCGGGCTGCGGCTGCAGGCTGGTGACGTGCTGATGAGCGGCGGCTCCGCGATCGGCACCATCGCCTCGCTCGACAAGCAGGGCAACGCGACGCTCGCCGCGCCGTCGTCTCTGAGCCTGGCCGCGGGGACGCAGATCGACGTCGCCGTCGGCGCCGGCATCACCAACATCGGCACCACCTTCACCGCCGGCGCCGCGGCAGCATCGGGCGCCGGCACCCTCGCCATGGGCAGCGGTGCCAGCCTGCTGCAGCCTGGCCAGATCATCACCGACGGCAGCGCCGTTCTGGGAACCGTGAGATCGGTCGACCCGAGCGGCAACGTCACCTTGGAGCGCGGGATCACCAGTGCCGTGGCCGCCGGCGATACGCTGCAGGCGCTGCCGGTACTTGCCGATACCGAAACCAACGCGCTCAGTGATGCGGCCAACGTCGCCGGTATCCTGAAGAACTACGAGACTACGCAATACGAGGCGCAGCAGGGCAAGCAGATCCCCGGCATGGACAGTGCGCTGTATTTCGCCCGCACCATCGGCGGCATCACCAGCATTCCCGCGCTGATGGCCGATCCGACGCTGCTCAACGTGGTGACCACCAATCTCGGGGTGTCGGACACCTACGACTCGATGCCGTACGACGAGCAGGTCAGCTACCTGACCGCGAACGTGAAGCTGTCGACCTACAAGACCACGGCCGGGATCAACCAGGCTTCCGAGCACTTCCTCGCCCTGACCGCGCAGGCGAACGCAGGCAGCGCCAGTGCCGACGGGTCCGACACCTCGATGCTGTCGATCCTGTATCCTGGTTCGAGCAGCAGCAGCGGTACCGACGGTATCCTGTCGGCGCTCTACCCGAGCAACGCCTCGGGCGGCTCGTCCGGCAGTTCTGATCCGCTGCTCGCGCTGTTCAGCTGACGCCCGGCCGCGCGACCGCCGACTTGATATCGGTCCGGCTGGATTCGTTCCCCTTGAACAACAGCGGACGGCCGGTGGCGCTGGCGAGCGCATACGGAAAGCGGTCGCCGATATCGAGGCCGGCCGGAAGCATACCTTTGCCGAACTTCCGAGAGGCAACGGTTGCCAGCCTCGCCTGCTCCGGTGTCACGGAAACGACCTTCATACCGGTCAGGGCGGAGAAGCGATCGAGACCGTCGCGCCCGGCCTCCCGCTTCGGTCCCTCGACCACGAGCGACAGCCCGATGCGGGTGACTGCTGAAGTGAACCGGACGGAGGCCGCATCGATCGTCGCGGCGTAGCTGAACCGGTCCGCTTGATCGAACAGGATCGCCACCACCGCGGAGGTGTCGATGGCCATCGGCCCCGGAGACCGGTGTCGTCGTATCCCACGATCTCGTTCGGGGTCCGGAGATCGACGTCCGGCAGTGGCGCAAGTTCCTGGCTCAGCGCCATCAGTTGCCCGGTCAGGCTGGCGGTCCGGCCCCGCCGCAGGCGTTCGCGCCCCAGTCGTTCGGCCAGGGCCCTTGCCTATGGTGTCGGTCAGCGTCTCTCCGGTGAGGGACGCAACCTCCCGGGCAAGCCGATCGGACTCCTTGTCCTTCAGGCTCAGCGCCACCGTCACCCTCCGTTCTGGAACAGGCGTATGTGCACTGGCCGGAGCGGCAGCCATGAAAAAAGCCGGCCCCCGAGGGGACCGGCTTTCCAGGTTCGCAGGACTGAACGGATCAGGCCGACTTCGACATGATCTCGTCGGCGATGTTGCGCGGCACCGGATCGTAGTGATGGAACTGCATGGTGAACGAGGCGCGGCCCTTGGTCATCGACCGCAGGTGGGAGATGTAGCCGAACATCTCCTTCAGCGGCACCTGAGCCCGCACCAGCACCGTCGAGCCGGAGCTTTCCTGGTTCTGGATCATGCCACGGCGACGGTTGAGGTCGCCCACCACGTCGCCGACATGATCCTGCGGCGTGGTCACCTCGACATCCATGATCGGCTCGAGAATGACCGGCGAAGCCTTCTTCATGCCCTCGCGGAAGCAAGCCTTGGCGGCGATCTCGAACGCCAGCGCCGACGAGTCGACGTCGTGGTACTTGCCGTCGGTCAGGGTGTACTTGAAGTCCACCGTCTGGAACCCTGCCAGCACGCCGGTCGAGGACTGCATCCGGATGCCCTTCTCGACCGCCGGGATGTATTCCTTCGGCACCGTGCCGCCGACCACCTTGTTCTCGAACACGATGCCGGCGTTACGCTCCAGCGGCTCGAACACGATCTTGACCTCGGCGTACTGCCCCGAGCCACCCGACTGCTTCTTGTGGGTGTAGGTCTCGGTGTGCGGCTTGCTGATGGTCTCGCGATACGCCACCTGCGGCGCGCCGATGTTGGCGTCGACGCCATACTCGCGACGCAGCCGGTCGATGATGATCTCGAGATGCAGCTCGCCCATGCCGGACAGGATGGTCTGGCCGGTCTCCTGGTCGGTCTTCAGCCGCAGCGAGGGGTCCTCGCCAGCCAGCTTCTGTAGCGCGAGCGTCATCTTCTCGACCGCGTCCTTGGTGCGCGGCTCGACCGAGATGTCGATCACCGGCACCGGGAACGCCATGCGCTCCAGGATCACCTGGTCGTCGGCGGCGGCCAGCGTGTCGCCGGTGCCGGTATCCTTCAGGCCCACGAACGCCGCGATGTCGCCCGCCGTCACTTCCTTGATCTCGGCGCGCTTGTCGGCGTGCATCTGGAACATGCGTCCGATGCGCTCCTTGTGGTCCTTGGTCGTGTTCATGACCATGTCGCCGGACTTCAGGGTGCCGGAGTACACGCGCACGAAGGTCAGCGTGCCGTACTTGTCGTTGATGATCTTGAAGGCGAGGCCGGCGAACGGCGCCTGCGGATCGATCTTGATCAGGCGGCGCAGCGTCGGGTCCTCGTCCTCGTGGCCTTCCTCGGCGGCCACGCGGATGCCCTCGACCTCGTCCGGCGCCGGCAGGTAGTCGAGCACGGCGTCGAGCAGCGGCTGCACGCCCTTGTTCTTGAACGCGGTGCCGCACAGCACCGGGCGGAACTCGCCGGAGATGGCACCCTTCTTGATGGCCCGCTTGAGGGTCGCGACCGCGACGTCGCCCTTCTCGAAATACTCCTCCATCGCCTCGTTGTCGGCGGCAAGCGCCGTATCGAGCAGCAGCTGGCGGGCCTCGTCGGCGCGCTCCTTCAGGTCGGCGGGGATGTCCTGGTAGTTGAACTTGGCGCCGAGCTCGCCGCCTTCCCAGACGATCGCCCGCATCTCGACCAGGTCGACGACGCCGACGAAGTTCTCCTCGATGCCGATCGGCAGCTGCAGCGGCAGCGCGATGATGTCCAGCTTCTCCTTGAGCGTGTCGAACGCCCGGTAGAAGTCGGCGCCGGTGCGGTCCAGCTTGTTGATGAAGATGATGCGCGGCACCCGGTAGCGGTCGGCGAGACGCCAGTTGGTCTCGGACTGCGGCTGCACGCCGGCCACGCCCTCGATGATGAACACCGCGCCGTCGAGCACGCGCAGCGAACGGTTCACCTCGATGTTGAAGTCGATATGGCCCGGGGTGTCGATGATGTTGATGCGGTGGTCCTTCCACTCGCATGTGACCGTCGCCGAGGTGATGGTGATCCCCCGCTCGCGCTCCTGGTCCATGTAGTCGGTGGTGGTGTTGCCCTCGTGGACCTCACCGATCCGGTGCGAGACGCCCGTGTAGTACAGGATGCGCTCGGTGGTGGTGGTCTTGCCGGCATCGATATGCGCGGTGATCCCGATGTTGCGGATCTTAGACAGCTCGGAAATGACGGACACGCGGACCTCCCACGGGATTGGCGACGACGAGCGGGCGCCGTCGAAGTCCAGCGACTTCGTGCGCCCGCCCGGGGGGCCGAATGGTATCCGCCGCCTGCCCGCAAGGGACCATGCAGCGCGACGCCGACCGGCGGATCATGTTCGACCTGACTTGCGTCAGGACCCTCGGCATTGCAAGCCCGGATGGGCCTGCCGCCCTCAGACCGCCGGAGCGGCGGCCTTCTTTTCCTGTGCCCGCTTGATGCGGCGCTTGATCACCTGGGCCTCGACAGGCAGCCGGCGGTTCGGCGTCGAGAGCAGGAAGGCATCGAGGCCGCCATTGTGCTCGATGGTGCGCAGCCCGTTGGTGGTCACGCGCATCCGGATCGAGCCGCCCAGCACATCGGACAGCACCGAGGTCTCCTGCAGGTTGGGCAGGTAGCGGCGGCGGGTCTTGTTGTTGGCGTGGCTGACATTGTTGCCGGTCAGCACGCCCTTGCCGGTTATCTGGCAGCGGCGGGACATTTGATCACCTTTAAGACGACAGCAGCCGGGCGGACATGGCTCCCCGGCACCGACTTGCATTGGAGCGGCGGCTTATGGCCTCCGGGTCGCCCGGCGTCAAGCGCCGCACCCCGGGAGTCTGCCCCGGCGCCCTACCCATTTCCCATGCCGGCGCCCTTCTCCTGGCCATGCCGCAGTTCGCCGGCCCGCACGCTCCGGCTGGCATTGTCCAGCATCCGCAGCATCGCATCCTCGTCCATGCTGCGCGCCAGCAGCGCCAGCGAGCCGCCGAGCAGCGCGGACGCGATCGCCAACGGCGGCAGCTCCTTGCCCAGCATGTACTCGATCGCCTTGTCCACCACGGCGCCGGCGTGGCTGAGTTCCTCCGGAACCGTGCCGTCCTGCCCGATGGTCGGGTCGTTGCTCATGTTCGTTCTCCCCGCAGTCACGTCTCGTTCAGTCGGCATCCACCGCCGCCCGCTCCTCCAGCGCCCGGTTTCCTTCGGGCCGGCTCTCCTCAGCCTGGGCCGCCCACATCGAGGCGTAGAGGCCGCCGGTCGCCAGCAGGCCGCGATGGGTGCCGCGCTCGACGATGTCGCCCTGGTCCAGCACCAGGATCTCGTCGGCATCGACCACCGTGGAGAGCCGGTGGGCGATCACCAGCGTGGTGCGATGCGCCGAGACCTGGCGCAGGGCGGCCTGGATCTCCTGTTCGGTATGGGTGTCCAGCGAGCTGGTCGCTTCGTCCAGCACCAGGATGCGCGGGTTCTTCAGGATGGTGCGCGCGATCGCCACCCGCTGCTTCTCGCCGCCGGACAGCTTCAGGCCGCGCTCGCCGACCCGGGTATCGTAGCCGTCCGGCAGACGCAGCACGAAGTCGTGCACCTGGGCGAGCCGGGCGGCGTGCTCGATCTCGTCCTGGCTGGCGCCGATGCGGCCATAGGCGATGTTGTAGCGGATGGTGTCGTTGAACAGCACGGTATCCTGCGGCACCACCCCGATTGCGGCCCGCAGGCTGGCCTGGGCGTAGTCGCCTACGTCGGCGCCGTCGATCAGAACGCTGCCGTCCCAGGCGTCGTAGAACCGGAACAGCAGCCGGCTGATGGTCGACTTGCCGGCCCCGGTCGGGCCGACTATGGCAGTACGGCCTCCCGGCGGCACCCGGAAGCTGATGCCGTGCAGGATCTCCCGGTCCTCGCGATAGCCGAACCGCACGTCGCGGAATTCGAGCGACGCCGCCGGCGCATCCTCCAGCCGCGGCGGCAGCAGCGAGGCCTCCGGACGGTCCGACACGTCCTGGGGCTGGCCGAGCAGCCGGAACATCTGCTCCAGGTCGACCACGCCCTGGCGCAGCGAGGCATAGACGAAGCCAAGGAAATTCAACGGCTGGTAGAGCTGCATCAGGTAGGTGTTGATCAGCACGAACTTGCCGACCGTGAGACGGCCCGCCGCCACCTCGCGCGCCGCCATCAGCATGATGATGGCAAGTGCCACCGCGATGATCGTCGCCTGGCCGATATTGAGCACGTTCAGCGAGACCTGGGTGCGAACGGCGGCGCGCTCGTAGCGGGCCTGGGCCTCGTCGTAGCGCCGCGCCTCGTGGCCCTCGTTGCCGAAGTACTTGACCGTCTCGTAGTTCAGCAGGCTGTCCAGCGCCTTGCCGCTGGCCTCGCTGTCGATGTCGTTCATCCGCCGCCTGATGCCGATCCGCCAGCCGGTGAACAGCACGGTGAAGCCGACATAGGTCACCACGGTGAGCAGGGTCGCGAGCGCGAAACGCCAGTCGAAGATCCGCCAGATGATGACGGTGACCAGAAGCGTCTCGAGCAGGGTGGGCACGATGTTGAAGACGCCGAGCCGCAGGATCAGCTCGATGGCGACGGTGCCGCGCTCGATCGCCCTCGTCACGCCACCGGTCTGGCGGTCGAGATGGAACCGCAGCGACAGCGCGTGCAGGTGCCGGAAGGTCTGCATGGCGACCACCCGGATCACCCGCTGCTTGACCGGCGCGAACACCGCGTCGCGCAGCTCGCCGAAGCCACCCGAGGCGATACGCAGCAGCCCGTATGCCAGGATCAGCGCCGCCGGGACCACGATCATGTGGGAGGGATCGTGCCGCGACAGCCGGTCGATGGCGCGGCTGTAGACGATCGGCACGTAGACCGTGGCGACCTTGGCTGCCACAAGCAGAGCCACGGCGCTCACCACCAGCAGGCGGGTGCGCAGGTCACCGCGCGGCCATAGATAGGGCAGCAGGCCGCCGATGGTGGAGAATGCCGTCGGCCGGTCGCCCGCCGGCCGATGATCGCCTGGCAGACGGCTGTCGGCCGGCCGGGCCGCCGAATGCGAAGCTGGAGAGGACCCGGATGCCGACGAGATCATACCTGCCGATGTGGCACGGGCGGCCCCGAATGCAAACCGGCCGGCTCCTGCGACAGGGATATGGCGCATGAGTAGCCCTGGCATGGGCGAACCGGCGGGGCCGTTCCTGCGTCACCTCGCCGCCTGCAACAACACGACGCTGCCCGGCGGCCGCGCGCCGCTGCTGCTCCGCGACATCCCGCGTCCGCTTGGCTGGATAGATCCCGCGACCGCCGAAGCGTTGCCCGGGCACGGACTGCATCAGGGTCCGGACGGTGCGTTCCGCATCGGGGACGTGGGGACCCTCACCCGTCTCGGTGAAACGCTGGCCGAGGCCGGCCTGTACCGCTTCCGCGACGAGGCGTTCGACGTGCGCCTGGAGCCGCGCGCCGCCAGCCTCGGCACCATCGATCGCGGCGCCCTGCCGGCCTTCGGGCTGATTGCCGCCGGGGTGCACGTGAACGGCATCGTCGAGCGGCGCCAGGGCGCTGCGCTCTGGATTGGCCGCCGCGCCGCGGACAAGGCGCTCGACCCGGGCAAGCTCGACCATATCGTCGCGGGCGGCATTCCGGCCGGCTACGACGCCGCCGCCACCCTGCGCAAGGAAGGCGCGGAGGAGTGCAGCCTGCCGGAACACCTCGCCGCAAGGGCGGTCCCGGTTGCCGACATCACCTACGCCATGCAGCGCCGCGAGGGCCTGCGCCGCGACCTGCTGGAATGCTTCGACCTGGTGCTGCCGGAAGATTTCCAGCCGGTGCCGAATGACGACGAGGTTGCCGAGTTCCGGCTGCTGCCGATGACCGAGGTGCTGGCGCTCGTGCGCGACACCGACGACTTCAAGTTCAATGTCAGCCTGGTGCTGATCGACCTGTTCCTGCGTCGCGGCCTGATCGAGGCAGACAGCGCCGACGGCAGGGCGTTGCGCGGCGGGCTGCGGTCGCCGCTTTGAGGCGCGGCCTGCTCGCAGTGCTGATGGCGCTACCGGCGCTCGCCGGATGCGCGGCGGGCGCACCCGGACGCGGCATCCCGCCCGCCTGCCCGTTCGCAGGGCAGACGCGGCAACTCCGGATCGAGCTCTATTTCGGCCTCGACAGGCCCGATGGCCGCCCCATCAGCGAGACCGAGTGGCGGGATTTCGTGGCACGCGAAGTCACCCCGCGCTTTCCGGACGGCCTCAGCGAGCTCGCAGCCGGCGGCCAGTGGCGCGACCGGGTCAGCAACCGCATCGGGCGCGAGCCATCCCGCATCCTGCTGCTGGTCGTGCCCGCCTCGACAGACCTCGCTGCCCGCGTCGAGGGCATGACCGCGGACTATCGCCGCCTGTTCGACCAGCAATCGGTCGGCGTCGTCAGCGTCCCGGTTTGCGCTGGCTTCTGAGCGCCGTTCTACGACCCGTCGTCGCGCGGGTCGCCACGGTTGCGATCGCCGGGTGAGGCGACGACGGATGCTGATCGTGCAGAGGCTGCCCGCGTTTTCCGTGCGGACATTCCAGGCGCGTCATCGGCGATGCCATGCCGCCGCGTGCGGAACGGATCCCGATGTCCCGTGCGCTGGATGATCCAGCCGAGCGTCAGGGCGGCCAGGAGAGCCATGGCACCCCAGACGGCAAATCCTGCCAGCAGCCAGTGCAGAGCGCTCATCGTCTACCCGGGACCGGATTCACATCACCGGCGCGAAGGTAGCCCAGGGCACGGCCACCGGGTTGGGGTATTTTCGCAACCCCGGCGCGATGGTAGCGGCGGACGGATTTGAACCGCCGACCAAGGGATTATGATTCCCCTGCTCTACCGCTGAGCTACGCCGCCTCAGGATCAGGACCGATCGTGCGAGGATCCGGACCGGTCCACCGCGCCGGGAGGCGGTCAGATATAGCCCGGTCCAGGGCGAGTCAACCGGCGGCCGGTGCTGCCCTCGCACTCTCATTTGCCATCGCCACCGGGGAGTGATCCGATCCCGCCATGCCCGACCAGCTGCTGATCTACATCGTCAACATGCGCGAGTGGCTCGACTGGGCCCCGGCGCCGCTGGCTTCGGCCATCGTGCTCATGCTGGTGGCGCTGGTTGCCCTGCTCGCGTCGCGGGTGATCACCGACCTGCTGCTGCGCATCCCGGGCGAGCGCGGCGCCTTCGTGCGCTCCTTCACACGCGCGGTGCGCCGGCCGGTGCGCGGCCTCGTCGTGGTGGTGGCGGTCGGCTCGTCGCTGCCAGCCGCGGGCCTGCCGTACACCTGGTTCGCGGCAATCGGCCAGGGACTGCTGGTGGTGCTGGTGCTGCTGCTCGGCTGGGGGGCAGCGATCGCGATCCGCATCCTCTGCGACGTCTACCTGGCGCGCTTCAAGACCGGCGAGGAGGACAACCTGCTCGCCCGCAAGCACTTCACCCAGGTCGGCATCCTGCGTCGTGCCGGCGACATCCTGATCTTCATGGTGACTGTCTCGGCGGCGCTGATGACCTTCGAGCCGGTGCGCCAGTACGGCGTCAGCCTGTTCGCCTCCGCCGGCGCCGCCTCCCTCGTCGTCGGTCTTGCAGCGCGGCCGCTGCTGACCAACCTGATCGCCGGCGTGCAGATCGCCATGACCCAGCCGATCCGCATGGAGGACGCGGTGATCGTCGAGGGCGAGTGGGGCTGGATCGAGGAGATAACCTCCACCTACGTGGTGGTGCGGCTGTGGGACTGGCGCCGGATGATCCTGCCGATC
This sequence comes from Lichenicoccus roseus, assembly GCF_005844085.1. Lineage (GTDB taxonomy): Bacteria > Pseudomonadota > Alphaproteobacteria > Acetobacterales > Acetobacteraceae > Lichenicoccus > Lichenicoccus roseus. The sequence goes on from NZ_VCDI01000003.1 coordinate 641,560, forward strand.
TCCTACTTCCTGGAGAAGCCGTTCCAGAACTGGACCCACCAATCGGCGTCGCTGATCGGCACGGTGTTCTTCTACCTGGACTACACGGTGCAGCTCGATGCCCTGCGGGCCAGGCTGCTCGAGATCGTCAAGGAGAGTCCGCTGTGGGACGGCAAGGTGGTCAACATGCAGGTCAGCGACATCACCGAGCACACGGTCCAGGTACGCATGCTGGTGAGTGCGCGAAACGCCCCGCAGACCTGGGACCTGCGCTGCGAGATCCGTGAGAAGATCCTGGTCTGGCTGCAACGCGAGCATCCCGATGCGCTGCCACGAACGCGCATCGAGATGAACCCGGGAAAGATGCCAGTCGGACCGGTCGCCTGACCGGTCCGGCTGGCTTCGACACGCGAGGAGGTCAGACGTCCGATAGTTCGGGCTGCGAACTCGGCTCGTCGGTCGAGGCCTGCGGCTCGGCCGGCTGGCGCTCGGCCTTGGGCTGCCGCTCCCGGCGTGGCTGCCGTTCGCGACGCTCCCTCACCGGGGCGGGCGCGGGGGTGGCTGGCTGGTCGTCGCCCTGGGTGAGTTCCGCCGCGATGGAGCGCTGGAGATCTTCTCCGGCACCATGACTGTCCATGCCCGGCAGCGTCGGCTCGGACCGGGCCGGGTGGTTCGACGCGGCGGGCACGTAGGACCCGGTGCGCTCGCCGTCCTGGTTCGAACCCAGGCTGCGCTCGATCTCGAACCGTTCGGACGCGACCCGCTCAGGCTGCGTCCGCTGCTGGTCCCGTTCGCCCTGCTCCCGATCGCCCTGGCTCCGCTCGCCCTGGCCCCGCTCGCCCTGATGGCGATCGTTCTGGAACCGGTCGCCCTGGCCTCGCTCGCCTTGGTTACGATCACCCTGGAAGCGGTCACCCCGGCCCCCGTCTCCCCGATTCCCGTCTCCCCGGGTCACGTCTCCCCGGTTTGCATCGCCCTGCTGGCGCTCGCCGCGTTGCTGGTCGAACCCGCGCTCGCCGTGGCGATCCTGCTGCTGTGGTGCATTGCCGGTGATCAGCGGATCCTCGCCGCGGTCGTCCTGGTCCTGGTCGATGCCCTGACGGCGCTGCTGGTTCGGCTGGCTGTACTGGCCACCCTGGCCGGACTGCTGCCCCTGGCCCTGGCCTTGCCCCTGCTGGGCCGCCTGGGCGATGGCATTCAGGATCCGGAAATAATGTTCGGCATGCTGGAAGTAGCCTTCCGCCATGACCCGGTCGCCTGAACTCGTCGCGTCCCGCCCGAGCTGCAGATACTTCTCGAAGAGCTGCTGCGCGGTGCCGCGTATACGCAGGTCCGGGCCGTTGCTGTCGAAGACATGGTTACGATTGAGCGGGATCTGGCCGTTATGGTGGCGTATCTGGCTGCCACCACCGCCACCGCCACCACCGCCACCCGGACGGTGGTTACGGCCTCGCATGCGTTTCATGTTCATCAGTTCGTCACAGCGCTTTCCTGCTTGCCAAAGCCCGGCATGATCCGGCCTCGCCGGATGTCACCGCCCTGGATGTTCCCTATGCGGGGCCGGGTCGTATCGGATCGGCGCCCTGCGGCATCCCGATCGGGATCCGCTATCTCCCGGAACCGGAGGTGCCTGGATCCTGCAACCGGCTGCCGGTAGCTGACGCGGCAACGCTCCTGATCTCAGGGCGACCACGGCACTCGACCTACTTAGCCATCCCAGGCTGGCCTGCCAAATAATTTCTGAGGCAGCCAGGTTTCAGGCCGCCTCGAGGCAGACGACCCGGACGACCCCGCCCAGATCGGCCCGCAGGCTTGCCAGCCGCAGTCCGGATGCCCCGGCCAGAGCAGACACCGCCATGTCCTGGCCCTGGCCGATCTCCAGCAATGCCAGGCCACCCGGCGCCAGTGCCTCGCGAAGCGCGGCCAGGATGATGCGGTAGGATCGCAGCCCATCGGGACCCCCATCCAGTGCCAGTCGCGGTTCGTGCCCCGACACCTCCGGCATCAGCCCCGCGATGTCCTGCACCGGAATGTAGGGTGGATTGCTGATCACCACGTCGAAGCGGTCTGCCTCGCCAAGCCGGACCGCCTCCAACCACTCCCCGCACAGCATCATCGCCCTGCCGGCCAGGCCGTTGCGGACGGCATTGGCTGCGGCCATGCGACAGGCCGCCTCCGACCGGTCGATCCCGAGCCCGACGGCGCACGGGAACTCGCTCAGCGCCGCCAGCAGCAGGCAGCCGGTCCCGGTGCCGAGATCGAGCAGGCGAAGCGCCCGCCCGCGCTCCGGCCTGAGCGTCAGCAGTGCCTCGATCACCGTCTCGCTGTCGGCGCGCGGGATCAGCGTGTCCGGCGACACCGCAAGGTCCAGCGTCCAGAAGCCCTGGCTGCCGGTGATGTAGGCGAACGGCTCGTGCGCCATGCGACGCCGCAGCATGGCATCGAACCGCTCCCGCACGGCTTGGTCGACCGTACCGCAGCCCACCGGGCCGAGCGCCGGCAGACCGAGCGCGTGCGCCAGCAGGAGCCGCGACTCGCGCCTCGGGTTCTCGATGCCGGCGGACATCAACAGTTGCTGGCCATGCGCGATCGTCGCGGACAGGCTCTCGTCCTTGGGGTGCATCGCGTCCTATCCTGCCGCGCCATGACCGCCGCGCGTCTGCCTGATCTTGCCTTGTTGCTGGCCCTGCCGGTCGCCCCGCTGCTGGCGTCCCTGGCAGCCGGGCCTGCATGTGCCGCGACCTTCACCGTGCACGACAAGCGCGCCGATCGCGAACTCTCCGAAACCACCGAGCTCTACGTCGACGGCCAGCGGGTTGCGGCCTTCGCGCTGGACGCCGCGCACGACCAGATCAGCCTGCCGGTCACGGTCGCCCCGCTGCCCGGCGCCAGCGGCGAACGGCACAGCTACGTGCTGTGCGGGCTGGTGACGGTGCGGAACGGCAACGGCGCACCCGAGGTCCACGAGGTCAACGGCACCGGCATCCTGCTCGACCCGGCCGGCCGCAGCTTCGAGGCGCTCGCCGCCGACGACTTCACCCTGTTCTACCTGGCCGACCCGACCAACACCGGGGCCGCCACCCACGCTCCCTGGCGCTCCGGCCTCTGCCACGCCGCGGTGTCCTGATCAGGACTCGGCCTCCGCCAGCAGCGCCGCCTGCTCCTCCGACGTCAGCGCGTCGATGAACTCGTCGAGGTCGCCCTGCATGACGCGATCGATCTTGTAGAGGGTCAGGTTGATGCGGTGGTCCGACACCCGCCCCTGCGGGAAGTTATAGGTCCGGATCCGCTCGCTGCGATCGCCGGTGCCGACCTGCGACCGGCGGTCCGCCGCCCGCGTCTCATGGCTCGCCGAACGCTGCTGCTCGTAGAGCCGGGCACGCAGGATCTTCATCGCCTTGGCCCGGTTCTTGTGCTGGCTGCGCTCCTCCTGCATCGCCACCACCACGCCGCTGGGAATGTGGGTGATGCGTACCGCGCTCTCGGTCTTGTTGACGTGCTGGCCGCCAGCGCCCGACGCGCGATACACGTCTATGCGCAGGTCGCTCTCGTTGACCACCACGTCGACCTCCTCGGCTTCCGGCAGCACCGCCACCGTCACCGTCGAGGTATGGATGCGCCCCTGGCTCTCGGTGGCCGGCACCCGCTGCACCCGGTGCACGCCGCTCTCGAACTTGAAGCGCGCGAAAACGCCGCGCCCGGTGATGTTGGCGATGCCCTCGCGCAGACCGCCCAGCTCGCTCTCGTTGTATTCCAGCAGTTCGAAGCGCCAGCCGCGCGCCTCGGCGTATCTGCGGTAGGCGCCGAACAGCTCGGCGGCGAACAGGCCGGCCTCGTCGCCGCCCGCCGCAGGCCGCAGCTCGAGGATCGCGCTGCGCTCGTCGGCCTCGTCGCGTGGCAGCATCGCCAGCCGGATCTCGTGCCGCAGCCCGGGCAGCCGCTCGTGCAGGGATTGCAGCTCGGCCTGCGCCAGCTCGCGCATCTCGGGATCGGCCAGCAGGGCGGTGGCGCTGCGTTCCTCGGCCTCGGCGTCGCGCAATTCGTTGATCCGCGCGACCACCGCTTCCAGCTCGGCGAATTCGCGCGACGCACGGTTGAATGCCTCGCCGCTCAGGGAGCCGGAGAGTGCGTCACGCAGTTCGTCCGACCGCGCCACGATGCGGTCCAGCCTCTGATCGAAATTCATCGGGCCCTAATGATCCTGGGCGGCGATATAAGCAGCGATGCGGTCCAGCGCCAGTTCGGCCTGCTCACCGGTCGCGAGGCGCTTCACCTGCGCCATCCCTCGCGACAGCTCGTCCTCGCCGAGGATCACCGCCCAACCGGCCCCGATTCGGTTGGCGCGCTCCATCCGGCGCTTGAGGTTGCCGCGCCAGGATTGCTCGGCCCGCAGGCCGGCGGCACGCAACGATTGCAGCACGCCGATCGCCGCCGCCTGGCTGGCCTCGCCCATCGGCACCACCGCCACCGGCGCCGGCTGGGCAGGCGCCGAGCTCAGAAGCATCGCCAGCCGCTCGATGCCTCCGGCCCAGCCGATCGCGGGTGTCGGCGGACCACCCATCTCGGCGACCAGGCCGTCGTAGCGGCCACCGGCAAGCACCGTGCCCTGAGCGCCGAGGCTGGTGGTCACGAACTCGAAGGCGGTGTGGCTGTAGTAGTCGAGCCCGCGCACGATGCCCGGATTGACCCGGTAGGCCACGCCGAACTGGTCGAGCCCGCGCCGGACGCCGTCCCAGTGCGCCTGTGCCGTGGCGGTCAGGTAGCCATCGATGCGCGGCGCATTCGCCACCAGCGCCTGATCGGATGCCGCCTTGCTGTCGAGGATGCGCAGCGGGTTGCGCTCCAGCCTGGCCCGGCTCTCCTCCGAGAGCCCTTCGGCCACCTCGCGGAAATAGCCGATCAGCGCCTCCCGCCACGCCCCACGGCTTTCGAGATCGCCCAGCGTGTTGAGCTCCAGCACGGTGGCGTCTGCGATGCCGAGCGCCGCCAGGATGTCGCGTCCGAGCGCGATCACCTCGGCATCGGCCAGCGGCTCGGCCGGCCCGATCAGCTCGGCGCCGATCTGGTGGAACTGCCGGTAGCGGCCCTTCTGCGGCCGCTCGTAGCGGAACATCGGCCCGGCATAGAAGATCTTCTGCGGCAGCGACTGCGTCAGTCCGTTGCTGACCAGCGCCCGGCAGATCGCCGCCGTCCCCTCGGGACGCAGCGTGATGCTGTCGCCGCCGCGATCGGCGAAGCTGTACATCTCCTTGGTGACGACATCCGAGGTTTCGCCCAGCGTGCGCGAGAACACCCGGGTCTCCTCGAAGACCGGCGTCTGCCATTCGTCGAAGCCGTACAGGCCGCAGACGGCGCGCGCCGTGTCGACCACGTGGGCAAATCGCCGCTGGTCCTCGCCGATGAGGTCGCGGGTGCCGCGTACCGGCTGCGGTGCCTCTGCCACGATGCTAGACGGACCGCTTCATTCCGCCGCGACAGCAGAGGTCTTTGCTGCAACGTCAGCGGCTTTTGCGATGTCCATCTCGGCCTGGATGATCTTCGCCTTGGTCTCGACCAGATCCACGATGTGCTCGATCATGGCGTCGGCCGGCATGGTGTGGTCCTGCTTGCCCGCGGAATAGACCATGTGCCGCCCGGAGCCGCCGCCGGTCACGCCGATATCGGTCATCAGCGCCTCGCCCGGCCCGTTCACCACGCAGCCGATGATCGACAGCGAAATCGGCGTCTCGATATGCGCCAGCCGCTCCTCGAGGATGGCGACGGTCTGGATCACGTTGAAGCCCTGCCGCGCGCAGGACGGGCAGGAGATGATCTTCACGCCGCGATGGCGCAGCCCGAGCGACTTCAGGATGTCCCAGCCGACATGCACCTCCTCCTCGGGCTCCGCCGAGAGCGAGACGCGAACCGTGTCGCCGATGCCGGCCCAGAGCAGCGAGCCGAGCCCGATCGAGGACTTCACGGTGCCGGCGCGCTTCCCGCCCGCCTCGGTGATGCCGATATGCAGCGGATGGTCGCAGGCGTCGGCCAGCTGCTGGTAGGCAGCAACCGCGAGGAACACGTCGGACGCCTTCACGCTGATCTTGAACTCGTGGAAGTCGTGGTCCTGCAGGATCTTGGCATGCTCGAGCGCACTCTCGACCAGTGCCTCGGGATTCGGTTCGCCGTATTTCTCCAGCAGGTGACGCTCGAGCGAGCCTGCGTTGACGCCGATGCGTATCGAGCAGCCATGTTCGCGCGCCGCCCGCACCACCTCGCGCACCCGCTCCGGGCTGCCGATGTTCCCGGGGTTGATGCGCAGGCAGGCGGCCCCGGCCTGCGCCGCCTCGATGGCGCGCTTGTAGTGGAAATGGATGTCGGCAACGATCGGCACGTTCACCTCGCGCACGATCTCGGCGAGCGCCGCGGTGCTCTCCTCGTCCGGACACGACACACGCACGATGTCGACGCCGGCGATCTCGGCGCGGCGGATCTGCGCGATGGTGGCCTGCGCGTCGTGCGTCAGGGTGTTGGTCATGGTCTGCACGGTGATCGGCGCATCGCCGCCGACGGGCACGCGGCCAACGTGGATCTGGCGGGATTTGCGACGCTCGATCTGCTGGTACGGACGGTAGCTCATGGCGCGATGCTCCGGATGAACGCGAAGCCCGGTGGCGTGGGCTCCGGAAGAGGCGGCCCAGGAGGTCGGGCCCCAGACGGCTGGATGCTCTCAGCCCGCAGAGAATATATAGCGCGGCTTCCTGCCAGGAAGCGGGGGCTTTGGCCAGGGGCGCGTGTGGCCGCCGCCGTCACGGGGCCGCCGTGTGGCCAGATGGCGACGCCGGCGCGGGGCTGCCGGCGAGCTTCGCGTTGATCGCCCTGACCGCGGCCGGATCGAGTGACAGGCGTCGGATCACCGCGCCGGACCGCCCGAGCACGGGTCCGGTGACGTCGCCCAGGGCCAGTGCCAGGCCGCCCGCATTCCCGGTGGTGAGCACCAGCGGGGGCGAGGTTTCCGGCACGGTCCAGCTGTCGCCCTGGGCGAGGAGGTGGTCATACACGACCGTCCCGTCGGCCTTGCGGACCTGCACCCAGGTCGCGGCGGTCGCTCTGAGTGTCACCGCGTCAGCCGCAACCGGTGCTGGCGAAATGGGCGCGGCCGGCGCCACGGATGCCGGCACGAGCGGGGCCGGGACGACCGGCGATGCCTCGGGCCTGGCGGTCGGGGCGGCGGTGGCCGGGACCGGCTGCGAGGGAGCAGGCATGACGGACTGTGGCGCGCTTGCGGGCGGTGATGCATCTGCGGTCGCGGTAGCCGCCACCGGTGGTGGCGGGGGGCCTGGGGCTGGCCGGGCGACCGGTGGCACCGGTTGCGGCAGCATGGCCTCGGGGACCGCGGGGACCGGCTGCACCGGCACCGCATCGCGGGCGCTGAACACGTACCAGCCGGCGTAGGCCCCGATCAGCAGCACCACGCCGAGCAGGATCGCGGCGCCGGCCGGCACGCCCCGCTCGGGGACTGGCGACGGGAAACTGAGATCGGGGTGCCCAAGCAGGCCACGCGTCTCGAGCCGGAAACGCTCGACGACCTCCTGCGGATCGAGCCCGAGAGCGGTCGCGTAGCTGCGCAGGAAGCCGATCGTGTAGGTGCCGCTCGGCAGCGCCGCCGGCTGCCCGTCCTCGAGCGCCTGAAGATAGCTGCGCCTGATACGCAGCCAGTCGGCCACCTCACCCAGGTCCCAGCCCAATCGCTCGCGCTGCTCGCGCAGGCTGTGGCCGACAAGAGGCGGTCGCGTGCCCTCGCCGGGCGCGGCCTGTTCAGCCTGCCGCCTGATCATCGAAAACCTATTTCCAAGCCACCCTGGCTGCGATGCTAGAGCACAGCCCGTCGCGAGGCGAGATGACCCTCTTCAGGCCGCGCCCTGCTTCAGCCGGTCGCGGAACGCCTTGCGGAACTTCGCCACCTTCGGGGCAATCACCACCCGGCAATAGCCCGCGCCCGGGTGCAGGGCGAAGTAATCGTGATGCTCCGCCTCGGCCGGGTAGAACGCCGGCAGCGGGGCGATCTCGGTGACGATGCTGCCGTTCCAGACTGTTGCCGCGTCGATCTCGTCACGCACCGACTCGGCGACACGGCGCTCCTCGTCGTCGCCCACGAAGATTACCGATCGATACTGCGTCCCGACATCGTTGCCCTGCCGGTTAAGGGTGGTCGGATCGTGGATGGTGAAGAAGATGCGCAGCAGGTCGGCGTAGCTCAACACCGCGGCGTCGTAGGTGACCTGCACCACTTCTGCATGCCCGGTGGTGCCGGTGCAGACCTGCTCGTAGCTCGGATGCGGGACCGTTCCCCCCGCATACCCGGACAGAACCGCGCTGACGCCCTCGAGGTCCTTGTAGACCGCCTCGACGCACCAGAAGCAGCCGCCACCCAATGTCGCTATGGCCATCACGACCCCCTTCTTGTAACCGCGCCACTACATGGCGATCCTGGGACGCCGCGAAAAGTGCCACCGTCCGGCTGGACGCGGCAGGTTGCGCGCGTGGCATCGCATGCGCGATGGGTTCCGGAACCGCCAGGGCGGATGGGACGATGATCAGCGATAGGACAGGAGACACTGATGGCCGGTAATCCACTTGAAGAAGACCACGAGCGCGATCACCGGATCCGCACTCGCGCCTACCACCTGTGGGAGGCCGACGGCCGGCCGCACGGCCGCGAGGGCGACTACTGGGAGCGGGCCCGCGAACTCGAGGGCATGCAGTCCGCCGGGGAGACCGGGCAGCTGCCGAATCCGATGACCACCGGCGCCGATCCGGCCCAGACCCAGCCGGTCGAGGAAGCCTTCCTGCAGGAGAACCTCGGCGAATTCCCGGACCGGTTCGCCGACCAGGGCGAGAGCCAGCCGGTGCCGAAGGGCCATGCGCCGGGCCACAAGGCCAAGTCCGAGCCGGTCGAGCCGCCGGCTCCCAAGGGCGCAAAGCCCAGGCCATCCGCGGCGAATGAGGCGGCTGCGAAGTCGGCAAAGAAGGGAAAGTCGAAGTAGCCCCTCGGGAAACTCCTTGAACTCAGCGCGGGACCGTCAGGGTCCCGTTGCGGTCCTGGAGTTCCGGGCGGATGACCGGCATGCTCTGCGCCGGCAGTTTCGGGGTCCGGTGCGTCATCTGCGGGTCGACCTGGCCGGGCGGATGCAACACGCCGGAGGCGGGAACTTTACCCGGCCGGCGCTCCGCCTGCTGAGCCTGCGCCGGGCCGCCCGCCAGCACGGCCACGAAGCCCGCCGTCGCCAGCCAAGCTGCCGTCCAGTTTCCCGAGATTGCCATCCGTCCCTCCGGCTGCCGGCGATCATGTCACCCGCCGGTTCAACAGGGGCGACCCGCCCCCGGTTGCCGGCTACCGGTCAGAAGCTGCCGGCGAACCGCTGCGGCAGCCGCCACAGCGCGTCGCCACTCAGATGCAGGTCGATGCGGAACAACTCCTTCTGCCGGGCGGTGGCGCTATCCTGTACGCGGCCGAGCCAGCCCTGCAATTCCGGGTCGTCGGCATCGAGCGTGCGGCCGGTGCGTCGCGGCAGGCCTGCGATGCCGTGCAGCATGCGGGTCCAGTCGGCATCGTCGACCCGCTGGTGCGAGCCCGCCTCCGGCCGGCTCCAGGCCTGCGCCCGGGTCCGTGCCAGCCGCTGCAGGCCCGACTGCATGTCGGCGTAGCGGAGGTGGAAAAGATACAGCGACGAGAACTCCGGCTCCGCCTCGATATTGTGGAAACCCGGCGCCCAGCGGATCGGCCGGCGGATCAGGGCCGGCTTGCACATCGAGGAGCTGAACCGCAGCCATTGCCGCTGCAAGCTGATCGGCCGTGTCCAGTCGAGCGCTGCCTCGTCCGCCGGCCTGTGCACGACATCAAGCCCGATCGCCGTCGCCACGGCCGTCGGCTGCAGCGAAGCCGCGAAGCTGGCCAACGACACATGATGCAGCGGGTCGGCCACCAGCATCTCGTCGACGTCGACATAGATCACGCTCTCGTACCAGCTCAGCAGCGCGGCGCAGTATTGCGAGACGAAGCCGGCGCGGCGCTCGTCATCCTGCGGCGAGCGCGGGATGCGCAGCAGGTTCAATCCCGGCGGCAGCAGATGCGCCGCGGTGCTGCCGTCGTCGCTGCCGTGGTCGATGACATGGCAGCGCTCGGGTGTGACCTGCGGGCAGTAGTGGCGCAGCCAGACCGGGAGGAAGTCGCCCTCGTTGTAGACCATGGTGACGATGGCAAGCGGGGCGCGCGCCAGGCCCTCACGTGCAACGAGACCGTCGGTCATGGGCTGAACCTTGCGGTGCGGGCAGCCGGACTGGCGGCCTTGACCCGCATTGTCCGCCTCTTCATACGTCCTTAGCATGGGTCCCATGCAAAAGCTTCAAAGCACAGACGCGGCTCGTGGCCCGACCGGGGGCGCATCGACCGGTCGGCGGATGATGCTGCGCAAGCCGACCGCCCACATCGAGGCCGAGATCGCTTCGCACGGCCTGAAGCGCACCCTGGGCCCGCTGAACCTCACCATGCTGGGAGTAGGCTCGACCATCGGCGCCGGCATCTACGTCATGACCGGCAGCGCCGCCGCCAACTATGCCGGCCCCGCGGTGCTGATCTCGTTCCTGATCGCCGGCCTCGCCTGCGTGTTCACCGCCCTCTCGTACGGCGAACTGGCGTCGGTGATGCCGGTCAGTGGCTCGGCCTACACCTATGCCTACGCCGCCGTCGGCGAGGTGTTTGCCTGGACCACCGGCTGGCTGCTGCTGCTCGAGTACGGGATCTCGACCGCCGCGGTTGCCGCCGGCTTCTCCGGCTACGCCACCAGCCTGCTGCATGATTTCGGCGTCGACGTTCCCGCCTGGCTGCATACGCCGATGCTGCTGACCAGCCATGACGGCCCGCTCACCACCCTGGTGATGGGCGGCGGCCTCGACCTGGTGGCGGCCTTCGCCAGCCTGCTCGTCACCGCCATCCTGGTGATCGGTGTCACCGAAAGCGCCACGGTCAACACCGTCATCGTGTTCATCAAGGTCTCGGTGCTGGTGATCTTCGTGGCCCTCGGCATCTCGTCGGTGCATCCGGCGAACTGGACGCCATTCATCCCGCCTAGCCAGGGCGGCTTCCGCTTCGGGGTGCCCGGCGTGTTCAGGGCCGCCTCGGTGATCTTCTTCGCGTATGTCGGCTTCGAGGCGGTCTCCTGCGCCGCCGCCGAGGCGCGCAACCCGAAGCGCGACGTGCCGATCGGCATCCTCACTTCGCTGGCGATCTGCACCGTGACCTACCTGTGCGTCGCCGCCGTGCTGACCGGCATCGTGCCGTACCAGAAGCTCGGCGTCGCCGATCCGCTGGCGATCGCGGTGGATGCCATGCACCAGCCCTGGCTCGCCCTGCTGATCAAGGTCGGCGCCGTCACCGGCCTGTGCTCGGTGATGCTGGTGCTGCTCTACGGCCAGTCACGCATCTTCTACACCATGTCGCGCGACGGCCTGCTGCCGCGTGCCTTCAACACCCTGCACCCGCGCTTCCGCACGCCCTGGATCGGCACCATCATCGTAGGCGTCGCCAGCGCCACCGCCGCCGCCACGCTGCCGATCGACATCATCAGCGACCTGGTCAGCCTCGGCACCACGGTTGCCTTCGGCATCGTCAGCTTCACCGTGATCTGGCAGCGCAACGCCCGTCCGGACCTGGCGCCGCCGTTCCGGGTGCCGCTCGGCGCGCTGCGCATCCGCGGCGTCTGGATCGGCATCGTGCCGGCGCTTGGCATCCTGTTCTGCGTCGTGATGGCCGCCCCGCTGCTGATCGACCTGGTAAGCGAGCTGTTCAACGGCAATCCGGTGCCGGCGCTGCTGCTGCTCGGCTATGTGGTGCTGGGTGCCGCCTGCTATCTCTTCTACGGCATGCGGCACTCGGCGCTCGGACGCGAAGTCAGGCTGCGCCGCTAGCGGTTCCGCGCGCCGCGGGGACCGGCTGAACGGCGTCGTCCTGGCCTGGCATCGCGATGTGGTGGACAGGGAATTGGCCCTGATGAGCGATCCCGCTACCCGGACTGCTTTCATCGCCCTCGAAGACAGCGGGGCGGGAAAGGCGGCGGAACAGGTCCGGTCCATCATCGCGGATCTGAAGGACACGGAAGAGCAGAGCGTGCGGGCCCGCAACGCGCTGCGCAGGATGCCTTCTCCTCCGCCTTCGTCTTCCTCCGGACTGGCGGGACCCTGCCGGTTCTCGCCGCGACCGCCGTGGGCTTCCTGCTGACGCAGTCCATCGCAGTCCCGGTGCGGGCGATTACGCTGGCCATGCATTGTCTGGCGCACGGGGATCTCGCTATCGAGATCCCGGGCGTCGGGCGGACGGCGAACGCGACCGGCGCATCGGCCGGACAGGTGCTGGACGCCGCCGGCGGACTGTCCCGCCAGGCGGAGACGCTGTCCTCGGGAGTGAACGGCTCTCTCGCCTCGGTGCGAGCAGCCTGAACACCGATTTCGCTGGACCTGTAGTTGGGCGGGAAACCGGTCTTCCCCCGGGCTCGCCCCGGGCCTATGCCGTCAGCCGCAACACGAGCGAGAGCCTTGATGAGCACTGCGAGCCTGGACCTGCCCTACGAGACCGGTGCGATCCTGGCCGCGCTGGACGTGCCACGTAGCCGCGTCGCGAAAGGGGCGAACAAGGTGCGCTCGCCGCTGACCGGCGAGGTGATCGCGCATGTCGACCATCTCGACGCTGACGCGACGCGCGCCGTGGTCGGCGAGGCGCACGAGGCGTTCCTGCAGTGGCGCCGGGTGCCGGCGCCGCGACGCGGCGAGCTGGTGCGGCTGTTCGGCGAGGAGCTGCGTGCCGCCAAGGACGCGCTCGGCCGGCTGGTGTCGATCGAGGCCGGCAAGATCCCGTCCGAGGGCGCCGGCGAGGTGCAGGAGATGATCGACATCTGCGACTTCGCGGTCGGACTGTCGCGCCAGCTCTACGGCCTGACCATCACCAGCGAGCGCCCCGAGCACCGGATGATGGAGCAGTGGCACCCGGCCGGGGTGGTCGGCGTGATCTCGGCGTTCAACTTCCCGGTCGCGGTCTGGGCCTGGAACGCCGCCCTCGCCCTGGTCTGCGGCGACGCGGTGGTCTGGAAGCCGTCGGAAAAGACACCGCTGGTGGCGCTGGCGACCATCGCCCTGTTCGAGCGCGCCGCCGCCCGGCACTGCGACACCCCGCCCGGCCTGTGCGGCCTGGTGCTCGGCGACCGCGAGGCCGGCGCCGCCCTGGTGGCGGATCGCCGGGTGCCGGTGCTCTCGGCCACCGGCTCGACGGCGATGGGCCGTGTGGTCGGCCGGGCGGTGGCGGAGCGCTTCGGCCGCGCCATCCTGGAGCTCGGTGGCAACAACGCCTCCATCGTGTGCCCTTCCGCCGACCAGGAGCTGGCGCTGCGGGCGGTAGCGTTTGCCGCCATGGGCACCGCGGGGCAGCGCTGCACCACGCTGCGCCGGCTGATCGTGCATGAGAGCATCCACGACGCCTTCGTGCAGCGGCTTCGATCGGTGTATGCCGGGGTCAGCGTCGGCAATCCGCTGGAGGGCGACGCGCTGGTCGGCCCGCTGATCGACCAGGCAGCCTACAAGGGCATGCAGTCGGCGCTGAAGCAGGCGCGCAAGGCGGGCGGCGTGGTGCATGGCGGCGAGCGCCATGCGGTGGCGGGCTGCGACGATGCGTACTACGTGCGCCCGGCATTGGTGCTGATGCCGGAGCAGGCTGGTCCGGTGGTCGAGGAGACCTTCGCTCCGATCCTGTATGTGCTGAAGTACCGGGATTTCGATCAGGCGCTGGCTCTGCAGAACGGTGTTCCGCAGGGTCTCTCTTCGTCGATCTTCACCCGGGATCTACGCGAGAGCGAGCTGTTCCTGTCGGCGATCGGTTCTGACTGCGGCATCGCCAACGTCAACATGGGGCCGTCCGGTGCCGAGATCGGCGGCGCCTTCGGCGGCGAGAAGGAGACCGGCGGCGGCCGGGAGTCGGGCTCGGATAGCTGGAAGGCGTACATGCGGCGCAGCACCAGCGCGATAAACTACGGCCTGACGATGCCGCTGGCGCAGGGCGTGAAGTTCGATATCGACGGCGGCGCGCCCTAGAGCAGCCTCCGATCACCCGGGATCGCCCTGTGATGCCGGGCGTCGGATAATGCCGCACTTCCAGACGTCAGGCGGAGCATGATCGATCGGATCATGCTCTAGCCGGCCATGGCGGCGGCCGCCGATGCCGTCGCCTGTTTCCGGTAGAGCGCCACCTCGTCGAGGATCGCGCACCCGAGCGCCTGCTCGAGCGCCGGACGTTGCGGGTCGGGTCGGGCTGCCTCGCCCGCACCGTCGCCCAGGTTGGAGCGGAAGATCCCGGCGGCGCTGACCGGCAGGAAATCCTCATACAGGATCGGCTCGGCCACCACGGCGCCGCTTGCGATCGCCGCCTGCAGGCCGGCGTGCGGATCCGGACGCCGGACCCGTCGATACCGATAGAAGGCCAGGTCCTGCTCGCGCAACGCCGCATGATCATCGGGCAAGTCGTTGATCGTGCTGCTTTGGTTCGACGCCAGCCATGTGTCATAGCGGATCCGCCCGGCCTCCGTCAGGGCCACGCCGCGCTGCTCGATCTCGCCGAAGCGGGCCGTATGGATGCCCGCCTCGCCATCGAAGCGGACCGGCTCGGACAGCGCCTTGAAGCTGGTCTGGCGCAGCAGCACCGGGCAGCGCCGGGGCGGCGGTCCCTCGATCAGCTCCTTGGCCGGCAGTCCGCGCTCGAGCATCGCCGCCTGCGCCGCGTCGATATCGAGCACCCGCGGGGTCAGGTGGTTGATGTGCGGCCCCCTGAAGCACACCACGTCGGCGACCAGCGGGTGCGCCTGGCGCAGCGCGCCATAGGCTGCGGCATCCACCGTCGCCTCGGCGTGCCAGCGGAAGGTCTCCAGCGCCTCGCGTACGAACTCCGAAGCGGACCGCTCGTCGAGGCCGCCTTCCCGCTCGTGCTGCTCGATCAACGCCACCGCCCTCGGGGTGACGATCCGCCGCCGCGCCAGGATCTCCTGCGCTGCCCGGCGCAGGGCCGGATCGGCGATCAGCTCGAGCCGCAGCAGGGAGGTGAAGACCCGGAACGGGCTTCGCGTCAGCGATGCCGGCCCGGTGGCGCGGAATGCGGTAGAGTGCACCGGCACGCCAGCCGCGGCGAGATCGTAGTAGCCCACCGGCACCATTCCGAGCACGCCAAACAGTCGGCGCAACAGCCCGAGCTCGGCGGCGGTGCCGACCCGGATGGCGCCGTGCCGCTCCAGATCCAGCCGGGCGCGTTCGTCCTGGCCATGAGAGGCGGCCAGTGACGGGTCGGCCTCCAGCACGCGCCGGTTGATTGCCTCGACCAGCGCGACGAGTTCGCCATAGAGCGGCACCTCGGCGCGATACATCGCCGACATGGCCTGCGAGAACTCCGCCCGCAGCCGATCCGGATCCACCACGATCATTCCCTCCCGCACCCTGCCCGATCAGGTGCCACGCAGAGCCACCGCAAGCCTGAGCAGGATCGCCGCGGTGGCGCCCCAGATATCATGCTCGGGATGCGGCCACGACCAGGAGCCATGCCGCAGGCCGCCCTCGATCAGGCGCGGCGCGTCCGGATCCAGCAGCTGCTGCAACGGCATTCCGAAGATCACGTCGACTTCCTCGGGAGCGGCGAGCCACCGCGCCTCCGGCGACAGCAGACCGACTACAGGTGTGATCAGGAAGTTGCTGGCATGCGTCCATTGCACCGGCAGCCGCCCGAGGAGGGTGACGGCGGAAGGCTCCAGGCCGATCTCCTCCTGCGACTCGCGCAGGGCGGTCTCCGCCGGGCCACGATCGGCGGCGTCGCGCCGGCCACCGGGGAAGCTTACCTGGCCGGAATGATGCCGCAGCAGCGCCGACCGGCGGGTCAGCAGCACCATCGGGTCCGGCGCCGGCACCAGCGGCACCAGCACGGCGGCATGGCGCGGCAGGCGGGTATGGATCGGCCGGGTCGCCGCAACCTGCGGGGCCATGCCCTGCAGCAGGGTCTCCCAGTCCGGATCCTGCGCCGGCGGCAGGCCGGCGAGACGCCCGCGCAGCCATCCGGCATCGAATGCCAGCGGCGCAATCCCTGGCAGGAAGCCGGTTGCCGCCCGTGTCTCCGGTCCCGTCCTCATCGATACCCGTGTAGCGCCTCGGGTCCCGGCTCGACCAGCCGCGAGAGTGTCCAGTCCCGGAAACGGCGCCGGATGGCACGCTGCGCCGGCAGTTCGACAGCATGGTGCAGCACGCAGGCGAAACCCAGGATCACGCCGGCCAGCAACAGGGCGTCCGGGACCTTGTGCAGCAGGATGCCATGCATCCGCGGGGTCACCACGCCATTCCAGAGCATGAGGATGAAGGCATGGCACATGTAGACCGCGAACGAGGTCTCGCCGAGATAGATCGCAACCCGCTCGATGCGTCCGAGCATTCCCTGTGCACGCCCGGTGCGCAACGACAGCAGCAGCAGCAGCCAGATCATCGCCGCCAGGAACAGGCCGGCGTGGGCGGTCCAGGCAAGGCCGAAAGCGGCGAGCCATCCCGCCGCCAGCCCGGGCGACCGGATCCGGTGCAACCAGGCGTCGCCCTGCCGCAGGCCGCTGCGCAGCGACGCCCCGAGGCAGAATTCGAGCAGCACGCGCGGCAACGCCATCGCGCCGCCGAACAGCAGGCCGATTTCGCCGAGGCAGACCACCAGCGCCGCCAGCAGGCCCGCGCAAAACCAAGCCGCGCCGGGCCGACGGTGGCCCAGCCAGAGGAACGCCAGCGGCGCCAGCATGTAGGCGGCCCATTCGCTGCTGATCGACCAGGACGGCACGTTCCAGGCCGTCTCGTGACCCCAGCGGAACCAGCCATGCAGCAGTGCGAGCTGCCGCAGCAGGCCGGGCATCCGATCGTCGGCGAACGGCGCGCCGGGTCCGAGGGCGCCAGGATGGGTCAGCCGATAGCTGGCGGCCACCAGCACGAAGGCCGCCAGCATCGCCAGGTGCAACGGATAGATCCGGGCCAGGCGGCTGACCAGGAAGTCCGCCACGCCGAATGGTCGCCGGCCGATGATGACCGGGTGGACATGGCAGAGCACGAAGCCGGACAGCACGAAGAAGCAGTCGACCGCGACGATGCCCTTGGCGATGAAGACCTGGTGCGCCGCGGCGTGGAATGGCGCCGACGGGGCGAAGTGGAACACCACCACCCACCAGGCCAGCAGTCCGCGGATAGAGGTCAGGGCAGGAAGTTCATGACGCCCCAGGGGGTCCGCTGCGCTCGCCCCGCGAGCCAGGTCCGGGGCTGCGTCGCGGGATGAACGGGCTGCATTGGCCAGGCTGGGCAACAGGCATCGGCCTCCGGTTGGGATCGGCAGGTCGGACTGCCTCGTCCAGTTAGAGACGGCGGCCCGTAGTCGTGGCAACCGTAATCACGGTTCTGCTTTCGCTGCCGAACGCATCCCGGACGCGGTCGCCCGGGCTTGCGGTTGTCCCGGTTCGGTTGCACTGTCATCCGGATTTATTTTTCGGCCTGTGACCGGGCCATATGGCCGCGCCGGCGAGCCAACGAGCAACAGATCAGAGATTGCCGCATGTCCGTGATCCGCCCTCTCCTCGTCGCCTGCCTCGTCAGCGGAGCCTGTCTGCTGCCGCCGGCTGCGGCACAGGCCCAGATGAGCGTAGGTGGCGGGGGCGCGGGCGGCGGCGGCGGCGCCAACGACGCCGCCGCGGAGGAGGCCAAGGCGGCAGCGGCGGCGGCAGCCCCGCCACCCGCCCTGCCCGGCGCTGTGCCCAGCGACGATGCGGCGCCACGGGGCCACGCGGCGCTCGACGTCAACCCGAACGCCGCCCTGTTCGATGCCATCAACCGCGGCGACCTCACCGCCGCGAAAGAGGCGCTGTCACGCGGCGCCGACCTGCAGGCGGTCAACATCCTCGGCCAGAAGCCGCTCGACATGGCGATCGACCTCAACCGCAACGACATCACCTTCCTGCTGCTCTCCATGCGCGGGGCCGGCACCACTGATACCGGGACGCAGCTTGCCTCCGCCCAGACCGGCGGCGACGGTGGTGTCGCGGTGTCCGCAAGCGCCACCCGCAGGCGCTCGCCGGTGCAGGAGGCCGCCGACATGCGGGCCAGGAGACTTGCCGAGGATGGCGGCGCCGCCCGGCCCGATGTCGGCTTCCTCGGCTTCGGTGGCAGCTAGCGCAGGTCCCGGCGGCAGCCGGCCGGCCGATCACCGCTAAGGTTTCGAAGGAGCCTTCCTGAACAGCATGAACCCGATCGCGACCGGCATCGCGGTCATCCTGCTCGCCGCCGCCGCCGCATCCTTCGTGCTGCTGCACCAGCCGCTGCTGGCGGTCCCGCTGGCCATCCTGGCCTTCCTCGCGCCTTCCAGCCTGCGCATGGCACGGCAATGGGAGCGCGCGGTGGTGCTTCGCGCCGGCCGGATGCAGGGCACCCGCGGTCCCGGCCTGTTCATGATCATCCCGGTGGTGGACAGCGTCGCCGGCATGGTCGACCTGCGCATCCAGACCACGCCGATCGCCACCGAGCAGACGCTCACCCGCGACACCACGCCGGTGGACGTCGACGCCATCGTGTTCTGGAAGGTTGCCGATCCGGAGCGCGCCATCACCGTGCTGATGGATTATGCGGGCTCCGTCTCGCTGGTGGCACAGACCAGCCTGCGCGAGATGATCGGCGCCACCGACCTCGCGACCCTGCTGGAGGACCGCAAGCATATCGACACCGTCCTGCGCGACTCCATCGCCGCCAAGATCGGCGACTGGGGCATCACCGTGCAGGGTGTCGAGATACGCGACGTGATGCTGCCGCGCAGCCTGCAGGACGCGATGAGCCGGCAGGCGCAGGCCGGGCGGGAGCGCCAGGCGCGCGTCACCCTGGCCGCCGCCGAGCGCGAGGTCGCGACCGAGCTCGAGGAGGCGGCGCGCACCTACGACCGCTCGCCGACCGCGATGCAGATCCTGCAGATCAACCGCATCTACGAGATGAACAAGGACCGTGGCGCCACCATCCTGCTGCCGACCTCGATGGCCGACAGCATGGGCCGCCCGTCGGCCGCGCTGATGGCGTCGGCGCTGGCGGTCGCGGCGGCGCAGGGGCCGGAACGGCCGTCGCAGCCTCCCGAACCGGAGCGGCAGACATGAGCGGCAGCGACCACCTGACCAGGATCGTCCTGGCATCCCGCCCGGACGGTGCGCCTGTCGCGTCCGACTTCCGCATCGAGACGCACCCCCTGCCGGAGCCCGGCCCCGGCGAGGTGGTGGTGCGCGTGCTCTACCTCTCCCTCGACCCCTACATGCGCGGCCGCATGAGCGATGCGAAGAGTTATGCGGAGCCGGTGGCGCTCGGAGGGGTGATGGTCGGCGAGACCGTCGCCGAGGTCGTGCGCAGCACGGTCGCGCAGTTCGCCACCGGCGACGTGGTGCGCTGCCAGGGCGGCTGGCAGTCGCATGCTGTGCTGCCTGCGGACCACCTGGCGCGCGTCGATCCGGCGCTGGGACCGGTCAGCACCGCGCTCGGGGTCCTCGGCATGCCCGGCTTCACCGCCTGGGTCGGCCTGGACCGGATCGGCCAGCCGCAGGCCGGCGAGACGCTGGTGGTCGCCGCCGCCACCGGTCCGGTCGGTGCCACCGTCGGCCAGGTGGCGCGGTTGCGCGGCGCGCGCAGCGTCGGCATCGCCGGCGGAGCGCGCAAGTGTGCGGCGCTGATCGAGGAATTCGGCTTCGACGCCGCCGTCGATCACCGTGATCCGCACTTCCCGGAAAAGCTCGCCGCCGCCTGCCCGAAAGGCATCGACGTCTATTTCGAGAATGTCGGCGGGGCGGTGTTCGACGCCGTGCTGCCGCTGCTCAACCCGTTCGCGCGCGTGCCGGTCTGCGGCGTCGTCGCCACCTACAACGCGCGGACCGGCGAGCGCGCGGGTCCCGACCGGCTGGCGGGCGCGATGGGCGCCATCCTGCGTCGCCGGCTGACCGTGCGCGGCTTCATCGTGTACGATTTCCGCGACCGCCACGACGCCTTCCTCGCAGAGATGGCGGCCTGGGTCAGGAATGGCGACGTCCGCACCCGCGAGGACGTCGTCGACGGGCTGGAGCGCGCACCGGAGGCGTTCATCGGCATGCTGGAAGGCCGCAACTTCGGCAAGCTGCTGATACGGCCCTGACCGCTAGCGGATGCCGGCCGCCTCCTGCGGGGTGCGCAGGGTCAGCGACAAGGCGTGCAGCCCGCTCCTGAACTCGCTATCCAGCGCCTCGTGCACCAGCCTGGAGCGCTGCACCCGGCCGAGACCCGCGAACGCCTCGCTCACCACCAGCATCGCATAGTGCGTCTCGCCGCCGGCGGCGCCACTCTCGCGCACCCCGGCATGCCCCGCATGGCGCGCGCTTTCATCCTCGATGACCAGCGACTGCGGTTGGAAATGCTGCTCGATCGCAGCCCGCAGCCGCTGTTCGCGCCCGGTCGGTGTCAAGCCCATCATCGTCCCCCGTTGCCTCTTGCACCCCATGCCAGGGGGCGCACATAAACGCCTTGATGATCCCCAGGAACCCGCGACACAGGAACACGCGCCACCGGGCTTTCGACCCCGACCCGGACGCCCCGGGCCGGCTTTGCGACATGGCGGACTGCACCGAGCCCGCAGGCTACCGGGCGCCGCGTTCGCGCGACAGCCTGCAGGAATACTGGTGGTTCTGCCTGCCCCACGTGCGCGAGTACAATGCGCGGTGGGACTTCTACAAGGGCATGAACCCCGGCCAGATCGAGGCGCACCTGCGTGCCGATGTGTCGTGGAACCGGCCCTCCTGGCGGCTTGGCCACCTGGGCGGCGCGCAGGCAGCCCGCGCCTTCGACGAGGCGGCGGTCCTCGACCCGCTCGGCCTGCTGAACGGTGCCGCCGCCCGCCGCGGCAGCACGCGCAAGGTCGACCAGCGGCCGGCCGAACTACGCCAGCCGCTCGACACGCTCGGCCTGCCGTGGCCGGTGTCGATGCAGGAACTCAAGACCCGCTACAAGACACTGGCCCGACGCCATCATCCGGATGCCAACGGCGGCGACCGCGCCGCCGAGGAACGGCTGAAGACCATCAACGTGGCGTATACGGCGCTGAGGACCCATCTTCAGGGCCAGCGGCAAACCGGCCTCGCCGAAGCGGGTTGAACCGCTACCGCTCACCGCCGGCCCAGGCCGGCGTGGGCAGGACCACGCTTCCGGGCGCACAGGACAGGACAACTACATGGACGAGATCGCGGATCTGGCTGGAGCCGGCAACGAGGCACGCGCGGGAGGGTTGGGGGAGCCCGGCCTCGCCTCGACCTCCTCGCTCGGCCTGCCGGACATCCGGCTGTCCGCCCGTGACACCTTCGGCATCGAGAGCGACATCGACGTTCCGGCGTTCTCGCGTCGCACCGAGCACGTGCCGGAGATCGACACCGCCTACCGCTTCGACCGCGAGACCACGCTCGCCATCCTGGCCGGGTTCGCCTTCAACCGACGGGTGATGATCCAGGGCTACCACGGCACCGGGAAGTCGAGCCATATCGAGCAGGTGGCAGCCCGGCTGAACTGGCCGTGCATCCGCATCAACCTCGACAGCCACATCAGCCGTATCGACCTGGTCGGCAAGGACGCCATCGTCCTGAAGGACGGCAAGCAGATCACCGAGTTCCGCGAGGGGCTGCTGCCTTGGGCTCTGCAGCACGCCTGCGCGCTCACCTTCGACGAGTACGATGCCGGGCGTCCCGACGTGATGTTCGTGATCCAGCGCGTGCTGGAGGTGGAAGGCCGCCTGACGCTGCTTGACCAGAACCGGGTGATCCGGCCGCACCCGGCGTTCCGCCTGTTCGCCACCGCCAACACGGTGGGCCTCGGAGACACGACGGGCCTCTATCACGGCACCCAGCAGATCAACCAGGGCCAGATGGATCGCTGGAACATCGTCACCACGCTGAACTACCTGCCGCATGCGCAGGAGACCGCGATCGTGCTGTCCAAGATGGGCTGGGACGGCCGCAACGGCGCCATCAAGCGCCGCGTCGAAAGCATGGTGGCGCTCGCCGACCTCACGCGTGCCGGCTTCATAAACGGCGACATCTCGACCGTGATGTCGCCGCGCACCGTCATCACCTGGGCCGAGAACGCACAGATATTCGACGATCTCGGCTTCGCGTTCCGGCTCACCTTCCTCAACAAGTGCGACGAGGCGGAACGGCCGACGGTCGCCGAATACTACCAGCGCTGCTTCAACGAAGAGCTGACCGCTTCCCTGCCGATCTCCGCCAGTACGCAGGAACGCAGCCAGGTCCGCGCGCGCTGAAATGAGCGGCCGCAACGACCCCAACAGCCGCGCGGAGGCATTCAAGCGGGCGACCGCGGGGGCTCTGCGTGCGATCGGCGGCAAGCCCGACGTCCAGGTGACCTTCCAGGCCGGTCCCGGCAATGTGGTCGGCAACCGGGTGCGCCTGCCGCAGCCGGCACGCAGCTTGGCTGCGCCGGAAATCGCCCGCCTGCGCGGTGCAGCCGATGCCGCCGGACTGCGCCTTCGCCATCATGACAGCCGGGTGCACGCCGCCCGCACCCCCGCCCCGCGCGAGGCCCGCGAGGTCTACGACGCGCTCGAGCAGGCCCGGCTCGAGGTGGTCGGCGCACGCCACATGGGAGGCGTCGCTGCCAACCTGCTCGAGCGGCTGACGCAGGAATGCGAGCAGGGCGGCTACGCGCGCATGACCCGCAAGGAGCAGATGCCGGTGGCGGCGGCACTCGGCCTGCTGGCGCGCGAGCGGATGTCGGGCACGCCGTCGCCGCGCGCCGCGCAGGCGGTGCTGGCGCAGTGGCGCGAGGCGATGGGCGATGGCGCCGATGCCGCCTTCGACGAGATGGCGCGCGCGCAGGACGACCAGGGGGCTTTCACCCGCGCTGCCCGCCGGCTGCTCGCAGCCTACGATCTCGCTGAAGCCGAGATGGAGGCCGAGCAGGACGAGCAGGACGACACCGCCCAGTCCGACGAGGAGAGCGAGGATCAGGCTGGCGACAAGCCGCCTACGCCGGAGGACGGTGCCGGTGACGACGGCAGCGACATGGAGCCGTCGCCGACCCCCGAATTCGCCCGCTCCGGCGCCGCGGAGGAGGATGACGAGCCGGGCGAGGAGCAGGAAGGCTCCGCCGAGGGCGAGGATCGCCCGGGTGGCCCACAGCCGCAGCGCCCGCCGCGCGAGGTCGAGGCGGGCCCGACCTATAAGGCGTTCATCAGGCAGTTCGACGAGGAGATCGCCGCCGAGGACCTGTGCGACGCCGAGGAGCTGGCCCGGCTGCGCCAGCAACTCGACCAGCAGCTGCTCAACCTGTCCGGCGTGGTCTCCAAGCTTGCCAACCGGTTGCAGCGCCGGCTGATGGCGCAGCAGATGCGGGCCTGGGAGTTCGACCTCGAGGAGGGCATCCTGGATGCCGGCCGGCTGGCCCGGGTGGTGGTGAACCCGACGCTTTCGCTCTCCTACAAGCATGAGCGCGACACCGACTTCCGCGATACGGTGGTGACGCTGCTGATCGACAACTCCGGCTCGATGCGCGGCCGGCCGATCACCGTGGCGGCGATGTGCGGCGACATCCTGGCACGCACGCTCGAGCGCTGCGCGGTCAAGGTCGAGGTGCTCGGCTTCACCACCCGCGCCTGGAAGGGCGGCCAAAGCCGGGAGCGCTGGGTCGCCGAGGGCAAGCCGCGCGAGCCGGGCCGGCTGAACGACCTGCGCCACATCATCTACAAGTCCGCCGACATGCCGTGGCGCCGGGCGCGCCGCAATCTCGGGCTGATGCTGCGCGAGGGGCTGCTGAAGGAGAACATCGACGGCGAGGCGCTGCTGTGGGCCTACAAGCGGCTGCTCGGTCGGCGCGAGAGCCGCCGCATCCTGATGGTGATCAGCGACGGCGCGCCGGTCGACGACAGCACGCTGTCGGTGAATTCGGGTTCTTACCTGGAGCGCCACCTGCGCGAGGTGATCCAGGACATCGAGAGCCGGCAGGCGGTCGAGCTGATCGCGATCGGCATCGGCCACGACGTGACGCGCTACTATCGCCGCGCCGTCACCATCACCGATGCCGAGGAGTTGGGCGGCACCATGATGGCCAAGCTGTCCGAGCTGTTCGACGAGGATGCGCGCCGGGAATGGCTGCGACAGGAACGCATCAGCGCCCTGGTCGCCTAGTGTCCGGCACGTCGATCGGCATCCGCGAGCTGACCCTGCGCGGGTTGGTCCTCGGGGCGCTTATCACCGTCGTCTTCACCGCCTCCAACGTCTATCTCGGCCTCAAGGTCGGCCTGACCTTTGCTTCCTCGATCCCGGCGGCGGTGATATCGATGGCGGTGCTGCGCGCCCTCGGCGGCGGCGGCATCCTCGAGAACAACATGGTGCAAACCCAGGCCTCGGCGGCGGGCACGTTGAGCTCGGTGATCTTCGTGCTGCCCGGCATGCTGATGATCGGCCACTGGCACGGCTTTCCCTATGTGTGGGTGATGGCGGTCTGCGCCGCCGGTGGCATCCTCGGCGTGCTGTTCACCATTCCGCTGCGCCGCGCGCTGGTCACCGGCAGCGCGCTACCCTACCCCGAAGGCACCGCGGCGGCCGAGATCCTGCGCGCCGGCGAGATCGGCGGCGCCGGCAACAGCGGCCTGCGCGAGCTGCTTGCGGGAGGCGTGATCGCGGCGCTGTTCAGCCTCGCCAGCGGCGGGCTCGGCCTGCTCGCCGACAGCGTCAGCGTGACGCTCGCCGCCGGGTCCGCACTGTTCCGGCTCTCCACCGGCTTCTCGCTCGCCCTGGTCGGCGCCGGCTACCTGGTCGGGATCGGCGGCGGGCTGGCGATCCTGCTCGGCGCGGTTCTCGGCTGGGGCGTCGCGGTGCCGGTGCTGACGGCGATCACGCCGCACCCGGCCGGCCTCGGCAATGCCGCCTTCGCCACCGCGCTGTGGTCGCACAAGGTGCGCTTCATCGGCGCCGGCACCATCGCGGTTGCGGCGATCTGGACCCTGCTCGGACTTGCCGGGCCCGTCGTCGCCGGACTGCGCTCCGCCCTCACGCGACGGGATCATGCGACCGGAGAGCGCACGGACCGTGACCTCGCGCCGCCCGTCATCATCGGCCTCGGAATCCTGATGCTGCTGTGCCTGATGGCCTGCTTCTGCAGCTTCTTCCTGGCCGGCGCGCCGCATCCTGGCGCTGCGCTCGCCCTCGCCGCTGCCTGCACCCTGGTCTGCCTGCTGTTCGGCTTCCTGGTGGCGGCCGCCTGCGGCTACATGGCGGGTATCGTCGGATCGTCGTCCAGTCCGATCTCCGGCATTGCCATCCTCGCCGTCGTGCTGGTCTCGCTGCTGCTGCTGGCCCTCGATGCGGCAGGAGCGCTGCCCACCGAGTTCGCCGCCGACCATCGCAGCCTCGCCATCGCCTCGGTGCTGTTCGTGACCTCGGCGATCCTGGCCGCTGCAACCATCTCCAACGACAACCTGCAGGACCTCAAGACCGGCCAGCTGGTCGGCGCGACCCCGTGGCGGCAGCAGGTCGTGCTGATGGTGGGCGTGGTGGTCGGTGCGGCGGTGATCCCGCCGGTGCTCAACCTGCTCTACTCTGCCTACGGCTTCACCGGCGCGATGCCGCATGCCGGCATGGATCCGGCGCAGGCGCTCGCCGCGCCGCAGGCCACCCTGATGGCGACGATCGCGCGCGGCATCTTCCTGCACCAGCTCGACTGGACGATGATCCTGATCGGCGTCGGCCTGGGGGTGCTGCTGGTGATCGGCGATACGCTGCTCAAGCGGCGCGGTCCCGGCTTGCCGGTGCTGGCGGTGGGGCTCGGACTCTACCTGCCGCCGACGGTAACGGTGACGCTGGTGATCGGCGCCCTGCTCTCCTGGCTGACCGGCCGGCTGCGGCGGAGCGCGGGTGCCGCCACCGATAGCATGCTCGACGGCCACCGCCGGCGCGGCGTGATGCTGGCCTCCGGCTTCATCGCCGGCGAAAGCCTGATGGGGGTGGCGCTGGCTGCGGTGATCGGCGCCAGTGGCCGCGAGGACGTGCTGTCGCTGACCGGATCGGGCTATGCCGCGACCGCCGCATGGCTGGGACTTGCGGCATTCGTCGTGATCTGCGTCGGTTTCGTCCGCCATGTGGTGCGGGCACCGGCTTGAGCCCGCGCGGCAGGTTCGCCCATCACGACGACCTTCCGGTTCCATTGCCGTGCAGCGTCACCGGATCAAGGCCTGGAAGATCCGGACCGAGCGGCACGATCCCGTTCGGGTTGAGCGCCTTGATCGAATAGTAGCCCCGCTTGATGTGGTCGATGTCGACCGTCTCCCGGATGCCCGGAACGAGCAGGATACGCGACAGGTAGGCGCTCAGCGCCGGATAGTCGGCGAGCCGGCGCAGGTTGCACTTGAAGAGGCCATGGTAGGCCACGTCGAAGCGCACCAGCGTCACGAACAGCCGCACGTCCGCCTCGGTCAGGGCATCGCCGAACAGGTAGGGTCCGCGTTCGCCGAGACGCACCTCCAGCTCGTCGAGCATGCCGAACACATCGGCGAATGCCGCTTCGTAGGCGCCCTGGGTGGTGGCGAAACCGGTGCGATAGACGCCGTTGTTGAGCGACGGATAGATGCGCGCATCCAGCGCGTCGATGTCGGCCTGCAGCGGCGCCGGATAAAGCTCCATCCGGCTGGCCAGGGCGCCGAAGCCGATGTCGAACATCCGCACGATGTCGGCGGACTCGTTGTTGACGATCGTCATGCGCCGCTTGTCCCACAGCACCGGCACGGTGGCGCGGCCGGTATGGACGGGGTCGGCCCGCGTGTAGATCTCATGCAGGTAGGTCACGCCGTTCAGGGTGTCCCGGTCGGAGCCGGGATAATCCCCGAAGCGCCAGCCCTGGTCGGACAGCGCCGGTTCCACGACGCTGACCGATACGACCGTCTCGAGCTGCTTGAGTTTGCGGGTGATCAGCGTGCGCGAGGCCCAGGGGCAGACCAACGCGACGTAGAGGTGGTAGCGCCCGGCCTCCGCCTCGAAGCCACTTTCCCCGCTCGGGCCCGCTGCCCCGTCCGGGGTGATCCAGTTGCGGAAGCCGGAGACCTGACGGACGAAGCCGCCCTTGGCGTCAGTCGCCTGCACCGGTTGCCAGTCTTCCGTCCACTTGCCGTCGACCAGCATTGCTCATTCTCCTCTCAGGAGTGTCTGTTCTGCAGTCGGGCGCCTGCCGGTCAGGATGACGATGCCTCGGCGAATGCTTCCTCGACAGCCTGCTGGCCGGCGACGAGGGTGATCCGGGTACCCCAGGGATCGGTCAGCGACAGGCGCGTCCTGTCCTCGGCCGCGGTCGGTGTCGTCGCGGCGAGCCGCGTTCGAACCGCCTGGAGCATTTCCGGCTCCAGGATGAGCTCGACATCGGCCAGCCCGGTCGAAGGCTCGCTCCGCACGCCGGCGCCGCGGCTGCTCCAGATGTTGGTCGCGAGGTGGTGGTGGTATTCGCCGGCGGCGTAGAAGGTGCCGCCGGGGTAGCGGCTGGTCACCGCGAGCCCGAGGGTCCCGGCATAGAAGGCCTCGGCCGGCGCGATGGCACCGACCTGGAGATGCACGTGGCCGATGGTGGAGCCGGCCGGGAAGCCCTGCCAGCGCAGCGTGCCGGCACTGGCCAGGAGGTCTTCGACATCGAGCGCGTCGGTCCGCATCACCACCAGGCCGTCCTGCCTCCGCCACCCGGCTGCCGGCCGGTCCGCATAGATCTCCACGCCGTTGCCTTCCGGGTCGGTGAGGTAGATTGCTTCGCTGACGACGTGGTCGGAGGCGCCGACGACCGGGGCCCGCGCTTCCGACGCGTGCCTGGCCCAGGCGCCGAGATCCGCGCGGGTCGGCAGCAGGAACGCGGTGTGGAACAGCCCCGCCTCGCGCTGCGACCGTCGGCGGGCCGATGCGTCGCGGCGCAGCTCGAGCAGGACAGTATCGCCGGCACCCAGCCGGACGGTGCCGGCATCGGCATCGATCGGATGCAGGCCGACCACCTGCCGGTAGAAGGCACTGGTGCCTTCCAGATCGTTGACGGTCAAGGCGACGCGACCCATCGAGAGTGGAGCGGTCATGGTTGGTCTTCCTTTGAGTGTTTCGATCTAGCGGGTGATCGCCGGGACGCTGGTCGGCTGCAGCGCAAACGGGCCGTCGCCGATGAGCGCCAGGGTGGCCAGGCCGACGATCCAGAAGGCGGGATACTCCCAGCCGCCGTTGGCGTCGTTGAAGAAGAAGCCGGCTCGGCCGTGCACCGTGAGGATGGCGCCCAGCAGGTCGGGGATCAGGGCAAGGGCCACGAGGCGCGTCCAGACGCCGAGGATCAGCGCCACCGCGCCGGCGAGTTCCCACGCCATGACGACGTAGGCGAGTACCGGTGGCAGGCCGAGGGATGCGAAGAAGTGCGCGGTACCGGCGGGTGTGAAGACGAAGAACTTCAGCCCGAAATGCGCCAGGAACAGGATGCCCATGGAGAGGCGCAGGACCAGGGAAGCGTAGGGTGCGGTGCGGGTGTCGATCATGAGGAGGTCTCCTTCTGCAGGGGTTGCTGCGAAGGAAGATGAGCCGGTTCCGGCGAGATGATTATCCGGGCGGTCCGGAGGTTATTCCTTCCGGAACGGAAGCGACCAGATCACCATCCGCGCTCCCACTCCGGCTGGCCGCGATAGCAGGAGGCCAGGAAGTCGACCAGGACGCGGACCTTCAGCGCCAGGTGGCGGGTGGGAGGATAGACCGCATACAGGCCGATCGGCGCCACCTCGAAGGCCGCCAGGACGGGCCGGACGGTGCCGGCGCGAAAGCCTTGACCCGCCATGAAGCTCGGCACCCGGGTGATGCCCATCCCGGCCGAGGCGGCCGCGATGCAGGCTTCGCCGCTGGCGAAGCGCAGCCGGCCCTCGACCGGCACGGAGACGGTTGCCGTCGCGTGGCCGCGCCGGAACGGCCAGTTCAGCGGATCGGCGAAGTTGGTGTCGACGATGCAGTCATGCCCCGCCAGGTCGGAGGGCTCGACCGGCTCGCCGCGCGCCTCGAGGTAGGCCGGGGCCGCGGCCAGGACGAGCCGGATGTCGCACAGCCTGCGCGCGATCAGGCTGCTGTCGCCGGGCCTGTCGACGATCCGGATGGCCGCATCGAAGCCCTCGTCGACCAGGTGCACGATCCGGTCCGAGAAGCCCACGTCCAGCTGGATCAGCGGGAACGCGCGCGCGAAGTCGATCAGGACGGGCGCGAGCTGCGTGGTCCCGAAGGAGAACGGCGCCGTGATCCGCAGGCTGCCGCTGGGTGCGCCGGAGGCCTGCCGCACCGACGCATCCAGGGCGTCGAGTTCCTCCAGCAGCGGCCTGATCCGCTCGTAGTAGGCTTGTCCGACCTCGGTGGCTGCGAGCGCGCGCGTCGTGCGCTTGATCAGCTGCACGCCGAGATCCGCCTCCAGTTTCGAGACCAGCTTGGAAGCCTGGCCGCTGCTTGTCCCGAGGCGCCTGGCCGCTGCCGCGAAACTCCCGGTCGCGAGCACCGCCACCAGCATGCGATCGCAATCAAGCCGCTCCATTCCGGCCTCCGACGCCCGAGGCCTCGCCAGGCAGCATCACCCGCACCAGCGAGCCCGGCCCCGGCGGGATGGTGACCTGGCCGCCGTGCGCGGTCGCCACCGCGCGCGCGATGGCGAGGCCCAGGCCGCTCCCTGCCCCTGCGCCCGGCCCTTTGCGGAAACGCTCGAAGACCGCCTCCCGCTCGGCCTGCTGGATGCCCTCCCCCTCGTCGGCGACATCGAGGACGACCGTGCCATCGTGCTCGCCGCGGAGCCGAAGGGCGATCCGGCCGCCGCCATGCACCAGGGCGTTCTGCACCAGGTTGCGCACCAGGTCGCGCAGATCGTTGGCCTCGCCGCGCAGCCTGACGCTGGCCGGCGCCTCCACGACCAGGCGCCGGCCGGCCTCCTCGATCATCGGATGCACCCCGGCGGCGGCCTCGCGCACGATGCGGGAGAAGTTCAGCGTGGCGAAGCGGCGTCCGCCCGCCTCCTTGCGCGCGAGATCGAGCAGACCCTCGACCAGTTGCCGCATCGCCGCGATATCCGCCTCCATTGCCGTCCACTCGATCTCCACGCCAAATCGCCGGCTGCGTTGCAGGCGCAGGCTGAGGGCGGCAAGCGGGGTACGGAGCTCGTGCGCGGCATCCGCGGTGAAGCGGCGCTCGGTCTCGTAGGCGGCGGTGAGGCGGTCGAGCGCCGCGTTGACCGCATCCGCCAACGGACGCAATTCGCTGGGCAGCCTGCGCGTCGAGATGCGCGCGTCCGGATGATCCGGCCCGGCGCGCCGCGCTTCCTCGGAGGCGAGCCGCAGCGGGCGCAGACTCCAGCGTGTCACCACCGCGATCAGGACCAGAACCAGCAGGCTGAACGGCAGCAGGATGGCGAGGTCCTGCCATGGCTCCGGCAGTTCGTCGCCAAGCAGCAGGCGGCCGATCCTGGCAGCCAGGTCGCGACCGCGTTCGAGCGAGTGCAGTCCCGATACCGCCGCGAGGCCACCGAACAGCAGGACCGACATCGAGCCGACCAGCCGCGCAGCCAGACTGTTGAAGGCGGGCGTGCGGGCGAAGTGCGACAGCCGGATCGTCCGTTCAGGCATCGGCCGGATCAGGAGCGGCCGGATCAGGTGCGGCCGGATCAGGTGCGGCCGGATCAGGTGCGACAGGACCGCGCACTACCAGCCGGTAGCCGATGCCCCTGATGGTTTCGATGACGATGTCCTCCCCGCCGGCACGCGCCAGATGTCGGCGCAACCGCGACACCGCGGCTTCAAGCGCATTGCCACTGACCGCATCGCTCAGGCCGTAGAGCCGGTCCTCCAGCATGTCGCGGACCACCGTGCGCCCAACGGCCCGCACCAGCTCCTCAAGCAGCGACAGCTCGCGCCGGGAGAGATCGAGCAGCACTCCGCGGATGCGGGCCTCGCGCGCCTCGGCATCGAAGGTCAGGATGCCGAGATCCAGCACCGTCGTGCGACGCAGCCCGGGCCGGCGCAGCACCGAACGCAGCCGCGCATCGAACTCGTTCAGGTCGAAGGGCTTGAGCAGGTAGTCGTCGGCGCCGGCATCGAGCCCCTGCACACGGTCCCCGATGGCGTCGCGCGCGGTGAGCACCAGCACCGGAACATCCGCCGCGGGTCCGGCACGCAGCGTCCTCAACACCGTGATGCCATCGAGGTCCGGCAAACCCAGATCCAGTACGACCACGTCGTAGATGCTGGTCGAGGCGGCCGCCAGGGCCTCGTCGCCGCGCGCCACCGCGTCGGTCACGAAGCCGCCACCGCGCAGATGCGCCGTCATCATCTCGCGCAAGGCGCGATGATCCTCCACGAGCAGGACACGCATAGGTTGATCCCCCGCAACAGGCGGCACTTCCAGGTTATGAAATCCCGCACCGCGAACCGACGCAAGGCGATGGTTTTGTGACATTGCAGGCGCGGGCGCTCGACACGCCGACTTTGTCAGGTTTCTGTCAGTTTACCGGTCCAGAACATTCCGCAGCAGATCCTGTCGCCGGCGGCCGATGCGGCCGTCCGGCGGCGATCATGTCCCAGGAGTTCAAGGTGACGATGTCGTTCCGGAAACACCCGCTCGCCGGCGTCATGGCGCTTGCCCTCGCCGCCCCGGGCATTGCCTGCGCTCAGACCAGCCCGCAGACCACGCGCACCGTCGGTCCGCAGACCAACGGCACGATCGTGGCCTCCGACAACCAGCTGCTGACGCCGACCGGCAAGATCGTGCAGCTCGGTTCGCCGATCGTGGCCAAGGCGGTCGCGGTCAACCCGAACCCGTCGACCCGCAGCGGCGCGGTGCTGCTGATGGATGCGGCGCAGCCGATCATCGTGTTCGACACCAAGACCGGTGCGGTGCTGCAGCGCTACATACCGAGCGCGGTCAGCGGCACCACCTTCACCAGCAACACCACCGGCTCGTTCACCGGCGTCACCTACTCGCCGGACGGCTCCAAGCTGCTGTTCAGCCAGGACAACAATTTCGTCGCGGTCGCCAACGTCAACCCGGCAAACGGCGAGTTGACCCCGGCGATCAGCATCCCGGTGCCGCCGCCGCCGGCCAACCCGAACCTGTACAACGCGACCTCGGCCAATCCGGGCGGCGTCGTCGCCACCGGAACCGCGCTCGGCATGGTCGTGCTGAACGCCAACAACAGCGTCGGCGTGCTGAACCTCTCGACTGCTACCCTCGAGAAGCAGATCGCGGTCGGCAACGCGCCGAACAGCATCGTGGTCAGCGGCGACTACGCCTATGTCAGCAACGAGGGTGGCCGGCCGGCGACGTCGTCGGACTTCACCAATCTCTCGGATGGCACACCGATCGTTGCAGATCCGACCGATGCGTTCGCCACCACCGGCACCGTGTCGGTGATCGACACCCGGACCGGCACCGTCACCAAGACGATCAATGTCGGACTGCATCCCGCCGGCATGGCGGTATCCGGCTCCAAGCTGTACGTCGCCAATTCGTATGACGACACCATCTCGGTGATCGATACCGGCCTGCAGAAGGTGGTGCGCACGATCCCGGTCGGCGTGCCGATCAAGGGCGGCGCATTCGGCGCCGGCGCCAACGGCATCGCGATCGCCGGCAACCACGCCTACGTGACGCTCGGCCAGTCCAACGCGGTCGCCGTGGTCGATCTCGCCAACAACTCCGCCAACCCGGTGATCGGCTACATCCCGACGCTGTATTTTCCGACCACCATCGCCTACGACGCCGCCAACAGCCAGCTGGTGGTTTCCAACGACAAGGGCCTCGGCGCGCAGGGCTCGATCGGAACCGCGCACGGTGTCTCGGCCTTCAACACCCACCAGGAAACCGGCACCGTCAACCTGATCCCGCTGCCGAACCCCATCCAGCTGGTCAAGCTGACGGCGCGCGTGATCCGCAACAACCACTGGGACTCCAGGAACATCCTGGTCGGCTCGGAATACGCCAATCCGAACGCGAAGCCGGTCGCGATCCCGGCTCACATCGGCGAGCCGTCGCTGATCAAGCATGTCTTCCTGGTGATCAAGGAGAACCGCACGTACGACCAGATGCTCGGCGACGTGCCGCAGGGCAACGGCGATCCGTCTCTCGCGGTGTTCGCCGCCAACGTGCCGAACCAGCACGCCCTGGTGCAGCGCTTCCCGCTGCTCGACAACGTCTACGCGCCGAGCCGCCAATCGGCCGACGGCCATCCGTGGATCGTCGAATCCGGTTCGTTCTATTCCAACGACATCCTGTCGCCGGACTGGATCCGCTCCTATCCCGGTGGCAACAGCAACGACGCGCTGACCTACACCCAGAAGGGCTTCCTGTGGTCGGCGGCAGAGGCGCGCGGCCTCAACGTCAAGATGTATGGCGAGTGGAGCAACCACTACACCATCGCGGGCAAGCCTGGCGGTGGCACCTACAGCTGGGCCGACTTCTACAACACCTCGCTGTACAAGGAGAGCGGCGGCACCGCCGGCAGCAACGTCGTGCCGGACAACTCCGACACCGAGGTCGCCTACATCCCGTCGGTCGTGAAGATCCTCGATCCGCACTACCCGTCCTTCAACCTCGGCATCCCCGACCAGTACCGGATGGACTACTACCTGCCGGTCCTGGCCGCCCAGGATGCCGCAAACGCGGTGCCGGACCTCACCATCCTTTGGCTGCCGGACGACCACACCAACGGCACCACCACCGGCTATCCGCTGCCGAACAACTACGAGGCCGACAACGACCTGGCACTCGGGCGCATGGTCGAGGCGATCAGCAAGACCAAGGCGTGGCCGACCAGCGCGATCTTCGTCGAGGAGGATGACAGCCAGGACGGCGTCGACCATATCGACGGCCATCGCCAGCCGGTCTACGTGATCAGCCCGTACACCGCGGCACCGCAGGCAGCCAACGTCGGCCGCGTGATCCACACCACCTACACGCAGGAAAACATCAACCGCACGATCGAGAACATCCTCGACCTGCCGCCGCTCACACAGTTCGACCTGACCGCGTCGCCGATGTTCGACGTGTTCCAGAATACGGCCGACACCGCGCCGTTCACCCACGTGCCGGCCACCACGCCGCTCAACATCGGCCCGGGCGGCACCCCGATCGCCGGCACCGGGGCTGCGAACTACACGATGAACATGCACATGTCGCCGCTCCAGAAGGCCTGGAACGTTGCATCCAACCGGATGACGCGCGGCAAGCAGGGCCATGCGGACTCGGTGGACGAGAACTTCCTCAACCACGTGATCTGGTATTCGGCCACCAACTGGCAGCGTGCCTATCCGGGCGAGGCGCATATCCAGTGGCCTGCCAAGCTGGTCGCCTCGGCGCTGCGCAGCCCGGTCGTCGACAAGGACGACTGACCTTCATCCACGCGCCTTGCCGACAGGCCGCGGCATCGCCGCGGCCTGTCGCTCGTTGAAGCGGCGCTCTAGACTGCCCCCTGCAGAACATGCGAGCCGCCTCCGACCCATGCCGCGCCACGCTCCCAGCCAGGCGGTGGATCCCCGCCTGATCCGCGCCGGGCAACTGCTGCAGGCCGGACGTCCGGTCGAGGCGCTGCCGCTGCTTTACGATGCTGTGGCCTCTGCACCGCAGGATGCCAACATCCGGCACGATCTCGGCCAGGTCTGCCTGCAGGCCGGCCGCATCGCCGAGGCAGTCGAAGCCTTCGAGGCGACACTCGCGATCAATCCCCGCTTCGCGCTCGCCCGGCTGCATCTCGGGATCGCGCTGCAGCGCCTCGGCGACATCCCGGCGGCGCTGGCTGCCTACCAGGCCGCATCGCAACTGCAGCCGTCCCTGGTCGAGGCCCGCTATCACGCCGCGTCGCTGCTCGAGACGCTCGGGCAGAGGATCGAGGCAATTGCCACCTTCCGCCGAGCCGCCTCCGCCACCCCGAAGACCAGCCTGGTACGGCTTGCCAATGCCCGCGCGCTGCTCGCAGAGGGCCGCGACGCCGAGGCGGAACGGGCGCTGCGCCAACTGCTGACCCTGGATCCGGAGGCGCTGTCGGCGACCGAGCTGCTCGGCCTGCTGGCGTCCAGCGCCGGCCGCTTCGAGGAAGCCTTCACCCTGCTGGACCGTGCCACGCGCGCGCCGCAGCTTGCGGGCAGCGTCTACGAGCTGGTGCGCTGCCGGCGCATCACGGCGGCCGACTCCGTCCTGGTGGAACGCATCGAGGCGGCGCTCGCCGACCCCGCACAGCCGCCGGAGACGCGCCTGAAGCTGCATCTTGCCTACGGCAAGGCGCTCGACGATCTCGGCGACTCGCGCGGCGCCATGCGGCAGTACGATCTCGCCGACCAGTGGCGCGGGACGCTGTGCCGGTTCGATGTCCGCGCCTTCGAGACCCGCATCGACCAGCTGATCACGCGGTTCACCCCGCAAACCGTGGCCCGCCTCGCGCAGGATGGCCGGCGCGACGCCACCCCGATACTCATCCTCGGCCTGCCGCGCACCGGAACCACCCTGGTCGAGCAGATCCTCTCGGCGCATCCGGCGGTGCAAGCCGGCGGCGAGCTGCCGTTCTGGACCGAGCATCAAGCGACGGGCGATCCAGCCACCTCCGCCGCCGAGTACCTGCGCCTGTTGCGCGGGCTTGCGCGCGACGCCGGGCGGGTGACCGACAAGAGCCCGTTCAATATCCTCCAGGCCGGACTGATCCACACCGCGCTGCCGGACGCGACAATCATCCTGTGCAGCCGCAGCCCGATCGACACCGCGCTGTCGATCCACCGCACCTACTTCAACCAGCATGTCGACTTCCCGACCGGCGGTGACGCCCTGGTCGCGGCGATCCGCGCCGTCGGGCGGCTGGCGGCGCATTGGAAAACCGTGCTGCCCGCCGACCGCCTGCATGCGCTGGCCTACGAGGACCTGGTCGCCGACCCGGAGCCGGCGATCCGGCGGCTGCTGTCCGCCTGCGGCCTGCCCTGGTCAGATGCCTGCCTGCGGCCCGAGGAGAACCCGCGCATGGTGCACACCCCGAGCCGTTGGCAGGTGCGGCAGCCGATCTCCACCGATGCCACCGGCGCCTGGCGGCGATACCGGTCCTGGCTCGGCCCGCTATCGGCTCTGCAGCCAGGGATTTGATGCCGGGCGGTGGCTCGGTTATGGCGTCCGCCATGACGATCCGCCCGATTGGCCGCCCGGCCCGCTTCCCAGCCGCCCTCCTCGCCGCCTGCCTCGCGATCCCCTTCGCGCCCTGGAGCCCGGGTCCAGCCCAGGCCAGGCCGTTCACCGCCCACGACCTCGTCACGCTCGACCGGCTCGGCGGTGCGGCGATCGCTCCGGACGGCCATACTGCCGCGCTGGAGATCCGTCATACCGATCTCGCGCACAACCGGGCCACGCACGCGGTGGCGCTGCTCGACCTGACCCGTGCCGGCGCGCAGCCGGTAGAGCTGCCGGGCGATGCCAGCGCCCCGCGCTGGTCGCCGGACGGGCATCGCCTCTACATGCTGTCCGACCGTCACGGCGGCAGCACGCAGGTCTGGCGCCTCGACCCCGGCCATGGACCCGCCGCGCAGGTCACCCACCTGCCGCTCGACATCCAGGCCTATGCGGTGTCGCCGGACGGGCACCGCCTGGTGGTATCGATGGCGGTGTTCCCGAACGCCGGGTCGCCGGATGCCACCTACGCCCGGCTCAATGCACCGAAGGCGGGAGCGCAGGCTCCGAAGGCCACCGGCATGGTGTTCGACCGGCTGTTCGTCCGGCACTGGGACCAGTGGGTGGACGGCACCCGCAACCACCTGTTCTCACTCGCCCTCGATGCCGCCGGGAATGCCGGCCGGCCGGCAATCCCCCTGATGCCCGGCTTCGACGGCGACTGCCCGTCCAGGCCGTTCGGCGACGACGCCGACTTCAGCATCAGCCCGGATGGCCACACGGTGTTCTTCTCGGCCCGGCAGGCTGGCCGCAGCGAGCCCTGGAGCACGAATTTCGACATCTACAGCGTGCCTGCAGACGGCAGCCATGCGCCGGTCGATCTCACCGGCGGCAATCCCGCCTGGGACGCCGAACCGGTGCCGTCGCCGGACGGGCGCACGCTGGCCTGGCGGGCGCAGCGTCGGCCAGGCTTCGAGGCCGACCGGTTCGGGGTCATGGTGATGGACCTCGCCACCCACCACAGCCGCGAGGTTGCCGGCGGCTGGGACCGCTCGGCGAGCAGCCTCGCCTGGTCGAGCGATGGCCGGACCCTTGGCGTCACCGCGGAGGATGTCGGGCAGCTCCGCCTGTTCGGCCTCGACGTGCAGAGCGGAGGGGTTACCGGGCTCACCGGCGACGGCCATGTGACCGACGTCCACACCGCCTCCGACGGCGGCCTGTTCTATCTGCGCGATACGCTCGACAGTCCCGCCCAGCTCTGGCGCCGGCGGCCCGGCGGCAAGCCGGAGCAGCTCACCCGTATCGGCGCCGCGCAGCTCGACGGCGTCGCCATGCAGCCGTTCAGGCAGTTCGAGTTCACCGGCTGGAACCACGAGGCCGTGCATGGCTACGTGGTGCGTCCGGCCGGCTACCGGCCCGGGCACAGATACCCGGTGGCGTTCCTGATCCATGGCGGTCCGCAGGGCTCGTTCGGCGACGGCTGGAGCTACCGCTGGAACCCGCAATTCTATGCAGGGCTCGGATACGGCGTGGTGATGATCGATTTCCACGGCTCCACCGGCTACGGCCAGGCGTTCACCGACGCGATCTCCAACCACTGGGGCGACCGGCCGCTCACCGACCTGCGGCTTGGCTGGACCGCCGCGCTGTCGCAGTTCGACTGGCTGGACGGCAGCCGCGCCTGCGCGCTCGGCGCCAGCTACGGCGGGTTCATGGTCAACTGGATCGCGGGCAACTGGTCGCAGCCCTGGAAGTGCCTGGTCACCCATGACGGCGTGTTCGACGACCGCATGATGGGTTTCTCCACCGAGGAGCTGTGGTTCGCGGAGTGGGAGCACGGTGGCCCGGACCACACGCCGTGGGCCGATCCGCAGGCCTACGAGCGCTTCAACCCGGCCGGCCACGTCGCCGACTGGCGGGTGCCGCAGCTCATCATCCATGGCGGCCGCGACTTCCGCATTCCGCTCGAGCAGGGCCTTGGCGCCTTCGATGCGCTGCAGCGCCGCGGTATCGAGAGCCGCCTGCTGGTGTTCCCGGACGAGAACCACTGGGTGCTCAAGCCGGACAACTCGCTGCAGTGGCACGATGTGGTGGCAGCCTGGCTGAAGGCGCACCTAGGCGACTGACCAGGGGCAGCACACGCCGGGCAGCAGACGAGCTGCCCGGCGTCGAGTGTCCGGGCGAGATGCCCGGACCCGGTATCAGTCGGTCGTCGCCGCCGCGTGACGGGCCGCCAGCCTGGCCAGCCGCTCGCTCTGCTTGCTGGTGTATTCGTCGGCCTTGTAGATGTCGGCCACGATCCCCTTGAGCTGCTTCGCGTCGTCCTTGAGGCCGAGCGCCGTCGCATAGGCGGCGGCGGTGCCGAACCCGGTCACCCCGTAGTGCGACATCCGCTGGTACTGCGCGATCAGCACGATATCGAGCAGGTCGCCGTCCTCAGGCGCTTCCTTCAGGCCATGCTTGAGGGCTTCCTTCACCAGCCCCTCCATGCCCTTGCAGTGCTCCTTCTCCACCTCGCCGCCGGCCGCCTCGAGCAGGGACCTGATGGTTGCGGTGTGGCCCTCGATCCCGGCATGGGAGCCCTCGAACAGCTCCTTCAGCTTCTTGTCGTGGATCTTCTCGGACAATGTCTTGATTGCCTTGGTCATCTGGTCGTTGGCCGACCAGAGGTCCTTCAGCTCATCGGTATAGACTTCCTTGAGGCTTTCAGGTGCGGACATCGTTGTCTCCCGGTTGATGCGATTCGCCAACGCGGGATCGAGAGCCAGGTCGTGCCGGACCGACCACACCTCAGCGTGAGGGTGGTCCCGTCGCTACGAGCCCGAGCCGATCTTCTCGGGCTTCTCCGCCGCATCCCGCACCGCCTTGACCTGCTGTGCCGTGACGTCACCCTGGCGACCACCGAACTGCGTGATCGCATAGTTCGCCATCTCGGCAAGCTCGGGATCGGTGTAGGCGCGGGTGAAGGCGTGCATGAACATCAGGCCCTGGTCGGTCTGGATCTGCGAGCCATGCGCCAGCACCTGCAGCATGTTGGTGGCGCTCGGATCACCGAGGCTGTGGTCGCCGCGCAGCGACGCCCAGGCCGACTGCCTGCCCTCGCCGCTCGGCAGATGGCAACCGGCGCATGCCTCCGCGAACAACTGCCGGCCCGGGTCCGGGTTCGACTGCGACGCGACCACCGGCAGTGGCGCCTCCGGCCCGTCCGGCTGCGCCGGGATGCCTCGCAGATACACCACCATGGCGTGGATGTCGGACGGTGTCAGGTAGTGCAGGCTGTATTGCACCGCCTCGGCCATCGGCCCCGAGGCCGGCCCGTGCCCATCCGCATGACCGGTGGAGAGATACTGCTCGAGCGCCGCGTCGCTCCAGTTCTTCAAGCCATGGGCCGCGTCGCTGGTCAGGTTGTAGGCGTTCCAGCCCTGCTGCACGGCGCCGGCATAGGCACGCGCGGTATCCAGCCCCTGGGTCGCGGTGCGCGGCGTGTGGCACTGCGCGCAATGGCCGAGCGCCTCGACGAGGTAGGCGCCGCGGTTCCGCTCCGGCGTGGCGTTCGCGTCGGGCGTGAAGCGATGATCGGGATTGTTGAGCAGGTTCCAGCCGATCATCACCGCGCGGATATTGTACGGGAACGACATCCGGTTGGCGGGCGCGGTCGCATGCACCGCCGGCAGGCTGAACAGGTATGCCTTGATGGCCAGCGCGTCGTCGCGCGTCATCAGCGTGTAGGAATTGTAGGGCATCGCCGGGTAGAGATGCTTGCCGCCGCGGGCAACGCCCGAGTGCAGCACGCGCACGAACTCGTCGTCGGTATATCGGCCGATGCCGGTTTCCGCGTCCGGGGTGATGTTAGGCGAGTACAGCACGCCCATCGGCAGCGTGAAGGCGCGACCGCCGGCGAAGGCGCCGCCACCGGCCGCACTGTGGCAGGCCTGGCAATCGGCGGCGCGGGTCAGGTACTCGCCCCGCTTCACCAGATCGGACTGGGCGGACGCCGGCATTGCCGCCGCTGCGCCGAACCCCAGTGCCGCGACCGCGACACCGGCTTTCAGGATCATGCGCATGCGGCGGCTCACGCGGAGGCCAGCTGGCCGGTGGCGAACGGAATTCGCCGTAGCCGCCTGCCGCTTGCCGCGAAGATCGCGTTGGCCAGTGCCGGCGCCGCGATCGCGGTGCCGGTCTCGCCGATGCCGCCGATCGAGCCGGCCGGATTATCGACCACATGCACCTCGACCACCGGCGCCTCGTTGATGCGCATCATGCGGTAGTCGTGGAAGTTGCTCTGGTCGACACGACCGTTGCTGAGCGTGATCTCGCTGTACAGCGCCATCGTCAGGCCGAAGATCAGGCCACCTTCGAGTTGCGCGCGGATGGTGTCGGGATTGACCACCGGTCCGCAATCCACCGCGACATCGGCGCGATGGATGCGCACGGTGCCGTCCGCCGCCACCTCGGCATCCAGCACCGCGGCGACATAGCTGCCGAACGCGAACTGCAGCGCGACGCCGCGGCCGCGGCCATGCGGCAACGACTGGTTCCAGCCCGACTTCGAAACCGCGAGGTCGAGGACGGCAAGTGCGCGCGGGTTATGGCCGAGCAGGCCGCGGCGGAACGACACCGGGTCCTTCCCGGCGGCCGACGCCAGCTCATCCATGACACTCTCGACGACGAAGACATTGTGCGTCGGGCCGACCCCACGCCACCACGCCGTCGTCAGGCCCTGGGGTTCCGCGCGCACATACTCGACGCGGTGCGCGGGCAGGTCGTACGGCGTTTCCGCGGCACCCTCGACCGCATCCGGATCGAGCCTGCCGCCCTCCTTCATCCCCGGGGGCGCCCAGCGCGCCATCACCGACGAACCGGTGACCTTGTGGGTCCAGCCGACGATGTTGCCACCGGCGTCGAGGCCGGCGGAAATGCGGTCGTAGTAGAACGGCCGGAACAGGTCGTGCTGGATATCCTCCTCGCGGGTCCAGATCAGCTTAACCGGATAATCGAGGTGCCTTGCGATCCGCGCCGCCTGGGTGATGCTGTCGACATCGAGCCGGCGGCCGAAGGCGCCCCCCATGATCTGGTTGTGCACCTGGATCTTCTCGGGAGGCAGCCCGGTCTCGTGCGCCACCGCCATCAGCGCGCGCACCGGCACCTGGGTGCCGACCCAGAGATCGGCGCCGTCCGGACGCACGTGGATCGTGGTATTGATCGGCTCCATCGGCGCATGCGACAGGAACGGCAGCTCGTAGACGACGTCGATCGACTTCGCGGCCGACTTGATCGCCGACGCCGG
Source organism: Lichenicoccus roseus (assembly GCF_005844085.1). GTDB lineage: Bacteria > Pseudomonadota > Alphaproteobacteria > Acetobacterales > Acetobacteraceae > Lichenicoccus > Lichenicoccus roseus. The sequence goes on from NZ_VCDI01000003.1 coordinate 683,053, forward strand.
ATCGCCCTTCTGCTTGGCGACCACGCCATCGCCACGCGACGCCGCATCCAACGCCTGCGTCAGGCTCGCCGAGGAGACGCCGGCGTTCGGCCCGTCATCCCAGACCGGCGCCGCTGCCTGCAACCCCATCTTGGCGGCCCACATGTGATCCCCGATCACCGCATAGGCATCGTCCAGCCTGACCACGTCCTGCACGCCGGGGACGGAGCGGGCTGCGGCCTCGTTGATCGAGACCAGCCGGCCGCCGCGCACCGGGCTCGCCGAGACGGTGCCGATCTTCAGGCCGGGCAGCTTCATGTCGATGCCGAACACCGCCGTGCCGTTGACCTTGGCCGGGGTGTCGAGACGCTTCTGTGGCGTGCCGATCAACCGGAAGGTGGCCGGATCCTTCAGCTTCACGTCTTTCGGCACCGGCTGCCGGCCTGCCTCGTCGGCGAGCTCGCCATAGGAAAGGCTGCGGCCACTCTCCGCGTGGGTCACCATCGCCTTCGACGCCTGGCAGGTGGCCGGATCGACGCTCCAGCGCTGCGCCGCCGCCTGTATGAGCATGGTGCGCGCCGCCGCCCCGGCCTTGCGCAGCGGGATCCAGTCGGCACGGGTGGAGGCGGAGCCACCGGTGGCCTGCTCGCCGAGCAGCGGACTGGCATAGAGCTTGTTGTCGGGAGGCGCCGCCTGCAGCTTGACCTGGTCCATGCCGACTTCGAGTTCCTCGGCCAGCAGCATCGCGGTCGAGGTCCAGATCCCCTGGCCGGACTCGGTATCCGGCATGATCAGCGTCACCGCGCCGGCCGGATCGATCCGGATGTAGGCGTTCGGCGCGAAGCCGGCCGCCGCCGTGCCAGGCCCGCCGGACCCGGACGGGCCGCCCGCATCCTGTGCCACCGCAACGCGGGCGAGACCCGGCAGGAACATGCCGAGCAGAAGGCCGCCGCCGGCTGCTGCCCCACCCTTGAGCAGGGCACGGCGGCTGGTCCCGGGTGCGATTGCGTTCATGTTCCTGCCCTCAAGATCGCGCTCTTCAAGCCTGGGACGCATTGTGGATCGCCTTGCGTATCCGCACGTAGGTGCCGCAGCGGCAGATATTTCCCGCCATCGCGGTGTCGATATCCGCGTCGGTCGGCTGCGGCACCCGATCGAGCAGCGCGGTGGCCGACATGATCTGGCCGGACTGGCAATAACCGCACTGCACCACCTCGGTGTCGAGCCAGGCCTTCTGGACTTTGGCGCCGTTCGCCGTGGCGCCGATCGCCTCGATGGTGGTGATCGGCCGGCCCGACACGCTGGCCAGCGGCAACAGGCAGGACCGCACCGCCTCGCCCGCGACATGCACGGTGCACGCGCCGCATTGCGCGATGCCGCAGCCGAACTTCGTTCCGGTCAGGCCGAGCACGTCGCGCAGCGCCCACAGCAGCGGCATGTCGGGAGGCAGATCGACCTGGTGGCTCTCGCCGTTGACCAGCAACGTAATCATGGCGACGCTCCTTCGCTACGTCCTGTCAACAAACGTGCAAGTTCCTGGCGATGTCAAATCACTCTCGCCGGACAGTGCGAAACCCTACGGCGCGCAGGCGCCACGGGCGGCAGCGAGCCGGAGCAGCGCATCCACCATCATGTCGATGTCGCCGGTCTCCGTGCGATGGTTGACGATCGCCGCGCGGATCGCGCGATGTCCGCCGATCATCGTCGTCGAGGGAACCGCGATGCCGGATTCCTGCAGATCCTTGACCAGTTCCGAATTGAAACGGTCCCAGTCGACCGACTCCGCGACCTCCGCACCGTTCAGGTGCCGCACGCGGAAGCAGACGATATTGAGCGTGACCGGAGCCAGCAGCTCGAGTTCCGGCTCGGCATGGATGCGTGCTTCCAGGTGCGCCGCCATCGCGCAGCAGCGCTCCACCATGCGGCCGATCTCGGCACTGCCGTAGGTGCGCAGCGTCATCCAGACCTTGAGCGCCCGGAAGCCGCGGGACAGGTCCGGACCGAGGTCCGCCGGCCAAGGCGCATTGCCGGCGGTACCGCGATCCTCGCGTGTCAGGTAGGCCAGGCTTTGGGCGAAAGTCTGCGCCTGCAGCGCCGGGTCGCGCACCACGATGCAGCCGGCGTCGTATGGCACCTGCGCCCATTTATGGAAGTCGAACGCCAGGCTGTCGGCGCGCTCGATCCCCGCGAGCCCCTGGCGCAGGCGCGGCGACAGCGCGGCCAGCGCCCCGAAGGCGCCGTCGACATGGAACCACAGCTTCTCGGCGGCGCAGAAATCCGCAAGTGCCGAGAGGTCGTCGATGGCGCCGGTATCCACCGTTCCGGCGGTGGCCACCACCAGGAACGGCAGCTCGCCGGCGTCGCGGTCGCGCGCGACAGCCTGGCGCAGGGCGTCGACATCCATCCGCTGATTTCCGTCGCACGGGATGGTGTGCAGCGCCCCGGTGCCGAGGCCTGCGATGTCGAAGGCGCGCGGTATGCAGCCATGCGCGCTGGCGGCGGCGTAGCCGACCAGCCTGGCGCCGTCGACGCCGTGCGTGCGCACCTCGGGACCGGCGGCGTGCCGGCGCGCCACCAGCACCGCGATCAGGTTGGCCATCGACGATCCGGTGACCAGCAGGCCGGAACTGTCGGAGGGCATGCCGACCATCTCCGCCGCCCAGCGCACCACCTGCCGCTCGACCTCGATCGGCGCGTGGTCGCGGCCGCCGAGATTGGCGTTCAGGCCGCCCGCCAGCAGGTCCGCCAGCATGCCGATGCCGGTGCCGCCGCCATGCACCCAGCCCATGAAGCGCGGATGCGTGTTGCCGACGCTGTATGGCGCAACCAGCCGCTGGAAGTCCTCGTAGACCGCCTCCGCCGGCATGCCCGCCTCCGGCAACGGCGCACGCAGCTCGGCGCGCAGCGCGTCCGGCATGTGCTGCCAGACCGGCTGTTCGCGCAGATGCACCAGCCGGTCGATCATGTCGTCCAGCATCCGGTGCCCGAGCGCGCGCAGGCCGTTCCAATCCTCCGGGTCCAGGCCCGACATCGTAGTCCCTCGCCAACAGTCGCTGCTGCTCTGCCATAAACGATGTGGGCATGCACGCAGTCCATCTCGAGGCCCAGCCAGGCGGCAAGGTGGGTAGGCAGGCAGGGCTCGACCGGTGGGGCTGGCACGGGATATTGAGACGTCATGTTCTTCAACGGCTTCACCCTGCAAGAGAATGAAGGCATCCGGCTGCGCACCGGGGGTGCCGGACCGGCGCTGCTGCTGCTGCATGGCCAGCCGCAGAGCCACGCCATGTGGCACGGCGTGGCGGGGCTGCTGGCCGACCGCTTCAGCGTGGTCTGTCCGGACCTGCCCACGGGCCGCAGCGAACGCCAGTTGGCCACCGACATGCTGGCCCTGATGGACCGCCTCGGCCATCGCCGCTTCGGGGTCGCCGGCCACGATGTGGGCGGCCATGTCGCGGCCCGCATGGCGCTCGAGCAGCCGGCGCGCATACAGCGGATGGCGGCGCTGGAGATCGTGCCGATCCCGGAGCACCTCGACCGCAACGACATGGCCTACGCGCTCGCCGGCTACCAGAGCTGCTGGTTCGGCCAGTTGCATCCCAAGCCGGAAGCGCTGGTGACACAGGCGCCCGACGCGTGGTTCCAGACCTCGCCGACGCGCGAGGACGCACCGTATTTCCATCCCGAGGCGATCGCCGACTACCTCCGTGTCGGCGGCGGCCTCGGCGAGCCTGCGCATGCCCTGCCGTCCGAGGCGGGTGCCGGGCAGCCGGCGGCCAGCCGGCGCACCCGGATCGAGTGTCCGACACTGGTGATCTGGGGCACTGGCGGACGCATCGGTGGCTGGTACGATCCGCTCACCCTGTGGCGCGAGTGCGTCGATGGCGAGGTGAGCGGCGGCCCGCTCGCGGCCGGGCACTTCGTCGCGGAAGAGGCGCCCGAGGCGGTCGCCGCCGCCTTCAGAAGCTTCTTCGCCGGAGTGCCTCGCGCGCCGGCTGCCTGAAACCCTGGAGCCCCGCATGCCGACCCAAGCACCGTCTCGACCGGCTTTGCTTCTCCGCCTGCTGCTGGCGACGTCCCTCCTGGCTGGCTGCGCCCAGGATCCTGCAGCCAGGACCGCGAGCCCGCCATCGGGACCGTCGGCGATGACACCCTACCTGGGCGCCGGACGCCCCGACGGGCTGCTCGTGCTGCCACCACCGCCCGCCCCTGCCTCGCCGGCGCAGCGTCTCGACGAGATCGTGTTCACGCACAGCCGGGCGCTGCGCGAGCGCGATCCGCAGCGCTGGGCACTGGCCCGCAACGACGCCCAGCTGGATTTCGACCACCTGATGGCGGACTTCGCCTGCGCCCTGCAGGTCCGGCTCGATCGGAACAGCGCCCCGACGCTGTACCGGCTGCTGGCGCGGCTGGCACTCGACAGCCGGCCGGAAACCGACGCGGTGAAGGACCACTACGATCGGCGGCGCCCCTATATCGGCAACGACGCGCCGATCTGCATCGCCCGCGGCACCAGCCTCGACGCCACCGCCTCCTATCCGTCCGGCCATACCACGATCGGCTGGACCCTGGCCCTGCTGCTCACCGAACTGGCGCCGGACCGGGCTGGCGAGATCCTGGCCCGTGGCCGCGCCTTCGGCGAGAGCCGCATCGTCTGCGGCGTGCACTGGCTGAGCGATGTGCAGGCGGGCACGCTGAACGGCGCCACGCTGGTCGCCGCCGTCCACTCCAGCCCCGGGTTCCGGGCCGACATGCTGCAAGCCGGACGCGAGATCGCCGCCGCCCGCCGCGACCCCAGGCCGGCGGACCCGGCCATGTGTGCCGCGGAGGCCGACGCGGAGCGCCACTCGCCGCTGTTCGCCCTGCAGCCCTAGTACCGATCGCATGCTCCGAACTCGTATCGTTGCAACAATGTTTTTTTGTTGCTTGTCAGTAACGGGTAATTTACGTGCTGAGGCCCGCGACAGGCAGGTCCTCCCGATGGCTACCAAAGCAAGCGTGAACGCTCTCTCCGGCCAAACCATCACCGCGAGCGGGTTCCTCGACACGATCGGCGTCAACACGCATATCGCCTACACCGATGGCGGCTACGCCAACGTCGCCAACGTCGAGGCCGATCTCGCCTATCTTGGCATCACCAACGTGCGGGACGGCATCAGCAACGGTGCCGCCGGGTCGGCGCCGCTGAGCAGCTACATCGCGCTCGCCAAGGACGGCATCAAGTTCACCTTCCTCATCGGCGCCGGGGGCGCGGTCACCACCGCCAGCCTGCAGGCACAACTCGCCCTGATCGACCAGGTCAACAAGGCGGTGCCCGGCAGCGTCGTCGCGGTGGAGGGAACCAACGAGATCAACAACGCCCCGGTCACCTTCAACGGCGTGGGCGGCCTGCAGGGCGCGGTCGCCATGCAGCAGGCGCTGTACAGCGCGGTGCACGCGGATACCAACCTGCCCGGCGTCGCGGTCGACTACTTCACCGGCTACGGCGCCGGCAGCTACGCGCAGGGCCCCGATCCGGCGACCACCGCGGGCCTCGCCGACTACGACACCCAGCATCCCTATCCCAACGGGGGCCAGGCGCCGGAGAAGTGGGTCACGCCGACGCAGGCGCTCGGCAACGAGAGCGCCACCACCGGCTTCGGGCCGGCGGTCTATACCGAGACCGGCTATTCCAGCAACGGCGGCACCGGTGGCGCGGTCAATCCCGACGTGCAGGCAAAATACACGCTCGACCTGCTGTTCGACGACGCCGCCAACGGAATCTCGCAGACCGACCTCTACCAGCTGATGGACGCCTACGCGCCCGGTTCGCGGCAGGGCGATGACGGCTACGGACTGTTCGATCCCACCAATACCGCCAAGCCGGTGGCCACCGCGATCCACAACCTCGAGGCGATCCTGGCCGACACCGGCACCAAGGCCGCCAGCTTCACGCCCACCGCGCTTGCCTACTCGGTGACCAACCTGCCCTCCACCGGCAACAGCATCGCGATCGAGAAGTCGAACGGCAGCTACGACATCGCGGTCTGGAACGAGCCGCAGATCTGGAACGAGGCGACCGGGACCGAGATCGTCGCCGCGACCTCGAAGGTGACGGTGCAGCTCGGGCACACCTACGGCACCGTCGAGGTGTTCGATCCGATGCTGTCCGCCTCGCCGGTCTCCACCCTGAACAACGTCAGCTCGGTCCAGATCGGCCTCACCGACCATCCACTCATCATCGAGGTTGCGAACCCGACCGGGATCAAGTCCGGACCGATCCCCGCCCCAGTCGTACCCACTCCCGTGACGCCGACCCCGGCCAGCGTCACCATCGGCAGCGGCCCGGACACCATCGACCTCAAGATCTCCGAGGATGCCTGGCTCGGCAACGCGCAGTTCACCATCAGCGTCGATGGGAAGCAGGTCGGCGGCACGCAGACCGCGTCAGCCTCGCATGCAGCCGGCCAGTCGCAGGATTTCCTGGTCGACGGCAGCTTCGCCGCCGGCCAGCACAAGGTCAGCATCGACTTCCTGAACGACGCCTATGCCGGCACCGCTTCCACCGACCGCAACCTGTATGTCACCGGCGCCAGCTTCGACGGCGCCACGCAGGCCGGCGCGCAGCTGTCGCTCTACTCGAACGGCACGCAGTCGCTCGACGTCGTCTCCACCACCACGACAGTCCTCGGCGCCGCCGGCGGCACGGTGACCACGGCCGGCAACGAGACCGTCGATATCGGCAGCGGCGCGGTCACCGTTCATGCGGGCGGCCCCGCCACCACGGTCGTCGGCGGTTCCGGCGCACTCACGTTCATCGCCGGCACCGGCAACGAGACGATCACCGCCGGCACCGGCCTCTCGATTGTCAAGGCGGGCAGCGGCACGCTGGACTTCACCGCCGCCAAGGGCGCCGCCGCCGCCATCGCCGCCGGGTCGGGTCATGCGCTGTTCGACATCGTCCAGGGCCAGGCTGGCGGCACGCTTGCGATAAGCGGCTTCAAGTCGGGAACCGACGTCATCCACCTGCAGGGCTATTCCGGGACCGGTGTGCAGAGCGAGGTCACCAATTCGACCGGCACCCTGATCACGTTGACCGATAACACCCGGATCGCGCTGATCGGGTTCTCCGCCTCCGCCTCGCACACGGTATTCGGCTAGGGCAGCCTTGGATGATCTTGGGGTGTTTGGCGATGCCAGGTACCTGACGATGCAGCACTTGGACGACAGGCAGAGCATGATCCGACCGGTCATGCACTACCTGCCGCCCGGCAGGATCGCTTTTACCTAGACCGCGCGCTCGACCGGCCTCAGCCGCGAGGTCGGCTCGTCGACCAGTCTGCCCTGGATCAGGTCACAATTCTCGTCCCTGAGGAATGCCAACTGCTGCTCGGTCTCGACACCGACCGCGCAGACGCTCTTGCCAAGCTCGTGCGCGATGCTGATCACCGAATAGACGATGGACTCGGCCCGCGGACTGCGGCCGATCTCGCCGACGACCGCCTTGTCCAGCTTCAGCATGTCGAACGGGTAGGTCTCGACATACCGCATCGCGGACATGCCGGTACCGAAATTATCCAGTGCGAGCCGCACTCCGGCTGCCTTCAGCTCCTGCATCTCCTGCAGCGCCCGCGCCGGATCGCGCGCGATGGCGCCCTCGGCCATTTCTATGGTGAGGCAATCCGGTGGCAGGCCGGTACGATCCAGCGTCTGCGCGACGATCTCCGCCAATGCCGCCCGTTCCAGGCCGAGCCAGTTGCCGGAGACGTTCACCGAGATGCCGCCGCCGTCACCGAGCGCTGCCGCCTCGGCGCAGGCGGCGTGCAGCACGAAGCGGTCGAGCCGGGTCATCAGGCCAGACGTCGTCGCCAGCGGAATGAACTGGTCCGGCTTCATCATCGTGCCGTCGGCGCGCGCCCATCGAACCAGGGCCTCGTGACCGACCACCCGCCTGTCCTTGAGATCGCTGACCGCCTGCCACTGCAGCAGCAGGTCGTCCATCACGAGCGCCTGCTGCAGTTCCGTCAGCAGGCTCGAATATTCCGCGGTGTCGCTGTCCTTCTGGCTGATGATGAGCTCGATCTCCTCGGCGATCTTCCGCAGCACCTGGAGGTCGGCGTCGCTGATGGTCCCCGGCACGTGGTCGAATACGCAGAGCGCGCCGACCGGGTAGCCTTCGTCGGTCCGCACCGGCACCCCGGCATAGAAACGGATCGGCAGCCGCCGGGCGGTGACCATCGGGTTGTCGGCGAAACGCGGGTCGAGTAGCGCATCCTCGACGACCATCGGGCGATCCGGTTGCAGGATGGCATGGCCACAGAACGACTCGTCCCGCGTCGTGCTCGTCAGCTTGAGATTGACGCCGGCACGCAGCAGCTGCCTCTCGCTCGAGAGCAGCGAAAGCGCCGCCGCAGGCCGTCCCAGCATCCGGGACGCGAGCTCGGTCAGCGCCTTGATGCGATGCTCGGCGAACCCCTCCAGCAAGCCGGTGCGGTAGAGCGAGGCCAGCCGCAGGGACTCGTTGTCGGGAATGAGGGGCGCACGCATCGGTATTTCCCTGCCGGATCCTGCGCAGCGACGGCCGGCGGTATCCCTGAGTTGCTCGGTCTACTGGTCGGCAGTCATTACACTTACTTACGGAACCGACAGGCGGCAGGTCAATCAAAAGCTCCGATATACTCGACGATACGTGCGCAGTTGCAAGGACCGTCCATATTTTTAGTCTGATGTAGTAATTTGCGGTCTCGATCTGCAGTGTCCGCGCTCAAGTGACCAGGTTGTTGCCGACCAGGAAGCTGCCGGTGCCCCCATTGACCAGCCCGGCGGCGCTGTTTCCACCCAGCAGGTTCGCGGTGACGATGTACTCGTTCGAGCTCGGGCTGCCTGCCCCGATCGCGATACCGTAGCCCTGCGAGGCCACCGGGAAGTCGGACGACACGCCACAACGGCAGCCCTGGATGACGAAGTTCGCACAGGGCGCGATGATCGAGATGCCGTTATAGGCGCCGTGGTTGGTGTAGGAGTTGGCGACTGCCGAGCAGTTGTTCATCTGGAAATTTGTGCAGTTGGCGCCGAAGAAGAAGCCGCCCTGCTGGTTTGCGATGGAAATGCAGTTCGACAGCATCATCTCGTCGACACCTACGAACGTGAAGCCGTTGCCGAGGTTGGAGCCCGCCCAGCAGTTGGTCAGCAGAAAGCGCCTGACAGGTCCCCCGCCGGCCTCGATCGTCCAGCCATCGCCGCCGGGGGCAGTCCGGCCGCGGGCTGCGTTGTCGCCGTAGCAGTTGGTGAAGGTGCAATCGGTGATGAAATTGCCCGACGAGGCGATGAACGAGAACGGGGTATACATCCCCTGCATCTGGATCGTATCGAAGGTTATCGACTGGCCCGACGTGCAGTTGATGCCGATGCCGTTGGCGTTCGCGCCCGAGCAGTTCATGATCAGGCGAGAGACGAACAGCAGGCCGCCCGAACCGATCTGGATGGTCAGCCCGTTGTTCAGGAAATTGTCGAAGGTGCAGCGATCGACATACAGGCTCTGCGACAAGGTGCCGCCGCCAAGCGTGAGGACGTTCCAGCCTCCGTTCGTGATGACATCATGGAAGTTGAGGCCGCCGCAGTTGGTCGGGAAGTTGAATATCGTGCCGGCGATGCTGGTGCCGCTATATTCCACCGACAGGCCGCAGATCTCGATGGGTGTCAGGCTGCCGCTGGTCAGGTCGAACAGGTCGGTGGTGAGGCTGGTCGGCAGCAGGTTCGTGGTCAGGCAGTTGTCGCCGTAGATCTTCAGGCCCGACACCGGCACGGCGGTGATCGTCGAACTGATCACGTAGCTGCCGGGTGGAAAATAGACGCTGCCCGCACTGGCCACCGCATAGGCGAAGGCCGCCTTGATCGCCGGGGTGTCGTCGGTCCAGCCGTTGCCGGTGGCTCCGAAGTCCTTGACGTCGACGCGTTCGGCGAACCGCGCGGCCAGCGTCCGCGCCGTCGTGCTGCCGGTGGCGATAGCCAACGCCGCGCTGGCCAGGCCGATTACGATGGTGGCGGCCGGATGGACGTGGTCCTGCGGGGAATACTGCGACGATATGCCGATCACCGCGGTGGCGGCATCGGCCAGCGGCGCGACGGTTGCGATCTGCGGGCCGGCCGAGGCGAAAGCCGCCTGCCAGTCCGCAACCGAGGGCACGTAGTCGAAGTTCCATTGCAGAGCAGGAACGGTCATCCGAATGTCCAGGAGGTTGTGGTGGTGGCGATGAAGGTGGTCCCTGCCCCAGGCGCGATGGTTGTGCCGGCAGATGGCGCATTGGCTTCGATCACGGCGCCACCCTGCGGGTAGACGAGCAGCGCGTTGGTGCCGCGGTTGCGGACGATATGGATCTGACCCGGATTGGCAGGCACCGGCAGGATCACGCCGGCCCCGAAGGCGCAGCTGGTGATGATGTTGGTGGCGGCGGCGAGCGCGGTTGCGGCGGCGGGTGTGTTTCCCGCTGCCGACACCGCCGGGGCGATCGAAGGTGCGTAGGTCGCCAGCTTCGTGGTCCCGGTGACGGTCAGCGTGCCCGTGGTGGTTGCGTTGCCGGCGCTGTCCACCTTCCAGACGATCGGGCCTGCGTAGCCGGGGGACCGCAATGCGAACGAGCTGGCGGGGCCGATGAAGGCCGTCAATTCGTAGGACGACACGCCGAACCCGTAGCCGCCCGATCCGGCGCCGTAGAGCATCAGCGAAGCCGCGACCTGCTGCAGGTTGATCGGACCCGAGAACGCGGCACCGGTCGCCGCAAGGTTGCCATAGGCGGTGACGTTGCCCGCCGGCGAAATGTCCATGAGGACCGCCGGGACACCTGTTGTGGCCACGCCGCCCGCGGACGCGGTCGATGGAAAGCTGATCGAGGTGCCCGCTGCAACGATGGACGTCGTCGGAGATGACAACGTGACGGTTGTGCCGGTCACCGCCGCGACGGTGCAGCCGCTGGCGATGCCGCTACCGCTCACCGTCATACCCACGAGCACCGCGCCGCCGCCGGACTGGCTCACGGATGCGAAGGTCAGCGTCGTGCCGACTGTAGTCTGCGACGTCGCGACGTTCAGCGAGGCGATGGTGCGCTGCAGGAACCTGTGCGACAGCACCGGTGCGGTAGACAGGTTCCAGAAATCCAGCTCCGCCAGCCCGTTGCTGGAGTTCCACGCAAGGAGGCCTCCGGCCGCTTCGGCCGGCACCGTGTAGGTCTGGTTGGTTTGCAGGATACGCCCCTTTGCAGTCCGTCTGGGGGCGCCTGTCACGCGCCAAGGGGATTGTGTACGACGTCCCCAGGCGACGACCGCGGCTTTCGCGCAACCTGAATGCCTATGGGACAGCCTGGCGACCGGTAGTCGCCGGGCGCTACTTCAGCATCCATTCGGAAGATGGTCGTTCAGGTCTGGCCAGCGGAAGTCCACGGGATCGAGGTTCAATTCCATGCTGAGCACAGTCCGATTGAACGCAATGACCAGCCGTCGTGGCCATTCCTGAGCTCTTCAGAAAGAAGCTGGCGAAAGGGCACACCAGAACGTTATAGGACCGGAACGTCAGCCGCTTGTCCTGCTTCGAAGTCAGCCGACTTCGTCAAGCCTGGGTGATGAAGCCATCGGATGTTTGTAATGAGTTTTGTCCGGAATCTCTCCATCGGCGCAAAGATTGCGGCAAGCTTCGCGGTCATACTGATTGTGGTCGCTGCGTTGTGCGCAGCCGCTTTGCAGAGGTTGAGCACCTTGAACGCGACCGTGGTGAACTTGACCACAAGCAGTGGACCAAGCCTCAACGCGTTGGGGGCCATGAGCGTGGCGGTCGCGACCGAGAGGCGTATCGTCGGCCGGTCGATGTTGGAGATTGGCGACAAGGCAGCACTCCAGCGTGATGATGCAGCCTTCGCGGCGGCGGTAGAGGAGTTCAAGGCCAACGACGCGAAATATGCACCGCTTGTGGACCCCGGAAAGGAAGCAGACCTTCATACGCAGGTTCTGGCGGATCTGCAGGCCTACGCCCTTAAAGTTGCCGAGCTACACTCTCTACTTGCAGATCGGAATGCAGAAGCGGCAAAGCGGCTGTTTTTTGACCAGATGTCGACGATAGGAAACGGCATAGAGCTGAATCTCAAGGCCGACATGACCTACAATATCGCGACGTTCGCCGATGATGGTGCGGCCGGTGCGGCTGCCTATGCCACCGGACGTGACTTTGTCGCAGGCTTTGGCATCCTGGCAGCCTTAACCTCCATCCTGGCCGGCTTCTTCCTTGTCCGGTCGATTGCAACGCCGATCAAGTCGATGACAAGCGCGATGCGCAAGCTCGCGGTCCGCGACATGTCAGCTGAAATTCCGGCGCGCGGCCAGACCAATGAGGTCGGCCAGATGGCGGCAGCGGTCCAGGTCTTCAAGGAAAACATGGTCGAGACCGATCGCCTCACGGCAGAACAGGTTGTCTCGAGAGCAGCGCTCGCTCGCCGGCAGGATGCCATGGAGCAGGAGACCGAGCGGTTCGGCAGCGCGGTGAATGCCGTCATGCAGCGGCTGAGCTTCTCGTCCGACGAGATGAGCCAGGCGGCCGATGCGATGACAGGTGCCGCGTCCGACGTGCGTCAGGAGGCATCCAATACGTCGGACGGCGCAGAAAAGTCGTCGCACGACCTGAACACGACGGCGGCGGCGGTGGAGGAGCTCACCGCAAGCTTCGGCGAGATTGCCCGTCAGGTGTCGTCTGCGGCCGGAACATCACAGCAGGCGGTGTCGCGCGCCGAAGCCAGCCAGGTCACGATCGGCGATCTCTCCGCTGCCACTGGCCGCATCGGCCAGGCCGTGGGCCTGATCAACTCCATCGCCGGGCAGACCAACCTGCTCGCGCTGAACGCCACCATCGAGGCAGCTCGAGCCGGCGATGCCGGCAAGGGCTTCGCGGTCGTGGCCAGCGAGGTCAAGGCGCTTGCGGCTCAGACGGCACACGCGACCGCCGAGATCGGCAAGCAGGTGGACACCGTTCGCACCGCAACAGATGCCACGGTCGTCGCAGTCAACGAGATCTGCGAGATGATCCGAGGCATGGCGTCCAACACGACCTCGATGGCTGCGTCCATCGAGGAGCAGAGCGTTACCACTCAGGAAATCGCGAGCTCCGTGCAGGCCGTATCGACCGCTACGGCGCAATCGGCCCGCGCGATGGCGAACGTCGTCTCAGTGGCCGACCAGGCCGGGTCGGCCAGTCAGGTCGTGCTGACTGGTGCCACCGGCATCGGCACGGAAACCGGCACCCTGCGTCAGGAGGTCAACCGCTTCCTGAACGCCATCAAGGCAGACTCGAGCGAGCGGCGCCAGTTCGAGCGGTTCCAGCTCCGGGCTGTCACGGCGACTGTGATGTTGTCGGGTCACCCGTCGATCACTGTCCCCGTCGACAACCTCTCCGAGGGGGGCGCCGCGTTCCAGAGCAATCTGCAGATAAAGCCCGGTACCGAGTTGACGATCGAGTTAGGGAGGCAGGCAGGGCCGATCCCGGCGAAAATCGTGCGCGGCGGTGCTGCGGGAATGTACAGCATCGAGTTCGTCAAGAACGAGACCACGGCAGCACGGATCAAGCAGGTGATCTCAGAGAATATCGCTGTCAAGCAGGCGGCCTGAAGACAAGCGTCATCGTTGGCCAGGACGTCGATCGAGATAAGGCTCTTCTACGGTATCCGCACAATCCCGGACAAAGCTCGGACCGGTCAGGCATCGACTGACCACCAGCCGGTCCCTGCGGCCATGACTATCACCCCGATACCGCCCACAGCACGGGTCGCATAGCCGGAGCGGCCGTCTCCTCGCCTGCAGGGCGAGTACTTGGACATGCCGCTCAGGCGCGAGCCTGGGTTGCCGGCCACCGTGGCGGCCTCGAACGCGCGCGGAGCACAGGCATGCCTGGATCCGTTCGCGGACCGTGGTGCGCTCGATGCCGTTTTTCACCGTATCAGATGACCGCGCCCTTCTTACACGAGCATGATCAATGTGCTAACCTTATCCTGGCCAACCAGTTGACACGGCCTGCCGGCATATCCGAAGCGAGCCAACCCATGTTCGACGAACCCGGTTTTCCAAGCGACCCCGACCATGACGCCGCCGCGCCCAGGCTTTACACTTTCGTCTATTGCAGTCGGGCCGCCGACGGCGTGGACGATGCCGAGGTAGACCGCCTCATCCAGTCGGCGCAACGCCACAATCGCACCTGCGGCATCACCGGGGTGCTCGTCTTCGGCAGCGGCGTCTTCTTCCAATGGATCGAGGGGCCATCAGCCGACGTGCTGAGGCTGATGGCGAGCCTGCATGACGATCCGCGCCATTACGATATCGTCTCGCTGGACCAGCGCGAGGAAACGCGCGAGCGTCTCTACCCGAATTGGCAGATGGAGCGGGTCGGCGCCGACGACATCCGCGAAGTGCTCCAGGACGCGCTCGAAAGCGCCCAGGACGAGAACAATATCGCAGCGCTGCGACGTATTCTGGATCACCTGGCTTCCAGGTCGCTGGGTTCGCTCGGGCGAGCCAACTAGGTCGACGACTGGCGGCTTCGCCGATCAGCCACTGAGCCGCTGAGCCGAGGCGGCGGAAGGGTCCATCTCCGCCGCGTCCAGGGGCGGGCCATGCAGCATGGGCGAGTTGCTGATCGCCACGGCAGCTTCGGCGCTAGGCCTCGTCCCCCAGCGCCTCGATCTCCGTCACCAGCACGCCGTCGTCGGTCTGCTCGAGCAGCAGCCGGTGGCCCGGCTGCCAGCCAAACTTTTCCAGCAGCATAGCCGGGATCACAAGCGTGCCGTCCGGGCCGAGCGTGACGGGGTAATGGTCGGCTTCCTCGTAAGTAGTCCGGCCTTCTGCCTTCTCGTCGCTGTTCACCAGCCACTGAAGCATCTGCCTTTCCAGATCATGCATGCCTGGTGTCCCAGGTAGAAGCACGATCAGGCTGTTGCCTGCCACACCAGGTCTCGTGTCGCTTGTCTTCTGCCCACATGATATGCGGCACAGCTAGTGCTTCCTCATCGTCCCTACCGATGAAGTCGAAACCGAGGATGATCCGGTTGTCAATTCCGGGCGGGTAGAGTCGGTATCCTATTGCAACTCAGCCGCCAGGCGGTGTGGAGGCCCGGGCGGATGATCGCCCTCATACGCGGAGAACCGCTCCCGCGAGATCTGCTGCACCGGGCTTCGGAAGCCCCTGGACCGACGCCGTTGCCGAAGCAGGGCGCCTGGTCACCAGGATCACTCCTGGCCCCTCCCGCGTGGATCGATACCCCTGCCCGAGCCTCGTGCCTGCTCGGTCCGGCAGATTGCTCCTACTCGGGCATGTCTGGACGTACGGTCACGTTGGCACCTCGATCCGGATCAAGAACTCCGATCGGCAAGCCTCCGCGTTTGCTTCGTGGCCGGCTGCAAAGCGATTACGTTGACTGATGTATTGGCGGAGGGGATGGCCGCCAAACTCTCGTTCGCCTCGGACCGCATGCAGACGGAGGAACTTCCAAAGAGCCCCTTTTATCAGTTAGTTAAAGCCGCACCTATTCGCTCATGGCCGCTTCCGTTCGCGCTCGTTCAATCATATCATTAGGGGACGGACGCGGGGATGTTTCCCGCTCTCGAAGAGGGGCGGACGATGCCACGTAGGGCGGCGGGACTCACGGCAGCGAAGGTTCGCACGGCTAAACCGGGCCGCTACGGCGATGGCGGTGGCCTCTATCTGCTGGTCCGCTCTGCTGAAGCTCGCTTTTGGCTGTTCCGCTACACGATGCCCGGTAAGAAGCTACGCGAGGCAGGGCTTGGTCGCGCCAGCGGCCCTGGCGCGATAGCACTGGCGGGGGCGCGCCAGAAAGCCGACGAGTTGCGGCGGTTGGTGGATACCGGGATCGATCCCCTGGAGCACCGCAAGGCGACTGAGGCAGCAGCAGTAACGGCAGCGCAGGCTGCTGCTGCCCGCGTGAAGACGTTTGATGAGGTGGCGAGACTCTACCTTGAGGCACACGAGAGCGGATGGCGGAACGCCAAGCACCGCGCCCAACTCGCTATGACACTGCGTGAATATGCTGGCCCGCATATTGGGAGACTGCCGGTAGCGGAGATCGAGACCGCGCACGTGATGGCGGTGTTACGACCGATCTGGCACACCATACCCGAGACAGCGACACGTTTACGCGGCCGCGTTGAAGCTGTGCTCGACTATGCCGCTGTCCACGGATGGCGCGCAGGCGCTAACCCGGCTCGGTGGCGGGGTCACCTGGACAAGCTTCTCCCCAGCCGCACGAAAGTTCGAGCAGTAAAGCACCACACCGCTCTGCCCTGGCACGACTTGGCCTCCTTCATACAGAAGCTTCGCGGGCGCGATGGAATGGCAGCCCGTGCACTGGAGTTCGCCATCCTCACCGCCGCCCGCTCAGGAGAAGCGCTTGGCGCGCGCTGGTCAGAGATCGATATGGGAGCGGCTGTGTGGACAGTCCCGAAGGAGCGCATGAAGGCGGGGAAGGAGCATCGGGTGCCGCTTGCGCCGGCGGTGCTTGCTCTGCTGCGTGGACTGCTTCCGCTGCGCGGAGAAGAGGATCCATCTTCGCTAGTGTTCCCAGGCCAGGGCGGAGGCAACTCGCTCAGCGTCATGGCGATGGCGATGACTCTTCGCAGGATGGATTATGGCAAGTTCACTGTGCACGGCTTCCGCTCTACCTTCCGCGACTGGGCAGGAGAGACAACAGGGCATCCACGAGAAGTGGTAGAAGCGGCGCTTGCCCATCAGATTGGAGGCAAAGTTGAACAGGCCTACGCGCGAGGAGACCTCTTCACGAAGCGGCGGCGGCTGATGGAGGACTGGGAAGCCTACTCTACTAAAGCGCCGGCTATCGTGGTGAGCCTTCCGGAGCGCCGGGACGCAGATGTCGCAGTCAGTTGATTTTGAGCTGACGGCACCGCGCCGGCGCCGGCCGACCTAGCCCTACATCTCGAAACCCTGCGGGACCGGGTGGGGCCGCCGGGGCCGCCCTTGCTTATACCTTCGTTTTCTTGGCCCCACTCTGATCATCTTAATGGGGCCACCGGGGCCAGGAGCGCGTCAGGACGAAGCCTTAGAGCCTGTTTGGAAATCGGCTATGTTGTAATTCAAGCTCTGGATGTGGACAGCAGAGCAACGAGCCCGGATGACCAGAATCGCCCGCAAGACCAAGCGCTATCCGTCTGACCTGACGGACGAGGAATAGTGTCGGATCGCGCCGCTCATGCCGATGCCTGGACGGCGCGGGCGGCCACGCGAGGTCAAATTTCGCGAGGTCATCAATGCGGTTCGCTACCTAGTTCCCTCAGGCTGCGGCTGGCGGATGCTGCCGATCCATTTTTGACACTGGCGCACGGTCTACGGCTAGAGCGGAATCCGATCAGTCTGGTTCATATCCGGCTGCGGTGAAGTAATTGGCGCAATCTTGTGGCGAGAAGGTC
>NZ_VCDI01000004.1 GCF_005844085.1 Lichenicoccus roseus
GCCCTTGAGGACCGCAATGGTCCCGCGGGCAGAAGCGACGTCGTCTTCGACCAGAAGCACACGCATTTTCACCACCATCAGGATCACGACCCACGCGGATGATGAACTCACGTTCTCGTGAATACAAGTTGAAGCTGACGGTTATGACAAGTCGACGCAAGTAAACAGAAAATAACCAGACCAGTATACTGGGAATTACCGGCGCCTGCGAGACAAGGCTATCATATTGCGAGTTTGCAATGAAACCTCGGCGGGGCCTGAGTTTCGGTCCATGCAATCATTATCTGGAAGCACCTGGAGGACAACGGGCGGAGCCGATACCGGCTCCGCCCTTGCGAAACAATACTGACAAAGCTGCTCTGTTAGTCAGATCTTTACTGTGGAGGCCTGATAGATCTCGTCAATGGCAGCAGCGAGGGCAGCGTCGAACTCGGCATCGCTCATCGCCGCCCTGAGTTCGTCGATCAGGGCCCGCGAGAAGCTCGCGATCATGCCGTGGTTGGCCGCGAGGCGCCGGCAGGCATCGGAACGCTTGTAGCCACCCGAAAGCGCCACCACGCGCGCCACCCGGTCGTGCGCAATCAGCGGCGCGTAGGTGTCCGGCACATCCGGGATGGTCAGCTTCAGCATGACCTGCTGGCCGTCCGGAAGGGCATCCAGGCCCTTCCGCAGCTCGGCCAGCAGGATGGCCTCCGCCGCCGCCTTGTCGGGACTCTTGATCGAAACCTCCGGCTCCAGGATCGGCATCAATCCGTGGCGCGAGATCTGCGCCCCGATCTCGAACTGCTGGCGTGCGATGGCGGCGATGCCCTCCTGCGACGGCAGGTTGACCACCGAGCGCATCTTGGTGCCGTAGACGCCGAGCTTCACGGCGCGCTCCAGCAGGGCATCCAGCCCCGGGATCGGCTTCATCAGGCTGACCCCGTCGCGCTCGGCCTCCAGTCCCTTGTCGACCTTCAGGTACGGCACGATACCGCGCTGCTCCCAGAGATAGCTAGGCACCGGACGGCCTTCCGCCTCGCCGTCCATGGTCTTCTCGAACAGGATGGCACCGATGACCTTCTCGCCGGTAAAGGCGGGCGAGGTCATGATCCGCACGCGCATCTCGTGCATCTTCTGGAACATCTCGGCCTCGCCTTCATAGGCGCTGTCCGGAATGCCGTAGGCACGCAGCGCCCCTGGCGTCGATCCGCCGCTCTGATCGAGCGCCGCGATGAAGCCGGCCTTCCCATGGGCCTGCTTCGTCATCCTGCTATCGACCATGATCGTCATCCTTGTCCTGGTTGCTGCACCGGGCGGTCTCCGGCTCCTGCCGGCCACCCCGGTCAAATCGGCCGAAATCTGACATGCCGCGTCGAGATCGTGCAATCCTCCGAGGCGCTCACCGGTTGCGGTTCAGGGGAGCGGTCAGCGAGACCGGCTGGATCGCCGAAGCCTGCGGCGCCGTGGATCGGGCCGACGCGGAACTCCCGGCACCGGCCTTCAGCCCGGGATAGTCGGCGTACAGTCCGAGCTGCACGCCGTTGGTCCAGCCGAAGCCGATCTGGGTGGCATACTCGCCGCCCGCGCCGGCACCACCATCGGTGCGGGTGACATCGTATTTTTCCACCAGCTTGCCGAGGCTGCCGAAGCCGGCGCTGACATTGGCGGTCCAGCGCGCCGCGATGGTGTAGGCGAGGTCGTTCTCGCCGTAGTTCCGGAAGCCCTCGGTGGCGAGCCACTGCACCGGCGCCCAGCCATTCGGGAAGTCCCATTGCTGGCCGCTGGCGATCGTCGTGGTCGCCACGCCGCCGACCTGCAGCAGGCGCTGGCGCAGCGAGACCGCCACCTTGTGCGCCTGGGCCTGCGTGGCGATGCCGAACACCAGCGGGTAGACGGTGGCGGCCGAGTATACTCCGGTGCTCTTGCCGGTGCTGCGCAGGATGTCGACGAAGGCGCCGGAGCTGTCGTCCCACATCAACCGCTGGATCGCCGCCTTGCGGACGGCGGCAGCGGCGGCATAGCGCGCGGAGGCCGCCTGGTTGCCGGCCTGCTGCTCACCGACTGCCAGCGCCGCCTCTAGGCCGTACAGCAGGCTGTTGAGGTCGGGCGGCACGATCTCGGTGGTGCGTATGGTGGACAAGGTCTTGCCGTCGGTGAGCCAGCGCGAGGAGAAGTCCCAGCCAGACTCCGCCGCCGCACGCAGGTCGCGATACACCGTCGTCGCGACGCGGCCGGATCCGGTGGCGGTGGCGACATCGTCGGCGTAGGACTCGTCGCGGGGCGCGTCGCGCTCGTCCCAGTAGCGGTTCAGCACGGTGCCGTCCCAGAGCCGGACCACGTTGTGCGCGGCAGCCCCCGGGGCGAGCCCGTCGGCGCCGCGCATCCAGTACGCGTATTCGGTGAGCAGCTCCGGCAGGTACTGCCGGAACACGCCGGCGCCGCGACGCCTGGCCACCAGTGCCAGCATGGTCGCGAAGAAGGGCGGCTGCGAGCGGCTCAGGTAATAGGAGCGGTTGCCGTTCGGAATGTGCCCGAAGGTCCGGATCTCGTAGGCGAAATCGTCGATGATGGCGTCCGAGAGGTCGCTGCGGCCGGACTGCTCGAGGCCGACCAGGTCGAAGAAGGTGTCCCAGTAATAGAGCTCGTTGAAGCGTCCGCCGGGGACGACATAGGGCTGCGGCAGCGGCAGCAGCGACGCATACGGCGAGCCGGCCGGCGCGGTCTGGGTCAGCGTGGTCCAGAGCCCGTCGATGTAGCTGCGGATCGGCTGGCCCGCGGAGGCCAGCGGAATGGTCGGGCCGGGCGGACCCGACGTGAACGCCAGGTCGACGAAGCCGGCGAGCGAGAACCCCGGCTGCCGGCGGGCGAGGGCGTACAGGGTGTTGATGGCGAACGGCGGTGCCTTGGGGACCAGGTCGCAGAAGGTCTTCTGGTCCGGATAGAGCGGCGTCAGCTGCGCCGCCGGGAACAGGGTGGGGAATTCCAGCGACGGCGGCGCCGGCTGCGCCTCGGTCGCGACCGACAAGGCAAGCGTCCCCACGGCGACCAGGATGGTGCGATACATGACGTCCCCCGACAGCTTCTTGTTGCCGGCATCATCGAGCCGGCAGGAAACCGGTCAAGGCGTGTAACGATCCGTTGCGATCACATCGAGGACATTGCGTGTGACGCCGGCGGGACGACCTGCGGGAACACCAGCCTGATTGTGGTCCCGACGCCCGGCTTGGACTCCAGCTCGAAGCGGCCACGCGACTGCTCCACGAACCCCTTCACCATCGACAGGCCAAGCCCGGTCCCCTTGCCGAGCGCCTTGGTGGTGAAGAACGGCTCGGTGGCGCGCCGGGCAACCTCGGCATCCATGCCCGATCCGCGATCGGTGACCGCGATCTCGATGGCCGGCGTGCCGTCAGGCCCGGACGGCGGCCGCAGCCGGGTGCTGACGCCGATGCTGCTTCCGGCGGGTACCGCGTCGGCGGCGTTGCGCACCAGGTTGAGCAACGCCATTTCCAGCTGGCTGGCATCGAGCGACGTCACCAGCGGCTCCGGCGCGAGGTCGAGCGTGACCTCCACCGTCGATCCCGCCATCTGGTCGAGGATGCTGTCGCAGTTGGCGAGCGTCTCGTTCACGTCCAGCAGCTGGTCGTCATGGAACTGCCGCCTGGCGAAGGACAGCATCTGGTCGGTCAGCTTCGATGCCCGCCTCGCCCCCCAGCTGGCGCGCTCGATCTGCTTCGCCCGTCGCTCGCTGCTGGGTTCGACCGCCAGCCGCTCGAGGTTGGCCAGCACGATGGTCATCAGGTTGTTGAACTCGTGCGCGAGGCTGGACGCCATCGCGCCAAGGGTCTCCATGCGCTGCGACTGCTGCAGCACCGCCTCGGCATCGCGCCGCCGCGTCACGTCGATCTGGCTGGCGAAGTGGTAGACGAGGTTGCCGCCGGTATCGATCACCGGGCTGATGAACAGTGCATTCCAGAACGAGGATCCGTCCTTGCGGTAGTTCACCATCTCGAGATGCACGTCCTGCGAGGCGCGAAGCGCGCGGCGGATCTCGTCGATGGCTTCCGGATCGGTGCCGTCGCCCTGCAGGAAGCGGCAGTTCCGTCCGATGATCTCCTCCTGGCTGTAGCCGGTCAGCAGCTCGAAGGCGCGGTTGCAGAACACGATCGGGTTGTCGGGCTGGTGCGGATCGGTCAGCACCATCGGCATCCGGCTCATCTGGACGGCGGCAAAGAAGATGTCGGTATGACCTGCCTTGGTGCCCGCGGCGGCGCCTCCCGACGCGATCACGTTGCGTCCGCCGGACACGTGGTGTCCGGGTGCCTCTGGCGTGTCAGTCGGATCGGTCGGTTCGGTCATCGTGCATCCATCCAGGCCGGCGCCCCGCACTGTTCCGATCACACCGGCGTATATTCGCCGGGGTGCCCAGGACACCCGGAGGAACGATAGAGCCGGCACCGCGTCTGGGTTCCTGAAGTCGGAGACCATTCGCGTGTGTGTGCTGCTGGTGGAAGACGAGACCCTGATCCGGGAGGTCATGGCGGAGAGCCTGCAGGATGCCGGCTACGAGGTGGTGGAAGTCGATAGCGGCTCCGTCGCCGTCGAGATGCTGCGCCAGCCGCCCCGTCGCTTCACCGCCCTGGTGACCGACTTCCACATGCCGGGCGGGGTGGACGGTTCGCAGGTGGCGGCAAGCGTCCGGGAGAAGTTCCCGGAGATCCCGGTCATCATCGCGTCCGGTCGCCCGGAGGCGCTGCAACCGCGCTGGCGCGATGATTACGACTACCGGCTGCTCAGGAAGCCCTACCTGCCGAGCGAACTGATCACG
Source organism: Lichenicoccus roseus (assembly GCF_005844085.1). Lineage (GTDB taxonomy): Bacteria > Pseudomonadota > Alphaproteobacteria > Acetobacterales > Acetobacteraceae > Lichenicoccus > Lichenicoccus roseus. The sequence goes on from NZ_VCDI01000004.1 coordinate 4,808, forward strand.
CTGCTGCACACCCTGATCGGACCGCCTGCCTAGCGCTGGCTCTCCTTAAGGACGGTTGTCACCAGAGTTTCATGCCGTTCAACCGGTCCAGAAACTAAGACGGGACGTCAGCATCTCGTCAGGCTTCTCGTGATCAAAGATATCGGTGCCGTTCGGCCGCTTGTGGCACTTGCCCTCGGCATCCTGACCCCCTGCGCACTGGAGCGGCCGGCCGCGGCGCAGGCTGCCCCGCCGGCGCTGCCCGGAGCCGCCAAGCCGCCGCCGGCTCGGCCGCCCGAGCCCACCGAGCATGTCCAGGTCAACGGGCATGTCTTCCCCGGCGCCGCCACGGCGCAGGCGCCGTCGCAAGGATCGCTCAAGCAGATCCAGCCGACCGCGGTGATCGGCCAGCGCTTCATCCAGGAGAACGTGCCGGCTACCTCGAACTACGACGACATCATCCGATTGACGCCGAGCGCCATGGATATCGATCCGAACGGACCCGGCCTGCAACAGGATTTCGGGCAGAGCATACGCGGCCTGCAATACACCCAGTTCAGCGTGCTGTTCGACGGGGTCCAGGTTCCGGGCTCGCCAAGCAACCTCTCGCCGCAACCGGCGGCCTACTTCGTCGCGCACGATCTCTCCGGCATCGTCGTCAACCGCGGTCCGGGACCCGCCTCGACCGTCGGCTCGGCGACCTTCGGCGGCGACGTCGAGCTCACTTCGCGCGATCCATCCACCACCATGCGGTTCAATCCGTACGCCACCTTCGGCAGCTTCGGGACCAAGCTCTACGGGCTGCAGATCGATACCGGAAAGCTTGGCGGAATATTCGGCGACGGCCGCCTGCTTATCGACATCCAGCGCAACGAGAGCCGCGGGGCCTTGACGGGCACGAGCGACGAACGCCGCAACCTGTTCGCCAAGTATGTCCAGCCGATCGGCGTCGACACCGTCCTGACCGCGGCGGTCAATCTCGACAACGCCGTCACCGATACGCCCTACGGCACGCCGCTGGCCCTGATCAACGAGTATGGCCGCAACTTCTCGCTGAACGCCGACCCGCGTTCGCAGGCCTACGGTCCATACAACCGGGACAACTACACGACGGATTTCGAATACATCAAACTCGATCATGATTTCGGCAGCGGGCTCAAGGTCTCGGACCAGGCCTATACGACAGCCTTCTATCATCGCGGAACACAGACCTCGGACACCTCGCTCAGCACCCCGAACCTCACCACCACCGCAACCCGGTCGTACTACCTGAACGGCGTGCGCACGACCTTGGACAACGATGTTCCGGGGGCAGCCTACAAGAACGACTACCGTGCCTGGGGCGACATCCTGCGCCTGACCTATGATACGCGCTACGGCCAGCTTCGCACCGGCGCCTGGTTCGAGACCGAGGACAACCCGCTCTACAAGACCAACGTGGTGCTGACGCGCGACGACCTGCCCTACACGACATCGCGGACGGCGTCGCCGTTCCAGTATGACTATTTCGACCGCCTGACGACGGCGCAGCCTTACATCGAGTTCGCGTGGAAGCCGACGACGCGGCTGACGGTGACGGTCGGAGTCAAATACAGCTCGGTCACCCGCGAGCTGAAGGGACCGCTGGTACGCACCATCAAGGGGCCGGCGAACGACAACGCGACCTACAACAAGGCGCTGCCCTCGATCGACGTGAACTACCGGGTCGCGACCGGGCTGTCGGTCTATGCGCAGGCCGCCAAGGGCTTCCTGACGCCGCCGCTCAACGTGTTCTACGCGTCCATCGTGAACAGCGTGCAGCCGTCAAGCACCGACAACTACCAGGTCGGAACCGTGTATCAGCACAAGTGGCTGTCGGCGGATGCCGACCTCTATTACATCCGTTACCAGGACTACATCGCCGCCACCACGCTCGGCACCAACACGCTGTACACCAACCAGGGCTCGGCGCATTTCAAGGGCGTGGAAGTCGAGGCGACGGCGCAGATCGGATACGGCTTCGCGTTGTACGCCAACGGTTCGCTCAACGATGCCAACTATCTCAACGGCGCGTCGGTCGCCCAGGCACCACGCCGAACCGCCGTCGCCGGCCTGCTGTTCGACCGCGCCAATGTGGCGCTCGAAGGCGACCGGGTCGGGTTCTCCCTGCTCGACAAGGATGTGGGGCCGCAATGGGGCGTGGATACCGGCTTCGTCAACAAGTACCCGATCAAGTCATACGACACGCTCGATCTCTCCGTGCATTACATCCTTCCGGTGCTCCATGGTCGTCGTGTCGAACTCGGCATGCAGGCGACCAACCTGTTGAACAATCTCAGCCTGATCGGCTACGCGGGAGCCGCCGCCGGGAACGGTGCGCCGCTCTACTGGGTCCATCCCGGCCGCGGCCTGTTCTTCAATATCGCCGCCGTCATCTGACGGTGCCGGGGAGCCGTCCCATGCATCCGCAACGCCTGTTGTTCATGTCAGCACTCGCCCTGCTGGGCCTCCTCCCCGCTGGCCAGCCAGCCGTTGCCGAGGCGGCCGGGCCGAGTTGCGCAGCCATCCGGTCCAGCTTCCAGACCGGCGCCTTCGACGGCCGGGAAGCCATCGTCGATGCGTTGCAGGACCATCTTCGCGCCGCGGGCGCCGACAAGCCGCTCGGGCGGGACGGCAAGGTCCAGGCCATCCTCATGGCCGTCCTGCGCTGCCAGGCCCTGGGACAGGGGAATTTCTTCCGCGCCCTGGATCGCACGGTGGCCCAGGTCGAGCAGGAGCGCGCGCAACGGCACGGCCACGACTAGGCTCGGTCGTAGCCGATCGTGGCCGGCAGCTCGCTTCGGGCGATGATCGTCATGATCGCGAACAGGAAAAGAAGCGGTGGCGTCGCCGCTGAAAGTATCGCCAGGGCCGGAATGCCCAGGGCTTTCATGACGAAGGGTGGATTGACCAGGGCGCTCGACCAGACGAGTATCGCAACGATGGTGATGCCCGGCCCGCGGACTTGCCGGGGCGACGTCAGGACCAGTGCGGCGGCGAGGGCGGACAGGACGGCGTCGTAGTTCGAGATGTGCGGCGCGCCGAGGGTGGCCGCCACCATGAAGACGATCATGCGGCGCCGCGTGTCCAGGATGGTGGCAAAACTCCAGCCGACGATGCCGGCGGCCGCCAGCGACGCGATGAGCTGGCCGACACCGGCGATACGCGATGAAAAACCAAGCACCAGGAGGTGCGCATCCATGCTCTGCCCGGAGTAGCGTCCGGTCTCCTGCCAGGCGGCGAAATGCGCGTCCGTCCCGGAGATGAAATGGATCCAGGAAAGCCATGGATCCGCGCCCAGCATCGCCACGCTGAGGGCCAGCAGGGCTGCCGCTCCGAGGGTGAAGCCGATGCAGGCTCTACGGTTGCCTCCGCAGACAAGGGCTACCGGCACCAGCAGGGCGAACTGGGGCTTGAGCGTGAGGAGGGAGAGCACCAGCCCGGCCGCCAGGCCCCTACGCCGAAGGACCGCGAGGCCGGCGAGGATGATGCTTGCGGCGATGAAGCTGACCTGCCCCGCGCCGATGCACCACCCGGTGCCCGGCGAGAGGACGACAAGAAGGATTGCAAGGTCCCGCGCGGATCCGGTCGGCCAGCAGCGCGCCATGCAGGAGAGCAGCACGATGAGCGAAGCCGCGATCATGACCGGATAGATGAAACCGAACGGAAACGCGCCGATCATCATTGCGAACGGCAGCATCGTAGGCGGATAGACCCATGGGTGCAGGCCTGGGGGCACCCTGAGCCAGGCCTGGTGCGTCTTCACGAGGAGTTCGGTGAAGCGGCTGCCGTCGGCCAGGGTCGCGTAGTCTCCCAACTCCGCCAGCCGGCCGGCGGTGTGGAACACCATCAGGTCCGATCCGGGCGCGTTGCGGTAGAAGATCAAGCCCAAGCCGAAGCCCAGCAGGCCGAGGCACAGCATCGGCAGATAGACGATCGACGATGTGTGTAGGTCGGCCCCCGGGAGGGGAGGAACGGTCATGCGATCATCGGTCTTCATCCGATGAAGCTGCGCGGCCGGGATGAAGGAAACTCTAACCGCACGGTACTCGAACCAGGCATTTTGATCGTTCTGGACTTGTGGTGTTCGGGAGTGGACGCCTAGCTCATGCTGGTCGTCTGGCCATCGAATTGCGAGGGCCGGCGCATCCTGCCTACACCCGACGCCAGATCCTCCATCCTGCAGAGCTTTCGCAACACGGTGATCTTGCGCCTCCGCGCGGAAATCTGAGACGGACCGGCGGCGTGGGCGCGATCCTTAACCAGCCAGACCTTCCTGAGGTCTCGCTGGCGCATGCGCTGGAAGATGCGGTGCGCGTCGCCTGCCGGCGCGGCAATCTCCTCGGGAAGCGAAGGCTGTTGATGCAGGACCGGCCGAACGTGGCTGTTCACGCATCCAGAGGTAAGGACTTGTTAACGACACCGGTCCATACTGATGTTTGACACCTTCATTTCCTGGCGTCACCGGCAATACCAGAACACCCAGGCGAGCGCGACATCGGCGAGGCTGCCCTTTCGCGTCTCGTCCAAGCGAAGGATGTCGAGATGCTTGAAGCCACATCAATCTGTGACGGGTTCGTTGATATCGATCTCGAAAGGCTTGAGACGCTATCCAGCGAAGAGACCGACATGTTGCCGTATGGTGTGGTCGCCCTCGACCAGGAGGGACTGGTCGTCGCATACAACAGAACGGAGGCCAGACTTGCAGGATTGCCCGCAGCCTCGGTGATCGGCTCGCACTTCTTCCTGAGCATTGCACAGTGCATGAACAACTTCATGGTGGCGCAGCGTTTCGAGGACGAGAAGGAACTCGATACAGTCATAAACTACATGCTGACCTTCCGGATGCGCCCGACCCCGGTTCGCCTGCGCTTGCTGCAGGGCGCCGCCGCATCACGCCGTTGGATCCTCGTCGACCGGAGCATGGTCGGTGGATAGCATCGCAAGCATATCCCTCGCGAGCGAGAACGAGGACCTCCTGAAGTTTATCTACGCCTGTCCCCTGGGGGTCGCCGAGATTACTGCCGACGGAGCTTTCGGTCTGATCAATCCGCTGGCGATGCAGTTGCTCCTGCCAATCTCGAGGGATTGGTCGGGCAACCTGTTCCAGATCATGGGGCCATACGCGCCGGAACTCCGCAGCCTGATCGAAGCGTTTCCAGCGGAATACGGCAACGTGTGCGAGAACCACCGGGTATTCGTCAGCGAGACCCGCGTGCTGTCCTGCACCCTGGTCAAGCTTGGTGCGGAACGCTGCATCCTGACCATCGCCGACGTGTCCGGACAGGTGGCGCAGGAGCGATCCCTCGCACGCGCGGAAGGCGCCCGGCACCAGGCGGAGGCCATGCTGGAACTGGCGCACGAACGGGCGCTTGCGGACCGGGAAATGGGTATCCAGAATGGCCGTCTTAGCGCAGCGCTCGGCAACATGTCACAGGCGCTTTGCATGTTCGACCATGCCGGCAGACTTATCGTGGCGAACAACCGCTTGTCCGAGATGCTCGCCCTCGATCACGGCGATGTCGCCGCCGGCTCGACCATCGAGGAGATCCTCGCGCATGCGGCGCTGCCGCAGAATGATGTCGAGTCTCTCTCATTGGGCCTGCGAGAACTGGTAGCCGTCGGGCAGCCCGGCGGCTGCAGCGTACACCTGCGTGATGACCGTACGCTGGCAGTAAGCTACGTTCCGATCAAGGGCGACGGCTGGCTGCTGACCCTGGAGGATATATCCGAGCGACGGCTTGCCGAGGCCAAGATCAGCCACATGGCGCACCATGACGCCCTGACCGGCCTGCCGAACCGCTTGCTGTTCCACGAGCGTCTGCGCGAGGCGGTGGCGCGCAGCCTGCGCGGTGAGACCTCCGCCCTCCTCTGTCTTGACCTCGACGGTTTCAAGGCAGTCAACGACACCCACGGCCACCCGGTGGGTGATGCCCTGCTGCAGGAAGTCAGCCACCGCCTGAAGCAACAGGTGCGCGCGATCGATACGGTCGCCCGCCTGGGCGGCGACGAATTTGCCATCGTGCAGTCCGGCCTCGACCAGCCGCAGGACGCGACCGTGCTCGCCAACCGGCTGATCGAGGTGCTGAGCGAGCCCTACGAGCTTGAAGGCCAGCAGGTCGTCGTCGGAACCAGCGTCGGTATTGCCCTCGTTCCCCGGGATGGACGCGATCCGGACCAGCTCCTGAAGAATGCGGATACGGCGCTCTACGCTGTGAAGGCGGCCGGACGGGGTAGCTACCGTTTCTTCGAGCAGGGCATGGATGCCACCATGCAGGCCCGGCGGACGCTGGAGATCGACCTCCGCAAGGCCATCATCGAGAAGCAGTTCGAGGTCTATTACCAGCCGCTCATGAACATCAAGGCCGGCATCGTGATCGGCTTTGAAGCCCTTCTGCGCTGGAACCATCCGCAGCGCGGCCTGGTGCCTCCTGGCGACTTCATTCCGCTGGCCGAGGAGACAGGCCTCATCATACCGATCGGCAGGTGGGTACTGAACCAGGCCTGCAAGGACGCAAGCACGTGGCCCGGCCGGATTGGCGTCGCGGTCAACGTGTCGCCCATCCAGCTTGGCTCCCCGACCCTGGTGGAGGACGTGTCCGCCGCACTGCAATCTTCAGGACTGGCGTCGGACCGGCTCGAGATCGAGATCACCGAGACCGTCATGCTCGACGACACCGAAGGAACACTCATCATCCTCCACAAGCTGCGCGATCTCGGGCTCAGTATCTCAATGGATGATTTCGGTACCGGATATTCCTCGCTCAACTCGCTGCGGAGGTTCCCGTTCAGCAAAGTCAAGATCGACCGCTCCTTCATCGAGGGCCTCGGAACCGGCCAGGAATGCAATGCGATCGTGACCGCGGTGACGGACCTGTGCGAGACCCTCGGCATGATCACGCTGGCCGAGGGCGTCGAGACCGAGGAGCAGTTGCGGCAACTGCAGATTGGCGTCTGCGTCGAAGCCCAGGGCTATCTCTTCAGCAAGGCACGTCCCGCCGCGGACATTGCGGCGCTCTGCCTTCTCCTGTCGCAGCCGTCGGGGACCGTCGCCGCCCACTGACCTCTGGAGCGTGCTCTGCGCCCTGAGGGCGGCACACCAGAGCGAAAGCGCCATCCAAGTCGCTGTGATCATGGAATTTGGTGGCGGACCCGAAAGGATTCGAACCTTCGACCTTCGCCTTCGGAGGGCGACGCTCTATCCAGCTGAGCTACGGGTCCCGCCCGGGTTGCATAGCCCGGCGAGCCCGCCCTGCCAAGTCTCAGCCGCCGCCGGCGAGGCCGTCCAGCCCGGCCGGGAGCAACAGCGGCACCCGGGTCTCCCAGCCGGCGCCGGCGGTCCAGGCCGCCGCTGCGACATCCGCCCCCGAGGGCAGCGCGCGATCGGGATCCTGGATCCAGGACACCACGTCCCCGATCACCGAGGCACGGCCCATGTCACGCATCAGCAGGTGGTAGCCGCGCGGGTAGTAGGCCCGTCGCACCAAGGCCGGCAGCCGGCGCCAGGTGGCGGCCATGGCGGCGGCCGGGACCAGATCGTCATGCGCGCCGTAGGCGATCAGCACCCTGCCCCGCACGCTCGACGCATCCCCCGCCGCCTGCGTCATCAACTGCACCAGGCCCCGCAAGGCCGTGGTCCGGCTGCCCACCAGGGTGAGCGGGTCGTAGGAGAGCCGGTAGAGGGCAGCGAGGTTGTCGCTCGCCACCACATGCAACGAGACCTCGCGGCCGGTCAGGCTCCAGTCCGGGGTAAAGGTGGAAGCGGCCCAGAGCGAGGCGGTCAGCAGCGGGCTCATCTGCGTGCTGCTCCACACTGCAGGCGCCAGCAGGACGACGCCGGCAAACACCGGATGGTCGGACCGCGCAGCCAGGCACAGCGCCACCGCACCGCCCATGCTCTCGCCCATCACATAGAGCGGCAGGCCCGGCTCGGCGACGGCAGCCAAGCGCGCCATCTGCGCGGCGTCGTCGACCAGCCGGTCGGTGCCGGGCCATCGCCCACGCCCGGGCGCCGCACCGAAGCCGCGCTGGTCCGGCGCGAATACCGCGATACCCTGCCCCGCCAGCGCCGGACCAGCCAGCTCCCAGGCGTCCCGGCTGTCGTTGAAGCCGTGCAGGGCGAGCACCACGGCGCGCGTGCGACCCGGGGGCGGTAGCCACGCCCGCACCGGCATGCGTGCGCCATCGGTCAGCGTCCAGGTTAGATCGGGCGGCACCAGCCGGCGATCGGCGGCGTGCGCGCGCCATGCGACGAGGTGGGCGGCATCGGTCCTGGAGGGGCCGCCGGCGCAGGCCGCCAGCAGCGGCAGGGCGAGCAGCAGGCGAGACAGCCGGACGACTGGCGGGAGACGGAGGTTTATGCGCACGGTCTTCCTGCGTATCATCGCCCGATCATACCGGCCACAGACGAGGCGCATCCATGCCGTTCGGCGCATCTACCCCTACCCCGCAGCTCGGCGAGATCGAGACCATCGTCGTCGACAGCCGGGTGGTGGCCTGCGACGGCGGCGACGGGCCGCTTGGCCATCCGCGCGTCTGGCTGCGCATCGTCGAGAGCCAGACCTTCTGCCCGTACTGCTCGCGGGTCTACGTCCTCGACCAGAACGCGGCCGACGCCGGCGATACCGGCCACTGATCCGCCTGTGCCGGAGCCTGAAGTGACGGAAATTATCGAGATCGAGGCGGAAATCGCGCCCGACACGCTCGCGGACGCGCATCTCGTCCTGATCGACGGCTCCGGCTTCATCTTCCGCGCCTTCCACGCGCTGCCGCCGATGAACCGTGCCGACGGCACCCCGGTGAACGCGGTGTACGGCTTCACCAACATGCTGGCGCGCTTCCTGCGCGACCATGTCGGCAGCCATCTCGCGGTCATCTTCGATGCCGGCCGCCTCACCTTCCGCAATGAGCTGTACGGCGACTACAAGGCGCACCGTCCGGAGCCGCCGCCCGAGCTGATCCCGCAATTCGCCCTGGTACGCGACGCCACCGCCGCGTTCGGCATCCCCGCCATCGAGCTTGCCGGCTGGGAAGCCGACGACCTGATCGCCGCCTATGCGAAGGCGATGGTGGAGGCCGGCGGCCGCTGCACCATCGTCTCGTCCGACAAGGACCTGATGCAGCTGATCCGGCCCGGTGTCGACATGCTGGACCCGATCAAGCAGAAGCCGATCGGCGAGGCCGAGGTGCGTGACCGCTTCGGGGTCGGTCCGGACAAGGTGATCGAGGTGCAGGCGCTGATGGGCGACAGCGTCGACAACGTCCCCGGCGTGCCGGGCATCGGGCCGAAGATCGCGAGCACCCTGGTGGCCGAGTTCGGCGACCTCGAGGCCATCCTCGCGGCGGCGCCGTCGATGAAGCCGTCCAAGCGGCGCGACATGCTAATCGAACATGCCGAGGCCGCTCGCATCTCCCGCCGGCTGGTGATCCTGCGCGACGACGCGCCGCTGCCATTGCCGATACGCGAGCTCGGTTTCGCGCAGCCCGATCCGCCGCGCCTCGCCACCTGGCTGGACGGCATGGGCTTCCGCTCGATCAGCCAGCGCCTCGGGGTGGATGGCCAAGCAGTTCCCGCGGCACCGGCGGGGACACCCGCCGTCCCCGTCGCCGCCGGCTCGGAGAGCGTGCCGTTCGCCGGCTACGAGACCGTCACCGATCTCGCGGTGCTGCAGGCCTGGATCGCCGAGGCGCAGGCCGCCGGGGTGTGCGCCATCGACACCGAGACCGACGGGCTGGATCCGATGCGCGCCAACCTGGTCGGCTTTTCCCTCGCATCGACACCAGGACGCGCCTGCTACGTGCCCTTGCTGCATGACGGCGACCTGGAGAATCCGGTCGGCGCGCAGATCGAGAGCAGGGCTGCGATCGAGGCGCTGGCCCCGCTGCTGACCGATCCCGGCACGCTGAAGGTGCTGCAGAACGCCAAGTTCGACCTGCTGGTGCTGGAGCACGCCGGCGCCCCGCGTGCGAGCCCGATCGACGACACCATGCTGATCTCCTACGCGATGGAGGCCGGCAGCCACGGGCACGGCATGGACGAGCTGTCCGCGCGGCATCTCGGACATACTCCGGTCACCTACGACCAGGTCACCGGCACCGGCCGCAACCGCATCCCATTTGCCCGCGTGGATCTCAAGCGTGCCACCGACTACGCCGCAGAGGATGCCGACGTCACCCTGCGGCTGTGGCGCACGCTGCGGCCCTTGCTGCGCCCGAACAGATCGCTCGCCCTCTACGAGCAGCTCGAGCGGCCGCTGATACGCATCCTGGCCGACATGGAGCAGGCCGGCATCAGCGTCGATGCGGTCGAGTTGCGCCGGCTGTCGGAGGATTTCTCGCAGCGCATGGCGGTGATGGAGACCGAGATCCACCGCCTCGCCGGCCGCAGCTTCAACCTCGGCAGCGCCAAGCAGCTCGGCGAGATCCTGTTCGATGAGATGTCGCTGCCCGGTGGCAAGCGGATGAAGACCGGTGCCTGGGGTACCGACAGCTCGGTGCTGCAGGCGCTCGCCGAGCAAGGCCACGACCTGCCGGCGCGCATCCTGGAATGGCGCCAGCTCGCCAAGCTGAAATCCACCTACGCCGATGCGCTGGTCGAGGAGATCAATCCGACCACCCAGCGCGTGCACACCTCGTTCCAGATGGCGATCACCTCGACCGGGCGTCTCTCGTCGAACGAACCCAACCTGCAGAACATCCCGATCCGCACCGAGGAGGGCGGCCGCATCCGCCGCGCCTTCATCGCTGCCCCCGACCACGTGCTGGTCTCTGCGGATTATTCGCAGATCGAGCTGCGCCTGCTGGCCCATGTCGCCGGCATCCCGGCGCTGAAGGAGGCGTTTGCCGAGGGCCAGGACATCCATGCGCGTACCGCCAGCGAGGTGTTCGGGGTTCCGATGCAAGGCATGGACTCCGCCACCCGCCGCCGCGCCAAGGCGATCAATTTCGGCATCATCTACGGCATCAGCGCCTTCGGACTGGGCCGCCAGCTTGGCATCCCGCCGGGCGAGGCGCGCAGCTATATCGACGCCTATTTCGCGCGCTACCCGGGCATACGCGACTTCATGGAAAGCACGCGCGAGGAAGCCCGCCTGCACGGCTACGTGCTGACCCCGTTCGGGCGGCGCTGCTGGATCCCCGGGATCGCAGAAAAGAACCCCGCCCGACGGGGATATGCCGAGCGACAGGCCAGCAACGCGCCCCTGCAGGGCGGTGCCGCCGACATCATCAAGCGCGCGATGGTGCGGCTGCCGGCGGCGCTGGCCGAGGCGGGGCTCGCCGCACGGCTGCTGCTGCAGGTGCATGACGAATTGCTGTTCGAGGCGCCGGAGAGCGAGGCCGAAGCGCTGCAGGCGCTCGCCAAGCGGGTGATGGAGGGCGCCGCCAGCCTGTCGGTGCCGCTGGTGGTGGAGACCGGGCACGGCCATAGCTGGGGCGACGCGCATTGAACCGTGCCGCCGCTTCCCTTGCCGGTATCGGCGCCGCGTTGCTTCTGGCAATGGGCGGCCTGGCGCTGGTCGATCCCTCGACCATCCTGCATCCGTTCGGCGCACCATCGGGCGACAGCGCCCCTCCGGCACTGGGCGGCCCGTTCAACCTCACCGCTCCGGACGGGCGCTCGGTCAGCGATGCGGATTTCCACGGCAAGTGGATGCTGGTCTATTTCGGCTACACGCACTGTCCGGACGCCTGCCCCACCGCACTCAACAATATCGCCAACGCCCTCGACCTGATGAAGGCGAAAAGGGCGGACATCGCGCCGGTGTTCATCACCGTCGACCCCGCGCGCGACACGCCGGCGGCGATGGGCCGATATACCGGCCTGTTCGACCGGCAGATCGTCGGCCTGACCGGAACGCCGGCGCAGATCGAGGCCGCCGAACGCGAGTATCGCGTCTACGCCGCGCGGCACGACGAGAAGACCGGCGGCTACTCGATGGACCACAGCTCGATCCTCTACGTGATGGACAAGACCGGACGGTTCCGGGAATTCATCGACGGGGCGGCCAGTCCACAGGATATCGCGGCCAGGCTGCGAACGCTGGACAGCTAGGTGCGTCCGCCGCTTCTGCGATGCCTGCTGGTCGCTCTGCCGGTGATGGCCGGGAACGCCTTCGCCGCAGACCCGGCCGCCTCGCCGTACCAGTCCGCGCATCGCGGCGGAACGCTCCGGCTGACCGCGGATGCCAGCGGCGGCACGCTCGATCCGCAGATCAACTACGTGAGCACCAACGCGCAGATCTTCGCAGTCACCAATGACGGCCTGACCACCTACGCCCATGTGGACGGTCCAGGCAGCGCCGTCGTCGTGCCCGACCTCGCCGACAGCCTGCCGACGCCGCTGGATGGCGGCCGCACCTATGTTTTCCATCTGCACCCGGGTGTGCGCTTCTCCACCGGCCAGCCGGTACGGCCGAGCGACGTGCTGGCGACGATGCAGCGCATCTTCAAGGTTGGCAGCCCGACGGCGGGAAGTTTCTACGGCGGCATCGTCGGCGCGGCGCACTGCCTCAAGGATGCGCTTCATTGCACGCTCGCGGGCGGCGTCGAGGCGGATGATGCGGCCGGCACCGTCACCTTCCACCTGACCCAGCCGGATGGCGAGTTCTTCGACAAGCTGGCGATGCCGCACGCCTCCGTCGTACCCGCCGATACGCCCGGCCACGATCTCGGCAACGTGCCCGCAGCCGCTACCGGGCCCTACGAGATCACCGAGTTCGACCCAAATCATGGCATGGTGCTGGAACGCAACCCGTATTTCCGGGTGTGGAGCGCCGTCGCCCAACCGGAGGGCTATGTCGACCGGATCCAGTATGATTTCGGCCTGGGCGACGAAGCGCAGGTCACCGCCGTCGAGAATGGCCAATACGACTGGATGTTCAACAACAAGCCGCTCGACCGGCTGGCCGAGCTCGGCGATCGCTACGCGTCGCAGGTCCACATCCAGAACATGTTCGCGATCTTCTACATGCCCATGAACATGAACCTGCCGCCGTTCGACAACCTGGAGGCCAGGCAGGCGGTCAACTACGCGGTCAATCGCCGGGCCATGGCAATACTGTTCGGCGGCAGCGCGGTGGCCGATCCGCTCTGCGAAATGGTGCCGACCGGTATTCCCGGCCGCATCGACCGCTGCTTCTACAGCAGCGGCGCGGACCCCGATCATTCCGTGCCAGCCTGGCAGAAGCCCGATCTCGCCCGCGCCCGCGCGCTGGTCGAGGCAAGCGGCACCAAGGGCGCCAAGGTGACGCTGATCGCGCCCAACCGCGCCATCGATGTCTCGATGGGACTGTATCTGCAGAACACCCTGCAGCAGATCGGCTACGACACCTCGGTCAAGTTCGTGACCGACTCCGTTGCCTTCAACTATATCCAGAACACCAGCAACAAGGTGCAGATCAGCCTCACCGACTGGTATGCCGACTACCCGGCGCCCTCGAATTTCCTCGACGACCTGTTCGGCTGCGAGAATTTCCATCCCGGCTCGGATTCCTCGATCAACATCTCCGGCGTCTGCGATGCGCATCTGCAGGCCACCATGGATCGGGCCGGACGCATCTCGGTCACCGATCCCGCAGCCGGCAACGCACTCTGGGCGCAGGCCGGGCGGCAGGTCATGAAGCTCTCGGCGGCGGCTCCGCTGATACAGTTCAAGTATGTCGACCTGGTGTCGCGCCGGCTCGGCCACTACACCTACACGTTGCTGACTCACATGCTGTTTTCCCAGGTCTGGGTCCGGTGAGGTGGCTGGCGGCGGCGGCGATGATGGCGGTCGCGATGCCGGCCGCCGCACTCGCCGTCGATCTCCATCGTGGCGGCACGCTGCATCTCACCGCCAGCAGCGGCGTCGACACGCTCGATCCGCAGATCTCCTACAACAGCCAAAGCACCGAGCTGTTTGCCGCCGTCTATGATGGACTGGCGACTTTCCCGAAGGCGGCCGGAGCCGACAATGCGGTCGCCGACCTCGCCGAGGCGCTGCCGGTACCAACCGACGCAGGTCGCACCTATCGCTTCATCCTCCGTCCCGGCATCCGCTTCTCCAACGGCCAGTCCTTGACGGTGGACGACGTCGCCGCGTCGCTGCGACGCATCTTCAAGGCTGGCAGTCCGACCGCGGGCAGTTTCTATGGCAATATCGTCGGCGCCCAGGCATGCCTGCGGTCACCGGCGGACTGCACGCTTGCGGGTGGCGTGGTGACCGACCCCGCGATCCGCGGTATCACCATCCGCCTGGTGCATGCGGACCCGGAATTCCTCGACAAGCTTGCCTGGACCCACGCCAGCATCCTGCCAGCGAGCGCGCCGCCGCACGACGCCGGCGACACCCCCTTGCCAGGCACCGGCGCCTACCGCATCGTCTCGTACGACCCGCATCACGGCATGCTGCTCGACCGCAATCCCTATTTCCACGAATGGGACGCGGTGGCGCAGCCGGATGGCCATGTCGACAGGATCCGCCTCGACTACGGCCTCGACGAGGAAGCCGAGATCACCGCCATCGAGAATGGCCAGTTTGACTGGATGTACGAGAACAAGCCGCTCGACCGGCTCGGCGAGATAGCCGGACGCTATACCGCACAGGTTCATGTCTTCGACCTGCCGAGCCTGTACTACCTTGCGATGAACACGCGCCAGCCGCCGTTCGACCGGCTGGCTGCGCGACAGGCGGTCAATCTCGCGGTCGATCGCAGGGCGGCGGTGCTGTTCATGGGCGGCCCTGGCGCGATGCTGCCGGCCTGCACCATGCTGCCACGCGGCATCACCGGCCATGTGCCCGACTGTCCGTCGCTCGGCGCCGGCAGCCCGGATCGCCTGCGGCCCGATCCCGTCCGGGCCCGCGCGCTGGTGGCGGCCAGCGGCACCCGGGGCATGCGGGTGATCCTGGTGGTGAACGCCAGCCGCAACGAGGACGCCCTCGGCGAAAACCTCCGCGAGACGCTGTCTCGGATCGGCTGGGACGCGGAGGTCCGCAGCATCACGCCGGCGGTGCAGTTCAACTACATCCAGAACAGCGCCAACAAGGTGCAGATCAGCCTGACCGGCTGGGATGCGGACTATCCCGGACCCGCGGACTTCCTGCAGGTTCTTTTCGACTGCCGCAACATCCATCCCGGCTCGAACTCGTCGATCAATATATCCGCATTTTGCGATCCGGCCGTGCAGGCGATGTTCGACCGCGCCAACGCCACGCCCGATACCGTCTCGCGCGCGGCGCTCTGGAGCGCCATCGACCGCCGCGTCATGGAGCAGTCTCCGGTGGCGCCCCTGGTGCAGCGCCGCTATGTCGACTTCGTGTCGAGGCGCCTCGGCCACTACGTCAACGCCGGCATCTACCACATGCTGTTCTCGCAGGTCTGGGTGCAATGAGCGCGACACATCCCGCCACCCGCCGCTCCGGTCCCTGGACCACCGCCATGACGACGTTGCTGCGCGACCGCGCCGCGATGATCGCGCTGGCGGGGCTGCTGCTGATCATCGCCGCCTGCGTGCTGGCACCTGTCTATGCGGAAGATATCGCGCACACCGACCCCTTCCAGAGCGACGTAGCCGCCACCGTCATGGTGCATGGCCAGGAACTCGCGGTGATGCAGCCGAACGACAACCCGCTGCATCTCGGCCTCACGCCGCTGGCGCCGACCTGGCATCCGTCCGCCTACCTGCTCGGTGCCGACAGCCAGGGACGCGACGTGATGGCGCGGCTGCTGTATGGCGGCCGCAACTCGCTGCTGATCAGCGCCGCCGCCACCGTGCTCTGCATCCTAATGGCGGCGTTCGTCGGCATCGTCTCCGGCTTCTTTGGCGGCGTCGTCGATGCGGCGCTGTCGCGGCTGATGGACATCATGTGGGCAATCCCGGTCTACCTGTTCGCGATCTCGCTCTCCATCGTCACCATCAGCCAGGGCCTGCGCATCGGCCCGTTCACCATCCGGAGCGACAACCTGCTGCTGCCGATCGGGATCATCGCGCTGGTCTATGTCCCGTATGCCGCGCGTCCGATACGCGGCCGCGTGCTCACGCTGCGTCGCAGCGAATTCGTGCTCGCCGCCCGTGGCCTCGGCGTCCCGCGGGGGCGCATCCTGCTGCGTGACATCCTGCCCAATGTCAGCTCCACGCTGATCGTGCTGGCGCCGTTGCTGATGGCACTGGCGATGCTGGCGGAGAGCGCGCTGTCGTTCCTGTCGATCGGCGTGCAGGCGCCGGCGGCGAGCTGGGGCACCATCATCCAGGACGGCCAGGGCCTGATCTACACCCGGCCGATGGTGGCGATCGCGCCGGGGCTCGCCATCGTGCTGACGGTGCTGGCGCTCAACATCCTGGGCGACGGGCTGCGCGACGCGCTCGACGTGCGCGAGACCAGCCGGAGGCGCGGCTGATGGCGATGGCGCTGCTGCGTCGCCTCGGCCAGACGGTCCTCGTGCTGTTCGGCATCAGCGTGCTGGTATTCCTGGTGTTCTTCGCAACCCCCGGCGCCGATCCGACCGCGCGTATCGCCGGCCGCAACGCCTCGCCCGAGACGATGGCGCTGATCCGGCACCAGTATGGCTTCGACCGGCCGTTGCCGGTGCAGTACGAGCGCATGATGGTCAGCCTGTTCGTCACCCGCGACCTGACCTCTTTCGTCGACCATGGCGAGCGCGTGGTGCCGGAGGTGTTCCGCGCCGCCCCCGTCACGCTGTCGCTGGTGTTCGGTGCCGCCATCGTCTGGGTGCTGGCCTCGATCGGCATGGGCACGCTGGCGACCGCACTGCGCGGCAGCCTGGTGGATCGCGGGCTGATGATCCTGGGCCTGATCGGGATTTCGATGCCGGTATTCTGGCTCGGCGAAGTCATCAACCTCGTCACCCAGAGCCGGATGCACGACAGCTGGATGTTCTCCTGGGTGCCCGGCCTCGGCTACGTGCCGCTGACGCAGGATCCGGTGGGCTGGTTCAAGGTGCTGGTGATCCCGTGGATCACGCTGGCGATCCTGTTCATCGGCATCTACGGCCGCGTGCTGCGTGCCGATCTCGTCGCCGCCTACAGCGAGGATTTCATGCGCACCGCGCAGGCAAAGGGATTGTCGGCCAGCCGGGTGCTGTTCCGGCACGGGCTGCGCACCTCGATGATCACCTTCGTCTCCCTGTTCGGGCTGGATTTCGCGCAGCTGGTCGGCGGCGGCGCGCTGCTGACCGAGGTGGTGTTCGGCCTGCAGGGCGTCGGACGGCTGACCTACCAGGCGCTGTCCAACCTGGACCTGCCGCTGATCATGGCGACGGTGATGTATTCGGCGGTGTTCGTCGTGCTGGCCAACGCGCTGGTCGATATCCTGTATGTGCTGCTCGATCCCAGGGTGCGCGATGCAGGATGAGCTGTTCGCCGCCCGCGACCTGACGATCGCGCTGCCCGGCTCCCAGGGCAGCATGATCCGCATCGTCGAGAACCTCAGCTTCTCGCTGGCGCCGCGCGAGATCCTCGGCATCGTCGGCGAGTCGGGATCCGGCAAGAGCATGACGGCACTCGCCATCATGGGGCTGATCGACGTGCCGGGGGCCCGCATCACCGGCTCGATGCTCTTCAAGGGCCAGGAGCTGGTCGGACTCGGCGCGCGGGCACTTCGTCGCCTGCGTGGCCGCGAGATCGCGATGATCTTCCAGGACCCGATGACGGCGCTGACGCCGGTCCACACCATCGGCTGGCAGATCGACGAGCAGATCCGCGCTCATGAGAGCCTGAGCCGCGCCGGCGCCCGTGCGCGCACCATCGACCTTCTCGGCGAGATGGGCGTGCCGGATCCGAGGCGTGCCGCCGACCGCTATCCGCACCAGCTTTCCGGCGGACTGCGGCAGCGCGCGATGATCGCCATGGCGCTGTCCTGCAACCCCTCGCTGCTGATCGCCGACGAGCCGACCACGGCGCTCGACGTGACGGTGCAGGCGCAGATCCTCGACCTGCTGCGGCGGCTCCGGCACAATTTCGGCTCGTCGGTGCTGCTGATCACGCATGACATGGGCGTCGTCGCCGAAACCTGCGACCGAACGCTGGTGCTGTATGCCGGCAACGTCGCCGAGCGTGGCCCGACCGGCGACATCTTCGCGCATCCCGGCCACCCCTACGCGCGCGCGCTGCTTGCCTCGATCCCGCCCCTGCATGGGGTGCGCCCGAGCCGGCTGCTGTCCATCCCGGGACAGCCGCCAAGCCCCGCCGAACGCCCGGCGGGCTGTCCGTTCCGGCCGCGCTGTCCGCAGGCGCATGCGCAGTGCGAGCAGACCCCGCCAATGGTCCGGCGCGGCGAGCAGGATATCGCCTGCGTGCTCGCGGCGCCCGAGCCCGTGCAGGCATGACGCCAATTATTGAAGCGCGCTCGCTGGGCAAGCACTACCGGGTCGCCGGAGGAGGATTGTTTGGGCAGTCGCGGCGCACGCTGCGGGCTCTGGACAACGTTTCGCTTCACGTCATGCCCGGGGAGACGCTCGGCATCGTGGGCGAGTCCGGCTGCGGCAAGTCCACCCTCGGCCGTTGCCTGCTGCGCCTGACCCAGAGCAGCAGCGGCCGCGTGTTGTTCGAGGGGGAGGATATCACGACGCGAAGCGAGCGCGCGTTGCGCCGCCTGCGCCCGCGCATGCAGATGGTGTTCCAGGACTCCTATGCGTCGCTCAACCCGCGCCGGCGTATCGCCGACCTGCTGTCCGAGCCGATGCGCGTGCACAGGCAGCCAAGCGGCGCCCCGCACGACCGCAGCTTCATCGCACAGCGGCTGCGCGACCTGCTCGACCTGACCGGCCTGCCGATCAGCGCGCTCGACCGCTATCCGCACGAGTTTTCCGGCGGCCAGCGCCAGCGTATCAACATCGCCCGCGCGCTTGCCTTGCAGCCCAGCCTGATCGTTGCCGACGAGCCGGTCTCGGCACTCGACGTGTCGATCCAGGCGCAGATCATCAACCTGTTCACCGACCTGCGTGAAACCCTGGGCCTGACCTACATCTTCATCGCGCACGATCTCAGCGTGGTGCGGCAGATCGCATCGTCGGTTGCCGTGATGTATCTCGGCGCCATCGTCGAGCGCGGTGGGACCGACAGCGTGTTGCACGCACCGGCGCATCCCTACACGGCGGCTCTGATCACCGCGGTGCCGGAACCGGTGGTCAGCGCGGGAGCCCGGTCCCGGGTCATCCTCAAGGGCGATGTGCCGAGCCCGGTCTCACCGCCGCCCGGCTGCCGGTTCCACACGCGCTGTCCGAAGGCCGAGGCGCGCTGCAGTGTGGAGATCCCGGCCCTGCGTCCGCTCGTGCCCGCCCCGGACGAGGCGCTCCACGAGGTCGCCTGTCATTATCCGCTCCATCCCGCCAGCAACGTGCCCGACCGGTACGCGACAGGGTAAGCGCTTTCGTTTCCGCAGGCACGTTCGCTCCGGCTCTCACCCGCTTGTGCAGTCCGGGCCGGAGCGTGCGGCTGCCGCGATGGCTCAGGCGGCGGCGGGGACCGATCGGTGGACGTTCTGGTCCAGTGCGCGTTGCAGCTGTCCCCTTGTGGATCCATCGAGCACGAAGCGTACACGCAACTGATCGGCAGCCTGCCCGACGATTTCGGCAGCAACGGACCCTGACAGCAACCCTGGCAGGGCCAGAGCCAGTCTTCCTCGCGGCCGCAAATGAGCTGGAATACAGAGCAAGGCGCCGCTGGCGGAGATGTCGAGCAGTTCGACCTCCGTCGCCCCATCCGGCAGGCCGTCCCCCGTCAGACGGGCCGCTTGTTGCATCGGCAACCGCGTGTCCCCGCGGCGGTTCAATTCGGGGGCAGAGGCACGTATCGCCCGCACCAGGTCGTTGCGCAGCGTCGAGACGGCGTGGCGGGTCTTGCCGGCCTGATCCAGGACGTCGGCAGCCCGCGTCTTGGAGAGGATCGTCTCCCTCGAGACGATCGAGAGCCGGTCCGACATGGTACGCGTGCCCTCGGCGGTCGCGGTGACCGCCCGGGCGATGTCGATGGCCGCCGACGACTGCCGCTCGATCGCATCGAGGATGGCAGCGGCGATACGGTCCACGTCGGCAACAATCGTGGAAATGCCGCCGACCTGCCTGACCGCGTCGTTCATCGCGACGTGGATCATCCTGACCTGACCGTTGATCTCGTCGGTTGCTTTCGCCGTCTGCGACGCCAGCGACTTGACCTCCGAGGCCACTACGGCGAAGCCGCGCCCGGCTTCACCGGCACGTGCCGCCTCGATGGTTGCGTTCAGCGCCAGAAGGTTGGTCCTGCTGGCAATGTCGGCCACCAGCCGGGTGATGTCGCTGATCCGCGCCACCGTCTGCGACAGCGCCTGTATGGCGCTGCTGCTCGCCTGGCTCTCGCTGACTGCGTGTCGCGTCGCGGCGCTGGCGGAGCCTACCTGAGCGGCGATCGCGCCCATGGTGGTCGAAAGCTCCTGGACCGTGTCGGCGATGACCAGGCTCTGGTCCAGCATCTGCCTGGCCTCGTTCGAGACCTCCTCGCTGTCGCGTCCAACCGCCGCTGCGGATCGAACCATGTCGTCCGCGGCCGTGCTCACGCGCTCCATGCCCGCGGCCACTTGGTCCACCGCCGATGCCGCCTCGTCCTCGATCTCTCTGGCCAATCGCCGCATCCCTTCGATACGCGAGACCTCCGACGCAGCGCGCTCCTCTTCCGCGACCAGCTGCAGTCCCAGGGAAGCAGCGGCCCCATCCCGGAGGGCCACCAGCGCTCGTCCGAGATCGCCGAGCTGGTCCCGGCGCCCGGTCCCCGGGACCACCGTGGCGAGATTTCCCTCGGCCAGCGAACGTGTCGTCGCAGCCAGGCGCAGCAGCGGCCTGAGGGCAAGCCGCAGCGCCAGCCAGTTTGCCAGGGCGGCGAGGATGGAGAGCAGGACCGTCCCGGCGATCGCGGTCCTGACGAGCCGGGTGATCGGCGCATAGAGCTCGATCAGGGGCATTCCGACAAATAGGATGCCGATGATGTGGCCACTGCCGTCGCGCAGCGGTTCATAGATCGCGAGATGCGCACGGCCGAGGATCATGGCAATCCCCTGGTAGGTTTCGCCGCGCAGGAAGATGGCGTCATGCACCGGACCGGGAGCAAGCCGGGTGCCCAGTGCTCTCCTTCCGTCCGGCTTGATGATGTTGGTCGCGATCCGCACGTCACCTGCGAACAAGGTCGCGGTGCCGCCCCCGGTATGCCGCAACGCGTCGACGATATCCTCACGGTCGTTCAGGACATGGCCGCCGAGCGAAAGCCGGCCGTCATGCAGCGTCCACTTTTCGCCGAGCGGGCTCAGCAGCTCCTTGAGCAGGACCACGTTGGTACCGAGCTGGCGATGCGCCGCATCCGTCAGCGCCAGCCGCGATGCCCGCAGCGTCCAGGCCTCTACGGCGGTCACGGCAAAGACCATGATCAGCAGCGACGCGAGCACGAGTTGCGGTGCAAGACCGAAACGGAAAAGACATCTACGCAAGAGCGATAGCAGGATGGGCACTGCGGAACCTCGTAGCGGTCGCAGCACATATTGGGCATCAGACCTTACCGAATGCTTAATCGAGCTTAGGAAGGTCTTGCGGCAACGCAGTGACGCTCAGCCGTTGGCAGGCCGCGGGAAATCGCCCGTCATATCTTCCCCCGTCGATCTCGGCGGGAACCCTACAGCCCGGCGAACCAGGGGAAACCCTGATTTTCCCAATAGCCTCCGGGATAGATGTTGGTGACCTCGATGGCGGTGATCCATTTCGGGTTCTTGTAGCCCAGCTTCGTGGACATTCGAAGGCGCAGCGGGAAGCCGAATGGGTCGGTGATGGTCGAGCCGGCATAATCCATCGCAAGGATGGTCTGCGGATGCAGGGCGGTCGCCATGTCGATGCTGCTGGGATAATCGTCGGCGGTCTTGAACGCGACATACCGCGCCTTGCGGTCGGCGCCGATCAGTTCGAGGAAGCTGGACAACCGGACCCCCGACCAGTCGCCGATATAGTCCCAGCCCTCGATGCAGATATGCTTGATGATCATTTCCGTCCGCGGCAGGGCGGCGAGTTCCGCGAGCGTCCAGGACTTGCGCTCGGTGACGAGGCCGGACACTTCCAGCGTCCACCGGGACGCATCGACCGGCTTGACCTTGTCGACGTCGTAATAGGCATTGAATTTCGGCGGCACCAGGACCTGGCTGGGGGAATAGGTCGGCGCCAGCCGTGTGGGATCGAACAACCAGGCCTGCACGCCGTCGTTCAGGCGCGAGATGGACAGCAAGGCGTCCTGCACCGAGTCCGGGCGCTTGACGTCGCAGCCGGTGAGGAGGGATAGCGCCCCGAGCGAGAGGCCGCCGCGCAGCAGCTTGCGTCGCTTGAGGTCGCGAAGCAGCGGCTTTTGGTCGCCGAGGATGGCCGGATCGGGAAGTGAAGCCGGCCGGAACGGCGACCTCATGCGCAGAGCCGGACGCCCGGCGGAATGCCACCCCCGAAAGGCATGAGCCTGCGACAGTCGGCGGCGATGCGGTTCCCGCAGCCGGTGCGGGTCGGCACGCTGATCGGTCGCGATGTGCGCCGACCGGTGGCGAGCCAGCAGCCACTCGGCACGGTGCGCGACGTGGTGCGCGGTGCGGATGGCGGGATCGAGATGGTGATCCGCTACGGGAGCTGGCTGGGGATAGGCGGCCGGCTGATCGCCGTGCCGGTCGATGCGATGGTGCTGCTGGGAGACGTGGTCGAACCGGTCGCCTATTCGGTGAAGCAGCTCGACGCGCTGCCGGATTTCGAAGCGGCATCCGCTCAGCCGCTGCCACGCGAGGCGGTGATCGAAGTCGGGCTGGCGAAGCCTTCGCACTGAGTGCCCGCTCATCGCACGGCGGCCCGCCCGGGGCGGCGGTCGGCCAGCACCGCGCGGCCGGCACGCGACAGCACGGCGGCCAGGCGCAGGCTGGTGCGCAGGGTGCCGCGCCAGTTTCCGGCCACCTTGGAGGCGCCGGCAAGCCGGCAACGATAGGGAAGCTCGATCTCGCGGATGCGCAGTCCGGCATGGGCAGCCCGGAGCTGCATTTCCAGGTTCCAGCCATAGGTCATCTCGGTCATGCCAAGGCGATCCAGGACCTCGATGCGGATGGCGCGGAAGGCCGACATGTCGCGATACCGCGTGCCGGTCAGCAGGCGGCAGACCAGGCCGATCGACCAGCCGGCAAATACCTGGTGGCGGCCCATGCTGCCGGCCTCGCGTCCCGGCGCGGACCTCCAGGCAAGCACGAAGTCGGCCTCGTCGCGCAGGACCGGCCCGACGATGGCAGCCGCGCGCTCGACTTCGTCGCTGCCGTCGCCATCGAGAAACAGCACGATGCTCGCCCCGAGACGCCTGGCCTCGTCGACGCCGCTGGCACAGGCACGGCCGTAGCCGCGGCGGTTCTCGAGAATCACGATGCCGCCCGCATCGCGGGCCTCCGCCACGGTGCCGTCGCGGCTGCCGCCATCGACGACGATGGCATAGGCCGCCACCGCGCGGGGCAACCGCCGCAACGTGGGACCGATGGCGCCCTGTTCCTCGAAAACCGGGATGATCGCGGCGACCTGAGCGGGATCCGGTACCGCCATGCCGCTCAGAGGCTCCAGCGCAGGCCACAGCCCTGGCAGGGCTTGGGCGGCTCGTCGCTGAGCAGCTGCGCGCGGAAGTCCCGATAGGCCGGCCCGTCCCAGATGTCGCGGATGTCCTGCTGGGTCGCGTCGCCGAGCGTGTAGGTGGAGTAGTCGCGGGCCGAGAACGGGGCGATGCAGCAAGGCAGCGCGCGACCGTGCGCGGTGAAATACATCAGCGACCAGGGCCTGCGGCACAACGACCAGGGCTGTTCGTCGTCGGCCTGTCTGAGGCTGAGGCCGGGCTCGGTGGCACCGGAGGCATCGAGCGTGACGCCGAGCGCGAGGCCGAGCGCCGTCGCCTCGGCGAGCGTGGCCTGCTCCTCGGCCTGGGTCTGCTCGAACAGCGAGCTTTCGGCCCGGGCCATGCCGAAGCCGTCTTCGTCGAACACCAGGCGCTGGAGATGCACCTCCCGCACGCCCATCTCGGCAGCCAGGCGGACGAAATCCGGAAGCTGCTGGACGGTCTCCTTCATGCCGGTGAGCCAGAGCGAGACACGCGGCGTGGTGGCGCCGGTATCACGTTGATACTGCGTCAGCCTGCCGACGTCGCGCACGATGCGATCGAAGAAATCCTTGCCGCGCACCAGGGCGTAGGTCTTGCGGTCGGCGGCATCGAGCGAGACCCGCAGTTCATCGAGGCCGGTGGCGACGAGTTCCTCGAACTTCCTTGGGTTGAGCAGGGTGCCGTTGGTGTTGAACAGCACATAGACACCGCGATCCTTCAGATACCGCACCATGCGCGGCAACTCGCGCACCAGCATCGGCTCGCCAACCCCATGCAGCACGCAGCGCTGCAGGCTGGGGATCTGATCGACGATGCGCGTGAACAACTCCCAGCTCATGTCCGCCGGCGGCTCAAGCGCCTCGAAGGTGCGTGGACAGGTCTCGCAGAGCAGGTTGCAGCGGTTGGTGACTTCCAGATACAGGCAGACGGGCGGCTTCTCGGCCGCTACCGAACGGGACCGATCGATCTGCTCGAAATAGCGGCGCGGATCGGGGCCCGGGGAAACCTCTGCGGAAATGTCGATGCTCATGCGGGAATATTTCCTGCTCTGGGGGGCATGTTTCCGAACGGCAGGATGCCGGCGCGGATATCGAAGACCGCAAGCAGGATCGCCGGCGCATAGACGATCGACGGCCACAGGAAGAATTCGTGCCAGGGATCGAGGTAGAGCACGAGTGGCGCCACGGAGAGCCAGAGTACTGAGAGAGCCGGGGCAAGCACCGCGAACAACCCGAGCCACGGAAAATACCACGGATAGTGCGGACTGAGAACGATGAAGGCGGCGGCGGCGAGGCTGCCGGCCCGCGCACCGACCGAGATTGCATCGCCGGCGCGGGTGGCGGCACCAGGGCGCAGTCCGGTCGCAAGAGCCAGGATGCCGAGCCCTGCCGCGGCGATCAGCAGGTAGAGCGGGACGGTGACGGCCGGGAGTGCCCACAGTCGCGCCAGGCCTGCGAGCAGCCAGAGGCCGCTGCCGTCACGTACCCCCTCCTCGCCGCCATAGGCGCCGAGAAAGCCGACGACGTGCCTCCAGCCGACATCGAGGAACGGGACGTAGAGCAGGAGCATCGTCGCGGACAGTGCGATCGCAAAGCGCCAGCGCCCGCGCCAGAAGGCCGGGACGATGGCCGCCGGAATGAACTTGACCAGCACCGCGATGCCGAGCGCCGCGCCGCTCCAGCCGTCCAAGCCACGAAGACGCAGCATGACGGCAATCCCGATGCAGCCGATGGCAGCCGCATCGACATGACCGTTGCCCGCGAAGGTCCAGGCGGCCAGCGGGTTCCAGACGTAGAGCAGCACCCGTGCAGTCGGTAGTCCGGCGTGGCGCAGGGCGGCGACAAGGCAGGCGACGGCGAGGATTTCCATCAGCACCGACGCGCATTTCAACGCCAGCGGCGTCTCGCTGATGCGTGTCGCGCCACGGAACAGCAGTTGCGCGGCCGGGGGATAGATGGTCGGCGCGTAGTCGCGGCGGTTGATGTGCGGATAGATCGTCCGGTCGCGCAGCCCGGCGAGTGCGGGGTCGGCGGGAATGAAGCGATACGGATTGATGCCGGCACGCTGGACGCGGCCGTCCCAGATGTAGCGATAGAGGTCGCTGGACAGGAACGGTGGCGCCAGTAGCGGGCCGGCGCGCATCAGGGCGGCGATGGCGAGAATGATGAGCAATGTCCGGCCTTCCGCACCGGCGACAGGAACACGTCGCAGCACGAGCCCGCAGGCGAGCAGGAAGACCACCGCGGCGGCTGCAAGAAGGGCCACGAAGCCGTTCACCAGCGCGACTGAACCGACGCTGTCGGCACCGGGACGGTGCAATCCCAGGCAGGCCAGGATCAGGACGACGATGAGGAGCCCGAGCACGGACAGAAGAACCTCATCCCGGCGCGAAAATGTGGTCATTGCCGCCCGCCGAGGCCGAGGCGATGCAGGCAGGCGCGGGTCGCGGGGGACGCGAAGCCCGCATGGTCCGGATCGGCAAGATCGGCGCCGAGGCGGAGAAGCGCTTCGTTGTCATCGACATCGTACCATGGGGGAAGCTCGACGAGGTCGAGACCGACGGATGCGGCGCGGGCGCGGGTGGCGTCGGCGACCTCCGGCGTGCTCCAGGCGATGTCGCGGAACAGGGCGGCATGCGGGCGCTTGAGGCCGAGGATGTAGTAGCCGCCATCCTCCGCCGGCCCGAGCACGGCGCGATCGCCGGGCTGCGCCAGCAGTGCAGCGGTCCGGACCAGGAACTCGGTCGGCAGCGTCGGTCCATCCGAGTTCAGCACGCATGCGGCGCCGTGCCCGGCGGCGAGAAGGTCGCGTATCGCGCCGAACAGCGAGCGGCCGAAGCCCGACACACCGGCGGGCATCGTGCCGCAGCCATCGGCAAGCAGGAAGCCGGTGCCCGAGGCGACGTAGGCGGACAGTTCCGTTTCCTCGCCCGCCGGGGCGTAGGCGACATAGCCCTGGATCGGCGCGGTTCGGGCCGCCAACGCGATATTGTCCGTCGTGTCGCGGATGAAGCAGCCGCTCAACTCCGCTGCGGCCTCCGCGCCGATTACCGCGCCGAGACGGGTTTTCGAACGGCCGGCGCGCGGAACCTTGCCCATGACGGCAATGGCGCAATCGGGTCGATTGGTATTCGTCGATGTGCTGCGCAGGGTCTTGGCCCGCCTTGTTGCTGCACCGTCTTTCGGCAGACGCACGCCGGAAGTTACAGAGGTTCAGTCGTCCTAGTGCCTCGGTGCGGCGAGACTGACACTTGGGCGAGGCCCGCGACGGGCCCGGTTGACCGCGACATCGAGCGCCGAGAGGAACGCCGAGCGATCCTTCGCGGAGAATGGCCGTGGTCCGTCGGTAACCTGCCCAGCCGATCGCAGGTCGTCCATCAGGTTGCGTGTCGCGAGCGCCATGCCGATGGCGGTCTCGTCGAACAGCCGGCCGGTCGGCGCCAGCACCGCGGCATTCGCCTTCACGCAGCGCGCCGCCAGCGGCACGTCGGACGTCACCACCACATCCCGCGCCCCGGCCCGCTCCGCGATCCAGTCGTCGGCGACATCAGGTCCGCTTTGAACCACCACACGCTCGAACAGCGGCGAGGCGGGCACGTTCATCATGCTGTTCGACACCACGAACACCTGGATCCCGTAGCGGGTGGCGACGCGATACACCTCGTCCTTCACCGGACAGGCATCGGCATCCACGAAGATGCGCGTGGCTGTGACGTCCGGTGGCAAATCCGGCTACTTGCCCTGGCTGTCGAGCCGCCGCAGCACGGCGAGCACGTCGGCGGCGGTCTCGTCGACGGTGCGCTCGACCGGCACGACCAGGGCGGGTTCGTCGGTAGTGGGCTCCTCCAGCGTGGCCAGTTGGCTCGGCAACAACGACGGCGGCATGTAGTGCCCGCGCCGCCTCTGCAGACGCTCGCGCAGTACCTCCGCCGACACCTTCAGATAGAGGAACTGCAGCCCCGGAACGCCCTCGCCCAAGCGGTCGCGATAGACCTTGCGGAGCGCCGAGCAGGTCAGCAACCCGCCGCTGCCGGCCTCGAGCCGCTCCCGGATCCAGTCGGCGCAGCGATCGAGCCACGGCCAGCGATCCTCGTCGGTCAGTGGGGTGCCCGCCGCCATCTTGGCGACGTTATCCTTGGGGTGCAGTTCGTCACCCTCCTGGAACGGCCAGCCGGTTTCGTCGCGCAGCCTGAGCGCGATGCTGCTCTTGCCGGACCCGGACACGCCCATCACGACAAGGACCCGGGGCTTGAAATGCTCGCTCATGCGCGCTCGTAGCGGGCAACGCCATCCGCGCCTGCTACCAGCACAAGGGAAGCGCGCTGGATGAACAGGCCGCTCTCGATCACGCCGACGATTTCGCCGA
Source organism: Lichenicoccus roseus (assembly GCF_005844085.1). Taxonomy (GTDB): domain Bacteria; phylum Pseudomonadota; class Alphaproteobacteria; order Acetobacterales; family Acetobacteraceae; genus Lichenicoccus; species Lichenicoccus roseus. Next base: position 32,774 of record NZ_VCDI01000004.1, read on the forward strand.
TGCGCCGTTCGAGGCCAGCCGGATCGTCGATGACGCCGAAATTGCAATCGAGGATCATGTTGCCGCCATCCGTCACGAACAAGGTGCCGACCCGGTCATGGCGTGCTGAGACACGCGCGCCCAGGACCCCAAGCTGGCGCGCAGTCGACTCCCAGCCGAACGGCGTGACCTCGACCGGCACCGCGGTATGCTCGCCAAGGTGCCGTACCATCTTGCGCTCGTCGGCGATGATGACGAGCTTGCGGCTCGCTGCCGCTACGATCTTCTCCCGCAACAAGGCGCCGCCGAGACCCTTGATCAGGTTGAGCGACCCGCGCTCGATCTCGTCGGCGCCGTCGATGGTGAGGTCGATCGCGTCATGATGACCGAAATCCGACAACTCGATGCCGAGATCACGGGCCTGCTTGGCGCTACGTTCGGAGGTCGCGATGGCGGTGAAGCGCAGTCCTTCCTGGTGGCGCCTGGCAAGGGCTGCGATGACGAAGGCGGCGGTGCTGCCGGTGCCGAGGCCGACCACCATGCCACCCTCGACCAGCAGTGCTGCCTGCTCGCCGGCCTCGCGCTTCAGGTTGGCGGCCGGATCATCCACGAGCCGGATGTCCTGCCGCCGCTTCGTCCAGCACCCAGATCAGCTCGCCCTTGGTGGTGATGTGAGACGACGGCTGCGCCGGATCGCGCGCCCGTACCTTGGCAAGCACGTCCGCCTTGCCGGCGCCGGTGACCAGGAACAGCACATGGGCGCTGCTGTCGATCGCCGGATAGGTAAGGGTCAGGCGACGATGCGGCGCATCATGCGGCGTGCAGGTCGAAACCCAGGCGGTGCGTTCCTCCAGCACCGCGGTGCCGGGAAACAGCGACGCGGTGTGGCCGTTCTCACCGAGGCCGAGCAGCACGACGTCGAACAGCGGCCGCCCGGGTTGCAATGTGTCGCTGCCATAGACCGCCTGAAGATCGCGCTGGTATGTGCGCGCCGCTTCCGCCGGGTCGCCCGCGGTCGGCATCCGGTGCACCCGCTCGGACGGGATCGCCACCTTCGACAGCAGGGCGTGGTTCACCATGTTGTAGTTGCTGTCGTCGTTGTCGGGGGGCACCACCCGCTCGTCACCGAAGAACAGTTCCACTTTCGACCAGGGAAACTCGGTGGCGAACGGCGCCGCCGCCAGGACCTCGTAGAGCTTCTTCGGCGTGGAGCCGCCCGACAGCGCGATCACGTACGGGCCGCCGGTCTTTGCCTTCGCCTGCTCCAGCAGGAACTCCGCGACGCGACGCGCCACCGACTGCGCATCCGGCAGTACCCACTCCTGGCCTTCGGCCACGTCGGTCATCAGGCGGCTCCCTCTTCACCCAGCACGAAACGCTCGATGCCACGCGCGAAGCCTTCCTCCTCGGAGGAACTGCTGACATGCGTCGCCGCCTGCTTCACCTCGTCGCTGGCCTGGCCCATGGCGATCGACAGTCCGCTCTTGCGGAACATCAGCACGTCGTTCGGCTGATCTCCGAAGGTCGCGATCTCCGCCGCCGGAATACCGAGCATCGCAACCAGGCTTTCGACCACACCGCCCTTGTTGGCCCGCGGATGGGTCACGTCCAGATAGTATGGCTGCGATCGTGCCGCCGAAGCGCTGTCGCCAAGCGCTTCCTGGACGTCCTTCTCACACTTCTTCATCAATTCCAGGTCGTCGCTCACACCGACGATCTTTACGGCGCTGTCCAGGGCCTTGCCGAAGTCGCTGGCGACCTTGGGCGCGAACTTCACCGTCCACTGCTCGCGCGCGACATGCGGCCCCTCGGCATCCGGAACGATCCAGTCCTCGCCGGCATAGACCCACACATCGACCTTGTGCTCACGCAGGATTGCGATGGTGCGCTCGGTCACCTCACGTGACAAGGTCTTCGCCTCGATGATGGTCATGTCCGGCTTCACGAACAGTCCACCGTTGAAGCCCGCTACCGGCTCGGTGATGGCGAGTGGCTTGATCACCATCTCCATGCCCTTCGGCGGACGGCCGCTGGTGATTGCGAACCGGATACCGCGCTCCTTGAGGGTGTGCACGGCGCGAATCGCACGCTCGGTCAGCAGCTTTTCCTTGGTGACGAGCGTGCCGTCGACATCGGCCAGCACCAGTCCGATCTTGGGCGGCTGGGTCACTGCGCTCATGCTGCTCCTCCGGCTTGAACGGATGCGGGACCCCGTGGCAGCACGAAGCGCTGCATCGCGTGAGCCCAGCCATCCTCCTCATTGGTGTCGGTGACGAAATGTGCCGCCGCCGCGACCTCTTCGGTGGCATTCCCCATCGCGATCGAAACGCCCGCGATCTGCAGCATGGAGATATCGTTGCCCATGTCACCGATGCAGGCCATCTCGTCCGCGGGCACGCCGAGCAGGCCGGCCAGTCGCAGCGCCGCATTGCCCTTGTTGGCATCCGGATGGGTGACATCGAGATAGTAGGACTGCGAGCGGTGGGCGTTCACGCGCTCGCCGAGCAGCGACTGCACATGCCGCTCGACGCGCTCGAGCAGATGATAATCGGCACTCGATCCCATGATCTTGCCGATCCGGTGGTAATGGTTGGCGAAACTGTCCACAACCACCGGCTCCAGCCGCACCGCGCGATGCTCCTGCGCGACATAGGCGCCCTCGGGGCGGCGTATCAGCCAGCGTCCCTCCGCGAACAGCCAGCTATCGACGCCGTGTTCGTCCAGTGTCTCGACCACGATCTGGGCGACCTCCGGATCGAGCGCCATCGCCGCCACCAAGCTGCCATCGGGTGCCAGGATCTCGCCGCCGTTCAACCCGGCGCGCGGCGTGTCGATGGCAAGCGGTGCGAGGAACATGTCCATGCCGCGTGCCGGCCGGCTGCTGACCAGCGCCAGCCTGATGCCGGCCTCGCGCAACTGGCCGGCGGCGCGCAGGGCGGCGCGGGTCAGGTCCTTGGTGCGCGTCACCAGCGTTCCGTCGATATCCGACACCAGCAGCCTGATGCGGCTGGAGGGATCGGTCCGTCCCGGTTGCAGCGTCTTGTCGTCGAGCATGCTCATGCGGTCAGCCTCAACCAGTGTCGTCCGTCGCGCGCAAGCAGTTCATCGGCCTCGGTTGGTCCGGGCCGACCGGCCTCGTATTGGCAGACCTCGCCCTGGCTGGCCTGCCAGGCGTCGAGGATGGGCTGCACGACACGCCAGCCCATCTCGACGTTGTCGGCGCGCTGGAAGAGGGTGGCGTCGCCGATAAGACAATCATAGATCAAGGTCTCGTAGCCGGTGCTGGGACCTTCCTGGAACCAGTCCGCGTAGTCGAACTTCATCCGCACGCCGCCAAGCTTGACCACCGGGCCGGGCAGTTTCGCCGAGAACTGCATCGTGACGCCTTCGCTCGGCTGGATCTGCAGCACCATGATATTCGGCGTGAGTTTCTCGACCGGCGTATCACGGAACAAGGCATACGGCGCCTGCTTGAAATGCACCGCAATCTCGGTCTTGCGCAGCGTGAGACGCTTGCCTGTGCGCAGGTAGAACGGGACACCGGCCCAGCGCCAGTTGTCGATGCTGAGCTTCATCGCGACGAAGGTCTCGGTCTGGCTGTCCGGCGCAACGTCGGGCTCCTCCCGGTAGCCCGGTGTCGGACGACCGGCGATGGCGCCCGCGACATACTGGCCACGCACCGCGTCGCGATAGGTGGTCTCGTGGATCGCCGCCAGCACCTTGGACTTCTCGTCGCGCACCGCATCGGCGTCGAACGAAGCCGGCGCCTCCATCGCCACCATGGCGAGGAGCTGCATGATGTGGTTCGGCACCATGTCGCGCAGCGCCCCGGTGCCCTCGTAGAACCTGCCCCGCTTCTCGACACCGACCGTCTCGGCGGCGGTGATCTGCACGTGGTCGATATTCTGCCGGTTCCAGAGCGGCTCGAAGAAGCCGTTGGAGAAGCGCAGTGCCAGGATGTTCTGCACCGTCTCCTTCCCCAGATAGTGGTCGATCCGGTAGATCTGGCTTTCCTCGAGGCTCGCCAGCAGCTTGGCATTCAGCGCACGCGCCGAGCCGAGGTCGGAGCCGAACGGCTTCTCGACCACCACGCGCCGGAAGCTCTGCTCGGTCTCGTGGGTGAGGTTGGCGGCGTCCAGCTGCGACACGATCGTGCCGAAGAATCGCGCCGCCACGGCGAGATAGAACACGCAATTGCCGGTGCCGCATATCTCGGCCAGCCGCTGGTAGGTCGCCGGATCGTCGAAGCTGCCGCGCACGTAGGAGACGCGCTGGCAAAGCCAGTTCCACTCATCCTCCTGCAGCGTCACCGCGGTGGCGCGACGCTGCGCCACGAACTGCCGGATGGTGGCGCCGAGCTGCTCGCGCAGATGCTCAGTGTCCATCTCGGCCCAATCGACCGCGACGATGGAGAAATCCTGGTTGAGCAGGCCCGCACAGGTGAGGTTGTAGATCGCCGGCATCAGCAGGCGACGGGTAAGGTCGCCGCCGCCGCCGAAGATGATCATCGTACAGGGCGGAGCGGGCGTCGGCCGACCGGTATCGTCGTCCGACTGATCGCTCAGATTGACGGAGTTGGTCGGGACATCCATGCCAGTGCCTACTTGACCTCCGAGACTTCGCCGCCATGCTTCTTCTCGGTGTGGTGCTGCTCGACATGGCCGCCGAACTGGAACCGCATCGCGGACAGCAGCTTCTCGGCATAGTTGTTGTCGGTGCGGCTGCGGAAGCGGGTGAACAGCGAGGCCGTTAGCACCGGCGCCGGCACTGCCTCCTCGATGGCCGCCTCGATGGTCCAGCGTCCCTCGCCGGAGTCCGCGACCTGGCCGGTGTAGTCGGACAGGCTCTCGTTCTTGGCGAGCGCTGATGCACACAGGTCGAGCAGCCAGGACGAGACCACGCTGCCACGGCGCCAGACCTCGGCGATGTCAGCCATGTTGAGGTCGAACCGCTCGTCCTCCGGCAGGTCATGCGAGTTCTTGTTGCGCATGATGTCGAAGCCTTCCGCGTAGGCCTCCATCATCCCGTACTCGATGCCGTTGTGAACCATCTTCACGAAATGCCCGGAGCCGGCCGGGCCGCAATGCAGGTAGCCCTGCTCGGCGCGTGCGTCGAGCTTGCGGTCGCTGTCTCGCCCGGTGGTGCGCTCGACCGAGCCCAGTCCGGGTGCAAGTGCCGACAGGATCGGGTCGATGGTGTCGACCGCCTTCTTGGCACCGCCGATCATCATGCAGTAGCCGCGCTCAAGGCCCCAGACGCCGCCCGAGGTGCCGACATCGACGTAATGGATGCCCTTCTCGCGCAGCACCTTGGCCCGGCGGATGTCATCCTTGTAGAAGCTGTTGCCGCCGTCGATGATGATGTCGCCGCTAGAAAGCTGCTCGGCCAGCGTGTTGATCGTGTCCTCGGTGATCTTGCCGGCCGGCAGCATCACCCATACCACCCGCGGCGACGTCAGCTTGGCCACCATGTCGGTGAGGCCATGCGCCTCGGAGCTGCCTTCGGCGCGCTCATGCACCTTGGTGACGACGTTCGGATCATGGTCGTAGAGCACGACCTCGTGGCCATGCCGCGAGAGCCGCACCGAAATGTTGCCGCCCATGCGGCCAAGACCGATGACGCCGATCTGCATGAATGTCTCCGTCGCGATGATGACTTAGAGAATAACGGTGCGGCCCGGCATGGTGGCGCCGGGCCGCATTGGTGTCAGGCAGCAGCTTCGGAGGCGATCGCCTGGCCGAGGCGCTCGAGGCCGGCTGCAAGGTTGCCGTGGATGTGCACCCGCAGCGCCCTTCGGCCACGCTCGGCCAGCACGTCGAAATCGCCGCGCGCCTGCGCCGCCTTGACCACGCCGAACGAGTATTTCTCGCCCGGCACCGAGAGGTCGGCGACATCGTCGGCGGTGATCTGCAGGAACACGCCACTGGCCGGACCACCCTTGTAGGCCTGGCCGGTGGAGTGCAGGAACCGCGGACCGAATTCGGCAGCGGTCGCCACCTTCTTCGCATCCCGGATTGCCAGCCGCGCGGTCTGGATCCACTGCCGCGTCTCGGTGTCGCGCTGGATGTAGGCCAGCAGCGCCACGTAGTCGCCCGCCTTGACGCGGCCGAACTGCGACTTCAGCACCGCATTGAGCGAGCTGCCGTCCAGCGCCTTGGCGTTGGTCGGATCGGCGAAGAAGCTGAAATCGCCGTCGCGGCCGAACGGCGTCTCCTGGGGAAGCGAGCCGCTCTTGCTGTAGGCGTCGGTCAGCTTGCGCGTCTCGATCTTGCTGGCCTCCACGTCCGGCTGATCGAAGGCATTGATGCCGATGATCGCGCCGGCGACCGCGGTCGCGAACTCCCAGCGGAAGAATTCCTGCACGATCTGCACCGGGCTGCCGATGGTGATCGACACCACCGGATGACCGGCCTGCTGCAGCACTTCGATCGCCTTGTCCTGCGCCGCATCGGGGGCGTCCGACAGGCGAAGATAGGCAAACACCCGGTCGTGACCGTAATGCTCGGGCGGGGCCAGCGTCTCGCCATCGATCGGGATCAGGCCAAGACCGTTCTTGCCGGTGCTCTCCGCCATCAGCTGCTCGAGCCAGGCGCCGAGATCGTAGATCGCCGGCGAGGCGACGATGGTCACCTTGTCGCGGCCGTGCTTCGCGGCCACGCCCAGGACTGTACCGAGTTGAACACCCGGGTTCTGCAGCGGCGGCGTGCCCGAGCCGCAGGCGTAGGCCATGCGCTGCCCGCTCTCGAGGAACTCGTGCAGGTCGAGGCCCATGGCCGCCGCCGGCACCAGCCCGAAATTCGACAGCACAGAATAGCGGCCGCCGATCTGCTTCTGGCCGTGGAAGATCTTCCAGAAGCGATCCGACTTCGCGACCTCTTCCATGTGCGAGCCGGGGTCGGTCACCGCGACGAAATGACTGCCGACCTTGTCGTCTCCGACCGCCCTGCGCGCCGCCTCGAAGAAATACGCCTTCAGGATGTTCGGCTCGAGGGTGCCGCCCGACTTCGAGCTGACGATGAACAGAGTGCTGGCGAGATCGACCTTGTTCTCGAATGCCTTCACCTGCTGCGGATCGGTGCTGTCCAGCACATGCAGCGTCGGATAGCCGCCGCGCTTTCCGAAGGTCTCCGCCAGCACTTCCGGGCCGAGGCTCGAACCGCCCATGCCGAGCAGAAGGATATCGCTGAAGCCACGCTCCTTCACCTCGCGCTGGAAGCTGGTCAGCTCGTCGATATGGCTGATCCGCTCGTCGATGATGTCGAGCCAGATCAGCCAGTCGGCCTCGTCCTTGCCGGTCCAGACCGAGGCGTCGCGCTCCCAGATGCGGCGCACCGTGCCGTCCTTACGCCAGGCATCGAGGCTTGCCTTCACCGCCTCGTCGAGATCGGACGGCAGGCTGATCTTGGCGCTGTTCAGCCTAGCGCCGGCCAGTGCCACCTGCTTGGCTGCCACCGCTCCAAGCAACTGGTCGAAGCTGTCGGCGAAGGCGGAGACGCCGTCGGCAACCAGCTTCGACGTAACGCCCGGCAGGTCGAGCCCGAGCCGGTCGGCTTCCGCCAGCACATGCTTTGCGCCCTCGATATCCTCGGTCAGCGAATTGCGCGCCATGCCGTGGTCACGGAACGCATCCATCGTCGCCGGCGGCATGGTGTTGACGGTGTCGGCGCCTATCAGTTCCTCGACATACAACACGTCGCTGTACGCCTTGTCCTTGGTGCCGGTGCTGGCCCAGAGCAGTCGCTGCGGATTGGCCTTCGCCTTCAGCAGGGTCTGCCAGCGCTCGCTCCTGGAGACCTCGAGATAATGCTGGTAGGCCATCTTCGCATTCGCGATGGCGACCTTGCCGCGCACCGCCTTCAGGGCAGCGCTCTCCGGATCGTTCTTGGCAAGCCGGTCATCGATCTTCTTGTCGATCAGACCGTCGATACGGCTGACGAAGAACGAGGCGACGCTGGCGATATGGCTGATATCGAGCCCCTTGCCGTGGCGCTCCTCCAGACCCGAGATGTAAGCCTCGAGAACCTTCTTGTAGGCGTCGAGAGAGAACAGCAGCGTTACGTTGACATTGATGCCGTCGGCGATGGCCGCGCGCACCGCCGGCACACCCGGCTCGGTGCCCGGGATCTTGACCATCAGGTTCGGCCGGTCGACCGTCTTCCACAGGCGCTTTGCCTCGGCGATGGTCTCGTCGGTGCGCATGCCGAGATAGGGCGAGACCTCCAGGCTGACATAGCCGTCGAGGCCCTTGGTCTCGTCCCAGACCGGCTTCAGCACCCCGGTCGCCTCGCGTATGTCGTCGATCGCCATCGTCTCGTAGATGTCGCTCGCTGTCGCGTTGCCCTTACTGGCCAGCGCCTTGAACTGGTCGTCGTAGTCGGTGCCATGCCCCATCGCCTTCTCGAAGATGGCGGGGTTGGAGGTGACGCCCTTCAGGCGGTCCTTCTCGACCAGCCCGGCCAGGCTGCCGTTCTGCACGAACGATCGCTGGATGAAGTCGAGCCAGGGCGACTGCCCGAACTTCTCCAGGGTCTGCAGCGGATTGCCCGCTTCCTGGGCGCCCGGCGTCTTCTGTACTACGTTCATGGGAGCTCCTTGTGATTGGCTCTTGTTGTCGACCGGCCCTCGGGCCGCTTTGGATCTGTTCGCCTGCTTGCGCGCTGCCTCGAGGACCGTCCCGGGCGTAAATCCGGACTACTGCAGCCCGGGAAGCGGTGCCGACGGCCGAAGGTGCGCATGAGGATCAAGCTGCAGGTGGTGCCGGCATGGCGTTCCCAGACAGGCGCCGCCGCCTGCTCTATCACCACCCGTCCGGTCGCCTCCGGTCGAAGCCCGGCCTCACGATACGACTGCTCCTGCTGCTGGAACAACTCCCGGCACGGCAGCGGCACCACGCGGGCCTTGATATCCTCGCCACGCAGCGTCTCGATGGTCCCCATCGCCAGGCCGGGCTCGGTGCCGGTGGCGATCAGGATGACGTCCGGGGTGCCGTTGCCGTCTGCCAGGAGATAGCTGCTCCGGGCCGGACCGGAGACGGCCGCATGCCTGCCGCGGTCCATGGTCGGCATCGGCTGGCGGCTCAGGATCAGCGCGACGGGCTGCTCCTTCAGCGGCACGACGACCCGCCAGGCCCCGGCCACCTCATCGCCATCGCCATCGCGGATGGTCAGCAGGCCCAGCCGACCGGTGGTGGTCTCGACGATGGAGGTGGAGCGGTATCCGGGATGGCCCGGGGTCTCGCTGCCGGCCTGGCGAGGCTTATGCAGGTCATCCAGGGTCGGTGCCGGAGCGCCCTTCGCGGTCGGCTGGCCGTCCTGGCCCTCGTCACGGATCTCCTCCAAGCCGCACAGGGAGATCAGCGAGTTGAGCAGCATCGATGCGTGCCCGGCCGGGAGCACGGAGCGGTCGCGACCCGGCCAGCGCGGCTCGGCGGGATCGTAGGAGAGCACGTTCTGCCAGGGCGTTTGGGCAACCGGCGCAAGGCTCATCGGGGTGCAGGAATGGCCGGACCTCGCATCCTGCACGGCATCCATGGACAAGGTGCGGGTCGTATCGATACCGAGTTCTTCGATCCCGCCGGCGCCGGGAAATTCGGCATCGGTTGCGGCGAGGGATCGGGGACGCCCGGGAGGATCCGTCACTGTCCGCATGAAATGCTCTGTTCTCCCTGATCGATCACGCCAGCCGCGTCTGCCTGATGCCTGCGTGGACCAGGATGGATCCCCCGCCTGAGGGTAGCAAGTCATTGCGGGGCACCCGCCCTGGTTCGCCAGGGTGATGCTGGCACGGAAACGCATCGGCCAGCATGACGCCCGTACGAAATCAGAGGGAGGACGATCACGAAGTCTCGATGCCGCAACCCTTGCCAAGCCGATGCATGGGCTGGCTCGATCTCAGGGGTGGCTGGGATCGTGCGGTGCCCGATGCGGCGGCCTTGCCTCGCCGATGCCGAGCTTGCGGTGGAACCACTCGCGCACGGTCTGGAACGTCACGTACAGCATCGGGATGATGAAGATGCCGACGCCGCTGGCCGCCAGCATGCCGGCGAACACCGGCGTGCCGACGTCGCGACGGCTGATCTGCGCAGCCCCGGTTGCGGTCACCAACGGCAGCAGGCCCAGGATGAAGGCGAACGAGGTCATCATGACGGCACGGAACCGCATATGCGCGCCCTGCTTTGCCGCCTCCACGATGCTGTCCCCCGCCTCCCGCCGCTCCTTGGCGAATTCGACGATCAGGATGCCGTTCTTGGCGGACAGCGCAATCAGCACCACCAGGCCGATCTGGGCGTAGAGATCGAGCGACAGCCCGGCCAGAACGATGCCGATCATGGCGCCGAGCACGCCGACCGCCACCGACATCAGCACCGGGATCGGGATGATCCAGCTCTCGTAGAGCGCCACCAGGAACAGGAAGGCGAACAGCAGCGACATCGCCAGGATAATGCCGGTCTTGCCGCTCGCCTGGACCTCCTGGTAGGCCGTGCTGGTCCACTCGTAGTCGTAGCCGGTCTGCAACGTCTGCTTCGAGATCGTCGCCATCGCGTCGAGAGCGGTGCCCGACGACACCCCCGGCGCCGGGCCGCCATTCACGGTGATCGCCCGGTAGTTGTTGTAGCGGGTGATCGCCTGCGGACCGGTGATGATCTTCTCGGTGGCCAGCGAGCGCAGCGGCACGGTGCCGCCGCTGCTGTTGCGCACATAGATCGACCACAGGTCGTCGATCTTGGAGCGGTTGCGCGCCTCCGCCTGCACGTTGACCTGCCAGACCCGGCCGAACAGGTTGAAGTCGTTGACATAGTCGCTGCCGAGCGTGTCCTGCAGGGCGGTGAAGATGTCGTTCACGCTGACGCCGAGCGCCTGTGCCTTGACGCGATCGATGTCCAGATAGATCGACGGATTGCTGGCGGTGAAGGTGGAGAACACCCGCGCCAGCCGGTGGTCGGCATTCGCCGAGGCCAGCAGGCCGTTCATGGCGGCGCCGAGCTGCGTCGGATCCTGTCCCTCCAGCCCCTCGAGCTCGTACTCGAAGCCACCGCCGGGCGAGAGGCCGATGATCGGCGGCAGGTTGAACGGGAAGATCGTCGCCTGCCGGATATTCTGCGACTGCCCGAACACGTCACGTAGCAGCGACTGCACGTTGGTGGCCGCCGTGGTGCGCTGGTCGAACGGTTTGAGCCTGGTGAACACGAAACCGGCGTTCGGCTCCTGCACGGTATCGAGGAACGAGTAGCCGATCACCCCGAAGGTGTGCAGCGCGCCGGGCAGGGCTGCATCCATCTTCTCGACCTGGGCCACAACGCCGCTGGTGCGCGCCACCGAGGCGCCGTCCGGCAGCTGCACGTTGGTGAAGAAGCCACCCTGGTCCTCCTCGGGCAGGAAGCCGAGCGGCAGGTGGCCCTGGATCACGAAGATGCCGAAGGCGCACAGCGCCACCACCAGCACGCCGCCGAGGGCGAAGCGCAGCAGTCGGGCCACGACGCGCGAGTAGCCGTTGCGGGTATGGTCGATGCCGTTCAGCACCCGGCCCATGATCCCCCGCCTCGGCCCGGTATGGCGCAGGAACACGCCGCACAGGGCGGGCGACAGCGTCAGCGCGTTCAGCGCCGAGATCAGCATGGCGATGCAGATGGTGACCGCGAACTGCTGGAACAGCACGCCGGACAGACCCGGGATGAAGGCGAGCGGAACGAACACGGACAGCAGCACCAGGGTGATGGCGATGATCGGACCGGTGATCTGGGTCATCGCCTTGTGCGTCGCCTGTGCGGGCGACAGCTCCGGCTCCTCCTCCATCACACGCTCCACGTTCTCCACCACCACGATGGCGTCATCCACCACGATGCCGATCGCCAGCACCATGGCGAGCAGCGAGACGGTATTGGCCGAGAAGCCGAGCGCCGACATGCCGGCGAATGCGCCGATCAGGCTGACTGGCACCGCGCAGGTCGGAATGATGGTGGCGCGCACGCTGCCGAGGAACAGGAACACCACGATGACGACGAGGACGAAGGCCTCGAATACCGTCTTGAGCACCTCATGCACGGTGTCGTGCACGAAGTCGGTGCTGTCGTAGGTCACGTTGTAGGCAAGCCCGGGCGGGAAGCGGCCGGACAACCGCGTCAGCAACGACTTGATGGTGGCAGCGGTGTTGAGCGCGTTGGCGCCCGGGGCGAGATAGATCGCCAGCGCCACCGACGGCTTCTGGTCGAAGCGGGATTCTGAATCCAGCGTCTGCGCGCCGAGCTCGAGCCGCGCCACATCCTTCAGCTTGAGCGACGAGCCGTCCGGGTTGGCGCGTATCACGATCTCGCCGAACTGCTGCGTGGTCACCAGCCGGCCCTGCGTCTGCACGTTGAGCTGGTACTGCTGGTCGGGCCCTGCCGGCCGCGCGCCGATGCGTCCGACCGCCGCAACCTGGCTCTGCGACGTGATCGCGCTGGTGATGTCGGTCGGCGACAGGCCGAGCTGCACCAGCCGGTTGTTGTCGAACCAGACGCGCATCGAGTATTTCTGCCGCGACAGCAGCGACGCCTGGCCGACGCCGGTGGTGCGGCTGACCTCATCGATGATGTTGATCGTCATGTAGTTGGCGATGAACAGCGGCTTGAACTTGCCAGTCGGGCTGTAGAAGTTCACGAACATCAGGATCGCCGACGAGCGCTTCTGTACCGTCAGCCCCTCGGCATCCACCGTTGCCGGCAACTCTGCCTCGGCGGTCTGCACGCGGTTCAGCACGTTGACGGTGTCGATGTCGGGATTGGTGCCGAGCAGGAAGCTGACGGTTAGATTGTACGAGCCGTCGTTGCCGCTGACCGACCGCATGTAGATCATCTTGTCGACGCCGACGACCTGCGCCTCGATCGGCTGCGCGACGCTGGCCTCGACCACCGCCGCGGAGGCACCCGGATAGGTCGCCGCCACCTGCACCTGCGGCGGCACGATGTCTGGGAACTGCGCCACCGGGATGCGGGTCAGTCCGACGACGCCGGCGAGCGTGATGACGATCGCGATGACGATCGCCAGCCGTGGCCGGTCGATGAAAACTCCGGAAATCATGCGCGCCGGCCCTTACTGGCGGCTAGGCGTGGTGGCGGGCGCCGCCGGGGGAGCCGCGTTGCCGCTCTGCGTGGCGGCAGACTTCTCGGCTGGTGTGCTAGAGGCCGACGAGGCAGCGCCGGGGTCGGGAACCACCGCCTGTGGCGCCTCCGGCTTCACCTGCATGCCGGCATGCACGCGCTGCACACCGTCGACGATGACGTGGTCGCCGTCCTTCAGGCCGCTATCGACCACCTGCTGCGAGCCCTGCAGGGTGCCGAGCTTGATGTTGGACCGGTGCGCCTTGTTCTGCGCATCCACGGTGAAGACATAGTCGCCCTGCTGATCGGACAGCACGGCGCTGCTCGGCACGATCAGCGACATCACCGGATGCGGATCCGAGATCAGCACCGTTACGAACTCGCCGTTGACCAGCTGCCGGGTGCCGACACCGCCCTGATCGCCGCCGCCGCGTTCGGGATTGGCGATGGTGGCGCGCAGCGTGATGGTGTCGGTGTTGGCGGAGACCGTTGGCGACACGTAGTCGAGCTTGCCGTCGCGGTCGTAGGTGTCGCCATTGGTCAGCTGCAGCTTCACCTTCGCGCTCCCGAGCCCGCCGGACGGGGCGTATTTCTTCTGCAGGGTGACCACGTCGCGGGACGCCACCGGGAACTCCACGTACATCGGGTCCTGGGTCACGATGGTCGCCAGGGTGCCGCTGGTCGGGCTGACCACGTTGCCCTCGTTGACCGCGGTCTGGGTGATGCGGCCGTCAACCGGGGCGCGGATCTCCGTATAGGCAAGGTTGATCTGCGCCGCCTGCAGGTTGCCCTGCGCGGTCAGCACGTTGCCGGCGTTGCCGCGGGCAGTGGCCAGCGCGTTGTCGAACGCCTGCTTCTGCCCGGCCGGGGTGTTCAGCAGCGCCTTCTGGCGCTGGAAATTCACCGACGCGTTCTTCACGTTGGCCTGCGCCTGGTCGAGATTGCCCTGCTGGGCCAGCACCTGCGCCTGGAACGGCCCCTGCTCCAGCACATAGAGCAGTTGCCCCTTCTTGACGTCGGCGCCTTCGGTGAACAGCCGCTGCTCCAGGAAGGCGGTGACGCGGGCGACCAGCGCCACGCTGTCGATCGCCTGGATGCGCCCGACATACTGGTTGGTCGAGGTGACCGGCTTCGCACTCACCTCGGCGACACCGACCGCGGGAGCCGGCGGCGCACCCTGTGCGGCGGCCCGGCCCGTGGTCGCGCCGAGCGCCGCGCAGGCGAGAAGGACCGCCGGTGCAGCGCGGGAGAGGATATGCATGGATCGTCCTCGTCAGATGCCGGCAGGACCCGGCGTCGGAAGCGGTCGGACAGCGCAGGCAGGCTGTCGCTGACCGCTTGGTCACCAGCTGACTTACACGACCGACCCGCAAGTCTGCAACCTGTGCCCGGCGGAGGCCGTTCCCACCACGCGTCGGGGATCAGGCCGGCGGCGCAGCAGGAGGGTTTGCCTTTGCCGCCTGATCCGAAGCATGCCCGCGGTATCGGACACAGGGTCGTGATCGTGGGTGCCGGGTTCGGTGGCATGAACGCAGCCCGGGCGCTGCATCGTGCCGACGCCGAGATCGTGCTGGTCGACCGCACCAACCACAACCTGTTCCAGCCGCTGCTCTACCAGGTCGGCACCGCGGCCCTGTCCGGCAACGACATCGCGCTGCCGATCCGGTCGATCTTCCGCCGCCAGCGCAACGTGACGGTGGCGATGGATGAGCTGACCGGCATCGATCGCGACCGGCGGGAGGTCAGCCTCGCCTCCGGCAACACGCTGTCCTACGACACCCTCGTGCTGGCCACCGGCTCGGTCTATTCCTGGTTCGGCCACGACGACTGGAAGCGGCACAGTATCGCGCTCAAGACCCTCGACGAGGCCGACCTGCTGCGCAACCGGCTGCTGGACGCTTTCGAACGGGCGGAAATCGCGACCGATCCGGACGAGATCGCCCGGCTGATGACCTTCGTGGTGATCGGCGCGGGTCCGACCGGGGTCGAGCTGGCCGGTGCGGTCGCCGAACTGTCGCGCCACACCCTGGCCCGGGATTTCCGCCGTATCCATGCGCCGGACGCCCGCATCATCCTGTGCGATGCCGGGCCGCGGGTACTGGCGCAGTTCCCGCAGACCTTGTCGGACTATGCGGCCCGGCGCCTGCAGTCGCTCGGCATCGAGCTGCGGCTTTCGTGCCAGGTCGGTGCGGTCGATGCCGGGGGGGTCGAGGCGGGCGGCGAGCGGATCGCCGCAGCCACCGTGTTCTGGGCCGCCGGCACCGCGGCGACCCCGGTGGCGCGCTGGCTCGACGTGAAGGCCGCGAAGCACGGGCTGGTGGAAGTCGGGCCGGACTGCACGCTGCCGGGCCATCCCGAGATCTTCATCGTCGGCGACGCCGCCTCCTGCAACGGCGCCGACGGCAAGCCGCTGCCCGGGCTTGGCTCGGTTGCCAAGCAGCAGGGCCACTTCGTTGGCCGTACCATCGCCGCGCGATTGTCCGGCGGCCGGGCACCCGGCGACTTCCGTTACCGCAACTACGGCCAGCTGGCGATGATCGGCTCGTCATCGGCGGTGGCAGACTTCGGCTGGATCCGGCTCACCGGGTTTGCGGCCTGGGTGGTGTGGAGCGCCGTCCACCTGCTGCTGCTGGTGAGCGCCCGCAACCGGGTGGTGGTCTATATCAACTGGGTCTGGGCGTGGCTCACCTATGGCCGCGGCGCGCGCGTGATCACCCGGCCGCTCGCCGACCTGCTGCCTGAGGGCGCGGCTCATCGGCCCGGGACCGTCAACGCTCGGGCGGGCAGCGGCGCTTGAACGATCGCCGCCACCATACCGGTACCGGTTTCCGTAATCCGGACTGGCTCACCCCGCCGGACGCTCCCGTCGAGCCATCGGTGCCGATCAGCGCGGCGCCCCGGCGGCCGGGCGGCAGGGCGCTTGCCATCCTGCGTTGGCGGCTGCGTCGCGAAGGATCGCCCTGGCCGGACTGGATCGTGGACCCGCAGCCTTCCGGCGACCCGTCAAGGACGCCGGCGCCGGGGGAAATCAGCGTCACCTTCATCGGCCATAGCTGCTTCCTGATCCGCCTGCCGGGCCTCACGGTGCTGACCGACCCGATGTTCAGCCACCGCGCCTCGCCGGTCTCCTGGGCCGGTCCGGCACGGGTGCGCGCGCCCGGCCGCCGGCTCGACGCGCTGCCGCGGATCGACCTCGTGCTGCAGTCGCACAACCACTACGATCATCTCGACCTGCCCTCGCTGCGCGCGCTGCAGCGACGCGACGCGCCGCGTATCGTCACCCCGCTCGGCAATGCGGCGCTGATCGACAAGGCGGGACGCTTCGAGATCGAGGAACTGGACTGGTGGCAGGATTGGGTCGGCCAGGGTCCGCCATTGCCTTCGCGCACTCCCGTACGGGTGACAGCCGTGCCGGCACGGCACTTCTCGGCGCGAACGCTGCGCGATGCCGGACGCGCGCTCTGGGCCGGCTTCATGCTGGAGATACCGGCAACGAAATCCGGGGAACCGGGCGGCAGCACGCGCATCCTGTTCGCGGGCGATACCGGCAACGGCACCCACTGGCCGATGATACGCGACCGGCTCGGCGCACCCGACCTGGCGCTGCTGCCGATCGGCGCCTACGAACCACGCGCGCTGATGCGCCGGGTGCACATGAACCCGGCCGAAGCGGTGACGACGCATCGCCTGCTCGGAGCGCGGCAATCGCTCGGCATGCATTTCGGCACCTTCCGCCTGACCGACGAAGCCATCGACGCGCCTGAACACGAGCTTGCCCGCGAGCGCGAGCGGCAGGGCGTCGCACCGGAAGCTTTCACGACTCTGGGTTTCGGCGAGTGCAGGCGGTTTGCATCGTCGTCCGTGCAGGCGGTGGAACCGTAGCCATCGCGCCGGGTTGTTGCGGCGCAACGAATTCAGGAGCCTGTCACGTGGCGAGCAACTTAAAGGCCGGCCTACGCGAGGGCTACCCCTCTCCGCGCGGGGCGAACTGGGACGGCAAGGGCGTTAATTTTGCGTTGTTCTCCGCGAATGCCACCAAGGTCGAGATCTGCCTGTTCGACCGCGACGGCATCACCGAGATCGAGCGCATCGCGCTGCCGGAATACACCGACCAGATCTTCCACGGATGGATCCCGGAGATCGGGCCGGGCCAGGTGTATGGTTATCGCGTGCATGGTCCCTACGAGCCGGAGGCCGGTCATCGTTTCAACCCGAACAAGCTTCTGCTCGACCCCTATGCGCGTGCCCACATCGGCGAACTGAAGTGGGACCCGGCGATCTTCGGCTATACGATCGGCCACAAGGATGACGACCTCTCCTACGACGAGCGCGACAGCGCGCCGTTCATGCCGAAGTCGGTGGTCGTCGATGCGAACTTCGACTGGCGTGGCCAGGCCGGCCGCAACCCGGTCGCATGGGACCGCACGGTTCTCTACGAGACCCATGTTCGTGGCTACACCAAGCAGCATCCGAAGGTGGACCCTGCGCTGCGCGGCACCTATGCCGGCTTCGGCACCAAGGAAGTACTCGAGTACATCAAGGGCATTGGCGTCACCTCCATCGAACTGCTGCCGGTGCACAGCTTCATCAACGACAGCCAGCTGCTCGAGAAGGGCCTAACCAACTACTGGGGCTACAACACCATCGGGTTCTTCGCGCCCGACCCTCGCTATGCCGCCGACCGTGCCAACTCGCTGCGTGAGTTCAAGGAGATGGTCGCGAAGGTGCACGATGTCGGCCTCGAACTCATCCTTGATGTCGTGTACAACCATACCGCCGAGGGTAACGAGCGTGGTCCGACGTTGTCCTTCAAGGGCATCGACAACGCCTCGTACTATCGCCTGACTGCCGATCAGCCGCGCTTCTATGTGAACGACACCGGCACCGGCAACACGGTCAACCTCAGTCATCCGCGCGTCATCCAGCTGGTCACCGACAGCCTGCGCTACTGGGCCGACGAGATGCATGTCGACGGCTTCCGCTTCGATCTTGGAACCATCCTGGCGCGCGAGCCCAATGGCTTCGACAACAGGTCCGGGTTCCTCAAGGCATGTTGCCAGGATCCCACGCTCGGCTCCGTCAAGCTGATTGCCGAGCCTTGGGATTGCGGTCCCGGTGGCTACCAGGTAGGCGAGTTTCCCCCCGGCTGGGCCGAATGGAACGACAAGTTCCGCGACATCACCCGTGACTACTGGAAGGGCGCCTCCAACGTGGCGGACCTGGCGCCTCGCCTTCTGGCGTCGCCGGAGCAGTTCGACCATCAGGGCCGCAAGCCCTGGGCGTCGGTGAACTTCATCACCGCGCATGATGGCTTCACGCTGAACGACATCGTCACCTACGACGAGAAGCACAACGAGGCCAACGGCGAGGACAACAAGGACGGCTCGTCGGATAACCGTTCCAGTAACTATGGCGTGGAAGGTCCGACCGATGATCCGGAGATCAACCGGGTGCGGGCGAGGCAGATACGCAACCTGCTGGCGACCCTGCTGCTGAGCCAGGGCACACCGATGCTGGTGGCGGGCGACGAGTTCGGCCGCACGCAGAACGGCAACAACAACGCGTACTGCCAAGATAGCGAGATCTCCTGGGTCAACTGGGAGATCGAGGAGAAGGGCCAGGCGCTGATCGACTTCGTGACACGTGTCACCGACCTGCGTTCCCGCTTTCCGATCCTGCGCCGCAACCGGTTCCTGACCGCGGCCTACAACGAGGAGCTCGGGATCAAGGAGCTCACCTGGGTGAGTGCCGGCGGTGGCGAGATGCAGCCGGGCGACTGGGGCGAGAGCGCGCAGAGCTTCGGCCTGATCCTGGACGGTCGCGCGCAGCCGACCGGGATACGCAAGCGTGGCGAGGATGCGAGCATCCTGATGATCTACAATGCGTGGCATGACCTGGTGGAGTTCACCTTGCCCGATCATGGCGGCTCCGAGCGCGAGTGGACCCTGCTGCTCGACACCAACAAGTCCGAGGCAGAGTCCAAGGAGGAGCCGACCTTCAAGCCGGGTAGCGTCTACGGCGTGACGGGTCGCTCGCTCCTGCTGTTCTCCCTGGTGCCGGAACGGACCTGATGAGCAAGCGGCAGCACAGCATCCCTGCCGGGGCTAGCCTCGGCGACGGCGGCACCGGATTCCGGCTATGGGCGCCAGGCTGCGAGCAGGTCCTGCTCCGCCTTGAAGCCGATGGCTCCCGGGAGCCGATGCAGCCGCAGGCGGACGGCTGGCACGCGCTCACCGTGCCGGGAGCCGGTGCCGGCACGCTCTACCGCTTCGAACTGCCGGATGGGACGCAGGTGCCCGACCCGGCCTCCCGGTTCCAGCCGCAGGACGTGCATGGGCCCAGCGAGGTAATCGACCCGGCGGCCTACGAGTGGACCGTCGCATGGGAAGGGCGCCCCTGGGACGAGATCGTCCTCTACGAACTGCATGTCGGCGCCTTCACTCCCGGCGGCACCTTCCGGGAGGCCATCGGCAAGCTCGACCATCTTGCCGCGCTGGGTGTGACCGGGATCGAGATCATGCCGGTCTGGGATTTTCCGGGCGGTCGTAACTGGGGGTATGACGGTGTGCTGCCGTATGCGCCGGACTCGACCTATGGCCGGCCGGAGGATTTCAAGGCGCTGGTCGAGGCGGCGCATGCGCGCGGCATCGCGGTGTTGCTCGACGTCGTCTATAATCATTTCGGTCCGGACGGAAACTACCTGCCGGTCTACGCTCCGAAATTCTTTACCGAACGCCATCACACGCCCTGGGGCGCCGCCGTCAACTACGATGGCGAAGGCAGCCAGGCGGTGCGCGAGTTCGTCATCCACAATGCGCTCTACTGGCTCGACGAATATGACCTCGACGGACTGCGTTTCGACGCGGTGCATGCAATCATCGACGATGGTCCGAAGCATCTGCTCGATGAGCTCTCCGAGCGCGCCCGCGCAAGCACGCGGCGTCCGGTGCACCTGTTGCTGGAGAACGAGGACAACGAACCGAAGCGGCTGACCCGCAACGGCCGCGAGCCTGTGCACTACACCGCGCAGTGGAACGACGACGTGCATCACGTGCTGCACGTGGCTGCCACCGGCGAGGACCAGGGCTACTACGCCGACTATGCCGGCAATACGGGTCTGCTCGCCAAGGCCCTCTCGGAGGGCTTCGCCTACCAGGGCCAGATGATGCCGTATCGTGGTTCCGCGCGCGGGGCCCCGGCCGCCAACCTGCCACCGGGTGCGTTCGTTGCCTTCATCCAGAACCATGACCAGGTCGGCAACCGTGCCTTCGGCGATCGACTCAATACGGTTGCCAGCCACGATGCGATGCGGGCGCTGGCGGCCGTCTACCTGCTGTTGCCGCAGACGCCGATGATCTTCATGGGCGAGGAATGGGGCGCGACCCAGCCGTTCCCGTTCTTCTGCGATTTCGAGGGTGATCTTGCCGATGCGGTCCGCAAGGGCCGCCGTGAGGAATTCTCGCGCTTTCCCGAGTTCCAGGACCCGGAGCAGCGCGACCGCATTCCCGACCCGCTGGCGGAAAAGACCTTCCTGTCGGCGAAGCTGGACTGGAACGCGATAGACCAGAAGCGCCTCGGACTCTACCGGGACCTGCTGTCTGTGCGTCGGCGCGAGATCGTGCCGCTGCTTGCGCACATCGTGCGCGGCGGCAGCGCCATTGAGTTCGGTCCCGGCGCGGTGCAGGTCCGCTGGCAGATCGGTCTCGACCGCGTCCTGGCGTTGTCCGCGAACCTGTCCGGCGCGAAAGTGGAATTTCCGAAACCGACCGGCCAGACGATCTGGACCGAGGGCGAGACCGATCCGGGGATGGGTCCCTGGTCGGTACGCTGGTCCCTGGAGGCTGCATGACCACTCCGCGAGCAACCTACCGGCTGCAGTTCCACGCCGGCTTCGGCTTCAAGGATGCCACGGTGGTTGCACCCTACCTGGCAAGGCTCGGAGTGAGCCACGTCTACGCCTCGCCCTATCTGAAGGCGCGGCCCGGCAGCACGCATGGCTACGACATCACGGATCATCTGGCGCTGAACCCGGAACTCGGCACCGAGGACGATTTCGCGTCCATGGTGGCGGCGTTCAAGGCGAACGGGCTTGGCCAGATCCTCGACTTCGTTCCCAACCACATGGGCGTCGGCGGTGCGGATAATCCACTCTGGCTCGATGTACTGGAATGGGGGCCGCAATCCGACTACGCCGGCTGGTTCGACATCGATTGGGATCCGGATCGGCGCTACCTCAAGGACAAGCTGCTGGTGCCGTTCCTCGGCGACCAGTACGGCAGCGAGCTGAAGGGCGGCAAGCTTCAGGTCAAGTTCGACGAGCAGGATGGCAGCCTTGCCGTGTGGGCCTATGACAGCCACAAGCTGCCGATCTGCCCGCTGCAGTACGATGTGGTATTGGGCCACGACGACCCGGAACTCGACCGGCTCAGCGATTTCTTCTCCGACCTGCCGCAATGGCGGCCGCAGATGGCGGAGCGCGCGGCCACCCTGAAGTCGGAGCTGGCACGGGCGGCCGGCTCGCACCCATCGGTTCGCGAGGCGCTCGATGCCAGCATCGCGGCCCTGAACTCGGACTGGCGCGCCCTCGATGCGTTGATCCAGCAGCAGAGCTGGCGCATCGCCTATTTCGGAGTCGCCGGCGACGACATCAACTACCGCCGGTTCTTCAACATCAACGATCTTGCCGGCATACGCATGGAGCTGCCGGCGGTGTTCCGGCACGCCCATGGCCGCATCATCCCGATGATCGAGGACGGCACCATCGACGGCCTGCGCATCGACCATATCGACGGGCTGCTCGATCCTAAGGCCTACATCGAGGATCTGCGCCGTGCCACCGACCGGCCGTTCTACCTGGTGATCGAGAAGATCCTGGCCGCGCATGAAGCCTTGCGGGAGGACTGGAAGGTCGAGGGAACCACCGGCTACGATTTCACCAACCTGGTGCTGGGCGTGCTGGTCAATCCGGCGGCCGAAGAGGCGTTCACCGCCACCTACCACGATTTCACCGGCCTGCGCACGCCGTTCAGCAGCATAGTCTATGACTGCAAGATACGCATCATGGACAACGAGATGGCGAGCGAGCTGAACTCGCTCGGCCGTGATGCAGGGCGTGTCGCGCGGCAGAACCCGATGACCTCGGACTTCACCAAGACAGTGCTGCAGCGGGCGATCAAGCAGATCGTCGCCTGCTTCCCGGTGTATCGCACCTACATCGAGTTCGAGTCCGACAGCGACAGCGCCGACAAGCGTGATCTCGACTGGGCCATCACCCAGGCGCGCCGGCGCGATCCCGCTCTCGATCCCTCGGTGTTCAAGTTCCTGCACGACCTGCTGTCGGGTCGGCTGACCGCGAAGCCGAAGAGCGGTTTCAATCGCACCAGCGTGCTGCGCCTGGCGATGAAGCTGCAACAGTATAGCGGCCCGGTGATGGCCAAGGGTCTCGAGGATACCGCGTTCTATCGCTACAACCGGTTCATCGCCCTGAACGAGGTCGGCGGCGAGCCGGAGCGGTTCGGCCTTTCCGCCGGTGCCTTCCACAAGGCCAACACGCAGCGCGCCAGGCACTGGCCGCATGCCATGCTGGGCACCTCCACGCACGACACCAAGCGCGGCGAGGATACCCGTGCCCGTCTGGCGGTGCTGGCCGACATTCCCGAGGAGTGGGCGCGGCAGGTTCAGACGTGGAGCCGCCTGCTCCGTGCGCGACGCGGCGACGTCGAGGGCAACGCCCCGCCGGACCGCAACGACGAATACCTGCTCTACCAGTTGCTGGTCGGCTCCTGGCCGGTCGAGATGCTCGCCAGCACCGATGCCGAAGGGCTGAAGACCTATGGCGAGCGGATCAAGGCGACGCTCGAGAAGTCGATGCGCGAGGGCAAGCTGCACTCGAACTGGTCGTCCCCGGACGCCGCCTATGAGGACGCGATGCAGTCCTTCGCACGCGACGCGCTGGATCCGAACCGCGACAGCTTCCTGGCGAGCTTCCTGCCCTTTGTGCAGAAGGTCGCGCGGCTGGGTGCCGAGAACAGCCTGGCGCAGGCGGTGCTCAAGCTGACGGTTCCCGGCATGCCCGACCTGTACCAGGGCAGCGAGATGTGGGATCTCAGCCTGGTGGATCCGGATAACCGCCGGCCGGTCGACTATGATGTCCGTCGACAGGCACTGGGGGCGATGGAGCCGGGTCTGCGGGAGTCGCCGGCGGAAACGCTGGCTGGCCTGCGCGACAACTGGCAGGACGGGCGCGTCAAGCTCGCGGTCACCACCATGCTGTTGCGGCTGCGTGCGGAGCATCCTGCTTTGTTCGGAGATGGTGGCTACGAGCCCTTGACGATCGTCGGGGAGCGTTCCGAGCAGGCCATCGGCTTTCTGCGGACCCACGAGGAGGCGAAGCTGCTGGTGCTGGTCTCGCGCTATCCCGGCCTTCGGGACGGCGGGATTGGCTGGGAGGGTACTGCCGCTTCCTTGCCGGATGGCGACTGGGTGGACCTGTTCAGCCGGCGTCGCTACCAGGGCGGCAACGTGGCACTGGAGGAGGTATTCGCGCTACTGCCGGTGGCGGTGCTGGTCAGGTCGTAACGCCGGCGGTAGTCTCCCTTCAGGTGGCTTCACCTCGAAGACAAGGAGCCCGCTGCCGTGCCATCGGACATCACATCGCAGCCTTCGGGAGAACCGCCGGTGCCGGCGCCACCGGCCGGTTTCACCCACGAGCAGGTCGAGGCGCTGTTCTTCAGCGCAGCGAGGGATGGCCAGACCGATCTGCTGGAGGCTTTCCTCGACGCTGGCGCCGACGCCAACCGCACCGACCTGCGCGGCTACACCCCGCTGATCCTGGCGTCCTACAACGGCTACCTGGAGGCCACCCAGCTTCTGCTGTCGCGCGGCGCCTTGCCCGACGGGCGAGATGCCAAGGGTAGCACCGCGCTGGGCGGCGTCGCCTTCAAGGGCGACGTCGAGATTGCCCGGGTGCTTGTCAAGGCCGGTGCCACCGTCGACGCCCCGAACGATGTCGGTCGTACGCCGCTGATGTTTGCGGTAATGTTCGGCCGCGAGCAGATGGCTCGCTACCTGCTCCAAGCCGGCGCCGACCCGGTGCGACGCGACGGCGAAGGCAACAGCGCCCTCAGCCTGGCGCAGCGCCAGGGCCATCGGGATCTGATCGATCTGCTTGGGTCCGCCAGGCTCTAGGGCAGCAGGCCACTCGCCCGGTAGGAGGCGATGACCTCGTCGTAGAGGGCGGTGTCTCCGCGTGCGCGAGCGATCAACTGCGCTCCGGTGACCGCCGCGAAGATGGCGCGTGCGCGGCGCCGGCACTCCTCCGGCTCTGCGGCGACACCGGCCGACAACGCACGGGCGAGCCAATTCTCGTTCATCCTGCCGAACCGTGCCACCTCGATGCGAACCTCGTCCGGCAGTTCGCTCAGCTCGGCTGCAAGGCTTGCGGCCAGGCAGATGCGGTTGGCGTTCCGCAGGGTGTTGCCGAAGACATCGGTGTAGCGCGCCATGCACGTCGGCAGATCGAGCTCCTGCTCCAGCAGCGCATCGAGATACGCGGCGAAATCGGCCGTGTAGCGGCTGGCCAGCGCCCCGCCCAGCTCGCCCTTGGTCGGGAAGTAGTAGTGGATGCTGGCGCTCTTGATGCCGACCTCGGCTGCCAGCTCGCGGAAGCTGAGTCCGCCGTAGCCGCGGTCCTGCACCGTGAGACGGGCCGCTTCCAGTATCCGTTCCCTCGTCTCGGCAGCCAAGCCAGCCTCCCGTGTCTACCTGACGATAGATAGTCATTGACGAGAGGTACGGAAAGGCCCAGATCTAGCCCCGGTACCTACCTGACGTCAGGTAGGAAAGATCAGGAGGTCTTCATGGCTGAGAACCCGCTCCACTACCTCGACGCAACCAGCCTCTCCGCGCTTATCCGGGCCCGCGAGGTGTCGCCGGTCGAGGTGATGCAGGCGCATCTCGACCGCATCGAGGCCATCAATCCCGGCATCAACGCCATCGTTACGGTGGCCACAGGCGCAATGGACGGCGCCCGTGCCGCGGAGGCCGCAATCCTGGCCGGTGAGACGCTTGGCCCGCTGCACGGCGTGCCGTTCACCGTCAAGGACTCCATCGACACCGAAGGCGTGCCCACCCAGCGCGGCTCGCCGATCTTCAGGGGCCGCGTCCCGGCGGTCGACGCCACCAGCGTGGCCCGGATGAAGAGCGCCGGCGCCATCCTGCTCGCCAAGACGAACCTGCCGGAATTCTCATACTCGACCGAGAGCGACAACCTGCTTACCGGGCGGTCGAACAACCCGTGGAACCTCGATCGCACACCCGGCGGATCGAGCGGCGGCGAATCGGCCGCGATCGCGGCAGGCCTGTCACCGCTGGGCCTCGGCAGCGACCTCGCCATCTCGATACGCGGGCCGGCAGCGCAGACCGGCATCGTCGGCCTGAAGGCGACGCACGGGCGCATCCCGATGACCGGGATCTGGCCCCGCTCGCCGCGACGGTACTGGCATGTCGGCCCGATGGCGCGAAGCGTGCGCGATCTTGCCCTGGCCTACTCGCTGCTGGCCGGCCCGGATGGCGCCGACGGCCTCGCCACCAGCCCATTGGCCTTCGACGCCGGCACCGGCGCCTCGCCGGACCGGCCGCTCCGCGTCGGCTGGCTGGTCGAGCCGGGCTTCGGTCCGATCGACCGCGAGGTGGCGGCGTCGGTCCAGGCGGCGGCGGACGCGCTGCGCGACGCGGGTTGCGAGGTGGCACCGGTGCGAATTCCGGCGCTTGAGCAGGACAATGCGCTGGAAGCGTTCCTGCGCCTGCATGTGATGGAGATGAAGCCCGATGTCGCCGCCGCGACCGCCGGGCACGAGGCCGACATGTTCGCGATGTCGAAATTCCTGCTCGGAACGGCCGACACCTCGATGGCCGACTTCCTGCGGGCGGAGCAGGCATCGGACCGGCTGCGCGACGGTTTTGCCCACTACTTCCAGGATCACGACGCGCTGCTTTGTCCGGTGCTGCCGATCCCGGCGCACGCGCACGGCCTGTCGGAAATCGTCATCGGTGGTCAGCCGGTCTCCGCGTTGCAGATCATGGCGGCAACCGTGCCGTTCAACGTGACCGGACTGCCGGCGCTGTCGATCCGGTATGGCACCAGCCGCGAAGGACTGCCGATCGGCGTGCAACTGGTTACCAGGTGGATGGCGGAATCGACGGTGCTGCATCTCGCGGCGCTGCTGGAAGCCACCAGCCCGTTCCGCGATCTGCATCCGGTGCTCTGAAGCCTTTCAGCGGACCCCGTCCGCCGCGAGGTCCTCCAGCAACCGCACGAGCACATCCACGGCCAGCTCCGCATCCGGCGCGGCGATCGACTCCGCCGGATTGTGGCTGATGCCGCCGCGGCAACGCACGAACAGCATGGCGATCGGGCAGAGTGCTGCCATCGCCATGGCGTCGTGGCCGGCACCGCTCGGCAGGCGGCCGGGCTCCACCCCGCAGGCCACCGCCGCACGTTCCAGCCGGGCCTGCCACAGCTCGTCGCACGCCGCCGCCGAGGCGCTGAAGCCGGGCTCGACGCGATGGGTGACGCCATGCTCCGCGGTGATCGCATCCCACTCGTGGAACAGGGCGGCGCAGGCCTTGTCGCGCAGTGCATCGGTCGGCGCGCGAAGATCCAGGCTGAATTCGACCCTGCCGGCGATGACGTTCGCCGCACCCGGCCAGGCCTGTATGCGGCCCACCGTCGCGGTCACGTCCGGCCAGGCCATGCCGGCGCCGCGCGTCGCCACGATCATCTCGGCAGCGGTGGCGAGCGCGTCCCGCCTGCCATCCATCGGCACCGTACCGGCATGGCCCGCCTCGCCCTGCACCGTCACCACGAAGCGGCTGGCGGCGTTGATGGCGGTGACGATGCCGAGCGCCAGGCCATCCCGCTCGAGCACCGGACCCTGCTCGATATGCGGTTCGAGGTAGGCGATGATGTCCGCCCTGTCGAAGGCGGCATGGGCCAGCGTTGCCGGATCGCAGCCGAACCTGGAAAGCGCATCGCGCAAGGTGGCGCCATCCGCATCCTGGCTCGCCAGCCGCGCCTCGATATCCAGGGTGCCGGCGCAGGCCCGCGATCCGGTCAGGGTGACCGGGAAACGCACGCCTTCCTCGTCACCGAATGCCAGCAACTCGACCGCAAACGGCAGGCGGATGCCGCGCGCCTGAAGCCGCTCCAGGGTGGCCAGGCCGGCAAGAATGCCGAAACTCCCGTCGTAGCGCCCGGCATCGCGGACAGTGTCGAGATGCGAGCCGATAAGCAGGGTGCGAGCCCCTGCCTCGGTGCCGTCCAGTCGCCCGATCAGGGTCGCGGCCCCATCGATCCTGGTCACCAGGCCGGCGTGCCGCATCCAGCCCGCCACGGTATCGATTGCCGCCCGATGCGCGGACGAAAGGTATAGGCGGGTCAGTTCACCATTGCCGTCGGTGCATCCGGCGAGCAGATCGAGCCGGTCCATCAGGCCGGCAGCCTCCTGCCGCCCGACAGCTGAATCGTCCTGCATCGTGTAGTGCCCCCGCCCGCTCCAGGAGGCGCAGAGCAAGGACCGGGCCGTCGCGCGTCAAGCCCTGGTCGCGATCAGTCCCGGCTGTAGGTTCCGATCAGCATGCCCCGGGCGATCACGTGTCCGCGCAGCGCCGCCACCAGTGCCGTGCGTCCCGGCGCCTTGCTGAAGCTCGGAACCTCATCCAGGGCGAACATCTGGAAGGCATAGCGGTGCGGCCCGTGCCCGCGCGGTGGATCGGGCGGCAGCCAGCCGTGCGACAGGAACGAGTTGCGGCCCATGCCGAAGCGTTCGCCGCCCGAGCCGGAGGACGGCAGATCGCCCTCCGCGAGGCCGCCGTCGCGCGGCGCCAGGTCACCGAGTATGGCATGCACGAGAGGCCGGAAGGTCGGGCTGTCGGCATCCTCGACCAGCAGCACCAGCGCCTGCGCCTCGGGTGGCACGCCGATCCACTCCAGCGGCGGCGAGATCTTGTCACCGTCCTCGGTATAGCGCGCCGGGATCGCCCCATCGGCCGGGAAGGCCGTCGAGGTGATGGCGATGATGTCCGGCACATCGGCAAAGGCGTCGTCCTGCGAGACCAGCGCCTCGGTGCCCGGCCGGATCGATTTCAGCACCCGGCCGACGCCGGCCGGCAATTTCTCGAGCATGCTCAGGCTCCCCCATGACGGCTGACCGACGTTCCGGGGCAGGACAAGGTTGCCTGCAAGGCTTGCATCCTCGCGCGAGCGTGCACACACCCTGGGCTGCCTTCCATACGGGACGACGACGATGAGCCGCTTCTGGAGCGACCTGGTGCACGACCTCACGCCGTATGTGCCGGGCGAGCAGCCGCGCGTGGCGGAGCTGGTCAAGCTCAACACCAACGAGAGCCCGCTGGGTCCGTCGCCCCGCGCCCTCGAGGCGATCCGCGCCGAGGCGACGGACAGCCTGCGCCTGTATCCCGATCCAGACGCTACCGCCCTGCGCGAGACCCTGGCGCGGTATCACCGGGTGCAGCCCGACCAGGTGTTCGTCGGCAACGGCTCCGACGAGGTGCTGGCGCATGCCTTCGTGGCGCTGCTGCGGCACGAGGCGCCGCTGCTGTTCCCGGACATCACCTACAGCTTCTACCCGGTCTATTGCCGGCTGTTCGGCGTGCGCCACGAGACGGTTCCGCTGGACGACGACATGCGTGTGCGCGTCGCCGACTACCGGCGGCATTGCGGCGCCATCATCGTGGCCAACCCGAACGCGCCGACCGGCATCGCCCTGTCCCGTGCGGAGATCGCGGCGCTGCTCGACGAGCATCCCGACCAGCCGGTGGTGATCGACGAGGCCTATGTCGATTTCGGCGCCGAGACCGCGATCCCTCTGGTGGCCCGCCATCCCAACCTGCTGGTGGTGCATACGATGTCGAAGTCGCGCGCGCTGGCCGGGCTGCGCGTCGGCTACGCGATTGGCGACGCCGCGCTGATCCAGGCGCTGACCCGGGTGAAGGACAGCTTCAACTCGTATCCGCTCGGCCGGCCGGCGCAGGCCGGGGCAATTGCCGCCATCGAGGACGAGGCGTTCTTCCAGGCCAGCCGCGCGACCGTGATCGAGAGCCGCGAGCGGCTGGTGACCGGCCTGCAGCAGCTGGGCTTTGCAGTGCTGCCCTCCTCGGCCAACTTCGTGTTCGTCCGCCATCCGCACCATGACGGCGCGGCGCTGGCGGTGGCGCTGCGGGAGCGTGCGGTGCTGGTGCGCCACTTCGCCAGGCCGCGCGTCTCGCCGTACCTGCGCATCACCATCGGCACCGACACGCAATCCGACCGACTACTGGCGGCGCTGGCGGACATCCTTGCCCGCAACCAGCCCCGGGCGGCGGCCGGCTGAGGCGCCCGGCGCTTCCCACTCCCGGCCCGGCGTCGTAATCCTGCGCCGACGACTACGGGACACCTCGCCATGCGCGCATTCGATGGACAGCACTCCGACAACCAGCCGATCCGGCGCAATACCGCCGAGAAGCAGAAGCAGCTTCGCGAGCTGAAGGAGACCCTGGCCGGCATGAAGCCGCACGTGGCGCAGACCCTGCGCGACAGCGTCAGGAAGCGCATCAAGGAGCTCGAGGCCGAGCTGAAGACGCGCTGACCGGCTGCAGGGACACCGGCATGACCGCCTCGCTGACCCGGCGCGTCGACGAGCTGCTGGCCGGGGCGTTCGCCGCCTGCGGCCTGCCGACCGAGACCGCGCGGGCATCACGTGCCTCGCGGCCGGAGCTGGCCGACCTGCAATGCAACGGCGTGATGCCGCTGGCCAAGGCCGCCGGCCGCAATCCGCGTGAGCTTGCCGCCGCGATCGCGACCGCCCTCGGCGAGCGGGCCGAATTCGACGAGGTCGGCGTCGCCGGTCCCGGCTTCCTGAACCTGCGCCTGTCCGCCGGCTTCCTCGCCGAATGCGCGGCGGCGCAGGCGTCAGACCATGCCCATGCCGGCATCGAGCAGGTCGACACCGGCCTGGTGATGCTGGATTTCGGCGGCCCGAACGTCGCCAAGCCGCTGCATGTCGGCCATCTGCGCACGCTGGTGATCGGCGAGAGCCTGCGCCGCATCCTCGACGCGCAGGGCGTGCGTACCCTGTCCGACACCCATCTCGGCGATTGGGGCCTGCAGATGGGCATGCTGCTGTCGGAGCTGCGCCTGCGGTTTCCCGACCAGCCGCCGGGCACCTTGCCGCCGCTCACCGAGCACGACCTGCAGGTGCTGTATCCGGAGGCGGCTGCCGCCTGCCGCGCCGATCCCGCCCGCATGGACGCGGCGCGCGCCGCCACCGCCGCGCTGCAGGCCGGCGACCCGGATGCATACAAGGTGTGGTCGGAGCTGCGCCGGATCTCGCTCGAGGCGCAGACGCGCGACTTCGACCTGCTGGGCGCGCATTTCGACCTGCTGCTGGGCGAGAGCGACGTGCAGCCACTGATCCCCGGCATGATCGCCGACCTGCGCGAGCGCGGCATCGCGGTGGAGAGCGAGGGCGCGCTGATCGTCGAGGTGGCGACGCCCGACGAAGCCAAGCCGATGCCGCCGCTGCTGCTGGCGAAGTCGGACGGCGCTGCACTCTATGCGACCACGGACGTGGCGACGCTGCTGGCGCGCAAGCGCGAGCACGATCCGGCGCGCATCATCTATGTGGTGGACCAGCGCCAGGCGCTGCATTTCGAGCAGGTGTTCCGCGCCGCCCGGCGGGCTGGCTACGCCGATGGCATCGAGCTGATCCATGCCGGCTACGGCACCGTGAACGGCCCCGACGGCAAGCCGTACAAGACCCGCGAGGGCAATGCCGCGCAGTTGTCCGACCTGCTCGGCGATGCGATCGAGCGGGCGGCGGAGCGGCTGCCGGAAACCACCCCGGATGCCGAGCGCGAGACGCTCGCCCGCCTGGTCGGACTGGCGGCGGTGAAGTTCGCCGACCTCTCCTCGTTCCGTACCTCGGGCTACATCTTCGACGCTGAACGCATGGTCTCGTTCGAGGGCCGCACCGGGCCGTATGTGCAATATGCCTGCGTGCGCATCGGCTCGATCCTGGCAAAGGCCGCGTCGCAGGGGGCGAGTGCGGGACCGATCGCGGTGACGGCGCCGGCCGAGCGTGCGCTGGTGCTGGAATGCGCACGGCTGCCGGACGTGGTGGCATCCGCCAGCCGCAACCTCGCGCCCAACGAGATCGCCGACTACGTGTTCGCCCTCGCGCAAAGCTTCAGCCGCTTCTACAGCGAGTGCCCGGTGCTGGCAGCCGACACCGACGCCGAACGCGGCTCGCGGCTCGCGCTCTGCGCGCTGACAAGGATGGTGATGGAGAAGGCGCTCTGGCTGCTCGGCATTGCGGTGCCCGAGCGCATGTAGCCCACCGGTGGTCGCGTCGGCGCGCCAGGACCGGGCATGCCTCGTCCATGCGTCGCGAGCCCATGCCATCGACGGGAAAGTCATTCCCAAATAGCACCGGTAATCCCCGCAGCAGGCGCCGCGTAGCGTGGCGGCTGCACCGAGGGAGCGCCAAGCCGTGGAAAATCGTCGACCCAAGAATCATCTGGCGTCGCCGGGCGATCTGCACCGCCCTGGATATGACGTGCCATGACGGACATGCGCTTCCTCGACCTGCCGGCGCGCCTACTGATGTCGCTGCTGTTCCTGGTCTCGGGATACGGCAAGCTGTCCCAGAACGCCGGGACGCAGGCGTACATGCAGCTCCATGGCGTTCCTGGCCTGCTGTCCGTCCCTGCCGCGGCCTGGGAACTTGTCGCCGGGCTGTCGCTGCTGCTCGGACTCTGGATTCGTCCGCTCGCGATCCTGCTGGCCGGCTGGTGCGTGCTCACCGCGGTCATCTTCCACACCGCATTCACCGACCAGAACCAGTTGATGAACTTCCTCAAGAACATGACGATGGCGGGGGGCTTCCTGCTGATCGCGAGAGCCCGCCCGTCGGCGTTCAGCGTCGATGCGTGGCGGCTGGCGCGCAGGCCGGTGCCATTGCGTCCGGCGTCCACGGCGCTGCGCGGAGACGGCTCATGGGGATGATGAAGGCGGCGGTGGTCCGCGCGGCGGGGCCGCCGGAGGTCCTGCGCATCGAGACCGTTCCCATTCCGACCCCGAGCGCCGGCGAGGTCCTCATCCGGGTGAAGGCATTCGGGCTGAACCGGTCGGAGATGTTCACCCGGCAGGGACTGTCTCCCGACGTGCAGTTCCCACGGGTCCTTGGGATCGAGGCGGTCGGTTTGGTCGAGAGCGCGCCCGGCGGGGAGTTCAGGCAAGGGGAGACGGTGGCGACCGCGATGGGCGGGATGGGCCGGCAGTTCGATGGCGGCTACGCGGAATATACCAGGGTGCCTGCATCCCAGGTGCAGGCGATCGGAACCAGCCTGCCGTGGGAGACCCTCGGCGCGCTGCCGGAAATGCTGCAGACAGCCTGGGGCTCGCTGTTCAAGGCGCTCCGGCTGCAAGCCGGCGAGCGCCTGCTCATCCGCGGAGGCACCACCTCGGTGGGTCTGGCCGCCGCCGCCATCGCAAAGCGGCACGGCGCCCTGGTCATGGCGACGACGCGCAAGCCGGGCAACGATGTGCTGCTGCGGCGCAGCGGTGTCGACCAGGTCTTTGTCGACACCGGAACGATCGCCGAACAGGTCAGGGAGGTCTGTCCGGGTGGCGCCGACAAGGTGCTGGAGATGATCGGGGCGACGACGCTGCGGGACTCCCTGCGCTGCGCCAGGCCGCGCGGCATCGTGTGCATGACGGGCATGGTCGGCAACCGGTGGTCGCTGACGGATTTCAGCCCGATGGAGACGATTCCCACCTCCGTGTGCCTGACCACCTACGACGGCGGCTCGGAAGATTTCATGCTGACGCCGCTCGACGAGTTGGCCCAGCAGATTGCCGGTGGCGAACTCCAGGTGCAGATCGGCCGGGTGTTCACCCTGGACGAGATCGCCGAGGCGCATCGCTGCATGGAAGACAACAAGGCCGGCGGCAAGATCGTCGTGACGACCTGAACTCAGGTCGGCAGATCCGGAAAGATCGTCTGCACCATCGTGTAGGTGAAATCCTTGAAGACGCGGACCGGCAACGGCAGCCGCCTGGTGCCGAGATGCACCAGGCACAGGTCGAAGACCGGGAAGCGCCACTCCGGCATGATCTCCACGAGCCTGCCGTCGCGCATGAGGTCGGGCTGCACGATCGGTGGCAGATCGCCGACGCCCTGGCCCGCCAGCAGGCCGGCGGTCACCCCGGCGAAGTCGTTGATGCCGAGGTGCGGCAGGAACGAGAAGGTCTGCGTCTCCGTGCTGCCGGCCCGCGAGAACACCCACCGGTGCTCCGGCTGCCAATGCGAGAAGGCAAGGATGCGGTGGTCCTGCAGATCCTCCGGCCGCCGCGGCGGTTCGCGGTGCGCGAGATAGGCGGGACTGGCCACGAGCTGGTGGCGGTAGGTCAGGATGCGGCGCGCGATCAGCGCCGAATCGCGCATCGGGCCGACATGGAACGAAAGATCGACGCCGTCGGCGATATGATCGATGGTGCGCTCGGTGATCATGACCTGCACGCGCACGTCCGGATAGGACGCCTGGAACGCACCGATCAGCGGCATCAGCAGCGAGTCCGAGATGCTGGGTGGCGCAGACAGCCGCAGCGTGCCGGCAACCCGGGACAACTGGTTGGAGACGTGACCGTCCAGGGCCTCGGCGATCTCCATGATACGCAGCGCGTGCTCGAAGACGTCGGCGCCGACTTCGGTCAGGCGCAGGTTGCGCGTGGAACGTTCCAGCAGCCTGGTTCCGAGCTGGTCTTCCAGATCCGCGACGCGCCGGCTCACCGTCGAGACCGGGATCTTGAGCCGTCGTGCCGCCTGCGAGAAGCTACGTGCCTCTATGACCTTGGCGAACACGATCAGGGCGTTCAGATCGGGCATGCGCCTATGCTCTCCTCGAAACTACATGGCTGCCCGCGGGCGCCGCCTGGATCGTGGAGCAGCTCCCGACCACATGGAAGCCTGTCAGCTGGCGCTCAGACCTCGATCTCGTTGCCGTCCGGATCGCTCGCAATCGTCCAGCTGCCGCCGCGACGGAACGATTTCGCGGTTGCGAAACTGTCTTCCATGAATTGCAGGAAGTGACAGACACCGCCGCTCGCCTTGCACAGCATCGCGAATGGCGACGTGACGGTCTGCGACAGCACCACAGACTCGTACGTGAAGCGTCCGAAGATCGCAGCGTTCTCGCCATCGTCCAGCTCGCTCTCGATCCGGAAGTCGACGACCTTCCAGTAATGTCCGACATCCACGAATGTCCGCACGATCGCCTCCGGGCCCTGGGAGGTACCGCACCAGGGCATGATGCGCCGGAGGTCGGGATCGTCATGGCTTAGCGAAACATACGTCACGTCCGGCGTCACCAGGGACCGCACGTGCTCCAGGTTCTTTGGATCGGCAAGGATGGACCGGACGATTTCGAGCGCGCTCCTGGTCATGGATTGCGGTCTCTCCAGGTTATGCGTCCGCGGGCCGATGCACCGCGGAGAGCGCGCATCGAAGCCTGGCTGCGGTGCCGGAGGTAGCCGCCAAAGCTGGAAATGACCTTCCCGGATTTGGCGGCTAACGCTCCGGATGCGGACGACGTAGCGGTTGTGCCACGGCAGAAAGCTGCGATGGACCGGAAGGTGACTGCGATGAACATCAGACCGCTGCTGGGCGCAGCACTCGGCGCCCTGGCTGCAACGACGCTCTGCCTGGTGTCTGGCAGCGTCACGCCCACGGCGGCGCGCGCCGCGACCGCGTCGGCTAGATCCGGCATCGAGCACACGATGGCGGCCTACAACGTGGCGCTGAATGGCGGCGACACGCGGGCCGTGCTGCCGCTCTACACGCCGGACGGCGTCTTCATGGCACCGTACAGCCAGTCCTTCGTCGGCCGGGATGCGATCAGGACCGCCTACGACAGGGTATTTTCGGAACTGAAGTTCGACGTGAAGTTCCATATCGCCGAGATCGTCACGATGGCGCCGCGCTGGGCGTTCGTGCGAACCAACTCCGCCGGCGAGACACTGCATCACTCGACCGGAAGCCGCACGTCGGAAGCCAACCAGGAACTGTTCCTGCTGGAAAAGAGCGACGACGGCGTCTGGCGCATCGCGCGCTACAGCTTCTCGCCGACCAACCCGCCTGGCTGAACCGGCATCCGCGGGGGTCGCCTACCGCAGCGCAAGCGACGCCAGCAGGGCCAACGCCAGCAGTGCGCTAACGATCTGCCAGGTGCGCAGCGGGTCGCGTGCGAGCAGCGGCACGCGCTCGGGCGGGCGGGCCTGCAGATCCGCCTCGCCATGCTCCAGCGCGAACAGCAGCTCGATCGCATCGCCGGGCCGGTCGGCGGGGGCCACCGCAACCGCCCGCATCACCACGCGGTCCAGCCACGGCGGCAGGTCCGGCCGCAGCTTGAGCAGCGGTCGCGGCGTGGCGAAGCGCGGGTTCGAGAACGGTTCGATCTCGCCGTAGGGATAGTCGCCGGTGAAGGTCCGGTACAGCGTCACCCCGAGCGCATAGATGTCGGTGGCGATGCTCCCCGCGTCCCGCCCGGCAAGCATCTCCGGAGCCCGGAAGCTGGCGGTGCCCGGCGCGACAGCGGCCGCCGGCGCTTCCTCCTCCGCTTCCAGGCGGGGCAGCCGGGCGACGCCGAAATCGATCAGCCGCAGGCCGCCGCCCCCGGTCAGCACGATGTTCTCCGGCTTGATGTCGCGATGGATCACGCCGGCCCGGTGCAGCGCAGCCACCGCCTTGCACAGCCTGGCGCCGATCGCGATGCCCTCCGGCGCCGATACCCGCGGCGGCCGGCTCAGCCGGCGTTCCAGGGTCTCGCCGGCATAGAACGGCATCGCCACGTAGAGCACGCTGCGCCGCTCGGGCGGCAGGTCGATCACCTCGCCCAGCCACGGGCTGCGCACCGATGAGCCGATCCAGGCCTCGCGCGCCAGGGCGGACAGCAGCAAGGGGTCGACCTGCCGGGGCATCTTGAGCACGAGGGTCGATCCCTCGGCCTGGGTGTCGCGCGCGACGAACACGCGCGTGTCGCGGCCGGCCGGGAGCGCCCGTTCAAGCCGGTAGCCGTCGATGGAGTCTCCGGCGCTCAACTCGGGCGCGCACGGCAACCCCGCCAGGCCGGCAGCAAGATCGTCCTGCCCGGCCGCTGGCAGCGACAGCACGTCGAGCACGCAGGCGGTGAGGTTGTCGGTGCTGCCGGCCGTCTCGGCGGCACGCACCAGCCGCGAGGCCGCCCGGTCCGGTGCATCGCTCGCCAGCAGCCGCGCGATGTCGCCGTCGCGCAGGACCCCGTGGATGCCGTCGCTGCACAGCATGTAGCGGTCGCCGTCCTGCGCCGGCACTGCCTCGCAGCCGACGGCAAGATCCGGCTGCAGGCCGATCGCCCGGGTCAGGATGTGCCCGCGTCCGGCCCCGGACAGGACGTCGTCGCTGGTCAGGCGCTGCAGGGTTCCGGCCCTCAATCGATAGAGCCGGCTGTCGCCGACATGCACCACGAAGGCTTGCCGGCCGCGCAGCACCAGTGCGGTGAAGGTGCAGGCCATGGCTTCCAGTTCGGCATCGACCCGACCGATGGCATGGATCCAGCGATTGACCGGATCGATGGCGCGGCCGACGGCATGGCGCACACCGAGCGCCTGGCTTTGCGCCAGGAAGCCATCCAGGAACAGGCGCACCGCCAGTTCGGCAGCGACCCGGCCGCCACGATGGCCGCCCACCCCATCGGCGACGACCGCCACCGCCAGGGCGGTGTCGTTCGGCCCGTCCGACTGGCTCACTTCCTGCAAAGCGGCAGCCGGCGAGACGGCGACGTAATCCTCGTTGCGGTCCCGCTTGCCGACCTCGGAACAGAACCCTGCCTGCAGCCTCATCATTCCGCCCACAATATAGGCAGACTCTTATTTCTCTGAAGTCTCTTGTCAAATCTGCACGGCGGCAGTGCAATGGCGCTGGTCAGAAGTCGCAGCCTGACACCGCCAGCGAGGCTCCCTGATGATCAACCGGGCATTCCTGAAGGCGGGTCACACTCCGACCCTGCTCAGCGCCTTCTTCTATTTCGACATGGCCTTCATGGTCTGGGCGCTGCTTGGCCCGCTCGGCGTGCAGCTCTCGCACCTGCTGCACCTGACCCCGAGCCAGAAGGGCCTGATGGTGGCGCTGCCGATCCTGTCCGGGGCGCTGCTGCGGGTAGTATTCGGCGTGCTGGTCGACCGGCTGCATCCGCGCCTGACCGGCATCATCACCCAGTGCATCGTGCTCGCAACCCTGGTGGGCGTCTGGCTGATCGGCATCCATTCCTATGGCGAGATGCTGATCCTGGGCCTGCTGCTCGGCGTCGCCGGCGCCTCGTTCGCGGTGGCACTGCCGCTGGCCTCGCGCTGGTATCCGCCCGAATACCAGGGGATCGTGCTCGGCATCGCCGGCGCCGGCAATTCCGGCACCGTGCTTGCCGCCTTGTTCGCACCGTTGCTGGCGGCGCATTTCGGCATCGGGACCGTCTTCATCATCGCCGCCATACCGGTGGCGATCGCCTTCGCGACCTATCTCGCTTTCGCCCGCAACGCCCCGTCGCAGCCACCGCCGAAGCAGCTCGGGGAATATGCCGCCGTGCTCGGCCATGGCGATGCCTGGTGGTTCATGCTGTTCTACGGCGTGACGTTTGGCGGCTTCTCGGGCCTCGCCTCGTCGCTCACCATCTATTTCAACGGCCAGTACGGCCTCTCCGCGATCACCGCCGGCTATTGCACCGCCGCCTGCGTCTTCGCCGGCTCGATGGTGCGGCCGGTCGGCGGCGCGCTGGCCGACCGCATCGGCGGCATACGCGCGCTCAGCATCATGTACCTGGTCGCCGCGGCGGCGCTGATCATCGTATCGGTCGGGCTGCCGGTGTTCTGGATGGCGCTCGCCGTCTTCGTGGTGAGCATGCTGGCGTTCGGCATGGGCAACGGCGCGGTGTTCCAGCTGGTGCCGCAGCGCTTCCGTCGCGAGATCGGCGTGATGACCGGCCTGGTCGGCATGTGCGGCGGCGTCGGCGGGTTCTTCCTGGCCTCCTCGCTCGGCTTCGCGCGCCAGCATACCGGCTCGTATGGCGCCGGCTTCCTGATCTTCGCGGGGTTGGCGCTGGTCGCCCTGCTCGGCCTGACCAGCGTGAAGTCGCGCTGGCGCACGACCTGGGGTGCCAGCGCGGACGTCGCCCGGGTGTGATGTTGGACGCGCTCGCCATCACCCGCACCGAAACCCACTGCCCGTACTGCGCCCTGCAATGCGGCATGACGCTGGAGCGTGGCGGCGACGGCCATTTCACCGTGCAGTCGCGCGACTTCCCGACCAACAAGGGTGGCATGTGCCGCAAGGGCTGGACCGCGGGCAGCCTGCTCACCCATCCCGAGCGCCTGACCACTCCGATGCTGCGCGACGCCAAGGGTGCAGCGCTGCGGCCGGCCTCGTGGGACGAGGCGCTGGACCGCATCGTCGACGGCATCCGGCTGCTGCAGGGTATGCATGGCCGCGACAGCATCGCGGTATTCGGCGGTGGCGGGCTGACCAACGAGAAGGCCTACCTGCTCGGCAAGTTCGCGCGCGTCGTGCTGGGCACCGCGCATATCGACTACAATGGACGCTTCTGCATGGCGTCCGCCGCGACAGCCGGCCTGCGCGCATTCGGGATGGATCGCGGGCTGCCGTTCCCGCTCGACGATATTCCCGGCGCCGAGGCCGTCCTGATCGCGGGCGGCAATCCCGCCGAGACGATGCCGCCGATCATGCAGTATTTCGAGGCGCAGCGGGATCGCGGCGGCAAGCTAATTGTAAGCGATCCGAGACGCACCGCGACTGCGAAGCTCGCCGACCTGCATCTGCAGCTGACCCCGGGGACGGACGCGTCATTGGCCAACGGGCTGCTGCACGTGGCGGTGCGCGACAAGCTGATCGATCCGCATTTCATCGCCACCCGCACCACCGGCTGGGATGCGGTGCGGCGCACCGTGGCGTCGTACTGGCCGGACCGCGTCGAGCGCGAGACCGGCGTGCCGGCGCTGCAGATCGAGCGCGCCGCGCACATGCTGGGCGAAGCCGCCACCGCGATCATCCTGTCCGGACGCGGCGCCGAGCAGCAGAGCCAGGGCGTGCAGAACGCGCTCGCCTTCATCAACCTGGCCCTGGCACTCGGGCAGGCCGGGCGGATGCATTGCGGCTGGGGCTGTCTCACCGGCCAGGGCAACGGCCAGGGCGGTCGCGAGCATGGCCAGAAGAACGACCAGCTGCCCGGCTACCGGCAGCTCGCCAATCCGAGGCATCGCGCCGAGGTCGCCGCCGTCTGGGGGGTGCCTCCGGAAAGCCTGCCGCAGCCCGGCCTGCCGGCGGTCGGCATCCTGGACGCGCTCGGGCGCGAGGGCGGCATCCAGGGCCTGCTGCTGATGGCCTGCAACCTGCTGTTGTCTGCGCCGGACACCGCGACGCTGGCGCAGCGGCTCTCCGACCTGCCGCTGTTCGTCGCCTGCGACCAGTTCCTGGGCGAGACCTCGTCGCTTGCCGACATCGTGCTGCCGGTGACGCAATGGGCCGAGGAGAGCGGCACCATGACCAATCTCGAGGGCCGCGTGCTGCATCGCCGGCAGGCGGTCGAACCGCCGCCCGGCGTGCGCAGCGATCTCGACATCATGGCGGATCTCGCCGCACGGCTCGGCCATGGACGGCATATTCCATCGAGCGATCCCGAGCAGGTGTTCGACGAGTTGCGGCGCGCCTCCAGCGGCGGCCCTGCGGATTATGCAGGCATTTCTCTGGGGCGCATCGACCGCGAGCAGGGCGTGTTCTGGCCCTGTCCGGACGAGAGCGGCGACGACCATCGCCGCCCCTACCTGACGCGGTT
The DNA here is from genome assembly GCF_005844085.1 of Lichenicoccus roseus. Taxonomy (GTDB): domain Bacteria; phylum Pseudomonadota; class Alphaproteobacteria; order Acetobacterales; family Acetobacteraceae; genus Lichenicoccus; species Lichenicoccus roseus. The sequence continues at coordinate 72,762 of NZ_VCDI01000004.1, forward strand.
CGCGCACGAGGATGGCCGCGCCCGCTTCCATGCGGTGCAACGTCGCACCTCCGCCGAGGAGCCGGATGCGAACTATCCGCTCTACCTCACCACCGGTCGGGTGCTCAGCCACTACCAGACCGGCGCGCAGACCCGGCGCGTACCGGAGCTGGCCGCGGCCGAGCCGGAGGCGTTTGCCGAGATCCATCCCGATACCGCGCGCCTCGCCGGCATCGTGCAGGGCAGCATGGCGCTACTCACCACGCGCCGCGGCAAGGCACGTTTCAAGGCCAGGCTGACGCCCGACATCAGGCGCGACACGATCTTCGTGCCGTTCCATTGGGGCGGCGCCTCCAACGCCAACCTGCTGACCAACGACGCCGTCGATCCTGTCTCGAAGATTCCGGAGTACAAGATCTGCGCCGTGCATCTCGCGCCTGCGTAAGCACCAGAGGACGGAACCACCATGATCGAAGCAACGCCCAGGATCATCACCGGCATCTTCACCTTCACCGGGGCCGGGTTCGGCAACCCCGTCGTGCTGTCCGGGCTCGAAGCCTATAAAGTGCCTGCCGACAGACGGTCGCAGCTGGTCTATCTGCGCGCCGGCAATTCCGCCGACGAGATGGTGAGCCTGGTGCTGCTGCGCGATGGCTCGCCGATGCGGCTGTTTCCGCTCGGCGCGAAATCCGGTCAGCACGTGCCGCTCGCGGTGGTCGAGGATCTGTTCCCGGAGACGACGATCGAGATGCGCGTCGCCGCCCCCGAGGGCGTGTCCGGCACGGTGGTGATCGATATGGGGCTGATGGAAATCTGATGGGAGAAGCGGCCATGACGCGACAGAGGCTGGTTGTCATCGGAAACGGCATGGCCGGCGCCCGGGCGGTCGAGGAGGTGCTCGCGCGCGGCGGCGCCGACATGTTCGACATCACCATGTTCGGTGACGAGCCGTACGGAAACTACAACCGCATCATGCTTTCGAACGTGCTGAGCGGCGTGCAGGACGCCAGCGAGATCTATATCAATCCGCTCGACTGGTATGCGGACAACGCCATCACGCTGCATACCGGCTCGCCGGTCACCGAGATCGACCGCGCCGCGCGCGTGGTGATGTCGGAAGCAGGAGTGAAGGCGCATTACGACGTGCTGCTGATCGCCACCGGCAGCCGCGCCTTCATCCCGCCGGTCGAGAATATCCGCAACGACAAGGGCGAGCTCCGCGAGGGCGTGTTCGGGTTCCGCTCGATCGACGACTGCACCGGGATCATGGCAACCGCGAAGCGCAGCAAGGTCGCGGCGGTGATCGGCGGTGGGCTGCTCGGTCTGGAGGCGGCGCGCGGCCTGCTGAACCATGGCTGCGAGGTGCATGTCATCCACCTGTCAAAGCACCTGATGAACGCCCAGCTCGACACCCAGGGCGGCGCCATCCTGCGCCGCCAGATGGAGGAGATGGGCGTCGTGATCCATCTTGGAAAGAGCACCGAAGCCGTTCTGGGTGACGGCCGCATCACCGGCCTGCGCTTCAAGGACGGTGATACGCTCGCCTGCGACATGCTGGTGGTGTCGGCCGGCATCCGTCCGAATGTCGAGGTCGCGCAGCGTGCCGGCCTCACGGTGGAGCGCGCCATCGTGGTCGACAACCACATGCGCTGCCTGGACGACCGCCGCATCTTCGTGGTGGGCGAATGCGCACAGCATCGCGGCAAGGTCTACGGACTGGTGGCGCCGCTCTGGGACCAGGCGAAGGTGTTCGCCGATCACGTCACCGACCGCAACTTGGATGCCGCCTATCACGGTTCGAAGCTTGCCACCAAGCTCAAGGTCATGGGTGTGGAATTGGCCTCGATGGGCATCACCGATCCTGTCGATGAGCGCGACGAGGTGATCCAGTTCAGCGAGCCGGGCCGCGGCACCTACAAGAAACTCATCGTGCGCGAAGGGCGCCTGGTCGGCGGCATCCTGATGGGCGACATCTCCAAGGCCGCCTACCTGATGCAGGCGTTCGATCGCGACAGCAAGCTGCCGGAGGAGCGCCTCGGACTGCTGTTCGATCTGGGCACGCCGTCGCAGAAGATCACGCTCGACGAGATGCCTGCCGACCAGCAGGTGTGCAACTGCAACGGCGTCACCAAGGAGGCGATCGGCGCCTGCGTGAAGTCGGGCCGCAAGACCACCAAGGCGGTGATGGATGCAACCCGCGCCGGCATGGGATGCGGCTCCTGCAAGAGTCTTGTCGGCGAGGTGGTGGCCTGGTTCGCCGGCGGCGCGGTCGAGGAGGACCCGTCGATCCACTACTACGTACCCTGCATTCCGATGACCAAGCCGGAGCTGGTGGCCGCCGTGCGCGACCAGGAGCTTCGCTCGGTATCGTCGGTGTTCCGGGCGCTTTCTGGCGGCATCGAGGACGCCGCCAGCAAGCCGGCGCTGGCATCGCTGCTGATCACGATCTGGGCCGGAGAGTATGAGGACGAGCGCGACGCCCGCTTCATCAACGACCGTGTGCACGCCAATATCCAGAAGGACGGCACCTTCTCGGTGGTGCCGGAAATGGCGGGCGGCGTCACCAGCCCGGACGACCTCATCCGCATTGCCGAGGTGGCCAAGAAATACAACGTGCCGTTGGTCAAGCTCACCGGCGGCCAGCGCATCGACCTCGTCGGCATCAGCAAGGAGGACCTGCCGAAGGTGTGGGCCGATCTCGGAATGCCGTCCGGGCACGCGTACGGCAAGAGCTACCGTACTTGCAAGAGCTGCATCGGCACCGAGTTCTGCCGCTTCGGGCTCGGCGACAGCATGGGGCTGGCGACGAAGATCGAGAAGCGTTTCCGCGGCGTCGACAGCCCGGCCAAGCTGAAGCTCGCCACCGCCGGCTGTCCGCGCAACTGCTCTGAGGCGATGGTGAAGGATATCGGCGCGGTCGCGATCGGCAACGACAAGTGGGAGATCTACGTGGGAGGCGCAGCGGGGGCGCATATCCGCAAGGGCGACGTGCTGTGCACCGTCGATGGCGAGGATGCAGTCATGCAGATCACCGCGCGCTTCATGCAGTACTACCGCGAGAACGCGAAGTGGAAGGAGCGCACCTACACCTTTGTCGAGCGTGTGGGCATCGAGCGCCTTCGTGCGGTGGTGGTGGACGACAGCGACGGTATCGTGGAGGCGCTCGATGCCGCCATGCAGCGTTCGGTCGATGCCGCCTACGACCCGTGGCAGGAGGCCGTGCATCCACGTACGGCAAACCAGTTCAGCGACCTGCTCGTCGCCGACGGAGCCGGATAATGGCAGGCGCGATCAGGATCGCCCATCTCTCCGACATTCCCGAAGGCGAAGGCAGACTGGTGGAAGCGGCGGGGATGCATCTTGCCGTGTTCCGCACCAGGGCCGGGGTGTTCGCGACCCAGCCGGAGTGTCCGCACCGGCAGGGCCCGCTCGCAGATGGGCTGACCGGCACCCACACCATCATGTGTCCGCTGCACGACCGCACCTACGACCTGCGTACCGGCGCCGGCGTCAACACGGAGTGCAGCATCACCACGTATCCGCTCACGGTGGGCGAGGATGGGGCGATCATGCTCGCGGCGGCTGCGGGCTGACATGCGTGCGGGTTGCGGAACGGCTCACGGCAGGCTCTAACACCCGGCGGATTGACTTGGGTAAAAGCAGTGGCGAATGGGCGATCGGTTCTGGCGGTAGCGATGATGCTGGGGGCGTCGCAGACCGGGGCGGCGATGGCGCGGGAGGCCCCGGACCCGCCTCCCGCATCGACATCGAAGACGGTAGCTGCAGGCGGCGATATCCCTGCGCATTTCAAGCCGATGCTGAGCACCTACGACTACGACAAGCGCGACGTCATGATCCCGATGCGCGACGGTGCCCGCCTGCATGCGGTCATCATCGTCCCGCACACCGTGAAGCACGGACCGATCATGCTCGATCGCACGCCGTACAGCGCAGACAAGATGACCGGCAAGGTGGAGTCGCCGCTCGTCGACGAGACGATGCGCTACGTGTTTCGCGACCTGGTCGAGGACGGCTACATCGTCGTGGCCGAGGATGTGCGCGGCAAATACAAGTCCGACGGCGACTACGTGATGAACCGGCCGCTGGTCGGGCCGCTGAACCCCACGAAGGTCGATCACACCACCGACGCCTACGACACGATCTCATGGCTGGTGCGGCACGTCCCGGAATCGAACGGCCGTGTCGGCACGATCGGCACCAGCTACGACGGGTTCACCACGCTGATGAGCCTGATCAACCCGAACCCGGCACTCAAGGCGGCGGTGCCGATCAATCCGATGGTCGACACCTGGGTTGGTGACGACTGGTTCCATCATGGAGCGTTCCGCCAGGAGATGATGGACTACGTCTATGGCCAGACCGCCTCGAAGGATTCGAGCTCCGAGTGGTGGGCCACCGGACACGACGATTTCACCGTCTACATGCGCCACGGCTCGGCCGGAGCGTTCGGGCGGTCGATGGGAATGGAGCAGTTGCCGTTCTGGCGGCGCCTGGAGGCGCATCCCGCCTACGACGCGTTCTGGCAGGGACAGGCGGTGGATAAACTCCTGGCACGCGCGCCACTGACGGTGCCGACGCTGTTCGTGCAGGGACAGTGGGACCAGGAGGACATCTACGGCGCGATGGCCGCCTACGAGGCGACGGCCGCCAAGGGGGATGCGTCGAACCGGTTCCTGGTCATGGGGCCGTGGTTCCACGGCCAGGCCAATACCAAGGGCACGGCGCTCGGGCCGTTCGAGTGGGGCGAGGATACCGGCGCGTGGTTCCGCCACCACGTCATGCTGCCGTTCCTCGATGCGCGGCTGAAGGACAACGGGTCGCCCGCGCGCATCGCACCTGTCACCGTATTCCAGACCGGCAGCAACACCTGGCGGACCTATCCCAACTGGCCGCAGGCCTGCGCCGCATGCGCCGATACCGGTCATGCGCTCTACCTGCAGGCGAATGGCGGGCTGTCGTTCGACAAGCCCGCGGCAGATGCGCCCGGCTTCGACGAATACGTGTCCGATCCGGCCAAGCCGGTGCCGTACCGACCACGACCGATCCGGCCGACCTACGCCGACGATTCGACCTGGCACAACTGGCTGGTCGACGACCAGCGCTTCGCCGACGGGCGCACGGACGTGCTGAGCTACAGCACGCCCCCGCTGAAGGCGCCGGTCACCATAACCGGAGCCCCGGTCGCGCATCTGTCGGCGTCCACCACCGGCACGGACGCGGACTGGGTGGTCAAGCTGATCGATGTCTATCCTGACATCGTGCCGGAGCAGCCGGAACTCGGCGGCTACGAGCTCGGCATCGGCATGGACATCCTGCGCGGGCGCTACCGCGACGATCCGGCGCATCCGAGCGCGATCCCGGCGGGCAAGGTGGTGTCCTACACGCTGGCGCTGCCGAACGTGAACCATGTCTTCCTGCCGGGGCACCGGATCATGGTGCAGATCCAGTCGAGCTGGTTTCCGCTCTACGACCGCAACCCGCAGAGCTACGTGCCCAACATCTTCTTTGCCAGGCCCGGCGACTACATCAAGGCGACCGACCGGGTGTTCCATACGCCCGATGCTGCCAGCTACGTGCAGCTTCCGGTGGTGGCGAGCGCCGACGGAACGGAGGTTGCGGGACCTTGACACAACCGCACGCGGATCAGTCGAACTCGGTCGCCAGGGCCGGCTCGCGATGGTGCGCAAACAGGCGGGCAATCTGGTGCGGCAGGGTGCGGCCGGTGGAGAGGTCGGCGGGGATCTCGTGCTCGCCAAAGAAACGTACCTCGCTGGTCTCCAGGCTCCCACGGGCCACGCCGCCAGTCAGGGTGCAGAGGAAAAACAGCTTGTAGATCGACCATAGCCCGGCCGGCTGGTGTCCCTGCCTGGCCCGGTCGTGCAGCAGGGCGAGCTTGACGATGCGGGCCTCGTAGCCGCTTTCCTCGCGTATCTCGCGAAGTACGCACTCGGAGGCGGTCTGGTTCACGTCGGCCCAGCCGCCCGGCAGGGTCCATCGACTGTCGTCCGCGGTCTCGCGCACCATCAGGAGGCGATGGTGCTCGTCGAACACCGCCCCGCGCACATCCACCTTCGGCGTCGCGTAGCCCTGCTCCACCTCGAACAGGGCACCCAGCGCCAACTCGTTGCCGCCAACGCGGTCGGCCAGCATGCGTGCGGCAAGCGCCCGCAGCGCCTCGTAGCGCTCTCGATCGTACGGGTCCCGCGTGAAGGCGAGCCCGGTCTGCGCGATCGCCTGCAGCCCGCGTACCTGCCGCAACCATTCCGGCTCATCCTGCATCGCGCGCCCCGCCTCGCTTACCCCGGCCGCCCTCGAATTGGACGACCGGCGGCGAGCGGACGATACAGATTGCGGCTGCCCGTACCCAGGCAGCGAAGCAACCAAAGGCCGACGATGTCCCTGCCCGCCCACGAACCGACTCCGGCAACGATTGGCGCCCTGCTCTCGACCCTGCGGGCGCGCACGCCCCTCGTGCACAGCATCACCAACCTGGTGGTGACCAACAGCACCGCGAACGCGCTGCTCGCCCTCGGCGCCTCGCCCGCCATGGTCGAGGGGGGCGAGGAGGTGGAGGAATTCGCTGCCGTTGCGGGTGCCCTGGTCATCAATCTCGGCACCATGGACGAGGCGCGGGCGCAGGCGATGCGGCTGGCTGCCGCGGCGGCGCGCACCGCCGGAACGCCGTGGATCCTGGATCCGGTCGCGGTGGGCGTGCTGTCGTACCGGTCGCGCATCGCAGTCGAGCTGCTGCAACACGGCCCGGCGGTGGTGCGCGGCAACGCCTCCGAAATCCGGGCCATCGCCGGCATGCTCGGCATCGCGGACCAGGCCGGCGGCGGCCGGGGCGTCGACAGCACCCTGCAGTCGGATGCCGCGCGCGAGGCCGCCGGCGCCCTCGCCAGGCACCTGCACTGCGTCGTGGTGGTCAGCGGCGCCGTCGACTACGTCACCGATGGCGCCATCACGGCCGCCATCAGCAACGGCGATGCGATGATGAGCCGGGTGACCGGACTAGGCTGCACCGCCACCGCGCTGATAGGCGCCTGCCTGGCCGTCACGCCCGACCCGCTCACCGCCGCCGTCGCCGGCATGGTGTTCACCGGGCTGGCCGGAGAAATGGCGGCGGAGCTCGCCTCCGGGCCGGGCACCCTGCAGGTTGCGCTGATCGACGCGCTCTACATCATGGATGCCGACCTGGTCGCCCGGCGCGCGCATCTGGTGGTCCGGGGCGGCTAGCGCCGGAAGATCGTCAGCAGCAGGACGAACAGCAGGATGGCGGACGCCTGCAGGATGACCCGCCAGCGCATCAGCCGGTTCGACCGGCGCGGGTCGCCACCGCCGCGCACGAAGCCCACCACGCCGGCAGCCAGGACTCCCACCGTCCCGATCATCGCGAAGACCATCAGCAACGTCAGCAGCGTGCGCATGCCCTTCACATAGGGACATGTCGCCGCATTTGACAGCCGCCTCCTGCGCGTGGTTGCACACGCGCCTGAGTTGTCGGGGGCAGGCCACATGCACGTCGAAGGGAATGATCAACCCGCGATGCAGGTCGGCCGGCTGCTCCGGGGGGTGTTGCCGGCCCTGCTGATGTGGCTGCTGCTGCCTGCGTGGCCGGCCCTGGCGGGACCCGCCGCATCTTCCAGGGGCACATCGGACGCCACCGCCCCGGGCAGCGCGACCGCGACGCCGATCACCGCGGCCCAGGCGCAGCAGGTCCTCGACGTATTGAACGACCCGCAGAAGCGCGCAGCCTTCAGCAGGACCCTGACCGCCATGGCCCGCGGTCTGCCGGCGGCGACGGTCGCCGCACCGGCCGCACCTGCCAAGGCGCTGCCGTCGAAGGTCACCCTCGCTCCCGACAGCCTGGGCAGCGAGCTGCTCTCCGAGGTCGGCTCGGCGCAGCTGCTGGTGCTGACGCAGGCGCGGGCCTTTGGCCGCATGTTCGGCGACACCGTGCTGGTGACGCGCTGGCTCAGCCACGAACTGCGTGATCCGGCGAGCCGGCTGGTGCTGTATGACGCCGCGTGGCGGGCGGCGCTGGTCTTTGTCGGCAGCTTGATCGTCGAGCGACTGCTGGCGCTGCTGTTACGGCGTCCGTTGCGGGCGCTGTCGCGCGATGCGCGGGTGACCCAGGAAGAGGATCTGGCGGGACGGGGCATTGCGGCGCCGGCGCCCACCGGGGTCCCGCACCCGCCCGCCTCCATGCCCGGCGATCCCGCGGACGTCGCGCGGGAGGAAGCTGAACAGCAGGACGCCGCGGAGCACCGGCAGCGCGACGCGCGGCATCGCTGGCGCACGCTGCGGACCCTGAAGCGGCTGCCGTTCGCGCTGCTGCGCCTGCTGATCAAGCTGGTGCCGGTGGGTACGGTGCTGGCGATCGGCAACATCGCAGGCACCGGCTGGGCGCAGCAGCCGGTCAGCCAGCTGGTCATCGTGACCATCACCAACCTGTACGGCTTCGGCCGGCTGCTCTACCTGCTGCTCGACATGCTGGTTGCCCCCGACGCGCCCGGCGTCCGCCTGCTTTCCGTCACCGACAGCACCGCGGTGCTGCTGTGCCGCTGGTGGACCTGGCTGATCGCCGTCCCGGTGGTCGCGGTCGCGGTGACCGACATCGGCGGCCTCATCGCCCTGCCGCAGCGCGCCGCGCAGTCGATCATCCGGGCCATCGTGCTGATCGAGCATATCCTGCTGGCCGGCCTGATCTGGCGCACCCGGGTGCGGGTCGGCAACGCACTGCAGCCGCCGCGCCGCCTGCGTGAGACCGCCACCGGTGCGGTGCTGGCCCGGCTGGCGCATCGCTGGTGGATCCCGGCGATGTTCTTCGACTTCGCACTCTGGCTGGTCTGGGCGGCGCAGGTGCAGAACGGCTACCAGCGCATCTGGCGGCTGTTCGTGATGACGGTGGTCATCATCGTGGTCTGCCGCTTCGTCGCCCTCACCCTGCTCGGGCTGCTGGACCGCCTCTTCCGGGTAAGCCCGGAGCTGGAGCAGCACTATCCCGGGCTGGAGATGCGCGCCAACCGCTGGTACCCGCTGCTGCGCCGGGTGGTGAACGCCATCATGCTGGCCGCCGGCGCCGTGCTGCTCCTGCAGAGCTGGGGGTTGCCTGCGCTGTCCTGGTTCACCCAGGGCCGGCTCGGCACCCGCATGGTCTCGGCACTGCTTTCCGTCCTGGTCGCGCTGATCCTGGGGGTGGTGGCCTGGGAGGGCGTGAATGCGGCTCTGGACCGGCAGATCGCAAGCTTCGGGCGCAGCGCGCAGACCGCCCGCGCGGTGCGGCTGCAGACCCTGCTGCCGATCCTGCGCACCGTGCTGCTGATCACGCTCGGCGCCATCGTGCTGCTGACCATCCTGAGCGAGATCGGCATCAACGTGGCACCGCTGCTGGCCGGTGCCGGCATCCTGGGCGTCGCCATCGGCTTCGGCTCGCAGAAACTGGTGCAGGACTTCATCACCGGCATCTTCCTGCTGGTGGAGAACGCCATGCAGGTCGGCGATACCGTCACCGCGGCCGGCGTCACCGGCACCGTCGAGCATCTGTCGATCCGCACGCTGCGGCTACGCGGCGGCGACGGGTCGGTGCAGATCATCCCGTTCTCGTCGGTCACCACGGTCAGCAACCAGTCGCGCGATTTCGCGGTGGCGGCGATCGCGCTCACCATTGCAGTCGCCGAGGACACCGACCGGGTCTGCGTCATCCTCAAAGAGGTTGGCGCCGGCCTGCGCGCCGATCCCTCGTACACGGACTTCGCCCTGGCCGACTTCGCACTCAATGGCGTCGACAGCATCAACGAGTATTCGACCGCCATCAGCGGCACGATGAAATGCACGGTCGGCGGACGCTGGGCGATCCAGCGCGAATTCTATCGCCGGCTGCGCATCGCGCTGCAGGAGGCTAGGGTGGCGCTGCCGTCGCGCCCGCTCTCGATCCCGGACCTGCACCTCGCCGCGGGGCCTACCCCCCCGAGCACGCCGACACCGGAGACCGCATGACCGAACAGGATACGCTACCCACAGACGGGTCCGGCTCGCTGGAGCGGGAGCTGGGCGGACAAGGCTTCGCCCTGGTCCGGCGGCCGGCGATGCTGGCATTGCTGCAGCCGTATGGCCTGAGCGACTGGGACGGGTTTGCCGGAAGCTGGGGCGATCTCGGGATGGATCTCTACATGGCCGATGGCGGCCGCTACCGGCGGCGGCGGCATGCGAACTACGCGGTGACCGGCGGCGAGATCCGGCGCAAGCCGCACCAGCCGCACTACCAGAGCCGCGACTACAACATGCTGAACGGCGGCCTCGAACGCTGGTTCAGCCCGGTCACCGAGGAGATCGGCCACCATCCCGCGCTGCTTTCGATCCTGCGCCTGTGCGATGCCACCTTCACCGCGCTCACCCCGCCGGCGCTGAGGCCGGACACCTGGCATGTCGAACTGCACCAGTTCCGCATCGAGGCGCGTACGGACGAGGCTGGCCAGCCGACGCCGGAGGGACTGCACCGCGACGGCGTCGACTGGGTGCTGGTGCTGCTGGTGTCGCGGCTCAACATCGCCAGCGGCGACACCAGCATCCACGACCTGCAACGCCAGAAGCTCGGCAGCTTCACGCTGACCGAGCCACTGGATTCCGCTTTCGTCGATGACAGCCGGGTCTATCACGGGGTGACGGCGGTGCGGCCGCTGGATCCCGGACACCCCGCCTGCCGCGACGTGCTGGTGGTGACGTTCAGGCGCTGAGTGCTACTGCACGAGGGTCCAGGCGCCGTTGACCTGCTTGAAGGAAAGCTGTGCGGTGTTGGTCTTGTTCTTGGTGATCGCGGTGACCGCGCAGCTGTAGATGCCATTATCCTTGGCGGTGCAGTCCGCGTTGGTGACGTCGAAATCGTTCACGTCGTATGGGCCGCTGAAGATGCCGAGCGTGTTCGCCGAAGTCTGCGCGTTGGCCGCCTGCATGCGTGTCTGGATCACCTGCTTGATGTCTGCCTTGGTTGGCGCGCCGGACTGGCTGCAGGCTGCCAGGAGCAGCAGGGCCGCTCCCATCGAAGTCAGAATTGAGACGCGCACGGCATGGTTCTCCGCAGTTGTTGGCTTGCGGTAACGACGCAGCGCGGATTTTGTTCAATCCCGCGTTGCGGCCGCAACCGGGGCACGCGAAGCGCTGGTCCGCGGCGCAATACACCACTTGCGAGGCCGGGCGGAGCTGGCCAGTCCACGACCGGCCGGCGGATACCGTCGCATCGTGAAGCCGTGCGATGTCACCGTGGGTGCCTGGCGACGCACTGGGAATTGTCCGGCGCCGCTTTTCCAGACATGATCGACGGTGCCAGCGATGCCTGACCATGAGGAGACGGCCATGACCGGAATCGAGCATCTCGACATCGCGGTGAACGGCACCACGCTGCATGTCGCGCGCTGCGGAGAGGGCGCGCCGCTGTTGCTGCTGCATGGCTGGCCGGAATTCTGGCTGACCTGGGAGCCGGTGATGACACGGCTCGCCGATCGGTATCAGCTTATCGCGCCCGACCTGCGCGGCTTCGGCGACAGCGGCAAGCCGGACGGTCCGTACGGCGCTCCGGAGCACGCCGTCGACATGCTGGCGCTGCTCGACGCGCTCGGCCTGCAGCGCGTCGGACTGGTCGGCCACGATGTCGGCGGCGGCGTGATGCAGGCGATGGCGCGCCTGGCGCCGGACCGCCTTACCGGCCTGTTCTTCTTCGACTTCATGTATCCCGGTATCGGACCGCGCATGGCGCTGCCCGACCGGCTGATCCACATCTGGTACACCTCCTTCCACCTGACCGATCTCGCGCCGGCGCTGGTCGGCGCCTCGCCGGAAACGGTGCGGATCTACTTCACGCATTTCCTGCGGAACTGGGCCTACCGCAAGGAGGCGTTCGATGGCGTGCTGGATGCCTTCGTCGCCAACTTCCAGAAGCCCGGCAATGTCGAAGGCGGCTTCGCTGCCTACCGCGCCACCGCCGCGTCTCGGATCGCCATGCTGAAAGGCGAGGCACCGGTACTGCCGCCGATCACGCTGCCGACCTGCGTGCGCTGGGCCGAGCACGATCCGCTGTTTCCGGTGAGCTGGACCGACCGCCTGCACGAGACCTTCCCTGATCTCGATCTGCAGATATTCCCGGGCGTCGGCCATTTCCCGCATGTCGAGGACCCCGATCGCGCCAGCGTCGAGATCGCGTCGTTCTTCAACGGGCGGACATAGCCGCCCCGCCCTACTCGAACATGTCGGGCTGCTGTGCAGCGATCTGGTTGTACAGCGTCTGGAAATGCAGCCAGCCGATGAAGTCGTTGCCGACATGCTTGCGGCTGTATTCGGCGCTCTTTTCCGAGACCATCTGCGGCTTCACACCCGACGCTTCCACCAGCAACTGCACCTGGCAGCAGCGTTCCAGCGCGATGAACCAGAACGCGGCATCGTCGATGCTGTGGCGGCTTGCGGTCAGCAGGCCATGGTTCTGGTGCAGCGCCGCGCGAGCCCTGGTGAAGTAGCTCGCCACCGAGTGCCCCGACTCGCGCTCGACGGCAACGGCACCGGCGGACGCACCGATCACCACATGATCGTCATAGAAGCAGGCGGCATCCTGGCTGATCATGTCGAGTGGCCGCCCGGTCGCGCACCAGGCGGTGCCGTAGGTGGTATGGGCGTGGCACATCGCGATGATGTCGGGATGCGCCTCGTGCACCGCCGAATGCAGCACGAAGCCGGCCCGGTTGATCGCATGCGTGCCCTCGACGACGTTGCCGGCATGATCGGCAAGCACCAGGTTCGACATCCGGACCTGCGAGAAATGCACGCACATCGGATTGGTCCAGTACAGCTCGGGCCGTTCCGGATCGCGCACCGTCAGGTGGCCTGCGAAACCGTAATCGAAGCCGTGCAGGGCGAAGGCGCGGACGGCGGCGACCAGATGCTGCTTGCGGTAGGTGCGCTCCTCCTCGTACGACGCGAATTGCGGGATCTCGGGGAATACCAGGCCTGGCTGCTCCGGCTGGTAGATGGAAACCCTGCTGTCGGCTGCATCGAGCATGTCGAAACCTCTCCCCGGTCGATTTGATGCTGCACCGCGGCAAAGGCGCCGGTGCGATTACTTGCCATTTCTCTGCGCGCGGCCGGCTTGATTGACAAACGACGAGTTTTCATCGTTCCTGAGAATGCAATTCATGGGTTGCCTGATGCGACGCCTGCCCAGCCTCCCTGCCCTGCGTGCGTTCGAGGCGGCGGCGCGGCGCGGGTCGTTCACGATGGCAGGCGAGGAGCTGCACCTCACCCCATCGGCCATCAGCCACCAGGTGCGTGCGCTCGAACGCCATTTCGGCCAGAAGCTGTTCCGCCGCGAAGGCATACGGGTCGAACTCACCGCCGACGGCGCCCGCCTCGCCGGGCGCCTGCAAACCGCCTTCGACACCATGGAGAAGGCATGTTCCGAACTGGAGCGCATCCCTCCGGACCGGCGCCTGTCCGTCCTGTGCGCGCCGAGTTTCGCCTCGAAATGGCTGGGGCCGCGCCTGCCGCACTTCATGCGGGCCTGTCCGTCGGTCGCCCTGCGTCTTACCGCCGAAGCGGGCGCGATCGACCTCACCCGGCACGATGAGCTGGATATCGTGATCTCCTACGGCGCCCCCCTGAGCCGAGCCGGGCTCGTCGTCGAGCCGCTTGGCGTGGAGGAGATCGTGGCCCTCTGCGCGCCTGCCCTGGCCGAGCGCTTCGATCCGCTGGATCCGGCGGTGGGCAGCCTGCTGATCGAGTCTTCGGTCAATCCGGTGCGCTGGTCCGACTGGTTTGCGCTGAACGGGCTACCGGAACCCGCCCCGGCGTCCAGGCCATCCTTCGACCGCGGCGCGCTGGCGGTATCGGCCGCAGCGCAGGGCATCGGTGTCGCGCTGGAAGGAAGGCGGTTCGCGCAGTCGGAGCTTGCCTCGGGAGAGCTGGTCGAGCCGGCTCCGGGACGCTACCGCGGCGTTCGTCGGGACATGCACTTCCTGTCCTGCCGCGAGGCTGCATTCGGCGAACCATCCATCACCGCATTCCGCACGTGGCTTCGTGCAGCGCTGCACGAGGCGCCGGGCTAGCGTTCAGCGCCCGGTGAGAATGCGCTCGACCAGTTGCTTCACGCTCGGCACGAAACCGTTCGAGTAGAACGGATCGCTCGCGAACCGGGTCGCATTCTGGCCGCCGAACATCAGGTTGTGCTCGGTCGCCTCCACATCGTCGGGCGCCGCGTGGCTGATCGATTGCAGCGTCTTCTGGATGCAGAACGAGCGCGGATCCGCCTTGCGGCCGTTGCTGAAATCCGGACCGTGCTGGCTCCAGTTCGAGAACCGGCACTCCGACAGGCAGCCCATGCAGGCCACTTGGTCGGCCATGATCTCGGCGGCCCGCTCGCGTGTCTCGAACACCAGCGTCGAGTCCGGCGTGCGCAGCGCCTCGGTGAAGCCCTCCGCCTCCCAGGCCTCGGCCCGCGCCAGATCGGCCGGGGCGAGATACACCAGACGCTTGCGAGCGCCGACACCGAACGGCGCCACATGTGCGCCCAGCGGCTCGCCGGAGAATGCGACCTGGCGTTCGGACCGCTCGCGCAGCCCGCGCATGAAGCTGTTGTTCACCGCCGAGGAATAGAAGCCGGTCGGGCTGAACTTGTTCAGGTAGACGTCGCCCGGCTTCAGGTGCAGCAGGGTCTGCTTCCAGGTTTCGGGAATCGGACTCTCGCGGGTCAGCAATGGCCGGGTGCCGAACTGGAAGGCGACCGGACCGAGATCGGGATTGTCGATCCAGTCCTCCCACTCCTCAAGCCACCAGACGCCGCCCGCCATGATGATCGGGGTGTCGCCGAGGCCGAAGGTGCGCATCAGCCGGCGCAACTCCAGCACGCGCTCGTACGGAGCCTGCGGCTTGGTCGGATCCTCGCCGTTCGACAAGCCGTTATGGCCGCCCGCCAGCCACGGATCCTCATAGACCACGCCGCCGAGAAGGTCGGCCGCCTTGGAGTAGGCGCGCTTCCACAACGCGTTGAAGGCACGTGCGGAGGAGACGATCGGGTAGTAGTGGACGCCGAACCGCATTGCGATGTCGGCTAGCCGGTACGGCATGCCGGCACCGCAGGTCAGGCCGCTGATCAGGCCCTTCGCGCCCTCCAGCACTCCGGTGATGATGCGCTCGGCAGCACCCATCTCCCACAGGATGTTGGCGTGGATGCGCCCCTGCCCGTCGGCAAGATCGTATGCCGCGCGCGCCTGGGTGATGCCGCCCGAGATCGCGTAGTTGATCAGCTCCTCGTGGCGCTCCCGCCGGGTGCGGCCATGGTAGACCTGCGGGACCACACGACCCTGGTCATCGTAACTGTCAGCATTCACCACGCTGATGGTGCCGACGCCGCCCGATGCCGCCCAATGTCCGGAGGATATCCCGGTCGAAACCGAGACGCCCTTCCCGCCCTCGACCAGCGGCAGGATTTCCTGTCCCGCCATCCTGATCGCATTGATCGTCTTCATCACGGCGTGTTCGCTCCGTTCCGGCCCTGCTTCCGGATGCTCCGGAAGATTTGTCTTATTCGGTTACAGATCGTGAGGATGGCACGCCCGTGCAAGAGCACGCCATCCCGAACCCGGTGCTGGAGCCGGTGCGGCCGAGATTGTCGACCTCAGGCCGCATCGTCGGGACGACGCTCACGGCCCTTCGACCCGACGCTCTCGCTGATATCGGCGCCGGTGGCCTGGTCCACCACGCGCATCGACAGCTTCACCTTGCCGCGATCGTCGAAGCCCAGCACCTTCACCTTCACGGCGTCGCCCATCGAGACCACGTCGGCGGTCTTGTTGACCCGCCCCTGCGCCAGCTCGCTGATATGCACCAGGCCGTCGCGCGCGCCGAGGAAGTTCACGAAGGCGCCGAAATCGGCCACCTTCACCACCTTGCCGGTGTAGATCACGCCGATCTCCGGCTCGGCCACGATGCCGCGGATACGGTCGATCGCCTTCTGTGCCTGCTCGTCCGAACTCGCCGCGATCTTCACCGTGCCGTCGTCATTGATGTCGATCTTGCAGCCGGTGGTCTCGACGATCTCGCGGATCACCTTGCCGCCGGTGCCGATGATGTCGCGCAGCTTCTCCTTCGGCACGTTGATCACGGTGATCTTCGGCGCCGTCGCCGACACGCCCGAGCGGTTCTCGGTCAGCGCCTTGGCCATCTCGCCCAGGATGTGGATGCGGCCCTCGCGCGCCTGCTCCAGCGCCACCTGCATGATCGCCGGGGTGATCGAGGTGATCTTGATGTCCATCTGCAGCGAGGTGATGCCCGCCTCGGTGCCGGCCACCTTGAAGTCCATGTCGCCGAGATGGTCCTCGTCGCCAAGGATGTCGGAGAGCACCGCATAGCCGCGATCCTCCTTGATCAGGCCCATGGCAATGCCGGCCACCGGACGCTTCAGCGGGACGCCCGCATCCATCAAGGCGAGCGAAGTGCCGCAGACGGTCGCCATCGAGGACGAGCCGTTGCTCTCGGTGATCTCGCTGACCACGCGCAGGGTGTACGGGAACGCTTCCTTGCCCGGCAGCAGCGGGTGGATGGCGCGCCAGGCGAGCTTGCCGTGGCCGATCTCGCGACGGCCCGGCGAGCCCATGCGGCCGGCCTCGCCCACCGAGTACGGCGGGAAGTTGTAGTGCAGCATGAAGTTCGAACGATACTCGCCCTCGAGTGCGTCGATCACCTGCTCGTCCTGGCCGGTGCCCAGCGTGGTGACCACCAGCGCCTGGGTCTCGCCACGGGTGAACAGCGACGAGCCGTGGGCACGCGGCAGGATGCCGACCTCGGCCACGATCGGACGCACGGTGCGCAGGTCGCGGCCGTCGATGCGCAGGCCGGTGTCGAGCACGGCGCCGCGCACGATGTCGGCCTCGAGCTCCTTCAGCAGCGGCTTTGCCTTGTCGGCGTCCAGCCCCTCCGCCTTCAGTGCCTCGATGACCTGCTTCTTGGCGGCACCCACCTTCTCGTAGCGGGCCTGCTTGACGCGTTCCTGGTATGCCTCGGCGATCGAGGCACGACCCAGCGCGTCGATACGGCTGTGCAGCGACACCAGTTCGGCATCCGGCTCGGCCAGCGTCCAGGGCGTCTTGGCGGCATGCTCGGCAAGCTCGATGATCGCCTGGATCACCGGCTGGAACGCCTCGTGGCCAAAAGTGACAGCACCCAGCATCACCTCCTCGGTGAGCTCGGAGGCCTCGCTCTCGACCATCAGCACGCCCTCGGTGGTGCCGGCGAGCACCAGGTCGAGCTGGCTGGTCTTGGTCTCCGCCAGTGTCGGGTTCAGCAAATACTGGCCGTTCTCGTAGCCGACCCGGCAACCGGCGATCGGGCCGAAGAACGGGATGCCGGACAGCGTGAGGGCCGCCGAGCAGCCGATCATCGCCACGATGGCAGGATCGTTCTCGAGATCATGGCTGAGGACGGTGGCGACCACCTGGACCTCGTTGCGGAAATTGTCCGGAAACAGCGGCCGGATCGGGCGGTCGATCAGGCGCGAGTTCAGGATCTCGGCCTCGGACGGCCGGCCCTCGCGCTTGAAGAAGCCGCCCGGGATCTTGCCGGCGGCGAACGCCTTCTCCTGGTAGTTCACGGTCAGCGGGAAGAAATCCTGGCCCGGCTTGACGTTGCGGGCGCCGACGGCGGTGCACAGCACGATGGTGTCGCCATACGACACCATGACGGCGCCATCGGCCTGGCGGGCGATCTTGCCGGTCTCGAGGACGAGCTTGCGGCCGCCCCAGTCGATTTCCTTGCGATAGAAGTCGAACATCATGTTCCCCTTTTGCGTGTTGGCCGGGGGACGGAGGGCATCAGGCGCATCGGCTGCGGCGTCTCGGACGGCATGGAGCAGCACCCCATGTGGCCTGAAACGCCGGGCGACCCCTGGTGGTCTCCGGACCCGGGCTAGAAATGCCTCCAGGGACGAGCGCGGCAGGCAGGGGATGGTCCCCCGACGCCACGATCATCCCCGGATGCGAACCCATGGTGTCTTAGTGGACCCGGCTCGGCGCCGCCATGCCTAGCGACGCAGCCCGAGGCGTCCGATCAGGGTCTCGTAGCGGCCCTGGTCCTTGCGCTTGAGGTAGTCGAGCAGGCGGCGGCGGCGGCCGACCAGCATCAGCAGTCCGCGGCGCGAGTGGAAGTCCTTCGCGTGCGTCTTGAGGTGCTCGGTCAGGTTGACGATCCGCTCGCTGAGCAGCGCGACCTGCACTTCCGGCGAACCGGTATCGTTGGCGGCATTGGCGTAATCGCCGACAAGCGCCGTCCGGCGCTCGGCTGTAATCGACATCGTGATGCTCCGTAGGACTGGGTTAAAGCAGGCGCTCCGGACGCAGCCACCCGTCTTCGAGCCGGCAGAGTCCGATCACGCGCCCCCCGTCCATGGCCCGCGCGATACCCCCTGCGGGGTTCGCGCTGTCAGGGATCCGGCCCATCATGGTAACCAGGCTGATCGCCTGGCCGTGTGAGAGGCTTTCCGCTTCGCTCTCGGTCAAGGCCAGCGCCGGGATGTCGGCCAGCGCGGTCGCGACCGGACGCAGAAGCGCCGGTGAGGTGGGCGCGTTGTCCGCTCCCTCGAGAATTTTGTCCAGGGAAATCGCGTCCTCGATCAGGAACGGCCCCACCCGAAGCCGGCGCAACGCTGCCACGTGGCCCACGGTGCCGCAGACCCGGGCGAGATCGCGTGCCAGGCTGCGCATGTAGACGCCCTTGCCGGACTGCACCGCGAACACCGCGCTGTCGGCATCGGGCCGGTCGATCAGCTCGAAGCGGTCGATCCTGGCCGGGCGCGGCTCGAGCACCGGCGGCCTGCCCTCGCGGGCCATGTCGTAGGCGCGCTCGCCTGCCACCTTGATGGCCGAGAAGATCGGCGGCACCTGCATGATGTCGCCCTGGAAGCCGGCAAGACCGGCCCGGATCCGGTCGTCGTCCGGCCGCTCGCCCGAGGTCTCGATCACCTCGCCATCGGCGTCGTCGGTGTCGCGCGCCTCGCCGAAGCGCAGGGTGAAATGGTACAGCTTGGTGCCGTCCATGATGTACGGCACCGTCTTGGTTGCCGCCCCGAACGCCACCGGCAGCAGCCCGGTCGCCAGCGGGTCCAGGGTGCCGCCATGCCCTGCCTTCTGGGCATCGAAGCCGCGCCGCACGCGGTTCACCACGTCGGTGCTGGTCGGGCCGGTTGGCTTGTCGACCAGCAGCCAGCCATCGAGGGCGCGTCCGCGCTTGCGTCGCATGGGTCAGTCAGCCTCTGTCAGTGTGCGCCGCGTGTAGACGAGGCGGTTGCCGCCGGCAAACCGGCCCCCCGGCTTTACCCGGCACCCGCGCAGGATATGCTGTGGCCCAGCAGGTTTGAGGCGACGACAGATCGCCCGCACGGGAGGCCGGATGCAACGCGTCAAGAAGATCCTCAACGACACCGCCGACGTGGTGGCCGAGACCGTCGAGGGCCTGGTGCTGGCCTCCGACGGCACCACGCGACTGATGGATGGGCACCGGGTGATCGTGCGCCAGCCATCGGCCAGGGAGGCCGGCCGCAAGGGCAAGGTCGGGCTGCTGGTCGGCGGCGGCAGCGGGCACGAGCCGCTGTTCTCCGGCCTGGTCGGACAGGGCCTCGCGGATGCGGCGGTGTGCGGCAACGTGTTCGCGGCGCCCAGCCCGGACGCCATCGCCGCCGCCACCCAGGACATCGATGACGGCGCCGGGGTGCTGTACGTCTATGGCAACTACGCCGGCGACGTCATGAACTTCGACATGGGCGCCGAGCTCGCAGGCGACGAGGATATCACCGTGCGCAACGTGCGGGTACGCGACGACGTCGCCGCCGCCCCGAAGGAGCGCATCGACGATCGCCGCGGCATCGCCGGCGACCTGTTCGTGGTCAAGATCGCCGGCAGCGCCTGCGAGAGTTGTGACACCCTGGACGAGGCGTGGCGCATCACCGCGAAGGCGGAAGCCAACACCCGCTCGATCGGTGTCGCGGTGTCGGCGGGCTCCATTCCCGAAACCGGCAAGCCGACCTTCGAGCTCGGCGACGACGAGATCGAGATCGGCATGGGCGCCCATGGCGAGCCCGGCGTGAGCCGGCAGAAGATCGGGCCGGCGGACGCCGTCGTCGACCAGATGATGGCCGCCCTGCTGCCGGACCTGCCGTTCGAGCGCGGCTGCGAAGTCGCGCTGCTGATCAACAACCTCGGCGCGTCCACCATGATGGAGCTGCTGATCGCCAACCGGCGCATCCGGCACTGCCTGGACCAGGCCGGCGTCGGGGTGCATCGCACCGAGATCGGGCATTTCCTGACCACGCAGGAGATGGCCGGCTACTCGATCACCTTGCTGAAACTCGACGACGAGCTGAAGCACCATCTCGACGCACCGGCGCGCTCCGTCGCCTACAGCAGGGGATAGCACCGGCATGGCCGACGAACTCGACGCAGTCGCCGTCCGCGCGATGCTGCTGCAGGTCTGCACGCGGATGATCGAGAATACCGACCGGCTGACCGAGGCCGACCAGGCCGTCGGCGACGGCGATCATGGCATCGGCATGCGGCGCGGCTTCACCGCCGCGCGCGACAAGCTCGAGGCGCTCGAGCCCGCCAGTGTCGCCGAGGTGTTCAAGACGGTCGGCACCGCGGTGATGGCGCAGACCGGCGGCGCGTCTGGCGCGGTGTTCGGCACGCTCTACCGCGCCGGCGCCACCGCCTGCGGCGACCATGCGCTGGATGCCGCAACGTTCCTGGCGTTCCTGGAACAGGGCCTGGCGGCGGTGCAGAAGCGCGGCGGCGCGGTGCCGGGTGCCAAGACCATGATCGACGCCCTCGCCCCCGCCGCCGAGGCCGCGCGGGCCGCGCAGGCGGATGGTCTGGCGGCGATGATCCGCGCAGCAGCCGACGCTGCGCAGCAGGGCGTGCAGGCGAGCCGCGACATGATCGCGACAACCGGCAAGGCGCGCACGCTCGGCGAGCGCTCGCTCGGCCATCCGGATCCGGGGGCGATCTCGATGCAGATCCAGCTCGCGGCGATGCAGGACTACGTGGCAGGGCAGCGCGAGGACTGAGGTCACCCGCTGCTTCATTGTGGGGCGGCAATGATGATCATGGCGCCAAGCAGGCAGACCGCCGCGCCGGCCAGGTCCCAGCGCCCGGGCTGCACATGCTCCACCAGCCTGAGCCAGGCCAGCGATGCGACGATGTAGACGCCGCCATAGGCCGCGTAGGCCCGGCCGGCCGCAGCACTGTCTATCAGCGTCAGCAGGCAGGCGAAGGCTGCGAGCGACGCCAGGCCGGGCAACACCCACAGCACGCCTCGACCCAGGCGGAGCCATGCCCAGAAGGAGAAGCAGCCGCCGATCTCGGCCAGTGCCGCGGCTGCGTAGATCGCGCCGTCACGCAGCAGCGATGGCCACGAACTGGTCAGGTCGCCAGCAGGGCGTGCAGGCCGAAACGGCCGTCGGGGTCGGTCCAGAACTGCTCCGACCGCCAGCCGGCCTGCGCCGCCAGCGCCGCGAAACCCTCGCGCGTGTGCTTGTAGCTGCTCTCGGTGTGGATGGTCTCGCCACGCGCGAAGGCGATGCTGCGCTCGCCCAGTGCGATGGTCTGCGCAGCGCTGCTGACCAGATGCATCTCGATCCGGCCGGCCTGCTGGTTCCAGACCGCGCGGTGGGCGAAATGATCCGGATCGAAGTCGGCGTCGCAGATGCGGTTCACGTGACGCAGGATGTTTCGGTTGAACGCCGCCGTGACGCCCTCGGCATCGTCATAGGCCGGGATCAACTCGGCGCGGTCCTTGAACAGGTCGGTGCCGATCAGGAACCGGACCGGAGCGCCGTCCAGCCCATCGGCCAGGTCCTCCCGCGTCTGCCGGAGGAACCGCAATACCATCTCGGGCTCGAAATTGCCGATCGTCGAGCCCGGGAAGAAGCCAAGACGCCTGCCGCCCCCTGTGCGCGGCAGTTCCACCGGACCGGTGAAATCGGCCTCCACCGGCTCCACCCGCAAGGCCGGATGGCTGCGCCGCAGCCGCTCCGCCAGGGCTGCAAGGGCCGGACCGGCGATGTCGATCGGCACGTAGGTGACGAGGGTCCCGGGTGCTGCGTCGATCAGGGCCACACCCTTGCGCTCGTCGCTGGCGCCGTACTCGATCAGGCTGGTGCCCGGCTCGACATCGGCCACGATCTCACGCGCATGGTGGTCGAGTAGCGCCGTCTCCGCGCGGGTGACGTAGTATTCGGGCAGTCCGGTGATGCGGCCGAACAGTTCGCAGCCCGCCTCGTCGTAGAACAGCCGGGCCGGAAGCGTCTTCTGCGACGCCGTCAGGCCGGCCAGGATATCCATGCGATCGAGCTCGCGCTGCGATGGTTGGGCGCCAAACTGGTCAGGCATGCGGAGTCCTAGCTTGTCGTGATCTCAGCGATCCTGGGCGAGCCGCAGGCCGGTGACCTGCCAACGCTTCTCCGGCTGGAAGAAGTTGCGGTAGCTGGTCCGCTCATGGCCCGGCGAGGTGGCGTAGGAGCTGCCGCGCAGCACCATCTGGTTGATCATGAACTTGCCGTTGTATTCGCCGATCGCGCCAGGCACCGGCTTGAAGCGCGGATAGGCCAGGTAGGCGCTGCCGGTCCATTGCCAGGCATGGCCGAAGAACTCGGGCAGGTCCGGTTGCGCCGCCTCCAGCTCGGCCTCGGTCGGAAGCCGGGCGCCGGCCCAGCGCGCGTAGGCGTCGGCCTCGTACCAGCTCACATGGGTGACCGGGGCGTCGGGGTCGACCAGGGTGCAGCCACCCGGGTTGACCTGCCGCCAGCCGCCGTCGCCATCCGGCCGCCAATGCAGCGGCGCGTTCCAGCCCTGCTCCGAGACCTGCCCCCAGCCATCGGACATCCAAAGGTCGGCGCGGGCATAGCCGTCGTCCCGCATGAACTCCAGCCACTCACCGTTGCGCACCAGCCGGTTCGCAAGCGCGTGCGGCAGCAGGATCTGCTGGTGGCGCGGATACTCGTTGTCGAAGCCGAAGCCGCCGCCGGTATGGCCGATGCCGACCAGGCCGCCGCTGCGCTCGATGAACCGGGTCGGGCCCGGATGCCGCGCGGGCGGGGTCCAGCCGGGCAGGACCGCGAAGCCGTCATCCACCCAGGCCAGGGGGTTCTGCGCCAGCGCATGCAGCGCGTCGGTGATCAACAGCTCCTGGTGCTGCTGCTCGTGGTGCAACCCGAGTGTTACCAGTTCGTCGAGCGAGGGGTCGTCCACGCTCTGCAGCAGGGTCTCCAGCGCCGCATCGACATGGGCGCGATAGGCGCCGACATGCGCCGCGTCCGGGCGGGTCAGCAGGCCCCGCATCGTTCGCGGATGACGCGGGCCCACGGCGTCGTAGTACGAGTTGAACAGGAACGGGAAGGCCGGGTCGAAGGCACGGTAGCCCGGGAGGTTCGGTCCCAGCACGAACTGCTCGAAGAACCAGGTGGTATGCGCGCGGTGCCACTTCGCCGGGCTGGCATCGGGCATCGATTGCACGCACTGATCCTCGGGCGACAGGCCGCTGGCGAGGTGCTCGGTATGGGTCCGCACTGCCCGGCATCGTTCGGCGAGGTCCTGGCGGAGGCTGTTCGGACGGGACTGGGGCTGGGACATGCCATGCTCGCGAATGAGGGGGTGCAACACGATCAGATCGCGATGGTTGCCTCACCTTCGAGTAGTCGTATCAGGATGTCGAGTCGGTCGGCCTCGGCCGGCGGCTTGTCGGTACGCAGGCGCGACACCCTCGGGAAGCGCAGCGCGACGCCTGATTTGTGCCGGGTGGAACGCTGCGCCGCATCGAAGGCGATTTCGAGTACTATTCCGGCGTCCCGTCCGTGCGCGACCTCGCGCACCGGTCCGAAGCGCGCGGTGGTGTGGTTGCGGATCCAGCGATCGAGCATGGCGAGTTCGGCGTCGGTAAAGCCGGAATAGGCCTTGCCGACCGGCACCAGTTCTTCCGAACCGCCCTCCAGTTGGCGCCACAATCCAAAGGTATAGTCGGAATAGAACGAGCTGCGCTTGCCGTGGCCGCGCTGGGCATACATCAGCACCGCGTCGATGGTGAGCGGGTCGCGCTTCCACTTCCACCACAGGCCTTTCGGACGCCCCGGCACATACGGGCTGTCGCGCCGCTTCAGCATCAGCCCCTCGATCGAGGCGGCGCGGGCACCGTCGCGCAGCACCGACAGCGCCGGCAGGTCGGGGACGTCGATCAGTTCCGACAGGTCCATGCGGGCCGGCGCCGCGCGGGCGAACCAGTCCTCCAGCCGCCGGCGGCGCGCGTCGAACGGCAGCGGCCGCAGGTCCTCGTCCGCCTCGAACAACATGTCGTAGAGGCGGATACCCACGGGAAACTGTTGCATCATGCGCCCGGTCGGCGCCTTCCGGTTCAGCCGCTGCTGCAGGTCGGCGAACGGTGCCACGACCACGCCGTCCGGGCCGTCGCGCAGCACCAGCAGCTCGCCATCCAGCACGGCGTCGAACGTCATCGCCTCGACGATCTCGGGGAACGCCGCCGAGATGTCCTCCGAGCCGCGCGAGTACAGCCGCCGGCCGCCCGGGGTGGAGACCAGCTGCACGCGTATGCCGTCCCACTTCCACTCGGCGACGTAGCGCGCATAGTCCAGCACCGCGAGGTCCTGCACCTCCAGCGGATGCGCCAGCATGGGCGGCCGGAACACCGGCGCGCCGGCCGGATCGGGCTTGTCGCCGCGCCCCTCCAGCCAGGCGAACAGCTCCGTATACGGCGGCGACAGCCCGTGCCAGACCTCCTCGATATCGTCGGCGGCGATGCGGCCGCCGCTGAGTTCGGCAAGCGCGATCTTGGCGATGCGCACCGAGGCGCCGACCCGCAGGCCGCCGGTGATCAGCTTGAGGATGGCGAGCCTTACCGGGGCCGGCGAGGCATCCAGCCAGCCCGCCACCAGCGCGCCGAGCTCGCTCTTCGGCGTGGTCGCCAGCGACTGCACCACCTCCATCAGCAATGGCGGCGGCGCGTTCACCCGTCGCTCCGGCCACATCAGCGCGACGGTCTCGGCGAGGTCGCCGACATAATCATACGACCAGGCGAACAGCACCGGATCGGTGCGGCTCTCGGCGAGCTGGCGGATCAGTGCCGGCTTGGCGGCATCGAAGGCAAGTTCGCCGGTCAGCGCCGCAAGCCCGATGCCGCGATCCGGGTCCGGCTCGGTCTCGAAGAAGCGCCGCAGCAGGGCGATCTTGGCGAGCCGCCCAGGCGTCAGTGTCAGCCGTTCGAGCAGCTCGGCGAAAGCGATCACGCGACCACCTTGCCGCCCAAGGCAGTCTCGCCCGGTACCGCCTCGACCCCGGCATCGTCCTCGTCGCCGTAGCCGACCAGGCGCAACGCCCGGCCACGCCGTCCCTGCTGCTCGGCGGCGTGGATCAGCGCCTCCTCGCGGCCGTGGGTGACCCAGATTTCTGGAGCGTCCACCTCGGTGAGCGTCGCGCACAGCTCGTCCCAGTCGGCATGGTCGGAGATCACCAGCGGCAGCTCGATACCCTTGGCCTTGGCCCGCTGGCGCACCCGCATCCAGCCCGACGCCAGGCAAACCACCGGGTCGGCGAGGCGACGCGCCCAGCGGTCGGCGATGGCCGAAGGCGGTGCCAGCACGATGGCGCCGGCCAGCTCGGCCTTGGCCGCGACGGTCGCCGGACGCAGCTCGCCGAGTGGTATGCCCATGCGCTCGTAGGCCTGGCAGAGCGGGATCAGCGCGCCGTGCAGGTGGATCGGGCCATCCCAGCCGGCCTGGCGCAGCAGGGCGATCAGGCGCTGGCACTTTCCGAGCGCGTAGCAGCCGATGACATGGGTTCGCTCCGGGAACAGCCGCACACTGTCAAGCAGCCGCGCCGCCTCGCCGAGCGCCGGCGGGTGGCGGAACACCGGCAGCCCGAAGGTGGCCTCGGTGACGAACACGTCGCAGGCGATCGGCTCGAAGCCCATGCAGGTCGGGTCGGCCACGCGCTTGTAGTCGCCGGACACCACCGCCCGGCTGCCCTGCCACTCCATCGCCACCTGGGCGCTGCCGAGCACATGGCCCGCCGGCTGCAGCCAGACCCGTACGCCGTCGAGAGTGATCGGCTCGCCGTACGGCAGCACCTGCCGCTGCGCGCCGGAGCGGCCCTCGCCCATGCGCACGTCCATCAGCGCCATGGTCTCCGGACTTGCCAGCACGGCGCCGTGGCCGGGGCGGGCATGGTCGGCATGGGCGTGGGTGATGATCGCGCGCGGCACCGGTCCGGGCGGATCGATGAAGAAGCCGCCGGGTTCGCAGAACAGGCCCTCGGGCAGCACCTTGAGCCAGGTTTCGGGGTGTGGCGGCATCGGATCTGCAGACGCGCCAGCGGATAGGCGGGTTGCCTATTCGGCGGCAACGCCGCGCGGCCGCCGGTGCCGCCGCGCCAGCCGCCAGGCCAGCAGCAGCCCGTCGCGCTGCTGCTCCCACCAGCTGCCGGTCGCCAGCGTCTCGGCGGCGCGCGGGTCGCCGGTCTCGACCACCGCGTGGGTGAAGTCGGCAGTGCCGAGCATCATGTCCCACCAGGGAAACACGCCACCGTAGTTGCAGGAATTGCGACCGGCGGCACGCAGGCCGTGATGCGCGCGGTGGAACTGCGGCGAGATCAGCAGCCGCTCACCCAGCCAGCCGAACCCGACCCGCGTATTGGCGTGCGACAAGCTTTCCACCAGGCGCAGGCTCAGCACCAGCAGCGGGAACTGCATCGGCGGCACGCCGATCAGCAGGCCGGCGGCGATGAACCAGACATAGGAGATGACGTCGTCCAGCACGTGGTTGCGGTCGTCCGACCAGAAGGTCATCTGCCGCTGGGCGTGATGCAGCGCATGCAACCCGTACCACCAGCCGAAGGTGTGCGAGAAGCGGTGCCGCCAGTAGTCTGCGAAGTCCAGCACCACCGCATAGATGAAGAAGCTCAGCACCGGCATGCCCATGAGCGCCGGCACCAGCGTCTCCAGCGTCGGCGGCACGTAGCCATGGTCGGCCAGCGCGCCGTTGATCCAGGTCTGCATCTCGTAGAAGCCGAAGAATGTCACCACCGGGAAGATGCCGATCCGCGCCAGCAGCGTGTAGACGATGTCCATGGTCACCGCGCGGCGATGCCCAGGCCCCTTCAGCGTGGACTGCACCGGCCACCAGGCCTCCAGCGGCATGCAGAGCGCGCAGTTGAGCGCCACCTGCAGCACGCCGTAGACGGCGAACAGCACCCACATGAAGGAGACGTCTTCCCACTGCATCCAGCCGAGCTGCCACAGCATCGGGATCAGGACGGTCTCGTGGATCCAGCCGGCGATCCAGGCGAACGGGTCTATCATGCTCTTTTCATTAGCACGTTATCGTGCGCGCCGCATCGTGCCGGCGTTCCCGGCTTGACCGGCATGCCGATCCGCACTGGAACATCACGGGTTGCATCGATTCTGGATCGGATAAGCAGAAGTTCATGGCTGCGCATCGCCTGCTGCTCGTCGAGGACGAGTTCCTGATACGCATGACGCTCTCCGAGGTATTGGCCGACGACGGGTTCGAAGTACTCGAGGCCGAGGATGGTCCCGGCGCCCTGGCGCTTCTCGCGGCCGAAGAGAATATTGCGCTGATGCTGACCGACATCCAGCTCCCGGGGGGTATCGACGGCAAGGGGCTGGCCGGCAAGGTGCGCGAGAGCAGGCCGGACCTGCCGGTGATCTTCATGAGCGGCCGCTCGGAGACGCAGCCGGACCCGAACCCGCTCAACAGCTACGTCAACAAGCCCTACTCGCCGATCGCCCTGTCCGCCCGGGTGCGCCAGATCCTCGATGGGGGCTGACGGGGGAGCGCCCGAGCAGGATCGGCATAGCAGCCTGCGCGCCGGCCTGGAGGCGCTGCATTCCGGACGGTTCGACTCGGCTGCGGCGCTGACGGCGCCATTCGCGACCGATGCCGACATCGAGGGAAGGCTGTTGCACGGGCTGGCGCTGGCCGGCTGCGGCGCGGTGGAAGAAGCCGCTCCCCTGTTGTGCCGGATCGCTGAGGAGAGGCCGCAGGCCCTGCATCCGGTGCAGGATTTCGCCACTCTCCTCGCCGCACGGCAGCGTGGCAGCGAGGCGGCTGCGATGTTCCGCGCCGCCCTTGCGCTGACGCCGGACGAGCCGCGCCTGCTGCTGGCTTACGGCGAACATCTGGCGGCGTGGCACCAGCCGGACGCGGCCGAGACGGTGCTGGAGCGCTGCCTGCACCTGCGGCCACGCGACCTCTCGGCGATGAACCAGCTCGGCATCGTCAAGGCGGCGCTCGGCCAGACCGGGACTGCGCTCGGCCTGTTCCGGGACGTGGTGGCGATCAATCCGGCCAATCACGCCGCCTGGGCCAATCTCGGCTGCGCGCTTGCGAACGAAGGCTTCTTCGAGGACGCGCTGGCGAGCTACCACCGGGCGATCAGGCTGCGGCCCAACGAGGCGCAGATCCGCCTGAATCATTCGATCTGCCTGCTCAAGGCCGGGCGCATGACCCAGGGCTGGGCCGAGCACGAATGGCGGCTGGCGCTGCCCGGCCATACCGACCTGCCGCGCGCACGGATGCTGCCCAACCTCAGCGAGCCGATGGACCTCTCCGGGCGCACGGTGCTGGTGACGCAGGAAGAAGGCCTCGGCGACAGCCTGATGTACCTGCGCTACGTGCCGCTGCTGGCACAACGCGGCGCCCGCGTGGTGCTATGGGTGCCGGAAGCACTGCGCCGGCTGGCGGCGCGGGTGGAGGGTGTCCATGAGGTCCTGAGCGGCGACGTGCACGGCATCGGCTTCGACTGGCACTGCCCGTTCATCAGCCTGGCACGAGCCTTCTCCGGCACCACCCAGCCCTATGGCGCGCCGGTGCCGTATCTGCGCGCCGACCGGCACCGCATCGACGCCATGCGCGCCCAGCTGCCACCTGCCCGGTCCGGCGTGCTGCGCGTGGGCCTGGCCTGGGGCGGCGCGCCGCGTTCGCACGACCCGGTGGCGCACGGCATCGATCTCAGGCGCAGCATCGGGCTCGCCGCCCTCGCCCCGCTCGCCGGCCTGGAGGGCGTGCAGCTGGTCAGCCTGCAGAAAGGTCCGTACGCCGACGAGCTTGCGAGCGCCCCGGAGGGTTTGCAGATCCACGATCCGATGCCGGCGGTGGAGGATCTCGACGACACCGCCGCGCTGATGATGGATCTCGATGTCGTGGTCAGCGTCGACACCTCCGTGGTGCATCTCGCGGGCGCCCTCGGACGGCCGACGCTGCTGCTCGATCGATGGGACAATTGCTGGCGCTGGCTGCACGGCCGCGACGACAGCCCCTGGTATCCGACGGTGAGCATCCTGCGGCAGAGCCGTCCGGGCGACTGGAGCGGGGTTGTCGACCGGCTGCTGCCGATGCTGGAACTCGCGCGCACCGCCAGCCCGCGGGGCGGGTGAACGAAGGTCCGGGCCGGTCAGCGGGTGATGAAGGTCCAGGCCAGGAACGAGAACGGCAGCAGCGCGAGGGTGAAGCCGCCGGCGGCGTCCAGCAGGTGATCGAGCGCCCACTCGTTGATGCGCATCGAGGCCAGCTCGAACCGGGCCGCGACCTGGCGGGATGCGGTGGAGACCGACGCGGGCACCAGGGTGCCGAGGCCGGTGCCGGAAACGGTGGCGGCATTCATCACGAAAGTGGTCATGGCTGGCTTCCTCTGCGGTTCCGGAAGCCGGATTGGCCTCCGTGCCAGCGACATTGCAGAGGTCGTGCCAGCAGGATCGGCACGCTTAACTACTTGTAAACAATAAGAATTCTAATTCAGAACCATTGGCTTGGCGGCTGTAGTTGGCGCGGAGCCACGACTTCTGGCCGAGCCCGCCGCTATGTGGCGGGATCGGCCAGATCTTACCCATTGCCTATCAGAATGCCCGCCGCCAGCACCAGCGCACCGCCCAGCATCACCTTGGCGGCGGCCGAGAACGGCGGCGTCTCCATGAAGCGGAACTGGATCCAGGCGATGATCGCGAGCTCGATCACCACCACCACGCCGGCGATGGCGGTCGCGGTCCAGAAGTCCGGGATCAGATACGGCAACGTGTGGCCGATGCCGCCGGCGATGGTCATCAGCCCGCAGACCAGGCCGCGCAGGAACGGCGTGCCGCGTCCCGAGAGCTTGCCGTCATCGGCGAGCGCCTCGGCGAAACCCATGCTGATGCCGGCACCGATGCTGGCGGCGAGGCCGACCAGGAACGCCTTGTGCGGATCGTGGGTCGCGAACGCCGCAGCGAACACCGGTGCCAGGGTCGAGACAGAGCCATCCATCAACCCGACCAGGCCGGGCTGGATCACCTGCAGCACGAAGCGCTTGCGGGCGTCCTCGTCCTCGCGGTCGCGGACGTTGCCGGGCAGGCGGGTCTCCTCGATGCGGCCGGCGGTCTGCACGTGCTCCGCCTCGGCCGCCGCCAGGTCACCGAGCAACCGCCGGATCGCCGGATCGGAAGCACGCGCCGCAGCCTGCAGGTAGAACCGGCTGGCATCCGCCTCCATCTGCCGCGCCTGCCGGCGAACCACGTCGATACCCTTCGGCACGATCTGCCAGGCCGGCTTCGGCACCGGCGCACCCTTGATGTCATGCCGGCGGATGTCGGGGATGTGATCGCCGAAACGGTTCTCGAACAGGTCGATCAGCGCCCGGCGATGGCCGTTCTCCTCGGCTGCCATGTCGTCGAACAGCTTCGCGCTGTCCGGGTGGGTGTCGCGCAGGCTGCGGGCGAAGTCGGCATAGGTGCGGCCGTCCTCCTCCTCGTTGGCGATGGCGAGGGCAAGCACCTCGCGCTCGGTCAGGTCTTTGAACATTCGCATGCAGCATCCTGAGCCTGGAACCACAAGAAAGTCAAAAGGGCTGCCGCAATCTATACTGAGAATTGTTTGCACTCTACTTGCTGCAAGCCGTTTGCATTCGCAACGCCGGATGGCCGCAGCACCTGCTTGCCGGCTGCCGCAAAGCCGTCGACCATGCGGCATGATCCAGCGCCTCCAGCCCCGCCGCTCCCCACCCTTTTGCGTATTGGCCGCGCTGTCGCCGATCGCCGCATTCCTCCCTGCAGCGGCTGCCGAGCCGGTGCCGCCGGCAAGGGAGATCTTCGCCCCGTATCCGCAGCAATATCCGGTCAATGCCTATCGGTCTGCCAGCGGCGCTCCTGGCCCGATGTATTGGCAGAACCGGGCCGACTACCGGATCAGGGCGACGCTGCTCACCGCGACAAGGAGCCTCTCCGGCGACGAGACGATCCGCTACACCAACAACAGCCCGGACGCGCTCGACGCGCTGTGGGTGCAGCTCGACCAGAACATCTATCGCGCCAACGCGAGGGCTGCCACCGTGTCGCGCTATTTCGGCCGCCAGCACACCGAGGGCGATGTGATCGAGGCGGTGTCGGTCCAGGAGGGTGGCCGCGACATCCCGGCCGCGTTCGTCGTCAGCGACACCCGCATGCGCGTCGCCCTGTCGCAGCCGCTCGCGCCGCACGGCGGACACATCGCCCTGCACATACGCTGGCATTACGCAGTGCCCGGCCCATGGGGCGGCCGGACTGCGGTGACACCGACACGCAACGGCGACATCTGGGAGATCGCGCAATGGTTCCCGCGCATGGCGGTCTATGACGATCTGCGCGGCTGGGACACGTTGCCCTATCTCGGCAACGAGTTCTATCTGGAATATGGCGACATCGATTATCGCGTGACGGTGCCGACGAACTTCATCGTGGCCGGTTCCGGTGCGCTGCAGAACCCCGACGAGGTGCTGTCCATGGTCGAGCGCCAGCGTCTCGCCCGGGCAGGTCGCAGCGATCGGACGATCATGATCCGCACCGCGGACGAAGTGAAGGCGGACGCGGCGGCGGCGCCGCCCTCCACCACGCGTACGTGGCATTTCCTCATGCACGATACGCGCGACGTCGCCTTCGCCGCTTCCCCCGCCTTCGTCTGGGATGCGGCGCACATGCATCTGCCCGACATCGGCGGCCAGCCGCGTCTCGCGATGTCGGTCTATCCGGTGGAAGCGGCGCAGGACGGGCGCTGGTCGCGCTCCACCGAATATGTCCGCGCCGCCATCGAATATTTCTCTGGAAAATGGTACCCGTATCCATGGCCGAACGCCATCAACATGGCCGGGCACGGCGCCAACATGGAATATCCGGCGATCGTCTTCGACGGCATCGCCGATGCCGGCAAGAAACTCTACTGGGTCACCACGCACGAGATCGGACACACCTGGTTTCCGATGATCGTCGGTTCCAACGAACGACGCGCCGCCTTCATGGACGAAGGATTCAACACCTTCATCGACACCTACGCGTCTGACGACTTCAACCACGGTGAATACGCGCCGAAACGCGACTCCGAATACGCCCCGGGCGGCGGCAACCCGGTGGAGGAGATCGTGCCGTTGCTCAGGCAGCCGGATGCACCCACCATCCTCGACGAGGCCGACCTGGTGCCATATCGCTGGAGCCATACGGTGCAGTATTTTAAGGCGGCACTCGGCCTGCGGCTGCTGCGCGAGCAGATCCTTGGTCCGCAACGCTTCGACCTGGCCTTCCGCCGCTACATCGCTCTGTGGGCCTACAGGCATCCGTCGCCTTCGGACTTCTTCCGCACCATGGATAGCGAGGGCGGTGAGGACCTGTCCTGGTTCTGGCGCGGCTGGTTCGCGAACAACTGGCCGCTCGATTTCGGCGTCTCCTCGATCGACGACAAGGCCGGCACCGTCACGCTGGTGAGCAAGGGCGGCCTGGTGATGCCGGCGACGTTGCGCATCGACTACGCCGACGGCAGCAGCAGGCGGATGCGACTGCCGGCCGAGCTGTGGCAGCAGGGCTCGCCGGTGACGGTAGGCGTTGCCGGTGCGGCACGCATCGTCGGCGTCACCATCGATCCCGACCATGTTCTTCCGGACGTCGACCGCTCCGACAACATGCTGATACGGCCGATCCAGCCGGCTGCAACGGCACCCACACCTGCCGAGGGGCACTGAGCATGCAGACGAGCATCATCGGCACCATCCTGCCGGTCCTGAATGTCGGGCTGGATGCCGGCGAGGTACTGCTGTCGGAAACCGGCGAATTGTCCTGGAAGAGCCCTAACGTGAGCCTGCGCACCGGGATTGCGGCCGGCGGCGCCGGTGGCTTCCTCGGTGCGGTGAAGCGGTCGCTCGGCGGCGGCGGGCTGTTCATGACCGAATACGTCGCCGAGGGTGGCCCCGGCTTTGTCGCCATCGCCGCCAAGGTGCCCGGCCATATCGAGGAGCATGCGGTACAGCCCGGGCGCTCCTACCTGGTGCACCGGCATGGCTTCCTGTGCGGCACCCAGGGTATCAGCCTCTCGGTGGTGCTGCAGCGCAGCCTCGGCGCCGGCATCTTCGGTGGCAACGGTTTCCTGCTGCAGCAGGTCTCGGGCCAGGGCCGGTTCTGGGTCGAGCTCGGCGGCGAGATCGTCAGCCACACGCTGGCCGCGGGCGAGCAGATCGACGTGCATCCCGGCCATGTCGGCATGTTCGAGGACAGCGTGAATTTCGAGATCACCATGCTGCCCGGCCTGCGCAACAAGCTGTTCGGTGGCGACGGCTTCTTTCTCGCAAGGCTGACCGGACCCGGCCGGATCTGGCTGCAGACCCTGACGCTTCCCAACCTCGCCCACGCCCTCTCGCCCTATCTTGGCGGCGGTGCGGTCGCAGGTGCCGAGACCGGCGCCGCGGCTGGGCTCGCCGGCCAGTTCATACGCAAGGTGTTCGAATGATAAACCGATTGACGATCGCAAGCCTGCTTGCCCTGACGGCGGGACTATGGAGCCCCTCCGCCCACGCCGATGGCCAGAAACGCATCGGCGCGGTGAGCACCACCTTCCGGCTGCTCGGCCGCAACGACCAGATCGCGGTCGACCGCTACGACGACCCGCGCGTCGACAACGTGTCGTGCTACATGTCGCACGCCGAGACCGGCGGCGTGCGTGGTTCGCTCGGTGTCGCGACCGACCCGAGCCGCTTCTCGATCGCCTGCCGCGCCACCGGCAAGCCGGTCGTGCATGGCGACCTGCCGGCCAGCGAGGTGGTGTTCGACCAGTCCAGCAGCTTCTTCTTCAAGGTGATCCGGGTGACGCGGATGTACGATCCGGAGAAGCACGTGCTGCTCTACCTGGTCTGGTCCACCAGGGCGATGACCACCGGCGGCAGCCCGTACAACAGCATCACCGCCGTACCGCTCGACGCGCCGTAGGACCGGGCTGCGCTTTCACGCCAACCTTGGCGGCAGCTGTTCCACCAGGTAGTCGACCAGAGCACGTGTCGCGGGCAGCATCCAGCGTCGGCTTGGAAAAGCGAGATGCGCGATGCCTTCCCGCGAACGCCATCGTGGCAGGACGCGGACGAGGGAGCCGGCGGCGATTGCTTCATGGCAGTATCCTTCGGCAACAAGCGCGATCCCCACGCCGGCGATGGCGGCACCGCGCAGGGCCACGAAATCACCGACGACAAACCGGGGCTCGAACTCGATCGCGACCTCCTTGCCGTCGTTGCCGATCAACTCCCAACGCTGACGGCCGAAATCGTTGCCCAGAGCGAGAAGCGGTCCGTCGGCCAGGTCCGCGACACGGTCGACAGGGCTACGCGCGAGAAGATGGCGCGGATCTGCCACCAGGATGCGGCGGGTCATGCCGAGGCGACGGACGATGACGGTCGGGTCGTCCTGCAGTTGTTCCCTTGCCCGGATGGCCAGATCGAAGCGTTCCTCGACCAGGTTGACGAAGCGGTTCGAAACGTCGAGCGCGAGCCGGATTTCCGGATACCGCAGCAGGAACCCCGGCAGGACGTCCATGACGACGTCATGCAGCAGGCCGGGTGGACAGGCGACGCGTAGCGAGCCGCGGGGCGCCGCTGCGGCAATGGCGGCGGCGGCGCTGGCTCCCTCCGCCCCGGCGAGCATCGCCTGGGCTTCGACATATACGGCGTTGCCGACTTCGGTGACGCGGAACGCCCGGGTGGAACGCTCGATCAGGCGTACTCCGAGAACCTTCTCGAGGCGCGCGACCCGCTTGCTGACCGCCGACTTCGTCGTGCGAAGCGCACGTGCGGCAGCACTGAAACCCCGCTGCTCGACGACGTGGGCGAACGCCGCCAGATCATTCAGATCCATCGACTGTTTCCTAATCGCGAACGATGCGTTCGTCAATCAGGGGCTTCTGCCGATACGGCAGACGGTCGAAATAGCAGCCATGCCGAAGCCGAGGTTTCTCGTGCAGAGCCAGGAGCTCATACGATGCGACTCTACTACCTGCCCGCTTCCTGCTCGATGTCAGTGCACATCGCAGCTCTCGAAGCCGGTATCGATCTGGAAATAGCCATGGTCGAGCTTCATCCGGACGGCACCAAGACGGCTGGTGATCGCGATTACTTCGAGATCAATCCGAAAGGCAAGGTGCCCCTGCTGGAAGTTGCCGAGGGCAGGCTGACGGAGACCCAGGTCATCCTGCAATATGTCGCATCGCTCGCGCCCGGGAGACTCCCGATGCCCGCCGAAGGATTCGATCGCTACCGCTTCCTGGAAACCCTGAACTTCATTGCCTCCGAGATCCATCGCGGCTTCGGGCCCATGTGGAGCCCGCTCATAGCGCCCGCACACAGGGCAGACACGGTTGCCGCGATCGGCAGGGCCTTCGGGATCCTCGAGCGGATCATCGGAGATCGGGGCTTCGTGTTCGGCCATCACTTCACCATCGCCGACGCCTATGCCTTCGCGATAACCGGATGGGCTCCGATGTTCGACATGGACCTCCGGCAATGGCCGGTCCTGGCGTCCTGGCGGGAGCGGATCGGCGCACGCCCCGCCGTCGTGCAGGCGATGCGCGAGGAAGGCCTGATCTAGGCGGGATGATTTCACCGAGAGGCGGACAGCCGTGATGAGCGTCAGGCGGAAAATGCATCTCGCGGCGTTATGTCGGGCGGGTCCTGTCGACCGCGCTGGTTGCCGGCGACGATTGCAGCCTCGGGTCGGTCAGCAGGTCCAACAGCTACATGCTCGATCCGGAGAACGGCGCCAATCCGCTGACCGTCCATGGTGGGCATTTCCTGGACACCCTGTTCAGTCTCGGCGAGTTCGAGGAACTCGCAGCCCGCACCGCGACCAGTATCCCCGAGGTAACCATCCGCTATACTGGCGAGACGATCGGGGATCGAAGGGCGGCGCGGCAGCGCTCCGCTCGAACGCCTGGATCCTCCGGAAGTGCTTCGTGCCTTGCCGGCCGGTGCCGGTCCGCTCGCTGATCCGGTGGCAAACATCGCGCGGAACTATGCAGCCCTGGCACAAGACATCCTTGACCACACCCATCACCCGCCGGGTTTCGACGTGGCCGTGTCGCGCCATCGCATGCTGGACGCCATCACACGTTCAGCGAAGTCGGGAACGGTGCAGAGCTACTTCTGACTTCGGCTGGGGAACGAACATCATGACGGAAAGCCTGCGGGGCCAGCGCGTGCTGGTGGTGGGGGCGGCCGGAGGCATCGGCCGGGCGACCGCAATGGCCTTCGCGTCGGCCGGTGCTGCAGTGAGCGCGGCCGGTCGGACGCCTGGACAGATCGCCGCGGTGGCCGAGGCGGTCGGCGGTGAGAGTGTCGCGCTGGATGTGCTGGACAACGACGCCATCGAGCGGTTCTTCGCCGGCCACCCGGCATTCGACCACGTGGTGGTCGCCGCCGCCAGCACGACCGGCGGTCCGGTTGCCAGACTATCCCTCGACGATGCGAAGGCCTCGATGGAGAGCAAGTTCTGGGGCGCCTACCGCGTGGCGCGTGCCTGCAGGATCAGCGAGCACGGCTCGATCACCTTCGTGTCCGGCATGCTGTCGCAGCGCCCCTCCGCCGCCTCGGTGTTGCAGGGCGCGATCAACGCGGCGCTGGAGGCGCTGGCCCGCGGACTGGCGCTCGAGCGGGCGCCGGTCAGGGTCAACACGGTGTCGCCCGGCATCATCGACACGCCGCTGCACGACCGCATGCCCGAGGCGTCGCGGGCGGCGATGTTCGATCGGATGCGGTCCGGCCTGCCGGTCCGGCGACTGGGCCAAGCCGAGGATGTGGCCCAGGCCATCCTGTTCGCGGCATCGAACCCGTTCGTCACCGGCTCGACCATCAACGTCGATGGCGGCGGCCGGATCATGTGACGGATCGCGGCGCCGCACCCGTCCGCCTCAGTACTGGAACTGGTATTTCAACCCGACGCTGCTGCCGGGATCGTTCTCCGGCGTGGTGGTGCCGGTGACCTGGCCGCCGGTACCGACCACCGTCTCGAGCTTGAGGCGGCGGGTGAGGTCGATCTGCACCTGCGCCTGGGTGCCGGCACCGGAGGTGGACTGCTTGGCGCCGACATAGACGCCGCGGGCGACATACTTGCCGGCTTCCACGCTGGCGCCGCTCGTGTTGGCGCCACCGCTGCCGACCGAGAGCCGGTCCAGCCCCAGCGTGCTGCGCACCGTCCCAAGCACGCCGCCGCCGCTGCCGCCGGCGCCGCTCAGTTCGGCGAGGGCGGCGGTGAGGCTGACGATCTGCGCCGTCGACAGCTTGGTGGTGGTCTGCTGGAACAGGATCAGCGCCAGGACCTGGTCCTGCGGCAGCGGCGGGTTGGACGACAGCGTGATCTTCGGGGCCGACGCATATCCGCCGACATGGAGCCGGGCGACATCGTTCTCAACGAAGCTCTCGGCGGTGAAGTCGAGCGACGGGTCGATCGCGTTGGTGACGCCGGCGCCATCGAAGCCGACCCGGCCCTTGGTGAAGGTGAGCGATACGCCGGCCAGGCTGAAGGTGCCGCGACGCATGTCGAAGCCGCCGCTCACCTGCGGCGCGGTGGTGGTCCCGCCGACGTGCAGCTTGCCAGCCATCTCCGCGTCCAGCCCGTGGCCGCGCACGAAGATCTGGCCCGGCGACCGCACGGTCATGTCGAGGCCGACGATGCGCGCGGGAGCCACGGCGGCCTGCGTCGCCCGCGTCTCGCCCGGGCGGATCACGTCCAGCGTCGCGACCGATGGCGGCAGGCCATTCGGGATGTTGATGGCCGCGCTGTCGATGGTCACCGTGCCGGCAACGTCGAGGCGGGACTGCACCTGCCCCTTCACCGTGAGGTCCATGTCGAGCACCGCGGTCAGCAGGTCGCTGGCCAGCGGCTTGGCCTTGTGCGCTGTGAGATGCAGGTCGACCGGCAGGCCGGGCACAAGGGCGCCGACGCTGCCGGAGGCGTTCAGCGTGCCGTCGCCGGCATGCGCCACGAAGCTGTCGATGCCGATGCTCTGGCCGCGCGCGGTGATCAGGGCGGAGATGTCGGTCAGCCGCACCCCTTGCGCGAAATCCTGGATCTGGCCGTGATCGAGCCGGATGGCGCCATCCAGCCGGGGCGCCTTCGCGGTGCCGCTGACCCCGAGATCGAGGCCGAGCTGGCCGCCGGCCTGGCGCCCCTCGGCGCCGAGCACGGCATTGGCCACCGCGAGATCGATGTTGCCGCGTGCCCGCAGCCCGAGCGCGCCATCGGCGCCGACCGGCGCGGTGCCGGAGAGCGCCAGCGCGATCTCCCGGCCGGCATCGAGATGGGCATCGATGCGTGCCGAACCCCCGACCAGCACCGCCCTGGCATCCAGCACCGCCGGCGGCAGCGAGGCGGCGGGTCCGGTGCGCAGGTGCATGTTGCGCGCGGTGAGCGTCACGCTGCCGCTCGGCTTCGCGGTGGTGCCGGTCAGGCGCGCCTGCGCGGCGATCACCCCGGTGGCATCCAGGGTGGGGGCAAACGGCCTGGCAAGTGCGGGCGTGACGTTGGCGAGCGACGCGGTGAGATCGAGGCGCGGGCTGACCGTGCCGGCGACATCGAGCAGAGCCCCCGTTGTCGCACCCGCCGGCGCCAGACTGGCCCGCAGCCGGTCGACCTCGATCGCCGGACCGAAGCCGATGCGGGCCGGCGCCAGCAGGCGCAGCGTCTCGCCCTTCGCGGTCCCGGCGAGACGCTGCACCCGCACATGCTTGCCGGGCAGGTCGAGCAGCAGGGCGGCATCCAGCGTGGCGGGAGCGCCGGCGACATGCTCGAACGCGCCGCGCGCCGTCACCGCGAGCGCCGTCTGCGGCCCCTTCGCCGTCACGCTGGCGTTGCCGGTGATGCCGCTGGCGGCAATCTGGTCGGCGCGCAGGGCAAGGTCGAGGGTGGGTGTCCCGGCCGGATCGACGACGGTGCCGGCGAGCGCCAGCCGGCCGACGCTGGCAGGCCGGGCGCCGGCCGATCCGCTGACGTCGATGCGCGCCACCGGATGCGCGCTCCCGGCGGGCTGCGAGGTGGTGACCACCGCCTTCAGGCTGCCGGTGATCGCCTGCCCGGCCACCCGGCTGAGATCGGCAAGCCGGGCCATGCGCAGGTCGACCGAGCCGAGCGGCAGCCTGGCCCCCGCCGGCAGCGTCAGGTCGGCGTGGCCGCTGGCGCTCTTCCAGCCAAGCCGGTCGAGCGTCACGTGGGTCGAGCCGTCTGCCAGCCGCGCGACGTTGGCCGCCAGCGTCAGCGGCGCCCGGTCGAGGGTGCCGTCCAGGGTGATGTGACCCTGCGGCGCCTTCGGCAGATGGTCGGCATCGAGCGCCAGGGTCAGCGGCCCGGCCGGGATGATGTCGGAGCCGATGTTGCCGTTCGCACGCACCGAGGCGGCGAGATCGTCGAGCGGTCCGTGCACGCTGGCATCGAGGCCGAGTGTGCCGCGCAAGGTAGGCAGCGCCGCCTGCAGGTTCGGCAGGCGCAGGCTGGTATGCAGGTCGAGGGTGTTGGACAGGTCGCTGCCGGACGCATCCAGGTGCAGCGCGCGCCCGTCCAGCTTCAGGCCGTAGATCCGCACGTCGTGGCCGGCGAGGGAGGCGGTCAGCGACACCTGCCCGGCATCGCCGATCAGCCCGACCGCCTGCGGCTGGCCGCCGGTGATGGCGACGGTACCGCCGAGGCCCACGATCTCGGCGCCGTTGCGGAGTTCGAAATCGGTGCCGAGGGCGGCATGCCCGGCGAGCGTCACGCCGCCGGCCTCGGCCAGGGGCGCCAGCTGCGGCAGGGTGATGCCGAGATGGCCGTGCAACGCCGATCCACCCGGCTGGGTCGCCGCGGTGAAGATGCGGCCCTGGATCTGCGCGAGGTCGTGGAACAGGGTCAGGTCGACCGGCCGCCCGGGCTGGTCGCCGTGCAGGGTGGCCTCGAGCATCACCGGCGACTGCGCGAGCAGCGCCGGGCGCGGGCCGGGAATGCGCAGCCCGTCCAGTACCGCGTGCAGCGTCGCCGGTCCGCTGGCGGCGCCGTCGGCCGCCTGTCCGGTGAAATCGGCGGTCAGGCGGCTGAGCCCGACGCCGGGCGCGGTCAGGTTGTCGAGCACGAGACGGCCGCTGCCGGCGGGTGCCGCCGGGGTGCCGGAAACATGCGCGTTCAGCGATACCCCGTTCCAGGCGATGCCCGGGCGCGGCTCCATCGCCGGCGCGCTGCCGGTTGTGCTCAGGTCGAAATGCCGCGTCATCAGGTCGGCGGTGCCCTGCGCGTCCAGCACCACCGGGCCTGCCTTCAGCGCAAGCTTCACCGCACTGGCCTCGCGCGGACCATCGAGATCCAGCGACAGGGTCAGCGGATCGAGCATCGGCATCGCAGCGAGCGCAGTCACCAGGCCGCCCTGCGGGTCGTGTGCATGCAGGTGCAGCCCGAGGCGTTCCGCGTTGGTCAGCGCGGTGAGCGACACCGTGCCAGGATGGTCGAGACGCTTCACGTCGAGCGCGATGTCGCTGTCCGGCAGCGTCGCCACCGAGACACCGTTGAGCAGCGGCGCGATGCCCGCCACGCGCACATGGCCGTCGAGGCCGAGATCGGCGGCGAGCCCGGTCACCGGGGCGGCGATGGCGAGTTCGCCGACATGCAGGCGTGCGATCTCGATGGCGAAGTTCGGGATCGAGCTGCCACCCGATTTCGACGGCGGCGACGGTCTGGCGTCCGGATCGGCCACCGGCAGGCGCGCCACCGCGATGCGGTCGATCGAGGCGAGGTCGATGCGCGCGGTGCGGCCGATCAGCGCCAGCGGGTGCCAGTCGAGCCGGATGCCGTCGATGGTGAGCCAGGTGCCGAGATGGTCGTGCACCGCGACATGGGCGACGCGAAGACCGTCGGGGAATCGGCCGGCGAGGCCGTCCAGCGTCACCAGGCCGCCGCTCAGCGACGCCGCCTGCCGCTCGATCAGCCGTCGGCCGGGACCGGTGTTGGCGCCGATCAGCAGCACCGCCAGCACCAGCACGACCAAAGCGAGCGGTGCGCCGACCAGCAGGCCGACGGTCCAGAGCAGGATGCGCCTGGCGCGGCGGCTTCTGGCGGGTGCTGGGTCGGCCATCGGCCCTCCGGGCGGCCTTGCGGCCGGCATCAGAACGTCTCTCCGAGGCCGACATAAAGCTCGAAGCTGTCACCGCCCTGCGGCTTGTTCAGCGGCACCGCGACGTCGACCCGGATCGGCCCGATCGGCGTGTAGTAGCGCGCACCGACGCCGGCGCCGACCCGCAGCGTGCCCTCGAGCGGCGCCGACCGGCTCGACACCTGGCCGGCATCCACGAAGGCGGCGGCGCCGAAGCTCTTGAACAGGCGCTGGCGGAACTCGAAGGTGGCGGCGTCTAGCGAGGTGCCGCCGACCGGGTAGCCGTCGGCGAATTGCGGCCCGACGCCCTGGTACTTGAAGCCGCGCACGGTGGAGCTGCCGCCGGCATAGAGCCGCTGGTCTGGAGGCAGCTGGAAGGTGGACGCTCCCTGCACCGAGCCCACGGTGGCGCGCACCGCGATCACGCTGCGGCCGGGACTGGCGAGGCCGACCCGCGCGAGATCGAAGTAGGTGGAGCCGGTCGCCTGCAGGATGGTGAAGAAGGCGCTGCCGCTGACGAAGCTCTCCGTCGGCGTCGCACCGAGGGACGCCCGTATGCCGTGCGTCGCGGCGTCCAGCGGATTGGCGAGGTCGGTGCTGTCGTAGCTGGCGCTGAGCGGGATCGAGGCCAGGGTGTAGTCGCGGGTGACGCCCTCCTGGTCGATCTGCTCCTGCTCGGCGGCAATGCCGGCGGCGACGCTCCAGTCCTTCGACAGCTTGCGGTTCAGGCCGACGCGGACCAGCAGCGCGGTCTGGTCGTAGGCCTGCAGGTTCTGCTTGAGGCCCTCGATGCGCACCACCAGGCTCTGGTCGCGATGCCAGAAGTCCGGCTTGGTGAGGTTGGCGAACACGTCGTAGCCGAGCCCCTGCTCGGCAGTACCGCCGATGCCGGTGGCAAGCGCCGTGAGGTCGAGCTGCTCGGCGTTGCCGAACAGGTTGTGGTGCGTCCACGTAACGCCGGCGCTGCCGCCGAGGTCGGTCGAATAGCCGGCCTGCGCCGAGACGGTGTGACGCAGCCCCTCGGTGAAGTCGAAGGTCAGCGGAATGCGGCCGTCGGGCTGCAGCTGCCTCGGATCGCTGCCGGATCCGCCGAGGCCGGTGCGCACCGCGACGTCGGAGAACACGCCGAGCCCCGCCAGGTCCTGCCGCGCCGCCTCGATGGCGCTGGGCTGGTAGAGCTGGCCCGGATGCAGCAGCAGGTGGCGACGGATGAAGTCTTCATGGACCCGCTTCAGCCCGTCCAGGCTGATGGTTCCGATATCCACGCGCGGGCCTTCATGCACGGTGTAGGCGACGTCTATGGTGTGATCCTGCGGCCGGAGCGTCGCCACCGGCGGCTTCACGTCGGCCAGCGCATGGCCCTCCTCGCGGAGCGCGCTCAGCAGGCGACCCTGCGCCGCCAGCACGTCCGACGCGATCGCCGGCTGTCCGGTCTTCAGGCCGAACGCATCGAGGGCGACAGGCGACAGCACCTCGTGCCCCGGGTCGGTAAGGGTGACGCGGCCAAGGGTGAACAGCGGGCCCAGCGTGAAGGAGAGCTTCACCGGCGCGGTCCGGCCCTTGGGGATCGCCGCCAGCACGTCCGGGAGGGTGGCGTCATCGCCCGCATGGCCGGCGACGCTGATGCTGACGGTGCCGGCGTAGTACCCGAAGCTCTCCAGCGCGGTCTGCAGCCTTGCATAGTCGGCGCGCGCCCGGCCAGCGAGCGCGAAAGGTCCGATTGGATGCAGCTTCTGCAGCGAGATCAGGCTGGACGAGCCGGCCAGCGCCGCGTCGAGAGAGGGATTGCCGGTCTTGGCGATGGTGGTCTTGTAGGGTTGCGGATCGGCCGCCAGCGCCGGCTGCACCCAGAGCAGGGCGGCGACCCAGGATAGCCGGACGGAGCGTGCGCGGCGCAGGACGGCACGGTGGTGGAAGAGGCAGGCCGGCAGGATCGTCACTCGAGTTCTCAGAGGAGGCCGGAAGGTGCCGGTTCAACCGGTTCCGGTGCAAGAACTACCGTCATGACAGAATGACGCCCGATTGTCGGCCCTCACGGTAACGGCTATGTGGCAACGATGCAGGCAGCTCCACGCCGGCTCGGCAGAAGAACCGGGCAGCACGGCGTCTCCGACATCCCCCTGAAAATTCAGGCCAAGGCGCACGGACGCGTCGGCACGCCGCCCAGCTTCGACCATCCCGGCGATCATCCGGTCCGGCTGCCGCCCGCCCGGCGCCTGCTGCGGCGGATCCGGGTGATCCGGCGCGGCCTGGTCATCATCTCCTGGACCGGCATCGGCTGCCTCGTGCAATCGGCGCTGCTCGGCCTGCCGGGGCGCGGCAAGGCGCGGTTCGCACGCACCTACTGGGCCATGGTCTGCAGGTTGCTCGGCCTGCAGGTGCGCGTCATCGGCGAGCCGGTCGGCGGCACCGGCGAGCGTCCGGTGGTATATGCATCGAACCATTCATCCTGGCTCGACGTGCCGGTGCTGGGCGGCCGTCTGCTGGCCTGCTTCGTGTCCAAGGACGACGTCAGCCATTGGCCGGTGGTCGGCCAGGTGGCGCGTCTCGGCCGGACCATCTTCGTCAGCCGGCAGCGCGGCACCACCGGACGCGAGCGCGACGCGATGCGCCACAGGTTGGGCGCCGGCGACGACCTGATCCTGTTTCCCGAGGGCACCAGCTCGGACGGCTGCCGCGTGCTG
The DNA here is from genome assembly GCF_005844085.1 of Lichenicoccus roseus. Lineage (GTDB taxonomy): Bacteria > Pseudomonadota > Alphaproteobacteria > Acetobacterales > Acetobacteraceae > Lichenicoccus > Lichenicoccus roseus. The sequence continues at coordinate 116,904 of NZ_VCDI01000004.1, forward strand.
GCGTTCCACTCCTCGTTCTTCGCCGCCGCCAAGCCGAGCGGCGTGCAGCCGCCGGGCGCGATCCGGCCGCTCGTGCAGCCGGTGTCGGTGGTCTACGACCGGCTGGCCGGGCTGCCGGTCAACCATGCGCGCAGGCCGGTGTTCTCCTGGTATGGCGACATGGATCTGGCCTCGCACTTCTGGCAGCTGGCGCAGTGGCGCACCATGCGGGCGACCGTCCTGCTGCATCCGCCGCTCGATCCGGCCGATTTCCCAACCCGCAAGGAGCTGGCCCAGGCGACCTGGGACGCGGTCGCTGCCGGCGCCGCCGAACTGCGCCAGAACCGGCCGGTGCTGGTGCCGGCACGCCTGCCCCGGCCAGCCGTTGCCGCCGGGACACCGTCGCCTGCGGAACGGCCGGGCCATCCGGTGCATCCCCGGCCGTCCGGGCACTCGGTGCTTGACAAGCCGACTGCTTCCTTTGCCTGATCGTTGCGAACTCGAGACCGGGACAACCGCCGACGCATGATGTCGCCTGACCTCCTTGGCGCATGACCCCCGTCTCTTGCGGGTGCATGACTCTGTGAGGGGCCCTTGACCGGCGACCGGCCAGACCGGATTGCTCTGGCGCAACGCGGGACCTGCCCGCCGGCCGCCGGATTGCTGCTCAGATGAACCTGCCCTCTTCCCCCATCGCCTCGAGGCGCCTGCACGTGATCACGTGGGGCTGCCAGATGAATGTCTATGACAGCGCGCGGATGACCGACGTGCTGCGTCCGCTCGGCTACGCCCCGGCCGACAGTGCCGAGACGGCGGACATGGTGATCCTCAATACCTGCCATATCCGCGACCGCGCTGCCGAGAAGGTGTTCTCCGAACTTGGCCGGCTGCGTGTCATCAAGCAGGCACGCGCCGAGGCCGGCCAGGACACCATCCTCGCGGTGGCCGGCTGCGTTGCCCAGGCGGAGGGGCGCGAGATCCTGTCCCGCGCGCCCTATGTCGACATCGTGCTCGGGCCGCAGACCTACCACCGGCTGCCGGAGATGGTGGCGCGAGCCGCCCGGGCCGGCGGCGCGGTGATCGAGACCGACTTTCCGGCGGAACAGAAATTCGACTTCCTGCCCGACGCCACCGGGCCGCAGCTGCCGGGCGGCGTCACCGCCTTCCTCACCGTGCAGGAAGGCTGCGACAAGTTCTGCTCGTTCTGCGTGGTGCCCTACACGCGCGGCGCCGAGGCCAGCCGGCCGGCTGCCTCGGTGCTGGCGGAGGCCCGGCTGATGGTGGGGCAGGGCGTGCGCGAGATCACCCTGCTCGGCCAGAACGTGAACGCCTACCACGGCGACGGGCCGGACGGGCGGACCTGGGGCCTGGCCGGGCTGCTCCATGCGCTGGCCGAGATCCCCGGCCTGGCGCGGCTGCGCTACACCACCTCGCACCCGCGCGACATGGACGAGGCGCTGATCGAGGCGCACGCCGCGCTGCCGGCGCTGATGCCGTTCCTGCATCTGCCGGTGCAATCCGGCTCGGACCGCATGCTGGGCGCGATGAACCGCGGCCATGACGCGGCCGCCTACCGCAGCCTGGTCGAACGGCTCAGGGCTGCCCGTCCCGACCTCGCGTTGTCGTCGGACTTCATCGTCGGTCATCCCGGCGAGACCGAGGCGGATTTCGAGGCGACGCTGGCGCTGGTGCGCGACATCGGCTTCGCGCAGGCCTTCTCGTTCAAATACTCCCCGCGCCCCGGCACCCCCGCATCCGGCGCCCCCAACGCGGTGCCCGAACCGGTCAAGGACGAGCGGCTGCAACGCCTGCAGGCGCTGATCCGCGAGCAGCAGGACGCCTTCAACGCGGCCAGCGTCGGCATGACGATGCCGGTGCTGTTCACCGGCCATGGCCGCAAGCCCGGCCAGATCGGCGGCCGCTCCCCCTACCTGCAGGCGGTGCACGCCGCGGGCTCCGAAACGCTGATCGGCACCGAAGTGATGGTGACGATCGAGGCCATGCTCACCAATTCACTGACCGGTACCCTCTTACGGGAGAGAGCCTTCGCTTGAGCGATCTGTCAGCTGCCCCAGTTTCCGCCTCGGCCTCCGGCCATGCTCCGCTCGCACCCGGTGCGCGCAACGCCACCCTCCAGTTCGGCGACAATGCCCGATTGGCGACGCTCCTCGGTGACCACGACCGGCATCTCGTGCGCCTCGAGCAGGGCCTCGGGGTGCGGCTGTCCTGCCGTGGCAACCGTATCGCGATCTCCGGCGATCCCGGGCGGGTGGCGCTGGCGCGCTCGACCATCACCACGCTGTACCGGCGCATCGAGGAGGGCGGCAACGTCGACAGCAGCGAGGTGGACGCGGCGATCCGCATGTCCGACCTGCATGGCGACGTGCTGGACCTGCGCCGGGTGAACCCGCGCGGCGCCATGCGCGGCCCGACCCCGATCTTCGAGCCGACGCCGGAAAACGATCCGCGACTGCCGCTCAGCGACCTGCCGGCGATCCGCACCAAGCGCGGCGCCATCAGCCCGCGCTCGCCCGGGCAGGCCGGCTACATGGAAATGCTGGCCGGCCACGAGATGGTGTTCGGCATCGGTCCCGCCGGCACCGGCAAGACCTATCTCGCGGTGGCGCAGGCGGTGGCGATGCTGCTGGCCGGCCAGGTCGACCGCATCGTGCTCTCGCGTCCGGCGGTCGAGGCGGGCGAGCGGCTCGGCTTCCTGCCCGGCGACCTCAAGGAGAAGATCGACCCCTACCTGCGCCCGCTGTACGACGCGCTGCACGACATGATGCCCGGCGACCAGGTGGTGCGCCGGATGACCGCGGGCGAGATCGAGGTGGCACCGCTGGCGTTCATGCGCGGCCGGACCCTCGCGCATGCCTTCGTCATCCTCGACGAGGCGCAGAACACCACCGCGGCGCAGATGAAGATGTTCCTCACCCGCCTCGGTTCCGGCAGCCGCATGGTGATCACCGGCGACCTCAGCCAGATCGACCTGCCGAACGGTGTCACCAGCGGCCTGCGCGAGGCGGTCGAGACACTGGAGGGCCTGCCCGGCATCGGCATCACCCGCTTCGAAAGCAGGGATGTGGTGCGGCATCCGCTGGTTGCGCGTATCGTGGATGCCTATGATCAACGGGCGGCGGCCGAGCGGGATTCCCGCAGCAGGGCCCGCCGGGAGCACAATGGAACCTCGAAGTAGATCCTCCCTCGCGGGAGCGACACCATCCAGGGGCGACGCCGCGGTAGCCGGGGGCGCCGAGATCATCATCATCGACGCACGCTGGCGCCGGCTTGTGCCCGGAGCCGAGCGCATAGCCAGGCGTGCCGTCGCCGCGGCGGGCGGCGCGGGATCGGTGGTCCTCGACCGCGACCTGCGTGTGAAGCGCCTGAATGCGCGCCATCGCGGCCGCAACAAGCCGACCAACGTGCTCACCTTCGAGACCCATGTCGACGCAGGCAGCGGCGACATCGTGCTGGCGCTGGAGACGGTGCGTCGCGAGGCGCAGTCACAGATCCGGCGGCCGGCGCATCACCTGGCGCATCTCATCGTGCATGGCGCGCTGCACCTGCGCGGCCATGACCATCACCTGGCCGGCGACGCGCGCCGCATGGAGATGCAGGAAGCCCGCATCCTGCACCGCCTGCGCGTCCCGAACCCCTGGAAGACGCGCCCCGCCGTCACCGCCTCCTCCGTATCGGCCGCACCGGGATGAGCCAGATGCCGGACGACGTTCCCGAACCGCAGGCGCCGTCGCCACGGCGCGGACTGATCTCGTTCTTCGGCCGCAGGCGTGTCGAGCAGGGGCGGCTGCGCTCCTCCATCGCGGCCCTGGTGCAGGAGGCGGCCGAGGCGCCGCAATCCGGCGAGGAGCCGCCGGAGCTCGACCGACAGGAGCGCGCGCTGATCGCCAACGTGCTGCGCCTGCGCGGAATCACCGCCGACGACGTCATGGTGCCGCGCGCCGACATCGTGGCGATGGCGGCGGGCACCACCCTGGACGAGGCGCTGACCTTCCTGCGGCGCGAGAACCATTCCCGCCTGCCGGTCTATGGCGAGCAGCTCGACGACATCCTCGGCATGGTCCACATCAAGGACCTGCTGGCCTTTTCCGGCGATCCTGCCGGCTTCAGCCTGAAGTCGATCCTGCGCCAGCCGCTGATGATCGCGCCGCAGATGCCGGTGCTCGACCTGCTGCTGCAGATGCGACAGCGCCGCGTGCATCTTGCTCTGGTGGTCGACGAATACGGCGGCATCGACGGCCTGCTCACCATCGAGGACCTGGTCGAGACCATCGTCGGCGACATCGCCGACGAGCACGACGAGCCGGCGGTGGTCATGCTGGTCGAGCGCCAGGACGGCACCTTCGATGTCGATGCGCGCCTCGAGATCGAGGAGTTCGAGGCCCGGCTCGGGCCGGTGCTGACCGAGGACGAACGCGAGAGCGACATCGAGACGGTCGGCGGCCTGGTGTTCATGCTGGCGGGCCACGTGCCGACGCGGGGCGAGGTGCTGACACACGAGGGCGGTATCGAATTCCGGGTGCTCGACGCCGATGCCCGGCATATCCGTCGCGTGCGGGTGCGGCTGCCCGAGGCAGCCGCCCGCACCGCAGATGCGGCCAGCGCGGACCAGGCCTGAGGCAATCGGGCGATCGCACAACGTTAACGGGCGAGACAAGCGCGGGTGCCGGGTCTAACATCCATTGGCGAAACGACTGGTGCGTTTCCCGCATCTGTCCGGACCGATGGCCGCACCCAGAGTCCCGAGGCTGCCATGAGCCTTTTTACCCAACCGGGCCACGCCAGCGCCGCCGACCTGCTGCTGGATGACCCGCGCGTCGCCGGCGCGGTCAGCATCGAGAGCGCCACCACCACGGGCGGCGCCGGCCGGCGGCACAGCGTGCGCGTGCTGCCCGAGGCGCGCTGGCTCGAAGCACAGACCCGGCATGCGGCGGCTGCCGCCAGCCGGTCGTTGCTCGGGTGGCATAACACCTACGAGCTGGACCGGACCGTGGACGCCGGGATCATCCCGGACCGGCGAGTGCCCGACGGCGTCGAAGCCGTCACCGGCAGCCTGCTTGCCCTGCCGCATGAGCGGGTCCGCGAGACCGGCTGCGGCGACGGGCTGCTGCTGCGCGAACTGGCGCCGCACTGCAGGTCCTATGCGGCATCCGATGTCTCCGCCGTCTCGCTGGCCCGGCTGCGGGCCTGGCTCGAGGCGCGGCCGTCACTCGATCACGTGCAGGTTCTACGGCAGGCGGCGCATGAGACCGGCGGGACCGGCAAGGCCTCGCTCGACCTCGTGGTGATCGACGCCAGCGCGCAGCCATTTCCGGATGTCGATTATCTGGTCCGCGTGCTCGATGCCAACTGGAGTCAGGTGGCGCCCGGTGGCCATCTGTTCCTGCGCAACGTGCGCCTGCTGGGCCTGCAGACCACCGGCATCGCGGCCGCCGCGCTGGCTTACGCGCCGGACGACATGACGGTGGCGGCGCTGCGGCAGTCGATCCACGCCGGCTGGCTGGCGCAGTCCGAGCTGGCGCTCGATCCGGCCTTGTTCCACCGGTATGCCGGCTCTCGCGGCGCCACGGTGAGCGTGCGGCTCAGGCGCGGATGGTCCGTCTCCGACCCGATGCGCACGAGCTTTGACGTGCTGCTCGGCAAGGCGGCCGCTGGGCAAGCCGGACCGCCGCCGCCCGCCCTGCTGGACACCGTCCCGGCGCTGCGGCGCTGGCTCGCCGGTCCGGACCAGGGCAGCGCCCTGCTGCGCGCGCAACCTGATGCCCGGCTGGCCGGCGATGTGGCCACCTACCGCCTGCTCAGCACGGCGGCCGACAGCATGCGAGCGGTCGAGGTGCGCCGGTTGGTCGCGCTGCGGATGACCGCCGGGTGGCCGGAATTTCACCCGCTGCCGCGCCCCGCCCTGCCCGAGGCGCGTGGCATCGATCCGGATGCGATCGCAGCGCTATGTGCGGCATCCGGCTGCGGTGCGGTGATACTCGCAACGCCGCATGCTCGCGACGGCCGGTTCGACGTACTGGTCGAGCGCGCTGGTTCCGCCGGGCCGCCGCGGGGAATGCAGCCTGGTCTGGCGGACGGTCCGCTCGACGACCCGGCGATGGCGAACCATCCGCTGCTGCTGCAGTCACTGCGCAAGCTGTCGCAGTCGCTGCATAACGAACTCGCCCGCCTGCTGCCGGAAGCCGACATGCCGGCACGGATCCTGCCGGTGACCCGGCGCGACCAGCTCGTCCTCGGGGCGCCGGACTACGACGGCAGCTGGACGCTGACGGGCCGGCTTTAACCTCCTGGTTACTTCCGCAGCCTAGACTGGCTGGATGGCGGACGTGGTACCCCTCGCAGCGGTCCAGCAGCCGGCGGCGGCAACGCATGCCGGAGCTTCCACGTCTGGCCACGGCGGGCTGTTCCACGAAATCCTGTCCGACCTCAACCCGCTGCAGTACATCCCTGTAGTCGGCACGCTGTACCGCGCCATCACCGGGGACGAGGGCAACAGCACGCTGCGCAACATCGTGGCCCTCGGAACCAGTTTCGCGCTGGGTGGTCCGGTCGGCGTCGCCGTCACGGCGGTGGAGGAGGCAACCGGCATCGATCCCGCCCGCATGGCGCTCACCGCCGCGCTGCACCTGTTCCATGCCGGTCACGGCGACACCGGCGCCAAACCCGCCAGCGGTCCGTCCGGACCGGACGACGGCACCGCGCTGCTGGCGCAGGTACAGCCGTTTCCGCAACTGCCCGCCGGACAGACCTACGACGCGGAGACGCTGAACATGATGGAGCTGCAGCGGCTGCGCGGGTGAGCGGAGCCGGAAATTGACCGCAAGCTGGTAGTCCGTGCTCCCGCAGCGGCCGTTGGCGAGGATCACCTCGACGGTCAGCAGGCCCGGGCCGACATATCCGGACGTGCAGAACTGGGCGACGCCGTCCTGCGGCTCACCCAGCGAGCAGCAGCTGCGTGCAAGCAGATATCCGCTCCTCATCGCCGCCCCCGGCTCGTCTTGCCGACGATGGTCCCGGGAGAGCTTCGAAGGCGCGCCGGTTTACGCAACACCGTTACCTCAGGTCACGATCCCGCCCCCACCATGCGCCAGCCTTGCGGGATGGGATCGGCGGTCTATTGTGAACAGAGTATGAACGCGTCCCTCCCGGCCCCTTTCGTTGCCTGGTTCGCTCGGCGCGGCTGGATGCCGCGGGCGCACCAGATCGCGGTGCTGGACGCAGCGTCCCGGAACCAGGACGTGCTGCTGATCGCGCCCACCGGCGGCGGCAAGACCCTCGCCGGCTTCCTGCCGAGCCTGGTCGAGCTGGGGCGGCAACCGGCAGACGGGTTGCACACCCTCTATGTCAGCCCGCTCAAGGCGCTGGCCACCGATATCGCCCGCAACCTCACCGCACCGGTCGAGGAGATGGGCCTCGCCATCGCCATCGAGACGCGCACCGGCGACACCCCCGCCGACCGGCGCGCCCGGCAGCGTGAACGTCCGCCGCAGATCCTGCTCACCACGCCGGAGAGTCTGGCGCTGCTGCTGTCCCGGCGCGACGCCGGCAGCTTCTTTGCCGGCCTGCGCCGCATCGTGATCGACGAGGCGCACGCGCTCGCCGGCACCAAGCGCGGCGACCAGCTCGCCCTGTGCCTGGCCCGGCTGTCGCAGCTGGCACCGGCGGCGCGGCGCATCGGATTGTCCGCCACCGTCGCCGATCCGGACCTGCTGCGCCGCTATGTCGGCCTCGACACCCCTGCCCGGCTGATCGAGGCAGAGCCGGGCGCAGCACCGCGCATCGGGCTGATGCTGCCGCAGGAGCGGGTGCCGTGGTCTGGGCGCATGGGCCTCGCCGGCGCATCCGCCATCCTCGATCGCATCGGCCAGGCCGGCATGACGATCGTGTTCGTCAACACCCGGGCGCAGGCCGAGCTGCTGTTCCAGGCGATCTGGCGCATCAACGAGGCGACGCTGCCGATCGCACTGCATCACGGCTCGCTCGACATCAACCAGCGCCGCCGCGTCGAGGCGGCGATGGCGCGCGGCGGTGGCACGAAGGACGGGCTGCGCGCGGTGATCGCCACCTCGTCGCTCGATCTCGGCATCGACTGGGGCGGCATCGACCAGGTGATCCAGGTCGGCGCGCCGAAAGGGGTGTCGCGCCTGCTGCAGCGGGTCGGCCGCGCCAACCACCGCATGGACGAAAGCTCGGCAGCGCTGCTGGTGCCGGCCAACCGCTTCGAGGTGCTGGAATGCGAGGCGGCGATCCAGGGGGTCGCCGCCGGCGAGCTGGACGGCGATCCGCCGGTGCCGGGTGGCCTCGACGTGCTGGCGCAGCACCTGCTGCTGATGGCCGCCTCCGGACCGTTCGGCGTCGAGGCGATGTATGACGAGGTGCGGCTGGCGCAGCCCTATGCCGAGCTGAGCCGGCGCGACTACGACGACGTGCTCGGCTTCGTCGAGGATGGCGGCTACGCGCTGGCCGCCTACGACCGCTACCGCAAGCTGTTCCGCGACGCCGAGGGGCTGGTCCACATCCGTGGCGAACGGGTGGCGCGGCAGGCACGGATGAATGCCGGCACCATCGTCGAGGCGCCGGTGCTGAAGGTGCGCCTCGGCGGTCCGCGTGGCCTGGTGCTGGGCGAGATCGAGGAGAGCTTCGCCAACCATCTGCGCGAGGGCGACGCCTTCATGTTCGCCGGCCGCAAGCTGCGCTTCCTGCGCCTGCGCGAGGTCAACGTGGAGGTGTCCGACGGCGCCAGCGGCGATCCGCTGGTGCCCACCTGGGCCGGCTCCAAGAACCCGCTGACCTCGGGGCTCGCGGCCCGGGTGCGGCGCATGCTGCACGATCCCGAGGCGCGGCTGCTCTATCCCGAGCCGGTGCAGGAGTGGCTGCGGCTGCAGCTCGAGCATTCGGTGCTGCCGGGGCCGGACGATCTGCTGGTGGAGATCTTCCCGCGCCACGGCCGGATGTTCCTGATCGCCTACTGCTTCGAGGGCCGGCTGGCGCACCAGACGCTGGGCATGCTGCTGACCCGCCGGCTGGCACGCGCCGGTGCGCAGCCGCTCGGCTTCGTCGCCAGCGACTATGCGATCGCCATCTGGTGCGCCGAGGCGCCGCCCGCGGATATCGGCGGCCTGTTCGCCCAGGAGATGCTCGGCGACGATCTCGAGGCCTGGATGGCGGAGAGCTCGATGCTGCGGCGGACCTTCCGGAATGTAGCGGTGGTGGCGGGGCTGATCGAGCGCCAGCATCCGGGCGCCAATGCCAGCCGGCGGCAGGTCACTGTGAACACCGACCTCGTGTACGACGTGCTGCGCCGGCACCAGCCCGATCATGTTCTGCTGCGCGCGACAAGGCAGGAGGCCGCCGGCGGCTTGACCGATATCGGCCGGCTGGGCGATCTGCTTGCGCGTATCGTGGGCCGCGTTCGCGTCATGCGGCTCGACCGCGTGTCGCCCCTGGCGGTGCCGGTGATGCTGGATATCGGTCGCGAGCATGTGCGCGACGAGGATGCGGAGGATAGCCTGCTGGCAGAGACCGAGGCGTTGATCGCTGAAGCGACCGGCGCCGCCGAGCCGTCGACCGAGGAGATGCGCATCGCCCCCGGCCACGCGCAGGAGCTGCGCCGGCTGACCCGGCAGCCGGGCGTCCGCCAGGGTGGCCGGCGTCCGCGCCCCTATCGCGGCGAGGGCGGTGGCCGATCGCCTGCCGGTAGCGCCGCGCGTGCGCCCGGACGTCCCGGGGATCGCCCGTGAACGCCGCCCCGCTGCACGTTGCCGGCGAGCGCCTGATGCTGGATCCGGCCGGCGTGCTGTTCTGGCCGGCGGCGAAGCTGTTGGTGGTGGCCGACCTGCACCTGGAGAAGGGCTCCGCCGCAGCCGGGCGCGGCGCGCTGGTGCCACCCTGGGACACCAGGATCACGTTGGACCGGCTGCTGCTGCGCATCCAGCACTGGCGTCCGGAGATCGTGGTGGCGCTTGGCGACAGCTTCCACGACCGCCGCGCGGCACTGCGGCTGACACTATCGGACGGCGAGCGGGTACGTCGCCTCGGTAGCCTTGCACGGCTGGTGTGGGTGCTCGGCAACCACGACCCGACGCCGCCGGAGGGCCTGCCGGGCGAGAGCGCGCAGGAGTTCGCCCTTGGGCCGCTCCGCTTCCGTCACCAGGCGGTTGACGGTCTGCCGGCGCGACAGGCCGAGCTGTGCGGCCATCACCACCCGAAGGCGCGCATCGCCACCCGGGGCGGCGCCATCTCCCGGCCCTGCTTCGTGGCCGACAGCCGGCGCATCATCCTGCCGGCGTTCGGCGCCTATACCGGCGGCCTCGACGTCACCAGCCCGCCGATCGCCCGGCTGTTCCCGCGCGGCGGCCGCGCCTTCCTGCTCGGTGCTGAACGCTTGTTTAGTTTTGCCCTGAACGGTGTGCCATCCTCACCTCCGAGGTCCAGAACCGGCGCCCGCCTCAACTGTTGAAGGCGGTATCAGGATCAGGAAGTGCCGGATGCCGCAAGGCGAAACGAAGATGGCCCACAAGCCGGGAGCCAAGGCGGCGAGTGACCGGGGCGACGACACGGCCCTCGTGTGGTTCCGCAACGACCTCAGGCTCGCCGACCACCGCCCGCTGACCGAGGCGCTGCAGGAAGCCCGCCACGTGCTGTGCGTGTTCGTGCTCGACCGCAAGGCCGGGGGCGCCTGGGCGCTCGGCGGCGCATCGCTCTGGTGGCTGCATCACAGCCTCGCCGCGCTTGCCGAGGCGATCGGCAAGGCGGGTGGCACACTCATCCTGCGCGAAGGCGACGCCGCGAAGATCATTCCGGCGCTGGCCTCAGAGGCGGGCGCGGCTAGCGTGCATTGCGGACGCTCGCACGAACCGGTGCTGCGCGAGCTGGACCGCCGGGTCGAGAAGGCGCTGGCGCAGCATGACATCGCTTTCAGGTCGCACCGCGTCTCGACGCTGTTCGAGCTCGACACCATCCGCACCCAGACCGGCAAGGTCTACGGCGTCTACACCCCGTTCGCGCGGACCTGCCGCGGCCTGCCGGATCCGGAGCCGCCGCTGCCGCCGGTGAAGCAGCTGCATGCCCCCGACGGCAAGTTCGCGTCCGACCGACTGGAGGATTGGCACCTGCTGCCGACACGGCCGGACTGGGCCGGCGGACTGCGCGACGCCTGGAACCCGGGCGAGGCCGGGGCGCACGCACGCATGCAGCGCTTCCTGGCCGACCATCTCGACGACTACGGCGACAGCCGCAACATCCCCGGCAACGAGGATGGCACGTCCATGCTGTCACCGCACCTGCGCTGGGGCGAGCTCTCCCCGGTGCAGGTCTGGCACGCAGCGCGCGAGGCGAACGGACAGGGCCGGGCAAGGAAGGGCAGCACCGGACGTTCCGGTTTCGACACCTTCCAGGGCGAGATCCTGTGGCACGAATTCGCCGCCTACCTGCTGCACCACAACCCGGCGATGCCGGACGAGCCGCTGCGCCCTGCCTACAACCGGCTGCGCTGGCGCCACGACCCGCGCGGCCTGCAGGCGTGGCAGCGCGGACAGACCGGCGTGCCGATTGTCGATGCCGGGATGCGCCAGCTCTGGCATATCGGCTGGATGCACAACCGCGTGCGGATGATCACCGCCTCCCTGCTGACGAAGCATCTGCTGGTGTCCTGGCAGGAAGGCGAGGCCTGGTTCTGGGACACGCTGGTGGATGGCGACCTCGCCACCAACAGCGCCAGCTGGCAGTGGGTCGCCGGCACCGGTACCGACAGCCAGCCCTTCTTCAGGATCTTCAATCCGGTCACCCAGGGCCGCAAGTTCGATCCGGACGGCGCCTACGTGCGTCGCTGGGTGCCCGAGCTGCAGCGCCTCGGCGATCGCTGGCTGCATGAGCCATGGGAGGCGCCGGAGGCGGAACTCGAGCGCGCCGGCATCCGGCTCGGGGACCATTACCCCCGGCCGGTCATCTCGCTGACCGAGGGCCGCGACCGTGCGCTGGCAGCCTTCCGCAACGAGGTGCGTGCCGCCTCATGAGCGCCGACGGTCCCCCGCCCCAGGCGGGTCGCCTCGCACCCGGACATGCCTGGCCGGACCTTGCCGGGCGACCGTTGCGTGTGGTGGGCGACGTCCATGGCGACACCCGCGCCTTCAGCCATGCTGTTGCCACCGACCGCTTCATCATCCAGCTCGGCGACCTGGTCGACCACGGCCCAGATAGCGCCGGCACCCTGCGCATCATGTTCCGCCTGATCGACGAGGGTCGCGGCATGTTCATCCTCGGCAACCACGATCGCAAGCTGGGTCGTGCGCTGGGCGGACGGCGGATGCGGCCGGATCCGCCGCTGGAGGCCACCCTCGCCCAGCTCGACGACGAACTGCGCGCCCGCGCACTCGCCGAGATCGGCCGGGCGCCGGCCTGGATGGTGCTGGGCCAGCGTGCCTTCGTGCATGGGGGCTTCCATACCGGCATGCTGGAGCAGGATCCACCGCCCGGGCTAGACGGCGTCTCGCACCTGCTGTCCCGCGCGTTGTTCGGGGAAACTACCGGACGCATGCAGGAGGACGGCTACCCGGAGCGGCGGCTCGGCTGGGTCGACCACATCCCGCGCGGCTACACCGTCTACTGCGGTCATGACCGGCGGAGCCCGGACGGACGCCCCTGGGTCAAGCATGGCCGCAACGGCGGCACCGCGATCTTCACCGATACCGGCGCCGGCAAGGGCGGCCACCTGGCCTGGATCGATCTGTAGGCCGGCGTCACCCTCCGCCCAGCCGCCGCCGCGCCTTGTCGGTGCCCCGTTGATCCTGCACACTTCCGCGTCCGGAACCGTGCGTGTGCGGTGGCCGGACGATCACACGTCCCGGCCGGCGCGAGGAGCAGATTTGGATCAGACGGCGGCGGACCAGGATCAGGCAGAGGGGCTGGCGGATCTGCAGTCGCTCAGGAGCAGCATCGACAATATCGATGCTGCCCTGATCCACATGCTCGCCGAGCGGTTCCGCTGCACCAAGGCGGTCGGCGAGTTGAAGGCGCGACACGCCATGCCGCCAGCCGATCCGGCCCGCGAGGCGCTGCAGGTGGCCCGCCTGCGCCGGCTGGCGCAGGAGGCACGGCTGGACCCGGATTTCGCCGAGAAGTTCCTGGCCTTCGTCATCCGCGAGGTGATCCGGCATCACGAGGCAGCGGCGATCGACGCCGCCTCCGGTCCGGTCGCCACGGGCATGGCCAGGCGGGAGGCATGACCGACGAGCGCCGGCTGCTGCTGCTGCGCCATGCCAAGGCGCTCGCCGCCGCACCCGGGGCGCCGGACGATTGGGATCATGCGCGCCCGCTCGCCGATCGTGGCCTGATGGACGCGGCCGCGATGGGACGGTTGCTGCGCGAGCGTGGATGGCGACCGGAGCAGGCGCTGGTCAGCACCGCGGCGCGAGCCCGGCAGACCTACGCACAGCTCGGCCTGCAGCCGCCGGACGGCAGCACCGCGGCTGCGTTTCACGACCATCTCTACCTCGCCGAGCCGGACAGCCTGCTCGACGCGCTGCGCGAGGCGCCGGCCGACGCCGACAGCGTGCTGCTGGTCGGGCACAATCCCGGGCTGCATGAGCTCGCCTACCGGCTGTCCGGCGAGGCGGATGCGCTGCAGCGCGGCTTTCCTACCTGCATGCTCGCAATCTTTGCCGTGGAAGGGTGCTGGTCGACGCTGGATGCACGTCACGCCCGGTTGCTGGACGTGGTTGCACCATGAGCGTCCCCGGGGCGCCCTGCCCGCGGCACACGCGGTGCCGGTTGCCACGGGCGTGCCTTGACCATAGATCTGCCACGATCTCTCGAAGCCCAAGATAGTCGAACCCCGGAACACATGGCCGACGGCTCCGGTCAGGACAGGAACATCGCATGAGCGGGACAGCCACTTCCTCGGTCACGATCAGCCTCGACGACACCGGCAAGTCGGCCAAGCTGCCGCTGCTGACCGGCTCCCTCGGGCCGGCGGTCGCCGACATCCGCAAGCTGCATGCCGACCTCGGCATCTTCACCTACGATCCCGGCTATGGCGGCACCGCGGCGTGCGAAAGCAAGATCACCTATATCGACGGCGACGAGGGGGTGCTGCTGCATCGCGGCTATCCGATCGCGCAGCTTGCCGAGCAGTCGACGTTCCTGGAGGTCGGCTATCTGCTGCTGCATGGCGAGCTGCCGAACGCCCAGGAGAACCGGGACTTCGTCGCCCAGATCACCAACCACACGCTGCTGCACGAGCAGCTCCGGCATTTCTACAACGGCTTCCGCCGCGACGCGCATCCGATGGCGATCATCTGTGGCGTGGTCGGCGCGTTGTCGGCCTTCTACCACGACAGCCTCGATATCAACGATCCGGCGCATCGCGAGCTGTCGGCGCTGCGGCTGATCGCCAAGATGCCGACCATTGCCGGCTGGGCGTTCAAGTATGCGCAGGGCATGCCGTTCGTGTATCCGCGCAACGACCTCGGCTATGCCGAGAACTTCCTGCACATGATGTTCGCGATGCCGAGCGAGCCGTACAAGGTGAGCCCGGTGCTGGCGCGCGCGATGGATCGCATCCTGATCCTGCATGCCGACCACGAGCAGAACGCGTCCACCAGCACGGTGCGCCTCGCCGGCTCGACCGGTGCCAACCCGTTCGCCTGCATCGCCGCCGGCATCGCCTCGCTCTGGGGCCCGTCGCATGGCGGCGCCAACGAGGCGGTGCTGAAGATGCTGAACGAGATCGGCACCAAGGATCACATCCCGGAGTTCATCCGGAAGGTGAAGGACAAGAGCAGCGGCGTGAAGCTGATGGGCTTCGGCCACCGCGTGTACAAGAACTTCGACCCGCGCGCGAAGATCATGCAGGCGACCTGTCACGAGGTGCTGGGCGAACTCGGCATCAAGAACGAGCCGTTGCTGGAACTCGCTGTCGAGCTGGAGAAGATCGCCATCGAGGACGAGTATTTCGTAAGCCGGAAGCTGTATCCGAACGTCGATTTCTATTCGGGCATCATCCTCAAGGCGATGGGCATCCCGACCAGCATGTTCACCGTGCTGTTCGCCGTCGCCCGCACCGTCGGCTGGATCAGCCAGTGGAAGGAGATGATCGAGGAGCCCGGCCAGCGCATCGGCCGCCCCCGCCAGATCTACACCGGCAGCCCGCAGCGAGACTTCGTCCCCCTGCACCAGCGCGGCTAGCCTACCTTACGCTTCGCCTGGCACGGGAACCGGCGCGCTGCCGTACCAGGCTGAGTCAGAGGTGACCTACGCGCCGCCCGTCGTGTTTTGCCGAGCACCGGAGCGGAGCGGCCGTCGGGCCGTGAGCACCGGAGCGCAGGAAAAGCGCGCCGGATGACCAGCCTGGTGCGTCAGCGCGCCGGTTCTCAGCAGTCGCAGCCTCTGGTGGGGCCTTCCGCCTCCCTCACCACATGATGGTCGATCCATTCCGAGACCAGACGGCGCGCCTCGTCGATCGAGGCCTCGGGGTGGTGGATGCGATACAGCGTCGTGCAGGACTGGAAGGCGCGCAGGTCCGCCGTGCCGCAGCCGCGCAACTCTTTGTAGGCTGTCACAACGGCACGTTCGCAGTTGCGAGCAATCTGGCTCGTCCTAATGGCCACAGCCAACCTCTTTCTGCAAATCGTTCGCAACAATGACGCGTAGGCTAGACGTTACGGTCCAGGTCGCGCAAGACGTGACGCTCAGGACTTCGAAATAGTTCGCTGCACCGCAACAGCGGGCGCCGGCCGACCGAACCGCGCCTGGATCATCAGCGCGATGCGGCCGGCCTCGTCGAGGGGCTGCCGCGTCCATGGCGAAAGATCGTGCTCGAGAGGGCGGACCTGCCCCACCGCCAGCAGATGCGCCAGCAGTCGGCTGGCGGTTCCGGTCTCGCCGGCGGCCTGCGCCGCAAACACCGGGGCGGCGGCGGAACACGCCTCGGAGAGGGTGAGCGGACCGACGCGTGCGGTGACGACCGCGTCGGCGTGGGCAAGGAAGCCGAGGGTCGGGTTTTCGCCCGGCTCGCCAGCCCGGTAGATCAGGTGCAGGCAGTCGGACAGGCCAGCCATGAGGGCGTCCGCGGTCTGCAGCCCACCCGGCAGCACCGAGACCAGGACGCATCCGCCGCGCTCGCGGGCGAGGCTCGCCAGATGGCGTCCGACCTGCCAGGCGAACCGGCGGTCTGGGCTGCCGAACAGCAGCAGCAGCCTGGGATGCGGCAGATGCGCCAGCCTCTCGGTCCAGAGTTCGCGCGCCTGGGCGAGCAGCATGGGAGACACCACGTTCGGCGCCCCAAGCACCGGCACCAGGCGCCCATCCTCCGAGCGGTGGTCGGCCTGCAAGCCGGCACCGGCAGGCCCGCCCACCTGCTGCGGCAACACGATCATGTCGTACGGCAACATCGCGGAGAGCCGGGTTGAGCTGCAATGCACCACGCGGCAGCCATGGCGGGAGCGCAGCAGCAGGGCACGCAGCCCGGCACGACGGCCGGCCGAGAGGACCAGGCCCGGACCAGGGCCGCCGGGGCGATGCGGCTGCTTCGGAGCGGCGGTCAGGCGGCGGAACGGCAGGCCAAGCCGGCCTGCGATGGCGGTCGCCTGGCCACCGGCGGCGGTGCCCGTGTCGTCCAGCACCCAGACCGGTGGCTGCGGCAGCAGCGCCAGGCTCATGAGATCCGGTCCGGCCGTGAGCATGATGGATTTCCTGTGGTCATGCGGCTATCGCTGCCGCAGCAGATGAGGGGATGGCGTGATGGCAAACAAGGCGGGCGGACCGGAATCCGGCACCGACATGTCGGCGGGCAGCACGACCGACTGGGACCGCGATGCGGCACTCACGACGGCGCGTCTGCTGCTGGAGATCAAGGCGGTCAACTTCCGTCCCGAGGAACCCTACACGCTGACCTCCGGCTGGAGGTCGCCCGTCTATATCGATTGCCGCCGCATCATCTTCTTTCCGCGCGCCCGCGCCAAGATCGTCGAGCTGGGCGTCGAGAAGATCGGCCGTCATGTCGGCTACGAGAGCATCGACGTGGTGGCCGGCGGCGAGACCGCCGGCATCCCGTTCGCCGCCTGGATCGCCGACCGCATGCTCGCGCCGATGGCGTACGTGCGGAAGAAGCCGAAGGGTTTCGGCCGCAACGCGCTGATCGAGGGCGATGTTCCGGAGGGCAGGCGCACCCTGCTGGTCGAGGACCTGACCACCGACGGCGCGTCCAAGATCAAGTTCGCGAACTCGCTTCGCGAGGCGGGGGCGATCGTTAACCACGCCTTCGTGGTGTTCTTCTACGGCGTGTTCCCGGGTGCGCACCGGACGCTGGCCGACATGGACATCCAGCTGCATTCGCTGTGCACCTGGTGGGATGTGCTGGAGGCCTGTGCCGGCCGGCCGTATTTCTCCGAGAAGGCCGCCTCCGAGGTACGCCGCTTCCTCGACGACCCATGCGCCTGGTCGGCGCGGCATGGCGGCGTCGCCTCGGCGGAAGAGGCCCTGGCGCGCAAGGCGGCCCGGGAGGCCGAGGACTGATCCAGGCGCCGGGCTTCATGACGCGAGGCCCGCCTTCGTGACGAGGATACTCGCCTTCGACTCAGGCATCGGCGGCTATGGCATCGTCGGCGCCCTGCGCACGCGGCTGCCGCGGGCCGACATCACCATGCTGTCCGACAACGAGGTCTACCCGTATGGCGAGATCCCCGACACGGCGCTCGTCGCGCGCATCGAGCGGGTGATCGGCGCCGGCTTGGACGCGGTGCGTCCGGACGTGGTGGTGATCGCCTGCAACACCGCCAGCACGGTGGCGCTGGACGCCTTGCGGGGGCGCTTCGCCATTCCATTCGTCGGCACCGTGCCGCCGGTGAAGTGGGCTGCGTCGCTCAGCCGCACCCGGCATATCGGTCTGCTGGCAACGGCGGCCACGGTGCGGCGCCCCTACCTGCACGACCTTGCCGCCCGGTTCGCTGCGGACTGCACTCTGCTGGCGCACGGTGCGCGCGGCCTCGCCGATCTCGCCGAGGCCGCCTTCCGGGGCAGGCCGGTGCCGCAGGACGCCATCCGCCACGAACTGGCGGCGCTGTTCGGACAGCCGGGTGGCGGCCGGATCGACGTCGTCTGCATCGGCTGCACCCACTACAGCTTCCTGCTCGACGCGCTGCGTGCCGCCTCGCCCGACGGAATCCTCTGGCTGGATCCGGCGGAAGCGGTCGCGCGGCGCACTGCCGACGTGCTGGCGCAGCTTGGACTGGACGATACGGGCAACGGGGCGGGCGTTGCGTTGTTCACCGCGCCGCCGGCCGATCCGGAAGCGCTCCGTTGCGGCCTGCCCGGGTTCGGCTATCCGGACTTCTCGCTGCTGGAAATCGCCGAGACCGGGATCCCGGCCGGGACCGGCTACCGGCCGCGGCTGACCGTATAAAGCGCGATATCGCCCATCAGGCGGCGCAGGCGGCTGTCCGGGAACACTCCCAGCGCGTCGCGCGCGGCGTGCGCATAGTGGCGTGCCCGCTGCAGCGTGATCTCGATGCCGCCACGACGGGCGATCAGGTCCATGGCGTGGTCCAGGTCGGTCTCGTCCTGGCTGCTCTGCTCGATCACCCGGCGCCAGAACGCCCGCTCGGTCTCGTCGCCGGCACCGTAGGCAGCCAGAACCGGCAGGGTGATCTTGCCCTCGCGGAAATCATCGCCGACGGTCTTGCCAAGCTCGCCCTGGTCGGCGGCGTAGTCGAGCGCGTCGTCGACCAGCTGGAACGCCATGCCGAGATTGTCGCCGTAGGCCTGCAATGCCTGCTCCTCGGCTTGCGGACGCGCGGCGACCACGGCGCCGACCTGGCAGGCGGCCGCGAACAGGGCGGCGGTCTTGCCGTGGATGACGTCGAGATAGCGGTCCATCGGGGTCGACAGGTCGTTCTGCGTCGCCATCTGCAGCACCTCGCCCTCGGCGATGGTGGCGGACGCGTTCGACAGGATCGCCATCACCCGCAGCGAGCCGTCCTCGGTCATCAGCTGGAACGAGCGCGCGAACAGGAAGTCGCCGACCAGCACCGAGGCCTTGTTGCCGAACACCGCGTTGGCGCTGGCGAGGCCGCGGCGAAGCTGGCTCTCGTCGACGACGTCGTCATGCAGCAGGGTGGCGGTGTGGATGAATTCGACGCAGGCGGCGAGGTTGACGTGGCGCGGTACGCCGTGCCCGGCCTCGTAGCCGCACAGGCGAGCCGAGGCCAGGGTCAACAAGGGACGCAGCCGCTTGCCGCCGGCGGCCACCAGATGAGCCGCGAGCTGCGGGATCAGCGCGACCGGGCTGTCCATGCGCGCGACGATCGCCCGGTTGCAGGCGGCCATGTCGTCCGCGAGGAGATCGGACAGTTCGCGAAGCGCGTCGCTTCCGGTAGGGGGGAGCGCCTCACCCGGGCCGTCCAGATCACCCTCCCCGCCGTGGTCGGCATAGGAGGCAGGATTGGCTGCAGCGAGGTTGGCGGCAAGACTCAAGCACGATCCTCCCCCTGCTGCCGCTACCCGATCCGTCCGGGGTGCGTGGCACATATGAGCGGCGCCAGGGGGGTGGTCAAGCCAACGGCGGCGCAGCGATGCGGAGTGATCGAGGGATGAGGGCTGCGTCATGAGCCCGGCGGTGACCGACGATGCGTTGCTCGGCGGGCGCCTGCGCTACCGGCAGTTCCTGGACGGCTACCGGACCGGCATCGAGCCGGTGCTGCTGGCGGCCGCGGTTCCGGCCAGAGCCGGCCAGTCGGTGCTGGAAGCCGGCTGCGGAGCCGGGGCGGCGTTGCTGTGCCTCAGCAGCCGGGTTCCGGGCGTGATCGCGCACGGCATCGAGGCCGATGCGGAGACGCTGGAGGTCGCGCGCTGGAACATGCGGTCCAACGGGTTCGACGCCCGGCTGCATCAGGCGGTGCTGCCGCGCCTGCCGGCGGATGGGCTGCCGGACGGCCCCGACCCACGCCAGCCCGGACGGGCGAGCTTCGACCACATCCTGTGCAACCCGCCCTGGCACCGGGGCAATGCGACCGCGTCTCCGGTGCCGAAGCGTGACCTGGCGCGACGGGCGGCGGGCGGCCTGCTGGGGGAGTGGATCGCGGTGCTGGCGCCGCTGCTGGTACCGGGCGGCAGCTTCAGCCTGATCCTGCCGGCGGCGCTGCATGCAGAAGCCTGCGCTGCCCTGCTCCGGGGCGGCCTGGTTGGCGGCATCGCCCTGGTGCCGTTCTGGCCCAGGGTCGGCCGGCCGGCAAAGATCGTGCTGCTGCAGGGCCGTCGCGGCTCGCGGGCTCCGTCCACGATACTGCCCGGCCTGCTGCTGCACGAGCCGGGCGGGGTCTACTCCGCCGATGCGGAGAGGATCCTGCGCGACGGGGCGGCGCTAGAACTCCAGAGGTGGTCCCCAGGACGATAGCCTAGCCGGCGGGGAAGTCCATGTTGAAGGCGGCGCCATCCTGCGTCTCGTGCAGTGCGTATGCCTGGACCGGCAACCTGGCGCGCGCGGCCAGTTCCTCGCTCGTGGTCTCGGCATGCCGGAGATGCCACAGCCGCTGATGCGCCGCGATCAGGCTCTCCATGACCCGCCGACGACCCGGATCGACGGTGCCGCCGCGCTGGCCGATTACCGTCTCCAGGATCGTGAGCAGTTGCGCCGCGATATCGAGGTCCCCGAGGTCACAGGCCTGGTGCGCCGCGACCAGGATCCGCTCCGGGAGGCGACGGCTCTGCCTGGGAGCGGTGCCGACCTGCACGCCGAGTGCACGGGAGACCGTCGCCGGCAACCCTTGCATGAGATCTGACAGATCAAGGACGTCGTTGGCACGCATGTCCGTCTGCATTCTTTGCCTCGTCTTGCCCTGCCACGCAGCAAGGTGACCTGCCGCACGCCGCGTGGTTCGAACGATATATAATCGTCAATCGGTCAAGAGGGAACTGCTCTCGTTCTCGTGAGGGTGCTTTTTTTCGGCTGTGGTGCCGGAAAACCGCCACTTCATCCCGGCCCGATCGGGCCGGAGACAAAATGACTTTCCGAGTCAATGCCTTGCTTGCATGCGCTTGCCGATCAGCGGCGGCTCAGCCGGCTGCGAAGACGCTGTCCTCGAATGCCTCTTCCCACGTCCCGGCGGTCGAGGCGCGGCTGTATTCCGTGGACCGGTTCTCGAAAAAGTTCGCGTGCTCGACGGCGTTCAGCATGTCATCGAGCCAGGGCAGCGGGTTGCTCTCGATATGATAGAGCGGATCCAGTCCGAGCTGGGTCAGCCGGCGGTCGGCGATGAAGCGGATGTAGGTCTTGACCTGCCCGGCATTCAGCCCCTCGACCGAGCCAAGCTCGAAGGCGAGGTCGATGAAGGCGTCCTCGTGTTCGACGATGGTGGCGCAGACCTGGGTGAGTTCCGAGCGCAGCGCGTCGGTCCAGATCTCCGGGTTTTCCTGGATGAACACCCGGAACAGCCGGATCACCGACAGGCAGTGCAGCGTCTCGTCGCGCACCGACCAGGAGACGATCTGGCCCATGCCCTTGAGCTTGTTGAAGCGCGGGAAGTTCAGCAGGATCGCGAACGAGGCGAACAGCTGCAGCCCCTCGGTGAAGGCGCCGAAGGCGGCCAGGGTCTTGGCGATCTCGTGCTTGGACGAGACCGTAAAGCCCTGCATGTAGTCGTACTTGTCCTTCATCTGCTTGTACTTCAGGAACGCCGAGTATTCGAGCTCCGGCATTCCGATGGTGTCGAGCAGGTGGCTGTAGGCCGCAATATGGATGGTCTCGATGTTGCTGAACGCCGACAGCATCATCAGCACTTCGGTGGGTTTGAACACCTGGCTGTAGTGCTTCATGTAGCAGTTGTTCACTTCCACGTCGGACTGCGTGAAGAAGCGGAAGATCTGCGTCACCAGGTTCTGCTCGCCGGCCGACAGGCTGCGATGCCAGTCCTTCACGTCATCCGCGAGCGGCACCTCCTCCGGCAGCCAATGCACGCGCTGCTGCGTGAGCCAGGCCTCGTAGGCCCAGGGATACCGGAACGGCTTGTAGACCGGATTGGCGGTGAGCAGGTCGAAGCGCTGCTCGGGCTGGGTTGCGGCCGGCGTGGGAACCGGGAGGTTGTCGATCATGCTGTCCATCGGCGCACTCTAGGACGCGCCACACGGGCCTTCCAACGATTCGAGAAGCGGCTTCTGCTACACCTTGATGTGTTGCTTTTTCGAGACCGCGGGCCTTGACTGCCGCCTCGTCGCAATTGCCGCCCCTACCGCCAAGCTATCCTCCACTCTCCGGACCAGCAGGCCCAGCCATGGCGAAGATGATCCATTCGATGATCCGGGTGCGCGACGAGGCGGCCTCGCTGGCCTTCTACCGCACGGCGTTCGGGCTCGACGTGGTGGACCGATACCGCTTCGACCGCTTCACCCTGATCTACCTGCGCAATGCCGAGCAGGGCTTCGAACTCGAGCTCACCGTCAACGCCGGCCAAGAGGTGCCGTACGACCCCGGCAACGGCTACGGCCATCTTGCCGTATCGGTCGAGGACATAGAGGCCGAGCACGCACGCCTCGAGAGCGCCGGGCTGAGCCCCCTGCCGGTGAAGGCGATGTCGCACGAGGGGACGCCCCTCGCGCGGTTCTTCTTCGTGTCGGATCCGGATGGCTACAAGATCGAGGTCATCCAGCGCGGCGGGCGCTTCGTCTGATCGGGAGACCAGCCGTTCAGGTCCCCGCCGTCGCCTCCAGTTCCTGACCGGGCGGGATGCGGCGCAGGCACAGCGTGCCCCACAGGCCGAGCGAGGCGCCGGTCGCCACCACCAGCCAGGTCAGCGTCGGCTGGCCATGGTTCGACATCACCGTCCACAGAACGCTGCCGACCACGAAGCCCATGACCTGCATGGCCGAGAGGAAGCCCACCGCGGTGCCACGCACCCGGGTCGGGAAGCTCTCGCCCTGGTAGGCGTAGCCCGCCCCCGACCAGGTGCCGTTGGTGGCCTGATACAGCAGGAAATACACCAGCACGACGGCGACATGGTCCTGCACGTACAGGAACAGTACGGTGAGCGGAGCGACCAGGATGCCGGTGACGATGATCACTTCGCGCCGGCCGAGCTTCTCGCCGAGCCAGCCGCCGATGATGTAGAAGAAGAACCCGATGCCGCCACAGGCGAGCAGCAGTCCGCTGGCCTGCGACGAGCTGAAGCCCTTGTACTGGGTGAGCCAGTAGGTGATGTAGAAATTGGTGGCGACGTAGCTGGCGCCGTAGAACACCCAGACGATCGCAAGCCAGACCAGCTGCCGGCGCACCGGGCCGGGCGACATCAGCATCTCTGTCACCGGCACATGGTCGGGATCGGCGGTGGTGCCGCGGGCATGCTCGAAGCGCTCGCTCTCGCGGATGAAGATCCGGCCGACGATGACGGCAAGCACCGGCAGCACGCCGAGCAGGAACACGAACCGCCAGCCGAGATGGCCGAAGACCAGATAGACGCCGGAGGCCAGGAACACGCCGAGCGGCCAGCCGCCCTGCACGATCGAATACAGGAAGCCACGATTGCGCGCCGGCACCTGCTCGTTGACGATGGTGATCGAGACGGCAAGTTCGGAATAGGCCAGTCCCGCGGCGAGCGCGCGCACGAACACCAGTTCCCAGAAGCCCTGCACCAGGCAGGTGAGGCCGGTGAACAGGGCGGTGCCGGTCAGGCAGAACATCCAGACCCGTCGGCGGCCGAGCCGGTCCATCGCGTAGCCCGCGAAGATGGTGATCATGAACTGCGCGCCGAACACGAAGAAGCCCAGGACGCCGAGGCCGGTGCTGGAGATATGCAGGTCACGCGCGATGTCGGGCAGCGCCAGCACCAGCAGGTTCACGTCGTAGGAGGCGAGGCTCCAGCCGGCCAGCGCGATGGCGATCAGGTAGACCAGGTAGCGGCGGTCCTGGCTT
Organism: Lichenicoccus roseus; assembly: GCF_005844085.1. Lineage (GTDB taxonomy): Bacteria > Pseudomonadota > Alphaproteobacteria > Acetobacterales > Acetobacteraceae > Lichenicoccus > Lichenicoccus roseus. Next base: position 140,794 of record NZ_VCDI01000004.1, read on the forward strand.
TGGGCGACCCGTACGGGCGACGGGCGCATCGGTTCGCTTAGTGTTGGCACCGCGTCTCTCCCACTGCGCAGCCGGCTCTGCGCCCGGCTCACAGGTAGACTAAGCATACCAGTTGCGACTTGACCATCCGGGGCCGGCCCGCTGAGGTGTGGAAATCGCACCAGATGCGGAGGGAGGCACATCATGAAGACCCTGAAGGGTCCAGGACTGTTTCTGGCCCAGTTCGCCGGAGACCAGGCACCATTCGACAGCCTCGCCGGCATCGCGCGATGGGCACGCGACAGCGGCTTCGACGGTGTGCAGGTGCCAAGCTGGGACGGGCGGCTGTTCAACCTCGCTCGTGCCGCCGAGAGCGACACCTATTGCGACGAGGTGCGTGGCACCCTCGCCGACGCGGGCGTCGCGCTCACCGAACTGTCCACCCACCTGCAGGGCCAGCTCGTCGCCGCGCACCCGGCCTACGATATCGGCCTGGATGGCTTCGCGCCGGCGACGGTGCACGGCAATCCGGCGGCGCGGCAGGCCTGGGCGGTGGAGCAGCTTCACCTGGCGGCCCGGGCTTCCCGCCGGCTCGGCCTCACCGCGCACGCGACCTTCTCCGGCGCGCTGCTGTGGCCCTACCTCTACCCGTTTCCGCAGCGCCCGCCCGGGCTGGTGGAAGCCGGTTTCGAGGAGCTCGGGCGGCGCTGGCGGCCGATCCTGGATGCCTTCGACGAGGCCGGATGCGACCTCTGCTACGAGCTGCATCCGTCCGAGGACCTGCATGACGGCGTGACCTTCGAGATGTTTCTCGCGGCCGTGGGCCAGCACCCGCGCGCCAACATCCTGTACGACCCGAGCCATTTCGTGCTGCAGGTGATGGATTATCTCGGCTTCATCGACGTCTATCACCAGCGCATCCGCATGTTCCACGCCAAGGACGCCGAGTTCAACCCGAGCCCGCGCCAGGGCGTATACGGCGGCTACCAGCCCTGGCTGCAGCGCGCCGGACGCTTCCGCTCGCTCGGCGACGGCCAGGTCGATTTCGGCGCCATCTTCTCCAAGCTTGCCGCTCACGATTTCGACGGCTGGGCAGTGCTGGAATGGGAATGCTGCCTGAAGGCGCCGGAAGTCGGTGCGCGCGAGGGCGCAGAGTTCATCCGCCACCACATCATCCCGGTCACCGCGCGGGCGTTCGACGATTTCGCCGATGGCGGCACCGATCTCGCCGCCAACCGCCGCATGCTCGGCCTCACGGAGACATCAGCATGACCACACGTCGCCTGCGCCTCGGCATGGTCGGTGGCGGCGAAGGCAGCTTCATCGGCGCCGTGCACCGCCTCGCCGCCCGCATGGACGACCAGTATGAGCTGGTCGCCGGCGCCTTCTCCTCCGACCGCGAGCGCGGCGCCCGATCGGGTGCGGCGCTGCATGTGCCGTCCGACCGCATCTATCCCGACTTCGAGACGATGGCGCAGGCCGAGGCAGCGCGCGACGACCGCATCGACGTGGTCAGCGTGGTGACGCCGAACGACAGCCACGCCGCCATCTGCAGTGCCTTCCTGCGTGCCGGCATCGGCGTGATCTGCGACAAGCCGCTGACCACCACGATCGAGGATGCACGGTCGCTGCGCACCCTGGTGCGTCAGACCGGCCTGCCGTTCATCGTGACGCACACCTATGCCGGCTATCCGATGGTACGCGAGGCGCGCGCGATGGTCGCCGCCGGCGCGCTGGGCACGATCAGGCTGGTGCAGGTGGAATATCCGCAGGACTGGCTGAGCGAGCCGGTGCGCAGCAAGCAGGCGGACTGGCGCGTCGATCCGGCGAAATCCGGTCCCACCGGCTGCACCGGCGATATCGGCACGCACGCGCATCACCTCGCCTGCTACGTCAGCGGCCTGGAGGTCGAGACGCTGCTCGCCGAACTCAGCACCATGGTGCCGGGCCGCGCGCTCGACGACAACGTCGGCATGCTGCTGCGGTACAAGGGCGGTGCGCGCGGCATGCTGTGGGCAAGCCAGGTGGCGCCGGGCGACGCCAACGGACTGCGCGTGCGCGTGTATGGCGAACGCGGCTCGCTGTTCTGGGTGCAGCAATTCCCCAACCAGCTGCAGCACACGCCGCTGGGCGAGGCGACGCGCACGCTGTTCCTCGGCATGAAGGGATTGTCGCCGGTGGCGGTTGCCGGCGCGCGGGTTCCCGCCGGTCATCCGGAGGGATATCTGGAAGCCTTCGCGCAGCTCTACACCGATGCCGCCGCGGTGATCCGGGCGCACGCCGACGGACACCGGGCGGACACCGAGCTGGATCTGCTGCCCGGCATCGATGCCGGCGTGCGTGGCGTCGCCTTCATCATGGCGGCGCTGCGGTCGAGCGAGGCGGGCGGCTGCTGGACCGCGATCGAGGACTGAAGCCCGTCCAGGCGACGCGCTCAGCCGAGCGCGTCCGCCACCGCCTTGCCACAGGTCGCGGTATCGGCACGGCCGCCCAGGTCGCAGGTACGCAGCGACGGCTCCGACAGCACCCGCTCGATCGCCGCCTCCACGGCGGTCGCGGCTTCGCTTTCGCCGAGATGCTCGAGCATCATGGACGCCGCCCAGATCTGGCCGATCGGATTGGCAATCCCCTGCCCCGCGATGTCCGGCGCGGAGCCGTGCACCGGCTCGAACAGGGATGGATAGCGCCGCTCGGGGTCGATGTTGCCGGCGGGTGCGATGCCGATCGTGCCGGTGCAGGCGGGCCCTAGGTCGGACAGGATGTCGCCGAACAGGTTCGACGCCACGATGACGTCGAAATGGTCGGGCCGCTGCACCAGATGGGCGCACAGTATGTCGATATGGAAGCTGTCCGTCTCGATGTCCGGATAGTTCCTCGCCATCTCTCGAAAGCGCTCGTCCCAGTATGGCATCGAGATCGAGATGCCGTTCGACTTGGTCGCCGACGTGACCCGGCGGCGCCCCTGCTTGCGCGCCAGCTCGAAGGCGTAGCGCATGATGCGGTCGACGCCGATTCGCGTCATGACGGTTTCCTGCACCACAAACTCGCGATCGGTGCCGGCAAACATCCGCCCGCCCACCGAGGAATACTCGCCCTCGGTGTTCTCGCGCACGATGACGTAGTCGATGTCGCCGTGCTTGCGGCCCGCGAGCGGCGAGGCCACGCCAGGCATCAGCCGGACCGGGCGGACATTCGCGTACTGGTCGAATTCCCGCCGCATGGCGACCAGGGAACCCCACAGCGAGACATGGTCGGGGATCTTGTCCGGCCAGCCGACGGCGCCGAAGAACACCGCGTCGTGGCCGCCGATGCGGTCCTTCCAGTCCTCGGGCATCATCCTGCCGTGCGATGCATAGTAGTCGTACGAGGCGAAATCGAACTGGTCGGTCTCGATCCGGAAGCCGTACCGCCTGGCCGCCGCTTCGAGGACCCGCAATCCCTCGGGCACGACCTCCTTGCCGATGCCGTCCCCCGGGATCACGGCGAGACGGTACACCCTGTTGGTCCCGGCAGTATCGTTGGTCATGCTCGCCTCCCTTGGAACGGCGTGAAGATGATAGCGCGGGATCGAGAATGCCACTTCTACCCGGACCACAGCGGCGCGAGCGACGTCCTGCTCGTGCCGGCACTTGCCGTCGCGGCGCCGTCGCGTAGCCTCGGGCGACTGCAGGTCGGCACCGCGGGGCGACGTCCGGCAAGTCATGCGAGAACCCCGTGCAAAGGCTTGCCATGATGAACGCCGACCTTGTCGATCCGATGGAAGCGGGACGCTTCGACCCGTCGCCGGGCGCGAACGCGTTCGACGCGGCCGACCGGCTGATCGCCGAGACTCTAGTGGCGTGCCGCACCCGGCTCGGCCGGCCGATCCTGACGGGGCTCTGCGGGGCGCAGGGCAGCGGCAAGTCGACCACCGCGGCGCGGCTCAGGCATCGTCTGGAGAGTGCCGGCCATCCCACCGTGGTGCTGTCGCTCGACGATTTCTACCTGACCCGCGCCGAGCGGATATCGCTCGGGCGCGACGTGCATCCGCTGCTCGAGACCCGGGGGGTCCCGGGGACGCACGATCTCGACCTTGCCCTCGCCACCATCGACGCGCTGCTCGCCGGACACGAGGTCGCACTGCCGGTGTTCGACAAGACCCGCGACGACCGCGCGCCGCCACAGGCGTGGCCGCACTCCCCCGCCAGGGTGTCGATCGTGATCCTGGAGGGCTGGTGCGTGGCGGCACGGCCGATGCCGGAGGAGCACCTCGCGACACCGGTCAACAGGCTCGAGCAGGAGGAGGATGGCGGCGGGGAATGGCGCCGCCACGTCAATGCGGCGCTCTCCGGCCCCTACCGCGAGCTGTTCGGGCGGCTGGACTACCGGGTGCTGCTGCTGGCGCCCGGCTTCGAGCATGTCCATGCGTGGCGGCTCGAGCAGGAGGAGCGGCTCGACCGCGTTCCCGGTTCCGCCCTGCCCTCGATGGATGCCGCCGCGGTGGCGCGCTTCATCGCGCACTACGAACGGGTGACGCGCTGGATCCTCGAGGACCAGCCGGCGGACCTGGTGATCGGGATCGGCCCGGACCGGACGCCGCTCACCTGGCGGTTCAACGACTGAGCGCCGAGCTGGCCGGACGGTGCTGCAGCCGTCCGGCCGTCCGGGCGGAAAGCCGCTGAAGGCGCTGGCCGGCATCCAGCCGGAGGGATCGATGATGGCGCCCGGCTGTTTCAAACCCGGAAGAATCCCGGCCGTTCAAGCTTCATGCGCTCGATCGACGGGCCAGTGGAGAACGCGATGACAGTGCGGTGGACCGTGGCCATGGGCGCCCTGCTTCTGACGCTGGCGGCATCGGCCTGTGCCGGCAATGGCCCGGGCACCATACATCAGGGCGCGCTCGCCCCCGGCTCGCTCGCCCGGGCCCCGGTCGGCGCCAGCCAGATGGGACCGGAGAGCGTCGGAGTCGCCGGGACCGGACCCGCCGGGTCCGATGCAGACGTCGGGGACGGAACCTACGGCTGGTAGCGCCGCGGCAATCTCGGTGCCAGGCGCGCATTCCGACCGGTCGAGGCTTCTACTGGCAGGCCAGGCATTCCTCGTAGTCGGTGCTGGACTGCCGCGGCGGTGACGCCATGGGGGGGACCGCCGCCTCCTGCTGCAGGATGTCGGTCTTGACCGCCATGTCACTGACGGTGTCGGCGCGCTGGATCGAGAGCGACCGGCAATAGTACAGCGACTTCAGGCCGCGCGACCATGCCATCATGTGGATCTGGTGCAGGTCGCGCTTGTGGATGTCGGCCGGCAGGAACAAATTCACCGACTGGCTCTGGCAGATATATGGCGTCCGATCCGCCGCATGTTCCACCACCCAGCGCTGGTCGAGTTCGAACGCGGTCTTGAACACGTCCTTTTCCTGCTGCGTCAGGAAATCCAGGTGCTGCACGCTGCCCTTGGTGAGCGTGATCGAGGACCATACCTCGTCGCGATCCTGCCCCTTGGAAGACAGCAATCTCTGCAGATGCCGGTTGCGCACGGTGAACGATCCCGACAGCGTCTTCTGCAGGAACACGTTGGCGGCGATCGGCTCGATGCCCGGGCTGGTGGCGCCGGTGATGATCGAGATCGACGCGGTCGGCGCAATTGCGATCTTGTGCGAGAAGCGCTCCATGACCCCGTATTCCGCGGCGTCCGGGCAGGCGCCCTTCTCTTCCGCCAGCATGCGCGATGCGGCGTCGGCCTGGCTGCGCAGATGCTGGAACATGCGCTTGTTCCAGACCTTGGCGATGACGCTTTCGAACGGGATGTTGTTGGCCTGCAGGAACGAATGGAACCCCATCACGCCGAGCCCGACCGAACGCTCCCGCGCGGCGGCATATTTCGCCCGCGCCATCTCGTCCGGTGCGCGGTCGATGAAGTCCTGCAGCACGTTGTCGAGGAACCGCATCACGTCCTCGATGAACAGCGGATGGTCTTTCCACTCGAACCAGGTCTCGAAATTGACCGACGACAGGCAGCACACCGCGGTACGCTGCTGGCCGTGCTGGTCGATACCGGTGGGCAAGGTGATCTCGGAGCACAGGTTGGAGGTCTTGACCTCCAGCCCGGCCAGCTTGTGGTGCTCGGGACGCGCGTTGTTCACATGGTCCGAATAGATGATGTACGGCTCGCCCTGCTCCATCCGCGCGGTCAGGATGCGTATCCACAGGCTGCGCGCCGACACCTTGCGGATATGCGCGCCGTCCTTCGGCGACACCAGAGCCCATTCCTCGTCGGCCTGCACCGCGCGCATGAACCCGTCCGGGATCAGCACGCCGTGATGCAGGTTCAACGCCTTGCGGTTTGGATCGCCGCCGGTCGGGCGGCGCATCTCGATGAATTCCTCGATCTCCGGGTGCCAGACCGGCAGGTAAACCGCCGCGGAGCCACGACGCAGCGAGCCCTGCGAGATCGCCAGCGTCAGGCTGTCCATCACCCGGATGAACGGGATCACCCCCGAGGTCTTGCCGTTGCGCCCGACATTCTCGCCGATGGAACGCAGGTTGCCCCAGTAGGAGCCGATGCCGCCGCCCTTGGACGCCAGCCAGACATTCTCGTTCCACAGCCCGACGATGCCCTCCAGGCTGTCGCTGGCCTCGTTCAGGAAGCAGGAGATCGGCAGCCCGCGTGTGGTGCCGCCGTTCGAGAGCACCGGGGTCGCCGGCATGAACCAGTGCCGCGACATGTAGTCGTAGATGCGCTGGGCGTGCGGCTGGTCGTCGCCGTAGAAGCTGGCGACACGGGCGAACAGGTCCTGGTAGCTCTCGCCGGGCAGCAGGTATCGGTTGTCCAGGGTAGCGCGGCCGAAATCGGTCAGCAGCGCATCCCGCGAGCGGTCGACCCGCACCTGGTGGCGGCCCGGCATCTGCACCGCATCGACCAGCATGTCGGGGTGAGCCGCCTCGTCCGCGCTCGCATCCGGCCGGGTCTTCGCTTCGTGCAGGGTCATCAGCTTCTCCGCGGGGCCCATCCACCCTGCTCCCCGGGAATGAGAAGCAGACGCTACATGATGGGCTCTATTACGACGTCGACCACTAGATAAGGTTCAGGCGACGGGCGCAAGTATTCGGTAAGTGGGCGCTTCGAAGGTGTTGCAGCCTCAACACGATGAGCCGGACGATCCCCTCGATCCACAGGCTGTGGACAACAGTCCGACTCGCCAGGATCGGACCACGCTTCGCCCCGCCGCGCATGGGAGGGCCCGATCCGGGGGCATGGCGGCGCTCTTCGGCCCCGGGGGACCCGTCGGCGCGCGTCTCCCTGCAGGCCGGGCCACCCGTAAGGCCCCTCGCGGATCCACCCGCCGCCGGAGACAAGGACGTCGGATATCCAGCCGGATCGCCGCCATCGGCGTGCCTGACGTGATCTCGCAGGCACAGTGATGCGAACCGGCCCGCCCACGCTGTGCGCTCCGACCCCGCACTCGATTGTTACCCGACCGGATCGGGCAGCGGCGCCGAAGGTCCGTCTTTTTGTTTCAACTCGTCCTAAATATTGGTCTTGAATGCGGACGCAATTACCAACGGTTTCAGTTGTGTGCCCGCAACAACATGTTTAATTAGGTGCGATAATTCTTCTCGCCGTGCTGGCGCTAGCGAAAGGATGTCTCAAGTTGAATATCGACGACAGGCTGAGGAACGCGACCGGTGCCCCCTTCATTCGACGAAGTCACGTTGGATCTTCTGGACGCTGCGACAGCCTCCGAGCTCGATGATCTCCCGTTCGGGGTGATCGGCTTCGACCGCGACGGGATGATCGAAACCTACAACGCGATGGAGTCCAAGCTCGGCGGCCTTTCCCAGGAGAGGGTCATCGGCCGCCATCTCTTCCAGGCGATAGCACCTTGCATGAATAACTTCATGATCGCGCAGCGCTTCGAGGACGAGCCGGATCTGGACGAGCGCATCGAGTATGTCCTGACGTTTCGGATGCGACCGCAGCCGGTGATCCTGCGTCTGCTGCAGCAGCGCTACCGTGCCCGTCGCTACATCGCCATCCTCCGGCGCACCTGACCGGCCATGAGCGACATCTTGGCAGGGTCTGGACTCGAGGCCGATTACGAACTGCTCCTCTCCTTCCTCTACATGTGTCCGGCCGGCCTGCTGCAGATCGACCCGTCCGGCGCGGTGCGGATGGCCAATCCCCTCGCCGCCCAGCTCCTGCTGCCGCTGGGAGGCAGCCCGGTCCTCGACAACCTGTTCGAACGTCTGGAGACCTTCGCGCCGGAGATACGCAATCTCGCTTCGTCCTACAGCGCACCGCGCGGAACGATCTGCGCGAGCCATCGTGTCTTCGTGAATAAATCCTGGTCGAATCCGGAGGTGCTCTCGATCAGCCTCTTGCGTGTCGACCGCGATTGCCTGATGGCCGTCGTGACCGACATCTCGCTGCAGGTGAAGCAGGAGCGGCAGCTCAAGCAGACGGAGTCGTGGTTCGAGGCGATCTTCACGGGCGTCAACGATTTCGCCTTCTTCGCCCTCGACCGCTACGGACTGATCGAGGAGTGGAACAGCTCGGGCCTCCGCCAGACTGGCTTCGAGACCGCGGAGATGCTGGGCCGCACACTTCATTGTCTGTATGCGTCCGACGAGAATATCCGTCACAAGCCGGAACTTCAGCTCGAGGCAGCGCGCCGCGAAGGCTGGCATGTCGATGAAGGCCGGTGCGTCCGCAAGGACGGAAGCCGCTACTGGAGCCAGAGCCTGGTTGCAGCGCTGCGCGAGGAGAATGGCGAGATCTGTGGCTTCTCGATGGTTCTGCGCGACATCACCGAGCGGCGCGTGACCGCCGCCGAGGTGCAGCGCCTTCTCACGACCGATCATCTGACCGGGGCCGTGAACCGCGCGCGGTTCTTCGAGCTTGCGGAAACCGAGATCGCCCGCTGGCATCGGCATCGCCGGCCACTCTCGGTCGTCATGATCGACCTCGACCACTTCAAGCACGTCAACGACACGAGCGGACATGCCGCCGGCGATCAGGTATTGCGCGTGACCGTCGAACGCTGCCGCACCGTCCTGCGGTCGTTCGATATCGTGGCGCGCATGGGTGGCGAGGAGTTCGTGATCCTGCTGCCCGGCACCGACGATCTGGAAGTCGTGGAGATCGCCGAACAAATCCGGGCCGTCATCGCAACCGAACCGGTCGTGGCCGGTGACCTCCTGCTTGCGATCACCGCCAGCCTCGGTTGCGCGACGATCAGCGAGGACGCGGAGGATCTGGATGCGCTGCTCAAGCTCGCGGATGAAGCACTCTACCGTGCCAAGCGGCGGGGGCGGAACCGGGTGGAGACGCAACCGGTTCTGAACCCCCCGTGAACAGGCGACCGGCTTGTGGACCGCTCCGGGACGGTCTGTCCTGTTCCGTGGCAGTACCGATCACGGCGTGGATGCGCCGGTCGCATGATGTCGTTACAGTTTTTGCAGCCGGCCCCTGGGCGACCGGCCTCGCGCTGGCCAAGCCCTATATCGTCCGGCGCACGCTCCCGTCGTTCCTCACCAACGCTGCTTGCTCTGCAGCAGCAGACTGGATCTCCCGATGCAAGATCGAGTTTCTGTCGAGGCTGTCGCAGCCGATCAGGCTGCGGAAGCAGGCAGCCAGAGCATGACGACGGACAGGCGCAGGCCGGACCGTCTCGAGACGGTCGCCCCTGGCCTGATCGGACTCCTGCGCAGTCCAGGTCCGACAGAGGCAGTCGAGCCCATCGGTGCCCCGCCACAGGAAGAGCGGCCCGCAGCGGCCGCAAAGGCGAAAGCCGCTGGATGTGTCGCGTGCCGAACGGGCAAGCCGGCGTTCCCGTTCACGATGGCGTTCCAGCCGATCGTCGATATCCGGAACAACCGCATCGATGCCTATGAGGCACTGGTGCGCGGACCACAATCCGAGGGCGCCCGGTATGTCCTGGACCAGGTGACCGCGGAGAACATGTACAGCTTCGACCAGGCCTGCCGGGTCAAGGCCATAGAGATGGCGGCTGGCCTGGGCGTCGACCGGCAGCTGAGCATCAACTTCCTGCCCAATGCAGTCTACGATCCTCGTGCCTGCATCAGGGCAACCCTGGAGGCCGCAGGGCGCACGGGATTCCGTCTTGATCTCCTGACCTTCGAGATCCTGGAGTCGGAGACGGTCACCGATACCGCGCATCTGCTGGATATCATCCGTGAATACAGGAAGCACGGCTTCAAGATCGCACTGGATGATTTTGGGACCGGGCATTCCGGCCTGGCGCGGCTTGCCGATCTGCGGCCGGATATCGTGAAAGTCGACAGGGCGCTGGTCAGGGATTGCGACAGGGACGGCACCAGGCTGGCGATCCTGTCGGCAATCGTCCGCCTTGGCGCGGAGATCGGGGTGAAGGTCGTCGTCGAGGGCGTGGAACGCGCGGAAGAGGCCCAGGCCCTCCGTTCGGTCGGGGTCCGTTTCATACAGGGCTTCTATTTTGCCAAGCCGTTGTTCGAGGGCATCGCGCACGATGGCGATATTCCCTGGCTCGCCAGCGAGGTTCCAAGCCACGCATCGTGAGGGGGGCCGCCCCGGACCGCCACCGCCGCGCACGGCACGGTGCGCGGCGAGCCACAGGAGAGGGCGTGCAGGTCAGCCGCGCCGCTGCACCTGGGTGACGTCGCGGACAGCGCCCCGGCTGGCGCTGGTGGTCAACGCCGCATAGGCCTGCAGCGCCGGCGACACGATGCGCTCGCGGTCCGGCTGCCATCCGGCTGCCCCGCGCGCATCCATCGCCGCCCGGCGCCCGGCCAGCGCCTCGTCCGACACCGCCACCGACAGCCTGCGGGACGGGATGTCGATCTCGATCCGGTCACCCTCCTCGATCAGCCCGATGGCGCCGCCTTCCGCCGCTTCCGGCGACATGTGGCCGATCGACAGCCCGGCGGTGCCTCCGGAGAAGCGCCCGTCGGTGATCAGCGCGCAGGACTTCCCGAGCCCCTTCGACTTCAGGTAGCTGGTCGGATACAGCATCTCCTGCATGCCGGGGCCGCCCTTGGGGCCCTCGTAGCGGATCACCACCACGTCGCCCGCCACCACCCGGTTGCCCAGGATGGCGGACACCGCGTCGTCCTGGCTCTCGAAGATCCGCGCCGGACCGTTGAACACCAGCGAGGCCGGATCGACACCGGCGGTCTTCACGATGGCACCTTCGGGCGCGATGTTGCCGAACAGCACCGCAAGGCCTCCGTCACGGCTGAAGGCGTGCTCGAGGTCGCGGATCACGCCGGTCGCCCGGTCGGTGTCGAGCTCGACATAGCGGCTGTCCTGGCTGAAGGCCTGCGTGGTGCGCACGCCGCCGGGTGCTGCGCTGAACAGGGTGCTGGCGGTGTCGCCCGGTTCGCGGCCAGGCGCCCGGACATCCCACCGCTGCAGCGCCTCCGCCATGGTCGTGGCATGGACGGTGGCCGTGGTGGTGTCGATCAGACCGGCACGGTCGAGCTCGCCCAGGATCGCCATGATGCCGCCGGCGCGGTGGATGTCCTCCATGTGCACATCGGCCTTGGATGGCGCCACCTTGCACAGGTTCGGCACCTGCCGCGACAGCCGGTCGACATCGGCCATCACGAACGGCACCTCGCCCTCGTGGGCGGCCGCCAGCAGGTGCAGCACGGTGTTGGTCGAGCCGCCCATGGCGATGTCGAGCGACATCGCGTTCTCGAATGCCGCCATCGTGGCGATGCCGCGCGGCAGGGCGGCCGCATCGTCCTGCTCGTACCAGCGGCGGGCCAGGTCCACGATGGTCCAGCCGGCCTCGACGAAAAGCTTGCGCCGGTCGGCGTGGGTGGCGAGCAGGCTGCCATTGCCGGGCAGCGCCAGGCCGAGCGCCTCGGTCAGGCAGTTCATCGAGTTCGCCGTGAACATCCCCGAGCATGAGCCGCAGGTCGGGCAAGCCGAGCGTTCCATGACCTCGCTCTCGGCGTCGGACACGTTCGGGTCGGCGCCGGCGACCATGGCGGTGATCAGGTCGGCACGCTTGATGACGCCATCGGCGACGATCTTGCCAGCCTCCATCGGGCCGCCGGAGACGAACACCACCGGGATGTTCAGGCGCATCGCGGCCATCAGCATGCCGGGGGTGATCTTGTCGCAGTTGCTGATGCAGACCAGGGCGTCGGCGCAGTGCGCGTTCACCATGTATTCGACGGCGTCGGCGATCAGCTCGCGCGACGGCAGGCTGTACAGCATCCCGGAATGACCCATGGCGATGCCGTCATCGACCGCGATGGTGTTGAACTCCTTGGCGACGCCGCCGGCTGCCGCGATCTCGCCGGCGACCAGCTGGCCGAGGTCCTTGAGGTGGACATGGCCGGGCACGAACTGGGTGAAGGAGTTGGCGATGGCGATGATCGGCTTGCCGAAATCGCCGTCCTGCATGCCGGTCGCCCGCCACAGGCTGCGGGCGCCGGCCATGTTGCGTCCATGCGTGGTGGTGCGGGAGCGGTATGCGGGCATCGGTCGGGTCCTGGGCTGATCGCTGGTGCGTCTATATGAAAAGCATCCTACGCCAAGCCGCCGCCGAGGCGAACTGCAAGCCCGGAATTCATCCGCAACTCCTCTGGCATCACCCCATCGCCCTCGTTAGATGACTATCCACCTGGTCAGCAGGGCAGCATGCAAGCGGTCAACCTGGCGGACGCCAAACCCCGGCTGAGCGAGCTGGTCGAGCGCGCCGAGGCGGGCGACGCCATCGACATCGCCCGGCGTGGCAAGCCCGTCACCCGGCTCACCGCGGTGTCCGCACCGCGTCGGCGCATCGAGCCGGCGACGCTGCGAAGCCTGACAGATACATTGCCGCGACGCTGTGAGGATGCCGCCCGGCTGGTGCGCTCGATGCGGCACGACGACCGCTGCTGATGTCCTACCTGGACACGTCGGTGATCGTTGCCTCGTCGTCCAGCGAAGCCTCGACGCAGCGCATCCAGGCCTGGCTGGGCGAGCAGGATCCGGCCCTGCTCATGACCAGCGACTGGACCGTCCCGGAGATGTCCTCCGCCCTGGCCATCCGGTCGCGCGACCGGCGCATCACGCTGGAGCAGCGCGCGGCGACGCTCGCCCTGTTCGACAGGCTGACCGCCGAGAGCCTCACCATCCTGCCGATCTCCGGCAGCCATTTCCCGAGAGCGGCCAGGTTCGTCGACCAGCACACGCCCGGGCTGCGTGCCGGCGATGCCCTGCATCTCGCCACCGCATCGGACCATGGCGCCGCCGTGCAGACGCCCGACAAGCGGCTCGCCGAGGCCGGACCGTTGGTCGGCGTGCCCACCCGGCAGCTGGCCTGACCGCCGTCCGATGCAGGCCGCCTGGAGCCCGCACGACACCAGGCTGATCCTCGCCTGCGCCGCCTCGCTGGGTGTCATCGTGACGCTGATCGGCTGGCTGCGTGTCGTGCCGTTCCTCGCCATCCTGCTCGGCGATATCGGCCTGATCATCGCCCTCGGCGCCCTGCTCGGCGGACTGGTCACCGAAAGCGGGGCGGCTGCGCGCATCGTGGACGCGGTCGTGCGCGACACCAGGCCGGGACTGCTGCCATGGCTCGTCGCCCTGGCCGCCATGGTGATCGGCCTGCCGCTGTTCTTCGAGGTCGGGCTGGTCATCATGATCCCGGTGATCTTCGCCCTCGCCGCCCGCGCCGGGCTGCCGGTGCTGCGCATTGCGGTGCCGGCGCTCGCCGGACTGACCACCTTGCACGCGCTGGTGCCGCCGCATCCCGGCCCGCTCATCGCGATCGCCGCCCTGCACGCCGACCTCGGGCGCACGCTGGGCTTCGGCCTGCTCATCGCGATACCGGCGGCGATCCTGGCCGGCCCGGTCTACGGCAATGCCCTGGCCCATCACGTGGTGATCGGTCCCATGCCCATCGAGCCCGCTCCCGTGGCCGTCCCCCGGCGGTCGCTCGCCCTCTCGATCGCGGTCATCCTGCTGCCGGTGGCGCTGATGCTCTGCCGGACGCTGGCGAAGCTCGGCCTGCTGCCCGTCCCGGTTGCCCGTACGCTCGATGTCGTCGGAGAGCCGGTCGTCGCCCTCACGTTGTCGGTCACCTTCGCCCTCGTCACCCTCGGCTGGGGCATGAGAAACTCGGGCCTGGGTCGGGTGCGGGCCGGCGAGACGATGCGCGACAGCCTGGCGCCGATCGCGGTCCTGCTGCTGACCATCGGCGCCGGCGGCGGCTTCAAGCAGGTGCTGGTGATTGCCGGCATCTCGCGCACGGTCGCCGGCATCGCCGCCGGCACCCACATGCCGGTGCTGGTGCTCGCCTGGCTGGTCGCGGTGCTGCTGCGCCAGGCCACCGGGTCGGCGACGGTCGCCACCACAACCACCGCCGGCCTGCTGGCGCCGTTGCTGCCCGGGCTGCACATGAGCCCGGACCACGTTGCCCTGCTGGTGCTCGCGATCGGCGCCGGCTCGGTGTTCTTCTGCCACGTCAACGATGCCGGCTTCTGGATGGTCCGGGAATTCTTCGCGCTGCGGCTGCGGCAGACCCTGCTGGTCTGGTCGGTGCTGCAGACGATCGTCTCGGTGGTCGGGCTGGCCGGGGCCTCCCTGCTCTGGTGGCTCACCGGCTAGACGTCTGGCGTTCAGAGGCCCGGTTGAGCATCGGGCGAGTGTCGTCTAGCGTCGCGCGCAATGCGTCCATCGATGAACCCGGTCGGCAACGTCCGACACGCGCTGCTGATGATCCTGCTGAGCGCCAGCGCTCTCGCTCCCGCGACGCGGGCGTTCGCGCAGTCCGCCGGCGACCAGCGCGCCCTGGACTCGCTCGGCGGCGCGAAGCCGAAGCAGGCTGCGCCGGCACACCCGGCCCATCGCCACCCGGCCCATCACGCGGTGCACCAGGCGGGCGCCCAGCCTGCAGCCAGCGCCGCGTCCTCGCACATGCCGGCCGGCGTCGCCATGCCTCCGCCGGTGCCGACGACGCCGCCCGCCCCGCCGATCATCAAGCCGCCGATCATCAACGTGCCGCTGCATCCGGAGCCGCCGCCGCCGCCGGTCCCGGTGGTCGCCGGCGCCAAGGGGAAGGCGACCGCGAGCCATGGCGGCACCCGGATCACCTTCGGCGATGGCAGCGCGGATTTGAATGCCGGCACCATGCAGGCGGTGCGCGATTTCGCCGCCAGCCTGAAGGCGGACCCCGTCGCGCGGGCGCAGATCGACGCCTACGGCAACGGCAGTCCGGATGACCCGTCGACGCCACGCCGGCTGTCGCTTTCGCGTGGCCTCGCGGTGCGCGCCGTGCTGATCAACTCCGGCATCCCGTCCACCCGGATCTATGTGCGCGCCATCGGACGCCCGCTCGACAACAGCGAGCCCGACCGCGTCGACCTTGCCCGCTCGGACCTCGATGCGCCGACCACCACGTCCGCCGCTGTCGCCAGCACACCGGCGGCCTCCACCACACCGGCAAAGGTGCCATGACCAAACCACTGACCTATCTCGTCCGCATGCTGGTGTTCCTGGCGGTGGTCGCCGCGGTCACCGCAACGCTGCTGCCGACCCTGATCAGCGCCTTCAACAACAACCCGCTGCTGGATGGCCTGATCCTCGGCGTGCTGGCGCTCGGCATCCTGTGGAACCTGGTCACCGTCGCCAGGCTCAATCCCGAGGTGCGCTGGCTGGAGACGCTGCGTCATCCACGCGCCGGGCTTGCTCCGCCACCATCGCCGAAGCTGCTGGCGCCGATGGCGTCGATGATCGCGTCGCGCAACCGCGCCGACCGGCTCACCCTCTCGACCCCGGCGATGCGCTCGCTGCTCGACAGCCTGTCCTCGCGCCTCGACGAGAGCCGCGAATTGTCGCGCTACATGATCGGGCTGCTGATCTTCCTCGGCCTGCTCGGCACCTTCTACGGCCTGCTGCTGACGGTGAGCGCGATTTCCGAGGTGATCGCCAACCTCTCGATCAGCACCGGCGACGTCAACCTGATGTTCGACCAGCTGAAATCCGGGCTGGCGCGGCCGCTGCACGGCATGGGCACGGCGTTCTCCGGATCGATGTTCGGCCTCGCCGGCGCGCTGGTGCTCGGCTTCCTCGACCTCACCGCAGGCCAGGCGCAGAACCGCTTCTTCAACGAGCTGGAGGAATGGCTCGCCGGCATCACCCGCTTCTCCGGCGGTTTCGGTGGCGAAGGCGAGGCGCCGATGCCGCACTACGTGCAGGCGCTGCTGGAGCAGACCGCCGAGAACCTCGACGGCCTGCAGACGGTGCTGTCGCGCAGCGACGAGGCACGTTCGTCGCAGACCCACACGCTCAACACGCTGTCCGAGCGCATCGGCGATCTTGCCGAGATGATGCGCGCGAACCAGACGCTGATGCATCGCGTCGCCGAGGGCCAGGCCGCGCTGGCTCCGGTGCTGAAGCGCCTGGCCGACGCACAGGACAACCGGATCGAGAGCGACAGCTCGCGGGAGACGCGGGAGCATCTGCGCGCGATCGAGCGGCTGCTCGGGCGCATGCTGAGCGAGAACGAGCAGGGCCGGACGCAGAGCACCACCGAGCTGCGCGGCGACATCCGGCTGCTGACGCGCACCCTGGCCGCCATCGGCGGCAATCCGAATCCTTGATGTCTGGGGGGACAGCCCTCGTGACAGGACCCAAGCCATGAGCCGTCACGTCGGAGATGCGCCATGAGGCGCCGTCGCAGCGTCCATAACGGCCTCGACGCCTGGCCCGGCTACGTGGACGCGCTGTCCACGCTGCTGATGGTGATCATCTTCGTGCTGCTGGTGTTCGTGCTGGCGCAGGCCTTCCTGTCGGTGGCGCTGAACGGCCGCCAGCATGTGCTCGACCGGCTGCAGCGCGAGATGGCGCAGCTTACCGAACTGCTTTCGCTGGAACGCGGCAAGTCGCACGATCTCGGCCTGTCGGTGGCGACACTGACGGCGCAGCGCGCGCAGCTGAATGCCGAGCGCCAGCAGCTGGCGGCGCAGGCGCTGGCGTTGAATGCGGAGGTCGCCAAGGATACCGGGGTGATCGCGTCGCAAAAGGCCAGCCAGGACAAGCTGAGCGCCGACGCGCAGGCGCAGGTCAACCAGCTCAACCAGCAACTGGTCGAACTGGAGAAGCAGCTCGCCGCCATCACCCAGGCGCTCGACATCGCGCAGAAGGACGTGAAGGACCGCGACGCCAAACTCGCCGATCTGGGCAACAAGCTGAACCTGGCGCTTGCCGACAAGGTGGAGGAACTGAAGCGCTACCGCTCTGAATTCTTCGAGCGGCTGAGCAAGGTGCTGGCGAACCGTCCGGGCATCGCGGTGGTGGGCGACCGCTTCGTGTTCCAGAGCGAGGTGCTGTTCCCGCCCGGCAGCGCCGACCTGTCGAAGGCCGGCGCCGACCAGATGAAGGCGCTGGCGCAGACGCTGAAGGGTATCGGCAGCGAGATCCCGGCGGACGTGCCGTGGGTGCTGCGCGTCGACGGCCATGCCGACCGGCAGCCGGTGAACACCCAGCATTTCGCCACCAACTGGGAATTGTCCTCGGCGCGCGCCATCCAGGTGGTGAAGCTTCTGATCGCCCAGGGTGTCGATCCGCGCCATCTCGCGGCCACCGCGTTCTCGCAATACCAGCCGCTGGACGATGCCGGGACGCCGGATGCGTTCGCGCGCAACCGCCGCATCGAGCTGCGGCTGACCGACCGGTGAGGCTGGCTGGCGGGACCTACTTCAACGCCCCCGCCGTCAGCCCTCCCACGATCCGCGTCTGCAGCAGCGCGAACAGCACCAGGATCGGCGTCACGTAGATCGCGGCGTAGGTCATGATGCCGCTCCAGTCGGTGGTGTTAGTACCCAGGAAGCCGCGCAGCCCCACCGTCGCCGTCTGCAACTGGTCGGAGCTGATCAGCGACCGTGAATAGACGTACTCGCCGAGCGACTGCAGGAACACCAGGATCGTCGAGACCAGGATGCCGTTGCGGGCCAGCGGCACGGCTATCAGCAGGAACACCTTCGACCGCGACGCGCCGTCCATTCTCGCCGCGTCCTCAAGCTCGCGCGGCACCTGCGCGAAGCTGGGACGCGTGAGCACGATGAACAGCGGCAGCATCCGGCCGGTCTGCGCCAGCACGACGGCAAGACGCGGCGTCGCCAGCAGACCGAGCTGGTTGAAGGCGACGAAGATCGGCGTCACCAGCAGCGACGGCGGCAGTGCCTGCAACAGCAACACGAGAAACAATGCACCCAGCGCCATGCGGTCGTTGCGGCGCGACAGCACGAAGGCGCCGCCGGTGCCGAGGAGCACGGTCAGCAATGTGGCGCCCGCCGCAATCAGGCAGGAGTTCCACAGGTAATGTGCCATGCCGTGCTCGACGAAGACCTGCACGAATTCGGCGTGCAGCCGGTGCGGCCAGAACGATGGCGGATTGAGGAAGATCTCGCGCGGCTCCTTCAGCGCCGTCACGTACATCCAGTACAGTGGGAACAGGTAGGCAGCGGCGAGCAGCAGCGCGAGGCCGGTATCCATCCGCCGCCTCGCTGCCGATGCCGCGATCACGCCACCACCTCGCGGCGGGTCGACGACACATAGATCGAGGCGACCAGAGCCGTCACCGCCAGCATCAGCACCGCGAGCGCGCTGCCCTGGCCGATCTGGTAGGTCTGGAACGAGAGCTGCCACGACCAGTATTGCGCGACGTTCGAGGCGTTCGCCGGACCACCCTCGGTCAGGCCGGAAATCAGGTCGTACTGCTGCAGCGTGAAGATGATGCCGAGCGACACCACGGCAGCGATCGTCGCTCGCATCATCGGCAGCGTGATAGAGACGAAACTCCGGATCGATCCGGCGCCATCCATCGCCGCCGCCTCGTAGAGATCGCGCGGGATCGCCGCGAGCCCGACCGAAAGCAGGATCATGTTGAACGGCACGCCGAGCCAGATATTGGCGATGATCACCGCCGGCAGCGCGAGGTGCGGGTCGGACAGCCAGAATGGATGCGCGTGGATCAACCCGGATGCGGCAAGGATCGCGTTCACCACGCCGCTGTCGCCCGCGAACATCCATTTCCAGATCGCGCCGACCACCAGCCCGGGCATGATCCACGCCGCCAGGAATACGCCGCGTATCGTCGCGGCGCCGGGAAAGCGCCGCTGGAAGAAGACGGCGAGCGCAAACCCGATCGTCACCTGCGCCACCACCGAGCAGGTCGTGAACAGGAGTGTGTTGAGTGCGATCCGCCCGGCCGCCGGGTTGTGGAAGAGATGGATGTAGTTGCGCAGGCCGACGAACGGGCGGTGCAGCGACAGGATGTCGAACATGTCGACCGACTGCACCGACATGGCGATCGTGTAGAGCACCGGCAACGCCGAGACGGCGACCAGGAACAGCACCGGTGCGGCAAGCAGCGCGGTCTCGAAACCGCTGCGATGCAGGAAGCCCGGACGATCCTGACCCGATCGCCGGCGTGCGCTCACGGCGACGCCTCCTCGCGTGCGCTGTCGATGGCGCTCTGCCCGGCATCGAGTGCCTGCTGCGGCGTTGCCTGGTGCGTCAATGCGCCCTGGTAGGCGGACTGGATCGCCTTCGAGATCGACGGCCAGGCCGGACTTGGACCACGCACGCGGGCATAGCGCATCTCCTCGATGAAGGTCGCATAGGCCTTCGGATGCGCGGGGTTCTTCGGATCGGCATTTCGGATGGAGGGCAGCATGCCGAACTCGTTCCAGTCGCGGCCCTCCTGCGAATAGACATATTCGAGGAAGCGGAATGCCGCCGCGGGATGCGCACTGGTGTGCAGGATGCCGAAGGTATGCTCGCCGAGCGCCGAGGCGTGCGGTGCACCCGGACCCGCGACCGGCAGCAGCGCGGTGCTCCAGGCGAAGCGCGCGCCGGCGATCGGTCCGCTCAGCTCCCACGGACCGGAGATGGCCATCGCGGCGTTGCCGGCCACGAAGGTCTGGAAGCTGTCGGTCTGCGCCCGCACCAGCGTATCGCGCGAGGCGAGCTTGTCGTCGATCAGGCCCTGCCAGAAGGTGAGCGCCGAGACGCCGGCGGCGCCGTTCACCTTGTTCCAGTCACCGCCGGCGCTCTGGATCCAGGGCAGGAACTGGAAGGTGCCCTCCTCGTCGGCGATCGCCGAGAAGGCCAGGCCGTAGCGGTTGGCGGCGGGATCGGTCAGCTTCGCGGCGTCCGCCCTGAGTTCCGCCCAGGTTGCCGGCGGCCTCGCGGGGTCGAGCTTGGCGCGGCGAAAGGCGTCGTCGTTCAGATACAGCGCGAGCGTGTTGGACCCGCGTGGCAACGCATAGATCCCGCCCTTCCAGGTGACGGACGCGAGCGGTCCGGGGAAGAAGCGGGCGGGGTCGATGATCTTCGATGCCTTGATCATCGGCGTCAGGTCGACAAAGGCGCCGTGCGAGGCGAACAATGCCACTTCGGGATTGTCGATCGAGACCAGGTCGGGCCCGCTGCCGGTGGCAACCGCGCGGATCGCGTCGTTCGAGATGTCGGCGAAATCGACATGCTTGACCGCGATGCGGATGTCCGGATTCTTCGTCTCGAACTCATGCGCCAACACGTAGCTCTGCTGCGCCTGGTCCGGCTTGTCGATGGTCCAGAAGGTCAGCGTGACCGGCTCGGCTCGTACCGGCGACGATTGCAGCGCCAACGCGACAAGTCCGGCCGCCAGCGATGCGGTCGTTGATCTGTACATGGTGTCCTCCTTCCCGTCCGGCCGGGGTTGCTCCCCGGTCCGCAATGGTCCCGTCTCAGGCCGGGTTCGGCACGTATGTCCCGCCGCGGCACGTCTTCAGATGGTTCAGGCCGGCAACCTGCCCGGTCATCTCGAGCGCGCCGCGATAGACCGGATCGTGCCAGCCCTCGATGTCGATCGACCCCTTGTAGCCGCCGAGCCGCAGGTCGCCGATGATCGCCGTCCAGTCGCTGTCGCCGAAACCGGGCGTGCGATGGAAAGCGAACGGCTCGGCGCCATGCACGCCATGACGGCGCACCACGTCCCAGCGCACCGAGGCATCCTTGCCGTGCACGTGGAAGATCTTCGGAATCCAGTCACGCAGCTGCGGCATCGGATCGATCAGGTAGAACAACTGGTGGCACGGCTCCCATTCGAGGCCAATATTGTCGTCCGGCAAGGTCTCGAACATCATCGTCCAGGCAGCGGGATTATGCGCGATGTTCCAGTCGCCGGTCTGCCAGCTGCCGTCCATCGGACAGTTCTCGAAGGCGATACGGACGCCCTTGTCCGCCGCGCGCCTGGCAAGCTCGCCGAACACCGCCTTGAAGCGCGGCAGGCTCTCCTGCAGCGGACGATCGCGCACGCGCCCGGTAAATCCGGCGATGGTTTTCGCGCCGAACAGGTGCGCGTTGTCGATCAGCGCCCGCCAGCCTTCGAGCGTCTCGCGATCGAGCGGCTGGTCCTCGAGCGGATTGCCGAACATCCCGAGCGTGTCCATGGTGACGTCGCGATCGCCGATCGCGTCCCGCAACGTGCCGGCGAGACGGGGCAGGTCGACGCCACCCAGCGTCTGCCAGAAGAAGGGCTCGATGCTCTCGAAGCCGTGCGGCAGGATGTCGCGCACGTAGGCCGCCGGATCCGGCGCATTCGCACGGATCATGGTGCCGATCCGGATGTCCAGGGCTGGGTTGCTCATGCGTCGTGTCCTTGGGCAAGTTCGATTGGCAGGCGGGGCAGCTCGCACGGACGTTGCTGTTCGGCGCTTTCGATCGCCGCCAGCACCATGGCGAGGCTGGCGAAATTGCGCCGGCTCGAGGTCTCCGGCTCGCCGCCGCTGCGCAGCGCGTCGATGAAGTCGCGCAGGACGCCGGCATGGCCACCGATGCGGTCGGAGGGTTCGAGAGTCGGCACCGGAACCGCGCGGAGCGGCGCGAACAGCTCTCCGCCGGGCGGCAGGCCGTCGACGATCTCGGCAGCAAAGCGATCCGCACCGTCCCAGGTCGCGCTGCCCCTGGTGCCGATGATCCGCCACGCGCTGTCCCATTCGGTCTGCAGCCCGTTGGCGCACCAGCTGCCGCGATAGGTGATGACGCCACCCTCCGGCAGCGAGAACACCGCAGCGGCGCTGGCGCCGGCACGATACCAGGACTTGCGCGGATTGCCCTCGCGGCACATGACGTTCGCCGGATCGCTGCCGGCCAGCAGCCGCGCTGCGTCAAAGCTGTGGATCGCCATGTCGAGCAGCAGAACGTGGTCCATCTGCTCGCGGAAGCCGCCAAAATGCGGCGCCTTGAAGAAATCGCAGTGCACCTCGTCGATGTCGCCGAGCGCACCTGCGTCGATCAACCGGCGGAGGCGGCGTATGCCGGCGACATAGCGCCGGTTCTGCATCACGGCGTGGACACGCCCGGCGTCGGCGGCGGCGGCTACGAGGTCGACCGCGTGCTCGAGCGTGTCGGCGAGCGGCTTCTCGCTCAGCACATGGCATCCGGCCGCCAGCGCCCGGCGCACCACCGCGTGCCGCGCGGCGGGCACCACGACATCGAACAGGATGTCCGGACGTGCGAGGGCGAGAAGTTCGTCGATGCCGCCCGCTATGGCGACGTCGTCCAGTCCGAACTCGCCAGCAAGCCGGATCGCGGCGGCGCGGTCCAGATCGGCCAGCCCCACGATCGTCAGGCCCTCGATGGCGAGTGCCGCCCGTAGCCAGGTGCGGCTCATGTTGCCGCACCCGATCAAAGCTGCCCGCACAGGCGCCTCCTCCCAACGCACCGGTCTCACGCCGGCGTAAACGTTTACGGTGTCGCGACACGGACGCTGCCGGTGGACACGCATGCTTGTCAAGGTCGCCCGCAGCCGATAGCGCGTGCAGATGGACATCAAGGCCCTCGCCCGGCATCTCGACCTGTCGATCGGCACGGTCTCTCGCGCGCTGAACGACCGCAAGGACGTGCGCGACGCGACCCGGCTGCGGGTGCGGGAAGCCGCGGCGGCGATGGGATATGCCCCGAACCATTCCGGGCGGGCGCTCCGGCGTGGCCGCACCAACGCCATCGCCTTCGTGTTGCGGCCAAGCGTCGACAGCGCATCGCACGGCGATCCGTTCTTCATGGCGCTGTTCGACGGCATCCAGCACGCCCTCGCCGGCGCCGGCCTCGACCTGATCGTGCTGCTGCCGAGGCGCGACGAGGACCAGCTCGCCTTCCTCGTCCGCGCGGTGTCCCGCGGCCTCGCCGATGGCTGGTTGCTGTCGGCCACCACGCGGCATGACGAGCGGATCCCGTTCCTGCTGGAGCGCGGCGTGCCGTTCGCGACCCTCGGCCGAAGCCTGTCGGGCGGCGCGCAGTCCTGGATCGACCTCGACTTTGAGACGATGGTGACCGAGGCGGTACGTCGCCTCGCGGCCCGCGGCCATCGCCGGATTGCGGCGATCGAGCCGGGCAGCGACATCAATCTCGGCCATGTCGTCGAGGAATGCTGGCGCAATGCGCTGGTCCAGGCGGGGCTCGACCCGGACCCGGATCTCCTGGTCCGGGTCGAGCCCGATGAAGCGGGCGGCCATCTCGCGGCCGGTCGGCTGCTCGACCTGCCCAGGCCGCCGACCGCCGCCGTGCTGACCGGCGAGACGACGCCGATCGGCGTCTATCGGGCGCTTCGCGAGCGCGGCCTCACGCCGGGTCGGAATTTCGCGGTGATCGCAACCGGCGACGCGCCGGCCTGCCGCGCGCTGTCGCCGGCGCTGACGCGATACACCTGCTCCCTGCACGACCTGGGCATGGCGCTGGCTGCCAGCCTGCTGGCGCGACTCGATCCCGATGCGGATCCGGAACCGGTGCAGCAGCTGTGGCCGATGCGCCTGGTCGAGGGTGCCAGCGACGGCTGACAGCCCGGGCCTTTACGGCAACGCAAGGTTTCGGCACGGTCTCCTGCAGCAGGAGGGAGCGTGCGGATGGCTGCCGGGAACGTGGTGCGCGGCGGAGCGGTGATCGGTGCGGTGCTGGCGGTGTTGGTGGCCGCATTTGCCTGGGCGGGCGGTTGGCTGTCCGGCGATCGGCTGTCCCCGGAGCGGTTCATCACGGCGCTCAAGCCACCAGGCGGGTTCGGCTACGGCGACCGGCGCAACCACGCCAAGGGTGTCTGCGTCACCGGCACCTTCACCGCCGATGGTGCGGCCACCGCGGTGTCGCACGCCTCGCTGTTCCGCCCCGGGACCTATCCGCTGATCGGACGCTTCAGCCTCGGCAGCGCCGATCCGGCGGCATCGGATTCCGCGACACGGGTGCGCGGCTTCGGCTTCGACATCACCGGGCCCGGCGGCGAGGAATGGCGCAGCGCCAATATAGACGTGCCGTTCTTCCCGGTCGCGACCCCGGACGCGTTCCTGCAGCTGCTGCAGGCGTCGGGCAGCAAGGACCCTGGTGCCATCGGCCAGGTTGCCGCAGCGCATCCGGAATTGAAGGCGTTCGGCGGCTGGGCCAAGTCGGCGCCCTGGACGGCGTCGTTCGCGGAAGAGCAGTACAACGGGATCGATGCCTTCGTGGCGACCGACGCCGCCGGCAGTCGCCATTTCGTGCGTTGGTCGCTCCTGCCGGCCGCCACCGCGCAGCAGGTGACACCCGACGCACTGAAGGCGAAGGGGCCGGACTTCCTCGATCGTGAGCTGGAATCGCGGTTGGCCTCGGGGCCGTTGCACTGGCGGATGGTGCTGACGGAAGCGGCGCCCGGCGACCAGACGGCGGATCCGAGCCAGGCCTGGCCGGCAGGGCGTCCGACCGTGGCGGCGGGTACGATCACCCTGACAGCAGGCCAGGACAACGTAGCCGGCCCTTGCCGCGACGTGAATTTCGATCCGACCATCCTGCCATCGGGGCTGGCGACCGGTGACGATCCGTTCCCGGCCGCGCGGTCCGCCGTCTACGCCGTTTCGTACAACAGACGGACGGCCCAGGAAGCGAGCGGACAAGCCACGGGTGGGCACGATACCGGGAGGAACGCGCAGTGAGCGACTTCACGCGAAACGGCTTCAACGGACGGGTGCAACCCAGCCTGCTGGAGCGTGGCGAGGTCGTGCGCGAACCGTTCGCGCCGGTGCAACGGGTGCTGCACTGGGCGATGGCGGTGTGCATCCTGGCGATGCTGTTCATCGGCGTCGGCATGGTGTCGACGGCACGGCCGATCAGCCTGGGTCTGGTCGACGTGCATCGGCCGCTCGGGATCCTGATCCTCCTGCTGGTGGTGGTGCGGCTCGCCGTGCGGGCCAGGCGCGGCACGCCGGCGCTGCCGCGCGACCTGCCCGCCGGAGTGAAGCTTGGCGCAACGCTCTCGCACTGGCTGTTGTACGCCGCGATGATCTCGATGCCGATCATCGGCTGGGGGATGGTGTCGGCGGCGGGGCTGCCGGTGGTGATGTGGGGCGGGTTCCAGCTGCCGCCGATCCTGCCGCATAGCGACGCGCTGCACGCTGTTCTGTGGGACGCGCACCGCATCATCGCCTACCTGCTGTTCGCGCTGATCCTGCTTCATGTATCGGCGGCGCTGATGCATGCGCTGATCCGCCGCGACGGGGTATTCGAGGCGATGGCGGGAGGCCGCCCGCCGGTCTAGACCGGGGTCGCGCTCTCCTGCAGCTCGGCCGCCCAGGGCGGGTTGGAACCGGCACGGCCGCAGGTGAACGCGGCGACCCGCACCGCGAACTGCAGCGCGGCCTCGGCCTGCGACGGATCGATCGCGGCGATGCGTCCCGGATGCAGCAGGCCAGTGCGATCAAGATGGCACAGCACGGCGGCGATGAAGCTGTCGCCGGCGCCGACCGTGTCCACCACCACCGTCTCGCCGACCGGAACGTCGATGCGGCCCCCCTTGACCCAGGCCGTCGCCCCGTCGCCACCCTTGGTCACGATCACCAGCGATGTGCCGGCTGCGAGCCATTCCGCGGCGATGGTCTCGGGGTCGGCGCCAGGGATCAGGTAGTCGAGATCGGCCCGCGACAGCTTGATGATGTCGGCAAGCGCCAGCGCCTCGGCGAGCCGGGCGCGATAGGTGGCGAGGTCGCTTGTCAGGGTCGGGCGGCAATTGGGATCGACGCACAGCACCCGGCGGCCCTTCTGCTCGCGCATCAGGGCCAGGCATTCGTCCGCGACCGGCGGCGAGATCAGGCCGAGCGAGCCGACATGCAGGGCGGTGACGTCGTCGGCGAGCGGCGGGCTGGCGGCCAGGGTCCAGCAGCGCGAGGCGCTGGCTTCGTCGAAGAAGGCATATTCCGGCTCGCCGTCGCCCAGCTTGACGAAGGCGAGCGTGGTGGCGTTGTCGAGGCGTGCGACATACTGCATCGACACCCCCGAAACCTGCATCGACGAGACGATCAGGTCGCCGAAGAAGTCGGTGGAGATACCGCCCATGAAGCCGGCGGCACTGCCCAGTCGCCCGAGCCCGACGGCGATGTTGCGGCACGATCCGCCAGGCACCGGGATGTAGGCGTCCTGGCCGCCATCCTCGCTGCGCGACGGCAGGAAGTCGATCAGCGAGTCGCCACAGATGATGATCATGCGCCCTCCTCCAGCCGGACCCCGAGCGTCTCGAGTGCGCCCCAGTAGCCGGGATAAGTCTTCGCCACGCATCCCGGTTCGAGGATGGTGATGCCGTGCACCAGCAGCCCGGCCAACGCGAACCCCATCGCGATGCGATGATCGGCGAACGTATCGATGCGGGCCGGCAGCGTCTGCCCGGCAAGCGACGGATCGGCGGCGACCAGCAGGTTGTCGCCCGCCTCGGTGCCGAGGCCGGGCCGGATGCATGATAATCCCAGGGCCAGCGCGCGCACCCGGTCGCACTCCTTGACCCGCAGGTTGGCGATGCCGGTGAAGCGCACCGGATTGCGGTTGAAGGCCGCCATCACTGCCAGCGTCGGCACCGCGTCCTGCATCTGCGCGCCGTCGATCACCGCCGGCATGTCCGGGTAGGAGGCGATCAACGACGCGGCGGCGGCGTCCGGCTGGGTGAACGCAGCGGCCTCGATGCCGAGATCGATCGCACCGCCGGTGAGCCGCTCCGCCGCCCAGAGATAGGTCGCCGCCGACGCGTCCGGCTCGACCAGCAGGTCGGCGGCGCGGTAGCCGGTCGGGGCCACCCGCCAGGTGCCGGGGCCGTCCTCGCTGATCTCGGCGCCGAACGCGCGCATCGCCGCCAGGGTGAGCCCGACATAGCCACGTGCACCGATCGCGTCGCCGCGGAGCGCAACCTCCACCGGCCCCTCGGCGCAAGCGGCCACCATCAGCAGGGCCGAGACATACTGGCTGGAGAGCGCGGCATCCACCGCGACCCGGCCGGCCGGCAGTCGTCCGCGACCGCCTATGCGCACCGGGGGGCAGCCGGTCGGACAGTCGACCGCGACACCGAGGTCGCGCAGCGCCTCGACCAGCGGCGCGATCGGCCGCACCCGCATGTGCGCATCGCCGTCCAGCACCACGTCACCCGGCGCCAGGCACGCCGCCGCCGTCAGGAAGCGGGTGGCGGTGCCGGCATTGCCGAGGAACAGGGGGCTGTCCGGAACGCCAAGCGCGCCGGTGCCGTGCACCAGGAACGAGGTGTCGTCTGGCTCCTCGATCGCAACGCCGAAGGCGCGCAGCGCGGCCGCCATGTAGCGCGTGTCGTCGCTCTTGAGCGCCCCGGTGAGTGTCGTATTGCCACGCGCCAGCGCCGCCAGCAGCAGCACGCGGTTGGTGATCGACTTGCTGCCGGGCGGCCGTACGCGGCCGCGCAACGGCTGGCCGGGTGGCACCACGGTGAGCGCATCCGCCGCGAGCCAGTCAAGCGGGGGACGTGTCAGGCTTTCGCTGTCCGGCTGCTTCATGCCGGCTGGCCGAGCGCCTTGCGACGCAGCTGGTCCAGCCGGTGGCCGCCGTCCACGATCATCGGGTCCAGCGTCAGCACGTGCTGCCAGGCCCGCCACGCCGCGGTGGCGTTGCCACGCTGCTCCTCGACCGCCGACAGCGCCTGCCACGCCAGCACATCGCTTGCATCGCGCGAGATCGAGCCACCGAGATCCTGCACGGCAGCGTCGAGATCACCGTCGAGATCGTGCGCCGCCGCCCGCTCCCGCCAGAGCAGGGCGCTGTCCGGTTGCAGCGCCAGGGCGTCGTCCAGATCGGAGACCGCGGATTGTCGCTTGCCGGCCGCCATCTCGTGCTGCGCGCGCCGCAACAGCAGGCGAACGGCGGGCTGCACCGACTGCTCGCGCACCGATTCGAGTTGGGCGGCGACCGCCTCGGCCTGGCTGCGATCGGAAGCCTGGGCAAGCTGGCCGACCAGCGTCACGATCTTCGGATCCGGCGCGGCCATGGCCTGGCTTCCAGGAGCCTGCTGATGACCCGGAGCCTGAGGCGGCGCGTCGGCCCCGAGAGCCGGCAGCGGTGCGCAGGACAACACAGCCGCGAGCGACAGCCACCCCCTGAACGCTTGCATCGCGGTCAGGTGCGGCGGTGCCCGCATGATGCTCTTTCCGGTAGGACGGCCTACGCGGAGGCCATCGCATTCAGCCCTGGCGCGCCTTCATGCGCGGGTTCTTCTTGTTGATCACGTAGACCCGGCCATGCCGGCGGACGACGCGGCAATCCTTGTCGCGGACCTTCGCCGACTTCAGGCTGTTTCTGATCTTCATGACACGACCCTGGTTCCGGCCCGCTGCAGGCCCATAGAAAAGGATCCGGACCGCTGCAGGCAGCGCCGGAAGGAGAGGCTGACTAGCGGGGGTGCCGATCCTGGTCAAGGGGCGTGACGTGGCCCGTGCATTCCCCCCGCCGCCGATCTGCCCTAAGCACCGCGTCATGACCGGAATGCAGGGCGGGACAAGCGATCAGCGGCGAGGCAAGCTTGCCTGGACCGGCTTCCTGGTGATGGCCTTCGTGGTGCTTGGCCTGTGCGGTCTGTTTTCGACCTATGCCGCGCAACTGCCCTACCAGCGCGCGCTCTATGCGGAGGCCAGGCTGGATGCCGCCCGTCACGCACCGGATACGGCGGCGCGACTGGCCCGGCTTCGCGACGCGCTGGGTGAGGACGGCGCGGGCGCCTTCGACGGCAGCGGTGACCTCGACCGGCAGATCGATCATGCCCACGACGTGCTGATGCAGCATTTCCGGCAGCAGGGCGAGGACATCGCGCTCAGGCTGCGCATCGTCCTGGTCGTGTTCACCGCCGCCGCTGCCTTGTTCGGCATCATGGTGGTCAGCGTACTGCGCTAGCTCCGGCCCGGCGGGGAGAGGCTATGCAGGTAGGCGATGATGTCGCGGCGGCCGACCGGGTCGTCGATGGCATCCGGCATCGCGGTGCCGGGAATGAAGGCGCGCGGTCCCGACAGCCAGCGCTCCAGCGAGCGGTCGTCCCAGGTGATGCGGGCGCCGGCCAGGGCCGGGGTATACGGATAGCCGGGCACCGATCCGGCCCGCCTGCCATACACCCCGGCAAGTCGCGGCCCCTCGATCGCGTGGTCGAGGGCGTGGCAGCCGGCGCAGTCGGCGGCGAACAGCGTGCGCCCGGCGGCGGCATCGGGTGGCGCATTGGCGAAGCGGGCGAGGTCGGTGGCGTCCTTCGGGCGACTGGACCGGAAGAAGGTGTAGGACAGCGTGATGTCGTCGACGTCGGTGGTCGACGGATCGGTCGCGAGGCGGCCATCGACGAAGAAGGTCACCGGCATCTCGACCTTCTGGTGCGCGCCGAGACGCTCCTCGGTGAAGCAGAAGCACTGGATCTTCTTGAAGTAGATGCCGACCTTGTCCGGCGTCACGTTGAAGGCGGCGTGGCCCACGATGGGTGTATCGGACAGGTTTTCCGCCTCGAAGAACACCAGGCTTTCCTGGCCGAGCCGCACCCGTAACCGGGACTGCATCGGCCGGAACCGCCAGGGCAGCCCCTTCGCGATGCCGGTGGAGAAGTCGATGGTGATCATCCGGCCGAGCGCGCCGTCCGCCGCCGAGGCCCGTTGCGTGGTGCCGCCCGCGCCGGTGGCGGCGCAGAACATCCGGTACAGCGGAACCGAGAACGAGACGATCGTCAGCATGACGGCCACCACCGCCAGCAGCCCGGCGGGTACCAGCCAGAAGCGGCGGCGGCGAGGTGAGTTCATGGCGCCATCCTAGCCCAGGAAGACAGCGAAGGCATCGCCTGCCGCCGTCAACGTGACGATAGCTCTGGACCTGCGCCTCCCGCCGGTCTGCTATACAAGTGTCGCTGCAGAAACGAGGCCGCCGCCTGGACGCGGTGCCGACGGACGGGCTCGCCATGGACCATGTTCACCACGAGGATCCCGCCGCCTTCCTCGCAGGTGGTGGCGAAGCCGGAGCCCGCATGCGGGGGATCGACTGGTCCGCGACCCCGCTCGGCGTGCCTTCGGGCTGGTCCGCGGCGCTGCAGACCCTGGTTGCGGTGATGCTCGGCTCCCACCAGCCGATGTTCGTGGCGTGGGGTCCGGACCGCATCATGCTGTACAACGACAGCTACGCGCAGATCTGCGGCTCGCGCCATCCCGCCTCGCTCGGGTCGCGCTTCGACGTGGTCTGGCACGACATCATGGACGAGATCGGTCCGATCCTAGACCGCGCCTATGCCGGCGAGCCGACCTACTCCGACGACATCCAGCTCACCATGCATCGCCACGGCTATGCCGAGGAGACACACTTCGCCTTCAGCTACACGCCGGTGCGCGACCCCGACGGGACGGTGGCGGGGATGTTCTGCGCCTGCACCGAGACCACCAGGCAGGTGCAGGCGCAACGCCGCCTGGCCGGCGAACGCGAGCGCCAGCGCCTGCTGCTGCAGCAGATGCCCGGCTTCGTCGCCCTGCTGGCCGGTCCATCGCACGTCTACGACTACGTCAACGACGCCTATGTCGCGATCGCCGGCCGGCGCGACTTCATCGGGCGGCCGATCCGCGAGGTGTTCTCCGAGCTGCGCACGCCGGGCCATTTCGACGAGCTCGACCGGGTGTTCGCCAGCGGCCAGCCGTTCGTGGCCCGCGCGCTGCCGATCCGGCTCGCCGCCGACGGCGCCGAGCGCTTCGTCGACCTGATCTACCAGCCGATACGCGACGAGGCCGATGCCGTCGTCGGCATCTTCGTCGGCGGCTACGACGTCACCGATCGCGTGCGCGCCGACGCCACGCTCCGCCACGCCCAGCGCCGCCAGGGCTTCCTGCTCGCCCTCAACGACACCCTGCGCCGGCAGGGTGATCCGCGCGCCGCGATGCAGGCCGCGGTGGACGCGATCGGGCGGCATCTCGCACTCAGCCGCGTCGGCTACGGTCTGATCGATACCGACGGGCGGCAGGTGACGCTGGAGACCGCGTATGTCGACCACGTCGTGCCGCTTGCGGCGACGTATCCGCTCGACGCCTTCGGTGCCGGCCAGATCGCCAGGCTGCGATCGGGCCGTACCGCCGCCTACGCCGATGTGGAGGCCAGTTCGGACACCGCCGGCCTCGGCCTTGGAGCGCTGGGCATTGCGGCAAGCCTCGGGGTGCCGCTGGTGCGCGCCGGCCGCCTGCACGCCGTGCTCTATCTCCATCACCGGGTGCCACGCGCCTGGACGCACTCCGAGATCGAGCTGGTCGAGGATGTCGCCGCGCGCATCTGGGATGCCGTCGAGCGCGCCAGGGCGCAGGACGAGCTGGAACGCATGAACCAGACGCTGGAGGCGCAGGTCGACGAGCGCTCCAACCAGCTGCGCGAGGCGCTGGCGGCGCTCGAGATCAGCACCAAGCGGCTGCGCACCGCCTTCGAGACGAGCTTCGTGCTGCAGGGCTACCTGGAGCCGGACGGGACCCTGCTCGACGTCAATCCGGCGGCCCTCGCCGCCATCGAGGGCCGGCTCGAGACGGTGGTCGGGCAGCCGTTCTGGGATACGCCATGGTTCAGCGCCACGCCCGGCGTGCCGGCCATGGTGCAGGATGCGGTCCGTCGCGCCGCCGCCGGCGAGACCTCGTTCGGCGCCTTCGTGGTGAACCTGCCGACCGGACGGCGCGCCTTCGACTTCTCGCTGCGCCCGGTGCGCACGCTGACCGGCGCGGTCATCGGGCTGATCTCCGAGGCGTTCGAGACCACCCAGCGCCTGGCGGCCGAGGAGCAGCTCAGGCAGTCGCAGAAGATGGAGGCGGTCGGCCAGCTGACCGGCGGCCTCGCACACGATTTCAACAACCTGCTGACCGGCATCACCGGCAGCCTGGAACTGCTGCGGGCCAGGATCGCGCAGGGTCGTCATGGCGAGACCGAACGCTTCATCGCCGCCGCGATGCGGGCGGCCGATCGCGCGGCGGCACTGACCCACCGGCTGCTGGCCTTCTCGCGGCGGCAGACGCTCGACCCCAAGCCTACCGACGTCAACCGCCTGGTGGCGGACATGGAGGAGCTGGTGCGACGCACCGTCGGGCCGTCGGTGACGCTCGATACGGTGGCCGCCGAGGGGCTGTGGAACACCCTGGTGGATCCGCCGCAGCTGGAGAACGCGCTGCTGAACCTCTGCCTGAACGCGCGCGATGCGATGCCCGAGGGCGGCCGGCTGACGATCCAGACCGCCAACTGCGTGGTCGACCGCCGTACCGCGCGCGAGCGCGAGCTCTCCGCGGGTGACTACGTGATGCTGCGCGTCACCGATACCGGCACCGGCATGTCCGCCGAGGTCAGCGCCCGCGCCTTCGATCCGTTCTTCACCACCAAGCCGATCGGCATGGGGACCGGCCTCGGCCTGTCGATGATCTACGGCTTCGCGCGGCAGTCCGGGGGTCAGGTGCGGATCGCATCGTCACCCGGACAGGGCACCACAGTCTCCCTCTACCTGCCCCGACACCGGGGGAAGGCGTCGGGCGAGGCCGCCGGCGACGCAACGGCCCCCAGCCAGGCGCCGCGTGCCGTCGATGGGGAGACCGTGCTGGTGGTCGATGACGAGCCGACCGTGCGCATGCTGGTGGCCGATGTGCTGCTGGAACTCGGCTACCGAGCCCTCGAGGCGGAGGATGGCGCCGGGGCGCTTCGCATCCTGGAATCAGGCGCGCGCATCGACCTCCTGGTGTCGGATGTAGGGCTGCCGAACGGCATGAACGGCCGCCAGGTGGCGGATGCCGCCCGCATGCTGCGGCCCGGTCTCAAGGTGCTGTTCATCACCGGCTATGCCGAGACCGCGGTGATCGGCGACGGCCAGCTGGAGCCGGGCATGCATCTGCTGACCAAGCCCTTCACGATGAAGACGCTGGCCGGCCGGATACGCGCACTGATCGAGGGCGCCTGACCCCGCCCGGCGGCGACATCTGGCATCCGCGCGGCCTGTCGATTAAGCACGGCGGATGAGAAAACCCGCCTGGGTCGCGCTGACCGCCTTGCTCGCCTCATGCAACGCCGTGGCTCTGGCCCAGGCCCCGCCCAACCAGGGTCCGCCGGGGGACATCCCGGATCACTTCGCAAGGCCGGTGGCGCAGGACGACTATGTGCGGCGGATCGAGATGATCCCGATGCGCGACGGCGTCAGGCTCTACACGGTGATCGTGATACCGAAGGCCGCGCAGGGCGCCCCGATCGTGCTCACCCGCACGCCGTACGATGCCCACAAGGCGGCCGCCGACAGCGATTCGCCGTTGATGACCGAGGTGCTGCGCCGGGGCGACGAGGAGCTGGCTCAGGCCGGCTACATACGCGTGTATCAGGACGTTCGCGGGAAGTATCGCTCGCAGGGTGTCTACGAGATGACCCGGCCGCCGCGCGGCCCGCTGAACGCGTCGGCGACCGACGACACCACCGACGCCTGGGACACCATCGACTGGCTGGTCAAGCACGTCCCGCAGAGCAACGGCCGCGTCGGCATGATCGGGTCGTCGTACGAAGGCTGGACCGTGGTGATGGCGCTGCTGCATCCGCATCCGGCGCTGAAGGCCGCGGTGCCGGAGAGCCCGATGGTCGATGGCTGGATGGGCGACGACTGGTTCCACTACGGCGCATTCCGGGTGCCGAACTACGACTACATCGCCGAGCAGACCGAACAGAAGGGCGACGGCGACGGCGTGCCGCGCGCGCAGTACGACGACTACACCACCTTCCTCGAAGCCGGCGCCGTCGGCGCCTATGCGAACGCGGCCGGCCTCGACCAGCTCGGCTGGTCGCGCAAGCTGCAGGCGCACCCGGCCTACGACAGCTTCTGGCAGGACCAGGCGCTGGACAGGCTGGTGGCGCAGCATCCGTCGGACGTGCCCACGATGTGGGAACAGGGCATGTGGGACCAGGAGGACATGTGGGGCGCCAACCACTCCTTCGCGGCGCTCAAGCGGGCCGGTCACGAGGGCAACAACTGGCTGGTCATCGGACCCTGGTTCCACAGCCAGGTCGGCGCAGACGGGCGCTCGTTGGGGCCGCTGCTCTGGCAAGGCGACACCGCGCAGCAGTTCCGGCGCGACATGGTGCTGCCGTTCTTCCGAGAACACCTGCAGGACGGGCCGCCTGCGAACCTGCCACGGGTGAACTTCTACGAGCCCGCCCTGAACCACTGGCAGTCATACCCGGACTGGCCGGCGGCACAGGCCAGCACGCCGCTCTACCTGCGCGACGGGTATGCGCTCTCGTTCCACAAGCCCGCCGCCGCCGGCTCGGACAGCTACGTGTCGGATCCCGCCAGGCCGGTGCCGTTCGAGCCGAGGCCGGCCCGTTTCGACGACCGCGCGGCGTGGCGGACCTGGCTGGTGCACGACCAGCGCTTCGTCGATGGCCGTCCGGACGTGCTGACCTACCGGAGCGCGGTGCTCGACAAGCCAATCAAGCTGGCGGGTGCGCCGATCGCCGATATCGTCGAGAGCACCACCGGGACCGACACCGACGTCGTGGTCAAGCTGATCGACGTTTTTCCGGGCCAGGTGCGCGCCCAGCCGGGGATGGGCGGCTACGAGCTGCCGATCGGCACCGACATCCTGCGCGGCCGCTACGCACACGGCTTCACGACACCGTCGCCGATCGTGGCCGGACAGCCGCAGCACTACCGCTTCACCTTGCCGAACGTGAACTACACGATCCTGCCGGGGCACCGGATCATGGTGCAGCTGCAATCGACGCTGTTCCCGCTCTACGACCGCAACCCGCAGACCTACGTCGCCAGCATGTTCGAGGCGAAGCCGTCGGACTACCGGGCTGCCACCATCACCGTGCAGCACGCCCCGGATGCGGCGAGCGCGGTCTGGCTGCCGGTCGTGAAGGATGCCGCGATAAAGTAGACGGGGACCTACGCCGCGAAAGCGGCAAGTTCGTCCTCGTGCAGCAGGACGATGCCGGTCTGCGTCGCCAGCAGCTTGGACGCCGCCGTGAAGGAGGCGTTCGAGACGATCGCCGCCATATCTGCCTGCCGGCGGTCACGCCCCACGCAGGCGAGCTCGATACTGTCCTCGTCGACCGCCGGCTCAGCGGGCAGGCAAAGCAGCGTCAGCACCCTGCCATCCCGCTCGGCGACCAGGTCCGGCATCGGCTGGCTGCCAACCGGCCGCAGGGTGGTCCGCCAGCCGGCTGCCTCGAGCAGGGCGATGCAGTGGGCCCGGTAGCCGGAAGGATCCCTCGGCGGCGGCGGCACCAACGGCGGCAGCGCCGACCGGTGTGTCGCGGGCGGCGGCGTGGTCTGCATCGATTGCGAGCCGGAAGCGTCGATGACCTCTACCGGTGCTTCCTTGCGGCGTTCGTCGGTCATCACCAGACGCCGAATTCGCGACGATCCACCGGAAGACCCGCCCCCCGGGCCGCCGGCCAGTATCGGCGAAAGACCGCCAGCCCCGTCGCGGTCGACGCCGATGAAGCCTGCATCCCGCGCCGCCCGGGCATTGCGCAGCAGCGTCCACGCCACGACGGCCAGCACCGCCACCACCAGCGCCAGCAGCAGCATCGCGGCCAGGAAGCCTACGACGTAGCCTTGCTGCATGGCCTTCGCGAGATTGACCGAGTTCGTTGTCACTGCGGTCAACGATTGATCGGTCTCGGCCTGCGGTGCGGTCAGCGCCAGGTTCGTGGGCAATGGCGCTGGCGGCAGCAGCGGCTCGGTGACGATCGGCGGTTCCGACGCGGCTACGGTCGCGCCGGATGCTGACGATGCCGCAAGGCCGTGGCCAGGATCTGCCGCCGGGACATTGCCATCCGGTGCAGGGCCACCTGGAGAGGAGGGATCAGCAAATCCGTTATCGGTAACCTCCGCCACCGCGTCCGCGCGGAAATACAACGGCGGCAGCCCCGGCACAGGCGGAGCGCGGCGCAGCAGCACCAGGCCGCCGGTCGAGAGGATGCGCTCCCAGCGAGCGCCCGGCACGATCGAAAGGCAGTGGCCCTGCCGCCTGATCGCCATGTTGCGCGGGGATGCCAGCACGTCGCCGGGCCCAGCATCGCCGAGAACCACTGCGGCATGCCGGTCGATGCAGGCGTAGACCGGGGACACCACGCGATAGCTTGCAGCCTGGGCCCCGTGGCCGGCCAGCAGCAGGACAACTATGCCCGGCATGGCCTGCCGCATCACTCGCTCCATAAGCTTTATCTTTGCGATAGCATAATGAAAACGAGGCTCTTAGACCAGACCTTATCGCGACTGGAGGCCGGCGATGAGCAGGTCGCCCGGGCTATCCCGGGACGCTTGTGCAGCGCGCCATATCGACCCTGGTTGCATCGGATCCCTGCTATAACACCAACGGTGGGACCGCCCGGCTCACGCTGTCGTAGCCAGCGACGCCGGGTCCACGAGATCGAAGAAATTCTGGCGCTGCACGGTAAAGAACCGGCTGTAGAACGGGTCGTGCCGGAAGTCCGGCACGTTGCCCCAGCGGGCGAGCATGAGCTGGGTCTCGTGGAAGAAGCGTGCCTCGTTCGCCGGCTGGTCGTCGCTGCCGCGCGACAGGCTCTCGTGGTGGGCCGCCACGAATTCGGCGCACCAGATCACCCGGTAGCCGGCCATGCGCACCTTCAGGCAGAGATCCACGTCGTTGTACGCTATCTTGAGCTGCCCCTCGTCGAAGCCGCCGACCTCGCGGAATACCGATGCGCGTATCAGCATGCCGGCCGCGGTCACCGCGCTGACCTCGTGGCTGAGCATCGCGCGGCCGATATAGCCGTATTCGGTCGCCGGCAGGCCACGATGCGCGTGGGAGGCGACGCCGTCCGGCCCCACCACCACGCCGGCGTGCTGGATGGTGCCGTTGGGATACAGGAACTTGCCGCCGACGATGGCGACCTCCGGCAGGGCCTGCGCCTCCGCGACGATGGTGGCGAGCCAGGACGGATCGCTCACGAAGACATCGTTGTTCATGAACACCAGGAAGTCCGCGTCCGACTGCGCCGCCGCGATGTTGTTCAGGCGGGAGAAGTTGAACTCCTCCTCCACGGTGATGAACCTGACCCGGCTGTGGCGCGACAGGCGGTGGCGGAACTCGATCGCCTCCCGGGTCACCGACCAGTTGTCGACCAGGATGATCTCGAAGTTGCCGTAGTCGGTATGCGCCAGCAGCGCCTCGATGCAGCGCCGGGTCGTCTGGATCTGGTCCTTGTAGGGAACGATGATGGCGACCGAGGGCCGTGCTGCCTCGAGCCATTCGATGCCGTACAGCGTGAGGCCGCGGATCGACCGTACCGTCGCCGCGATGCCGCGCCGCTTCAGGTGGTCCGACACGCAGCGTATGCCGGCCTCGATCGCGTAGCCCTTCTTGGAGACATCCACCGCCGTCGAGTTCGGCGTCTTGCGCCAGTGGTAGAGGATCTCGGGGACATGGTGGAAGCCGGACGCCGGCACCGCCTCGGCCAGGCGCAGGATCAGGTCGTGGTCCTGCGCGCCGTCGTACTCCGCCCGCAACGGCCCGACCGCGCGCAGCGTCGCGGTGCGGACGAACAGCAGGTGGCAGACGTAGTTGCAGCCCAGCAGGTAGCGGTAGTTCCAGTCGGGCTTCAGGTTCGGCTCGAGGAAGTAGCCCGCCTGATCGATCTTGTCCTCGTCCGAATACAGCACCTGCGCGCCGGTCGCCGCGGCCGCCGCCACCATCACCTCGATGGCGACATCCACCAGCAGGTCGTCATGGTCGAAGAACGCGACATACTCGCCACGCGCCGCCTCCAGCCCGGCATTGGTCGCGGCGCTGATGCCCAGGTTCGCCGGCAGCACGATGCAGCGGATCCGGCTGTCGGCCTTGCACCAGGCTTCGATGCGGGCGGTGATTTCCACCGCCCCGCCACCATCGTCGATGATGATCAGCTCCCAGTGGCGCCAGGTCTGCGCCAGCACCGAGCCTACCGCGGCCTCGAAATCCGACAGCAGCGGCCGCCAGGTCGGGCAGAGGATGCTGACGAGTGGCGCGGCCTCGTCGGTGACGTCTAGGATGCCGCCGGCGCGGCCACGCAGCAGCACGTAGTAGTGCCGCGCCCAGCGATCGTAGTCGCCGAGCGAATGGCTCGGCGTCGGCATGACGTCGGCGATGCTGGTGCGCAGCTGGACGATCTCGCCATACAGCCGGTCCACGATGTCCTGCATGCCGAGCAGCCGCGCCTCCAGCGCATCGTCGACCAGGAGCGTCGTCAGCGGGCTGCCGGACAGCTCGTGCTCGTCCGGCGTCACCATGAAGCGTAGCGTCTGCGCACCGCCGCGCCGCAACCGCGGCGGCAGGACGATCTCGAAGCCACAGTTCGGGTCGCCGCCGAGGGCGGCCGCCACGTCGCCGCGATAGCGGTCGGCCCTCGCCTGGGCGACGGGGGCGCCGTTCGCGGTGAGCAGGATCCGGCAGCCGCCGACGCGTTCCCGGGTGTCCGGGTCGATGCGCTGCACCCAGCCGCGCAAGGCGCCCTGCTTCATGCCGTCGATGAAGCTGGCGAAGTCGTAGCGCCGGTGCAGGATGAATTCGAGCTCCTCCGCGGGCTCCTCCGACGTCGCCGGGTCCATGAACGGCACCACGCTGCGATCCGCGAACCGGAAAGCCAGCGCATGCACCTCGCCATCGACGAACCGGTCCGGCACCTTGAACAGAAAGCCGAGCCGTCCGTGCGGATGACCCAGCGCCGCCTGCACGTCGTCGCGCCGACGGTCGCAGAAGATGGTGTCGACCTCCTGGCGGTCGACCAGCACGTGCAGCCGCACCGCCTGCGCGTTCGGCCGCGTGTCGATCGCCCAGCCACGCGCCTCGCGATCCGCCAGCGCCTCGAACATGCCCATGAAGGGCTGCATCGTGCCCGGCAGGGTCGGACCTGGCCGTATCGTCGCCGACTTCGCCATGTCACGCTGGTCCCATCCTGCCGCAGGCACGAAGGGATCGTTGGTAGCACGTTACGACAGCCGCGATGGGATGTTGCAACAGACGGCGGCCCGGGCGCCGCCGGCCTGCGATGTCAGGCGATGCGTATGTGCGGAATGCGCGCCTTGAGCGCGCGGCGGGCCAGCGCAGCGTGATAACCCAGCCCGACCAGCGCCGGCACCTGGTACGGACGGCGCAGCAGCGAGCGGGCGATCGCCCCCGGCAGCATCCTGCCGTCCGATCCCAGCGCGACCAATGCGGCGGGAGGCAGCCCGGAGCCCGCCGGATCGCACACCGCGCGCAAGGCCGCGAACGGTAGTCCGGCCCGCGACGCCGCTTCGGCCAGGATGCCGCTCTCCATGTCGAGGGCGACGCATTGGCTGGCCTCGAACCGCGCGCGCTTTTCGTCCGGCGTATCGACCGCACTGTCGCTGTGCAGCAGGGCGCCGCGCGTCACCCCGCCGAGGCGGGCGCAGAGCGCGAGGTTGGTGAAGTAGTCGGTCATGCCGCCGGCACCCGGCACGACGATGCGTGAAGGCACCAGCACGGTTCCCGGTCGCAGGTCGGGGTCGAGGCCGGCGGCGATGCCGAAGCTGACCAGGGCACCGGCACCGGCGGCGATCAGGCGAACCACGGCGGCCTGGGCGCCCTGCGCGGTCGCACCGCTGACCTCGACCGCCACGCCGGCGCCGAGCGGCCGCAACAGGCGGGCCTCGGCGCTCAGGCCGACGAGGAAGCCGATGCGGTCAGAAGCCGAACTGGACACGCCGGCTGTTCCCCTGGCCCAGGTTGCGATAACGCGCGAGCGCCATCAGCGGGAAGAACATCCGGTAGCCGTGGTAGCGGAGGTAGAACACCTTTGGGAAGCCGACCGCATTGTAGGGCAGCTCGCGCCACTCGCCGTCACCGTCCTGCGCCGCCGTCAGCCAGGCGATGCCGCGCGCCACCGCCGGATGGTCGCGTTCGCCCGCCGCCATCAGGCCGAGTAGCGCCCAGGCGGTCTGCGACGGCAGGCTCTGGTTGTAGCGGCCGGGCGGGGCACCCTCGAAGCTGGCGCAATCCTCGCCCCAGCCGCCCTCGTCGCGCTGCACCGAGAGCAGCCAGCTTACCGCGCGGCGCATCATCGGGTCCGAGCGCGGCACCCCGGCGGCGTTGAGCGCGCACAGCACCGACCACGTGCCATAGATGTAGTTGGTGCCCCAGCGGCCGAACCAGCTGCCGTTGCGCTCCTGCTCGCGCCGGAGGAAGTCGATGCCGCGCTGGATCACCGGCCGGTCGGAGGCGTGCCCGAGTTGCGCCAGGAACGAGATGCAGCGCGCCGCGACGTCGGCGGTCGGCGGATCGAGCAGCGCGCCATGGTCGGCGAACGGGATGTGGTTGAGGATGTCGTGGTTGTTGTCGACGTCGAAGGCGCCCCAGCCGCCGTTGCTGCTCTGCATGCCGACCACCCAGGCACGCGCGCGTTCGATGGCCCCGGAGTTGGCGGCCTCGTCCTGGCGATGCAGCAGCATGCCGACCACGGCGGTGTCGTCGACGTCGGGATAGTAGTCGTTGCGATACTGGAAGGCCCAGCCACCGGGCGCGAGGTCCGGCCGCTGCACCGCCCAGTCACCCTTCACGTCCAGCACCTGGCGCTCGCGCAGCCATGCCCCGGCGGTGGCCAGGCGCTCGCCGGTCGCCGCCTGGCTCTCGGCGCGCGGCAGGCTGGACAGCCCGCTGGCGGCCTCGATCATCGCATGGCCGGCGAGCCCGGTATCCCAGATCGGTGAGACGCAGGGCTGGCAGTAGCTCTCCTCGCCATGGTCGACCAGCAGGTTGCGCACCGAGCGCCAGGCGATTGCCGCACCCGCATGGTCGGGGGGCACGCCGAGCGCGTCGTACATCATCACGCTGTTGGCCATCGCCGGATAGATCGCGCCCAGCCCGTCCTCGCCGTTCAGCCGCTGCTCGACGAAGGCAACCGCGCGCCTGACGGCATGGCGGCGCAGGATCTGCGGCGTCAGCGGATCGACCAGCCGCAGGGCATCGTCGACATGCTTGAACACCCGGCCCCAGATCGAGCGGAACGGCCCACGGGTCCATTGCCGTACCTGCTCCGGCGGCGTCCGGAACAGCTCGCGGACATGGATGCCCCGCGGGTTGCGCGCCCGCGGCCGCAGCGCCGCCAGCACCAGCAGCGGGCAGGTCACGGTGCGCGACCAGTACGACATGTTCCAGATATTGAAGAAGAACCAGCGCGGCAGCAGCATCAGCTCGACCGGCATGATCGGCGTGCCGTGCCACGGGATCTCGCCGAACAGCGCGAGCTGGAAGCGGCAGAACACGTTGGCCCGCTCCGCGCCGCCCAGCGCCAGGATCGCCTCACGGGCCGCCCGCATGTGCGGTGCGTCGACATCGTCGCCGATCGCCTTGAGCGCGAAATAGGCCTTCACGCTGGCGGAGAGATCGATCTTGCCATCGTGATAGAGCGGCCAGCCGCCATGCGTGCCCTGGATGCGGCGCAGGTAGCGGCCGATGCGGGTCTGCAACGGCGCGTCGATCCGGTCGAGATAGTGTTCGAGCAGGACGTATTCGGCGGGGATGGTGGCATCCGCCTCGAGTTCGAACACCCAGTGGCCATCGGCGCTCTGCATGCCGGCGAGGGCCGACTGGGCGGCAACGATCGCGCCATCGAGGGCGACGTCGGAGAGTGCGGCATCCGGTGTTGTCAGCATGGCCCGGTCGGACTGCGAGAGAAGGGCGACCTGGACAAATGCATTCGCTCCGTTCTGGTTAGATACCCGGCTTTCAAGATCCGGCCAACGCGCGGATGGCACTCTTGCCGGATCTGATTGCACCTTCGATGGTTGCGGGCAACCCTGTGTCGGTCCAGTCGCCCGCCAGGACGAGATTCCTTAAATCAGTGCGACTTCCGGGCCGCAGCCGCTGCTGCGCCGTGGTCGCCGCGAACGTCGCCCGCTTTTCCCGCAGCACACGGTTCGGGGGTGGCGCCGAGGGCAGGACGACCGGCGCGCTGCCTCGTTGCGTTTTCGCCTGGATGGATGGACGCAGCGCCGGTCGCAGCACCCGGACTATCTCGTCCCAGACCTGTGCCGCAACCGACACGGAGTCGCGGCCGGCCAGATGGTTGGCGGCGCTGATGGTCACCGAGACCACGTCCGCCTTCACGAACACCCACTCGGCGATGCCGCCGACGATGCCCGCGAAGCCAGCCCGTCCGAGGTCGCCGCCGATGCGGTCCTGCAGCGCGATCCGGTAGTGCAGGTTGAGGATGCTCTCGAACTGGTCCGGCACCGCCTGCCCCGGCAGCGGCCCGGCCAGCAGTTCGGCCGCCACCGGCGCGGTCACCGCCAGCACCACCTGGTCATCCTCGCCGAGCCGCCCGGGACCTTCCGGGAGTACCAGCTCCGATACCCGGCCGCGCCCGTCGGTGACCAGACCGGAGACGCGGCTGCCGGTGCGGACCAGCGCGCCACCAGCCGCGAGATGCGCCAGCGCGGGATCGACCAGGCTCTCCGAGAGGCCGAGGCGGGGAAACCACGGCACGCAGGCCTCGCCGCCAAGGGTCAGGCTTTCGCGCATCATCGCCGCCATCAGCATGGCGCTGCCGGCTTCGGGCTGGGTGTTCAGCACCGCGATCGACAGCGGCACCATCAGCCGGTCGGCAAGCATTCCCGGCAGCAGGCAGTCGGACACCGTGGTGCCCTCGCCGGCGCGCAGCATGCGGACCAGGCCCAGCAGCTCGCGCAGCCGCATCCCCGGCACCCGGCGCGCGCGGTCGAGCACCCACCACGGGATGCGCCCGCGCGACAGCCGCAGGGTCCAGTGCAGGTCGCTCCTGATGTCGGAGAACGGGAACATCGGCACGCCCGGGCCGGCCAGCGTGTCGCGGGCGCCGATGCGGTCGAGATAGTCGAAGGTCGCGTGGTTCGCCGACAGCAGCAGGTGGTTGCCGTTGTCGATCCGGCAGCCGAGCTGGCGGTCCTCGTATGAACGCGCGCGGCCGCCGCACGCCGGCCCTGCCTCGTACAGCACCACGCGACGGCCGGTCGCGAGTGCCTCCAGCGCCGCAGACAGCCCGGCGAGGCCGCCGCCGACGACATGCACGCAGCCACTCATGTCAGACAGCCTTCATACCGGCGACAGCGCCCTTGCCGCGATCAGCGCCTTGCGCCAGCGCGGCACCTTGATGCGCTGGCGTGGTGGCTGCCAGCCGGCCCGCTCCTGGGTGGCCAGAATCGCGGCGTAGCTGGCGGCCATCAGCCGGGCCGGACGCATCGGCCGCCGCCTGCACCGGCGCATGGCGCTGCGCGCCTGGGCAAAATGGTAGTGCGCCAGCGCCGCCATGCCGCGACAGGCGGTCTCCAGGCCCGGCGCCCCCAGCGCCGCCGGCAGCGCCAGCGGGACACCTGCCGCCTGCAACCGCTCGGCCGGCAGATAGAGCCGCCCGCGTTCCGCA
Organism: Lichenicoccus roseus; assembly: GCF_005844085.1. Taxonomy (GTDB): domain Bacteria; phylum Pseudomonadota; class Alphaproteobacteria; order Acetobacterales; family Acetobacteraceae; genus Lichenicoccus; species Lichenicoccus roseus. The sequence continues at coordinate 184,405 of NZ_VCDI01000004.1, forward strand.
TCCTCGTCGATGTCGCGCAGGATGTTGGTGATCTGCAGCGCCCGGCCGAGATGATGCGCGACCTGGTCGGCGGCCGGCGAGCTGTCGCCGAAGGCACGCACCGACAATCGCCCCACCGCGCTTGCCACCCGGTCGATATAGACGTCCAGCTCGGCCTCGGCGGGCGCCAGGATGACCTGCTCGGCATCCATCTGCATGCCGTCGATGACCGCCTCGAAATCCTCGTGGCGCAGGCGGTAGCGCCTGATCGCGGCCAGCAGCACGCGGTCGAGCCCGTCGCCGGTGCAGCCCTCGTACAGACCGGCGATGCGGCCGCGCCACTCGCGCAGGCGCGGCAGCTTGTCCTCGAACGGGGCCTCCTCGTCGGCGACGTCGTCGACCAGCCGGCAGAAGGCATAGATCGCGAACATGGCGTAGCGCCGGTCCGGCGGCAGCACCTTCATGCCGCGCGCGAACGAGGTGCCGGACCGCGTCACGATGGCTTCCACCAGGGCGAGATCGGCCGGATCGCAGCCGAGCGCCGGACCCCGGCGCCGCGAGGATCGGTTCGCCGCCATCATCGCCTCCAGGCGCGTGCCGCGCCGAGCAGGCTGCCGGCGACATCGTTGCGGCGCAGCTTCACCCGTCCGGCCAGCGGGTCCTCGCGACGCAGCCGCGTCGCCAGCCGGTGCGACAGCCCGACGATCACCGCCGCCTCCAGCCGCATGCGCCGGTCCACCACCTGGCCGGGCAGGGTGGCGGCGAGGCGGTTCAGCGCGTCCACCTCGTCAAGCAGCCGGTCCAGGATCCGGCGCAGGGCGGGCCCCGCCGCCGAAGCGCGCAGCGCCGTCTCGTCCAGCCCGGCCTGCGCCAGCCAGTCCTGCGGGATGTAGCAGCGATCCAGCGTCGCGAGATCGTCGGCGCAGTCCTGCAGATGGTTGAGCACCTGGAGCGCGGTGCACAGCGCATCGGATGCCGGCGCGGTGGCCTCGCTCTCGCCGTGCAGCGCCAGCAGGTAGCGTCCGACCGGATTGGCGGAGTAGCGACAATACAGCAGGAGATCGTCCCAGTCGGGCGTGCGCGGCTGCACCGCATCCCGCCGGAACGCCACGATCAGGTCGGTCGCCGTGGTGGCCGGCACCCCGGTCAGCGCCAGCGAGGCCCGCAGGCGCACCGCATGCGCCAGCTCGCCCGCACTCGCCGCCTCGCCCCCGAAACGACCGAGGACGGCCGCCTCCATCGCATCGAGGCGCGCGACCTTGGCCTCCGGCGACAGCAGGCTGTTGTCGGCGATGTCGTCGATGGCTCGGGCGAAACCATAGTAGGCATGCACGTGCGGCCGGTGGCGGCGGTCGAGCAGCAGCGAGCCGACCGGAAAGTTCTCGTCCTGCTTCCCCTTGCCGGAGGCCACCTCGGCGACCGGGATAGCCTGCTGCGGACGCATGTCGTTCATGACCGGGGGGACGTCCTCTCGCGGTAGGCGCGCTGCTTCCAGACGACGCCGCGTCCGCGATGATGGTCCACCGCCGAGCCGATCGTCGCCAGGGTGTAGAACGCCGCCACCGCCGGCAGCAACAGCGCCCAGAACGGCACCAGCTCGAACCGGCGCAGCGTCGGCAGGAACGTGATCGTGGCGATTGCCCATGCCAACGCTCCAGCCAGCCTGGCCCAGCCCTCGCCGAACAGGGCGGCGACCGGCGGCACCAGCCAGACCAGCACCATGCCGAGCACGGTGCCCAGCAGCAGCAGCGGCGAATGGCGCAGCTGAACGTAGGCGGTGCGCGCCACCATGCGCCAGATGTCGGCCGGGTGCGGATAGGGACGCACCGAACGTGCCAGCAGGCTGTGGCCGAGCCAGATCGCGCCACCGCTGCGCTTGACCCGCTGCGCCAGGGTCACGTCGTCGATCAGCGCGCCACGCAGGCTCTCGATGCCGCCGATCCGCGCCAAAGCCGAGCGCCGGATCAGGATGGTGCCGCCGGCCGCCGCGGCGACCTTGCTGTCGCGACGGTTCACCCGCGCGAACGGATAGAGCAGCTGGAAGAAATACACGAAGGCCGGCACCAGCGCGCGTTCCGCCCGGCTCGCCGTGTTCAGCTCCACCATCTCGGACACCATGTCCAGGTCGTCGCGCAGCGCCTTGTTGACCAGGGTCGCGACATGCGCCGGCTCGTGGATGATGTCGGCGTCGGCCAGCAGGATGTAGGTATTATCCGGAGCACCGGGTTCGTCCGGCATCAGCCGCGTCACCTCGGCGGTGCCCTGCGCCACCGCCCACAGCTTGCCGCTCCAGCCCGCCGGGGGCTCGGCGCCCTCCACCACGTGCAGGTGCGGCGAGGCGAGCGCGCGGGCCAGCGTCCCGGTGCCGTCGCCGCTGCGATCGTCCACCAGCACGACGCCGTACGGCCCCGGGTAATCCTGCGCCAGCAGCGAGCCGATGCTGTCCTCGATGGTCTCCGCCTCGTCGCGCGCCGGCACCACCACGCAGACCGCGGGCCAGGTGCCGGCGACCGGCCGCACCGATTTCGGCACCGGGCCCAGCATCGGGCCGCCCTGCCAGAACCGGCCGTGCGCGAACGCCAGCACCAGCCAGACCAGCAGCGACAGGGTGGCCAGGACCAGCATCAGGCGGCCTTGCCCCGCGACAGCGCATCGACCTGGAACCAGGCGACCGCATCGGCCACCGCCTCGCTGGCCGGCCGCGGTGCGTAGCCCAGCTCGCGGATCGCCTTGGCCGACGAGAAGAACATCTTCTTGCGCGACATCGCCAGCATCTCGCGGGTGACCCGCGGCTCGATGCCGAACCCGCGCGACGCCCATTCCGAGGCCACCGCGACCGGCCACAGCACCGACTGCGACAGCCTGAGCCGGGGCGGCCGGCGCCCGGCGACCTCGGAGACCATGGCGAACAGCTCGCGCAGCTGCATGTCCTCGCCGCCCAGGATGTAGCGCTCGCCGATGGTGCCGCGCTCGAACGCCAGCGCATGGCCCTCGGCGACATCATCCACATGCACGATGTTCAGCCCGGTCTCGACATAGGCGGGCATGCGGCCGGCGGCGGCGTCGGCGATCATCAGGCCGGTCGGGGTCGGCTTGATATCCCGCGGGCCGATCGGGGTGGAGGGATTGACGATCACCGCCGGCAATCCCTGCTCGCGCACCAGCCGCAGCACCTCCTGCTCGGCGCGGTATTTCGACTTCTTGTAGATGCCGATCACCGCATGCTCGTGCACCGGGGTCGCCTCATCGGCCACGCTGCCGTCGCCGATCAGGCCGAGGGCCGCCACCGACGAGCAATAGACGATGCGCGACACGCCGGCCTGCTGCGCCGCCAGCATCAGCAGGCGGGTGCCCTCGACATTGGCCTGCATCATCGAGGCCGGGTCGGGCACCCAGAGGCGGTAGTCGGCGGCGACATGGAACAGCGCCTCGCAGCCCTTCAGCGCCGCGGCGAAGGTGTCAGGCCGGCCGAGATCGCCCTCGACCAGCTCGGCGTCGAGCCCTTCGAGGTTGCGCCGGTCGCTGCCACGGCGGACCATCAGCCGCAGCCTGTGGCCGCGCGCCGCAAGGGTGCGCGCCACCGCCGAGCCGACGAAGCCGGTGGCGCCGGTGACCAGTGTGGGTGATGTCGCCATGCGGCCTGCTCCGGGGTTACGCAGAGAACCATCCGAACCGAAGCCTGTTCGAACGCGAAGCGGCTTATAGCCGCGCGATCCGCGCTGGTGTAGAGCCAGCCCCCTCCTTGGTCTCCCGTCGAGCCCAGGTCTCCCGTCCGGCTAGGGTGCGCGTTGAAGACAGCCTCGATCCTGCTTGCCCTGCTCGGGGTCGGGCTGATGACCGCCGTCGGCGTCTGGCTCGGCGCCGGCGCGGTGTTCAAGGCCATGCTGTCGGTGGGCGCAGGCGGCTTTGCCCTGCTGGTCGGCTGGCAACTGCTCTGCGACGGCGTGCTGGCGCTGGCCTGGCGCACCTCCTGCCCGCGCAGCCTGCTGCGGATCGGCATCGGCCGGCTGCTGCTATCCCGCATGGTGCGCGAGGGGGCGATGACCTGCCTGCCCTTCTCGCAGATCGGCGGCATCCTGATCGGCATGCGCGCCACCGGCTTTGGCGGCGCGATCGCCTGGCCGATGGCGGTCGCCGCCAACGTGATCGACCTCACCACCGAGGTGATCGGCCAGATCGCCTTCGTGCTGCTCGGCCTGCTGTTCCTGCTCGACCGCAAGCCGGATACCGACCTCGCCGGCCCGCTCGGGCTCGGCATGCTGCTGGCAGTCGCCGCCATGGCCGGCTTCATCTGGGTGCAGCGCGGCGCCGGCGGCCTGTTCCGCCGGCTGGCCCGCAGCATGGGCGACCGTGTCGCGGCACCGGCGCTGCGTCGCTCGGTGCTGGACGGCATCGACAGCCTGCAGAGCGACCTCGATGCGTTCTATGCGCGACCCGGCCGGATCGCCGGCGGCTGCCTGATCCACCTGACCGGCTGGCTCGGCGGTGCCGCCTGGGTATGGATGGCCTACAGGCTGCTCGGCGCACCCGTGCAGATCGATACAGCGCTGGCCATCGAGGGCGCGGCCAGCGGCATCATGGCGGTTTCGTTCCTGGTGCCCGGAGCGCTCGGCGTGCAGGAAGCGGCCTACGTGGCGCTGGGCAGCCTGTTCGGATTGGACCCCCACCTCTCCTTCGGCCTCTCGCTGCTCAGGCGCGCACGCGACCTCGCCATCGGCGCGCCGGTCCTGCTGCTCTGGCAGTGGGTCGAGCTGGTCAGGCTGCGCCGTGGCGCGAAGACGGTGAGCCAGACCGCCTGACGGATCAGTCGGACGTGATTGCCTCGGCCAGCTCCGAAAGCTTCCGGTCCGACCGGACAAGCTCCAAAGCGGCGTTGGCCGACAGCGGCGGCGCAAAGAAGAAGCCCTGCACCATGTCGGCGCCGGCTCTCCGCGCGATGTCCTTCTGGTCCTGGGTCTCGATCCCCTCGAACACCACCGGCTTGCCGGCGGCATGGGCGAGCGCGATCACGGCGACCACGAACGCCTCGCCGCTTGAGCCGCCGCCGACATCCTCCAGGAAGCTGCGGTCCAGCTTGACCACGTCCACCGGCAGCCGGCGCAGATAGGACAGCGACGAATAGCCGATTCCGAAATCGTCGATCGCCACCTGCACCCCGAGCTCACGCGCCTCGGCCAGAACCGTCGATGCTCCCGCCCCGGTCAGCATGCTCTCGGTGATCTCCAGGCAGAGCTGCCCGGCATCCAATCCCTCGGCCTCGATGACGCCGGCCAGCCCCGAGCAGAAGCCAGCTTGGGTCAGCTGCAGGGCCGAGACGTTCACGTTCATCACCAGCCCGGCGCCGGGAGACGCCGCATGGAACGCCCGGCCCTGGCGCAGCGCCTGCTCCATGACCCACTCGCCGAGGGGGAGGATCAGTTCGGATTCCTCGGCCACCGGAATGAAGAGCGCTGGCGACAGCCAGCCGCGGACCGGATGCCGCCAGCGCAGCAGCGCCTCGAAGCCGGCCAGCACGGACCGTCCGGCACCGAGACGGAACAGTGGCTGGTAGAGCAGCACGAACTGGTCGCCTTCGCGCAGCGCGTCGCGCATGTCGGCTTCGATGGCAAACTGTTGCGCAGCCTTGTCGAACAACGCGGACTCATACATGACGCCGCGATTGCCGCCGGCCTGCTTGGCCGAATACATCGCCATGTCCGCGGCCCGGACCAGGTTGAGGCCGCCCGCCTGCTTCGCCAGCACGATCCCGATGCTGGCCGAGATGTGGCAGGATCGCCCCATGATCTCGAACGGAGTCATGATCGCCTGGCGCATCTGCTCCACGAGGTGGACCACAGCCTCCTGCCGCAACCCGTAGCAGAGCACCACGAACTCGTCGCCACCGAGCCGGGTGACGAGATGCACCGGTCCGCTGATCGCGAGCAGACGGGCAGCCACCTCGATCAGAAGGGTGTCCCCGGCATCGTGGCCCAGTGTGTCGTTGACCGCCTTGAAGCGGTCCAGGTCGAGAAACACCAGCGCGGTGGCCGGCCGGCCTTCACGGTCGGGAACGTCCAGCCGCTGCTGCAGCAGGCTCCGGTTCGCAAGGCGGGTGAGCGGATCGTAGTAGCGCAGCAGCGCCAGTTCCGCCTCGGTGCGCCGCGCCGCCGCCGCCGCGACAACCGCGCCCAGCTGCCTCGCCGTCGCCAGGTCGCCGTCGCTCCAGCAACGCGACCGGTTTCGGACGATCTCCTTCCAGGCAGCGAACGAGCCACGCGGCGACAGCCGCCCGGTCTCCGTGTCGGTGATGGCATGCCGTCCCGGCTCGCCGGCCCAGACGACGGTATGAAGCATCTCTGGTCGCAGCCACAGGATGGCATCCCCGCTGGCCTGCCCGAGGGGGAGCAGCAGCGCCCCGGCGGTATCGGCGGTGCCGGCCGGAAAGTCCGCCTGGCGCAGGCCGAGATCGTCATAGGCCAGCACCTCGCCAGCTGCCCGGTTGAGCATCGTCGAGAGCATCAGTTCGGCTACGTCCGCCTCCGGCACCATGCCGACGCACATCGTCCTGCCGGACATCCGAACCACGGCGCCGGACGCGGCCATGCAGCGCAGCAGGTCCGCCCCCGGCTCCGCAAGGGCCTGCAGCAGCGGCATCCTGGATTCCATTCGCGCGCCCAGCGAATTCAGGAGTTCCTGACGCTGCAGTCGATCGGCATGCGCCTCGGCCTCGCCGAGACTGGCCAGCAGCAGCGAAACGACCTTGCCGATCATGTCGACGACCGCCCGCAGCTCGGGCCCCGACGTCCGCGGGGTCGCGTGCTGGCAGACCAGCATTCCCCAGAGCCGGTCGTGATGCACCAGCGCCACCGTCAGGCACGCACCGACGTGCATGTTGCGCAGGTACTCGCAGTGCAGCGGCGAGACGCTGCGCAACGCGCTGTAGGTCAGATCGAGCGGAGCGACATCGGAGAGCGAGGGGTCGACCAGCAGCGCGACCGGCCGATAGCTGGTATCGGCGATCATGCCCACGCGTTGGAGCATGATCAGCCGCCTGGCCTGCACGGGGATGTCTGCCGCCGGATAATGCAGCCCGAGATAGGGCTCGTCGCCCGGACGGTGCAGCTCGGCGATGATCTCGCCATCGCCCTTGGCTGCGAAACGATACGCCATCACGCGGTCGTAACCGGTTAGCTTCCGCAGTGCCCGGACCGCCAGCGTGCAGACCTCCTTGCAGCTGGTCGCGGCCCTGAAGCTCTCCAGAGCCGGAAGCACTGCCGTGATCGCCGGCGTAGCTTCCGGAGCCAGAGGCAGTGGCTCGATGTTCACGCAGACATGCGATCCCGAGCGGTGCGCCTGCAGGTGAAGCAGGACCCCGTCGGCACGGGTGAGCGTATTGAGATGCCCGAGATTGACGTTGTCGTGCGACAGCGCCTCGCCGGAGGCGGCAGCCAGCGACCCGAACGCCAGTTCTTGCACCGCATCCCGCAGGGGACGTCCAAGCATGGCATGCGCATCCAGTCCCAGGACTTCCGAAAGATTGGCGCTGGCATGGCTGATCCGCCAGTCGTCCTCGCTTGCCGCGAGCAGCGCGCCATGCGGCTGGATCGCGCCCGGGATGTGGATCGGCTCCCGGTCGCATTCGCTTAGCTCGGGGTCCCCGACCGGGCGTTCGGCATGCTCCATGGCGGGTCCTATCCGATACCGGGCGACACCGTCGCGGAGGTCCCAACATGCGCGGGATTGCTTAAGTACCGGTTGACGCAGCTTGCCCCGCGGTCGAGGACCATCGGGGCTTGCGATTGGCCGGACCTCGCCCGATCAGCTAGAGCGCTGCGTGCCCTCGCACCGGACGTGCTCAGGAACGCGTCCCGGGGGACGCGACGGCCGCTGCACCACAGGAACATCCATGTCCGAGCCGATTTTCAAGCGTCTCACCCTGATCGGACTAGGGCTGATCGGCAGCTCGCTGGCCCGCAGGGCGATGCAGCACCCCACCGGAGCACGCCGCATCGCAGGCGAGATCGTGGCGTGCGACAGTTCCGGATTGGCCTGCGATCGCGTGCGCGTGCTCGGCATCGCCGACCGCGTCGAGCCGGACGCCACGCTGGCGGTCCGTGATGCCGACTGCGTCGTGCTCTGCGTGCCGGTCGGGGCACTGGGGGACGTGGCGGCCCGGATCATGCCGCATCTGGCGCCCGGGGCCATCCTGAGCGACGTCGGTTCGACCAAGCAGTCCATGCTGCGCGAGATCGAGCCGATCCTGCGCGCCGACGTGGCACTGGTGCCGGGCCATCCGCTGGCCGGCACTGAATACTCCGGACCGGATGCCGGCTTCTCCACCCTGTTCGAGAACCGCTGGTGCCTGCTCACCCCGCCCGAGGGGACCGATCCCGGCGCGGTGGCGCGCGTGGCCGCGATGTGGAACGAGTGCGGCGCCCGTAGCCGCGAGATGGATGCCGCGCATCACGACCGGGTGCTGGCGATCGTGAGCCACCTCCCGCATCTGCTCGCCTTCACCATCTGCGGCACCGCAGACGACCTCGCCGACGAGACACGCAGCGAGGTGCTGGAGTTCGCCGCCACCGGGTTCCGCGACTTCACCCGGATCGCGGCGTCGGACCCGGTGATGTGGCGCGACATCTTCCTCAACAACCGCGAGGCGCTGCTGGAGATGCTGGCCCGCTTCACGGAGGACGCGCAGGCGATGGCGCGCGCCATACGCTGGGGCGACGACGCGTTCATCGTGGACAGGATCGAGCGCGGCCGCGCCATCCGGCGCAGCCTGATCGAACTGAACCAGGCCTGATGCCGGCCCTGGGTCCTGGCCTCGATCCGCCTGGCCCTGGCGCGATCAGCCCTGGGCGATCTGGTCGCGGCGGTAGGCGCCCTGGCGCTCGAACATCCAGCCCGGATATTCCGGCGGCAGCCGGCTTGCCTCGTTGAGCGTCTCGAGTTGCCTGGCGTCGAGCCGCACCTCGGTAGCGGCCAGGTTGTCCTCGAGTTGCTCCGGCTTCTTCGCCCCGATGATGACGCTGGTCACCACCTCCTGGTGCAGCAGCCAGGCGAGCGCGATGCGCGCGACCGACACCCCGTGCGCATCGGCAATCGGACGCATGGCGTCGATCACCTTGTAGCCGCGCTCGGCATCGACCGGCGGGAAGTCGAAATCGACCCGGCGGCTGCCCTGCTCGGCGCTGCCGTCGCGGCCGTACTTGCCTGACAGCAGGCCACCGGCCAGCGGGCTCCAGACCATCAGCCCGATCCGTTCGGCCTTCAGCATCGGCACGATCTCGCGCTCGAGGTCGCGTCCGGCGAGGGTGTAGTAGGCCTGCAGGCTCTGGAACTGCGCGAGGCCGCGATGCTGCGCGATACCCTGCGCCTTGACGATCTGCCAGGCGGCCCAGTTCGAGACACCGGTGTAGCGGACATGTCCGTGCCGGACGAGGATGTCGAGCGCCTCAACGGTCTCCTCGATCGGCGTCGCCGGGTCGAAACCGTGGATCTGGTAGAGGTCGATATGATCGAGTTGCAGCCGCTTCAGGCTGGCCTTGACGCCGTCGATGATGTGGCTGCGGGTGTTGCCGCGCGCGTTCGGGCCCTTGCCGGTCGGCCCGAACACCTTGGTGGCGACGACGATCTCGTCGCGCGGCAGCTTCAGGTTGCGGATGGCATGGCCGGTGATCTCCTCCGACAGGCCCTCGGCATAGACATCGGCGGTATCGAGGAAATTGACTCCGCCATCAACCGCGGTGCCGATCAGGCGCTCGGCCTCGTCCTGGCGTAGCGCGCCGATCTTCTGCCACATCCCCTCGCCGCCACCGAAGGTCATGGTGCCGAGGCAGATCTCGGAAACATAGAGGCCGGTGCGGCCGAGTGCGCGGTTACGCATGCTGTTGGTCCTTTTCGAAGGCGTGTCCCATTGAACAACACAACGACAGGCAGAAGCGAAAGGATGCCTCGGCGGATTTTGTGCATTGCGCCATTACGGGACAGGAACGTGACTCACAGAAGCGTGCGGCTTTGCAGCCGACTACCGGCATTGACCAGCCCGATACCTGTCTTAATGTAACTGCAACAATAATAAGTTTGGCTTTTAGGGACAGGGCCGGGTGCAGGAAATGGACATTCAGACAAGATCGACCCGTTACCAGTCTTCGCGCGGCACGATCCTGTCAACGTCTCGTGAAATATTCATGAGGCACGGATATCTCGACACCAGCATGGACACCATCGCCCAGCAATCGGGCGTTTCGAAAACCACGCTGTACGCGCATTTCGAGAGCAAGGAAGCGCTGTTCAACCAGGTCGTGGGCAAGGTGCTGGGTGAGCGCAGTCGGGTTGCCCTGGACGGGTTGTTCGACCTGCCTGCAGCCGAGGATGGCGCCGACGGTTCCGCGGCCCGAGAGCCGCTGGCCCGGGAGCGCCTCACCGCGGTGGCGTGCCGGATCCTGGAACGCACGCTCGACCCCGAGGCGGTGGCGCTTATCAGGCTGTGCGTGATCGAGGGCGCCCGCATGCCGCGCCTGACCCTCGGCGGTCTCGGCGAAGTACGACAGCGACTGGTCGCGGCGGTGGCAGAGTTCTTCAGGGACCAGGCTGACAGCCTCGCCCTGAGCATCGATGAGCCGCAGGAAGCCGCTGACCTGTTCATGGCGTTGACCATGCGTGACCTCATGCTCGAAGCGGTGCTGCCCGGGTCCGAGATCGAGATCCCGCGCGCCTGGCGGCACAATGCCGGGGTCGCGGCGGACGTGATCGTGCGCCTCTATGGCTCCGGTTCGACCGGCCCGACCGGGCGCATGGCTGGGGCATAAGGCAACCGGTCGCGCTGCCAGCCGCCCCCAAGGCTGATGGTCGTCCCGCCCGGGAACTGCTTCTCGATGCCGACCGCGCCACCCTGCGACAAATACCGGATGCTCCGGTCGACGTCGGTACGCGCCTGGCCGAGTGCCACGAACGCCCGCGCGCCGGTGTTGCCGAGCAGCCCGCTCTGCAGCTGGATCGAGCTGGTCTGGGTGTTGCGGGTGCCATAGCCGACGCTGGCGATCCCTCCAGGCGCGGCGCCGGGTTCCGGCAGCACCGGAGCCAGGCTGTATGAACCGGGGGAGGCCAGAAGGGCGGCCTGCGCCCAGGCTTGATCCACGCAGGCCTGAGCGGCCGGTACAGCCGCGATCGAGAGGGCGAGAAGGGCGGTTGCGGCCCTCAAGGCACCCGGACGATGCGCAGCGAATTGGTGCTGCCGGCCTTGCCGAACGGCACGCCGGCCACCACCACCACGGCGTCGCCGGTCGCCGCCAGGCCGTTTTCGCGGGCCAGCACGGCGGCCACCTGCACCACATGGCCGAAGGTCACGTCGTCGGAGCCCTGGTCGGCGACGCAGGAACGCACGCCCCAGACCAGCGACAGCCGGCGGGCCGCGCCCATGTTGCCGGCGAGGCCGAGCACCAGGCACTCGGGCCGCTCGCGTGCAATGCGGAGCGCGCTGCGGCCGGAGTTGGTGTAGGCGACGATGACCTTGGCGGCCACCGTCTGCGCCACCTGCTGCGCGGCCGCGGCGATGGCGTCGGCGGCGTAGTGCTCCGGCGCCGGGCGCGAGGCCTGCATCAGCGCCTGCCAGCCGGCGTCGCGCTCCACCCGCAGCACGATGCGGCCCATGATCTCGACCGCCTCCTCGGGATACTGCCCGGCCGCGGTCTCGGCCGACAGCATCACCGCATCGGCGCCGTCGAACACCGCGGTGGCAACGTCGGAGGCCTCGGCGCGGGTCGGCGCGGGTGCGGAGATCATGCTCTCCAGCATCTGCGTCGCCACCACCACCGGCTTGCCGAGCAGCCGCGCCTCGCGGACGATGCGCTTCTGCACCAGCGGCACCTCCTCGGGCGGCAGTTCCACGCCGAGATCGCCGCGCGCCACCATCACGCAGTCGGACAGCGCCAGGATCTCGCCCAGGTTGTCGAGCGCCTGCGGCTTCTCGATCTTGGTCATGATCCAGGCGCGGTTGCCGATGATCTCGCGCGCCTCCTGCACGTCGGCGGGACGCTGCACGAACGAAAGTCCGACATAATCGACGCCATGCGCCAGGGCGAAATCGAGGTCGATGCGGTCCTTGGCGGTGAGCGCCGGGATCGGCAGCACAACGTCCGGTACGTTCACGCCCTTGCGGTCGGACAGGATGCCGCCGGTGACGACCTCGGTGACGAGGTGTTCGGCACCCTTCTCCAGCACGCGCAGGCGCAGCTTGCCGTCGTCGAGCAGGAGCAGCGAGCCGATCTGGGCGGCCTGGATGATCTCGGGATGCGGCAGGTTCACGCGGTCGGCGGTGCCGAGCGTGGGGTCGAGGTCGAGCCGGAAGCGGGTGCCGTGCGCGAGTGCGGCGCGACCGGCCTCGAACTGGCCGACGCGCAGCTTGGGACCCTGGACGTCGGCGAGGATGCCGATCGGGCGGCCGCTGCGCGCTTCGAGGTCGCGGATCATCGAGATCCGGCTGGCATGGTCCTCGTGGGTGCCGTGCGAGAAGTTCAGCCTGAACACGTCGACGCCGGCATCGAACAGGCGCTCGATCATCGCCGCCGTCGAGCTGGCCGGCCCGAGGGTCGAGACGATCTTGGTGCGGCGCTGGTGGCCCGGCTTGGTGGTTGACATGGTCGAGGCCTCTTCTTCCGAGATCAGGGCGGCGTGATCGTCTCGTTCGGCAATAGCCCGAAGAACGCCGATCGTTGCAACCAGCCGCTGTAGTTATGAACCGACACCCGGCACCATGCCGAACCGGCTGGGCAGGCACGCAGCCGGCCTATTACCCCCGGTCGGACGATTGCCACAACACCCGCATCCTCCTGCGGGTCGTCGCGCAGCACCGCGCCGGGGCCACGATCGGTGCTGCCGGAGGCGGTCACCACGAAGGTGCGGTTGCCGACCAGGGTTGCCTGGTGGACCCACCCGCGCACGCCGTCGCTGTCCTCCACCAGGCGCCAGACGTCGAATTCGCGGGTGATCTCGACCGGCAGGTCGCGCCGCTTGTACAGCCACAGGATCGGATAGCGGGTGCCGGGCCCGGACCGCATGTTCACCTCGTCGGCTCGCAGGGCGGCGAAGCGGGGCAGCGGCAACTTCGTGTTGGTGCCGATATTGGCCGGCACGGGCGGCGGCGGCGGGGCCGGCAGCGCGGGGACCGGCACTGGCGCCGGAACCGGCGCCGGATGGACGTGGTGGACAGGAGCACGATGCGGCGCGGGATGCGTCCGGTGATGGTGGTGCGGGTGCTCTGGGTGGTGCACCGCTGAAGTCTGCGCGCCCGCTGCCTGCGTGCCCGTGCCCGCCAGCAGCGCTGCACCGGCGATGGCGGTGAGCGACAGCCGGGCCGGCCGCGGCGCCGCCGCCCCTCCTGTCGACCTCGATGACCTGCACAGCGTCGGCATCAGCATGGCCAACTCCCTGCCAAGCCCGCGCCGGTTGGGCAAGGGGTGGCGGCCCAGGTCGCGGCAGATGGCGGGCATTCCCTCAGAACGAGACGATCTGGCCGCCGGCGACAGCCTCCAGGAAGCTCGCGATGCCGGAGACCTCGACTGCTTCCAGCAGCCGGCCGGGCTCGATCGAGCCGCCGCGCAGCCCGGCCTCGCAGGCCAGCAGCCGCACCTCGAGGGTCAGTGCCGCCTCGCGCAAGGTGTCCAGGCCGGCCACCCCGCGATCGACCAGCACCCGGTCGTGCCCGGCATCGGCGAGGCCGCTCCAGTCGAGACAGAGCGCCTCGAGGCCGGCGCCGCTGGCGAACAGCACGACGGTGCGGTCCATTGCCGCCGCTCCCGCCGCCATCGAGAAGGCAAAGTGCGCGTGCGCGTGGCTGCCATCCAGCAGCACGATTCCGAGGGTCGCGCCGGATGCCGTCACGGGACGCCAGTAACGGGCCGGGCGTGACCCAGCGGACAGTGCGGATCGGCCGGCACCCGGATCATGGTGAAGCGCATCGACAGCGCATCCCACAGCAGCAGCCGCCCGGCCATGGTCTCGCCGATGCCGACGATCTCCTTGATCGCCTCGCTGGCCTGCAGCGTCCCCATCACCCCGGTCACCGCGCCCAGCACGCCGGCCTCGGCGCAGGAGGGCACCAGCCCCGGCTCCGGGGCCTCCGGATACAGGCACCGGTAGCAGGGACCCCCACGATGCGGCCTGAAGGTGGCGAGCTGGCCCTCGAAGCGCAGCACCGAGGCGGAGACCAGGGTGCGGCCGGCGGCGACGCAGGCGTCGGCCACCAGGTAGCGGCTGGCGAAATTGTCGGTGCCGTCACAGACCAGGTCGTAGGCGCCGACCAGCGCCTGGACGTTGCCGGCGTCGAGGCGCACCGGATGCGCCTGCACCGCGATGCCGGGATTGAGCGCCAGCATCGCCTCGCGCGCCGAAGCCACCTTGCTGCTGCCGATCCGGGCGTCGCTGTGCGCGATCTGCCGTTGCAGGTTGGAAAGTTCGACGACGTCGTCGTCGACCAGCCCGATGGTGCCGACGCCGGCCGCCGCCAGATAGAGCGCCAGCGGCGAGCCGAGGCCGCCGGCACCGACCACCAGCACGCGCGACGCGCGCAGCCTGGCCTGGCCGGTGCCGCCCACCTCGGCAAGCAGGATGTGCCGGGAGTAGCGCTGCACCTCTGCCTCGGTGAAGTGCAGATCGTCCGGCGCGCCGGTCCGGGACGCCTGGGCCATCTGCATCATCGTTCCATACGCCGCGATTCCATCCGCCGGGTCAGCCACGCCTGCCGTGGACCATCATCGACACATGATAAATGTGGGTGAGCGAAGAAAAATTCATACAGTCTCAACCTTCGTCGAGTCATAGTCGTCCCGACACCGGCATCCCCTGCCGGACTACGCCCGCACAAGGATGCGCGTGATGGCTGCACGGATGCTCCGCCCGCGACCCGCGCCGAATGGTGCACAGACCCGGCCGGGGCGCCGGGCCCGTCGCATCGCCGTCACGAGCCTTGCCGTCTCCGGCCTCATGTTCGCGATGTCTCCCTACGCGGCGCTCTGGTCGGCCGGCTATGCCGTCAGCCACCATGACCGCGTCACGCTGCGCGGCAGCCTCGATTGGCAGCAGGTGCGGCTCAGCCTCAAGCATACGCTCGGGCTGCAGTCGCCGGTCCAGCAGATCGCCCAGCAGGACGAGCTGCCGGATTTCGGCGAGAGCTTCGCCACCAACGTCGCCTCCGGCATGATCGACGACGAGATCACCCCGGAGCGGCTGGGCGACATGCTGGGCCGGATCCCGGCGGCCGCCCATGCACGCGGCATGCCGCATGGTCACTTCACCGGCCCGGCGAGCTTCGTCGCCAGCATCCCGGTGGCCGGCTCGCCGGCCGTGCAGGTGTCGATGCGCATCGAGCAGTGGCACTGGAAGATCACCGCCATCGACCTGCCGCCGGCCCTGCTCGCGCCGCCGCAGACCCGGTTCGCCGCCCGCAGCTAGTCGCCGATCGGGGTCACTCCTCGTCAGCGATGCGCAGCAGGTCCTCGAACGCCACCACCAGGTGGTAGAGCGTGCTGGCCGGCACCACGTCGGCCCGTGCCTCGCCCCTGGCGTCGAACTGGTCGATCCATAGCCCGGCGACCTGGGTGCCGAGATAGGTGCGCAACACCGCGTTGGTGACGGTGGCGGCTTCGTCCCAGGCGCCGTTGGCAAGATGCGCCTTGATCAGCTCGGTCTGCGGCCAGGTACGGCGCGAGGCGCGCTGCTGCTCGCCCGACTTCCGGCACTCGTCGACGGCGAACCCGTCGGCGCCGATGCCGTGGCGGAGTGCGAAGCGGTACAGCGCGTCGGCCTGGTGGCGGAAGTTGCGGCCGCCGAGGTCGCAAAGCCTGTGCAGCAGCCACGACCACTCGAAATGATGGCCCGGCTCGACGGAGTCGCCGGCGTCGCCATCGGCCAGCCGGAGATCCTGCGAGAAATATTCACCCAGGGTGCCGGCGGTCCGATCGAAGAAGCGGGTCTCGAACAGCGCGGCGATGGCCTCGGCGCGGGCAAGCCAGCCCTTGTCGCCGGTGGCGCTGTACCAGACCAGCATCGCCTCCATCAGGTGCATATGCGGGTTGGAACGCCGCGGCAGCGAGGCCGGCACCCCCTCGAGATACCCGCCAGCCTTGCCGTCCGCGACGTCGCGATCGAGGAACGCAATGGTGCGCTCGGCCAGCACGCGCGCGTGCTCGAAGCCGACGCGATAGGCTGCCGCCAGCCCGAACAGCATGAAGGCCTGGTCATAGGTGTCGCGCAGGGTGTCCAGGGTCTGGCCGTCCGGGGTCAGCATGTGGATCCAGCCGGGCTTGCCGTCCGGCCCCCAGCACCGAGCCTCGACCGTCGCCAGGCCGAGTGCCAGCTTGTCGCGCGCCGCCTCGTGCCCGGCGGCGAGCGCCTGCGCGAAGCAGAATAGCTGGCGACCCTGTACCCGCACCCGCCGACGCGCAGACAGGTCGGGGTGACCGGCGAAATCCAGTTGCTCGTAGAACAGGCCGTCGCTGTCGATGCCGCGCTCGATCCAGAGCGGCCAGGCCTCCTGGTTCAGCCAGTGCCGCACGCGAACCGCGGTCTCGCGAAGCCGGGTCGGGTCCGGCCTGCTGCTCGTCTCGGTCGACATCTCGCCTCCACCGCCAGCCGCGCGCAGCCGCGTTCCGGCCGGTCGAGCTTCCTGTTGCTACCGGATTGTTTAAAGCAGCGCCGAAGCAGATGGAATCGCTACCTGCACATCGGCCGCGGACAGCATCGGGCCACCCGGCGCGTTCGCTACAGGACCTCGAACAGTCCCGCGGCACCCATCCCGCCGCCGACGCACATCGTCACCACGACCCACCTGGCGCCGCGCCGGCGTCCCTCGATCAGCGCATGCCCCACCATCCGGGCGCCCGACATGCCGTAGGGGTGGCCGACGGCGATCGAGCCGCCATCCACGTTCAGGCGCTCCCCGGGAATGCCGAGCCGGTCCTGGCAGTACAGGACCTGTACCGCGAACGCCTCGTTCAGCTCCCAGAGGCCGATATCCTCGACCTTGAGGCCGAACCGTTCGAGCAGGCGCGGCACTGCGAACACCGGCCCGATCCCCATCTCGTCCGGCCGGGTGCCGGCAACGGCCATGCCGACATAGCGGCCGAGCGGCGCCAGCCCGCGCCGCTCGGCGAGGCCGCGTTCCATCAGCAGGCTGCAGGCGGCCCCGTCGGAAAGCTGGCTGGCGTTGCCGGCGGTGACGGTGCCGCCGGGCAGCACGGTCTTCAGCGCCCCGAGCCCTTCCAGCGTGGTCTCCGGACGAGGGCCCTCGTCGCGGGCCAGCGTCACGTCGCGCATGCTGGTCTCGCCGCTCGCCTTGTCCACCACCCGCATGCGCGCCGAGACCGGGATGATCTCGTCGTCGAAGCGGCCCGCCTCGAACGCCGCCTGCACGCGCTGCTGCGAGGCGAGCGCGTATCGGTCGCAACGCTCGCGGTCGATGCCGTAGCGCGCGGCCACCACCTCGGCGGTCTCCAGCATCGGCATGTAGGCATCCGGCTGGTGCGCCGTGAGCCACGGATCACGGTCCAGCCGGTAGGCCTCGGTCTGCACCTGCGAGATCGACTCGACGCCGCCGGCGAGCACGACGTCCATCCGGTCGACGATGATCTGCTTGGCCGCGGTCGCGATCGCCATCAGGCCCGACGAGCATTGCCGGTCGAGCGTCATCGCGGGCACCCCGACCGGGAGGCCGGCGCGCAGCACCGCGTTGCGGGCGATGGTGACCTGGATGCCCTGCGGCATCGCGCAGCCGAGCAGAACGTCGTCGATCTCGTCCCCGGCCACGCCGGCACGCGCCACCGCCGCGCCGATCGCGTGCGCGGCGAGTTCGGTCGCGGGCGTTGCGTTGAAGGCGCCACGATAGGCACGGCCGATCGGCGTGCGGGCCACCGATACGATGACTGCGTCGCGCATGCTCATTCTCCCTGGGCGGCCGGCGCGGCCTGGGTCGCGCTGGCGACCTCGCGCTCGGCCTGGATGAATCCTCGATCCGGCACGATGGCCCCGCTGCGGTCGGCGATCGCGTCGAGTCCGGCAACCACCCGCGCGGCTGCGTCATTGCCGCCGCCGACAAGGCGCCCCTGCGACAGCTCGATGCTGGCGGTCGCGAAGTGCCCGGCGCCGGCGCACAGGATCATGCGGGTCGGGGCGGCATCGCCGACCAGCGCCAGCAGCCCCGGACTGACCAGGGCGGGATCGAGCCGGGCGAGGCTCTCCGGCGGCAGGACCCCCGCGGTCATGCCGGTCGCCGCCGTGGGCGCCAGGCAGTTGACCCGGATGCCGTATCGCGCGCCCTCGATCGCCAGCGTCTGCATCAGGCCGACCAGGGCCATCTTGGCGGCGCCGTAGTTTGCCTGGCCGAAATTGCCGAACAGGCCGGAGGACGAGGTCGTCATGACGATGCGTCCGTACGACTGCGCGCGCATCGTCTCCCACACCGCCTGGGTGCAGATCACCGCACCCATCAGGTGCACCTCGACAACCTCGCGGAACGCGTCGAGCGTCATCTTGCCGAAGCTCTTGTCGCGCAGGATGCCGGCATTGTTGACCAGGATGTCGATCCGGCCCCACTCGCCCGTGACCCGACGCGCCAGTCCCCGGACCGCCGCGTCGTCGGTCACCGAGGCGGCGACCGCCATCGCGCGGCCACCCGAGGCCTCGATCTCGTGCGCGACGCCATCCGCCGCCGCCTGCGAGACGTCGTTGACGACCACTGCGGCGCCACTCCTGGCAAGGAACAGGGCATGCTGGCGACCGAGCCCACCACCCGCCCCGGTGATGATGGCGACCCGTCCTTCGAGCGTCATGGCGCGACTTCCTCTGCTGGGCCGCCCGTACGCTGCCGGCCGTGGGTGTTCTTCAATCCGGTGATTCTGGCTCCGGCCGCCGCTCGGAATGGCACAGCGCGTGGAAGCCGGCGGCCATGAAGCGCGCCATCCGGTCCTTCACCGCCGCGAAGTCGTCCGAATGGCACAGGCCGCCGGAGAGCTTGTCGATCCGCCCGGTCCGGGCCAGCGTCAGCAGCAGCGCGCCGGTCACGAAGTTGTAGCCCCAGAAGATGTCTTCCGCCGGGCACTCCGGCATGGCCCGGCGCAGCAGGCTGATCAGCCGCATGACGACGGGATCGAAATGCCGGCTCATCAGGTCCGCCCCCCAGTCGGGGGTGTTCGACACCTGGGCGCCGAGCGCGCCGTAGTTCTTCCAGGCCTCGCCGCCCTCGATGTAGAGCTCGAGATCGGTGTCGAGGAAGGCATGCACCGCGCCCTCGACCGAAGGCCTGCCGCCGCACTCCGCCTCGTAGCGGTCGAGCGCCTGCATGCGCCGGCTGCTGGAGATCGCCGCCCGCCGCGCGAACACCGCCTCGAACAGGGCTGCCTTGTCGTTGAAATAGTAGTTCAGCAGCGTGTGGTGCACGCCGACGCGGACGGCGACGTCCTTCAGCGTCACGCCATAGAAGCCGTGCCGTGCGAACAGGTGCTCGGCCGCATCGAGGATCTGCTCGGTGGTGCTGGATCTCTGCTCGGCCTTGGTCGGGCGCTTCCTCCGGGTGGTGGTCTCTGTCGTCAAGCTGCTGCCGCCTTCCTGGTCGCGCGCGCGCCCGCAGCGGTGAAGGCTGGCTGCCTGCCCCGGTCGGCCGCACCTCAATCGCTCCCATATGTCGATCGCAGCAGCGTCTTGTCGATCTTCCCGGTGGGCGTCAGCGGCATGGCGGTGATCCGGAGTACCGTGTCGGGCAGCCACCAGGACGCGACCCGGCCGCGCAGCGCCTCGATCAAATCCTCTCCGGAGACCTCGCGATCATCCCGCGTCTCCACCAGCAGGATCGGCCGCTCGCCCCATTTCTCGTCCTGCCGGCCGATCACGGCGGCCAGCGAGATGTCCGGATGCGCGCCGACGATGGCCTCGATGGCGCCCGGATTGATCCACTCGCCTCCTGACTTGATCAGGTCCTTCGAGCGGCCGGTGATGGCAAGGTTGCCGTCCGCGTCGATGCGGGCGAGATCGCCGGTCGGGAACCAGCCGGCGGCGTCGGTGGCTGGCTCGGCCTGGCCGAAATAGCGTTCGATCACGGCGGCGCCACGCACGCGCAGATGGCCCTCCGGTCCGCGCTGCTGCGGCAGCGGCACGCCGTCGGCATCGGTCAGCAGCAGGTCGACGCCGATCGCCGGCCGACCGCTCAGGGCAGCCGAACGCCCGGTGGCGCTCAACGGCGCCACCGTGCCGGACGGCGACAGCTCGGTCATGCCCCAGCTGGTCTGCACCACCACGCCCAGCCGCTGTTCGAGGCGGGCCATCAGCGCCGGCGGCATCGCGGCACCGCCCATGCAGATACGCCTGAGCGACGGCAGGCTGCCGCCATGGGCTTCGAGATGCTCGAGCAGGCCGAGCCAGACGGTCGGCACGCCGACGGCGAGCGTGACGCCTTCGCGCTCGATCAGCGCGGCGAGACTGGCACCGTCCAACCGGCGCCCCGGCAGCACCAGCTTCGCGCCAACCGCCGGGACCGCGAAGGGCAGCCCCCAGGCATTGGCGTGCGCCATCGGCACGCCGACCAGCACGCTGTCCTGCCTGGTGATGCCGAGCACGTCCGCCTGCAGCAGGCGCAGCGTATGCAGGAAGGTCGCGCGGTGGGTGTAGGTGACGCCCTTCGGCGCCCCGGTGGTGCCGGATGTGAAGCACAGCCCGGCCGGCGACCGCTCGTCGAAACGCCCCCAGCCTGGATCGGCGGCGATGCCGTCCGGCTCGGCCGCGGCGATGCGCTCGAGCAGCGGTTCGAGGGGCTGTTCGAGCGGGCGCTCATCCGTGGACAGCGGCCCGGCGGCGGCCGGCATGACCGCGTCGCCGTCGATGACCAGGATGTGGCCGATACCGGGCGCCCCGGCGGACAGCGCGCGTGCCAGCGGCAGCAGGTCGGCACTGGCGATCAAGACCCGGCAGGACGCCGCCGCGGCCATCCTGCCGAGCTCGGTGGCAGTCTGGCGGGGATTGAGCGTGAGGCAGCAGGCGCCCATACCCATAATGGCATACCAGCTCTCGACATGCGCCTGCGTGTTCCAGGCGAGCGTCGCCACATGTTCGCCCGGCACGATCCCGAGGTCGGCGAACAGCGCGCTCAGGCGACGGCTGCGCTCGCGCAAACCGGCATAGCCGACGCGCGCGACCTCGCCGCCATGACTGGCCGTCACCAGCTCGCACCCTGGATGCCATCGCGCGGCATGGTCGAGGAACCGGTCCAGGGTGAGCGGGAAATCCTGCATCGCGCCGTCGATCACACCCGCCATCATCGCACTCCGCCGGTCCGGCCGGCTGTGGTCCGGACCGCTGTATCTGGTCCGGTCATTCGAGCGCGGTCCGTGCGACGGCGGCCGGCATGGTGGCGCCCTGGGTAGCGGCCTGCGTTCCATCCTCGCGGGCGACGCGGCTCAGCAGGAAGATCGGCACCAGCGCCAATGCCGAGGCAATGGCGATCAGGTAGAAGCCGGAGCTGCTGCGACCGGTCCAGCTCTCCGCCAGGCCGAACAGGTAGGGCCCGACGAAGCCGCCGGAGAGGCCCATGGTGTTGATGGCGGCTAGCCCGGCGGCGGCCTGCAGGCCGTTCAGCTGGCGCATGGCGACCGCCCAGTATACCGGCAGCACACCGACGCCGAAGATCGCGCCGCAGACGATGAACAGCATCTGCAGCACGTGGTTGCCGGTGCTGCCGAAGCCGAGCCCGCAGAGCAGGAAACCGATCGTCACGGCGGCCAGGAACAGGCTGTCGCTCGGCACCCGTCGATGCAGGCGGGGAATGACCAGCACGCCGATCAGGGCGCCGATGCCGATGCTGCTCGAGACGATGCCGAGCAGCAGCGGCGACGTCACGTTCATCTGGTGGATGGCGCCCGGGGCGAAGAACACCAGGCCGTTCCAGCCGACCTGGTTGAGAAAGTAGATGGTGCCGATCAGCAGGGTGGTGGCGGAGCCGAGCCCCTTGGTCCAGCCATGCGACTCGATGGCTGCGCGCTGCTCCGTGTTGGCGATGGCGCGGCGTTCCAGCACGGCTGCCTCCTCCGGATTCAGCCAGGTGGCCGAGCGCGGCCGGTCTGGAAGGCGGAACCACAGGAACACGCCCATCGCGATGGTCGGCAGTCCCTCGATGAGGAACATCCACTGCCAGCCCTGCAGCCCGCCGGCCCCGTTCAGCTCCATCAGCAGCCCGCCGAACGGGTTTCCGAAGATGATGGCGAGCGGCGGCGCGACATACAGCCAGCCCACCATGATCGAGCGCTCGCGATAGGCGAACCAGCTTGTGATCAGATACAGCAGGGCCGGGAACAATCCGGCCTCGGCGGCGCCGAGCAGAACGCGCAGGACATAGAACGACAGGTCGCCGCGCACGAACACCATGGCGACCGAGACGATGCCCCAGGTGACGGCGATGCGCGCGATCCAGCGGCGTGGACCGATCCGGTAGGCGAGCAGGTTGCTCGGCACTTCCAGGAAGGCGTAGGCGATGAAGAACAGTCCTGAACCCAGGCCGTAGGCCGCCGGCCCGATGCCGAGATCGCGCTGGAATGCGGGCTTGGCCAGCGCGACGTTGGTGCGATCCAGATACGACAGCAGATAGATCAGGATTATCATCGGCAGCAGCACGCGGATCGCCTTGCGCGCTGCCGCGTCGTAGCGGCGGTCCTCGATCGGTGCGTCGTCCCGGTGATCCGCATATTGGACGGTCATCTGTTTCCCCCTTTGTCCGGATCCGGCTCTTGCGGCCGGTAGCGAGAACGGTCGTTTTCAATCGCCCCAGTGTGGGTCGGTCATCTGGTCGAGCACGGGTGCGGACGGCACGCAGGCGAACGAGCCGGCCTGGTTCGCATCGCCGCCGCGATAGGCCGCGTGCAGCGGATACTGGCAAAGCGGACGCTGGAACGCGATGCCGCTCGCGGGCGTGTCGTTGAGGTACTTGGTCGCGGTGATCCGGGTTGGCGGCACGCCGTGCTCGACCCAGGCAATCAGCGCGCCGAGGGCATCGTCCTGCCGGTCGAGCGGCACCGGCGGCAGTGGCTGCGAGGTGGCGCCGAAGCTGTTGGCGCCAGGCCCGCCGTCGCAATGCTCGACGCCCGGCGCCATGAACAGGCGGAGATAGCTGTTCACCTTTACAGGATCGGTGGCGAACACCGCCGTGTAGTAGTTGATCGCCGTGGCGCTAGGGATCAGCGGATCGTCGTAACCCTGGTAGAGCAGCATGCGGCCGCCGTGCCTGGCGAAGGCGGACAGGTTGGTGCTGTTTGCATTGACCGTGCCGGCGAAGCTGTCGCCGCCGATCGGGAACGCATCCGCGGCATCCAAGGCCTTGCTGATCAGCACATTGGTGTTCCGGTGCTTGGTCAGCAGGGAAGGCCACTGCCACGACGGGCCGTAGATCCAGTAGAACAGGCTGTCGAAGTCCGGTTCGGCCTGGATCTGCGTCCAGGTGAGGCCGATGTCGCCGATGAAGCCGTTTGCCGCTGTAAGCGGGATCGGCTCTTCCGCGCCGCGCTCGAAACCGGGCTGTTCGCGACGTCCGAGATCGTCGTTCACGCCGTTCCAGTAGACACCGATCGTCGTCGCCTGCGCAGGCGTGAGGCAACTGCATTTCGCCGATGTAGGATCGGTGCACGGCACCTCCTCGGATACGCCGTGACAGATCAGCTGGTGGACGTCGGCAGGGCAGGAATAGGGCTGCTCGAGGAAATCGTCGGTCGCGAGCCCGCCATCGTGACCTGCGCATCGCGCCAGGACATTGCCGTGGATGAGAGCGAGGGCGGCGTTGGTCAGGTATCCGCCGGGCTCGCGGGCATTGGCGTAGAGCGCGGGGCTCGAGGCGATCTGGTGGGTGCGGTTGTGCGCCGGCGCGCCGGCCAGGATGCCGTCGTAGTCGGTGGGGAAGCGCTGGCTCTCGGAGAACGCGTTCTGGCCGCCGGTGGAGCAGCCAGCGAAGTAGCTGTGCGCCGGCTGGTTGCCGTACAGCGCCGCGGTCACCTGCTTGCCGACCAGCGTCATCACATGGGTCGCGGCGTAGCCGAAATCCCTGATCGACTGGGGATTGCCGTAAAGCCCGCCGGGCTTGCTGCCGCCGCCGGTCGCGTCGCCGCAGGAAAGCGGGTTGCAGGCATAACGTAGCCCGGTGCCGAGGTCGTCGTTGGCGACGGCAAAGCCTTCCTGCAGGCGTTGCGACAGCGCCACGTAGTCGAGGGTGCCGGCGTAGCCGCCGTTGCCGGTGCCGATGAAGCGACCGTTCCAGCCCTGCTCCGGCAGCCAGGCCTCGATGGAAATGAGCGACTGCGCGGGATTGCCGTTCGAGGACGCCGTGATCTGCACCCGGCAGAACGCCGGCAGGCCGGTGATCGACGCGGTATAGCCGGGGGGCAGGAAGCTGCCGCCGGTGACTTCGGTGCCCTGGGCAGAGACGACGGTCGCGCCGCCGCCGAGGTTGAAGGCCGTCGGCGAGATCGTCTCGCAGGACGAGGCGTGCGCGGCCGGGGCCGCCGCGAGGGCCATGGGCAGGGCCAGCCAAAACATGTGGCGCGATTGCGCGAACATTCCGCTCCTCCTTCAGGTCCCTCTGTCGGGGACGCATTTGACGCGAGAATGGGCACCAGAACGTTTCGCTGTAAATTCACTAACATGAGAGTGAGTTTGTGCATCGCAACAAGGTTCCGGCACGTGCGTTCAGAGCTCCCGCGCATGGATACCCAGAGGCTTGCATGCGAGCGAACAATACAGGAACATGGCTAAGTGGAACTTCTCCAGAAGCTCGAGATCCTGGCCGACGCCGCGAAATACGACGCGTCCTGCGCCTCGAGCGGCACCGACAAGCGCGACAGTCGTGGCGCCAAGGACGGCGTCGGTTCCACCGAAGGCATGGGCATCTGCCACGCCTATGCGCCGGACGGCCGCTGCATCTCGCTGCTCAAGATCCTGCTGACCAACTCCTGCCTGTTCGAGTGCGCCTACTGCATCAACCGCGCCTCCTCGAACGTGCGCCGGGCCCGCTTCACGGTGGACGAGGTGGTCCGCCTCACGCTCGGCTTCTACCGGCGCAACTGCATCGAGGGGCTGTTCCTGTCTTCCGGCATCATCAAGTCGCCGGACTACACCATGGAGCAGGTGATCGGCGTCGCCCGCACGCTGCGCGAGACGCACGGATTCCGCGGCTACATCCACCTCAAGACCATTCCGGACGCCGATCCGCTGCTGCTCGAGGAGGCCGGGCGCTGGGCCGACCGGCTTTCGATCAACGTCGAACTCCCCACCGAGGCGGCGCTCGCCGACTACGCGCCGGAGAAGGACATGGGCGGCATCAGGCGCTCGATGGGCCGCATCCGGCTCGGCATCGACGCCGCCCGCGAGAAGACCGCACCGGGCCGGGCGAAGCCGCGCCGGTTCGCGCCGGCTGGCCAGTCCACCCAGATGATCATCGGCGCGGATGCGAGCTCCGACCGCACCATCCTGCGCACCAGCACCAACCTGTATGGATCGTATGGTTTGAAGCGGGTCTACTACTCGGCCTTCTCGCCGATCCCGGATGCGGCGGTGGCCCTACCGCTCCGACCGGCGCCGCTTCTGCGCGAGCACCGGCTGTACCAGGCCGACTGGCTGCTGCGGTTCTACGGGTTCGGCGTCGAGGAACTGACCACGGACAGTTCCGGCAACCTCGACCTCGAGCGCGACCCGAAGCTGGCCTGGGCGCTGCAGCACCGCGAGATGTTCCCGGTCGACGTCAACCGCGCCGACAAGGAGGCGCTGCTCCGTGTGCCCGGCTTCGGGGTGAAGTCGGTGGGGCGCATCCTCACCGCGCGACGGCACCGCAGCCTGCGGATGGACGACCTTGCCCGCCTGCGCATCTCGATCGCCGCCATCGCGCCCTTCGTGGTGGCGGCCGACCACACGCCGCGCGGCGAATTGGACAGCGTCCGGCTGGCGGCACGGGTCAGCAGGAAACCGGCGCAGCTCAGCCTGCTTTGAGGCCGGCATGCGGAATGTCGTCCTTGCCCATGAAGTGGATTTCGCGGCTTGGCGCGCGGCGGCACGCGATCTCGCCATCGAGGGCGTCCCTCCCGAGGCGGTGATCTGGTCGGTGGGCGCGCCGGACGACCTCTTCGCGGGCACCGAACAGCCGCCGCAACCCGCTGCCGCCGCAGCATTCAGCGTGCCTCGGCCACTGGTCGAGCTGGCGCAGACGGTGATCCAGGCCCGCGAGCCGGAGCGATTCGCGCTGCTGTATGGCCTGATCTGGCGCACCAGCCGGGGCGAGAAGCGGGTGATCGAGGACGTCACCGACCCGCAGGTCGCGCGCGCCATCCGGCTCTCGCAGTCGGTGCGGCGCGACACCCACAAGATGCGCGCCTTCGTGCGCTTCCGGGCGGTCGAGGAGGAGGGCGTTACCCGCTATGTGTCGTGGTTCGAGCCCGACCACTTCATCGTCGAGGCCAATGCCGACTTCTTCGTGCGCCGCTTCGCCACCATGGTGTTCTCGATCCTGACGCCGTACCGCAGCCTGCACTGGACCGGCAGTCAGGTCGATTTCAGCCCCGGCGCCGACCCCTCGCAGGTGCCGGACGACGACGCGCTGGAGCGCTACTGGCGCGCCTATTTCAGCTCGATCTTCAATCCGGCGCGGCTGAAGGTCTCGGCGATGACGTCGGAGATGCCGCGCAAATACTGGCGCAACCTGCCCGAGGCCGCCGCCATTCCCGAACTGGTGCGCGCGGCGCAAGAGCGCACCAGGACCATGCTGGAGACTGCTCCGATGCCGAAGACCGCCCCGACGCCCAAGGCTGCAACGCGTCCGAAGGCAGCCCAGTCGCTCGTCGAACCGGGTGAGCCCGCCATCGGCGACCTGTTGGCGGACACCCTTCCGGCCTCGGTCGCGGCGCTCGCCAGGGACGCGGCCGGGTGCCGGCGCTGCCCGCTCTGGCAGCCGGCGACGCAGACGGTGTTCGGCGAGGGTCCGCAGGATGCGGCGATGATGATGGTCGGCGAGCAGCCGGGCGACCAGGAGGATCTTGCGGGCCGGCCGTTCGTCGGGCCTGCCGGCCAGCTGCTCGACCGCGCCATACGCGAGGCCGGGATCGACCGGCAGGCGGTCTACGTCACCAATGCGGTGAAGCACTTCAAGTTCGAGCCGCGCGGCAAGCGGCGCATCCACCAGAAGCCGGACAACAGCGAGATCACCGCCTGCGCCCCATGGCTGGCCGAGGAACGGCGGCTGGTGCGTCCGGCCCTGCTGCTGATGCTCGGCGCCACCGCCGCCCGCGCGGTACTGGGCCGGACGGTGACCATCTCGCGCGAGCGCGGCCGGCCGATCCCGCTGGAGGGAAACACCCAGGGCTTCGTCACCGTGCACCCGTCCTACCTGCTGCGGCTGCCGGACGAGGAGGCGAAGCGGCGTGAATATGCCGCCTTCGTCGCCGATCTTACGCACGCAAGGGAGCTGCTCGCGGAACTGGCGGCCTGAGAGAAGGTGCCAGCAGCAGCGGCTGCTCGGAGAAGGTGTCGATCGGCACGCGGCCGAAGTCGCGCAGCGGCAGCGCCTGTTGCGGGGGCAGCGTACCGGCGCGCGCGACGGCACTCCGCACGACCGCAAGTGTCGACGGCGCCACCGTCGCCGGGGTGGCGGCCAGGATGGCGATGGTGCCGCGATACTGCGACGGCGAGGTCGAGCTGTTGAGGGTCGCGATCTCCTGGGCGAGGTAGCCGTCCAGGCCGACATAGTCCTTCAGGGTCTGCTCGAGGTCAGGCTGCGACGGCAGCAGGATCAGCGCCTCGCAGATGGCGATCTGCTGCAGATCCATGCCCTCGATCCGGTCGGACACCGCCTGCGTCGTGTCGGCGAAGGATACCCCGCCGACCTGCGCCTTGATCACCGCACCGAACGGCAGGGTGATGCCGCTGATGCTGAAGGTCTCGGAGCGCGGACTGTAGAGTTCCCGGCAGACCAGCCCGACCTGTTGCATGCCGCCGCCGGGCTCCGGCACGTCGACGTAGCCACGCATGACCACGCCGGGGTCACAGGCGGCGAGGCACAGCAGGGAGAGCACGCAAAGCCGGGATCGATTGTTCGCCATCACGCCGGCTCTCCCGCCGCCGCCCGTCGCGGTGCGTGGACAGCCTAGCGTGTCCCCACCGGTCAGGCGGCCGTCATGGCATCCAGCAGCGCCTGCCCGAAGCCGGCATGTCCGGCGCGCACCCCGGGCAGCGCAAGGAAGAGGTTGTCATCGGCAGCATCCGGCCGCGCCCGGTAGCGGCACAGGATGTCGCCCATGTCGAACTGCCCGGCGGCATCGACACCGTGGTCGTAACCGTAGCCGGACCCAGGTTGCCGGCCGCCCTGCTCGACGAACTGCCGCGTCCGCCGCACCAGCAGGTAGCTGCCGCCGTGGGTCCAGGCCGGTTCGTCGCGTTGCTGCGGCCCGATCCAGGGCGAGCCGGCCGTGGCGCCGGTATCGCCCCGGCGGAAGCCGTTCAGCTTCCAGCGCGGCGCCACGAGGTCATGGGTGCATGCGATCACGTCGCGCAGGCCATCGGCGGCTGCACACGGCGTGGCGGCGCCGATCTGCAGCAGCAGGTCGCCGCCCTGGTCCGCGACGCTTGCCGGCGCTGCCTCGAGGTGGCGCGGACGCAACCCGGCCAGGCCGTTTCGCCCGTCGAACAGCGTGCCGCCGACCGCGAGGGTCAGCACGACATGGTCCCGGGCCAGCGCCTCGGCGCGCTCGGCCATGACACGCATGGCACGGCGCAGGATCGCCGGCTCGCTGGCCAGCACATCGAACGCCACGAACAGCAGGACCGGTGGCTGCATCGTGACGCCGGGCTGGTGCCGCGCGCGGAAAACCGGCGTGGCGGCAGCGGCGGCGGGCCGATGCGACGCCGCGATCCCTGCAGCCGCCGGCAGGCCGCCCAGGAACGACCGGCGCGTGAAGGAGAACCGGCGCGTGGCGAATAAGCGGAGCCCAGCCATGGCTCTTGCCGTATCACGGGTCCGCCGCCACGTCAGCCGCTCCGGAACATTGTCGGTGCCACGGCGCTGACAGGACCGCCGCATCGACGCGGACCAGCATGGGAGGCCGCATGGCCGAGGACGAGAAGACCACCGCCAACACGCCCGTGAGCGGAACCGATCCCGGCGGCACGCGTCCCGCACCGCCCAAGGACACTCCGGAGAAACAGCCGGTGCAGAGCGGCGACCAGAACGCCAACCCGTCGCGCGTCACCGATCGCTGACGTTGCCAGCCGGTCGCATGGCGCACCCGTGATGCATATCCATCTCGATGCCATCGGCGGGGTGGCAGGGGACATGTTTACCGCCGCCCTGCTCGACGCCTTTCCGCAGCATGCCGAAGCGCTTTCGGAATGCGTGCGACGCCTGGCCCCGGTCTCGTGCAGCCTTCAGCGTCACGATGACGGCATCCTCACCGGGAGCCGCTTCGACGTGGTCGACACGACGGTCTCCGCAGGACACGACCACCACCATACGCATGACCAAAAGCATGGACACGAGCATGGACATGGCCATGGGCACACGCACTGGAGCCATATCCGCGCCCGGCTGAGCGGATCCGACCTGGAGCCGGCCGTCACCGGAATCGCCATCGGGATCTTCGGGCGGCTCGCCGAGGCCGAGGGCCGTGTGCATGGCGTGCCGGCCGACGAGGTCGCCTTCCACGAGGTCGGCGCCGCGGACTCCATCGCCGACATCGTGGCTGCTTCATGGCTGATCGCCAGGCTGGGCGAGGAAACCGGCTGGAGCGTCTCGGCGCTGCCCCTCGGCTCCGGCCGGGTGCGAACCGCGCACGGCATCATGCCGGTCCCCGCGCCTGCAACGACCATATTGCTGGAAGGCTTCGAGATCGTCGACGACGGCGTTGCCGGAGAGCGCGTCACCCCGACCGGTGCCGCCATCCTGGCCTGGCTGGCCGACTCCGGCCGGCTGCGTTCGCGTCCATCCGGGCGAATGGGCGCGACCGGGATCGGCTTCGGCACCAGGCGCCTTCCCGGCCTCAGCAACTGCCTGCGCGCCCTGGTGCTGCAGACCGGTGCGACCGAGCGCGACACCGCCGCCGCGCATCGTCTGCTGGCGGTGATCGGCTTCGAGATCGACGACCAGTCGGGCGAGGATCTCGCCACCGGCCTCGACCGGCTGCGCGACCTGCCCGGGGTGCACGATGTCGTGCAATGGCCGACCATCGGCAAGAAGGGCCGGCTTGCGGTACACGTGCAGGTGCTGGTGGTGCCGGACCGGCTGGATGACGTGGTCGCGGCCTGCTTCACCGAGACCACCACCATCGGTCTGCGAACTCACATGGTCGAGGGGCGGGCGCTTCACCGCAG
Organism: Lichenicoccus roseus; assembly: GCF_005844085.1. Lineage (GTDB taxonomy): Bacteria > Pseudomonadota > Alphaproteobacteria > Acetobacterales > Acetobacteraceae > Lichenicoccus > Lichenicoccus roseus. The sequence continues at coordinate 214,735 of NZ_VCDI01000004.1, forward strand.
CCTGAGCCAGGTGTCCGTCGACGGGCTGCCTGTGCAGGTCAAGCTGGTGGACCGGCCCGGGCAGCGCACCGGCAAGGCCGAGGCCGACCATGTGGGGACGGCGCTAGGCCACGCCGGCCGGCAGGCGCTCAGGCGCCGCGCCGAGCAGGCGGCAAGCGGAGAGAACGATGGACGCTGACGACATCAACCCGGCGCAGGACGCTCAGGCTGGGGAAGCCCTGGCTCGCCTGCGGGCCAACCTGGCAACCCTGCGTGGCACCGGGGCTGCGGTCGCGGTCAGCGGTGGCATCGACAGCCTCACGCTCTCGGCGGCAGCCCATGCGGTGCTCGGAGCCGGTGTGGCGATGCACCATGCCACCTCGCCCGCGGTGCCATCCGAAGCCACCGAACGGACCAGGGCCCTCGCCGAGCTGCATGGCTGGCGGCTGGAGATCTTCGACGCCGGCGAGTTCGCCGATGCCGACTACCGCGCCAACCCGGTCAATCGCTGCTTCTTCTGCAAGACAAGTCTGTATGGCAGCATAGTCCGCCGCCTCGCCGCGACCGGCGTCATCGTGCTGTCCGGCACCAACACCGACGATCTTGGCGAGTATCGTCCCGGCCTCGAAGCCGCGCGCCTGCACGGCGTGCGGCATCCCTTCGTCGAGGCGGGGATCGACAAGGCGATGGTCCGGCGCATCGCCCGGCTGCTTGGGCTCGGGACGCTGTCGGACTTGCCCTCGGCACCGTGCCTGTCGAGCCGGATCGAGACCGGGATCGCCATTGAACCGGCGACGCTTGCCCTGGTGCACGATGTCGAGCGCACCGTGACACGACGCCTGCGACCCGCCACCGTGCGCTGCCGGGTGCGCGCCGACGGCATGGTGGTGGAACTCGATCCGGGCGCCCTCGCCGCCCTGCCTGCGGAACCTTCCGGTCTGCTGCAGGAGATCGAGGCGCTGGCACGACGCGCCGGCGAGGTGCGTCCGGTGCGCTTCGCGCCCTACCGGACCGGCAGTGCCTTCCTGGTCGCACCATGAGCGAGTTCAAGCTCGACCTCGAGCGCACCGCCCGGATCGGCTTCGGCGAGGCGATCTACTGCGCCGGCAAGTCTGCCGCCCAGGTAGGCGCTATCCTGGAGTCCGACCCGGCTCGCTCGTTGTTGCTGACACGCCTGGATGCCGCGAAGTTCGACGCCCTGCCGACGCCGGTTCGAAGCCGGCTCGACTGGGACCCGGTCTCGCAGACCGCGTGGCAGGGCGACCCGGCTCCGGTCGCGGGACATTCCGGGCCGCGCATCGCCATCGTGACCGCCGGCACGTCGGATGTTCCGGTGGCGCGCGAGGCGGCGCGGACGCTGCGCTTCTCTGGACATGACAGCACGGAGATCGTCGATGTCGGCGTCGCTGGCCTCTGGCGGCTGCTTGACCGTGTCGAGGAACTGCGCCGGCACGAGGTGGTGATCGTGGTGGCCGGCATGGATGCGGCGCTGCCCAGCGTGATCGGCGGCCTGGTGCCGGGCGTGGTGATCGCGGTGCCGACGTCGGTCGGCTACGGCGTCGCCGCGGGCGGCCGCGCGGGGCTCGACGCCATTCTCGCCAGCTGCTCGCCCGGCGTCACCGTCGTGAACATCGATAACGGCTATGGCGGCGCCTGCGCCGCGCTGCGCGTCCTCAACGCAATGACGCGCCTCAGCAAGGATCACTCCTCATGAACAGACGCGACTTCATCAAGACCACCGCGGCCGGGGTCGGCGCGACCGCCGCACTCGACGTCATGCCATCCGCTCCGGCCGCCGCCGCCGCCATCGACGATGCCGCCAAACCCGCCCCCGGCACCGTCACCGCGTCCATCCCGCAACATCCGGACATGAAGTACCGTCGGCTGGGCCGCACCGGCGAGGCGGTGTCGCTGGTCGGCATGGGTGGATTCCATCTTGCCAAGCCGGGCGGCATGACCAACGCCGAGGCAATCCGCGTCGTGCATGCCGGTCTCGATGCCGGCATCAACTTCTGCGACAATTGCTGGGACTACAACGGTGGCGAGAGCGAGGTCCGGCTCGGGCGCGCGCTGTCGCAGGAAGGCTACCGCAACAAGGCCTTCCTGATGACCAAGATCGACGGCCGCACCGCGCAGGCCGCGATGGGCCAGATCGAGACTTCGCTGACCCGCCTCAAGACCGATCATCTCGACCTGCTGCAGTTCCACGAGATCATCCGGATGGACGATCCCGAGCGCGTCTTTGCAGCAGGTGGCGCGCTCGAGGCGGTGCTGCGCGCGCGCGAGCAGGGCAAGCTGCGCTACATCGGCTTTACCGGGCACAAGAGTCCGAAGATCCACGCCCACATGTTCGCGGTCGCGGACCAGCACGATTTCCATTTCGACACCGTACAGATGCCGCTGAACATCATGGACGCGCACTACGACAGCTTCGAGCAGACGGTGGTCCCGATCGCGCTCGCGCACGACACCGGCATCATCGGCATGAAGGCGTTCGGTGATAATTTCATCCTGAAGTCGCGCGTCATGCCTCCGATCCAGATGCTGCAATATCCGATGGGCCTGCCGGTCAGCCTGCAGGTGACCGGTATCGACAGCATGCCGATCCTGCACCAGGCGCTGCAGGCGGTGCGGACCTTCACGCCACCGTCGCCCGAGTTCCGCAACGCGCTGCTGGCCCGCAGCGCAGAGGTCGGCCGCACCGGCTCTACCGAGCACTACAAGATCTCGGGGCATTTCGACGGCACCGGGCAGAACCCGCAATGGCTGACGGAGGCCTGAGAGACCATCCGATGGACCGTCGCACCCTGTTCCAGACCGTCGTCGCCGGTGGCGTTCTCAAGGCAAGCGCCGCGGTCGCCGCCACCACCGGGCTCGGCACCGGCAGCAATCCCCTGCCACCGCTGCCGCGTGTCACCGATCCGGGCGAGCTGCGCGGCGAGATGCTTTATCGCAAGCTGGGAAATACCGGCGCCACCGTGTCGGCGATCGGCTTCGGCGGCTCGCATTTCGCCAAGCCCGGCATCGAGGAAGCGGAGTCGATCAGGCTCTGCCATGCGGCGATCGATCGCGGCATGAACTTCATGGACAACGCCTGGGACTACAACAAGGGCGAGAGCGAGCGCCGCATGGGCGCGGCACTCGGCCAGGGCGGCTACCGCGACCGTGTCTTCCTGATGACCAAGGTGGATGGCCGCAATGCCGGCATCGCCAACCAGCAGCTCGAGCAGTCGCTCCGAAGGCTGCGTACCGACCATCTCGACCTCTGGATGTTCCACGAGGTGCTGCGTTTCGACGACCCCGACCGCATCTTCGCACCGGGCGGTGCGATCGAGGCGGCGGTGGCGGCGAAACGGGCCGGCAAGATCCGCCATATCGGATTCACCGGACACAAGGACCCGCACATCCACATCGCGATGATGGAGGCGGCGCGCCGGAACGGCTTCCAGTTCGACGTGGTGCTTATGCCGTCGAACGTGATGGACGCGCATTTCCGCTCGTTCGCGCGCCTCGCCATGCCGGTGGCGCTGCGGGACAACATCGCGGTCATCACCATGAAGCCGTTCGGCGGCTCCAACGGCGTGATCCTGAAGAGCGGTGCGGCGATACAGCCGATCGACTGCCTGCACTACGCGCTGAACCGGCCGACGTCTGTCGTCATCACCGGCATCGACAACCAGCGTGCGCTCGACCAGGCGTTCCGGGCGGCCAGCAGCTTCCGCCCGATGGACGTCGTGCAGGAGCAGCGCATCCTGCAGGAGACCGAGACGCAGGCTGCCGAAGGCCGCTACGAGCTGTTCAAGACCACCGACCATTTCGACGGCACGGCACATAATCCGGACTGGCTCGGCGGCGATACGGCAACGACGGCCGCGCTGGCACCCAAGACAGGGGGCTGATCGCCGTCAGGCTATCGTCGCGATCGGTCCAGTTGCGGTCCGATCGTCTCGACCAGCCAGTCGACGAACACCCTGACCCGCGGGGACATCTGCCGGTTGCTCGGATAGAGCACAGCCAGCGGCGTGGGTGTCGGGGGGAATTCGGCCAGCACCTCGACCAGGACTCCCGAGGCAAGGTCGTCGTCGAAACGGTAGCGTGGCGCCTGGATAAGGCCGAGCCCGAGCCGCGCGGCAGCGGCACTCGTATCAGCGCCACCGACCAGCACGCGGGCGGGCAGCATCACCTCGATCGTCCTGCCGTCGACGGTGAATTCCAGCGGCAGAGGCCGGTCGGTCCGGGACGAGACGAAGCCGACCATCACATGCCCGTCCAGCCGATCGGGTGCAGCGGGAACACCATGCTTGGCGAGATAGCCCGGGCTGGCACAGGTGATCTCCTCCATGACCCCCAGGCGCCGCACCACCATGTCGCTGTCGGCGAGCGGTCCCGCACGCACCACGCAATCGACGCCCTCGCGCACCAGGTCCACGTAGCGTTCACCCTCGCCAAGATGCAGGGTGAGGGCCGGATGCTGCGCCAGGAAAGCGGGCAGCGCCGGCAGCAGCACGGTGCGGGCGAGATATCCCGAGACATCGATGCGTAGCAGCCCGGCCACCGCCCCGCTGGCGCCACGATCGGCGTCCTCGAGATCCGCCAGCACCGCGACACACCGGTGGTAGTAGATCTCGCCCTCGACGGTCGGCTGCACATGACGGGTGGAGCGGTGCAGCAGCCGTGTCTTGAGCCGCTGCTCCAGGGCCTTGATGCTGGCGGTCGCGACCGGACGCGAGATGCCGAGGTCCGCCGCCGCCGCGGTGAAGCTGCGCCGGTCGACAATGCGCACGAACAGGTCGAGCGTGGTCAGACGATCCATGGCTCTATTCCGCTGGGCAAAACAATGTTGACTGCCACCGTGGCCTAACCCGCGCAATCGGAGCGGCCCAGATGGAGACCTTCAACCGATGGAGGCCACCATGCCCGCACAATCCCGCATCGCACTCGTCACCGGCGGCAGCCGCGGCCTCGGCCGCTCGACGGTCGAGGCGCTCGCCCGGCGGGGCGTCAGCTCGATCTTCACCTACAACAGCAACCGTGAGGCCGCCGACGCGGTGGTCGCGTCCGTCGAGCGGGCGGGGGCACGGGCAGCCGCGCTCAGGCTCGACACCGGTGACAGCGCCGCCTTTCCAGCCTTCACGGTGGAAATACGCAAGGTCCTGCAAGGCTGGGGCGCCGAGCGGTTCGACTACCTCGTGAACAACGCCGGCACATCGCATCACGCACCGATCGCCGAGGTGACCGAGGCGGATTTCGATGCGCTCTACCGCGTCCACTTCAAGGGCGTGTTCTTCCTGACCCAGGCGCTGCTGCCGCTGATCGCCGATGGTGGCCGGATCGTCAACGTATCGTCCGGCCTGACCCGCTTCGCCTATCCCGGCAGTGCCGCCTACGCTTCCATGAAGGGGGCGGTCGAGGTGCTGACACGGTATCTGGCGCGGGAGCTCGGCACGCGCGGGATCGCCGCCAACACGGTGGCGCCCGGCGCCGTGCAGACCGACTTCAGCGGCGGAATGGTGCGCGACAACCCCGAGATCAACCGGCGGATCTCGGAGGCGACGGCCCTCGGCCGGCCGGGGCTGCCGGACGATATCGGCCCGATGATCGCGGGGCTGCTGTCCGACGATAATCGCTGGATCAACGCCCAGCGCATCGAGGTCTCCGGCGGCATGATGATCTAGCCTTGGTTGTCGCCTGCAGCGCACCGGCGGGCGCGGATCAGTCCTGCGCGCCACCCTGGATCGGGATGATGCCGAGCTTCGCGAGGTGCGCCTGCAGGCAGGACAGGGCGACGGTGTAGTCGCCGAAGGTCGTCAGATGGCGCTCCAGGAGGAGTGCGACATCCGACGCCGGGCGATCTTTCAGCGCTGCCAGTTCCGGGGGGATGTCGTCCGTCGTCGCCTGCAGGCGCTCGATGGCGTGGTGCAGGTTGCTGACACAGCGACGCCAGTCTTCGGCCGTCTTCATGACGCGTCCGGATGTGCTGCTGCCAGGCTGTGCTGCTGGTTGTGGAGGACCCATGGCAAGGCGGGCTGGCAGTGCAGGTCGATGATGCAGCCGGGACCGGCGTCCTCGATCTCCATCCTGAAGCCATGCAGCGCCATCACCGCTGCGACCAGGCTTAGCCCGAGTCCGTTGCCGGGCACGCTCCGGCTGCGTTCCGAGCGATAGAAGCGCTGCAGCACACGGTCGCGCTCGCCGGGGACGATGCCGGGGCCCCGATCGATGATGCGGATGCGCAGGCCGTAGGTCTCCGCCGTCAGCGCGAGGATCACCGGGGTCTGCACCGGGGCAAACTTGATGGCGTTGTCCAGCAGGTTGCCGACCGCCTCCAGCAGCATGTCGTGATCGCCGACGACGATCGATCCCGGGCGCGACTGCAGGAGCAGCGCCACGCCCTTCTCCTCGGCGAGCGGCTCGTAGAGCTCGGCGGCCTCCGACAGCACCTCGGCAAGATCGACGCGCGCGAACGCCTCGCGACGCCGCCCATGATCGATCGCGCTGATGCGCAGCACGCTGGCGACCACCGCCAGGGCCTGGTCGATCGAGGCGATCGCCCGGTCCGCCGCGGCCTGGAACTCGTCACGGGTGCCGGCCTCGTCGCGCGAGCGCTCCAGCCGGTTCCGCACCCGCGTCAGCGGCGTACGCAGATCGTGCGCGATGCTGTCGCTGACGCCACGGATGCCTTCGACCAGCCGCTCGATCTCGTCCAGCATGCCATTCACCGCCGTCGCCAGCCGGTCGAGATCGTCGCCGCTGTGATCGACCGGCAGCCGCCCGCTCAACTGGCCGCCCATGATCCGCCCGATCGCCGCGTGCAGCCGGGCGATGCGGCTCTGCGCGCGCCAGGCGAGCCAGGTCCCGCCGGCGATGGACAGCAGCAGCGCCGGTGCCAGGCCGAGTTCCAGGGCACGGCGGATGATGTCCTGCACGTCCTCGAGTTCGTCGAGATCGTAGCCGATCAACAGCACCCGGTCGGGCCCGATTGCCGTCGCCACCGCGCGCACGACTTCCGGATCGTCGCCGTCATGGTCGCGGTCGATCCCCTTGAACACCGCCTGGCGGGCGTGCCCGTCGACCGGCAGGTGCTTCGGCATGGCCTGCAGGTTGCCGGCGAGATGCCGGCCGTCGCGCCGGAAGATGCCGGCATAGCGCACCTCGTGCGGATCGTTGGCCAGCCACGCTGCGAGACGCGCTTCCAGCCTCGGCTCCTCCAGGTCCCGGGCCGGCGCCTGCGCCAACAGGTGGGCCTCCAGCAGGATCGTCCTGTCGATCTTCTGCCGCTGGTGCAGCGCGGTCTGCCAGTAGATGAAGCCGAACAGCAGCAACGCCATGCCGGCGAAGCCACCGGAGATGGACAGCGTCCAGCGGAAGATGGTGGACGAGGCGGCCCGTCGCAGCCGGTCCAGCAGGGTGGTGCCGGGCAGTGCCATGGTCGCGGATGGAGTTGCGGGCGCGGGGGTTGCTGCGGCCGGGGTGGTGATCGCGCGGTTGGACACGGGTGATGGTCCTGGCGTCAGGATGGCGACTTCAGGACGAAGCCGACGCCGCGCACATTGGTCAGCAGCTCCTCCTCGCCCCGGAGGTCGAGCTTGCGCCGCAGCCGGCCCATGTGCACGTCGACGAGATTGGAGCGTGGCGCGAAGTTGTAGCTCCAGACGTCCTCGAACAGCATCGTCCGGGTCACCGTCTGGCCGACGCGACGCATCATGTATTCCAGCAGGCGCAGTTCGCGCGGCAGCAGTTCCAGTATCCGGCCACCGCGCCTCGCCGTATGGCTGACCAGGTTCAGCTCCAGCGGGCCGACGCGCAGCATGGTCTCGGCGCCGTGCGTCGGCCGGCGCAGCAAAGCCTCGATGCGGGCGGCGAGTTCGCTCAGCGCGAACGGCTTGCCGAGATAGTCGTCGCCACCCGCGCGCAGGCCGCGCACGCGATCGTCGATCTCGCACAGCGCGCTGAGCACGAGCGCCGGCGTGCGGATCTCGCTGCGCCTGAGCAGGCCCAGGATCTCCAGCCCGTCGAGCCCGGGCAGCATGCGGTCGACGACCAGGACATCCGCCGCGCCGTCCCTGGCCTGCCTCAGTCCATCTGGCCCGGTGGACGCGCAATCGACCTCGTAGCCCCGGCTGCGGAAATAGCCGGACACCTCGTCGACCGTCTCCGCATCGTCCTCGATCAGCAGCATGCGGCTCATGAAGGCTCCTGCGGCCCGGCGGCGGGTTGTCGCGGTGGCATGCCCCATCTACGCCGGTTGGCAGCGGTCCGCCCGGGCGATCATGGCTCCGAGAGGGTTCCGAGCCAGTAAATTCGGGTTCAGAGTCTTTATCGACGACCGGGCAGATGGTCGCGCGTGCGGCTCCAGTGCGTCGCAAGCTCCAGCACGACCCGGCTGCCGACGCGATAGGCGCTGTCGAGCGAAGGCACGTAGGCGGAGTAGCCGGTACCGCCACCGCCCTCCCGGGCAAGCAGCTCGGCGGGGGTCTGTCCCGGCGGGGGCATGTCGTAGTTGCTCGCCGTGCGCAGCACCAGCACGCGGGACAGGTCGACCTTGTGCGCCTGCGCCAGGAAGGTCAGCGCCTGCATCATGCCGCCATCCTCCTCGGCGGTGGTGGCGAAGACGCCCTGCCCGTGCGTCCAGTAGCGCACCCACTGCTCGGCCCAGTCGTTCATGCGGCCGCCGACCCAGAAGATGCCGGAGGCGAGCGTGTCACCCTCCAGCACGAAGGGTGGCCGGCGCGCCGCTTCATCCAGGGTGTACCGGGCCCGGATTGCCATCAGTGGCTGGCTGTCCGGCAACCTGGTGTCCCGGGTCAGTTCATACGCCCAGTCCACCAGGCCGGGATCGAGGGTGTACATCGAGCCGCCCCAGATCCCGGAAGGCGGTGGCGCAGGCTGCTCGAACGGCGTGCTGCGGGTCAGCGGCACGTAGCCGGTGCTCCAGCCGGGCGGGATCTCGCGGGCGTCGATCTCATGGGCCTCGCCGGTCACCACATGCCTCGCCCACGCCGCGGACGCCACCGAGCCGATCCTGGGATCGATCCCGGCGATGCCGGCCAGCACGAAGTAGGCACGGGACAGGTCGAAGCGCGGATCGTCGCCAAGTGCCGTGATCGACGCCGCCATCCGCGCAGGCCCCTCGCCGCTGACGATGCCGAGCACCCCGAGCGACGCGTTCCAGCGCAGCGGGTGGTAGCCTTGCGGAAACGACATCACCGTCGGCAACGGCAGCCGCTCGACCCAGTCCTGGAACTCCCCCGGCTTGTCACCGGTATCGGCCCCAAGCTCGAAGGTCGTGATCACCACGACGCGCACCGGGATGCGGCCGGTTGCCTGCGCCGTGCCTCCGAGCAGCAGCAAGGATGCAGCGGCGGCAACCAACGTCTGGCGCATTACTGCGGGTCCTGTCTCCGGCGCGGCAGCAGCGCCGGCTCGAACACCAGCGTTGCAAGAAGCGTGCAGGCCAGGCTCATCAGCAGCAGCCTTCCCATGCTGGCGGTGCCTGGGTGGTGCGACAACGCCAGCGAGCCGAACGCGGTGCCGGTGGTCAGCGCCGAGAACAGCACCGCCTTCGCCGTCGGCGACGCCAGCGGGTCGCGCATGCCGGCACGCCAGTTCATCAGGAAATATATGTTGAAGCTGACGCCGACGCCGAGCAGCAGCGGCAGCGCGATGATGTTGGCGAAGTTGAGCGGCTGGCGCAGCAGGTGGCACACGATCACCGTCAGCATCGCCGACAGCAGCAGCGGCGCCAGCACCAGCGCCACGTCGCGCAGCCTGCGCAGCGCGATCAGCAGGATCAGCGTGATCATCGCCAGCGCCGACAGGGCGGCGATCTTGAATGCCGACACGATGGTCACCGCGCTCTCCACGATGGTCACCACCGAGCCCGATACCTGCGGATAGACCGTGCGCACCTCGCGCAGGAACCGGTTCAGCGAGGCGCTGTCGGAAGCGCCGTTGCGTATATGCACCTCCATGCGCGCCTGCCCGTCCGGCAGGATCCAGTCGCGCGCCAGTCCCGGCGGCACATCCGCGAGTGTGGTCGGCTTCGCCTGCAGCACGCTGCGCAGCTGGTCGAGCGTCACCGGCAGGTACTGCACGAGTGCGCGGTCGGTCGCCAACAGGTCCGCGTCCGGGCGCGTCGACAGGGTCTGCAACGACGCCGCGATGCTGCGCAGCGGATCGCCCGCCGGCAGTTTGCCGAGCGCCGGCTGCAGGCTGGCGACGGTGCTGACCATAGCGCTGCGGATTTCGGCCGCATCCGGTGGCGGCGCCACCTTGTAGGGCAGCAGCGTCGGCAGCAGCAGCGAGGCGGCATCCTGGATCAGCGGCAGTTTCTGCGACTGGTCGACCGGCACGAAGGTCTCCAGGGTGCGCACGTCGCTGACCAGCGGCAGCTTCTGCAGGCGCGTGGTAAGCGCCTGCGCCGAGGCGAGGTTCGGCACCAGCATCTCGGCGCTGTACGGACTGGTCTGCGGGTTGTCCATCAGCAGGTGCAGGGCGCGCATGCCGGGCCAGTTCGGGTTCTTGGTGTGCAGCGGATCGCCGTCGAAGCGCAGCAGCGGCAGCAGCGCGGCGCCTACCAGGCCGAGCACGGCGAAACCTGCAAGCAGGCCGCGGCGGTTGCGGCGGAACATGCGGTCGTAGCGTCGCGCCCAGCCGAAGCCTTCGTCGATGCCGGTCGGCCGGTAGCCGAACAGCATCAGCAGCGCCGGCAGCACCGTCAGCGTGACGGCGAACGCGATCAGCATGCCGACGCCGGCGATCAACCCGAGCTGCGCGACCCCGCGGAAGGCGGTGGGCGTGAAGCCCAGGAAGCCGGCCGCGGTCGCGGATGCCGCAATCAGGATCTGAACCCCGGTCTCGCGCCCGGTCTCAGACAGCGACAGCAGCAGCGGCAGTGGCTGGCCGCTGGCATGGCGCTGGGCCCGGAAGCGCACCGAGAACTGGATTGCGAAGTCGACCGCGATGCCGACGAACAGCACCGCGAACGCCACCGAAACGAGGTTCAGGGTCCCGACCGCGATCGCCGCGAAGCCGGTGGTGAGCAGCAGGCCGAGCAAGAGCACGATGACGATCGGGATGATGATCCGCCAGCTGCGCACCGCCAGGAACAGCCACAACGTCACCAGCACCAGCGAGCCGACCAGCTCCTTGATGGCGCCGTCCGCCACCGAGGCGAACTCCTCGTCGTCGAGCGCCACCTGGCCGGTGATGTAGACCCTGGCATGACCGGCGCGTACTTCCGGGAGCGTCGCGATCGCCGCGTGCATCGCATTGGTGGCGACGCCGCCGGGGGCGAACGAGCCGAAATTCAGCCGCGGCTGGGTCTCGACGAACTGGTACTTGCCGCCGAGATCGCTCAGCGACCCGGTCAGCAGGCGCTGCCACGAGAGCGGCGTCGGATGGCCGGCCACGGCGGCGTCGAGGTTGCGGGCGAAAGCCTGCAGCGGCGCCTGGAAGTTGGCGAGATTGGCCTGGCCGCGGACGACGCCCTCGCCGATCAGCCCGAGCGACTGGAACAGACCACGCGAGGAAGGGTCGGCGGCGAGCTGGCCCAGGAACGGCTGCGCGTCGATGGTGGCGTTCAGCAGGCTCTCGAGCGGCTTCGGATCGAGGAACAGCAGCGCATTGCGTTGCAGATAGGGATCGGCGTCCGGGCGGCGCACCGACTTGAAGCGGGCGGGCTGGGCGGACAGCGCCTGCGCGAGCTCACGCGCGGTCTCCTGGCCTTCCTCGGGGATGTCGGCGCGTATGACGGCGACCAGCAGATCCTCGTTCTGCGGAAAGTCCTTCTGCAGCATCATGGCGCGCTGTTTCCAGGGCAGCGAGGCCGAGAACAGGTTGCCGGTGTCGGTCGACACGCCCAGCCGGGCGCGCGTCACCAGCAGCGCGCCGGCCGCGAGCACCGCCGCCAGCACCAGCACAAGCAATGCCCGACGCGCACAGAAGGCGACCAGCCGCCCGAGAGGAGCCCTCAGCATGACCCGGCTCAGGATCGGGTCGTGACGGAAGCGGCCGCAGCCCGGGTCGGGACGCCATCCTGCAGCCGGATCAGCAGGCGCAACCGTACCAGGATCACCAGCGCCATCACGCTGGTGGCGACGGCGGCGGCCAGCAGGATCGGCAGCAGCAGGCCGAGCCAGGCCGCCGGACCGAGCAGGTAGAGGGCGTCGTCGGGATGGAAGCCCCAGGCGCCGGACCAGGTGCGTTCGCCGGGCAGGCGCTCCTCGTAGCGTTCGGACATCCAGTTGCACAGCAGCAGCGCGCCGCTCGCCACCACGCCCAGCACCATGGTCCACAAGCCGAGATCGTGCCCGAACAGGGTCGCATGCCGCAGGCCGACGCCGATGGCCACGAAGAAGAGGCAGTTGACGCCGTTATCGACCAGATAGTCGTAGCGATGGCCGCCGGGGCTCATCATGTTGCCGATGCGTGCCAACTCGCCATCCATGCGGTCGAGGAAGGCGGACAGCACCCAGAGCAGTCCGCCCCACAGCATCGCCCCGTGTACGCCCGGGCCGGCCGCCAGCGCCGCGCACGCCGCAACGCCGGTCAGCAGCCGCAGCGTGGTGAGATGGTTCGGGGTGATGCCGGTGCCGAGCAGCGGACGGACCACGCCGCGCGCCATGGCGTGGGTCCAGGTGTCGTTGTTCAAGGCGCGTCTCCGTAATCCAGTGCGGCCTCGATGGGACCGCCCCGTTCGACTTTTGGCCCCGACGCCGGGAGGTCCGGTCCGGAAGCAGGTGACCAATGATGCTCCAGCCACTGCCACGCCGCCAGCGCCGGCAGTCCGAGGCCGATCTCGCGCACCCGCTTGACCAGGGACAGTGCGATCGAGACCTGCGGCGACAGCCCGAACAGGCCGCCGACGACGATGTAGCCGCCCTCGGACACGCCGAGCGCGCCCGGCACCGCAAATCCTGCTGCCTTGACCGCCTGGCCGAGGCTCTCGATCACCAGCCCGGTGGCAAGCGACACGCCGTGGCCGAGGAAATGCAGGGCGAGGCATACCTCGACGGCGCCCAGCAGCCACGAGATCGTCTGGTGCAGCAGCGCCCAGGCGACCGGGCCCGGCGCGGTGTAGAGGCGGCGGATCGCCTGGTGGAGGCCGGCGATGCCCTCCATGCCCTGCCAGCCGAACTGGCTGGCGAGGCGCATCAGCCCCTTTTCCAGCAGGCTGGCGAGGCCGAACCACTGGCCGCCGACGAAGCCCAGCGCCGCCGGGCAGGCGATGCCGATGGCGCCGACCACCTCGTCGGTGACCTGGCTGCGGCCGAGCAGGGCGAGCAGGGTCAGCAGCCCGGTGATGGTGAAGGCGATCTGCGTCACCATCTCGGTGGTGAGGTCGCAGACGGTGCAGGCGGTGGCATCGACCAGGCTCATGCCGCGCCGGCGCAGCAGCCGGGCAGAGACGAACTCGCCGCCGACCTGCGCCACCGGCAGCAGGTTGTTCACCCCCTCGCGGACCCAGCGCAGCAGCACGAAGTCGGCGAGGCCGGGCCGGCCCGGACTGGCGCCGGCGATGGCACGCCAGCCCAGCGCCGAGAACAGCACCTGCACGAGGTGGAAGCCCAGCACCAGCACGATGCCCCAGCCGGCTTCGTGCAGCAGGCCGAGGATGTGGCCGAGGCCGAAGCGCGCCAGCAACCAGACCGTAAGTGCGGCGCCGAGCACGCCTCCGATGACGGTCAACAGCTTCATGCGCGCTTTTGCATCTCCATGGGCTCGGGCAAGCTGTCCATGCCCCGCGGTCATAGTCGGATCGATGCGGACACATAGTGGACACCGTAAATATTGAGAACCCTGCTCCTCACTCCCGGCCCGCTCACCACCACGGACGCCACCCGGGCGGCGCTCGGCCATGACTGGGGCTCGCGCGATCCGGCGTTCGTGGCCCTGACCAGCCGGCTGCGCAGCCGGCTTGCGGCCATCGCCCACGGCGAGGACACCCATGACGCGGTGCTCCTCGCCGGCTCCGGGACGTTCGCCGTGGAGGCGGCGATCGGCACCCTGGTGCCACGCGACGGCAGGCTGCTGGTGCTGGCGAACGGCGCCTATGGCGAGCGCATGGCGGCGATCGCTGGCCAGATCGGACGCGCCTGCAGCGTCGAGCGCTGGGCGGAGACGGCGCCGGTCGATCCCGGGCGGGTACGTGCCATCCTGCGCGAGGATGCCTCGATCACCGACGTCGCCGTGGTGCAGTGCGAGACCACCACCGGCCTGCTGAACCCCGTCGAGGCGGTGGCGGGGATCGTCGCCGAGGCCGGGCGGCGGCTGCTGGTCGACGCCATGAGCGGGTTCGGCGCGTTGCCGCTCGACCTCCGCCAAATCCGCGCCAGCGCCGTGATGGCCTCCTCGAACAAGTGCCTGGAAGGTGTCCCCGGCATCGGCGTGGTGGTGGCGGAACGCAGCCATCTGGCAGCCTGCGCCGGCCAGTCGCACAGCCTGTCGCTCGACCTGCATGCCCAATGGCGCGGCTTCGTGGCCAACGGCCAGTGGCGCTACACGCCGCCGGTGCAGGTGGCCGCGGCGCTGGAGGCGGCGCTGGACCAGCTCGATGCCGAAGGCGGCCCGCAGGCACGCCTCGCCCGCTACCGGAACAACCACGCGATGCTGACCGCCGGCATGGCGCGGCTCGGCTATCGCACCACCCTGCCCGCCGCGTTGCAGGCGCCGATCATCGTGACATTCGACGAGCCGGGAGCCGGATTCGATTTCACGCGTTTCTACGATGCGCTGCAGGCCGAGGGCATCGTGATCTACCCCGGCAAGCTCACCCAGGCGCCGTCGTTCCGCATCGGATGCATCGGGGCGATCGACGGGCACGACATCGCCCGGGCGCTGGACTGCATCGCCCGGATCACCGCTCAGCAGGCGGAGCCGGTTGGGACGAACTAGACTGGAACGATGGCCGCCTGCGGCAGGACATCAACACTCAGCACAGGATGATAGCGCATGAGTTCGTCGACCGAAGCCGCCACGCCGCTCGAACTTCCCGGCAGCCAGCACACCATCCCGGCCGGGGCGCGCATGGTCGGCCCCTCGCCGCGCGACCAGCAGGTCGAGGTCAGCATCTACCTCAAGCCGCGCGACCAGCATCAGACCACCGAGACGGCGCTGACCGGCAGCGTGGAGCAGCGCCGCGAGCATCTGGCGAAGCACCGCCGGACCGCGCATCGCGACGACATCCACCGCATCGAGAGCTTCGCGCTTGGCCACGGCCTGACGGTGCTGGAGGCCGATCCGGCGCGCCGGCTGGTGCGGGTGGGCGGCACCGCGGCCAAGATGGAGGCGGCGTTCGGAACCACGCTGTCCACCTATGAGCATGACGGCACGACATTCCGCGGACGCACCGGCGGGGTCATGATCCCCCGCCATCTGCACGGCATCGTCGAGAGCGTGCTTGGGCTGGATTCGCGCCCGGTGGCGCATGCCCGCATCGTTCGGCCGAGGGCTGCCCAGCCGCAGAGCGTGCTGCCGAACCAGCTTGCGAAACTATACGACTTCCCGACCGGCGTGGACGGCAGCGGCGTCACCATCGCCCTGATCGAGCTTGGCGGCGGGTTCCGCGACAGCGACACCCAGCAGGCGTTCCAGGCGATGGGCCTGACGCCGCCGAAGGTGACCGCGGTGCTGGTGGACGGCGCCACCAACGACCAGTCCGGCTCGGATGCCGACGGCGAGGTGGCGCTCGACATCCAGGTGGCGGGTGGCGTGGCTCCGGGTGCATCGATTGCGGTCTATTTCACGCCAAACACCAACGCCGGCTTCGCCGACGCGATCTCGCAGGCGACGCACGACACCACCAACAAGCCCTCGGTGATCTCGATCTCCTGGGGCGGCCCGGAATCGAGCTGGGACGGCCAGTCGGTCACCACCATGAACACCGTGCTGCAGGAAGCGGCGGCACTCGGCATCTCCGTCTACGTCGCGGCCGGCGACAGCCTTGCCACCGACGGGGTGAGCGACGGCAAGGCCCACGTCGATTTCCCGGCCTCGTCGCAGAGCGCGATCGGCTGCGGCGGCAGCCACATCACCGAGAAGGGCACCGCCATCAGCCGCGAGGTGGTCTGGAACGACGGCACCAGCGGCACCGGCGGCGGCATCAGCGACCTGTTCGGCATTCCGGCGTTCCAGGAGGGCGTGACCCTGCCGGCCAGCGTCAACGGTGGCCGCCGCGGCCGCGGGGTGCCGGATGTCGGCGGCGATGCGGCGCCGGCCAGTGGATATTCGGTGGTGGTGGACGGGCAGACCGAAGTGGTGGGCGGCACCAGTGCGGTGGCCCCGTTGTGGGCCGGCCTGACCGCGCTGATCAACCAGAAGGCGTCAAACCCGGTCGGCTTCCTGCCGACGTGGCTCTACGCCAACATCGGGTCGAACAGCGCGCTCACCGTGCAGATCACCAGCGGCAACAACAAGCCGACCGGCACCGATCTCGGCTACGATGCCGGCTCCGGCTGGAATGCCTGCACCGGGCTCGGCCGGCCGAACGGCCAGGCGCTGTTCGACGCGCTCACCGGTGGAACGACGAACGGGGGTGCCTCGGCCTGACTGGCACGGCGTTTGCTGCCCCCCGGGGGCAGCTTTCGCCAGAGGTCGGGCCATGAAAATCGGCGTCTTCATTCCCATCGGCAACAATGGCTGGCTGATCTCGAAGAACGCGCCGCAATACATGCCGAGCTTCGACCTCAACCGCGAGGTGGTGCAGCGTGCGGAACGGCACCGGCTGGATTTCGCGCTGTCGATGATCAAGCTGCGCGGCTTTGGCGGCGAGACCGAGTTCTGGGACCACAACCTCGACAGCTTCACCCTGATGGCCGGCCTCGCCGCGGTCACCAGCCGGATCCAGCTGTTCGCCACCGTCGCCACGCTGACCATTCCACCGGCGATCGCGGCCCGCATGGCGGCGACCATCGATTCGATCTCTCATGGCCGCTTCGGGCTCAACGTCATCACCGGCTGGCAGAAGCCGGAATACTCGCAGATGGGCCTGTGGCCCGGCGACGAGTACTTCACCCGCCGCTACGACTTCGTGGCCGAATATGTGCAGATCCTGCGCGAGTTGTGGGAGACCGGGCGCTGCGACCGGCGCGGCGAGTTCTTCCAGATGAGCGATTGCCGGGTCAGCCCGCGCCCGCGGGCCGACATGAAGCTCATCTGCGCCGGGCAGAGCGATGCCGGCATGATGTTCTCGGCAACCTACGCAGACTATAATTTCTGCTTCGGCAAGGGCGTCAACACGCCGACCGCGTTTGCTCCCGCCGCCCGCAAGTTGCAGGACGCCATCGCGATCACCGGCCGGCAGGTCACGACCTACGCGCTGTTCATGATCATCGCCGACGAGACCGACGCGGCGGCGATGGCGAAATGGGAGCACTACAAGGCGGGAGCGGATCATGCCGCCCTCGCCTGGCTCACCACCCAGAGTGCCGCCGACACGCGCTCGGGTGCCGACACCAACGTTCGCCAGATGGCCAACCCGACCTCTGCGGTGAACATCAACATGGGCACGCTGGTGGGCTCGTTCGCAACCGTCGCCGCATTGCTCGACGAGATCGCCACCGTGCCCGGCACCGAGGGCGTACTGCTGACCTTCGACGAGTTCATCGGAGGGGTCGAGGACTTCGGCACCCGCATCCAGCCGCTGATGCGCTCGCGCGCACATATCGCCAGCACTGTCGAGGCCGCCTGAATGACCATCGAAACTCCCGGCACCGGCCCGCTTGGCGGCAGCTCCAGGCGGGTGACGCTGCCCGCGCGACCGGAGGCGCTGTCGCTCGATCCGGCACAGTCCGCCCTGGTGGTGGTGGACATGCAGAACGCCTATGCCAGCAAGGGCGGCTACCTCGATCTCGCCGGCTTCGACATCAGCGGCGCACAGGCCGTGATCGAGGCCATCGTGGTCGCGGTCCGCGCCGCCCGCGAGGCCGGCATGGTCGTGGTGTGGTTCCAGAACGGCTGGGATGCGGACTACATCGAAGCGGGCGGCCCCGGTTCGCCCAACTTCCACAAATCGAATGCGCTGAAGACCATGCGCCAGCGCCCGGAGCTTGCCGGCACGCTGCTGGCGAAGGGCGGCTGGGACTACGCGCTGGTCGATGCGCTGCAGCCGCAGCCGGGCGACATCGTGATCCCCAAGCCGCGCTACAGCGCCTTCTACAACACCCAGCTCGATACCCTGCTGCGCGCGCGCGGCATTCGCACGCTGGTGTTCACCGGCATCGCCACCAATGTCTGCGTCGAGAGCACGCTGCGCGACGGCTTCTTCCTGGAATATTTCGGCATCGTACTCGAGGATGCCACCCACCAGGCGGGCCCCGACTACGTCCAGAAGGCGGCGCTGTACAATATCGAGACCTTCTTCGGCTGGGTCTCCAACGTCACCGATTTCTGCGGCGCCGTGCGCCAGGCTGCCCCTGCGGACGATGCCCCGGAGGGTGTGCCATGATGCCGATGCAGGCGATCGTTCCGCCGGGCAGCGGGACGCCGATCGCGCCGTTCTCGCCTGGCACGCTGGCGGACGGCGTGGTGTACGTATCCGGCACGCTGCCGTTCGATGCGTCCAACAACGTCGTGTATCCGGGCGACGCCGCGGCGCAGACGCGTCATGTGCTGGAGACCATCAAGGGCGTCATCGCTGCCGCGGGCGGGAGCATGGCCGACGTCACCTTCAACATGATCTTCCTGACCGACTGGGCCAACTATCCGGCTCTCAACAGCGTCTATGCCGAGTACTTCCCCGGTGACAAGCCGGCGCGCTACTGCATCCAGTGCGGCCTGGCGAAGCCGGAGGCGCTGGTCGAGATCGCCAGCATCGCGCATGTCGGCAGCCAGGTCGGCAGCCAGGTCGGCGGGCCCGCCGGCGGATGATCCACTACGACTGCACCGGGCCCGAGGGCGGCGAGGTGCTGCTGCTGTCGTCCGGCCTGGGCGGTTCGGGCGCCTACTGGACGGCGAACATACCGGCGCTGGCCCGGCGGTACCGCGTCGTCACCTACGACCAGCGCGGTACCGGCCGTAGTCCCGCGGCGCTGGCGGCTCCCTACGCCATCTCCGACATGGCGGAGGATGCGCTCGAAGTGCTCGACGCCGTCGGCGCCCGCTCCTGCCGGTTCATCGGCCACGCCCTCGGCGGCCTGGTCGGACTGGCGGTGGCCGCCAGGTCGCCGGACCTCGTCAGCCACCTCGTCGTGGTCAATGGCTGGATGCGGGCGGACCCGCACACCGTGCGCTGCTTCGACGTACGGCGCGCGTTGCTGCGGCATGCCGGCATCAGGCCGTATCTGCGGGCACAGCCGTTGTTCCTGTATCCGTCCGCCTGGATGGCAGCCAATGCCGATCGCCTGACAGCAGACGAGGTCCATGCGGCGGCGCACTTCCCGGGTGTCGCCAACACCCTGCTGCGCATCGAGGCGCTGCTCGGCTTCGACGCCATGCCGCTGCTGCCGGCGCTCACCTGCAGGACCCTGGTGGTGGTGTCGCACGACGACCTGCTGGTGCCTCCGGTCTGCTCCGAGCGCCTGGCGGCGGCGCTGCCGGGGACGGCATCGGCCCGCCTGGACGGTGGCCATGCCTGCAACATCACTGCGCCCGACGCCTTCGATGCGCTCTGCCTGGATTTCCTCGTCTCGTAAACGCGCGCTCAAAGGGGCGTGAACGTTCGTGACAGCTCGGTGTTGAGGCACCGCACCGGCTTGGCAAGCCGGATCGTCGGGCCATGTCATCGCCCATGGATCAAGATCAGGCACCGGTGCTCGACGCGCTGGACATCGTGCAGCGCCACCCGATCACCGGTTTCGGTGGTCCCGGCCACAACATGGGGCAGGGCGTCGACGACGACATCCGCGCCCTGCTCGGCCAGCGTGCCTTCGAGGCGGACGTGCTGACGCCGAAGGGCCTCGACGACCGGTCGGAATCGGCACAGGTCATGCAGCGCGCCTGGGCGCTCGCCGCCGAGGCCTGGGGCGGCGACCTGTGCCGCTTCGGCATCGGCGGCTCGACGCAGGCGCTGCAGATCGCAATCAGCGCCCTCGCCGGCCCGGGCGAGCCGGTGCTGATCGCGCGCAACGCCCACCGCGCCGAGTTCAATGCCGCCGTGCTGGCAGGGGTCGACCTGCGCGTGCTGCCGGTGGTGGTCGATCGCGACCTCGACATCGAGCACGGCGTCGACCCGGCGGTGCTGGCGGCTCAGCTGGAGGCTTGTCCCACCGCCAAGGCGGTCGTGGTGGTCAGCCCGAGCTTCTATGGCGTCACCAGCGACATTCCGGCCCTGGCCACGGTGTGCCACGCGCGCGGCGTGCCGCTGGTTGTCGACAGCGCCTGGGGCGCCGCGCATGCCTTCTGCAGCGGACTGCCGGAGGCTGCGACCCGGCAGGGCGCCGACATCGTGGTGTCGAGCGTGCACAAGACCATGGGTGCGCTGGCGCAGGGCTCGGTGTCCGTGGTGAGCGGCGAGCTGGTCGATCCGGGCCGCTTCATCCTCGCCTATGAAAGCTTCCGAACCACCAGCCCATCGGTGCCCATCCTCGCCTCGATCGACGCCGCCCGCCGGCATCACGTGCGAGACGGCGAACGCCTCTGGGGCGAGGTGCTTGCACAGGCGCGGCAGGCCCGCCGCCAACTCGCCGACATCGACGGCGTGGCGGTGCGCGGCCGGGAGATCCTCGGTGGCGCGGGCGCGGTCGATCTCGACGAGACCAAGGTGGTGTTCTCGGTGAAGGGCCTCGGCATCACCGGCTTCCAGGCCGACGAATGGCTGCAGGCCGAGCGCCGGGTCAGCGTGGTGCTGGCCGACATGGACCATCTGCTGGCGGTGTTCGGCATCGGAACGCAGCAGGCCGACACCGACCGGCTGGTCGATGCGGTGGCGGCATTGGCAGCGGCGGCCCGTGCCGGCGATGAGCGTCTCGGGCGTCCGGACCAGCCGGTGCCCTCGGTCGCCGACCTGGACGTCGAAATGGCGATGCCTGCGGCTGTGGCCTTTCGGGCGCCGTACGAGATCGTACCGCTCCGGGAGTCCATAGGTCGCATCGCCGCCGAGATCGTCGGCCCCTCGCCGCCGGAAGTGCCGCGGCTGGTGCCGGGCCAGCGTATCGGGGCAGTGCATGTAAGCTACCTGCTCGGCTGCCTGGCGGCTGGTGCCTACTTGCCGGACCCGACCAACCACGGCAAGGACCGCATACGGGTCGTGCGTGCATGATGCCGGCTGCCCTCGCGACCGTGCCGCCATTCAGGAGAACCCCACCATGGACCAGGCCCAATCGTTGAACAGCCCGGCACTGCCGGCGATGCGCGTGGACGATCCGGCCGACCTGCCGTTCGTGACCGATGCCGGCGAGCGTCGCGGCGACATGCTGTACCGGCGTTTCGGACGCACCGACGAGATGATCTCCGCCATCGGCCTCGGCGGGTTCCATCTCGGCAAGAAGTCGCTGACCGATGCCGAGGCGGTGCGCCTGGTGCACGAGGGGATCGATCGCGGCATCAACTTTGTCGACAACTGCTGGGACTACAACGAAGGCCAGTCAGAGCTGCGCGTCGGCGTGGCGCTCGACCAGGGCGGCTACCGCGACCGCGTGTTCCTGATGACCAAAGTGGATGGCCGTTCGAAGGCCGAGGCGGCGAAACAGATCGATGTCTCGCTCAAGCGCATGCGCACCGATTGCATCGACCTGGTGCAGCATCACGAGATCCTGCGCTACGACGACCCGGACCGCATCTTCGCCGAGGGCGGCGCGATGGAGGCCTTCGTCGAAGCGAAGCAGGCCGGCAAGCTTCGCCATATCGGCTTCACCGGCCACAAGGACCCGCGCATCCACCTGCAGATGCTGGCGGTCGCCGCCGAGCGAGGCTTCCATTTCGATGCCGTGCAGATGCCGCTGAACGTGATGGACGCGCATTTCCGCAGCTTCGCGCATCTCGTGCTGCCCTATCTGGTCGAGCACGGCATCGCGGTGCTTGGCATGAAGGCATTCGCCGACAGCGTGCTGCTGAAGAGCGGAGCGCCGATCGCGCCGGTCGAGTATCTGCATTACCAGCTCAACCTGCCGACCTCGGTGGTGATCACCGGCATCCAGAGCCAGCGCGATCTCGACCAGGCCTTCGAGGCCGCGCGCACCTTCCGGCCGATGGACCGGAGCGCGATGAGCGAGCTGCTGGCGCGAAGCCGTCCGTATGCGCTGGAGGGCAAGTACGAGCTGTTCAAGACCAGCTCCACGTTCGACGGGACGGCCAAGAACAACGCGTGGCTCGGCGACGATGTGGAGTCCGTGACGGAACTCGCGCCCGAGATGGAGTAGCGCATCAGGCGGCCCGGTCGTGGCTGCCACCGGGGCCAAGGCTGCGGCCCGTCTGCTGCGACGTGCCGATATCCTGTCGGAGCGGCGCAGGTTCGCGGAGGCGTTGCAGGCTTGCCGGGAGGCACTCGCCGCCGATGGTGGCAACGCCGGGATCTATCGTCGCATCGGCGGGCTCTCGGTGGTGCTGGACGAGCCGCAGGCCGCCGTGGATGCCCTCCAGATTGCGCTCGAACTTGATCCGCATGACGCCTCGGCGCTGGTCAATCTCGGCGCAGCACTGCGCGCGCTGGGGCAGCCGGCGGAGGCGGTGCGGCGCCTGCAGCAGGGGTTGCAGATCGTCCAGTCGCCGTCGGCCTGGTTCAACCTGGGGATCGCCTACGCGGATGTGTCGCGCTGGGAGGACGCGGTTGCCTGTCAGCGGCGGGTGCTGCAGGTGGCGCCGGGCCATGTGAAGGCGAGCGCTGCCTTGGCGATTGCCCTGCTGGCGCTGGGTGCCGCCAGTGATGCGGTGGCGGTTGTCGAGGGCGCGCTCGCAACCGCGCCGCAAGCCCCGCGACTGCACACGATCCTGGCCCAGGCGCTGCTGATGCGGGGCGATCTTGCGCGAGGCTGGCGCGAGTTCGAATGGCGCTGGGCGGTGCCGGAGAATGCCGGGAACCGTCGGCATGCCGATTTGTCGCCATGGCTCGGCGAGCCGATCGCTGGCCGGCGTCTGCTGATCCACGCCGAGCAGGGTCTCGGCGACACCCTGCAGATGTGCCGCTACGTGCCCTTCATCGAGGGCGCGGGCGCGGTTGTGCTGGAGGTGCAGCCGGGCCTGGTGCGCCTGCTGGAAACCTTGGCGGCACCGGCGGGCACGGCTTTGCAGGTTGTGCCGCGTGGCGCGCCGCTTCCACCGCTTGACCTGCAATGCCCGATGATGAGCCTGCCGCTTGCCTGCGCTAGCCGGGTTCCGGACGATATTCCGCGTGAGGTGCCTTATCTGCATGCGGCGGGGGCTGATGTCGCACGCTGGGCCGCCCTGCTGCCTGCCGGGCCGGGATTGAAGGTCGGATTATGCTGGTCGAGCGGCGTACGGCCGGATCTGGTCAGCCGCATCATCCACGCACGCAAGTCGATCCCGCTCGAGCTGCTGGCACCGCTTGATACCGTCGCCGGATGTCGCTTCGTGTCGCTGCAGAAGGGCGAGGTGGCTGCCGATCTGCCGATCGCACTTCCAGGTTTGGATATTCTCGATCATTCCGGGCTGATGACGGACTTCGCGCAGACGGCAGCCGCGATCCGCAACCTCGACCTGGTGATCACCGTCGACACCGCGGTGGCCCATCTTGCCGGTGCCCTCGGGCATCCGGTCTGGCTGCTCAACCGCGCGGATGCGGACTGGCGCTGGTCGGCCGCACATCGCGACGCGCCGTGGTACCCGACGCTACGCGAGTTCCGCCAGCCAGTGCCGGGCGACTGGACCAGTGTGGTGCAGCGCGTCGCAAGGGCCCTGGCCGAACTCTGACCTGCCTGGACTGCAGGAAGCCGATCCTGCTGCCGGACGTCCCACGGATCGAGGAGTGAGACGCCGGACGGAAGACTTCGCGGCAGTGGGGGTCAAGCTGGCCCCCGGTGGGTACACGCGGCCTAGTCCCGGCCGGGCTTGCCGTCGATCATGCGGGGCAGGCCAAGCGGGTTGCCGTCGCGGAGCGCTTCCGGAAGCAGGGCCTGCGGCAGGTCCTGGTAGCTGACCGGGCGCAGGAAGCGGTGGATCGCCAGGCTGCCGACCGAGGTGCTGCGGCCGTCCGAGGTGGCCGGGAACGGGCCGCCATGCACCATCGCGTGACTGACCTCGACCCCGGTGCCGAAGCCGTTGACCAGGATGCGGCCGACCTTTCCCTCGAGCAGCGGCAACAGGCCACGCGCCGCCTCGTGATCCGCCTCGTCGATATGCAGGGCAGCGGTCAGCTGGCCCTCGAGGGTCTCGATCACCCGGTGCAGCGACGCGAGGTCCGGGCAGCGCACCACCAGTCCGCTGGCGCCGAACACCTCTTCCTGCAGCTCGTGATGCGCAAGGAACCCGGCGGCGGTGGTTTCGAACAGGGCCGCCTGCCCGGCTGCGGCGCCGCCTTGCTGGCCACGCGCCAGGGTCCGCACGCCTTCATGTCCACCAAGCTTTCCGACCGCTGCATCGTAGGCGTCGCGGATGCCGGGGGTCAGCATGGTCGCGGCCGCGGCGCCACGGATCGCCTCGGCGGCAGCGGCTACGAAGCTGTCCAACCCCTCGCCTTCCAGCGCCAGTATGAGGCCGGGATTGGTGCAGAACTGGCCGGCACCGAGCGTCAGCGAGCCTGCGAACGCGGTGCCGATCGCCGCCCCGCGCGCCGCCAGCGCACCGGGCAGCAGGATCACCGGGTTGATGCTGCTCATCTCGGCATAGACCGGGATCGGTGCGGGACGGCCCTGCGCGATCTTCATCAGCGCGGTGCCGCCGGCGCGCGAGCCGGTGAAGCCGACCGCCTTGATGCGCGCATCGGCCACCAGCGCCTGGGCGCCGCCGGCACCCTCGGTGAAGAGCAGCGAGAACACGCCGCCCGGCAGCCCGGCATCGGCGGCCGCCTTCGTCACCGCCTGTCCGACCAGCTCGGAAGTGCCGGGATGCGCCTGGTGCGCCTTGACGATGACCGGGCAGCCGGCCGCCAGCGCCGACGCGGTGTCACCACCGGCGACCGAGAAGGCGAGCGGGAAGTTGCTGGCGCCGAATACCGCGACCGGCCCGAGCGGGATGTTGCGCAGCCGCAGGTCCACGCGCGGCAACGGCTTGCGATCGGGCAGCGGGGTGTCGAGACGCAGATCCAGGAACGAGCCCTCGCGCAGCACCGACGCGAACAGCCGCAGCTGGCCGGCAGTGCGGGCGCGCTCACCTTCGAGACGCGGGCGCGGCAGGCCGGTCTCGGCCATGCATCGCACGATCAGCGCGTCGCCAAGCGCTTCGATGTTGGTGGCGATGGCTTCGAGGAATGCCGCGCGCTGCTCGAGGCCGGTCTCGCGGTAGGTCTGGAAGGCACTGTGCGCGGCGGCACAGGCCGCCTCGATCTGGGCCGGGCTGGCGCCGCCGAAATCCGGCTCCATCGCAGCACCGGTCGCAGCCTCGATGCCGCGCACGGCACCCTGGGAGCCGCGCTCGGAGCGGCCGGCAAGCAGCAGGTTGCCGGTGATGGATCCAGACATGCGGCATCTTTCCTGTGGTTGGATGCCGATGAAATGCGCCTGCAGGTCCGGCTGCGCAAGGTCAGCCGGCACCGCGGGCGGGTGGCGTCAGGCTGGCGTCGGGTTACTGGAACGGCAGGTAGCGGAAGGAGAAATACACCATGTTCTCGTCGGTCCGCGGCGCGCCGCCGACACCGTAGAACGCTGTCTTGCGCGTGTAGGACCACTGGGTGCCGACCTGCATGGTGCCGTAGTCGCCCTTCAGGAAGCGCCACCAGCCGCCCAGGGTGCCTTGCACGACGCCCGAGGTGTTGGCCGTGCAGGGCGACGCCAGCGTGGTTGCGATCGGCTCCTCGATGTTGCAGCCGGCGTTGCTGTAGAGCGCGCTGCCGTAGCCGTAGCCCTTGCCCCCCGCGGTGAAAGCCTCGCGGTGGGTGATCTGCTCGGTGCCGACATAGGCATACAGGTCGAGCGCCTTGACCGGATGACCGACCAGGCCAACCATCGCGATGACTTCCGGCAGCGGCAGCGGATCGCCGTTGCGCGAGAAGGTCGAGTCTGGCAGCTGCACCGAGCCGTAGCGGCCGATGCCGTCGCCGACCAGCACGTTGCCCTGCAGGTCGAGCTTGCCCTTCACCAGCGGCAGGATGGCGCCGGCGCCGGCGCCCCCCGCGGGGACCGTGCGGTTCTTGCCGCTGCCGACGAGGCTGGTGCGATCGTGCAGGAAGCGCGCAAGACCGAAGACTTCGTAATGGCCCCAGCCCGGATCGGCGGTGCCCTTCAGGATCACGTCCGGGGCGATGTCGTCGGAGTAGCTGGTATCCGGGTTCAGCGTGCCGCTGCCGGTGTTGGTGGCGTCGACCGTGCCGGTCAGCACGCCGTTGCCGTTGCCGCCGGTGTAGTAGCTGGCCTGCGGGCTCTCGAACGAGAGGCCGAGATCGAAGCGGTCGTGGTCGAAACCCTTCACGAAGCGGATCTGCGTGTTGCGGGTCCAGACGAAGCCCGGGACGTACTGCGCGTCGATGGTGAGCGGAACGTTTTCCTGGCGCGGCGTGATGCCGGTCTTGAACATCGTCGCCAACGACCAGGATTGGCCACCGAGGACATAGAAGTCCCAGTCCTTGCGGGCGTAGGTGGCATACAGCTCGCGCTCGCGGAGCACGTAGCTGTTGCTCTCGGTCGAGTTCGAGCCGGAACCCGATCCGAGGAAGTCCGCCGCATAGAAGGCGCTGAGCGTGGTCACGCTGTCCGGATTACCCTCGGCAAGCAGCGAGATCCGGCTCTGGCGCGCAGACTCGCGGAATTCCGGAGTGTGGTAGTTCGGGCTGTTGGCGTACGGAATGCTGTTGTTGAAGTTGCTTCCGACGTCGAGCGTCTCGTTGCGGGTCCGGGTGATCGCCTCCGCCGCGATGAAGCCGCCCAGCGTCACGCGGATGCCGCCGAGGGCGAACTGGCCCTGCTTCAGCTTCGGACCGGGATACAGCACAGGGGTCGGCACGCCGTCGACATAGACGTACGGGCCGTACTTCGGGATCGAGCCGCTGCCGGCGATGTTGACGCTGTAGCCCGGCGGCGCCGACAACGATCCGGGCGCCATCGGCTGGCCGAACGAATTGGTGCGTCGGTCGGACAGAGACATCGCTTGCCGGTTCGCGGCTGCGGCCTCCGCGCGGGCGGCGCGCACGTCGGCGTCGCGCTGCGTCAGGCTGTGCTTCATGCGGCCAAGCTCGCCCTGCAGCTGGCGGATCTGCTTCTCGATCGAACTGATCTGCGAGCCGGTGTCGTCCGCACGTGCCGGCACGGCCCCGGACATCGCCGCCCCTGTCAGAGCGGTCGCAGCCAACAGGCCTGCCTTCGGGAAGCGTCTTCTATTCATGATGCAATTCCGTGCCCGGCAAGGACCCCCCCCCACCGTTCGGCGGCCTCTCAATAATGTTTTACGTCTCGAACGTATCGCGATGATTTGTTTGCATCTGGATGACCGTTTTATGACAGCAGCCGACGCCATTGCGACCGGAACGGCTCACGCCCGCGGCAGCCAGACGCTGAACAGGCTGCCCTTGCCCTGGCTGCTTTCGATCTGCAGCCGTCCCGAGTGGCGTCCGACGATGTGCTTGACGATGGCCAGGCCGAGCCCGCTGCCGACCCGGCCGGCCTGCCCTTCCTCCACCCTGTAGAAGCGCTCGGTGAGCCTGGGGAGGTGATGCGCGGCGATGCCGGGTCCGTCGTCGCGCACCGCCAGCACCACCCCGGCGGCGGCCGGCCAGACGCCGCCCTGCACCGGACTGGCGGACAGGGTGATACGTCGCGTGGCATACTTGAGGGCATTGTCGAGCAGGTTCTGCAGCACCTGGGCGACCTGATCAGCGTCGCCTCGCACCGAGGGCAGGCCGGACGCAAGATCGATCTTCAGCTCGATGTTGCGGCTCTGCAACAGCGGTTCCAGGCCGTCGGCGACGTTGGCGATCACCGGCGCCAGATCGACGCGGCCACGGGGACGGTCGTGCTCCATCAGCTGGATGCGCGACAGGCTCATCAGGTTGTCGATCAGCCGGCGCATGCGCGCGGCCTGCGTCTGCATGATGGCAAGGAAACGTCGCTGCGCCTGCACGTCGTCTGCGGCCGGGCCGAGCAGCGTGTCGATGAAGCCGATCAGGCTCGCCAGCGGCGTGCGCAGCTCGTGGCTGGCATTCGCCACGAAGTCGGCGCGCATCCGCTCCACCGCCTCCTGCTGGGTCTGGTCGGACAGCGCCAGCACCAGCAACCCGGGATCGATGTGCGGGAGGGCGCGGATCGAGACCTGCAACGCACGCGCCACCGGGACATCCAGCTTCACGGTGGCGCTGACGATGTCTCCGCCATCGACGCGCAGCAGCGTGTCGTCGAGCGCCGGGTGGCGCAGCAGCGACGACACCACGTCGCCATACGAATCCCGCACCGCCAGGTTGGCGTGGATCAGCGCGCCCTGGCGGTCGATCAGCAGCAGCGGACAAGGCAGCAGTTCGACCAGGTCGGAAAGCCACGCGAGCGGCTGCTGGTCCGGGCCGGGCTCCTGCGGCAGGTCGCCGCCATCGAGCCCCGGGTTGAGCAGCCGCGCCTTGAGCGGCCTGACGCAATACCCGGCGAGGAAGGCGGCGGCCACGACGAGACCGATGCTGACGAGCGACAGGTCGGACACCACGACCTGCCGGGGATCAGGTCTGTTCGACGTCCAGCGCGTAGCCCGCCGAACGCACCGTGCGTACCGGATCCGCCTCGCCGGGCGCATTCAATGCCTTGCGCAGGCGACGGATATGCACGTCGACGGTGCGCGCCTCGACATGGATGTCGGCGCCCCAGACCGCATCGAGCAGGTCCTCGCGCGAGAACACCCGGCGGGGGTGGCGCAGCAGGAATTCCAGCAGGCGATACTCGGTCGGCCCGAGATGCACCGGCCGCCCGTTGCGCTGCACCCGGTGCTCGCCGGGATCCATGACGATGTCGTGGAACTGCATGGTGCGGCCGGCCGGCTGCGGCTGCGCGCGACGCAGCAGAGCCCGCATGCGCGCGGTGAGCGCCTCCATGGAGAACGGCTTGGTGATGTAGTCGTCGGCGCCGGTGTTCAGGCCGCGGATCGAGTCCTGCTCCTCCATGCGCGCGGTCAGCATGATCACCGGCAGGTCGCGTGTCTGCGGCCGGCGGCGGATCTGCCGGCAGACCTCGAGGCCGGACAGGCTCGGCAGCATCCAGTCGAGCAGCACGATGTCGGGTGCGAACTCCACGACGCGCAGCAGCGCCTCCTGGCCATCGCCGGCCTCGTCGACGACATAGCCGAGCTTCTCGAGGTTGTAGCGCAGCATCACTGCCAGCGCCGGATCGTCCTCGACCATCAGCACGCGCGGCTTGTGCTGGTCTTCACGCGAAGTTGGCACGTCGCTCCTGTACAGGCTTTCGGTTGCGGACTGCATCATCTGCTCCCCAGTTCTGGGCCGGCGGGGCCTTGATCGCTCACGCCTCGGGCCGGGTCGCGGTCGCGGTCATCCTGAGCGCCTTCCTCCGGATCGTCGGGATCGAGATGGAAGCCACGCTCCGACCCCTGGCCACCGCGCGGCCGGGCGGCTGGCAGCAGCTCGCCGGTCACCGAATAGTGCACCTGCTCGGCGATGTTAGTGCAGTGGTCGCCAATGCGCTCGAGGTTCTTGGCGATGAACAGCAGGTGGGTGCAGGAGCTGATGTTGCGCGGATCCTCCATCATGTAGGTGATGAGTTCGCGGAACATCGAGTTGTAGAGTTCGTCGACGGCCTTGTCCGAGTTCCAGACCTCGATCGCCTTGGCCTCGTCGTTCTGGCTCAGCGCGTCGATGGCGAGGCGCAGGCTTTCCTGCACCAGCCGGCCCATGTTGCGCAGCGCGCCCAGCGAGAGCCCGGCATCGCCCGAGCCGATGCGCAGCGACCGCTTGGCGATGTTGGCGGCGTAATCCCCGATCCGCTCCAGGTCGCTGGTGACCTTGAGCGCCGAGACGATCTCGCGCAGGTCCTGCGCCATCGGCGCACGCAGCGCCAGCATGCGGATCGCGCGGCCCTCGACGTCGCGCTCCACCGCGTCGACCTCGGGATCCTGCTCCATCGCCTGCTGCGCCGCCTCGCTGTCCCGGTTGAGCACCGCGGCCAGTGCATTCGCGGTCTGGCTTTCCACCATGCCGCCCATGCGCGCCATCATCGCACGCAGCTGGTTGAGTTCCTGCTCGTAGCTGCGGACGATGCGACGCGGGTCGTTGCTGCTCATGCCAAGAACTTCCTGTTAGCCGAAGCGACCGGTGATGTAGTCCTGCGTGCGTTTCTCGCGTGGCGCGGTGAAAAGGCGGTCGGCCGGCGCCACCTCGACCAGTTCACCCATGTAGAAGAACGCCACCTGGTCGGCACAACGCGCCGCCTGCTGAAGGTTGTGCGTGACGATGGCGATGGTGAACTCCACCTTCAGCTCGTCAAGCAGTTCCTCGATGCGCGCGGTGCTGATCGGGTCCAGCGCCGAGGTCGGCTCGTCGAGCAGGATCACCTCGGGACGGGTCGCGATGGTTCGGGCGATGCACAGGCGCTGCTGCTGGCCGCCGGACAACGCCGCCGCCGGCGCGCGCAGCCGGTCCTTGACCTCGGCCCACAATGCCACCCGGCGCAGCGCATCCTCGATGCGCGCCTCCATGGCGGCACGATCCAGGCTCTCGTGCAGGCGCACCCCGAACGCCACGTTGTCGAAGATCGACATCGGGAACGGCGTCGGCTTCTGGAACACCATGCCGACGCGCGAGCGCAGCGCATTGGTGTCGGTGCCCGGTGCGATGATGTTCTGGCCGTCGAGCAGCACCTCGCCGGTGGCGCGCTGCCCGGGATAGAGGTCGTACATGCGGTTCATCACGCGCAGCAGCGTCGACTTGCCGCAGCCGGACGGCCCGATCAGCCCGGTGACGCGCTGCTCCGGGAAGTCGATCGAGATGTTCTTCAGCGCGTGGTTGGCACCGTAGTAGAAGTCGAGCCCGCGCAGGCTGAGCATCGCACGCCCGGGGGCAAGCGCCTGCGGCGCGCCGCGTGTCTGGGCGAACGAGACGCCCTGCTGCGGGCGAGCGGCGGCGTTCTGCCCGATCTGGTCATTCATGGCTGATCGCTCATGTGCTGTCCCGTCCGCCAAGCCCGAGGCGTGCGATGATGTTGATGATCAGGACACCGGCCGTGATCAGCAGCGCCGCCGTCCAGGCGAGTTGCACCCAATCGTCGTAGGCCGAGCCGGCATACTGGTAGATCGTTACCGGCAGGCTGGACATCGGCGCGTTCAGGTTCACCGACCAGGAGAGGTTGCCGAGCGAGGTGAACAGCAGCGGCGCGGTCTCGCCGGACACCCGGGCGACGGCGAGCAGGATGCCGGTGGCGATGCCCTTCCGGGCAGCGCGCACGCAGATCAGCATGACCACCTTCCATCGCGGCGCGCCGAGCGCCGCCGCCGCCTCGCGCATCGAGGTCGGCACCAGTCGCAGCATGTCCTCGGTGGTTCGTACCACGATCGGGATCACCAGGATGGCGAGCGACATCGCGCCGGCGAACCCGGAGAAGTGCCCGACCGGGCCAACCAGGATCAGGTAGACGAACAGGCCGACCAGGATCGAGGGCGCCGACAGCAGCATGTCGGAGACGAAGCGCACCACGTCGGCGACCCATGAGCCGGTGCCGAATTCGGCGAGGAACACGCCGGCCAGCAGGCCGACGGGGGCACCCACGAGCACGGCCAGCACGGTCTGGATGATGGAACCGACGATCGGGTTGAGCAGGCCGCCGCCGGAGCCGGGCGGCGACGTCATCCGGGTGAAGGTCGAGAGATGCAGGCCACCGAGGCCGCGCGACACCAGGGTGACCAGGATCGAAACCAGGGCCGCCAGCAAGATGGCGGTCGCCACCGCGCACAGCACTGTGGCGGCGAGGTTGGCGAAGCGGCGGCGTCGCGCGCGCCCGGCCTCCGGCGCGACATGCCTGGAAGCCGCGCCGAGCCGGGTTGTGGTCGCCGACATCGCTCAGTTCCCCCGCTGGCGCAGCAGCAGCCGCGAGCAGGCAAGTGTGATGAACGAGATCACCATCAGGATCAGTCCCAGCGCCAGCAGCGCGGACAGCTTCAGGCTACCGGCGGGGCTTTCCGGAAACTCGAGCGCGATCAGCGACGCGATGGTGTTGCCGGGCGCGAACAGGCTGGCGCCGATGCGGTTGGAGTTGCCGATCACGAAGGTGATCGCCATCGTTTCGCCGAGCGCACGTCCGAGCCCGAGCATGATGCCGCCGCTGACGGCGACGCGCGACCATGGCATGACCACCTTGCGCATCACCTCCCAGCGGGTCGAGCCGAGCCCGTAGGCGCTCTCCTTCAGAACCGCCGGCATCGAGTTGAAGACGTCGCGCATCACGGCGGCGATGAACGGCGTGATCATCACCGCCAGGATAAGGCCGCCGGTCAGCAGGCCGGTGCCGAAGGGTGCGCCGGAGAACAGCCGGCCGATGATCGGGGCATGGCCGATGGTGTCGATCAGCGCCGGCTGCACGTCCTGCGCCATCACCGGCACGATCACGAAGAAACCCCACATGCCGAAGATGATCGAGGGCACCGCGGCGAGCAGTTCGACGGCGGTGCCGACCGGCTGCGACAGCCAGCCGGGCGCCATCTCGGTCAGGAAGAACGCCACCCCGAAGGCGAGAGGCACCGCCACCAGCAGGCCGATGAACGAGGTCACCAGGGTGCCGAACACCGGGGCGGCGGCGCCGTAGTGATCGACCACCGGGTTCCAGACGGCGTGCGTCAGGAAGCCGACACCGAACACCTGCAGCGCGTGGCTGCCGCCGACCAGCATCACCAGGATGATGCCGACGATCAGCAGCAGCACGACGATGCCCGCGGCCCACGCGATCCCGGCGAACAGCTGGTCGCCGAGCTTGCCGCCAAGGCCGGTATCGACCTTGCGGGTGCCGGCCCGGCCGCCCGCTGGCGTCGCATCCACCGGTGGCGAGTTACCGGCCAGCGGCGGGCGCTCCCGGCACCTGGCTCCAGGCTCGCCGGACGTTCGCCTGCACCGAAGCCGGCAGGGTCACGTATTGCAGGCTGGTGGCGGTCGGACCGCCATGGGTGAAGGCCCAGTCGAAGAACTTGATCACCGCCCCGCTGCGGGTGGTGTCCTTGGGGTCGGTCGGCAGCAGCACGAAGGTCGCCGACACGATCGGCCAGGCGCCTTCGCCCGGGGTATTCAGCATGTCGACTGCGAAGTTCTTGGCCGAACCCCAGTCGGCGGCGG
This sequence comes from Lichenicoccus roseus, assembly GCF_005844085.1. GTDB lineage: Bacteria > Pseudomonadota > Alphaproteobacteria > Acetobacterales > Acetobacteraceae > Lichenicoccus > Lichenicoccus roseus. Next base: position 248,000 of record NZ_VCDI01000004.1, read on the forward strand.
CGGCGGCCTTGCTGAAGCTGTCCAGGTTCGGCGCGACGTAGGCACCGGCGGCGTCCTTCAGCTCGACCGTGGTCAGGTGGTTCTTGTCGGCGAAGGCATATTCGACGTAGCCGAGTCCGCCCCGGGTATTGCGGACCACGGCGGCGACCCCGTCATTGCCGCGCGCGCCGGCGCCGGACGGCCAGGAGATCGAGCTCGCCGCGCCGACATTCGACTTCCAGTTGGCGCTCGCCTTGGACAGGTAGGAGGTGAACACGAACGTCGTGCCCGAGCCGTCGGCGCGATGCACCGGCGCCACCGCGATGTCGGGCAGCGCCACGCCCGGGTTCAGGGCGGCGATCTGGCGGTCGTTCCAGGTGGTGATGTCGCCGTTGAACAGGCCGGCCAGCACCTCGCCGGTCAGGTGCAGCTGGTTCGGCGCGATGCCGGGCAGGTTGACGATCGGCACCACGCCGCCGATCACGGTCGGGAACTGCAGCAGTTTGTTCGAGGCGAGCTTGGCCGCCGCCACCGGGGCGTCGGACGCGCCGAAATCGACGGTGCGTGCCATCACCTGGTTCTGGCCGGCGCCGGAGCCCAGCGCCTGGTAGTTCAGCGAGATGCCCAGGGTGTCGCGCGCGGCGGCGCTCCAGGCGCCGTAGATCGGAGCCGCGAAGGTCGAGCCGGCGCCGGTGATATCGACCGCCTGTGCCGCGCCGGACGCGAGGGGCAGCAAACCGAGGCCAGCCGACAGGGCAAACAGGGCAGCGCGCATACGAGGACCTTTCGTTGTCGCGGCGGCTTTACAAAACGGCGGTGGCGCGCGTGTTTCAATTCGATGACGGTTTGATGACACCCGACACCGGACGCAACGTTTTCTGGACGGAAGGTGGAGGCGGTCCCGGGTCGGCCCCCTTCGGATCGGGCCGGGCCGGGCCGGGAGGCTGGGCGACCAGCTCGATGCGCCGGTTGAGCGCCTGTCCGGCGGTATCGTCGTCCGCTGTCAGGGGCGCCGCGGGCCCCACCCCCATCGCGGTCACCTGGCCGGCCGGGATGCGCCAGTTGGCCACCAGGACCTGCATGACGCGGTTTGCCCGCGCGTCGGACAGCCGCATGGCGTCCGCCACGGTCTGCCTGTCGTCGCCGGTATGGCCCACGACCATCAGCCGCATGTCCGGGTTGGCCTGCAACAGTGCCGCGGCCGGCGCCAGCACCGGACGCCAGCCGGACGCCAGAACGGCAGTGTCTGCCATGAAGCGCAGGCCATAGAGGGCGATGTGCCCCTGTGTGCGCAGGGCGGCTGCGATCAGCGGCGCGGTCGCCGCCGGCTGCCGGATCGGCGTCGGCTCGCGCACCGTCTCGATGAAGATGCCGGGCTCGCGGCCAACATGGCGGGCGATCGCCAGCGCCAGCGTCACCCGCGCACCGGGGCGGTCGGCGGACGCAAGCACGTAGCGGATGTCGTCGCCGACGGGATGCAGGAAATCGATGATCAGGCCACCCGCCTCTCCGGCATGCGCCTCCACCATCGGCTGGGTCAGCAGTTCGCCGAACCCGAAGCCGCCGCAGCCGCCAGTTGGGCCGGCACCGGAGCAGCTATAGGACGTGGTGAAGCCGGCGCCCTGGAGGGCATCGTGGAAGAACCGCATCACCTCCATCGTGGAAACCATGCGCGGCACCACATAGGCGTGGCGCGACACCTCGCCATCGATCGTGCGTACCCCGGCGAAGCCGAAGTCGCGGAACGGGCCGGTCGGCAGCGTGGCCTGCTCGTCGTCCAGCCGGTCCGACGCGATCAGCCGGGCGCCGTCGTATCGTGGCAGGTAGCGGCTGTCGGTGGTCCCCGGGGCGTCGGCGGCGGGGATCCCGGGGCCGGGCTGGGATGCACGGGCGGCCGTTGAGGACGCCAGCGACAGCGCGACCAGGCTTAGTCGGATGACTTGGAGCACTGGGAAAATCCGGCCTGTGGCTGCCGACGCTACAGCATCGGCAGCCAGGGCGGGGCTGCTAAGTTCAGTAGCGGTAGAGTTCGTGCTTGAACGGACCCGCGGCGGCGACGTCGATATAGGCGGCCTGCTTGTCGGTCAGCACGGTCAGCTCGGCGCCGACCTTGGCGAGATGCAGCGCCGCGACCTTCTCGTCGAGATGCTTGGGCAGGGTGTAGACCTTGCGCTCATACTTGCCCTCGGGGGCGGTCCACAGCTCGATCTGCGCCAGCGTCTGGTTGGTGAACGACGCCGACATCACGAAGGACGGGTGCCCGGTGGCGTTGCCGAGGTTCACCAGCCGGCCTTCCGACAGCACGATCAGGCGCTTGCCGTCGGGGAACTCGACCTCGTCGACCTGCGGCTTGACGTTGTCCCACTTGTTGTTGCGCAGCGCGTCGATCTGGATCTCGCTGTCGAAGTGGCCGATGTTGCAGACGATGGCGCGGTGCTTCATCTCGCGCATGTGCTCGATGCGGATGACGTCGACGTTGCCGGTGGCGGTGACGAAGATGTCGCCACGCGGGGCGGCGGTCTCCATCGTCACCACCTCGTAGCCCTCCATCGCCGCCTGCAGCGCGCAGATCGGATCGACCTCGGTCACCAGCACGCGGCAGCCGGCGTTCTTGAGCGACGCCGCCGAGCCCTTGCCGACATCGCCGTAGCCCGCGACGACCGCGACCTTTCCGGCCATCATCACGTCGGTGCCGCGACGGATCGCGTCCACCAGGCTCTCGCGGCAACCGTACAGGTTGTCGAACTTCGACTTCGTCACGCTGTCGTTGACGTTGATCGCCGGCACCGCCAGCGTGCCCTTCTTGGCCATCTCCCACAGCCGGTGCACGCCGGTGGTGGTCTCCTCGGAGATGCCCTTCACGTCCTTCAGCAGCTCGGGGTACTTGTCGTGCATCAGCACGGTCAGGTCGCCGCCGTCATCGAGGATCATGTTCGGGGTCCAGCCGTCCGGCCCGCGCACGGTCTGCTCGATGCACCACCAGAACTCGTCCTCGGTGAGGCCCTTCCAGGCGAACACCGGGATGTTGGCCGCCGCGATGGCGGCCGCGGCCTGGTCCTGGGTCGAGAAGATGTTGCACGACGACCAGCGCACCGTGGCGCCCAAGGCCATCAGCGTCTCGATCAGCACCGCGGTCTGGATCGTCATGTGCAGGCAGCCGGCAATGCGGGCGCCCTTGAGTGGCTTGCTGGTGCCGAACTCGTCGCGAAGCGCCATCAGGCCGGGCATCTCGCCTTCGGCGATGGAGATCTCCTTGCGGCCCCATTCGGCCAGGGAGAGGTCCTTCACCTTGTAGTCGGCCGAGGTGGCGGCGCTGTTGATGGCGTTCATGGGGTTCCTGTGTTCGTCGCTCGATTTCGCTCCCGCCTATACAGTCTGCGGGCGTCGGATGGAACCGCGAGCTCTCAGCCGGCCTCCGAGGCGGTCAGCGCCAGCACGGCGAAGCTCGCCAGCCAGTGCTCGCCCATGTAGTCGCCCGCGACATGCGGCAGGCTGGCGTCGAGATGCGCCTGGGCGGCGTCGAGCATCGCCGTGCGCCGTGGATCGGCCTCGGCGAGGGAGCCGGCGAGCCGGCGCAGGCACCAGGCTCGGCTGAGATTGAGGCCGTCGAGATGGGCGATCTTGCCGTCGCTGCGGTCGGTCACCGTCGCCGGCTGGAACAGCGTGGCGGGCTGGCGGTGGGCGAGGTCAGGCAGGAAGGCGTCGAACCACGGCGCGAACCGGTCCCGCGGCAGCAGCCGGCGCATGCACTCCGCCTCGACGAGCGACGGCGACAGGAAGTCGTCGCCGCCCGGCTCCCAGGCCTGGATGGCGCGGTCGTTGCCGTACCAGCGCCCGGCGGCGTCCAGGAGCAGCGGACGAAGCTGATCATGGCCGGATGCGAGGGCAAGCGCGAAGGCGGTGTTGTTATGGGTGCCGGTGCGGATCGGATAGGTCGCCTTCGGCAGGAAGGCCTGGAACCGCGCGACGATGATGGCCTCGAGGGGTGCCAGCGCCGCTTGCCAGCGCTCGCATCCGGGATGACGCAGCTCGGTCGCCAGTTGCAGCAGCCACGCCCAGCCATAGGGGCGCTCGAACGAGCCGGTCCCGGGCCGTTCGAAATAGGTGCACTCGCCGGCGATATTGGCCCCGGTCAGCTGGGTGTCGAGCAGCGTGCGGATCTGCGTGGCCGGCGCGATGTCCGGATGGCGCCGCAGCAGATGGGCCAGCATCCAGTAGGAGTGGACGCAGGAATGCCAGTCGAGACTGCCATAGAACACCGGATGCAGCGCGCGCGGCGTGAGCGCGTCCTCGGGACCGTGCAGCAGGTGCGCGAGGTGGTTCGGATATTCCCGGGTGACGTGCCCGAGCGCCAGCGTTGCCAGCCGGGTCGCGATCTCCGCATCGAGCCTCATGACGTCCCTCCGCTGACCAGCCTGCCATCGACCCAGACGGCGACGATGTTGGCACGGGTCGCGCCGAACAACGCCTGCAGCCGGTCATCGTCGCTCTCGCCGTTCTTGAGCCTGATGTTCGATCCGGGGGCATCAGCGTCCAGCAGCACCGCATCGAAGCGGTAGCCGGGCAGGAAGCGCCCGACCGGCAGCCCGACTGCTGCACCGCCACCCGCCGTCGCCAGCCAGAACGCCTCGCGGAAGCCGAACCGGACGTCTTCGCCCGCGCCGCGTGCCGACGCGCCGCGATCGGGATCGACGCCCGAGGCCAGCATGCGCGCCGACAGCACCGCCTGGCGTGCATTGTCCAGCACCGAGGGGCTGTAGCCGCCGGCGAGGTCGGTGCCGAGACCGACCGGCACGCCGCTTCTCAGCGCCTTGTGCAGCGGAAAGACGGCCCCCGCGAAGAAGACGTTCGAGATCGGGCAATGCGCGATCGCGGCGCCGCTTCCTGCGATCAGCGCCATGTCGTCGTCGTCGATGAAGTTGCCGTGCGCGAGGATTGCGTGCCGGCGCAGCAACCCGAAGCCGTCCAGGCTGGCGGTATCGGAGCGGCCGGTGCGCGCTGCGACGTATGCATGTTCCCAGTCGCTCTCCGAGCAATGCGTCTGCACCAGGCAGCCGGTCTCCCCGGCCAGGCGGCCGAGTCCGTGCAGCAGCGCGTCGGTGCAGGCCGGGATGAAGCGCGGGGTGATGATCGGGCGGACCAGGGCCGCCGCGTTGCCGGGCAGGTTGCGCACGGCGCCGATGAAGCGTCGGGTCGCCGCGATGGCCTCTCCGGCATCCTCGTTGCGGTAGAAGTCCGGGCATTGCCCGCGATCGTCCATCGCCACCAGGCCCACGAAGGCGCGCTGTCCGAGGTCCAGGCAGATGCGCGCCAGCTCCAGCGTCGCCGCCTCGTGAATGGTGGCGAAGTAGGCGGCGGTGGTGGTGCCGTTCGCGAGCAGGCAACGGACGAGGTCGTCATAGACGGCGCGGGCGAAGCCGGTATTCGCATAGTGGCTCTCGAGCGGGAAGGTGTGTTCGTGCAGCCAGCGCTCGAGCGGCAGGTCGAGCGCTCGTCCCGCCTGCGGCCATTGCGGCGCATGCACGTGCAGGTCGGCGAACCCCGGGACCAGGGTCTGCGACGGGGTCAGGGTGAGCAACCTGTTGGTGCGCCCGACGGCTTCCAGCGCGGCGGCGTGCCCCGCACCGCCGGCCGGATGCAAGGCTCCGATTGCCCCGTCCGCCGACACCTCCAGCACCGCATCCGCGTGGCGCTCCAGGCCGCCGAGGCATGGCGTGTGCATCACGGCGCCCCTGATGGTGAGGGTGACGCTCTCGACCGGCAACGGAGGGCTCCTGCTTGATGACGAGCGCCATGGCAGACCGGGATGCGCCACCCGGCCTCGTCCAGACCGTCATCCTCGGAGTGCAGCATGCGCTGGCGATGGATGTCTACGTGGTGCCGTTCCTGGTCGGCACGCTGCTCGGCCTGCCGGCAGCCGACACCGCATCGCTGATCGGCGCGACCTTCCTGGCCGCCGGCCTCGCCACCCTGGTGCAGTCGCAGCTGTGCCTGCGCATGCCGGTGGTGCAGGGACCGTCCTACGTGCCGATCGGCGCGGTGGTCGCCATCGCTCACGATGCAGCCGGTGGCGGGATCGCGGCTCTCGGCGGGGTGTTCGGCGCGCTGATCCCCGGAGCGGTGCTGATGGTCCTGCTCGCCTGGCCGCTGCGGCTGTTCCACCGGATCGTGGCGCGGCTGGTGCCGCCGCTGGCCGGTGGCGCGATCATCGTGGTGGTCGGCATCACCCTGATGCCGGTCGCGCTGCAGGCCGACGTGCTGGGCGGTGACCGGGCGGCGCTTGGCGGGAACATCCTGCTGGCGCTGGCGTCGGGTGCGTTCGCGGTCGGTGCCGGGCTGGGCGGGATCGCGCTCGGGGCGCGCGGACGCTGGCTGCGGGCCGGCTCGGTGCTGCTGGCGCTGGCCGGCGGCAGCGTGGTTGCAGCCTTTGCCGGACGCTTCGACGGCAGCGCCATCGCATCCGCGCCGTGGCTGCAGCGCCCGCTGCTCGCAGGTATCGACGTGAAGCTGCGTCTGTCACCGGATGCCATCCTGACCATGCTCGCGGTCTATGCGGTGGTGCTCGCCGAGACCACCGGCACCTGGCTCGCGGTTGGCGCCGTGACCGGCGAGACGTTGCGCCCCGGGCAGTACGATCGCGGCGCCGCCGGCGAGGGTCTCGGCTGCCTGGTGTCGGCGCTGCTGTGCAGCCTGCCGGTGACCGGCTACGCGTCCAACGCGGGCATCGTGGCGCTGACCGGGATTGCCGACCGGCGCGTGTTCGCCGCTGCCGGCGTCGCGCTGTTCTGCTTCAGGCTGTGCGGCAAGCTGGCCGCCGTCATCGCGGCAGTACCCGCGCCGGTGATCGGCGGCGTGTTCGGCGTGCTGTGCGTGGTGATCGTCATGAACGGGATCCGCATTCTTGCGGCGTTGCGCCTGGACGAGCGCGACATGATGGTGGCCGGCCTGCCGATCCTGCTCGGCCTCGGCACGGCGCTGCTGCCGCCGGAGTTCCTGGCTGGATTGCCTCGGCTGGCGCGCTGCCTGCTGGGGTCGGCCACCGCAGTGGGGGCGGCATCGGCGATCGTATTGAACCTGCTGCTGCCGGGCCGCCGCGGCTGAAGAACATTCTGATCCATGCCGTGGCGGACGATGTGGTTTGGATCCTCCGCATGCTGAACAGTTGGCAGCAGTGACCAGGAGATCGTTTGAAATGGCGCTTCAGGCGCGCCGCTTGGTCGCCTTGCCCGACGCCGGTGACGCCTTCGGCTTCGCTTTCGACTTCGCAGCCGTGGACTTCACCTTGCTCGCGGCCCCCGTCGTCTTTGCCGAACTCTCGCCCAGGCTCTGCCGCAGCGCCGCCATCAGGTCGACGACGTTGCCGCGCTCCTCCTCTTCCGGCTCGGGTTCCGGCGCAACGCCCTTCAGCTTCGCCTCGATCACCGCGCGCAGCCGGCTCTCGTAGCGGTCCTCCATGTCGGAGGGTTCGAAGCGCGTGGTCTGGCGATCGATCAACTGGCTGGCGAGGCCGACCATCTCCTTGTCCGCAACCGTCTTCGGCAGGTCGGCGAACAGATCCTCCGGATCGGCGATCTCGCGCATGTCGTGCAGCGTGTGCAGCACCAGTCCATTCTGCATCGGCATGATCGCCACCGCACGCTCGCGCCGCGCGATCACGACGCGCGAAAGCGCCACCCGTCCGGTGCGGCCGATCGCCTCGCGCAGCACGACATAGACGTCATCCTGGCGGTCGCGCGCATTGCCGTCCGGCACGACGTAGTAGCTGGCATCATAATAGATCGGGTCGATGCTGTCTCCTTCGACGAACTTCTCGATCTTCAGAACCCCGGAGCTCTCGATCTTGGCGCTTTCGAAATCCTCGTCGTCCAGCACGACATAGCGATCCTTCTCGAACTCGTAGCCGCGCTTGAGATCGCGGCGCGACAGTTCCTTGTCGGTCTCGGCGTCGAGCGTGACAGTACGCACGCGGTTGTTGGTCTCCGGATTGATGAAGTGGAAATGCAGCGTCTCGCTCGGCTGGCGGACGCTGTAGAGCGCCACCGGGCAGGAAACCAGCGCGAGGCGCAGCAGTCCGCGCCAGATCGGACGTTCAGCCATCGCAGGTCTCCTTATTTCTTCGTGGGTTTCAGTTCACGCCGGTCGCGGTCGAAATCGAGCCATGGGTCCGCCTTGCGCAGGCGCGCCGGAACCGTGCGTATGCTGAACGCCTTGATGTCGAGCTTCGGCGTGACCTCCCGCCACGACAGCGGGGTCGCCACAGGGGCGCCGGGCCGCGCACGCGGCGAGTAGGAAGCGACCGCCGTCGAGCCGAGCCCGTTGCGCAGCCAGTCGATCAGGATGCGCCCGGTGCGGCGGGTCTTGCGGGTGCTCGACACGAACAGCTCCGGCGCATCCCGCTCCATGCTCTCCGCAAAGCTTCTGCACCAGGCGCGCACCGCGTCCCAGTCCATCTGGGTCGTGATTGGCGCCACCACATGCAGCCCCTTGCCACCGCTGGTGCGCGGATAGCATTCGAGGCCCGCCACCTTGAGCCGGCGCCGTACCTCGAGCGCCGCTTCCACGGAGCGCTCGAATGGCAGATCCTCGGCTGGGTCGAGGTCGAACACCAGCCGGTCGGCATGCGCCGGATCGGAGCCGGGACTGCCCCAGCCATGCAGCTCGATCGCGCCGATCTGCGTCGCCGCCACCAGCCCGGCCATGTCGGACAGCGCAAGAAAGGGCGCCCCGTCTTCGGAGCCTTCGCGCAATGCGTCCGGCATGCCGCGGGTCTTGTGCTTCTGGAAGAAATGCTCGCCCTCGATCCCGTCCGGGCAGCGCACCAGGGCCAGCGGCCGGTCGGCGATCTCCGGCAGTGCCCGCTCGGCGACCGCCTGCCAGTAGGCGGCGAGATCCGCCTTGCTCACGCCGGGATCGCTGCCCTGGTTCGGCCAGAGCAGGCGGTCCGGATGGGTGAGACGCTGCCCCGCCACCTCGCGCACGTCGCGGCTGCCGGGCTTCGTCGCGGTGACGATGCGGCTCGCCGGAGGCTTCCCAGGAACCAATTTAGCGGCCACTTCGGCGACCACTTCCTGGGCCGGCTTGTCCTCGCGCAGTCCGAGGAAGCTCGCATGGCGGAACATGCCGTCATCGGTGACGCCGGCAAAACGCAACTCCGCTACCAGCACCGGCCTCAGCCAGCGCGCATCGCGCGGCGCCGCCTCGCGGTTCTGCAGATCCTTCGGCGCCGACTTCGACACCAAAGGCCGCAGCTTTTCGTCCAGCATGCGCAGGGTCGCCGCAGAGAAGCCGGTGCCGACGCCGCCGGCGAAGCGCAGCCTGCCGTCCGGATCGTGCCGCGCCAGCAGCAGCGAGCCGAGATGCGCCCGGCTGCCCTTCGGCGGCGTCGAGCCCACGATCACCGCCTCCTCGCGATTCTCGCACTTGAGCTTCAGCCAGTCGCGCGAGCGGCCGGCCTGGTACGGCGAGTCGAGACGTTTGCAGACGATGCCCTCCAGTCCGACCTTGCAGGCCTCGGTCCGCACCTGCGCGGCATCGGACGCCAGGTGCTCGCTGAGCCGGATCATGCCCTCCTGCTGCGATCCCAGCAGCTCGTCCAGCGCCTGCTTGCGATCGCGCAAAGGCAGCCCGCGGAGATCGCGTCCGTCCCGGTGCAGCAGGTCGAAGGCGTAGTAGACCAGCTTGCCGGTGCGCCCGTTCGACAGCGCGTCCTGCAGCGCCCCGAACGACGTACGCCCGTCACGATCGAGCGCCACCAGTTCGCCGTCGAGCAGCAGGCGGGCTGCCGGCAGCGCCGCCACCGCCTTTGCCAGCGCCGGTATGCGATCAGTCCAGTCCAGCCCGTTGCGGGTGAACAGCCGCACCGCGTCGCCATCGTGGCGGCACAGCATGCGATAGCCGTCGAACTTGATCTCGCTGACCCAGCCCTCGCCGGAGGGAGCCTCGGTGACCAGGGTGGCGAGCTGCGGCGCCTGCGTCTCCGGCAGCGGATCGCCGCCCGACCGCCTGGCGGCCTTCCCGGCCTTCGCCCTCGCGGGCTTGGCGTCCGGTGATGGCCTGGCCTTGCTCTGCCCACGCGGAACCCGGCTCTCCAACGCGGCGGCATCGGCGCCTGGCTCCACCGCGTCGTCCTTCTCCTTGATCAGCAGCCAGCTCTCGGCCTTCTCCGGCACCCCGGTCCTCGACAGCCGCGGCTTGAGGCGCACCAGCACGAAACCACCATGCAGCCGGCTGCCGTCGAGCACGAACTTCAGCTCGCCTTTCTGCAGGGCGGCCGCCGGGTCGTCGGCGAGCGGCCGCCAGTGCCCGTGGTCCCACAGCTCGACGGTGCCGGCGCCATAGTTGCCTTCCGGGATGGTGCCCTCGAAGCTGGCGTATTCGACCGGATGGTCCTCGACGTGCATTGCCAGCCGCTTGTCCTTCGGGTCCTGCGACGGCCCCTTCGGCACCGCCCAGCTCCACAGCACGCCGTCATGCTCGAGCCGGAAGTCCCAGTGCAGCCGGCTGGCGTCGTGCTTCTGCACCACGAAGATCGGATCCGTCCCCGACGTCCCGGAGGCCCCGCCACGCGGCTCCGGCGTCCGCGAGAAATCGCGCTTGTCGTCGTACGACTGTGGCGCCTTGGCGCCGGATGATGCGGGGGATCGAGCCATAACGGCATGGCAACGTCCTCCACACTGGCCGGTTGCCGCCGCTTCGTCTAACCCTGCAGCCAGATCTTGCCGCGATGCGCGAGAAGAGGAGCCGCCCATTGGACAACCATCCAGACGCCAGCGCGACGCCCAGCCCCGTCTCGGGTACCGGGCCTGCTCCGGCGGACCCTTCGGCTGCCGCGATCCAGTCGGTGCCGAATGCCTACGTGGTGGGCGCCACGGCCCAGATCTCCGAGCGCGGCCAGCACACGCTGAAGCACGGCGACCTGTTCGGCGTGTTCGACCATAGCGGCAACATCCTGTTCGGCCCCGGCATCGCGGATGGTCTCTACTATCTCGACACCCGCCACCTCTCGGCGCTGTCGCTCAGCCTGTGCGGCGCGCGGCCGATCCTGCTGTCGTCGACGCTGCGCGAGAACAACGCGACCCTGTCCTGCGACCTGACCAATCCGGAACTGCAGCTTGCACCCAGGGCGGGATGCACCGAGTGCGAGACGCTGTCGCACGACCTCATCCACGTGCGCCGCACCCGGTTCCTGTGGAACCGCGCCTGCCACGAGCGGCTGCTGCTGCGCAATTTCGATGTCGAGACGCGCGACGCCAACATCGAGATCGAATTCTTCGCTGACTTCGCCGACCTGTTCGAGGCCCGCGGCACGCCGCGGGCAAAGCACGGCACGCTGTCGCCGGCCCGCGTCGACGAGGACAGCGTGCTGCTGTGCTACACCGGCCTGGACGACCGGGTCCGGCGCACCCGCCTGCGCTTCGAGCCGCGTCCGGACCGGCTGACCGCGACCAGCGCGCGCTTCGACCTGTCGCTCAAGCCCGGCGAGCGCAGGCTGGTGCATGTGGTGATCGAGTGCGACCCCGATCTCGACGAAGCCCGCGACCCGGCGGTACCGCACTCCGTCCACGCCGCACGTCCGGCCGAGCAGTTCCTGTTCTCCATGGTCGAGGCGCGCCGGGCGCTGCGCATCTCCTCGGCGCGCGCCGCCGCCATCGCCACCTCGAACGAGATCTTCAACGAAGCGATCCGGCGCTGCATCTCCGACATCTACATGCTGGTGACCGACAAGCCGACCGGCCCGTATCCCTATGCCGGGGTGCCCTGGTACAGCACCGCGTTCGGACGCGACGCGTTGATCACCGCGATGCAGATGCTCTGGCTCGATCCGGCGATTGCCAGCGGGGTGCTGGCGTTCCTTGCCGAGAACCAGGCGAAGGTGGTCGACCACGTGGCCGACGCCGAGCCCGGCAAGATCCTGCACGAGACCAGGCGCGGCGAGATGGCGGAACTCGGCGAGGTGCCGTTCCGCCACTACTACGGCAGCGTCGATTCCACCCCGCTGTTCGTCATGCTGGCAGGTCAATATCTCGAACGGACCGGTGACGTCGCCACCATCGCCGTGCTGTGGCCGAACATCGAGCGGGCGATCGACTGGATCGACCAGTACGGCGACCGGGACGGCGACGGCTTCGTCGAATATGGCCGGCGCAACGAGAACGGCCTCGCCAACCAGGGCTGGAAGGACAGCTTCGACTCCGTCTTCCACGCCGACGGCACGCTCGCGGAAGGCCCGATCGCGCTTTGCGAGGTGCAGGCGTATGTCTACGAGGCCAAGCTGAGCGCGGCTGCGATCGGCCGGCGGCTCGGCCACACCGCGCTTGCCCTGCGACTTGAGACCGAGGCCGCCGCCCTGCGGGTGGCCTTCAACGTCAAGTTCTGGCTCGAGGACCTCGGCACCTACGCAATCGCCCTCGACGGCCGCAAGCAGCCCTGCCGGGTGCGCTCCTCGAATGCCGGCCATACGCTGCTCAGCGGCATCGTGCCACCGGAGCGTGCCGCACGGATCGTCTCCGGACTGATGAGCCGGACCTTCTTTTCCGGGTGGGGCATACGCACCATCCCGGTCGGCGAGGCCCGCTTCAACCCGATGGCCTACCACAACGGCTCGGTCTGGCCGCACGACAACGCGCTGATCGCCCTCGGCCTGGCCCGCTACGGCTACAAGGACGAAGCTGCCCGGCTGTTCGGCGCGCTGTTCGACGCGGCGCTGTATGCCGACCTGCGCCGGCTGCCGGAACTGTTCTGCGGCTTCGCCCGCCAGCGCGGCGAGGGTCCGGTCCGCTATCCGGTCGCCTGCTCGCCGCAGGCATGGGCGGCGGCCACCCTGCCCTCGCTGGCACAGGCCTGCCTCGGGCTTCGCTTCGACCCCGCGACGGTGACGGTGCACTTCGACACCCCGCGGCTGCCGCCCTTCCTGGACCAGCTCACCCTCTACAACCTGTCGGTTGGCGGCGGCCGGGTCAGCGTCCACGTCTCCCGCCTCGGCGGCGAGGTGGCGATCAACGTCCTGGAGCGCGAGGGCGCGATCAAGGTGCAAATCACAAGCTGAGCATCGCGGCGAGGGGCTGCATCCGTGCGATCACGTTTCCGTCATCATTATGCATTCGGAGGCGGAACAATATAGCTTGCCGCTTTAAGGCTCGAGAGCGAGGCGATCCGAGTGCGAGGAGATCCGGACGTTCTGGCGTCCAGCGAGCCTGGCGCCCCGGACGAGCGACCAGCCGATGCCGTGGCAGATCAGGCGGGGCGCGATCGCGTCGGTCGTGACATGAGCGCCGGCTCGCTGCCGCAGGTGCAGCACATGCTCGAGGTTGCGCTCGATGCGACCGGGGTGGGCCGTTTCTGGTGGGATCCGGAGACGGAGGCCATGACCTGCGACGAGCGTCTCACCGGCTTGCTCGGCTACCACGTGGCCTCGCCGCTGCCCGACTGGCGCACGCTGCTGCACTCCGACGATCTTACGTCGCTCGAAGACGCGATCCAGGAGCTTGTTGCAGGCCGACTGGCGCATCACGAGGCGGAGCTGCGCCTGCGGCACTGCGAAGGGCACTGGGTCTGGCTGCTGCTGCACGCCAGCCCGATGCCCCCGGAGCAGGGCCGCGCGCACCGCCGGGTCTTCGCCGTGCTGACCGACCTGACGCGGCGCAAGCGGGCCGAGGTCGCCCTGGCGGAAGCCCGGGATCTGCTCGACGGCGTGCTGGACGGGGCGCAGCTGGCCTCCTGGCGGCAGGACTGCCGGACCGGAAGGATCACGCGCAATCCGCGCTGGAGCAGACTGTTCGGCTACGCGCCCGGCGAGGTCGACGAGACCGGGGCGGGTTGGCTGTCGCTGATCCATCCGAATGACCGCGCCGCCACCGAGCAGGCAATGCAGGACAGCCAGCTCGGCCGATGCGCGAACTATCGCAGCGAGTATCGCATCCGCTGCGCCGACGGCGCCTATCGCTGGGTGCGGGATTGGGGTCGCGTCATCCTGCGCAGCGCCGACGGCGAGCCGCTGGTGATGTCCGGCACGCTGATGGACATCGATGCCGACCGGCGCGCCAAGGAAGAACTCGAAGCCGGGCGAACGGCGCTGGCCCAGAGCGAGGCCCGCGCGCGATACGCTGCCTTGCATGACAGCCTCACCGGGCTCGGCAATCGCGCCGGGTTCAATGCCGCGCTGCAGGACTGGATCGCCCGCCTCGGCCCCAGCGGCTCGATCGGCGTGCTGTATCTCGACCTCGACGACTTCAAGCTGGTGAATGACGGCTACGGCCACCGGGCCGGTGACCATGTCCTGGTCGAGGTGGCGCGCCGGCTGCGCGCGACCTGTCCGCCCGCCAGCCTGATGGCGCGCATCGGTGGCGACGAGTTCGCCGTGCTGGTGCCGGACATGCGCCTCGACGGCCTGCGCTTGCAGGCGCAGGCGCTGGTCAACAGCATATCGGGAACGCTCAGCCTGCCGTCCGGGTGGGTGCGCCTTGCTGTCTCCATCGGTGCCACGCTGCTGTCCGGCCCGTCGGACGGCGCCACCTCGCCGCCATTGGAGGCGCCGGTGGACACCGCGCTCTACGAAGCCGACCTCGCCCTCTACCACGCCAAGAAGAACGGCCGCGGCCGGTTCTGCGTCTACCGCCCCGCCATGGGCGAGGAGTTGCGGCGGCGCCGCGCGCTGGAATTCGATCTGCGCAGCGCGCTGCCGGCCGGCGGGCTCGAGCTTGCCTACCAGCCACAGCGCAGCGGCAGCGGCCGGCTGATCGGCGTCGAGGCCCTGGCACGCTGGACCCACCCGACCTACGGTGTGGTCGGCCCGGACCAGTTCATCCCGATCGCCGAACAAGGCGGCCTGATCGAGGACCTCGGCCTCTGGGCGATCCGCCGTGCCATACGCGACACCATCCTGCTCGATGGGCTCCGCGTCGCGGTCAACGTTTCGCCGCTGCAACTGCGCGCACCCGGCTTCGTCGAGGCGGTGCGCGGGATCCTGGCCGACACCGGATTTGCCGCCGACCGTCTTGAAATGGAGATCACCGAGAGCGTCCTGATGACGCGCGACACCCAGACCAAGGCCAACCTGCTCGGGTTGCGGCACCAGGGCATCTCGCTGGCGCTGGATGATTTCGGCAACGGCTATTCCAGCCTGAGCTACATCGCCGACACGCCAATCAGCCGCATCAAGATCGATCGCTCCTTCACCACGCAGCTCGGGAGCAAGGCGGCGATCCCGGCGATCATGCGCGCCTTCCGCGATCTTGGCGCCGGGCTCGGCATCGCGGTGATGGCGGAGGGGATCGAGACCGAGACTCAGCAGCGCAAGCTGGAAGCCCTCGGCATCAATGAATTCCAGGGCTGGCTGCATGGCCGCCCGATGCCGGTGGACCAGCTTTCAGCACTGGTCGCAGCCGACACCCGGCGGCGCGCGCTGCAGGTGATCAGCTGCTGACGCCTGCCGCGATCCGGCGTTCGGTGTGCCCTCGCGGTCACAGGCAAACACCATTCTCCGACCTGCCCGGACATGACGAGCAGCCCAAATCAAGAAGGCGGAATCCCGCCTGTCCAGACTGCGACAAAAGAAATCGATTGTTGATAATTTGATCCGCCTGCAGACAGTATCAGCAGTCGAACAGATTTAAGACCGGTCACTGAATACAGACATCGAGCAGGCTGTCGACCCAGCTACTTGGATCAAGCAAACGTCAATTGGCCTGAACCTCGGCTGCTGCGACTATGACTCTGCTGCTGAGACTACAGGTAGAGCCATGACTGCGAAGCCCGTTATCCTGCTCGTAGAAGATGACGAGTTGATCCGCATGCTGGTGGCCGAGATCCTGCGCGAGAACGAGTTCGACGTTCTCGAGGCGGCGGATGGCAACGCGGCGATGATCTCGGTCCAGGGCCGGCCGGAGATCGGATGCGTCTTCACCGATGTCAGGATGCCAGGGGAACCCGACGGCTTCACGCTGGCGAAATATATCCGGCGCATCCGGCCGGATTGTCCGATCGTCGTGACGTCCGGTCATGCACGGCCCAGGGCCGAGGACCTCGACGAGGGCACCTGTTTCGTCAGCAAGCCGTATAGCAGCGTGCAATTGCTGACACTGCTGAACAGCGTGATGACTCCCGCGCACCTGGACAACCGGGCCGCGGCGATCGCGCGTGCCTGATCCACGAGACCGAGGCTCTGTTCTTAACTAATCTTCTTCGTGTGGTATCCGAGCGAGCTCTGCTATCCCGCTGACGGAGTAGGCGACGAACTCCTCCTCGCCGATCCGCAGCCGTACTTGCCGCCTTGCATGCCCGGACACGTATCGGCTCAACACCGCAGCCGTGGTCGCTCCGAACACCATCTCGGAACGCGCGTCCAGCTGTTCGACGAAGAACAGGCCGACCTGCCGCTCATCGCCGGTGCGTCGTCCGCGCGATATGCGCAGCCCCTGCGCCTCGAGCTCCTGCACGACCCGGCCGACTTCCGCCTGGAAAACATGGCTGTGGCGCTCCTCGTCCTCGGCGGGCTCGAGGACCAGCTGGTAACTACAGCTCATGACTTGGACGACCCGTTTGCGGCTTGGCGATGAACCTAGCGGCCGCCCCTACCCTTTGCCAGATAATTTCGCGTTCTTGCTGACAGGATAACGGCAAAGCCGGTCTGTCCTCACAGGCTCACCCCGCCGCCCACCCTTTTCCGGGTGCTTTGCATTCGGCCGCGTCGCCTGTCACTCTCACGGCAAAGGCGTCAGCATAAAAGTCGCCGGGGGAGAGACTTCATGATGGACCCGTCCGCGGTCGCGGCGCTGCGACGCGATCCCGACTTCATCGCCCTGGCGCGGGCCCGATCCAGGATCGGCTGGACGCTGGCCGGCCTGATGGTCGTGCTGTATTTCGGCTTCGTATTCCTGGTCGCCCTGGCGCCCGCGGTGCTGGCGACCCCGGTCTGGGGGGTGATCACCCTCGGCTTCCCGCTCGGCCTGCTGGTCATAGTCGCAGCGGTGGCGCTCACCGCGATCTACGTGTCCGTCGCCAATGCCCGCTTCGACCGCATGCAGCGCGACATCGTGAAGCGCTGCGCTCCGGGCGCAGGTGTCGCGCCGCCCGATCTTTCGCCTGCCCCCGGGCTCGCGCCCTACGGGGAGCGCCTGGCATGACGAGCGCGGTCGCAGCGCCGCACCTGGCGGTAGCGCAGGGCGCCAACTGGACGGCGATCGTGCTGTTCGGCGGCTTTGTCCTGCTAACCCTGGCGATCACCGCCTGGGCCTCAAGGCGCACCCGGTCGGCCAGCGATTTCTACGCGGCCGGCGGCGGCATCAGTGGCGCGCAGAATGGCGTCGCCATCGCCGGCGACTTCATGTCGGCGGCCTCCTTCCTCGGCATCTCGGCGCTGGTCTATGCCAACGGCTTCGACGGGCTGCTTTATTCGATCGGCTTCCTGGTCGGCTGGCCGATCATCATGTTCCTGATCGCCGAGCGGCTACGCAATCTCGGCCGCTACACCCTGTCCGACGTCGTTTCGTACAGGCTCGCCGAAACTCCGGTCCGCTGCCTGACGTCGATCAGTTCGCTGGTGGTGATCGCTTTCTACCTGATCGCGCAGATGGTTGGCGCAGGCCAGCTCATCCAGCTGCTGTTCGGCCTGCCGTACGCCTATGCCGAGATCATCGTCGGCGTGCTGATGATCCTCTACGTCACGCTGGGTGGCATGCTCGCCACCACCTGGGTGCAGATCATCAAGGCGCTGCTGCTGCTGGGCGGCGCCACCCTGATGGCGTTCCTGGTGCTGAACCGGTTCGGCTTCAGCCTGCCGGCCCTGTTCGCGCGCGCGGTTTCGGTGCATCCGAAGCACCTCGGCATCCTGCGCCCGGGCGCGCTCGCCAAGGATCCGATCTCGGCGATCTCGCTCGGTGTGGCCTTGATGTTCGGCACCGGCGGCCTGCCGCATATCCTGATGCGGTTCTTCACCGTGCGCGATGCGCGCGAGGCCCGCAAGTCGGTGCTGTGGGCGACCGGCCTGATCGGATATTTCTATGTGCTGACCTTCATCATCGGCTTCGGCGCCATCGTGCTGGTCTCGACCGACCCCGCGTACGTGACGCCGGCGCACCTGCTGCGCGGCGGCAACAACATGGCCGCGGTGTTCCTCGCCCAGGCGGTCGGCGGCGACTGGCTGCTCGGCTTCATCTCCGCGGTCGCGTTCGCCACCATCCTCGCCGTGGTGTCCGGCCTCACCCTGGCCGGCGCCGCCGCGGTCAGCCACGACCTCTATGCGCGGGTGCTCGCGCGCGGCCGCAGCAACGAGGCCGGCGAGTTGCGGGTGTCGCGCTACGCAACCGTCGCACTCGGCATCGTCGCCATCCTGCTCGGCATCCTGTTCGAGAAACAGAACGTCGCCTACATGGTCGGCCTCGCCTTCGCGGTGGCGGCAAGTGCGAATTTCCCGCTGGTGCTGCTCTCGATGTACTGGCGCGGACTGACCACGCGCGGCGCCCTGCTCGGCGGCTGGGCCGGGCTGGTCACCGCGGTGGTGCTCACCGTGCTCAGCCCCGGCATCTGGGTGAAGGTGCTGGGGCACCCGCACGCGATCTTCCCCTACGACAGCCCGGCCTTGTTCTCGATGCCGCTCGCCTTCCTGTGCTGCTGGCTCGGCTCGCGGCTCGGCAGCGCACGCGATACCAACGAGGCGGCGGCATTCGACGAGCAGTATGTGCGCAGCCAGACCGGCATCGGTGCCGCCGGGGCCGAGGCGCACTGACACGTCACCCGCGCGCCCAGGTAGCGGAAGGGGCCCGGGTCCCTGCGAAATCCCTGCGCCTTTCAGCTCATTCCGATGGCCAGCCGGATCAGGTCGGCCATGCGGGTGATGCCAAGCTTGGCGCGCATCAGGCTGGCGGTGTTGGCGACCGTCTTGTAGCTCACGGACAGGGCGCTCGCGATCTCGGTCAGGCTGCTGCCCTCGGCCAGCAGACGCAGGATCTCCATCTCGCGGCTGGTCAAGCGATCCAGCGCGCCACCGGCCGAGACCTGACGCAGCGCCAGATCCTGCGCCACCGAAGGCTCGATGAAGCGCCGCCCCTCCGACGCCGCGCGCAACGCGTCGAGCAGCTGCTGCGGTGCAGCGTTCTTGGTCACGTAGCCCAGGGCACCGGCCTGCAGCGCGCGCTGCGCATAGAGCGGCTCGGTATAGGCACTCAACACCACCACCTGCACACCCAGGGCGCGCAACTCGGCAATCACGGTTAGGCCGCTGCGCCCGGGCAGGCCGATATCGAGCACCGCGAGACGCGGGCGGAATGCCTCCGCCACCGCCAGCGCCATCTCCGCGCCGTCGGCCTCGCGCAGCTCCGCCCCGAGCCCGACCTGCAGCACCTGGCGCAGCCCGGCCCGCAGCACCGCATGGTCATCCACGATCAGGATCTTCACGGCGCCGCGGCTCCCTGGCATGGCGCCGCGGCCAGGCCCTGGGCGGGAACCACGGCGGCGAGGCGCCAGCCGCCCTCGCGCCGGACCTCCAGTGTGCCACCCAGGGCGCGCAGCCGCTCTTCCAGTCCGATCAGGCCGAGCCCGGTGCCCTGGATCGCGGCCGCCTGCCCGTCATCCTCGACGCTGAGCGACGCGACCGGGCCATGCACGGCGGCGGCGACGACGACATGCGACGGTCTGCCATGCCGGACCGCGTTCGACAGGCCCTCCTGCGCGACCCTGAACAAAGCCGCGCGTACCGGCTCCCCGAGGGTGTCCAGCTCCGGCTCGATCTCGGCGGTGAACACCGTCTGCGGCCGGACGCCGCGCCAGAAATCGAGCAGGCCGGCCACCGATCCGGCGAGCTCCACCGGGGCGGGAGCACTGTCGCGTAGCCGGTGCAGCATCCCGCGCACCGCCGCCTGCAGCCCCTCGGCCGCTTCACGCATGCAGCGCAGCGATCCTCCCGCCGCCGGGTGATCGCCGTCCCGCTGCTGCATCTCGGCCGCCGTTGCCCAGGCGGTCAGGGCGAACAGCAGCGGGCCGACCTCGTCGTGCAGGTCGCGCGCGAGTTCGGCGCGCTCCTCGTCGGCCAGGCGCTCGAGCTGGACCGACAGGCGGCGGTTGTCGGCAGAGGCGCGCGCCAGGGCGGCCTGCATGCGGTTGAACGACGCGGTGAGTTGGGCGATCTCCGGCGGCCCCAGCTCGGCCAGCGTGTGGCTGGGGAGCCCCTGCTCGATCCGCCGCAAGGCGTCGCCCAGCGGGCGCAGGCGGCGCAGGCTCATTGCCGTGGTGGCGACGCAGAACGATGCCGACAGCAGCGACGAGAGCAGCAGCAGGCCGATCAGCCGCCTCGCCTCGCTCCAGCGCTCGGCGATCTCGTTCGATGCCAGCGGCACCAGCCGCAGCGTCCCCCCTGGCACCACAAGCTCGACCGGCCGCAGCGAGGGCGCGACCAGCACCGTGAACCAGGCAGGGGGCAACAGCTTGCCGTGCGCCGGCTGCGAGCCCTGCACCACCGTGCCGCCGACGACCAGCTCGGCCCGCAGATGACGGCTGCCGTCGAAGCCGCCGACCAGGCGACGCAGCGCCTCCCTGCCGGGCGGCCTGCCGATATCCTGCAGGGCGGCGGCGACGCTGCCGGCGCCGGTACGCAGCGCCGCGGACAGCTCGGAGCGCACCATGTGCGCCGATTGCAGGGCGGTGATCCAGGTCCCGACCGCGAAGCTTGCGAACAGGGCCGCCGCCACGGCCAGGATCAGTCGACGGCGCAATGACATGCGAGGGCAACGATACCAGACGCCGAGGACTGTCAAGCGGCACGTCGGGAAGAATTCCCGCCCTCTCCGGGAGATGCGCCCATGGCGCGGCGCCGGAAAGGCGGGCCGAATGGAATGGATTTAGCGGACCAGCCTAGCCATGCGTGCAGCCCCTGCACTGCCCGCCCCGATCGTGACCGCGACCCACAGGTTCCTGACGGCCACCCTCCTGACTATCGGCGGGTTCCTGGCGGTCAGCGGACTGCTGGCGAGAGGTGCACTAGCCCAGGGCGCGCCGCCCGCGCCGGAGCAGGTCATCGTCATCGGCACCTCGCCGCTGCCCGGATCCGGCATCGCTCGCGACAGCGTGCCGGCCGAGACAAGCGTGCTGGACCGCGCCGACCTTGCGCGCGACGGCACTCCGGATCTGCTGGCCGCACTCAACGAGCAGCTGCCCGGGGTCAGCCTGGATGCCGCATCCGGCAACCCGTTGCAGCCAACCCTGCAATATCACGGCTTCCAGGCGTCTCCGCTGCAGGGCACCGAGCAGGGGCTTGCGGTCTATCTGAACGGCGCGCGCTTCAACCAGCCGTTCGGCGACACCATCAACTGGGACGTGATCCCGCAGGTGGCCATCGACCGGATCGACGTCGAAGGCTCCAACCCGGTATTCGGACTGAACGCGCTCGGCGGTTCGCTAAACGTCCGGATGAAGAACGGCTTCACCTACGCGGGCGGCGAGGCCGACGCGTCCGGTGGCTCGTTCGGCCAGGCACAGGGCGAGGCGCAATATGGCGCAGTGAGCGGCGACACCGCGATCTATGTCGCCGGCAACGTGCTGCACCAGGATGGCTGGCGCGACCTGCAGAGTTCCGACGTCCGCAATTTCTATGGCGATGTGGGCTGGCGGCGCGACGCCATCGAGCTGCATGCCAACCTCACGCTGGCGAACTCCGTGCTGAACGGTCCCGGCACCTCGCCGGTGGAGCTGCTGGCCGCCGATCCGGCCGCCCAGTTCACCGCCCCGAACGCCAATTCCAACAACTATATCGCCGCCAACCTCAACGGCAGCTATGCGATCACCGACGACACCTCGCTGCAGGCGGTCGCCTACTACCAGTATCTGCAGCAGCGCGTGGTCAACGGCAACGCCCCGAACGACGTGCCCTGCGACGACGGTTCCGGCCTGCTGTGCAGCGATCCCGGCACACCGTCCACCACGCGCGACGGCGCCACCATCACCGACTTCCTGCAAGGCGGGCCGTATTCCGAACTCGACGAGCAGACCACGAACACCAACGGCTACGGCGTGTCGGCACAGATCACCAACACCGCCACCCTGTTCGGCCTGCACAACCATTTCGTGGCAGGCGGCAGCTTCGATGGCGCGCAGACCATGTTCAGCGCGGCCGCCTATATCGGCGGCCTCACGGCGGACACCCGCGCATTCGCCGGTCCCGGCATCCTGATCGACGAGCCAGGCAGCAACGTCCCGGTGCGGGTCGCGGTCGGCGACGCCTATGCCGGTGCCTTCCTCGCCGATACGCTTGACCTGACCCCGGCAATCGCCATCACCGCATCCGGCCGTTTCAACAACGCGGAGATCGACCTCGCCGACCAGCAGGGCGGCGATCTCACCGGCCAGCACAGCTACAGCCGGTTCAACCCCGCAATCGGCGCCACCTGGAAGGTGCGATCCTGGCTGACCGCCTATGCCGGCTACTCGGAGGCGAACCGGGCCCCGACGCCGGCGGAGCTGTCCTGCGCCAGCCCGGCGGATAGCTGCAGCCTCGCCAATTTCTTCACCGGCGATCCCGACCTCAAGCAGGTGGTGGCTCACACCGTCGAAGCCGGATTACGCGGCACGTTAGGCGCCGCTTCCGGCATCCGCGCCACCTACGACATAAGCCTGTACCGCACCGATCTCGACGACGACATCGGCTTCGTCAACAGCTTGACGCTGGGACGTGCCTTCTTCCAGAATATCGGTGGCACGAGGCGGCAGGGAGTGGATGCGAGCCTCGCGGTGCGGGGACGGCGCTGGCGCGTCTATGTCGATTACAGCTACACCGACGCGACCTACCTGACCGGCTACGTGGAAAGCGCCGGCAGCAATCCCGCCGCCGACGCCGACGGCAACGTCACCATCATGCGAGGCGACCGGCTACCCGGGGTGGCGCCGAACCAGATCAAGTTCGGCGGCAGCCTGCAGCTGACCGATGCGTGGCTGATCGGCGGCAGCGCGCTGTACCAGAGTGGACAATATCTTGTCGGCGACGAGGCGAACCTCACTCCGCGCCTGCCGGGATTCATTACCGCGAACCTCTACACCCGCTACCAGCTCACCCAGCGGGTCCAGCTGTTCGGCCAGATCCAGAATATCGGCAACGAACGCTACTACACCTACGGCACCTTCTCGCCGACAGCCGCGGTCTATCTGTCGCAGGCGCCGAATGCGTCCAATCCGCGCAGCTACTCGCCGGCAGCCCCGATCGGCGGCTTCGGCGGAGTGCGGGTGAGTTTCTGATGACCGTTCCGGCTACCCCGGCCGAAGCGCCCTGGCAGCATCATCCGGTCCGCTCGCCCAGCTGGATCGCCGCCTCATCCAGGAAGCCTCCGGACTGTCGCTGCCAAAGCGCCGCGTAGGCGCCGCCGCGTTCCAGCAGCGCCGCGTGGGTGCCGTGCTCCACGATGCGGCCGGCATCGATCACCGCAAGGCGGTCCATGCGCGCGATGGTAGACAGCCGGTGCGCGATCGCGATCACCGTGCGCCCCTGCATCAGCGTATCGAGCTGTTCCTGGATCGCCGCCTCGACCTCCGAGTCCAGCGCCGATGTCGCCTCGTCCAGCACCAGGATCGGCGCGTTCTTCAGCACCACGCGGGCGATCGCGATGCGCTGGCGCTGGCCGCCGGACAGCTTGACGCCGCGCTCGCCGACATGCGCCTCGAAACCGCGGCGGCCCTGCCAATCCTCCAGTTGCTCGATGAACTCCAGCGCGTGCGCCTGCCGCGCGGCATCGATGATCTCGGCCTCGCTGGCCTGCGGACGGCCATAGCGCAGGTTGTCGCGGATCGAGCGGTGCAGCAGCGAGGTGTCTTGCGTCACCATGCCGATCTGCGCGCGCAGGCTCTCCTGGGTGACGCCGGCGATGTCCTGGCCGTCGATCAGGATGCGGCCGGAGGCGGGGTCGTGGAACTTGAGCAGCAGGTTGACCAGGGTGGACTTGCCGGCCCCCGAGCGCCCGACCAATCCGACCCGCTCGCCGGCGCCGATCGAAAGATCCAGGTCGCGCAACACGCCGCCGCGCCGGCCGCCACCGGCCCTCAGGCGATCGGGCGCCGGTTCCTCGGCATCCGGTCCAACACGGCCGTAGTCGAAGCCGACATGCTCGAAGCGGATGGCGCCGCGGGACAGCTGCAGCGGCACCGCCTGGTCGCGGTCCGGCATCTGCCGGGGCACCGCGATCGAGCGCATGCCGTCCTGCACCACGCCGACATTCTCGAAGATGCCGGTGATGTTCTGCGCTACCCAGCCGGCCATGTTGGAGATCTGCCACGCCAGCGGCAGCGCGGTGGCGACCGTGCCGACGGGCACCCGGCCAGCCCGCCAGGCCAGCATCGCCAGCAGCCCGGTGCCGACCACCATGGTGGCGTTCATCAAGGCCAGCGTCACGCTCCACAGCGTGATCAGCCGCAGCTGGCGATGGAACGCGCCGGTATGCTGGTCGATGGCCTCGCGCACGAAGGCATCCTCGTCGGTGGAGCGGGCGAACAGCTTGACGGTGAGGATGTTGGTGTAGCTGTCGACGATGCGGCCGGTCAGGTTCGAGCGCACCTCGGACATGTGCCGCGAGCGCTCGCGCATGCGGGGCACGAATACCCGCAGCAGGGTGCCGTATGCCACGAACCACAGCACGATCGGGATCGCCAGCCGCCAGTCGGCCCGCGCCAGCAGCACGATGGCGCTGCCGCCATACACCATGATGTACCAGACCGCGTTGGTGCCGGCGACCACGCTCTCGCGCAGGGCGGGCCCGGTCTGCATCACCCGGTTGGCAATCCGGCCGGCGAAGTCGTTCTGGAAGAAGGTCCAGCTCTGCCGAACCACGTGCCAGTGGTTCTGCCAGCGGATCAGGTTCGACATTCCGGGCGCGATCGCCTGGTTGGTGACCAGGTACTGCGCCAGCAGCGCCGCCGGACGCAACAGCAGCAGCACCGCAGCCATGCCGAGTAGCTGGTGGCCGGCGACGGCGAACAGGCGGTCCGGCCTCAGCGATGACACCAGGCTGACCACGCGACCGATGAAAACCGGGATCAGGGTGTCGAGCAGGGCCACCACCAGCCCGGCCACGAACAGGGACGCGACCAGCCCGGGCGCCTGCCGGACGAAGTGCCAATAGAAGCGCGACAGCGCGCGGGCGCTGTCCACCGGCGGCGGCGGCCGGTCCGGCGGCAGGGCTGTGGGAGACAGCAGGCGTTCGAAGAAACCGAGCATGGGGAGGCGATGCACCGCCCCCGCCCGCACGTCAACACGCCCCCGCCGGGCTGTCCGCCGGTCCGCAGGCCCTCGGCGAGCCTAGAATGCCTTCACGAAGCGCAGCGTGAAGCCGATATCGTCCTTGAAGCCGCCGACGACGTTGATGTCGTGATAGACCTTGGCGAGCAGCTGGATCGTCGGTGTCGGCCGGAAGGCATACTCGCCACGGATCTGCTGGTATTCGGTCTTGCTGCCATTCGGAATACCGTTGATGGTCTGCGTGCCGCCGAACTCGCCGAGCCACCCGACAGCGAAAAACGAGGTCGGTGTGATGTCGTAGTTGAGCCACGTCTCGACCTGGTAGCTGCTCTTCTGCTTCAGGGTCTGGCCCAGGACATTGGCGTCGGTGTTGTCGCCAGTATAGATGTAGTCGAGGTCGATGTCGATCCCGAGACCCTTGTAGAGGCGTTGGGTATAGTTGGCCTGGATGTCCTCGGCCCAGCTGTTGGTGCCGATCGAGAGGGCGCGGCTCGAACTGTAGCTGCCGATCGGCAGCGACGTGTAGCTGAACAGCGTCAGGTACTGCTTGGCGGCAACATTCGAAATACCCCACACGCCTACGCTCAGGATCGGATCGGCGGCGCCAAAGGTGTTGTTCAGGTGCGCCCCTCCGATATCGACGTTGTTCAGGCTGGCGACCGGGATCAGGAATTGCGCCACATAATGAACGCCGAACACGGAGTTGTAGTATACATACCTGAATATGCCGAGGTTCTCGTCCAGATGCGTCTGCCTGGTGTACGTTCCGGCGGTGGTGCTGTTGTATGCATTGGCGTGCGAGAACGAATAGTACCCCAGCACGACGTTGGTGCCGTCCGGCGCATCGACATAGTCGTTTGCTTCCACATCGATCGCGCGCACGGGTGAAGTACAGGCGAGGCTCGAAACCGCCGCAACGATCGCAGACGCGGCTATCCGCTCGATCATTCGAATCATTTTGCGTTTCCCCCAGGTTTTATAATCGACGCTTTTGTTGCGTCTTCATAGTCTTCAGAAGTGGGCGCTGCTCATTTTCCTGTAGAGCGTGCTGCGCGAGACGCCAAGAAGCCTTGCCGCTGCTGCAAGATTTCCATTGCAGTTCCGTATTGTCTGCAGGATCGTCGCGTGCTCGGCCATCCCGAGCGTCGCAACACCGGCAATCGTGGCACCGGGTGGTGCCGGCACCGTCTCCATCGTCAATTCGCCTACCTCGACGTCGGGCTGCTCCGCCATCAGCAGCTGGCTCTCGACCATGTTGCGCAGTTCGCGGACGTTGCCGGGCCAGTGATACGCTTCCACCAGCCGCATCACCTCCGGTCCGAACCGGCGCATCGGTACCCCGTGCCGAGCCGACAGGCTTCTGTTAAAATGCTCGATCAGGACAGGAACATCGCCCGTGCGCTCGCGCAACGGCGGCGGCCGGATCGTGGTGACGCTGATGCGATAATAGAGATCCTTCCGGAAGCGTCCGGCCGCGACCTCTGCCAGCAGGTCACGATTGGTCAGGCACAGCAGCCGGACGTTGACGGGGCGCGGATGCCCATCCCCCAGCCGGTAGATGACGCCTTCCTCCAGCGCCCGCAGCAGCACCGGCTGCAGGTCGAGCGGCAGTTCGCCGATCTCGTCGAGGCAGAGCGTGCCGCCGTGTGCCATCTCGAACCTGCCGGGTCGGCCCTCGCTGGTCGCCCCGGTGAAGGCGCCGCGGACATGCCCGAACAGCTCGCCCGCAAGCAGGTCGCGGGCGACGGCGCCGCAGTTGAACACCACGAACGGACGGCGGCCGCCATCCGCCTCGTCACCCGCTGCCATGCCATGGATCGCGCGTGCGAACAGCTCCTTGCCGACCCCGGTCTCGCCGTGGATCAGCACCGGGACCGGCTTGCCGACCAGCCTGCGCGCGCGTGCCTTGGTCTCGACCATGCCCGCGCTCCGGCCAATGATGCGGTCGAAATCGGCCTCGCCTGCCGTTCTCGCCGGCACGGCGCAGGCGGTGCCCGGCCGCACCTGCGACGGCACCACCAGCACCGCGCCGATCGAGCGCCCGTCGAAGCGCACCGGGCTGAACCACTCCGGACGCAGCCCGTCCGGCAACCGGTCCGCCCAGGCCTCCACCGCCGAACTGTCATCGAGGCCGGGGACGCGCTGGCCGATCGCCACCATCGACGGCACCCGGCCGGTGCTGTGCACCAGCCGCCCGCGCCGGTCGATCGCCACCATGCCGGCCACGTCGGCTTCCGACACGCGGTCGAGGCAGATCTCCAGCAGGCGCATGCGCTCGTGCATCGCGCGCTCGGCCAGCACCAGCTCGATCTGCCGCGCTGTCGACACCGCCAGGGAGAGGTTGTTGCGCTGGTAGGTCGAGGGCGGCCCGGAGATATCGATCACCCCCAGCATCGCCCCGGTGCCGGGCTCGAACACCGGCGAGGCGGCGCAGGTCCAGGCCTTGATGCCCTCGCAGAAATGCTCCGACGCATGCACCTGCGCCGGCCGGCCGGTGGCGATCGCTGTGCCGATGCCGTTGGTGCCGATCGACTGCTCGCGCCAGTCGCCGCCTGGCGTGAGGTGGATCTCCTCGCCCTCGCCCAGCGTGTGCGGATCGCCGGCCACCTCGAGGATCACGCCATCGCGGTTGGTCAGCAGCATCATCGAACGCGAGCCGCTGAACATCTCGCCGACCTGGGCGAATACCTCGCCGGCAGCGGCGAGCAGCTCGGCATTGCGTGCCCGCAGCAACGCCATGGCGCCACCGGAAGCCACGATCGGCGCCGAGCGCCCGGTTGGATTGATGCCGAGCTGGCGGCTGCGCAGCCAGGACGCCACCACGAAGTTGCGCGACGGCACCATGACCGAGCCATCGCCGGTCAGGAAGCGCTCCCACGCCTCCATGGTGTCGCTCGCCTCGGTATGCCGCGCGATCGCCGGGGTCGCGAGCAGCACCGGATCGGCAAGGCGTGGCCGGCCGGCACCCGCCCGGTGTGCCGCGACGCGTCCGGTCATCCGACCTACCGGCACGACCCTTGGCTTCCGGGCAGCGTCGCCATCACGCCCGCCCCAGCAGCTCGCCGCCGCCGCCGAGTGCAACACCCGCGGTCGGATCGAAATTGTCCGGCCTGGTGGCGATCAGGGTCTGCGTCGTCAGGATCAGGCCGGCGACAGAAGCGGCATTGCGGATCGCCGTGGTGGTGACGCGCACCGGATCGATCACGTCGGCCTCGATCAGGTCGCAGAAGCTGTTGCTGCGCGCGTCATAGCCGGTGCCGCGCGGCGACGCCGACACCCGGCTCACGATCTCCTGCGGCGACAGGCCGCAGTTCGCCGCAATGCAGGTGAGTGGTTCCGCCAACGCCGACAGCAGCAGGTTGGCGCCTTCGCGTGCGCTGCCGGACAGGCTGTCCACCAGGCCCGCCAGATCCGGCACGACCTGCAGCATGGCGGTGCCGCCGCCGGGGACGATGCCCTCCTCGACCGCCGCCCTCGTCGCATTGATCGCATCCTCGATCAGCTGGACGCGCCGCTTCTGCTCCACCGGGGTGACACCGCCGGCATGGATCGTTGCCGATCCCCCGGACAGCTTGGCGAGGCGATCCTGGTACTTGTCGCGCTCGATGTTCTGCGGCGCGTTGTCGAACTGCCGGCTGATCTGGGTGCGGCGCGCGGCGATCGCGGTCTCATCGCCGCCGCCGGCGATGATCAGCGTCCGGTCGGCCGACACCCGCACCTGGCGCGCGCTGCCGAGATCGCGTCGCTGGACTTCGGCGATGCTGCCGCCGAGGTCGCGCGCGATCACCCGGCCGCCGGTGGCGATCGCGATATCCTCCAGCATCGACTTGCGCCAATGGCCGTATTCGGGCGGATGGATCGCCGCCACCGGCGCCTGGTTGCGGTCGCGGCGCGCCAGCAGCTGCACCACGCAGGCCGGCGCCACTTCTTCGGCGATGATCAGCAACGGCTGCATGCTGCCGGCGAGGATCGCCTCGATCGCCGCCACGTCGGCCTGGCTGGTCAGCTTGCAATCCGTCATCAGGATCAGCGGCTCGTCGAGCACCACCTGCATGCGCTCGATGTCGGTCACCATGTGGTGCGACAGGTAGCCGCGGTCGAACGACATGCCGTCCACCACCTCGAGCGTGGTCTCCACATTGGTGCCGAACTCGACGGTGACGATCCCGGTCTCGCCGACCCGGTCGATCGCCTCTGCCACCATGCTGCCGATCGCCGCATCGTTGGCGGCGATCACCGCAACCGCCCGCGTCTCGCGCAGCCCCGCCACCGGCCGCGCGCTGTGCTTCAGCGCCGCGACGGCGGCGTCGACCGCCTGCTCCAGCCCGTGCACCAGCTCGACCGGATTGGCGCCGCGGGCCAGCGCCGCGAGCCCCTGCTGCACCATCGCGTCGGCGAGCACGGTGGCGGTGG
Source organism: Lichenicoccus roseus (assembly GCF_005844085.1). Lineage (GTDB taxonomy): Bacteria > Pseudomonadota > Alphaproteobacteria > Acetobacterales > Acetobacteraceae > Lichenicoccus > Lichenicoccus roseus. Next base: position 277,596 of record NZ_VCDI01000004.1, read on the forward strand.
TGGTGCCGTCGCCGGCGACCTCGTTGGTCTGGTGGGAGACCTCGCGCACCACCTGCGCGCCCATGTTCTCGAACGGGTTCTCCAGCTCGATCTCGTGCGCGATGCTGACGCCGTCGCGCGACACCAGCGGGGTGCCGACCGGCCGATCGATGATGGCGTTCATGCCCTTCGGCCCCAGCGTGCCGCGCACCGCCTTGGCGAGCTTTGCCACTCCGCGTCCGAGCGCCTCGCGGGCAGCCTCGTCGTGCAGCATCATCTTGGCCATGTCATGCTTCCCCAGCCTGTTCTCTTGCGAGCGGCATTCTTGTTCTTGGTCTTGCGGCAGTGGGACGGTGGTCAGGCCGGTATCGGTCGTCCCCCCGCACGGCCACGTACGAAGTCGAGCAGCGTCGGTTCGCGGGCCGGCTCGGGCAGCGCCTCGCCGAAGCGTGCCGCCAGCAGACCGCGGCAGAGCGCGCCGTTGAACTCGACATTCACCGTCACCCGGCGCAGGTCGCGGCGATGGGCAGCGAACGATGCCGGCGTGACCGCGTCGCCCCGCTCGTTGACGAACGCCGGGTCGGCATCGCCGGCCGGCCCCACCAGGCTGCGACGGGCGAGATAGCGGGCGACCAGACGAGCGCCCTCAGGCCGCAGGTCGACGGACCGCAGGCCGCCGATCGAAAGCGACAGGATGGCGGCCTCGTCATGGCCGGCGCCGCTCAGGTGGTTGAGCACCGCCAGTTGCCGCCGCTGGAATGCCTTGAGCGCGAAGATGTGTCGCACCGCCTCCAGGTTGCCGTCGGCCTCCTCGGCGAATGCTTCCTGGAAGGACTGCCCGCTCGCCATCGCGCGGTTGATGGTTTCGGCATACATGTGGTCGCCCAGTTCGAGCCGGATGCGGCCGACCCAGGGCAGCGACGCCACCTCGCGCCGCATGTCGTCCGCCATCAGGAAGGCGAAGTTGGCGGCGCACCAGTATGTCGGCAGCCGGAAGCCGATATCGACTGCTCCGGCGTCGTCGACACCGACGCCGGTGACAAAACCGAGATCAAGCACGCTTTCGTCGAGTTCCGGGTCATCGACCCGGGCAAGCCGGGCCAGCACTTCGCTGACCCGACCGCCCTCGCCCGTGACAGGCACAAGATAGGACATCGCCCCGCTCCGCTACTCTGCCGCCACGCGCTCGCGGAGACCGAGCCTCTGCTTCTGCTCCTCGACATTGATGTCGTAGAGGCGCGCGGCATTCAGGCCGAGGATCTTCTTCTTGGTTTCACGCGTCAGCGACACACCGGTCTCGCGGGCGACGTCGTCCGGCAGCTCGAAGTTCATGAACTTCTCGACCAGCCATTTCGGCGTCCAGATGCCGTAGTCGCTGCCGTAGAGGATCTTGTCCTCGCCGACCCAGAACAGCAGCTCCGAGATGATGTGCGCGAAGTAGGCCGGCCGGCTGTGGATGAACGGCAGCGCCACCGCGAGACCCGCGTAGACGTTGGTCTCCTGGGTCGCAATCCAGCAGAAATCGTCCAGGCGCGGCAGGCCGCAATGCTCGACGATGAAGTTCATGCCCTGGAAGCTGGTCGCGACATCGTCGATGTCGGCGACGTCGAACGCATCCCGGTTCAGCGGCAGGATGGTCGGGCCCTTGTGCACGTGAATGTTCTTGATGCCGAGCTTCTGCGCCGCCTCGACATAGCGGTAGCTCTCCTTGTCGGACAGCTTGTAGCCCTTGCTCTCGCCCTTCCACTCCGCCGTATAGAGCTTGACCCCCTTCAGGTGGTATTTCTCGGCGAGCGCATGCAGCGCCTCGATGCCACGCTCGCCGTCGCGCGGATCGAAGGCGCCGTTGAGGATGAAGCGGTTCGGATGCTGCTCGGCGATCTCGGCGTTCTGCTCGGTCGTATTGAAGCCGTTGACGTAGAAGTCCTTCAGGTATGTCGGCTGCAGGATCGCCATGTCGTCCGGACCGTCGATGAACAGGTCGCGCACCATCTGCTCGGACCCGTAGCGCTCGAACTTCTCGCGGCTCCAGAGCTCTTCCTTCGGGCTCAACCCGGTATGGTAGGCGTAGAAGCAGTTGATGAACTCGGCGCCGTGCACGTTCTTCTGGTTTTCCGGACGCGCATCCCAGTTATGGACGTGCCCGTCGATGATGAAGATGTCCTCGCCATCCTTGGTGCGATACATCGTATGACCTTCCTCTCTTTTGTCTTGGCGCGCCCTGCGGCGTGTTAGGAAATGTATTCCTTGACGTCGTCCATGTTGCCGAACAGCGACACGGTGTTGTCGTCGATCAGGACCATCCGGCCGTAATGCGTCGATGTCGAAATCTCGAACAGATGCGGGGTGATCTCGCGTCCCAGCCGCTCGCTGATCTCGTCCATCTTGAAGTCCAGCCGGCCCTCGCCGTCAATCCGGATCATTGCCGGCATGTAGGTGACGGTGATGCCGGGCTTCTCGCCCATCACCTCGGCGATGGCGCGCGCCTCGACGCTGTCGTTCATGGTCACCCCGCACTGGTGCGAGATGGTGCCCTCGAACTTGAGGTCCTTCATGGATTGGAAAATATTGTCCGTATGGGACATGGTTCTGTTCCTTTGTAAGCAGTCTGGCCGGTCAGCGGGTCGGAACGACCGAACTGACGTCTATGCCGATCTCGGCGCCGATCGCGCGCAGGCGGTCGTGCGACTGCTCGAGCGCATCGACGAAGGGCGCAATCTTCACCCGTGGCTGCGACCAGATCGGCTGCAGCTGATAGGCGGCCTCGGTCGCCAACGTGCCGTACTTGTTCACCCAGCCCTCGAACAGCACCCGGTTTACCTCGGCATGATGCTCGTCGTTGACCAGGATCCGGTACAGCTCGATCGTATTGGCCAGGTTGCGCTCGTAGTCGCCCTCTGCCGCCGAGACTACCGCCGGCGTCATGAAGTCGTTCTGAGACGCCGCCACCTGCATCACGAAGCCGCTGCGGAACAGCTCGCCAACCAGCGGCTCGAACACCACGTTCACCGCGAAATACTGCTCGAGATAGTCTGTCGAGCCGCCGATGGTCTCGATCAACCGGCGCACGCCCTGCCAGAGCGGATCGTCCAGCCAGTGCGCCTTGCCGGCATCCTGGTCGAACTTGTCGAGATCCAGCCCGATCTCGCCCAGGTACAGCGTCAGGTCCTGGGCAAAGCGCAGCTTGTACGACGAGTTGGTCAGGATCGCGTTGTTGATCATCTGCGTGTAGCCGTATCGCTGGGCCTGCATCGTCGCCATGCCAAGGCCGAACTCCGCGTGCTTGTAGGCACCGAGATGGTCCTGCAGCACCTTCACCCACGCGCGGTCGAACCGCTTGACCGCACCGGAACGACGGCCGTTCTCGGTGACGTTGGCAATCATGCCGACAATCGTCGATTGCCGCTGGTAGTGGGTGCGCTCCCACTCCTGGTCGACGGCCCGGAACAGGTGCCAGTTGCTGCTCTTCGCCTGCGTCCAGCTCTGCGAGTAGGTCGGCGTTCCATCGGCGAAATTGATGATCCAGTCCTGCAGAAGATACCGCGCCGGGTCTGGCTGGACATCGACGGTCATGTCCTCGTAGTGGGTCGCCCGCCGGCCCTTGGGATCGAAATAGTTGTACTTGCGGCTCTCGGACCCCGCGAACTTGGCGGCTCCCGCGGCCCCGGACTTCGGTTCCGGCTTGGCATCAGCGATCGGCTCTTGTGTCAAACTCATGGTCGCGTCCCTTGTTGCTCGAATGACCGGCGCAGCGGCGGCCCGCCCGCTACCAGGCCGATGCCCTCAGATCGCTGTGGTGAACTTGTCGAAATAGATGTGCTCGGGCTCGACGCCGGCCATCTGCAGCACCGGCAGCACCGCATCGATCATCGGCGGCGGCCCGCAGGAATAGGCGTCGATGCCATCGCCGAATTGTTCGGCCGCCAGGCGTCGACGGACCACCTCGTGGATGAAGCCGGTTTCTCCGTCCCAGGGCTCCGGGTCCGCCGGATCGGCGTGCGACAGAGCCGGGATGAACTCGAAGTCCGGCAGCGCCGCCGTCATCTTCCTGAACTCGTCGAGGAAGAAAAGGTCGTTGCGCGTGCGTGCCCCGTAGAAGAAGCGCACCGGACGCTGCTCCCGGCCGGCGACATGATCGCGCAGGATCGACCAGAGCGGCGACATTCCGGACCCGCCGCCGATCAGCACCATCGGCCCGGTCCGGCCTTCGCGCCGGAAGCAGGTGCCGTACGGGCCCTTCGCGACCACGGCGTCGCCCGCTGCCAGCCTGCCATCCAGCAGTGCGGAGAAAGCGCCGCCCGAGTAGAGTTTGATGATGAACTCGAGCGTGGTGCCACCCGTCGGTGGGTTAGCCATCGAGTACGCCCGCGTCACGCCATGGCCCGGCAAGGCCAGGTCCACATACTGCCCGGCCCAGAACCGCAGCGGTGTCTCGAGCTCGACCGTCAGCAACCGTATGTCGTGGGTCAGGGAGGTCACCGATACCACGCAGCCGGGGAACTCCTTCACCGCGATCGAGCGGCTCATCAGGTCCTCGTCGTAGTTCAGCAGCTCGACGGTGATGTCGCTGAACGCCAGCGTCCGGCAGAGCAGGATATGGTCGGTTTCCCGCTCGGCGTCGGACAGGGCGAAGGTCGAGTATTTCAGCAACTCGATGTCGCCCTCGACGAGCCGGGACTTGCAGCTCGCGCACTGGCCTTCCTTGCAGCCGTGCATGACCGAGATACCCTGCCGGAACGCGGCGTCCAGCACGGTCTCGCCCTCATGCACGTCCATCTCGACGCCCACGGGCTCGAAGCGGACGGTGAAGCCGGTTGCATCGGCCATGAAAGATCAAGTCTCCAAAATTGGGGAGCGGGTCGGGGACCGGCGCGAGGCCGGCCCCCTTTCCTGTCTCTGGCGTCAGTTCGGCGAAGTGATGGTGAAGCCGGCGCGATAGGTGGCCAGCGACGCCTCGCGCGCCTCCGGTGTCATTTCGCGCAGGGTCCGCAGCGGACTGCCGAGGGTGTTGCCGCGCACATGGTCCAGCGTCCACATCTTGCTGTCGTCGAAATGCAGATGCGGTTGCGGCACCAGCGTCTTGCCGTCGCTGCGCACGAAGCCGAGATCGACCAGCGCGTCGGCCAGGTCCCAGCCATGGTAGCAATCCTCCCACTCGCGGCGACCGCTGAAGCGGCCCATCGCGGGCGTCGGACGACCCTCGTACTCCGCCGCGAAGGCGGTCTTGTGGGTCCAGCGGCAGACTTCCGAGCAGTATGTGTAGAGCTTGCCGTCGACGGTGTCGGTCTTGATGTCCTCCCGGATCAGGCAGGGCACCAGGCACGACCAGCAGCGATGCGGATACACGTAGCCGACTTCCTGGTTGAACAGGATGTTCTGCTCACCCGGCTGGCTCAGCTTCGCATACCACTTCCAGTAGTTGCCGAACTCGGCATACCAGCCGGGATACTTGTGCTCGAACCACTCGAAGTCGCGTTCGGTCATCGCCTCCTGGCGCCAGAACGCCACCGGCCAACCAACCGAGAAGAACTGCGCGGTCTTGTGCACGTAGTTCTTCTTGACGATCCGGTCCCATGCCGCATTGACGTCGTCATGATGGATCTTGATGCCGTACTTCTCGAGCGGCAGCATATAGGTCCGGTAGTAGTCCTCGTAGATCCAGCGATGCCAGAGCTCGGCATAGCTCTCCTTGTTCTTGTCGCGGTTCGTGGTGCCGTATTCGACGATGGTGCCGACCGCGGCGTCGATGATCGCGTGGTTCTGCCAGAACGCGTATTTGAGGTCGCGCTCGATCAGCTGGTGGTTGTCGGGATCGTTGATGATCGACATCAGCATGGAATGGCCGTTGCCGATATGCCGGCTCTCGTCGGACTGCACGGACAGGAACACGGTCGGCAGCGCGTAGTCACCGTTGCGCGCGGCCTCGGACGGCATCGCCACGAACAGGGTGTTGGTGAAGCCGGTCTCGGCGACCACGGTGAGGTATATGTTGGCCGAGGTGATCGCGTCACCGGTGACGAAGCCTTCGGCGAACTGGCGGCCGATGGTGGTCGCATAGCACTTGCCGAACGCTGCCTCGGTGATGTCGAAGCCCGACGGGTCGATGTAGTTCTCCATGTACCATTTCTTGAGGTTCATCTGGATGGTCGAGTGGCGGAACTCGTCCACCATCTGCATCGTGAACCCGGTGCGCAGCTCCTCACCCGGCGCAAGGCGGGCCACCATCGCCATCGAGCGTGCCGCGGAGATTTCCGGGAACGGGATGATCGACAGGAACAGTTTCATCCACTCGACCCAGCGCGGCTCGACATTGCGGAACATGTCGCCACGCAGCGCCGCATCGAGCGCGCCGTAGACCCGGTTGTCCTTCTCTTCCTGCATCGGGAAGTACGACCGCAGGACCTGCTTCATCGGGTCGCGGGGCGCCTTCTTGATCTTGTAGTCGGTCGGGAAGGTCATCGCTTCCTGCACGTAGCTTGGCGTCCAGCCGAGATCGGCGGTGCGCTTGGCCGCGTCTGCGATGCTCATCCCTTTCTGGCTGGTGATTTTCGTAAGCGAAAGACTAGCCGACATATTGGAGCTCCTCTTGGGTTGCACTGCGCGTAGCCCTGCACTTGATGCAACAGTATTCGGGAATGACAGCTTCTACGCTTGCATAGCCGGCAATCAGCCTGTCCGATTAGTTCGGACATATTGTTTTTAGCTTATCCGGCCCATCCTGGTGCGCCGCAGCATTCCCAGATACTTGGTATCTGTGCTCGAGGGATATTCAACTACGCAAAGGCCTTCAGTGCAAGTGCTATGCCACCGCTGTGGCGTGTTTTATTTGGCGGATAGCCTCGAATTCAATGTTCGCAACAGCTTTATTGCTCTGCAGCATGTCCCAATTTGGGACAGTGTGTCCGCTCCCGCACGAGACCTGCGACAGCGGCACCCATCCGAACCTCAGTGCCCGCTCTCGGCGGCGGGGCGGCGCCCGACCGGCTTCCCCTCGGCGATGAAGCGCGCCGCCAGGACCAGCGCGCCCATCGTGAAGTCCTTGCCGTGGGCTGCGATCATCTCGTCGGAGAGCAGCCCAAGCCGCTCGAAGAAGCCATCCTTGGACGAGCTCTCGTCACTCATGTCGCACGGCTCCGCTGGCAGGGGTTGATGTCGGATCGGACGAAGCGAAGCGGAACAGCAGGCCCGGCAACGGAATCAGCCCGGCCTCGCCGCCCTGGGTCCCCAAGGCCAATCGCTCACCATCGTCCGACCAGGCGAGCGCGGTGACCGACCCGCCACCGGACGACTTCACGAACAGCACGTCGTCGCTGCCCGGCTGGCAGAGCAGCACGGCGCCGTTGTGGTAGCCGGCGGCGATCAACGGCCGGGTCGGATGGCAGGCAACCCGGCAGACCGGCAACCGGCTGCTCGGCAGGCCGCATTCGATCGGCGTGCTGCCTTCCCCGGGAGGATCGAAGCGCCAGCACACCACCCGTGGCGCGCCGCTGCTCGCCAGGATGCGGCCGCCTGCGGAGAACGACAGCGAGCGCGGCTGGCCGGGATAGCCGCCCATCTCGATGTCGCCGGCATCCGACAGGCGCCAGCCATGCAGGGCGTTCTCCTGCAGGCCGGCGACGAGATAGGCGCTGTCCTGGCTCCAGGCGAGCGAAAGCGGGCATCCCGGTGTCACCAGCACGCGGACCGGTGCGTCCGGCGACCAGAGGGTGACGCCGCGATAATGCGCGATCGCGAGCCGCCCGCCGCCGGCGTCGAAGGCAAGCGCGGTCGCCGTGGCCGGCAGGTCGAGCATATGCTGGCCGAGCCCGCCGAGTGCGACCTGCCGTCCGCTGGCTGCGGCCGTCCAGCCCGACGCACCGGACGCGACCAGGTCGATCCAGCGGCCCGGCTGCCTGGCCAGCACCGTGACCGTGCCCTCCGCATCCGTGCCGGCCAGCACGCCATCGTCGCCGCCGGTCAGGAAGCCGCCGCCCGGGTGGCGGGCAATCGCAAGGCAGGCGCCGTCATGCACACGGAGGCGGGTCGCCGGCGGCTGCGCCTGCGTGGCGGGGATCAGCCGCGTGCCACCCTCGACCGGCTCCAGCTGCGGACCGCCCTGCCATTGGGCGCGCCCCATGGCGAGCGAGCCGTCGCCGAGCCCGAAGCCTGCGAGGTCGCCGTCCCACGCGACACCGGCTACCGGGGCACCAAGCGCCCAGGACGCCCCCAGCACGTCCAGCAACGGCGACGGCGATCCGGAAGAGGCGCCGATCGGAAGCCCGCGCATCAGGCCGCCTCGCAGAGTTTCAGCGTGTGCAGCATGTCCTCGCGATCGAGGTGCCGGCCGATGAACACCAGCCGGCTGTCCCGGGTCTCGTCCGCTCGCCAGGGCCGGTCGAGTTCGGTGTCCATCATCATGTGCACGCCCTGGAACACGAACCGCTCCTCCGTCTCGGCGAGGTCGACGATCCCCTTGGCGCGCAGCAGATCGGCGCCCTGCTCGATGACGAGACGCTGCAGCCACGCCATGAACTGCGTGCGTTCCAGAGGCCGGTCGAGACGCAGGCTGACGCATCCGATGGTGTCGCCGTGCCGCGCGACATGGGGCTCGTGACGATGCGTATCAGGCTCGATATCCCGCAGGTCGAGCCTGGACAGGTCGAAACCGCCGCGATCCATCACCTCGTCCAGCGGCACCGCCGCGCGCACGCTGCGCAGCAGCCGTACCGACGGGTTCGCGCGCAGCACCGCGTTCTCCGCCGCCGCCAGTCCCGCGGCATCGACCAGGTCGGTCTTGTTGACGAGCACGATATCGGCCAGCGCCAGCTGCGCCGGAGCCTCCCGGCTGCCGGCGAGGTTGGCCACCAGATGCCGCGCGTCGGCCACGCAGACGATGCTGTCCAGCCGCGCATAGTGGCGGACCAGGTCGTCGCTGAAGAAAGTCTGCGCCACCGGCGCGGGATCGGCGAGCCCGGAGGTCTCGATCAGGATGCCGTCGAACCGGCCCGGACGCTTCGAGAGGCCGCCGATCACCCGCAGCAGGTCGCCGCGGACCTTGCAGCAGACGCAGCCGTTGTTGAGCTCGAACACCTCCTCCTCGGCGCCGACCACCAGCCCGCCATCGATGCCCAGCTCGCCAAACTCGTTGACGATCACCGCATAGCGCCGGCCATGCGCCTCCGAGAGGATACGGTTCAGCAGCGTGGTCTTGCCGGCACCGAGGAAGCCGGTCAGCACGGTGACCGGCACGCGACGATCCTGGGTGGCCACTGCCTCGACGGCTGCTGCCGGCTGCGTCATGGCACCAGCACCGCACGCCCCTTGATGCGGCCGTGATGCAGGTCGTGCAGCGCCTGGTTGGCCTGCTCGAGCGGATATTCCCGCGTCACCAGGTTGACCAGCCCGCGATCGGCCAGCGCCATCAGCTCGACCAGCTCCGGGTAGGTGCCGACGAGATTGCCGACGATGGTCTTCTCGGAGGTGATCATGTCGATGGTCGGGATCTCGATCTTCCCGCCATAGCCGACGATGTAGTAGTACCCGCCGTTGCGGGTCATCGCCAGGCCACGGGCGATCGCGTCGCCCTCGCCAACAAAATCGATCACCGCCTCGGCACCGTTCCCGCCGGTCAGCTCCATGATCGCGGCCACCTCGTTGCCGTCCGCCTTCACCTGGTGATGCGCACCGCATTCCTTCGCCAGCGCGAGGCCGGCATCGGCGCGGTCGATGGCGATGATTTCCGCGGCGCACAGCGCATTCAGCACCTGGATGCCGATATGGCCGAGGCCGCCGGCGCCGATGACCACCGCATACTGTCCGGGCAGCAGGTGCCGCGACGCCTTCTTGGTGGCCCGGTAGGCGGTCAGCCCGGCGTCGGTATAGGGGGCCACGTCCTTCGGCGTCAGCGACTTCGGCAGCTTGATCAGGGCGCGCTCGCCGGTGAGCAGATACTGCGCATAGCCGCCATTGGCGTTGATGCCGGGAAACTTGCTGTCGGTGGCGTGCATGTCGTCGCCACGGCGGCAGGCGAGACAGTGGCCGCTGGTCACCAGCGGATGACAGACCACGGCGTCGCCGACCTTGACGCCCTCGACACCTCGCCCGATCGCCTCGACCCAGCCTGCGTTCTCGTGCCCCATGATGTAGGGCAGCCTGACCTCCACCTTGCTTCGCCAGATGCCCTCGACGATGTGCAGGTCAGTGCGACAGACGCCGGCGCCGCCGATGCGCACGATGACATCGTTCGGGCCGTCGATCCTGGGATCCTCGACGTCGGTGTAGCGGACGAACTGCTCGCTGGTCAGCGCCTCGTCGTATCGCTCGAGTATGGCAGCCTTCATCGGCTTGTTCCCTCTTGTTCCAGCGTTTGACATTGAACTTTGCAACCTGTGTGCCAACGACTACCCCGTTGTTTGGGTTGAACTGTTGCCCGGAATGTTCAGGGCTGACTGTTCCATCCCGCAACAAAGACGAGGTGGTACACTGTTCCGATCCGGCGCAATTCGTGAATCCGGCAGCGAATTGTCCGCCCGGAGGGATGCGTGCGTGCGCACGATGGGACTATGGTGCCCTGCCGATCGGCGCCGCGTGACGCCGACAGGGAAAGGCTGCCCAACGTGGCGGCGCGGGGGATGCGATGCGCGGTTCCGTCGACGAAGATCTGCGTCAGGCCAGGATCCTGCTGGAACGTACCGGATCGGCACGGACCGGACTGCTGGCACCGGAGATTTCCGCGAGCTGGACGCGCTGCCTCGAGGCCGGGCTGGACCCGCATCGCCCGGTGCCGCTGGAGGAGATCGACGACGCCGGACTGCAGGTCGCCCGCGAGCGTGCGGACCTCGCGCGCCGCCTCGCCGTCGCCGAGATGCAGGCGCTCTACAACCAGATCGCCGGATCGAACTTCCTGATCGCGTTCGCCGATCCGGACGGCATCCTGCTCGATACCATCGCCGACCAGAGCTTCCGGGCGGCGGCCCGCACCGCCAACATACGGCCGGGCACGCTCTGGACCGAAGGCCGCTGCGGCACCAATGCCCTGGGCACCGTCGGTGCGACCGGACGGGCGTTGACTGTGCATGGCGGCGAACATTTCTTCACCCGTCACGGCAGCCTGACCTGCACCGCGGCGCCGATCTTCGGACCCGACCGCACGCTGGTCGGCGTCCTCGATGCGTCGTCACACTGCGGCACACGGCAGCCTCATACGCGGGCGCTGGTCGGCATGGCCGCGACCCAGGTGGAGAACGGCCTGTTCCGCCATGCGCACCACGGCGACCTGGTGATCGCCTTCCATAGCCGGGGCGAATATCTGCATACGCTCAGCGCAGGACTGCTTGCCCTGGCGCCGGACGGCACCGTGCTGGGCGCCAATCCGCAGGCCGCCTTCCTGCTGCAGGGCCTGCCCGCGCTGCCGGGACGACATTTCGACGATCTGTTCCGCACACGATTTTCGACGGTACTCGACCGGGGCTTCAGCCCCGAGCAGCAGCGCCTGGAAGACCGCGTCGGCAGCGTCATGATCGCAACCATCGAAACTGCGCCCTGCAGGAAGGCATTGCCCGGGATCGCGGTGTCTTCCGCGACGAAGTGCCGGATGCCGGCCCGCATGGCCCGAGCCACCCCGTTGCCCAGGGCTGCCTTTGTCGCAGACGATCCGGCGGTCAGGGCGGTGTTGCGCCAGGTCGCCGCCGGCGCCGCGCGGGGACTGCCGATCCTGGTGCGGGGCGAGACCGGGACCGGCAAGGAGCAGCTTGCCCGCTACGCCCACGAGGCAAGCGGTCGCGAGGGTGCCTTCGTGCCGGTGAATTGCGCCGCCTTGTCGGACACGCTGATCGAGGCGGAACTGTTCGGCCATGCGGAGGGTGCCTTCACCGGGGCCAGGCGCGGTGGTGCGCGCGGCCTGGTCTGCGAGGCGGATGGCGGATCGCTGTTCCTGGACGAGATCGGCGACATGCCGATGGCGCTGCAGGCAGTGCTCCTGCGCCTGCTCGATGACTGGATGGTCCGCCCGGTCGGCGGCGGTCGCAGCCGGCAGGTCGACGTGCTGCTGATTGCGGCGACCAACGCGCCGCTGGAGCAGTCCGTTCAGGCAGGGCGGTTCCGCGCCGACCTCTACTACCGCCTCGCCGCCGTCGACGTGCGGGTGCCGCCGCTGCGGGCGCGCGAGGACTTCGCCGCCATCGCAGGCCACCTGCTGGCCAGCATCGCACCCGGTTGCAGGCTGCAGCCGTGTGCGCTGGAGCGGCTGCAGCACCTGGCGTGGCCTGGCAACATCCGCGAACTCCGCAACATGCTGGTCCGGCTTACCCTGACCGAACCGGACCGGCCCCTCGATGCCGAGGCGATCGAGGCCCTGCTGCAGGCAGGCCCGGCGGCAGCGCGCCCGCTGCCGGACGAGGCTGAGCGGATCCCGGCACCGGGCCGCACGCCGACCTTGCGGGATGCGGTGCGCAACCGGATCGCATCGGCCTACCGCGACACCGGCGGTAATCTCAGCGAGACGGCGCGCCGGCTCGGGGTCTCCCGCAACACCATCTACCGCGCGATCGGCAAGTCAGCGAACGCGACCACACGCTGAGTTACTGCTGCAGCAGGCAGACAAGCGTGAACAGCCGGCGCGCGGTCTCGAAGTCGATCTCGACCTTGCCGGCCAGGCGCTCGATCATCATGCCGGCACCCTCGTTGTGCAGACCGCGCCGGCCCATGTCGATCGCCTGGATGCGGAACGCGTTGCTGTCGGCGAGCGCCTCGTCATAGGCGTCGATCAGCAGCCGGTAGTCCTTGATGATGCGCCGGAACGGGCCGAGCGCCAGCCCGATCGCCCGGACCGGCGTGCCGTCCTCGCGGCGGACGTCCAGAGCGAGGCTGCGGCCCTGCACCGACAGGGAGAGAACGAATGGACCGGAATGCCCGACCAGGGCGAACAGGCTGTCATGCTGCAGGTCGGTGATCGCCTGCTGCAGGTCGTTCTTCTGGGCCAGCGTCGTGGCCCGGCTACCGGCGTGCTCGGGCAGCACGACCTGTGCCAGCCGATTGCCGCGATCCCCATCGCCCGCTTCCGGACTACGTGTCCGGAGCTGGGATCCCGCGGCACCCGCGCCGTCATCGCCTTGCATCATGGCAAAGCTGTATGGAATTCACCCTGCCCGCACAAGTCGAAAGGCGGCGCTTCGCCAAGCAGTGTCAATCCTGTAAAGGATGGTCATGAACCGAACGCTGATCGGTCGAACCATCCGCCGCCTGCGGCAGGAACGCAGCCTGACCCAGGCCGGCCTGGCGTCGCGTCTCGGCATTTCGGGAAGCTACCTCAACCTCATCGAGCATGACGAGCGGCCGGTCACCGCGTCGCTGCTGATCAAGCTGACCCGCCTGCTCGATGTCGACCTGGAGGCGCTGGCCGGCACCGAGGAGCGCAGCCTCGCGGTGGCGCTGCGCGAGGCGCTCACCGAGCCGCTGCTGGGTGCGGACGCGATCAGCGACGACGCCTTCATCGCGATCGCCGCCTACCCGACCGCAGCCCGCGCGGTGCTGGCGTTGTCGCGCGCCTGGGCGGCGGCACGCGAGGATGCCTCCGGCATGGCGCTGCCGTCCGGCCACCGCATCAGGCTGCCGCACAGCGAGGCGCGGGCGCTGTTCGACGAGAACGCCAACTACTTCCCCGCGCTGGAACTGGCGGCTGAGACGGTGCGCCTGGCGCTCGAGCAGGACGGGCTGCCGCCCGGGCTCGGCGGCCAGTCCGAGCTGAACCACGCCATCGCGGAGCGGCTGCGCCGCCGGCACGGCATGGTGGTGCGCGTCGCCCCGCTTGCCGGCGCGCTGCGCTCGTACGATCCGCAGGCAAGGCTGCTGATGCTGTCGGACCTGTTGCGGCGCGAAAGCCGAGGCTTCCACATGGCCTTCCAGCTCATGCTGATCGAGGCGCACGACGTCATGGAGACGCTGGTCGCCGGCGCCGCGCCCTCCTCGCCGGAAGCCGCCTCGGTGATACGCATCGGGCTGCTGAACTACGCCGCCGCGGCCCTGCTGATGCCGTATGCAGCCATGCTGGAGGCCGCGACCGCGCTGCGCTACGACGTGGCGGTGCTGGCGGCGCGCTTCACGGTGTCGTTCGAGCAGGCGGCGCAAAGGCTGTCGACGCTGCAGCGGCCGGGCGCGCGCGGCGTGCCGCTGTTCTTCCTGCGCATGGATGCTGCCAGCAACATCACCAAGGCGTTCGCCGGCGCCGGCTTCCATCTCACCCAGGCCGGCGGCTCCTGCCCGCTGTGGGTCGCCAACACCGCCTTCGGCAATCCCGGCCGGATCAACGTCCAGGTCGGCCAGCTTCCGGACGGCGCCACCTACCTGTGCTTCGCGCGCGTGGTGACCGGCATCTCGACCAGCTTCCACGAGCCGCCGCCGACGCATGTGATCGCGATGGGTTGCGAGATCTCGCATGCGGCGGAACTGGTCTATGCGGACGGCATCGATCTCGACGGCGCGATCACCCGCATCGGCCTGTCCTGCCGGCTGTGCGACTGGCGCGACTGCCGCAGCCGCGCCTTCCCGCCGCTCGACCACCGCCTGTCGCTGGACGTGAACCGCCGCTCCAGCACGCCGATGATCACGCCAGGGATGCCGGGTGGGTAGTCGTAGGCAAACGGCCCGGCAGATGGACTACGACGACAACATCGATCCGGTCGCGCAATAGCGTTGGTGGAAGGCCAGCGCCTCGTCCAGCAGCATCGGCGATTGCAGGCCATACGATCCCTGCAGGGCACGGGCGAAATAATCCTGCAGCAGCGGCCGGTATGTCGGGTGCGCGCAGCGATCGATGATCACCCGCGCGCGCCGCCGTGGCGACAGGCCGCGCAGATCGGCCAGCCCCTGCTCGGTCACGATCACCTGCACATCCTGGGTGATGTGGTCGACATGCGAGGCGTGCGGCACGATCGCCGAGATGGCGCCGCCCTTTGCCGTCGACGGCGTCATGAACACCGACAGGAAGGCATTGCGCGCGAAGTCGCCGGAGCCGCCGATGCCGTTCTGGATACGCGAACCCATGATGTGGGTGGAGTTGACGTTGCCGTAGATGTCCGCCTCGATCAGGCCGTTCATCGCAATGCAGCCGAGGCGCCTGATGAGCTCGGGATGGTTGCTGATCTCCTGCGGCCGCAGGATCAGCCGGTTGCGGAAAGCCTCCATCCGGCTGTTGAGATCGTTCGCCGCATCGGGGCTCAGCGAGAATGCGGTCGCCGACGCCACCAGCAGGCGTCCGCTATCGAGCAGGTCGAGCATGCCGTCCTGGATCACCTCGGTATAGGCGGTCATGCCGTGGAACGGGCCGCTCGCCAGGCCGGTCAGCACGGCGTTGGCGATGTTGCCGACGCCGGATTGCAGCGGCAGCAGCGCGGCCGGCATGCGTCCGCGGGCGACCTCGTGCGACAGGAATTCCAGCAGATGGCCGGCGATCATCCGGCAGGCCGCGTCGGCCGGCGCGAACGGCAGGTTGCGATCCGGCGAGGCGGTCTCGACGATCGCCACGATCTTGTCCGGATCGCAGCGGAAATGCGGCACCCCGATGCGGTCGTCCGGACGCGTCAGCATGATCGGCTTGCGATCCGGCGGCAGCGCGGTGCCGTAATAGATGTCGTGCATGCCGTCCAGCGCCGGGTTCTGCCACGCGTTGACCTCCAGGATCACCCGCCGGGCGCGGTCCAGCCAGGTCTTGTTGTTGCCGACCGAGGAGGACGGGATCAGGCTGCCATCCTCCCGGATGCCGGAAATTTCGATCACCGCCGTATCCAATGGTCCGAGAAATCCCTGCCATGCCATCGGCGCCACCTGGCTCAGATGCATGTCGAGATATTCCATCTCGCCGCGATTGATGCGTTCGCGGCAGACCGGATCCGAATTGTATGGCAGTCGCAGCTCGATCCCGTTCACTTGCGCGAGCGCGCCGTCGAGCTCCGGGCCGGTGGAGGCGCCGGTCCAGACCTTGACGCTGAAGGGCTGTCCGGATGCGTGCGCGGCCTCGATCCGATGCGCCAGCGCCATCGGTACCGCCTTCGGGTAGCCCGATCCGGTGAAGCCGCTCATGCCCACGGTGGAGCCGGGTTCGATGAAGGCGGCGGCGGCCCCGGCCGGCATCACACGGCCAAGCAGTGCGCGGTTGTGTATGCGGCCCGAGACCTGGCTCATATCCGATCCGGCATGTGGGTTTTGTCTAAGTAATCAAAGTTGCAGCAAGCATGCGAACACATGGGCCGGCTTCGATCCAATGGTTACGCCCGCATGACGGAGGGTCATAATCCGGCTTGGTCAGAACGCGAATGCTGGTCTAGGAATGGAAGTGGCATGTCCAGTTCGCGCTCTCGATGGCAATCCGGACCTGCATGATATGTCAGAGCAAAGAAGCGTCTTGCGGGAAACGATCATGTCAACGACGAAATGGGTCTACAGCTTCGGTGCGGGTCGCAACGAGGGCCGCGCCGAGTTGCGTGACCTGCTTGGCGGCAAGGGCGCAAACCTCGCCGAGATGGCCGGCATCGGATTGCCGGTGCCGCCCGGCTTCACCATCACCACCGAGGTCTGCACTGCCTTCTACGACAACGGCCGGCGCTATCCGGACGAGCTGGACGCGCAGGTGCAGGAGGCGCTGGCCCGCGTCGAAGAGGCGGTCGGCCTCGGCTTCGGCGACCCGGCAAAGCCGCTGCTGGTCTCGGTGCGCTCCGGCGCCCGCGTCTCGATGCCGGGCATGATGGACACCGTGCTCAATCTCGGGCTGAACGACGAGACCGTGGAGGGCCTGGCGACATCGTCCGGCGACGCGCGTTTTGCCTGGGACAGCTACCGCCGGTTCATCCAGATGTACGGCTCGGTGGTGCTCGGCGTCGGCCACCATCATTTCGAGGAGATCATCGAGGACGTCAAGAACGAGCTGAACACGCTGGAGGATACCGACCTCGACGCCGACGCCTGGCGGCAGGTGGTGCTGTCCTACAAGGACCTGGTCGAGCGCGAGACCAGCGCACCGTTCCCGCAGGACCCCACGGCGCAGCTCTGGGGGGCGATCGGCGCGGTGTTCGGCTCGTGGATGAACCCGCGCGCCAATACCTATCGCCGCCTCAACGATATCCCGGCGAGCTGGGGCACCGCGGTCAACGTGCAGGCGATGGTGTTCGGCAACATGGGCGAGGATTGCGCCACCGGCGTCTGCTTCACCCGCGACCCGTCGACCGGCGAGAACGCGTTCTACGGCGAATACCTGGTGAACGCGCAGGGCGAGGACGTGGTGGCCGGCATACGCACGCCGCAGCCGATGTCGCAGGCGCGCGCGAAGCCCGGCGAGCTGTCGATGGAGGCGGTGCTGCCGGACGCCTATCGGGATCTGCTGGCGGTGCGCGACACGCTGGAGCGGCACTACCGCGACATGCAGGACATCGAGTTCACCGTGCAGCAGAACAAGCTGTACATGCTGCAGACGCGCTCCGGGAAGCGCACCGCGGCGGCGGCGCTGCGGATTGCCATCGAGATGGCCCAGGAGGGCCGCATCAGCCACGAGGAGGCGATCGGCCGCATCACCCCGTCGTCGCTGGACCAGCTGCTGCACCCGACGCTGGACCCCAAGGCCGAGCGCACCGTCATCTCGCGCGGGCTGCCGGCCTCCCCGGGTGCCGCCGCCGGCGCCATCGTGTTCACCGCCGACGAGGTCGAGAGCCGCGCGCAGAGGGGCGAGGCGGTGATCCTGGTGCGCATCGAGACCAGCCCCGAGGACGTGCACGGCATGCACGCAGCCCGCGGCGTGCTGACCACACGTGGCGGCATGACCAGCCACGCCGCCGTGGTGGCGCGCGGCATGGGCCGGGTGTGCGTCGCCGGCTGCGGCGGCGTACGCGTCGACTACAAGGCGCAGACGCTGACCGCCGGCAGCCATGTGCTCAAGGCCGGCGACTGGATCACGCTGGACGGCTCCACCGGCGAGGTGTTTGCCGGCCGCGTCGCCACCATCGAGCCGACCTTGTCGGGCGATTTCGCCACCCTGATGGGCTGGGCCGACAGCCTGCGTCGCATGAAGGTTCGCGCCAACGCCGAGACCCC
This sequence comes from Lichenicoccus roseus, assembly GCF_005844085.1. Taxonomy (GTDB): domain Bacteria; phylum Pseudomonadota; class Alphaproteobacteria; order Acetobacterales; family Acetobacteraceae; genus Lichenicoccus; species Lichenicoccus roseus. The sequence goes on from NZ_VCDI01000004.1 coordinate 295,629, forward strand.
GGAGGATGCCGAGACCGCACGCCGGTTCGGCGCCGAGGGCATCGGGCTGTGCCGCACCGAGCACATGTTCTTCGCGCCCGAGCGCATCGGCATCGTACGGCAGATGATCATGGCCGGCAGCGAGGCGGCGCGTGCCAAGGCGCTGGAGCAGCTGCTGCCGTTCCAGCGCGATGATTTCGCGGCGTTGTTCCGCATCATGGCCGGGCTGCCGGTGACCATCCGGCTGCTCGACCCGCCGCTGCACGAGTTCCTGCCGCATACCGACGCCGACCTGCTGTCGGTGGCGGAAGGCCTCGGCCAGAGCCTGGATGCGTTGCGCGAGCGTCACGCCGCGCTGCAGGAGAGCAACCCGATGCTGGGGCATCGCGGTTGCCGCCTCGGCATCACCTTCCCGGAGATCTACGCCATGCAGGCGCGCGCGATCTTCGAGGCGGCGATCCTGGTGGCGGGCGAGACCGGCTCTCCGGTGGTGCCGGAGGTGATGATCCCGCTGGTCGGCACCGCGCGCGAGCTGGAGCTGACACGCGCCGAGGTCGACCGGGTCGCGAAGGAGGTGATCGCCAAGGCCGGCGTGGCGCTCGACTACCAGGTCGGCACCATGATCGAGCTGCCGCGCGCCGCACTCACCGCGGATGCGATCGCCCAGCACGCCGACTTCTTCTCGTTCGGCACCAACGACCTGACGCAGACCACCTTCGGACTGTCGCGCGACGACGCCGGCGGCTTCCTGCCGCGCTATATCGAGCGCGAGATCTGGCCGCGCGATCCCTTCGTCACCATCGACCGCGAGGGCGTCGGCGCCCTGGTCGAGATCGCCGTCGCCAAGGGTCGCGGCCGCAAGCCGGGTCTGAAGCTCGGCGTCTGCGGCGAGCATGGCGGCGATCCGGCCTCGATCGCGTTCTGCGAGGAGGCCGGGCTCGACTACGTGTCCTGCTCGCCGTTCCGGGTGCCGATCGCGCGGCTGGCAGCCGCCCAGGCGGCCATGGCACAGGCGGCTACGGCAGAGGCGGCGAAGCAGCAGGCGGCGAAGTCCGGGAACAAGGCGACGGCATGACGGCGGAGGCGGACGCGCGGGTTGCAGCGATGGACGAGCACCGGATCAGCCTGCACCTGGTGTCGGATGCGACCGGCGAGACGCTAAACGCCATCGCGCGCGCCAGCGTCGCCCAGTTCCAGCACACCCATGTGGTATATCACCGCTGGAACCTCATCCGCACCCGGCTGCACCTGCACCGCGTGCTGGAGGGCATCGAGGCCAATCCTGGCCCGGTGCTGTCCTCGGTGATCGATCCCAAGCTGCGCAGCGCGCTCGACCTGGCCTGCAAGCAGTTGCAGCTCCAGGTGGTGAACGTGCTCGACCCGGTGCTGTCGATGCTCCAGGAGACCCTTGGCGAGACCGTGCAGGGCCGCCCCGGCATCCAGTACGTGCTCGACGAGGAGTACTACAAGCGCATCGATGCCATGCACTACGTGCTGGCGCACGACGACGGGCAGGCGATGGCCGGGCTGCGCGAGGCCGACGTGGTGCTGGTCGGCGTGTCGCGCGCCTCCAAGACGCCGACCTCGTTCTACCTTGCCAACCGCGGCGTGAAGGCCGCCAACGTGCCGCTGGTGCCGGGCGTGCCGGTGGCGCCGGAACTGCTGGCCTTGCAGCGGCCGATCGTTGGGTTGACCATCGACCCGCGCACGCTGATCGAGATCCGCCGCCACCGGCTGCGCGCCATCGCCCCGGGCGGCACGATGGGCGGCATCAAGGAGGACGACAACATCTACGTTGATCCGGAGGCGGTGCGCGACGAGGTGGTCTGGGCGCGCCGGCTGTGCTCGCGCAACGGCTGGCCGGTGATCGATGTCAGCCGCCGCTCCATCGAGGAGACCTCGGCCGCGGTGATCGAGCTGGCCGAGGCCTGGCATCTTCGCCATGCGGGCGGGTCCGCCTGATGGCGCCCGAGCTCGTGAAACCGGACACGCTGTTCATGCAGCGTCGCCGGATCCTTGCAGAGGATACCGACGCGGCCGGCATCGTCTACACGCCGCGCATCGCGCATTTCACCGTGGAGACGGTAGAGCGCTGGCTGGCGATCCGTGTGCTGGCCGACACCGCCGAGAGCGGCCTGCAGATCGTGTTCGCATCGCTCTCCTGCACCTTCCTGTCGCCGATGCGCGCGGACGAGATCCTGGAGATCAGCGTGGCGCTGCGCCGGGTCGGTCGCTCCTCGCTCGGGTTCGAGCTGGTCGGACATGGCGAGGCGGGCGACCGCCTGTGCTGGATGGCGGAGACGGTCTGCGTGTGCGTCGACCCGACCACCCTGCGCAGCCGGCCGATCCCGGCGGCGCTGCTCGGGATCCTGCAGGCGGAAGCGGCGCTGGCCGAGCGCATGCCGTTCGGCGATCGCAGCCTGGCGCCATGACACGGGTCGGGACGGGTCCGGCCGCGCGGCGATGATCGAGGCGATCGTGCTCGGGGCGGGGGCCGGCGGAGGCTTCCCGCAATGGAACTCCGATGCGCAGGGCTGCCGCCGCGCGCGTGCCGGCGACACGCTGGCGCCGCCTGCCACGCAGGCCTCGGTCGCGGTCAGCGGCGACGGGCGGCACTGGTTCCTGCTCAACGCCGCGCCGGATCTTCGCATCCAGATCGAGCGCACCCCCGCCTTGCACCCGAATGGCGGGATACGCTCGACGCCGATCGCCGGCGTGGTGCTGACCGGCGCCGAGGTCGATACCGTGACCGGGCTGCTGAGCCTGCGCGAACGGCAGGCGTTCACCATCCTCGCGACCGCGCCGGTGCTGGCCCGTCTCGATGCGAACCCGATCTTCGAGGTGCTCGCGCGCGATGTGGTGCCGCGCGTCGCCATCCGGCCGGGCCATGCGGCGCAGTTGACGCTGATCGACGGCGCGCCGTCGGGCCTGCAGGTCACCGCCTTCGCCGTACCGGGCAAGGTGCCGCTCTATGCGGAGGGCGCGCTTTTCGAGCCGGACTCCGCAATCGAGGATGGCGAGACGGTCGGACTCGAGATCACCGACGGCACCCGGCGACTGCTCTACATCCCCGGCTGCGCGATGGTGACGCCCTCGCTGCGATCCCGTCTCGACGGCGCCGACTGCGTTTTCTTCGATGCGACGCTCTGGCAGGACGACGAGATGATCCGCGCGGGGCTGGGGGCGAAGACCGGACAGCGCATGGGCCACATGTCGGTCAGCGGCCCGGGTGGCGTCATCGACAGTTTCCGCGACCTGTCCATCCGGCAGCGGATCCTGATCCACCTGAACAATTCCAACCCGTTGCTGCTCGCCGACAGCGAGGAGCGCCGGATCGCGGCCGATGCGGGCTGGACGGTCGCGCATGACGGCATGAAGGTAACGCCATGAGCGTGTTGTCTCCCGCCCCCTTGCTGTCTCCGGACTCCCTGGAAGAGGCGCTGCGATCGATCGGCGCCGAGCGCTACCATCATCTGCACCCGTTCCACCGCGCCCTGCATGACGGCAGGCTGTCGCGTGGCCAGGTGCAGGCCTGGGCACTCAACCGCTATTATTACCAGAGCCGCATCCCGGCCAAGGATGCGAGCCTGCTGGCCCGGCTGCCGACCGCCGAGCTGCGCCGCGAATGGCGGTCGCGCCTGGTCGACCACGATGGCGATGCGCCCGGGACCGGCGGCGTGGCGCGCTGGCTGGTGCTGACCGACGGGCTGGGACTGGACCGCGACTATGTCACCTCGCTGGAAGGCCTGCTGCCGGCCACGCGGTTCTCGGTGGATGCCTATGTGACCTTCGTGCGCGAGCGTACGGTGCTCGAGGCGGTGGCGTCGTCGCTGACCGAGCTGTTCTCGCCGCTGATCATCGGCGAGCGGGTGTCCGGCATGCTGCGGCACTACGACTTCGTGACCCAGGAGACGCTGGCCTATTTCACCCCGCGGCTGACCCAGGCGCCAAAGGATTCCGATTTCGCACTCGCCTATGTCCGCGAGCATGCACGCACGCCGGAGCAGCAGCAGGGCGCACTGGACGCGCTGCGGTTCAAGTGTTCGCTGCTCTGGACGATGCTCGACGCGCTCGACTACAGCTATGTCTCGCCCGGACGCATTCCGCCCGGCGCGTTCCGGCCCTCCTGACTTGGATGAGAGCAGCGTGCCGTCGTTTCCGCGCGGCGTCCGGCTGCGTCATGACGAGGCCCGCAACCAGTGGGTCGTGCTGGCGCCGGAACGGGCATTCGTGCCAGACGAGATCGCCCTCGAGATCCTGCGGCTGGTCGACGGCGAGGCGACGCTCGCCGGCATCATCGACACTCTGGCCGCACGCTATGCGGCCCCGCGGGAAGAGATCGCCGCCGACGTGCTCGGCATGGTCGACGACCTCGCCGGCAAGGGCGCGCTACGCGGCTAGCAGCGCCGTCTCATCGGGCGTGAAGGTGCGCCCGCGGGTCAGGAAACGTTTCTCGGTGCCGTTATCGAGCGAGAACATGCCGCCGCGTCCCGGGATAACGTCGATGATGAGCTGGGTGTGGCGCCACAGCTCGAACTGATCGGCGCCGATATAGACCGGCGCACCGCCGATCTCGCCAAGATTGACGTCGCGGTCGCCGACGATGAAGTCCGATTGCGGATAGCACATCGGCGACGAGCCGTCGCAGCAGCCGCCGGACTGGTGGAACAGCACCGGGCCGTGCTCCGAGGCAATGGTGGCAAGCAGGTCCAGGGCCGCCGGCGTGGCGGTGACCCGGGGTGGCGCGGACGGCATTCAGGTCCTCCTGTTGGGGTGCAGGCCAAGCCGGTTCATCTTGCGATGCAGGGTCGCCCGGCTGATGTGCAGGGCTTTCGCCGCCGCCGAAACGTTGCCCTGCGCACGCGCCAGCGACCGTTGCAGCAGCCCGCGCTCGGCCTGCTCGAAATCCTCCGGGCGGTCGGCGAGCCGGTCCAGGATGGTGCTGGCCGGCAGCGGCTTGGCCAGGCGGCCGCTGGTGATGCCGTAGGCCGCGCGCGCCGCCCGGGTAGCGCCGATGATCAGGTCGTCGGCATCAACCGCCAGCAGCGCCGTGGTGCAGCGATCGGTGTCCGGCGCCAGGATGATGCGGGCATCCGGGAAGGCCTGCTTGAAGTTCTGCGCCTCGATGCGGCGGGCGGCATCGGCGACGGCGGTGGCGATCAGGCCGACGAAGGCGCCGGTGAGGTCGCTGCGGCAGGACGAGACATCCAGCGCCGCCGCCAGCTTGCCCTCATGGTCGAAGATCGGCGCGACGGTACAGCTCAGGCCGATGTTGCGGGAATGGAAATGCTCGTCGCGATGGATGGTGAGCGGACGCTCCTCGGCGAGACAGGTGCCGATGCCGTTGGTGCCCTCGTGCTGCTCGCTCCACACCGCCCCGGGCCACAGGCCCCACCGGTGGAACGTCTCGTTGTCGCCCTCGGCACCGCGACGGTCGACCGGGACACCATTGCGGTCGGTGAACAGCACGCAGCAGCCGGTGCCGCCGACCGCATGGAACAGCAGGTCCAGGTTCGCCTGCGCCGCCCGCAGCAGCGGCTCGACCCGTTCGCGGGCTTCACGCAACTCGCAATCGGTGAGGGTCAGCGGCGGCCGCTGGTCCATCGGATCGAGGCCGTAGCGGTTCAGCGAGCGCACCCAGGAGGCTGCCAGGGCGGAGCGTGCCGACGCCGAGCTGTCGCCCGCCACCGCGAGGATTCGGCCGGCATGGCTCTCGGTCCCGGCGGCGCGGCTGGGAGTCGGTGAAGCCGAGGCGATACGCATACGCAAACCAACGGGGCCGGACATGCCGATCACTCCACCAGTTCGTCTACCTGCGCTCCCGGGCCGGAGGGCGCGCCCGGCATCATGCGCTGACCGCCGGGGCGGCGGTAGCGGAATCCTTCGGATCCGGTGCCGGCCTGCGCCACCACATCCTGCATGACGCCATGATGCGGCGAAAGCACGCAGGCCGGATCGGTATTGGCGGCATCGCCGGTCAGCAGCAGCGCCTGGCAGCGGCAGCCGCCCCAGTCGATCTCCCGACGGTCGCAGCTACGGCACGGTTCAGGCATCCAGTCGGTGCCACGGAACTTCAGGAAGGCCGGATCATGCCCCCAGATCTCGGCAAGGCTGTGCTCGCGGATGGAGGGGTAGGTCATGCCGGGCAGGATCTCGGCGGCGTGGCAAGGCAGCACCCGGCCGATCGGCGAGATGTTGACGAAGCGGCGCGCCCAGCCGCCCATGCAGGCCTTCGGCAGCGCGGCATGGTAGTCCGCGGTGACGTAGTCGATGACCATGCGGCCCTTGTACTGCAGCCGCGCCGCCTCGACCTGCTCGTTGGCGAGGTCGGATTGCCCCCGGGTCGGCAGCAGCGCGTCGCGGTTGAGCAGGCCCCAGCCGTAGTACTGGGTGTTGGCGATCTCCACCCGGGCAGCGCCGAGCTGCTCGGCCAGCTTCACCATGTCGGGCACGCGCGCCAGGTTCTGCCGGTGCACGACGAAGTTCACGGTCAGCGCCATGTCGCTCTCGCCGATCAGGCGGGCGGCTTCGAGCTTGAGCGCCTGGGCGCCCTTCATGCCGCCGATGCGCTCGGCGCTCGCGGTCTCGGTATCCTGGAAGCTGAGCTGGACGTGGTCGAGGCCGGCGGCCTGCAATTCGTCCAGGCGCCTGGCGTTGACCAGCACCCCGGATGTGATGAGGTTGCTGTAGAGGCCGCGATCGGCCGCGTGCCGCACCAGTTCGGGCAGATCGCGCCGCGCCATTGGTTCGCCGCCGGAGAAGTGCACCTGGAGGACGCCGATCGCGGCAGCCTGATCGAGCACGCTGCACCACTCCGCCGTCGTCAACTCGGCAGCGGCGGCTTCGAGTTCGAGCGGGTTGGAGCAGTACGGGCATTGCAACGGGCAACGATGCGTCAACTCCGCCAGCAGGCCCATCGGCGGTGGGACGATATTCACGCTCATCCTGACACACGCATCATTATCTGTGGGATCGTATCGGCGGGTCCAGGACAACCGGAGTGCAGCATGTTCGATCCGCGCCGCCTGCGGGCGCGGATCGAATCACGCTGCCTGATGCCTACTTGGAAACGGCACAGGCGTAGGAGTTGATTTCCGCGCCGAGCGCGATTTCGACGACCTTGGGACGGTTCCACTTCATAGATACTCTCCGAAGCTATGCTCGGGTCACATGACACGGCGTTTCTAATCTGTGCGCGACCAACAGGACAGTCAAGGCAGTATTCACCGTCATCGACCCCGGCCATCCCCGCCTTGTTGCGTTGCAACATTACTGTCCAGATGGGCGCAAATACCCGGCCGCCTGGCCCGATACTTCGGAGGACAGCGCTTTGGACATGCACCTGTAGCAGCTTTGCGACAGATCGACCTTTGCGCCGCTTCTCCAGACGTGACAGCGACGTGTCCAGGGGAGAATGCTACGGCAACGACGCCGCGGCGAGGCGCTGGCAGCCCATGGTTCCGCCCCGTGGTTCCACGGCATCGCTCGAAGAAAATCATGAGGGACGCGCTCCGATGAACAAGCCGATCACCGATGCAAGCCTGCTCCGCCACGCGCAGCCGAACTTCAAGCCGCGTTACGGCAACTACATAGGTGGTGAATGGGTCGAGCCCGCCGCCGGCCGCTATTTCGAGAACACCTCGCCGGTCAACGGACGTGTGCTGTGCGAGATCGCCCGCTCCGATGCCACCGATGTCGAGCGCGCGCTCGATGCAGCACACGCCGCCAAGGATGCCTGGGGCCGGACCAGTCCCGCTGCACGCGCGCAGGTGCTGAACGATATCGCCGACCGCATGCAGAAGAACCTGTCGGTGCTTGCCGAGGCGGAGAGCTGGGACAACGGCAAGCCGCTGCGTGAGAGCACCGCGGCCGACGTGCCGCTGGCAATCGATCATTTTCGTTATTTCGCCGGATGCATTCGCTCGCAGGAAGGTGGCATCTCGGAGATCGACCAGGACACCGTCGCCTACCACTTCCATGAGCCGCTTGGCGTCGTCGGCCAGATCATTCCCTGGAACTTCCCGCTGCTGATGGCGTGCTGGAAGCTGGCCCCCGCGATCGCCGCCGGCAACTGCGTGGTGATCAAGCCGGCCGAGCAGACTCCGGCCTCGCTGCTGGTCTGGGCCGAGATCATCGGCGACCTGCTGCCGCCCGGCGTGCTCAACATCGTCAACGGCTTTGGCCTGGAATGCGGCAAGCCGCTGGCGTCCAGCCCGCGCATCGCCAAGATCGCCTTTACCGGCGAGACCACCACCGGCCGGCTGATCATGCAGTATGCCAGCCAGAACCTGATCCCTGTCACGCTGGAACTGGGCGGCAAGTCGCCGAACATCTTCTTCGCCGACGTCATGGCGGAGGATGACGATTTCCTCGACAAGGCGATCGAGGGCTTCGTGATGTTCGCGCTCAACCAGGGCGAGGTCTGCACCTGCCCAAGCCGCGCGCTGATCCATGAGAGCATCTACGACCGCTTCATCGAGAAGGCGCTGGCCCGCGTCGCCGCCATCAAGCAGGGCGACCCGCTCGACATGCAGACCATGATCGGCGCGCAGGCCTCGTCGGAGCAGATGGAAAAGATCCTCAGCTACTTCGACATCGCGCGCCAGGAAGGTGCCGAAGTGCTCGCCGGTGGCGAGCAGAACCATCTCGAGGGCGACCTCGCAGGCGGCTACTACGTGAAGCCGACGGTGCTGCGCGGGCACAACAAGATGCGGGTGTTCCAGGAGGAGATCTTCGGGCCGGTGGTTTCGGTGACCACCTTCAAGGACGATGCCGACGCGCTGGCCATCGCCAACGACACGCTGTACGGCCTCGGCTCCGGCGTGTGGAGCCGGGACGCCAACCGCTGCTACCGCTTCGGCCGCGCGATCAAGGCCGGCCGTGTCTGGACCAACTGCTACCATGCCTATCCGGCGCATGCGGCGTTCGGCGGCTACAAGCAGTCCGGCATCGGCCGCGAGACCCACAAGATGATGCTCGACCACTACCAGCAGACCAAGAACATGCTGGTCAGCTACAGCACCAGCAAACTCGGATTCTTCTGACCGACTTGGACGGACGGGCCTGTGGCCCGTCCGTCACCGGGCCTGCCCAGCGAAACCAGAAGACCAAGAAACGCCTGATCAGGAAACCGCCCATGCACCACTCCAACCAGACCCCCAAGCGCGGGTTTAATCGGCGCGCGAGTCTGCTCACTTCCGGCCTGCTGGCTTTTGCCTGTGTTGCCGGCCTGGCTTCTCCTGCAGCGCGCGCCGTCGAGCCGGCCGGCTCTGGCGATGCCTACGCACCGGTGACCGACGCGCGGCTCAGCAATGCCACCAAGGACAACAGCTGGCTGATGTATCGCCACGACTATGGCAGCACCGGCTATGCAGGGTTGAACCAGATCAACACCGGCAACGTCGCGCAGCTGAAACCGGCCTGGGACTTCGTGACCGGCTTCAAGAGCGGGCACGAGGCTCCCCCGGTGGTGAACGGCAACTACATGTTCATCACCACCCCGAAGGATGAGCTGCTCGCCTTCGAGGCCAGCACCGGCAAGCAGCTCTGGAAATACCAGCACGACCTGTCGAAGGTCGGCTTCAAGACCATCTGCTGCGACGTCGTGAACCGCGGCGTGGCGCTTTACGGCGACAATGTCTACATGGCGACGCTCGACAACCATGTGGTGGCGCTCGATGCCAAGACCGGCTCGGTGGTCTGGAACAAGTCGATGGGCGAGCCCGATCTTGGCGAGGCGATGACCGCCGCGCCGCTGATCGTCAAGGGCATGGTCGTGGTCGGCGTCGCCGGCGGCGAGTATGGGGCGCGTGGCTATGTGGCTGCGCTGAACTCCAAGACAGGCGACGTTGTCTGGCAGCAATCCACCGTTCCCGCGCCGAACGAGCCCGGCGGCAAGACCTGGCCAAAGGGCGCCTACAAGACCGGCGGTGGCGGCACCTGGCTCACCGGCAGCTATGACGAGGCGAGCGACAGCATTCTCTGGGGCGTCGGCAACCCGGGTCCGTGGCTCGCGACCATGCGTCCGGGCGACAACCTCTATACCGACAGCCTGATCGCGCTGAACCCCGCGACCGGCAAGATCAAGTGGCACTACCAGTACACGCCGCACGACACCTGGGACTATGACGGCGTCAACGAGCCGGTGCTGACCAACGTCGACTACAAGGGCCACAGCTACAAGGCAGTCGTCAGCGCCAGCCGCAATGGCTGGTTCTACGCCATCAACCGGCTCAACGGTAAGCTCATCTACGCGCAGCCGTTCGCGCACGCGACCTCGGTCACCGGCATGTCCAAGGCTGGCACGCCGATCACCGACATCGCGATGCGCCCGACGATCGACAAGGAAGTGTTCACCTGCCCGAGCTTCCTCGGCGGCAAGAACTGGTGGCCGATCGCCGTCGACCCGCAGACGCACTATGCCTACGTGCCGACCCTGCACACCTGCATGAGCATGAAGGGCGCCACCGTAAGCTACAAGGCCGGGCTGCCGTTCCTCGGCGAGACCTTCAAGGTGCAGCACGATCCGGACAATCCGGACATCTGGGGTTCGGTGCAGGCGATCGACCTCAACACCGGCAAGCGCGCCTGGATCTTCAAGTCGGAACTGCCCTGGAACGGCGGCATGCTCGCGACCGCAGGCGGGCTGGTGTTCTCCGGCAGCGCCGACGGCTACCTCTACGGCTTCGACGCCAAGACCGGCGCCGTCGCCTGGAAGTCCCCGAAGATGACCTCCGGCGTGGTGGGCGTGCCCAGCACCTGGCAGGTGAACGGCAAGCAGTATGTCGGCGTCTATGCTGGCTGGGGCGGCGCCGTTCCGATCTGGGGTGGCGACATGGCGAAGGATCCGAAGGTGCGCGGCATTCCGCAAGGCGGCCACCTGTATGTGTTCGCACTCTAGGAATATCGTTGATGCGTGCTCCGCTGCGTAATCCGTCTGCCGCACTTGGCATCTCCGTGGGTGTCGCCTTGGGGGTCGTGCTCATGCACGGCCCCGCCACTGCGGCTTCGATGCCCGCCAACGCCTCGACGCTGTCCGTCTGCATCGACACGTCGAGCCCGGTGGCACCGATGGATCGAAAGCTGGCGCAGGCGGTGGCGTCGCAGCAGCATCGAGCGCTCGCCGTGCACGAATTCGACGGCAGCGGTGACGATGACGGCTACGACTACAAGAACTTCAGGGCGCTGGCGGCAGACCAGTGCCAGATCATTCTCGGCTATCCGCTCGATGCGACGCGTGGCACCGCACCCGCAGGGCTGGTCGCGACGGCGCCATACGGGCGGATCGGCTTCGTCCTGGTGACGCCGAGCGCAAGCCGTGCCGACAGCCTGGCGTCGCTGCCGAAGGGCACCGATGTCGCGGTCACCAACGAGACGATGCCGAACCTCTATTTCGAGAACCATCCGAACATCGCCGCCGATATCTACCAGAAGGATGCCGACACGATCGCGTCCCTGGTCGAGCACCACGATCGCGCGGCGATGGTCTGGCGCCCGACGATCGTGAGCTATCTGCTGGCGCATCACCTGACGTCGGATTTCAAGTGGCACCAGCTCGACGAGCCGCATGCCCGCTGGAACCTGGTCGGGCTGCACGATCCGGCACAGGCCGGGGCGGCATCCGCGTTCGACCACAGCGTGGCGGCGTTGCGCGACAGCGGCGGGCTCGAACCGCTGCTGTCGCCCTATGCCTCGGTCAGTGCCGACGGCACCCGCGGGGTTCGCCGATCGGATGCCGGAACGGGGTCGCCGATCCTGCTGGTCTCGGCGGCTGCGGCGATGACGCAACCTGCGGCCGGCGGCGGCTCACCGGATGCGGCGCCGGCGCTCTACACCGCGGCGCAGGCCGATGCCGGGAAGCAGAAATTCGCCGACAACTGCGCGCAGTGCCACGGCGATAACCTGGAGGGCATGGCCGGACCCGCGCTCAAGGGCGACCTGTTCGCATCCGCCAAGGCCAACTTCCATGTCGGCGACATCTTCAACATCGTCGTGAAGAACATGCCATCGACGCAGCCGGGCAGCCTGTCGCACGACGACTACACGCAGATCATGGCCTACATCCTGCAGCAGAACGGCTATCCGGCGGGAAGCAACCCGCTGGTGTTCGACGCCACACTGACCTCGAACGTGCCGTTGATCTATCGCGGCAAATAGCCGGTAGCCGGCTGCGTCGGCATCACGGGGTGGCTGGCATCCAGGTAGCCCTGGAGCCAGAGGAAATGGTCGTCGGTGCCCGGAGGATAGGGGCACTCGGCACAAAGCGGCTGGCCCGGCAGCCAATCCCGCCCCAGATCAAGATGTCCCGCGCCAAGACCTTCGGCATAGCTGCGTCGCGCACCCTGTAACCGCGCCCTGCGCTGGGTCCGGCGCCAGTGGCGCGCTGCGATCGTCGCCAGCACGGCGGCAAGGCTGCACAGCATCCAGCCGGCGGCTCCGATTGCGTCGGCGCCCATGGGCACATCGCCTGGTCCAGTTATCGCGACCAGCGTATCGAGATCGCCCGCTGCGCGTAAGTCTGCACTCCTGCGCCCGTTCGGTCGGAGCCGTGAACCTCGTCCTCTCAGAACGCCTTGAAGATCAGGATCATCGCCAGCGTGTAGAGCATCATCGCGCCGATCAGGATCGGGATCGGCGCCGACCCGCTGCGCAGGGTCTCGCCGGCCTTGGCGCGGAACGAACTCAGCAGTTCCGGCCAGGTGTAGGAGACGAAGTCGCCCTGGGAGAGGATGTTGATCAGTCGCCCCTCCTCGTCCACCACCGGCAGATGCCGGAACCGCTCGTTGGACATCTGGCGCAGCCAGTCGATGATCTCGTCATCGGCACGCGCGGTCCTGACCTCGGAGGTCATGATCTCCGAAAGCCGGGTGGTGTCCTGATCCATGTGGTTGCCGAGCAGGCGGCGCAGCAGGTCACGCTCGGTGACGATGCCCCTCACCCGCCTGGCCTCGTCGGTGATCACCACCGAGCCGATATTGCGCTTGGCCATTATTTCCACGGCGACCGAGACGAATTCGGTCTCCGGAAGCACCACGGGCGAAGGCTTGCTACTGAATTCCGGCCTATCCTTGATTTGCATGGACTGATCCCGCGCGACCTGCTCGCGGTTTCATCATCGGTCCGGTCCGTCTACAAAACAAGCCAGCACAGGGACGCCCGAGCGGCGCCGCCCTGAGAATTCGCCCTACCGTTACGCCGGGGCGACCCGGCGCCCTGCAACCCGATTGACCGCATGAGGTTGAGGCTGTCTCATCGGATGAGACTCGGGAGAGCGGTTGCTGTGCCAGATCATGGTTGTCTCTGAATTCGTCTGCGTGGATTGCCGCGCCGACATCACGGCCGCCGGATCGGGCCAGGCTTCGGACCGGTGCGGCGTGTGCGACTGGCTGGCGGCGATGCCGGATCGCCACGACCGTGCCCGCCTTCGTGGGCAGATGCTGCGCATAGGTCTGATCGGTCCCACCCAGTAACGTTTGACGGACCCGAGGGATCAGGCCCGCCGGCGTAGCGCCTCGACCAGCAGGGCGAAGGCGGCGGTGGGCTGGCGGCGGCTCGGGTAGTAGAGGTGGTAGCCCGGATAGGACGGACACCAGTCGGCCAGTACGCGATGCAGCCGGCCGGCATCGAGATCGGGCTGCACCTCGTCCAGCGGCAGATAGGCGAGCCCCAGCCCGGCCAGGGCGGCGTCGCGCATCGGCGCGCTGGCGTTGAAGGTGAGCTGGCCGTCAACGCGCACGCGCACCTCCCGGCCGTCGCGCTCGAATTCCCAGGCATACAGGCCGCCGAGGGTCGGCAGACGCAGATTGATGCATGAGTGCGCGATCAGCTCCTGCGGCGTCTCCGGCTTCGGGCGCCGTGCGAAATAGGCGGGCGCTCCCACCACAGCCGAGCACAGGTCGGGGCCGATGCGCACCGCGACCATGTCGTGTCCGACCATCTCGCCGATACGCACTCCGGCATCGAAGCGGCCGGCCACGATGTCGGTAAGGCCGTACTCGACGGCGAGCTCCACCTTGATGTCGGGATAGTCGGGGAGCAGCCGGGCCAGCACCGGCCACAACACCGACTTCACGGCATGATCGTGGGCGGTGATCCGGATCGTGCCAGCCGGGCGCTCGCGCAGGCCGCCGATTGCTGCCACTTCCTCGTCGATCTCCTGCAACCGTGGCCCGGCGAAGCGGAGCAGCCGCTCCCCCGCCTCGGTCGGCGCGACGCTGCGCGTGGTCCGGGTCAGCAGCCGCACGCCGAGCTCAGCCTCGAGGCCGCGCAAGGTCTGGCTCAGGGCGGATTGCGACACCCCGATCCGGGCCGCCGCCCGGGTGAAGCTGCGTTCCCGCGCCACCGCAAGAAAGGCGCGCAGGTCGTTCAGGTCCAGCCGCGTCATTGGAAAGCCAGGCTTATAGGGTCGTGCTGGATATAGCGGCTAATCGCCGGACCCGGCACGCCCCATGTGATCAACGGGATCACGCAGCAGGGGAGCTTCGATGGACATCACCAGGGCAGGCAGCACGGCCTCCACCAAGGGACCGGCGGACTGGTTCACCGGCACCGTCCGGATCGATCCGTTGTTCGCCGCACCCGATCCGGCACGCGTCGGCGGCGCGCTGGTCACCTTCGAGCCGGGCGCGCGCACCGCCTGGCATACGCATCCGCTTGGCCAGACGCTGATCGTGACCACCGGGCTGGGCTGGGTGCAGCGAGACGGCGGCCCGGTCGAGGAGATCCGGCCCGGCGACGTGGTCTGGTTCCCGCCGGGCGAGAAGCACTGGCATGGCGCCTCGGCGGCCACGGCCATGAGCCACATCGCCATCCAGGAGAAGCTGAACGGCTCTCCGGTCGATTGGCTGGAGCAGGTCAGCGACGCCGACTACCAGCGCCCGGCCTGAGGGCTCATCCGGAACAGCTGGCGCCACCAAGGACGCAGAAGCGCGCGCAGTGCGGGTGGTTGAGGGCGACCGGGCGGGACGCCTCCGCCAGCGTCGCGCCGAGGTCGAACTCGGGATCGTACGGAAGCAGCGTGCAGGCGACCACCCGGGCCTGCGCCTCGCCGCGCCGATGCACGACCATCCGGCTGTTCGCGCACATCACGTCGGCAGGCGACTTGCCAAGGATGCCCCAGCAGGCGGTGCTGATCTCGGGCACGTCGACGGTGGCGTCCATCTCGGGCAGCAGTACGAGGCGGAAACGGTCGGCGTCGTCGATGGCGAGGCCCTGCGCCGCGAACAAGGCCCGGTAGCCGGCGCGTGCCTCCTCTTCCGTTTCGCCGGCAAGGCGACGCCCCGCCACGGCGGCGGAAATGTCGTTGGTATGGAGCCAGCGCAGCCCGTCCAGCGCCGGCACCCAGCTGCGCGGACCGCGCTCGGCTTCATGCACGGCCTGGCTGTGATGATCGAGACTGATCCGGATCGTCAGCCGGTTGCCGTGCGCCGTGCGCAGGCGCAGCAGGGCGGCCTCGTGCCGGCGCATCGGCCGCATGCCGTTGCTGAGGACCAGCACCGCATGGCCGTGCGCCAGGGCAAGCTCCAGCATCTCGATGATGTCCGGGTTCATGAACGGCTCGCCGCCGGTGAAGCCGATCTCGCGCGTGCCGAGCCGGTGCAACGCGATCTCGTCCAGGAAGCGTGCCATCTCGGCGGCATGCAGATAGACCAGCGCATCGTTGGTCGGCGTGCTCTCGATGTAGCAGTTGCAGCAGGCGAGATTGCACAAGGTGCCGGTGTTGAACCACAGCGTCTCCAGCGCCCGCAGCGTGACGTGGGCGCGCGGCTCGCCGGCCCGGGTCAGCTCCGGGTCGACGAACTTGCCGGCCGCCAGCACCGGCAACGC
Source organism: Lichenicoccus roseus (assembly GCF_005844085.1). Lineage (GTDB taxonomy): Bacteria > Pseudomonadota > Alphaproteobacteria > Acetobacterales > Acetobacteraceae > Lichenicoccus > Lichenicoccus roseus. Next base: position 311,433 of record NZ_VCDI01000004.1, read on the forward strand.
GACACGGAACGGCGAGGCGCCCGCCGGCCGCATCAGGCGCGCCACCGACGGCTCGCGGCAACCGCGCGCGCCCAGCGTCTCGGCCAGGTGCCGAAGATTGCCGGCTGCCAGGCTGCGAAGGCGGCGGCTTTCGAGATCTCGCTGCGGGTCGGATAGGCGACGACGGCCGACATCAAGGCGAACGACGATGCCTTGCCGCCGATGATCTGGGTCCAGGGCAGCAGCAGCTCGCCGGCATGCGCGCCGACGATGGTGACGCCGACGACTTTCCCACGCGCGTGCACCAGCTTGAGAAAGCCGGCAGTATCCGCCTCGGTCACCGCGCGGTCGTTGCGGGCGAACGGCTCGCTGGTCACCGTCACGTCGCCATGCCGATCACGCGCCTCCGCCTCGGTGAGACCGGCCTGCGCCAGCTCCGGATCGGTGTAGGTCACCCGTGGCAGGGCACGCCAGTCCATCCGGGCCGGCGCGCCCAGAGCGACCTCGCGTGCCACCAGCGCGCCTTCGTAGCCGGCCAGGTGGGTGAAACGCGGACCCGCCCGGCAATCCCCGATCGCATGGATCCGGTGGTTGCTGGTCCGCCTGCGTCCATCCACCACGATTCCATCCGCCCCTTCCAGCACCCCGGCAGCCGCGAGATCCAGCGCCTCGGTGTTCGCCCGCCGGCCGGTCGCCACCAGCAGGTGGCTGCCGGCGATGGCCTCGCCACCGGCGCAACGTACGATCACGCCCGGGTGGCGCTCCACGCGCTGCGCGGTGTCGTGCACGAAGCGCACGCCCTCCGCCTGCAGCTGCTTCACGACCACGTTGGCTGCATCACGATCGTCACGGGCAAGCGGCACGCCTGGATCGATCACCGTCACCGCGGATCCGAGCCGCCGGAACGCCTGCGCCATCTCCAGCCCGATCGGACCGCTGCCGAGCACGAGGAGATGGGACGGCAAGGTCGCCAGGTCGAACAGGGTTTCGTTGGTCAGCGGCCCTGCCTCGGCAAGACCCTCGATCGGCGGCAGCGACGGGCGCGATCCGGTGGCGATCACGGTACGTGGGGCGCGCAGCCGGTGGTTGCCGGCCTGCAGGGTGACGGGGTCGAGAAAGCGGGCGCGGGCGTGGATCACCGTGACGCCCATGGCCTCGAAGCGCTGCTGGCTGTCGGCCGGCGCCAGCTCCGCGATCGCCCCCGCGACGTGCTCGCGCACCGCTGCGAAGTCCACGTCCGGCGGCTTAAGGGTCACACCCAGGCGGCCGCCCTGGCGTCCCGAGTGGGCGCGTGCAGCGGCGGCGATCAACGCCTTCGACGGCACGCAGCCGGTGTGCAGGCATTCGCCGCCCATGGCGCCGGCCTCGACCAGGGCCACCCGCAGGCCGAACATGGCGGCGCCCCCGGCCGCGGTCAGCCCGGCGGCTCCGGCGCCGATCACCACCAGGTCGAATCGATCCGGCCTACCGGACATCGGGATAATGCCGGCCAAGACGACGACGCGCGCCAAGGCCCCAGAGCAGCCCGACCTTCAGGTAGACCCAGTTGGCGCGCAGCGGTCCCCAGGCCGCGATGCGCCGGTCGGACGTCTGCACCACCCGCCCGACCAGACCGATCCGTCCGAGCGGGATGAACTTGATGCACAGGTCGGCTTCCTCCAGGACCGGCGTGCCGGGATCGCAGCCGCCTACGCGCAGGAAGTCGGCGCGCCGGAAGAACATCGCATGGTCGCCGAACAGCAGCCGGCCTCCGCGTGCGAACAGCAGCGGCCGCATCAGCAGCGGCGCATACCAGGTCTTGATCCAGTTATGCAGGCTGGTGCCCCAGCGGGTCCGCTCCGGGCCGCAGATCAGCGGGATGAAGCCGCCAAGCGCCAGCCTCGGGTCGCGCAGCGCACCGGCGACGACAGCGACGAGATCGTCCGGCGGGATGGTGTCGGCGTGCAGCACGCAGACCAGCGGCGCCCGGGCGGCGGCGACACCCTCATTGATCTGCACGGCGCGGCCCCTGGGCGCCGTCACGACCTGCCAGCCGGCCTGGCGCGCCAGCGCCACGCTCGCATCGGCGCTGCCGCCATCCACCGCGATGATCTCGGCAGCGGGCGGATGCAGCGCGGCGAGCACCCGGATCAGCCGCGGCAGCGCGGCTGCCTCGTCCAGCATCGGCACCACGATGGCAACATCGGTCATGGATGCAGTTCCGGCCAATCCGCCAGATCCTCCGGGCGGTCGATATCCGCGAGCGGCGGCAGCACCAGCGGCGCGATGCCGTGCTCCTGTAGCCGGCGCATCGTCTCGGCGAATACGGTGTCGGTGCTCCAAGCCATGCCTTCGAAGGCGAACAGTACCGGCGCCCGGAAGCCGAGCAGGTAGTAGCCGCCGTCGAGCGCGGGGCCGATCACCGCGTCGTGCGTCGCGAGCGCAGCGGCGGCCTCCCGAAGCCTTGCGGCGGTCAGGCCAGGGGCGTCGCTGCCGATCACCATCCCCGGTGCAGGGACACGCGCCAGCCGGTCGCCGAGATCGCCGTCGCCCTGCCCGACCACCGCCACATCCTCGCCCAGCCACTCCGAGAAGACGGCGGGCTCGGCGCCAGTCACGCGCAGCTCGAACTTCAGGCCACTGCCGCGGGCGGCCTGCAGGGTGCGCTCGACCAGCCGGCGATGGATCGACGCCGCCGCCGCCGCGCCGACCGCCGGGATCAGCCGGGTCTTGGCGAGGCCCGGGGTCGGGTAGCGGGCGAAGATGGCAAGCCCTGGGGACATGGCTCACGACTTAGCGCCTCGACGCGGCGACGCCTATCGCGCAACGTCGGCTGCATGTCGCGCCCACGTCCCGCCATCGCCAGCGCGGTCGCCTGCCTTGCCATCCTGGTTGCCGAGCGGGTCTGGCCGCTGCGTCGACTTCGCCAGCCGGTGCTGGTCCACGAGGGGCGCAACCTCGTCATGGGGGCACTGTGCGCGGCGGTGGTGGCCGGTCTCGAGGCTCCGATCACCGACCGGATCGCCCGCGACAACATGACGCGGCGACGCGGCTTCGGCCAGCGCCTGCCGCGCCCGCTTGGCAAGGTCGCGGCCTTCCTGGCGATGGATTACGGCTTCTATCTCTGGCATGTCGCCACCCACCGGCTGGCCCCGCTCTGGCGCTTCCACCGGGTCCACCATGTCGATGCCGACCTCAGCCTCTCGACGGCGCTGCGCTTCCACCTGGTCGACATGCTGGTGTCGCTGCCCTGGCGGATGGTCCAGGTGCGGGTGAGCGGCATCGATCCCGACGGACTGGCGGCCTGGCGGCGCTTCTTCACGCTCTCCATCCTGTTCCATCACAGCAACTGGCGGCTTCCCGGCGAATGGGATCGCCGGCTCGCCTGGGTCCTGACGACGCCGCGCATGCACGGCATCCACCATTCGGTCGGCCGGATCGAACGCGACAGCAACTGGTCGAGCGGCCTGAGCCTCTGGGACCGGCTGCACCGCACCATGCGCCTGGATGTCCCGCAATCGACGCCGGTGACCGGCATCGACGATCCGGCGGCGGTGGACGACATGACATTATGGGGCGCCTTGCGCGCGCCGTTCCGGTCGATGCCGTCGCCCGAACGTTATCTCTGACGCCAGCGACCAGGAATTCACCATGAACACGATCGAGAACAGCCGCAGCTATTACGGCGACATCCTGCAGGGCTCGGCCGACCTGCGCACCGATGCATGCTGCACCACCGCGGCACCGCCGCCGGCGATCCGCGACGCCCTCGCCCGCGTGCATGACGAGGTCCGTGCGCGCTACTACGGTTGCGGGCTGGTCGCCCCGGATGCCATCGAGGGCGCGCATATCCTCGATCTGGGATCCGGCTCCGGACAGGACGCCTACGTGCTGGCGCAGCTGGTCGGGGAGCGCGGCAGCGTCACCGGCATCGACGCCACGCCCGCACAGCTCGACATCGCCACGCGGCATCTCGACTGGCACCGCGACCGCTTCGGCTACGCCCGCTCGAACGTTCGCTTCCAGCATGGCGATATCGAACACCTGGACGAGCTCGATCTGCCCGAGGGAGGCTACGACGTCATCGTGTCCAACTGCGTCATCAACCTGGTGTCGGACAAGCAGGCCGTGCTTGCTGCCGTGCACAGGCTGCTGAAGCCCGGCGGCGAGTTCTACTTCTCGGATGTCTATGCCGATCGGCGGGTGCCGGCGGCGCTGCGCCACGATCCGGTTCTGCATGGCGAATGCCTGTCCGGGGCGCTCTACTGGGGGGATTTCGAGCACCTCGCGAAACTGGCCGGCTTCGCCGATCCGCGTCTGGTCGGCGATCGTCCGCTCGGCATCGGCGATGGACGTATCGCCAGGCTTGTCGACGGCATCGGCTTCTTTGCCGCGACCTGGCGCCTGTTCAAGCTGGACGGGCTGGAGCCGCGCTGCGAGGATTACGGCCAAGCGGTGCGCTATCTCGGCAGCATCGCGGGCTGTCCGCGCCGGTTCGACCTGGACCGCCACCATGCGATCGAGACCGGTCGCATCTTCCCGGTCTGCGGCAACACGTGGCGGATGCTGGCCGGATCCCGCCTGGCGCCGCATTTCCAGTTCAGCGGCGATTTCTCGCAGCACTACGGCGTGTTCCCGGGCTGCGGCACGTCGAGCCCGTTTGCAGGCAACCCCCCGGGAGCGGCCAAGGCCGCGGCGTGTTGCTGATCGACGCCGCCCGCGATCCGTCCGCGCGGATCACTCCGGCTGGATAGAGACGATCAACGGATCGGTGCCGAGTGCCACCGTCATCCCGGTGACGCCGCTGCCTGTGCTGACCGGGGCAGTGCCGGTGAGCGGATCGTAGACCGACGCATCTGAGGTGACGTTGCCGAGGTAGATGCTGACGGTCGTCGGGCTGGTGGCGCTCTCGTTCCAGATTGCCAGCCAGAGGCTGCCGTCCGGCTTCTCCATCAGCACCGTGCGTGCGGTAACGGGCAGGTTCGCGAGCGTCGGCGTCAGCGCAGGCGCCGGTAGCGAGCCGGATGCGTATGCCAGCCCGGCGAGGGCGGCGTAGGGCGCGAAGGAGGCAGGGTCGTTGCCGGGGGCAAGGTCGCGTACGTGCGAAATGCCGAGATACTTCATGTCGGCCGCCGCCGTTGCGTTCACATACAGCGTGTTGAAAAGGCTATATCGGCGCACGAACCGATGGAGGCGGCGACACTCAGGATTGCAACGGCCACGGGATCTTCCGTCGGCAAATGGAGCGGGATGGCGTCAAGGCGCACTTCATCTGTGACGGCGGTCGATCCGCACGTTCACGATGTTGGTAATTTTCGTCAGTACGGCGATAGGACGTCCTGGCCCAAGCCGTCCGCGCAATCTTGATCGAGGATCGCTGTCAAATCGAGTCGGCCACTCAAGACATCAAAAATATCAAACCACAAAAACCGTTTTCCTAAAGTATCGACCAAGACGGCGAAATGCCTGTTTGCCGTTGCTACGGCAGCACCGGAAGGTCCGGTACCCGGGTCGCGATCGCCAGACGCTGGATCAGGCCGGGCCACAACCGCGCCCCCAACAGCAGCGCTACCTGCCCGCCGGTGCTTCGGCCGAGTGCGCTCAGGCCGCTGGCGATGCGCATCTGCGGCCGCAGCGCCCGGTGCATCCGCTCGTGGTAGGCTGCAGCGGCTTCACCCGTCAGCACCGCACGGGCCGCCTGCTTGGCGGTATGCAGGGCGATCGACATGCCGTCGCCGGTAAACGACGGGATCACCGCCATCTGGTCGCCCAGCCTGTACAGATCGCAGGGCGCTTCCTCGCCGCCGCGATGCAGGAAGCCGTACGGCACCCGGGCAATGCTCAGCGGCCGGTCCAGGCGGTCCGTTGCCCCCTGCAGGCGATGCCGCAGATGCGCGCTCTCCGCCGTCAGGGACTGCAGCAGGCCACGCCAGTCACCGCCTGCGTGCGCGAAGCGGTCCGACGTCGTCACCAGGCAGAGGTTGGCAATGCCGCCCTCGACCATCTGCAGCCCGGCATAACCGTCGCGGAACAGCATCAGCTCGACATGGCCCTCCAGGGCAGTCCTGCTTGCCTGCAGCAACGCAAAGTAGCTCTTGAAGCACAACTGGCTCCGGGAACTCCGGCCGGGCGGCGACCGCCGCATGCCGCGCAGGTCGTGCTTGCCGGTGGCGAGCAGCACGCCCTCGCCCCGCACACCTTCGCCGCCATCCAGTTCGAGCCCGGTCGCGCCGCTCTCGGTCACCGTACGCCGAACCAGGCAACCGGTGCGGATCCCGGCGCCCGACGCCGCCGCATGTGACAGCAGGGCGGCATCGAGCCGTCGCCTGGTCAGGCTGCTGCCGGTGAAGGGCAGCGCCGCCTCGATCAGCGATGAACCGCGGGCCACACGCACGCGCTCGATGGCGACCGCCCCGAGAGCGTCAAGGTCGAGCCCGAGCGATGCGAGATGCCGGCGCGCCTCGATGCTGATGAACTCGCCGCAGATCTTGTGCCGGGCGACGCGCTCGCGCTCGAACAAGGTAACCGGCCGCCCCTGCTGCGCCAGGTCGCAGGCGGCCGCGGCACCGGCCAACCCGCCGCCGGCCACCAGGATCATCCCGGATGCCGCTCGTCCTGGCGAGCCTCTTCCAGATATTCGACACACAGTCGGAACATCGGCCTCCAGAGCAGCCGGGCCTCGATCCCGGCCTGGTCGAGCAGCGCGCGCCAGTCGGCCGAGCGGAAGCTGCGCGCCACCGACAGCATGCCGTCCTGGCGCACGATCGCATGCCAGCGGGCCAGGCGGGCGGTCACCCCGAAGCCGTGATAGGCCAGGGGATGGCGGTGCAGGTCGTTGATGAACCAGCCGCGTCGCGCATGACGCTGCATCCAGCGCAGATAGCGCACCACGTCCACGTCATCGAGATGGTGGGCGAACAGCGAGCTCACGATGAAGTCGGCCTGGCGGTCGCAGCCGAACACGTCGCCGGCCTGGAACTCGATCGGCATCGAGGCCGGCGTGCGGGCACAGGCGGCGGCGGCGCTGCGCGGGTTGAGGTCGATGCCGGCCAGTTCCACCCGCAGCCCGCGCCGGCGCGCCCAGCGTCCGATGCGTCGCAGCAGGTCACCCTCGCCGAAGCCGACATCGAGCACCGAGATCCGCGTCCCGCGTGCAAGGCCCCGGGTGGCGCGTTCGAGGAAGCCGATGGTCGGCGCGTGCGCCAGCATCACCCGGCTGACCGATGCGAGGTCGTTCATCACCGCGTCGTAGGTTTCCGGCCCGACATCCTCGCCGTCAAGGATCTCCGGACCATCGGCCCGGACGGCAAGGTCCACTCGCCGTGGAGGCGGCAGATCCAAGCGCCGTGGCGGCAGCTCCATCAGCCGGCCCGGCGGAACCGGAAGCTCTCGGCCACCATGCCCGGGCCGAACGCCATGCCGATGCCGCGCGAGCCGTCCTGCCCGGCCAGGATGCGGGCCAGCACGAACATGACGGTGGCCGACGACATGTTGCCGTACTCGTGCAGCACCGCACGCGAATGGCGCAGCCGCGTCGGATCCAGTTCCAGTCCGACCTCCACCGCATCCAGCACGGTGCGGCCGCCGGCGTGCACCGCCCAGAGGTCGTAGGCGCCGGCGGGAAGGCCGCGCAGCAGGCTGCAGGGCTGCTCGCCATCGCCGCGCAGGGCGCCGGCGATGCGGCCGGGCACCTTGCCCGACAGGTGCATGTCGAAACCCTGGTCGCCGATGCGCCAGGTGATCAACCCGGCGCTGTCAGGGACGATCTCGCTGCGGAAATCCTCCAGCGCGAGCCCGACCGGATCCGCGGTGATCAGCGCAGCCGAAGCGCCGTCCGCGAACAGCATGAAGGACAGCACCGTCTCGAGGTCGGAGGTCTCCTGCAGATGCAGCGTGCTGAGCTCGCAGTTCACCATCAGCACGCGTGCACGCGGATCGGCGCGTACGGTGTCGTAGGCCAGTCGAAGCGCCGGCACCGCCGCCGAGCAGCCCATGAAGCCGACCATGGTGCGGCCGACGGTCGCCTTCAGGCCGAGCCGGTCGGCAATCTGCAGGTCGAGGCCGGGCGCGGTGAAGCCGGTGCAGGAGGCCACCACCACGTGGGTGATGCGATCGGTCTCGCCCTCCAGCCCGAGCCGGCCGATCGCCTCCAGCGCCAGCGTGCGGGCGAACGGTTCGTACAGCCGCATGCGCGCGCCGGTGGAGGGAAAGGCGCCACGCCGGTAGAAGCCGTCGGCGTCGACCTCGCCAGCCTCGAGCGAGCCGGGCCGGAAGTTCGAGTAGCGGTGCGCGATGCCCGACCGTTCGGCCATGCGGTCGAACACCAGCCGGGCGCGGTCGTCCTCCAGCAGGGTGCGGGCGAAGCCGAGGAACGCCAGGTGCACGTCATGTTCGGGGACCGCGGTGGCGACGCGGTTGAGATGCGGCAGGGCGAGGGGCGGGCTCAAGCCGGGATGACGATCATGAGGATCTCCGGGAAGGCGCGGCGCGGCGCACCATCAGGGTGGCGTTGAGGCCGCCAAAGGCGAAGGAATTGGACAGGGCTACCTCGATCGGCGCCGGGCGGGCGACATTCGGCACGCAGTCGATGTCGCAGTCGGGATCGGGGGTGGTGAACCCGACGGTCGGCGGCAGCACGCTGTCGCGCAGTGCCGACACGGTGACCGCCAGCTCGAGCGCGCCGCTGGCGACCATGCAGTGCCCCAGCATCGACTTGGTGGAGGACACCGCCATGCGGTCGAGATGGCGCCCGAACACGGCACGCAACGCCGCCACCTCGGTGCGGTCGTTCAGGCGGGTGCCGGTGCCGTGCGCATTCACGTAGCCGACCGCATCGGCGGACACCCCGGCATCCTCGATGGCGGCGCGCATGGCGGCGGCGGCGCCGTTGACGTCCGGCGCGGTGATGTCGCCCGCATCGGCGGAGCTGCCGAAGCCGATCAGCTCGGCCTGGATCACGGCACCCCGCGCCAGGGCTGCGTCCCACTCCTCCAGCACCAGGATCGCGCCGCCCTCGCCGATGACCAGCCCCTTGCGCTCCAGCGAGAACGGCTGGCAGCGGTCCGGGCTGAGTACGCGCAGGCCTTCCCAGCCCTTGAGGAAGCCGACCACCACCGAGGCATCGGCGCCGCCGGTGATGGCGCAGTCGAGCATGCCGGCGCGGATCATCTGGAAGGCGTGGCCGATCGCGTGGTTCGCCGACGCGCAGGCCGAGGCCATGGAGACGCTCGGACCGCGCAGGCCGAATTCCATCGAGACGTGGCTGGTGGCGCTGCTCGGCATCACGCGCGGCACCGTCAGCGGGTGAACCCGCTTCACGAGGTCGCCGTAGAACGCCTTGTAGGACGAGTCGAAGGTGTGCTGGCCGACCGCGGCCGACAGCACGACGCCGCCGCGCGCGCCGGCCGCGCGGGTGTCCAGGCCGGACATCCCCACCGCCTCGCGGGCGGCGACCAGAGCGAACTGGGTGCCGCGATCCAGCAGCACCAGCTGGCGCGGATCGAAGAAGGCCAACGGATCGAAATCGCGGATCTCGGCGGCGACCCGGGTGGTGAGGCGCTCGGTCGGGATGGTGGTGATCGGACCGATGCCGCACGTTCCGTGCTGCACTGCGGTCCAGAGCGACGCCATGTCGGCGCCGATGGAGGCGATCGCGCCGAGACCGGTGACCGCGACCCGACGCCTCACCCGCGCGCCGTATCCGTCGTGCCGCTCATCCGGGGGTCGGCACCGCGGGCTGCGTCGATGGCGCGCAACGCATGCGCGACCAGGTCACCGATGGTGCTGAACTCGCCGCCCGCCCGCTCCGGGGCGACCGGGATCTCGACATCGTAGCGGGCCTCGATCTCGAAGATCACCTGGACCATGTCCAGGGACGGGATGCCAAGGGCCTCGATCGAGGCATCGGGCGTAAGCCTGGCACGGTCGATCTGGGTCTCCTTGGCGACGATATCGAGGATCTCGGCGGTCCTGGGGTCGCTGGCCAGCTGAGGCTCGGGCTGTAGCATGGACATCCTTCGTCTGACGGGCCCGCTTGCGAAGTCCGGTCCCCTTGTTGGAAGACCATTAGCGATCAGCCGCGTCCGGCGCATCCGCTTTTCTTGACGGCGATCATGGCGGAAGGGATGGATGGCGAAAATAGCTGGATTTCCCGCGATGCCCTGTCTTGCTCCGATCGTTCGATGCCGGAGACCGCCCAGGATGATCGGCAGCAGCCTTCGCAAGGCAGCCTTCGCCGCCCTCGTCGCTCTTGCCTGGAGCCCGGCGTGGGGCATGACCCTGGACGGGGTCGGGATGCCGGACAGCCTGCAGTTGCAGGGCCAGCCGCTCCGCCTCAATGGCATGGGGGTGCGAAGCTTCACGCTTCTCCACATACGCGGCTACGTCGCCGGCCTGTATGTTCCGGCGCCGACCCACGACCCGGCCGCATTGCTGGCCGAACCCGGCCCCAAGGTGCTGAAGATCCAGTTCGTGCGCCAGGCCAGCGTCGGACGGGTGCAGGACGAGTATCAGCGCGGGCACCGGCTGAATTGCGTCCCGCACTGCTCGGCTACCGAAGAGGCGGCCTTCGAGCAGTTGCTGGGCACCGCGCGCCCGGTCAAATCCGGCGACATCACCAGCTTCGTCTTCATGCCTAAGCAGCTCGACGTGATGTTCAACGACAGCAGGATCGCCACCATCCCCGGCGCCGAGTTCAGCCATCACCTGCTGGCCAGCTTCCTCGGCGAGCAGCCCCCCACGGTGCCGTTGCGCGACGGCCTGCTGGGTTTGACAACGCAATAACTGATAAACATAATTTATGTCTTATTAACGTTGATGTTACCGCGTGGAAACCAACCGGGCGCCGGAGCTGTTCGCTTCGAGGATGAACCGGGCCAGCCTGTGCAGATGGGGGCGAGCGTAAGGACGGAGGCGTGCGATGCTGCAGAGTGTCATCGAGCCGTCGAGGCTGCTGCCAGGCGGAGAGGCCGCGCGCCGGCAGGACCCCGGCGTCCCGCCGGCCGCCGGCGGCCCACGCATCTCGATCCTGCACGGCGACATGGACGAACTCCCGGCCTTGTCGGACCTGCTCACCGCTGCCGGCTACCAGGTACGCTGCCACCGCATCGGATCGGTGCAGCATTCATCGCCGGCCGACAGCATTCCCGACCTGATCCTGGTGCAGTCCGGCGGCGGACTTGGTCGGGTCAGCTTCATTCCCAGCATCCTGGTCACGACCGAGGCTGAACTGGCGGATCCGGCCTCGCGCTTTCCGCTGCATGACGACATGCTGGTGCGGCCGTTGCGCGGGCCCGAGGTGCTGGCCCGGGTCGCGACGATCCTCGAGCGCCGCACCACGCCGATCCGCAATGCGGGCGGTGGCCTCGCCCGGACCGCCACCCGCTCCACCCCTACAGTCGTCGGACTGCCCGATCGCCATTCCTTCGAGGCAGAGCTGGCGCTGCGTGTCGGCGTGGCGATCCCGCTGCAGGCGCCGGAAACCGCCGTCGTGGTGATCGCGCTAGACCGGCTGCGTGAGGTCAACACCGTCTTCGGCTACCAGGCCGGGGACGTGGCGCTGGCCGAGGCGGCCCGTCGGATACAGGCTTGCCTGTCGGCGGGGGACCTGTTCGCCCGTATCGGCACCGACCTGTTCGCGGCTGCCCTGGATGGGGTCGGCGACGCCGAGACGGCGATGTCACGTGCCGGCGAGATGGTCCGCGGCCTGCAGACCGTGCGGACCGACGGGGGTGAGACCCTGGCGCTCGGTGCGATCGCGGGGATCAGCGTGCATCCGTCGGACGCCAGCGATGCCGAGGGGTTGTTGCGCCGCGCCAGCGTCGCCTTGCAGGATGCCCGTTCGGCGGGGCCCGGTCAGGTGCGGCTGTTCCGCCCGGAAGGCCAGCCGCTGCAGACGCGCCTGCAACTCGCACGCGACCTGCACGCCGCGGTGCGCGACCAGGACTTCATCCTCCACTACCAGCCACAGATCATGCTGCGCACCGGTGCGATTTGCGGTGTCGAGGCGCTGCTGCGCTGGACCCATCCGCAATTCGGCAACGTTCCGCCAGCCAGCTTCATTCCGCTTGCCGAAGAGCAGGGGCTGATGTGCGCGATCGGCAGGAACACGCTGGCGATGGCCTGCACCCAGGCGGCGCGCTGGCAGCAGGCGGGCTACCCGCCCTTCCGCATGGCGGTCAATCTCTCGCCGGCGGAGTTCTACAGCGACAGCCTGGTGGAAGACGTGGCCGCCATCCTGCGCGACGCCGGGCTGGAGCCGCACTGGCTGGAACTCGAGATCACCGAGGCGATGCCGCTCGACGACCTGGGCAGCGCGATCCGGATCATGCGCGAGCTCAAGCAGCTCGGGGTCAGCCTCGCGGTGGACGATTTCGGCACCGGCTGGTCGTCGCTCAGCTATCTGCGCCACTTCCCGCTCGACCGGCTGAAGATCGACCGCTCGTTCACCCGCGACGTGACACGCGCGGCCGACGCGGCGGCGATCACCCGGACCGTCATCGGCCTTTCCGGCAATCTCGACGTCGCCTGCATGGCGGAGGGCATCGAGAGTGTCGAACAGCTCGACTGGCTGCGTGACCAGGGCTGCACCGAGGGCCAGGGCTACCTGATCAGCCGGCCGATGGCCGCGGATGCCATCACCCGGCTGCTCGACCTGCAAGCCGCCCGCCCGCCGGTCGCCGGCGGCAAGCTTCTGCTGCCGGGGTTGCGGGCCTGAGCGAGTTGCGGCATCCCGTAGTTCCACCGATTGGCGCGAGGCACGGGTGAGCCCTGACCTGGATGACGACCTGGTCGACGCGATACGGAGCGTGGTCGCCGGCGAGCCCGACTTCGTCGCCAACTGCGCGAATGCCGCCGCCCTGCTGTTCGAGCGCCTGCCGCAGGTGAACTGGGCCGGCTTCTACATCCTGCGCGGCGAGGTGCTGGTGCTCGGGCCATTCCAGGGCCGGGTCGCCTGTGTCCGCATTTCGCTTGGCCAGGGCGTCTGCGGCACCGCGGCGGCCCGCCGCGAGACCATCGTCGTGCCGGACGTCCACCAGTTTCCCGGCCACATCGCCTGCGATGCTGCGTCTCGCTCCGAGATCGTGGTGCCGCTGCTGCGCGGCGACCGGCTGCTCGGCGTGCTGGATATCGACAGCCCGGTCACGGCGCGCTTCTCCGACGCCGACCGCCTTCTGTGCGAGCAGGTCGCGCGCCTGGTGGTCGACGCGTCGTCGGACTGACCGCAACGTTGCCGACCGCTCCGGACGTGATCCGACCGGTGGCGGCCGCACTGGCCGTGGTGCTGCGGGCCAACCGCATCCTGCTGGTGCAGCGTCGCAATCCACCAGACGCCATGCTGTGGGGCTGCCCGGGTGGAAAGATCGAGACCGGCGAGACCATCGCGTCGGCGGCGCTGCGCGAGCTTCTCGAGGAGACCGGCGTGGTGGCCGAGGCGGTGCGGCTGCTGACACCGTTCGACCTGCTGTACCGGCGAGCCGACGGGCTGCTGCTCGGGCACTATGTCCTGCTGCCGGTGCTGTGCGTTTTTTGCGGCGGTCGTCCGTCGGCAGCGTCCGACGCACACGACGCGTCCTGGTTCGACCTCGGCGCCGTGGCCGGCGAACCGCACCGCTTCTCCCCGCGTCTCGGCACCCTGATCACCCAGGCACTGCGGCGGGTAGAGCATGACCCGATCGATCATGCTCCGCTTGTCGATTGATGGAGCAGCTTGGTCCGACACTTGGCATCGCAACGCGATTCCAAGCGACCGGATGCTGCCCTAGGTGATCTCCAGGGCCTGCACCGCAGTCTCCAGTTCCTGGAAGCTGGGCATCTGCTCGCTCGGCACCATCTTGCGGCCGCTCTCGATGCTGACCTGCGGCGGATTGCCATGTAGATGCGCGACCAGAACCGCGCGGATCAGCTCGTAGTATTTGCTCTCCTCCTTGATGATGGTCTGCAGCCGCGACGCGATCGGCGCCACCACGCCGTAGGCCAGCAGGACGCCGAGGAAGGTGCCGACCAGGGCGCCTCCGATCATCTCGCCAAGCACCGAAGGCGGCTCGTTGATATGCGACATGGTCTTGATGACGCCGAGCACGGCGGCCACGATGCCCAGCGCCGGCAGCGCATCGGCCATCGTCTGCAGCGCATGCGCCGGATGCAGCTCCTCGTTGAGGATCTTCTTGAGCTCGCGCCCCATCAGGTCGTCGAGCTGGTTCGGATCGTCGGCGTTCATGCCCACCATGCGGAGGTAGTCGCAGATCAGCACGGTGACGTGGTGGTTGGCGCTGATCTTGGGAAACTTGCCGAAGGCCGAACTGGTCGAGGGGTTCTCGATGTGCGGCTCCAGCGCCATCACGCCGCGCGTGGAGGCCAGCTTGACCAGGAAGAACAGCAGGCTGAGCAGCTCCACATAGTCGTCCTTCTTGAACGCCGGTCCCTTGATCGTCTTGATGAGGCCGCCGACCGTATGCTTCAGGTCGTGCATCGAGTTGGCCATGATGAAGGTGCCGATCGCGGCGCCCAGGATGCTCAGCAGCTCGAACGGCATCGACGCGATCAGCGCCCCGATGGCGCCCCCCGACGCCATGAAGCTGCCGAACACGCACAGGATCAGGAAGACCAGGCCACCGATGGTAAGCATGTGCCGCTCCTCCTACCGGGCCGCTGCGGCATCGGTGCCGGCGCCGTCGCGGGCGGCAGCGGCCACCCCGGGTGCCGGCAGGATGCGCTGCAGGGTCAGCACGATGCGCCGGTTCGACGGCGACAGCGGGTCGGCCGGCAGCAGCAGGCCGTGATCGGCATAGCCGGTGACGTTGCTCAGCCTGCTCTCGGAGAGGCCGCCCCCGACCAGCACGTTGCGGGCCGCATCGGCGCGTCCCGACGACAGGCTCCAGTTGGACACCTGCCCGGCGCGGTAGACGCCGGCATCGGTGTAGCCGCCAATCGAGACCATCTGCGGCAGCTTGGCGATGAACGGGGCGACGAGACGCAGCAGCTGCTGAGCCCGCTCGTTCGGCACCATCGAGCCGGTGGCGAACATCGGCTGACGCTCGGAGTCCATGATCTGGATGCGCAGCCCTTCCGGCGTCACGTCGACCGACATCTGCCCGGCGAAGGCCCGCAGCGACGCATCGTTCGCGACCGCCGCCCGCATCGCCTCTGCCGCATCATGCAGCGTCGCGGCTTCGGCCTGTGCCGCCGCCTGGCCATCGCCTTGGCCGGCATCGAGGGTTGTTCGGCTACCCGTATCGCCCTTGGCCAGCCCGCCAGGCGGCCCATCGCTCCCGGCGACCGCCTTGCCACTTGCGGTCGACGTGGCGAGCTTGCTGTCCTTCGCTCCGGGTGGCGGACCAGCCGGCGACGGCGGCGCGGACACGTAGGTGGCGTTCGGCCCGACGCCGAGCGGACCGGGCTTGGCTTCCGACGCGGTGCCGGTGTCGGGATCGCCATCGTTCTCCGGGGTCTGCTTGTCGGCGTGCGCCGACAGGGTCGCAAGCTGCGGCGGCCCCTGATCGATGAGCTGCGCGCCGTCCGCGACCGGAGAGGCGCCGCCCGGCACCATGCCGGTGCCGGAGAAGCCGTTCTCGACCTTGGCCATCGGGCTGAAATAAGCGGCGATGCCGCGGCGCTGGTCCTGCGTGGTGGCGTTGATCAGCCACATCAGCAGGAAGAAGGCCATCATGGCGGTTACGAAATCCGCGTAGGCGACCTTCCAGGCGCCGCCGTGATGGCCGCCCTCCACGATCTCCTCGCGACGGATGATGACGTTGCCGCCACCGCGTGCAGCGTTCTTGCCGTTGCTTCGTCCGCCCGCCATCTGTGCCGCCTCCGTTGCGACCCATGCGGGGCCTGGAGGCAGAGTGCCTGAGGGGAGTTAAGCCGGCGTTAGCGGCGCGACGGAACCGGCAGCAGCGCCAGTTCGGTTCCGAGGTTGGCCGGCAATCCCGGGCGCAGGGTGACCCGGTAGAGGGTGTAACGCTCCGCCAGCCGCCCGGGGCGACCGCGATCAAGGGTCGCCAGCCGCCCGACATCGCTGAACAGCAGCGGGTCCGGCGCGTCCTTCCGCTTCGTGCTGCGCACCAGCAGCATGCGCACGCTGCCCAGCGCCGGATGCGGCAGCGTGAACAGGCGCCAGCGTGGCTCGGCCGCAAGCACCGCATGGCCGGTGCCGGCGAAGGCGAGTTCGCTGGCCAGGCCGTATTCGTCGGCGACCAGCGGCACCCCTGGTCCGGCGATGGCGGCGGCCCGTGCTGCGAGGGCCGGCCAGCCAGCCAGCCGCATCAGCGTCACGTCGAGCGGGCGCGGCAATGGCAGCGGCGCCGCGACCGACTGCAGGTAGACCAGGCCGGTCAGGGCGAACCCGAGCATCGCGCCGGCTCGGCCCCAGCGCCGGGCAATCGGGGCGGCCGCGATCGCGCAGGCCGGGTAGAGCAGGCCGGGCCAGTTCGCCTGCACCCGGTCCCCGAAGGCGTGCTGTACGAAAACCAACGCCGCCGGCAGGGTGACCGCAACGAGCAGCGTCTCCCCGGGGCCTGCGGCGCGGCGGGCAAGCCGACCGATCCCGCACACCAGCAGCACGAAGATGATCGGCGTCGCGAGCCCGGCCTGGCCGCCTACCAATTCGGCGAGGTAGCGGACCGCGCGGGCCGGATGCCAGTCACCGGTCCGGCCGCCCTGCCTGATGAAGCTGGCCCAGGCATGCGCCGCATTCCACTCCAGCACCGGCGCGAACAGCAGCAGCGCCAGCGCGGCGGCGAGCCAGGGCCAGGGCGTAAACAGCCAGCGCCGCCCGGCTGCAGTCAGCAGCAGCCAGAGCGGCAGGCCGGCGGCGGTCAGCAGGGCAGTGTACTTGCTGTCCATCGCCAGCCCGATCGCGACACCTGCCGCCAGCCACCAGGCGCCGCGCCCGGTGGCAATGACCCGCCCGAATGCCGCGAGCGCCGCGGTCCAGAAGAACAGCAGCGGGGTGTCCGGCGTCATGGTGACCGCGCCGACGCCCAGCAGCAGGGTCGCGTTCAGCAGGATGGCCGCGCGGATCGCCACCGCAGCAGGCGTCGCCAGCAGGTCGCGGCAGGCACCGGCCAGCAGCAGCGTGCCGAGGGTCGCCGCAAGCGGTGCAAGCAGCCTGATGCCGAGCGCCGTGTCGCCGCAGAGGAAGGTCCCGGCGGCGATCCACAGCGCCGTCATCGGTGGATGGTCGAGGTAACCCGGCGCCAGCGCGTGCGACCAGGTCCAGTAGTACGCCTCGTCGGCAGACACCGGCGACCATGCGGCGACCAGCAGGCGCAGGAAGGTCAACGCCGCCAGGAGCGACCACACCAGGAGTGGCGATCCCAGGGGTGCAAACCAGCGACGTTCGCCAGCCATGGGCGCAGGCGGCCCTATTTACGGCGCCAGACCAGCGTCGACGACACTGCGTAGTTCCACACCACGCCGATGACCGCGCCGGCGGCGGAGGCCGGGCCCCAGCCACGATGGGCGATGAACAGGGCCCTCGCGATGCCGACATTGGCAAGAGCGCCAGCCGAGCAGACGACGATGAAGAACAGCAGGCCGAGCCAGAACCGCGCTCCGGTGAGACGGCGATCGCGATAGGTCAGCGAGTTGTCCAGGGCGAAATTGACCAGGATGGCGACGAGCGTGCCGGTGAGCTGCGCCTTGGAGAAGCTCAGTCCGCCGTAGCGCGCGAGATCCAGCACCAGGATATTGACCGCGACCCCGGTGGCGCCCACCACGGCGAAGGCGATGAACCGCGTGGGCAGCAGGCCGCCCACCGCCTTGTCGAGCAGCATCGCGATGAACTGGACCAGCACCAGGGCGTCCAGCTTGCTCTCGCCGGCGGCGCGCTGCTTGAAGTGGCACGGGATCTCGACCACCCGTGGCGGCGTACGCGCGCTCAGGATCAGGTCGAGCAGGATCTTGAAGCCCTTGGCGCTCAGGCGCGGCGTGACTTCGTCGAAATAGTCGCGGCGGCAGGCAAAATAGCCGCTCATCGGGTCGCCGAGTCGCACCGGCAGCATTGCCTGCGCCATGCGTATCCCGCCATCCGACAGCCGGTGCCGCCAGGCATTGCTCAGCCCGTCATTGTCGCCGCCGGCAACATGGCGGCTGCCCACGGCGATGTCGCAACTGCCGGAACGTACCGCCTGCAGCATCGGCGCCAGGCGCGTCTCGTCATGCTGCAGGTCGCCATCCATGACCGCGACGAACTCGGCCGAGGACGCCATCACCCCCTCGATCACCGCCGAGGACAGGCCGCGCCGCCCGACCCGGCGCAGGCCGCGCACCCGGGTGTCCTGCGCCGCCAGCGTGCGGATCTCGGTGGTGGTGCCGTCCGGGCTGTCGTCATCGACGAAGATGACCTCCCAGGCGCCGCGCAGGGTCGGATCGAGGGCTGCCTCGAGCGCGGCAACCAGCGGGCGGACGTTCGCGCGCTCCTTGTAGCAAGGCACCACGATGCTGAGGATCGGCGCGGTGGCGACCATGGCCGGGCGATCAAGGGTGGTCGACATGTCTATGTCCTCCCGGCCGGCCGGTCCGGAGGCTCGACCGGCACGCCGACCAGGTTGCGGCTGGTGCGGATTGTCTGCAGCGTCTGCACCCGGCTGACGTGCACGGCCTCGGTGAGCCGGCGGGTGAGCTGGTTCTCGTGGACGGTGTCGCGCGCGACCAGTCGGAGCAGGAAGTCGCCGCCGCCGCGGATCATGTGGCACTCGCGCACCTCGGGCCATTCCGCGACCATGGCCTCGAAGCCGGCGAGTACGGCGTCCTTCTGGCTGTCCAGGCCGATCAGGGCGAAGAAGGTGATCGCCCAGCCGAGCAGCTGCGGATCGCTATCGCCATGGTAGCCCCGGATGACCCCGAGTTCCTCAAGCCGGCGCACCCGGCGCAGGCAGGGGGGCGCCGAGATGCCGGCACGCCGGGCCAATTCAACGTTGGTGATGCGGCCGTCCTCCTGCAGTTCGGCCACGATACGCCGGTCGATCGCATCGAGCTCGGTCACGATCGTATGGACTTTGTAACGAAAAAACACGGCATGGACGGCTCTGGCTGGCGAAGGCGTGTGGGCGGCGGGGGGTGCGACATCGGCACCAAGCATATAAGGCAGCAGCCCGGAAACGCCACAAAGCCGCTTCGCGACAGCCTGTTCGGCCGGCATCTTGCTTGCACAGCATGGAATCCCACCGATATCCTCGACCCCACGGGTGCGCCCTGGGGCCGCAAGGGAGTTCAGAGCGACCATGAGTGAGACCATCTCGACCGACGTCCTGGTCATCGGCGCCGGTCCGGCCGGATACACGGCGGCGATCTATGCGGCGCGCGCCAATCTCCGCCCGGTGCTGGTGGCAGGGCTGCAGCCGGGTGGCCAGCTGATGATCACCACCGACGTCGAGAACTATCCAGGGTTCGCCGAGGCGGTCCAGGGCCCCTGGCTGATGGAGCAGATGGCGCAGCAGGCCGAGCATGTCGGCACCCGCATGATCCACGACCTGATCATGCAGGCCGATCTGGCTGCCCCGCGCGCGCCGGGCGAGCCGTTCCGGCTGGTCGGCGACTCGGGCGACATCTACCTCGCCGGCAGCGTCATCATCGCCACCGGCGCCCAGGCGCGCTGGCTCGGGTTGCCGTCCGAGAAGAAGCTGCAGGGTGCGGGCGTATCGGCCTGCGCCACCTGCGACGGCTTCTTCTATCGCGGCCGCCGGGTGGCGGTGGTCGGCGGCGGCAACACCGCGGTCGAGGAGGCGCTCTACCTCACCCACCATGCCGACCACGTCACCCTGGTGCATCGCCGCGACCGGCTGCGCGCCGAGCGCATCCTGCAAGACCGGCTGTTCGCGCATTCGAAGGTCTCGGTGGTCTGGAACAGCGTGGTCGAGGACATCACCGAGACCGGCAGCCCGCCGGTGGTAGGCGGGATCGTGCTGCGCGACGTCGCGACCGACCAGAGCCGCGAGCTGGCGGTGGACGGCGTATTCGTCGCCATCGGCCACACGCCGAACACCTCGGTGTTCCGCGGCCAGGTCGAGCTCGACGAGGAGGGCTACGTCGTCACCAGGCCAGGCTCCACACAGACCTCGCTGCCCGGCGTGTTCGCCGCCGGCGACGTGCAGGACAAGATCTTTCGCCAGGCGGTGACGGCGGCCGGTACCG
The DNA here is from genome assembly GCF_005844085.1 of Lichenicoccus roseus. Classification (GTDB taxonomy): domain Bacteria; phylum Pseudomonadota; class Alphaproteobacteria; order Acetobacterales; family Acetobacteraceae; genus Lichenicoccus; species Lichenicoccus roseus. The sequence goes on from NZ_VCDI01000004.1 coordinate 331,527, forward strand.
GCTGCATGGCGGCGCTGGAAGCGGAACGCTACCTTGCGGAAATTCATCCGGCGCAGGCCCTCGCCGCCGAGTGACGGCATGGGTATGAGAACAGGCCGATGATGGCGGCGCTGCGTTGAAGCTTGGCAGGGTGGGCGGGACAGCATGAGCATGGATTGGGACAAGCTCCGCATCTTCCATGCCGTGGCCGAGGCCGGCAGCTTCACCCATGCCGGGGACGTGCTCAATCTCAGCCAGTCCGCGGTCTCGCGACAGATCTCGGCGCTGGAGGAGGCGCTGCAGGTGCCGCTGTTCCACCGTCATGCGCGCGGGTTGATCCTGACCGAGCAGGGCGAGGCGATGAACCGCACCGTCCGCGAGGTGTTCGCCAAGCTGGCGATGACCGAGGCGCTGCTCACCGAGAGCAAGGAGAAGGCGGCCGGACGGCTGAAGGTCACCACCACCACCGGCTTCGGCGGCACCTGGCTGACGCCACGGCTGCCCGCCTTCCTCGAGGCCCACCCCGACATCACCATCACGCTGATCCTGGAGGATGGCGACCTCGATCTCGGGATGCGCGAGGCGGACGTCGCCATACGCATGCATCCTCCCCGGCAGCCCGACCTGGTGCAGCGCCATCTCGCCGACATCCACCTTCCGGTCTGCGCGGCGCAGTCCTATCTCGACCGCAGCGGCACGCCGAATACCATCGAGGAACTCGACAACCATCGGCTGGTGCTGTTCGGCAGCTATCATCCACCCTCGCCGGACATCAACTGGATCGCCAGCGCCGGCCGGCCGAACGGCTCCAAGCGGCTGTCGACGCTGGAGGTCAACAACCTGGCCGCGATGGCCGACGCGATCGAGGCGGGGCTCGGGATCGGCACCCTGCCGCACTACATGCTGAACGATCGGCCCGGCCTCAAGAAGATCCTTACCGGGGTGAAGTCGCCGGTAATCGAGGCCTACTTCGTCTATCCGGAAGAGCTGCGTACCTCGAAGCGTGTCGCGGTGTTCCGAGATTTCCTGCTCTCGGAGATGGCCGCGCGAAGCTGACGCGCGCGACGGCGTTGCGACTTTTCGTCAGGTGAAATAGCGACGGGTTTCCGACCGGCCTCCGTTCAAGGAGGACCAGGAAGGAGATCGTCATGCATTCCACCACCATGCCGCGCTGCCGCTGATGACAGCCGGCGCGCGGGAAGTGCGCAACCGCAAGAAGCACCCGACGATGTCGGCAGTTTTTTTCCGAAGGCAAACAGGCCTGTCAGCACGCAGGATCTTCGGGTTGGTGGCCGCGTGCCTGGTGGCCGCGGCGCCGCTCTCGGCAGTGTTCGCGCAGGACACGCCGCCAACCGCCTCGTCACCGGCGCTACACGCACATCGCCTGCAGGAACGGTTCGATGCGGCGAACACGACGCATGACGGCCACCTTACGCTGTTGCAGGCGCAGGATGGCGACTTGCGCATGGTCGCAAATCATTTCGATGACATCGATATTGGACATAAGGGCTACGTCACCCTGAATGACGTCCGGCACTACGCTCAGGTACGGCGTGCAGCGCGGCGTGATCTCGCGAACGGCGCGTCGCCGGCCCTGCAGGGACAACGATGATGGCCGGGCATGGCACCCGTCTCCGCTGCATCGCCGGTGTCGCCTTGCTGGTTGCGTCCCTCGGCGGATGCGCCTGCCGCCCTGGCCGTATCGTGCCCCATGGCGGCGTCGATCCGGGACGCTGCCGGATCTGGTGAGGGCACCGTTATGAGAAAATTCATCACGCACCTGCATGATGGCGTCGTGGCGACCGTCATGGCCATCACGTCGATCACCCCGCTCATCCCGGCGCCCGCCACTGCCTGGGGTTGGCACGATGGCTGGCGTCGGAGCTGGGGATGGCATGCCGGCTATCGCTGGCACCCGGGCCTTGGCTGGGCGCCCCCCGGCCCGGTGGTACGGGCGGCGGCGGCGGTCGTTGTTGGCCCGGTCTGAATAGGATCACACCGGAACGGTCCGCACCAAGTCCCGGGCCACCGGGGCTGATACGCAGTTTTGCCGACCTCGCACGGAGTTTGCCGTCATGCGCATCTGCGCCAGCCTGCTTCTGCTCGCCTGCCTCTGGGCGCCCGGCCACTATGTGCTGCGTCCTGCCTGAGCAGGCGATGACCGCACGCCCCCTCTCCGCCGCCGCGATCGCCCTCAACCGCTTCGGGCTGGGGGCATGCCCGGGCGACGACCAGCCCATGGAAGCACGGCGCTGGCTGCTCGAGCAGTTCAGGGATTTCGAGATCCGTCCGGCGGGAATGGCCACGCTCGCGGATGCCGGCATCGTCGTGCAGCGATATCGCGCACAGCAGCGCGCGCTCAAGCAGGCCGCGGGTGCCGCTCCAGGAACCCTGGAAGCCAGCCTGAAGCCGATCCGCGAGGCGTACATGCAGACCACGCGTGCGCTGTATCGCGATGCGGTCCAGGCCCGCGCCCAAAGCGCATTGACTACGGCCGCGCCGTTCGTCGAACGCATGGTGCATTTCTGGTCGAACCATTTCTGCATCTCGACAGACAATCCGGAGCTTGCCGCCTATGCGGGCAGCTTCGAGCGCGACGCCATCCGGCCGCACGTGCTCGGCCGCTTCTCCGACATGCTGCTGGCCGTCGAGCAGCATCCGGCGATGCTGATCTATCTCAACCAGATCGCCTCGATCGGACCGGACAGCCCGGCTGCGCTGAAGGCGGAACAACGCGAGCCTGGACGGCGGCTCGGCCTGAACGAGAATCTCGGACGCGAGATCATGGAGTTGCACACGCTTGGCGTGCGGTCGGGCTACAGCCAGGCCGACGTCACCGAATTCGCCCGCGCGTTGACCGGCTGGACCATCGATGGCCTTGGACGTGGCCATGACCGCGAGGGCGATCCGGATGCGTTCGCCTTCCGGCCGATGCAGCATGAGCCGGGTCCGCGCCGGGTCATGGGCCACACCTACGACCAGGCCGGCGAGGACCAGGCGACCGCCGTGCTGCTCGACCTTGCCAGGTCGCCCGCCACCGCCAGCCATGTCGCCACCAAGCTCGGGCGTCATTTCGCCGGCGACACGCCGCCGCCGCGTCTGGTGGCGCGGCTCGCACAGGAGTTCGAGCGGAGCGGCGGCGACCTGCCGAGCCTCTACCGGGTATTGATCCTGTCCCCCGAGCCCTGGGCCGCCACGCCGCTGAAGTTCAAGACGCCCTGGGAATGGACCATCTCGGCTCTACGCGGGATGGACCAGACCGGGCCCGGTCAGTTGCAGCTGGCCGGCGTGCAGTCGGCGCTCGGCCAGCCGGTGTGGAAGCCGGGCTCCCCGGCCGGATGGGACGACACCGCCGCAAGCTGGGCGGCGCCGGATGCGCTGCTGCGCCGGGTGGAGTTCGCATCGCGGCTGGCAGCGCCCTTCGGCGACCGCATCGATGCCCGCGTGATCGGCGCACGTGTCATGCCCGCCTCGCTCTCGGAAGCCACCGCCGAGCAGGTCAGGCGGTCCGAGAGCCCCGCCAGTGCGCTGGCGCTGCTGCTCGTCTCGCCCGATTTCCTCAGGAGATAGGCCGATGCTTGTCCGCCGAAACTTCCTTTCCTGCGCTGCACTCGGCGCCGGCGCCCTATGGGTCAACCCGCAGATGGCGCTGGCCAGCGTCGGCACCGATCGGCGTTTCGTCTTCATCATCCAGCGGGGCGCCGCCGATGGGCTGGATATCGTGCGCCCTTGTGGCGACCCTGCGTACAGTGCCCTGCGCGGATCCCTCGCGGACGGTGCGTCGAAGCCGATCCGACTGGACGGGCTGTTCGCCCTGCATCCCGCCATGGTCGAACTTGGCCGGATGTATGCGCAACGCCAGGCGTTGTTCGTGCATGCGGTGGCGTCGCCCTATCGGGACCGGTCGCATTTCGACGGCCAGAACGTGCTGGAGACCGGCGGCTCGCGTCCCTATCAGCTGAAGGACGGATGGCTGAACCGGCTGGCATCGCTGCTGCCGCGCATACGTGACGAGGCCATCGCGGTCGCCGACACCGTGCCGATGGCGCTGCGCGGCAAGACGCCGGTCTCGTCGTATGCGCCGTCCAGCCTGCCGCAACCCAGCGACGACCTGATGACGCGCGTCGCGACGCTGTACGACGCCGATCCGCAGCTGCACCCGCTCTGGGATGCCGCGTTGAACGCCAGCTCCCTGGCCGGGCACGTGTCTGCCAAGCAGGACCCGGCCAGTCTCGGCCGGCTGTCGGCCAGCTTCCTCGTGCAGGAGAACGGCCCCCGGATCGCGATGATCGAGACCGGGGGCTGGGACACGCACAATGCGCAGGCCCCGCGCCTCGCGGCGCAGCTGAAGGCGCTGGACACCATGCTGGCGGCCCTGCAGGACGGTCTCGGTGCGGTCTGGAGCCGGACGACCGTGCTGATCGCCACCGAATTCGGCCGCACGGCGGCAATCAACGGTACCGGCGGCACCGACCACGGCACCGGCGCGGTGGCCATCCTGGCGGGCGGCGCGGTCCGTGGTGGCCGGGTGATCGCGGACTGGCCGGGTCTCGCCGCCGGGCAGCTCTATGAGCAGCGCGACCTGCGCCCGACCACCGGTCTCGACGCGCTGATCGCCGGCGTCGCGGGCGAGAGCCTGGGCATCGACCCGGGCAAGGTCGCACGCGCCCTGTTCGCCGCCGCCCCGCCGGGCCGCCCGATGACCGGCCTGATCGTCGCCTAGCTGTCGGCCTCCCCGCCGCCCGACCGGACGATGTCGTCCTCGCCGAGATAGGGTCCGGACTGCACCTCGATCAGCGTGAGCGGGATGCGGCCGGGATTCTCCAGCCGGTGCTCGCAGCCGAGCGGCAGGTAGATGCTCTCGTTCTCGCGCACCAGCGTCTCTTCGCCTTCGCGCGTCACCAGCGCCACGCCCGCCACCACGATCCAATGCTCGGCGCGGTGATAGTGCTTCTGCATGGCGATCTGCGCGCCTGGCGAGATCAGCACGCGCCTGACCTGGAAGCGATCGCCGGCAGTGAGGCTCTCCGAGAAGCCCCATGGCCTGTAAACGCGATTATGCGCCACCGCCTCGTGCCGGCCGTGCGCGCGCAACCGCTCGACCACCTTCTTCACGTCCTGGGCGCGGTCGCGATGGGTCACCATCACCGCATCCTCGGTCACCACCACGATGGCGTCCTGCAGGCCGGTCACCGCGGTGACGATGCCGTCGCTGCGGACGTAGCAATTGTTGGTATGCTCGAGGAAGACGTCGCCGATCGCCACGTTGCCGGTGGCGTCCTTCGGGCTGATCTCCCAAAGCGCGTCCCAGCTTCCGACATCTGACCAGCCAAGATCGGCGGGGACCACGGCGGCCCGGCTCGTATGCTCGGCGACCGCGTAGTCGATGCTGATGTCGGGCGCCTGGCGGAACGTCGCCGGGTCGAGCCGGATGAAATGCAGGTCGCTGGTGCGCGCCTCCACCGCCTTGCGCGCCGCCGCCAGCACGGCCGGCGCATAGAGCTGCATCTCCTCCAGCAACGTCTCGGCGGTGAACACGAACATGCCGGAGTTCCAGAGATGGCGCCCGGACTGGAACAGCTCGGCCGCCCGCGCGGCATCCGGCTTTTCGACGAAGGCGGTGAGTTCGCGCACGCCGGGCAGCCCGGCCAGCGGCGCACCGGCCTCGATATAGCCGTAGCCGGTCTCCGGCCGCACCGGCTTCATGCCGAAGGTGACGATGCGGCCGCCGATGGCGGCAGCGACGGCGGCGGAGACCGCTTCCGCCAGCGCCGCCGGCTTGGTGATCGCGGCGTCGGCGGCCATCATCCAGAGCACCGATTGCGGGTTCTCCTCGGCGACGAGCAGGGCAGCCGCCGCCAGGGCCGGCGCGGAGTTGCGGCCCACCGGCTCCAGCACGATGCGCGCGCCCTCGATCCCGGCTTCGCGCATCTGCTCGGCGATCAGGAACCTGTGCTCCTGGTTGCAGACTATGATCGGCGGTGCGAAGCCGCTGCCGACACCGCGCAGCGCGGTCTCCTGCAGCATCGAGCGCTCGGAAATCAGCGGCCAGAGCTGCTTCGGGAAGCTCGCACGCGAGACCGGCCAGAGCCTGCTGCCGGATCCCCCCGACAGGATGACCGGAACCACGGTGACGCCGTCGACGGGCACCGTCGCAAGCTGAACCTCACTGTCCATGATCCGGACGACCCCCGCTAACGTTTTGCAAGGCGATCATAGCGATGCCGCTTCCAGGCTTCCAGCATTGGCGCTTCCGGTATCGCCGGGCCCCTGGCCGAGGACCCAGCCTTCCCACCGCCGCACCCAGGCATCGTCCGGAACGTGGTCGCGACGGAAGCCGCCGAGGACCGAAAGCACGCACAGCAGGCCTGCCACGCTATCGAAACGGTCCTCGCCGGCGGGATCGCTGCCGAAGCCCGACAGCGCCATGTCGCGCAAGCGCGGCTCGGCGGCCGCGCCGACCCGATCCAGGCTGGCGAGCAGCGCGCCGCCAAGGGCAGCCCGGTCGTCCTGCCGGCGCTTGCTGCCGCGCATGCCCGGGGATGGATGCCCTGCGCAAGCCAGGCGCAGGCCGAGCTGGTCGAGCGCCTCGGCCGGGTAGGTCTCCGCCAGCGTGACCACGCCCGCCGGATCGCCACCGGTCGCGACGCAGGCGGCCAGGGTGCCGTCGAACGGCCAGAGACGCAGCCGGTCGGGCCTGGCGCAGAGTTCGGGTAGCACCAGTTCGCGCCAAGCCGAGATCGCGGCCTTGCCGGACTGGTTGGCGCCCAGTGTCCAGAACACCGGCGCTCCGGCCGGGCGGGTCGCCGTCGCCCGATCGCACCGGCGCGACAGGTCAGCCGCGCTGGCCAACCCGAGTGCTGCGGCATGCGCGGCGCGGCTCATGCCGCGCACACCACGCGCCGGATAGAATGGCCGTGTGGCGTCGACCTCGTTCAGACCGGCACAGACCTGCAGGAAGCTTGCCTCCGGATATCCCGGATCCGCGGCCAGGGACGCCAGGAAGCCGCGGAAATCGTCCGCCGGGCCAGGATGGCGCTCGACATAGGCGCGCGGCAGTCCCAGCGGACAGTCGATGCCGAAGGCGATCGCACCACCGGGTGGCGCGGCAAGCCCGCGCAACCGCTCGAGCAGGCTCGCGACCGCACCGACCGGTTCAGGCGCAGCCACGCTCCAGACGCGGTCGCGCCTTGTCGCGATGGTCATCCAGCGCTTCGCTGCCTGCACGCTCCAGTCGGCGTGCAGGGCGACCGAATAGGCGCGATGCGGGTCGGCGGTCAGATCGGCTTGTGCGCCCGGTCGAGCAGCCGCTTGAACAGGCCCGGCTTGGTCGGGGTGCGGGCCTTCACGGCGCGGCGTTCGGCCTCCTGCTCGGCCTGCACGCGCTTCTGCTTGTCGGCCATCCAGCGGTCGAGGCTGACGCCCGCCTTGGCAGCCCGCCGCGCCTCGTAGGCGAGCTTGCCGTTGCTGGTCGCAGCCGCCGTGGCGGCGGACGGCGTGCCGGTCCGGGGCTTGGCATCGGCTTCCTTCGGACGGGACGAGGTTGCCTCGCCAGTCGACTTCCTGAACATCGCACTGCTCTCCGCAACAGCACCGGATGGGCCGCCGGGCTGTTCTGGGCGAACCGGCTGCCGGTCGCAAGACCGCTTCCTGCCGGGCAGCCTTTCCAGTATAGTTGACCCGGTCAACTATATGGTCGTAGTGGGTTGCATGGAGCACGCAATCGAGGCGGTACGGACCTTCAACCGCTTCTTCACCCGCCATGTCGGGGCGATCGACCGACGATTCCTGGATAGCGACCTCAACCTGTCCGAGGCGCGGCTGCTGTTCGAGATCGTCCGGCGGCAGCCGGTGATGGCCAACATGCTGCAGGGCGCCCTGCGGCTGGATCGCGGCTACCTGAGCCGCATGCTCGCTGGTTTCGAGAAGCATGGCCTGATCACCCGCGAGCGGACCGGCGCCGATGCACGTGCCCGCGCCATCGCCGTGACGGCAGCGGGCCGAGCTGTTGCCGATGCGATCGACCAGCGCCAGCGCGCGGCCGTGGCGCAGGATCTGGGCCGGCTCGGCCGGACCGAACGGAACGACCTCGTGCAGGCGCTGACCAGGGCACGCCTGCTGCTGGATCCAGCCTCTCCCGCCGAGCTTGCGCTACGACCCGCCCAGGCCGGCGAGGTCAGCCAGATCGCCGCGCGGCAGGCGATGCTCTACGCCGAAAGCCATGGTTGGGGACACGAGCTGGAAACCCTGGTCGCGGAGACCGCGGCTGCCTTCCTGCGCCGCTTCAAACCGGGGCGCGAGCAGTGCTGGGTCGCCGGGCTCGATGGCGTCATGGCGGGCGCGGTGTTCCTGACCGACGAAGGCCCGACTGATCGCGGGCACGCGGCACGGCTCCGGCTGCTGCATGTGGAGCCGTTCGCCCGCCGCCGGGGGATCGGCGACGCGCTGGTCGACGCCTGCACCGGCTTCGCCCGCGAGCACGAATACGACCGGATCACCCTCTGGACCCATACGGTCCTGGAATCAGCCCGACGCCTGTATGCACGCCACGGCTTCGTTTGCATCGCATCGGATGTTCACCACGAATTCGGCGAGCCGGTGCAGGGCGAGACCTGGGAGAAGACCCTTCGGGACGCGCCGGCCTCGGATCAGCCGTGATAGCGGGCAGGCGCCTTCCAGCGGCAGAGCGTGTCCGGGTGGGAGAAGAACATCGCGTTCAGCACCGGCGCGTAAAATGGCCTCTCGGCGAAATGCTGCACGCGATGGCCCGGGCGAGCCGTGGCCGGGGAGGTCGCGCAGCGTAGCAGTTGCTCATGCGCCGACGCCGGCTGACAGGCGATGCCGGCGAGCATGAGCAGGCAAATCGCGCCCCCCAACGACCCTCGCATCGAATGGCCCTCCGGTTGCCCCGACCTGTCAGGAACCATAGCAACCAGTCCTGAACAAATCAAGAACGCTAGACTACGACGCCTACGCACGCCGGCCTGTCGGACGCTTGTTGACCCGCTCGCGCAGTTCCTTGCCAGCCTTGAAGAAGGGCACCACCTTCTCGCCCACCGCGACCGCCTCGCCGGTGCGTGGATTGCGTCCGGTGCGGGCGTCCCGCTGCTTGATGGTGAAGGCGCCGAAGCCGCGCAACTCGACCCGTGCTCCGCGCGCGAGGGCCGCGGTGATCTCGTCGAAGACGGTGGAGACGATCAGCTCGATGTCACGGCTGAGCAGGTGCGGATTGGCCGAAGCGAGCTCTGCGATCAACTCCGACTTGGTCATCCTGTCCCCCCGAACAGGCCTTCAAGGCTGCCAGAGCGCCACCGGGCCGTCAAGGACAAGTCCTTGCGCTGCAAAGGTTTTTGCGGCCGTGCCCGAAACGAGAACATCCAGCGCCGACAGCAGCAGGCCGTCCATCGAGGCGCCCATCCTGCGGCGCCACCACGGCCCCTGCGCAGGCGCATCGAGGGACCGCACCGGCAGCTCGAGGGCGATGTGCCTGTTCGCCTTCAGCCAGTCGCGTGCATCCTGCTCGGTGCCGATCTGGTCGATCAGGCCGAGGCCGATCGCCTGATGGCCGGTATAGGGCCTGCCATCCGCCAGTTCGCGCACCCGCGCCACGTCCATGTGCCGCCCGCTCGCCACCATGCCGACGAACTGGTCGTAGAGATCCATCACCACGCCCTGCAGCATGACCCGGCCTTCCGGCGACAGCGGCTTGACGACGCTGGGCTGCCCCTTCAGCGGACCGGAGACCAGCTCGTCGACGCCGATCCCGACCTTGTCGAGCAATCCGGAGACGTCCGGAGACTGCAGAAGCACCCCGATCGAGCCGGTCAGCGTCGCATTGGACGCGAAGATGCGCGCCGACGGCACCGCGATCATGTAGCCGGCCGAGGCGGCGGTACCGCCCATCACGGTCACCACCGGCTTGGCGGCTGCGAAGCGGGCGATGGCGTCATGCAGGTTCTCGCCGCCGGCGACCGACCCGCCGGGGCTGTCGATCGACAGGATCATGCCCCTGACGTTCGGATCCTTGCGGGCGCGGTCGATCCGGGCAATGCGATCGGCATCGTCGGTGATGATGTTGTCCACCTTGAGCCGCGCGAGATGCGGCCCGGCGGCGTGGTGCAGGCCGAAGCCGCCGAAGCCGAGCACGGCGACCATGAAGGCCAGCACCGCCGCCACGCGCCAGAACGCCAGGTTGCGCTTCAGACGCAACCGATCCGCCACCAGATCCGATTCGAGGCTCATCAGGCTGCTGGGCTCATCTGTCATCCGGCTTCATCGGTCGACCGGGTTCGTCGGGCGACTGCGACGCTGAAGCTACGGCAAAATCCTGCGGCGGCAAATCGATCCGGCGTGCGTCCGGGCGTTGCTGACAGCACAGAGAGGCGAGCCGACATGACCGGACAGTTGCAGCATACCCTACTCGTCCAGAAACAGGCGGCGATGCGCCAGCCGATCCCCGACGTCGCGCAGCGCCGCGCCGCGCTGGCACGGCTGGAGGGAATGGTGCACTGCCATGCCGACCGAATGCAGCGGGCGCTGATGGAGGATTTCGGCAACCGCGCACGGCCGGAGACGGTGCTCGCCGAGATCCTGCCGCTGCTGGACGCCATCGCCTACGCGCGGGCCAGGGTCGGACGCTGGATGCGCCCGCGCCGGGTGCCGGTCGGCCTGCGCTTCCAGCCCGGCCGCGCTTGGGTGGAGATACGGCCGGCCGGCTGCGTCGGCATCGTCTCGCCCTGGAACTACCCGTTCCTGCTGTCCCTCCAGCCGGTGGTGGACGCGCTCGCCGCCGGCAACCGGATCATGCTCAAGCCGTCCGAACTTGCCCCCGCCTGCGCCGGGCTGCTGGCCATCATGCTCGGCGACGAATTCGACCGCGCGGAGATCGCCGTGACGCCAGGCGACGCAACGGTGGGACGCGCCTTCTGCGCCCTGGAGTTCGACCACCTGCTGTTCACCGGCTCGACCGGCGTCGGCCGCGCGGTGATGCAGGAAGCCGCCGCCAGGCTGGTGCCGGTCACGCTGGAGCTCGGCGGCAAGTCGCCTGCTCTGCTGTGCCCGGACAGCGTCGCCGACGCCGCCGCCCGCCGGCGCACCGCGCACAGCCTCGCCGTGGGAAAGTTTTTCAATGCCGGCCAGACCTGCCTGGCGCCGGACTTCGTGCTGGTGCCGCGCGCCCATCTCGACGCCACCGCCCACGCGCTGGCCGAGGCCGCCGCGCGGCTCTACCCGACGCTTGCAGGCAATGCGGACTACACCGCCCAGATCAGCGAGCGGCACCTGGATCGCCTGGCCGGGCTGGTGGATGACGCGGAGCGCCGTGGCCTGCCGATCCTGCGCCATCCCGAGGACCGTGCGGACCGCCGCGCCGAGCAGCGCGCGCAGCGCCGGCTGCCGCCGACCGTGGTGGTTCTCCCCGATCTGGGCGAGGCAACCCGCAGCGCCTCGGTGATGCAGGAGGAGATCTTCGGGCCGGTGCTGCCGGTGCTGCCTTACGACACGCTCGACGAGGCGCTGACGTTCCTCGATGCGCGTCCGGTGCCGCTTGGCCTCTATTGCTACACCGACGATCCGGCGCAGCAGCGCCGGGTGCTCGACCGCACCCGCTCGGGCGGGGTCACCGTGAACGGCACGCTGCTGCATTGCGCGCAGCCGGGCCTGCCCTTCGGCGGCTTCGGGCAGAGCGGCACCGGCGCCTACCACGGCCATGCCGGCTTCCTGCGCTTTTCCCACCGGCGCGCAGTCTATCGTCCGGGCCGGTTCAGCGGCTTTACATGGATGACGCCGCCGCACGGCGCCATGACCAGGCGGGCGCTGGCCGTGATGCTGGGCGGAAGCCGGGCGCGGCCTCCCGCTACGAGACCTTGATGGCGACCTTCAGCACGCCGTCTCGCTGGTTGGCGAACAGGTCGTAGGCCTGCTCGATCTGCTCAAGATGATATCGGTGGGTGACCAGGCCGCCGAGATCGACACGTCCGGACGAGATCACCGCCAGCATGCGTCGCATGCGTTCCTTGCCACCGGGGCACAGCGTGCTGCGGATCGACTTGTTGCCGAGCCCTGCCGCGAAGGCGTCCAGCGGGATCGTCAGGTCCCCAGAATAGACGCCGAGGCTCGACAGCACGCCGCCGGGACGCAGCACGCGCAACGCCGCCTCGAAGGTCGCCTGCGTGCCAAGCGCCTCGATGGCGACGTCCACGCCGCGCCCGTCGGTCAGTCGCATGATCGCCTCGACCGGATTCTCGTGCCTGAAATCCACCACCTCGTCGGCGCCCATGCGCCTGGCCATTTCGAGCCGCGCCGGCACGGTGTCGACCACGATGATGCGGGTGGCACCGAGCAGCTTGGCGCCGGCGGTGGCGCACAGCCCGATCGGGCCCTGCGCGAACACCGCGACGGTGTCGCCGATGGCGATGCCGCCGGTCTCGGCGCCGGCAAACCCGGTCGACATGATATCCGGACACATCAGCACCTGCTCGTCGCTCACGCCGTCATCGATGGGCGCGAGGTTTGCCATCGCGTCGGGCACGCGGACGTACTCCGCCTGGCAGCCATCGATGGTGTTGCCGAACTTCCAGCCGCCGATGGCCTGCCAGCCATGCTTGGTGCCGGCGCCGTCCTGCGAGCCGCAGCCGCACAGGCAGGCATTGCTCCAGCCGGACGGCGTGATGGCGCCGGCGATCACCCGCTGGCCCTCGCGAAAGCCTTGCACGGAGGAACCGAGCTTCTCGATGACGCCGACCGGCTCGTGCCCGATCGTCAGGCCTCGTGCGACCGGATACTCTCCCTTCAGGATATGCACGTCGGTGCCGCAGATCGTCGTGGTGGTGACACGCATCAGCGCATCCATCGGACCGATCTCGGGGATCGGCTTGTCGTCGAGTACGATGCGACCCTTCTCGACGAAGATTGCGGCCTTCATCTTCATTGCCATCGATTGCTGCCTTCCCTGAACGGGTCCACAGTCTTGTTCAGGACTGCGTCCCTATGATCCCGAACTTCGCGTCGGGCTATTGAGAGTATGCGCGATACGCCGGTGCGCGTCTCGCGCACGTTGCGAACCTCTCACGATTGGGCGGCGTCGAACGCGGCTGCTGCGGTCCTGCAAAGGAGCAGCCAGAGATCGGGATCGAAATCATGGGCGTTGCTCAGCGATATCGTATCCAGGTAGCCACGCAATAGCCGGTCGGATACCCACTCGACCTCGCCGGGCTGGTGCCGTGCATCTGCCGGCGTGACCCAGAACAGCTTGTTCGAGGTCCCAAATTGGTTGAGTGCCGCATGCAGGGCCAGTATCTCGTGCCGATCCTGCGTCACCGCGCGCTTGTAGACGAAGATCTTTTCGCCATCCTCGAGATCTTCCCCCAGCTTGCGGGCGAGGTATCGGGTCTTGATCTCGTTGTCGTGCAACACGGTCTCCGCGTCGCTGTCGTGCTGGGTGCGGAAGGTATGGTAGGCGATGCCGTAGATCCGATCCTGGATCCAGTATTCGCCGCCGACGACGATGGTGCGCAGCGAACCCGGCTCTCCAAGGTTGCCAAACCGGTCGTCGAGAAGGCGGATCAGGCGATAGACGTCGCCCAGTCCGGCAAACCGCAGCAGACCGACCGGTTCCGCCGCGAAGTGCCGCTGCACCAGGCCGAATTCGCAGTTGTCACCGAGGTTCTCGAACAGCTGCATCAACTCGGCATCGCCACCGGCGGCCGGCGCCGGCCGGTTGCCGAGTGAGAGCTCGAGGCCGGCCAGATCGAAGCCGCCGGCGTGGCGGAATTCGAGCGCCAGGTCTCGCGGCGACCCGTGCGTGGGACGGAGCCAGAAGGCGTAGCGCGCACCGTCGCGTTGCCAGCGCGGGTCCAGCCGGGCGGTGCCGACCAGGACGCCATCGGCAAGGATCGCGATCTCATCGGGGAGGCTGACTTCCGCCTGCAAGGGCAACAGGGTGACGCTGAGGAGGCGTCGCGAGGACGCCGGCACCATCGGCAGGCCGGCCGCGCACGGCGACGCCACCGCGCGGGGCGGGGCATTCTCCTGCCGTGACCAGCCGGCGCCGAAGGTGAACGAGGCAGCATCCGGTACAGGTGGATTGCGCGCAAAACACCGCAGGTCACCGGGTGCTGCGAAACCGGCCGGCCTGGCCTCGGACGGCGCGGCGTCCGCCAACGCCAGGATCTCCCGCCGCAGGCGAGCCTCGATGAATTGCAGTCCGTCGCCAATCAGGCCCTCCGGCAAGGCGAGACCCCGCGCGCGCACCGACATCTGCAGAGCGTCCCGGTCCGCAGGGCCGAGATCGGAGAGCCGGTCGCCCAGCCGCCTGCCGTCCATCGACACGATCCAGGTCGCCCTGGCGCCGGTCGCCGCCTCGAAGGCCAGCAGGTAAACGGGGTCGAGCCCGTCATAGGCTAGTACTGGCTCCCAGCCGGAACCGAAGCCGTCGATCGGCGCGCCATCGCGGTGCTTCAGGACCACCGCCTGGCGGGCACCCGTGCGCAGGTACCAAAGCCGGTCGCACTCGAACACGGGGTCGGGCAGCAGATGCCTGTACGAGACCAATCCGGAAACCCCGCTGCGGTCCGTCCCGTCCGCCGACCGCCTGCCCCGCTGTAGCAGCTTTTGCCGGCAGCCGTGCTACCAGCGCAGCCAGACTAGCCGGTCATTGTCGTAGACGAAGCCGAGCGGCGCGGTCGGCGTGATCGTTGCGGCGGCGCCCATCACGGTCGTACCGCCCGGTACTGCGATGCTCAGCGCCGTCACGTTGCATTCCGAGGCGATCTTGTAGAGCTGTTTCGGCAGCGGCAGCGTCGGCAGGTTCACCGTGAAGGTGGCGAGCGTGCCGCTGCAGACCAGGATCATGCCGGTCGATCCGTTGACCGCGCCCTGCGTACCGCCGCTGCCGGCGCCGACCAGTGTCACCGAACTGTCGACGATGCCGCCCTTCGGGGTGATGGTGAACAGCGCCCGCGTGGTCGGTGTCGAGCCGTTCGGGTTGACGCCCTGCAGGATCGCAGTGCCATAGCTGCCCTGGTAGAGGCTGCCGACAGCGTGCGTGCCGCGATCGTTGCCGAAATTGGTGGCAGACGAGATCGACAGCAGGTCGTCGTTCACCGCCGACACACTCTCGACCCCCTCCTGCCAGCCCGCGCCGCCGACGCCCGGTCCGACGAACAGGCCGGCGGCCATGTTCTGGTTGCCGTTGTTGCCGAGCCAGACACCAAAACCACCGACACTCGCGGAGAAGTTCGCGACGTCGATCTCGATGCCGTGGATCGAGCCGTTGGAGCCAGCCTCGGCCTCGACGATGAAATTGCCGCCCCAGGCCTGGCCTCCGGAACCGGGCCCCTGGTGCGCGGTGAGGTCGACCGACGAGGCGATGCCGGTGAACTGCTGCGCGCCGGTGTTGGTCGCGAACGTCAGGGTGGAGCCCGGCGGCAGGTCGGCCAGAGTCGGCGCCGAAAGCGTCAGCACCGTGCCGCCGACACCCGCAACCGCGCCAATGATGGTCTCCCCTGCCGGCAGCGCCCCGGCGACCGAGGCGGCCAGCGTGCTCAGCGTCCTGACCGAACCGATGGTGCCGACGGTGCTGATATTGGCGGTGGCGGCAATGCTCGCGACGGTGATGGTGGAACTGCCCGGCCGGGCGTCGATCCGCACCGTCAGCGGCGGGCTTGCGTAGTCGGTGACGGCACCCTTCAGCCCGAAGATGGCCGCAGCCCCGCCGATGAACGGAATGCTCGGGGTATACTGCATGCAGACGCCCGACGGGCTGGTGAGCTGGCCGGTCTGCGGCGCCTGGCAGAGCACCGAACCCTGGGTCTGGAACAGGCCGCCGGCGTCGTTGACCAGCAGGCTGGTAGTGACGTTGCTGAAGGCGCCGGCGCCGGTCTTGGAGAAGGCGGGCTGCGCACCGGCCTCCGTCGCGTAGAGCATCCAGGCGGACAGCAGGGCTGTCGCCAGTACAGCCGGGAGCGGACGTGGCATCGCCATCGTATGCGGTCTCCGAATTGCGAGGCTTGCTGATGCGGCCGCCGGCCGGATGGCGGGGACCAAAGCAAAAAGGCACCGTCAGGCTTTCGCCCACCGGTGCCCTTGCTTGTTTCAGTATGGCATCAAACTAGCACGCGTCGGACCCGGCGGTAAAGCTTCCGGGCGCCAGGCGGCCTGCTTCCGCCGGCGCGTGATCAGGCGGACCGCTTACGCCGGTGCGTGATCAGGCGGACCGCTTACGCCGTCCGCGCGGCCGCGGCGCGTCCTCGGCCGGATCCTCGACCTCGGCCTCGACCTCCTCGCGGCCACTCGACGAATTCTTTCGCCCAAGGCCGATCTCGCGCGCCAGCGTCGAGCGTCGCTCGGCATAGTTCGGCGCGACCATCGGATAGTCCGGCGGCAGCGACCAGCGCTCACGATAGCGCTCCGGGGTCAGCCCATAGGCCGACTGCAGATGCCGCTTGAGCATCTTCAGCTTTTTCCCGTCCTCGAGGCAGATGATGTAGTCGGGGAACACCGACCGCTTTACCGGCACCGCAGGCTGCGGCTTCTCCGGCTCGACCACCGGCTGACCGGCACTGACCAGCGCCTGGTAGACCTGCCGGATCAGAGGGGTCAGCCCCTCCGCACCGACCGTGTTGTTGGACACGTGGGCGGAAACAATCTGGGCGGTGAGCGCCAGGATCGGCTGAGCTTCATCCTCGATCGACATCTTAACTCCAAAGTCCCGGCTCTTTCGTCGAAGCTGGTTACAGCACGACAAGAGCAATACCGACAAGAACGCGGGACCAAGAACCGGCGTTTTCGCCGACGTTATTCATGCAGAAGTGTCACCAATCCCTCACATCCGCTTCCGGGCCAACTTGCGCCGGGCCGAACGGCGGCGGCGGCGGCGCACGTCGCGCAGGACCCCGCTCACGGCGAGCAGGACCAGGCCTGCCAGCACCGTGAAAACCAGCGTTCCGGCCAGGAACCAGCTCGCGACGACCAGGGGGGCGTGCACCTGCGGAGCGAGCGTGGCCGGGCCGTAGCGCATGGCGACGGCCTCCAGCACCACCCCGATCGCCAGCGCCACCGGCCAGCGTCGATCCAGCAGGGGCTGCCAGACAGCCGGCCGCCTCGCGCCGCAGTTCGGGCAACGGCCGCCGGCGGCGTTGTACTGGACGTGGCAGGAAGGACAGATGACGTGCGGCATGCGGGTAGCCAGCCTCCGATGTTGCAACACCAGCCACTATGTTATTGATAAGACTGGCAGGCGTATCGGCAGCTTTATGAGGCAGTTGGCATCGCGATGAAACTCCCGCGAACGTCGACTGTGCCGATCGGTGCACGCAGCCCGGCGCCTGGAGCCTGCTGACGGGCTACCCACGACCTGCTATCCCCGATGCCATGCCGCCGATCCACCCCGAGACCGCAAATTTCGCCGGCCTGCCCGGGGCCTTCCTGCTGGCATTCCCCGCGCTGTTCTCGATCGTGAACCCGTTTGGCGCAGCCCTCGTCTTTGCCGAAGTGACCGAAGGCCGCAGCAGCGCCGAGCGGGCCATGCTGGCGCGCAAGGTCGGCTGGTACGGCTTCCTGATCCTGATCGTTTCGCTCTGGGGCGGCAGCGCCCTGCTGCATTTCTTCGGGATTACCATCGGTGCCCTGCGAATCGCCGGCGGCCTGGTGGTCGCGGTGCGGGCCTGGGGCCTGCTGCAGGCGCCGGAGGCCTACGAGGCCCTGAAGGAAAAGCAGGCCAGCCAGGAGGGGCGCACAGCCGCGACCGAGGATGTCTCGGCGACCGCCTTCTTTCCGCTGACCATGCCGTTCACCGTCGGCCCCGGCAGCATCTCGGTGGCCATCGCGCTCAGCGCCGAGCGCCCGCAGACCGGCGGCCTCGCCGCCCTCGTCTCCTTCGGCGCCGGCACCACCCTGGCGGCGGCGTTGGTCTGCCTGCTGGTCTGGTTCACCTATGCAGGGGCACAGCGAGTGGTCCGGCTGCTCGGCCGCTCCGGCACCCGGATCGTGACCCGCCTCGCCGCCCTCATCCTGCTGAGCATCGGCGTGCAGATCGTCGCCTCCGGGGTGCAGGACATATTGGGGCCGATCCTCACCTCCGCACTGCATCCGGGCGGCTAGCTCGTCGCGTATCCACACGCGACCCCGGCCAGCCACCAGACATAACAGCCGCTGACGCCACGGCCTCCCGTCGACCATCCAGGCAACCTCGTTCGAACGCGATCCAGGGCCATTGCGCGAAGCGTTATTTAAACGTTCTGGTTTGGTATTGAGTTGTCTTTTTGTTAGCGCGACGGCATGTAGCATCCATGGCGGACGCCCGAAGGCAAGACGTCGCAAAGCGCCTGGTAACAACAAGATCCCATCGGCGGCCCGACCGCCTCGGCAGGATGTCATGCAGAGCTTCTTTCGCTGCCCGCGCAAGCGCTTCGACGGGACAAGCTGGACGATCACCATCGGCTTTCGCAAGGTCGCCGGACCGATCCGTTTCGGCGACGACGCCGACTACCTGATCGCCCGCCTGACGCCGCTGGCCGCCCGGACCAGCCTGTTCAGGTTGCTCCAAGGCCGCGAGGTACAGGCGGCATGAACATTCTGTTCTCTGGCCACGACATGGTCGCCCTCAGCGCGCTTGCCATGGCGGTGCCGGTCTTCCTGTTCGGGCTAGCGCTCGGGATCCACACCAGGCTCGACCGGACGAGCAGCGACAAGCTGTTCTGGTAGCGCGCCGTAATTCGCGATCGATCTGCCGGATGCGAGCAAGCCGTCAGTTCGCAGACATCATCTGAAATCTTTCACACACGGATCCGGAAGAGCAGCCATCATGGGCGTCGTGACCAAATCCCTGGATATCGTCGAGAGCCGCCTGCGTCCGATCGAGACCGGAAAGATCATCAAGCCATATCCGGCTTTCTCGCTGTTCCATGAACCGTGGTGGCTCGACGCTGTCACCGGCGGGAACTGGCGCCAGGCGGAGGTCCGGCAGGGGGGCGTCGTCGTCGGTACGATGCCATACATGTTTGATCGCCGTTTCGGCTGCGACATCTCGCTGATGCCGCTGATGACACGCACGCTTGGACCGGTCATCAAGCCCGGCCAGGGGAAGCCCGCGTCCGAATTCCGTCGTCGCACCGAGATCACCGAGCAGCTGATCGAGCAGCTCCCGAAGGCGTCATATTTCCAGCAACGGTTTGATCCCGCCCTCACCGACGTCCTCAAGTTCCAGGAGGCCGGTTTCGAGTGCTCGGTGGAATATACCTTCCGCACCCAGCCGGGGCAGTCCGCCACCGACATGTGGTCGTTCATGCTCGACAAGACGCGCAACCTGATCCGTAGCGCCACCAAGGAAGGCCTGACCGCGCGGCGCATCGAGGATGCCGAGACGTTCTGCACCTTCTACGAGGAGATGCTGCAGGACCGGGGCCGCCAGAACCACTACACCACCGACACCATGCTGCGTGGCTGCCGCGAGGCGATGAAGCGCGATGCCGGCGCAGCCCTCGGCGCCTACGACCCCCAGGGCGTGCTGCAGGCCGCCATCTTCCTGGTCTGGGACAAGGAGACCTCATACTACCTGCTGACCAGCCGGCAGCCGAAGGCGCATAGCGGCGCGGTCAGCCTGCTGGTCTGGCAGGGCATGCAGGACGCCGCTGCCGCCGGTCGCATCTTCGACTTCGACGGCGTTGCAACCCCGGGAATCGCCAGGTTCCTCAGCGGCTTCGGAGGTACGCTGCACCGACGCATGACGATCAGCAAGACTGACCTGGAATTCCGCGTGCGCCGCTTCCTGTCCGAGCGGGCAAAAGTGCCGGCCTTCGTCTGGGATGCGGTGCAGAAGCACGCCCCGTTGCCGGAACCCATCCAGGCTTGAAGCGAGCCGCCTGAAGCAGGACGCCTGGGTCAGGCCCGATGGATCGGGTCGATCCAGGGCACCAGTTCAGGCCGTTCCACCGGCTCGATGTCGAGATTGACCACGACCGCATCGCTGTCGCTACGCACCAGCACGCATTCCAGCGTCTCGTCGGTCAGCGCGTTGATCTCCTGGTGTGGAACGTAGGGCGGCACGAAGATGAAGTCGCCCGGGCCGGCCTCGGCGGTGAATTCCAGCGCATCGCCCCAACGCATCCGGGCACGTCCGCGCAGCACGTAGATCACGCTCTCGAGCGCCCCATGGTGATGCGCGCCAGTCTTGGCATTGGGATAGATGCTGACCGTCCCGGCCCAGATCTTCCGAGCCCCGACCCGGGCGAAGTTGATCGCCGCCGCCCGGTCCATTCCGGGTGTCTGCGCCGTGTTCGAGTCGAGCTGGTCGCCCGGAATGACCCTGACCCCGTGAAGCTTCCAGTCAGGGGTTTCCTCCGGGCCGGCTTGGCTCATGCAGGGACCTTCGGGCTGTGGTCGCGCGCGTATTTCGTATCCAGCGCCTTGATCGCCTCGACATTGCCGGCCGACCGGCTCTTGGGATCGAACTGCTGGGCGAGGAAGCTGTCCACGATCGACTTCGCCAGCTCAGGTCCGATCACCCGCGCGCCCATGGTGATGATGTGGGCGTCGTTGCTGAGTGCTGCGCGCTCGGCCGAATAAGTGTCGTGGGTGAGCGCCGCGCGGATCCCGGGGATCTTGTTGGCCGAGATCGAGACCCCGATGCCGGTGCCGCACGCCAGGATGCCGCGATCGAATCCGCCGTCCAGGATGCGCTGCGCCACCCTGTCCGTCATCTCGGCGTAGAACTCGGTCTCGTCCTGCGCTTCCGGCTGCGACAGGTCGACAACCTCGTGCACGCCCTGCTGGGTGAGGTGCGCCTTTATCACCTGGATCAGTGGTTCACCGGCGCTGTCGCCGCCCAATACGATACGCATGCTGACTTCTCCTGCTTGATTGGCCGGTTCTAGGCGCTCAATCCGTGCGCCACGGCCAGACCGGTCTCATCGTCGAATATATGGATAGCGTCACGGGGGATCCGCAAGACCACCTGGCTGCCGACTCCGGCTTCCACATGCCGGTCCGCCACCGCGATCAGGAAGCAGCCGCCGATGCCGATGCCGGCATGGCTGTGATCACCCAGCCAGTGGTTGGACAACACCTCGCCAGGGATCAATGCGTCGCTGCCGCCCGCAGCTCCGTTGCCGGGCGCGCCGAGATGCACCCGGTGCGGCCGTATGCCGATGCTCAGCCGGCGCCGCCCGGCGAACTCGCCGGGCTGGCAGGGAATGCGGAATGCCGGTGTACCGCGCTCGTCCAGCACCACCAGCTCGCCCCCGCCGACCTCGGCGGTATAGAGGTTCATCGGTGGCTCGCCGATGAACGACGCCACGAACAGGTTGGCCGGCCGCTCGCGCAGATCCTCCGGCGTGCCGAACTGCTGCAGCAGGCCCTTGTCCATCACCGCGACCCGGTCGGACAACGCAATCGCCTCGGTCTGGTCGTGGGTCACGATCACCGTGGTCATACGATGCAGCGTCATGTGGTCCTTGATGCGTGCCCGCAGCAGCGCACGCAGCTGTGGCTCGAGCTGCGACATCGGCTCGTCGAGCAGGTAGGCGGACGCATCGCGCACCAGAGCACGGGCCAGGCTGACGCGCTGCTGCTGGCCGCCGGAGAGGTTGGGCGGGAACTTCTCCAGCATCGGCCCGAGCTCGAGCATGTCGGACACCGCCTTGACGCGACGGTCGATCTCCGCCTTGGCCGTACGTCCGCGCAGCAGCGAGAAGGCGATGTTGTCGCGCACCTTCAGCGGCGGATACAGCGCGTAGCCCTCGAACGCCATTGCCACGTTGCGCTCGGACGGCTTCAGCCGGTTGATCACCGTATCGCCGATCCTGATGGTGCCGCTGGTGACGCTTTCGAATCCCGCCACCATGCGCAGGGTCGAGGTCTTGCCGCAGCCGGACGAGCCGAGCAGTGCGATGATCTCGCCGTCCTTGATCGCCATCGACACGTCGTCGACCGAGCGCTCGCTGGAGCCGGGATAGACCTTGCTGACGTCGGTGAGCGTGAGGGTGCTCATCGCGCCAGCTCCGGACGCAGCGCAGGCTCGGCCAGGCGTGCCCCGGTACGGGTCTCGAAGAAATGCGCCCGCTCGATATCCAGGGTGGCCCAGGCGCGACGGCGACCACGTCCGATGCCGTCATGAGCGTTGCCTGCCGACGGCTCGATCTGCTCCGATTGCGGGCGGCTCGCAAAGATTTCGGTACCGTCATCGGCGCGCAGCAGCATCACCTGGCGGTCGTTGAGCGGCGTCACCGCATCGATCTCCACCGGAACCGCCCCCGCCACCGGCTCCAGGCTGACCGCGACATCCTCCGGTCGCACACCAAGCACGCAGTCCGACGCCACCGTGTTGGAGCGGCGGACCGGCAGCGCCACGCTGTTCGAGGCGACACGCAGTTCAGCCGCGCCATCGCGCCGCGCGTCGAGCAGGTTGATCGGCGGATCACCGAACAGGCGGGCGATGCGGCTGTCGGCCGGCCGGTTGTAGATCGTCTCCGGCGAGCCGATCTGGGTGAAGCGGCCGTCGCCAAGCACCGCGATGCGGTCGCCGAGCGCCATCGCCTCCTTGTAGTCCTGGGTTACGTAGATCACCGTGGTGTCACGCGCGCGCAGCAGCCGCGGCAGTTCAAGCCGCATCTCGTAGCGCACCTTGGCATCGACGTTGCGCAGCGGATCGTCCAGCAGCAGCATCGAAGGCTCGCCGACGAGGGCACGCGCCAGCGCCGTGCGTTGCTTCTGTCCGTTCGACAGTGCCTTCGGCAAGTGCGTGATGACGTGGTCGATGCGCAGCAGGTTGGCGGCGCCATGCACCCGGCCGTCGAGCTCCGCCCGCGCCATGCCGCGCGACCGCAGGGGGCTCGCGATGTTCTCGTATGCCGTCATGTGCGGATAGAGCGCGAAGTTCTGGAACGCCATGCCGATATCGCGCCGGTCCGGCGCATCACGCGTGATGTCGGCGCCACCCAGCACCACGCGCCCGCGATCCGGCAGCACCATGCCGGCGATCAGCCGCAGCAGCACGGTCTTGCCGGCGCCGGACGGCCCGAACACCACCAGGAATTCGCCGCGCTCCACCTCGAAGGACAGGTCGCGTATGACCTCGTTCCTGCGATACGCCTTCGAGAGCGCCTCGACCGACAGATACGCCATCGTCTGCCTCACCCCTTGATGGCGCCGAGGGACAGGCCTTCGACGAGATAGCGTTGGGTAAATATAGCCAGCACCAGGGTCGGGATCACCGACAGCACCAGGGCCGCCGCGATCTGGCCGTACTCGATGCCGGACGCGGTGATGAAGGCAAGCGCGCCCACCGTCACCGGCTGAACGTCCGACGACCCCAGGATCAAAGCGAAGATGAAATTGTTCCAGGCGAAGATGAAGGACAGCAGGCCGGCGGCGGCGATGCCCGGACGCGCCAGCGGGATCGAGATTTTGAAGAAGGTGGCAAGCCAGCCATGGCCGTCGAGCCGGTAGGCCAGCTCGATATCCTCCGACACGTCCTCGAAATAGCCGCGCACGATCCATAGCACCAGCGGCAGGGTGATCAGCTGGTACACCCAGACCAGGCCGAAATAGGTGTCGTACAGATGCAGGGTCTGGAAGTATCCGAGCAGTGGCAGCAACACCAGCAGCGGCGGCGCGAAGCGGAACGACAGCAGGGTGAACGCCATGTCCTCGCCGCCACGGAACTTGTAGCGCGCGAACGCATACGCGGCCGGCACGCCCAGGATCAGCGAGACCACCACCGAGCATACCGACAGGATCACGCTGTTGAGCAGGTTGTGCATGTAGTCGATCTGCACGTTGCCTGAACTGGTCGAAAGATGGCCGGAGATCAGCGCCAGGTAGTTGCGCAGCGTGGGGACGAAGAACGGCGACGGCGGCGAGCGCAGGATGTCGACGTTCGTCATGAACGACATCAGCACCACCCACAGCAGCGGGAACAGAAAGAACAGTCCCACCATCACCATCAGGACGATGCGGAGCGCGCGTAGAAGCTGCGACGACATTCCGGCGTCTCCTCAGGCCATGCCGTGCGCACGCTCGCGCAGGCGAGTCCAGTTCTTCATGAACACGGTAGTCAGCGCATAGGTGATCGCCCACAGCACCATCAGGATTGCCGACGAGCGCCCGACATCGGTGAAGG
This sequence comes from Lichenicoccus roseus, assembly GCF_005844085.1. Classification (GTDB taxonomy): domain Bacteria; phylum Pseudomonadota; class Alphaproteobacteria; order Acetobacterales; family Acetobacteraceae; genus Lichenicoccus; species Lichenicoccus roseus. The sequence continues at coordinate 355,621 of NZ_VCDI01000004.1, forward strand.
TGAAGGCCTGCAGGTAGGCCTGCACCTGGAACACCAGCAGCGTGTCGCCGGGGCCGCCCTGGGTCATCGCATAGATGATGTCGAACTGCTGGATGCTGTCGAGCATGCGGAACAGGCTTGCCGTCAGGAGATAGGGCAGCAGCATCGGCAGCAGGATGCGGAAGAACACGAAGGTCCCGGGCACGCCGTCAAGTTCCGCCGCCTCGAACGGCTGCCGCGGCAGGCCGCGCAACCCGGCCAGCAGCAGGATGGCGATGAACGGGGTGTAGACCCAGACATCGACCAGTACGACGGTGAACAAGGCAGTGTTCGGTGACGCGCCCCAGCGGAAGTCATGGAAGCCGAGCAGCGAGACGAGATACGACAGCACGCCGAAGTTCGAGTTGGTCATCAGCTTCCACATCAGCGCCGCGATGGCAGGCGCCACCATCAACGGGAGGATGAGAAGAACGGAGAGCAGGTTGGTGATCAGCGAACGCCGCCACAGCAGCAGCGCGATGCCGAGCCCGAGCAACAATTCAACGCCCACGGTCAGCACGGTGTAGGCCAGCGAGACATACACCGTGTGCCAGAAGCTCGAACTCCGGAACAGGCTTACGAAATTGCCGAACCAGATGAACCGCCGCCCCATCGGGAAGGCAAGGTTGTAACGCTGCAGCGAGTACAGCACGGCGGTGATGAACGGGACCAGGATGCCGATGCATACCAGCAGCGCCGGCATGCTCAGCAGGTAGGGCAGCACCCGCGCGGAAACAGTGAACCGGCCTTTCTGACGCCGCTCGATCGGAGGGTAGGTGACGGCGTCCATGCGGGTGCCCTTGGCTGCCTAGTCGGTAATGCCGGCGTTGCTGAGCTGGCTCTTGATATCCGCGGCCAGTTGGTCGAGGCCGTCCTCCACCGAGACTTGGTTCGAATACATCTTCTGCAGCGCCGCCGCCCAGTTGGTGGTCACGTTGAAGAACAGTGGCTGCGGGGTGAAATAGATCTTGGCGCCCGGCGAGGACGCGGCGAACTGATCCAGGAAGCCGGGATAGCCCTGCATGCGCGTCTTGAAGTCCTGGTTGTCCCAGACGACCTGGCGCGTCGGGTCGATCAGGTCGGCCTTGGTGGCGCCCAGCGTGAGCTGCTGCGTGCTGGTCGCCCACTGCATCAGCTTCCACGCGGCCTGCTGCTGGCGCGAGAAGTTGCTCATCGCCAGCGACCATATCCAGACATTCGGAGTCGGCCGGCTGGCCTCCGGATTGGGCGTGAAGGCATGGTAGACGATGTTGCCGGCTTCCTTGGTGCCCCTCTCCTGGAAGAACGCCGCGCTGTCGGCGTCGTACACCATCGCCGAGGTGCCGCCGCCGAGATCGTTGGCAACCTCGTACCAGGTGTAGGTAGTCCAGTTCTTCGGACCGCCTTTCTGCAGCATCTCGATCCACAGCTTGGTGAAAGCCTTTGATTCCTTGCTGTTCATCGCCGGCACCAGCTTGCCGCTGCTGGTGTCGAAGTCCTTCGCGCCATAGTTGCTGTAGGCGGACAGGAAGCCGGCATGGATGGTCGCCCAGGAGCGGCTGCCACGGGCGCCGATACCGTAAACTCCGGGAATATCCTTCGAGATCTTGGCCGCCATCTCGATCAGGTGCGGCAGGTCCTTCGGCGGCTCCATGTGCGCCTGCTCGAGGATCCGCTTGTTGTAGGCGATCGAGTTCAACTCCCACGCCCAGGGCAGTGCCCACTGCTTGGCGGTCGGGCTGCCCAGCGCCTCGCCCGGAACGCCGCTCCAGGCGGTTGATGCGCGCAGGTTGGGAAGGATGCCGTCCCAGTCATAGTCGGGCGAGGTCTCGGCCGGGTCGTTGATGAACTTCTTGAGGTCGACCAGCCAGCCGGCCGGACCGTACTGCCAGGTCTGGTAGGCACCCGACATGAACAGATCGTAGGTGGTCGACTTGCTCGACAGCGCCGCGGTGACCTTGTCGAAATACACGTCCTCGGGAAACACATCGTAGGTGACGTCGATGCCAGTCAGCGTCTTGAAGCTGTCGATGTTCTTGAGCAGAGCATCCGTATAGGGATGCTTGTTCATCAGCAGCTTGATCGACTTGCCCTTCTGCGCCATCCAGTCATAGGACGTCGCCGCAAGCGCGCTCGTCTGCATGCGGTTGAGCAGCATGGTGGTCGCCGCGGCGCCGATGCCGAGCTGGCCCATGCGCGTCAGCATGTCGCGCCGGTTCATGCGCCCGGCGGCAAACGCCTTCAGCGTGTCGTTGATCTTGTCGGTCATGGTCGGCTTCCCCTCCCTGTTTTTATTATTGAAGCAGAATGTACCCGAACCACGCCGGCGGCAACCGGTGCAGCCTGGAGAGCCTGACCGGCCCACATCGTCGATGCGGGCCGATGCAGCCTCGCGGCGCCTATCGCCTGAGCGTGAATGCCGAGACGTAGCGCGACGTGTTCGCCTTGGTGATGAGGACACAATTGAACAGCTGCTTCTCGTTCGCCACGCCGGTCTTGCCGGTCTTGAGGAAGTTGTCCGCCTCGTCGACCGCTTTCGCCGAGAAGATCGCGACCGGCTGGAGCACGGTATATTGCAGCTCGCCCGCCTTGATCGCCGCAACCGCATCGGGAGAGCCGTCGAAGCCGCCCACCTTGATGCTCGAGAGCTTGCCGGCCTCCTTCAGGGCCGCGATGGCGCCAAGCGCCATTTCGTCATTGCCGCTGATCACGCCGGTGATGTCGGGATGCGCCTGCAGCAGGTTCTGCATCTTGTCGTGCCCCTGGGTCCTGTCCCAGTTGGCGACCTGGGAGCCGACCTTGGCGAGGCCGGAATACTGGCTGAGCACCGTCTCGTACCCGTTCGAGCGTGTGGCGGCGTTGTTGTCGGACGGCGAGCCCAGCAGTTCGACGTAGTTCGCCTTCTGGCCCAGGTCCTTCACCCAGCGCTGCGCCCCGAGGGCGGCCCCCTGGGCGTTGTTGGAGACCAGCTGCGCCTTGGCCAGGCCGGACTGGTTGATCTCCGCGTTCACCAGGATCACCGGGATATTGGCCGCGATGGCCTTCTTGACGGCGCCGACCGACCCGCTGGCGTTGGCCGGATCAAGGATGATCGCGACCGCCCGGTTGGTGATGGCGGTGTCGATCAGGTTGCTCTCGGTGTTGGTGTCGCCCTTCGAGGCGCTGACGCTCGCCTTGTAGCCGAGCTTCTCGGCCTCGGCAGCCGCGACCTTGCCCTCGGTCAGCCAATATGGATTGGACGGATCGTTGACGATGATCGCCATCAGTCCGCCCGCCGCCTTGGCCGGTGCCGCGACACCCGGGATTGCAGGTGCGGCAAGCGTGAGCGCGGACATCAGCGCGAGTGTCTTGATTCTAGTCAACTTGGTTCTCCCTTGGACGCGATAGCGAGTAGTTTGGTTGATCTTCGCCGGGACGCACGGCGTCAGCCGGCTGGCGGAACCGGGATCGCTTTTCCCGGCACCGCCTTGGGACGACGCTGATACTGCACGGCGTTCAGGAGCACGGCCAGGACGATCACGGCGCCCGTGAACACGGTCTGCCAATACGACGAGATCCCGATGATCACCAGCCCGTCGGACAGGAAGCCGATGACGAAGGCGCCGAGCAGCGTTCCCCGGACATTGCCACGGCCACCGGTGAGCGCCGCGCCACCGATCACGACGGCCGCGATCGCCGTCAACTCGTAGGACAACCCAGCCGTCGGGCCTGCGGACGTCAATTGCGAGGACAGGATCAGGCCGGCGGCCGCGGCGCAGATACCGGACAGGACATAGACCGATACCTGGACGGTCTTGACCGGAACACCGGAAAGTTCGGCGGCGCGCTCGTTGCCGCCGGATGCGTAGAGCCAGCGCCCGAAGGCGGTCCGGCTGAGCATCGTGTTGGCGCACAGCGAGACGACGATCAGCACCAACACGCCGACCGGGACCCCGAGCAGATGGTTGAAGCCAAGCCAGTTGAAGCCGGTATTGCCGAGCGCCGGCCTGCCGCCGAGATTGTTGTAGGTCAGGCCGTTGGTAATCAGCAACGCTGCGCCGCGTGCGACATACATGACGCCGAGAGTCGCGACGAACGCCGGCACCTTGAAACGCGCAACCAGAACGCCGTTGATCAGGCCAACGAAGCCGCCGAGCAGGCAGGTCAGCACGACCACGACCCATACCGGCGGATACAGCACGATCCCGAGCGCATCCAGGGTCACGCCCTGCATCAGGAACCCGGCGATCACTCCCGAGAGCCCGAGCGTCGAGCCGACCGAAAGATCGATGCCGCCATTCAGGATGACGAGCAGCATCCCGATCGCCAGGATCCCGAAGATGGCGACATGGGACGCCATCGTCAGGAAATTGCCGAGCGAGAAATAGTATGGCGACAGGATCGAGAACACGAGGACGATCACGATCAGGGCGAAGAAGGCGCGACCCTCCAGCAGCAGCCGGCCGATCTCCAGGTTCCTCGCCGGCGGCGTGGCGCCCGCACGTCCCGGAGACACGCTTGTTTCACTCATGGGAAGGCCCTCGGCTTGCGTGGCTGGCTTTGCGTGTCAGTGGACAACGGCTTCGCCCGAGGCGGCCATGATTTCCTCCTTCAGGACCTCGGGGCCGAACTCCGCCGAAATCTTGCCCCGGCGCATCACGATGATCCGGTGCGCGACGCTCAGGCACTCCTGGACCTCCGATGTCGAGTAGACGACGGCCAGCCCCTGCCTGGCCTTCTCGCCCAGCAGACGGAAGACCTCGGCCTTCGCGCCGATATCGATGCCCCGGCTCGGCTCGTCGAGCAGGATGGCCTTCGGGTCGGTCGCCAGCATCTTGCCGATGACGACCTTCTGCTGGTTGCCGCCCGACAGCGAGCCGATCGTGGCGGAGCCGCCGGCGGTCTTGATGTGCACGTCGCGTATCGACGCCTCGACCAGCTTCCGTTCCCGGACGCGCGACGTGAGCATGCCCTTGACGAACGACCGGATGCTGGCAAGCGACAGGTTCTCGCCGACCGACATCGTCTGTACCAGCCCGTCGCGCTGCCGGTCCTCCGGGACCAGCACAAGTCCGCGACTGATCCGCTCGGCGATGCTCAGGCCCTTCAGCGGCCGGTCCCGCAGAAGCACCTCGCCGGATGCGATCGGCACCCGTCCGGCAACCGCTTCGAGCAGCTCGGTGCGCCCGGCGCCCATCAGGCCATAGATGCAGACGATCTCGCCGGCACGGACATCGAGCGACAGATGATCGACCACCAGGTTGTGCGACTTCGTGGCGTCGGCGACGCAGAGGTCGCGTATGGAGAGAGTGACGTCGCCAAACGCGTAGCCGGTCGGCGGCGCGCCGCGATCGTAATGGTCGCCCACCATGTTGTGGACGATCCACTGCAGATCGATATCCTTCGCTTCCGCCGTCGCCGTGACGGTGCCGTCGCGCAGCACGACTGCGTAGTCGCTGACCTGGAGCGCCTCCTCCAGATGATGCGAGATATAGACGATCGAGACGCCGCGGCTGGTCAGGTCGCGAATGACCTTGAACAGCACCTCGACCTCGCTGGCGCTCAGTGCCGAGGTCGGCTCGTCCATGATCAGGATGCGGGCATCCACCGACAGCGCACGCGCGATCTCCACGATCTGCTGCTGGCCGAGGCGCAGGTCGGCGACCAGCGTCGTCGGATCGATGTCTTCCTCGAGCTCTTCCAGCAGCAGCCGCGTCTGGCGCGCTTCCTCCGCGAAATCCACGCCGGTGGCGGTGCGGATCTCGCGACCGAGAAAGATGTTGTCGCGGACGCTCAGGTTGGGGGCCAGGCTCAGCTCCTGGTGGATGATCGAGACGCCGGCATCACGCGCCTCCACGGTCGAGGCGAAGCTGACGCGCAGGCCTTCCAGCTCGATATCGCCCGAGGTCGGCGCCACCACGCCCGACAGGATCTTCATCAGCGTCGACTTGCCTGCGCCGTTCTCGCCGAACAGCGCCGTGACCTTGCCGCGATGGACATCGAAATTGACGCCCTTCAGGGCGTGCGTGCTGCCATACAGCTTGTCGACGTTCCTGGCGGATAACACGACGCCATCCGTCGCGGCGGCCACCCCGGCTGCTGCGCTCATCGCACGTCGAGCTTTACCGGGGTTACCACCCAGCTGCCGGGATCGGTGAGCTGGAACACCCCGACCACCGACACCTGCTTGCCGGTGAGATTGGCAACGTCGACCTTGGAGAGAACGTCCTTCTTCATCTCCTTGTTCAGCGCGGAACCGGCGTTCTGGTAGTCGATCTGGTTGCTGAACTGTCCGAAACTTATCGTGCCCGCCCCGTCGCGTAGATCGGTACCGGTGATGGCCGGGCCGGTCTGGACACTGACATGCACCGGATCCGGAAGTCCCGGAATGGCGACGTCGTAGACACCGGAATCCTGGCTGCCCGCTTTGCCGGCGAACCGGACCGCGAATTCCGGGCCGGCATCCGCCGCGATCCCATACTGCTTCTCGGCCGCCGCCTGGTCCTTCGCGATGGCGGCTGCAAGAACCGTCGCATCGACGGCGCGGCTCTCGACCGCCTGCTGCACCTTGGGAAATTCGGTGCGCCCGTAGACCGCGGCCGAAAAGCTGCCTGGCACGGCGTCCGCATCCGAACCGATGCGGACGACCCTAATGTCCAGCGCCATCGCCGCGAGCAGCACGAATGCGGCCCCGGCGCCCAAGGCGAGCTTCATGTTGGGCTTGGCGAGTGTCGTCATCCTGAACCTCGAGACCGGAATCCGTTGGCCGAGCAGGAAGGCTCAGTCCGGGATCAGGATGATCTTGATGGAGCCGTCGCCCTTCTTCATCAGGTCGAAGCCGTGCTTGAACTCCGCGAGCGGCAGTTTGTGCGTCACCACCCCCTCGGTCGGCAGGCGCCCGTCGCCGATGGCGGCAATCGTGAGCGGGTAGCAGTACGGGCCAAGATGCGCGCCGTACAGATCGAGCTGCTTGCGGTCGCTGATGATGGACCAGTCCGCCGTGACCTCGTGGCCGAACACCGAGAACTCGACGAAACGGCCGAGCTTGCGGATCATGTTCAGGCCCTGCGTCACGCTGCTCTCGTGGCCGGTGGCCTCGATATAGACGTCGCAGCCATAGCCGTCGGTCAGGTCCTTCACCGCGCTCACCACGTCCATCTCGAACGGGTTCATCACGATGTCGGCGCCGAACTTCTTGGCAAGATCCAGCCGGTCCTGCTTGCCGTCCAGCACGATCAGCTTGGACGGGTTCTTCAGTCGGGCCGCACCGACCATGCCAAGGCCGAGCGGGCCGGCGCCGGACAGCACCACCACGTCATCGAGCTGGATCAGGCCGCGATTGACCGCGTGCACCGAGCAGGCATAGGGCTCGGCCAGTACCGCCTTCTCCAGCGGAATGCTGTCCGGCACCTTGTGCGTGCGGCTCTCCTTGGGGAACCGCATGTATTTCGCCATGCCGCCGTTGACGTTGTTCTGGAAGCCGTAGACGTCGTGGCGCTCGCACATCCAGTATTCGCCGCGCCCGCAATAGCGGCAATTCTCGCACGGCACGATCTGCTCGGAGATCAAACGGTCGCCGACCTTGTAGACACCCTTTCGGGCAACGTTCTCGCCGACCTCGACGGCGCGGCCGACGAACTCGTGGCCCGGGATCATCGGCGCCTTGACGTAACGCGCCTGCCCCTTGTTGTCGCCCCAGAACGACGGCGCGCCCTGGAACGTCTTGATGTCGCTGGCGCAGATGCCGCAGGCCTCGACCTCGATGATGATGTCGTCGGGGCCGGCGCGCGGCACGTCGACTTCCTCGAGCCGGTAGTCGCCGGGTGCATAGGCGACGACGGCCTGCATGCGCCTTGGCAACTCGACGCCGGACGGCCTGGTGGTATCGGTTACGGTATCCATCGCTGGTTTTCTCCGGAGGTGGCGGATCAGGCGGCGTGAAGGCGCTTCAGCAGCCCATCCGCCAGCGCCTGCAGGATCAGGTTGGCGGAACAGGCGCCGGCATCCAGCGTGCCGCGCGAGCGCTCGCCGAGCCGGGCGGCGCGACCGAGCTTCGCCACCATGTCGCGTGTCGATTCGAGACCCTCGGCGCTTGCGGCCTTGAGCGCCTCCAGGCTGGCGGCGAAATCCTTGCCGTCCTTGGCCGCTGCGGCGAAGGCGTCGCGCGCCGGCACCAGCACGTCGATCAGCGTCTTGTCGCCGACCTTGGCCTCGCCGAGATCGACGACGCCCGCCTCGCCGGCGGTGAGCATCGCGGCGAAGTTGTCGCGGTCAAGCTTGTCCGAGCCCTCGAGGCTGTCCGCCATGTCGGTGAAGAACGAGCCGTACAGCGGCCCCATCGAGCCGCCGATATCGCCCAGCAGCGTGTCGCCGATGGTGGCAAATCCCTCGCGCAGGTCGAAGCTCTTCTTGCCCAGCCGCTCGTTGGCGAGGCGGAAGCCCTTCGCCATGTTGATGCCATGGTCACCATCGCCGGTGGCCCCATCGATCTCCGACAGCAGCCCCTGGTTCTCGATGATGACGGCGCCGATCTCGGTGGCGATCGGCGCTGCGTCGGCAAGCGTGACGGTTTCGGCCATGACTATTCTCCTCAGCCTGCGACCGTGAGGCCGATGGAACGCGCAGGTGCCCGCAACAGCCGGTCGAGTTCCTCGTCGAGGCGGGTCACCGTCACCGAGACCCCGGCCATCTCCAGGGAGGTGAAGTAGTTTCCAACGAAGCGGAAGCGCGGGGTGATCCTGTGGGCACGCAGGATCTCGTCGACATGGCCGTACAGCAGGTACAGCTCCATCAGCGGCGTGGCGCCGAGGCCGGATACCAGCACGCTGACATCCTCGCCGCCGAACTCCAGGTCGGCCAGGATACGCTCCAGCATCAGGCCGGCCATCTCCTTGGCCGGCGCCACCGGCAGCACCGCGATGCCATGCTCGCCATGATGGCCGATGCCGACCTCCATCTTGCCGGCCTCGATGGTGAAGTTGGGCTTTCCGGCGGCGGGAATGGTGCAGGCCGACAGGCCGATGCCGATCGAGCGGGTATTGTCGATCGCCTTCTGTGCGGAGGCGATGACGCCGTCCAGGTCGGCGCCCTCGGCCGCGCGTGCGCCGCCCGCCTTCCACATCAGGATCTCGCCGGCGACGCCACGGCGCTTGTCGGCTTCCTCCCTCGGTGCCGAGGCGACGTCGTCATTGGCGATCACGGTCCTGACCGTGATGTCGTCCTTGGCCGCCAGCTTGGCCGCCATCTTCACGTTCATGTTGTCGCCGGCATAGTTGCCGTACAGGCAGGCGACACCCTTGCCGCCGTCGGCCTCCTTGAAGGCAGCATGGAAGCTCTTGGCGGTCGGAGAGGCGAACACCTCGCCGACCGCGACCGCATCGCATAGCCCCGGTCCGACATAGCCAAGGAAGGCCGGCTCATGCCCCGATCCGCCGCCGGTGACGATACCGACGCGCCCCTTGGGACGGTCCCCGGCGTGGCGCAGGACGCGCGGATGGTCGGTGGCGACCAGAAGGTCGGGATGCGCCGCAAGGACGCCACGCAGGGTGCCTTCGGTGACCTGGTCCGGATCGTCGATCACCCGATTCATGCCGCATCCTTCACATCGCTCTTGCCCACAAAACTTGCCTCCGGGCGAACGAAAGTCAATGGAGTGCGCGATTGCTCAGCTCGATTAGCGGCGAAATTCCCCCAGGTGCGGTCCAATGTGGGATTCAGGCTTAATCTGGACGAACGGAACGGATAAACGAGCATCTGGCCGTGAGCAGATGCGCGCAGAGCTGTTGATTGTGCAGTGCGGAACCGGCCGTTCGGGAGGGAGCTGCGGTGCCTGACCAGTCGATCCACCAGGGCGATCCAATGCAGGCGGGCGTACGCAAGGCGGAGCGCGCCGAGATCCGGATCGAGACCCTGATCGAGATCGCTACGCTCTACTATTATGACGACGTCACCCAGGAGGAGCTGTCCCGGCGCTTCTCGCTTTCGCGCGCCAAGGTCGGCCGGCTTCTGAAGCGGGCCCGCACGGACGGGCTGGTCGAGATCCGCGTGCACCAGCCGCCGGCCGTCGGCGCCGAACTCGAGCAGGAATTCACCAGGCGCTTCGGCATCGACCGGTTGCTCGTCTCGATCGATCATCGCGATCCGGTGGCGCAGCGCAACGCGGTCGCCGCCCTGGTGGCCTCGCATCTCGAGCGCACCCTGACCGGCGGCTCCATCGTCGCGGTCGGCATGGGCCGCAACGTCGCGGCAGTCGCCGACACCCATGGCGGGAAGGCGCGCGGCAGCACCATCTTCATCTGCGCCATCGGCGGCTCGCAGCGCGCCGGCGAACACATGAACCCGGACCATATCTGCCGCAGGCTGGCGGCCCGCTTCGGCGGGGAGAGCGAGACCCTCTATGCGCCGGCGCTGGTGACCAATGCCGAGCTTCGCGCCGAGCTCTACCGCAACGAGACCGTGAAGCTCACCCTGGATCGCGCCCGCCGCGCCAACGTCGCCCTGATCGGCGTCGGCGATCTTTCGGAAGAGAGCAACATGGTGCGGATGGGCTGGTTCTCGCCGGAGGAGATCGCCGAGGCCCGGGTGGCCGGCACCATCGGCGACACGATGGGGTACGACTTTATCGACATCCATGGCCAGCCCGCCAATACCGGCATGCAGGGTCGGGTCATCGGCCTGAGTCGCCAGGACCTGGAGCGCATCCCGGACGTGATCGCGATCGCCAGCGAGAACACCAAGGCGCCGGCCATCCTGGGGGCGCTGCGGACTGGCGCCATCGACACCCTGGCGACCTCGTTCACCAACGCGCACACCATCCTGCGCCTGGACGACGCCACCCGGTCGCCGCCGGCGCCCTGATCGCGAGGCGTCAGCCGGCGAGCTTGGCCAGCAACTCCGGGTCGGCGGCCGCCAGCCGTTCCGGAGGCAGCTTGCCGCCGGTGGCCAGCGTGTACTGGTCGAGCACCTCGTCCGCCGGACCGTCCGCGCGCATCCGGCCGCCCTCCAGCCACAGCACCCGGGTGCACCACTGGCGGACCACCGGGATCGAATGCGAGGTCAGCACCAGGATCTCGGCGCCGCGCACGACGCTCTCCAGCCTGGCCCTGGCCTTGCCCTGGAACGTAGAGTCGCCGGCCATGAACCACTCGTCCATCAGCAGCACCTGCGGCGCGATCGCGGTTGCCATGCCGAAGCCGAGCCGGACCACCATGCCGGCCGAGTAGGTCCGCACCGGCATGTCGAGGAAGGCGCCGAGCGCCGCGAAATCCTCGACGTCCTGCTCGAGTTGCCGCATCGCGACCGATCCGAGCGCCGAATAGCGCCCACGCAGCACGATGTTCTCGCGCCCGGTCAGCTCCATGTTCATGCCCAGGTTGGGATCGAGCAGGGCGTTCAACGTGCCGTTCACATGGATCCGGCCGGCAACCGGCTCGTAGATCCCGGCCATCACACGCAGCAGGCTCGACTTGCCGGCGCCATTATGACCGACGATGCCAAGCCGGTCGCCGGGACCGAGCGACAGGTTGATGTCGCGCAGCGCCTGCACCACCACCCGGCTGGTGGCAGCCGGGTTCGCCGCCGGCCCGGAGCTTGCCGATCCTGCGCGGGCGGGACCCAGACGGCCCGAAGCCACCGACAGCATGGTCTTCTTCAGCGACCGCGCGCCGCCATGATAGATCGGGAAATCGAGCGCCAGGTTCTCGATCCTCAGGAACGCCGGGCGCGCGGCGAAGTCCGGTTCGGGCGTCATACCCAGAATGCCAGCCGCGGCCGCGCGCGGGTGAAGATCAGCAGCGCTACCAGCCAGAGCAGCAGGCTGTAGCCGAGAGCCGAACCCCAGGCGAGCAGGCCGGCCGGTGCACCGAGCAGCGGCGAGCGCACGATCTCGAGCAGCGTGTCGAACGGGTTGATCGGCAGCCACCAGCCGTGGGCGCCGAGCTGCGACGGCTTCCAGACGATCGGCGTGATGTAGAAGGCGATCTGCATGATGCTGCCGACGATCGGCGGGATGTCGCGGAACCGCGCGCACAGGCTGCCGAGCAGGAACCCCGCGGCGATGCCATCGGCCACCCACAGCACCAGCCCCGGCAGCGACTGCAGGGCGACCCAGCCGGGCCAGGTGTCGAAGATGGCGAACACCCCGATCGGCACCACCAGGTTGTGCAGCAGCACGATGACGTTGCGCGCCACGCAGCGCAGCACCTGGACGGTGAACGGCATGCGCATCGCCCGGATCATCGTCTCGGCGTCGAGGAACACCGTACAGGCGTCGGTGGTGAGGCCGCCGATGAAGGACTGCCACAGGATCATGGAGAGCGCGAGGAAGGGCAGGTACTCGTGCAGGTTCATGGCGAACAGGCGACCGTAGATCAGCCCCATCGAGCCGACCATCACCGCACCGGACAGGGTCAGCCAGAACGGTCCCAGCGCCGAGCCCCGGTAGCGCAGCTTGATGTCGAGCCAGCCAAGCGAGATCGCCAGCCGCCAGAGCTTGAAGCCGTCGACCAGGTCGCGGCCCACCGCCTGCCGGCGCGCAGCGGTGCCCCCCCCGGCATCGATCAGCAAGCCGGTTCCCTGCCACGAGGCCGGTAGCGCCGCACCGGCTCGCTCAACGACATCGAGGGCTTCCATGGCGGTCGCGTAGCCGATCCGCCTGTCCCTCGCAACGTGGCCGTCGCCGACCGCCCGGACTGTGGATGCGGTCATCAGCCGTCCTACTAATTAGACAGCTTATTTGTAGCGAGTTAGCGATGGTTCCTGCATGATCGGACGAGGTTTCGCTGATAGGGCCACAGTTGTTATGATGCGACAGACAGGAGATCGTCGGACCATCCGCGCCGGCACGCTGCGGGCGGCCTCCACGCTCCTGTTGCTGACCCTGCTGGCCGCGTGCGCCGGCACCCCGCGCGGTCCGATGGTCCCGGTTGCCCAGGAAGCCGCCGACTACCGCGCCCATGCACGGAGCTATTACGCCCCGCCGGGCCCGGCGGACGACCCGTGGGGTCCCTATATCGAGGCCGCATCGCAACGCTTCGACGTGCCTGATGCCTGGATCCGCGCGGTCATGCACCAGGAGTCCGGCGGCCACGAATTCATCAACGGCCAGTTCGTGACCTCGGTGCCCGGCGCGATGGGCCTGATGCAGCTGATGCCGCCGACCTACGACGACATGCGCAACCAGTATGCGCTGGGGTCCGACCCATACGAGCCGCACGACAACATCATGGCCGGCACCGCCTACCTGCGCCAGATGTACGACATCTATGGCTCGCCCGGCTTCCTGGCCGCCTACAACACCGGCCCCGGCCGCCTCGACGACTTCCTGACCCGCAACCGCGCACTGCCGAACGAGACCCGCCAGTACGTGGCAATCATCGGCCCGCAGATCGCCGGGATCTTTCCGAGCAGCCGCTCTCAGGCCGACCTCATGGTGATGAACCATGTCTCCGCCGGCAGCGTCATGCTGGCTTCGGCGCAGAACCAGCAGGAAACCAGGTCGGTGCGCATGGCCTGGGCTCGTCGGCGCGACCACTCCGCCGGCGACGACCAGCCGATGCAGGTCGCCGAGGCGCCGGCGCTGCCGGTCGCGACGCCGGCCTACCAGACAAGCTGGCATCGCATGACCCCGTCTCGCGCCGTGCCGGTGCAGGTTGCCGCCGCAACGCCGCCGGTCGCCAGCATCAGCCGGGTGTGGGCCAGCCGCCTCGCCGCCTCGCCCGCGCAGCCGGCCCCGGTGGCGGTCGCGGCCGCCGCTCCGGCGAGGGCCATCCCGAGCGCCGCGGTGGCTGCACCCGTCATGATCGCACGCGCCGAGGCGATGCCGCGGCGCTTCCACCTGGTGGCGCCGGCGATGGCGATGAGCGTCCCCGCCGCCCGCTACGACACCCCTGGCCGCGACTGGGCGATCCAGGTCGGCGCATTCGGCACCGAGGGCCAGGCCAGCGAGGCAGCCGGAAGCGCACGGTCGCGCATGCGAAGCCTGCTGCCCGGCGCACAGACCGAGGTCGCCGGCATCCGCGCCGGTCGTGGCGCGCGCATCTACCGGGCACGCCTGACCGGGCTGTCACGGGCCGGCGCGATGCAGGCCTGCCAGCGGCTCGGCCATGGCGATTGCATCGTGGTGTCCCCGGACGGCAGGCTGTGACCACGCCGCGCAGCCCTGGAGGAACGCTCGCCCTCGCCGCCACCCTGCTGGGCCTGGGCCTGAGTGCGACAAGCGCCCACGCCGCGTTGCCGCTCGGCGCCAAGGCCCCGGACTTCACCGCGCAGGCCACCCTCGGCGGCCACGAGTTCCGGTTCTCGCTGGCCGATGCGCTCAGGCATGGTCCGGTGGTGGTGTATTTCTACCCGGCGGCCTTTACCGAGGGCTGCACCATCGAGGCGCACGACTTCGCCGCCGCCATCCCCGACTACAAGGCGGCCGGCGCCACGGTGATCGGCGTGTCGGAGGACGGGATCGCGAAGCTGGACAAGTTCTCGGTCAGCGAGTGTCAGGGCAAGTTCCCGGTGGCGGCCGATGCCGACGGCAGCATCGCGCGCCGCTACGACGCGCTGCTGCCGATCGTGCATTTCGCCAGCCGCACCTCCTACGTCATCGCGCCGGATGGTTCGGTGCTGGAGAGCTACAACGCGATGAACCCCGACGGCCACGTGCAGAAGACGCTGGCCGCGGTGCAGGCCTGGCAAGCCCGCCGGAAATCCTGAGCCTGCGCCCTCGAGACCCCCTCAGAGGGTCTCGAGGTAGGCGGTGTATTCAGCCTCTTCCATCAGCCCGTTGAATGCTTCCGGGTCGGTCGGCTCCATCCGGAAGAACCACGCCTCGCCCTCGGCATCGCGGTTCACCAGGCTGGAGTCCTCGGCCAGCACCTCGTTGACCTCGAGCACCTTGCCGGCGAATGGGGCGAAGACGTCCGATGCCGCCTTCACGCTCTCGACCACGGCGCAGCTCTCGCCCTCGGCGAGATCGCGGTCCGGCTCCGGCAACTCGATGAACACCACGTCGCCGAGCGCCTCCTGGGCATGGTCGGTGATGCCGATCGTGGTGGTGCCGTCATCTTCCAGACGGACCCACTCGTGTTCCTTGGTGTAGCGGATGTCTGCCATCGTCGTTCCTCGATCCGGTCCCGTTCAGCGGGGCATATGCGCGCGATTGTACGCAAGTTGCTCCGGCGATAGCTGGAATCCAACCTCCAGACGGTAGCTCGCGCTGCTCATCCGCCGCGAGATCGGCAATTCGAGCTCCAGCGGATCACTCTTCAGCGCCAGCCGGTCGGCATTCGGCGGGAAGGTGGCATCGAGGGTCAGGTCGTGCTTGCTGACGATCTGGTCGCCATGCAGCACCGCCACGAAGTAGGGCAGCGTGACGGTGCGATAGCTCGCCGCCGGCCCGCGCTGCACCCCGATCGTCACGCTGATGGTGGTGTGCAGCGCATGACCCTTCTCGGCATTGCTGCAGGTGCCGCCGACCGCGGCGATGCTGGCGTGGGTGACCAGCGTCGACAGGTCGTGCGATGGCCCGGCATAGCTGGTGAGGTCGGCGGCGTCGGCGAGGATGCCGACCGGCACGCAGTCCGGCGCGAAGGCGTTCGGATCGTCCGGGCCGCACGAGGCGAGCGAGAGCAGCGCCAGAAGCGGGAGGATTGGCACCACACGCCGCGCGGATAATGCGCCGGACGTCAGGGCATGGTTGCGATCGGGCAGGTTCATTCTCGACTTTCGGCCTCTGTCGCCTGTAAGGCAGGGTCCCGGAGCGGGACGGGCGCCTGTGAGGCAGGGTCCCGTCGCGGGGCGGGTTGAGCGGCATGCGCCCGCGTGGGTCGCCTTTCGGACTGCGCTCGCCATATACTGCCGACCGCTCGGAAGGGGAACACCATGCCGGACCAGATGCTCGATCAACCAAGCGCCCTTGCACCGGGTTCCACCGGCGAGCACGCGACGATGCGCCCGCTGCGCGTCCTGCTGGCGGGGCCGCGCGGGTTCTGCGCCGGAGTGGACCGGGCGATCCGCGTGGTCGAGGAGGCAATCCGCCGCTACGGTGCGCCCGTCTATGTCCGCCATGAGATCGTGCACAACCGCACCGTGGTCGAGCAGCTCGAGGCTCAGGGCGCGATCTTCGTCGAGGAGCTCGACGAGGTGCCGCCCGACGGACAGGTCGTGTTCTCCGCGCACGGTGTGCCGAAATCGGTGCCGGCCGAGGCGCAGCGCCGCAACCTGCTCTATCTCGATGCCACCTGCCCGCTGGTCAGCAAGGTGCACCGCGAGGCCGAGCGGCACTATGCCGAGGGCGGCCCGGACAGCCGGCACATCCTGATGATCGGCCATGCCGGCCATCCCGAGGTTGTCGGCACCATGGGACAGCTGCCGCCGGGCGCGGTGACCCTGGTACAGGACGCCGAGGAGGCGCGCCGGGTGCAGCCTGCCGACCCCGAGCGTCTGGCCTTCATCACCCAGACCACGCTGTCGGTCGATGACACCGCCGAGATCGTCTCGGTGCTGCGCGGCCGGTTCCCGATGCTGGAAGGGCCCAAGCGCGAGGACATCTGCTACGCCACCACCAACCGCCAGGAGGCGGTCAAGGCGATCGCGCCTGGCTGCGACCTGGTCATCGTCATCGGCAGCCCGAACTCGTCGAACTCGCAGCGGCTGCGCGAAGTGGCGGAGCGCTCGGGCGCGCCGCGCGCCCTGCTGGTGCCGCGCCTGCGCGACCTCGACTGGTCGGCGCTCGACGGCGTCGACACGCTCGGCATCACCGCCGGCGCCTCGGCGCCTGAGACGCTGGTGCAGGAGATGGTGAACGCGCTGTCGGTGCGCTTCGCCCTCGAGATCGAGGAGCGGACCGTGAAGCAGGAGGACGTCATCTTCAAGCTTCCCGCCCCGCTCGGCTGAGATCGTTCGACGATGCTACTACGGCGGCCATCCGAGACGGCGTTCCCCCGCTCCGATGCTCACGGCCCCCCTGTTGAAGCGTCGGCGACCGCCCCGCTCCGGTGCTTGAAAACCCACGCCGGGCGGCGTCGATCGACGCCTCCGACACGCCGTAGCGCACTCTCGAACGATATCTGAGACCGACGAGAAGGCATGGCGGTCTATACCGAGGTCTCGGACGACGCGCTGTTGGCGTTCCTGCGGGAATACAGGATCGGCGAGCTGGTGGCCTTTCGCGGCATCGCCGAAGGGGTCGAGAACAGCAATTTCTCGCTGCGCACGACGCAGGGCGACTTCATCCTCACTCTCTACGAGAAGCGCGTCGAGCAGCGCGAGCTGCCCTGGTTCCTCGGCCTCATGCGGCACCTCTCGGCACAGGGTGTGACCTGCCCGCAACCGGTGGCCGGGCAGGATGGCGAGGCGCTGCGAACGCTGTGCGGGCGGCCGGCGGCGATCACCAGCTTCCTGCCCGGGGTCTGGCCGCGCCGGGTGCGCGTCGAGCATTGCCGGCCGCTCGGCGGGATGCTGGCGCGGCTGCATGTCGCGGGCCTCGGCTACGCGCCGATCCGCCCGAACGCGCTCGGTCCGGAGTCCTGGGGCCCCTTGCTGGCACTGAGCCGGGACCGCGCCGATACCGTGCAGGCCGGCCTCGCCTCCGAACTCGACCGGGCGCTGGCGACGATCCTGCCGGCCTGGCCCGCCACCACTGGACCGGCGGCGCTGCCCGTCGGACAGATCCACGCTGACCTGTTTCCGGACAACGTGTTCTTCCTCGGGCGCGAGCTGTCCGGGGTGATCGACTTCTATTTTGCCTGCACCGACCTGCTCGCCTACGACATCGCCGTGTGCCTGAACGCCTGGTGCTTCGAGCCGGGCTGGGAGTTCAACGTCACCAAGGCCCGCGCCCTGCTGGCAGGCTACGCGGCGATCCGCCCGCTGACCGATGCCGAAAGCGCCGCGCTACCGGTGCTGGCGCAGGGTGCGGCGATCCGCTTCCTGCTCACCCGGCTGTTCGACTGGCTGCACCAGGCGCCCGGCGCGATGGTGACGCCGAAGGATCCGCTCGACTACCTGAAGCGACTGCGCTTCCACCTCGCGGCCAGGGATGCGCATGCCTATGGACTCTGACACAGATCCCGTCGTTGCGCTGGTCGAGATCTGGACCGATGGCGGCTGCCGCCCCAATCCCGGTCCAGGCGGCTGGGCGGCGCTGCTGCGCTTCGGCGCACGCGAGCGCGAGCTGAGCGGTGGCGAGAAACAGACCACCAACAACCGCATGGAGCTGACCGCCGCCGCCGAGGCGCTGGAGGCGCTGACCCGGCCCTGCACGGTGGCGCTGCATACCGACAGCGAATATCTCCGCAACGGCGTCACCCGCTGGAGCACCGGCTGGGTGCGGCGCAACTGGCGCAACGCGGCGGGCGACCCGGTCGCCAACATGGATCTGTGGCGGCGCGTGCTGGACGCGGCGAAGCGGCACCAGGTCTCGTGGCACTGGGTGCGCGGCCATGCCGGCCATGTCGAGAACGACCGCGTCGACCGGCTCGCCACCGCGGCCCGGATCGCGGTCGAGCAGGGTCTTGGCTGACGACGACAGCCTGGCGTCCGGATACCCGGTCACCCCCGATGGCCGCTACCTGGTGGTGCGGGGACGTCTCTGGCGCCGCTCCGATCCACACCTGCCGGATCATGAACGGGCCCGGCTGGTCGCCGAACTGATGTCGGCACGCCGCGCCAAGGGCGTCGCCATCAGGGCCGGCGATCCGGCGGCCCGGGCGGCGGCAAGGGCGCGCGTCGAGGCCGCCAAGGTGGCGCTCGGCGAACGAGGCCCGGTCTGGTGGACCGATGGAACGCCGGACCTGAACCGGCACATGGTCGCGAACACCTCCTACTCGGCGTGGTTCACGAGCACCGGAAATGGCGACGCCGGGTAAGGCCGGGATCTAAAGTCCGCCGGGTGACATTGCCAGGGGGACGGCTTGGACAAGGACCGGCTTGCCGCATTCAGCGACGGCGTCATCGCCGTCATCATCACCATCATGGTGCTCGACCTGCACGCCCCGCACGCGACCGATCTCGCGGCGCTGCGCGAGGTGGCGCCCGCCTTCCTGAGCTACGTGCTCAGCTTCGTCTATGTCGCGATCTACTGGAACAACCACCACCACCTCTTCCATGTCGTGGAAAAGGTTGATGGCGCCCTGCTCTGGGCGAACATGCACCTGCTGTTCTGGCTGTCGCTGATCCCGTTCGCGACCGGCTGGATGGGCGAGAACCATTTTCCGGCAGTTCCGACGGCGATCTACGGCCTGTCGCTGCTGATGCCGGCGCTGGCCTGGATGGTGCTGCAGGCGATCATCATCCGTTCGCAGGGAGCGGATTCCAAGTTGGCGCGGGCCGTGGGGCGTGACCTGAAGGGCAAGTTGTCGCCGCCGCTCTATGTCGCCGGCATTCTGTTCGCGTTCCTCGATACGCGCATCTCGGATGCGATCTATGCCGGTGTCGCGCTGCTCTGGATCATCCCGGACCGGCGGATCGAGCACCGGCTCTGACGGAAAAAGAAAGGGCCGCACCTTGCGGTGCGGCCCCTGTCGTCCTGGATTTGGTGTCGCTCAGAAGCTGGCGCGCACCGTGAAGGTGATCGCAGCCGGCTCGCCGGGCAGCGCGTCGTTGAAGGCGCGCGTGCAGCCATAGTTGCTGATCTGCTGACCCTTGAACGGACCGGTGGTGAATGTTCCGCAAGAGGACGGCGAGATCTGGTTGTAGAAATACTGAAAGTAGCGGGTGTTGAAGATATTGAGCCCGTTGAGGTCGAAGTCGATCGTATGCAACGGACCGGCATGGCCGTGCATCGGCAGCTTGTAGTTCAGGTCAAGGTTGAACACCGCAAACGGCTGGATGCCCCCATTGGGATTGTAGACTGTCTGGCCCGCGGTGGCGTTGTAGTAGCCATAGGTGCCAAAGGGCGGCACGCCCGCGATCGAGCCGATGTTGGTCAGGCCGGTCACATCGTAGGTGGTCGCCTGCTTACCGGTATACTGGCCCTCGAAGCGTACGTTGAACTCGTCGCCATGGGTCAGCGTGCTACGATGATCGTAGTCTACGCCGAAGGTCGACAGCCAGTCCGGCACGCCAGACTCGGGAGCCCCACGCAATGCCAGGCCAAACTGGTCCTCCTGCACCGTCACTGAGGCGAGCGACGTCTTCAAGTATTTCGCGAGCGTGTGCGAGACGTTACCGAAGAGCTGCCAGTCATGCGAGACTTGGTAGATCGCCGATGCCTCGATACCCTTGCTCTCGCGCTGGCCAAGGTTCGAGTAGATCTCGGTGCCCTGGAGCGGGCCAGATTGATACTGGAAGAAACCGAAATCGCGCTCGATGTGCTGGTAGAAGTAGTCGAACGACAGCGACAGGTTTTGCCGGTTGTACTTGATACCGCCCTCATACATATGGACGATCGAGGCGCCCGGCGGACCCGAACCTGCAGCGTTCGGCCCGAAATCGGTGGTCGGCGCGAACAGGGCCGAGGTTGCGTAGCTCGCGTAGAGCGAAACGCCGCGCGCCGCCGGCAGGATCTTGTCGAGGTCGTAGGCCACGTTCATGAAAGGCAGCCACTCGCGGTCCCACTTGTGGGCCTTGTACTGGCCGTTCAGGCAGTCGTTCCCCGCCTGGCAGTAGGCGGTAGCCAGCAGGCTGGCAGAGGGCGTGCCGTTCAGGATCTTGTCGCCGTCGGCGCTCGAGTCCGTGCCCTCGAGCGTCACGCCCGGCGTCAGGTGCAGGGTGTTCTGGAACAGGTCGATCTTGTCCTGGGCATAGCCCTGGTAGATCGTCCGCTGCGTGCCGCCGTCGAACCCGTTGACCTGGTTGGCCGGGGTGTGCGGGATCTCGGAGTAAATGCCAAGGTAGGACGGACCGGTGTTGGCACCCGGGGAGGCGTCCGACGTCTCCTTGGCGACCAGCCCACCGATCTTGATGGTGTTCGCAATGCCGAAGATGTTCGGGGGCGTAATCGTGACACGCGGCTGGAAACCATACGTGTCGTCATGTACGCGGCTGTATTCGGAGTTGAAGCCGCAGGGATTGGTTTGTCCTGCCGCGGCAAATTGCGCAACGGTACTGGCTGGGCAACCAGCGGTCTGCGGGTTGGCGCCGTAGAAGTAGCTCTGTGGGTCGTAGTAGGGTCCGCCGGGCTGGTAGCCGCTCTGCTCTCCGAAGCCTGCAACGGTCTGGTTGAACGGGCTCGCGCCGCCTACGGTAGCAGATCCGGGTTCGCCGCTCGGGGCAAAGATGGTCGGGTTGCCGTAGTTCTCTGTGTAGGAGTCCGAGTACAGGTAGAAAGCCGTAAGACCGGCGGTGATGTAGTCGTTAATGTAGGTGTCGTTCTTCAGGATCAGCGTGAAGTAGTCGTTGTTCTGGCGGACGAACTGTTGGTCAGGCGAGTAGTTGCTGAACTCGCCGTTCTGCGCGAGGTACGGCAGCGGCACCGGCTCCGGCGTGATCAGGCCGCTACCTGTGTTGTAGATGGCCGTCGCCTGGAACAGCGACAGTCCGTCGCCGTACGGCTTGTCGAACGCGAACTCCATGTTGTTGTAGCGCGCCGGCGTGTAGTCGATATAGCCGGCGGTCTGCAGGTTGGAGTATTTCAGCATCATCTTCGGCGCATCGTCGCCGGTGCCGAGCAGGCCGCCGAAGACCTTGTCAAGGCGACCGGTATCGACCTCGAAGCCTTCGTTGAAGGTCTTGAAGGAGCCGACCGAGCCGAACACGTCGACCTTGGACTCGTTGCTCGGACGCAGGCTGGAATACGCGATGGTGCCGCCGATGGTCCCGAAGGTGCTCTTGTCCGGATAGGCCACGCCTGGATACAGCGAGACGCCGCTGATCTGGTCGAGGTTGAAGTGGCCCCCGAGCAGGTTCTGCAGGTAACTGCCGCCGCCGCCGTTGAGCAGATCCTGCATCGGCACGCCGTCGAGCGTCTGCGCCACCTCGAGGCCGCGCGCACCACGGATCGAGATCACCGGCTCGTTGTTGCCGATGCCCTGCTGATACACATAGACCGAGGGAGCGGCACGCAGCAGCGTCGCGGTGCTGCCCTGCACGCCGGTCTGCGCGATCTGCGCGGAGCCTAGCTCGGTCACGCCGCTCGGAGAGTTCTTCTCACGCAGCAACTGCCGCGCGGCCCGCACGGTGATGTTCTCGGAGGGGGCGGCCGTATTGCCGTTGGCCGAACCGGCCGACTGCGTGCCGGTGTTGGCGGGCAGGCCGGGGGGCGGATTGTTGGTCGGGACCTGGGCAACAACCGCGGTGGTCGTCAGCAGTAGTGACGAGATCGCCGTCGCGCCAAGCAACGTGCGCTTCCGGTGAACAGCTAGTGACGTCTGCACACTATAGGCTCCCTGTATCTGGCCGCTCAGGCCTGTCGATGCAGGGTTAGCGCAAGGGTGATACCTCCGAAATGGGTTAGTTGCCGGTCAGGCAGGGTTCCAAAGCGATGTGTCCGAATTGTCACGACCAGAAGATCGAGCTCAAAGCAAGCCACAGCACATAGTAAACGCTTGGTTTTTGGAGGTTTCTGCGCAATATATGTAAAGGGATACGGTCTGTTACATGGCTCCCGGGCATCAACGCGGTGGATTCACCTTGCTGCAGGGCCGCCGTGGAAGATGTTGCCTACGAAACGAGCAGCGAATGCTGCCGAATTGCTCAACTGCTATTTGCAATCGGCTTGGCAACGACATCCGACACGCGGCCGCGCCTGACCCGGATCGCCTGCCAGGGCTTGCCCGGCAACCGCACGCCGAACGCTGCTTCCGGCGAGCCACCCGCCATCGCGCCGCCACGCTGGCGCAGCGCCGGCGACAACGGAAGCGGCGCCTTCCCGATGCGGGTCACGGTCATCTCCCAGGTGTCGATCAGGTCGATCTCGTAGTCGCCGTCGTCCATCGGCAGCCCTACCGCCCAATGCGCCGGCTGGTGCTCGCCGAAATAGAGCAGCCGGTAGTCGCCATCGCGCGCGCCCGAGACGCGGTTGAATTCCCAGCGCCCGTCCTCGCTCAGCGGCGTCAGCCCGGTCTCGACATCCTCCTCGACCAGGGCACGCAGGAAGGCGATGCGCGGTGCACTCTCGCCCCGCAACATGCCGCCCTTCGCCCACCACAGCAGGTCGTCATCCTGCAGATACGTCTCGCCATGCCCGCCATAGCCGCCGCGCACCACGGTGAGCCAGAACCGGTGCACCAGCTCGCGCGCCGAGATGTTGCCCCAGGGGCGCGGGATATCGCCCTCGTACTCCATCTCGTCGTTGACGAGCGGCTTGCCCCATTCCTGGCGCCATTCCGCAGTCCGCTTCACGTCCCAGTCCTGCACCGAGACATGCGTGATCCAATCCTTGCGATGGTCGTACTTCATCGACACCTCGCCGTTGTGGATCGACATCGGGTGGCCGTATGGGTCCCACTCGCGGATGCGCTGGCAGAACCGGTCCCATACCGGCAGCGGCTTCACGTCGAGCAGGAAGTCGTACTCGTTGGCGAGCGACCACCAGACATTGCGATAGCCGCAGAGCCGCGCAACCACGTGGCGCAGGTAGGCGAGATCCTGCGCCTCCGACATCGCGCAATAGCCCCAGCGGTCGTAGGGATGGAACAGGATGATGTCGGCCTCGATGCCGATCTGCATGAGGGCCGCCACCTGGCGCTCAAGATGCCGGAAGGCGGCATGGTTCGGCCGGTCGAAATCCTCCCGCCCGTCCGGCCCGAGTTCGAACATCCGGTGCAGCGGCTCGTTCTCGCTATAGATGTAGTGCTTCGGAAACACCCCCATGCGGAGCTTGTTGAAGCCGGCGCCGGCGAGGGTGGCGAGGGTCTGCTGCTGCATCGCCAACGGCTGGTGGGTCCAGGCATAGCAGGTGGTGCCGAACGGGAAATACCGCGTGCCGTCGGCATGGGCGAAGTGGAACCGGTCGCGCACCGCGACCGGCCCGTGTGCACCCGGCCCGGCAGGGCCGCAGAAGAAATCCCCCCGCAGGCCATCGAGTTCGGCCCGGTTGCAGCGCGTGACATAGCGCCATTCTCCAAGCCGGTCCGGCATGTGCCGCACGCGATACGTGCCGTCGCCATCGTGGTAGCCCGGGACGACGACCTCGCGTCCGTCACACGCGAAAACCACATCGAGCGTCACGTCATGATGCGGATTGCCGTCCCGCGGCCCGGCAAATTCGGTTTCGAACACGCCCCACAGGGACGTCGTCGCGGGTTCCGGCATCGGCTCACTCCTTGACCGCACCGGCGGTCAGGCCGCCGATGAAGTAGCGCTGAAAGATCAGGTAGACGATCGCCGCCGGCAGCACGGTCATGACGATCGCCGCATTCAGCTGCCCGTAGGCGCTGGCGAACTGGCCCTGGAAACTCATCAACCCGAGCGGCAGCGTCCATCTGCCGGAATCCTGGAGGATCACCAGCGCCATGGCGAACTCGTTCCAGGTCGCCACGAAATCCAGGATCACCAGCGCCGCCAGCGCCGGCAGCGACAGCGGCAGGAATATGCGCCAGAAGATGGTCAGGTGGTTCGCGCCGTCCAGCAGCGCCGCCTCGGTCATTTCCTTCGGCACGTGCCGGAAGAAGCCGCGCAGCACGAACACCTGGTACGGCACGCCGAATGCGATGTAGGGCAGGATGACGCCGACATAGGTGTTGATCAGGCCCAGCGAGTTGACCAGGCTGAAAAGCGGCGCCAGCAGCACCTGGAACGGGATCATGGTGCCGAACAGGATCGCCAGGAACACCGTGTTGCGACCGGGTATGCGCATCTGCGCCAGCGCGTAGGCGGCCATCGCCGACAACAACAGGCCGAGCGGCACCTTGATGCAGGTGATGATGACGCTGTTGAGGAAGGTTGCGGCGAAATTGCCGCGTCCCCAGGCCTGCGCATAGTT
Source organism: Lichenicoccus roseus (assembly GCF_005844085.1). Classification (GTDB taxonomy): domain Bacteria; phylum Pseudomonadota; class Alphaproteobacteria; order Acetobacterales; family Acetobacteraceae; genus Lichenicoccus; species Lichenicoccus roseus. Next base: position 380,450 of record NZ_VCDI01000004.1, read on the forward strand.
GCTCCAGGCCGGGTGTGCCGGCAGCGCGAACACCGTGGTCGCGTAGATCTCCGCCTCCGTCTTCAGCGACGTGAGCAGGATGAACACGAACGGCGCAACCCAGAGCGCGGCTGCGATCACCAGGATCGTCCACAGCGCGACCAGGAACCAGTCGGGTCGCTTCATGCCGCGTCCTCGCGCCGCTGTGTCCAGCGCAGGTAGGGGATGACCACCAGGGCGGTCACCGCCAGCAGCACCACCGCGATCGCGCTGCCATGACCGAAATCATGCAGCTGCATCGACTGCGTGTAGGCCCAGAAGGCGAGCAGCTGGGTGGATTGCGCCGGGCCGCCATGCGTCATGCCGTAGACGATGTCGAAGGTGCGGAACGAGTTGATCAGCGACAGCACGATCACCACGGTGATGGTCGAGCCGAGCGCCGGCAGCGTGACGTGGCGGAAGCATTGCGCCCGGTTGGCGCCGTCAAGCCGGGCCGCTTCCAGCAGCGTCGGCGAGACATTCGACAGCCCGGCCAGGAACAGCACCATGGCGAACCCGGCGGTCTGCCAGACATAGGCGACAAACACCGCGTACAGCGCCACCCGCCGGTCGCCGAGCCAGTCCTGGATCAGGCGCTGCAGTCCGGCATCGGTAAGCAGCGAGTTCACGATGCCGAAGAACGGGTCGTACATCCAGCGCCACATGGTCGCCACCGCGATCGGCGCGATGATCACCGGCAGGTAGAACATCGCCCGCAGCGCATTGCGGCCGCGCAGCTTCTGGTTGAGACCGAGTGCAAGCGCGAAGCCAATCGCGGGCGGGATCGCGACCGACAGCAGCGTCCAGATCACGCTGTTGCCGAACGCCGTCCAGAACACCGCATCCTCGGTGAATATGAAGCGGAAATTCGCAAGCCCGATGAAGGCGGCATGCGGCGACAGCCCGTCCCAGCGCATGACGCTGAGCCGGATCACGTCGAGGAACGGCAGCACGGCGAACACGCCATAGGCGAGCAGCGCCGGGCCGAGCAGGATGACCGCCTGCCACGGCGCACCGAGCCGGCCCGGCTTCGGCGCTCCGGAAGCGAGGGCTGGCATGCGGGTCAGTGGTGCCGGTTGGCGATGAAGCTCTGCATGGCGGCCGAAGCTGCCGCGGGCTGCATGGTGTCGATGGCGACCGCATTGATGATGCGCCAGTATTCGGTGGTGACATCGAGCGGGAAGGCCTGGTCGCCATTCACGAAGGTGCCGGTCGTGGACGCCAGGGTGCGGTTCCACTGCATGTCGAGCGGCTGCGTCCGCCCATTGTAGTCGATCCCCTTGTCGACCGACGTGGAGCCGAACTGCCCGAGATGCTTCTGCTGTTCGGCCGGCGAGGTGATGAAGTCGAGGAACGCGGTGGCCGCCGCCTTGTTCTGGCTACGTGCACTCACATAGAAATACTCGCTGAAGAAATACAGCCGTCCGGTCCCGGTCGGGAACAGGAACAGGCCGAAATTCGAGATGTCGGTGTGCGCCTGGATCATGTGCACGAACCAGTCGCCTTCCAGGATCATTGCCGCACGTCCGGCATAGAACAGTCCCTGCGCCTGGTCGTCCGCGAGGCCCATGAACGGCTTCAAGGTGTAGTCGTCGGCCCAATGCTTCATCTGGGTGAAGCTTGCGGTGGCGCAGGGCTCGGTCGCCCAGTTCGCCTGCATCGAGGTCAGTGCATCATGTTTCGCCGCCCCGCATTCGGTCTCGAGCAGCTCGTCCATCAGCCGCATCAGGTGCCAGTTGACGCTGCCGCCGAACACGATCGGCGCGATCCCGGCCGCCTTCAGCTTGTCGGCGTCCGCGGTCAATTCGGCGTATGTCGTCGGCGGAGCCGTGATGCCGGCGCGCTTGAACAGCGCCTTGTTGTAGTAGAGCCCCTCGCCATGGACCAGGAACGGCACCCCATGACGCTGCGGCGCCTTGTAGCGACGCGAATCGCCGAGTGCCGACGGCAGGAAGCGGTCGTCCCACTTGTATTGTGCGTAGGCCGCATCGAGGGGCGCACTGGCGCCGGCGTTGGCGAACTCGCCGCCCAGCCCGAGCCCGCCCCACATGTAGTAGATATCGGGGCCGGCGGAGGAGTTGATCGCGACCCGCATCGCCGCCTTGTGCTCGTCGGTCCCGCGGCTCTCCTCCTCGACATGGATACCCGGATGCGTCGCCTCGTAGTCCGCGATCATCTGCTTGAAGCCGGACATCGCGACGTCATCCCACGAGATCGTCCAGACCTTGAGGGTGGTCTCCGCGGACGCGGTGCCCGAGGTGCCGGCGACGACCTGCGCACCGAGCAGCAGTGCTGCAAACAAGATCCTGCGACCGACCAAGACATCCTCCTCGCGGCCATGTTGCACCAGCCGTCTGGTTGATCACTATGTCATCATACCAGTTCCGGCAAGCGCACGATCGCGACACGCAACCCAGGCGGCCGCTGCGACGCTGACCACGTCAGTACACGGAGTTAGGACATGACCCTGCAGACAGGCGGTGCCGGCACCCTGGCCAGCGGCGAGGCGGTGCAGCGTGTGACCCTGGTCAACGCACACGGCGTTTCGGTCGGTATCCTGAGCTTCGGCGGCATCATCGAGCATCTGCTCGCACCGGACCGTGACGGACGGCTCGCCAACATCGTCCTCGGCTATGCCGACCTCGCCGGCTACGAGGCTTATAATGGTAACACCCATTTTGGAGCCCTGATCGGACGCTACGCCAACCGCATCGCGCACGGCCGCTTCACCCTGGACGGCGCCGAGTACCGCCTGCCGGTGAATGACGGCCCGAACAGCCTGCATGGCGGCCCGGAGGGATTCGGGCGTCGGCTCTGGACCATGGCCGGGGTCGGGGAGGATGCCGTCAGGCTCACCCTGAGCAGCCCGGACGGCGAGGCCGGCTATCCCGGCAAGCTCGAAATCGAGGTGGTCTACCGGCTTACCGACGACAACGAATTGGTCATCGAATACGCCGCAAGCTGCGACGCTGCGACCGTGCTCAACCTGACCAACCACAGCTATTTCAATCTTGCCGGCGAGGCTGCGGGCTCGATCGAGGACCATGTCATCCAGATCGAGGCGGATCGTTACACGCCGGTCGATGACAGCCTGATCCCGACCGGCGACCTGGCGCCGGTCGAGGGAACACCGCTGGATTTCCGCTCGCCGACCCGTATCGGCGAGCGTGTGCGCAACGGCCACGAGCAGATTGCACTGGGTCGCGGATACGATCACAACTGGGTGCTGAACGGCGATGCCGGCATCCTGCGCCGCGCGGCCACCGTGCATGACCCGCGCTCCGGACGGGCGCTGACCTGCCTCACCACACAGCCCGGGCTGCAGTTCTACAGCGGCAACTTCCTCGACGGTACCAGGACCGGCACCTCCGGCACGCTCTACCGCCAGGCGGACGGGCTATGCCTGGAGACGCAGCACTTCCCTGACAGTCCGAACCAGCCGGCGTTTCCCTCCACCGTGCTGCGCCCCGGCGAGACCTACCGCCAGAGCACCGTCTACCGGCTGCACCTCATCTAGAGCGGAAACCGTCCAACTTGAATCGTTAGGGATTCCCGACGCGGCCGCGATGTGATTCACCATGCAGGCTGGG
>NZ_VCDI01000005.1 GCF_005844085.1 Lichenicoccus roseus
GCCCTTGAGGACCGCAATGGTCCCGCGGGCAGAAGCGACGTCGTCTTCGACCAGAAGCACACGCATTTTCACCACCAGGAGTTTTCGTTGACCAAACGTTACCACCTTGGGTTGCATTATGTCGATAGATAAACGTAAAAGCATCTCTAGATTTTTCTGATAATCAAAAATTAACCGTCTGGGTTGTATTCAATTAGGAGACGGATGGCGATTGCGGGAGAACTGACGTGCCGGCCCTGGATGACCTGAGCTCACGTCTCGACGCCGTGCGCGCGTCCCTCTCCGATGTGTCGGCCTTCCATGTCTCCGGTCAGGTGTCGGGGATCAGTGGACTGGCGGTCGAGTTGTCGGGCCTCGACCGGCATGTGGCCGTCGGTGACCGTATCCTGCTGCGTGGACGTGAGCCGCAGCCGGTGCAGGCCGAGATCGTCGGCTTCAGGAGCGGCCTGGCCCGCGCCATGGCATACGGTTCGCTCGACGGGATCGGGCCGGGAAGCGGCGCTACCTATGCCATCGGTGCGGGAGCGATACCCGGCCGGCTGGCGCCGACGGACGCCTGGCTCGGACGGGTTATGGATCCGCTCGGCCGCCCGATGGATGGCAAGGGGAGGCTGCCGCTTGGTCCGGTCTCCCGCCCGGTGCGCGCCGGCCCCCCAGAGGCAACGCTGCGCGCCCGGCTGGGGCCAAGGCTGGATCTCGGTGTGCGGGTGATGAACCTGTTCACCACCTGCCGCGAGGGCCAGCGCCTCGGGCTGTTCGCAGGCTCCGGCGTCGGCAAGTCGACGCTGCTCTCCATGCTGGCGCGGCAGACCAAGTGCGACGTCACGATCATCTCCCTGGTCGGCGAGCGCGGCCGCGAGGTTCGCGAGTTCATCGAGGACGATCTCGGTGCCGAGGGGCTGGCACGCTCCGTGGTGATCATCGCCACGTCCGACACCCCGCCCCTGATGCGCCGCGAGGCCGCCTATTCCGCCATGACCGTTGCCGAGCACTTCCGCGACCAGGGCAAGTCGGTGCTGCTGCTGATGGACAGCGTGACCCGCTTCTGCCTGGCGCTGCGGGAGATCGGGCTTTCGGCCGGCGAGCCGCCGGCGACGCGAGGCTATCCACCGAGTGTGTTCGCCGAGTTGCCACGCCTGCTGGAGCGTGCCGGACCGGGTCCGATGCTGCCGGATGGCACCGCGGGGCAGATCACCGCCCTGTTCACCGTGCTGGTCGAGGGCGACGATCACAACGAGCCGGTCGCCGACGCCGTGCGTGGCATCCTGGATGGGCATGTCGTGCTCGACCGCAAGATCGGCGAAGGTGGCCGCTATCCGGCGGTCGACGTGCTGCGGTCGTTGTCGCGCTCGGTGCCCGGCTGCAACGATGCAAGGCAGAACCTGCTGACCCGCAAGGCAAGACAGGTCCTGGCGCTCCATGCCGACATGGCTGACATGATCCGTCTCGGAGCCTATCGCAGCGGCAGCGATCCGGCGGTAGATGAGGCCATCGTGCTGGCTCCGCGCATCGAGGCCCTGCTGCGACAGGATCGCGGCGGAGCGACCGGGATCGAGACCAGCTTCGAACTGCTGGAACAGGCACTTGCTGTCGGGCACGCGACATGAGCCGGAACCCGCTCATCACCCTGCTACGCCTGCGTGATGCGGAACTCGACGATGCGAAACGCACGGTGGCCGGAGCGCTGGTGCGTGAACACGCGGCTAGCCGCCGCCTGGAAGTCGAGGAAGCCGCGTTGTCGCGCGAGATGACGATGGCGACCAGCATGGCAGGTGGCGACGACTGCGTGGACGCTTTCGCACGGTGGCTGCCCATCGGCCGGAAGGCGATCGGCGAGGCGCTCATTGCGTGCCAGGTGGCGGCGGCCGAGGTGGATCACGCCCGCACCGTCCTCACGCTGTCACGCGCGGGCCACCGGTCGGTGGAAATGCTGATGGAGAAGCAGACGCTGCAGACCGCCGCCGAAGCCGCGATCAGGACGCAACGCGAGATGGACGACCTCGCGTTGCGCCTGCGATCAGCGTAGCGGCCTGGAAGGCTTGCGACGGCGCAGCAGGCTTCGCACTGCTGCGAAAGCGCCACGTCCAGCATAGCGTCCAGCCGGACCCATGATGGTGCTGGTCACTGCCGTCAGGGCGACGGCGTTGCGCAGATCATGCAACGCCCTGTCGCGAACTATCCTGGCTTCGACCTCAACCGGATCCGGCAATTTGCCGCGCCCCAGAAGAAGGAACACCACCAGAAACAGAACGTCGACCCCGAGCACGATCACGGATGCCCAGACCTTGCCGGTGTGCCAGGGGCCCTCGCATAGGGTCCAGAGCACTACGTGCACCGAGATCAATGCGAAGAACCCGAACACGGCCGCCACGACCAGGAAGGCGGCACGCCGGGCAAAGCGCAGTGCAGTCTTCTGAAGAAGCAGCCCTTCGGACGAAGCGGCGGTCTTGGCGAGTTCGACGACCTTCATGCCCCGGGCCGGATCAGCGCGCTATGCGGCCGAGGAAGTATCCGACCACCGCCGAGATCGCGATCGCGATCAGCGGCTGCCCGCGAACCTGCTCCGACACGTTCTTGACCTGGGTATTGGTCAGGTCGCGAGCGCTGGTGACCGCGGATTCAGCCTTGCCGGCTGCGTCGGCCAGGGCCGGCGTGACACGCTCGTTCAACAGCTGCTCGACCTGGGCCCGTAGGGACTGAAGCTGCTCCTGGGTATCCTGCGCAGCATCTTTGACCTTGTCGGAAACAGCCATGATAAGCCCCCTTATGAATGTAGCGCTCGAACGTGTTGCAATCGGACAAGTTGCACCCGTCCGATGAGCCCGGAGAGGGCCCTGGAGGTGCAGGATCTCCTGCTGTCGACCGCGGCGGCGGGCAATCCGGCGACGGCTAACCAGGCCCTGTCGCTGTCCGTTGGCGGCGGCGAAAGCATCACCTTGCTGGGTCTCCGCGACGGCGGCGCGCCGGACCTGCTGGACACCATCGCCGGCCATCTTCCAGCCGCAGCCGGCCGGATCCGTGTCGATGGACGCGATGTCGCGGCGCTGCCACCTGGCGACCGCCGTATCGGGTTGATCTCGGCACGAGACCCCTTGTTCCGGCACCTGACCGTGCGGCGGAATATCGGCTTTCCGCTGCGCGCGCGGCGGGTGCCGGAACCGGAACGCACCCACCGGGTCGACCAGCTGCTCGCGCTGCTCGGGTTGGAAGCCGACGCGGATCGCAGGCCGCGCGACCTTTCCCCGGCTCGGACGGTACGCGCGGCGCTGGCGCGTGCGCTGGCCGCCGATCCGGCCTTCATCCTGCTTGACGATCCGTTCGCCGCCCTGGACCCGGTATCGCGGCGCGAGCTGCATCAGGTCTTGCGCCAGCTTGTCTCCGCGCGCGGTCTTGGCCTCCTGCTCGCCACCAGCGACCGCGAGGACGCGCTGTCGCTGGGCGGCCGCATCGGGATTCTCGATCGTGGGCGACTGCGCCAGCTTGCGACCGCGCCCGAGCTGCTCGACCGGCCGGCGGACGAGACCGTCGCCACCGTGTTCGGCGGCGCCAACAGCCTCACCGGTCAGGTTCAGGACATCGAGGACGACGTGGCGCTGGTCCGCCTGAGCGCCGGGCCGACGGTTGAGGCTATGGCTGCCGAGGGCCTGCAGGCCGGCATGCTGTGCATCGTCTGCATCCGGCCGGAACGGGTCGCGGTCGCCTTCCTGTCGGGCGCGCCTTCCGCCTCCGGAGACGGCCAGCTCGGCAGCGACGTACTGCCCGCGACGCTCTCCGAGACGGTTCATCTGGGCGACCATCTCAGGCTGCGCTTCCGGCTCGCCGGCGGCGGCGAGATGGTCGTGCACCGGCCGGCATCGCAGCCCACCTCCCAGCTCAAGCGCGACCGCCCGGCGGAACTCGCCTGGCAGCCGTCGCATGCCATCGCCTTTCCGGCCCCCGACATGTAGCCGGGCGTAGAAGGCCGGACGCCCGGCCGGCCTGTTCCAGCACGCCGCAACCTGCTCTATGCACTATCCGCTTTCGCCCAGCCGCCTTGTGCCCAGCTCCTGGTTCTTAGCCCAGCCCGTCCATCGCAAGAGAGAAAGTCCACGTCCTGAGCGCCGCTGCGACCCTCGAGAGATGATCCGACCGAGCAGATCGCCATTCCGGTGCGCTCCGGTGCTCTGGCTTCTGCCTGCACTGGCGTGCGGCGGCGCCGCTGCCGAGCCCCCGACCCCGACGGCCTCCCGTGCCGCCGTGTCTCGTCAGGCGAGCGCGCATCCGGACGCGCTGCAGGTCGCCTCCCTGGGCGGCGGCCTGCAGGAGGCGCAGCAAGCCACCCTGTTCAAGCCGTTCAACGATCAGACCGACATCGCCCTGCATGTCCAGGGCTGGGACGGCAGCCTGTCCACGCTGCAGAAGCGAGCGGCGAGCGGCGCCGTCGGCTGGGATCTGGTGTTGATGGAGGAGGCGCCGCTCCGGGTGGCCTGCCGGCAGGGACTCTTCATCCCCGACCCGCGAGGCACCGGCGATCGCGCCGACAGGCCGGACAGTACGGGTGCCGGGTGCGGCGTCAGCGCCTGGCGCGAGAGCATCGTGCTGGCCTGGGACAAGGGCCGGGTGGACTCCACGCCGACCTGGGCGGATTTCTGGGACGTCGCGCGCCGGCCCGGCAAGCGCGGCCTCAAGCGTGATCCGCGTGGCACGCTGGAGATTGCGCTTATGGCCGACGGGGTGGCGCCGTCCGACATCTATCGCACCCTGCAGACGCCGGACGGCATCAACCGCGCCTTCCGCAAGCTCGACCAGCTCAAACCCTACATCGTCTGGTGGCAGACCCCGGCCGAGGCGGTGCAGATCATAGAGAGCGGTGCCGTGCTGATGACAAGTGCTCCGAGTGGCGAGATCGCCACGGCCGATCGCCTCGGCAACCGGCATTTCGGCACCCAGTGGCAGCAAAGCCTGGGCGACGTGCTGGACTGGGGCATCACCCGATCGGCGGGCCCGGCAGCGCGTGACGTCGCCCGGCACCTCCTGGACTTCACCCGGCAACCGGACCGGGCGCAGGCATTCGCCGCAGCCTATCTCGCCCAGGCCAACCCGAGCCCGTCGACGACCGCCACGGCCGCAGACCCTCCGGGGGCAACCGCCTCGACCGACAAACCCGCACCGGCGGCTCCGGTGCCGCGACATGCCGACACGCTCATGCTCGACGAGGATTTCTGGGCAGCTCAACTCGAACCGCTGGGACGCCGGTTCGAAGCCTGGATCAGCGCGAAGTGACGCCTGATTGAGGGCCTGGCCCAAGCTGGCGGTGATCGCGCTCATGCTGCCAGGCGCGATCACCGCCGCGATCCTGCCCGTGCTGCTGAACCATCCCCCCAGCCCGGCCGGGCTGCGTGTATGGCGCCTCGCCCTGGCGCTGCCGGTGCTGCTGACGCCTGTCCTGGCTTCGTTCTGGCAGTTGCAACGCGGCGAGGCGCGGGCGGCCGCGAGCCTCGGCGCCAAGCGCTTCGACCGGCTGCGCTGGATCTGGCTGCCACAGCTCGCCCCAGGCCTCGCCGCCAGCCTGGTGCTGGCGTTCCTGCTCGCCGGTGCTGCATTCCTGACCCGGCATTAGCCGGCACTTCCAGCCTGCCGGCGGTCGCCCTATTCTTCCGGCGCATGACCGAGCCCTTCTGGAAGCGCAAGCGCCTGGACGAGATGACCACGCAGGAGTGGGAATCGCTCTGCGACGGCTGCGGCCGCTGCTGCCTGCACAAGCTGCGCGACGAAGACACCGAGGAGGTCATCTTCACCAACGTCGCCTGTCGCCTGCTCGATCCCGAGAGCTGCCAGTGCGCCGACTACGCGAAGCGGCAGCGCAAGGTGCCGGATTGCGTGCGCCTCACCCCGCAGAGCCTGCCCGAGATCGACTGGCTGCCGCCCTCCTGCGGCTACCGGCGCCTGCAGGAAGGTCGCGACCTCGCCTGGTGGCATCCGCTGGTCTCCGGCCGGGCGGAGAGCGTGCACGAGGCCGGGATCTCGGTGCGCGGCCGGGTCGTCGGCGAGCGCGAGGCCGGTCCGATCGAGCATCATGTCGTCGACTGGCCCGGGCGTACGCCGCGCGCCATCGGCCGGCCGGCGGTGCCACCGACGATGCGCCGGCGACGGGTCGAGCGGGCTTCATGAGCCGGGAGCCGGTCCGCAAGCTGAAGCGTACCGGCCAGAAGCGTACGGACCAGAAGCGCGCGGGCCAGAAGCGCACCGGAATGGCGCCGCCGCCGGAAATGCTGCTGCTCGCGGGCGGCGAGACGCCGATACGATGGCAGCGGTCACGGCAGGCGCGGCGGGTCTCGCTACGGATCGACCCGCGCGCCGGAACGGTGGTGGTGACGCTGCCCCCGCGTATCACCCGGGAAGCGGGACTTGCCCTGTTGCACGCCCACTCCGGCTGGATCTCCGGCAAGCTGGCGGCACTCCCTGGCCACGTGGTTTTCGATGCGGAGGCCATGGTTTCGCTCAGTGGCGTGCCGCACGTGATCCGCCACCATCCGCAGGCGCGTCGCGGCGTCTGGGTCGAGGCCGGCGAGATCCGGGTCAGCGGCGATCACGCCTTCCTGCAGCGCCGGGTGCTGGATTTCCTGCGTGGCGAGGCACGCGATGTGCTGGGTGCGCTGGCCCGGGGCATCGCCGAGGCCTCGGTCGCGACTGGTGCCGCCCTGCGGCCACGACGGCTCGCGATCAAGGATACCAGTAGCCGCTGGGGCAGCTGCTCGTCCGACGGCGTGGTGATGTTCAGCTGGCGCCTGGTGATGGCCCCGCCGGAGATCCAGCACTACGTCGTCGCGCACGAGTTGGCGCATCTTCGCCACCTGGATCACGGAGCCAACTTCTGGGCCCTGGTGGCGGCGCTGACCCCGCACCGGCAGCGCGCGGAGGCCTGGCTCCGGCTGCACGGCGCGGCGCTGCTGCGCATGGGCTAGGGCCGGTAGCCGCGTTTCGCTCCCGGGTTTGCGGTGGCCGCGGCTCGCCCTGTAGGTTCAAGCAGCCGCGTGCGCGCGGGCGTGATGGAATGGTAGACATAACGGACTTAAAATCCGTAGGGCCTCGCCCATGCCGGTTCGAGTCCGGCCGCCCGTACCACTCTCGCCGCCCATACCACTCCGACCGCTAGACGACCCGGCCGATGATGCGCTCGGCTTCCACGAACAGGCCAGGCGGCACGTCGTGGCCGGACGCCTTGATGTTCTCGTCGATCTGGTCGGGCCGCGATGCGCCGATGATGGCCGAAGCGACATTGGCCTCGCGCAGCACCCAGGCGATGGCGAACTGGGCCAGTGTCAGGCCGGCCTGCTGCGCCAACGGCTTCAGCGCCTGCACCGCCTCCAGCACCGGCGGCTCAAGCCACTGCTTGCGGAAGGCGCCGTTCATCGCCTCGCTGGCGGCGCGGCTGTCGGACGGCACGTTGGCGCCGGGGGCGTATTTGCCCGTCAGCACGCCCTGGCCAAGCGGCGACCAGACGATCTGCGAAATCCCCGAGCGTGCGCAGAGTGGCATGACCTCGCGCTCCGGATCACGGTGCAGCAGCGAATACTGCGGCTGGCTGGACACGAACTTCGTAACGCCCGGCAGAGCCAGCGCCGCGGCGATCCGGTCCGCCGGCCATTCCGAGAAGCCGAGTGTGCGTGCCTTGCCGGCCTTCACGATCTCGGTCAGCGCCTCCATCGTCTCCTCGAGCGGCGCATCGGCGTCATAGCGGTGGCACTGGTAGAGATCGACGTGATCGACCCTCAGCCGCGCCAGCGAAGCGTCGATCTGCTTGTGCACCTGTGCCCGGGACAGGCCGCGATCGGTGTCGCTCATCGGGAAATAGAGCTTGGTGGCCAGCACGTAGCTGTCACGCGGCAGGCCTGCCAGCGCCTCGCCCAGCACCGTCTCGGCGGCGCCGCGGCCGTAGACGTTGGCCGTGTCGATCAGGGTGATGCCGCGATCGAGCGCACGGTGGACGCAGGCGATTGCGGTCTGCTTCTCGACGCCACCGGACGTCGTCAGCCACGATCCGAACGCGATCTCGGATACGGTGATGTCGCTGTCGCCAAGTTTGCGAAATTTCATCTCTGCCTCACTGAAAGTGCGCTGTGCCCCACCGCCGCCAGGGTAATCGGTAGGGCAAGATGCAGCACAGTGCCGGGACTGCTACCGCCGCGACCACGCCGATCCTCTGCGATGCGCTACCCGCTTGACTGGACCAGGTTACTCACGCGAGCACTGCCAAGGCGCCCAGGGGCGGCGGCGGCAACAATGCTACGCTTTACGCTCGCGGCAGCGCGGGGTTGCGGCTGCGATACACCAGGCCCGCCGCCGACAGCGTCGCCTGCACCGGCAGATGGACAGCCAGCGCCTTGCCCCGGCGAAGGCCGGCGCGTGCCTGTTCGAGACGCTGGCGCAGCAGCATGGCAGTCGGCGTGGTGCCGAAATGGCTGCTGGAGGCTTCCTGCAGGGAGCGTATGCCGTCCGCCCTGCGCAAGTGGCGCGGCGGCAGGGATCCCGGACGGGATAGCTCGCCCTCGAGGCAGCCCATCAGGCCATCGATGCTGCGACCGGCCTCGCCGTCCCATGAAAAAAGTGGGCGTCAAAAACCACTGGAGCAGCACCGCGTGCTTCGCCATCGCACCGGCCAGCACCAGCTTCAACGCAACGTCGCGGCTGCCCGATGCCGTCGCCACCCTGCCGGCTGGCCTGGAGCTGTCCACCATCCGCAAGCTTGCAGGCAGACTGGCCTGCGACGCGTCGCCTGCGCCGGGATACACTTCGCAGGCCATGATGGGGCGGCTGACCTACCCGTTCTGACCGGTATCCTCCACCGGCGCCGGCGGCTGGTGCAGTTGCACGCACAGCCTGAAGTTCTGGATTGCCTCGTCACCCGGCTGCATGTCGATGCGTACCGCCCGCGTCGGCCATTGCGGCGTCGAGAGGGTCAGTGTCTGCGCGGGATCCAGGAAGCGCCCCAGGTCGGCCATCGAGATCGGCGCCACCAGGCCGACCGGACCGCTCTCGCCGAGCGGCACGAACGTTCCGGCGCGGTCGAAGCTGAAAGTCGGGCGATCCACCTGCACCGGCCAGGCCGCCACGTTCAGCGACAGCGTCGGCTGGTCGGAGCCGGCATCGTAGCGCAATGCCAGGGTCGCCTCGCCGTCCTGGTCGAACTTGAGGGCGCAATAGCTGCGGCCATCGGCGAGCAGCCCGCTGGCGCTGTGCCAGTGCAGCGCCGGATCCGCATGCGCCGGCAGCCCGCCCGGCAGCAGCAGGCAGCACGCCAACAGCCGACGCAGTCGACGCACCATCAAACCCCCCCTTGCTGCACCGGTGGGTATACCCTGCATGGTTGCGGGATGCATGCCGTGCATGCACCGCGCCACGGGTCGCGGGGCGATATCATGGATCAAGGACGGCAGCCGCCTTGCCGCCGACGCAGTTCAGCCGCCCTCGCCATCGGCGACGAGCACCAGGCTGATGCGGTGGCCCGGCACCGGCGTTCCGCGCTCCTCGATCCCGCGCGGCAGGATGCGCGTCCCGTGGAACAGGATCGCCGCCGGATGCACCCCCTCGTGCACCAGCGCAAGGGCAACGCTGCGCAGCAACTCCGCCTGCGCCTGCGGGTCCAGGTTCGCCGGGGCGGGAGCGATCTCGATCTGTGTCGTCGCAGCGCGTCCCATGCTGTGCAGGGCGAGGTCCATCACCCTCGCCGCGTCCTGATCCGGGAAGCGCACCGGGTCGGCGCGCATCAGGTAGCGGATCAGCTTCACATCCGGCGGCACCGGCCTGGTATCCAGTCCGGCGATTGAGGGAAGCGGCTTCGGCGGATAGCCCCAGCGTGCCACGACGAAGCTCAGGATGTTCGGGACACCGGCGCCGCCGCCGCCCTGGGTGCCGCCCACCTCGTCCACACCGACATGGTTGGTGCCGTAGAGCGGGTTGGCATAGCTGTAGGCGGTGCCGAACTCCTCTGTCCTGGTGCCGGTCTGGGTGTCATGGAGCACTTCGCGTGGCTGCTCGCCGGCGGTGATGCGCGGGATGATGGTATGTATCGGCGAGGCGGTGACGCTGTCGCTCAGGCTGAGCGCCTGCGCCCCCGGGGCCGGCTTCGTAAGAGTGAATGGCTGAGCCCCGCCGGACGCGGTCTGGGCATCGGCCCGGGGCGACAGGAAGGCCAGCAGGATCCCATAGCCAAGCGCGAAGCGTGTCCCCGGTGCATGCACGGGATCAAGCGTAGTCCGCCACTTGGCAGCCGTGCGAGACCTTCCCATGTTACGAAGATGATCCCGTTCTCCGTCCTCGACCTGTCCCCGATCATCGAGGGGGGCGACGCGGCGTTGGCGCTGCGCAACACCCTGGACCTCGCCCGCCACGCCGAGGCGCTGGGCTACCGGCGCTACTGGGTCGCCGAGCACCACAACATGCCGGGCATCGCGTCGGCGGCCACCGCCGTGGTCATCGCCCATGTGGCGGGTGGCACCAGCCGCATACGGGTCGGCTCGGGCGGCATCATGCTGCCGAACCATGCGCCGCTCACCATTGCCGAGCAGTTCGGCACACTGGCGGCGCTGCATCCTGGCCGCATCGATCTGGGCCTGGGCCGCGCCCCGGGCTCCGACCAGCGCACCATGCTGGCGTTGCGGCGCGATCCGGGCAGCGCCGACCGCTTTCCCAACGACGTGGTCGAGCTGCAGTCCTACTTCCAGCCGGCGGTGCCGGGCCAGGCGGTGCAGGCGGTTCCCGGCGCCGGCCTGGACGTGCCGATCTGGCTGCTCGGTTCCAGCCTGTACAGCGCGCAGCTCGCCGCGATGCTCGGCCTGCCGTTCGCATTCGCCTCGCACTTCGCACCGGACCTGATGGACACCGCGATCGAACTGTACCGCGGCCGCTTCGAGCCGTCGGATGCACTCGACAAGCCGCACGTGATGCTCGGCGTGAACGTGTTCGCCGCCGACACCGGGCGCGAGGCCCGGCGCCTGTTCACCTCGGCACAGCAGCAGTTCATGATGCTGCGGCGCGGCCAGCCGATCAAGCTGCAGCCGCCGGTCGACAGCATGGACGAGCTGTGGTCGCCGATGGAGGCGGCCGGCATCATGCGATCCCTCAGTGCCGCGGTGGTTGGCGACCGGCTCGCGGTTCGGGACGGAATAGAACGCTTCATCGAGATGCACCGCCCGGACGAGCTGATGGTGGCGGCGCAGATCTACGATCACGAGGCACGCCGGCATTCATTCGAGATGGTGGCTGAGCTGCAGCGCGACCACGTGCTGGCCTGATCGGTCGGGGCGGGTCGGGTTGCCCTCGCAACTGGCGCGCCGGCGTCCTGACCTGCGCGAGGCAGGCTGGCCTTCCAGACCGCCGGACTCGGCAACAGGCGCGACGTCGATGACGCGCTCACCGGCTACGCCCGGACCCAGCGCCAACGCCGGCAGGCGCTCGAGGTGGTGCGGCAGAGCCGGCTGACGCTGAATGCCGCGACGGAGTCGTACCGGCAGGGCGCCTTGGACTTCCTGAATGTGGACGACCCCGAACAGGCTCTCCTGCAGGCCCAGGGTCAGCGGGCGACTGCCGACACCCTGACGGAAGTCGACCTGGTCGCACGGTAAGAGGCACCTGGCGGCTGGGACGTTGCCGACCGCGTGCCCGGTCCGATCGCAGTCCCTGCTGCTACCCTGGCCCAGCCGGGCTTCAGTGCCGCAAATGGCGCATCGAGACGATCAGGTCGGGTCCGCGCAGCAGCGCCAGGTTCAGGAGCACGGCGAACACGATGGCGCCCAATCCGACGCAGACATAGTGATGCACGGCAAAATCAAGCCACTGGTCGAGAAGAACGGACACACGCTGCCTCCGTCGCCACACCCATCAGGCAACAGGAGTATCGAGCATCCCGCTTCGAGAAGTCGACAGAAATTCAGTCTCTCCTCGCGATCTCCTGAAGGATTGCGATGCTCTCCACGCACGCCGCCGCCGCCTCCCTGCCCTTGTTGTGGGCGTCGTCACGCGAACGCACCACCGCCTGTTCCTCGGTGTAGGTGGTGAGCACGCCGAACGCGATCGGTACGCCGGTGACGAGCGACGCCTGCATCAGGCCGGTTGCCGCACCCAGGCTGATGAACTCGAAATGCGCTGTATCGCCCTTGATCACGCAGCCGAGGCAGATCACCCCGTCATAGCGCCGCGTACGCGCCAGCGCCTGCGCCAGCAGCGGCAGTTCGAAGGCGCCGGGACTGGCGAAGATGTCCTCGTCACGCAGGCCGATGCCATGCTCCGCCAGCCACGCAACGGTGCCCGCGCGCAGACCGCCGGTGACGTCGGTGTTGAAGCGGCTGACCACCAAAGCGAGGCGCGGTGGCGTCTCGAAGGCGAGGAGCGGCGCGTCGCCCGTTGCGTCCGGCTTGCTCATGCGTATGTCTCCAGCTGACGGTTCACTGCGCCGCGGCAGCGTGATCGGGCTGCCGGCCATGGCCGAGCCGCATCGCTTTCGCCTCGAGATAGGCGCGGTTGTGCGGATTGGGCACGATCTCCAGCGGGACCTGCCGGCGCACATCGATGCCGTTGGCACGCAAGGCGCGGATCTTGTCGGGATTGTTGGTCAGCAGATCCAGCCGCTCGACCGCCAGCTGACGCAGGATGCGCGCGGCGATCCCCCAGTCGCGCTCGTCGGTGGCGAAGCCGAGCCTGTGGTTGGCGTCGACAGTATCCAGTCCCTGGTCCTGCAGCGCATAGGCGCGGATCTTGTTGGCAAGACCGATGCCGCGCCCTTCGTGGCCGCGCAGATAGACCAGGACCCCGCCGGGGCTTCCCGAAATCAGGTGCAGGGCGCGACGCAATTGCTCGCCGCAATCGCAGCGCAGCGAGCCGAGTGCATCCCCGGTCAGGCACTCGGAATGTAGCCGCACCAGCGGCGCGTCGCACGACTGGAGGTCGCCGCTGACGATCGCAAGATGCTCGATGCCGTCACGGGGATCGCGGAACGCATGCACGGTGAAGGCGCCATCCGGTCCGCCGGCATGCACCTGGCCGAACGCGCTCGGCAGGCGTGCGCTGCCGACCGGATCGAGGCGATCCGGCAGCGGGTTGAACAGGGCCGCGTTGGCGCCGCTCGCGGCCAGCGCCAGCCGGTAGCGTACCAGGTCGGCGATGCTAACGATCGGGATGCCGTTCCGGGTGCCGAACTCGCGCAGCTCGGGCAGCCGCGCCATGCTGCCGTCGGCGCTCATCACCTCGCAGATCACCGCCGCCGGCCTGAGCCCGGCAAGGCGCAGGATGTCGACCGACCCCTCGGTGTGACCCGCTCGTGCCAGCACGCCGCCCTGGGCAGCGCGCAGCGGAAAGACATGGCCGGGCGACACCAGGTCGTCGGCGCGCGCATCCGGCGCGGCGGCGACCTGTATGGTGCGGGCGCGGTCATGCGCCGAGATGCCGGTATCGACACCGTCACGTGCCTCGATCGAGACGGTGAAGGCCGTGCCACGCGGCGCGGTGTTGTTGCGCACCATCATCGGCAGGCCGAGGCGGTCGAGCTGGTCGGCCTCCAGCGCCAGGCAGACCAGCCCGCGGGCGTGCGTGACCAGGAAGTTCACCGCCTCGGGCGTCGCGTGCTCGGCGGCCAGCACCAGGTCGCCTTCGTTCTCGCGATCCTCGTCATCGACCATGATCACCATGCGGCCGTCCCGCAGTGCTGCGATCGCCTCGGCGAGAGGAGCAGGGATCTGCAGCGGGGGCGGGTTCAGGTCCGGGGCTGGCATAGCTGCTCCACATACTTGGCGATGACGTCCACCTCGACATTGAGGGACGCACCCGGAACCAGCCGGCCGAGGGTGGTGTGCTCCCAGGTGTGCGGGATGATCATCAACGCGAGGCTGAAGTGGTCCGGGGCGTTGGCGGTTCCTATCGCGTTGATGGTCAGGCTGATGCCGTCCAGCGCAATCGACCCCTTCTCGACGCAATAGCGCCGCAGCGCCTGCGGCACGTCGAGCTGCACGGCCCAGGCGTCACCCTGCGGCGTCGCCGAGGCGAGCGTTGCGGTGCCGTCGACATGGCCCTGCACCATGTGGCCGGACAGCCGCGTGGTCGGCGTCACCGCCCGCTCAAGGTTGACCTGATCACCTTCGCCAAGCCGTCCGAGCGAGGTGCGATGCAGCGTCTCCGGGCTGACGAAGAAGATCGCGGCCCCGCCGGCGTCGCTGTACGTGACGGTAAGGCAGACGCCGTTGACCGCGACGCTTTCGCCAAGGGCGAGGTCGGTCAGGCTGGTGTCCAGCACCAGCCGGATATCCTTCCCGCCCGGCTCGACGGCACGTACCCGGCCGAGGGTTTCTATGATGCCGGAGAACATGTGGCCTCCTGTTCCAAAGTGATTTCCGAGGGGATCCCGTCGATCAGTCGCAACGGCGTCGTCGCGGTGCGGGCGCGCACGCTGACCAGATCCCCGGCATCCGGCTGCCGGCGTATGGTCAGCCAGTCATCCCACAGATCGGTGCGCCGCAGGCTCGCGAGCAGGCGCGGGCCGGCCTCGACCATGGCCCACAGCACCCCGTCGTCACGCAGCCCCTGCATCAGGGCCGGCAGGTCGGGCGCCGTGCGTAACCTGAAGCCGCGCGCTTCGGCCTGCCGCCGCCAGGCTGCGGGCAGGCCGTCGCCGCGGTCCAGTACGGCGATGACACGACGGCGCTCCGGATGATCGGCGACATGCCGGACGGTGAATTCGGGCGCGTCGGCGATTATCGTTCCGAGCCCGGTGACGATCGCATCGGTGGCGCGGCGCAGCCGGTGCGCGAGCTGCAACGACGAGGGCGAGGTGAAGGTGCGGGCGCCGGGTGGCGGGATCATGCCGCCGTCGAAATCGAGCGCCTGCTTGACGGTGACCCAGGGACGTCCGCGCAAGGCGCTGGCGAACGGCGCGATCAGCGCCAGGCAGTCGCGAGCTTGCGGGCTGTCCGGCGCGGCCATATGCACGTCGAGGCCGGCATCGCGCAGTCGCCCGGCGCCACCGCCGGCCACGCGCGGGTTCGGATCGCGCACGCCGATCCAGACGGTACGGATCGGACTCGCCAGGATCGCCCCGGTGCAGGGCGGGGTGCGGCCGACATGGTTGCAGGGCTCGAGGGTGACGACGGCGGTGGCCGCCCGCGCCAGCACTCCGGCGGCTTCGCACCGGCGCAGCGCAAGCGCTTCCGCATGAGGCTCCCCGGCGCGATGGTGCGCCGCCACCGCCAGGATATGCCCTTGCGCATCGAGGATCGCGCAGCCGACCGGCGGATTGGGCGCGGTGGCGCCGACACGGCGCACGGCCTCGGCGATCGCGGCCTGATAGGCCAGCGCGATAGCGTCCGGATCGACCTGCTGCGTCGTGCCCTGCTGCATCCACCCCGTCCCTGCGGACGCACCCGGGGCATGCGGACAGGAGGGCACGGTTGTACGGGCACGCGCACATCCCTTCAGGGACGGGCGTGCCGAACCGCGTTCTCTCCCATCCGGACTATACCGTCGGCCCCGGAATCACACCGGGTCTGCTTGACCCTGCCGAAATTGGCAGGCGCTCGCGGGCTGAAACGGCCGGTTCCAGGCCGAAGCCGGGAGCCGGACATAATCACCGCCGGTGGGGAATTTCACCCCGCCCTGAGAACGTCTCGACCGGCCACCATGGCCGGACGGGTGTCATTAAAGGCTGCACCTGCCGCACCGCAAGATGTGACCTGGGTTTCACGCTTTCAGCTTGTGGATCAGCTCCTGCGCGGCTGCCGGGGCGCGGTGCTTGGCGCCGGAGATGACGTAGGCATAGACCGGCCGCTCCCGCGACAGTGCGCGCAGCCGCGCGGCCCAGGCATCGAGATGCTCCGGGGCATAGCCTAGCGGTTCCTCGTCGCGTGTCGCCTGCAGGCGCAGATAGGCGAAGTCCGCGGTGAGCGGATAGCCGGTCTCGGTCCCCGGCGCCTGCGGGTCGAGGTCGAGCGCCACCAGCGCGACGTTGCGCTGCTCGATCAGCCTGAGCGCCGGGTCGCTCGAAAAGCTTGGATGCCGTGCCTCCAGCGCATGACGGAGCGCGATCCCGTCACGCTCCGCCGGCAGCAGGTCGAGGAAGGCGGCCAGCGCGTCCGCGTCGAAGCGCCGCCCGGGCGGCAGCTGCCACAGGATCGGCCCCAGCGCCGGTCCCAGCTCGGTCAACCCGGAACCGAGGAACCGCTCGATCGCCGGCGCCGCCTCGCTGGCGTCCTTGCGCTGCGCGGCACCCCGCGCGGCCTTCACCGAGAACACGAAGTCCTCCGGCACCGCGTCGCGCCATGACCGGAAGGTCTGCGGCGTCTGGGTGCGGTAGAAGGTGCCGTTGATCTCGATCGAGCCGAGCCGGGCGGAGGCATAGGCCAGCTCGTCGGCCTGCCGCAGTCCCTTGGGATAGAAATTGTCCCGCCACTCCGGGAAGTTCCAGCCGCCGATGCCGATGCGTATCGGATGGGATACAGCCTTCTTCGCGCGCGCCATCATGTGCTCCAGGCTTGCCGCCCACTCGCGGTCTGCTTGCGAAAACGCTACGACCTCGGGCGGCCGGACAGAAGGAGCCACCGGATGCCAGACGCATCGACCGGGATGATCGTCACCATCGGGGAGATCCTGGTCGAGATCATGGCCGAGACGCCCGGCCAGGGCTTCCGCGAACCGCTCCCCCTGATCGGCCCGTTCCCGTCCGGCGCGCCGGCGATCTTCATCGACCAGGTGGCACGGCTCGGCGCGCCGGCCGGCATGATCGCCTGCGTCGGCGACGACGATTTCGGCCGCCTGAATATCGAGCGCCTGCAGCGCGACGGCGTCGATGTCGGCGCCATCCGGATCGATCCGGACCTGGTCACCGGCAGCGCCTTCGTGCGCTACCGCGAGGATGGCGAGCGCGACTTCGTCTTCAACATCCGGCACAGCGCCAGCGGCGCGATGCGGATCGACGATGCCGCCGAGCGCCTGCTGCGGTCCTGCCGCCACCTGCACGTGATGGGTTCGTCGCTGTTCTCGGACCACCTGATCGAGGCGGCCAACGGGGCAGTGGCGCGGGTTCGCGACAGCGGCGGCACCGTCTCCTTCGACCCCAACGTGCGCAAGGAGATCCTGCGCGCCCCGGGGATGCGCGCGGCGCTGCAGGAGATGCTGCGACGCTGCGACATCTTCCTGCCGAGCGGGCCGGAACTCACCCTGCTGACCACGGCGACCGACGAAGCCGGCGCCATCGCCGAGATCCTGGCGCTCGGGGTGCGCGAGATCGTGGTCAAGCGCGGGGCGGACGGTGCCAGCCATTACGATCGTGACGGCGCGCATCACGCACCGGCCTTCGGCGTCGCGGAGATCGACCCGACCGGCGCCGGCGACTGCTTCGGCGCCACCTTCGTCACCTGCCGCCTGATGGGCATGGGTGCTGCGGACAGCCTGCGCTATGCAACCGCCAGCGGTGCGCTCGCTGTCGGAGTACGCGGACCGATGGAAGGCGCCAGCAGCTTCGCCGACCTCGACGCCCTGATCTCCAGCCAGGCCGGAGACGCCACGTGACAAGCCCGGCCCTCACCCGCCTCGCCGCCGCGCGCGTGCAGGGCGTGCCCGCCGGTCTCGTGTCGATCTGTTCGGCGCATCCGCTGGTGATCGAGGCGGCGCTGCTGCAGGCACGCGACGACGGCACCGAGGTCCTCATCGAGGCGACCTGCAACCAGGTCAACCAGGAGGGCGGCTATACCGGCATGACGCCCGCCGCCTTCCGCGACTTCGTGCACGGCATTGCGGATCATGTGGGCTTCGCACGCGAGCGCGTCGTCCTGGGCGGCGACCATCTCGGACCCAATCCCTGGAAGCACCTGCCGGCGGACGAGGCGATGGCGCGCGCCGAGCGGATGATCGCGGGCTACGCCGAAGCCGGCTACGTGAAGCTGCATCTCGATGCCAGCATGGGCTGCGCGGGGGAGCCCGCTGCCCTGGACGACACCCAGACCGCCGGACGCGCCGCCCGCCTGGCCGCCGCCGCCGAGCATGCCGCCCCCGGGCAGGCGGTGTACGTCATCGGCACCGAGGTCCCGACCCCCGGCGGCGCGCTCGAGGCGCTCGACCATCTGCAGCCGACCGAGGCCGATGCCGTCCTCGCCACCTACGCCGTCCATGCGGACGCCTTCCGCGACGTGGCGAAGGGCGACGCCTGGCGCCGGGTGCTGGCGATCGTGGTGCAGCCCGGCGTCGAGTTCGGGCACGAGAACGTCGCGGTGTATGCGCCGGAGCGTGCGCTGGCTTTGAGCGCATCCCTCGACGCCATGCCGGGACTGGTGTTCGAGGCACATTCCACCGACTACCAGCCGGAAGCGAGCCTGCGGCGCCTGGTGCAGGACGGCTATCCGATCCTGAAGGTCGGTCCCGGCCTGACCTTCGCGCTGCGCGAGGCGCTGTACGGGCTGGACGCGATCGACGGCATCCTGCATCCCGGACACGACCGGCTTGTGGACACCATGGAGACGGTGATGCTGGCCGAGCCGAAGCACTGGCGGAGCCACTATCCCGGCACGTTCGACGAGCAGCGCCTGCTGCGCCACTACAGCTACAGCGACCGCATCCGCTACTACTGGCCGGTGCCGGCGGCGCAGGCGGCGGTGGACGCGCTGCTGGGCCGTCTCGGCGACAGCCCGATCCCTGAGACGCTGGTCAGCCAGCACCTGCCGCGGCTGCATGAGCGCGTCATGCTCGGCGCCATTCCGCCGCTGGCCCGCACGCTGCTGATCGAGAGCGTGCGCGACGTGCTGCGCATCTATGGCCGGGCATGCCGGCCATCCGCGACACCATCGACGAAGGAGAGGCAGGCATGATCCTGCAGGGCAAGGTCGCCATCATCACCGGTGGCGCGCGTGGCATCGGCCGCGCCATCGCCGAGCGCTACACGAGCGAGGGTGCCATCGCGGTGATCGCCGACCTCAACGAAGCCGGCGCCCAGGCGGCAGCGGCCGAGATCGGCGGCGGCTGCATCGGACTGGCGCTGGACGTGACCCGCCAGGACTCGATCGACACGCTGGTGGCGGCGGTGGTTGCGCGCTATGGCCGCATCGACATCCTGGTCAACAACGCCGGCATCTTCGACCTCGCCCCGACCGTCGAGATAACCCGGGCCAGCTACCAGCGGGTCTATGCGGTCAATGTCGAGGGACTGCTGTTCACCCTGCAGGCGGTGGCGAAGCAGATGATCGCCCAGGGAAGCGGGGGCAAGATCATCAATTTTGCCTCCCAGGCCGGGCGGCGTGGCGAGCCGCTGGTGGCGATCTACTGCTCCTCGAAGGCGGCGGTGATCAGCCTGACCCAGAGCACCGGGCTCGACCTGATCCGGCATGGCATCAACGTCAACGCCATCGCGCCCGGGGTGGTCGACAACGAGCACTGGGACGATGTCGATGCCCGCTTCGCCCGCTACGAGGGCCTGCAGCCCGGCGAGAAGAAGCGCCAGGTCGCCGCGTCGGTACCGTTCGGCCGGATGGCGCGTCCCGACGAGGTCGCCGGACTGGCCCTCTTCCTAGCCGGCCCGGACTCGGACTATATCGTTGCGCAGACATACAATATCGACGGCGGCAACTGGATGAGCTGACCGCCGGCAGGGGGAAGACGTTTATGAAGATGAACAAGAAGCACGGGCTGACGGCCGCCGTGGCCGCCGCCGGGATGGCGCTTGCGGGCTCGGCACAGGCCGACACGACGTTGACGATCGCGACCGTCAACAACGGCCAGATGATCCAGATGCAGAAGCTGACGCCGGTGTTCGAGAAGTCGCACCCGGGGATCCACCTGAACTGGGTGGTGCTCGAGGAGAACGTGCTGCGCCAGCGCGTGACCACCGACATCGCCACCCACGCCGGCCAGTTCGACGTGCTGACCATCGGCAACTACGAGGTGCCGATATGGGCGAAGCAGAACTGGATCGAGCCGATGGACAACCTGCCGGCGGGCTTCGACGCCGAGGACATCCTGGCCCCGGTGCGCGAGGGCATCAGCTACAAAGGCAAGCTCTACGCGCTGCCGTTCTACGCCGAGAGCGTTATGACGCTGTATCGGACCGACCTGTTCAAGAAGGCCGGGATCACCATGCCGGCAGCGCCGACCTACGACCAGATCCGCGAATTCGCCGACAAGATCACCGACAAGTCGCATGGCATCTACGGCATCTGCCTGCGCGGCAAGCCGGGCTGGGGCGAGAACATGGCCTACTTCTCGACGCTGGTGACGGCGATGGGCGGCCAGTGGTTCGACATGCACTGGCACCCGACCATCAACACCGCCGCCTGGAAGCAGGCGCTCACCTACTATGATGACATCCTGAAGGCCGACGGACCGCCGGGCCTGTCCTCGAACGGGTTCAACGAGAACCTGTCGCTGTTCACAAGCGGGCATTGCGGCATGTGGATCGACGCCACCTCGGCGGCCGGCATCGTCTACGACAAGAAGCAGTCCACCGTGGCCGACAATGTCGGCTTCGCGGCGTCGCCGACCGGCAGCTTCACCGGCGGTCCGACCTGGCTGTGGTCGTGGAACCTGGCGATCCCGAAGAGCTCGCCGCATCTCGACGCCGCCCGCCAGTTCGTGACCTGGGCGACCTCGAAGGACTACATCAAGCTGGTCGCGCAGACCGATGGCTGGGTCACCATTCCGCCCGGCACGCGCGCCTCGTCGTTCGCGGCGCCCGAGTACAAGCAGGTTGCGCCGTTCTCGTCCTTCGTCGAGGACGCCATCAACCACTCCAACCCGACCGGCCAGACCAAGAACCCGCGGCCCTATACCGGCGCCCAGTATGTCGGCATCCCGCAGTTCCAGGCGATCGGCACCAGCGTCGGCCAGACCGTCGCGGCGACGCTCGCCGGCCAGCAGACGGTCGATCAGGCGCTTGCTTCGGCGCAGGCCTCGACCAACCGGACCATCCGCCAGGCTGGCTACCAGAAGTAAGCCGGACCTGATTTCTCGCGCCTGACGAGCCGGCTCCCCGTTCGCGGGGAGCCGGTTTCGTTTCTGCTCTCTCCTGATCAGCCTCCGGGCGGCAGCTTCATGCCGAGCTGGTCGAACAGGAACGCCATGTAGTCCGCCTGCTGGTCGACGCGCACGCTGAGCGCGCTGCCGATGCCGTGCCCGGCCTTGTCGCTGATCGAAAGATAGACCGGATAGCCGGACGCGGTCGCCGACTGCAGGCGCGCGATCATCTTGCGCGACTGCGCCGGATTGACCCGTCCGTCATGCGTGCCGGTCGCCATGAATACCGCCGGGTAGCGCACCCCGTCGCGCACATGCTGGTACGGCGAATAGGCCAGCATCGCCCGGAACTGCGCCGGATCCTTCACCGAGCCGAATTCCGTCACGTTGAAGGCGCCGTTCGGGTCGAGCTCGATGCGCATCATGTCGTAGATGCCGACCAGCGACACCACGGCACGGAACATCGACGGCGCCTGCGTCAGCGCCGCACCCATCAGCAGGCCGCCGTTGCTGCCGCCGAGGATGGCAAGATGCGCCGGCGAGGTGATGTGGTGCGCGATCAGCGCGTGGCCGGCGGCGAGGAAATCGTCGAACACGTGCTGCTTGTGGGTCAGCGCGCCGTCGCTGTGCCAGGTCTCGCCGTATTCGCCGCCGCCACGGATATTCGCGACCGCATATTCGCCGCCGGCATCCAGCCACAGCCGCGTCGCCGCGCCGGCGAAGCGTGGCGTCATCGAGACGTCGTAGCCGCCATAGCCATAAAGCAGGGTGGGTCGCCGGCCATCGGCGGGAGCACCGCGACGGCGGATGATGTTCACCGGCACCCGGGTGCCGTCCTTCGACGTCGCGAAGATACGCACCACCTCGGCATCGTCGAACCTCACCGGACTGGTCTCGGCGAGACCGGTCGGCGCCGATCG
The DNA here is from genome assembly GCF_005844085.1 of Lichenicoccus roseus. Taxonomy (GTDB): domain Bacteria; phylum Pseudomonadota; class Alphaproteobacteria; order Acetobacterales; family Acetobacteraceae; genus Lichenicoccus; species Lichenicoccus roseus. The sequence goes on from NZ_VCDI01000005.1 coordinate 21,879, forward strand.
CCGGGTCGCCTCGTCGTAGGACAGCACCCGCGTCGGCTGCAGGTAGGTCTGCACGCTGTACAGCACATGGCCGTCCGGCGTCGGCTCGAGTTCGTCCACCGCGGCGATCGGCGGCAGCGCGATCTCGCCCCTCGGCGTGCCGTCATGGGCGAAGACCGCCACCCGCGACGGGCCGCCGGCAAGTTCGCGCAGGTAGAGCGCGTCGCGCGTCACCGCCACCGCCTCGCCACCGAATTCGCCGCCGCCCTCGATCGCGCCCTCGCCCTGCGGGACCAGCAGTCTCGCGTGCGACAGGGCGAGGTCGGTGAGCTCCAGCGCCAGGATCCTGCCGCGTGGCGCATCCCGCTTGGACACCAGGTAGAGGATGTTGTCCGGTCCGATCGTGCCGGCGACCACCTGGTCGGCAAAATGGGTCACCTGCTCCACATGGTCACCGCCCGGGCCGCCGCCGGCAGCAATCACGTAGTGCTCGTACTCGCCGCCGTCGCCGTTCGCCACCGACACCAGCACGGCGTCCGGGTTCTCCCGGCTGTCGAGCTGGATTTCCGCGATGCGCGGAAAGTCGCGCCCCAGCACATAGCTGTCGGTCGCCGGGTCGGTGCCGATGCGATGATAGAACACCTGCTGGAAGAAATGCCGGTCGGCGTCCGGACGCTCGCGGCCAGGATAGCGCGTGTACCAGAAGCCCGAGCTGTCCGCGCGCCAGGCCAGCGATCCGCCGGCGGTCGGATATTGCGCGCGTGGCACCGCTTCGCCGGTCTCGTGGCCGGTGGCCACGTCATACACATGCACGGTGCCGTCCTCGCTGCCGTTGCGCGACAGCGACACAGCGACCCGCCTGCCGTCCGGGGACGGCACGAACCAGTCGATGGCGGTCTGCCCCGATGGATCGATGACATTCGGGTCGACCACCGCGCGCGCCTGCGCCGGATCCGCCGAGGCCGGCATGACGCTCACCATCGGCTGCTGCTTCGGCGGCTGCACGGTGAGCGTGAACAGCCGGCCGCCCGCCATGGTCAGGGAGTGATACGACGGCGAGGTGTGCGAGGCGACGGCCATGATGCGGTCGCGCAGGGGCCGGCGCGCCGGAAGCGGATCGAGGTAGGCCCGGGTGCGGTCGTTCTGCGCCGCCGACCAGGCGGCTGTCCCCGGATCGCTGCCATCCTCCAGCCAGCGATACGGGTCGGCGACGGCAACGCCGTGATAGTGGTCGGTCACCGTCCGCACGGTGGTGGCGGGGGCGCCGCGATCGGCGGCGATGCCCAGGGCCGGAGCGCCGGCCGCCATCGCAATGCCGGCAAGTAGAGCAAGGCGGGTGTTGGTCGAGCAGTGTCGCATCCTGATCTCCTTGGGGACAGGCCGGACGCTATGCGCCTGTTCCGTACTTGACGAGAAGGGTGCACGACACTTCCAGCCGCCTGCCGCGTTGCCATGGCCATGAGCCGCGAAGCCGAACCAGCACCGAACCCTTCCGAAGCGAGCACGATGCCAGAGAGCATTCCGCATCGCCGCGCGGATCGCACGCAGCTGCAGCAGATCATCCTGGGCCTCGATGACGGCGTGCTGATCATCGATCCGGACCAGACCATCGCCTGGGCGAACAAGGCGGCGCTCGACATGCACGGAGTGGTCGATATCGCCGATCTCGGTGCGACGATCGACGAGTATCGTGCCCGCTTCGAGTTGCGCTACCGGAACAACCATCGGTTGCCGGAGGGCGCCTACCCGATGGAACGCATCATGGCCGGCGAGGCGTTCGACGAGGTGGTGGTCGAGGTCGGGCCACCCGGCGAACCGGCGCGCTGGACCCACCGGCTGCGCAGCCTGGTGCTGAACACCCCGGACGGACGGCCGGACTGCCTGGTGCTGATCATCAACGACGAGACCGATCGCTACAGCGCCGAGGAGCGCTTCGAGGCGACGTTCGCAGCCAATCCGGCGCCGGCGATCATCTGCCGCCTCAGCGATCTCCGCTACGTCAAGGTCAACCAGGGCTTCGTCGACCTGAGCGGCTTCGCGCGCGAGCAGCTGCTCGGCCGCCTGCTTTACGACGTCGACGTGCTGGAGGCCGCGTCCGATCGTGACCTGGCGGTGGCGCGGCTGCAGGAGGGGCGCACCATCCCGCAGATGGAGGCGACGCTCAGGCTCGCCGACGGCGGCAGCAAGCTGGTGATCGTGGCCGGGCAGCCGATCGAGGTTGGTGACGATGCCTGCATGCTGTTCTCGTTTGCCGACCTGGAGCCGCGACGGCGTGCCGAGGAGGCGCTGAAGCACAGCGAGGAGCGCTTCTCGAAGGCGTTCCGGATCGCGGCCGGTCCGATGATGGTGAGCGCACTCGAGGATTGCCGGACGCTCGATGTCAACGACGCCTTCATCGCCGCCACCGGCTACGACCGCACCGAGGCAATCGGCCGGAGCATGGCCGAACTGCAGCTCTGGGGCGACGAGGCAGCCCACCTACGCATCCACGACGAGCTGCGCAACCTTGGCCACGTGCATAGCCTGGACGTGCGGCTGCGGACCAAGCATGGCGAGGTGGTCGACTACCTGCTGTCGGCGGAAACCGGGACCATCCAGGGCGAGCCCTGCATCATCAGCGTCATGCAGGACATCACGGCCCGGAAGCGCTCGCAGGAGGAACTGCTGGCCGCCATCGAGGCGGTCATGCAGGACACGTCGTGGTTCGGGCAGCGCATCGTCGAGAAGCTCGCCAACCTGGCCCGGGCCGGACAAAGTCGCCCCCAGGTGGAGACGACCGACCTTTCGCAACGCGAGCATGAGGTCCTGACCCTGGCGGCGGGAGGCCTGGACGATGTTGCGATTGCGGCAAGGCTCGGCCTGTCGCGTGTGACGATCCGCAATCATATGGCCGCGATCTACGCCAAGATCGGCGTCAATCGCCGGGCGGCCGCGGTGATCTGGGCGCGCGAACGCGGCCTGGACGGCTCGGGAGATCGTCGTTCCCGTCAGCATCGCCGGACGGGACCAGGGCAAAAGAACCAGCCGGCCGGTTCGAAAGGACCAGGATGGAGGCGTAATGATCAGCCTTTTCAGGAGGTTGACCACAGACTCGATGTAACGAACACTGTCTCTCAGCGGCGTTCGACCCACTCCGACCGTGGACGGGACAGCGGTGCCGACAGGGGGACGTCGGATGGCAATCATCGCAGCGAAGGCAGCGACCGCCGGCTCGAGGGCTCCATCAAGGATGCCTTCGGGAAAGTGACCGGCAATCATGCGGCAACCACGGCGAAACACACGGAGCAGCCCACAGGCAAGGCGGATGACGCCGCCCGTGTGCACCAGGGCAAGGGACGCGGCACCCCCGGATAGCCGGCCACGCGCCACGATGGTCCTGGGCGAACCGCCGTTCTGGCCCCATTGCGCGGATTTCGACAGCTCCATGCTGGACACGATGCCGGGCCGCATCGGCCCGAGACCCAGCCGGCTCTGCCCGGACGGGCGGCCCCCATGGCCTTGAAGCAAGTTGGCCCGGACCGGTTCGAGGATGCCGACAGGGGAGTGCGGATCGATCTGGCGGACCGCAACGGCAATGCCGGTTACCTCAAGGGTCACTCCGGCCCATGGCGCGACTATCTCGACTATGCCGTTGAACGGCTGCAGGCGGGCAACTGGTACTATCGATCATCAGGGCCGCCGGCCGATCGCTTCCGGGCCGACGGAGATCCCGCGGCGGCGCGACAGAAGATCATGTTGCCGAAGGACGCCTTCATCCGGGGCTTCAGGCGCGCCTTCATACGAAGACGCGGGCGCCCTGCCAGCCGGGACGAAGTCTCCCAGTATGTCTCGGACATAGTCGAGGCGCTCCTGCTCAATCATCGCGCCCTGCACGGTGATCGGGACATCGCCGTTGCGGATCCGGAGATCGTCCTGTTCGAGGGACGGATGTCGATGGATGAGCTCCATGCCTCCCTGCAATCCAAGCCCGGCGCCGCGCGGGCAACTGGCGCCGACCGGACCGCGTGACCACCCGCACCGTGGAGAGCGGACGGTCCGATGACCAGGTCGCACAGTACGTTTGACCCAGGCGAGTAAGTAAATAGCACCAGGTATTTCCGTAAAAATCTGCGGTTATCAGTGACTTGACTACGAAACCAGTCCGCCCACTTCTCGTTCCATGGCATACCGCGACGCCGGCCATGTCGGCCGCTTTCGCAACGGGAGGACGAGCATGGACAAGGATCGCATCGAGGGCGGTGCCCGAAAGATCAAGGGGGCTCTCAAGGAGACCTTCGGGAAGGTGACCGGGGATCGCGTGACAGCCGCCGAGGGCAGCGCGGAAAAGGCGGCGGGCGAGGCGCAGGCCGAGACCGGAGCGTTCAAGGACAAGGTGCGCGACGCGACGAAGTAGACCCGCTGCGGATCGATACCGGTGCCGCACAAGCATTCCTGGAGCCTCTGTAATCATGTCCACTTCCTATGACGCGACCGCGGCCTATCCGGCCGCGGGCGACGGCACGCGCGTCCGCGTCTCCTGGTCGGCGATCTTCTGCGGCGTCGTCCTGGTTGTCGCGATCCAGATCGCACTCGCCATTCTCGGCACCGGCGTCGGCCTCGGCCTGATCAATCCCGGTCATGCCGACAGCGCGAGCGCCTCCAGCCTCGGCAGCGGTGCCGGGGTCTGGTGGCTGGTCAGCACGATCCTGTCGCTGATCGCCGGCAGCTACGTCGCCGCTCGCCTGGCAGGCGTCGCGTCTCGCCTCGATGGCGCCATGCACGGGCTGGTGGTCTGGGGCCTGGCCCTGCTGCTCACCGTCTACCTGATCACAACCGCCGTCGGCGGGTTGGTCGGCGGCGCGTTCTCCGCTCTCGGCGGCACCCTGTCAGCCGCGACATCGGTAGTCGGCGGCGCTGCTTCCGCCCTCGGCGACGGCGTCAAGGCTGCGGCGCCGCAGGCCGCCCAGGCTGCCGGCATCACGCCCGACGGGATCCAGAAGCAGCTGACCGCGCTGATCAACAACCAGCCGCCCGCCGATCCCGCGACGATGTCGGCGCCCGATGCCGCCCACGCCATCGCGCAGGAAGTACCGGACCTGTTTGCCGCACCCGGCAAGGCCGATGCCGCCCGCCAGCGCATAACCGCGATCGTCGCCGCCCAGGCTCACATCACGCCGCAGGAGGCCCAGGCACGCGTCAACAACGTCGAGGCGCAGGTCAACCAGACGCGCCAGCAGGCGGTCGCGATGGCCACCCAGGCCGCCGATGCCAGCGCCAGCGCAGCCTCGCGCGCCTCCTTCATGGCGTTCGTCGGCCTGCTCATCGGTGCGCTCGCCGCGACCGGCGGGGGTCTCATCGCTTCCCCGCGTCGGGATATCGCAACCCTGGCCGGCCGGACGTCCAGGATCTGACTGTCAGGCTGCCAGACCAGCAAACAACGGCCAGACCGGCAAACAACGAAACGAAAGGAACCATCGATGGACAAGCATGAGGCAAAGGGCGCCATCAAGGACGCGGTCGGCAAGGTGAAGGATGGCTTCGGCGGCCTGACCGGCAAGCCGACCACACAGGTTGATGGCAAGATCGACCAGGCATCCGGCAAGCTGGAGGGCAAGTTCGGCGGGCAGATCGACGACCTCAAGGAGCAGGGTGCAGATCTCGCCGACGCCGGCTCCCGCCTTGCCGGGCAGGCGGCCGACCAGGTGCGCGATGCGGCGCGAGCGACACGTGCCCAGGCCAGCGAATACGCGCATAGCGCTGCGGACGCCGGCGCCCAGGCCAGCCGCACTATCGGCGAGACGGCCAAGCGCCAGCCGATCCTCTCGGTGGTCGCGATCGGGGCCGCCGGCTACCTGATCGGCTTCCTCGTACACTCGCCGCACAGCCCGTTTGCGCCGGCCCGCTCCACCCGGAGATAGTGCAACTGGCAGGACCGGATCCCCGGGGCTAGTCCCTGGGTATCCGGTCCTGGATATACCCGGTCGGGTTTCGAACCTTCCCGTCCGGCCGACGCATGAAGCCGCCCGGCTTGCGCCAGGCCAGACCGGGTCAATTCCCCTGCAGCGTCGCCGCCCTGGGCTCGGGCAACAGCAGGAGCAGCACGGCTGCGATCAGGCCGGAGGCGCACAGCGCATACAGCCCGGCGCCGTGCACCGCGAAATGATGATCCGCCCACTCGCGCAGGTTCGGGGCCACGAAACCGCCGAGATTGCCGAGCGAATTGATGATCGCGAACGCCGCCGCCGCCGCGACGCCACCGAAATGGTCGGCCGGGAAGGTCCAGAACACCGGCTGCGCGCTGATGATGCCGCTGGCGGCGACGCAGAGCGCGATGATGGCAATCACCGGCGGTGCCTGCGCCGAGACCGCGATGCCGATCGAGATGCCGAGCAGCGAGATCACGCCGAACAGGCGCCGCCGGCCGAGCCGTACCGCCATTGCCGGCCAGAACAGGGTGACGGCGATCCCGCAGGCCCAGGGCAGTGCCGAGACCAGGCCGACGATGAAGCCGATCTTGCGCCCGACCAGCTCGCTGACCTGGGTCGGCAGGTAGAAGGTGACGCCGTAGCTGCCGATCTGCAGGGCGAAGTAGATGGCGATGAAATGCAGCAGCCGCACGTCGCGGAAGGCGTCGAGCAGGCTGTGCCGACCGACCGCGCGCTTCTCCTCGCCCTCTGCGGCAATCGCCGCGTTGAGCGCCCGCTTCTCGTCCGGCTCGAGCCAGTGCACCGAGTCCGGACTGTCCGGCATCCAGAACAGCACGCCGATGCCGACGACCGAGGCGAGCAGCCCGTCGATCAGGAACATCCACTGCCAGCCGGCGAGGCCGAGCCAGCCATCGAGGTCGAGCAGCGCGCCCGAGGCCGGATTGCCGAACAGCAGCGCCAGCGGATAGCCAAGATAGAACAGTCCGATCACCCGGCCGCGCTCCGCGGACGGAAACCAGTATGTCATGAACAGGATCGCGCCCGGGAAGAAGCCGGCCTCGGCAGCGCCCAGCAGCAGGCGCAGGCCGTAGAAGGAGGTATCGCCGGTCACGAAGATCGTGGCGGCCGACACCAGGCCCCAGGTGATCATGATCCGAGCCATCCAGACGCGCGGACCGACGCGGTGCAGGATCAGGTTGCTTGGAAGTTCGAACACCGCGTAGGTGACGAAGAACAGGCCGGCTCCCAGGGCAAAGGCGGCGCCCGAGATGCCGACCTGGGACTGCAGCGCCTGCTTGGCGACGCCGAGATTGACGCGGTCGAGGAAGGCCAGCGTGTACATCACCAGCAACAGCGGGATCAGCCGCAGTTTCGCCTTGCGTATCGCCTCGACCAGGGCAGCCGGGTTCGCGCCGCGCTGGTCGTAAGTCTGGTCGGGCAAGGCGTTTTCCTTCCTGTCGTGCGCCTCCTGAAGCAGCGGGCGCCCGGGTTCAGCCGATACGGCCGCCCAACTCGTCCTCGATATGCGCCCATACGATATCGGTAAAGTGCTTCTCGGCGGTGAAGCCCAGCGCCTCGGCACGGCTGGCATCCAGCGCCTGCGCCCAGCCGGCCACGATGCGCTCGATGACCGGATCGCGCTCCTGGCGGATCAGCCCGGCGACACGGTCGCCGGCCACCTCGCGCAATGCCGCGATCTGCTCGCCCACCGTCACCGAGAGGCCCGGCATGCTGAGGTTGGGCCGATCGCCGAGAAGGGCGATATCCAGCGTGGCGGCATGGATCAGGAAGCCGATCGCGGATCGCGGACTGGTCATCCAGTGGCGCACGTCCTCGCCGACCGGCAGGATCGCCTCCTGGCCGGCCAGCGGCTCGCGGATGATGCCGGAGAAGAAGCTCGATGCGGCGCGGTTCGGCTTGCCGGGGCGCACGCAGATGGTCGGCAGGCGGATGCCGACGCCCTCGAGGAAGCCACGACGGGCGTAGTCCGCGAGCAGCAGCTCTCCCATCAGCTTCTGGGTGCCGTAGCTGGTCTGCGGGGTCAGCACGTATTCCTCGGGGATCACCGCCGGGAAGCTGCCGCCGAACACCGCCAGCGAGGAGGAGAATACCACGCGCGGCTTCCAGCCTTTTCCCTCGCCTTCGAGACGGATCGCATCGAGCAGCAGGCGGGTGCCATCGAGATTGATCCGGTAGCCCTTCTCGAGATCCGCCTCGGCCTCGCCGGAAACGATGGCGGCCAGATGGAAGATCAGGTCGGGGCGGCTCCGCACCATGGCCGCCATGGTGCCTGGCTCGGACAGGTCGCCGGCCTGGCAGTTGGCCTCGCCCTTGAACCCGGCCGGGGCGGCGGGGGTGATCACGTCGACAAGGTCGAGCGTGTCGACGGACTGGCCGCCAAGCTGGCCGTCGTGCGCGAGGCGCTCGGCCAGCTTGCGGCCGAGCATGCCGGCGGCGCCGAGGATGAGGATACGCATGGTGAAAGCTCCTGGAGCTGGTGTCACCGTCGATGGCACGACGGATCGAATGGTCTGACAAGTCCGGATCACGGCAAAAGATCAGTGATCGCGGTTCCACGCCAGGATGCGGAACTCCGCCGCGGCTGCATGCGGATCGCCCAGCGACGCCGCCATGTCCTGCATGACGCGGTCGGCGATACCGATGCGGTAGTGCAGCGGGTCCCAGAAGTTGCCGTGCGACAGGGTGACGGCGTCGGGCTGCGCGAAGTCCAGCACGATGCTGTCCGGCGTGCGCCCGGCGACGTCGATCGCGAGCTGCTTGCACCTGTCCCATGAGGCGCGCGTCCGGCTGCCGGCGACGCCCATCGTCTCGTCGGTGATCGGCGGAAGATACAGCAGCTTGACCGCGCCGCGCGGTAGCCGCCCGAGCAGCGAGGGCAGCCCGTTCATGTATGGCAGGTCGATCGGCGCCGCGCCGGCCGGGCTGTTGTCGACGTGGCCCCAGCTTCGGAAGATCGCATCCACCCGCCGGGGATCGTAGGCGGCGTCCGGCGGGAGGAAGTTGGTGTAGCCGTCGACGCCGTAGTGCTTGCGCTTCAGCCCGAGGGCGGCACTCGCCTGGTTGGCCGCCTCCTGCACGGCATACAGGCTCAGCATCTGCCCGTAGCCGCGCCATCGTGTGCCGCCATACATCCAGGCCGGGAACGGCCGTCCGGTCAGGCGTGGAGTATCGGGCCCGGCCAGGCACCAGGAGGCATCCAGCCCGAGGATCAGGGCGCGGGCCTGCGGATGGGTGCGGGCGAACAGCAGCAGCAGTCGCTCCTGTTCCCAGGCGGTGGCGGCGTTCATCGCGAGGTTGGCGAAGTGGGCATGGAACGGCGCATCGAGCACGGCGGGACGCAGCAGCCGGCTGGTCGAGGTGCCGACGATGACGGCGTCGAACTCCGGGTCGATCGCCAGCGCCGGGAACGAGTAGCGCGCATTGGTCGAGATCGGCACCCGCGTGATCGGCAGGTGCAGCGGCAGCATGCCCCAAGGATCGACGAGCACCACGAACAGATAGACGAGCGCCAGCGGGATGACGGTCGCGAGCAGCAGCACCGCCAGGAAGCGCCGCCACCGCGTCTCGGAGCGGCGCTCCTCAGAACTGGAAATAGATGAACTCACTCGGAATGCCGCCACCCACGAGGATCACGAGAAAAGCCAGCGCCGCGCCGATCGGCAGCGCAAGCCAGGGGCGCGGCGCCAGGCGGTCCAGCATCGCCGCCTGGCTGGTCGGGCCGATGAACACGCACAAGGCCGCCAGCATCACCACCGCCGCGTTGCGTACATGCACATGGCCGACGCCCTGCAACCCGGCCATGGCGCCCATCATGAGCCACGCGGCGTGGAAATCCGGCGCTCGGAACAGCACCCAGCCGACCATGACGAACAGCAGGGTCAGCATCCAGCCGGCGGCGCGCGGCAGCCGTCCGCCGGCGCGCTGCCACAGATGGTTGACCACCAGCCCCGCGCCATGCAGCCCGCCCCAGGCGACGAAGGTCCAGGCGGCGCCGTGCCACAAGCCACCAAGCAGCATGGTGGCGGCAAGGTTGCCCATCTGCCTCGTCTCGCCGCGACGGTTGCCGCCGAGCGGGATGTAGAGATAGTCGCGCAGGAACCGCGATAGCGTCATGTGCCAGCGATGCCAGAAATCGCGTAGCGAGGTGGCACTGTATGGGGCGTTGAAATTGAACGGCAGCTTCAGGCCGAACATCAGGGCGAGGCCGATCGCCATGTCGGAATAGCCGGAAAAATCGAGATAGATCTGCAGCGTGTAGCAGGCCGCCGCCGCCCAACCGCCGACGAGGCCGAGCGGTTGCCCGGTGGCGGCGAGCGCAAACAGCGCATCCGGATTGACCGCGATGCTGTCGGCCAGTCCGGCCTTCTTGGCGAGCCCGGCGGTGATAAGGGCAAGCCCGCGCGCGATGTCCTGCATCGGCGTCCCTGTCGGACGCGCGCGGTCGAACTGCGGCACGATCTCGGTATGGCGCACGATCGGCCCGGCGATCAGCTGCGGAAAGAACGTCACGAAGGCGGCGAATTCGAGCAGCCCGTGGATGCGCCTGCCGCCGCGGCGCAGGTCGACCAGATAGGCGATCTTCTGGAACACGAAGAAGCTGATGCCGAGCGGCAGCAGGATCGGCCAGGGCGAATGCACGCGCCCGAACAGCGCGTCGATGTTGGTCGCGAGGAAATTCGCATACTTGAACACGCAGAGCGTCGCGAGATTGATGACCACGCCTGCGGTTAGCCACCCCTTGCGGCCGCTACGTCCGTATGCGTTCGAGAGCAGCCAGTTCAGCAGCGTGAGCCCGGCCAGCAGCGGCACGTAGTGCCAGTTCCAGCTTGCATAGAAAACCAGCGAGGCGACGACCAGCACCAGCAGCCGCGCCTGCCTTGCGGTGCCGCAGGCGTAGTAGGCCGCCAGCACCACCGGCAGGAAGCCGAACAGGAAGATCTGCGAGTTGAACAGCATCGGCGGTCAGGCCCGCTTCTTGCCCTTCTTCTTGTTGGCCTTGGCGTTCTGGGACGGCGCCGCACCGCCCTTGGCGCGCTCGATGACGAACTTCGCGTAGTCGTCCATGTCGCCCTCGAACGGCACGATGGTGCCGTCGGCGGCGAGCCACAGCCGGTCGGCGACCAGTTCCATCAGCGACCGGTCGTGGGTGATCAGGATGACCGCGCCCTCGTAGTCGTTCAGCGCGTCCAGCAGCGCCCGCCTGCTGTCGATGTCGAGATGGTTGGTCGGCTCGTCGAGGATCAGCAGGTGCGGCGCTTCCATCGCCACCAGGTTGAGCAGCAGTCGCGCGCGCTCGCCGCCGGAGAGGTTGGCGACCGTGGTTTCCTGCTTCTGGAAGGCGATGCCGAACTGCGCCAGGCGCGAGCGCTGCACCGTCTCGCTGTCGTCCTTGCGGGCGCGGCGCATGATGTCGAGAGCGGTGTCGTCGGGATCGAGCGCCTCGATCTGGTGCTGGTGGAACCAGCCGACCTTGATGCGGCCTTCGCGCTGCATCCGCCCGGAGGCGATCGGCAGCGCGCCGGCCGCCATCTTGGCGAAGGTGGACTTGCCCGCGCCGTTGACCCCGAGCAGCCCGATGCGGTCGTCGACGTCGAGCCGCAGGTTGAGGTCGCGCAGCACCGGCGGCGCGTCGCCATACCCGATGTTGACGTGCTCGAGGCGCATCAGCGGCGGCGCCAGCGGACGCACCGGCGACGGCAGGGTGAACGGCACCACCCGCTCCTCGATGGTGGCCGAGATCGGCTCCAGCTTGGCGAGCCGCTTCATGCGCGACTGCGCCTGCGCCGCCTTGCTGGCCTTGGCGCGGAAGCGGTCGACGAAGCTCTGCAGATGCGCCCGCTCGGCCTCCTGCTTGACCCGCGCCGACGACAGCAGCCGCTGCTTCTCGGCGCGCTGGCGTTCGAAGTCGTCATAGCCGCCGGTGTAGTATTCGAGCTTGCCGTCGGTGACGTGCAGGATGGCGTCGACGCAGTTGTTCAGCAGCTCGCGGTCGTGGCTGATGATCAGCGCCGAGTGCGGGTACTTCTTCAGGCGCGCTTCCAGCCAGAGCGCGCCTTCCAGGTCGAGGTAGTTGGTCGGCTCGTCCAGCAGCAGCATGTCGGGCTGCGCGAACAGGGCGGCGGCCAGCGCCACCCGCATGCGCCAGCCGCCGGAGAACTCCGCCATCGGCCGGGTCAGGTCCTCGGTGGAGAAGCCGAGCCCGTTCAGGATCTCGGCGGCCCTGGCCGGCGCGCGGTCGGCGTCGATCTCGGTCAGGCGGGCATAGATCTCGCCCATGCGCTCGGGTTCGGCGGTGTCGAGCTCGGTCAGCAGCGCCTCCCGGTCGATGTCGGCGGCCAGGATGGTGTCGATCAGGCTGACCGGGGTGGCCGGATGCTCCTGGTCCACCGAGCCGAGCCGGGCCGCCTTCGGGATGCCGATCTCGCCGCCATCCGGGCTGAACTCGCCCTTGATCAGCCGGAACAGGGTGGACTTGCCGACGCCGTTGCGCCCGACCAGACCGACCCTGGTGTCGAGCGGCAGCGTGACGCTCGCACGGTCGAAGAACCGGCGCCCCCAGGCGTTGAAGGTCATTGAGTCGATTTGCAGCATGGCGCGTGCCTAGCGGATCGGGGTCCGGATGGCGAGGGACGAGGTCCGCAAGCCGGGGCCACCTGCACCCGACGGTTCGTTATCGCCGATGTCACGGCGAGCGGCCTGCCGGCGGCTGTCTTCGTTGCGATTGGCGTGGTAAGTCGTTGCACAGCCTATGTTTCAGACTGCCGGCATGGATCCGATCCATCACCCCGGCGGTGGCCTGATGGGAATCCGGATGCAACGGTCTGCACTGCTCGAGCAAGTGGTCGCGGCTACCTGGCTGCCGTCACTGCCGATCCGCCACGCCACCCGATTTACGGTCACGTCGCTGGCGACCCACCAGTCCAGGATGGAAGTCCGGTCCTGCTGGAACCAGCTGTTCTGCAGGAACGACCGGCCCGGGGCGATCTACCAGAGCGACAGTTACGACGAGTTCCGGCGCGAGAGCGGTGATGTCGAGGGTGACCTGCTGGCCATCACCGAGACGGCGCGCAACACCATCGTCGGCATCGTGCCGTTGAAGGCGACCGAGATCGGGCTGCAGTTCATGCTGCGCTCGAAGCTGATGTACCGTCTGCGGCCGCATGGCCTGATGCTGCTCGGCAGCGAGCCGATGCTGGTCGAGGAGCCCGAAGCCTTCGACAGCCTGTTCCTGCATCTGGCGCGGCACCACCCGGAGGCGAGTGCGATCTCGCTGATGGCGGTGCGCGAGGGCAGCTTCACCTGGCGCTACCTCGCCACGTCGGCGGTGATCAGGGAGCATTTCTACGTCTACAAGCCCGAGGGGCTGCGTAACTGCCACGCCGTCGAGGTGCCGACCTCGCTTGACGCCTATCACCGCGGCCTCGGCAAGAAGCGACGCTACAACCTGCAGCGCCAGGAGCGGCTGCTATCCGAGCATCTCGGCGACGAGCTGACGCTGGTGGCGATCGATCGCGCAAGCCGGCTGCACGAGTTGTATCGGGCGATCGAGCAGCTGGGCGCCACTGATGACGCCATCCTGAGCCCGGAGCATTATGCCCTGGCCTGCAAGCATGGCTTGCTGCTCTGCTATGTCCTGCGGGCGGGATCGCGCGTCGTCGGGCTCGCGCTGGGCTCGCAGTGCAGGCGGACCTTCCTGGTGCATCGCCTGTTCCACGACAGCTCGCTGCAGCGTTTCTCGCCCGGCACGGCCCTGTGGCAGCACATGCTGCGCGACCTCATCGGGAATGGCCGCTTCGACCGTGTCGAGATGGGCTTCGGCGACCCCGCCTACCGTCACCACACCACCAACATCATCGAGCAGCGGGCCAGGATCCTGTTGCTCCGGCGCACGGTCGTGAACCGCCTGCGCATCGAAGCGCACCGGGGATTCTACGCCGCGCTGGCCTCGATCAGCCAGCGGATGCGGGAGATCAGGCTGCTCAGGCAGGGCGCGTTGCCCGTCGCCGCCAAGCCGGACCCGTCGTGACCTAGGCAGGTTCCGTCGCAACTGACGCCGCCTTCGTGCGGCGGGTCGCCACGGCCTTTTGGGCGGCCGCGCGGCGTTTGCGGACCAACCCGGCTTTCGTACCGGCATCCTTCATACGTGGCTTGTGGTCGGTGCGATCGAGGTTGGTCTGCCAGTGCGCCTGCAAGAGGCGGATCGCCTCGATCGGATAGAGGCCACAATCGTACATCCAGTGATGGGTCCCGCACAGGCGGGCCAGATTATCCGGAGCATTGTTGGACGCGTCATGGTCGAGATGGGCGATCTGCAGGCAGGCCGGCAACTGCAGGCCGCACACGGCGCAGCACTTGAAAGGGTATTCCTGATCGATAACCTTGCGCGCCCTGTGCTGGTCCCGCAGTCGTATCCGTAAAGCAGGTACCGGGGCGTCAGGAGTGTCCATGAGATGCTCGCATTTGATACGATACCGCATCGTAGTCGCGGCGGGGTGACGCTTCAAGCACGGCGCCCGCCAGCTCAGGCCGAGGCTTCCAGCATCTCCCGGTAATCCTGTTCCGAAGCCGCCCGCGGGTTGGTGCGGTGGCAGTGGTCGGCCAGGGCGCGCTCGATGATCCGGGGATACAGGGCGGGCTCCACGCCCAGGACGCCGAGGCCGGCCGGCAGCTCCAGCCGGCGGTTGAGGTCGCGCACCGCCTGCACGACGTCGCCGTCTTCCGGCAGTCCGATCGCCAGCGCCAGCCGCGCCATGCGGCCCTCGGCGCGGACCGACGGCGCCTCCGCATTGAAGGCGAGCACCGCCGGCAGCAGCACCGCATTCAGCACGCCGTGATGCAGGCGCGGATCGAGGCCGCCGAGCGCGTGGCTCAGGCTGTGCACGCAGCCGAGGCCCTTCTGGAAGGCCATCGCGCCCATCATCGAGGCGCACATCATGTTCAGCCGCGCGTCGCGATCCTGCGGCGTCGTCACCGCGATCTCCAGGTGCGACCAGCCGCGCCGCAGGCCTTCCAGCGCGATGCCGTCCGCCGGCGGATTGAAGGACGGCGCCAGGAAGGTCTCGATGCAGTGCGAGATGGCGTCCATGCCGGTGGCCGCCGTAAGCCGGGGCGGAAGACCGAAGGTCAGCTCCGGGTCGCACAGCGCCACGCG
Source organism: Lichenicoccus roseus (assembly GCF_005844085.1). GTDB lineage: Bacteria > Pseudomonadota > Alphaproteobacteria > Acetobacterales > Acetobacteraceae > Lichenicoccus > Lichenicoccus roseus. The sequence goes on from NZ_VCDI01000005.1 coordinate 36,936, forward strand.
CGGGATCAGGTACGGGGACAGCAGCCCGACCTTGCGGCCATCCTCGAGAATGATGATCGCGCCACGCCCGACCTCGCTGCCGGTGCCGGCGGTGGTCGGGATGGCGATGACCGGCGCCACCGCATCGGTGATCCGCGCCGCGCCGCCCTCGATCACAGCGAACGAGGACAGCGGGCCGTCATGGGTCGCCGCCAGCGCCACCGCCTTGGCGAGATCGATCGAGGAGCCGCCGCCGACCGCGACGATGCCGTCGCAAGCCCCGGCCCGGTAGCTGGCAACGCCGCAGCGGACCGCGGCCTCGGTCGGGTTGGACGGGGTGTCGCCGAACAAGGCCGGCTCCAGCCCGTCGAGCTCGGCCAGTACCCGGTCCGCAAGTCCCGCAGCACGCACGCCGGGATCGGTCACCACCAGCGGGTGCCGTATGCCAAGCCGGTCGCATTCCTGCCGCAGCAGGCGGACCGCGCCGAACTCGAACTGGATGGTGGTGACGTAGTTGATCAGCGCCATGTGGCTACTCCCGGGCATCCTCGATCAGCCGCAGCAGCGCCGCGCGTTGCTCCGGGCCGGCCTGGTCGAGCAGGTCGCGCACCCGGCGCAGGCGGCGGCGCTCCTCGTAGAGCTGGTCGAGCAGGGAAAGCACCACCGGCAGCGCCTCCTCGTTGACCCGCAGCTCCTCGCGCAGTTCGAGGATCAGCCGCACGCGGGCGACGTCGATGTCGCCGAACTCGTAGCGCCCCGATCCGCCGTGCGGGCGCACCCAGCTGCGTTCGATCCAGCGTTCGACATCGTCGCGCGCAAGGCCGCGCACCTCGACGCAGAGGGTCTCGATCGTGATCATGCTGCCCCCTCAAGATCGGCGCGCGGATCGACCCCGGCGGGCGGCGTCCAGCCACGCAGGAAGTCGCGCAGGCTGTCGTCCACCGCGCCGACATGCAGCCGCAGCGTTACATACAGGTCGCCGGCCGGGTGGCCGCCATGCGCCGCCACACCCTTGCCGCGCAGCCTGAGCTGGCGACCGGTATCGGAGTCCGGCGGCACGCTGAGCGAGACCGTGCCGGACGGCGTGGGCACCGGAACCTTGGAGCCCAGCACCGCCTCCTTCAGCGTCACCGGCAGGTCGAGATGCACATCCCGCCCGACGCGCCGGAACAGCGCATGCGGCAGCACCCGGATCTCGATCAACGCATCGCCGTCCGGGCCGCCCTCGCGCCCGGCGCCGCCGCGACCGCGCAGCCGCAGCGTGGTGCCGTCCTCGATGCCGGGCGGGATGCGAACGTCGAGCGTGCGGCCGTCCGGCAGGGTCAGGCGACGGGTGGCGCCGGCGATGGTGTCGACGAACGCCACGTCCAGCGCGTAGGTCTCGTCGCGGCCACGGGCCGGTCCGCTCGCCGCCCCGCCACCATGACGGAAGAACTCGCCGAAGATATCGCCGAGATCCTCCTCACCCCAACCTGCCGCTCCCGCGCCGGCTCCTGCCGCGCCATAGCGGCGACCCGCATCGCTTTCCGCATAGTCCCGGTAGCGACGCTGCCGGCCCTGCTCGCCGGGCCCCGGCCCACGCGGCTGGTGGCGCTCCTGGCCGGTCTCGTCGATCTCGCCGCGGTCGTAGCGGGCGCGCTTATCCTTGTCCGACAACAGGTCGTTCGCCGCCGACACCGCCTTGAAGCGTTCCTCGGCGGCCTTGTCGCCCGGATTGAGGTCGGGGTGGTGCTTGCGCGCCAGGGTGCGGTACGCCTTGCGTATCGCGTCCGCATCGGCATCGCGCGCAACGCCCAGGGTCGTATAGGGATCGTCCGCCACCCTGTCTCCGCCTGCTGTGGGCTATCTCTCAGCCTGGAACTTGCGCTCGTGCGGGCGCCTCGACAATGTCCGGCCAGTGCCGCGGGTCATGCTCGCCGAACAACAGGCGGATCCGCACCAGGTCGGGCAGCGTGTTGCCGGTCCAGGTCGTGCTCCATTGGCGGCTGGCGTCGGACCAGTAGCCGAGATCGATGCCGGCGATCCCGTCCATCAGCATCGTGGTCTGCGGCGCCGGAACCGGCCCCACCCGTACCGCATGACGGTGCGGCAGCCAGGACAGCAGCAGCCGGCCATCCTGGACACGCAGCCGCATGTCCGCCGCGGGAGCCACGGCGCCGGTGCCCGCACCGGATGGCAGCGGCGCCATGAACGCCATCGCATGGGCGCGGCCGGCCAGGGTGGCGCCGTCGCGTTCGGAGCCGGGGTCCATCTGCTCGACCAGCCGGCGCAGCGTGCGGTCGACGGCGGACAGTCCCTCGCCGGTGCGCAGCGCCTGGTCCTGGCGCCCCCAGCTTGCGAAACCGAAGCGCACCCCCTGCGACAGGGTGGCGAACAGCACGCCGAGCACGACCAGCGCCACGATGATCTCGAGCAGGGTGAAGCCGGCCTCGCCATCGGCGGACGCCATGTGCCGCTTCACGAACCCACCCCGAGCGAGGCGCGCCTGGTCGAGAGGGTGGTGCCGCGCGGCCCCTGCGGGCCATCCCAGCTCTCGGTAACGTGGATCTCGTAGAGCGTCTCGCGTTGTGGATGCAGCGGGTCGGTGCCCGCCTCGGCCAGCACCGCCGAGGTCAGCGGCCGGATCGACAGCGACCAGCGGAAGCCGTTGCCGTCCTCGCCCTGCTGGGTCGCCGTCTGCAGCGGGATGCCGTGCCCGACCGCGGCGAGGTGGGACCGCGCCACCGACACCGCCTCGGTGGTGCGGTCGGCGAGGCGCACCGAGGCAAGTCCCTCGATGCTGCCCTGGAACAGCACGCCGAGCGCCAGCGCCGCGATCACGAACGCGACCAGCACCTCGAGCAGGGTGAAGCCGGCCTCCCCCGCCTGGTTTGGAGGCATCCGCTCAGCCGCCATCGGTGCGGTGTATGGCACCCTGGCGGATCTGGCCGCTGAACCAGTCGATACCGATATCAACCCCCGCATCGCCCTCGCTCAGCCGGATCAGCGCGGCGCTGGCGCCGCCATCCGGATCGAAGCGCAGCGTGCCGTCGCCTTCGTGCTCGCCCGGCGGACTGTGCAGCTCCAGCGTGACGCGCCCCTGCATGCGCGCCATCGCCTCGCGCGCCTGCCGGGCGGTGACGTTCACCGGCCGGTCGGTGGCGATCGCACGGCCACGCGCCTCGCGGAGTGCGTCCACCAGGCTGCGCGAGGCGGCGCGCAGGTCCAGGCTCGCCGAACGGACCGGTCCGCGCTGCAGCACGATGGTGAGCACCAGCCCCAGCACCGCCAGCACCACGATCATCTCGATCAGGGTGAAGCCGGCCTCGCGCTCCGGGGCCTGCATCCTACTGGGCAAGATCGTTCAGGCTCAGCATCGCCAGCAGCAGCGACGACACGATGCCGGCGACCGCGGCGCCCATCACGATGGTGATCACCGGCACCAGCAGCGCCACCAGCCGCTGCACGCGGATGCGGGTGCTCTCCTCGTGGATCTCCGCCGCACGCAGGGCCATTGGGCCGAGCTGGGCGGTCTCCTCTCCGAGGCGCAGCAGGTGGATCATGCGCGGCGGGAAGATCGCCGCCTCGCCGAGCGTGCGTGCCAGCCCGGCGCCGCTCTTGGCGCCCTCGGTGCCACGGTCGATGGCGGCGAGTCCGGCGCGGTTGCCGATCACGTCGCGGACGATCCCCATGGCGGCGATCAGCGGCACGCCGTTGAGCAGCAGGGTGCCGAGGGTGCGGGTGAAGCGGGACGCCAGCACCTCGGACAGCACCCCGCCCAGCACCGGAGTGCGCAGCACCAGCGCGTCGAAGCGGGTGCGGGCCGGCCCGTCGCGCAGCAGCCGCCAGCCGAGCACGCCGAGCCCCGCCAGCACGACCAGGATCAGCAGGCCGTAGCTGCTGATGATGGCCCCCGCATCGACCAGGAACTGCGTCGAGGCCGGCAGCCGGGCGCCGTTCTGCTCGAACAGCGGGGTGAATTGCGGCAGCACCTCGGTCAGCAGCAGCACGATGGCACCGACCGCCGCGAGCGTCAGCATCGCCGGATAGATCATCGCCGAGGTGAGCGTCGCCGCCAGCGCCCGCTCGCGTTCCATCAGGGTGGCGATGCGCTCCAGCGTGGCGGCGAGATTGCCGCCCGCCTCGGCGGCGCGCACCAGGCCGATATGCAGGCGCGGGAAGCTGCCCGGATGACGCCCGAGCGCCTCGTGCAGGGTGGCGCCGTCGCGCACCTGGTCGCGCAGCGAGCGCACCACGGTGCGGACGCGGGCACTGGGCGCGGTCTCGTCGAGGAAGCGCAGCGCGCGGTCGAGGTCCTGGCCGGCGCCGAGCATCACCGCGAGCTCGCGGGTGAAATGGGCGACCTCGGAGCGGCGCAGGGTGCTGCGGGAGAACTCGAACCGCCGGAGCGCCTCGAACGTGCCGGAGCCAAGACCCGCGGACGCGGCGTCGGTGCGCATCGGGATGTTGCCCTGGCGGCGGATGAAATCGACCGCCTCCGCCTCGCTGCCGGCCTCGGTGACACCACGCACCAGCCCGCCGGCGGGATTTATCGCGGTGAAGCGGTAGCTCGGCATCGCTGCGGCACCCTGGCTCCTGTGTTTCTAGTTCTCTGCCCGGATGGAGCGGGCGACCTCCTCGACGGTGGTCTGGCCGGCCAGCGCGGCGTCGATGCCGGCATCGAACATGGTGACCATGCCACCTTCCACCGCCGCGCGCTCGATGGCGGAATGATCGGTGCGCTGGAAGATCAGCCGCTCGATGCTGGCATCGGGGATCAGGAACTCGGAGATCGCCTGCCGGCCGCGATAGCCGGTCTGGCGGCAATGCGCGCAGCCACGGGCATGGAACAGGGTGATCGGCCGCTGCGCGGTGCGCGCCTCCAGCCCGAAGCGCTCGATCAGCGCGGGGGGCGCCTCGTACGGCTCCCGGCACTCGGTGCACAGCCGGCGCACCAGCCGCTGCGCCAGCACGCCGCGCAGCACCGCGGTCAGCAGGTAGTCCTCGACGCCCATGTCGCGCAGCCGGGTGATCGCGGCGGCCGCCGAGTTGGTGTGCAGGGTGGACAGCACCAGGTGCCCGGTGAGCGCCGCCTGCACCGCGATCTGCGCGGTCTCCAGGTCGCGGATTTCGCCGACCATGATCACGTCCGGGTCCTGGCGCAGGATCGAGCGCAATAGGGACGCGAAGGTCAGGCCGATCTGCGGCTTGGTCTGGATCTGGTTGATGCCGCGCAGCTGGTACTCGATCGGGTCCTCGACGGTGACCACCTTGCGCGTCACCGAGTTCAGGCCGAGCAGCCCGGTGTAGAGCGTGGTGGTCTTGCCCGAGCCGGTCGGGCCGGTGACCAGCACGATGCCGTTCGGCAGTTCCAGCCGCTCGGTCCAGCGCGCCACCACGGCAGGCGCGAGGCCCAGCTTGCCGTAGTCGAACACCACCGCCGAGCGGTCGAGCACGCGCAGCACCACCGTCTCGCCATACAGCGACGGGATGGTGGAGACGCGGAAATCGATCTCCTGGCCGCGCACCGCCAGCTTGATGCGGCCGTCCTGCGGCAGCCGGCGCTCGGCGATGTCGAGGCGGGCCATGATCTTGACGCGCGAGATGATCGCCGGGATCAGCCGCGCCGGCGGGCTGTCCATCTCGACCAGCACGCCGTCATGCCGGTAGCGCACCCGCAGGCGGTCCTCGAATGGCTCGATATGGATGTCGGAGGCCTGCGTCTCGACCGCGCGCTGGATGATCTGGTTGACCAGCCGGATCACCGGCGCCTCGCTGGCGAGGTCCTTCAGGCGTTCGGCGTCCTCCTCCAGCGGGGTGTCGTCCTGCTGGTCGGGGCCACTGTTGGTCTCGGACGGGTAGAGCCGGTCGAACGCCGCCTCGAGCTCGATCGGCACCGCCACCTCGCGGCGCACGCGCAGTCCGGTGGCGGCGGCGACCGAAGCCGGCACGAACTCGTCGAGCGGGTCGACGCAGGCCATCACCAGCGCACCCTCCTCGAGCGCCACCGGCAGCGCCCGCACCTCGCGCAGGAAGCGCGGCGCCAGGCGGTCCGGCAGCAGCGGCTCGGCCGGGTAGCGCTCCGGCAGCGCGCGCGGCAGGCCGAGCAGGGCGCAGTAGGCATCCGCAAGGCCGCGTTCGGTGACCAGGCCGAGCTGCAGCAGGACGGTGTCGAGCCGGGTGCCGCTCTCCTCGGCGACGCGCCGGCCGCGATCCAGCGTGCGCGCGTCGCACTGGCCCTGCTCCAGCAGCAGTTGCGCCAGGCGTTCGACCGGGCTGCCCTGTGCCGGGAGCCCCGGTGCGGCGGGAACCGAGTGGCCGGTGGCGGGAACCTCGAGGATGGCGCTCATGCGGCGGACGATTGCCGGGGCGGCAGTCAAGTGCAAGCCTTCAGATATGAACGAATGCCCAGGATACTGGCGCTGCTGAGCGAGAGCTTCCTGGCCCTGCTGGTGTCGCCCGCGATCGGCAGCTTCCTCGGCGTCCTGGTCCGCCGCCTGCCGTCGGGGCGGCCGGTCGCGCTGGCCCGCTCCGGGTGCGAGCATTGTGGCCGGGTCCTGGGCGCGGCCGAGCTGCTGCCACTGGTGAGCTACGCCTGGCAGCGCGGACGCTGCGTGGGATGCGGCGCGCCGATCGGCTGGTTCCATCCCGCCATCGAGCTGGCTGCGCTGGCGGTCGCGGTGGTGATGGTGCCGGCAGCAGGAGGCGACGGCCTGACCCTGTGGGCCGGATGCGGGCTCGGCTGGACCTGCCTGACGCTGGCGCTGATCGACCTGCAGCACCAGCGGCTGCCCGACATCCTCACCCTGCCGCTGCTGCTGGCCGGGCTGGGGGTGTGTGCGCTCGGCACGCCGGACCGGCTCGCCTCGAACGCGCTGGCGGCCTGCCTCGGCTGGCTCGGCTTCCGGGCGATCGCCCTGCTCTACCGGCGCCTGCGCGGGATCGAGGGGCTGGGACAGGGCGACGCCAAGCTGCTGGCGGCGGCAGGGGCCTGGGTCGGGCTGGCCATGCTGCCGCTGGTGATGGGAGGCGGCGCCTTCCTCACTTTGCTCTGGGTGCTCGGCGAAGCAGCCTGGCGGCGGCGGATGCCTCCACCGCAACGCAGGCTACCATTCGGCCCCGGTCTTGCGGCAGCCTGCTTCGCGGTCTGGCTGCTGACAGCGACCTGAGGACGCTACTTGTTGCAGATCGCGGTATCGGAGCTGGCGTTGTTGTTCGGTCCCGGCGAGCACAAATCATAGTCGTGGTCGGGCCGGTCGGACGGTGCGCGATACACGTAGGGGTGGTTCCACGGATCGAGCGGCACGCTGTTGCCCTTCACGTACGGCCCGTTCCAGTTCTCGGCATCGGACGGCTTGGTCACCAGCGCCTGCATGCCGTCCTCGGTGGTCGGATAGTTGCCGACATCGAGCTTGTAGGTGTCGAGGATGGAGCCGATGCGCTCGATCGACTGCTTTGCGATCGACACCTTCGCACCGCCGAGTTGCCGCAGCACCGCCGGCGCCACCAGGCTGATCAGCAGGCCCAGGATGGCGATCACCACCAGCAGCTCGATCAGGGTGAACCCAGCATCCTGCCGCCGGTCGACGGGACGACGCTTAGACATCGCGATCATGCTCGGGTAGAGGCTGCTTGGAAACGTCTGCAGCAGGCGCCGGCTGGCAGCCTCCCGGGGGATGTGGTGGTACCGTACGTTGCCTGCATGGCGCTGGTCGCCTCGCTCTATCACCTGCCGCCGCGCGTGCTGCCCTCTATCCAGGCGGTCGAGGGCGGCCAGCCGGGTGTGCTGCACCACAACAGCGACGGGACCCTAGATGTCGGTGTGATGCAGATCAATACGCGCTGGCTCGGACCGCTTTCGCGCTACACCGGCACGCCGCCGACCGAGGTCTTCCTGCGCCTGCGCTACCGGCCCTGCTACAACATCGCCGCGAGTGGTGCGATCATGCGCACCTACCTCGACGAGGCGCATGGCAACCTGCTGCTGGCAGTCGGCTACTACCACTCGCACACCATCGAACTGAACCTCGCCTACCGCCGGCAGGTGCTGAACTCGGCCCGGATGCTGTTCATGCGGCCCGGCCGAACCGACCGCCTGCGCTACGCCAGCCACGAGGCCTCAGTCCCGCCCGGCTGACGCTGCGGCAGCGGCGGCGATTGGTTCGGCACCGCCCTGGCCCTCGGCAAGCGCCTGCAACACGCCACGTGCGGACTCTTCCCACGTTACCGGCCTGAACTCCCGGCGTACCCGCTCCGCCCAGGCTTCGGTCTCCTCCGGGTTCTCGATGGCGTGGCGGATCACGTCGTAGGCCTCGTGGGTGTTCTCCGGGTCGAAGTAGCGCGCGAGGTCGCCGCCGGCCTCGGGCAGCGAGGTCGCGTTGGAGATGATGCAGGGGCGGCCGAACGACAGGCTCTCGGTGACCGGCAGGCCCCAGCCCTCGTAGAAGGACGGGAACAGGGTGAAGCGGCAGCCGGCATAGAGCTGGCGCAGTTCCTCGTCGCTGGGGTCCTCGACCAGCACCAGCTTGCCGTCGAGATAGTCCGCGTTGTGGATCTGTTGCATCAGGTCGCTGACCAGCCAGCCGACCCGCCCTGCAAACACCAGTGTGGGAACCCGGTCCGGCGGCAGGTCCTCGACCAGCCGGCGCCAGACCCGGAACAGCAGCATGTGGTTCTTGCGCGCCTCGATGGTCGAGACGATCAGGGCATAGCTGCCGGCCTGCGGCAGCCGCCGGCGGGCGGGCTCGGGGGAGGCGGCGCCCGGCCGGGAGGGATGAGCAGGCTGTGGCGCGGCATCGCTGAAACCGGTGCCGATCGGGATCGGCGACGGCGTCCGGCGCAGCCGGTAGCCGGCCCGCTTCGCCTCGATCTCCAGGTCGCCGGCGCTGGCTTTGGAAATGGTCAGCATCACGTCGACCAGTGGGAACACCGCGCCGGTCCACTCCTTGAACCGCAGCACCAGGTTGTGGTCGCACCATTCCGGTCGGCGCACCGGGATGATGTCGTACACCAGCAAGGCGAACCGCAGACCCCGGGTACGCTGAGCCTTGTCCACGATCTCGGCGTAGTAGGGATGGAACCAGGGCGATCCGAGCACCAGCAGGATATCGCCGGGAGCGGTGGCGGTCTCGAACGCGGCCGGCTCGAGACCAGCTGCCCCGCCGACCGGCATGCCCGGGCCGAACGGGGCGGTCCCGGCCGCCACGCCGGACGCCGGCCCGCCCCTCCCGCCCGGGCCCGGCGATCGTGGCTGGCGCAACCGGCGTGCCAGGCGCGTGGCACGGGTGCCGCCGGCCCAGGCCACCGCGCTGCCCAGATGGACCAGCGCCCGCCCGGCCTCGCGCTCGGCCTTGAACAACGCGACCAGCGGATTGCGCAGGCCCTCCGGCAGCCGGTAGGCGATCCGCCGCAGCTTGCTGTCGGCAAGCTTCTGCCCCGGCTGCTGGCGAGCATCCACGATCCGCAACTTCGAGGAGGCCGACCTGGACGTATCCGGCCGGGTGCCGGTCAGCTTGTCGTGCAGCTGCTCGAGCTGCGCATACGGGATGGCGACGAACGATTGCTGGGTCGCGGTGTGCCGTACGAAGCGCACCCGCTCGCGCGACTCCGGCAGGGTCGCGAGCGCCCGGCACAGCTCGAACTCGATGCGCTGGATGCCGCTCGGACGCGGGTTGGCGGCCGCGTACTGGAACAGATCCTCGACGTCGATCCAGATCTTGCTGTGCCCGGCCATGCTGTCCAACAACAACTTTCCTCGTCCAATCTGTGCCGCGGCAACGGCGTAGCGCCGCCCGCGGTCGGCCTTGCGGAGCCGGCAGGTTACGATGAGCCCTGCTACACCCCTGGCCGATCTGCTAGCAACGGCCCGACCACCACGCCCGTACGGAACGCCAGATGCCTGATCCCTCGACGACTTCCGGTCGGCTGCCCGGCGCGGCCGGAGTGGCCGCCCTGGCCCTGCTGGCCGCGACCCTGGCCGGCTGTGCCCCGCCGGCCTGCTCGCAGCCCGACGTGATCAGGTTCGTGAACCGCACCGCGGCCTCGCACGATATCGGCTCGCTCGGCCTGCGCGGGCAGGTCGCCCAGCAGGACGTGCCTGGACGGCCGCTGGCGCAGTGTTCCGCCTGGATGCTGCAGCGCAATCCGCTGCATCGGACCGGCGACGCACAGCCACCGAACGTGCTGGTCGCCCGCACCTACACCGTGCGGCCGGTCGCCCAGGGCTACGAGGTGCGCGTGCAGCCGGTCTCGCCGCTGGCCTTGACCATGTATCCGGCGGCAACACGATAAGGTGTGCGAACCGGCTCAGGCGGGGTTCGTTCCCCGGAACTCTCAATGGAGGTTCCGATGGGCCTGTTTACCAAGCCGATCAAGACACTCGAAGACCTGCTCGTGCATCTGCTGCAGGACATCTACTACGCCGAGAACCAGATCACGAAGGCGCTGCCGACGATGATCGGCCGTACCACCAATCCACACCTTCGTGCGGCCTTCGAAAGCCACCTGCACGAGACCGAAGGCCAGATCGGGCGTCTCGAGCAGGTGTTCCGGATGCTCGACGTAGAGGTCAAGGGCGTGACCTGCGAGGCCATCGACGGCATCCTTACCGAGGCGAAGCACGTGATGTCGGATATTGCCGATCCGGACGTGCTGCAGGCGGCGATGCTGGCCTCGGCGCAGGCCGTCGAGCACTACGAGATCGCACGCTATGGCACCATGATCGCCCTGCTGCGCCAGCTTGGCCGGGCCGATTGCGGCAGCGTGCTGGAGCAGACGCTGGCCGAGGAGAAGGCCACCGACGAGAAGCTCAGCAAGCTGGCGACCGCCGAAGTCAACCGCGAAGCTGCCTGACCGTCTTCCGGCCGGGATCGCCGCTCAGGCGGCCCGGCCGGTGTTGCGGCCTGCCCATTGCCGCCTGGCTGCATGCAACGTGTTGCTGAGCAGGCAGGCGATGGTCATCGGCCCGACCCCGCCGGGCACCGGCGTGATGCGGCCGGCGACGCCAAGGGCCTCTTCGAAGACGACATCACCGACCAGCTTTGTCTTGCCGCTGCCGGTCGGGATGCGGGTTATGCCGACATCGATGACGGTGGCGCCGGGCTTGATCCAGTCGCCACGCACCAGCCCTGGCCGGCCAGTCGCGACCACCAGGATATCGGCTCGCCGGGCATGGGCAGCGGTGTCCACCGTATGGATATGCGCGGTCGTCACCGTGCAATCGGCGTTGAGCAGCAGCTGGCTCATCGGCCGGCCAACCAGGTTCGATCGTCCGACCACGACGGCATGCAGACCGCTCAGGCTACCGAGTTCGGCTTCGAGAAGCAGTAGGCAGCCGAGCGGCGTGCACGGCACCAGGGCTGGATGCCCGAGGGTTACCCGCCCGACATTGACCTGGCCGAGCCCGTCCACGTCCTTGGCCGGATCGATCGCGTCCAGCACCAGGGTGCTGTCTATCGATGGCGGCAGCGGCAGCTGCACCAGGATGCCGTGCACGTCGGGATCGGCATTCAGTCGCGCGACCAGGGCCAGCAGCTCGGCCTCGGAGGTGTCGGCGGGCAGGGTGTGCGCGAACGAGCGCATGCCGACCGAGCTTGTCTGCCGGGTCTTGTTGCGGACATAAACCTCGCTCGCGGCATCGGTCCCGACGAGCACGACGGCGAGGCCCGGCACTTGCCCCTGCTCGCGATCCAGCTGCGCGACCTCGGCGCTGACCCTGGCGGTCAACGCGGCGGCATGCTGCTTGCCGTCGATCAGGCGGGTGTCGATGGTGCTCATGAGATAGGCCTGTTCGGAAGTCGCTCCTGAGGCGGAGGCGAGGTCGGGCAGCGGAGGAACGAGATGACTGTGATACGGAAGAACTTCGGCAGCGACAATGTCGGGCCTGCCCACCCGCAGGTCGTGCAAGCCATGCTCGAAGCCAACCGGGGGGCGGTTGCCTCCTATGGCGGCGACCCGTGGACGGCCCGTGTCGGGACGCTGATCGACGAGATCTTCCAGACCGAGACGACGGTGTTCCCGGTGGCCACCGGGACCGCCGCCAACGCGCTTGCCCTGTCGGCGCTGGTGCGGCCGTTCGGCGCAATCGTCTGCGACGAGGTGGCCCACATCATGAACGACGAGGCGGGTGCGCCGGAATTCTTCACCGGTGGCGCCAAGCTGCTGACCTTGCCGAGCCCGGACGGGCGCATGGACCCGGAGGTGCTGCAGGCCACCCTGGCGCGCCGGCGGATCAGCGGCGTGCACCAGAGCCCGGTCGAGGCGATCAGCCTCACCCAGGCGACCGAGTGGGGCACCTGCTATCCCGTCTCCCGGATCGCGGCGCTGTCGGCGGTCGCCCGCGAGAACAGGCTGCATGTGCACATGGATGGCGCACGTTTCGCCAACGCGATCGACTTCCTGGGCGCCACGCCGGCTGCGGTGACTTGGCAGGCCGGGGTGGACGTCCTGTCGCTCGGAGCAACCAAGAACGGCGCCATGGCGGCGGAAGCGGTGGTGTTCTTCAACCGCGACCTGGCGCGGGAATTCGCCCAGCGGCGCAAGCGTGGCGGCCATCTCTGGTCCAAGCAGCGGTTCCTGAGCGCACAGCTTACCGGCTACCTGGAAGGCGGCCTGTGGCTGCAGAATGGCGCCCGTGCCAATGCGGCGGCCCTCCGGTTGTCGCAGGGCCTGGCTGCCCTACCCGGTGTCGCGGTCGTGCAGCCGACCGAAGCCAACGAGGTATTCGCAGCGTTGCCCGAGCCGCTGGTCGTGCGCCTCGAGGCGGCAGGCTACGGCTTCTATCGCTGGGCGAGATTGCCCGGGGATGGCGGGATCGTGGTGCGGCTGGTGTGCGCCTTCGATACGACCGAGGCGGATGTCGATGCCCTGCTGGGCAAGATCCGCCGGGACGAGTGATGCCCGGCATATTGTTCGAAACGACTTGGTAACTAATCTGGTGCATCACTCCGGTGTTGAATAGACACCCGGGGATCATCATGCAGGCTTCCATCGTGCGCACCGGATCGGTGCACGGGCAACGCTTCGTATTCGGGCTGGGTGCGAAGCTCACGGCGGGCTTCTTGACCCTGACGGTTTTGTCGCTTGCCCTGGGCTTGTTCGAGCTCGACAGGATGAGTTCGATCAACGCAGGCAACGTGGCGCTGCAGGACAACCTGGTGCCGAGCATGAAGTGGCCCGCGCGCCTTGTTATCGGGCTCGAGGACTCCAGGCGTTACGAACTCAGGAGTGCCAGGGACCCGGCGGGGTCCGCCGAACGCACCGCCGATGCCGCCGGGGCGAGGGAGGCGATGGCGGCGGTCGAGGCCAGCCGGCACAGCATGGAGCCGTTCATAGATGCCGGCGAGGAGCGGGCTGCCTACGCTGAGTTTGATAGGGCGTGGCCGATCTACCGTGCGGCTGCGGAGGCCTCGCTGGCTCAGACAGGGACAGCAGTTGCGCCGCCGGTTGCGTTCGAGACGCCGCTGGGTCTCGCGAAATCAGACATCGAATACAATGACAGGATGATGCATTCGGCCGGGCAGCTCGGACGCGGACTGTACGAAGACACCCGCATGCTCTCGATCGGCGGCGTCATCGCAGTCCTGCTGCTGAGCCTGTTGGTTGCCTTCATCCTGATCCGCCACATCAGCCGTCCCATCTCGGCCATGACCGCCGCCATGCGACGGCTTGCCGACCGCGACGGCAGCATAGAAGTTCCGAGCCTCGGGCGCGGGGACGAGATCGGCGGCATGGCTGCCGCCGTGCAGGTGTTCAAGGACAACATGATCAGCGCCGATGCGGCGGCCTCGGAGCAGGATCGCGAGCGTCAGGCGGTGGCGCAGCGTACCGCACGGGTCGAGCAGCTGGTCGGCGATTTCGAACGCCAGATCGGCGGCACCGTGTCGGCCCTGGCGGCAGCCTCGACGGAGATGGAAGCGACCGCGCGCTCGATGAGCGGCAATGCGGAGCAGACCGACCGGCAGGCAACCGCGGTGTCCCGCGCGGCGCAGAGTTCGGATGCCGGCGTGCAGACCGTGGCGGCGGCGTCGGAGGAACTCGCCTCCTCGATCAGCGAGATCAACCGCCAGGTCTCGGCGTCGGCCTCCCTGACCGCAAAGGTCGTGCACAGCATCCGGCAGACCGACACGACCGTGCGGGCGCTGGCGGAAGCGGCCGCGCGCATCGGACAGGTGGTCGACCTCATCAACAACATCGCCAGCCAGACCAACCTGCTTGCCCTGAACGCGACCATCGAGGCGGCGCGCGCCGGCGACGCCGGCAAGGGCTTCGCGGTGGTGGCCTCCGAGGTCAAGAACCTGGCGCAGCAGACCGCGAAGGCCACCGGCGACATCGGCGGCCAGATCGCCCAGGTCCAGCAGGCGACCCACGGGGCGGTCGAGGCGATCAAGGAGATCGCGATCCTGATCGAGGAAGTCGGCGCCATCACCACCTCGATCGCCGCCGCCGTCGAGCAGCAGGGTGCGGCCACCGGCGAGATCGCGCGCAACGTGCAGGAGACCGCGGTCAGCACCCGCACCGTCACCGACAACATCGCCGGCGTCAGCCGCGCCGCCAACGAGACCGGCGCCTCGGCCGGACAGGTGCTCGATGCCGCCGGCGGACTGTCGCGTCAGGCGGAGACGCTGTCCTCGGAAGTGGCGAGCTTCCTCACCTCGGTGCGGGCCGCCTGAGGCTCAGGCCGCAACCGCCCTGGTGCCGCGTGCCGACAGGATGGCCAGGCCGCGCTGCAGGGCGATGAAGCCGAACAGCAGGATGCCGACGGCGATCTTGGTCCACCAGCTGCTCAGCGTGCCGTCGAAGGTGATGTAGGTCTGGATCAGGCCCTGGATCAGCACGCCGACGAAGGTGCCGATGACGTAGCCCTGGCCGCCGCTGAGCAGGGTGCCGCCGATCACCACGGCGGCAATGGTGTCGAGCTCGACACCGGTCGCCGCCAATGATGAACCTGCCGACGTGTAGAACGAGAACACGATGCCGGCGAGGCCGGCGAGGCCGGACGACAGCATGTAGATCATGATGGTGGTGCGTGCGACCGGCACCCCCATCATCTCGGCCGAGACCCGGTTGCCGCCCATTGCATAGACGTTGGCGCCGAAGCGGGTGCGGTGCGCGATCACCATGCCGACCGCCACGACCGCCAGCATGATCATCGCGATCACGCTCAGCTTGCCGCGTCCCGGCAGGTCGATCGCATACAGGTAGAGGTGCTGGTACAGCGGGTGGCTGATCGGGATCGAGTCCGTGGTCAGCACGAAGCACAGGCCCCGCGCCAGGAACATGCCGGCCAGCGTGGTGATGAAGGGCGGGATGCGGAAATAGTGGATCAGCGCACCCATGCCGGCGCCGTAGCCGGCGGTGATCGCCAGGATCGCCGGGAAGGCGAGCCAGGGCGAGACGTGGTGGCGCTGGATCGCGAGAGCCAGGAAGACGCATGTGAAGGCGATCACCGAACCCACCGAGAGATCGATGCCGCCCGAGATGATCACGAAGGTCATGCCGACGGCGACGACGCCGAGGAAGGCGTTGTCGGTCAGGGTGTCGCCCAGCACCAGGGTCGAGGCGAAATGCGGGAACTCGAGCGAGCAGGCCAGCGTGCCGGCAAGGAACACGCCGACGGTGATCAGCAGGGGAACCAGGCTGCCGCGCATCAGTCGCGCCTCCGCACCGATTGCAGCAGCAGCACCGCCATCACCACCACCGCCTTCACGATCAGGTTGAATTCCGGCTTCAGGCCGGACAGCAGGATGCCGGTGTTCATCGCCTGGATGATGATCGCACCCGCCACCGCCAGCGGCAGGCTGAAGCGGCCGCCCAGCAGCGAGGTCCCGCCCACCACCACGGCGAGAATGGCGTCGAGCTCCAGCCACAGTCCGGCATTGTTGGCGTCCGCACCCTGGATGTCGGCGGCGGCGATGATACCGGCGATCGCGGCGCACAGGCCGCTCCAGACATAGGCCGCGATCTTGACGACACGCGCCGAGACGCCGGCATAGGCGCTGGCGCGCTCGTTGGCGCCGACCGCCTCGATGAACAGGCCGAGCGCGGTGCCGCGCACCAGCAGCGTGGTCAATGCAAAGGTGCCGGCGGCGATCAGGATCGGGACCGGGATGGCGAGCAGCGCGCCGGTGCCGAGGGCGATCAGGCCGCGATCGTCGAAGGTGACGATCTCGCCGGCGGTGATGAGCTGCGCGATGCCGCGTCCGGCGACCATCAGGATCAGGGTGGCGACGATCGGCTGGATGCGCAGCAGCGCCACCAGGATGCCGTTCCACAGGCCGCACAGCAGCCCGGCGCCGAGGGCGGCGGCTACCACCAGCACCAGCGGGGTGCCGGCGTTGATTAGCGTGGCCGCCACCGCGCCGGAGATCGCCATCACCGCGCCGACCGAAAGATCGATGCCGCCGGTGGCGATCACCAGCGTCATGCCGAGCGACAGCAGCACCACGGGTGCCCCGCGGTTGAGCACGTCGATGACGCTGCCGAACAGCCGCCCGTCGACCATCCGGATGTTGAAGAAGCCGGGGAACACCAGCCAGTTGCCGAGGAGCACGGCGGCGAGTGCGGCAAGCTGCGCGCTGCCGGGAATGTTGGTCAGGCGGGTCAGCCTGGCGGAGGTGGCGCTCATGTCAGGCGGCGATCGTGGTCATGATCTTGCTGGTGGTGACGTCGCTGCCCGACAGCTCGGCCACGTGCGCGCGGTCGCGCAGGATGACGACCCGGTCGGCATAGGCGGTGATCTCGTCGAGCTCGGACGAAATCACCAGCAGCGACAGCCCGTCCGCGCACAGCCGTTCGATCAGCCGGATGATCTCGGCGTGCGCCCCGACGTCGATGCCGCGCGTCGGCTCGTCGAGGATCAGGAAGCGCGGCTCGGTCACCAGCCAGCGCGCCAGCAGCGCCTTCTGCTGGTTGCCGCCGGACAGGAACTGGATGGCGCGCTCGGCGTCCGGCGTGCGTATGTCGAGCATCCGGATGTAGCGCGCGGCGATCTCGTCGGTCTGGCGGCGGGGCATCCGGCGCAGCCAGCCGCGACGCGCCTGCAAGGCGAGGATGATGTTCTCGCGCACCGACAGCGAACCGACGATGCCCTCGGTCTTGCGCTCCTCCGGGCAGTAGCCGAAGCCGCGACGGATCGCCTCGCGCGGCGAGCGGATGTGCGTCGGCTTGCCGTCGATGGAAACCAGCCCGCGGCCGCTGCCGGTCTCGGCGCGCTCGATGCCGAACACCAGCTTGGCGGTCTCGGTACGGCCGGAACCGAGCAACCCGGCCACGCCGACGATCTCACCGCGTCGCACCGAAAGATCGAATGGCGCCATGTAGCGGCGCTTGCCGTACTTCTCGAACCGCACCAGCGTCTCGCCGGCTTCGTTCTCGGGTTTATGGCGGTGCAGGGCGGTCTCGGACAGCTCGTGGCCGAGCATCATCTGCACCAGGTCGATGCGCGGCAACTCGCGCGTGAGGCGCTCGGCGACGCGGCGGCCGTTGCGCAGCACGGTGATGCGGTCGGAGATGGCGTAGACCTGGTCGAGGAAGTGGGTGACGAACACGATGGCCATGCCGCGCTCGCGCAACTGGCGCATGACGTCGAACAGCAGCGCCACTTCCTGGGTGTCCAGGCTGGCGGTGGGCTCGTCCAGGATCAATACGCGGGCGGACAGGTCGACAGCGCGGGCAATGGCGATGATCTGCTGCACCGCGACCGAGAGCTGGCCCAGCGGCGCCGCGACGTCGATCTTCAGCCCGTACTTGGCCACGATCTGGGCGGCCTGTTGGCGCATCCGCCGCTTGTCCACGAAACCCAGCCGCATCGGCTGACGACCCAGGAACAGGTTGTCGGCGACCGACATGTTCCCGAGCAGGTTGACCTCCTGGTAGACGGTGCCGATCCCGAGCGCCGTCGCCTGGATGACGTTGGCGGGCGAGATCTCCTGGCCGTCGAGCACGAAACGTCCGGAGTCTCGTCCGGTAAGGCCGGTCAGCACCTTGATCAGGGTGGACTTGCCGGCGCCGTTCTCGCCGAGCAGGGCATGCACCTCGCCGGCGTACAGATGCAGGTCGACCGCGTCGAGCGCCCGCACGCCGGGGTAGGTCTTGGTCAGGCCCTCGATGGAGAGCAGGGGCTTGCGTTCAGGAACCTGCATAGCCCCCGCTTCCCTGGCGGCCTGTCCTCAGTAGAGAGGCGCGCGACGCTTGTACTCGGCGGCAGCGGTCGCCGGCGTGTACAGGGTGGACGGCGTCTTGATCCACTTCTGCGGCTCGGTGCCGTTGCTCTTCAGCGCGATCAGCGCCTTCAGCGCCGGGCCGGCCATGTCGGGAGACAGTTCCACGGTGCCGTTGGCCTCGCCGTTGGCCATCGCCTTGAACATGTCAGGCACGCCGTCGATCGACACCACCAGGATGTCCTTGCCCGGCTTCAGCCCGGCTTCCTTGATCGCCTGGATCGCGCCGATGCCCATGTCGTCGTTATGGGCAAACACCGCGCAGATGTTCTTGCCGCCATCCTCTGCCTTGATGAAGCTCTCCATCACCGTCTTGCCGCCGGAGCGGGTGAAGTCGCCGGACTGGCTGCGCACGATCTTCATGTCGGGATGCGCCGCGATGGCTTCCTCGAAGCCCTTCTTGCGGTTGATCGCCGGGCTGGAGCCGACGGTGCCCTGCAGCTCGACGATGCGGCACTTGTTGTTGGTCAGCTTGGCCAGGTGATCACCGATCATGTGGCCCTCGAGGACGGTGTCGGAGGTCACCGCGGCGGTGTAGAGCGTCGGATCGCTGGTATCGATCTGCCGGTCGAGCAGGAACACCGGCACCTTGGCGTCGCGCGCCTCGCGCAGCACCGAGTCCCAGCCGGTGGCGACCACCGGGGCGAGCAGGATGCCGTCGACGCCCTGGGCCACGAAGGAGCGGATCGCCTTGATCTCGTTCTCCTGCTTCTGCTGCGCGTCGGAGATGCGCAGGTTCACCTTGTCCTGGTGGGCTCGGAGCTTGGCGGTCTTGGTCTCGGCGGCGCGCCAGCCGGACTCCGAACCGACCTGCGCAAAGCCGACCACCATTTCGGCGGCCTGCGCGGTGCCGGCGGCGGCCATGATGCCGAGCGCCGTGACTGCCGCAATCCTGTTGAGCTTCATGACGTTTCCTTGTTCCCCTGCTCGAGCCCCGTCTCCGCGGCGCGTCCGGCAGCGCAACTATTTGTCTGACAAACCAGTGCTGTCAAGCGGAGTTTGTGGTGCACCCCTTGACCGCGACGACGCCGCGCCGCTGATATCGCCGACATAAAAAACGCGGGTCCGGGGCCGGACGCCTCCAACCGCCACAGGAGAGGACGCGATCCCATGGACAATCCGGTCACGAACAAGCTGGGCGTTCACGCCTTCGTCTGGACCGCAGGCTGGAATCGCCAGGACGCCGCCTATGCCATCGGCCAGACCGCGGAACTCGGCTACGACCTGATCGAGGCGTCGGTGATGGACTTCACCACCGTCGACGTCGCCGAAACCCGGCGCGAGCTCGAGCGCAGCGGCATCGGCATCACCATGTCGTTCGGCCTGGACGGCTCCATGGATATCTCGAGCGAGGATCCCGATCGCATCAAGCGGGGCGAGCGCCAGCTTGCCGAGACCATCTCGGTGGCGCGCGATCTCGGCGCCACGCATCTGTGCGGCATCCTGTATTCGGCGTTCCAGAAGTATGCGGTGCCGCCGACCCAGAAGGGGATCGAGAATTCCATCGAGGTGATCCGCCGGGTGGCGAAGCAGGCGGCGGCGAGCAACATCATCCTCGGCATGGAGGTGGTGAACCGCTACGAGACCAACATCCTCAACACCGCAGCGCAGGGCGTCGAGTTCTGCAAGCGCGTCGGCGAACCGAACGTCAGGGTGCATCTCGACTGCTACCACATGAATATCGAAGAAGCCGACGTTGCCGCCGCGATCGTGCAGACCGGCGAGTACCTCGGCTATTTCCACACCGGCGATTCCAACCGCGGCTATCTGGGGTCGGGCTCGATCGAGTTCGGCAGGGTATTCCGTGCCCTGGTGGCGTCCGGATATGCGGGTCCGATCACCTTCGAATCGTTCTCCTCGGCGGTCGTCGGCCAGCCGCTGGAGGGCATCCTCGGCATATGGCGCAACCTCTGGGATGACGGGCGCGATCTGGCGCGCCACGCCAAGCTGTTCACCGAGGCGCACCTGAAGGCCGCGCAGGAGGCGGCCCGGCGGCGGCCGACAGTGCTCGGCTGACATCGCGCGTGACCACCGCCGGCGCGGTGTTCCTCGGCATCGACCTCGGAACGTCCGCGGTCAAGGCGTTGCTCGCCGACATGGACCAGGCGGTCGTGGCGACGGCTTCGGTGCCGCTGGCGACCTCGAGGCCGCGACCGGACTGGTCGGAGCAGTCGCCGCAGGACTGGTGGGCGGCGGTGGGCGAGGTTGTCGCCCGGCTGCGGCGGGCGGCGCCCGATGCCATGGCGCAGGTGCAGGGCGTCGGCCTGTCCGGGCAGATGCATGGGCTGGTGCTGCTGGATGCGGAGGGCGCCGTCCTGCGCCCCGCGATCCTGTGGAACGACAGCCGCGCCGCCGACGAGGCCGCGCAGCTCGCATCGGATCATCCGGACCTGGCGGACCTCGCGGGGGTGGCGCACTCGACCAGCTTCTGGCCTGCCAAGCTGCTCTGGCTCGCGCATCACCAGCCGGAGATCCTCGGCCGCACCCGGCACATGATGTTGCCGAAGGACTATCTCCGCTGGCGCATGACCGGCCGCTACCAGACGGACGGCTGCGACGCCGGCGGGACGGCCCTGCTCGACGTGTCCCGCCGCGACTGGTCTGCACCGATCATCGAGGTGTGCAACGTGGACCGCGCCGTGCTGCCGGAGATCGTCGAGGGCAGCCAGGCCGCGTCGCTGCTTGCCCCGGAGATTGCCGCCGCGTGGGGCATCTCGACGGCGCGCGTCGTCGTTGCCGGCGGCGGCGGCGACAGCGCGACCGGCGCGATCGGCATCGGGGCGATCGCGGACGGCGACGCCTATATCTCCCTCGGCACCTCGGCGCAGCTGTTCGTCACCACCGATCGCTACCGTCCGGCGGTCGAGGCCGGCGTGCAGAGCTTCGCGCACGCCCTGCCCGATCGCTGGTTCCAGGCCGGCGCGGTGCTGAACGGCGCCAGCGCCCTGGCCTGGGCGACACGCCTGTTCGGCGAGGCCGATCCGGCCGCGCTGCTCGCCGAGGCCGAGGCCAGACCGGCGGGTCCGGGCCGGCTGCTGTTCCTGCCCTACCTGACCGGCGAGCGCTGTCCGCATAACGACCCGTATGCCCGCGGCGTGCTGTTCGGCCTCACCCCCGCCTCGTCGCGCGCCGAGATCGTGCAGGCCGTGCTCGAAGGTGTCGCCTGCAGCCTCGCCGACGCGCTCGCCTGCCTGGCCCGGGCCGGCACCGTCATCGAGGAGGCCGCGATCGTCGGCGGCGGCGCACGCAGCTTGTTCTGGACCCGGATCATCGCCGACGTCGTCGGACTGCCGATCGTACGCTACGCCGGCAGCGAGACCGGACCGGCATTCGGCGCCGCCCGGTTGGCGCGCCTCGCGGTGACCGGCGAGCCGACCGAGCAGGTCTGCGGCAAGCCGCCGGTGCTGGACCGCACGCTCCCGGATCCCGCCCGCCACGCCGCCTATGGCGTTGCCCTGTCGCGCTTCAGGTCGCTGTACGGCGCGCTGCGCAGCGAGTTTCGAAACTGAACCGGATGCAGCCCGTGCGTTGCAGCCGCATGTCCGGAACCATTCCCGCCGAACAGACGCACCGCGCCCAGCTGCAGCAGATCATCGTCGGCCTCACCGACGGCGTGATCATGCTCGGTCCCGACCGCACCATCGCCTGGGCCAACGAGGCGGCACTGGCCATGCACGGCGCACACTCGCTCAAGGATCTCGGCGGCACCGTCGCCGGCTACCGCGCCGCCTTCACGCTGCGCTACCGCAGCCGGCAGCGGCTGGCGGCGAGCGACTATCCGATGCATCGGCTGCTCGCCGGCGAGGCGTTCAACGAGCTCGTGGTCGAGGTGGTCCCGTCCGGCGAGGCCAATGGCGGCGGCCGGCACTGGGTCCACCGCGCCCGCGGCCTGGTGCTGAGGGACCAGGCCGGAGGGCGCGACTGCCTGGTGCTGATCCTGGAGGACCTCACCGAGCAGTATGATGCCGAGGAGCGCTTCGAGCGTGCGTTCGGTGCCAACCCGGCGCCGGCCATCATCGTGCGTCTGACCGACATGCGCTACGTCAAGGTGAACCAGGGCTTCCTGGAACTGACCGGTCATAGCAGGGGCGCGGTGATCGGACGCTCGATCCACGAGATCGACGTGCTGCACGGCGCCACCCACCGCGAGACCGCGATCCGCCACCTGCATGCCGGCACCACCATTCCGCAGATGGAGGCCTGCCTGAAGCTGGCCGACGGCAGCGAACGGTTCGTCATCGTCGCCGGGCAGCCGATCGAGGTCGGTCACGCCGACTGCATGCTGTTCAGCTTCGCCGACCTGCACGCACGCAAGCGCGCGGAGGACACGCTGCGCCACAGCGAGGCCCGGTTCTCTCTGGCCTTCCGGATGGCGCCGGGGCCGATGGCGATCATGGCGCTGGATGGGCTGCGCCTGCTGGATGTGAACGATGCCTTCACCGCCGCCACCGGTTGGCGCCGCGAGGAGGTGATCGGCCGTGGCGAGGCCGAGCTCGAATTATGGGGCAGCGGCGACGCGCGTGCCGAGGTGGGCAAGCTGGTGACCCATACCGGCAGCTTCCGCGGCCTGGATGTCGAGCTGAGAACCCGCGATGGCGGCTACAAGGACTATCTGCTTTCCGCCGAGACCGTCACCATCCACGACCAGCCCTGCCTGCTGACGGTGATGGTCGATATCACCGAGCGCAAGCGCACCGAGGTGGAGTTGCTGGCGGCGGTCGAGGCGGTGATGCACGACACCTCATGGTTCGGACACCGCATCGTCGAGAAGCTGACGACGATCACCCGCACGCGCACTTCGCCGAAGGCCGCCCGCGAACTTGCCGCTCTCACGCCCAAGGTGCGCGAAGTGCTCGACCTGGTCGCAGCGGGCCACCCGGACGACGCGATCGCCAGCAGGCTCGGCATCAGCCGGAACACGGTGCGCAATCACCTTGCCGTGATCTACCGCACGCTCGACGTGCACCGGCGCAGCGACGTGGTGATCTGGGCACGGGAGACCGGGCTGCCGGCTTCGCGCAAGCCCGTGCAGAACCGGCAGAATTCGAAACAGCCGACGCGCCGCCTGGTGCATGAATAGTATTTCATGGTACTTCCAGACTAGAGCGTTGCAGCAAATCTGACAGAATTCGGCCTGTTTTCTTTTAGAACTTTCCCTCCCAGTTTGCTTTCACGCCGGCACACAGGAAGCCTGGCGACCGACTGTGATCTGCAATCTGCGAGGAGACACCCACAAATGACCGATGAGACAATCGTAGCCGTATTCGACGAGCCCGCGCACGCGGAGGCCGCCAAGCGCGATCTTCTGGCGGCCGGCATTCCTGCCGAGGCGATCAGCCACTATGCCGGCTCGACCACCGAGGCGCGTTCGGCCTCCACGGTAGCGCCAGCACAGGAGCAAGGCTTCTGGTCGCGTCTGCTCGGTGGCGAGCCCGACCATCATCCGTCCGTGTTCGACCGCAGTGTCGAGAGCGGCTCAACCGTGCTGACGGTTCGCACCCCGGCGCAGCACGTCGAGTCCGTCGGCGGAATCCTCGAGCGTCACAACCCGATCGATCTCGACGAGCGCGCCGGCGCCTATGGTGCGACGCAGGACGCACCGGCACAGGATTACCGGAGCACGGCTGCGCCGGTCGCCACCCGCGGCGAGGATGCCGCCTCGTTGCAGTTGTCCGAGGAGCGTCTCGAAGTCGGCAAGCGGCTGGTCAACCGCGGCACCACGCGGGTGCGTCGCTACGTTACCGAGATCCCGGTTGAGCAGCAGGTCAGGCTGCATGACGAGACCGTCGGCATCGAGCGCGTTCCGGTCACCGATGGCCGTCCGGTATCCGAGGCAGCCTTCACCGACCGGACCATCGAGATGACGGAGAGTTCGGAAGAGGCAGTCGTCGGCAAGACCGCGCATGTCTATGAAGAGGTCGCGCTGCGCCGCCAGGAAGCCGAGCGGGTCGAGACGGTGCGCGACACCGTGCGCCGCGAGGATGTCGAGGTGACCGAGGCTCCGGATACGCTTCGTACTCCGAAGAAAATCTGAAATCCGGTTGCACAAGGAATATGCCCATGAGATCCATTCCTCTCGCCCTGGCGGCCGCGCTGATCGCCACCGCCGCCTCCGCCCAGACCACTACGAACAACGGCGCCGCGACGAACAACGGCACCGCGGCGGCAAGCGGCGACAACAACCAGGCGGTCGCGACGACCAGCGCCGATGCGCCGCAGCCTGCGCATGGCGCCAACTCGTTCAGCCATGGCGAGGCCCGCCGGCGCATCACGGCGCACGGCTTCCAGAAGGTGGCCTCCCTGCACAAGGACGCCAACGGCGTGTGGTGGGGCCAGGGCATGAAGGACGGCCAGCAGGTTCGCGTCTGGCTGGATTACAAGGGCAACGTCGGCCAGCAGCAGCCGTAACGCAGACGCCTTCCCGCATCGCAACCCCAGCATCAGGAGGCCTGCATGGCCATTCGCACGTTCACGCATCTCTACGACGACTACGCAGAAGCCGAGCAGACTGTGCAGGCGCTGGAGGCGGCTGGCGTGCCGCATTCCGACATCAGCATCGTGGGCAACAATGTCGATGACCGCCACGCCTCGACCGGCCGCACGGCCACGACGGGCACGACCGCCGGCACGGTCGCTCACGACGCGATCGCCCACGATGGAGAGCCGAACCGTGCGGCGACCGGCGCCACTACCGGCACCCTGGTCGGCACCGGCGTCGGCCTGTTGACCGGGCTCGGCCTGCTGGCGATCCCGGGCGTAGGCCCGGTGGTCGCAGCCGGCTGGCTGGTGGCGACGGTGACCGGTGCCGGCATCGGAGCTGCCGGCGGCGGCCTGCTCGGCTCGCTGGTGCATGCCGGCGTGCCTGAGGAGCACGCCCACGCCTACGCAGAGGGCGTGCGGCGCGGCGGCACGCTGGTCAGCGTGCGTGGCGATGATAGCCAGGCGGTCACCATCGAGGAGATCCTCGCCGGTCGGCAGGTCCGGGCAGTCGATCTCGACACCCGTCGCGCCGACTTCCGCACCGGCGGTTGGGATCGCTTCGATGAGACCTCGCCACACTACACCGCGGAGCAGCTCGACGCGGAGCGTCGCCGCCGCGTCTAGCAGACCGCGATAAAACGCCGCAGTCCGGGCAACCGGGCTGCGGCACGCGGGTTCGACCGCTGCTTGCTACCGGTGGATGAAATGCGCGGCGCCGATCCCGTGAATAACGAACTTGAGGTTGGCTTCAATGCCGATTTCGAGAAGCGCTGGCACGGCGCCGAACTTGTCGGCCGCGTATTGATGATGATGTTCGTGTTGGCGGCGGTTACCGGACTGCTCGGAAACGGTCCACTCGACCATCACACCCTGCTTTCCTCGCCCGAAGCGCTACCGGCCGACTCGCGGCTCGCCATCGATTACGAGCCCGCGGTGCGCTATGGCACCGGCACCCAGATCACCTTCCATCTTGGCGCGCGGTCCGGAGCAGATACTGTCCGGCTGTTCCTTGGGTCGAACATCGTGGAGCCGTTCGGTCTGCAACAGATCGCGCCGCAGCCGCAGCGATCGGTAGCGACCCATGACGGGATGGTGCTCACCTTCCCGGTGCCGCCC
Organism: Lichenicoccus roseus; assembly: GCF_005844085.1. Lineage (GTDB taxonomy): Bacteria > Pseudomonadota > Alphaproteobacteria > Acetobacterales > Acetobacteraceae > Lichenicoccus > Lichenicoccus roseus. Next base: position 62,708 of record NZ_VCDI01000005.1, read on the forward strand.
GGCGCGTCCGACGTGCTGGTCCGGGTGATGGCAAAACCGGGCACCGTCGGGCCGGTGGGACTGCTGGCGCGCGAAGACGACGGCGTCGAGCTGCGTTGGCGCCAGTGGGTGCTGCCATGATCGTCACCCGGGGGACACCCTCATGAGCGTCGTGATCAGGGCCGCCATTGCCTACTGGACGTTGCTGATCGCGGTGCGCCTGATCGGCCGCCGGACCGTCAGCCAGTTGGCGCCGTTCGATCTGATCGTGTTGTTCCTGTTCGCCGGTATCACCATCACCGCGGTAATTGGCGAGGATCATTCTTTCGTTGCCAGCTACAGCGCGATCTGCACGATCGGCCTTATGCATATCCTGGTCTCGATCCTGAAGGGTCGATACGACTCGTTCGGCCGGCTCGTCGATGGAACGCCGGTGGTGGTCTTCGAGCGTGGCCGCTGGCATGAGAACCGCATGAAGCGCCTGCGCGTGCAGCGGCCGGATGTGATGTCCGCAGCCCGCCAGCGTGGTCTGCAGCGGCTTGACCAGATCAAGTATGCAGTGGTCGAGCGCGATGGCAAGGTATCGGTGATCGAGCAGGAAGAGCCTCCTGCCTGAGCGTTACCCGAGGATCTGCCATGCCTGCTGATGCCGCGACCGCCAATCCCCTCACGCACCGTTCGGAGTTCGCCTCCGGGCTTCGTCCGCGTCGCCATCGGCATCTCCTTCGGCACGTGCTCAACCTCGAGGATTTCGAGCGCATGGTCGAGCACAGGCTGCCGCGCGCGGTCTTCGGCTATGTCTCCGGTGGCGCCGAGGCGGGGGTGACGTACCAGCATAACCGCGAGGTGTTCGCGCAGTGGCGCTTCATCACCCGCATCCTGCGTGATGTCTCGCGGCGCAGCACCGCCACCACCCTGTTCGGGCGCACCTACGCCGCACCCTTCGCGATCGCCCCGATGGGCGCCTCTGCAGTGGTCGGATACGATGCCGACAACCGGATGGCGCGGGCTGCGATGGATGCCAACATCCCGTTCATCCTCAGCGCCAACTCGATCACGCCGCTCGAGGAACTGGCGCAGACCAATCCACATGCCTGGTTCGCGGCCTACCAGAAGCCGGCGGCCGAGAATATCCAGGCCATGTGCGAGCGTGTCGCGGCGGCTGGATACGACGTGTTCATGCTGACCGTCGATGTGCCGGTCGGCTCCAACCGCGAGAACAACATCCGTACCGGCTACACGATGCCGTTGCGCCCGACGCCGCGGCTGGCGCTGGACGGTCTCAGCCACCCGCGCTGGCTTGCGGGCACCGGACTGCGCACTGTGCTGAAACGTGGCGTTCCGGCGATCAGCAACATCGATCCGACGCAGCGGCCGACGATCTTCTCGCGCACGCTCGGTGGCGTCACCGGCCACGCCGCCTTTGCGTGGGAGCAGGCGGAACTGATCCGGCGCCACTGGAAGGGCCGCTTCGTACTCAAGGGCATCCTGTCCAAGGAGGATGCACGCATCGCGCGCGAAAGCGGCGTGGACGGCATCGTGGTGTCCAACCATGGCGGCCGGCAGCTGGACGGATCGGTGTCCCCGATGGACGTGTTGTCGGAGATCCGCGCCGAGACGGGCGACATGACGGTATTCGCCGATAGCGGTTTCCGACGTGGCACCGACGTGCTCAAGGCGTTGGCGCTCGGCGCGCATTGCGTCCTGATCGGCCGGCCGTTCCTGTTCGCGGCGGCACTGGCGGGGGAAGCCGGGGTGGAGCACGCCATCAAGCTGCTGAGCCGCGAGATCGATACCGACATGGCGCTGCTGGGCGTGAGCGCGGTCGACCAGGTCGATGCCAGCGTGCTGCGCTGAGGATCAGTCCTCCGGCAGCAGCAGCGCCACCGGCAACATCGCCGCCGGGACCAGAAGCGGCAGCGCGAGGTGCGTCTGGCAGAGCACGCCGAGTGCGCCGCCCACCACATAGGCCAGCCAGAGCGACGGGACGATGACGAGGGCGACCCGGTCGCCGTCGTCCCGGGGATCGCGGCGGATCCACTTGGCAAACGCCTGTGAAAGCTTCTGCAGGTCGCCGGAGATGAAGCTGGTATTCAGGCTCTGGCCGCCGAACCGGGAAAACACTGCGTTCTGCGCCCCGAGCGCCACCGACAGCGAGAGGACGTTGAACGGCTTCGGAAGGAACGCCGCCAGCACGATGACCAGGGTAGCCAGCAGCACCGCGACCGCCCGGCCAGCCCGCTCCCGCTGCCCCGGCCGGTGCAGCAGCCGGGCCAGCAGCAAGCCCGCAAAGAAGCACAGGATCGCCGTCGCCTTGTAGCCGGCGCTCCACCAGTGGCCCTGGGCGAGGGCGATGCCAAGCAGGGCGGTGTTGCCGGTCATCTGGGCTGCGAACAGCCCGGTCTGCAACCAGCCCAGCGCATCGGACAGGCCGGCGATCAGGGCCAGCCAGGAGGCAAGCCAGGCAGGGTGGCGCAGGGTCATGGCCGGCTGCTGCCTACATCGTGCGCCGCCTCCGGGCGAGGGCGAGGCAACCTCAGGGGATCGCCAGCAGCACCGTCAGCGCCCGCACGCCCTGGGCGCCATGGATCAGCACTCCCTCTATGTCGGCCGTGGCCGACGGACCGGTCTGCAGGACGAGATAGTGACCATCGTGGAATTCGGGCCGGCTGTAGGCGAGGTGCAGGTTCTCGACGATGGTCGCGGGGTCGACCAGGACGAGCAGGCGCTGGGCCAGGTAGCCGAGCGCGTTGACCCCGAGGTCGGCAGCCCGCAGCGCCACCGAGCCGGTCTCGGCGACCGCGAAGCTTGCCTGCAGGACGGCGAGATCGACATCGTGCAGGCTGGCCGGCTCCGCCCGATCGAACGCCCGGTTGCCGGGAAGCTGCGGCACCATCGAGCAGGTGATCCCGGCCTCGGCGATCATCCGGCGGGCGGGGGCAAGCCGGTCCGGCTCCGGTCCGGGCTCGATCAGCTTGCCGCCCATCTGCGCCAGCCGGCGGCGGAACTCGGCCTGCAGGCCATCGGGCGGCAGCGTAGCGAAGGATTGCAGCTCAGGCAGCACCGTGGTCGCCGCCGGACGATTGCGACGGATCGCGGCGAGCATCTCGTCTCGCGCGCTCACGGCTTGCGGCGCCGGGCCTTGAACCAGGCATGGAAGCTCTGGCCCGGCGCCTGCGGTATCTCCCGCCCCTTCCCCCAGGCATTGGCCGGGTTGTACAGCGCGAACCGCGGCATGTGCGGCAGCACCGCATTGGCGCCGTCGACCGCGGCGCGATAGGCCGAGGGGCGCGACAGGAGGGCGGACGCGCCCTTCATCGAGATCTGCTTGGTCATCGACGGCTCGTGATGCTCGGCCATCACGCGGCGCCAGGACAGGATCTGCTCGTGGATGTTGATCTTCACCGGGCAGACCGCGGTGCAGCTTCCGTTCAGCGTCGAGGCATACGGCAGCAGGCTGTATTTGCGACGGTTGAAGCTGGGATCGATGATGAGCCCGATCGGGCCGGCATAGGTCGCGCCATAGGAGAGGCCGCCGGAACGACGATAGACCGGGCAGGTGTTCATGCAGGCGCCGCAGCGTATGCATTTCAGCGAGGTCCAGAACTCCTCGGCGCCGAGCCGTTCGCTGCGGCCGTTGTCGACCAGGATCACATGCATCTCGCCACCGGCGCGCGGGCCGCGGAAGTGCGAGGTATATTGCGTGATCGGCGAGCCGAGCGCCGAGCGCGACAGCAGGCGGATGAACACGCCGAGATCGCCGGTCCGCGGTACGATCTTCTCGATGCCGGCCGATACGATATGCACCGCCGGCACGCTGGCGCACAGGTCGGCGTTGCCCTCGTTGGTGCACACCACCACCGCGCCGCTATCGGCAACCAGGAAGTTGGCGCCGGTCATGCCGACACGCGCGTCCAGGATCAGGGGCCGGTTCGACATCCGCTGGCTCTCGGCGAGATAGGCCGGATCGTCACGTCCGGGATCGGTGCCGATGGTGCGCGCGAACACCGCGGCGACATCGGAGCGCAGCTTGTGCACCGCCGGCACCACCACATGACTTGGGTCCTCGTTGTCGAGCTGCTGGATGCGCTCGCCGAGATCGGTCTCGATCACCGAAACCCCGGCCTCCTGCAGATGGTCGCGCAGTCCGCACTCCTCGGTGAGCATGGACTTGCTCTTGACCAGTTCGGTCGCGCCATGCGTGCGCAGGATGTCGGTGACGATGCGGTTATGCTCTGCCGCGTCGCGCGCCCAGTGCACGACAACGCCGTTCGCCGTCGCGTTGCGCTCGAACTCCTCGAGCAGGTCGTCGAGACGGGTGAGCGCGTATTCCTTGATGTCCGACGCGAGCTGGCGCAGCTGCTCCCATTCGGGAATGCCGTGGCTCTCGCGGTCGCGCTTCTCGCGCAGGTCCCAGAGCCGCTTGTCGTGGAAGCTGAGATGGTCGGGTGCAGCCAGGAAGCGCTCCGCCGCCTCGGCATGATCGACCGGGCGCCGGCCACGTATCACCGCACCGCGCGGCTGCGGCTCGCGCGCCGGATCCGCACCATCGGGTGCGATGGGATGCGAGCGGCCCTCCGCGTGATCCACCCTGACCCGCTTCATGCGTCGACAGCTTTCGTGTTCAGGATCTGGGCGATGTGGACATATCGCATGTCGATGCCATGCCGTGCGGCGCTGCCGCCCTGGTGCATCAGGCAGGACATGTCGGCCGAGACGACATACTCCGCGCCGGACGCTGCCTGCCGCGTCGCCTTGTCCTGTCCCATGCGTGCCGATACCGCCGCTTCCGATACCGAGAAGGTGCCGCCGAAGCCGCAGCATTCATCGGCACGCTCGGTCTCGACGATTTCCAGTCCCCCGACACGCGCGAGCAGCGCACGCGGCTTGGAGAAGAACGGCACGTTGAGTTCCGGCGCCGGTTCGTGATCGAGGCTGCGCAGGGCGGTGCAGCTGTTGTGCAGCGTGACGCGGTGCGGGAAGAAGGCCGGCGGCAGCGCATCGACACCGATGACGTCGTGCAGGAACTCGACCAGCTCGAAGGTCCTGGCACGGATCGCGTCCGGCAGCGCCGACTTGTGGCGCACATGATGCACGCAGCTCGCCGAGGGGCAGACGATGGCATCGTATTCGTCGAAGTTGCGCACGAACAACGCCTCGACCGCGCGGCACTCTGCGACAAAGCCGGCATTGCCCATCGGCTGGCCGCAGCAGGTCTGGTCGGCCGGATAGTCCACCGCGTGTCCAAGACGCTCGAGCAGTTCCAGCGTGGCGATGCCGACGTCCCGGTAGAACAGGTCGATGAAGCAGGGAATGAACAGGCCTATCCGCATCGCGATCAACGTGTCTCCTATCCATCAGGATAGGCCTGCGATCCGCCCCTGTCGATCGCACGGCCGAAGCCGGGACGCGCCAGCAGCGCCGCCACCAGGCCGCACAGGGCAGCTCCGGTCAGCCACACGCCCGGCATCGCGTGGTCGCCGGTCCGCTCGATCAGCCAGGTGCAGACCGCGGGGGTGAAGCCGCCGATGCAGGTCGCCAGGCTGTAGGCCATGGAGAACCCCGAGTTGCGCACGTCCTGCGGCACGAACTCGGTCAGGAACACCACCATGGCACCGTTGTAGGAGCCGTACAGGAACGACAGCCACAGCTCGACCATGAGCAGGTGGGCAAAGGAGGCATGGCCGACCAGCCAGTGCATCGCGGGATAGGCGGTGACGAGCGCGAGCAGCGTGGCGGCGATGAGCACCGGCCGCCGGCCGATGCGGTCGGTGAGCGCTCCGGCGAGCGGCAGCCAGACCAGGTTGGACAGCCCGACGCACAGCGTCACCACCAGGCTCGCCCGGGTCGACAGGTGCAGCACCGTGCGGCCGAACGATGGGGTGTAGGCGGTGATCAGGTAGAACGAGCTTGTCGTCATCACCACCAGCAGCACGCCGACCAGCACGATGCGCCAGGACTGCAGCAGGCGGCGCATGATCGCGGACATGGCCGAGGGCGCATGGCGAGGGGCGTGCGCCGGCTCGTCGCGGGCGAGCGAGCGGCGGAGGATGAACAGGAACGGCACGATGGCGCAGCCGACCAGCAGCGGGATGCGCCAGCCCCAGGCATCCATCCGCGCCGGGCTGAGCCAGGCCTCGAGCGCCACCCCGAGCGAGGCGGCGACGATGACGGCGACCTGCTGCGAGACCGACTGCAGCGACACGTAGAGGCCGCGGCGTCCCGGGGGTGCGAGGTCAGCGAGGAAGACCGAGGTCGAGCCCAGCTCGACGCCCGCCGAGAAGCCCTGCAGCAGGCGCCCGGCAAGCACCAGCACCGGCGCCGCGAGGCCGATCGTCGCGTATCCGGGCATGCAGGCCAGGGTCAGGGTGCCGATCGCCATCAGCCCGAGTGTCAGCACCAGGCCACGCCGCACGCCGATGCGGTCGACATAGGCGCCGAGCACCAGCGCACCGAGCGGCCGCATCAGGAAGCCGGCGCCGAAGGTGGTCAGCGCCAGCAGCAGCGAGCCGATCGGATTGCTGGTCGGGAAGAAGGTCCGGCCGATGGCGGCAGCGTAGTAGCCGAACACCATGAAGTCGTACATCTCGAGAAAATTGCCGCAGGCGACCCGGACGGCGAGGCCGAGGCGGGAGCGTGTGACCGGAGCGGCGATGGTCATGGCCGCCCGAGACCCGAGGCGACGATCGCCTCCTGGGCGGCGGCGGACGACAGGAAGGCGACAAACCGGGCCGACGCCGTACGATCCCGGGTAGCGGTTGCGACACCGGCTGCCAGCGCGTCCGGCATCTGCAGCGACGGAGGCAACGGCACGATGCGCAGCCCACGCACGTCGCCGATTTCGCTGATCTGCTGGAAGCCGATGGTGGCCCGTCCCTCCGAGACGACACCGGCGATCGGCCGACCCTTGATCTCGTGCATGTGACCGGCGACCGCATCCTGCACGCCGAGGCGCCGGAACAGTGTGTGCGAGACGAAGGCGCCGCTGCCACCATCGGGATAGACGATCGACTGCGCCAAGAGCAGCGCCGCGCGGAGCCCGGCCGGGCTGGCGAGATCGCCGACCGACGCATCCTCCCGCACCAGCGAGGCTACCCGCGCCCGGGCGATGTCCGCGGTGCTGCCGCGCACCGCCAGACCCTTCGCCACCAGCCGGTCGAGGTCCGGCCGCAGGATCACCAGCACGTCCGCCGCCATGCCGTGCGCCAGGCGGGCGGGGATCGAGTTCGGACCGCCGCCGCCGGACAGTCCGGCTGCGAGGTCGATGCGGTCGCCGGTCCGGTGCTCGTAGATGGGTGCGATCCGCAGCAGCGCCGCGCGCACGCTGTTGGCGACGATGACGTGAAGATCAGCCGCCCTGGCCTGGCCGGCGGCGCCTGTCAGGATCAGGGCCACCATCGGCAAGCACCTCAATTCAATCCAACGCATCGCGCCCCGATCCCCGGCATCCAGTCCCGCCAAGGCTAGACCGGGATCCGCTCGCTTGCATCCCGCCGACCGGCCTGCCTACGGTCCCGGCATGCGACCCGCAGCACCCAATTGCCCCGAAGGCGTGCGTGCCTGAGCCAACGGCCGGACGACCCGCTTCCAGCACCGTGACGGAAGCGCTTCGGCAGGCATGGGCCGGCATCGCCGCCGGCGACGATGCCGCGGGGACGCTGTTCCGCGACGCCTGCCGGTTGTTGCGCGCCGGCGATCCGGCAGCGGCCGGCCTGCTGCCACAGCTCGAGGCGTTCCCATCCCATGTGCCGGGCTGGCTGGTGCTGGGCGCGCTGCTGCGGGATCGCGGGCAGCCGGTGGCAGCCCTGGTCGCCTGCGGCCGTGTGCTCGAGGTCACGCCGGGCCATCGCGACGCCCTGTATATCGCAGCGCAGTGCGAGCGCATGCTGGGCCGCGACGATGCGGCACTCGCCAGGCTGGAACTGGCGGTCGGCATCGACGGCCAGTTTGCGGAAGGCTGGTACAGCCTCGCCGTGCTGCGGCAGGACCGCCGGCAGCCTGGTCCCGCCGCCGAGGCCTACCGGCGGGCGTTGCAGGCTACCCCCGGCCACCATGAGGCGGCGCTCAATCTCGGTGTCGCGCTGCAGGAACTCGGAGACCTCGAAGCCGCCCTGGATGCCTATGCCGTCGCCTATCGCCTGCGCCCCGAAAGCTTCGGACGGATCGCGCAGTCGCTGGTCTCAGGCCGGGTCGGCGCGCTGTGGCTCGATCCCGCCCGGCTGCGCCAGCGCCTCGGCGGCGCCTGACCGCGCCGCACGGTAGGCCCGGCGATAGTGCCCGGGCGCTTCGAGCAGGGCACGCGCGGCTGCGTCATAACGAGCCGCCTCGCCATCGCCCAGCGTCTCGACCTGGAGCGTCAGTGACTCCCGGCGGACCGGGATGCACTGCGCCACCGGAGTGCCGCGCGGCAGCACCCCGTCGAAGCCGGGATCGGTCCAGACAGCCGGAAACAGGATACCGACATCGTGGTAGCGGTCGCAGTCGACCATGCCGGTCAACAGCCGGAACGGCAGGTCGTCGCGGTTGACCGGATGCGTAGCCAGCAGCGACCAGCCCGGCTCGACTTCGATGGTCCAGAAGCTGTTGAACTTCACCGCCACCTGCCCGGGACGGTGCAGCGGCGTGCCCTCGAGCTGGGCGGGTGTATGGAAGCTGATCGGCGAGCGCGGGTGCAGCGCGGCGGCCAGCAGCGGGATGTCCCAGTCCCACGACAGCCGGCCCGCCTCGATGCGCACGTCGCACGGCAACGGGATGATGAAGCCGTGCGACATGGCATCGATGAAGGGCGGGCACTGCTTGACTGTGCGCACCGCCTCGCCGCCATGCAGCTCCGATGTTGCACGCGGCGCCATGTCGCGCAGCCAGCCGGGCAGCGCCTCCCGCGCCGGCACCGGGGCAGGCAGCGTGTCGCGCAACGCAGGATCGCAGCGGAACACGACACGCACTGCCCGGGGCCGCCGGTTGCCGGTTCAGGTCTTGCCGGGCGCCCAGCTCTTGATCAGCTCGTCATAGTCCACGGTCTCGCCCGGGGGCTTCTCGTTGGCGAGCTTGCGTTGCGGCGCCAGGTTGCCGTCCTGCTCGGACTTCTTGTACCAGTAGTCGGGCGTACGGATCGGATTCATCAACGGCCCCAGGTCGCCCTGCACGCCCGAACGCTGGATGCGCGCCATGATCGCGTCCTGGTCACGCGCCAGCCCGTCCATCGCCTGCTGCGGCGTCACCGAACCGGCAATCGCGTTCGACACGTTCTGCCACCAGACCTGCGCCATCTTGCCGTAGTCGGGCACGTTGACGCCGGTTGGCGTCCAGTTCTTGCGCGCCGGGCTGCGATAGAACTCGACCAGGCCGCCGAGCTTCGGCGCGAGGTCGGTCAGCGCCTGGCTCATCACGTCGCTCTCGCGGATGATGTGCTGGGTGAACACCGCCTTCTTGAGGGTGACGGTCTTCGACGTGCAGAACTGCGCATACAGCCAGCCGGCCTTGGCACGCTCCGGTTGCGCGTATTTCAGCATCGTCCAGCAGCCGCAATCCTGGTAGCCGAGCTTCTGGCCTTCCTTCCAGTACGCGCCGTGCGGGCTGGGGGCCATGCGCCATTTCGGCGTGCCGTCCGGGTTCATCACCTGGGACCCCGGCTTGGTCATGGATTCCGAGAAGGTGGTGTACCAGAAGATCTGCTGGGCGATGTGGCCCTGCCCCGGCACCGGCCCCGCTTCCAGGAAGTCCATGCCGGCCGCTTCCGGCGGCGCATACTTCTTTAGCCAGTCGACGAACTTTGTAAGCGCGTAGACAGCGGCCGGCCCGTTGGCGTCGCCGCCGCGGCTGATCGAGGAGCCGCGCGGGCGGCCATCCTCCATGCGAATGCCCCACTCGTCCACCGGACGCCCGTTCGGCAGTCCGCGATCGCCGGCGCCGGCCATCGACAGCCAGGCATCGGTGAAGCGCCAGCCCAGCGACGGATCCTTCTTGCCGTAGTCCATGTGGCCATAGACACGGACGCCGTCGATGGTCTTGACGTCGTTGGTGAAGAACGCCGCGATGTCCTCGTAAGCCGACCAGTTTTTCGGCACGCCGAGTTCGTAGCCGTATTTCTGCTTGAACTGCGCCTTGAGTTCCGGCCGCTTGAACCAGTCGTACCGGAACCAGTACAGGTTGGCGAACTGCTGGTCGGGCAGCTGGTACAGCTTGCCATCGGTGAAGGTCCCGAACGACAGGCCGATGAAATCCTGCAGGTCGAGCGTCGGGCTGGTGACGTCCTTGCCGTCGCCGGCCATGAAATCGGTCAGCGAGCCGCCGATGATGTCCTTGTAGCGCGGATGGGTGCCGATGAAGTCGGAATCGTTCATCCAGAAATCGTAGATCGGCCGGCCGGACTGCATCTCGACCTCGATCTTGTCGACGAGCAGGCCCTCGTCCATCAGGTCGTGGTTGACGGTGATGCCGGTGATCTCGCCGAACGCCTTGGTCAGCGTCTTGGATTCGTATTCGTGGATGTTGAGGATCTCGGAGACGCAACTGACCTTCATGCCGGCGAACGGCTTGGCTGCGCTGATGAACCACTCCATCTCGGCCATCTGCTGGTCCTTGGACAGCGTGGAGGGCTGGAACTCGCTATCCACCCACTTCTTCGCTGCGTCCACCTTCTGCGCATGCGAGGTCCGGCTGTTGATCAGGACACCGGTGCCGACGGCAACCGCGCCGGCGCCCTTGATCACGTCGCGTCTGTTGATGGCCATGTCGCTTCTCCCTGTTGCCGGACACCGGCCGCGTCATGCGCGCCGTTCGCCGGAAGTGTAGTCGTTAGCTATGCAAAACGGAACATTGCCGTCACGTAGAGGATGGATATCACCAGCGGCGCCCACATCGTATTGCCGCCGGTGAAACGGATCCACAGGATGTAGATGAAGGCGGTGCCGATCAGCGAGACGAACAGCCGGTCCCCGCGTGTGGTCGGGAAGCGGAGGATGCCGCGCCGCGGAGTCTCCGGCCGGGTGATCGCCAGCACCGTCATGAGTGCCAGCAGCAGCGCGATGACCAGGAAAAAGACCGCCGTGTGCCAGTTCCAGGCCATCCAGCCCATGCGCCCGGCTCCCTAGACGCGACCAAGGGCAAAGCCCTTGGCGATGTGGTTGCGCACGAACCAGATGACGATGGCACCGGGGATCATGGTCAGCACCCCCGCCGCCGCCAGCAGGCCCCAATCCATGCCGGCCGCAGAATACACCCGGGTCATCACCGAGACGATCGGTTTCGCGTTCACCGTGGTGAGCGTGGTGGCCAGCAATTGCTCGACCCAGGAGAACATGAAGCAGAAGAAGGCGGCGACGCCGATGCCGTTGGCGATCAGCGGCAGGAAGATGCGCACGAAGAAGCGCGGGAACGAGTAGCCGTCGAGCGCCGCGGTCTCGTCGATCTCGCGCGGAACTCCGGAGATGAAGCCCTCCAGGATCCAGACCGCCAAGGGCACGTTGAACAGGCAATGCGCCAGCGCCACCGCCCAGACGGTGTCGAATAGTCCGATCGAATAATACAGGTTGAAGAACGGCATCGCATACACTGCCGGCGGCGCCATCAGGTTGGACAGCAGCCAGAAGAACAGGTGCTTGTCGCCGATGAAGCGGTAGCGGCTGAAGGCATACGCCGCCGGCAGCGCGATGGTGACCGAGATCACGGTGTTGATCGCGACATACTCGAGCGAATGGACGAAGCCTAGATACCATGCGGGGTCATGGAAGATGTGGCTGTAGTTGCCAAAGGTCACGTGGTGCGGCCAGAACGACAGGCCGGACATGATCTCGCCGTTCTCCTTGAACGACATGTTCAGCAGCCAGTAGATCGGCAGGAACAGCGCCAGCAGATAGAGCGTGATGCCGATGGTGCGACCGCGCGACGGCATCACAGATCCTTCCGCTGGTCGAGCTGCGTCATCACGGTGAAGAACACCCAGCAGATCGACAGCGTGATCAGGTTGTAGACCAGCGACAGCGCCGCCGCGTTGCCCAGATCGACCTGCCCGAGCGCGATCTTGACCAGGTCGAGCGACAGGAAGCTGGTCGCCTCGCCGGGTCCGCCACCGGTCACCGTGGCCGGCTCGGTATAGATCATGAAGCTTTCCATGAAGCGCAGCAGCACCGCGATCACCAGCACCTTCTGCAGCTTCGGCAACTCGATGTTGCGGAACACCGACCAGCGTCCGGCGCCATCGATGCGGGCCGCCTGGTAGAAGGCATCCGGGATCGACTTCAGCCCGGCATAGGCGAGCAGCGCCACCATGCCGGTCCAGTGCCAGACATCCATCACCACGATGGTGGCCCAGGCGGAGGTCGGGTCCTGGGTGTCGTTGTAGTGTATTCCCATGCGGGTCAGTGCAGCGCCGAGCAGGCCGATATCCGCACGCGCGAAGATCTGCCAGATGGTGCCCACCACGTTCCACGGGATCAGCAGCGGCAGCGCGATCATCACCAGGGTGGCGCCGACCTTCCAGCCATGGCGCGGAATGCAGATCGCCACCGCGATGCCAAGCGGCACCTCGATGAACAGCACGACCAGGGAGAAGATCAGGTTGCGCAGCAGGGCGTTGCCGAACCGGCCGCCGATGTCGGTGCTGGGATCGAGCAGGTTCTGGAACCAGGCGATGCCGTTCCAGAAGAAGTTGTTCTGCCCCATCGTGTCCTGGAACGAGTAGTTCACCACCGTCATCATCGGCAGCAGCGACGAGAACAGCACGAACACCAGCACCGGCAGCACGAACAGCCAGGCCCGGTTGTTGATCGGTCTGTCGTTCATGCCGGCTGTCCTTCCAAGGGCTGGCCTTCCACGGACTGGCCCTCGATGCGATGGTCGTCCACGTAGACGTGCAGATGACCGGGTGCCACCTGCAGCAGCGCCGTATCGCCGGACAGCTCGACCTCCGGCGGCAGCGTCGCCACCAGCTCGTAGGCACCGAGCGCCACGCGGGCGAGCCGCCTGCGGCCGAGATCCTCGATACGCCGCAATGTGACGGGGATGCCGGTGCCGGCCGAGCGGTCGAGCACGGTGGCATAATCCGGCCGGAAGCCGAGTTGCACGGCGGCCGAGTTCGGTGTCTGCGGATAGGATGCGCTCAGGTCGAACCGCACGTCGCCGACATGGGCGGTGCGCCCGGCGATCGTCGCGGGCAGGAAATTCATCCCGGGCGAGCCGATAAAATAGCCGACGAAACTGTGCGCCGGCCGCTCGAACAGGTCCGCCGGGGTGCCGATCTGCAGCACGCGGCCGTCATTCATCACCACCACCTGGTCGGCGAAGGTCATCGCCTCGACCTGGTCGTGGGTGACGTAGATCATCAGCATGTCGAGCGCCTGGTGCACGGCCTTGAGCTTGGACCGCAGCTCCCATTTCAAGGCAGGATCGATCACCGTCAGCGGCTCGTCGAACAGCACCGCCGAGACGTCCGCCCGCACCAACCCCCGCCCGAGCGAGATCTTCTGCTTGGCGTCCGCGGTCAGTCCACGCGCCCGCCGGTTCAGCACCGGCCTGAGGTCGAGCAGCCCGGCGATCTCGTCGACCCGGCGCGCGATCGCCTGCTTTTCCACACCACGGTTGCGCAGCGGGAACGCCAGGTTCTCGGCCACCGTCATGGTGTCGTAGATCACCGGGAACTGGAACACCTGCGCGATGTTGCGCCGCTCCGTCGGCAGCCGGGTGACGTCCTGCTCATCGAACAGCAGCCTCCCGTCGGACGGGATCACCAGGCCGGAAATGATGTTGAGCAACGTCGTCTTGCCGCAGCCGGACGGGCCCAGCAGCGCGTAGGCGCGGCCGTTCTGCCAGACATGGTTGATCGGCTTGAGGGCGTAGCGACGCATGTCCTGCAGGTCGGCGCCATGCGGGCTGCCGTCATAGGCATGCGCGATGCCGTCGAGGGTGATCGTCGCCATGCGCGTCCTCAGCCAGTCGTCGCATAGGCGGCCGAGCGCTGCGGTGCAGCGACCGCCACCCGTGCGCCAGCCTGATCGAATACATACACGCCGCGCGGATCGACGCGCACCGAAACCTTGGAGCCGGGTGTCCAGTCATGCACGCCGAGCACCAGGCAGACCCAGGTGGCGAACCCCACGTCGACATGCACGAAGCTTTCCGAACCGCTGATCTCGGTGACCGCCACGGTGCCGTTGAAGCGGCCGCTCGTTCCACCCGAGGCATCGCTCGCGGCAGCATCGTCCGGGGCATCGACCTCGGCGCTCTCGACCCTGAAGCCGAGCCGCCACTCGCCGTCCGGCAGGTCGGGGGCCAGCCAGGCCGCCGAGACGTCGCGCCCATCGGGAAGCTTCGCGCGCGCGCCATGCTTGCGCACCGTCAGTTCGTTCAACGGGGGATCGGAGAACACCCGCGCGGAGTCGATGTTCCCGGGCTGCCGGTAGACGGTCGCGGTATCGCCGAACTGGGTCAGGCCGCCCTGCCACAACGTTGCGGTGCGGCCGCCGAGCAGGAGCGCCTCCGACGGTTCGGTGGTGGCATAGACCAGGATCGAGCCGGACTCGGCGAACAGCCGCGGCAACTCGACACGCAGCTCCTCGCGCAGCTTGTAGTCGAGGTTGGCCAGCGGCTCGTCGAGCAGCACCAGCTCGGCACGCTTGACCAGGGCGCGTGCGATGGCGGTGCGCTGCTGCTGGCCACCGGACAGCTGTGCCGGCAGCCTGGTCAGGAACGGCTCGAGCCGCAGCACGCGCGCGGCCTCGGCGACGCGGGTCTCGATCTCGGCCTTCGCGACACCGGCGACCCGCAACGGCGAGGCGATGTTCTCGTAGACGGTGAGCGACGGGTAGTTCACGAACTGCTGGTAGACCATGGCAACCGAACGGCGGCGCACCGGCACCTTCGCGACATCCTTGCCATGCACCGACACATGCCCGCTGCTCGGCTTGTCCAGGCCGGCCATCAGACGCATCAGGCTCGTTTTGCCGGACAAGGTCGGCCCCAGCAGGATGTTCATGGTGCCGCGATCGAAGCGCAGGCTGACCGCGTCGATGATGGTGTCGGCGCCGGACTTCAGGCCGACATTCTCGAGGACGAGGCTCATGCTCCCGATGCCTGTCGCCAAATCCGGGTGCCGCCGGGCCGCATGGGGCGTCGACCGCGCCGCGCCGCGTTCGTCGATACCCTCCAGCCGTTGACGGCTGGGTCGGTGAGCGGGCTGCGACGATGGGCCGGCGCTTGATGCAAGGACATTCCCCGAGCGCGCATCAGGTGCGCTTTTTCGAAAAAAAACATTTCCACGAAAGAACAGAACATGCAACCGATCAGGCGCGACATCTGGCCGTGGCCGTGACCGCAGTGGATCTGCTCAGGACTCCGGCACGACGCCGAAGTTGAAAGCGAGCGATATGCGCAGGGCGCGACCCCGATACGGCCGCACCTGGTGGAACAGCCAGGACGGGAACAGGAACAGCAGGCCCGGCTTCGGGCGGATGGTTTCCCCGCTGCCGACTGACCGCCCATCCTCGCCCGCGAACTTGTAGCGTGGCGCGTACATCCCCGGCCCCGGACCACGCGGATCCAGCATCTCGAACTCGCCGCCGAGCGATGGATCCGCTGCGCAGCCGCCATCCTCGACATAATACGTGCCCGACCAGTACGCGCCGGGGTGATAGTGGCAGATGTTGCCGTCGCCCGGGCCGTTCACGTTCGCCCAGGCCTGCGTGATCCAGGCCGGGTGCGCCGGCTCGCCGTTTCGTTCCGCCGTCAGCTGGGTGGCGATGTCACGGGCGGCCTTCAGCACCTCCGCGACACGTGGGCCGCCCCAGTCCGCGATGGCCCGGTCCGAGTGCCAGCCGCCGGCATTGGACGCCTGGATCGAGGGGGTCTGCTCGCGCCGGCGCAGGATGATTTCGGCAAGCTCCCGGTTGCGCGCGGCGGCATCCGGCAATTCCACCGCGGCGACCAGTGTCGGAAACAGTCCTTTGACTGCGATATCGAGGCGCGCCATGGCGTCGGGGTCCCAGCTGGATGCAGGACTTAGCCGGCAGCGCTCGGCCGGCTGTCAAGCGGCCAACCGTATAGCGCCTCCCCGGTCTGCCGCCGGACCTGCATGATGCCGGTGTCGCGATGGCGGGTCGGATGCACGCGGTTGGTCAGCAGGCTCCAGGCCACGCCGGCGGTGCGGTCGATCCACAGCCCGGTGCCGGTGAAGCCGAGATGGCCGATGGTCCGCGGCGAGCACAAGGCGCCGCCGGACCAGCCATCGTGGCGGTGCTCCCAGCCGAGGGTGCGACGGGCGCCGGCCGGCTGGGTGATCGCGTCGAGCTCGGCATCGGTCCAGCCGTCACCGGTCAGCACGCCCTGAGCGAAATCGAGCACGCCATCAATGGTGCCGAACAGCCCGGCATGGCCAGCCGCGCCGCCGAGGGCAAAGGCGTTCTCGTCATGCACCTCGCCGCGCAGCATCCGGCCCCGCCACATGCAATGTTCGGTCGCGGCGCACTCTTCCGGGACCGGCTCGAAGGACAGTCCCGCCGGCACGGGTTGCGCTGCGAGCGGCATCCCGGTCAGCCGCTCGATGGCGATGCCGAGCAGGATGAAGTTGATGTCCGAATACACCGGCTCTGCCACCGCCCGCCACGCGCGCTGCAGCACGAAGGCGCGCAGGGTCTGCGGGTCGCTGCCATAGGTGTAGATCGGCTCCACCGCCGGCAGGTGGGTGCGATGCGCGAGACACTGCCGCACCGTCAGCCGGCGCTCCGGGGCGTTCGCCACATCGTATTGCCGCAGGTCCGGGATCAGCGCGGCCAGCCGCGTGTCGAGATCCAGCCGGCCGGCACGCCACAGGCGCAGGATCGCCGTGGTGGTGAAGATCGGCTTGGTCAGCGAGGCGAGGTCGAACCAGGTGCCGGCGGTGACCGGCTCACGCCCGGGCACCAAGGTCGCCCAGCCGGCATGACGCACCGCGCGCCGGCCGCCGCGATCGATGACGCCGAGCACAGCCCCCGGGATCAGTCCGGCCTCGACCGCGGCGGCGGCCGGCGCGAACGCGCTGTCGATACGATCCGCGAACTCCATGCCGCCTCCTGCCTTGCACCCGCGACAGTAGGACGGCGTTGTGGCGCCGGTAACCGGGAGTTGCGCCGCATGTCCACCGACACCCCGCCGCCCGTGGCGCCAATGCTGGTCGCGACCGAGGCACAGGACCCGCGCAGCCGGGATCTCGATGGCTGGGAGGCGCCTGCGATCCTGGACGTCCTGCTCGACAGCCAGGCCGAGGCAATGGCGGCGGTGCGGGCCGCGCTGCCGGAGCTCGGACGCGTGGTCGAGGCCGCCCTGCCGCGCCTCGTCGCAGGCGGCCGCCTTGCCTATGCCGGCGCCGGCACCTCCGGCCGGCTCGCCTTCCAGGATGGCGCGGAACTTACCCCGACCTTCGACTGGCCGCGCGACCGGCTCGCCTTCCTGGTCGCAGGCGGCGAGCGGGCGCTGGTGCAGGCCGTGGAGGGCGCCGAGGACCGCACGGAAATGGCGGTCGCCGATGTGGCAACGCTGTCTCTAGGGCCGAACGACGTGCTGCTGGCCCTCGCCGCCAGCGGCACCACGCCCTACACCCGCGCCGCGCTGCGTTCGGCGCGGCAGGCGGGTTGCCTCACGGTGGGGATCGCCAACAGCCCCGGCGCACCGCTGCTGGACGAGGCGGAACTCGCCGTGCTGGTCGAGACCGGGGCCGAGGCGGTGGCCGGCTCCACCCGGCTGAAGGCGGGCACGGCGCAGAAGATCGTGCTGAACCTGATCTCGACGACGCTGATGATCCGGCTGGGCCGGGTCTGGCATGGCGAGATGGTCGACATGCAGGCGACCAACGTGAAACTCCGCGCCCGCGCCGAGCGCATGCTGCGCAGCCTGACCGGTGCGGATGACGACGCGATCCGGGCGGCCCTTGCGATGGCAGATGGCCGCGTGAAGCTGGCGGTGCTGCTGCTGCACGGCATGAGCCGGCCGGAGGCGGAGGCGGCGCTCGCGCTGCATGGCAATCATCTGCGTGGGGTGCTGCGGAAATGACCAGCCTGATCGTGCATTCCGCGGCGCCGTTCAACGCCGAGCCGAACCTGGACCGGCTGCGCGCGTCGTTCGTGACCGACGCGGAGGATTTCTACGTCCGCAGCCACGGCGATATTCCGCAACTGGACGCGGCCACGCATCGGCTGCGCATCGATGGCCTGGTGGACCGGCCGCTCGATCTCTCGATGCCCGAGCTGCGGGACCTGGCGCCGCACCGGACGGTGGGCGCGGTGCTGCAATGCGCCGGCAACCGCAGGGCCGACCTGCAGCCGGTCAAGCCGACCACCGGCGATCCCTGGGCGCCGGGCGCGATCGGCTACGCGAGATGGACCGGCATTCCCCTGTACGAGGTGCTGCGCGCGGCGGGCGCGTCGGCCGCGTCGCACGTCGCCTTCACCGGCGCGGATGTCGTCGAGGAGGCCGGGCAGCGCGTCCGGTACGGCGTCTCGATCGGCATGCAGCGCGCCCTGCAGGACGACGTGCTGCTCGCCTGGGCGATGAACGACAAGCCGCTGAAGCGCGAGCATGGCTATCCGCTGCGGCTGATGGTGCCGGGCTATGCCGGCGTGCGCAGCCCGAAATGGCTGACCTCCATCACAGTGCAGGACCGGCCGTCGGACAACCCGATGCAGCAGCAGGACTACAAGCTGCTGCCGCCCGATATCGACGCCGAGACGGTGGACTGGAATGCCGGCCTCACCATCGACGCCATGCCGCTGAACTCGGCGATCTGCACCCCGCAGGCTGACGCGATATTGTCGCCGGGCTGCACGGAAGTGCGCGGCTACGCGATCGCCAGCGGTCGCGCCGTGGCGCGTGTCGACGTATCGCCCGATGGCGGCCGGCACTGGGTGCAGGCGGCTCTGCAGCGCGACCCGGAGGAGCCCGCGGCCTGGATTTTCTGGCAGACGACGCTGGATCTGCCGGCCGGTGAGCACGAGCTGGTGGTTCGCGCCTGGGACGAAGCCGGCCAGACCCAGCCCGCCTCGGCCGCCGAGGTGTGGAACTTCAAGGGCTATCTGTGTGCCGCATGGCACCGGGTGAAGGTCATCGTCACATAGCCGTCCGGCCTATGCGCGGCGGCCGCCGCATGCTTTGCTTTCCCCAACAAATAAGACGGGGAGGGTGCCATGGACCGGAGAAATCTGCTGGCCGGGCTCGGTGGATCGGCGGCCGCGATCCTGGCAACGGGCTCCAGGACAAAGGCCGCCGGCAAGCGATATTCCATCGCCCTGGTGCCGGGCCTGACGACCGACGCCTTCTACATCACCATGCATCGCGGCGCCGCGGCGGCGGCCAGCGCGCTCGGCGTCGGCCTGGTGTTCCAGGGGGCGCCGACCTTCAACCCGGTGTCGCAGGTGCCGGTGCTGGAGGCGGTGGTGGCGCGTCACCCGGATGCGCTGCTGATCGCACCGACCGACAAGACGCAGCTCATCCGGCCGCTGCGCGCGGCCTTCGACGCCGGCGTCCCTGTGATCACGGTCGACACCTTCATCGGCGGCGGCCAGTACCAGACCGGATCCGGCGACGCCGATTTCCCGCTCTCCTACATCGCATCGAACAACACCACCGGCGGCGAGATCGCGGCGCGCGCGCTCGCCCACTCGATCGGCGACAAGGGCAAGGTGTACGTCTCGAACATCGAGGCCGGCGTCTCGACCACCGACCAGCGCGAGGCCGGCTTCAAGGCGGAAATGGCCAGGCACCCGAACATCACGGTGCTGCCGACCGAGTTCAACGACGACGACGCCAACAAGGCGGCGTCGCAGGCGCAATCGGTACTGTCGCGGCACACCGATCTCGCCGGCATCTTCGGCACCAACCTGTTCTCGGCGATCGGCGCCGGAAACGGCGTGCAGCAGAGCGGCGCCGCCGGCAAGGTCAAGGTCGTGGCCTTCGACGCGCCGCTCTCCATCGTCGGCAACCTCAAGAGCGGCCTGGTCGATATTGCCATCGCGCAGCATCCGGCCGAGATCGGCTGGTTCGCGGTCGCCAGCGCCTACGCGCATCTCACCGGCCAGTCGATCCCGCCGGCGATCGCGACCGGTTTCACCATCATCGACAAGAAGAACGTCGACGATCCGGCGATCAAGCGCTTCCTCTACGCCGCATGAGCGCCACCGGCATCGCGAGCGCCGGTCGCGCCCAGGGCAGCGGGCGACGCAACCTGCTGGCCACCGTGGCATCGCTGCGGGCGTGGCTGTTCCTGATCGTGCTGCTGGTCACCTTCGAGATCTGGTCGCAGGTCGCGTACGGCGTCAGCTTCATCGCCAGCGGCGCCAACATCCGGTCGATCGCGGTGTTCGCGGTGGCACCCGTGCTGCTCGGCCTCGGGCAGACGCTGGTCATCATCTCCGGCGGCATCGATCTCTCCGTCGGCTTCACCATGGGCCTCGCCTCCGTCATCGCCGCCCTGGTGGTGAATGCGACCGGCAATGCCCTCGGCGACGGCGGCGCGCTGGTGGCGGCAATCGTCGCCGCCCTCGCCGTCTGCCTGGTACCCGGCTGGGTCAACGGCCAGATCGTCGCGCGCCTGAAGGTGCCGCCGTTCATCTGCACGCTCGGGATGTACGGCGTCACCCGCGGCGCCGCCTACATCATCGCCAACGGCACCACCGTCCCGGTGTCCAACAGCTGGCTCACCACGCTCGGCAACGGCCGCATCGCCGGCTTCCCGATCGTCGTCCTGGTGACGCTGCTTATCGTGCTGGCCGTGCACTACCTCCTCGCGGAATCGCTGACCGGCCAATACACCTACGCGATCGGCGGCAATTCCCAGGCAACGCTGCGGGCCGGCGTCGACGTGCGCAAGCTGACGACGCGGCTCTATATCCTGTCGGCGCTGACGGCAGGGATCGGCGGCATCCTCTACACCGGCCGTTTTGCCGCCGGCGCGCCACAGGCCGGCGAGCCGCTGCTGCTGGACAGCATCGCCGCCGTGGTGATCGGCGGCGCCAGCCTGTTCGGCGGCTCCGGCACGGTCAGCGGCACCATCATAGGCGCGCTGATCATCGCCGTGATCCAGTACGGGCTGGTGTTCCTCGATGTCGAGCCGTTCTGGCAGTTCATCGCCGTCGGCCTGGTGATCATCGTTTCGGTGCTGGTGGACCAGAGCCAGAAACGGATCGGCGGCGGGGGACGCGCGGATGGGTGATACCGCCGAGCCGCTGCTCGAAACACGTGGCCTGTCGAAGCGCTTCGGCGGCGTGCACGCACTCGAGCGTTTCGATTTCCAACTTGCTCCGGGCGAGGTGGTGGCGCTGGCCGGCGATAATGGCGCCGGCAAATCCACCTTCACCAAGATCGTCTCCGGCGTGTATCTGCCGAGCGACGGCGAGATCCTGGTCGGCGGCCGGCCGGTGACGTTCGACGGTCCGCAGGACGCAAGGCGGCAGGGGATCGAGACGATCTACCAGGACCTGGCGCTGGCCGATAACCTGGATATCGGCGCCAACGTGTTTCTCGGACGCGAGCTGATGACGCGTTTCCTGTTCCTGCCGCGCGTCGATCGCCGGCGGATGCGCGAGGAGGCGGCGGGCGCGCTGGCCGTGCTCGACGTGCATCTCGATCGCCTCGACCGGCCGGTACGCGCGCTGTCGGGCGGCCAGCGGCAGGCGGTCGCGATCGGGCGCGCGATCCATTTCGATGCGCGCGTCATCATCATGGACGAGCCGACGGCAGCACTCGGCGTGCCAGAGCAGCGCAAGGTGATGGACCTGATCCGCAACCTGCGCGCCAAGGGTCTCGGCGTGATCTTCATCTCGCACAACCTCGCCGACATGTTCGCGGTATCGGACCGCATCGTGGTCCTGCGTCGCGGCCAACTCGCCGGCGAGCGTCGGGTCGGCGATACCGAGCCCGAGGAGATCGTGCGCCTGATGGTGGGACGCGACGGGGCCGCCTGAGTCGAAGGGAGATACGGCATGTGGGGATTGGACGGGCGGACCATCCTGGTGACCGGCGCGAGCGGCGGCATCGGCGGGGCGACGGTGCGGCAACTGGTTGCGGCGGGCGCAGACGTCATCGCCAGCGGACGCTCCACGGCAGCGCTTGAAACCCTGGCCGCCGGGACCGGATGCCGGATACTGCCCTTCGAGCTTGAATCCGAGGAGAGCGTGCGCAACGCCTTGCAGCATCTCGACCTGTGGGGCGTGGTGAATTGCGGTGGCTTCGGCGGCGAGATCGCCACCCCGATGGAAACCGACATCGCCGTATTCGACAAGGCGATCGCGATCAACACACGCGGCGCATTGCTGGTGACGAAATACGCGTCGCAATCGATGATCCGGCAGGGCAAGGGCGGTGCCATCGTCAACGTGTCGAGCCAGGCGGCGCTGGTCGCGTTGTCGGGGCATATTTCGTATGCGGCCTCGAAGACAGCGCTGGACAGCATCACCCGTGTCTCGGCGCTCGAACTTGGTCCGCACGGGATACGCGTCAACAGCGTCAACCCGACCGTGGTCATGACGGAGATGTCCGCGTTCTACTGGGGCCGGCCGGAAATCGGCGGTCCGTTCCTCGACAAGATGCCGCTGCGTCGGTGGGCCACCGAGGACGAGATCGCCGCTCCCATCGTGTTCCTGCTCGGCGATGGCGCGTCGATGATTTCGGGCGTCACGTTGCCGATCGATGGCGGGTTCACCAGCTGCTGAGAAGCCGTCCGCGAGATCTGCTGTTGCTGTCGGGTGTCTCCAGCAGCGTCGCCACCCGCGCGACCACGATCGCCTCGTCATACAGCGCCTTCGCCCGCGCGCATCCGGCCTCGCCCATTCGCAGCCGGAGCGCACGGTCGGTGGCTAGGCGCTGCAAGGCCTCCGCAAGCGGCGCCACGGTTGCCGGCGGCACCAGCAGGCCGGTCTCGCCCTCGACCACCTGTTCGCGCGGGCCGCGTATGTCGGTCGCGACCACCGGCAATGCGCACAGCATGGCCTCGATCACCGACATCGGCAGGCCCTCGAAATGGCTTGGCAGCACGAAGATGTCGGACGCGGCCAGCAGGGCGGCGATGTCGCGCCGGTAGCCGAGCCGGCGCAGCCTGTCGCCCAGCGCCTCGGGTCGTGCGGCCGCCGCAAAGGCCGGCTCGAGTCCCTCGCCATGGTCGGAGTCCAGGCGCGCGCCCACCACCCACAACTCCGCCCCCGGCACCGCGCGCATTGCCTCAAGCAGTTCCGGGTAACCCTTGTGCCGGACCATGCGGGACACCGCGATCACCACCACGCAGCCTTCCGGCACATCGAGGGAGTCACGGATCGCGGCGCGTGCCTCCGCGTCGGGGTGGAAGATCGCGGGGTCGCGTCCGTTGCCGACCGCGACCGCTCCCGGATGGATGCGCAGCCGGCGCGCATCCCGCGCCTCCTCGTCGGAGACAGTGAAGTAGCGGTCGGTGATGTGGCCGGCGAGCCATTCGAGTGCCAGCGCCAGGGCGCGCCGGGGCAGCGGGCCGGGCTGGTTGAACAGGTAGCCGTGGCAGGTATAGGCAACCACCCGCACACCGCAGAGCCGTGCCGCCAGGCGGGCCAGCAGGCCGCTGATCGGCATGTGCGCGTGCACGCAGTCCGGACGCTCGGCGCGTATGAGCCTGAGGAGTGCAACGAACGCGCGCAGCTGCGCCCCCGGGTGCAGGCTGCGCGCCATCGGCAGCGCCACCACCCGGAAGCCCTCCGCGCGCACCTCGGCGAGCAGGGCACCGTCGGCACAGACGCCGACCACCTCGTGGCCGCGCCGGCGCAGTTCGCGCATCAGCGGCAGCAGGAAGTGCCGCAGCGAGAAATCGACGTTGGTGACCTGGAGGATCTTCACGCAGGCAACAGGAAGCCGGTGTTCAGTCCACGCTGGACAGCGCCCAACGCACCGCCTGGACGCCCGGCGCCGCCTGCGTCTCGTTCTGCGCGTCGACAGGCGCATCGTCCGGCCCAACGGGAGGAGCGGCCACAACCGGGTTCGCGCCCGGTTCGGCAACCGCGACCACGATCTGCCGGCTGAGCCGCGGCGCGCCACGGCCGAGATAGATGCTCTCCTCCACGGTGACCGTGCCGCCCTCCAGGCGCATGCGCCACTTGCCGCCGGACGGCAGCGTCAGCAGCACACCGCCAGCCTCGGCGTCGATGCTCACCTCGACATCCGGATGCAGGTGGAAGCGCAGCGAAAAGGCGCAGGGCCGGTCCGCCTCGACGAAATCCTCGCCACGGATGTCGCGGCCATCCTCGGCAAGATACAGCCGGCGGCGATGCACCGCGCCGAAGGCGGGCTTGTAGCCATCCTGGCTGAGCTCGAGCCAGTGCGCCTCGCCGGACTGCTTGTGGTCGATCTCGACATGCGCCGGCCGCCGCGAGATGCCCGCCCTTTCCGCCCCGGCCGCTTCCACCAGATCCGAGGACGAGCGGTCGCCGATCGCGAGCGTCGAATGCGCCGCCGTGGAACGCATCGCCTCCTGCCAGCCCGCCGCGATCGAGGCGCCGCAGTTCACGATCAGGCGCTCGCGGCCGACCGACAGCTCGAAGGACAGCGTGCCGGCCTGCGCCAGGGCATCGTAGCCCGGCGGCGCCGGTGGCCCGGCATCGACGAACAGCAGGCTGCGGCCGACCTGCAGCCGCAGGAAGCCGCCTTCTGGAAGCGCCTGCTGCACCGCCCGGCCACGCGCCGCCAGCATCAGCACCTGATCGATATGCGCGGGGTCCTCTTCCTGGCTGCCGTTGAACAGCGCAAGCCCGCCATCCCCGTGCCGCAGTGCGCGCAAGGCGGGCGCCATGCGGTCAAGGGCCGCCGCCAGCGAGAGCGGCGGTGCGATCTGGCCGGTCTGCATCAGCGCACGCATCTCGGCGAGTTCGCGCAGGGTGACGAGGTGGGCGTACGGGCTGCGCTCGGTCTGGCAGCCATCGAGCAGCACCTGCCGGCCAAGCTCGGCGGTGATGAAGCGCATGTAGCGGGCCAGCAGTGCGCCCTGCTCCGGGAGTGCCACCGCGCAGGCGAGCAGGCCCTTGAAGGCGCTGAGCGTGCGATGGTCGTGGGTGCCGGACGGCAGCACCGCCATCAGCGAGCGGCCGTCGATCACCACGCGGGCCATCAGCCGCTGCCGGAAGCCGTCGTCCGCCGAGGCCGCGAAGAAGTCGTAGTGCATCAGCCAGGCGGCGACGCGTGCGCCAATCACGTCCGGGCTGCGCGCGGTGGCGTCGTTCGGCGGCCGCTGCAGCCACTCCGCGACCAGGGCGCGGGCGCGCAGCCGGGCGCTATCGGTGTTGAGCGCTCGCAGGTCGCGCAGCCAGGTGAAGCCCTGCGCATGGGCACGCAGCATCGGCGACACCACGCCGGCGGCGCTTCCGGGTGCGCCCCCGAATGCGCCGTTGCCCGCACCGCCGTTGCTGCCGTGGACCACGATCGCCGGCACGCTGACCACCGACACCGGGCAGATCGCGCCGCGATGGTGCATCTCGCCCTTCATGATCCGCGCACCGATCGCGGGATCGCCGGCCCAGAGGTCCCGGATCGCCTGCTGCGGCGCGTCGGGGATGCGTCCGAGGCCGAGCCCCCCGCTCAGGCCGGGCAGGCGGGCGATGGAGAGCCTGGCATCCTGGCTCCAGCGGCGGACGCTCATCCGGCTACGCTCCCCGATCGACCGCGCAGCCCGGCGATCGCCGCCGCGTAATCCCCTGCCCCGAACACCGAAGTGCCGCCCACCATGACGGTGGCGCCTGCTTCGATGCAGCGCGGTGCGGTATTCCGGTCGACCCCGCCATCGACGAGGATCGGCAGGTCACGCCCCATGCCGGTCAGCATGCTGCGGATCCGCTTCACCTTGGAGAGCTGGCTGTCGAGGAACTTCTGGCCGCCGAAGCCGGGATTGACCGTCATCACCAGCACCATGTCGGCGATGTCGAGTACTTCCGCGATCGCCTCGGGCGATGTCGCCGGGCAAAGCGCGATGCCGGCCTTGGCGCCAAGCGCGCGGATCGTCTGCAGCGAGCGGTGGGCGTGCGGACCGGCCTCGATGTGGACATGGATGTGATCGGCGCCGGCCTCGACGAATGCCGCGAGAAACGGATCGGCCGGCTCGATCATCAGGTGCACGTCGAACGGCAGCTTCGAGCGCGGCCGCAACGCCTTGATCATCTGCGTGCCGAACGACAGGTTCGGGACGAAATGACCGTCCATCACGTCGAGATGCAGCCAGTCACCGCCGGCAGCCTCGACTGCGGCGGTTTCCTCCCCTGCACGGGCAAAGTCCGCCGCCAGCAGGCTGGGAGCGACGATGATGCCTGATGTCGATGTCATGCTGCGCTTCTAGCAGGAAGGACGTGACCGTACACAAGTGACACTCGGTCATGTACGAACGAAACGTGCAGCAAAGAAGCCGTCCATGCCGCCATGCTCCGGCCAGAGGCCGGGATGGGTGCGCAGGCAGCCTTCCGCGGTGAGCGCCTCGGGCAGCATGGCGAGCTCGGCGGCTTCGAACGGGACGTGCCGCAGGCCGGCTCGGTGCGCCACCGCAAGCTGCGCCTCGGCCTCTTCCGGCTGCATCGAGCAGACCGCGTAGAGCAGCCGTCCGCCGGGCCGCAGCATGGTCGATGCCGCCTCGATCAGCCGCGCCTGGCCCTGGGCGAACGCCGGCAGGTCGGCGGAAGCGCGGGTGTGCAGCACCTCGGGATGCCGGCGGGCGGTGCCGGTGGCGCTGCACGGCGCATCCAGCAGCACGGCATCGAGCAGGGCCGGAGGTCGCCAGGACAGCGCGTCGGCCTCGACCAGATCGGCCTGCATCGCGAGCCTGTCGAGATTTTCGCGGACACGTTGCAGCCGGCTGCGGTCGCGATCGAGTGCGATCACCTCGGCGCCGGCATCGACAAGCTGCGCCGTCTTGCCGCCGGGTGCGGCACACAGGTCGGCGATGCGCTCACCCGGCTGCGGGTCCAGCAGCATGACCGGCAGCGCGGCGGCGACGTCCTGCACCCAGAACGTGCCTCCCGTATCCACCCGGGCGTATCCGGCAAGGTCGGCGACCCTGGTGCCCGCCGGCAGCCGCATCGTGCCGGTGGGCAGGCGCACGGCACCCTCGGGGGCGGCGGCGGCGCGACGCAGCGTCAGATCCAGCGGCGCCTCCTGCCGGATGCCGTCGGCGATGCGACGCGCGGCGTCCTCCCCGAACACCGTGGACAGCGACGACCACAGCCAGCCCGGCATATCGAGCAACGCCTGGTCGAGACCGGCCAGCGACGCCTCGCCCTGCGCCGCGACGCGACGCAGCACCGCGTTGACCAGGCCGGCGAACGGCGCCAGCCGCCTCCTGCGCACAAGTTCGACGCTGGTGCCGACCGCGGCATGTGCGGGTGTCTGCAGGAACAGCAGCTGCGCCGCTCCGAGCAGCAGCACCAGCCGCACCGGCGGTGGCGGCGGCCGGGCCAGCAGCGGACGCAGCACGGCATCGAGCGTGCCGAGCCGACGCAGCACCATCGCCGCCAGCCGGTGCGCCGCCGCGCGATCGCGGGCGGGCACCGTCGCCGGCGCGCGATCCAGCACCGCATCCAGGCTGCGCCGGCGCTCCAGCACCGAGACCAGGATGTCGTAGGCGATGTCGCGCGTCGGATCGGCCGGTGCCTGGTCCGTCTGCGGCGGGGATTGCCGTCCGCCGGGTTCCGGGCTGCGCATTGAGGTTTTGTTCATAGACCGCCGGTACGATGGATCGAAGGCAGAGGGGGCATGGAGAGCAGATGGCACGCGACAGGCCGTCTCGCCAGCGCTGCCGGATCCGTGAAGGGCGACGGGCCATCGAAGCATGCCGGCACAGGTGAGCAGCGCAACCGCAAGCGGCCTGGGGACGGGCATCAGGCTGGGGCAGATCCGGTCCGGCGTCGCCTGGACCGCTCCGGCAAGGCGGATCGGCGTTCCCGGCGTGGGACTGCCGCTGACCGGGCCTGACCTGGTCGGGCTGCGTGCCCGCGTCGGGGCGTCGGGCGAGCTCGAAATGCTGATCGGCAACCCCGGTGGCGGGCGCGGCATCTATGTCGGAAGCTGGGAGGCAATCCGGCTGCAGGCGACGCCGAGCCTGCACGACAGCCGCCTCCTCGAACTCCTGCAACCGGGCGCCGGCGCCCCGCTGACCCCGGACCGGGTCCGGGCGGCGGCGCTGGAAGCGGCCGGCGAAGGCTTTTGCGGACGCCGGGCGGCCCAGGTTGCCCGTACCGCCCAGGCCGCCGAGCGCACCAACCTGCTCCGGCTGCGATCGCATCTGCTGCTCGAAACGGCCTGCGCCCTCGATCTGCCGGGAGCGCGGATGACACGCTTCGATCCCTGGACCGCGGGGCTCGAGGAGCAGGCCATCTGGCTGGGTGGCGCGCCGGAGGCGATCGCCGCGCGCATCGGTATGCAGGCCGGCCGGCTCGATGGTCTTGCCGCGGCAGAGCTGTCGGCCTCGGCGACCGCCCTTGCCACGGTCGCGTTGCCGCTCGGCTTCGGACCGGCCGGCGACCGGTTCCGATTGCCGCGCATCCTGCAGCTGATGGCGCGGGCGGGAAGCGTCGGCCAGGGCGCGGTGGCGGCCTGCATCCTCGCCCGGCACACCCTTGCCTGCGACGCGCTGCGGCAGGCGCGGGCCGCCTTCGACAAGCCCCTCGCGTTGCTCGCGGACTGGCGGCACGACCCCGACGCGGTGACGCAACTCCTCATGCAGCCATCCTGGCTGCTGGATGGCTGGGACCGGCTCTGCCTGGTGCGGGCCGATCCGGCATTCGGGGCGGCCGGCCGCAGGGCGGTGGCGCAGCTGCTCACGCAAGACATCTCGAGCCGGATGGCGGTGACGCAGCCGTCCGCCGCGACCGATGCTTCCGAAGCGGGCCAACCCGCCGACCGGAGCGGGTCCGCCCTGGCGATGGACCGGACGTGCCGCAACGAGCGGCTGCG
This sequence comes from Lichenicoccus roseus, assembly GCF_005844085.1. Taxonomy (GTDB): domain Bacteria; phylum Pseudomonadota; class Alphaproteobacteria; order Acetobacterales; family Acetobacteraceae; genus Lichenicoccus; species Lichenicoccus roseus. The sequence goes on from NZ_VCDI01000005.1 coordinate 91,592, forward strand.
TCTCGCCGAGCTCCGTCTCGACGACCCGGACGACAGCCCGCCGGCTTCGGCGGACGATCTCCCCGGCACGCCGGCCGGAGTGCCACGATGACGGCGCAGACGCCCGGTGCGGAGCTGCCCGCTGCCGAGCCGCCCGCTGCCGGGCCGCCCGCTGTCGAGCCGCCCGCTGCCAAGCCGATGCATGCGACCGCCACGCTGCCGGCCATCGCGTCCCTCGCCACGCGGGTGCAGGAGGCGAGCGACGAGGCTGCCATGCGGATCACCGGCCTGCTGGACAGCCTGGTGGCGCGCGGCGACGTCGATCGCGTGCTGGACGCCGTGCGTCCGCGCCTCAGGATGCTGGGGCCGATCCGCCGGCGCACGCTGGCACGCGCCTTGTTCGAGCCGTTCGATCCGGTGATCGCCACGCCCGCCGCCTGGCGCGCCGGCCTCGGCAGCATCCCGCGCAGCATCATTGCCCCGGTGACGGCCTTGGTGAGGCTGCGCCTGGCCACCATCGCCGAGGTCGATACCGCCCTCGCCGCCGGCACCGAGCCGGCACCGCAGCTCTGGACCGAAGCCGCCCGGCTGCTCGCGGAGACCTCGTTGCCGCAGCACTGGCACAGTACCGCCTTCAGGGCGGAGACCGGCATCAGGCAAGGCATGCTCGAGCCGCTCTGCGAAGCCCTGCGGCTGCTGTTCTCCCAAGCCGCTCCACTCAGGCTCGCCGCCCAGGGCCATGAGATCGAGGTTCGCAGCCTGCGACCGTTGCTGCTCGCGGCAACGCGGTCGGGCCCGATCGGCTGTGCGCTGGTGGTCGCGCTGCTGCTGGAACGCACCGGCCGGCCCGAGGACATGCTGGATACCATGCTTGCGGTTGCCCGCGAGAGCATGCTGGTGCGGCCGCTGGACGATGCCCTGCAGAGCGTCATGGAGGGCGTGGTCGGGCACCTGCACCGGCCACCGGCAACGGCTTCCAGCGCCGACGGAGCCCTTGCGGCACAGGCACGGCTGGCGTCCCGCGTCGTCGGCTTCAGCAGCCTGCGTGGCGACATGGCGCGCTTCGGCCCCCAGCTCGCGCCGCGGCGGCACGAGCTTGCATCCGAATGCTGCGTTGCGCTGGAACTCGGCTTCGATCAGGTCCGCCGGTGGGCGCTGACGGCGCCCGGCGGCGCGGCGGCGGAGGATGCCATGGTGGAGCGAATCGAGGCGCACCTGCGGGCGCTGAAACGCCTAGACGTGGCGTCCCGCCCGCTCGGCGCGGCAGTCGCCCAGGACCACATCTTCAAGCAGATCGTCGCCTTCTGCGCGGACGGCGGGCGGGCGAGCTGGCTCACCGCGGTGGACCGGATGCGGCTATGCGAGATCCTGGTCGGCTCCGAGGCAGCCCGGCTGCTGTGCTGAGCGGGCGCCGGCGCGCCGCTGCCAGGAGGGCGCTTGACCGCGGGCATGACCGGTTCCAGCCTAGGGCCGATGTCGATGCAGGCGGCCCTGGATGCAATACGCGCGCGGATCGAGCGAGCCGCCGCCGCCAGTGGCCGGCCGGCCGATGCGATCTCGCTGGTCGCCGTCTCCAAGACGCATCCGGCGGAGCGGGTGGCTGAATTGCTGGCCTGTGGGCAGCGCCGCTTCGGCGAGAACCGCGTGCAGGAGGCGCAGGCCAAGTTCCCGGCCCTGCGCGAACAGCATCCCGACCTGGTGCTGCACCTGATCGGCCCGCTGCAGACCAACAAGGCGGCCGACGCGGTGCGCCTCGCCGACGTCATCGAAACGCTGGATCGCCCGCGCCTGGCCGACGCCATCGCCCGCGCGGCGGAAGCCGGAGGCCGGCTGCCGGAGCTGCTGGTGCAGGTCAATATCGGCGACGAGCCGCAGAAGGCCGGGGTCGCCCGCGCCGATGCGGAAAAGTTCATCCGGAACTGCCAGACGCGCTTCGGCGACCGGCTCACCGGCCTGATGTGCATCCCGCCGGTGGAGGGCGACCCGCGGCCACATTTTCGTGCCCTGGCGGATCTCGCCGCCGGCTTCGGCCTGCAAACGCTGTCGATGGGCATGTCGGGGGATTTCGAGCAGGCCATCGAGGAGGGCGCCACGCAGGTGCGGGTCGGCTCGGCGTTGTTCGGCGCCCGCCCCGTCCAGGAGAGCGCAACGCAGGCCATCCAGACGCCTCCGGCCGGCGCCACCCCGCCGCTTGCCTCGCTCGCTCGATGAGCAGTATGGGGGCGCTCCCCGGACCTGTGCCGGGCCCCTCCGGAGCCTCTTCATGAGCCGTGACGCCGGAGCCCCGCTCGACGGCATGCAGCCTTCCCCGACCACCGGCGCCCACACCGCAGCCGCCATGGCCCTCCCGGCGCCCGGATCGAGAGTGCCCCATGGCACGTCCCGCGCCACGCCGCGCGGCAGCATCGGCGTGGCGTCGCTCATGGGCGTGCTCGGCGTCGTCTATGGCGACATCGGCACCAGCCCGCTCTATGCGCTGAAATCCACCATCTCGATCATCAGCGAGCATGCGCCGACGCGCTGGGAGGTGATCGGCATCGAGAGCCTGATCTTCTGGTCGCTGATCCTGATCGTGACCATCAAATACGTCCTGCTGGTGATGCGCGCCGACAACGGCGGCGAGGGCGGCATCCTGGCGCTGATGGCGCTCGCCCAGCGCGTCGCCTCGGGTGCGAGGATGCATGCGATGCTCGGCCTCGTCGGCATCATCGGCGCCTGCCTGTTCTTCGGCGACGGCACCATCACGCCCGCCATCTCGGTGCTGTCCGCCATCGAGGGCCTCGAGGTCAGCATCCCCTCCGCGCGCGAGGTGGTGCTGCCGATCGCGGTCGGCGTCATCGTCGCGCTGTTCAGCATGCAGTGGCGTGGCACCGGCAGCGTCGGGCGCATCTTCGGGCCGGTCATGGTGGTGTGGTTCGGCACCATCGGGGTGCTCGGCGCCATCGAGGTGGTGCGCTACCCGTCCGTGCTGGAGGCCCTGCTGCCGCACCATGCGGTGATCTTCGTCTGGCATCATGGCTGGATCGCCTTCGTGGCACTCGGCGCCGTGGTGCTGTCGGTCACCGGCGCCGAGGCACTGTATGCCGACATGGGCCATTTCGGCGCGCCGCCGATCCGGCTCGCCTGGCTGGTCTTCGTGCTGCCGTCGCTGGCGCTGAACTACCTCGGCCAGGGCGCGCTGATCATCAACCACCCCGAGGCGATCGCTAATCCATTCTTCTTGCTCGGGCCGCACTGGCTGCGGCTGCCGATGGTGCTGCTGGCGACTGCCGCCACCGTGATCGCCAGCCAGGCGATGATCACCGGCGCCTACTCGATCGCACGCCAGACCGTGCAGCTCGGCTACCTGCCGCGCATGCGGGTCAGCCACACCAATCCGAACGAGGAAGGCCAGATCTACGTCCCGCAGATCAACTGGGCGCTGATGGTCGGCGTGCTGCTGCTGGTGCTGGCGTTCCGCTCCTCCGACGCGCTTGCATCCGCATATGGCATAGCCGTCACCGGGACCTTCATGTGCACCTGCATCCTGGCGATGGTGGTGTTCCGCCGGCAGTTCGGCTGGTCTCGCTTCGCCGCGGTTACCGTGTTCGGCGGCTTCTTCCTGATCGACACGGTGTTCTTCGCCGCCAATGCGCTCAAGATCCCGCAAGGCGGCTGGGTGCCGGTGCTGCTCGGCATCGTGCTGACCGCGCTGATGACCAGCTGGAAACGCGGCCGCGAACTGCTGGCGCTGCGCTGGAAGCAGGACAGCATGCCGCTGGCCTCGTTCCTGGCCCGGCTGCCGCAGTCGCGCACCGTGCGGGTGCACGGCATGGCGGTGTTCCTGACCGGCAACCCGGACGTCGTGCCGGCGTCGCTGCTGCACAACCTGAAGCATAACAAGGTGCTGCACGACAGGGTGCTGTTCGTCACGATCCAGAACCTCGACCAGCCCGAGGCGGGCCGCAACCACCGCATGAGCGTCGAGGAACTGGCGCCGGGCGTTCACCGGGTGACGCTCCGCTATGGCTTCATGGAGAGCCCCAATCTGCCGCGCGCCCTCGAGGAGCTGAAGAGCCATGGGGTGGCGTTCGATGCGATGCAGGCGAGCTACTTCGTGAACCGCGAGGTGCTGGTGCGCGCCACCATCCCGCGCATGCCGCTCTGGCGGCTGTCGCTGTTCCTGGTGATGGCGCGCAATGCGGTCACCACCACCGAATTCTTCCGCATCCCGAGCGATCGCGTCGTCGAACTGGGCGTCCGGGTCGCCATCTGAGCGAAGTGCCCGAACCGCTCGCGCTCTACATCCACTGGCCGTTCTGCCTCGCCAAGTGCCCGTACTGCGACTTCAACAGCCACGTCCGGGACGTGGTGCCGGAGGCGCGGTTCGCGCACGCGTTGTCGCGTGAGCTGGCGCATGAGGCGGCACGCCTGGGTCGGCGTCCGCTCACCTCGATCTTCTTCGGTGGCGGCACGCCCAGCCTGATGGCGCCGGACAGCGTGGCGGCCCTGATCGAACAGGCGACCACCCTGTTCGATCCTGTCCCCGACATGGAGATCACGCTGGAGGCGAACCCGACTTCCGTCGAGACCGGTCGGCTGCGCGGCTTCCGCGAGGCCGGGGTCAACCGGGTGTCGCTCGGCATCCAGGCGCTGGACGGCGAGGCGTTGCACCGGCTCGGGCGCGAGCATACGGCGGGCGAGGCGATCGCGGCGCTCGAGCTGGCGCGCACGCTGTTCCCGCGCATCTCGTTCGACCTGATCTATGCGCGCCCGGGACAGGCGATGGCGGAGTGGCGGGCCGAACTCGACGCCGCCCTCGCCCTGGTCGCGGACCATCTGTCGCTCTACCAGCTCACCATCGAGCCCGGCACCCGCTACGAGGCGCTGCATCGGCAGGGGCTGATCGCGCTGCCCGACGAAGACGACGCGGCGGCGTTGTACTGCGAGACCGCGACCGTGGCGGCACGCCATGGCCTGCTCGGCTACGAGATCTCGAACTACGCCCGTCCCGGGGCGGAAAGCCGGCACAACCTCGCCTACTGGCGCTACCAGGACTATGCCGGCATCGGCCCCGGCGCGCACGGAAGGCTGACGCTGGACGGACGCCTGCACGCTACCCGCCGCCATCGCGCCCCGGAGCCCTGGGCCGAGCGCGTCGAGCGCATGGGCAGCGGCCAGACCTCGGAGACGCCGCTGGAACCCGGCGAGCGGGCGCGCGAGATGCTGCTGATGGGGCTGCGGCTGGCGGAAGGCATCCCGGCCGCGAGGTTCGCGGCGCGCACCGGCATCGCACTGGCCGACGCGATCGACGGCGACGTGCTGGGCGATGCCATCGAGGCGGGCTACGTGGCGTGGCATGGCGATTGCCTCGCCGCGACCTCCGAGGGCCGGCTGCGCCTGGATGCGCTGCTGGCCGCCCTTGTGCTCTGAAAGGCTGCCCATGATCCGCATGACCCGGCGGTTTGCGCTGCTCCTCGCCCTTGCCGCCGCCTGGGTGCCCGCTTCCCGGGTGCCGGCCCGCGCGGCGGCGCCGATGCTGGTGATCGAGGACAACGACTATCTCGGGCCGGGCGGCTCCGACCTGCAATCCACCCTGCCGCTGCTCGCCGACCCCGCGGTGCAGGTGCTCGGCTTCACCGTCGTCGTCGGCGATGGCTGGGAGAATGCCGAGAGCGCGCACCTGCGCCGCTTCCTGGAGATCGCCGGGCATCCGGACATCCCGGTGGTGGATGGCGCGACGCTGCCGCTGGTGAACAGCGTGGCGCGCATGCGGCTCTGGGAGAAGGCATACGGCACCATTCCGTGGAAGGGCGCCTGGGGTGGCCTCGGCTCGATCGACAAGGTCCCGGCGACGCAGCCGCCGGTGCCGGCGCTCGACGAAGGTGCGCCGACGACCAAGGCATTGTCGTCCAGGGAGGGGGCGGAGCGCGCCGCCGAGTTCCTGATCCGCACCGTGCACGCGCATCCGCACCAGGTCACCATCGTCGCCGCCGGGCCGCTGACCAACCTTGCCCTGGCGATCCGGCTCGATGCGACCTTCGCGACCGATGCAAAGCAGCTGGTGTTCATGGGCGCGCTGATCGACACCAACATGGAGGCGGTCACCGGCAACGCCGACTTCGCGTCGGACTTCAACATGATCTTCGATCCCGAGGCGGCGCATATCGTGCTGACCGCGCCCTGGCCGAAGATCACCTCGGTCGGCAACGTGTCGAACGCGGTGTTGATGACCCACGCGCTGATGGCGCGCATCGCCGCCCGCCACAACGCGCTGACGCAGTACCTGAGCCGCTACTACGCGCCGCTGCCGATGTGGGACGAGCTGACCTCGGCCATCGCGGCCGACCCGTACCTGGTGACCAGGTCGGTGCAGGCGTATCTCGACATCGACACCAACCCGGGCATCGACTACGGCCACGCGCACGTCTGGCCGGAGGCGCTTGCGCCGCGCAACATGGGCCTGCGCCCTGTCACGATCGTGCAGACGGTCGACACCAAACGCTTCCTGGATCGTTTCGTGCAACAGGCGCAGGAGGGAGAAGCCCAGAACGGGCAGAACCGGAACGGCGCCGTGCATCCGTGACAAGGACACTACGACCATGCTCGCTTTGATCATCGGCGCATCACGCGGCCTGGGGCTCGGCCTCGCGCGGGAATATCTGCAGCGCGGCTGGGACGTGATCGGCACCGTCCGCCCGGGTGCCGCGCAGGGCCCGCTGCACGCGCTGGCGAAGGAACATGCCAGGCTCTCGCTGGCCGAAGCCGACGTCACCCGGCCCGCGACTTTCGCCGGTCTCGACGACGCGGTCGGCGGCCGGCCGCTCGACCTGCTGTTCGTGGTCGCCGGCATCTCGAACGGCCCGGGCGAGACGCTCTCCGACATCACCGACGAGGCATTCGCGCACATCCTGCTGACCAACGCGCTCGGACCGATGCGCGCGGTGCGGGCGCTGGCCCCGCTGGTCGCCAAGCCGGATGGCGTGATCGCGGTGATGACGTCCGGCCTCGGCAGCGTCGCCAACAACACCAGCGGCGGCTGGACCGGCTACCGCGCCAGCAAGGCGGCGCTGAACACCATGCTGCGCAGCTACGCCGCCGAGAACAAGGGCGATCCACGGGCGATGCTGGCAATCGATCCGGGCTGGGTGCGCACCGACATGGGTGGCGCGGACGCGACCCTCGATGTCGAGACCAGCGCGCGCGGCATGGCCAACGCCATCGCTGCCCGCGCGGGAAGCCCGGGCAGCCAATACGTGTCGTACGAGAACAAGGACATCGCCTGGTAGGTGCTGCACCTGATCAAACTGGCGGTCGGCGCCCCCGACATCGAGACGCTCGTCCGGTTCCAGTCGGACCGGGCGCGGAACAGCGACGCGCACGGCCGCCGGCCGTTCCTGCGCACCCGAAACCATCCGCGCCGTGCCGACGAGATCCTCGATGGCGGTTCGCTGTACTGGGTGATGGCTGGCGTGCTGCTTTGCCGGCAGGAGGTGGCGGAGTTCGTGCCGGATCATCGCGACGACGGCTCTCCGTGCATCGCGATCATCCTGCAGGGACCTCCGGTGCCGGTGCTGCCGCGCCTGGTGCGTCCGTTCCAGGGCTGGCGCTACCTCACGCCGGCGGATGCGCCGGCGGATCTGGGGTTGCAGCCTGACGCAGGCGGTGACGTGCTGCCGGCCTCGCTGCGTCGCGAGCTGGCGGCGCTCTGCCTGCTCTAGCACCCTGCTTCTGTGGCTTATCAGCACTCCACATGACGCAATCGCGCCCGTGTCCACCCGCAGGCGTAACCTCGGATTGATTGCGGCAGCGCGACGGCTCACCATCCGCCGGCAATGACCCGGCCGCCGTTCCTGCGCGCCTCGATCCTGGGCGCCATGCTGATGCTGACTGCCTGCAGCGGCGGCCAGCGCGTGGCCTATGGTCCGGGCCGCACCGACTACCCCGAGCCGGGACCGCCCGGCGACCCCTGGCGGCCCTACATCCGGCAGGCCGCGAACCGCTTCAGCGTGCCGCAGCAATGGATCCGGGCGGTGATGCGGCAGGAGTCCGGCGGCCAGGAATATCGCTACGGCCAGCCGATCGTCTCCGGCGCAGGCGCAATGGGACTGATGCAGCTTATGCCGGCCACCTACGCCGACATGCAGGCGCAGAACGGTCTCGGCAGCGACCCGTTCGAGCCGCACGACAACATCATGGCCGGCACCGCCTATATCCGGCTGATGTACGACCGCTATGGCGCACCGGCCTTCCTCGCGGCCTACAACGCCGGCCCGCAGCGGCTCGACGACTACCTCAACACCGGCCGGTCGCTGCCGAACGAGACGGTGGACTACGTCGCGTCGATCGCGCCCAATCTCGGCACGGAGCTGGCCATGAGCGGTCCGCTGGCGACCTATGCCGACAACAGCCGGAACCTCGCCTACGTGCCACCCTCGGCGCCGGTGCGGCTGGCTTCCTGGCACGCACGGTCGCGGCAAGCCGGCGCCTGCTGGCACGATCAGGATGCGGCGTACGACCCGGAAGCGCCTTGCCAGCCGGCACCGGTGCAACCCGTCGTGCAGGCTGCGTCGTACGCCCCCGCGTCCTATGCCCCGCCCGCCGCATCGAACATCGGCTGCGGGCAGGATCCCGACGCCGCCTACGATCCTTCCGCGCCCTGCCGGCCCGCCTCCGGCTGGCAAGCGCCGGCTCCTCCGGTGGTCTCGGCGATCGCCATGCCGGCCCCGCCTGCCCCCGCACCGCGCGCTCCTGCCTACGCGCCTGCCTACGCCAACGTCTCCTACGCGCCGCCGGCGTTCGGCGACTGGTCGATCCAGGTCGGCGCCTACAACTCCCCCGGACAGGCCCGTTTCGCGACCACGATGGCGCGACAGGCCGCCTATGCGCAGCTTGCGGCGGCACGCAGCCTGGTGATGCAGACCAGCCGCTTCGGCGGCGCCGTATTGTATCGCGCCCGCCTCGCCGGGCTCGCGCGGCCCGGCGCGGGAGCTGCCTGCGCCGCCCTCGGCGGACACGACATCCCGTGCATGGTGGTGCCGCCCGGCGGTTGACCGGCCGATCCTCCGGGATCGATGGCCGAACCGCATCGTCGCTGCCTCGTTCTCGAAGCAGGACAGGAGAGCAGCATGGCCAAAATCATCGATCTCGCCCCGCACGATCCGCTGCCCAACGGACCGGCGGTGGTGGTGATGCGACGCTTCGAGGAGGATGACCCGAAGACGGTGATGATCGAGCTGATCGCCATCGACGCCGATCGAAGCGAGGGCAACGCCCGCATGACCGACGCGCACGGCGCCCCGCTCTCCTTCGAGGAGGCGACCCGGCAGGCGTCCGAGCGCGCCCATGCGGCCAGCATCGAGACCATCTACCGGATCGACCGCACCGCCGGCCCGGTGGAGCGTGAGATCGCGGCGCATGGCGGCGACCACAGCGCTTCGAGCGACATGGTCGATAGCGATGTCGAGGACGGCGAGACCGGCGGCGACATGCGCGACCACAACCACAACGAGGCGCCGCGCCGGTTCTGACGACGTCAGGTGCTGGCGCGCACCTCCAGCCGGAAGCCGACATCGATGCGCGCCGGCCCGGACGCGTGGCCCTGGATCCGGCCGAGCAGCTTGCGGGCAGCGATTTCGCCGATCTGCTGGCGCGGCGAGACGATGGTGGTGAGCGGCGGCGTGGTCAGGGCGCTGATTTCAAGGCCGTTGAAGCCGGCGATCGCCACCCGCGCCGGCACCACGATGCCCTCGCGCTGCGCCCGCAGCAGGGCGCCGACGGCGAGGTCGTCATTGGCGAAGAACAGGGCATCGAGCTCAGGCGCGGCCTCGAGCGTCGCCATCAGCGCGTTCCCGCCGACCTGCGCGCTGGATTTCTGGTCATGCTCGAACGGTGGCCGCCGGGCCAGCCCTGCCGCCGCCAGCGCCTGGTCCAGGCCCCGGTAGCGCTGTGCCGCACGATAGTCCTGCTTCAGCCGGCCACCGATGAAGCCGATCTGCCGGTAGCCCCGCTCGACCAGGTGCTGCCCCATCGTCTCACCGGCGCGGACGTGCGACAGGCCGACATTCATGTCGATCGGCCGGGCGCCCAGTTCCATGATCTCGACCAGCGGCCGGCCATAGCCACGCAGCAGGGTCCGCGTGCGCTCGGCGTGCCGCATGCCGGCGACGATCAGTCCGGCGGGCGACCAGCCGAGCAGGGTCGCGACCAGCTTGCTTTCGCGGTCCAGGTCGTACTGGGTATTGCCGAGCAGCGGCTGGTAGCCGGCCTCCTCCAGCACCTGCTGGATGCCCTGGATCACCTCGATGAACACCGCGTTGGACAGCGACGGCACGATCACCGGGATGATCCGGCTCGCTGCCGAGGCCAGCGCGCCGGCATACTGGTTGCGCACGTAGCCGAGCGCGCTCACCGCCTCTTCGACCTGTGCCCGCAACGCGGCGGAGACGCTGTCCGGCGCGTTGAGCGCACGCGAAACCGTGATCGGTGCGACGCCCGCGCGCTCGGCGACATCCTTCAGCGTCACGGCGCCGCTATGCGCACGGCGGCGAACCGCCATTCTCGTCGATGTCATTGCAGCAGAAGCATAGACGGCGGGCCTCAGCGCGCCAATAAGCCCGGACCCTGGTGGTACGAATTTGTTGGTTGCGCTACCATGGCCGCCCCGCTACGGTCCGTGCCAAGCAACGTCGCGCCGAGCGGCGGCAGCGATTGCCCGAGTTGAACGGGCATCCGGGAAGTCCATCGAGATGTCTTACGCCGCAGCAGAAACGGCCCCCGTCGCCGCTGGCCACTATCAGGCCACCGAGGTCACCAAGACGTTCGGGAGCGTCTCCGTCCTGCGTGGGGTCAGCCTGACGCTCCGGCCCGGCCGCATCCACACGATGATGGGCGAGAACGGCGCCGGCAAATCCACGCTGTTCAAGATCCTTTCCGGGCTGCTTCGCCCCACCACCGGCGAGTTGCGCCTCGATGGCGCCCCGGTCGCGTTCTCGGCCCCGCACGATGCCCACCAGCGCGGCATCTACCTGGTGCCGCAGGAGCCGGCGCTGATGCCGGAGCTGACGGTGGCGGAGACCATGTTCGTGGGCCAGCTGCCGACGCGTGCAGGGTTCCCCCGCCGGGTCGACTGGCCCGGACTTCGCCGGCAGGCGCAGCAGGCGCTGTCGTCGCTGGGTCTCGCCATCGATGTCGGCCAGCTCGCGCGCCATCTGTCGATCGCGCAGCAGCAGCAGGTGGAGTGCGCCAAGGCGCTGCTGCGCGGCTGCCGCATCATCCTGTTCGACGAGCCCACCTCGCCGCTCACCAGTCACGAGGTCGAGCGGCTGTTCGGCATCATGCGGCGGCTGCGCGACGATGGCTGCACGCTCGGCTTCATCAGCCATCGCATGGACGAGGTGCTCGACATCAGCGACGATATCAGCGTGCTGCGCGATGGGGCGCTGGTCGACACCGTGGATCGCAGCGGCTTCGACCGCGTCAGGCTACTGTCGCAGATGGTCGGGCGCGAGATGCGGGTCATCCCCCGTCGCACGGCCTCGTTCAGCACCGGCCGGCCGATGCTGCAGGTCGAAGGTCTGGCGCACGCCCCCCGCTTCCACGATGTCGGCTTCACGCTCCACGAAGGCGAGGTGCTCGGGCTTGCCGGCCTCGTCGGCGCCGGACGCACCGAGATCGCCGAGACCATCTTCGGTATCCGGACGCCGGATGCCGGGCATGTCCGCCTCGGTGGCGACGAGATCACCGGCCTCGCGCCGCATGCCATCATCCGCCGCGGCCTGGTCTATGTGCCGGAGGATCGTGCACGGCACGGCGCGATCCTGCCGATGACCATCACCGAGAACATCACCTCCGGCCTGCTCGACCGGCTGCGCCAGCGCTTCGGCCTGATCGACCGGAACGACGAGGACCGTACCGGGGCGGCCATCGTCACGCAGTACCGCGTCCGCTGCGCCGGCATCGACCAGCCGCTGCGGCAGCTTTCCGGCGGCAACCAGCAGAAGGTGGTGTTCGGCAAATGGATGGGGCTGCAGCCGCGCGTCGCCATCCTGGACGAGCCGACACGCGGCGTCGATGTCGGCGCCAAGGATGAGATCTACGAGCTGATCGAGGAACTCGCCAAGGCGGGTCTCGCGATCCTGGTCATCTCGTCGGAGATGGAGGAGCTGGTGCGGCTGTGCGACCGCGTGCTGTCGATCTACGAGGGCCGCATCGTGGCCGAGATCGAGGGCGCCGATATCACGCCGGCGCGCGTCGGCCAGTCCTATCTGAGCCGCGACGGCCTGGCTGCATGACCACGTTGCCGCTGCCCGCCGCCGGGGTTCCGGAGCGCGAGATGAGCGCAGCCGCGCCACGACGCAGCCGGCGCGAGGTGCGCGAGATCACCCTCATCGTCGCCACCGCACTGACCATCGTGACCGTCGGCCTCTTCAACCATGGCTTCATGTCGACGCAGAACCTGCGCTTCATGCTGCTGAACTCGGTGGTGCTGTCGCTGGTCGCACTCGGCCAGACCCTGGTGATCGCCACCCGCGGCATCGACCTCTCGGTGGCGCCGGTGATGGGCCTGACCGCGGTGGTGACCGGCCTGCTCGCGCAATCGAGCGGGTTGCCCTTGGTGGGCGCGGTCGGAATCGCCATCGTGCTCGGCCTGTTGCTCGGCACGCTGAACGGCCTGCTGGTCGCACGCCTCGCGATCCCGCCGATCATCACCACGCTCGGCACCTACAGCCTGTACAGCGGCCTGGTGTTCGTCTACTCCAACGGCACCCAGGTCGACTCCGTGCCGCGTGCCTATGCGACGCTCGGCAACGGCTTCGTCGCACCGTTCATCCCGGTCCCGATCGCCGTCGTGGTGCTGGCGGTGGCGTTGCTGCTGGTCTGGTTCATGCTGAACCACACGCGCTTCGGCCGCGCCATCCTGGCCGTCGGCAACAACGACGCCGCCGCCTACAATGCCGGCATCGGCGTCACCGGCGTGAAGGTGCGCGTCTATGCGCTGTCCGGTCTGCTGGCCGCGATCGCCGGGCTGATGTTCGTCTGCTACACCGGCTCGGCCACCGTCACCACCGGCACCGGCGATCATGTCGAGTTGCAATCCATCGCGGTGGCGCTGATCGGCGGCACCGCGATCGCCGGCGGGCGCGGCAACGTCGTCGGCACCGTGCTCGGTTCGCTGTTCCTGAGCGTCATCCTGACCGCGCTGGTGTTCATCCATGTGCCGCCGATCTGGTACTCCGCCGGCGAGGGGCTGATGATCCTGGTCACCGTCACCGCCGGCATGCGGCAGAACCGCGGCGGGGCGAACTGACATGGCCGATCCGAGCAACCCGGGCCGCAACGAGGTCACCGCGCGCCGCCGCAACGCCGCCCGGCTGCCTCTCGATGGCTGGGAGCGCTCGCTGCTGGTGCTGCTGGTGCTGCTGGTCGCCGGCCTCTGCCTGTCGGTCGACGGCTTCTATCCAGGCTTCGCCGGCTTCCTGGCGCTCACCGAGAACTTCCTGCCGTTCGGCCTGGTAGCGCTCGGCCTGACCACGGTGATCCTGACCGGCGGGATCGACCTCTCGGTCGGCGCCACCGCAGGGCTGTCGGCAATCGTCATGGCCGAGCTGTGGAGCGGCCTGCACGTCTCGATCTGGCTGGCGGCGGTGGTCGGGCTGCTGGCCGGCGGCGTGCTCGGCGCCGTCAATGGCCTGATCATCACCCGGCTGCGCACCGAACCGCTGATCGCAACGCTGGCCACCAGCTTCATCTATGCCAGCATCGCCACCGCGCTCGCCGGCCCCTCGCCGCCGGCGGGTTTCCCGGACGCCTTCAACCTGATCGGCACCGGCACCCTGATCGGCCCGATCCCGCTGCAGCTGGTGCTGTTCTCCGTGCTCGCCCTGCTGTTCACGCTGCTCCTGCAATACAGCACCTTCGGCCGTCGCATCGTCATGGTCGGCTACAGCAGCGAGGCAGCCCGCTACAGCGGCCTGCGCATCGACCGCATCGTGCTCAGCGCCTACGTGATCAGCGGCGTCATGTCGGCGTTCGCCGGCATCGTGCTCGCCGCCTACTACAGCGCGGTGCGTCCCGACATGGGCGACGTGCTGCTGCTCAGCACCATCACCATCGTGGTGCTCGGCGGCGTCAGCATCTTCGGTGGCGAGGGGACCATCGCCGGCGTGGTGATCGCCGTCCTGCTGCTGGGCTTCCTGCGCCAGGGCATGCTGATCGCAGGCTATTCCGACATGGTCACCACGATGCTGACCGGCGCCATCCTGCTCGGCGCCATCGCGATCAAGAATATCCTGTCGGGACGTGGCACCGGGCTCGCCGCGCTGCTGACACGGATACGCGGCCGCCGGCCTGCAACGACAGGCAGCGCCGCGGAATGAACGTCACGACCTCAACCAGGGAAACAGGAACTCCATGACCTCCTCACTCTCCTACCGGCTTCGCGCGGCACTGTTGGCGGGTCCCCTGATGCTGGCCGGGCTCGTCTCGGCGCATGCCGCCGACATCGACACCGGCAAGCGCATCAAGGTCGCGATGGTGCCGAAGCTGGTCGGGCTGTCGGTGTTCAAGGCGAACCAGCAGGGCGCCGAGACCGCGGCGAAATCGCTCAATATCGACTTCCTCTATACCGGCCCGGTCACCGCCTCCGCGCAGGGACAGGTGGACGTGTTCAACAGCCTGATCGCGCGCCGCTTCAACGTCATCACGACCACCTCGAACAACCCGACGCAGCTGGCACCCGCGCTCAAGCGCGCCCGCAAGCAGGGCATCAAGGTGGTGTCGTACGACAGCGACGTGGCGGCTGACGCGCGCGACTTCTTCATCCAGAACACCGACTATGCCGAGTTCGGCAAGGCGCTGGTCGAATCCGTCGCCAAGTACATCAAGCCCGACGCCGAGATCGCGATCCTGTCCTCGACGCCGGATGCCACGATCCAGAACGAGTGGATCAACGCGCTCAAGACCTATCTCTCGGCGCACTACCCGAACATCAAGATCGTGACCACCCAGTATGGCCAGTCGAGCCCGTCGCAGTCGCTGACCGCCGGTCTCAATATCCTGCAGGCCAACCCGAACGTGACCGCGATCATCGCCCCCGACGGTGCGGCCGAGGTAGGCGCCGCCGCCGCTGTCGAGAAGCTCGGCAAGTCCGGCAAGGTGGTCGTCGGCGGGTGCAGCGATCCGAACTCGATCCGGCAATACGTGAAGTCGGGCACCATCCGCGAGACCCCGCTCTGGGACGAGGTCAAGGAAGGCGAGCTGGTGATGTACGTGGCGCGGCTGGCGGCCAACAACGCGATCGGGCCGAACAGCACCTTCACCGCGGGCGACCTCGGCACCTTCACCGCGAAGAACAAGGTGATCGTGTTCAGCAAGCCGCTGGTGTTCAACAAGGACAACATCGACCAGTACCAGTTCTGACCGGGACGGGTCGCGTTACAAGGATAGCAGAATGAAGCAAATTCTCTTCACCGGCGGCAGCGGCAAGGCCGGCCGCCACGTGGTGCAGTACCTGGTCGAGCGGGGCTACCACGTGCTCAACATCGACCAGAAGCCGCTGGACAACCCGAAGGTCCGCACGCTGATCACCGACATCACCGATGCCGGCCAGCTGTTCAACGCGTTCTCGTCCTATACCGGACTGCACGAGTTCGACCCCGACCTGCGGCCGAACAAGATCGACGCGGTGGTGCATTTCGCGGCAATCCCGCGCGTCATGATCGTGCCGGACAACGAGACCTACCGGATCAACGTCATGGGCACCTACAACGTGCTCGATGCCGCCACCAAGCTCGGCATCCCGAAGGTGATCATCGCGTCGAGCGAGACCACCTACGGCGTGGTGTTTGCCAACACGCCGCGCGAGCCGGACTATTTCCCGCTCGACGAGGAGTATCCGGTCGATCCGATGGATAGCTACGCGCTGTCCAAGATCTGCAACGAGCGCACCGCTCGCGCCTTCTCGCTGCGCAACAACTCGGACATCTACGCCTTGCGCATCGGCAACGTGGTCGAGCCGTCCGAGTACGAGCTGTTCCCGGGCTGGTTCGCCAAGCCGGACTTCCGCAAGAAGATCGCCTGGAGCTACATCGACGCGCGCGACCTCGGTGAGATCGTGCGTCTCGGCATCGAGACCGACGGCCTTGGCTACCAGGTCTTCAATGCCGCCAATGACCACACTTCGTCGGACCTGCCGACGGCCGAGCTGCTGCGACGCTATTACCCTAACGTGCCGGTGCGTGCGGAGCTCGGTGAGTTCGAGGGCCTGCTCTCGAACAAGAAGGTTCGCGAGAAGCTGGGCTTCAAGGAGAAGCACAACTGGCGCAACTACGTGAAGGTCTGAGGCAGGCTAGGCCCCGGCGCCGTCACCATGCGCATCCGGCACCGGCAGGTCGATCTTGAAGGTCGCGACCAGATCGTCGACCTGCGCAGTGGTCAGCGCCCGGGGATCCAGGCCGCGCAGCATCAGGTAGAGCCGCGCGGTCTCTTCCAGCTCTTCCATCGCATAGACGGCAGCTTCAAGGTCGCGGCCGGCAACGACGGGGCCGTGATTGGCGAGCAGGACGGAGGAGTAGCGGCCGGCGAGCCCGCGTATGGCGCCGGCCACCGCGGCGTCGCCGGGGCGGTGATACGGGATCAGCGCCGTCTGACCGACGCGCATCACATAGTACGGCGTCAGCGGCGGCAGCACCGTGCGCGGATCGATGCCGGGGAGCATGGAGACGGCGACGCTGTGCGCGGAGTGCAGATGCACGACCGCGCCGGCACCGTGCCGCGTCTCGTAGAGCGCCTGATGCAGCGGGATCTCCTTGGTCGGCGGATCGCCGGACAGCAACCGCCCGTCGATGCCGAGATGCGACAGCCGCGCCGGATCGAGGAAGCCCATCGAGGCGTTCGTCGGCGTCATCAGCAGGCTGCCGTCCTCGAGGCGCGCACTGACATTGCCGGAAGAGCCTGGCGTCAGGCCACGCTCGAACAGCGAGCGGGAAAACATGCAGATCTGCTCGCGCAGGGCATTCTCGTTCATGACCGGTCCATATCCGTAGGCGGGGTTTTCGCGATGTGCCATGGCAGCGCAATCACATTAAGTCGTCCGGAGGCACAATGACCAGCAGTCCAGGCAAGCCGCGCGCGTCCGTCATCGGCCTTGGCTCGATGGGCCTTGGCATGGCGCAATCGCTGCAGCGTGCCGGCTTCGAGGTCGCGGGCTGCGACGTCTCCGAGGCTGCTGTGGCGCGCTTCGCCGAGCACGGCGGCGTGCCGGCGCAGACGCCCGCCGAGTGTGCGCAGGGCGCCGGCTGCGTGGTGTCGGTGGTGGTCAATGCCGCGCAGACCGAGGCGGTGCTGTTCGGTCCCGAAGGCTGTGCCGGCAGCATGCCCGAGGGCGCGGTTTTCGTCTCCTCGGCGACGATGGCCCCGGAAGCCGCGCGCGCGCTGGCGTCAAGGCTGGAGGCGACGGGCCGGCTCTATCTCGACGCTCCGATGAGCGGCGGCGCCGGCCGCGCCGCCGACGGCTCTCTGACCATGATGGCGTCCGGAAGCATCGCGGCATTTGCCCGGGCGCAGCCGGCACTCGACGCGATGACCGGCACGTTGCACCGCCTCGGCGACGAGGCCGGCCTGGGTTCGGCGTTCAAGATGGTCAACCAGCTGCTTGCCGGCGTACATATCGCCGCCGCCTGCGAGGCGATCGCGTTCGCATCGCGCCAGGGGCTCGATCTCGCGCGGGTCTACGAGGTGATCACGCAATCGGCCGGCAACAGCTGGATGTTCGAGAACCGGGTGCCGCACGTGCTGGACGGCGACTACAGCCCGAAAAGCGCGGTGTCGATCTTCACCAAGGATCTCGGCATCGTCATGGACATGGCGCGCGACCTGAAGTTTCCTGTCCCGGTCGCGGGCGCTGCGTTGCAGATGTATCTGATGACGGCGGCAGCCGGAATGGCGCAGGACGACGATGCGTCGGTTGCCCGCCTCTATGCGCAGATTGCCGGGCTCAAGCTGCCGGCCGGGAAGTAGCCATGCCGCGTTTCGCCGCCAACCTCACCATGATGTTCAACGAACATGCGTTCCTCGACCGCTTCGACGCGGCAGCGGATGCGGGCTTCGAGGCCGTCGAGTTCCTGTTCCCCTACGAGGCCACCCCCGACGAGGTCGGGGCGCGGGTGTCGCGCAACAGGCTCGAGGTGGCGCTGTTCAACCTGCCGCCGGGGGACTGGGCGGCCGGGGAGCGCGGGCTGGCGGCACTGCCGGAACGCGCGCCGGAGCTGGACGGGCTGCTCGACCGCGCGCTGCCCTACGCCGAGGCGACCGGGGTGCGCCGGCTGCACCTGATGGCGGGGATCGCCGATGCACACGATCCGCGCGCCACCGCGGCCTACGCCGCAGCGGTGGAGCACTGCGCCGGACGGCTCGGCGAGCGCGGGCTCGACCTGGTGCTGGAACCGATCAACGGCCGCGACATGCCGGGCTATTTCCTGAGCGATTTCTCCCGCGCGGCGCTGCTGATCCAGGAACTCGGCCTGCCGAACCTGAAGCTGCAGTTCGACATCTACCATCGGCAGATCCTGCACGGCGACGTCACCATGGCGCTGCGGGCGATGATCGGGCTGATCGGCCATGTGCAGATCGCCAGCGTGCCGTCGCGTAACGAGCCGGACGGCGAGGAGCTGAACTGGCCGTTCCTGTTCGAGGAGCTGGACCGCGTCGGCTATGCGGGCTTCGTGGGATGCGAGTATCGCCCGCGCGGCAGAACGGTCGACGGGCTCGGCTGGTTCGCCCCCCATGCCAGGAAACGCTGAGCCATGACGCTCCTGCTCGGCTGCATCGCCGACGACTATACCGGCGCCTCCGACCTCGCCAGCATGCTCTCGCGCTGCGGCCTGCGCACGGTGCAGACCATCGGCGTGCCGCCTTCGAGCCTGGAGCTTCCCGAGGTGGATGCCGTGGTGGTGGCGCTGAAGAGCCGCTCGATCGAGGCCCATCGCGCGGTGGAGCTGTCGCTGGAAGCGGAGAGCTGGCTGCGTGGTCGCGGCGCCGGGCACGTGCTGTTCAAGATCTGCTCGACCTTCGACTCCACCGATGCCGGCAATATCGGCCCGGTGCTGGACGCGCTGCGAGCCCGCGCCGGGGGCGGCATCGTTGCCGTCAACCCGGCCTTCATCGAGACCGGGCGCACCGTCTACCAGGGCCATCTGTTCGTGAACGGCGTGCCGCTGCACGAGAGCCCGCTGAAGGACCATCCGCTCAACCCGATGCATGACAGCAACCTGGTGCGTGTGCTGGCCCGGCAGAGCGCCAGCCCGGTCGGGCTGGTGCCGCTCGCCGTCATCGAGCAGGGGCCGGATGCGATCCGTGCCGCGCTGCAGGCGCTCGCCTCCGACGGAAACGGCAGCGCAATCCTGGACTCCGTGGCGCCCCGCCATCTGCTGGCCATCGGCGAAGCGGCGCTATCGGAGCCGGTCTCCACCGGCGCCTCCGGCATCGGCTACGGGCTGGCGCGTGCGCTGGTGGCGCGCGAGGGATTGCCCGCGCATGCGGTCAGCGCGGTCGGGTCCACCGACCACCGGGATGCGCACGCGGCGATCCTGGCCGGGTCGTGCTCGGCCGCCACGCTACGGCAGATCGAGGTGGCAGAACGCCGGATGCCCTGCCTGAAGCTCGATATCGATGCCCTTCTGGATGGTCCCGCCGAAGCGCAGCGGGCACTGGACTGGGCGACCCAGCGGCTCGCAAAGGGGCCAATACTGATCGCGAGCAGCACGCCGCCGGAAGCGGTGCGCGCCACCCAGGCACGGCACGGCGGTCCGGCCGCGGGCCATGCGGTCGAGCAGGCTCTGGCCGGACTGGCGGAAGGGCTGCTGGCGGCGGGACTCGGGCAGCTGATCGTGGCTGGTGGCGAGACTTCGGGCGCCGTTGTCGACCGGCTCGGCCTGCAGGCCTTCCTGATCGGGCCTGAGATCGCGCCCGGCGTGCCGGTGCTGCAGGCGGTCGGCGCCCGTTCCTCCGGACTGATGCTGGCACTCAAGTCCGGCAATTTCGGCGGCGACGACTTCTTTCTCGAAGCCCTCGCCAAGCTGCGCGATCCGGACGCGTCGAGCTAGGCGGTCGGCGCGTTCACGCCCCGCAATATATTCCGGCATTCGTGGGCAACCTGAACGCGATCAGACCGCACAGCCGTCCGATGCGAGTGGCATCGCCCGCCTTGATGGCGGCGATCTTGGTTGGCCGGGTCACGGACGGTAAGGAACTTCCTTACCGGTTGCGAGGAGCCGCTCAAGGTAGCGCACCGTCTTGCGCCCGTCGTGGATCGCGGCCTGTCCGACCTCGACGAAGCCAAGCCTGTCATGCAGTGCATCCGAAACCGGGTTCGGCGGATCGATATTCACCTCGCAGACCACGCGGTCATGACCCATCCCGGCAGCACGGTCGAACAGGTCGTCGTAGAGCAGCCGCGCCAATCCGCGTCCGCGCGCCTGAGCCGCCACCACCACCCGGTCGACATACACGAACCGCCGGCGGCGCTCGCGGAACCACCGGAAGTTCGGGCTGACGTAGTCGGCGGCCTGATCGAAGGCCAGCAGGAAAGCATCGGCCTCGCCGATCCGCACGGCGTGGAATGCCTGCCCGAGAAGGCGGCCGAACTCTGCCGCAGAAAGCAGCGAGAGTTCGGCGGCATGAGCGTTGTTCAACGCCAGCAGGCAAGCATGCCGATCCGGTTCAATCGGGATTGGCAGCACCGCTGCCACCGGGCTAGCGCTCGATGGTGATCTGGCCGTTCATGCCCGGCCAGTCCGAGTAGCCGACCGAGCCGCCACCGTACCAGTACGATTTCGGCGCGTCCGCGAGCGGCGCCCCGCTACGCAGGCGCCCGACCAGGTCAGGATTGGCGAGGTAGGACCGTCCGAAGCTGAACAGGTCGGCCTTGTCCTCGGCCAGCATCTGCTCGGCCAGCTCGAGCGTGTACTGGTTGTTGGCGATATAGGCCCCGCTGAACCGCCGCCGCAGCGCCGGGAAGTCGACATCGTCCGGTACGTCGCGGGTCTGCTGGGTGACGCCCTCGATGTCGTGGATGTAGAGCAGCCCGACCTTGGACAGGGCGTCGACATAGGCGCCGTAGGTTGCCATCACGGTGCTGTCGAGCGGGGTGCTGCCCGGCTCGGTGGTGGCGGGCGAGATGCGGATACCAACCCGGCCGCCGCCGCCCCAGACCTCGGTCACTGCCTTCACCACCTCGAGCGGAAAGCGCAGCCGGTTCTCGATCGAGCCGCCATAGCGGTCGGTGCGCTGGTTGGTGCTGTCGCGGACGAACTGCTCGAGGAGGTAGTTGTTGGCCGAATGGACCTCGACACCGTCGAAGCCGGCATCCTTCGCGCACTGCGCCGCGTGCCGGTAATCCTCGACGATGGCCAGGATCTCGTCGGTCTCCAGCGCCCGCGGGGTGACGTGGTCCTGCATGCCGTCGTTGGTGAAGGCCTGCCCCTTCGGCTTGAGGGCCGAGGGCGCCACCGGCAGCGCGCCGCCATGCAGGCTTGGATGCGAGATACGCCCGGTGTGCCAGAGCTGCAGGAACATACGGCCGTCGCGCCGATGCACGGCGCGGGTGATGCGCTGCCAGGCCTCGACCTGCTCCGGCGTAAAGATCCCCGGCGTCATCGCATAGCCGCGCGCCTGTGCCGAGATGTTGGTCGCCTCGCTGATGATCAGCCCGCAATCGGCCCGCTGGGCATAGTAGTCGATGGCGAAATCCGGCGGTACGCCGGCCTCGCTGGAGCGGCTACGGGTCAACGGCGCCATCACCACGCGATTCGGCAGGTGCAGGTCGCCGATGGTAACCGGCTGCAGCACCGGACTGTCGTTTGGCATCAGTGTTCCTTGGGATTGAGTGTATCGATATCTCCCGCGGGGAAGCGATCTTGGCCTCGCAAGTTCCAGTCCAGGAAGCCGGCGTTGCGCCAACAGCGAGGTCGTTTCGATATCAAACTTGCTGAAACCGAAACAACGTGATTTCTTACCCGTTAACTTTCTGACAATATGGCACTGTCTGCGGCCATCTGTCGCCACTCGTTCTAAGCAGCCTTGGTGCCCGGCGTCGGTGCCAATCCCGGGATCGCTCATGTCGGATTACACTCGGCCTCGCCTGCCCAAGCCCGATCCCTCGCTGCTCAGACTGCGGTTGATCGGCCCGATGGCGGCACTCACACTCGACAACGAGAGCGTGCTGCCGCCCGGTCGCAAGACCCGTGGCCTGCTGGCGATCCTGGCGATGGCCGGCCGGCGGCCGGTGCTGCGGTCCAAGCTGGCCGAGCTGCTCTGGAGCCGGCGCTCCGAGGAACAGGCGCGGGCGTCGCTGCGGCAGGAGATCCATCGCCTGCTGGAGGCGCTGAACCCGGTCGGCACCTCGCTCATCAGCGTCGAGCGGCATTCGTTGTCGCTGCGCCCGGCGCTTACCAGCGTCGATGCCGAGCGCCTGCTGAACGCGAACGTCAACAACGTGATCAGCCACGCCGGCAGCGGTGCCAACGGAAGCAACGGGGCCGGGGGCGCCAGCTTCGGGGGCGCGCTGCCGACCCTCGACGGCGTGCTGCTCGAGGAACTCAACGGCACCGACCCCGCGCTCGATGCCTGGCTCGAGGGCGAACGCCGGCGGCTGCACGAGCATGTCCTTGAGCTGTACGAGGCGGCACTGCGGCGTCACCTCGACCCGTCCGCCACGGTCGCGACCTGCAGGCAGCTGCTGCTGCTCGACCCGCTGCACGAGACCGCCTGGCGCGGCCTGATCCAGGCGCAGCTGCAGCTTGGCGAGCGAGGTGCGGCGCTGCAGAGTGTCGATCGCTGCCTCGCCCTTTTCAGCGAGCGCGCTTCCGCGCAGCCCGGGCCGGAGCTGAGCCGGCTGGCGAGCGAACTGCGGCAAGGGCGGGCGTCGCCGGGCGGCATCGCCGAACCAGGCGCCGGCACCAGCGGGGATGCGGCCGATGCCGGGCCGGACGAACCGGCTGTTGGGGCGCACGCCGGCAACCGGCGCGGTGCCGAGGATCCCGGGATCGTCTCGATCGCCAATCGCCGCCTGCACGAGCGCGGCATCGCGATCCTCGCCGTGCTGCCGCTGCTGGTGCTCGACGCCGATCTCGACAACCGCATGGTGCAGAGCCTGACCGACGGCATCATCGTCGGGCTGCACGACCTGCCGGTCATCACCGTCGTCAGCGGAACCGCGCTGGCGCAGGCGCTGGCGCATGGCCGCGACGACGCGCTGCTGCGCCGCAGCCTCGGCCTCGACTACGTGCTGGACGGCACCATCTCGCGCGGCCGCACCGGCCTGCGGGTCATCCTGCGCCTGCTCGACCTGCGCCTGAACGGCCACGTGGTCTGGGCCCGCCGCTACGACTGCCGGGACACCCAGGCCCCGGCGGATCCCGGCGACGCAAGCGCACCCGGCAAGCTGGATCTGATCGACCAGGTGGCGGCGCAGGTGACCGCCCAGCTGCCGTGGGAGCTGCTTGTCATCGAAGGCAACCGGGTTGGATCGCGGCCGGCCGCCGAACTCAACCTGAACCAGCTCGCGCTGCGTGCGCTCTGCCTGATCATGCGGCCCGAGCGGGCGCAGAACGAGGCTGCCGGCGAGCTGCTGCGGCGCCTGGCCGGCATCGAGCCCGAGCATCCGCTGGGCTGGTTCGTCGCGGCACTGCGGCACATCTTCCGGTCGGCGCAGCGCTGGGGCGATGCGGCCTCCGAGGCGGCGGCGGCGGCGGCGGCGATCCAGAGCGCGCTGTCGCTGGGCGACGCCTCGCCCGCCACCATCGCCACCGCCGGCTACATCCGGAGCGAGCTGCAGGGCGACCCGGAGGCCGGGCTGGCGCTGATCGAGCGTGCGCTCGCGATGAACGACGGCGTGGCTCTCAGCCTGGCATTCTCCGCCTTCATCCTGGTGCGGTTCGGCCGGCTGGACGAGGCGGCGGAGCACTTCGACCGCTATGCCAGGATCCATCCGCTGCACCCGCTGCACCACATGCTGGACAGCGTCGGCATCACCATCGCGGTGCTGCAGGACCGGCTCCCCGATGCGGTGCAACTGGGCCGGCAGCTGGTCGAGCTGACGCCGTCTTTGCTCTGCCCGGCGATCCCGTGCCTGGCTGCCTATGGCCTGGCGGGGCTGGAGGGCGACGCCGAGCGACTGCTCGCCCGCATCGAGCTGATGAGCCCCGGTCTCAGCATCGACGCGGTGCTGCAGCATCAGGGCTTCCGGCGCGCCGGCGACGCCGAGCGGTTTGCCGCCGGCCTGCGTGCGGGCGGCATGCGGCAATCGCCGCGCTCCGGGTCGGCGGACGATGGCGGAGCTGCCGGCGCGGCGCCGACCGGCCGCGAGCCGCGGCTTTCGTCGCGCAGCGCGGGTGGCGTCCGCCTGGCTACCTGAAGCAGGCGGGGTCGGCTTGGCGACGTGAAGCGGGCAGGGTAGATACGGGTCCCTCGCCCGTCAGGCATGCGGCCGGGTCAGGCCCATGCCGCTCAACCCCTCCGGCGCCCCCGCATGCGCCAAGCGATACAGAGGCTGCATGACCGCCCGTCTTGGATCCGCTACCGCCGCCTTGCTGCTGGCCGCCACCATGGCCGCCTGCTCCAACAACTCGGGCGGCCGTACCGTCGACACCACCGGCGACACCACGGCTCTGAGCGCACCTCGTAACCACCTGCTGGGCGAGGATCGCAGTGCCACCGGCGGCGACCAGGCGCAGGCCGGCGTCAACGCCTTCCTGTGGCGCGGCGCGATCGACACCCTGTCCTTCATGCCGTTCGCCTCGGCCGACCCGGTCGGCGGCATCATCATCACCGATTGGTACAGCCCTCCGACCACGTCCGGCGAGCGCTTCAAGGCGACCGCCTACATTCTCGGCAAGCAGCTGCGCTCGGACGCCATCCGCGTCGCGATCTTCCGGCAGACGCTGCAGGACGGGGCGTGGGTCGACGCGCTGGTGGCGCCGAACACCGCGCCCGACATCACCAGCAAGATCCTCGCGCGGGCGCGCCAGCTGCGTGCGGATGCCGGCCAGAGCGGCAGCTGAGCCGCCGATGTCGGGACCGTCCTCCGGAATCACGCAGGCCGGGCACGAGCAGGACCCGGGCGCCCAGTATGACTTCAGGGCAAGCGAGCCGCACTGGCAGGCGGAATGGACGCGGCGCGGCTGCTTCGACGTCGAGGACGTGCCGCCGGAGGGCCAGCCTACCTACTACGTGCTGGAGATGTTCCCCTATCCGAGCGGCCAGCTCCACATGGGCCATGTCCGCAACTACACGCTGGGCGACGTGGTGGCGCGCTACAGGCGTGCGCGCGGCTACGCGGTGCTGCATCCGATGGGGTGGGACGCCTTCGGGCTGCCGGCGGAGAACGCGGCGCGCGAGCGCGGCGTGCATCCGGCAGCCTGGACCTTCAGCAACATCGCGACCATGCGCGAGACCCTGCAACGGCTCGGCTTCTCGCTGAACTGGGACCGCGAGTTCGCCACCTGCGAGCCGCGCTACTACGGCCACCAGCAGAAGCTGTTCCTCGACATGATGGCCGCTGGGCTCGCCGAGCGTCGCGAGAGCTGGGTGAACTGGGACCCGGTCGACCAGACCGTGCTCGCCAACGAGCAGGTGGTGGACGGGCGCGGCTGGCGCTCCGGTGCCGTGGTCGAGAAGAAGCAGCTCAGCCAGTGGTTCCTGCGCATCACCAGGGAGGCGCCGGCGCTGCTGGAGGCGCTGGACGGACTGGAGCGCTGGCCGGAGCGGGTGCGCACCATGCAGGCGCGCTGGATCGGTCGTTCCGAGGGCGCGCGGGTGCGGTTCCCGCTGATGGCTCCCGAGGCGGGCATCGACCGGCTGGAGGTCTTCACCACACGCCCGGACACGCTGTTCGGCATGTCGTTCCTGGCGATCGCCCCCGAGCATCCGTTGGCCGCCGCGGTGGCGGCGCGCAACGAGGCGGCGGCGGGGTTCGTGGCCGAGTGCCGCAGCCTGGGCACCAGCGAGGAGGCGATCGAGACCGCCGAGAAGCGCGGCTTCGACACCGGCCTGCGTGTCGGGCATCCCTTCATGCCGGGGATCAGCTTCCCGGTCTGGATCGCCAACTTCGTGCTGATGGAATACGGCACCGGCGCGATCTTCGGCTGCCCGTGCGGCGATGCCCGCGACTACGAGTTCGCCCGCAAGTACGACCTGCCGATCCCGCTGGTGGTGGCGCCGCCCGATGGCGTGCCGCCCGGCGACCGCGCCTATGACGGGCCCGGCACCCTGATCGGCTCCGGCTTCCTCGACGGACTCGACACCGAGGCCGGACGCCGTGCCGCGATCGTGCGTCTCGAGGAGATCGATGCCGGGCACGGGGTGGTGAACTGGCGGCTGCGCGACTGGGGCGTGTCGCGGCAGCGCTACTGGGGCTGTCCGATCCCGGTGATCCACTGCGACACCTGCGGCGCGGTGCCGGTACCGGACGACCAGCTGCCGGTGGTGCTGCCGGAGGATGTCCGCTTCGACCTGCCGGGCAATCCGCTCGACCACCATCCGACCTGGAAGCATGTCGACTGCCCGCGCTGCGGATCGCCCGCCCGGCGCGAGACCGACACCTTCGATACCTTCGTCGACAGCTCCTGGTATTTCGCCCGCTTCACCGCGCCGAACGCCGCCACCCCGACCTCGCGCGCGGCGGCGGACCGCTGGCTGCCGGTGGACCAATATGTCGGCGGCATCGAGCACGCCATCCTGCACCTGCTGTACGCCCGGTTCTTCACCCGGGCGATGCACCGGACCGGCCACCTCGGCCTGGACGAGCCGTTCGCCGGCCTGTTCACCCAGGGCATGGTCAACCACGAGAGCTACCGCGACGCGGATGGCACCTGGCTGTACCCGGAGGAGGTCGAGCGCCGCTCGAACGGCGCGGTCCGGCGCGACACCGGCGGCGCGGTCACCATCGGGCGGGTCGAGAAGATGTCGAAGTCGCGCCGCAATACGGTGGCGCCATCGGCGATCATCGAGCGCTACGGCGCCGACACCGCGCGCTGGTTCGTGCTGTCCGACAGCCCGCCCGAGCGCGACATGGAATGGACGGAGGCGGGCGTCGCCGGTGCAGCGCGCTTCGGCCAGCGGCTGTTCCGGCTGGTCGCCACCGTCGCGGCGTCCGGCGATACGCAGGCGGCGGCGCCGGATATCGTCCCGGACGCCGCCGACCGGATGCGCCGGGCCACCCACCGCACCATCGCCAGCGTGACCGAGGCGCTGGACGGCTTCACCTTCAACGTGGCGGTGGCGCGGCTGCACGAACTCACCAACGCGCTGGCCGACGCGGTTCGGGAGACCGCACCGGGCCTTGGCCATGCGCGTGCCGAGGCGGCGCGTACGCTCTGCCTGCTGAGCGCCCCGATGATGCCGCATCTCGCCGAGACGATGCTCGCCCTGCTCGAGCCGGGCGCCGCACTCGCCGCCGAACGGCCGTGGCCAGAGGCCGATCCGGCCTTGCTGGTGGCCCGCCAGGTGACGATCGCGGTGCAGATCATGGGCAAGCTGCGCGGCACCATCGAGACCGCGCCGGACGAGGCCGCCGACCGCGTGCTGGCCCTGGCGGAGGCGGAACCGAACGTGCAGCGGCTTCTGGAAGGCAGGCGCATCGTCAAGCGCATCCATGTCCCCGGCCGGATCGTGAACTTCGTGGTGGCGGGATGAGCGTTCCGCGCCGCCTGATGCTGCTGGCCCTGGTGCCGCTGCTGGCCGGCTGCGGCTTCCACCCGCTGAACCAGCCGCGCGCGGACGCGCATCTGCCGGATATCTTCGTCTCCACCATTCCGGGCCGCGAAGGGCAGCTGCTGCGCCAGGCGATCCAGCAGCGCCTCGCGGGGTCGGACCAGGCCAGCCCCGAGGGCTACACCCTCACGGTCGGCTACGCGCTGAGCGCCGAGGCGATCGACATCCACGGCGACAACACCAGCGGGCGCACCCGCGTGGTCGGGCGCGCCGAATGGACCCTGGCCAGCGTATCTCCGGCGCCCGCGATCCTGGCGACCGGCAGCGCCCGGTCGGTCGACGGCTACAACGTCTTCGAGGCGCAGTATTTCGCCCAGACCCTGGCGGGGGAGAACACCTCCGGCCGCCTCGCCGGCAATCTTGCCGACACCATCCAGCAGCAGCTGGCGGGCTGGTTCGCCGCCCACCCGACCGCCGCCGACCGGGCGGCAGTTGCGGCCAGCGGCGCTCCCGCTCCGGTGCAGGGCTCGGCACCGGCTCCGAAGTCGCAACGCGGCTTCCTCGGTCCGCAGGATGTGCCGGGCAACAGCGACGAGTCGCCGCTGCAGCAGGTCGGTCCGGACGGCCTGCCATCCGGCGCGATCGGCCGCACCTACCAGTGAGGCGGCGCTGTTGGCGCCCGCCACTCTCCCCGTTACCGGCGTGACGGGAAGGCCCGCGTGAAGGTCGACGCGCGGCAGGCGGGACGTGTGTTGGCGGCCCCAGGCGCGATGCGGGCGATCCTGCTGCACGGCGACGACCACGGGCTGATCCGCGAGCGTGCGGCGGAGGCGGTGCGCGCGGTCGCCGGCAGCCTCGACGATCCGTTCCGCGTCGCCATCCTCGACCGCGAGGCGCACGACCGGCTGGAGGAGGAGGCGACCGCCCTCTCCCTGATCGGCGGCCGGCGGGCGGTCTGGGTACGGGAGGCCACCGACGGGCTGCATGCGGCGCTCGGACGCCTGTTGCCGGGCAAGGCCGGTCGTGGTGCGGCTGGCTCGGCGGGCAGGCCGCCCGAGGAGGAAGCGCTGATCGTGATCGAGGCCGGGGCGCTGCCGTCGCGCGCCAAGCTGCGGGCGCTGGTCGAGGCAGCGCCGGAGGCCGCCGCGATCGCCTGCTACCCGGAAGAGGGTCGCGCGCTGGAGGGCTCGATCGCGCGCATGCTGGAGGCCGAGCGGGTCCGTATCGAGCCGGACGCGCTCGCGTGGCTCGCCAGCCGTCTCGGCGCCGATCGGGCCGCCGGACGCGGCGAGGTCGAGAAGCTGGCGCTGTATGCCGAGCCGGGCGGCCGGCTGACGCTCGAGGACGTGCAGGCGGTCACCGGCGATGCCGCAGGCGCCTCCCTGGAGGATGCGGCGTTCGCCGCCACCGCCGGCGACCGCGCCGCTGCCGACCTGGCGATCGAGCGCGCCCTTGCCGAGGGATCGTCGCCGGTGGCACTGGCCCGTGTCCTGTTGTCCCACCTGCATCGCCTGCGCCAGACACGGTTGCTGGCCGATGCCGGCACGGCGCCGTCCGAGGCGATGGCGCGGCTACGCCCGCCGGTGTTCTTCAAGCGCACCGCGCAGTTCGGCCGCGCCCTCGGCCTGTGGTCCGCCGCCGGGCTGTTCGAGGCAGCGGTCGAGACCAGCCGGCTCGAGCTGGCCTGCAAGCAGACCGGCGCACCCGACCAGGTGCTGGCACGCCGGCACATCGCGATGCTGGCCGGACGTGCGGCTGCCGGCCAACGGCGTGCCTGAAGTCCCGCAGGTCTGACGCCTTGCCGAGGCAGGTTCCGCCCGGCTAGAAGGAGCCTGGTTGTCCGCGTAGCTCAGCCGGATAGAGCACAGGATTCCTTGTCACCAACTGGGCGTCGCGAGGGGAAACCGCGCGGCGGATCCGCTCAAAGTCGGGGAAAGCTGTGGCGCGCAGGCGCCGTGCCGATCCCGAGCCAAGCCCCGTGGCGACACGGGGAAGGTGTAGAGACTGGACGGGCGGCACCTAAGGGTTCCGGCCTAGGGTGAAGGGACAGTCCAGACCACGAACGCCGGTCCGGCTTGCCGGGGCGGCGGCGGCGAAAGTCGAAGTGGGATGAATCCTGGGGCCGTGGGTTCGAATCCCGCCGCGGACACCAGACGACCAGATTGCAGGCACGGGTCAATCCGCTGCCGTCGCAGGCGTTGCGACCTCGACCTCGTCGAGCCGCTTCACGCGGTAGACGATGACCGACACCAGCCAGCTGGTCGCGAAGATGCCGATGATCGCGTAGCCGAGCGTGCTGAAATTGTCGTTCAGGTCGCCCATGCGGTCCCAGAACCAGCCCTTGAGGCTCAGCTCGCTGCCGACCAGGCCGAGCGTCTCGATCCCGCCGATCAGCAGCCCGACGATGGCCGACACCACGGTGATGGTCAGGTTGTAGTAGAGCTTCCTGATCGGCTTGACGAAGGCCCAGCCATAGGCGCCGAGCATCAGGATGCCGTCGGTGGTGTCGATCAGGGACATCCCCGCCGAGAACAGCGCGGGGAAGGCCAGGATCGACCAGACCGGCAGGCCGTGGCCGGCCTCGGTGGCGGCGACCGTGAGCAGGCTCACCTCCGTTGCCGTATCGAAGCCGAGACCGAACAGGAACCCTACCAGCAGCATCTGCCAGGAATGATCCACCAGCCGGAACAGCGGCCGCAGCAGGCGCGCGATGAGCCCCCGGTTGTTCAGCAGGATGTTGAAGCTGTCGTCGTCATAGGCACCGCCGCCGCGGACATGGCGCCACGTCCGGTAGACGCCGCGTGCGATGGCGAGGTTCATGACCGCCATCGCCAGCAGGAAGCAGCCGGAGACCAGCGTGCTGACGGTCCCTGCCACGTCGTTGAACGCGCTGAAGCCCGACTGGATCTTCATCACCGTGAAGGCGATCATGGCCGTGCCGATCACCAGCACCGTGGAGTGCCCGATCGAGAAGAAGAACCCCGTCGTCACCGGGCGCTTGCCATCCTGCATCAGCTTGCGGGTGACGTTGTCGATGGCGGCGATATGGTCGGCATCCACCGCGTGGCGAAGGCCGAAGCTGTAGGCTAGCAGCGCGGTTCCGAGCAGGACGGGATGGTGGCGGAAGGCGATCAGCGCATAGGCGGCGGAACCGGCGTTGAAGGCCAGCAGCAGGCCGTAGATGCCGAGGACCTTGCCCCGGACGTTGGTTCCTTCATCACGGAAGATGCTTCGCAGGACCACGAGCATGCGTCGTCTCCGGCCCCCGGGGCACCCCGCCCGGCGACACTGGCTGATGCGACGATGGCAGGTCTCCTGGCTCACGGTTCCACGCCCCGGGGGGCATCGCCGCAGCAGGCCCTGTCTTCCCGAGCCGAAAATGGCTCAGTGACCCGGAAACGGCCCCTGAGGGGGCCGGTCACGGACGGACCGGCAGCTCACCGCTGACAGTTGCGGGGGCAGCCACCGACTTGCTCCCGGACCAAGATCCCGCCGGAGCGCACGGTGTTCCCTTTTCAACCCGCTCGCGCGGGACCATCGACGCTCCGGTCTAGCCGATCCTCCCGGGGGTTGCCACCGATACGGCGAAATCGCCTATGCCAGCGGATTGCGGAGTCTGTTCCTGATATGTTCTCATGGTCGCGGAAGGGTTGGGAGGGGACGATGGACGGCGATACGGACCGCGAGCCGCTAAGTGTCGAGGCCCTGCATGCGGTCCTCACCGCCGCCCTCGAGCGCCAGCGCGGCCAGCGGCGGGCTGCCCTCGACGCAATGACGGCTCGCCTGCTGGCGCGCGAGCTGGAACGCGACGGGTATTGCCTCGCGCGGATCCCGTCGACGGCGTAGCGCGGGACGACCGTGTTTCCCGCCAGGATCCGGTCTCGGACAGGGCTTCAGGTTCACGTCGCCGGCACCAGCGTTACGCGGTCCTTGCCATCGCCGTGCTTTTACCGGCGCGCTCCGGGGCGGTTTCCGGCATGGCGAAGAACAGTGCCGCGAGGGCGAGGCAGGCTGCGGCGCCGAGACCGAGGAATGCCGCCGAGTAACCCAGATGGTCGACCATCAGGCCCGCCGCGAGACCACTGAGCGATGCCCCTACGCCTTGCGCCGTTGCCACCGCGCCCTGTGCGAGGTTGTAGCGACCGGTGCCGCGCATCAGGTCGGCGATGACCAGCGGCGTGATGGCGCCGAAGATGCCGGCGCCGACGCCATCGAGAAGCTGGACGCCGATCAGCCACGGCGCGCTGTTCGAGAAGGTGTAGAGCACGGCACGAACCGGCAGCACCGCGAAGCCGATCAGCAGGATCGGCTTGCGCCCGATCCGGTCCGCCGTATGGCCAACCGCGAGCGCCACCGGCAGCATGATGAACTGCGCGGCGATGATGCAGGACGACATCATGGCGGTAGCCCATTCCGGATGCGCCTGTGCGAGCTTCTGGCCGACCAGCGGCAGCAAGGGCGCATTGGCTAAGTGGAACAGCATCGCGCAGACGCCGAAGATCAGCAGCGGACGGCAGCGCAACAGATCCAGCAGGCCCGACGGCTTGCTGCCCGTGGAGTCTTGTTGTTGCTCCTCGCCGTCCTCCAGGCCCCGCGCGCGGTTCTCGTCGATGGCATCCTTCGGGATCGACAACATCGCCAGCGCGGCGAGCAACGCGAAGACCGGAACCAGCAGGAACACGGCACGCTGCGTGAACAGGTAGCCGACGCCGCCCGCCGCCGCCGCGATCGCGACGTTGCCGGCATGATCGAATGCCGAATTGCGCCCCATCCGCCTGGCGAGCTGCCCGCGCACGAACAGGCCGAGTGTCACCGCCGCCACCGCCGGGCCGAAGACGTCGCCGACCACCGCAACCAGCGTGTTGGCGAGCAGCACCGGCCAGAAACGTGGCCAGACGAAGATCACCAGGGCGCCACAGGCAAGCAGCGCCAGCGCGAGCACGACGGCGCCGCGCTTGCGGCGCGTCGCATCGATGGCGGCGCCGGCGGGCGTCTGGGCAACAATCCCCAGCAGCCCGCTCGCCGTCGTCACCCAGCCGACCTGGGTCTGGCTCCAATGCTGCTGGGTGACCAGGAACACGTTGAGATAGGGGCCGAGCGCACCGCGTACGTCGGCGAGCAGGAAATTCACCGCGTCGAGCGAGCGCGGACGGAACCCCGCCTGCCTCGCCCGGCTGGTCAGGCCGGCGTCCGCGGCAGTCATCTCAGAACATCGCGATCAGGACGATGCCGCCGGTCATCAGCGCACCGCCGAGCACGCGCCACATGTTCAGGCTGTGCTGCTGGATGCCGAACATGCCGAAATGGTCGACGGCCAGGGACATCAGGATATTGGCGGTGATGGTCAGGCCGGCGAACGGGCCGGCGCCGATCTTGTCGACGAACAGCAGGCCGGTGATCACCGCGAAGGAGCCGACCAGGCCGCCGAGCGGCGCCCACCACCGCATCGTGGTCACACCCTCGACGGTCGGCAACGGTCGCGGCATGCACAGGAACAGCACGATCAGCAGCGCCAGGATCGGCAGGAAGGAGACCGTGCTGGCGAGCCACGGATTGGTCAGCGACTTGCGCAGCGCGCCGTTCATCGGTGGCCCCCACGCCTGCAGCGCCCCGGCAATCAGGATGATGGGGTAGAGCCAGGCCGCACTGATGTTCTGCATGATCGGGGTTTCCTGGAAAGCCTTGGTTCAGAGAGCGAAGGCGCCGGCGATTGCGAGGACGAGCGCCGGCGGCATGACCAGCATGCCGAGCTTGAGGAACTGCCAGGCGCTCACGCTCTGGCCTTCGCGCCGCAACGCCGTCAGCCAGAGGATGGTCGCCAGCGAACCGGTGACGGAAAGGTTCGGTCCCAGATCGACACCGATCAGGACGGCGCTGCGCACATGCTCCGGCACATGCGCAAGCTGCACGACACGGCCGGCGACGAGGCCGGCCGGAAGGTTGTTCACAAGGTTGCAGCCGACCGCCAGCACGATGCCCGCGACCCAGGCCGCTTCCGTCGCCGACGCCTGCACCAAGCCGTGCAGCAGGTTCGCGAGTTCCTTGGTGACACCGGTGATTTCCAGCGCTTTCACCAGCACGAACAGCCCGGCAACCAGCGGCAACACACCCCAGGATATCTTCTTCGCAACGTCGATGACGCTGCTTTCCGACCGGGTCAGCACCAGGACCGCCGTCGCCAGCCCGGCGAGCAGTGTCGGCAGGCCGAGCTGGATATCGAAGGCTGACGACACCAGCAGCACGATCGCGGTGCCGACGATGCCGAACGCCGCCATCTTGCCGCTGGCGGAGAGCTGCGGCACCTCGATGTCGGCGGAGATTTCCTGCTTCAGCGCGCGGCGTTGCGTCAGGCGCAGGACGAAATAGGTGGAGAGGATGCTGAGCAGCGACGGCAGCGCGTATTGCGGCAGCCAGTGCAGCAGCGGCGGCATGTGGCTGCCGTAGATGACGAGGTTGGCGGGATTGGAGATCGGCAGCACGAAGCTCGCGGCATTCGCGATGAAGGCGCAGATGAATAGATACGGCAGCGGGTTTTCGGCATCCGCGGCCTTGACCACCGCGGCGACCGCCGGCGTGAGAACGACCGCGGTGGCGTCGTTCGACAGGAAGGTGGTCACCACCGTGCCGACCGTGAAGACCAGGGTATAGAGGCGTGTGGCCGATCCCTTGGCCAACAGGGCGGCGCGTGCGGCGAGCCAGGCGAACAGACCTTCCTGCTGCGCCAGTTCAGACAGCAGCATCATGCCGATCAGGAACAGGTAGACGTCGGTGCCTTCGGCTACTCCCGCGAGGGCGTCGGCAGGGCTGATCAGTCCGAGCAGCACCAGCAGCACGGCACCGGACGCGGCCCAGACGAATTCCGGCCACGAGAACGGCCGGATGATGACGCCCGCGGTGGCGAGGCCGGCAATGATCCAGGTGGCGTATGGAGAAACCAGCAGAGATGCGATCACCACGGACGTCCGTTGCGGTTCGGGCCGAGCTGGGTGCCGAGAACGCCTTTTTCCGGCCAGGCATCGATACGGTCGGCGTCGCTGCCGTCGGCGCGTCGCACAGGTGGCGGCAAGGCCGGATCCGCAGGTTCGACGCGGTCCTCGTCGGTGGCGCCGTTTGCACCGGTGGCGCGCACGGTGATGCCGCGGCAACGCACCGGGAGGTCGCCCTGCCAGAGCGCGACCTGGCCCTCCACCGGGTGCATCGCCCTCCACTCGCCGTCATCCGGACGCATCTCGACGGCGACGACCGGCGTGTCGGAAAACACCTTCGCCCGGACCACGGTGCCGACACGGCCGCGCTCGGTATCCGGAACCAGACGGCGATCGACCGGATGCGTGACGAGGACGAACGGCCAGGCAGCATCCAGCGTCTTGAAGCGCCAGCTCACGCCGCGACCGTCGACGGCGGCGATCGAGAAACCGGACGGCCCTTCCTCGATCTGTCCGGTAGACCGCGTTGCCATGAATACCGTGCCGCCGTCATTGGCGAGCTCGTTGTAGTGGGTGTGGCCCATGTCCACGCAGACGACATGCGGCCTGGCGAGCAGGGCGGAGATCCGCGCGCGTCCTTCCTGCAGGTCCGCCGGATAGGTGTGCATGAACACCACCACATCCTGTCCGGCAGCTTCGGCCTGCTCCACCTCCCGCTCGGCCCAGTCCAGCTGCCTGTCGCCAAGTCGGAAGTCCAGCCCGCCGCTGCCGGCTGAGACAAGATCGAGGAACAGGCAGCGGCGCCCGGCCATCCATACCGCCTTGGGGAGCGCCTCGTGTCCGGGCACCGCGTAGAAGGCGTCCAGCGTGCGCGGCTTGAAGTCGTGGTCGCCGGTGATGACGTGCAGCGGCATGCGCAGGCGCGCAGCCTCCGTTGCAACCAGCCGGAATTGATCGGGCGTGCCGTCATCCGCATTGTCGCCGGGCAGCAGGGCGAAATCGACGCTGCCCTGCGGCAGGCTGTTCGCCAGATCGACGATGGATCCAAGATCCTTGTAGTTCTGCTCCTCGGCGGCGGTGATGTGCAGATCGCCGATATGCAGCCAGGTCAGGACTTCATGACCGCCGGACATTGTGCCTCCTTCGCTCCGGCTGATCCCATTCGCCGTTTCGAACTTATCTGATCGAAGTATTGATGACACACATAGAAAATTACTTGTCGTTCCGAAGCCAGGAACTACCCAAGAATACTTGCTTCTGACCGCTCCCTACCAGACGAAAGCAGTATCAATCGTAACTCCGGTGTAACTCAGGGCTGGACCGCAACAAGATCCGAGCGAGACGCCAGGCACGGGCGAAAGTTCCTGCGCAGGCAGGCATCGCGTCCGGGCGGATGATGTCGGGATGTGGATTGCGCTGCGTGTGGGTATACGGTGCAACGCCCGGACCGCTCGTGAACGCCGGCGCCGCGCCCGGCTTACGGTGCGGCGCCGCCTGCCACCGCGCGAGCGAGCGTCTCTTCCAGATGCGCCAGCGAGAACGGCTTCGACAGGAACCTGAGTGGCGGCTGCAGCCCCGCGAGCCGTCCGAGCAGGCCCTCGGAAAAGCCCGACATGATGACGATGGGCATTCCCGGGACGCGCAGGCGGGCCATCTCCACGAGATCGCCGCCGTCCAGCCAGCCCTGCAGCATCACGTCCGTCAGCAGCACCTGCACCTGATCCGGCTGGTCGAGCAGGCGTGCGGCTTCGGATCCATCCGCCGCGGTCAGCACGTCGTAGCCAAGGCCCGACAGATACTCCGCAGCATTCTCGCGTATCAGCTGGTCATCGTCGACAATCAGAATACGCATCACGAAACGATCTTATCCCGAGGCACCCGTTACGATGCAAGCGGGATGACACGTTTCCATGAGCAGGTCAGCGGCGCCGAGGGTCCGGGATCAGCCTTGTGTCGCGTCGGACTGGTCGGCCTCCGCGCGGAGCGGCCTGGTGAGCCGGGGCCAGAATGGCTGCAGTGCCCGGAAGCGCCGCCACTGTACCGCCAGCGTCTCGAGGTTGAGGACCTCCTCGCGCGCCTGCCATCCGATCACCGCGCCGATCGCCTGGTGCAGGCCCGGGGCGCGGTTGCGGCGTCCGAGTTCATCGAGCAACGGCTGGGTTTCGGCGGCGTCGTGGTCCAGGCCGAGCGCCTCCTGCAGGCGGCCCAGACGCCGCACGAAGCGGTGGGAGTGGTCGGGGGTTGCGAACACCGGCAGGAAGAACTCGGTCGCGTAGCGCAGCTTCTTGAGGGTGATGCGCAGATCGTGGCGCTCGTCTGCGGAGAGCCGGCGGAACTGGCGGCCCTGCCTGAGCGCCTTCCGGTGCAGCCGGGCCAGCATGCCTGCGGCCGGCAGCGCGGCCGGGTCCGACAGCAGCGCCAGGCCGTCGGCGGCGACCTCGTTGCGCCAGCCTCGCCGCGCGATCCAATGGCCCAGGGTGAGCTGGAAGCGGTTGAATCGAGGGGACGCGAGGAGCGCCCGGACCGTCCGGTAGGCGCTGGCCCGCGGCGCCTCGATGGCCTTGCGCAGAGCCTGGAAATCCGGCCCCGCCTGGCCCGGCCGGACGCGTTCCCCTGGGCGGACGTGCTCTGCCGGGTGTACGCGTTCGATAAAGGCGTCGCCCAGCGTGTCGGCAAGGAAGACGTCCCAGCCGCGCGCCGCGCCGAGCTGGTCCGCGGCCCACTTCGCTTCCCCGCCAAGGCTCTGCATGCCAGCCGAGGGCAGATCGCGGCGCAGCAGCGACAGCATCGAGCGCAACCGGCGCAGCGCCACGCGCATCTGGTGCACGCCCTCGGCGGATCCCTCCCGGGCGACCGCCTGGTTGGACTGCAGATGCAGCCGGCACGCATCCAGCACCCCGGCGATCGCCTCGTCGGTGGTAACCGCCGGCGTCAGGCTGGACGGCGCCGCCTTCTGCGCCCGCAGCGCGGTGCCGGTGGCGAGCGCATAGCCGCGCTGGATCATGCTGCCGGCGCCGACTTGCAGCGGCGCCGCATCGAGCAGGCGCAGGCCGATGTCGTGCAGCGCGGACCTGTCGCCGTCGCGCGAGACCAGGGTGATGCGGTCCACCGCTTCGCTGCGATCCTGCGCCTCGATGGTGCCGTCCTCGAAGACGACGTCGATCAGTGCGTCCGGAAGGTCGAGCCGGCGGGTCAGCCGTCGCAGCCGGGCAACGAAGACCGGTACCAGGGGGCCGCGTGCCAGCGCCTCTCGCACGGGTTGCGGCAGCCAGTCGGCTTGCAGGCGGTCCAGGTCGCGCAGGTCCGGCGTCGCCTCCCGCAACTCGGACATCCAGGCCGAAACCTCCGGCCCGGCCCTGTGGCCGGCGCGCGGCGACAGGGTCTGGACGATGCGACGGCCGATCGTCTGGATACGCAACGACACTCCGGCGCGGGAAAGCCGATGCCCGGGAGTATCGAAATAGATCGTCTCGACCCGGCGCGTGGTGCCGGCGTTGCGCGCGAACTGGCTGATCACCGGGGCGGCGCGCAGCGCGGGACCGGCATCGGTTCCGGGTTGCAGCCGCAGGCTGGGCAGCGACGGGCGCGTGGTCGTCGGAATGGGAGGCGGTACGATCTGGCAGGGCAAGGTCGGGCCAGGGGCGACCCCGTCGTCCTGCGCCCGCTCCGGGTTGCCGGCGTCGTCCCCCTCCGCGACGGCAGTTCCGGGCAGCGGACGTGCCGGGACGATCGACAGCCCGGCTGGCTCGGATCGCTCCGCCTGCTCAGCCTTATCGAGGTTGCGCTGCATCGACCGAGTATGCCGCAGGGATCGACGCGCAACAATTCTGTCATTGTCATCGGTCGCCCAATTCCTTCCGACCCGGGTGATTGACACCGGGAGGGACAGGCGGGACATAGCCTGCACGACAGCGATCGCGCATCAGACGGCCCAGCGCCGGGCCCTTAGGAGATCAATGGCCTGGACGCTCCACGTACGCGAGCTGTCGCAACCGGACGATCCCGCCCGCCGCGAGCCGGCTGCACCGCTGACCTGTCGCACCTACGCCGACCTGTTGCTGCAGCTGCGCGTCGAGTGCCAGGCGTCGCCTGACGCGGTCGTCGAGGTCGTGATCCCGGCGAGCGCAGATCCGGATGACATCCGTGCGCTCCGCCGGCGTGGCTATGTGCTGCATTATCGCCGCAACCTGCCGGACCGTGGCAAGGTCGAACGGCGGATCGCCGCCGGTTAGGCGCGAGCGCCCGCAGCCATTGCCGGACCCCGTGGTTCGGCACTCGAGATCCTTCGACAGGGCGCTGCTCGGCGGCCTCGTGCTGACTGGCCTGCTGCTGCTCGCACCGATCCTGACGATCCCGCTCCACATCCCGGTCAACTACAACGAGGGCTGGAACGCCGCCTTCGACCTGCGCGCCATCCACCCCTCGGCTGGCCCGCTCTATCCCGGCCCCGGCAGCTTCGTGTTCAACAACTATCCGCCGCTCGGCTTCTACCTGGTCGGCGCAGCCGGCTGGCTGGCTGGAGACATGATCGCCGCCGGGCGCCTGGTGGCGCTGGCTGCCTTGTTCTGCTGCGCCGGCCTGCTCGGGCTGTGCGTGCGGCGGCTCGGCGCGTCCGCACAGGCGGCGATGGCGGCTACCGTGCTGTTCCTGCTGGTGAACGCGACCTACTACCAGAGCTACGTCGCGATGGACGACCCGCAATGGCTGGCGCATGCCTTCATGCTCGCGGGCCTTGCGGTGCTGCTGCGGGAGGGCCCCCCATCGGTGCCGCTGCTGCCCGTCGTGCTGGCTGCGCTGCTCGTGACGGCGGGCGGCTTCGTCAAGCACAACCTGGTGGCGCTGCCGCTGGCCGCCACGCTATGGCTGCTCTGGCATGACCGTCGCCAGGCGGCCGCCTGGATTGCCACCGCGGTCGTGGCGACCGGAGCCGGAGTGGTCGCGATCCAGGCGCGTTACGGCGCCATCGCTTTCGCAGACATCCTGCACCATGCGCGAACCCTCGATGCCGACCGGCTGATCCTGGCGACCGGGGCACTGGCGCCGCTGCTGCCGATGGCCCTCGCCGTTGTGCTGCTGCTTCGCCGGGGCGGGATGCTGGTCGCGCTGTTCGGCGGTCTCGCGCTGGCGGCCGGCATCCTGCAGCGGCTCGGCGACGGCGTGAACTACAACGCGCACTTCGAGACCCTGATCGCCGCCTGCCTCGGCTTCGGCCTGGTGCTGGACCCGCTGGTCCGCTCCCCGCTCCGGCTCGGCCGCGTCTCGATCGGACCGGCGGCGCTGCTGGTGTTCGCCGCCCTGCCGATGCTGTGCGCGATGCCCATCCATCTGCCGGCGGCCTGGAACGCGATTGCCAGCCGTGAGCGCCGGCAGGCGGCCTGGCAGCCGGTGATCGCACGACTGGCCGCCGCACCCGGGCCGGTGGGCTGCGAGATGCCGTCGCTGTGCATCTGGGCCGGCAAGCCGTTCAGCGTCGACATCTTCAACCTGACCCAGAGCATCCTGAGCGGCCGCCCGGAACATCCATTCCAGGCGATGGTCCGGCGCGGGGGCTTCGGGATGTTCGAGTACGACCCTGCCGCATCCACCCACGCCGACGCGATCCGCCGGATGGGCCATGACCCCATCATGGCTCCATTCGCCGGACGCTACCGGGAAGTCGCGACCGGGCCAGGCGGCGCGGTCCTGCTGTCGCCGATCCCCGGCCGGAGTTTGTTCACGTCGCCATGATCTGTTATCGCTGCCGTCGATGAAGTTCGAGATTTCCCGCCCCGGTGCGGCGCCCGGCTCCCATTGATCATCAGCAACTACCTGCTGCGCGAGCTGATGAAGCCGCTGCTCGCCATCCTCGGCGTACTGGTTGCGCTGTTCGCCAGCTACAGCACCGCGAACTTCCTCTCGGACGCCGTCAACGGCCTGCTGCCGGGTAGCGCGATCGCCGAACTCACCATCCTCAAGGTCCTGATCGCGCTCGAGGTCCTGATCCCGGCGGCGCTCTACGTGTCGGTCATCCTCACCTTCACCCGCCTGCAGGGCGACAGCGAGGTGGCCGCCATGTATGCCCTGCGGCTGACGCCGGGCGTCATGCGGCGCGCCGTTCTGACCCTCGCCGTCGGCCTGGCGCTGCTGGTCGGCGGCTTGTCGCTGTTCGTCCGGCCCTGGGCCTATCGCCACCTGCATGAGCTGTCGGACCGTGCCGCGACGCTGCTGGATGTCGATGCGATGCAGGCGGGATCGTTCTACGTCAGCCAGCACGGCACCCGGGTGGTGTTCCTGACCCACCGCGACGGCCCTGGCTCGCCAGCCCGCGACGTGTTCGTCAAGCTCGACTATCCCGACCACACCGAGATCATTTCCGGCCGGCTCGCCAGCGCGGTGCCGGACGGCATTGCCGACGGCGGCTCCGACGTGAACCTGAACGACGCCGACATCTACGAGCTCAGCCATGACCCGGCGAAGGCGGACCAGGTGCTGCACGTGCAGGCGATGACCGTCGATCCGAACAGCCACGCCGCCGGGCCCGCCGGCTACAGCTCGGTCGCCGCCAGCACGGCGCGGATCGCGACGTCCGGATCGAGTGCCGACATCGCCGAACTGCAATGGCGGCTTTCGACGCCGATCTCCACGCTCCTGCTTGCCCTGCTCGGCATTCCGCTCAGCCGGACCAGGCCGCGGCAGGGACGGCACCTGATCTTCGCCAAGGCATTCGCGATGTATTTCGGTTATTACATCCTGTGTACATCCGCGCGGACCTGGGTCCAGCACGGCATGATCGCCGAATTTCCCGGTATCTGGTGGGCGCCGGCCATTCTTGGCCTGCTGCTGACCACGATGTCCCGATACCGCCCCTCCCTCGCCGCCGGCCGCTGACCGGAACGCCGGCGCGGACGCCCCCGATGCTTCGCCGCTACGTCAGCCTTGCCACCCTGAAGGCGTTCGCCCTCGCCGCCGCGGCGTTGACCGGACTGCTCAGCCTGCTCGAACTGGTCGAACAGCTCGCCTCCGTCGGCCAGGGGCGCTACCGCCTCGCTGACGCGTTCGTCTACGTGCTGCTCACCGCACCGGGCCGCTTCCTGCAGGTGACGCCGATGGCCATGCTGCTGGGTGCGCTGCTGGCGCTCGGCGCGCTGGCTCGCAACTCCGAGCTCGTCGCCATGCTGGGCCTGGGCATCTCCGCCCGGCGCATCGTGGGCTCGGTCCTGCTGCCGATCGTGCCGATCGTCGTCCTCCTGCTGGCGCTGGCCGAGTTCGTGATCCCGCCGGCGCAGCGCTATGCCCAGGACGACCGCGCGGCCGCCCTGGACGCGGCCTCCTCGGCATCCGGCGACAACAGCCTGTGGGCGCAGAACAATCGCCAGTACCTGAACATCCAGCGCTTCAGGAACGACCGAACGCCGGTCGGCATCGACATCTACCGGTTCGCACCGGATGGCCGGTTGATCAGCATCGTCCATGCCGACCACGCCACCATCCGCCCCGATGGCGAGTGGCTGCTCGCCGACGTGTCGCGCAAGATCAACACTGCGGCCGACCTGACCACCGAGCATCTCGCAACCCTGTCCTGGCATGCGTTCGTGACACCGCGGGAGATGCAGGTGCTCACCCTGCCGCTGACCAGCATCCCGCCCACCGCGCTGTATCGCCAGGTGCACAGCCTGGAGGCGCGCAACGAGGGGGCCAGCCACTACGAGCACCAGCTGTGGGAGCGGATCTGCCTGCCGGTGACGCTCGCCGCCATGGTGATGATCGCGTCGGCCTTCATGTTCGGCGCCGGGCGAACGCAGAGCACCGGGCGGAGCCTGCTGTTCGGCGCCGGCTTCGGGATCGTGTTCTCGCTGGGGCAGCTGATCTTCAGCCG
Organism: Lichenicoccus roseus; assembly: GCF_005844085.1. Taxonomy (GTDB): domain Bacteria; phylum Pseudomonadota; class Alphaproteobacteria; order Acetobacterales; family Acetobacteraceae; genus Lichenicoccus; species Lichenicoccus roseus. The sequence continues at coordinate 134,039 of NZ_VCDI01000005.1, forward strand.
GCTTGGCGTGTTGCTCGATCTCGATGCCGCGGTCACCGCGCTGACCCCGGCCCTGCTGACGATCTGGCTGTCTCTCTACCTGTTCCGCACGGCGAGCCGTTGACCAGCAACAGCCAGGCTTGCGGCGAAGCGGCGATAGCGGCGCTGCTGGCCGACCAGGAGCAGGACGAGGATCGCGCTTAGCCCGGCGATCTCGGCATAGAAGTAGAACAGCGGGACGCCGCAGAGGGCGAACGCGAAGATCCCCATCGTGCGGGTGTTGGCGGACAGCACCGACCAGCGGCGCACGGATGGTGCGAAGGTCTCGCGGTAGCGCTGCCGGAACTGCTCGACAGGCAACCTGGCTTCACCGGCGGCAAGCTCGCGCCGGACGTTGGCATCCGGCACGCTGGCAAACGACTGCACCCCGGCATAGAGGCGCCAGGCCGTCCGGAAAAGCGCGGCAACCGGCGAGGCGGGCACGGCAGCGGCTCCCGGCCCCGCCGGGCCGCCCTTGTTCCGTCCCAGGCCCCAGCGCTCGTACTCCTCGCGCTGCCGCTCATAGACGGCCGACTGCACCGCGTGGCATGCCCCGGCCAGCACGATGACGACCCAGGCCCAGCCGCCGTCGCGAGCGCCGAGCCGGAGCGCCAGTGCCGCGTAGACGCCGATGAAGGTGACGTAGTCGCAGATGCCGTCGAGGACGCGGCCGATCTCGGATTGCGCGTTGGTCAGGCGCGCGAGCTGGCCGTCGGCGCCATCCATGACGTGCCACAGGATCATCAGGCCGAAGCCGGCGATCACGAAGCCGGTGCGGTCGTAGCGAAAATACGCGAATGACGCCGCGATCCCGCACGCCATGCCGAACAGCGAGACCGCGTTGGGGGTGATGCCGATGCTGGCGAACCGCCGCGCAAGCCAGCCCGCCAGCGGATGGATGCAGATCCGGTTGGTGAACTCCTCGATCTCCAGCGTCCGCCGGACCGGCTCGGCAAGCTGCATCCGGCTACAGCCGCCCGGAGGCCAGCAGTGCCTCGGCCTTGCCGAGCGCCACCGGGTCGTCGACGTCGATCCAGACCCGGTCGCCGATATCGAACACCAGGGCGCGTCCGTGCCGCGCCAGGGCGTTCATCGCGCCCGAGATGCTGTCGTCGCCGTTCGCCTGGCTTTCCTCGAGGGCATCGAACATCGCCGGCCCGCACAGGAACACGCCGGTATCGTAGCAGTCGAACTCCGCGATCAGCTTGCCGATCGCGGTGATGCGTCCGGACGACGAGGCGACCCGGGTGACATCCTCCGGATCGTTGATCGGATCCGTGATGTTGTAGTCGACGCCCAGCACGACGCTATCCTGCGCGTGCGGCGCCGTCATCATGTCGCGCAGGATCGCCGGATCGACCAGGTGATCGCACATCGTAAGCAGGAACGGTCCCTCGAAATGCCCCTTCGCCTTGAGCAGCGACACGCCGTTGGCGCGCTGCCACTCGGTGTTGACGATATGGCTGATCCGGGTGCCGTTCCGCGCCGAGAGGCCGTCGAGGAAGCTGCGTAGTTCCTCGCCACGATAGCCGCTGACGACGAAGAACTCGTCGATGCCGGCCGCAACCGCCCGGTCGATGACCTGCTCGATCAGCGGTATGCCGGCAACCGGCACAAGTGGCTTCAGGTCATCGCCGACCCGCAGCCGGGCGCCCTGCCCGGCTGCCACGATCAGGCACTTCATTGCGCGGCGGCAACCTCCAGGTCGGCCGGCGCCGTGCGGCCCTTAAACACCCGGTCCTTCTGGCCATAGGCCCGGATGAAGGCCTCCGTCATCTCGTAGGCGGTGTCGTCGGTGTACTGCACGATCGGATGCTTGCAGAAATAGGCGCTCGGGCCTTCCAGCACGCCAGAAATGCCGTTCTCCAGCGCGAGCTTGGTGCAGCGGACCATGTCGATCACCACGCCGGCGGAATTCGGGCTGTCCTCGACCGACAGCCGCAGCTCCACCTCCATCGGCATGTCGCCGAACAGATGACCCTCGATGCGCAGGAAGCAGATCTTGTTGTCGTTCTGCCATGGCACGTAGTCGCTCGGCCCGACATGGATGTTCTCATCCTCGATGCGCTTCTTGGCGACCGACTGCACCGCCTCGGTCTTGGATTCCTTCTTCGACTTCAGCCGGTCCTGGTTCTTCATGTTCAGGAAGTCGGTGTTGCCGCCGGTGTTGAGCTGGTAGGTGCGCAGCAGCTTCACGCCGCGCTTGGCGAACAGGTCGGTCAGCACCCGGTGCACGATGGTGGCGCCGAGCTGCGACTTGATGTCGTCGCCGATGATCGGCAGGCCGGCCGCCTTGAAGCGCTCGGCATAGAGCGGCTCGCTGGCGATGAAGGCCGGCATGTTGTTGACGAAGGCGATGCCGGCTTCCAGCGCGCAGTCGGCATAGAAGCGCGCCGCCTTCTCGGACCCGACCGGCATGTAGTTCAGCAGCATGTCGGCGCCACTGCGGCGCAGCTCGGCGACGATCTCGGCCTTGCTGAGTTCGGTGGCGGTCGAGCGCATCACGGTGCGGTCGTCGGAATAGTCGCTCATGTGCTCGGAGATGCCGTCCAGCACCTGGCCCATGCGAACGATCACGCCCGCCTCGGGAATGTCGGCCTGGAACACCTTGGTGCAATTAGGCTTGCAGAAGATCGCCTTGTGCACATCGGTGCCGACCTTGCGGGCGTCTACGTCGAACGCCGCCACGACCTTGATGTCCGACGGCAGGTAGCCGCCGATCTCGGTATGCATCAGGCCAACCACGCCCTCGCGGCAACGCTCGGGCGTGTAGTAATGCAGACCCTGGATGAGGGAACTGGCGCAATTGCCGATCCCCGCGATGGCGATCCGGATGCTGCTTGGGTTCATCATGCTATGCCTTGACTTCCAGAAGGACGGATTTGCTGGTCTATCCGGCCAGTCATACACCGTTCACGGTTGACGTCGATTCCACACGGCCGCCTCCGTCCGTCCGGACGGGTCAGGCCGCTTGTCTAAGCCGGGCGATATTCGCGCACACCATGGCGCTGTAGAGTTGCCGGTGCCGGTTCCTCTGCACATAGGACGGAGAGATGCGCTCGACCATCGCCCGGGTGCGCACCGAGGCATACCAGTGTGCGACACGTGTCTCCGGCGTCAAGACCTCGCCCAGCCGGACGCGCGGCACGATCCGGAACCAGTGCTCCGATATCTCCGGCGCCAGCGGATAAAAGACCGGCGGGCGATGGATCACGATCCCGTCGCCTTGGAAGCCAGCAGCCACGTCACGCAGGAGATGCGGACCCAGCCCGTAACGCTGCAGCTGTCGCTCGCGGCTGAGCCGGACCATCGCCACCAGATAACTGGTCATCAACTGCGAGCCCGCCGCCGCACCCATCACGGCATTGTTCACGCTGCGGTGATAATACCGCTCCACCCGCCGGAACAGGCTCCAGCCATGCGGCAGTCGCCGGCAGGCCTTGCGGACCAGGTCCAGTGCGAGATGCCGCGACAGCACCAGCGGGGACTTCGACGTCCGTGCGGCGCGCGGCCAGACGATCAGTTCGGAGCCGAGGAACTGGCTGCCCGTGATGAGCGGCCGCAGCGACGCCACGGTCACCGTGTCCAGGTCCAGGTAGATGCCGCCTTGGGCATGCAGGATCGCCGCCCGCAGCACGTCCGAGCGCGCTACCGGCGTGGCAAGTCGTTGATAAAGTTCGACCAGCTCAGTCCCGAGGCCAAGCCGGGCGCCAGTCCCGGACAACAGCTGCACCACGTCGACGCGATCCATGCGCAGCTGCTTCTGTGCCAGCAGCGCGTCGCGTTGTGGGCCATCCTCGAGGGCGTCGGTGTGGTGGAGGATGATTTCCGGCAGGTCGCTGCGCTCGATCGCCGACAGGATCGCGAACACGTAGGCCCACGGGAGCTGGCCGCCAATCCAGCAGAAATGCAGTCGAGGGGGTATCATCGGCGGAGGTCTGTTGCGGTGCGGCACACGGCGGGGAAGCTATAGAAGGGTCCGGAGCGAGTCCAACCGCCACCGACGTCGTAGGATGCCACCCTGACTTCACCGCATACCGCACCGCCCGGGATCGCGATCTTCCGGCAGAACCTGTTCCGTCCGTCCGAGCCGTTCATCACCCAGCAGGCACGGCTCCTGCGGCGCCACGCGCCGTTCTATGTCGGGCGGCTGCGCTTCGGCGACGCGCCTGCGGGCGCGACCTCGGTCGCGCTGCAGGATCGCGGGCTGCCCGGCGCCTGGCCGCTGATCGGCTGGCAGATGCTGACCCGCGACCCGGCGCCCTACCTGCGGCTGATCGGCGACCGGCGACCGGCCCTCATCCATGCCCATTTCGGCATCGACGGCGTCTACGCGCTGCCGATCGCGCAACGCCTGCACGTCCCCCTGGTGACCACCTTCCACGGCTACGATGCCACCCTTTCGACCGCGGCCCTGCTCACCTCGCCGGCCTGGGCGAACTACCCGCTGTTCCGGCGCAGGCTGGCGGCGCGGGGGGACCTGTTCCTCTGCGTGTCGCACTTCATCCGCGATCGCGTGCTGGCGATGGGCTTCCCGGCCGAGCGCACCCTGCTGCACTATACCGGTGTCGATTGCCGGGCGTTTCCGCTGCGCGATCCGGCGGAGGCAACCCCGGTCATCCTGCACGTCGCCCGACTGGTCGAGATGAAGGGCACCCGATACCTCATCGAGGCCTTCGCCGGTCTCGCGGCGCGTCATCCGGAGCTGCGCCTGGTGATCGTGGGGGACGGTCCGTTGCGGCCCGCACTCACCGCCATGTCGGTCCGGCTCGGCCTCGCGGACCGGATCAGCTTCCTGGGCGCGCGGCCGCACGCGGAGATCGCCGGCTGGATGCGCCGCGCCATGATGCTGGTGCTGCCCAGCATCAATACCGGCACCGGCCGGGTCGAAGGGCTCGGCATGGTCCTGCTCGAAGCCGCAGCGACCGGCGTGCCGGTGGTCGCCACCGATGTCGGTGGCATCCCGGAAGGCGCCGAGGACGGCGTCACCGGAATCCTGACGCCGGAGCGCGACCCTGCCGCCCTGTTCCGCGCCATGCTGGCCCTGGCGGGCGATGCGGCGATGCGGGCACGCATGGGGCAGGCAGGCCGGAATCTCGTAGAGCGACGGTTCGACATCGTCCGCCAGAACCACGCGCTCGAACTGCATTACGACCGGGTGCGGCTGGCACGAACTTCCTAGCCGGAAGCTGGAGTGGTATTGGGCCGAATGAACCAGATCACGCCCATGCGCGACAGCGACGGCCCCGCGCAGACCGGCCGCGCGACATCGCTGCGTCGCAAGGTCGCCGGCGCCGCCTCCGGAGCCCGCTTCCTGGGGCGCGTCATCGGCTCGCGTTACAATCCGTTGCTCGCCCAGGTCGTGGTGACGCGGCGTTGCAACCTCGCTTGCGGCTACTGCAACGAATACGATAATTTTTCGCCTCCGGTGCCTCTGCAGGATCTGCTGGCCTGGGTCGACCACCTCGCCAAGCTTAAGACGGCGTCGATCACCTTAACCGGCGGCGAGCCGCTGCTGCATCCCGACCTGGACGTGGTGATCAAGGCGGCGCGCGACCGCAAGATGATCGTCACCATGATCACCAACGGCTTCAGGCTGAGCCGCGGCTGGATCGACCGCCTCAACAGGGCCGGTCTGCAGGGAATGCAGATCAGCATCGACAATATCGAGCCCGACGACATCTCGATGAAGAGCCTGTCCTCGGTCGAGGGGAAACTCGGCCTGCTGGCAAAGCACGCCCAGTTCAAGGTGAACGTGAACTCGGTGCTCGGCGTCACCACCGACCGCACGCAGGACGTCATCGCGGTCGCCGAAGCCGCCGCCCGTCACGGCCTGCAGCATTCGGTCGGCGTGCTGCACGACCATACCGGAACGCTGAAGGCGCTGAGCGCGGCACAGATGCAGGCCTACGAGCAGGTCACCAAGCTGTCGCCGTCGATCGTGCACGGGCTGAACTTCTGGCTGTTCCAGAAGAACCTCATGCACGGGCGGTCGAACGACTGGAAATGCCGCGCCGGCGCCCGCTACCTCTATGTCGCCGAGGACGGCAAGGTGCACTGGTGCTCGCAGCAGCGCGGCACGCCGGGCATTCCGCTGCTCGAATACGGATTGGCGGACATCAAGCGCGAATACGCCACCCCGAAGGGCTGCAGCCCGACCTGCACCCTGAGTTGCGTCCACCAGATGAGCATGTTCGACCGCTACCGCGGCGCGCAGACCGCTAGCTAGGCACCTGTCGCCTGGCGTATCGCGAGAGGCCCAGGTAGGTCAGCGCGGTCGCGGCGATGACCACGGCAAGCTGCGAGGCCGGGTGCTGCAGGCCGGGCACCAGGCCGCCACCCGCGACCACGAGCACCATCGCCGCACTCCCCGCGACGGGCATCGCAAATACGGCCAGTAGCGGTCCGGGCCTGACCCGCCACTCCCTGCGAAGCCTGGCCGCAAGCCACAGCAGCACCGGCGGATAGATCGCCAGCCAGATCGCCGATGCCGCGATGATGCCGGGACCCGCCGGCACGGTGCAGCCCACCGCCAGGATCGAGCAGGCCAGCAGCCCCAGCGTCGTCAGCGCCAGCCTGGCGGCGAGTCCCGGGCGGCCGATGCCGATCATCATGGTCGAGAACAGCTGCGTGACGATGCGCAGCAGGGCCGCCGCCGCCAGCAGGCGCAGCGGCATTGCCGCCGCGGCGTAGGAGGCGCCGTGGCTGTCATGCAGCAGCGCGGTCAGCGGTCCGGCGGCCAGCATCAGCGCCACCATCAGGGGCGTCACCAGGAAGGCGATCTTGCCGAGCGACCACAGCAGGATCGAGCCCAGCTCGGCAGGCGCCCCGGCCGCACGCGCGAACACCGGCAGCGCAGTGCGGTTGACCAGCGTGCCGACCGCCATCGCCGGCTCCATGGCGATGTCGAAGGCGACCCGATACACCGCCAGCAGGGCCGGCCCGTAGAACCAGCCGATCAGCATGTAGTCGATGTTCTTGAACATCTGCTCGGAGATGTTGGACGCCGCGGAGCGCACCCCGAACCGTGCCAGCGGCCGGATCGACGCCGGCTGCACGCCCAGGCGCGGACGGAACGGGTGCGCGATCCAGGCGCCGATCATGATGAACAGGCCGCTTGCGACATAGCCCGCGACCAGCGCCCACACGCCGGCGCCGCTCGCCCCGAGCACCAGCCGTGTCAGCGCCGCCCCGAAGGTCGCGCATACATTGACGATCGCGATCCGCTCGAACTGCAGCGACCGGTTCATCAGCGCCAGCGGCACCAGGGCAGCGCCGACCAGCGGCTGCTTGATGGCGATCGCCACGAAATACTGCGCCATCGCCGGCATGCCATAGAGCCAGGCGACCGCCGGCGCCGTGGCCAGGGTCAGGCCGGCGACCAGCGTCGCGGCGCCGACCACGTACCAGAACAGCGTGTCGAGCTGCGGCCGGGACACCGACTTCGCCTGGATCAGCGCCTCGGCGGTTCCGAGGCCGTTGAGCGCCTCGACCACCATGCCGATCGAGATCACCAGCGACGCGATGCCGACCTGCTGCTTGCTCAGGAACAGCAGCATGGCGAGGATGGTCGCGAAGTCGATGATCTTGGCGGCGATGGTGGCGCCACCGAGCCAGTTGAACCCGCGCCCCAGGGCGCGCCGATGGTCCTGCACGAGCGGGCTACGTCGCAGTCGGCGGCAGCACCCAGGACCGCCGCCGCACCAGATGCAGCAGCCAGCGCCAGGATTGCAGCAGCCAGCTCCGGGTCTGCCTGCCGCTCCAGCTGCCGCCGGATACCGGTGCGGCCTGCATCCGCTCCGCCATCAGGGCCGCAATCCTTCCGGCCCGCGCCTCCCAGGTCAGGCCCAGGCTCTCCTCGCCGGCCCGGGCTGCAAGCCGCCCGCCCAGCGCCTCGTCGGCAAGCAGCGCCTCGACCGCCGCCGCAAGCGCCGCCGGGCGATCCGGTTCGCAGAGCACCGCATTACGGCCATGCGTCAGCACCTCCCGGATATCGGGCGTGTCACCGGCCAGGATCGGCCGTCCGGAGGCCATGTACAGGTAGAGCTTGAGCGGCAGCACGGTCGAGCCGTAGGTCGCCAGCGGGTGCCGCGACGGCGGGATCAGCAGGATGTCCGCGGCGTTCATGAACCAGGCGAGCCGGTCGTCCGGCTGCCATGGCACGATGCGCACGTTGGCGACGTCGGCCGCCAGCGCCTCGATGCTGCCGTGCCCGGTGGAGCCGACCAGGATGAACAGCACCTCCGGCAGCAGCCGCGCCGCCTCGACGACCAGCTCAAGGCCCTTCTTGTGGTTCAGCCGGCCGGTATAGACCACCGTCCTGCGTCTTGCCGGCACCTCGATGCGCTGCTTCGCCGCCGCCAGCTCCATCGGCTCCGGCAGGCGCTCCGGCTCGAAGCCGTTGCGGATGCAATGCAGCCGGTCTTCAGGAACGCCCAGGGCCAGATAGGCCCGCCTGGTGTAGTCCGAGTGGCAGATGACAGCCAAAAATCGCTCCCGGCAGAACAGCCGGTAGATCCAGCGCCGTAGCGGCGGGATCTGGTCGCCCCACGGCCGGTAGTGGTCGAACACCACGCGCTGCCCGGCCAGGATCGACATCCGGGCCACCCACAGGTTGCGGGTATAGACCAGGTCGGCGTGCCGGAACTCGCGGCGGAGCACGATCGTGAGGCCGCAGAGCAGGTGGCGGAGGGCCGCCGGCCGCACCGGCGCCCAGGCGCGAACCACCGCCATGCCGGTCAGCGCCGCCGCCGCCGAGGCCGCCGCGCGCGAGGCAGCCGGAAGATGCATCCGCGCCTGAGCCACATGGCCGGCCAGGTAGCGCGCCGTGGTGGTGAACACCTCGGCATCGGCCTGCCGGCTCGGCAGCTCGTTCTCGAAGGCGAACAGCACCCGCAGGTGCCGCGGCGAGACAGGCGCTCGGCCCGGTCGGCTCGGCATGGCGGATGTCAGGAAGTGGGCGGGAGCATCGCCCGGACTTGTCGACCAGCCGGCACCGGCTGGCAAGGCGTCCCCCCGCGACCCTGGCGATGCCTGTCATCCTGGTCTGGATCGCCTGCTCCGGTCTCCCTTGGCCGGAGCAGGCGGCGGGCCCAATGTCGACAGGCCCAGCCCGGCAGCAGCGGGCGAGCCTCAAGGAGACACCGCACATGGAAGATGACCGACCGGCGGGCCCGCGGCCTCGCCTCGCGATCCTGCCGCTCGACGATCTCGGCGTCGCCGAGTTGCGTGCCTACATCGGCGAGCTGCGGGGAGAGATCGCGCGCGCCGAGGCAATGATCGACCGCAAGCAGGCCCATCTGGGTGCAGCCGCAAAACTGTTCGGCTCGCCCGGGACGCCAGGCTGAGAGCGCTGACAGATACGGCGGCGGAACAGAAACCGCTTGAGTCCCGGAGTCCTGCGTCTTATCAATAATAACTCATCAACGGGCGTGCGGGATCAGCCTTAAGCGGCCTCACCTTAGGAGACCATGATGCTGGCCCACTGGATGGCGGTTCTTGTCCGCCTCAAGCAGGATCGGCGTGCCGTGACCGCGCTCGAATACGCGCTCATCGCCGGCCTCATCGCCCTGGTGATCGTATCGGCGGTCACATCGGTGGGCACCAAGGTGGGAGGCGTGTTCCTCAAGGCCGCCAGCTCGGTCGCCTCCGCCTGACGGCCAGGCGGCGTTATTCCGCCGCTATTCCTTGATTGTCGCGCGATCGTAAAGGTCGATAGTTCCTGATACGGTGTTCCAGCGCGAACGCCGCGTGCGGGAATTGTCACCATGGCGACAGGGCATAGGCCTCGGCTCGGCGAAAGACAGATCGATCCGGCTGAACCGGCCCAGGACCGCCCGGCACCTGGCGGCAAGGCCCCCGGAATGACGGTGATCGGCATCGGCGCCTCGGCCGGTGGACTGGACGCCTGCCGCAAGCTGGTAGCCAGCCTCGGTGACGGGCACCAGTTCGCCGCCATCCTGGTCCAGCATCTGGACCCCGCGCACGAGAGCATGATGGTCGAGCTGCTGGCGCCGCACACCGGCATGACGGTGCGGCTCGCGGCCAGCGGCATGCCGATCGAGCCCGGCACGCTCTACGTCATCCCGCCGGGGACTTATCTTACCGTCGCGAACGGCGCCCTGCGGGTGGCGCAGCCGCAGGCGCTGCAGAAGGCGAGGCTGCCGTTCGATGTCCTGCTGCTTTCGCTGGCGCAGGAGTTCGGCCGCCGCGCCGCCTGCATCGTGCTGTCCGGTTCCGGCGCCGACGGCACCATCGGGCTCAAGGCGATCCGCCAGCATGACGGCCTCGTGCTGGTGCAGGATCCCAAGCAGGCCGACTACGACGGCATGCCGCGCAGCGCGATCGCCACCGGCCAGGTCGATGCCGTGCTGCCCGTGGAACGCATGGCTGCGGCGCTGCGGATGCCGCACGGCGATGCGGTGTCGGACGATCCCGAACCCGAGTCCGAGGCAGCCCCGGCGGCCGGGACCGCGGACGCGGGCGCGCTGGCCGGCATCATCGAGACGCTGCGCACGACGACCTCGCACGACTTCAGGATGTACAAGCGTGGGACGCTGCTCCGCCGCATCCAGCGCCGCATGGCGATGGCCGCCATCGAGCCGGGCGATATCGAGAATTACAATTCCCTGCTCGATCGCAGCCGCGAGGAGCGCGACCTGCTTGCACGCGACCTGCTGATCAACGTGACCGGCTTCTTCCGGGATCCCGCGGTGTTCGAGTTCCTGGGCGGCCAGGTACTGCCCGACATGGTGCGCGCCCATCCGCCGGCGCTGCCGTTGCGCATCTGGGTTGCGGGATGCAGCACCGGCGAGGAGACGTACTCGCTGGCGATCCTGTTCAGCGAAGCGATGGCGGCAGCCGGGCTCGAGCTGAAGCTGCAGCTGTTCGCCTCCGACGTCGATGCGGACGCGATCGCAACCGCGCGCGAAGGCCTCTATTCAGACAGCATCGAGGCCGCGGTTTCGCCGCAGCGGCTCGAAGCCTTCTTTATTCGCGAAGAGCATAGCTACCGGATCAAGCCGGAACTACGCGCGGTCGTGGTGTTCACCGTGCAGGATCTGCTGGCGGACCCGCCCTTCTCGCGGCTGGATTTCATCTCCTGCCGCAACCTGCTCATCTATCTGGTGCCGGAAGCGCAGGCGAAGGTGCTGCGGCTGTTCCATTTCGCGCTGCGGCCCGGCGGCCTGCTGCTGCTCGGCAGCTCTGAGAATGCCGGCATGATCAGCGGCCGGTTCGAGCCCATCTCGCAGGCGCAACGGATCTATCGCCATATCGGTCGCAGTCCGCCCGGCGAGCTGGTGTCCGCCCTGCGCGGCGGCGATCCCCCCCGGGCGCTTGCGTTCGGCAGGCCGGGACCGGCGCTGTCACGGCAGGCCGCCTTTGCCGAACTGTGCCGCCAGCTGGTCACCGAGAACTACGCGCCGGCTGCCGTGCTGATCAACAACCGCAACGAATGCCTGCATTTCCTCGGGCCCACCGATCACTACCTGCAGGTGGCGCCGGGCCGGCCGACGCACGACCTGCTGGCGATGGCGCGGGTGTCGATGCGTGGGCGGCTGCGTACCGCCATCCACCAGGCCACCGACCGCAACACCAACGTCGTCGTGCGCGGCGGCAAGGTGACGCGCGACGGGCAGGATTTCGCCTTCAACATCGCGGTCCGGCCGGTCGAGCAGGATGGCGAGAAGCTGCTGCTGGTCTGCTTCGTCAACGATCCGGCCACCGGCCGCAAACCCGAGCATCCGGACCTGGCGACTGTGGCGCCGCGTATCGCCGAACTCGAACTCGAGCTGGAGGCAACCCGCAACGAGTTGCAGACGGCGCTCGAGAGCCTGGAGGCGTCGAGCGACGAACAGAAGGCGATCAACGACGAGGCGTTGTCGTTCAACGAGGAATACCAGTCCACCAACGAGGAGCTGGTCACTTCGAAGGAGGAGCTGCAGGCGCTCAACGAGGAGCTGGTGGCGCTCAACGGACAGCTGCAGGACACGCTGGAGAAGCAGCGCACCACGTCGAACGACCTGCAGAACATCCTCTACAGCACCGACATGGCGACGCTGTTCCTCGATACCGACCTCAACATCCGGTTCTTCACGCCGGCGACGCGGGCCTTGTTCAAGCTGATCCCCGGCGACGTCGGGCGTCCGCTCGCCGACCTCACCTCGCTATCGCTGGATGGCGACCTGCTGGCCGATGCCCGGACCATGCTGACCCGGCCGACACCGGTCGAACGCGAGATCGAGGCGCAGAACGGGACCTGGTACTTGCGGCGCATCCTGCCGTACTACACCCATGACAGCCTGGTCGGCGGCGTGGTGGTGACCTTCGTCGATGTCTCCGACCGCAAGCGCGCCAAGCATGCGCTGGAGCTTGCCAAGCAGGTCGCAGAGAACGCCAACGCCGCCAAGTCGCGCTTCCTCACCGCCGTCACCCACGATCTGCGCCAGCCGCTGCAGACGCTGACCCTGGTCCAGGGCCTGCTGGCGAAGCGCGTGCACGATGCGGCGGCGGGCAAGCTGGTGGCGATGCTGGAGCCCACCATCGGCGCGATGTCCGGGATGCTGAACAGCCTGCTGGATATCAACCAGATCGACACCGGAATTGTCCAGCCGGCTGTATCCGATTTTCCGATCGCCGCCCTGCTCGGCAGTCTCGACGAAGAGTTCCAGTACCACGCCGAGGCCAAGGGACTGACGCTGCGGGTGATCCCGTGCAGCCTGCGGATCCGTTCGGATCGACGCATGCTGGAGCAGATGATCCGCAACCTGATGACCAATGCCATCAAGTATACGCGCCACGGCAAGATCCTGGTTGGTTGCCGCCGCCATGGCGAGACCCTTAGCATCGAGGTTCGCGATACCGGCATCGGCATACCGGAGGACCAGATCGGGGCCATCTTCGCCGAATATCACCAGGTCGATAATCCGGCGCGAGAGCGTAGCCGCGGCCTGGGCCTGGGGCTTTCCATCGTCCAGCGCCTCGGCGACCTGCTGGGCCACGGCATACGGGTGCGCTCCACCCCGGGAGCCGGATCGATGTTCTCGATCGATGTGGCGCTGGCCCCGCCCTCGGCGGATGCGCCCGACGGCGGAACGACGCCGCACCTGCCAGCCGGCGGCGATCCGGCGCCCGACACGGCCGTGACCGCCGATCCCGCAACCGGCTCGATCCTCATCGTCGAGGACGATCCGGAGCTGCGCCATCTGCTCGAGATGCTGCTCGCGGAGGACGCCCATCGGGTCATGAGTGCCGCGGACGGCGTGCTGGCCCTGGACCTGATCAGGCGTGGCAGGATCGACCCGGACCTGGTCCTGGCCGACTACAACCTCCCGAACGGCGTGGATGGCCTGACCGTGACGGCACAGTTGCGCGAGCGGCTGCACCGCCGGATCCCGGCCATCATCCTCACCGGCGACATCTCGCCTCGAACCCTGGAGGACATCGCGGCGGCCGGCTGCCTGCCGCTCAGCAAGCCGATCAAGGCGCGCGACCTGACCGAGGCGATCGCGCGGATGCTGCGCCAGGCCCCGAATGCGCCCCCTGCTCCGCAGGCCCCGATGGCAAAACCCGCGGTCGTGGCCAGGCAAGCGCAGGCGGATCCGGTATTCATCATCGATGACGACCGCAACGTGAGGGATGCGATCGTGCGCGTGCTGAGCACGCAGGGGTATGCGGTCGCCGCCTACGCGACCAGCGAAGCGTTCCTCGACGAGTACAGGGCCGGCACCGGCGCCTGTCTGCTGGTGGATGCCGTCCTGCCCGGCATGCAGGGGCTCGACCTGCTGCACCAGCTGGCGCGAGACGGAAACCTGATGCCCTCGATCATGATCACCGGCAACGGCGACGTGCCGATGGCTGTCGAGGCCATGAAGGCTGGCGCCAGCGACTTCATCGAGAAGCCGATCAGCGAGGCGGAGCTGCTCGCCAGCGTGGCGCGCGCACTGGAGAACTCGCAGGATGACGGCAAGCTGCGCGGCTGGCAGCGCGACGCTGCCAGCCTGCTGGCCAGCCTGACGCGCCGCGAACGCGAGGTGATGGAGATGGTGCTTGCCGGTCACCCGAGCAAGAATATCGCCGCCGATCTCGCCATCAGCCAGCGCACTGTGGAGAACCATCGCGCGTCCATCATGAAGAAGACCTCGTCGAAATCGGTGCCGGCACTGGCGCGGCTGGCGATGACGGCCGGTATCCGCACCCGGACCGGTCAACCCGCCTTGCGTTGAGGTCCGTGGCGGCGGTGGACCGGCACCGCTGCCGGTGGCGGGGCGGCCGGGGCAGCCTCGGTCTTCTGCAGGGCGTCGGTGCAGGCACCCTCGCCGACCCCGAGCTGTATCGTCGGAAGAATCGCCAGGGGCACCAGCAGCACGCCTAGCCCGACAGCGGCACCGGCCCGCGCCACAACCTCGGCGCCAGGCCTGATGCTCGGACTGCCGAGCTTTCCGGTGACGTTGATCGGTCCGGGCAGCGATCCGATGCTGAAATGGGAGGATCGGGTGGTCAGCGAGTAGTCCAGCGTCTGGTTCTTGAGGTCGATGGTGCCGCGGCCGATGCTGCGTGCCTCACTGGTCTGCAGCAGGAACGTCTTCATCGACAGGATGCCGTCGTGGAGAGGCATGTCGGCGATGAAGCAGCGCAGGCTGGCGCGGTTCGGCAGGCCGAGTGCGGAGAGAATGGCGTTGCCCACCTCCAGGCCGGCGATGTCGTGCAGCAGCGCGCTGATATCGCCATTGCCGGAAATGACCATGGTCACGCCGCCGTTGCCGTTGCCGAGCATGCTGGCGACCGACGATCCGGTGGTGGTGATATCCGCCTGGCCGCCGAGCACTCCGTCACCATGGAAGGCGTGCGTCGCCTGCAGGATCCGCGACAGGTCGACATGACGGAACTTCACATCGGCCTTGGTGCGCAGATCCTCGCCGCTCGGCTGCAGGTCGAGATTGGAATCGATGCTGCCGGTGCCGACCTTGAAGTCGAGCGGATGCAGCGTGATGTGGCCGTCGACGATGTCCATCGCGACGACGATGTTATCGAGCGGAACATACTTGTTCTCGATATGCTCGCCCCGGTAGGTCAGGTGCACGTTGGCGGCACGCAGCTTCGGGACGCTGAACTTCTGGTCCGGCAGGATATTGCCGCTGGTCTTCGAGGCGGCGATTTCCTGCTTCTGCTGGACATTCCCGGTCTTCGCGGTACCCGGCGTGCCGCCGATGAAGCCGGCGAGGTCGTTGAGATCTACCCGCTGCGAGGACAGGTCGGCCTTGATGTCGGGCACCTTGCTCTGCGCGTCGCCGGCAATGCGCCCTTCGAGATCGCTTGACCCGACGGTGCCGTGGAACTTGTCGAACACGATGCGGCGGTTCTGGTAGTCGAGGTTGCCGGTCACCTTGAAGGGCGGCGTGTGCGGGATCGGCACGCCGGTCAGCGGCAGCAGCAGCGCCATGTCCGGGCCTGTGAAGACCAGCTTGAGGCGCGCGCCACCGAAGGTGAGCGGCTGGTCGATCTCGCCCTCCAGGCTGACGTGCGTCGGGCCATTGGCGACGTGCAGGTCGACCGGATACGGCCGGCCGCGGTCCTGCAGGGTGAGCAGCGCGCCACCGATGAATCGTCCGGTGATCGGCTGGTGCGCGTAGGTGCCGTCCGCGGTCACCACGATGTGGCCACCATCGGGATCGCGATATCCGGCGGTGTGCACCTGCAGGTTCATGTCGGTGCGCAGCTTCGGATCGACCACATGCACGTGGCCGTCGTGGATGCGCAGCAGGCCCAGCCTGGGCGGCTTGCTGGCGCTGGACGAGGACGAACCCGACTGGCTCTTCATCGTCCAGTTCGCGCTGCCGTCCTGATGCGCCAGCGCATCGATGACCGGGTGGTCGACATTGATCAGCGGGATGTCGATCACCTGGTTGCGGATATAGCTCATCACCGCGACGCTGATGCCGAGATGGTCGATCTGCGCCAGCGGCTGGTCGGCGGGGAAACCCTCCGGGTTGTCGACGCGCACGCCGTCCGCGGTCACCACGGTGGTGCGCCCGAGGCGGACATGCAGATGCTGCATGGTGACCTTGTGGCCGAGCGCCGAGGAAGCGCGGCTGTCGACCAGGGGAATGAACCAGTCCCAATCCCATAGGGCGACCAGCAGGATGATGGCGACCGCGAAGACGCCCAGGATCCATGGCCAGATCCGTCGGCGGCGTGGCCTGCCAGCGCCGGACGAGCCTGACGCGCGGTTGTTCCCGGAAGCCGTCTGATCCACTGCCAAGCCACCTGATCCCTGGGAACCTCAGCCCTGCATAACGGACCGCAACACGGACGGTTCCGGCGGCAGGCTGCGGAGGGCAGGTCGAGGCAAGGCGCGGCGGCGGGAGGCGGCGGGCGTGCTCAGTCCAGGGCGTGGCGGGGCAGGCCCGGCTCCTCGGTCGGATCCGACTGCATGACGTAGGCCCGCATCGCCTCGACGGCGGACTCGCTCTCCTCGATGCGGTACTTCACCACGTCGCCGATGCTGACCATGCCGACCAGGGCCTCGTCCTCCAGGACCGGGATGTGGCGGTGCCGATGGATCGTCATGAGTTGCACGGCCTTCAGCGAGCTGTCGTCCGGCGACAGGCTGGGAACGTTCCTGGCCATGACGTCACCCACCTTGACGTCGACCACGTCGTCATGATGTTCCGACACCCCGCGCACGATGTCCCGCTCGGAGACGAGGCCGATCGGCCTGCCGTCCCGGTCGACCACCACGGCGGCCCCGATATGGTGCAGCACCAGCGTGTCGGCGACGGTCAGCAGAGACGCGTCGGCGGTCACGGTAACCGCACCCCAGCCCTTGCGGCTGAGAATGTTGCGAAGCGGAATAGACATGTTGCCTCCTTTGTTGCGAGACTTTGCCATGGCCAGTCTGCATTAAGGCGGCCGGCGCATGGGCGGCTCGATTTCTTGCCATCATAGTTCATCAGCAAGTAGAACGTTACGGTTTTTATTTGCCGCCTAGCAGCATGCGCACGGTGGCGATTTGCGCATGCTTACGCCTGGCAAGCCTGATGTCAGCGCAACCCCGCCACCGAGACGGGTGCCGCCGGAGATGCGGCAACCATCGGCGGCGATGGCGCACGCGGATTGGCGAGCCGGATCGGTGCGATCAGCGAGGCCGGCTGCAGTCCGAGCACCACCACGAGTATGGCAAGTGCGCCGATGGTGATGGCGCCGCTCGCCCGCACGCGTGGGAACCTCGCCTGCACGCCCGCCGCCACCGGCTGCGCCATCACCACCACGACGCGCAGATAGTAGAACAGGCCGATGATGCTGCCGATCACCAGCGCCGCCAGCGGCAGCGTGAGCGCGCTGCCGACGCCGGCGGTCATCACATACGCCTTGGCGATGAAGCCCATGGTCGGCGGGATGCCGGCCAGCGACACCAGCATCAGGGTGAGGATGCCGGCGAGCCATGGGCGTCGCCAGAACAGGCCGCGGTAGGATTCCAGCTCCGCGCAATCGGCACCGGCAGCCGGGTCGGACAGCAGGCCGATGACGCCGAAGGCGCCCAGCGTGGTGACGGCGTAGGCGGCCAGATAGTAGCTCGACGCCTCGATACCGAAGGTCTCCGGCGCCAGGAACGCGACCAGCAGGTAGCCGAGATGCGCGATCGACGAGTACGCGAGCAGGCGCTTGAGGTTGTTCTGGCCCAGCGCGAGGAGGTTGCCGAGCAGCATGGACAGGATGGCGAACAGCGCGATGGCCTGGAATGCGGCGTGATCCGCATGTCCGGGACCGGCGACGAAATAGCGCATCAGCACGGTGAAGACTGAAAGTTTCGAGACCACGGCGACGAAGGCGCCGACCGGCGCCGGCGCGCCGTCATAGACATCGGGCGCCCACATGTGGAACGGCACGATCGAGAGCTTGTAGCCGATGCCGGTGAGGATCAGCGCCGATGCCGCCATCCGGTAGATGCCGATGCCCTGCGTCGAACTTGCCTTGGCTGCGGCCAGGGAGAAGGACAGGGTGCCCTGGTCCGCGTACAGCAGCGCGATGCCGAACAGCAGGAACGCCGACGAGGTGCCGGCGAGCACGAGGTACTTCATCGCCGCCTCGGTCGCGTCCGGGCGGTGGCGCGAATAGGCGATCAGGCCGAGCAGCGCGACGCTGAGCGTCTCCAGGCCAAGGAAGAAGGTCACGAAGTGGTCGCTCGCCAGCATCGCCACCGCGCCGAGCGTCGCCACCAGCAGGAGGAGATAATATTCGTCCGCCGGGCTGCTGCGTATCGCGGAGACATAGCCGTACGACAGCAGCAGCACGGCGAGCGCAGAGAGCAGCACCAGGGCGGCGGCGAACACGAAATAGCCGTCGATCAGGAACAATGGCGCCACCCGCATCGGCACCACGCGCGCCGCCGGCAGCAGGGCGAGCAGCGCCGCCACCATGACGGCGCCGGTGGTCAGCGCCGCGAGGAAATTCGAGCGCCGGATCGCGATCCCGGTCATCACCACGACGGTCCCCGCCGACAGCACCAGCAGCGGCAGCAGGGCGACGACGCCGAACGGGTTCATGGCTGGTCCTGACGGCTGGCCAGATGCAGGAGTGGGGCGGCCCTGGCGGAGAGCGGTCCGAGATGCAGCAGCGAGGGTGACGCCATGTCGATCACCGGTTGCGGATAGACGCCGAGCGCCACGATGGCGACGATCATTGCCGCCATCGTGACCCGGTGGCGGCCGGACAGCTCGCCCATCACCGCCTGCGGGTTGGCCGGGCCGAGCAGGGCGCGGGCGACCAGCAGCAGGGCGTAGACCGCCGCCATCACCAGCCCGACCGCACCAAGCACCGCGGCCGGCGGGCTGACCCGCCAGGTGCCGAGCAGGGTGAGGAACTCGCCGACGAAATTGCCGAGGCCGGGCAGCCCGAGCGAAGCGATGGCGAAGAACAGGAACACCGCCGAGAAACGCGGCGCGCCGTGCCACAGGCCGCCAAGGTGGCGCAGGTCGCGGGTGTGCAGCCGGTCCTGCACGGAACCCACCAGGATGAACAGCGCGCCGGTGCTGATACCGTGCGCGATCATCTGGATCACCGCGCCCTGCAGGGCGAGCGTGTTCCAGGCGAAGATGCCGAGCAGCACGAAGCCGAGATGGCTGACGCTGCTGTACGCGACCAGGCGCTTCATGTCGGTCTGGCCGATCGCCAGCACCGCGCCGTACAGGATGCCGAGCACGCCGAGGGCGAGTGCGATCGGCGTGAAGCGGTGGGCGGCGTCGGGGAACAGCGGAATGGTGAAGCGAATCAGCCCGTACGCGCCGGTCTTGAGCAGGATGCCGGCGAGCAGCACGCTGCCGGCGGTCGGCGCCTGGGTGTGGGTGTCGGGCAGCCAGCTATGGAACGGCACCACCGGCAGCTTGACCGCGAAGGCGATGAAGAAGCCGAGCATCAGCAGCATGCCGGTGCCGGACGACATCGGGGTGTGCAGCAGCTTGAAGTAGTCGAAGGTGAATTCGCCGGTCGATTGCCGGTGCACGAAGGCGAGGGCGAAGATCGCCAGCAGCATCAGCAGGCCGCTGCCCTGGGTGAACAGGAAGAACTTGATCGCCGCATGCACCCGGCGCTCGTGCCCCCAGATCGCCACCAGGAAATACATCGGGACCAGCATGATCTCCCAGAAGAAGAAGAACAGGAACAGGTCGGTCGCCAGGAACACGCCGATGATGCCGGCGGTGGTCGCCAGCAGGCAGACATGGAAGAAGCCGACATGCGCCGTCACCTCGCGCCAGGAGATCGCCACGCTGGCGAGTGTGAGGGCCAATGTCAGCCAGAGCAGCAGCAGGCTGAGCCCGTCCATGTCGAGGCGCAGCGAGATGCCGAGCTGCGGGATCCACGGCGCGTCGAAATGCGCCAGCCAGCCGGGTGCGAGGCCGATGGCAGGCACCGGGCGGGTCAGCTCGGCGAGGATCAGGGCGTCGAGCAACAGGGCTCCGACAGTCACCCGGCGCGGCCAGTTGGCGCGCGTGCGGCCGCCGAGGCAGGCGACCAGTGCCGCCAGCAGCGGGATGACGATCAGCGCCGGCAGCATCATGACAGCACCGCGATCGCAAGTGCGGCGACCGAGCCGGCGGCGAGCCAGCCGGCATACCAGCGCACGCGTCCGTTCTCGCTGAGGCTGAGGCCGGCATGGGTCCGCTGCGCGAGCTTGCCGAGGCCCTCGTAGAAGCTGTCGACGATGTCGTGATGGTTCACGCGCACCAGCCACATCAGCGGCTGCACGATCATGCGGTCATAGGCGCGGTCGAAATCCCAGCCGCGTAGCAGCAGCCCGGTGAACTGGGTCTCGAAGCGGCTGGCGAGGCCGCCGCCATACCAGCGCCAGGCCAACGCGATCCCCGCCAGCGGCACAAGGGACGCCAGCACAAGCGGCAACAACGCCAGCGCGCCCTCGTGCGATGCGGACCCGAAAACGCCGCCGAGGATGCCCGGCATTATGGCAATACCCCCGAGCAGTGCCGGGGTCTGCAACCCGCCGCCGACGACCGCGAGGATTGCCAGCACACCGAGCGGCACGCCGATGCGCCAGCCGGTGACGCCGTGCGGATGGCGATGCTGCTCGCCGAGGAAGACGATGAACAGCAGCCGAAAGATATACAGCGCGGTCAGGAATGCGCCGACCACGCCGGCACACCATAGCAGGCGCCCGGACGGCCCGGAATCCCAGGCACCACCGAGGATCGCCTCCTTGCTGTAGAACCCGGCGGTGACCAGCGGCAACGCAGCCAGCGACGCGCTGCCGATTGCGAAGACCACGAAAACCCCGGGCATAGCGGTGCGCAGGCCGCCCATGCGGGTGATGTCCTGCTCGTGGTGCATGCGCAGGATCACGGCGCCGGCAGCCAGGAACAGCAGCGCCTTGAAGAAGGCGTGCGTGACCAGGTGGAAGATAGCGGCATCCCACGCGCCGACGCCGAGGGCCAGGAACATATAGCCGATCTGGCTGATGGTGGAATACGCCAGCACCCGCTTGATATCGGTCTGCACCAGCGCGCTTGCGCCCGACAGCAGCAACGTGGCGGCGCCGATCAGCCCGGTCACCAGCAAGGCGTCGGGCGCCAGTGCAAACAGCACGTGCGTGCGCGCGATCAGGTAGACGCCGGCGGTCACCATGGTGGCGGCATGGATCAATGCCGACACCGGCGTCGGACCCGCCATCGCGTCCACCAGCCAGGTCTGCAGCGGCAACTGCGCCGATTTGCCGAGCGCGCCGCCGAGCAGCAGGAACGCGGCGAGCGTCGGCATCGCTGTCCCGATCGGCCAGCTTGTCGTGGCGTGCTGCATCAGCGACGGGATGCTCAGCGTGCCGAAGCTGGTCGCCAGCAGGAACAATCCGCTGATCAGCGCGGTGTCGCCAACGCGGGTGACGATGAACGCCTTGCGCGCGGCGCGGCCATTGGCGGGATCGTCGTACCAGAAGCCGATCAGCAGATAGCTGCACAGGCCGACCCCTTCCCAGCCGACATAGAGCAGCAGGAGGTCGTTCGCGAGCACCAGCGTCAGCATCGCGGCGACGAACAAATTCATGCAGGCGAAGAAGCGCGCGTAGCCGGGATCGCCGTCGAGATAGGCCGATGCATAGAGGTGGATCAGGAACCCGATGACGGTGATGACCAGCATCATCACCAGCGAGAGCCCATCGAGATGCAGCGTGACGTCGGGCGCGAAGTCGCCGATGCGCATCCAGTGCCAGAGCGTCACGTCGAACGGCTGCACCGCCCATCCGGCACCGATCTGCGCAACTGCGATCCGGCACGCGAGCAAGGCGGACAACGCCACCGACCCGACGCCAAGGATGCGCACGCCGTTGGTGCCGATGCGCGTCGCGGCCAGCATGAGCAGCACCGCCGCCAGCAAGGGCAGCGCGGGCACCAGGGCGAGAAGCTGCTGCATGGCGGGCTATCCCTTCAGCCGGTTGCCGACATCGGAATCCAGCGTCGGCCGCCTGGTCTGCAGCAGCAGGATCAGCGCCAGCCCGACCGAGATCTCGGCCGCCGCCAGGGTCAGCACGAGGAGGAACATCACCTGCCCGTCCGCCTGGCCCCAGCGCGCGCCGCCGGCGACGAAGGCGAGGCCGGTGGCGTTCAGCATGACCTCGATCGACATCAGCATGAAGATCAGGTTGCGGCGTATCAGCACGCCGGCGAGGCCAAGGCCGAACAGGATGGCGGCGAGCAGGATGGCGTTGGCGGGTGCGACGGCGCCCATGCTCAGCCTCCCCGCCCGCTGTCGCGGCCAAGATGGTAGGCACTGATCAGCCCGGCCAGCAGCAGCAGCGAGGCGAGCTCGACTGCCAGCAGATACGGGCCGAACAGGGCGAGCCCGACCTGCACCGGACCCACCTCCCGGGCCGCCACGATGGTGCCGTGCCCGGCGATGCCGGCATACAGCAGTTCGCCGGCCAGTACGGCGGAGAGCAGCGCCGGGCCGGCCCAGACGCGCGGCGTCAGCCACGTGTTCTCGCGGTCGGCGTCGTCGCGGTCGAGATTGAGCATCATCACCACGAACACGAACAGGATCATGATGGCGCCGGCATAGATGATGACTTCCAGTGCGGCGGCGAACGCGGCACCCAGCGTGAAGAACACCGTCGCCACCGCCAGCAGCGACACCACGAGATAAAGCAGCGCGTGCACGGCGACGGTGCGCGTCACCACCATGGTGGTGGAGATCACCGCGACGATGGCGGCCAGCGTGAACAGCGCGTTCATGGCAGCAGGCCGTGGATGTCGACCGGCGGATCCTCGCGCTCAGCCTCGCCCTTGTCCTTGCCGGGCACCGCCATGCCGGCGACGCGATAGAAGTTATAGTCCGGGTATTTCCCGGTGCCGCTGATCAGCAGATCCTCTTTCTCGTAGACGAGGTTCGGGCGCTCGTACTCGCTCATCTCGTAGTCGGGCGTGAGCTGGATGGCGTAGGTCGGGCACGCCTCCTCGCACAGGCCGCAGAAGATGCAGCGGGAGAAGTTGATGCGGAAATATTCCGGATACCAGCGACCCTGGTCCTCGGTCTTCTGCAGGCTGATACAATCGACCGGGCAAACCGCCGCGCATAGATTGCACGAGACGCAGCGCTCGGCGCCGTCCGGATCGCGCGACAGGATGATGCGGGCGCGATACCGCGGCGCCATGTACGGCTTGGTCTCGGGATAGCCCACCGTCTCGCTGCGGTGGAACAGGTGCAGGAACGTCAGCCAGAGCGTGCGCACGTTGCTGAGCATGGGAAATACCTAGCCGGTCGGGGAGAACAGCAGGATCGCCGCCCCGGTGACGGCGACATTGAGCAGGCAGACGGGGAGCAGCACCTTCCAGCCGAACATCATCAGCTGGTCGTAGCGCGGACGTGGGAGTGCGGCGCGCAGCAGGATGAAGAAGCAGATGGTGAGGCCGGTCTTGAGCAGGAACCACACCACCGGCGGCAGCACCGGGCCGAGCCAGCCGCCGAGGAACAGCGTGGTGATCATCGAGGCGATCAGCACGATGCCGGCATATTCCGCGATGAAGAACATGCCGAACTTCATGCCGGAATATTCCGTGTGGAAACCGGCGCCCAGTTCGTTCTCGCCTTCCGGCAGATCGAACGGCAGCCGGTGCGTCTCGGCGATGCCGGCCAGCAGGAATGTCACGAAGCCCAGGAACTGCGGCACGATGAACCACATCCGGCCCTGCGCCATGACGATGTCGACCAGGCTGAAGGAGTGCGCCAGCATCACCGTGCCGAGCAGCGACAGGCCCATGAAGACCTCGTAGCTGACCATCTGCGCCGCCGCCCGCATGCCGCCGAGCAGCGCGAACTTGTTGTTCGACGCCCAGCCGCCGAGCACCACGCTGTAGACGCCCAGCGAGGTCATCGCCAGGAAGAACAGGATGCCGACATTGAGATGGCCGGCGACGCTCCAGCCCGCTGTGACCGGGATCACCGCGAAGCCGAGCAGCACCGTTGCCATGCCGGCGGCGGGGGCCAGGATGAACACGCCACGATCGGCGAACGGCGGGATCCAGTCCTGCTTGAACAGCAGCTTCACCCCGTCGGCCACCGCCTGCAGCGTGCCGAACGGCCCGACACGGTTGGGGCCGGCGCGATCCTGCCAGAATCCGAGCAGCCGGCGCTCGACCCAGGTCAGCCCGGCCGCGGCGCTCAGCATGGCGGCGAGGCTGACGACGATCTCCAGGATGCCGAAGCCGAGGGTCATGGCGCGGCCGTTTCGGCCCATTGCGGGTCGGCGAAGCCCGGGAACGGATGCGCGTGCGCCGGGAATAGTGCGACCCCCTCAGGAATGGCCGGGTCCGCCACCACCGCGACCGCATGCACGGCGCCGGTCAGGCTGAGCATCGTCGTGGCGCCAAGCGCCTGACGCATGGCGGGCGACACCGACAGCGCCGCCGGCTCGATACGCGGCTTCGCGGCGGGCGCGCGGTCGCTCAGCTCCTCGGAGCCGATCAGCCGCCCCTTCGGCAGCACCATCAGCGCATCGACACGCGGCTGGAAGGCGCCGGGGATGGCGTCGTGGTAGCGCCACGGCACCGGGTCGCCATCGAGCAGCCGTATCCCGGGATCGCCGCCGCGCAACGGGCCCCCGACCTCGTCCTGGAACTTGTTGAGCGACTGGCCGGAGTTCCATGACGGCGCCCAGAAATAAGGCCGCAGCGCCGCCGGCATCTCGCCGTAATAGCCCTCCATGGTGGTGCTGAGCGGCCCGTCGATATTGGCTTCCGGCTTGGCGTCGCGCACGCTGACATTGGCGTGGATCGCGGTGCGGCCGCTGAACCGGTGCGTCTCGCTGCGGATCGGCGAGCCGGCGATGCGGAACCCGGCATCGGGCGCCGCGCCGCGCATGGCCGTCAGCGCCGGGTGCGCCGCGCAGAGATCGGCGATGACCTCGTCCAGGTGCTGCCAATCCAGGTCATGACGGTGTGCAGCCTTTGCGCCGTCGCGCAGCCAGCGCCAGGCATCCTGCACGGGTGCTACCGGGAAACTCACCTGGAAGAAGCGCTGCGCCCGTCCCTCGTGGCTGACCAGGGTGCCGTCGGTCTCGGCGAAGGTTGCCGTCGGCAGCACCAGTTCGGCCACCTGGGTGGTGGCGCTGGCCAGATGGTCGAGTGCCACGACGTGACGGGCCCGCGCCAGGGCATGCAGCAGCCGCGCCTGCGGCACCCGCCGGAACAGGTCGTTCTCCAGCACCACCACGGTCGCGACCATCCCGGCCTCGAGTGCCTCCATCGCCGCATCGAGCGGCTCGCCGCCGAGCAGCGCCAGCCCCATGCTGTTGCACTCGGCGACGGTCAGCATCAGCCTTGTTTCCGGCCGGGTCCGGTGCAGTGCCGCCGCGATGTTTGCCGCCGCCTGCAGCACCGGGGCCGAGCCGCACTGGCCACCGCTGACCACCAGTGGCCGCGTCGCCGCCAGCAGCGCATCGGCGATCGCCCTGGCCTGCCCCGCCATCGCCTCGGCCAGGTCGACCACCTGAGGCGAGGCCGGATCGATGCAATGCGCGACCGCGAAGCCCAGGCGCGCGATATCCTCGGGCGCCAGGCGCAGGTTGGCGACGGCGATGGGATCGAGGTCGGTCGCCGCCGGCGTCGCCTGGAACAGGGGCGAGCGCGCATCGGTGCCGAGGCTGCGCACCGCGGCATCCAGCCAGAGCGGAATGCGTGCCTGCGCCGCCGCCTCGAACGAGGCCTGCCGCACCGACTGGCGCAGCGCGAGCCCGATGCGTGGCGCCGTCTTGCTGACATCCTCGCCGAGCACCAGCACGGCGTCGGCCTGCTCCGCCTGGTGCAGGGTGGCGATGCGTGCCGGCGACACACGCAGGATGTCGCGTGTCAGCGTGAGCAGGTCGTGCTCGATGCCGGATACCCCGAGGTGGAAGTTCTGCGCTCCCACCAGGGTGCGCAGGGCGAAGTTGGCCTCCAGCGAGGCGCGCGGCGAGCCGATGCCGATCACCGGGCCGGTCGACAACGCTTCGCCGAACAGGGCCAACGCCGCCGCCATGCTGGTCGCCTGCAGGCTGCCGTCGGAAGCCCGCAGCAGCGGCGCGCGCAGGCGGCTCGCGGCGTTGACGAAGCCGGTGCCGAACCGGCCACGGTCGCACAGGAAGTAGCGGTTGACCTCGCCGTTGTAGCGGTTCAGCACCCGGCGCAGGCTGCCGTCGCGCTCGTTCAGGATGGTGTTGCAGCCGACCGCGCAATGCACGCACACCGACGGTGCGCCGCGCATGTCCCACTTACGGACGTAGCGGCTGGAGAACGGCTTGTCGGTGAACACGCCGGTCGGGCAGACCTCGACCAGGTTGCCGCTGAAGTCGCTCTCCAGCGTGCCGCTCTCGGCGCGGCCAAAATAGACGCTGTTGTGCGAGGCGAATGCGGCCAGGTCCTCGCCGCCGGCATAATCGCGATAGAACCGCACGCAGCGATAGCAGGCGATGCAGCGATTCATCTCGTGCTTCACGAATGGCCCGAGATCCTGGTTGCGATGGGTGCGCTTCCTGAAGCGGTAGCGGCGCGCGTGATGCCCGGTCATCACCGTCATGTCCTGCAGGTGGCACTCGCCGCCTTCCTCGCAGACCGGACAATCGTGCGGGTGGTTGGTCATCAGCCACTCCACCACGCTGGAGCGGAAATCGAGCGACTCCGCATCCCTGGTCGAGAGGATCGCACCGTCCGTCACCGGCGTCATGCACGCCATGACGATGCGGCCGCGCGTGTCGTCCGGGCCGCTATACTGCTTGACGGCGCATTGCCGGCATGCGCCGACCGAGCCCAGGTCCGGGTGCCAGCAGAAATACGGCAGGTCGGTTCCCGCCGACAGGCAGGCCTGCAGCAGGTTGGTGTCGGCCCGTGCCGCGAACGGCTGACCGTCGATATGGATGGTCGCCATCAGTGCAATCCCCCCGCCGGCCACGGACAGCGATGCTGGTGCACGTGCTGCGCGAACTCCTCGCGGAATTTCTGCAACCCGCTGCCGAGCGGCGCCATCGCCCCCGGCGCATGCGCGCAAAACGTCTTGCCCATGCCGAGCAGTCCGACATGGCGCTGGAGCTGCGCCAGATCCTCGTCCTCGCCGTCACCCTCCTCGAGCGCCTGCAGCATGCGCTCGACCCAGGGCAAACCGTCGCGGCAAGGCGTGCACCAGCCGCAGGATTCCTGCGCAAAGAAATGTTCGAGGTTGCGTATCATGCCGACCGGGCAGGCGCGGTCGTCGAGAACGATCGCGGTTCCGGTGCCGAGCCGGCTGCCGGCCTTCTCGACCGAGCCGTAATCCATCGGGATATCGAGCTGGTCGGCGCCGAGGAACGCCGTCGAGGCGCCGCCCGGCAGCAGGGCACGCAGCCGGTATCCCTCCTGCATGCCGCCCGCATGCTCCTCGAGGATTTCCCGGAGTGGCGTGCCGATCGGTAATTCCCAGGCGCCGGGCCGGCGTACCCGGCCACTCATGCCGTACAGCTTGGTACCGCCATCCGGACCGATGCCAAGGCCCTTGAACCACTCGGGACCGTTGTTCACGATGTGCGGCACGTTGCACAGCGTCTCGACGTTGTTCACTACGCTGGGCGCGCCCCACAATCCGCTCACCTGCGGGAATGGCGGCTTGCTGCGCGGCAGCGCACGCCGGCCTTCCAGCGCGGTCAGCAGGGCGGTCTCCTCGCCGCATATATAGCGGCCGGCACTGGCATGCAGGTGCAAAGACAGCGCATAACCGGCGCCGAGGATATCGGTGCCGAGATAGCCCGCCGCCGTCGCCTCGCCGATCGCCTGTGTCAGCCGCGCGATGGCGAGCTTGTACTCGCCGCGTACGAAGATGTAGGCATCCGTCGCCTGCAGCGCATAGGCGCTGACGACCACCGCCTCGACCAGCTGGTGCGGATCGCCCTCCAGCAGCAGCCGGTCCTTGAAGGTGCCCGGCTCCATCTCGTCGGCATTGGCGACCAGATAGCGGCGCTGACCGGGCTTCGGCTTCGGCACGAAGCTCCATTTCTGGCCGGTGCCGAAGCCGGCGCCGCCACGCCCGCGCAGCCCCGACTTCGTCACGTCGCCGACCACCTCCTCCGGCGTCATGTGCAGCAGCGCCCGGCGCATCGCCTGGTAGCCGCCCGCCCGCTCGTAGGCCTCGCGATCCGGCGGAGGTGCGCCGGGCCGGATCCTGCCGGTGAGCGGGCGCTCGGTCATCCTGCCGCCTCCAGGATCGCGTCGAGTTTCTGCGTGTCGACATCGCCATGCAGCGCGTCGCCCAGCATCAGCGCCGGCGCGTGGTCGCAATGTCCCAGGCACACCGTCGGCAGCAGGGTCACGTCGCCGTCCGGCGTAGTCTGGCCCGGCCGGATGCCGAGGCGGGCGCTTAGATGCGCCTCCAGCCGCTCGCGTCCCATCAGCCAGCACGACACGCTGTCGCAGAGCAGCAGCACCCGCCGCCCCACCGGCCGCCGGAAGATCAGGTTGAAATAGGTGGCGACCCCGTCCAGGTCGGCCGCCGACATGCCGAGCAGGCCGGCCACCTCGCGCAAATGGGCGTCGCTGACCCAGCGGAACTCACGCTGCACGCGTTGCAGCGCCTCGATGCAGGCCGCACGCGGATGCGCCTCGTGCTGGCCGAGGAGGCGGATCTCCTCGCGCAGCGCGTCCGGCAGCGTCTCGCTCGCGCTGTCGGCCAGGGTTTCAGCGGTCGACATCGGCCATCACGAAATCGATGCTGCCGATGATGGCGATCAGGTCGGCGATATAGGTCCCCCGGCTGATCAGCGGGATCATCTGCAGGTGCGCGAACGACGGCGTGCGGATGCGGGTTCGATACGACATCGTGCCGCCGTCGCTGACCAGGTAGTAGCTGTTCAGCCCCTTGGTCGCCTCCACGCAGGCGCGCGCCTCGCCGGCCGGGATCACCGGACCCCAGCTTACATTGAGGAAATGGGTGATCAGCGTCTCGATGTCGTGCATCGTTTTTGCACGCGGTGGCGGCGTGGTGAGCGGATGGTCGGCCTTGACCGGGCCACCCGGCATCTGGTCCAGGCATTGCCGGATGATACGCAGGCTCTGGCGCATTTCGGCGATATGAACCACCACGCGGTCGTAGCAGTCGCCCTTCTGTGCCACCGGGATGTCGAACTCGAGCTGGTCGTAGCAGGAATACGGATGCCGGCGGCGATAGTCCCAGTCCAGCCCGCAGGCACGCAGGCCGGGACCGGTAATGCCCCACTCGATTGCCTCGTCCAGCGAGTAGGCGCCGACGCCGACCGTGCGCGCCTTGAACAGCCGGTTGCGCATGACGAGCTTCTCGTATTCGTCGAGCCGCTTCGGCAGATAGTCGAGGAAGCTGCGGATCAGCGTGTCCCAGCCCTGCGGCAGGTCGGCGGCGACCCCACCGATGCGAAACCAGGCCGGATGCATGCGAAAGCCGCAGATCGCCTCGATGATCTCGAAAACCCGCTCGCGATCGGTGAACATGTAGAACACCGGCGAGAGCTGCCCGACGTCCTGCGACATGGTGCCGTAGAACACCAGGTGGCTGGCGAGCCGGAACAATTCCGCCAGCATCACCCTAATCATCTCGGCGCGCGGCGGCACGGTGATGCCGGCGAGCTGCTCGACCGCCATGACGTACGGGAAGTTGTTCATCACCCCGCCGAGATAGTCGATGCGGTCGGTGTACGGGATGTAGCTGTGCCAGGACTGCCGCTCGCCCATCTTCTCGGCGCCGCGATGATGGAAGCCGATATCCGGCACCGCCTCGACGATCTCCTCGCCCTCGAGCTGCAGCACGATGCGGAACACGCCGTGCACGCTGGGATGGTTCGGACCCAGGTTGAGGAACATGAAGTCGCTGTTGGCGCTGCGACGCTGCATCCCCCAGGCCTCGGGGTTGAAGCGCAACGCCTCCTGCTCGGCGAACTCGCGATCCTCGGTGAGGTCGTACGGCTTCATCTCGGTGGCGCGCGCGTAATGGTCCTTGCGCAACGGATGCGTGGTCCAGGTCGGCGGCGTCAGGATGCGGCGCAGGTCCGGATGGCCGCTGAAATGGATGCCGAACAGGTCGAAGATCTCGCGCTCGTACCAGTTCGCGTTCGGCCAGATATCCACCATGCTCGGCATCGTCAGCGACGCCATCAGCAGCGCCACCTTGATACGCACCTCGCGATGTGGCGCCTTCGAGGCACGGTCGAACTGCATCAGGTGGTAGACGATGGTGAAGTCGGAGTCCGGCTGGCCCGCCCGGTGCGTGCGCTGCCGCTCGTCGATGGCGGTGATGTCGAACAGCATCATGCGCGTCGGCGCCGAACGCTTGAGCCTGGTCAGCACGTCGCCCGCGGTCTCCCGCGAGACCCATAGCGTCTCGACATCGTCCCGCACCTCCTGGACCGGTGCCGGGGCAGATCCTGCCGGCCTGACCTTCGGGATGCTCTCGGAGCGCACGACGGTCTGGTCCATCGTCGCGATCCCTCAGATGGTGTCGGGTGAACGCAGAGTGCGCATGGCCTGGCGTTCCGGCCGCTTCAGGTCGCGCTGGCTGGGACGCGGGACACGCTCGACACCCTGGTCGCCCACGGTCCAGCTCAGCGGCCGCCTCTCCTTGCCGATCTGGCTCTGCAGCAGCATCAGGCCTTCCAGCAGTGCGTCCGGTCGCGGCGGACAGCCGGGCACGTAGACATCGACCGGCAGGAAGCTGTCGGCGCCCTGCACCACGCTGTAGATATCGTACATGCCGCCCGAATTGGCGCACGCACCCATCGAGATCACCCAGCGCGGCTCCAGCATCTGGTCGTAGAGATGCCTGATCACCGGTGCCATCTTCACGAAGCAGGTGCCGGAGATGACGATCAGGTCGGCCTCGCGCGGCGTCGCCCGCAGCACTTCCGAGCCGAAGCGCGCGATGTCGTACTTGCTGGTGAAGGCGGTCGCCATCTCCACGTAGCAGCAGGACAGGCCGAAATTGAACGGCCACACCGAATTGGCACGCCCCCAGGAGACGAAATCCTGCAGCTTGCCCATCACCAGGTTCTTCTGCAGCGTCTCGGTAAAGCTCGCCGATCGCGGGGCCGCCCGCTCCAGGGTATTCGGGCGGGAAGTGGAATCCGGTGTGGTCAGTGACCAGCGCATGCGCTCAGCTCCGTCCCATGTCGATGCGTCCGGTGTCGGTTCGTTCGCGCCGCTGCATGCCGGCACGGTAGGGTCGTGGTCCCCATTCCAGCGCGCCGACGCGCCAGAGATACGCGAATGCCACCAACAGCACGGCCAGGAACACCATCATGCAGCCATAGCCGGCCCAGCCGGCCTGCCGCACCACCAGCGCCCAGGCGAAAATGAAGACCGCTTCCATGTCGAAGATCACGAAGAACATCGCGATCACGTAGTACTGCACCGGTAGTCGCAGCCGTGCGCCGGTCACCGGCAACACACCAGACTCGAACGGCAGCCGCATCGAGCGGCCGTCGCGCACGCCGCCCAGCACGGACGACAGACCAATCATGAGCGCGACCAGGGCGATCGTGGCGCAGATGTAGAGACCCAGGACGAGCATGTCGGATTGACCCAACATGACGAAACCCCGCTTACTCCGGACTATGCCGGTAGGCTCGAATACTTTCCGCCTAAACAACCATAATCAGTATTCGCCGGTAATAAAAGACTCTGTTTTGTGGTGCGTTGCAATAAAACGATTTCAACGTTCGTAGATGTGGTCCAGCACGTCGGCGACCGCCACCAGCTCCGCCGATGCGGGATCGTACCGGTCGCCGGCGGCGAGACGCACCGCCCAGGTCGCGGCAGCCCGGCCGCCCCATGCATCCGGCGGCGCCGACAGCGTCTCGCGGGACGTGCCGCGATAGCGCTCGGCGACGAAGTCGTAGAACGAGCCATCGACGTTGCGCAGAGCGACGCCACCCTCGGTGCCGTAGAAGGCGGCCGCGATCACCGCGTCCTGGCCGGCCTGCAGGCGCCAGGAGCACGCCAGCCGCACCGACGCCCCGTTCGCGAGGCGCAGCGTGGCGGTGGCGAAATCCTCCACCTCCGACGGTGCACGCTGCAGCCTGCGGCCGCATGCGAACAGTTCGCTGGCGACCTCGGCGACCTCCGGAAAATCCAGCGCCCAAAGCGCCAGGTCCACCAGGTGCACGCCGAGGTCCATCACGCAGCCGCCGCCCGACAGCGCCGGATCGTAGAACCACGGCTTGTCCGGCCCGTAGGCGTTATGGAAGGTGAGGTCGACGCAGTAGATCGTCCCGAGCGACGCGGACCGCACGATGTCGCGTATCTGCCGCATGCCGTCGGTGTGCCGGTAGGACAGGTCGACGCCGAGCAGCCGGTCGGCCTCCTGCGCCGCCTGCACCACCGCCCGCACTTCCGCGCCCGTGCGTCCGAGCGGCTTCTGGCAGAACACGGCGACGCCGCACTCCAGGGCCTGGATCGACTGCATCGCGTGCAGCGCGCTCGGGGTTGCGATCACCACCCCGTCGATGCCGGCCGCGATCAGCCCATCCAGGTCGGCCACCAGGGCAGCACCCGGGGCCAGCGCCAGTGCCCCCGCGGCCATCTCCGGCGACGGCTCGGCGATGGCGACCGCCTCGGCGCAACCGGTCTGCAGGATCGCCTGCATGCGATGGCGGCCGATCCAGCCGGTGCCGAGGAAGCCGAGCCGGATCATCGGAACAGCACCAGCGCCTTGAGGAACCCGTCCGGCCGGTCGCGGGTGGCGTCCAGCGCCTCGCCCAGCCGTTCCAGCGTGTAGCGGTGGGTGTAGAGCGGCGACGGGTCGAGCCGGCCGCTGGCGACCAGCTCGACCGCCTCCCGCACGCCGCGCCGGTAGATCGCCGGATCGCGCTCGTGGGCGTTGATCACGTCCAGCCCCCGCCAGTTCCAGAGCTGCATGTTGACCTGGCGCGGGCCATCCTGGTGGTAGCCGGCGACCACCAGCCGGCCACGCTCCCGGGTCAGCTCGCCGGCGAGGTCGAGCGGCCACTGCTTGCCGACCGCCTCGATGACGCGATCGCAGTGTCGGCCGCCGGTGAGCGCCGACACACGCGCGATGATGGCGTGGTGGTCGTCCATCGCGATGGTCTCGGCGGCGCCCATCGCGCGCGCCAGATCGAGCGAGAATGCCCGGCGCGAGATGGCGATCACCCGGGCGCCGGCGTCGGTGGCGAGCCGGGTCAGGATGGCGCCGAGAAAGCCGATCCCGATGATGGCGACGGTCTGCCCGGCGGCGATCTCCGCCCGTCCGAGGATGTTCATCGCGCAGCCGAGCGGCTCGCCCGGGAACGGCATGCCGTCCAGCGCCGGTGGCAACCGGACGATCTCGTCCGCCCCTGCCACGTCGAATTCGGCATAGCTGTGCTGGGAGAGGGTCGCCACGCGGTCGCCGGCCGCGATCCCGATCACGCCCTCGCCCAGCGCCTCGACGACGCCCCAGCCCTCGTGGCCGAGCGCGCCGGGTGCGGTCGGGAACTGCATCCAGTCCGGTCCGGACCACGGCCCGAGGTTGGAGGCGCATACGCCGCAGCCTTCCAGCCGTATGGCCACCTGGCCCGGCCCCGGCGACGGCGGCGGCACGCGGTCGATGCGCAGGGCGCCCGCACCGGTCAGGACGGCCGCACGCATCGTGGTCGCATGATCCGCCATCGCCGTTCCAGCCATTCCCAAACCGCCCGATGTTGTAGGCCGGGTGAGATATCCCGGCGGGACGGCGGCGACTAGGCGACGCGCTCCCCGGAGACGGCTTGCGGCGAAACGCGCGCGGCCTCCTCGGCGACCAGCTCCTTCTTGGACAGCTTGCCCACCATGGTATGCGGCAGTTCGTCGCGGATCTCGATCTCGCGCGGCATCTCGATCCTAGAGAGCAGCGGCCCGAGATGCGCGAACAGAAGCTGCACGTTCGCGTCCGCGTCCGGCCGCAGCACCACGAACGCTTTCGGCGCCTCGCCACGATGCGCGTCCGGCACGCCGATCACGGTCGTTTCCAGCACATCGGGATGGGAGTAGAGTGCTTCCTCGATGGCGCGCGGATACACGTTGTAGCCGCTGCACAGGATCAGGTCCTTGATGCGGTCGACCAGGAACAGGTAGCCGTCCTCGTCGAGATAGCCGACATCGCCGGTGCGCAGTGCGCCGTCGATCATGGTCGAGGCGGTCTCCTCCGGACGTTGCCAGTAGCCCTGCATCACCTGTGGGCCGCGCGCGCACACCTCGCCCCGCTCGCCGGCGCCTAGAATGCGCGTGGGGTCCTCGAGGTCGCGGATCTCGATGACGGTATTCTCGAGCGGCAGCCCGGCGGAGCCCGGCTTGCCGGCGCCGAGCGGGTTGCAGGTCAGCACCGGGGAGGCCTCGCTGAGGCCGTAGCCCTCCACCACGTGGCAGCCGGTCAGCGCCTCGAAGCGCTGCTTCACCTCGGCCGGCAGCGGCGCGCCACCGGAGACGCAGGTCCGGATCGACTGCATGGCGCGTTTCTGCTTGCGCGGACCTCCCTCGACCGCGTTGCTGATCGCGCCGTACAGCGTCGGCACTGCCGGGAACATGGTCGGGTGGGTGCGCCGGATGGTGCGCAGCAGCGACTTCATCTCGAAACGCGGCAGCAGGATCATCTCGGCGCCGGTCGCCACGGCGAAATTCAGCACCGAGGTCAGCGCGAAGACATGGAACAGCGGCAGCACGCCGAGTACCCGCACATCCCCCGCGCGCAATTCGTCGCAGCCGACCACCAGCAGCTCCTGCGCGCTGTTCGCGGTCAGGTTGGCGTGGGTGAGCGACGCCCCCTTCGGCGTTCCGGTGGTTCCGCCGGTATATTGCAGCAGCGCCACGTCTTGCGGGTCGGACGTCACCGCCAGCGGCTGGCCAGCATTGGCGATCAGGCGCGCAAACGGCACGTGCAGGCTGTTCGAGCCGGCTCGCACCAGGTCGCGCCGCCTGGCGACGCGGAACAGCCGTCCCTTCAGCCACGGCATGGCGTCCGCCAGCGAGCACAGGATCACCCGGCGCAGGTCGGTGCGCGCCGCCACCGCGACCACCTTGTCGTGGATTGCGGCGACGTCCGGGACGACCATCATGACGGTGCCGGAGTCCAGCATCTGCCGGCACAGTTCCGGGTCGGAATAGAGCGGGTTGTAGTTCACCACGACGCCGCCCGCCTTCATCACCGCAAAATAGAAGATGACGAAGTAGGGCGAGTTCGGCAGGCACAGGCCGACCCGCTCGCCCGGCTTGAGGCCGAGTTCCTGCAGGCCGAGCGCCGCGCGGTCGACCAGCGCGGCCAACGTGCGGTACGTGATCCGGCGACCGAGGAACTCGACGGCGCTGCGCTGCGGATGCGCCCGGGCGGTTTCCTCGAGCATGTCCGGCACCAGCCGCACGGGCAGCGGCGCCCCGGGTGGTCGCGCCGCCAGTTCGTCCAGAAGCACCATGCCGTCCCGCCCGGAAATTTTTTTGATCGCAGTTCCGGGCGAGCCTAGCGGAGCAGGTTTCAGAAGAACATACGGGTGCCGAGACCGATGACCCAGGCGCTGGCGGTCAGTTCGCCCTGCAGATCGACCGGCGTCGCGACCGGTGTCCCCGCATAGGCGCCGGCGTCGCGGCTGATGCGGGAATTCTGGAAGTCGATATAGTTCACGCTCGCATCGATGGTGAGGCTGGAGGTCGCCTTCACCGAGGTTCCGAGTGCGAATACCCAGCGATTGCCGTCCGGCACGCGCGGATCGCGGTTGTCGCCCGAGGTCGGTGTCGGGTCGTACTGGATGCCGCCGCGCATGGTCCAGCGCGGCGTCACCGCGAAATCCGCCCCGAAGGCACCATTCAGCGTGTCGTGGTAGTTCTCGGCGGTCTGCGTGACGGTCGGGCTGGTGACATACACCGCATCGAACACGCTCCAACCCTGCCGTACCGCCTGAGCGTTCAGCGCCAGCCGGTCGGTCGCCTGCCAGCGCAGGCCGAAGGTGGCGGCCCAGGGCGTGGTGAAGTGGGCGCCGGCGTCGGACCGGCCGTTCTCCGCCGCCAGCGGTCCGCCAAGCCCCTCGATATCCAGCTTGCCGCTGAGGTTGTGCTGGATCTTGGAACGGTAGGCAGCACCGAAGGTCAGCCGGTCGGTGATGTGCAGCTGGACGCCGACATTGTACCCGACATCCCAGCTGTTGCCGTGCAGGGTCTGCTGGCCGTCCGGCGAGCCCGGAACCAGGTTCGGCAGCGCGTTGCTGAGTGCCGCGAGGGTGTATTCGACGTTCGGGCCGATGCCGATGCCGAGCCAGCGGAACGGCCGCCAGCCGATGGTCGGCTGCAGGTCGATGGTGGTGAGCCGCGACGTCTGCGCGGCGTAGCGGGTCCAGCTCTGGGTCGGATACTGGGTGACGAAGTTGAACGGTGCGGTGGAGTCGATGCCGAGCGACCACTGGTCGCTGAAGCGCCAGGCGAATGCGCCGCTCGGCAGCACGCCGTTCTGCACCGGGTTGCTCACATGGTTGTCGCCGCCGGCCGGCAGGGTGCCGGCGAACGGGTTGGTGAGGGTGGAGCCGTGGTTGTAGGCATCCGAGTTCACGATGATGCCGGCGACACCGGCATAGGATTGCGACTGCGCGATGCCGGCGATGCTGGCCGGGTTGTACCACATGGATTGCGCGCCCATGTCGGCGGCCTCGCCGGAGTAGGCGCGCCCGCCGCCGAGGATCGACTGGTCCTGCAGGTAGAAGCCGGCCGCCGTGGCGCTGCCGCCGGCGGTGAGGAGGCACGCCAGGCTGACGCCCCCGGCAAGGAGATACGGTTTCATCGACGCTGCCTCATTACGGGTCCAACATGAGAGAAAATGATGAAAACGATATTAAGATGCAAATACTTCCTGTTGTGACAGGGTGTCGGCGGCCTGACGCATAGGTCAGGCAGCTCCCTGTTGAGTGCGCCGCACAAATCGGGCCTATCCAGGTTCGAGGGTCGCCCGAAGGTTGCCTCGATCGGCACCCGGTGGTAGATCCAGGACTTATACTTGACGTATACGGAAGGCACCGCCGTGCGCGTGCCAGGCTCGGTCGCGGCAGGCCGGGACGCTCAGCCAGGAGAGGCAACCTTGATGCAGCCCATCGTCATTGCAGGCTATGCGCGTTCACCGTTCCACTTCGCCGGCAAGGGCGCCCTCGCCCGGGTACGGCCGGACGATCTCGCGGCCCAGGTGGTGCGCGGCCTGGTCGAGCGGACCGGGGTCAAGCCGGAAGATATCGAGGACCTGATCGTCGGTTGCGCCTTCCCGGAGGGTGAGCAGGGCATGAATGTCGCGCGCCTGATCGGGCTGCTCGCCGACCTGCCGCAGTCGGTCGGCGGCGTCACCGTCAACCGCTTCTGCGGCTCCTCGATGCAGTCGGTGCACATGGCGGCGGGCGCGATCGCCCTCGGCGCCGGCGAGGTGTTCATCGCAGCCGGCGTCGAGAGCATGAGCCGGGTGCCGATGCAGGGCTTCAACCCGCTGCCGAACCCGGAGCTCGCCGCCAAGGCGCCGGCCTATATCGGCATGGGCGACACCGCCGAGAACGTGGCCAGGCGCTACGAGATCAGCCGCGAGATGCAGGAGAAGTTCGCCCTCGCCTCGCAGCGCAAGGCCGCGGAGGCGCGCTCGAACGGCCGCCTTGCGGACGAGATCGTGCCGATCGTCAGCAAGGGGGGCACTGTCGATACCGATGGCTGCCTGCGTCCGGAGAGCACCGCCGAGGGACTGGCCGGTCTCAAGCCGTCATTCCAGGTCAACGGCACCGTCACCGCCGGCACCGCCTCGCCGCTGACCGACGGCGCCAGCGCCGTGCTGGTCTGCACCGAGCAGTATGCGGTGCGGAACAACCTGCGCATGATGGCGCGGCTGCGCAGCATCGCGATCTCCGGCTGTGCGCCGGAAGTCATGGGCCTCGGTCCGATCCTGGCAAGCCGCAAGGCTCTGGAGCGCGGCGGCGTAAAGGCATCCGAGCTGGACGTGGTCGAGCTGAACGAGGCCTTTGCCAGCCAGGCGATCGCCTGCGCCGGCGAGATCGGCGTGCGTGACGAGGCGCTCAACATCGATGGCGGCGCGATCGCGCTCGGCCACCCGCTGGGGGCGACCGGCGCGCGCATCGTCGGCAAGGCGGCGCAGCTGCTGGCACGCGACGGCGGCCGCTATGCACTGGCGACGCAGTGCATCGGCGGTGGCCAGGGGATCGCGACGCTGCTGGAGCGCGTGTGATGGCGAGTGCCACGATGAAGCGCGTCTGCGTCATCGGCGCCGGCGTCATGGGGGCCGCGATCGCGGCCCAGGTTGCGAATGCCGGCGTGCGCGTGCTGCTGCTCGATATCCTGCCGAAGGACGAGGGTGCGGACCGCAGCGGCGTCGCCCGCGCGGCAATCGCGCGCATGCTGAAGACCGACCCGGCGCCGTTCATGTCACCTGCTGCCGCGAAGCTGGTCGAGGCCGGCAACATCGAGGACGATCTCGGCCGCGTCGTTGAATGCGACTGGGTGATCGAGGCCATCGTCGAACGGCTCGATGCCAAGCAGGCGCTGTATCGCCGCCTCGACGCGGTGCGCCGGCCGGGCACCGCGATCAGCTCGAACACCTCGACGATCCCGTTGGCGCAGCTGATCGAGGGCCTGCCCGAAGCGCTGCGACGCGACTTCATGATCACGCATTTCTTCAACCCACCGCGCTACATGCGGCTGCTGGAGATCGTGGCCAGCCCGCACACCGATGCGGATCTCGTGGAGCGCATCGCGCAATTCTCCGACCACCGGCTCGGCAAGACGGTGGTGCGCGCCAAGGACACGCCGGGCTTCATCGCCAACCGCATCGGCACCTTCTGGCTGCAGCACGGCGTCAATGCGGCGGTCGATCTCGGCCTCACCGTCGAGGAGGCCGACGCGGTCATGGGCCGGCCATTCGGCATCCCCAAGACCGGGGTATTCGGGCTGCTCGACTTGGTCGGGCTCGACCTGATGCCGCACATCAATGCCAGCATGAAGGCGTCGCTGCCGGCGGACGATGCGTTCCTCGCCGCGCTGCGCGAATCTCCGCTGCTCAGCAGGATGATTGCCGACGGCTACACCGGCCGGAAGGGTCGCGGCGGCTTCTACCGGATCAACAAGACCGCCGGCCGGGTGAAGGAGTCGATCGGCCTGGTGACCGGCGACTACGGCGCCTCGTCCAAGGCGACCGTTCCCACCGAGCTGTCGCGCAGCCCGAAGGCGCTGATCGCTTCGACGGACAAGCTCGGCCGATATGCCTGGACGGTGATGGGCGCGACGCTTGCCTATGCCGCGAGCCTGGTGCCGGCAATCGCCGACGACATCGTGGCGGTGGATGCCGCCATGCGCCTCGGCTTCAACTGGAAGCAGGGTCCGTTCGAGCTGCTCGACGCGCTCGGGCCGAAGGCGGTCGCCGCCCGGCTGGAGCAGGACGGACAGAAAGTACCCGCCCTGCTGAGGCAGGCCGGCGAGGGCACCTTCTACAGGGTGGTGGACGGCGAGACGCAGTTCCTTGGCACGGACGGGGCATATCGCGCGGTGCCGCGCGAGCCCGGCGTGCTGCTGCTGGCCGACATCAAGCGTACCCGCGAACCGGAGCTGCGCAACGGCTCGGCGGCGCTGTGGGACATCGGTGACGGCATCGCGTGCTTCGAGTTCAGCTCGAAGATGAACGCGATCGACGAGCCGATCCTCAAGCTGCTCGAAAAGAGCCTGGACGTCGTGAAGCAGCGGTTCCGCGCGCTGGTGATCTACAGCGACGCCACCAACTTCTCCGCCGGCGCCAATCTCGGACTCGCGCTGTTCGCCTGCAACATCGCGGCCTGGGGCGAGATCGAGAAGCTGGTCAGCACCGGCCAGCGCACCCTGAAGGCGATGAAATACGCGCCCTTCCCGGTGGTCGCCGCGACCGCCGGCCTCGCACTCGGCGGCGGCTGCGAGGTCACGCTGCACGCCGACGCGGTGCAGGCGCATGCCGAAAGCTATATCGGCCTGGTCGAGTGCGGCGTCGGACTTGTGCCGGGATGGGGCGGTTGCGGCGAGATGCTGCAGCGCTGGCGCGATGCTCCGGGCGCGCCGCACGGGCCGATGCCGGCACCGGGCAAGGTGTTCGAGACCGTCAGCGTCGCCACCGTGTCGAAATCGGCGGCGGAAGCGAAATCGCTGCGGTTCCTGCGCGAGACCGACGGCATCACGATGAATCGAGACCGGCTGCTGTTCGACGCACGCACCCGTGCGCTCGCGCTGGCCGAGGACTACACCCCGCCGAAGCCGCCGGAGTTCAGGCTGCCCGGCGCCGGCGGACGGCTCGCCATGAGCCTCGCGGCCCAGGGGTACCATCGCCAGGGCATCGCCTCGGCGCACGACCTGGTGGTGGCGGATGGCCTCGCCGAGGTGCTGACCGGCGGCAATGCCGATTACGTGGATACGGTCACCGAGAAGGACCTGCTGGCGCTGGAGCGAAAAGCCTTCATGCGCCTGATCCGCACCGGCCCGACGCTGGACCGCATCCAGCACACGCTGGAAACCGGCAAGCCGCTGCGCAACTGAATATTTCTTCCGGTCAAACGGAGCGACCCGATGCAGACCTATCAAGCCCCGCTACGCGACATGCGCTTCAATCTCTACGAACTGCATGGCCTGGACGCCCTCACGGCGCTGCCTGCGTTTGCCGACCTCAATGCCGACACGATCGACAGCGTCCTCGAGGAAGCGGCGAAGATCGCCACCGAGGTCCTGCTGCCGCTGAACGCGTCCGGCGACATCGAGGGCTGTGTCGCCGAGAACGGCGTCGTGCGCACGCCCAGGGGATTTCGCGAGGCATACGCCACCTTCCGCGATGGCGGGTGGGCCTCGGTCGCCGGCGATCCCGACTACGGCGGCCAGGGGCTGCCGGAGAGCGTGAACACGCTGGTGCAGGAGATGATGTGCGCCGGCAACCTATCCTTCAGCCTGTATCCGGGCCTCACCTACGGGGCGGTCAAGGCGCTGGCCGCACACGGCTCGCCGGAGCTGCGCGATCTCTACCTGCCGAAGATGATCGAGGGCATCTGGTCCGGCACCATGTGCCTGACGGAGAGCCACTGCGGCACCGATCTCGGCCTGCTGCGCACCCGCGCCGTGCCGGAGGAGGATGGCAGCTACCGGCTGAACGGCGCCAAGATCTTCATCTCGGCCGGTGAGCACGACCTCACCGAGAACATCGTCCACCTGGTGCTGGCGCGGCTGCCGGATGCGCCGGCCGGCATCAAGGGCATCAGCCTGTTCCTGGTGCCGAAGTTCCTGCCACGCGAGGACGGCACGCCGGGCGAGCGCAACGGCGTCGCGTGCACCGGCATCGAGCACAAGATGGGCCTGAAGGCTTCGGCCACCTGCCAGATCGCCTTCGACGATGCGAAGGGTTGGCTGGTCGGCGCGCCCCACAAGGGCATGCAGGGCATGTTCACCATGATGAACGAGGAGCGGCTGGGCGTCGGCATCCAGGGACTGGGCATCGCCTCGGTCGCCTACCAGTCCGCGGCGGCGTATGCGAAGGACCGCCTGCAGGGCCGGTCGCTCGCGGGCGCCAGGCGTCCCGACCTCGCCGCCGACCCGATCATCGTGCATCCCGACGTGCGTCGCATGCTGATGACAATGCGCACCAGCGCCGAGGGCTGCCGCGCGGTCGGGCTGTGGGTGTCGCAGGCGGTCGACCTGTCGCGTCATGCCGAGACCGAGGCGGCGCGTACTGCGGCGGCGGATTTCGTGGCGCTGATGACGCCGGTGGTGAAGGCGCTGTTCACCGATCTCGGCTTCGAGGCGGCCAGCCTCGGCATCCAGGTCTATGGCGGCCATGGCTACATACGCGAGCATGGCGTCGAGCAGTTCGCCCGCGATGCCCGCATCGCCATGCTCTACGAGGGCACCAACGGCATCCAGGCGCTCGACCTGGTGGGCCGCAAGATGCCGGCGCACATGGGCCGCTCGCTGCGGTACTTCTTCCATCCGGTGTCGGAGTTCATCGAGGCCAATCGCAAGGACCCCGGCGTCGGCGGCATGGTCGAGCATCTGGAGCGGGCGTTCGGTGCGCTGCAGCTGGCTACCGGGCAGATCGCGCAGTCCGGGCTGAAGGATCCCGAGGAAGCCGGCGCCGCGGCCACCGACTACCTGCGCCTGCTCGGGCTGGTGGCGATGGGCTACATGTTCGTCCGCTCGGCCAAGGTCGCGCATGCGAAGGTCAGCGATGCTGGTCCCGATGCCGGCTTCTACAAGGCCAAGCTCGGTTCCGCGCAGTTCTTCATCGACCGCATCCTGCCGCAGGCGACTGCCTTGTTCCTGGCCATCAAGTCGGGCAAGCAGTCCACCATGGCGCTCGAGGACGCCGCTTTCTGAAGGAGCCAGCGCTTGCCCGATCTCGATGAACTGACTGCGCGGGTGCGCGCGACCGCGGAGAAGAGCGACGGACTGTCGCGGCCGGTGCTGCTCGACCTCGGGGATACCGGGCTGATCCATCTCGAGGGGACCACCGTCGGCAACGAGGAAGGTCCGTCGGACTGCCGGATCAGCCTGTCGGCGGACAATCTCGAGCGGCTGATGGAGGGCCGGCTGAACGCCACCATGGCCTACATGACCGGCCAGCTGAAGGTGCAGGGCGACATGACGCTCGCACTCCAGCTGGCTTCGGCGTTGCGCGCGGAATGAGCGACGGGTTCGAGATGGCGGATGTCCCGCCCGGCTTCGTGCCGCTGCCTCCGGTCGGCGAGGCGGGTTTCAACGACCAGTGGGGACCGCTGTGGGTGAAGCCCGATGGCGACACGCTGCTAGGCGGCTTCCGCGTCGAGCGCCGCCACCTGAACCCGAACAACACCTGCCACGGCGGCATGCTTGCGACCTTCGTCGACGTGCACCTCTGCATGGCCGCTTTGTTCGCGCGCCCGCTGCCTGCCCAGATCCTGCCGACCATCAGCCTGTCGCTGAACTACCTGGCGCCGGCCCTGCTCGGTACCTGGGTCGAGGCGCGGCCGGAGATCGACCGCGTCACCCGCGGCATGGTGTTCGCCTCCGCCCTGCTGCGCGCCGACGGCGAGCCGGTGGTGCGCGGCACCGGGGTGTTCAAGATCGTGAAGCCGCGTGACGGCGTGCCGCCGGGCGATACCGGGGACCGTCTGCGTCGCCACCTGACCGGGGCCGGACACCCTGGCTAGCGCATTGCACGACCTCGTCGCCGGCCTGCGCCTGCCGGTACTGGGGGCGCCGATG
Organism: Lichenicoccus roseus; assembly: GCF_005844085.1. Classification (GTDB taxonomy): domain Bacteria; phylum Pseudomonadota; class Alphaproteobacteria; order Acetobacterales; family Acetobacteraceae; genus Lichenicoccus; species Lichenicoccus roseus. Next base: position 177,253 of record NZ_VCDI01000005.1, read on the forward strand.
TATATCGTCTCGAACCCGGCGCTGGTGGCGGCGCAATGCCAGGCCGGGATCGTGGGCTCATTCCCGGCCATGAACGCACGCGGTCCGGATGCGCTCGACGAATGGCTCGACCGGATCGCCGACGAGAACGCGGCGCAGGCCGGCACGCATCCCGGTCACCCGACCGGCCCGGTCGGGGTCAACCTGATCGTGCACCGGACCAACGAGCGTCTCGATGCCGATCTCGCCACCGTCGTGCGCCGGCGGGTGCGGCTGGTGATCACCTCGCTCGGCGTGCAGCCTGAGGTGAACCATGCGGTACACGAGGCGGGCGGGCTGGTGCTGCACGACGTCACCAACCAGCGCCACGCCCACCGCGCGATCGAAGCCGGGGCGGATGGTCTGATCCTGGTCGCCGCCGGCGCCGGCGGCCATGCCGGCGTGCAGTCGCCCTTCGCCCTGCTCGCCGAGACGAGGCAATGGTTCGACGGGCCGATCGTGCTCGCCGGCGCCATCGCCAGCGGACGCGCCATCCTGGCCGCCCGCATCCTTGGCGCCGACATGGTGTCGATCGGCTCGCCCTTCATCGCCACCGACGAGGCCAACGCCGCCGACGGCTACAAGCGGATGGTGGTCGAGAGCAGCGCTGCGGATATCGTCTATTCCGACCTGTTCACCGGCGTGCACGGCAACTACCTGACCGGTTCGATACGCGGCGCCGGATACGATCCGGACAACCTGCCCCGCCCGTCCGGGGAAGGCCTGAAGGTGAGTGGCGCCGCCACCGCCTGGCGCGACATCTGGGGCTGCGGACAAGGCATCGGCGCGATCTCCGCCATCGGCCCGGCCGGCACCCTGGTGGACCGGCTGCTGCGGGAATACCGGGCCGCCGCCGCCGAGGCACGCGGGTTCGCGGATGCCTGACCAGGTCATCCGCAACGCCGCGGCGACACGGCTCTACACGGTCACCGAACTGGCCAGCGCGCTTGGCGTGACCGCGCGCGCGTTGCGGTTCTACGAGGACAAGGGCCTGATCAACCCGTCGCGCGCGGGCGGCGCACGCATCTACACCCATCGCGACCGCGCCCGGCTCCAGCTCATCCTGCGCGGCAAGCGGCTCGGCTTCACGCTCCGCGACATCAAGGAGTTCCTGGACCTGTATGATGTCGATCCGGGACACCATGAGCAGCAGCGCCGCCTGCTGACGGCGGTCCGCAAGCGGATCGTCCACCTGAGCGGCATGAAGGACGCCATCACCGAGACGCTGCGCGAGTTGGCGGAGATCGAGCGTCAGGTCGCAGCCTCCGTCAGAGGGTAGCCGTGTCGCTGCGGTCTCGAAACCTCATGGATGTTTCGAACCGACCTGTCGCCGTTCCAGGAAGTCCTTGAAAGCCTGCAACGCTTCCGCCGAGCGGACCGCGGTCGCGAATTCCATCTGCTCCTGCTGCATGCGGGCTTCGAGCAAGGTCCGGTCGCCGCGCATCAACCGACGTGCGGCAGCCAACGCACCGGGCGGTTTTGCCGCCAGCGTCCGGGCCTTCCCGCGCGCGTGGTCGTGCAGCATTTCGGCCGGCATGACTTGATTGACCAGGCCAGCTGCCACGGCCTGCTCCGCGGTCATCCGCTCGCCGAGCAGCAGCAGCGCCGCCGCACGCTGGTAGCCGATACGGGCAGGCAGCATGGCGCTCGACCCCGCTTCCGGCACGAGACCGAGATCCACGAACGGCATCAGGAGGCACGCCTGCGGGGCCGCATAGACGAGGTCGCAATGCAGCAGCATCGTGGCGCCGATGCCGACAGCGAGGCCCTGCACGGCGGCGATCATGGGTTTGTCGAAGCGGGCCAGGGCGTGGATGAAGCGGGTTGCCGGAGCCTGCGCGAAGTCGCCGGTCAGCGACGGGAAGTCTGCAAGATCATTACCGGCGCTGAAACTGTCGCCCTCGGCGGAGAACAGTACGACACGTGAAGAGGCCGACCTGTCCGCCTGGTCCAGGGCGTCGGTCATCGCGTCATACATGGCGCCGGTGACGGCATTCTTCTTGGCAGCGCGGTTCAGCCTGATCTCGACGATCCCGTCCTGCTCGCCGATCCGGACATCGCTCATGATGCTGTACTCCCCAACTGTCGCGGCGGTTCCGGGAAGCCGGGCGTTGCTCGGGGATCGTACTCGAGGGTCACTTCAGGACCTGGAAGATATCGATCTCCTGGTTGCAGTCCGTGCTGATCGACCACGGCCCACGCCAGTTCCCGTAGTTATAGAAGCGTGCTGCCCGGCCGGTGCAGAGTGGATCGGCCGGCGACAGACGGGACAGGATTTTCCGCACCGGCCGCAGCCTGAGATAGGTCGGCCACTCATGGGCAACTTGGAGCGGGACGATCAGGTATTCGCCCGGTCGAGGCTGCGATGCGTCGGGAAAGCGCGAGCGGAGACGCAGGCAGATGTCCGGCAGCCTGGTGGTTGTGTTGTTCAGCAGGCCGGCAACTTTATCCCGGGATATGCCCACTGCGGTCGCACAGCGCGCAACGGTTTCATTCTGCCCGGCGCCGAGATCGAGTTCCCGGATACCGTTCCTTGTAGCGTAATACTGCCAGCCCCAATGCCCGACCGTCCAGATCTCGGCGCCGGCGGGAAGCATGGCCCGGACGGTCGCGGCCTCGCTCCTGTAGAAGTCGGCCAGGCGAAAGTCCGACAGACATAGCCCGGCGGAGACGAGGACGGTGGCGGAGAGGCCGAACGATTTCGCATATCCCGGGATCGGCCCGGCGACGGCGACCAGCAGGGATATCGGCGGCAGGACGAGCAGCACGTGTCGCGCGGCGATGAAGGGCGACGTGAGAATATAGAACAGGCTTGTCAGGACGATCCACGCCTGGAGATAGATCATCGCGGGATCGCGTCGTGGCCGCAACACGCACGGCAGCACGAGAAGCCCGCTCAGCAGGAAACCGGCCGGCAGCAGGTCGTCCGAGCGCGCGGTGGGGAGATATCCGGTCTCGACCACCAGGACGAAGGCGAGCAGGCCACCGAGGCACAGGGCGTAGATCATGTTGGCGGCGCGGGGGCAGGCCTGCGCCAGCGCGAAGATACCGAAGCAGCTCAAGGCACCCACGCCGATGCTCCAGGATCGGGCGCCTTTTGCCAGCTTCCACAGGGCAGTCCGGAGCAGTTGGCCCGACGTGTCGTGCGGCCCGGCGGCGTCGTAGCTATCGACCGAAGCGTGCAGCGCCGTCTGCAGATGAATGCCGCCATAGTCGTGGAGGTTGAAAAGCGACCAGGCGCCGAGGACGGCCAGCGGCACCGCCAGGCACCAGGCCTGCCGGAGACGACGTTCCAGGACGAGCGACATCAGCAGGATCGGGATGAGCACGAGGCTGCTGTACTTGACGAGGATGGCCGCGGAGCAAGCCGATGCCGCGAGAAGGTAGCGGCGATGCTGGCGCTCGGCGGGCACGATCCGGATCAGGCAGGCGAAGAAGCCGAGCCAGCAGGAGAGCAGCGGAACGTCGACCATCAGGTTCTGGCTAACGATGAAGGCCGGATCGAGCGCCAGCATGGCGGTCAGCCAGACCGCGCACGAAGGTGCCAGTCGCCTTGCGATCCAGTGGAACAGGACGATGCAGCCGCCGGAAAACAACGATTGCATCCCATGCAGCGCGATCTCGCTGGCGCCGAACAACTTCTCCCAGAATGCAAGGATATAGAAATAGAGATGCGGCTGGTTGGTCGCGTGGATCGGCTCGACGGTTCCGTTCCAGTTGAGCGGGCCGCTCATCGGGTGGAGCGGATGGTGGAGGATCCAGTCCGCGATGATCAGGTGGGCGGTATCGTCGATCGTGTAGGGCTTGAAGAGGTTGCAGGCGGTCACGATCAGCCATAGGCCGGACAGGGCCGCAACATCCCGGCTCAGCAGCAGCCGCATTCGTCCCCAACGCTCGAGATCAAGACCCTGCAGGCTTCGGGAGGCTCTTGCCCAGCCACCGCGGGGTGGTTCTAGAAGATCTTGTTGATCAGCTCGTCGCCGATGCCGAAGCCGGCACCCATCTCGATGGCGCGGCCGAAGCCGGAATTGAGGAAGTTGCCGATCATGCCACCACCCGGCGCACCGCCTGCCGCGCCGCCCATGAAGCCGGCCGGCTGGCCACCGTAGGTCGGCTGCTGCTGCGAATAGCCCGGCTGCGGGGTGAAGTTCGGGCCCTGGCCCCAGTTGCCCTGCTGCGGCGGCGGGGATTGCTGCATCTGGCCCTGGTTGGCGACGAAGCCGTGCAGAGCCTGCAGCAGGTTGCTGACCTGGTCCTGCTCGGAGCGGAACGACAGCGCCAGTTCGCGCAGGTCGAGCAGCCACTCGCGCGCCTGCTGGTCGCCACCCTGGGCAGCCACCTGAAGCTTGTTGCCGAGCGTCTGCAGCGCCTGCACGGTCTGCTGCGACTGCGCCTGCAGCTGCTGGTAGGACTGGTCGATGGTCTGCACGTCCATGACGATCTCCTGCTCGCGGTGGCCGGACTATGTACTGCTGTCAGCCCGCAGGCCAGACGGCGCTCAAGGCCCGCCGTCGATGGTGAGGATGGTGCCGGTGGTGTAGCCGGAACGCGGCGAGGCCAGGAAGGCGACGGCGCTGGCGATCTCCTCCGGGGTGGCCGGACGGCCGAACGCCATCGACTTGTAGTAGTCCTGCCAGCGCCCCTCGTCGCCGAACTCGCGTTGCGCCCGCGCCCGCAGCAGCGTCTCGATGCGGCCGGTGCCGACCGGACCGGGATTGATGCCGACCACCCGCATGCCGTCCTTCGGCGCCGCCTTGCCGAGGCTGCGGGTGAATGCCATCAGCGCTGCATTGCCGGCACTGCCGGTGATGTAGTTCGGGTCGAAATACTCGCCCGCCGCGCCGATCACGTTGACCACCACGCCGCGCCGTTCCGCGAGGCGCGGGTACAGCGCCCGGGTCAGGCCGATATAGCCGAACACCTTGAGGTCCCAGGCCGCCCGCCAGGTCGCATCGTCGACCGACTGCAGGGTGCCGGCCGGGATCGCGCCGGCATTGTTGACCAGCAGGTCGAGGACGCCTGCCTCGGCGGCCACACGCTCCACCTCGGCATGGTGCGAGAGGTCGGCGGCGATGATTTCCACGCCCACCTGCCGGCGCGCCCGCACCGTGTCGGCGGCGGCGGCGAGCGTGCTGGCGTCCCGCGACACCAGCACCAGGTCGCAGCCCTCCTCGGCGAGCACAAGCGCGGTGGCGAGGCCGATGCCCTTCGATGCCCCGGTGATCAGGGCGCGCTTGCCGGTAAGTTGAAGGTCCATGGTTCAGGCCGCCCTGGCTGCTGGGGTGGTGCGCGCACCGGCCAGCGTGACGATCCGCTCGGTCACCCGGTAGGCGTCGCGGAACGCGCTGATCGGCAGGAATTCGTAGCGCGAGTGGAAGTTGAGCGCGCCGGTGAAGTAGTTCGGCGTCGGTATGCCGCGCGCGGACAACGCCGAGCCGTCGGTGCCGCCGCGCATGGCGATCACCTTCGGCGCGATGCCGATCTCCGCGAATGCGGCCTCGACCAGCTCGATGCAGCTGCGGTCGTCGCCGAGCGCTGCTGCGATGTTGCCGTACTGGTCCTCGATGAGGCACTCGATCCGGGCGCGCGGATGCAGCGCCCTGACCGTCTCCACTGCCGTCCCGACATGCCGCTTGCGCGCCGCGAACTTCTCGGTGTCGAAATCGCGGATCGAGATCTGCAGCCGCGCCTCGGCAGAACCGGCCTCGACCTGGTTGAACCACCAGTAGCCGTCACGCAGGTCGGTGTGTTCCGGGGTCTGCAGCGGGTCGAACTGCGCGATCAGGTCGGCCGCCACCCGCACCGGGTTCACCATCACCCCCTTGGCGGACATCGGATGCGCCGTCACCCCGGTGATGGCGATGGTGGCCTTTGCGGCATTGAAGGTTTCCCATACCAGCTCGCCACGCTCGCAGCTGTCGATGGTGAAGGCGTAGCGGGCCGGAAACCGCGCGAGCTCCATCACCTTGGCGCCGCGCAGGCCGATCTCCTCGTCCGGCACGAAGGCGACCGCGATGTCGCCGACCGGAAGCCCGGTGTCGCGCAGCCGGTCCAGCAGCGTCATCACCGTGGCGATCGCCGCCTTGTTGTCGGCGCCCAGCACGCTGGTGCCGTCGCCGAAGACGACCTCCTCGCCGACGTAGGGTGCCAGCTCGGGATGCTCGGCCGCGAGCAGCCAGATGTCCTGCGCCGCATTCAGGCAGAGGTCGCGTCCTTCCCAGCGCAGGCGCTGCGGATGGATATCCGGCGACAACCCGACATCGACGGTGTCGAGATGCGCCACGAAGCCGATGCAGGGGGCGTGCGGCACGCTGCCGCGCCGCAGCGCGGTCAGCACGCCGTTGGCGTCGATATGGATGTTGTCCAATCCCAGCCCGGCAAGCTCGGACGCCAGCAGGTCGGCAAGCACACGCTGGCCCGGCGTGCTCGGCAGGGTTTCCGCCCGGGCGTCGCTCTGGCTGGTGATGGCGAGATAGCGGAACAGGCGCTCCACAAGTTGCTCGTCGGGCTGCGACATGGGCTCTCCTTCGATATCTTGCCGCCTGCCGGATCAGCCGGCGACCGGCTGCGGGCGGCGCGGCGGCAACAGCCGGCGCGCGCTCAGCAGCGCTCCGGTAAGCCCGACCAACGCACCGAACGCCAGGCAGTGCCGCGCACTTTCGTACGGCAGCAGGCCGAACACCAGAGCCACCAGCATAGCGCCGATGGTCTGGCCGAGCAGGCGCGCCACCGGGATCATGCCGCTGGCGCCGCCGGAGCGGCGCATGGGGGCGGCCGTCAGCATGGCGCGGTTGTTCGGCGCCTGGAACAGTCCGAAGCCGCTGCCGGCGAGCGCGATACGCCAGGCGATGTCGAAATCGCTCGGGTTCGACGGCATCTGCCACAGCAGGGTGAAGCCGGTGGCGGTGATCAGCAGGCCGACGCTCGACAGGAGGCCCGCGGAATGGCGATCGGCCAGACGGCCCACCAGCGGCGAGATCGCGACGATGGCGAGCGGCCAGGGGGTGATCAGCAACCCGGTCTGCACGGCGGAGCGGTGCAGGCTGGCCTCGAAGAAGAACGGCATCGCGATGATGAAGAAGTTCGACGAGACGAAGCCGAGCACGCCGACGGTGAACGCGCTGCGGAACTCGCCCAGCCGCAGCAGGTCGACCGGCAGCAGCGGCTCGGCAATGCTGAGCTGGCGACGCACCAGCCAGGCCAGGCAGGCGGCGCCCAGGGCGACCAGCACCAGCGATAGCCCGATGGCGCCGTGATGCGCGAAGCGGTCGAGGCCGAGGAACAGCGGACCAAGCGCCAGCATGCTCAGCGCGGCGCTGGCGAGGTCGAATCGGCGGGCGCTGCGTGGCGTGCGCGGCAGGCTGGTGGAGGCGAACAGCAGCGCGGCGCCGCCAAGAGGCAGGTTGATCAGGAAGATCCAGCGCCAGCTCGCCACCGACAGCACGGCCGACGCGATGGTCGGGCCCAGCGCCACGCCGAGCGCCACCACCAGGCCGTTCAGCGCGATCCCCTTGCCGAGCAGCGACTGCGGGTAGATGGCGCGCACCAGGGAGGCGTTCACGCTCATGATGCAGGCGCCCCCCAGCCCCTGCAGCACCCGCGCGCCGGCCAGCTGCGGCAGGCTGTCGGACGCGGCGCACAGCGCGGAGGCGATGATGAACACCACCAGCCCGATACGGCAGATGCGGTCCTGGCCGCGGATCTCACCCAGCGAGGCGAGCGGCAGCAGGCCGATCAGGGTGGCGAGCTGGTAGCCGTTGATGACCCAGATCGAGTCTGCGGCGCTGCAATGGATGTCGTGGGCGATGGTCGGCAGGGCGACGTTGGCGACCGCGTAGTCGAGCGTCGAGAGCAGCACCGACAGCGCGATCGCCAGCATGGCGCGCTGCCGGGCGGCGCCGTGCAGACCGTCGGGCCGCACCGGAGCGGAGATATCCGGGGCCGGGGGACGCGGGTCTTCGCTGATCGCACTCGACATCGACCCATGCCGCTACAGGCTGGCAGGCGGGAAATCCAGCCCCCGGGGTCGCAACGGGATGCTGCCATGCATCAATCTCGCGGAGTTGCACTTTATCGGGTGCGCGCCCCCGGCGTAGAGCGGTAGGAGCGGCAGAAGGAGCAGCCATGAGCCAGAGCATCACCGACCGGCAGGTGCCGCTCCGCGCGCCCGCTCGCAGCCAGGGGGGCGCCGGCCTGGTGCTCGGCACCATCAGCCTGTGCCACATGCTCAACGACACCGTGCAGTCGCTGCTGACGGCGATCTATCCCCTGCTGAAGGGCGGCTTCCACCTGTCGTTCAGCCAGATCGGCCTGCTGACCCTGACCTACCAGATCACCGCCTCGTTGCTGCAGCCGCTGGTCGGGCAGTTCACCGACCGCAAGCCGTTGCCCTGGTCGCTGGCCGTCGGCATGAGCTTCTCGATGACCGGGCTGCTGATCCTGGCGCTGGCCGGCAGCTACGCGCACCTGCTCGGCGGTGCCGCCCTGCTCGGCGTCGGCTCGTCGATCTTCCATCCCGAGGCATCGCGGATCGCCCGGCTGGCGTCGGGTGGCCGGCACGGGTTCGCGCAATCGGTGTTCCAGGTCGGCGGCAATTTCGGCACCTCGCTCGGCCCGCTGCTGGCCGCCTTCATGGTGCTGCCGAACGGCCGCGCCAGCCTGGCCTGGTTCTGCCTGCTGGCCCTGCTGGGCGTGGCGCTGCTCGCGGCGATCGGGCGCTGGTACTCGCAGCAGACCCGCATCGCCCGCAAGACCACGGTCCCGCACGCCACCGGCCTGACCCGGCGCCAGACCGGCAGCGCCCTGGCAATGCTGATCGCGCTGGTGTTCTCGAAGTATTTCTACCTCGCCAGCATCGGCAGCTACTACATCTTCTACCTGATGCACCGTTTCGGGGTGTCGGCGCAGAGCGCTCAGATCGAGCTGTTCGTCTTCCTCGGTGCCACCGCCGCCGGCACCTTCGCAGGCGGCCCGATCGGCGACCGCATCGGCCGCAAGTACGTCATCTGGGGTTCGATCCTCGGCGTGCTGCCGTTCACGCTGGCGTTGCCGCATGTCGGCTTCGGCTGGACGATCGCGCTGAGCGTGGTCATCGGCCTGGTGCTGTCCTCGGCCTTCTCCGCCATCCTGGTCTATGCCACCGAACTGCTGCCGGGACGCGTCGGCATGGTGTCGGGCCTGTTCTTCGGCCTCGCCTTTGGCATGGGTGGCCTGGGTGCGGCCCTCCTCGGCGTGCTGGCGGACCGTGCCGGCATCGACACCGTCTACGAGGTCTGCGCCTTCCTGCCCGCCATCGGGGCGCTCGCCCTGTTCCTGCCGGACCTGGAGCGCCCCGCCCGCTGATCCCCGCGCCCACTCTGCTGTTCTCGGACACGCGCTTCGTCGTCCTGGACAAGCCGGCCGGGCTGAAGGTGCATCCCGGGCCCGGCGGCGGGCCTTCGGTCGAGGACTGGTTCGGGTTGCTGTCACGCCGGCGCGATGGTCCGTGGCTGGCGCACCGGCTCGACGCCGACACCAGCGGCTGCCTGCTGATCGCGCTCCGGCGTGCGGCGCTGCATGCCGCGCAGACATGCTTCGCCGAAGGACGCGCCGGCAAGACCTACTGGGCGGTTGTCTCGGGGGTGCCCGCCACACCAGCAGGAACGATCGACCTGCCGCTGCACAAGCAAAGCCGGGCGGGGTCCGGCTGGCGGATGATCGCGGCACCCGACGGCCTGCCGGCTCGCACCCGCTACACCGTGCTGGGCCGGACGGACACGACGAGCTGGCTCGAACTCGAGCTGTTGTCCGGACGCACCCACCAGGCCCGCGTGCATTGCGCCAGCCTCGGCTGCCCGATCCTTGGCGACACTCTCTATGGCAGCGCCGCGCCCGGTCCGATGCAGCTGCTGGCACGCCGCCTTACGCTTCCGCTCAACCCGCCGGTCGCCGCCGTCGCACCGCCGCCGCCGCACATGATCGCGGCGCTGGGCGCCTGTGGTTGGCAACCCGATCGATGAGCCGGCGCAATGGAACGCATTTCCACTCTCAATCGGCCTGGCGAACCCCTACATTGACGCGGTGATTCGCTCCAAGCCCGCCCCCGCGCCCAGACCTGTGCGCCCAAGACCGGCACGCTTCTGCTCCGGCTCCATTTTTCGCCATACCTGCGTCATGGCCGGCACCGGCTCGGTCGGCCTGCTCGCCGTCTTCTCCGTCGACCTGCTCAACCTTCTCTATATCTCCATGCTGCACGACCCCTCGCTGACTGCTGCGATCGGGTTCATCGGCGCGGTGTCCTACCTGCAGATGGCGGTCTCGATCGGTCTCTCGATCGGCCTCGGCGCCGCGGTATCGCGCAGGATCGGCGCCGGCGACGTCGGCGAGGCACGGCAGATCGCCTCGGCGGCGCTGACCGTCATGGTGGGAGTCATGCTCGGCATAGGTCTGGGCACGGTGCTGCTGTTGGGTCCGCTGCTGCATGCCCTGGGCGCGCGCGGCGAGGTGCTGGCGGCGGCGACACGCAATCTCTCCATCATCTCGCCGTTCCTTCCGCTGATCGCGCTCGGCATGGGCTGCTCGGCGCTGCTGCGCTCGGTCGGCGATGCGCGCCGCTCGATGACGGTCACGCTGTGGAGCGCCCTGCTGCTGGCCTGCCTGGACCCGGTGCTGATCTTCGGCCTGCATCTCGGCCTGGAGGGCGCGGCCATCAGCACGGTGGTGTCGCGCGCCACCACCGCGGGCCTCGGCCTGCTCGCCGTGCGGCACCACGATTTCCTGCAACGCCCGCGATGGCGGCAACTCGCGACACATGCATGGCCGGTGCTCAATATCGGCTTCCCGGCGGCGCTGACCAATCTCGCGACCCCGGTCGGCAGCGCCTACACCACCCATGTGATGGCGAAGTTCGGGCTCGGCGCGGTGTCCGGCCAGGCGACCATCGACCGCATCATCCCGGTCGCGTTCGCCTTCATCTTCGCCCTCACCGGCTCGGTCGGGCCGATCATGGCGCAGAACCTGGGCGCCCGGCAGTTCCCCCGCGTGCGCGATGCCCTGCGCTGCGCCCTGCTGCTGGTGCTCACCTGCGTGCTGGCGATGTGGGCGGCACTCGCCCTGCTGCAGAACGAGCTGGTCGCGCTGTTCTCGGCCACCGGCGACATGGCGATGCTGCTGCACCTGTTCTGCAGCTGGACGGTGGCGAGCTTCCTGTTCATCGGCGCGCTGTTCGTCGCCAACGCGGCGTTCAACAACCTCGGCTATCCGCTGTGCTCGACGCTGTTCAACTGGGGCCGCGCGACACTCGGCACCATCCCGTTCGTGCTGATCGGCATGCAGTACGGCCCACGCGGGGTGCTGTTCGGCCAGGCGGCCGGCGGCGTCGTGTTCGGCACCCTGGCGGTGATCACCGCCTTCCTGCTGACCCGCCGGCTGCACGCGGTGCCGGCACGCACGCAGCCCGAGGCGCCGCTGCCGGCGGTCAGCGCCAAGGCGGCGATGGTCGAGATGGCGGAGCTGACCCGGGAAGAGGCCGGTTGATCAGCCGCCTCTGAGAGGTTTGCCAGCCTGCTGCCCTGCCCTAGACAGGCCGCTCCGGGCGGCGGGGGTTGGCATGGCGGAAGTTCTGGATTTCTCGTCGAACCGGTCGGCACCTGCTGCAAGAGGTGGCGGGAGCGTATCGCCCCGCGGCACGTCGATGCTTCCGCTGCTGCTCGCAGCCCTGCTGGCCCGGCTGGTCTTTCTCTTCGTTGGTCCCTTCTACATTCGGCCGGACGAGGTGTTCCAGGCGCTGGAGCCGGCGCATCGCCTGCTGACAGGCCACGGCGTGATCACCTGGGAATGGCATGAGGGGATCCGGTCCTGGCTGCTGCCGGGGCTGATCGCGGCGATCATGCAGGCGAGCGCATGGGTCGGCCTCGGCCATTCCACCCTGGTGGTGCAAGGCGTGTTCGCGACACTGTCGCTCGCCGTCGTCGCGGTTGCCGTCCGGTGCGGGCAGGCCTTCGCGGGCCGCACCGGCGCGCTGTTCTGCGGGGTGCTGACCGCCTTCTGGCCCGATACCGTGCTGGACGGCTCGCACACGCTTTCGGAATCGCAGGCCGGGAACCTGCTGGCGATCGGCACCATGCTGGCCAGCGTCATGCTGCGGCGGGCCTGGGCAGGGGGCCGGCAGGCATCGTCATGGGAGCCTTGCGGCATCGGCCTGCTGCTCGGGTTCGCCACCATCCTGCGCTTCCAGCTGATCCCCGGCGTCGCCGTCGTGCTGGTGGCCGCCTGGCTGACGGACGGACGCCGGCGCGGCGCGGTCATGCTGCTGGGCGCAGCCCTGCCGCTGGCGGGACAGGCCGTGCTGGACACGATGACCCTCGGTGCGCCGCTGCAGTCGATCTGGAAGAACCTCGAGGTCAATCTTGTCGAACATCGTGCCGACCTGTTCGGGAGATCCTCGCCGGCGTTCTACCTGTTCGAGATGGTTCAGTACTGGGGAGCTGCCCTGCTGCCGCTTGCGGCGTGTTTCGTGGCAGGTGTCCGGAAAGCCAGGCTTGCCGGCCTCGTCGTGGCGGCGGTGATTTTCTCGCACAGCGTGATAGCGCACAAGGAGTTCAGCTTCATCGCCGGGACGGTGCCGCTCATCCTGGTGGTGGCGGGGATCGGCGGCGCGATGCTGCTCGCTCGCCCCGGGCCGCGCTCTGGCCCGAACCGGTCCCGCATCCCGCCGGCTTCGTGGGCTGCGCTCGCGATCGTGGCGATGTGCGTGACGACGCTCTTCAGCGGCTACAAGTCGCTCCGACGGGACCACGCGAGCCTGCCAAGCCTGATGCGACAGGCCCGTCAGGTCCCGGGGTTGTGCGGTCTGGCGCTGTACGTCGGCGAGCAGCAATGGTGGATCTGGACGGGCGGCTACAGTCTGCTGGACCGCGACGTTCCGCTGTACTTGCTGCGCGCTCCCGCCGACTTCGCGACGGCAGCGTCCGGCTTCGACGCCCTGCTCGTGGATGAAGGCGTGCTCGCCTACCTCCCGACCAGCTACAGGCTTGTCCGGTGCCTCCATGGAGCGTGCTTGCTGCACCGTGACGGATCATGCCTGCCGAACGGCTCGCATCTCATGCAGGACGAGGCGGGTCTGGGCCTGCCGATCCAGCCGGGCAGCATCCGGTGGTAGCGCCTCGCCCGCGCGGCGTCCTGCCCCTCATGCGGCGTCATCTCGTTCCGGGACTCGCGACCCTCGCGTTCCTGATGTTCGCCGTCCTGTTCGCCACCGACAGGCCGCTCTATGTCGCCATCCTGGACAGCGTCCATGTGCATCCGTTCCCGCAGCCATTCCTCGATACGCGCTTCGTGACGGCGCAGGTGGAATGCTGGCGGCAGGGCATCGACGTGTATGCACGCAACCCCTGCGACCCGCTCGGGCGGACGCTCGACTATTCGCCACTCTGGCTGCGGTTGCCCTTCCTGGCCTGGTCCGGCAGCGCAACTCCGGTGTTCGGTCTCGCCGTCGACGGCATGTTCCTCTTTGCCTTGTTCCGGATGCCGTGGGACGTGCGAGGGGCGTTCGGCGTGATCGTGGCCGTCGGCGCGGTGCTCTCCTGGGCGACGATGCTCGCGATGGAGCGCGGCAACACCGATCTGCTCATGTTCGCCGCCGCCGTGCTGTTCGCTTATCTGTCGATGCGAACGGCGACATTGCGGAGCATCGGCTACGCATTGATCCTCTGCGTAGGGTTGTTGAAGTTCTATCCGCTTACCCTGCTTGCACTGGTCGTCCGCGAAGACCGGCGGCGGGCCTGGGTTGCTGGCGGCCTGTGCGCCGTCGTGTTGCTGGCGTTCGTCGCCTTCTTCCACGCTGAGCTCTCCAGGATCGGCGCCAACATGGCGAGCTCGCCGTTCGGCGACATGTTCGGCGCGCGGAGCCTGCCGTTCGGGGTGCCGTTGTGGTTCGACCACCCGAGGATCCGGGATGCCGCCGGCGTGTACCTCACCCTGGGTGCCGTCGGTCCGGTGATGGCGAAGCTGGGCTTGACGATGCTTGCGATCATGTCCGCCGGCTGCGTGCTGGCCGCCATCCTGTTCGGCCGCAACCCGGTGCTGCGGGACATGCTCGACCGGGTCGACCCCGCTCCCCGGTCGCTGCTTCTGGTGGGGGCGGTGCTCTGTGCGGGCTGCTTCTTCGGGCACCAGAACATCGGCTACCGGGCGACGCTGCTGCTGCTGGTGCTGCCCGGGCTGCTGGCACTCGTCGGGGTGGCGGCCGGGAACAGGACGCGACTGGTGTTCCGGTCGACCGGCGTATTGGTCGTGCTGGTCCTGTGGGACGGCATCGTGAGCCGCTCGACCCCCGGATGGTTCATCATGCAGATGGCCTGGTGGTGGATCGTGTGTGTCCTCCTGGCGATCGTCGTCAGTCTGCTGGGTCCGGACCTTTTTCGGGTTCTCACGCCCTGGCGACGCCGCCGAGGCGATGCCGGCCGGCTGTGCTAATCAGCATGCATGGAGACCAAAGCCCCCACCCCGCTCGCCGTCCTCGTCGGCATACAGACCCCGGACGTCGATGACGTTGCGCACCAGGCCAGCCTCGAGGAACTCGGGCGCCTGGTGAAGACGCTTGGCTACGAGGTGGTCGGCACGCTGTCGCAGCACCGCGAGGGTACCGGCAGGGCCGCCCTGCTGGGGAGCGGCAAGCTGGCGGAACTGGCGGCACTGACCGGCGGCTCCGGTGTCGTCGGCTCGATGGCGCCCCCGCCAAAGTCCAAGGCCAGGCAACGCTTCGAAGGCGCGGCGGGCACCGTCACCGCGGACGAGCCCGAGGCGGAGGGCGCACGCAGGCCGGGCTATGTCATCGTCGACCACGAGCTGTCTCCGAGCCAGATACGCAACCTGGAGCGCGCGACCGGCGCCGAGGTGCTGGACCGCACCGGTGTCATCGTCGAGATCTTCCACCGCCATGCCAGGACCCGCGAGGCGAAGCTGCAGGTGGAGATGGCGCGGCTGAAATACGTGGCGCCTCGCCTGCGCGAGACCGGCGGCGGCGGCGGGCGGCAGCAGGGTCCGGGCGCCGGCGAGAGCACGCTGGCGCTGGACCGGCGCAAGATACGCGACCGGCTGTCGGAGCTGAAGGACCAACTCGAAGCCGTGCAGCGCGACGGCGACCAGCGCCGCTCGGCGCGTCGCGACCAGCTTCGGGTGGCGCTGGTCGGCTACACCAATGCCGGCAAGTCCTCGCTGATGCGGGCGCTGACCGGCAGCGAGGTGCTGGTCGAGGACAAGCTGTTCGCCACCCTCGACACCACCGTTCGCATCCTGCAGCCGGAAACCCGGCCGCGCGTGCTGGTGTCCGACACCGTCGGCTTCATCAAGCAGCTGCCGCACGACCTGGTGGCCTCGTTCCGCTCGACGCTGGCCGAGGCGCTGGAAGCGTCGCTGCTGCTGTTCGTGGTCGATGCGTCGGATCCGACCTACGAGGCCCAGCTCGAGGTCAGCCGCGGCGTGCTGCGCGAGATCGGGGCGGACAGCGTGCCGTCCCGCCTGGTGCTGAACAAGCTGGACCGGATCGACGAGGCTGGCCGCGAGGCGCTGCGGCTGCGGCATCCCGATGCGATCATGCTCTCGGCGCACGTGCCCGCCGATGTGAGTGCGCTGCGCGACACCATCATCGCCTACTTCGAGGCGGCGATGGTCGAGGACGTGCTGGTGCTGCCTTACGCCAGGCAGGGCCTGATCGGCGAGGTCTACGAGAGTGCCCGCGTGCTGTCGGAGGAATACGACGAGACCGGCCGCGTCCTGAAGGTGCGCGGGCTGCCTGCTGCGCTGGAACGGTTGCGACGCAGCCTGGCGGCCTGACGGTCCTGCGCTACCGGGGCCGCCTTGCCGGGAGCGAGGCGCCGGCCATCAGCCGGCGTGTCATCGACAGCGACGCGAACAGGGCGACCAGCAGCGCCAGCACCCAGTGCGGGCGGCGCAGATACAGGATCCAGGCGAAGTCGTAGCCGGCCAGCAGCAGGAACACGATCGAGACGACGACGGCCAGGCCGATCGCCGCCTGGCCACGCCGCAGCGCCACCACGCACAGGGCGAGGAACACGCAGAACAGCGCCACCGCGACGGCGCGCACCACCGCGATGGTCGGGCCGCCCAGGCGATCGAGGAACAGTTCGGTGCGGTCGATCGCCTCGCGCAGCGCCAGCTCCACCGGATTTGGCCCGGCAAAGATCAGCAGCAGGGCCAGCACCCCCCCGAGCACCCAGATCAGGGCGATACCATTTCTACTCATCCAGGCGCTTCCTTCTACCCAAGCAGGAACCATAGCCTGAACAGCATCGTCTCCGGCCACGTCCTGCGCACCAGGCGGCCCAGCCGCGCCAGGGCCAGGAGTCGGGCCGGCGTGCCGTGATCGAGGGCCGCGGCGATGCGCGCGAGGTCCGCCAGCGTCTGCCGCGGCAACGGCACCGGCTGGTCCAGCAAGGCCGCGACATGGTGGCGAAACAGGCGCATGAAGCTGTCCGGCCCGCGCCGCAGCGCCAGCCTGGCGCGTCGCAGCGTCGAACGCGGCGCACCCACGGCGTTCTGCGTGTGCTGGCGGTAGAGCACCACGGCAACCGGATCGGCCACCAGCCGTCCGCCGGCGGCTCCGACCATGAGGTAGGACCACCAGTCGTGCAGCGTGTCGTCCGGCGGACGGCTCGCCGCCACCAGCGCCGCCGCGGCCGGGTTGAGCAGAATGGTGCAGCCGGTGGCGAGGTTCTGCGCGAGGGCCGCCGGAAAGTGCGGCAGGTGCCGGACCGAGGGCGAGAAACCGATCGTCTGCAGCGCATCGTCGACCAGCAGCTGCCGGGCGCAATACAGCGCCGGGCGCCCGGACGATGCATCGCCGATGCCGGCCAGGCCGCGGGCGAGCTTGTCCGGCAACCAGACATCGTCCTGGTCGGCGAACGCCACCACATGCCCGGGCGGGACCGCGCGCAGCAGCACCATGAACGAGGCGGTGATGCCGACATGGCGGTCGCCCGGCACCGCCCGGCACCGCCCGGCGCCGACCTCCTGAGCGAACTCGGCGACGATTGACGCCGATCCGTCGCAAGAGCCGTCGTCTCGCCAGTAGAGCACCCAGTCGGCATGGGTCTGCGCCGCCAGGCTGGCGAGCTGCTCGCGCAGGAAGGCCGCGCCCTGGTAGGTCGAAAGCAGGATCGCGACCGGACGATGCGCCCGGACGGTGCTATCGTGCATCGGAGCCCGGAGGCGCTGTCACTCCCGCCAGCAGGCGCCGCACGGTGCCGGCGACACTGGGCTGCCAGTCCGGCAGCCTGATCCCGAACACATGCTCCAGGCGGTTGCAGTCGAGTCGCGAATCGGCCGGCCGCCGTGCCGGGGTAGGCCAGTCCTCGGTGCGAATGGCAATCACCTCCGGCATCGGCCTGCCGGTCGCCTCCAGGGCGGCGATGGCGAGGCCGTGCCAGGTAGCCTCGCCGGTGCCGGCGGCATGGAAGATGCCGCCGTAGCCGGGCCGCCAGCCGGTCTCGTCGAGACGTTCGGCAATGGCCAGGATGGCGGCCGCGAGGTCGTCGGCGCTGGTCGGACAGCCGCGCTGGTCGCCGACCACGCGCAGCACCGGGCGGGTCGCGCCGGCCTCGACCATGGTGCGCACGAAGTTGCGGCCGGTCGCCGAATAGACCCAGGACGTGCGCAGGACGATTGCCTGCGGGCAGGACGCCAGCACCGCCTGCTCGCCCGCCGCCTTGGTGCGCCCATAGGCGCCGGTGGGGCTGGTCGGATCGGTCTCGAGGTAGGGCGCGCCCTTGTCGCCGTCGAACACGTAGTCGGTGGAAACGTGGATCAGCGGAATGCCGGCTTCCGCGCACAGGCCGGCGAGCCGTGCCGGTCCGTCGGTGTTGGCCCGGGCGGCAGCGGCCTCGTCGGCTTCAGCCGCATCGACCGCGGTCCAGGCGGCAGCATTCACCACCATGCGAGGCTCGACCTGCCGGAGCGTGGCCGCCAGCGTCTCGGGACGATCGAAGTCGAACCCCGGGCGCCCGACCCGCTGCACCCGCCCGCCGCCGAGGTTCGCCAGCGCGACAGCGAGCTGGCCGCCGCCGCCGGTGACCAGGATCGGGCGCATCACAGCCGGAACCAGCCGGCGGCCTCGGCGAACCCGGGTGCCTGCCGGTCCTTGTCGGACAGTACCGCCTCGTGCTCCGCGATCGGCCACTCGATGCCGATCTCGGCGGAGTTCCACGACACCGCGCGCTCGCACTCGCGGTTCCAGACGTCGGTGCACTTATATTGCACCTCGGTATCCTCGGTCAGCGTGCAGAAGCCGTGCAGGAAGCCGGGCGGGATCCAGAGCTGCGACCAGTTCGCTTCCGACAGCTCGGCGCCCACCCATTTGCCATAGGTCGCCGACCCGGCACGGATATCGACGGCGACATCGAAGATCGCGCCGCGCGTGCAGCGCACCAGCTTGCCCTGCGGATACGGCGCCACCTGGCAGTGCAGGCCGCGCACCACGCCGCGCTGCCGCGACAGGCTGTGGTTGTCCTGCACGAACTCCGGCGTGATGCCGGCCTCGCGCATGCGCGCCAGGTTGTAGGTCTCGGAGAAGAAACCGCGCTCGTCGGAGAAACGCGCGGGCGTGACCAGGACGATTTCGCGAATGGCGAGCGGCTCGACCTGCATGATGCTTCTCCGTTGATCGCCCGACAGACCCTAGCTGTGCCCGCCATCGGCGAGCTCGAGCAGCAGTCGCCCGAGCTCGGTCTTGCTGAGGCCCTGCGCATGACGGCGGAGCGTGAGGCCGTCGATGAAACCCATCCGGAAGGCGACCTCCTCGGGGCAGCCGACCAGCATGCCCTGGCGGGACTGGATGGTCTGCACGAAGGTGCCGGCCTGCATCAGGCTGTCCGGCATGCCGGCATCGAGCCAGGCGCAGCCGCGTCCGAGTTTCTCCACATGCAGCGAACCCTCGTCGAGATAGATGCGGTTCAGATCGGTGATCTCGAGTTCGCCGCGCGCCGACGGGCGGATGCGGTGGGCATATTCGCTGACCCGGGCATCGTAGAAATACAGGCCGGTGATCGCCCAGTTCGATTGCGGATCGGTCGGCTTCTCGACCACCTCGAGCGCGCGGCCATCGGCATCGAAGCTGATGACGCCGTAGCGTTCCGGATCGCGCACCTGGTAGGCGAATACGGTCGCACCTTCCGGACGCGCGGCGGCGCCACGCAGCAGATCGCCGAGATGATCGGCGAAGATGAGGTTGTCGCCGAGCGCAAGCGCGCACGGCGCACCCAGCAGCCAGTCGTCGGCGATCAGGAATGCCTGCACGATGCCGTCCGGGCTCGGCTGCACGCGATAGGTGAAGCGCACGCCGAACCGGCTGCCATCACCGAGCAGGCGCTCGAATTGCGGCAGGTCGGCCGGCGTCGAGATGATCATGATGTCGCGTATGCCGGCCAGCATCAGGGTACTGAGCGGATAATAGATCATCGGCTTGTCGTACACCGGCAGCAGCTGCTTGCTCGCCGCGAGCGTCATCGGATGCAGACGCGTGCCCGAGCCGCCGGCCAGCAGGATACCCTTCATCGCCGGGCCGCCCGCCGGTTCCTGGGCGTGGGAAGAAGCGGCGTTCGCCGGAGCGCCGTTCATGCGGCGGTTCCGAGGCGCTGTCCGGTGTAGGTCCTGGCGCGGATCGCCTGCCACCACTCCTGGTGATCGAGATACCACTGCACCGTGCGGCGGATGCCCTGTTCGAAATCATGTCGTGCGCGCCAGCCGAGTTCGGTTTCCGCGTGCGAGGGGTCGATCTCGTAGCGGAAATCGTGACCCGGCCGGTCGGCGACGAAACGGATCAGCCGCTCGCGCGGGCCGGCGGGATCCGGACGCAGGTCGTCGAGCACTTGGCAGATGGTGCGCACCACTTCGAGGTTCGACCGTGGTTGCCGCGCCCCGATCGCGTACGTCTCGCCGGGGATCGCGTGCTCGAGCGCGCGCACCAGCGCCTCCGCATGATCCTCGACGAACAGCCAGTCGCGCTGGTTGGCGCCGTTGCCGTACACCGGCAGCTCGCGTCCCTCGATGGCATTGATGGTCACCAGCGGGATCAGCTTCTCCGGGAAATGCCACGGCCCGTAGTTGTTGGTGGTGTTGGTCACGAACGCCGGCAGGCCGTAGGTGTGATGCCAGGCGCGGACCAGATGGTCGGAAGCCGCCTTGCTCGCCGAATACGGGCTGCGCGGATCGTACGGCGTCGTTTCGGTGAATGGAGAGTCATCATCGCCGAGTGCTCCGAACACCTCGTCCGTCGAGACGTGGTGGAAGCGGAACCGCGCCTTCCCCGCCTCGTCGAGCGCCGACCAGTAATGCCGCGCGGCTTCCAGCAGCGTGAACGTGCCGACCACGTTGGTCTGGATGAACACCGCGGGTCCATCGATGGACCGGTCGACATGGCTCTCGGCGGCCAGGTGCATGACCGCGTCCGGACGATGCTCGGCGAACAGCCGCTGCATCGCGGCAAGGTCGGCGACATCCGCGCGCACCAGTACATGACGCGCGTTGCCGCGGGCCTCCTCCAGCGCCGCCTCGGACGCCGCGTAGGTCATCAGGTCGACGTTGACCACGCTGTGCGCCGTTGCACGGATCAGGTGCCGCACCACGGCGGAGCCGATAAAGCCGCATCCACCGGTCAGCAGAATTCGCATCGTGCGGTCCCATTCTTCGTTCCGGTCGCTGATGCCGGGGGGGCAACTTGGCAGCGTCGGTGACGGCAGGCAACATATTGTGAACCGCTGCTGTTACACTTCCGGCGGTTACACGACTTGCTCTTTGCGGCAGCTCTCGCAACGGGCATTAAGCGGCCATCCTGCAACCGGCGGACCCCTGGGATGTATGCGGAAAAGCTGAATACGCAGCTCCTGGCGGCGCTCGATCGTCCCGACCTCCGCGTTGTCGCGCTCGGTCGCCGGATTGCCTTCGATGCCTCCCTCGATACCGCATTCCGCGCCGATCCCGGCGGCGAGGTGGTGCTGGGTGCGAGTTGCCTCGGGCCGGCCAGGGTATGCGCGTTCCACATCCGGCATGCGCTCGAGCTGTCCATGCTGCTCGACGTCGCTGCCCGTGGCGGCACCGACCTGCTGCTGCCATGCAACCTGCCGGAGTGCGATCGCCCGATACTCGCGGGGC
Organism: Lichenicoccus roseus; assembly: GCF_005844085.1. GTDB lineage: Bacteria > Pseudomonadota > Alphaproteobacteria > Acetobacterales > Acetobacteraceae > Lichenicoccus > Lichenicoccus roseus. Next base: position 198,415 of record NZ_VCDI01000005.1, read on the forward strand.
TGTGCGCCGCCCGCACCGCCTCGCTGTTCTGGCAACTCGACGGGCCGGCCGGCGAGGCGGCCACGCGCATCGCGCCGATGAGCTGGCTGGAGGCGATGGCCGCCCCCTCGATGCCGGAGCGCGCGGTGCTGGACCGGGTATGGGCGCAGGTACGCGGCCTGCAGGGCTCGTCCTATCGCCTGCTACGCTCCGCCTGCCTCGGCGTGGACGACAGCACGGTGCCCGACGCCATCGTGCTTCGGCTGGCGGCGATCTGGCATCTGCTCGGACCGGCGGAAGCGCTGATGGCGCAGGGCGGCGACCAGCGCCTCGCGGTCGATCCGGCCACCGGCCTGAACCACTACGGCTGCTCGCACCGGCCGCGCCCGTGGGCCATCACCTTCGCCTCCTCGACCGCCTCGTCGCTGTCCGAGCGCGGCTTCGGTGGCGCCGAGGTGGCGCGCCTGCGGCTGGCGGCAGCCACCTTCAGCGGCCACGCGGAGGCTGCGCTGACGGCCGAGGCGCAGGCGGTACGCGACGGCATCGCCGCGCATTTCGGCCTCGGCCGCGACACTCGGACCAACGGCAGCGAGGTGGTGCTGGCGGCCTCCGGCACCGACTGCGAGCTGCTCGCCCTGGCGCTCGCCGGGCCGGCGGAGGCGATCAGCAACATCCTGGTGGCGCCCGAGGAGACCGGGACCGGGGTACCGCTCGCCGCCGGCGGACGGCATTTCGCCGACGACACCTCCGGGCGGCAGCGCGTGCGCAAGGGCGACCGCATCGACGGCTTCACGGCGGACGTGCGGGTGCTGTCGGTGGCGATCCGCACCGCCGCCGGCGCCATGCGCGACAACGACGCCATCGCAGCCGACTGCGTGCGCCTTGCGCGTGACGAGCATGCAGCCGGTCGCCACGTGCTGCTGCATCTGCTGGACCTGTCCAAGACCGGGCTGCTGGCGCCGTCGCCGGCTTGCCTGGACGCGCTGCAGGCTTCGCTCGGCCAGACCGACCGCATCGACGTAGTGGTGGATGCCTGCCAGGCGCGCCTCGATCCGCGCCGCGTCCGCGACTATCTGGCGCGTGGCTGGATGGTGATGATCACCGGTTCGAAGTTCTTCACCGGACCGCCCTTCTGCGGCGCCCTGCTGCTGCCGCAGAAGGTGGCGCGGCGGCTACGGACGCACAGCCTGCCGCCGGGGCTTGCGGCCTATGGCAGCCAGGCCGACTGGCCGGCGCAGACGCAAGCTGCGCGCCACCTGTCCGGCGTCGTCAATCACGGCATGCTGCTGCGCTGGCAGGCGGCACTTGCGGAGATGCAGGCATTCCGGGCGGTCCCGGAGGACAAGCTGCTGCAGCGCCTGCAGCGCTTCCTGGGCAGCGTGCGGGCGGCGGTCATCGCACATCCCGACCTGGTGCTGATCGACGTGCCGCCGCCGCGGCGCGATGCCGGCGCCAGCTGGGACCGGCTGCAGACCATCCTCAGCTTCACCGTGCTGGCGCCGCCCCCAGGCCCGCCTGCCGGCGATGAAGCATCGACCCGTGGCCCGTTGCCGCTGGAGGATTCACGGCGGCTGTATCGCTGGCTGAACGCCGACGTCTCGCTGGCGCTGCCGGACGACGCCTCGCCGTCGGAGCGGGCGCTTGCGGGGCTTCTGTGCCATGTCGGCCAACCCGTCCCGGTTGCACACGTTGCCCTCGGCGGAGCATCGGCCGGGGCGCTCAGGATTTCCGCGGGCGCCCGCGTGGTGTCCGGCGAGCCCTCGCATGGGGGTCTTGGCAGCGACGACCGGATCGCCCGCGAGATCGCGGACATGCACCGGGTGCTGGACAAGATCGGCTTGCTGCTGCGTCACTGGCCGGCGCTTTTGCGTGCCGATCCGGTGCCGAGCTTTGCGCCGCTGGCGAAATTCGAAGAGGTGGACGTTCTTCCGCGATGACACAGCCGATGCAGAAGCCGAAACCGCCCCTGCCCCTCGCGATGCTGACCGCGCTCGGCATCGTCTATGGCGACCTCGGCACCAGCCCGCTCTACACCATGCAGACCATCCTGGAGACCACCGGCGGGCATGTCGATCCGGACACCGTGCTCGGCGTCCTGTCGCTGATCATCTGGGCACTGCTGCTCACCGTCTCCCTCAAATACTGCATCTTCGTGATGCGGGCCGACCATAACGGCGAGGGCGGCATCCTTGCCCTGACCTCGCTGGTGACCAGCAGCCGGGTCCGGGTCGGACGCGGCGTCACCACCGGCATCCTGCTGAGTTGCGGCCTGTTCGGCGGCGCGCTGCTCTACGGCGACGGCATCCTGACACCCGCGATCTCGGTGCTGAGCGCCATCGAGGGCGTCAAGGTGGCGACGCCGGCGCTCAACCACCTGATCATGCCGATCGCGGTCGGCATCCTGGTCGGGCTGTTCACCCTGCAGACCTTCGGCACCGCGCGGATCGGCTCGATCTTCGGCCCGGTCATGCTGCTGTGGTTCATCACCATCGGCACGCTTGGCGCGATCGCGCTCACCCGCCATCCGGAGGTGATGTTCGCCGTCGACCCCCGGCACGGCATCCATTTCCTGCAGCACCATGGCTGGGGCAGCTTCGCCGTGCTCGGTGGCGTGTTCCTGTCGCTGACCGGCGCCGAGGCGCTGTACGCCGACATGGGCCATATCGGACGGCGGCCGATCCGCCTCGCCTGGTACGTCGTCGTGCTGCCGGCGCTGCTGCTCTGCTACGCCGGCCAGTCGGCCTCGCTGATCGGCCAGAAGAAGCTGCCGGACAACCCGTTCTACGGCATCCTGCCGTCCGCGATCAGCGAATGGGCGATCTGGCCGATGGTGGTGCTGGCGACGGCGGCCACCATCATCGCCAGCCAGGCGATCATCACCGGGGTGTTCTCGATGACCCGGCAGGCGATCCAGCTCGGCTGGTTCCCCGGGCTGAACATCCGGCAGACCTCCGACAAGGAGTACGGCCAGATCTACGTGCCGGCGGTGAACTGGGTGATGATGCTGTTCACCGTCGGCGTGACCGCCGGGTTCGGCAGCTCCGCCAAGCTCGCCGGCGCGTACGGCACCGCGGTGTCCACCACCATGCTGCTGACCACCGTGCTGCTGTATTCCTACTTCCGGCGCTGCGCCGGCTGGTCGGTGGCGGCGGCGCTCCCGGTCGCCGGGCTGTTCCTGGTGGTCGATTTCGCCTTCTTCTCGGCCAACCTGATGAAGCTGCTCGAAGGCGGCTGGATTCCGCTGCTCGCCGGCCTGCTGATGTTCACCATCATGAGCACCTGGCGGCGTGGCCTCGCGGCACTGCGCGAGGTCTCGGGCGAGCATGTGCTGGCGCCCGAGAAATTCCTGCAGCAGCTCGCGGAGGGCGACATCCCCCGGGTGCCGGGCACCGTGGTGTTCCTCACCCGCATCCGCGAGCCGATCGCGCCGGTGATGCTGTCGCACGTCGCGCAGTTCGGCGCCCTGCAGCAGCACGTCGTGACACTCACCGTCGAGTTCGAGGAAACGCCACGGGTGCCGCCGGAAGAGCGGATCACGCTGAACAAGTTCGAAGGCGGCCTCTGGCACATGGTCGCGCGCTACGGCTTCGTGGAGATCCCGAGCCTCCCGGCAGCGCTGGCCCTGGCGCAGCGCAAGGGCTGCCCGGTGGTGCCGCAGGACGCGCTGTTCGTCGGCGGCCGGGACGAAGTGGTGCGTGACCAGACCCGGCCGCGCTCCCGCCTGCCCGGTTGGCGCCGCATGCTGTTCGGCTTCATGTACCGCAACGCGGTGCACTTCGTTGACCGCTTCGACCTGCCGCGCGACCATTTCGTGCAGACCGGCCGACAGGTCGGGCTGTAGGCAGTGGCGTCTTCACCGAAGGCGGCGCCGGAGGGCTGCCGGCTCTACCTGGTCACGCCGCCGGCCCTGGACCCGGCCGCCTTCCGGGACCGGCTCGCGGCAGCACTCGATGCAGGCGACGTCGCAGCCGTGCAGCTTCGCCTGAAGGACGTGCCGGACGCCGAGGTGATACGCGCCATCGAGCTGCTGCGCCCGGTGGTGCAGGAGCGCGGCGTTGCCTTCATCCTGAACGACCGGCCGGACCTCGCGGTGCGGCATGGCTGCGACGGCGCCCATGTCGGCGCCGAAGACATGCCCGCGGAGCAGGCGCGTGCCCTGCTGGGCGACCTGCAGCTCGGGATCTCCTGCTACGACAGCCGGGACGCCGCCATGCTTGCCGGCGAGAGCGGCGCCGACTACGTCGCGTTCGGGGCGTTCTTCCCCAGCGGCACCAAGGACACCGACGTCCGCGCCGATCCCGACCTGCTGGCCTGGTGGTCGGAGGTGATGGAGCTGCCGGTGGTGGCGATCGGCGGCATCACGCCGCAGAACTGCGCCGGCCTGGTCCGGGCCGGGGCCGACTTCCTGGCTGTGGTGGGCGCGGTCTGGGACCATCCGGACGGCCCGGCCGGCGGTGTCAAGGCGATGAACCGGGGCATCGCGGAGGCGAGCGTGATCGGCTAGCGGCGAGCGCCCACCCCGGTGCTGAAGTCTCCCGGCACGTAGGTGAGCTGGCCCGCGGCGGCAGGCGAAGCGCCGATGTCCGCCGCCAGCCGGACGCCCGGTGAGAGCAGCGACTGCGTCACGTAGAGCACGCCGTTGGACTGCGGCACATTCGAGAGCCAGATGCGGTTGGTGCGGCCCTGCGGATCCTGGAGCAGCAGCTGGCCGGTGCCGGGCTCGACGGAGAAGGTCAGCACGTCGCGTCCGTCCAGAGTGGTCAGCGCCACCGGGCCATGCTGGTGCGCGATCATCGTGCGCAGCCGCTGCTCGCTGTAGCTGCCGGGAACGATGGTGTAGGCGAGCAGCCGCTTCAGCAGGGGCGCGTTGGCCGGTGCCAGCAACTGGCCGTAGGCGTCATGCTGCTGCTGTTCCAGTGGCGCGTTGGGCGGTGCGAAAACGGTGAAGGGGCCGTTGCGCTGCAACGTCGACAGCAGGCCGGTCCGGTAGAGACCGACGGCATAGTCGGTCAGCTCCAGCGAGCCGACGATGCTCTCGTCCACGGTGCGGTCGGTGTAGACCGGCACGTCGGCAAAGACGATGTCGTTGGAGCTGCCGACGATCGGCAGCGGATCCTGCCGCGCGCCGCTTTCGCAAGCCGACAGGCCTGCCATCATGGCAGCCACCAGAACCACGCGACCCGCAACCGACTGCAAACGCCTCATGCCGACCCCCTCGACCCGGCCATGCGGCCGGAACATCCCCACCCGGTGTTCATAACGGTTAAGCGCGGGAGGTGCGACCGCTTCGGCGCAATGGGCCCTCAGCAACCATCGCCACGCAACGACCAGGAGGCGACGCGGTCGCCGGTGACCTCGAAGGTCGTGGTGCAGACGGAGTTGTAGTAGGTCGGCGGGAAGCCTCCGAAGCCGCCATAGCCGCCGCCGAAGCCGCCGCCGTATCCGCCGTAGCCGAAGCCGCCGCCACCCCAGCCATAGCCGCCCCAACCCCATCCCCAGCCGGGACCGACGCCGGGGCTGTAGCTGGACTCGTTGTCGACATACGCGAGGAAGGTATGGCCCTCGGCGCTGTAGGTCCGCGAGGGCACGCCGAAGCTGCGCACGAGGTCGACCTGGCTGCGGCCGATCATCGAATCGAGCAGGCGGCGCTGGGCCGGCGAGGGTGTCTGGCAGGCGGCCAGCAGGCAGAGCGGGACCGCCAGGGCGGCCAGGGGAACGAGACGGCGGACGGACATGGGCGGATACCCCTACTTCGAGCTTGACCCTACAGGTGGTGCGTAAACGTCCGGATCCACGGCCCGGATGGTCATGTGAGGTTCAGGTTACAAAAATTCAGGCGCCGTGCTGGTCGCCGCCCAGCCAGAGAATGTCGCCGATCCGTACCGCTCCGGTTGCCAGCATGACCAGCCGGTCGAAGCCGAGCGCGATGCCGGCACAGGCGGGCAGATGCCGCAGGGCATCCAGCAGCGCCTCGTCGAGTGGCCAATCCTCGCGCGGCTCTCCGTCCGGCCTCGGCAGGGCAGCACGGCGCGCCCTGTCATGCAGGAACCGCTGCCGCTGCTCCACGGGGTCGGTCAGTTCGTCGAAGGCATTGGCGATCTCGAGGCCGCCGGCATAGAGCTCGAAGCGCAGCGCGACGCGCGGATCGCCAGGGTCGCGGCGGGCCAGGGCAGCCTGCGCGGCCGGCCAGTGGGTCAGGAAGGTCGGCCGCGCGCGCCCGATCCGCGGTTCGACATGGGTCAGCAGCAGCCGGAAGAACAGGTCCTCCCAGTCCTCGCCCCAGCGGACCTGTACGCCTGCCTGCTGCGCCAGCGCCACCACGTCGCCCTGGGTCCCGAGCAGGTCGGCGCCGACATGGCGGGCGAAGGCATCCTGCAGCGTCAGCCGCTCGAACGGCAGGTCGATGCGGCAGGGGCTGCCGTCGCGCTCGACCACCGGCGGCAGCAGGGCGCGCAGCAACGCCTCGGTCTCGTCCATCAGCCCGTCCAGGCCGGCGCCGGGCCGATACCATTCCAGCATGGTGAACTCGGCGGCATGCGTCGGGCCGGCCTCGCCGTTGCGCCAGACCCGGGCCAGCTGGAACACAGGTTCGCCGATGGCGGCGACGATGCGCTTCATCGCGAATTCGGGGCTGGTGTGCAGGAACAGACGCTGCCTGCTGCCGTCGGGCGCCAGCCGCTCGGTGCCGAAGGCGAGCAGATGCACCTCCTCGCCGGGAGTCGGCACCGCGAACGGCGTCTCGACCTCGAGATAGCCGCGCGCCTCGAAGAAGCCGCGCACCCCGCGCACCAGCAAGGCCCGCCGTCGCAGCAGCGGCAGGCGGTCGGCAATAGAGGGCTGCGTCATGGGCCAGGCGGTTGCGGCTGCATGGGCCCGGCAGTACAGCCCCGCCATGAACCGCATCAAGTCCGCCATCAACGGCATCGAGGGGTTGATCGCATCGGGCCTCGCCGAGGGGGCCGACCGCGACGCGCTGGATGCGGTGGCCGCCCGCTATGCCACCCTGATCCCGCCTGCGTTCCGGGCGTTGATCGGGCGGCCAGACGACGCGATCGGGCGGCAGGTGATCCCGCATCCGGACGAGCTGTCGGTGGCGGCGCACGAGGTGGCGGATCCGATCGGCGACGACGCCTTCTCGCCGGTGCCGGGCATCGTGCACCGCTATGCCGACCGTGCCCTGCTCAAGCCGCTGCTGGTGTGTCCGCTCTATTGCAGGTTCTGCTTCCGTCGCGAGCATGTCGGACCCGGCGGCGGGGTGCTGGACGAGGCGGCGCTGCAACGGGCGCTGGACTGGCTGGCCGGGCGGGACACCATCAGCGAGGTGATCCTGACCGGGGGTGATCCGCTGATGCTGTCGCCGCGCCGCCTTGCCCGCATCGTGCAGGCGCTCGACGCCATGCCGCACATCACCACCATACGCATCCATAGCCGGGTGCCGGTGGCGGCTCCCGAGCGCCTGACGGAGGCGCTGGCGGACGCGATGCAGGCCGAGGGCGCGCTCTGGCTGGTGCTGCATGCCAACCATGCCAGCGAGTTCACCCCGGAGGCGGCGGTGGCGATCCGCCGGGTGCAGGCCAGGGCGATCCCGGTGCTCGGGCAGTCGGTGCTGCTGCGTGGCGTGAACGACGACGAGGCGACGCTGGAGGCGCTGCTGCGCGCGATGGTGCGGCTGCGCATCAAGCCGTACTATCTGCACCAGCTCGACGCGGCGCCGGGCACCAGCCGCTTCCATGTGCCGATCGAGGAAGGCAGGCGGCTGCTGGCGGGCCTGCGCGGACGCGTCACCGGCCTCGCCTGGCCGACCTACGTGCTCGACATCCCGGACGGGCACGGCAAGGTGCCGATCGGCCCCGAGTATGTCGATGCCGCCGCCGGCACGGTGCGCGACCCGGCGGGGCGGCTGCATCGGCTCGCCCCGGGCGGTGCCCGCCTTGCCGGAGCCCATGCAAGGGGATAGAAGCCCGCGGTTCAGTCGGCTTGATCAAGAGCGCGACCGCACGGCTCTTTCGCACAGCAGAGATCAGGACCATGAAGCAGCAGGCCAACCTCATCCGCGCCGGACAGGTCATCGAGCACGACGGCCGACGCTGGACCGTGCTGAAGCAGCAGATCATCAGCCCGGGCAAGGGCGGCGCCTTCATCCAGGTCGACATGCGCGACCTCAAGACCGGCAACAAGACCAACGAGCGCTGGCGCACCGCGGACACCGTCGAGCGGCTGATGACCGAGGAAAAGGAGTACACGTACTCCTACCAGGACGGCACCAACCTGGTGCTGATGGATCCCGAGACCTTCGAGCAGGCGCTGATCCCGGCCGACATCCTGGGCGAGCAGCTGCCGTTCCTGCAGGACAACATGACGGTCATCGTCGACCTGGTCGAAGGCGACCCGGTGGCGATGCACCTGCCGGCGATGGTGACGCTGCAGATCGTCGAGGCCGACCCGGTGACCAAGGGACAGACCGCGACGTCGTCGTACAAGCCGGCCAAGCTGTCCAACGGCGTCAAGACGATGGTGCCGCCGTTCATCGAGACCGGGGAGCGCATCGTGGTGCGTACCGACGACTCCACCTATGTCGAACGCGCCAAGGGCTAGTTCCGATGTCCCCCCGCCTGTCGCCGCAGATCACCGTGATGCAGAACGCGGCGCAGAAGGCGAGCAAGCGTCTGCTGCGCGACTTCAACGAGGTCGAGCAGCTGCAGGTCAGCATCAAGGGACCGTCGGATTTCGTGTCGCAGGCCGATCTGCGCGCGGAGGCGACGATCCGCGAGGAACTCGCGCGGGCGCGGCCGGGGTTCGCCTTCCTGATGGAGGAGAGCGGCTCCTCTGGCTCGGCGAACTGGGCGTGGCGTTGGGTGGTCGATCCGCTCGACGGCACCACCAACTTCCTGCACGGCATGCCGCACTGGGCGATCAGCATCGCGCTGCAGAAGCGGCTGCCGGATGGTGGCGCCGAGGTTGCGGCGGCGGTGGTCTATAATCCTGCCGCCAACGAAATGTTCTGGGCCGAGAAGGGTGCTGGCGCGTACCTCAACGAGCGCCGGCTGCGGGTGTCGGCGCGACGCGACATCTCCGAGGCGGTGTTCGCAACCGGCATTCCGTTCGCGGCAATCCCGGCGCAGCGCCGGCTGCCGTTCGCGCGCACGCTGGGCGCGCTGATGCCGCAGGTCGCCGGAATCCGGCGGTTCGGCGCGGCGGCGCTGGATCTCGCCTGGGTCGCCGCCGGACGCTTCGACGGCTACTGGGAGCTGGGCGTGAAGCCGTGGGATGTCGCGGCCGGGCTGCTGCTGGTGCGCGAGGCGGGCGGCTATGCCACCGACCCGTATGGCCAGGAGCAGAACGCCATGGACATGGAGTGCAACGTGGTGGCGGCGAACACCGCGCTGCACGAGAAGCTGCGTGAAGTGGTCGAATACGGCATGGGCGGGCAGACCGCAGCCGCAGGCGCCGAGCTGGCGACCTGACCTCACCTCAGTCCCGCAGTATCGACTGTCCGGCAAGAAGCGCCGAATACGCCTCGAGCCTGCGAAATACGGACTCGGTGAAGAGCCGCACACGCTTCGTCTTGCGCGTCTCCCCCTGCGTGAGGATCCAGAGCGCACCCTGCATGTGAAGCACGGTGCCCGGCACCCGCGCCAGCAGGAGGTCGGCATCTCCGACGAAGCAAGGCAGTGTCGTCATCCCCAGCCCGTTGCGCGCTGCAACGAGCTGCGCCTCCGCGTCCGTGGTCCGGAACGGAACCCCCGTCGCACGAACCTCACCCTCTCCAGCCCACTCCGGGATGCCGTGGATGCTGATGACGATCCACCGGACGGGATCGCGCGCTCCAGTGCGCCATGCGGCCAGTCGAGCACGGGACATGTAGACGCCGCTGAACAGCTCGGGACCCTTCATGCCGTGCAGATTGAGCGGCAGGGTGCTGCGGTCGTAGACGACGCGGATCGCGACATCGGCCTGCCGGTTGGTCAGGTTTGCCAGTTCGCCGGACGACAGGATTTCCATCTCGATGTCCGGATGCAGACGCGCGAAATCGGCGAGATCCGGCATGAGCAGGCGTGTTGCGAGGATGGGTGCCAACGTCACCCGCAGAAGCCCGCGCACGCCCTGGTCGCGACCAAGGACGCGCGCCTCTATCTGGTGCGACGACGCTTCCATCTGGTGCGCGAGTTCGAGGATCTCCCCGCCCGCTTCCGTCAGACGAAAGCCGGATGGCAGCTTTTCGAACATGTGCGCGCCGAGGCGTTCCTCGAGCTGCGCGATGCGTCGCAGTACGGTCGAATGGTTCACACCGAGGTGCCCGGCGGCGGCTCGAACCGAACCTCCACGTGCGACGGCGAGAAAGAAGCGAACGTCATCCCAATCGATCATGATGCGATCCGGCACCGTAGGGTGCGCCTTCCGAAATTCGCATCCGGCATTTCGAACAGCGTTGCGGGCCCCACCATAGAAGCTGGATCGTCCACGCACCACGGCTGTGCGCGCTTCCGCACTCAATGGCTCACTGCGGCGGACCCATGTCGAGGGTGCCGGGGAAATCCTCCGGGCACACAGGGACGGGATAGGTCATGGGAAAGCTTGAAGGCAAGGTCGCGGTCATCACCGGTGGATCGAGCGGCCTGGCGCTGGCGAGTGCCAGGCGCTTCGTCGAGGAAGGCGCCTATGTCTTCATCACCGGCCGGAAGCAGGAAACGCTCGATGAGGCCGTCGAGCTGATCGGCCGGAACGTGACCGGCATACGCGGCGATGCAGCCAATCTCGACGACCTCGACCGGCTGTTCGACACGGTGAAGCGGGTGAAGGGCAGGATCGACATCCTGTATGCGAGTGCCGGCATGGGCGAAGCGGTTCCACTGGGCGAGATCACCGAACAGCATTTCGATGCGACCTTCGGCCTGAATGCCCGTGGCACGCTGTTCACGGTTCAGAAGGCGTTGCCGCTGCTCAACGATGGCGGCTCGATCTTCATGACCGGGTCGGTTGCTTCGGTAAAAGGTTTTCCGGGTTTCAGCGTGTATGCGGCGAGCAAGGCGACGCTGCTCGCTTTCGCCCGCGGATGGCTCAATGAACTGAAGGGCCGGAAGATCCGGGTGAACGTGCTGAGTCCGGGACCGATCGCAACACCGATGCAGGACCAGGTTCTCACCGAGGAGGCCAAGCGGATGTTCGAGTCCCTGATCCCGCGCGGAACGATGGGTCGTCCCGAGGAAATCGCGGCAGCGGCGGTGTTTCTCGCGTCAGACGATTCGAGCTTCGTGAACGGGATGGAGCTGGCTGTCGACGGCGGCCTCTCGGCCATCTGAGGCTGGATCACTCGTGGAAACGTCGGGAGCAGTATCATGAGCCATGCGATCATCGGGTTCGGCAAGATTGGCCAGGCCCTTGCCCACGCCTTCGCCCGCAGGACCATCGAGGTGACCGTCGCGAGCCGCCGTCCACCCGAGGCGCTGGCGCCGCTGGCCCGGGCGATCGGGCCCACGGTCATCGCCAGGTCGTTGCAGGATGCGCTCAGGGCCGACACCATCATCCTGGCGATCCCGTTCGGGGAGCATACCGGGATTGCGGCCGCCCTGCCGGACTGGAACGGCAAGACCGTCATCGACGCGATGAACGCGCTGGTGCCGCTCGAGGAACTGGACGGCCTCCTGTCCTCCGCCTTCGTCGCGAAGGCCTTCGCAGGCGCCAGGCTTGTCAAAGGGTTCAACCACCTGGGGGCGGCCACCCTGGCGACCGATCCGGTCGTCGAGGGCGGCCACCGGGTCGTATTCCTGGCGAGCGACGACGAGGATGCGATCCCTCCGGTGGCAGCGCTGGCCAGGCAACTCGGGTTCGCACCCGTCAAGCTGGGAAAGCTCGGCGAGGGCGGAGCGCTGGTGCACGCACGCGGCCGCGTCTGGGGGCCGCTGATCTTCCAGGACCTGTTCAGGAAGGAGCAGTAGTATGGCTCACGGAATGCTGCTGCGCCGCGACCTCCCTTACTCCCACTCGATCGTCCCGGGTGGCTTTGAGGTGATGTCGTAGGTCACCCGGTTGATCCCGCGCACCTCGTTGACGATGCGTCCCGCCACCCGGTTGAGGAAGCCCATGTCGAACGGATAGACGTCCGCCGTCATGCCGTCGGTGCTGGTCACCGCACGCAATGCGCAAGCCTGGTCATAGGTGCGGCCGTCACCCATCACGCCCACGGTGCGAACCGGCAACAGCACCGCGAAGGCCTGCCAGATCGCATCGTACAGCCCGGCCGAACGGATCTCCTCGAGGAAGATGCTGTCCGCGCGGCGCAGCATGGCGAGACCGTCGCGGGTGATCCCGCCCGGCATGCGGATCGCGAGGCCCGGCCCGGGGAACGGATGACGGCCGACGATGCTCTCCGGAATGCCGAGCTCGCGGCCCAGCGCACGCACCTCGTCCTTGAACAGCTCGCGCAGCGGCTCGACCAGCTGCATGCGCATGCGCTCCGGCAGGCCACCTACGTTGTGGTGCGACTTGATGGTGACCGAGGGGCCGCCGGTGAAGCTCACGCTCTCGATCACATCCGGATACAGCGTGCCCTGGGCCAGGAAGTCGGCGCCACCGAGAGCCTTGGCTTCCTCCTCGAAGACCTCGATGAACAGGCGCCCGATGGTCTTGCGCTTGGTCTCCGGGTCGGCCACCCCCTCGAGCGCGTCGAGGAACAGCGCGCTGGCGTCGCGATGCACCAGCTTGATGTTGAAACGGCCACGGAAGGTGCGCACCACCTCCTCCGCCTCGCCGGCGCGCAGCAGCCCGTGATCGACGAAGATGCAGGTGAGCTGCTCGCCGATCGCCTCGTGGATCAGCACCGCGGCCACCGATGAATCCACCCCGCCGGACAGGCCGCAGATCACCTGCCCGGTGCCGACCTGGGCGCGGATGCGGGCGATCTCCATGTCGCGGAACCCGGCCATGGTCCACTTGCCCTGGCAGCCGGCGACGTCGTGGGTGAAGTTGCGCAGCAGCGCCGCACCGTGCGGCGTGTGCACCACCTCGGGATGGAACTGCACGCCGTAGAGCCGGCGCCCCTCGTCGGCGATGATGGCGTATGGCGCGCCCTCGCTCACCGCCACCGCGCGGAACCCGGGCGGCAGGCGGCTGACGCGGTCGCCGTGGCTCATCCACACCTGCTCGCGGCCGCCACGCTGCCAGGTGCCGCGCAGCAGGGCGCAGTCTTCCAGGATGTCGACATGGGCGCGACCGAACTCGCGGTGATCGGACGGCAGCACCTCGCCGCCGAGCTGCTGGCACATCGTCTGCTGGCCGTAGCAGATGCCGAGCACCGGCACGCCGAGGGCAAAGACCGCCTCCGGGGCGCGGGGCGATCCGGCCTCCGTCACGCTGGCGGGGCCGCCGGACAGGATGACGCCGCGGGGCCGGAATGTGCGGATGCGCTCGATGGTGGCGGTGTAGGGCCAGATCTCGCAGTAGACCCCGCTTTCCCGGACCCGGCGTGCAATCAGCTGCGTCACCTGGCTGCCGAAATCCAGGATCAGGACCCGGTCCTCGTGCAGGACGGCTTCCAGCGGAATGCTCATGGTGGACACCTTCGACATCGTACGGGGGGCGGCCCCTTACCATAGGGCTGAGCCTGTGGCTTGCAGCACGACATCCCGGACCGATGCAAGCCTGGCGGCCCTTGGCGATTCCCGGGCCGGCGCACTAGCCTCGGGCGATGCGCCCTGCCCTGCCGTTGCTCCTGACCGTCGTGATGCTGGCGACCGCTTCGTCACCTGGCGCCCTGGCCGCGCCCCTGCAGGGCACCTGGTCGGGCACGCTGCATGCCTTGCAGGGCAGTTGCCCGACCGAACGGCCGTCGAGCCTGGTTGTACATGGCGGACGGGTCAGCTTCGCGCCGGCCGACGGGGTCCTGGTGCTGCATGGCCGGGTGAAGCCGGACGGCGAGCATCTGCACGCCCAGCTCGAGCTGTCCGGCGTGGATCATAAGCCGGTGCCGATGGTATTCGAGGGACACCGGCAGGACGAAGCCGTGGTGGGGCAGTATGGCACGCCGAGCTGCCGGGCCGAGGTACTGCTGCTGCGGGCGCACGACCGGCCCCTGCAACGCGCCCTCGGGCGATAGGCCGGCCCGCAAGGCCGGCACGCCCTGGAGCGGGGGTTGCGATCCCTGACCTTCTGGGCTAAACCCCGCGCCCACGGCAGGCACCCGTAGCTCAATTGGATAGAGCACCAGACTACGAATCTGGGGGTTGGAAGTTCGAGTCTTTCCGGGTGCGCCACCGTTTGTTCGCCGGCTGGGATTTCAGAACCGCCGGCCGCGCATCCTGAGACTTTCCGTATTCAAATCGGGCAGGTTACCCGGGTCCCGCACGAGCGACTCCGCGACCGCCACCGCACGCGCGAGCTCCGCCTCGGTCAAATGCCGGATCGCCGGCCGTTGCACCACCTCGTCCCAGCGCCGCCCCATCGCCGTATCCAGGCATACCCGCATGAAGCAGTGGTCGAGGCGGATCGGCCACCGCTCGCGGGCGGCCATCTCCGGAAGGATCTGCCGGGTCAGTTCGAGCCAGCGTGACACCAGCAGGGCCCGGTCATGGCCCAGGTCTGCGAGTGGCAACTCGGTCGGACGGGTCGCGATGGCCGGGTCCTCCCATGATCCCGGGGGGAACGCCCTTCGGCCGCACCTTGTTCCAAATGGCCCCCCAGCGGCCTAGACAACGGCGCCTGGCGGAAGGTGGCTGACGCCAAGCAGTGTGATGGTGGTGCCGTCGCTCAGGCCCAGCATGGTATTTCCACCGGAGACGGTGATCGTAGTCGGGAGGGCGTACCCATACAGTGCAATGGTGTCGCTGCCGGTCTTGAAGCCGGTGATGACGTCATGCCCGCCGGCATTTCCATTGATCACATCATACAGGTCGGCACCGGTGCCACCGACGATCGCCGCAGCACCCGGCTGGAGGATGATCGTGTCGGCGCCGTTGCCGAGCGTTGCGTTCATCTCGCCGGTGCCGCTCCAGACGGTATCGTTGCCGGCTCCGCCGTAGACACTCGCCGCCCCGGCGCTTCCAATGAAGTCGGTGCTGCCCGAGCCACCCACCATCACCGAAGTCCCGGTGCCTGCGATCAAGGCATTGCCGCCGTCGCCCGCGAACATGGTGTCGTGACCGGAGCCTCCGAAGAACGCGTTGTGCCCGCCGTTGCCCACGATCTCATCGTTGCCGTCTCCGATCACGGTGTTGGAGCCGCCGGTGCTCCCGTAGATGGTGGACTGGCCACTGCCGGTGAACACGACGTCGGCACGCCCGGTGACGATGCTGCCGGTGCCCGAGCCCCCGACGATGGTGTCCTGTCCCGCGCTGCCGCCGACGATCGTCGTGTTCCCGGTGCCGCCGAACATGACGTTGCTGCCGCCGCTGCCGCCGTTGAGCGTGGTGTTGCCGCTACCGGCCACCAGCAGGTTGCTGCCGCGCGATCCGCCCGCAAACTGACCGCCACCACTGCCGCCGCTGATGGTGGCTGAACCGGAACCACCGCTGACCGTGCTGACGCCGACGCCCCCGTAGAAGGTGAGGTTGCCCGAACCTGCGGAAACCGAGGCGGCGCCACCGGCGGTGATCGTGTCGTCGCCGCGGCCGATCTGCACCGTATCGCTGCCGCCAAGCAGCAGTGCCTGGTTTCCCGACGACAGGCTGATGGTGTTCGGAGTTGCGTCAGTCACGGTGCTCGCGCCGCCGCTGCTCGCTGCCGTCAGGTAATTTGCCGGCGCGATGCCGGTCGCCGATCCGGCTTCGCTTACGGTGCCGATCAGCAATCCTGTCGTGTCGTAGATGTTGCGGACAGTCGAGGTCGGCGTGACGGTCTGGGTGACCCATCCGATCGAGTTCTTGGTTGTGGCCGCGATCAGTGCCCCGCTCGGAGTGAAGTTCTGCTCTATCACGCTGGCGTCGGGCTGGGTCGCCACCTGCGTCAGCAGCATGTCGGTGTTGCTGTAGGCCGACGCCGAGGGGAGGCCGTCGACGGTGGCGCTGACGGTGAAGCTGTGATCCGCCGCCACGATGACCGCAAGCGTGCCGGACGCGGCCGACACGTTGCCGACCGTGTCCGTCACTGTTGCCGTCAGCGTATAGGAGCCGGCTGCGAGGGTGGATGGCCGGAACCCCCAGTTGCCGCCGGCGTCGGTGTCGAGGGTGGCGAGCGTGGTGTCTCCCGAAGACAACGTGACCGTGCTGCCGACCAAGGCGGCGCCGACCAGTCCGGTCGCCGCGGTCTGGTTCAGGCTGGTGGCGGCTGGCGCGATGTTGTCGATCTCGAGCGTGAGCGCCGTCGAGGCCGGCGACTGGTTGCCGGTGGGATCGAGCTGCACCGTGGTGAGCGCATGGCTGCCGTCGGCAAGCGCGCTCGTCACGATCGACCAGCTTGCATCCCCGCCGACGATCGCGGTGCCGACGAGGGTGCCGCCGTCGAGAAGTTGCACGGTGTCGCCGACGACACCGGTGCCGGTGATGACCGGCGTGGTGACGTTGGTGATGTCGTCGCCGGCCACGCCGCTGTCGCTGGCGGGCGAGAGCACCGGGGTCGACGCGGCCACCGGGGTCACGGTGTCGATCATCAGCACAAGCGGTGCGGACGCGGCCGAGACATTGCCGGCGACGTCGGTCTCGGTGCCGGTCAGCGAATGCGGGCCGTCGGCCAGCAACAGACTGGTGATCGCCCAGGCGCCGTTGATGTCGACCGTCGCGCTGCCGATGGAGGAACCGCCATCCATCAGGGTCACGGTGTCGCCCGTCACGCCGGTCCCGGTGATGACCGGCGTGGTGGCATTGGTAGTGTTGTCGCCTGTCACGCCGCTGTCGCTGGCGGGCGACAGTACCGGGGTCGACGGGGCCGCCGGGTGTGCGGTGTCGATGATCAGCACGAGCGCCGTGGAGGCAACCGAAACGTTGCCGGCGATGTCGGTCTCGGTGCTGGTCAGCGAATGCGGGCCGGCAGCCAGGGGCGTGCTGGTGACGGACCAGTTGCCGTTGACGTCGACCGTTGCGCTGCCGATGGGATGGCTGCCATCCAGCAGGGTCACGATGTCGCCTGCCACGCCGGTGCCGGTGATGAGCGGCATCGTCATGCTGGTGATATCGTCGCCGGCAAGTCCGGTATCGCTCGAGGGATCCAGGACTGCTGTCGACGGGGTCTCCGGGATCGCGGTGTCGATGGTCAGCACGAGCGAGCCGAATGGAGCCGAGACATTCCCGGCGCTGTCGGTCTCGGTGGTTGTCAGCGTGTGCGAGCCGGCTGCCAGGGGCGAGCTGGTGACCGACCAGATGCCGGTGTTGTCCACCAGCGCCGTGCCGATGGAGATCGTCCCATCCAGCAGGTTCACGACATCGCCTGCCGTTCCGGTGCCGGTGATGACCGGCGTGGTGACGTTGGTCGTGTTGTCGAGGGTCGAGCCGCTGTTGCTGGCCAACGACAGTACCGGGGTCGACGATACCGCCGGGAGCACGGTGTCGATGGTCAGCAGGAATGCCGTGGATGCGGGCGAGATATTGCCGATGCTATCGGTCTCGATGCTGGTCAGCGAATGCACGCCATCGGCCAGGGACTTGCTGGTGATCGTCCATGCGCCGGTGTTGTCCACCGTCGCCGTGCCGATGGAGTTCGTCCCATCCAGCAGGGTCACGGTATCGCCTGCCGTTCCGGTGCCGGTGATGACCGGCGTGGTGACGTTGGTAATGTTGTCGAGTGTCGAGCCGCTGTTGCTGGCCAACGACAGCACCGGGATCGACGATGCCGCCGGGAGCACGGTGTCGATGGTCAGCAGAAGTGCCGTGGATGCGGGCGAGATATTGCCGATGCTATCGGTCTCGATGCTGGTCAGCGAATGCACGCCATCGGCCAGGGACTTGCTGGTGATCGTCCATGCGCCGGTGTTGTCCACCGTCGCCGTGCCGATGGAGATCGTCCCATCCAGCAGGTTCACGACATCGCCTGCCGTTCCGGTGCCGGTGATGACCGGCGTGGTGACGTTGGTCGTGTTGTCGAGGGTCGAGCCGCTGTTGCTGGCCAACGACAGCACCGGGATCGACGATGCCGCCGGGAGCACGGTGTCGATGGTCAGCAGGAGTGCCGCGGATGCGGGCGAGATATTGCCGACGCTATCGGTTTCGATGCTCCTCAGCGAATGCACGCCATCGGCCAGGGACTTGCTGGTGATCGTCCATGCGCCGGTATTGTCCACCAGCGCCGTGCCGATTGAGATCGTCCCATCCAGCAGGGTCACGGTATCGCCCGCCGTTCCGGTGCCGGTGATGACCGGCGTGGCGACGTTGGTGGTGCTGTCGAGTGTCGAGCCGCTATTGCTGGCCAACGATAGCACCGGAGTCGAAGCGGGCCCCGGGAGCACGCTGTCGATGGTCAGCAGGAGTGCCGTGGATGCGGGCGAGATATTGCCGATGCTATCGGTTTCGATGCTGGTCAGCGAATGCACGCCATCGGCCAGGAATGAGCTGGTGATCGTCCATGCGCCGGTGTTGTCCACCGTCGCCGTGCCGATGGAGTTCGTCCCATCCAGCAGGTTCACGACATCGCCCGCCGCTCCGGTGCCGGTGATGACCGGCGTGGCGACGTTGGTGGTGTTGTCGAGTGTAGAGCCGCTGTTGCTGGCCAACGACAGCACCGGAGTCGAAGCGGGCCCCGGGAGCACGCTGTCGATGGTCAGCAGAAGTGCCGTGGATGCGGGCGAGACGTTGCCGACGTTATCGGTTTCGATGCTGGTCAGCGAATGCACGCCATCGGCCAGGGACTTGCTGGTGATCGTCCATGCGCCGGTATTGTCCACCAGCGCCGTGCCGATGGAGAGACCGTTATCCAGCAGGTTCACGACATCGCCCGCCGTTCCGGTGCCGGTGATGACCGGCGTGGCGACGTTGGTGGTGTTGTCGAGTGTAGAGCCGCTGTTGCTGGCCAACGACAGCACCGGGGTCGAAGCAGCCCCCGGGAGCAGGGTGTCGATGGTCACCACGAGCGGTGTCGAGGACCGCAGCGAGACATTGCCGGCAGCGTCGGTCTCGGTGCTGCTCAGGTTGTTCTTGCCGGCTGTCAGGGCGGTGGCCTTGATCGTCCAGGCGCCGTCCGTCACCGTCGCGGAACCGACGACGTGGCTGATCCCGTCATACAGCGTGACCACGTCACCATCGACACCGCTACCGGTGATCACCGGTGTGGTGACGTTGGTGATGCCGTCGCCAGCCGTGCCGCTGTCGCTCCCGGGATCCAGCGCCAGTCCGGACGGCGTCGCCGGGGTCGCGGTGTCGATGGTCAGCGAGAGCGACCCGGATGCGGGTGAAGAATTACCGGCGATATCGGTTTCCGTGCTGGTCAGCGAGTGCACGCCATCGGACAGGAACGAGCTGGTGACCGACCAGGCGCCGGTGTTGTCCACCAGTGCCGTGCCGATGGACAGGTTGCCATCCAGCAGGGTCACGGTGTCGCCTGCCGTGCCGGTCCCGGTGACGACTGGCGTGGTGAGGTTGGTGGTGTTGTCACCCTTGGCGCCGCTGTCGCTCGCATCTGCCAGCATCGGCACGGAGGGTGCTGCCGGTAGCGTGGTGTCGATGACCAGGGCGAGCGGTCGGGATGCGGCCGAGATATTGCCGGCGACGTCGGTCTCGGTGGTTGTCAGGCTGTGCGAACCGGCGGCCAGCGGCACGCTGCCGGTGACAGACCAGGTGCCGTCGATTGCCACGGTCGCCGTGCCGATCGAGATGCCGCCATCCAGCAGGGTCACGGTGTCGCCCGCCACCCCGGTGCCGGTGATGACCGGCGTGTTGATGTTGGTGATGCCGTCGCCCTTGGTTCCGCTGTCGCTATCGGGCGACAGCGTTGGCGCGGATGTGGGCGGCTGGACGGTGGTGTCGATGCTCAGCGCGAGCGGATCGGACGCGCCCGAGATGTTGTTGGCAAGATCGGTTGCGGTGGCTGTCAGGCTGTGCGGGCCGGCGGCCAGGGTCGTGCTCTCGATCGCCCAGATGCCGTCGGCCACGGTGGTGCTGCCGACGCTGGCGCTGCCGTCGTGGAGCGTGACCACGTCGCCGTTCACCCCGGTTCCGGTGATGACCGGCGACGTGACGTTGGTGATACCGTCGCCGGTCACGCCGCTGTCGCTCGTGATCGACAGGGCCAGGCCGGAAGGTGCCATCGCCGAGGTCTCGATGGTCAGCAGGAGCGATCCGGACGCGGTCGAGCCATTCCCGGCAGCGTCGGTCTGGGTGCTGGTCAGGGTGTGCGGGCCGGCTGCCAGGAGGGTGCTCGTGATTGTCCAGGCGCCGTCGCCATCGACCAATGCGCTGCCGAGGACGCCAGTGCCGCCGTCATACAGCGTGACCACGTCGCCGCTGACACCGGTGCCGGTGATGACCGGCGTGGTGTTGTTGGTGAAGTCGCGTCCGACTGCGCCGCTGTCGCTTCCCGGGTCCAGCACGGGTGTCGAGGGAATTGCCGGGCTGCTGGTGTCGATGGTCAGCGAGAGCGATCCGGACGCGGCCGAGACATTGCCGGCGACGTCGGTCTGGGTGCTGGTCAGCGTATGACCGCCCTCCGCAAGGGTGCCGCTGGTGATCGACCACACGCCGCCCGCCACCGTGGCGCTGCCGACAGTGGCGCTGCCGTCGAACAGCGTGACCACGTCGCCGCTGGTACCGGTGCCGGTGATGATCGGCGTGGTGACGCGGGTGATGTGATCGCCCCGGGTGCCACTGTCGCTCGCGGCTGCCAGCGCCAGGTTGTCCGGTGGCAGGGCCGTGGTCTCGATGGTCACCACGAGCGACCCGGACACCCCCGAGGCATTGCCGGCGGCGTCGGTCTCGATGCTGGTCAGCGTGTGCTGGCCGGCCGCGAGGGGTGAGCTTGTGATCGACCAGGTGCCGTCTTCGGCGACCGTGACAGGGCTGCCGATGCTGGTGCCGCCCTCGAACAGCGTGACCACGTCGCCGAATGTGCCGATGCCGCTGATGACCGGCGTGGTGTCGCTGGTGGTGTTGTCGCCGGTCACGCCGCTATCGCTCGCGACAGACAGCATCAGGCCGGTCGGCGCCGGGGTCGAAATCTGGATGGTCACGCCGAGCGGCGCGGATGCGGCCGAGGGGTTGCCGGCCACGTCGGTCTCGGTGGCGGTCAGGCTGTGCGGACCGACGGCCAGGTTGGCGCTGGTGATCGCCCAGCTGCCGTCGCCGGCGACCGTGCCGGTGCCGATGCTGGTGCCGCCGTCGTAAAGCGTGACCACGTCGCCGCTGGTGCCGGTTCCGTCGATGACCGGCGTGGTGATCTTGGTGATGTCGTCGCCGGTCACGCCGCTGTCGCTCGAGAGTGCCAGGGTCAGGCCGGCCGGTGCCGGGGTAGAGGTCTCGATGGTCAGCCCGAGCGACGCGGACACCGCCGACACGTTGCCGGCAACGTCGGTCTCCGTGCTGGTCAGGGTGTGCAGGCCGCCTGCCAGCGCCACGATACCCGTGGCCGACCAGGTGCCGTCGTCCGCCACGGTCGCCGTGCCGATGGAGACGCCACCATCCAGCAGGGTGACGATGTCGCCCGCCACGCCGGTGCCGTCGATGAATGGCGTGGTGTCGCTGGTGATGCCGTCTCCCTGGGTGCCGCTGTCGCTCGCGGCTGCCAGCGCCAGGCCGGCGGGAGGCGCCTGCACGGTGGTGTCGATGGTCAGCACGAGCGGTCCGGACGTTCCCGAGACAGTGCCGGCGATGTTGGTCTCTATGGTGGTCAGGCTGTGCGCCCCGGCTGCCAGGACGGTGCTCGTGATCGCCCAGGTGCCGTCGCCGGCGACGGTGGCGGTGCCGACGCTGGCGGTTCCGTCATACAGGGTGACCAGGTCGCCGGTGGTGCCGGTGCCGGTGAACATCGGCGTGGTCACCTTGGTGATGTCGTCGCCCTTGGTGCCGCTGTCGCTGCCCGGGTCGAGGACCGGGGCCAGGATATTCACCGGGGCGGTACTGTCGATGGTCAGCGCCAGCGCCCCGGACACCAGCGAGACGGTGCCGGCAAGATCGGTCTCGGTGCTGGTCAGCGTGTGCAGGCCGTTTGCAAGCGGTGTGCTGCCGGTGATCTCCCAGTTGCCGCCGATGACCGTGGCGGTGCCGACGACGGTGCTGTCTCCGTCATACAGCGTGACCACGTCGCCGCTGACACCGGTGCCGGTAATCAGCGGGCTGGTGAAGTTGGTGATGTTGTCCCCCACCGTGCCGCTGTCGCTGCCAACGGCCAGGACCGGGGCCGACGGGGTTGCCGGCGTCGTGTTGTCGATGGTCAGCAAGAGCGGCGTGGGGGACGCGCCCGAGATATTGCCGGCGGCGTCGGTTTCGGTGGCGGTCAGGGCATGCACGCCATTGGTGAGCGTTGTGCTGGTGATCGCCCAGGCGCCGCCGACGACGGTGGTGGTGCCGACGCTGGTGGTTCCGTCGTACAGCGTGACCACGTCGCCGCTGGTGCCGGTGCCGTCGATGACCGGAATGGCGACGTTGGTGACATTGCCGTCGGGCAGGCCGCTGTCGCTGCCCGGGTCCAGCGTCAGGCCGGCCGGCGCCGCGGCGAAGCTGTCGATGGTCACCTGCAGCGATGCGGACGCGGGCGAGATATTGCCGGCGAGGTCGGTCTCGGTGCTGGTGAGCGTGTGCACGCCATCGGCGAGCAGCGTGCTCGTGATCGACCAGGCTCCTCCGGTGACCGTGGCGGTGCCGACAGGGGTGATGCCGTCGAGGAGCGTGACGACATCGCCGCTGGTGCCGGTGCCGGTGATGACGGGCGTGCTGGTCCTGGTGATGTTGTCGAGTTTCGTGCCGCTGTCGCTGTCGGGGCTCAGCGTCACGCCGGCTGGTGCCGTGGCGACGGTTTCGATGGTCAGCACGAGCGGGGTGGACGCAGCCGAGACATTGCCGACGGTGTCGGTCTGGGTGGTTGTCAGCGTGTGCGGGCCGACCGCGAGCGCCGCGGTGCCGCTGATCGACCAGCTCCCGTCCAGGCCCACCATCGCCGTGCCGATGGAAATGCCGGCATCCAGCAGCGTCACGGTGTCGCCTGCCACTCCGGTGCCGGTGATCGCCGGCCGGGTTGCGTTGGTGATGTCGTCTCCGGCTGCGCCGCTGTCGCTCGCGGACGCCAGTGTCAGGGCGGACGTGGCTGACGGGAGCGTGGTGTCGATGGCGAGTGCAAGCGCTCCGGACGCCGGCGAGACGTTGCCGGCATAGTCGGTTTGGGTGCTGGTCAGGCTGTGCAGGCCGGCGGACAGGGTGGTGGTCGTGATTGCCCAGGTGCCGTCCACCACTGCGGTGCTGCCGACATCGGTGCTGCCGTCATACAGCGTGACCACATCGCCGCTGACACCGGTTCCGGTGATGACCGGCGTGGCGACGTTGGTGAGGTTGTCGCCCTGCAGCCCGCTGTCGCTGCCGGACTGCAGCGCCGGGACGGACGACAGTGCCGGGGTGGTGTTGTCGATGGTCAGCAGCAGTGGTCCGGCCGCTGCCGAGACATTGCCGGCGATGTCGGTCTGCGTGGTCGTCAGTGTGTGCTGGCCGGCAGCGAGCGCCGCGGTGCCGCTGACCGACCAGTTGCCGTTGACGGCCACGAGCGCCGTGCCGATGGCGATGCCGCCATCCAGCAGGGTCACGGTGTCGCCCGCCACGCCGGTGCCGGTGATCGACGGCATGCTGTTGTTGGTGATGTCGTCGAGCAGCACGCCGGTGTCGCTCGCGGGCGCCAGCGTCGGCGCGGATGTCGGCGCCGGGGCGAGGTTGTCGATGTTCAGCACGAGCGATCCGGACGCGGTCGACACGTTGCCGGCGACGTCGGTCTCGGTGCCGGTCAGGGTGTGCGGGCCGGCCGCCAGGGCGCTGGTCGTGATCGACCAGACACCGCCCACAACCGTGGCGCTGCCGACAGCGGTGCTGCCGTCATGGAGCGTGACCACGTCGTTGTTTTCGCCGGTTCCGGTGATGGTCGGCGTGGTGACGTTGGTGATGCGGTCTCCGGCCACGCCGCTGTCGCTCGCGGGCAGCAGCGTCAGGACGCCCGGCGCCGGGGTCGAGGTCTTGATGGTGACCACGAGCGATCCGGAGGCGAGCGAGACATTGCCGGCGAGGTCGGTCTCGGTGCTGGTCAGCAGGTGCGCGCCATTCGCCAGGGCGCTGGTCGTGATCGTCCAGACGCCACCCGCCACCGTGGCGCTGCCGACGCTGGTGCTGCCGTCATGCAGCGTGACCACATCGCCATTGGCGCCGGTGCCGCTGATGGCCGGCGTTCCGACGCCGGTGATGCTGTCGCCCTTGATGCCGGTGTCGCTCGCAAACGCCAGGGCCAGGCCGTCCGGCGGTGCGGCCAGGGTTTCGATGGTCAGCACGAGCGGCGACGACACATCCGAGACGTTGCCGGCGGCGTCGGCTTCGGTACCGGTCAGCGTGTGCGTTCCGACGGCCAGTGTGGTGCTGGTGATCGACCACAGGCCGCCGTTGACGATGGCGCTGCCGAGGGTGGTGCCGCCGTCATGCAGCGTCACCACGTCGCCGCTGGCGCCGGTGCCGTTGACGATCGGCGTGGCGACGCTGGTGATGCCGTCGCTGTGCGAGTTCCCGGTGTCGCTTGCGATCGCCAGCGTCAGCCCTGCCGGTGCCGGGGCGGTGGTCTCGATGACCAGCGTGAATGGCAGGGACGCGCTCGAGACGTTGCCGGCGATATCGGTCTGGGTGGTTGTCAGCGTGTGCGGGCCGGCCACGAGCGTTGCGGTGCTGCGGACCGACCATTGGCCGTTGTCGCCCACGAGCGCCGTGCCGATGGCGACGCCGCCATCCAGCAGTGTCACGGTGTCGCCCGCCACGCCGGTTCCGGTGATGACCGGCGTGGTGGCGTTGGTGACCTGGTCTCCAGGCACGCCGCTGTCGCTCAGCGCCGATAGCGCCAGGCCAGAGGGTGCCGCCGGACGGGCGGTGTCGATGGTGATGACGAGCGGTGCCGACGCGACCGAGGTATTGCCCGCGATGTCGGTCTCGGTGGTTGTCAGCGTGTGCGAGCCGGCTGCCAGCGCCGTGCTGCCGGCGACCGACCAGGCGCCGCCGGGTGCCACGGTCGCGGTGCCGATGGCTGCGCCGCCGTCCAGCAGTGTCACGGTGTCACCCTCCACGCCGGTTCCGGTGATGGATGGCGTGGTGACGTTGGTGATGAAGTCGCCCGGGGCGCCGCTGTCGCTCGCGGGTGCCAGCGTCAGGCCGGATGTGGGCGGTTGGATAGTGGTGTCGATGCTGATGACGAGCGGTGCCGACGCGACCGAGACATTGCCGGCGATGTCGGTCTGGGTGGTTGTCAGCGTGTGCTGACCTGCGGCCAACGCCGCGCTGCCGGTGATCAAGAAGGCGCCGCCGAGGCCCGCGATCGCGGTGCCGATGGAGAGGCCGCCATCCAGCAGGGTCACGGTGTCGCCCGACACGCCAATACCGGTGAAGACCGGCGTGGTGTCGTTGGTGATGAAGTCGCCATGAGCCCCGCTGTCGCTCGCGGGTGCCAGCGTCAGGTCGGATGTGGGCGGTTGGATGGTGGTGTCGATGCTGATGACGAGCGGTGCGGACGCGACCGAGACGTTGCCCACGTAGTCGGTCTGGGTGCTGGTCAGCGAGTGCGAGCCGGCCGCCAGTGAGGTGGTGGTGATTGCCCAGATACCGTTGGCCACCGTGGCGCTACCGACAGCGGTGCTGCCGTCAGACAGCGTGACGAGGTCGCCATTGTCGCCGCTGCCGGTGATGACCGGCGTGCGGACGTTGGTGGTGCCGTCGCCGGTCACGCCGGTGTCGCTCGCCAGCGACAAGGCCAGGCCGGAGGGAGCTGCCGGGAGCGTGGTGTCGATGGACAGCGA
Organism: Lichenicoccus roseus; assembly: GCF_005844085.1. Lineage (GTDB taxonomy): Bacteria > Pseudomonadota > Alphaproteobacteria > Acetobacterales > Acetobacteraceae > Lichenicoccus > Lichenicoccus roseus. The sequence goes on from NZ_VCDI01000005.1 coordinate 224,264, forward strand.
GAGCTGGTCGGACACGTCCGAGACATTGCCGGCGGCATCGGTCTCGGTGGCGGTCAGGACATTCGCGCCGCTCGACAGTGTGCTGGTCGTGATCGTCCAGCCGCTACCGGTGACCACGGCGCTGCCGACAACGGCGGTGTTGTCACGGAGCGTGACCACGTCGCCGCTGGTGCCGGTGCCGGTGATCGTCGGCGTGGTGTCGCTGGTGGTGTTGTCGCCCTTCACGCCGGTGTCGCTCGCAGACGCCAGCGTCAGGCCGGCTGGTTTCGGGGTCGAGGTCTCGATGATCAGCGAGAGTGCGGCGGACGTGGGTGACACATTGCCGGCGACCTCGGTCTGGAAGGATGTCAGCGTGTGGGTGCCGGCTGCCAGCGGCGCGTTGGCCGTGACCGCCCAGGCGCCGCCGACTGCAACTACAGCCGACCCGATCGAGATACCGGCATCCAGCACGGTCACGATATCGCCCGCCACGCCGGTGCCGTCGAACCTCGGCGTGGTGTGGCTGGTAATGTTGTCGCCAGAGGTGCCGCTGTCGCTGCCGGCATTCAGCACCGGGGTCGACGGAATTGCCGGGATGGTGCGGTCGATGGTCAGCCCGAGTGGCGTCGACGCCAGCGAGACATTGCCGGCGGCGTCGGTTTCGGTGGCTGTCAGCGGATAGACGCCGGCTGCCAGGGTGGCGCTCTGGATGGTCCAGCCGCCGTTGGCGACAATGGCGCTGCCGACATCGGTGCTGCCGTCATACAGCGTGACGACATCGCCAGTGTCGCCGGTGCCGGTGATGATCGGCGCAGTCGCATTGGTGATGCCGTCGCCCTGCGGGCCGCTGTCGGTCGCGGGTGATAGCGTCAGGCCGGATGGCGTTGCCGGGATCGTGGTGTCGATGGCCAGCGTGAGCGATCCGGAGGCGAGCGAGGCACTGCCGGTGAAGTCGGTCTCGGTGCTGGTCAGAGTGTGCGGACCGGGCGCCAGGGTGGCGCTGATGATCGACCAGGCGCCGTTGACGACCGTGGCGGTGCCGACGTTGGTGCTGCCGTCGAGCAGCGTGACATGGTCGCCGCTGACGCCGCTGCCGGTAATGACCGGATTGGTGTTGCTGGTGATGAAGTCGCCCTTGGTGCCGCTGTCGCTTGCGGGCAACAGGGTCAGGCCGGAGGGTGCCGCCGGGAGGGTGCTGTCGATGGTCAGCGCGAGCAATCCGGACGAGAGCGAGACATTGCCGGCGATGTCGGTCTCGGTGCCGGTCAGGATGTGCGGGGCGGCCGCCAGGGTACCGGTCATGATCGTCCAGGCGCCGGCGACGACCGTGGCGCTGCCGACGCTGGTGCTGCCGTCGTAGAGCGTGACCACGTCGCCGGTGACGCCGCTTCCGGTGATGACCGGCGTGGTGTCGTTGGTGATGAAGTCGCCCTTGGTGCCGCTGTCGCTCGCGTAGGACAGGGTCAGGCCGGCCGGTGCCGACGGGATGGCGGTGTCGATGGTAAGCCCGAGCGATGCGGAGGGCAGCGAGACATTGCCGGCGATCTCGGTCTCGGTGCTGGTCAGCGTGCGCTGTCCGGCTGCCAGGCTGGTCGTCGTTATCGTCCAGGTGTTGTCGACCACGGTGGCGGTGCCGACACTGGTGCTGCCGTCATACAGCGTGACCAGGTCGCCGCTGATACCGGTGCCGGTGATGGTCGGCGTGGTGAAGTTGGTGATGCGGTCGCCGTTCGAGGAGCCGCTGTCGCTCGCGGGCAACAGCGTCAGGCCGGTTGGAGCCACCGGGATCGTGGTGTCGATGGTCAGGGAGAGCGCGGGCGCAACCGTGGAGACGTTGCTGGCGACGTCCACCTCGGTCGCGGTCAGGGTGTGAGGGCCGGCCGCCAGGGGGGTGGTGATCGCGGACCAGACGCCGTTGCCGCCCACCAGGGCGAGCCCGACCGCAGACCCGTTGTCGCGGATCGTCACGGTGTCGCCTGCGCTGCCGGTGCCGGTGACGATCGGCGTGGTGACGTTGGTGATGCCGTCGCTGTTCGAGAAGCCGCTGTCGCTGCCGGCGCTCAAGGTCAGCGTCGGAGCCGGCGTCGAGGTCACGATGTTGAGGGTGAGCAGGGCGGAAGCCGGCGAGACATTGCCGGCAAGGTCGGTCTCGGTCGCGGTCAGCGTGTTCAGGCCAGCCGCGAGTGGACTGGTCGTGACGGACCAGATGCCGCCGCTGACGATGGCACTACCGACGCTGGTATTGCCGTCACGCAGCGTGACCACGTCGCCGCTGATGCCGGTGCCGGTGATGACCGGCGTGGTGACGCTGGTGACGTTGTCGCCCTGGACGCCGGTGTCGCTGAGTGACGACAGGGTCAGGGCCAGGGGAGCCGGGGGGATCGTGGTGTCGATGGTCAGCGTCTGGGTTGCCGCGCTCGGCGCCGGGTTGCCGGCGGGATCGGTGGCGCTGACGGAGACGGTGTTGGTGCCGTTGGTGTTCAGCGCCAGGTGGCCGCTGGTCGGCGCGGCGCTGGCTAGGTCGACGCTCCAGCCGCTGCTGGTGGCAATGGTGCTGTAGGTGGCGCCGGCGACGGTGACGCTGACGGTGTCGCCGGTCTCGGCGGTGCCGGCGAGCAGCGGCGCGGCCACGTTGGTCAGCGCGGCCGAGGTGATCGCCGGGACCACCGGCGCCGTGGTGTCGATGGTCAGCGTCTGGATTGCGACCGGCGAGTGGTTGCCGGCGGGATCGGTGCTGGTGACGGAGACGGTGTTGGCGCCGTTGATGTTCAGCAACAGGGTGCCGCTGGCAGGCAGGGTGGCAAGGTCGACGCTCCAGATGCCACCACTGTTGATGGCGCTGTAGGTGGCGCCGGCGATGGTGACGCTGACGGTGTCGCCGGCCTCGGCGGTGCCGGTGAGCACCGGAGCAGGCGCGTTGGTCAGCGCATGCGAGGTGATCGTCGGCACCACCGGCGCCGTGGTGTCGATGGTCAGGATCTGGGTTGCCCCGGCCGATGCGGGGTTGCCGGCGGGATCGGTGGCGCTGACCGAGACCGCGTTGGTGCCGTTGACGTTCAGCGCCAGGGTGCCGCTGGCCGGCAAGGCGCTGGCGAGATTGACGCTCCAGGTGCCGCTGGCGGCGATGGTGCTGTAGATGGCGCCGCCGACGGTGACGCTCACGGTGTCGCCGGTCTCGGCGGTGCCGGTGAGCGTCGGCGCGGCCACTTTGGCCAGGATGGCCGAGGTGATCGCCGGAACCACCGGCGCCGTGGTGTCGATGGTCAGGATCTGGGTTGCCCCGGCCGCTGCGGGGTTGCCGGCGGGATCGGTGGCGCTGACCGAGACCGCGTTGGTGCCGTTGACGTTCAACGCCAGGGGTCCGCTGGCCGGCAAGGCGTTGGCGAGATTGACGCTCCAGGCGCCGCTGGTGGCGATGGTGCTGTAGGTGGCGCCGGCGATGGTGACGGTGACGGTGTCGCCGGTCTCGGCGGTGCCGGTGAGCACCGGCGCGGGCGCGTCGGTCAGCGCGGCCGAGGTGATCGTCGGGACCACCGGCGCCGTGGTGTCGATGACCAGCGTCTGCGTCGCGATCGACGAGAGATTGCCGGCGGGATCGGTGCTGGTGACGGAGACCAGGTTGGTGCCGTTGGCGACCAGCGCCAGGGTGCCGCTGGTCGGCACCGCACTGGCGAGGTTGACGCTCCAGGTATTGGTGCTGGTGATAAAGCTGTAGGTGGCGCCTGCAACGATGACGCTGACGGTGTCGCCGACCTCGGCGGTGCCGGTGAGCACCGGCGCGGGCGCGTCGGTCAGCGCGGCCGAGGTGATCGTCGGGATGACCGGCGCGGTGGTGTCGATGGTCAGCGTCTGCGTCGCAATCGACGAGAGATTGCCGGCGGGATCGGTGCTGGTGACGGAGACCAGGTTGGTGCCGTTGCCGACCAGCGCCAGGGTGCCGCTGGTCGGCACCGCACTGGCGAGGTTGACGCTCCAGGTATTGGTGCTGGTGATAAAGCTGTAGGTGGCGCCGGCAACGATGACGCTGACGGTGTCGCCGGCCTCGGCGGTGCCGGTGAGCACCGGTGCGGGCGCGTCGCTCAGCGCGGCCGAGGTGATCGTCGGGACCACCGGCGCGGTGGTGTCGATCACCAGCGTCTGGGTCGCGATCGGCGAGATGTTGCCGGCGGTATCGGAGCTGATGACGGAGACGCTGTTGGCGCCGTTCTCGGCAAGCGCCAGGGTGCCGCTGGCCACGTGGGCGCTGCCGAGGTCAATGCTCCAGCTGCCGCTCGTGGCGGTGGTGCTGTAGGTGGCGCCGGCAACGACGACGGTGACGGTGTCGCCGGCCTCGGCGGTGCCGGTGAGCACCGGCGCAGGCGCGTCGGTCAGCGCGGCCGAGGTGATCGTCGGGATGACCGGCGCGGTGGTGTCGATAACCAGCGTCTGGGTCGCGATCGACGAGAGATTGCCGGCGGGATCGGTGCTGGTGACGGAGACCAGGTTGGTGCCGTTGGCGACCAGCGCCAGGGTGCCGCTGGTCGGCACCGCACTGGCGAGGTTGACGCTCCAGGTATTGGTGCTGGTGATAAAGCTGTAGGTGGCGCCTGCGACGACGACGCTGACGGTGTCGCCGGCCTCGGCGGTGCCGGCGAGCAGCGGCGCGGCCACGTTGGTCAGCGCGGCCGAGGTGATCGTCGGGATGACCGGCGCGGTGGTGTCGATGACCAGCGTCTGCGTTGCATTTGGCGAATGGTTGCCGGCGGGATCGGTGCTGGTGACGGAGACGCTGTTGGCGCCGTTGATGTTCAGCAACAAGGTGCCGCTGGCAGGCGGGGTGGCGAGGTCGACGCTCCACAGGCCGCCATTGGTGATGGCGCTGTAGGTCGCGCCGGCGACGATGACGGTGACGGTGTCGCCGGCCTCGGCGGTGCCGGTGAGCACCGGCGCGGGCACGTCGGTCAGCGCGGCCGAGGTGATCGCCGGGACCACCGGCGCCGTGGTGTCGATCACAAGCGTCTGGGTTGCCGCGGTCGCCGAGGGGTTGCCGGCGGGATCGATGGCGCTGACGGAGACGGTGTTGGCGCCGTTCTCGGCAAGCACCAGGGTGCCGCTGACCGGGTGGGCGCTGCCGAGGTCAATGCTCCAGCTGCCGTTCGTGGCGGTGGTGCTGTAGGTGGCACCGGCGACGGTGACGCTGACGGTGTCGCCGGTCTCGGCGGTGCCGGTGAGCACCGGCGCGACGACGTTGGTCAGCGCATGCGAGGTTATCACCGGGACCGCCGGTGCCGTGGTGTCGATCACCAGCGTCTGGGTCGCCGCGGTCAGCGAGGGGTTGCCGGCGGGATCGGTGGCGCTGACGGAGACGGTGTTGGCGCCGTTGGTGTTCAGTATCACCGGGAGGCCGCTGACCGGCGTGACGGTGGCGAGGTCGACGCTCCAGAGGCCGCCGGTGGCGACGGCGCTGTAGGTAACGCCGTCGACGGTGACGCTGACGGTATCGTCGGTCTCGGCGGTACCGGTGAGCACCGGCGCGGCGATGTGGGTCAGCCCGGCCGAGGTGATCGCCGGGACCGCCGGCGCCGTGGTGTCGATAACCAGCGTCTGGGTTGCCGCGGTCGCAGAGGGGTTGCCGGCGGGATCGTTGGCGCTGACAGAGACGGTGTTGGCGCCGTTGGTGTTCAGTATCACCGGGAGGCCGCTGACCGGCGTGGCGGTGGCGAGGTCGACGCTCCAGAAGCCGCCGGTGGCTACGGCGCTGTAGGTGACGCCGTCGACGGTGACGCTGACGGTGTCGTCGGTCTCGGCGGTGCCGGTGAGCACCGGCGCGGGCGCGTTGGTCAGCGCATGCGAGGTGATCACCGGGACCGCCGGTGCCGTGGTGTCGACGGTCACCGTCAGCGCTGCGGATGCGGGCGACACATTGCCGGCATAGTCGGTCTGGATCGTTGTCAGGCTGTGCAGGCCTTCCGCAAGGAGGCTGCTCGTGATCGACCACGTGTTGTCCGAAGCAACCGCGATGCTGCCGACGCCGACGCTTCCGTCAAGCAGCGTGACCACGTCGCCATAAAGGCCGGTTCCGGTGATGGTCGGGCGCGTGACGTTGGTGATGTTGTCGCTGCTCGAGACGCCGCTGTCGCTGCCCACGCTCAGCACCGGCGCCGATGCGGCCACCGGGATGGTGGTGTCGACGACCAGCGTCAGCGCTCCGGAAGCCACCGAGACATTGCCGGCGATCTCGGTCTGGGTGTCGGTTAGCGTGTGCGTGCCGGGGGTCAGGACGCTGCTGGTGATCGCCCAGGCGCTGTTCACCACCGTGGCGGTGCCGAGGACGGCACTACCTTCATAAAGCGTGACCAGGTCGCCGCTGACACCGCTGCCGCCGATGACCGGCGTGGTGAGGTTGGTGGTGCTGTCACCGGTCACGCCGGTGTCGCTGGCAACCGCCAGCACCGGTGTCGACGCGGCCACCGGGATCGTGGTGTCGATGGTCAGGTTCAGCGCAGGCGAAGCCGTGGAAATATTGCCGGCGACGTCCTTCTCGGTCGCGGTCAGGACGTGAGGGCCGGCCCCGAGGGTGGAGGTAATGGCGGACCAGGTGCCGCCGGCGCCCACCAAGGCAAGCCCCACCGTCGTCGCGCCGTCGCGCAGCGTCACGGTGTCGCCCGCAAGACCGGTGCCGGTGATGAGCGGTCTGGTGACGTTGGTGATGCCGTCGATGTTCGAGAAGCCGCTGTCGCTGGCGGGGCTCAGGGTCGGGGCGCGCGGCGCCAGGGTCGAGGTCACGATGGTCAAAGCGAGCGATGGCGAGGCCTGCGAGACATTGCCGGCAACGTCGGTCTCGGTCGCGGACAGCGTGTTCACGCCGGCGGCCAGGGTGCTGGTGGTGATCGACCACGTGCCGCCGCCGCTGACCGTGGCGGAGCCGACGCTGTTGCCAAGGTCATGCAGCGTGACGACGTCGCCGATGACACCGGTGCCGGTGATGACCGGCGTGGTGATCCTGGTGATGTGGTCGAGCTTGGTTCCGCTGTCGCTGTTCGGCGCCAGGGTCAGGAGGCCGGGGGCCGCGGTGGATGTGACGATGTCCAGGACCAGCGGGGTCGTCGAGGCGGTGGAGACGTTGCCGGCGGCATCCGTCTCGGTGGCTGTCAGCGTGTGCAAGCCGGCGGCCAGGGTGGTGGTCATGATCGACCACGCACCGGCGGTGACCAGGCCGGAGCCGACGGCGTTGCTGCCGCCGTCATACAGCGTGACTACGTCGCCGGTGTCGCCGGTGCCGTTGATGACTGGGGTGGCGACGTTGGTGATGCGGTCGGTGCTGGAGATGCCGCTGTCGCTCAAAGGATCCAGCGCCAGGCCAGCCGGCGGCAGGGCAACGCTCTCGATGGTCACCACCAGAGGTGCGGACGCCACCGAGACATTGGTGGCGGGGTCGGTCTGGGTGGCGGTCAGCGTGTGCGCGCCTACCCCCAGCGCGGCGCTGGTAATCGACCAGGCGCCGCCCACCACGGTTGCGTTGCCGAGATTGTTGATGCCGTCGAGCAGCGTGACCACGTCGCCGGTGACGCCGGTTCCGGTGATGACCGGCGTGGTGACGTTGGTGATGTCGTCGCTGTCCGAGATGCCGCTGTCGCTTGTGGCTGCCAGCGTCAGGCCGGCCGGCGGTGGGGCCAGGGTCTCGACGGTCAATGCGAAAGGTGCCGATGCGGCCGAGACATTGCCGGCGACATCGGTCTGGGTGGCGGTCAGCGAGTATACGCCAGCCAGCAGGGCGGTGCTGGTGACCGACCAATGGCCGGGGCCGTCGACCGTGGCGCTGCCGACCGCGGTGCCCGCATCATACAGCGTGACCAGATCGCCGAAGATACCGTTGCCGTCGATGCGCGGCGTGGTGACGTTGGTGATGCCGTCGCCATGCGCGCCGCTATCGTCCGTGACAAACAACGACAGGCCGGAGGGAGCCGCCGGGGCCACAGTGTCGATGGTCACCACGAGCGGTGTGGCGGACGCGAGCGAGAGATTGCCGGCGACGTCGGTCTCGTTGGCGATCAGTGTATGCGGGCCGTCTCCCAGCGCCGTGGTCATGATCGTCCAGGCGCCGTTGGCCACCGTGGCGGAGCCGATGGAGGCGCCGAGCCCGTCATGCAGCGTGACCACGTCGCCCGTGACACCGGTGCCGGTGATGACCGGCGTGGTGATGTTGGTGATGTCGTCGCTGCTCGAGAAGCCGCTGTCGCTCGTGGAGGCCAGCGTCAGGCCTGCTGGCGGCGCCTGGATCGCGGTGTCGATGGTCAGCGAGAGCGCCCCGGACGCGAGCGAGACATCGCCGGCGGTGCTGGTCTCGGTGCTGGTCAGGGAGTGCACGCCGTCTGTCAGGTGCGCGCTGGTGATCGCCCAGGTGCCGAGGTTGGTGACGGTGGAGCTGCCAAGCAGGGTGCTGGTCGCGTCGTACAGCCTGACCACGTCGCCGGACACACCGGTGCCGGTGATCAGCGGGGTGGCCACCTTGGTGATGTTGTCGCTGTTCGAGCTGCCGCTGTCGCTGCCCGCATCCAGGACCGGGGTCGACGTGGTCGCCGGGATGTCGGTGTCGATGGTCAACCCGAGTGCCGTGGACACCACCGAGGTGTTGCCGGCGGCGTCGGTCTCGGTGGCGGTCAGGGTGTGCGGGCCGGGCGCCAGAGTGCTGGTCATGATCGACCACGCGCCACCGGTGACCGCGCCGGACCCGACGATGCCGGCAACGGCGTCATAGAGCGTGACCACGTCGCCGGTGGCGCCGCTGCCGTTGATGAACGGCGTGGTGTTGTCGGTGATGTCGTCTCCGGCCGCGCCGGTGTCGCTCCCGGGGGCCAGGATCAGGCCGGTCGGTGCCGTGGTCGAGGTCTCGATGATCAGCGCGAACGCTGCGGACACCGGCGAGATATTGCCTGCGACGTCGGTCTCGGTGGTGGTCAGGGAGTACGTGCCGGCTGCGAGCGGCGTACCGGGCGTGATTCCCCAGGTGCCGCCGGCGGTGACCGTGCCGCTGCCGACAAGAACGTTGCCCGTGTCGTACAGCCTGACCACGTCGCCGACGACACCGGTGCCGGTGATGAGCGGTTGCGTGACGCTGGTGATGCCGTCGCCGTGCGAGGTGCCGGTGTCGCTGTGCGAGTCCAGGAGCGGCGTCGAGGTGGGCAGCGGGAGCGTGTTCTCGATGTTCACCGTGAGTGTTGTGGACACCGCTGAGGAGTTGCCGGCGGCGTCGGTCTCGGTGGCGGTCAGGGTGTGCGCGCCGGGCGTCAGGGTACTGCTCGTGATCGACCACGCGCCGGCGGTGACCAGGGCGCTGCCGAGACTGGTGCTTCCCTCGTACAGCGTGACCACGTCGCCGTTGGCGCCGGTGCCGGTGATGACCGGGATGGTGACGTTGGTGATGTCGTCGAGTTTGGTGCCGCTGTCGCTGTCGGGGTACAGCGTCAGGCCATCCGGCGCCGTGGTCGAGGTCTCGATGGTCACTACCAGCGGTGTGACGGACACCGGCGAGATGTTGTTGGCGGCGTCGGTCTCGGTTGCGGTCAGGGTGTGCTGGCCGTCTGCTAGGCTGGCGCTGGTGATCGACCACGCGCCGGCAGTGACCAGGGCGCTGCCGAGACTTGTGGTTCCCTCGAACAGCGTGACCACGTCGCCATTGGCGCCGGTGCCGGTGATGACCGGGGTGGTGATGTTGGTGATGCGGTCGCTGTGCGAGGTGCCGCTGTCGCTCGCGGTCGCCAGCGTCAGGCCGGCGGGCGGCGGGGTCGAGGTCTCGATGGTCAGTGCGAGCGGCCCGGACGCGACCGAGACATTGCCGGCGATTTCGGTCTCGGTGCTGGTCAGCGTGTGCAAGCCGATCCCGAGGGGCGTGCCGGGCGTGATCCCCCAGGTGCCGCCGGCGGTGACCGTGGCGCTGCCAAGAACGGTGCCGCCGTCATTCAGCGTAACCAGGTCGCCTATGATGCCGGTGCCGGTGATCAGCGGGCTGGCATGATTGGTGGTGTTGGCACCTGGCGCGCCACTGTCGCTGGCATGGTCCAGGACCGGCGTCGACGTTGCCGCCGGCATGGTGGAGTCGATGGTCAGGGTAAGGCCCGTGGACACGACCGAGACATTGCCGGCGACGTCGGTCTCGGTGCTGGTCAGCGTATGCGTGGCCGCCGCCAGGCTGGTGGTCGTGATCGCCCAGGCGCCGGCCGCCACGGTGGCGCTGCCGACGATGGTGGCGCCGTCACGCAGCGTGACCACGTCGCCGTCGACACCGGTGCCGCTGATGGTTGGCGTGGTGACCTTGGTGATGTCGTCGCTGTTCGAGAAGCCGGTGTCGCTCGCCTGCGCCAGGGCCAGTGCGCCGGGAGCCGCGGTCGAGGTGACGATGTGCAGGTTCAGCGCGGGCGAGGTGGCGGAGGCGTCGCCGGCGACATCGGTATCGACGGCGGTCAGCACGTGCAGGCCATCGCTGAGGCCGCTCAGCGGCAGCGCCCACGTGCCGCTCTGATCCACCAGGGCGACGCCCACCACGTTGCCGTCGTCCGACAACGCGATGCTGTCGCCGATGCCACCGGTGCCGGTGATGACCGGGTCGGTGACGTTGGTGATGCTGTCGAGCTTGACGCCGCTGTCGCTCGCCGGCGCCAGCACCAGGACGCCCGGCGTCGGCGCCACGGTCTCGATGGTCACCGCGAGGGGCGTCGAGAGTGCCGAGACGCTATAGGCGGCATCTGTCTGGGTGGCGGTGAGGTTGTACGCCGCGTCGGCCAGGGGAAGCGCGGGCCTCACCGACCAGGTGCCATCGCCGAGGACGGTCGTGCTGCCGAGCACGGTCGAGCCGTTGTACAGCGTGATGGTGTCGCCGACATCGCCGGTCCCGGTCACCAGCGGCCGGTTCAGGTCGGTGATATCGCTGCCGCCGGAACTGTCGCTATCCGGGTCCAGGATCACCGAGCCGGGTGCTGCCGGAATGATGCTGGTGCTGATCGTCTCGGTGGCGGTGCCGCCGAAGCCATCGGTCACCGCGACCACGAAGCTGTCGGCGGCGGTCTGGCCGGCAATCGCGGTGTAGCCCACCAGTCCGGTCGCGGACACCGTGGCGGTCCCGTGGGCTGCCTGCGTCGCGATGCTCCAGGTGGCGGGGTCGCTATCGGAGTCGCTCGAATAGAGCTGCTGGTTCAGCGTCGTGCGGGTACCCTCGGTCCACTGGATCGTTTCGGTGTTCGCGACCAGTTGCTGGGACAGGCCGGGCAAATTACCGACGGTTGGCGGCGCATCCACGACCAGCGTGGTCGTCGGGCCAGGGAGAGAGACATTGCCGGCGAGATCGGTCGCGGCAAGGGTCACGCTGTGCGGGCCGTGCGACAGCGCCGTCGGCTCGATGAAACTCCAGACGCCGCCGGTGACGGTTGCGGCGTGGCTGACGCCATCGGTGGTGACCACGACCGTCATGCCGGCGGGCGAGAAGTCACTCACGGTGCCGCTGATCGTGGGCGTCGTGCCGGACGTGCCACCAGCGGCGTCGCCGACCGTGATGGGCCCGATTGCGCCGATCGCCACCGTGGGATCCGTGGTGTCGATGGTCACGTTCGTCGCGGCAGACGCGCTTGAGGTCACGCCACCAAACGTTGCTTTCGCTGTAACGACGTAGGCGCCCTGGACAAGAGAGGTCACAATGGACCAGGCACCCCCGCTATCGGCGGAGCCGCTGGCGAGCACGGTGCTGCCAACATACAGGGTCACCAGAGCATTGGCGGTCGCGGTTCCGGTGAAGGTCGCCGTCGTGTTTCTGGTGACGCCGTCGCTGCTGGAACTGCCGCTATCCGAGGCGGCCGCCAGCAGGGGTTGCGACACCGTGACCGCTGTCACATCGACCGTCGCGTTTGCCGTGAAATTCAGGGTGGGATCGGTCGGCATTCCGCCGAACTCGACGACGTAACCGGGTAGATTCGCGCCGTCGGGAAGGTCGTTCCATGAGCCGTCCTGGTAGTACTCTGCATAGGACTCCCCGGTGCTGTCGTTCGGCTCCCCGGGGTTGAAGCTCTCGTAATTGCCGTTCACATCTACGCCCCCACCGCCTGCGCTGGGCCACGGCCTGTCGGAGCCTGCACCCGCTGTCTCCTGGAAGAAGTAACTGCCGGGCAGGCCGTCGGTCCCTACCGTCAGGCCTTCTGGCCCCGTGACCCAGTGCCAGTGGCCGATCGCCAGGCTGCTCGTGTCTGTGCTGTTGGTGGGGGACAGGGGTGCGTCGGAAGCGCCCATCCAGCCCGTGCTGGTCAATTTCATCTGGATGAAGCTGTTCTCGCTGGCCGAGGTCACGGTGGCGAGATAGCCCTGCATGCCGTACAGGGTCTGCTGCGACGCCGCCACTTCCGCATCGTCCCAGGTCAGTCCAGCGCTCGGAATGTACTCGTAGAAATGGCCGTTGGCGCTATCGTACAGGCCGCTGCCCGCCACGAAGCTGATCGAGCGGGGCGTGGTCACCGCGCTGGTCGTCCCGAAGGTCACGCCTTGAAGGAACGACTGGTATTGGGCCGTCGTACCGTTGCCGGTGACGGTCAGAACACCAGTGCTGGTGCTGAAACTGCCGGTCAGGCTGCCTGCGTTGGTGTAGCCCAGCACGTCGCCCGCCTGGAAATTCTGCACCACCACCGACGCCGCGGTCATGGTGCCCCCTGCCAGGGTAAGTCCCGGATCGACCACCTGTGCCGATCCGGCGATGACAATATCCGTAGCACTAGCCGGTGCATTCAGAGTGAGCGTCGGGGCGGCGTCGGCGCCATTGCTGTTGCTGAACGTAATATGCGTACTCAACGAAGTCGTGACGCCCCCGGTCTCGGTCGCCGTGATGGTCACGGCATCGGTGCCACCAGGCGTGGGGCCGGCGCCGCCGATGCCGTCGCTGTAGGTGACCATGCGGGCCAGGCCCTGCACCGCCGCGTCAGTGACAAGCGCGCTGGTGAAGCTGATCAGGAAGTCGTCGGTGCCCGCGCCGCTGACAGAGCCGATCGGGTCGGCGGTGGTGCCGTTGCCTAGAGAGACCGTGCCCCCGGAAGATACCGACAAGGCGCCCGCGACAACGGAAGCCGTTCCCGTCCGGGCAATGTCGAGGGCGTCGCTGGCGGTGTTGTCGGTGGTACGGAACTCCAGCGAGCCCCCGGTGTAGTTGCCGCTCTCGGTGTAGACGCCAGCCTCGGTCACGGCGATGATGGTGTCGACAGCTACCGGGCTACCGGAAATATCGTAGTTGACCGTGTAGTTGACGGCGTAGTTGCCGCCGGCGGGCTCCGGGGTGATGGTGACCGGCGACAGCAGCACGCCGTCATACGCGGTGACCGCGATGGCGGAGGTGGCGACCGGCGCGGTGGAGGCTTCGAGGTTCCAGTTGCCGCCCAGCGACGCGCTTCCGGTGAGGTCGGTCGAGGCGGCCACCACGTCGCCGGTGATGGCGGACAAACCGTTGATGAAGTGTTGCCCGGTGCTGCCCTGTGCGGTGTCGCAGCCGTACAGCAGGATGTCGCCCTGCGGCTTCAACGCGGCGCTTATTTCGGCGAGACTGGCGCTCTGCGAGGCGAGCGTCGCGTCATCCAGGGTTTCGGTGCCGAGCGTCACCGCGCCGGTCGTGCCGTGGCTCATGATGTGGACCGCATCGAGGCCGGTGATGTTGTTCGCGGCGAGAAAACTGGCGATTTCCTGCACGCCGTTGCCGTGGCCGTTGAACAGCACCACTTCCGCGCCCGGACGCTGCGCTGCCGCTTCGAGTGCGAGAGTGGCTGCATCCGCGACACTCGAGTCGACGAAGACGATTTCCCTCTTGCCGCCATCCTTCGCCGGGTCGAGCGGTGCGACCATCGTGGCATCGGAGTAGGCGTTCAGGTCGGTGTCGATCGCAGTCATCGGAAGATCTCCGTCAGGGCGTTAGGCGGAAGGGCGGATTATCGTGTGACAGAACGTTCCCTGACCGGATCGGCGACGTTCAGCAGCATGCCGACGGTTCTGGGTGAGCCCCGATGACGTTTCCTGCCGCGCACGGGCAGGAAGATCGGGTCTGGCGGCAAGGCACGGCGTCCCGGACCGGGCACGGTCTCCCCGGAGGACGTTGCATTTATCGATTGAGATGACTTTCCCGTCTTGTGACGGCTACCAAGTCATTGCGCGCTGCGCGTTCCGAACGGGTCCGCCGCAGCGCCGGTCTATCGTTTATGTTCCGGACACGCAACTTTTATCAGGAGGCCGTATTGACTCCATCTAAAGGTGCGTTTCCGTATTTTATAGGTGTGGGATGGATCAATGGGATTCCTCTCCGTAACCGCCGAGGTCGTGAAGATCCATCGGATCATGCGACAGGCATCGACAGAGTGCCAGTCAGCAGGATGCTCGATCGCCTTCGGTAAACAAGAACGACCACCCGCCTGTCCTCGGGCTGGAGACCTGAACAACACGCAATGTCGCGATGTCGTCGCCGCGGCGGCGCGATCGGTCGATGAACGATGGCCGAGGGATCGCCGGCCGGGCGCGGGCCCGGGTCGGAGACCTTGCGGGATCGCCGGCCGTCGCCTAGCTGCACGGCGTGGTGGGTCAGGAAGCGGATGATGAGCGCAACGGTGGCGTTGGATGCGGGCGGACTGGTCGGCAGCGCCATGGCCGCCTGCGTGCCGGCCACCTGATCCCGTGGCCCCGGACATGGACAAGCAAGCAGAGGATCGTCGTGATTTCGTGGAGGCGCTGGCACGCGGGCTGGACATCCTGGTGGTGTGCGCGAATGCCCCGAACGGTATCCGCCTGGCTGATGTCGCCAGGCAGACCGGCACGACGCGGGCCAGCGCGCGGCGGTCACTGCTGACCCTGGCGGCGAAAGGTTTCCTGGTTGCCGACGAGGGCGGCTTCCGCCTGACCCCGAAGGTGCTGACGCTGGCCGCACCCTTGCTGTCGGCGCCGTTGCCGCGGCTGGCGCAGCCGATCCTGGACCAGCTCAGCGCCAGGTTCGGCGAGAGCTTTTCGCTCGCGGCGCTGGCGGGACAGGACATCGTGTACCTGGCGCGCTCGGAGGCGCGGCGCATTATCGCGCTCGACCTCACCGTGGGATCGCGCCTGCCGGCCTGGTGCACCTCGATGGGACGGGTCCTGATCGCCGGGCTGCCGCCGCATGAGCGCGAGGCGCTGCTGCCGGACACGCTGGTTTTACGGACGCCGAGGACGATCACCGACCGACGGTCGCTGCTTGCCGTGCTGGAGCAGGTCGGGCGCGACGGCTACTGCCTGCTCGACGAGGAGCTGGAACAGGGCCTGAGGTCGCTCGCGGTGCCGGTCCGGCATCCGGATGGGCGGGTCGCGGCGGCGTTGAACGTCAGCACGCAGACGGCGCGGACCGATCGCGACACGCTTCTGCAGCAGGTGCTGCCGGCACTGGACGAAGCAGCCCGGTCGATCGCGCCAGCCATCCCGGGTCAGCGTTCGTGACTTGATCACCGGCCGACCAGGACCGATAATGTGCGCCTTGCGACGGTTTGTTCGCTAGGCGCACAAACTTGGGAGGAATGGATGATCGACAAGCGTGTGGGCGATCTCGCGGCGGCGCTGGAAGGCGTCGGCGACGGCGCAACGGTCATGGTTGGCGGCTTCGGCTCGGTCGGGCAGCCGAACGCCCTGATCGAGGCGCTCATCGAGCAGGGCGCGCGCGACCTCACCATCGTCGCCAACAATGCAGGCGCCGGACGCGTGGGGCTGGCGCGGTTGATGGAAGCCGGCCGGGTCCGCAAGATCATCTGCTCGTTCCCGCGTTCGGCGGGCTCGGTGGTATTCGAGGAGCTGTTCAAGGCCGGCAGGCTGGAGCTGGAGATCGTGCCGCAAGGCACGCTGGCCGAACGCATACGCGCCGCCGGCGCCGGCATACCGGCCTTCTTCACCGCGACCGGGTACGGAACCAGGCTCGGCGAGAACAAGGAGGTTCGCGAGTTTCGCGGCCGGCACTACATTCTCGAGGAGTCGCTGCCCGCCGACGTGGCGCTGGTCGAGGCATGGCGCGCCGATCGCTGGGGCAACTGCGTGTATCGCAAGAGTGGCCGTAACTTCAACGCCATCATGGCGACGGCGGCCGCACTGACCATCGTGCAGACACAGCATGTCGCAGCACTCGGCGAGATCGATCCGGAGGCGGTCGTCACTCCGGGGATATTCGTCGACCGGGTGGTCCATGTTCCCTATGGCGATCCGCAGGGGTGAGAGACGCATGATGACGGACCATCAGATCCTGAACCGCGCGCAGATGGCCGCACGGGTCGCGCAGGACATTCCTGGCGGCTGGTACTGCAATCTCGGCATCGGCATCCCGACGCTGATCGCCGATCATATCCCGGCCAGCCGCGAGGTCGTGCTGCATTCGGAGAACGGCATCCTCGGCATGGGACCGGCGCCGGAGCCGGACCAGATCGATCCGTGGCTGATCAACGCCGGCAAGCAGCATGTCACGTTGCATCCCGGCGGCTCGTTCTTCCACCATGCCGACAGCTTCGCGATGATACGCGGCGGCCATATCGACCTCTGCGTGCTGGGCGCCTTCGAGGTTGCGGAGAATGGCGACCTCGCGAACTGGGCAACCTCGGCGGCCGATGCGGCGCCTGCCGTCGGCGGCGCGATGGATCTCGCGGTCGGCGCCAAGCGCATCTGGGTGGTGACCGAGCATGTCACCAAGGACGGCAAGTCGAAGCTGGTGGAGCGCTGCTCCTACCCGCTGACGGCACTCGGCGCGGTCAGCCGGATCTATACCAACCTCGCGGTGGTGGACGTGACGCCGCAGGGTTTCGTGGTGCGCGAGATGGTCCCCGGGCTGACGTTCGAGGCGCTGCAGGACCGCACCGCCGCACGCCTGCATCTGCCGGAGAACCGCAATGGCTGACGCCTTCATCTGCGATTTCACCCGCACGCCGATCGGCCGCTACAACGGCGCGCTGCGCGACGTCCGCGCCGACGATCTCGCGGCGCATCCGCTCCGGGTGCTGCGCGAGCGCAACGCGCAGGTCGACTGGGATGCGGTCGACGACTGCTATCTCGGCTGCGCCAACCAGGCCGGCGAGGATAATCGCGATGTGGCCCGCATGGCGGTGCTGCTCGCGGGCTACCCGGTGGGGACGCCCGGCTCGACGGTCAACCGGCTCTGCGGCTCCGGGCTGGACGCGGTGGGCACCGCCGCGCGCATGCTGCGTACCGGCGACGCCGAGCTGGTGCTGGCCGGCGGGGTCGAGAGCATGACCCGCGCGCCGTTCGTGATGGGCAAGGCGACCGAGGCATTCAGCCGACAGGCCGAACTGCAGGACACCACGCTAGGCTGGCGCTTCGTCAATCCGGCGATGCGGGCGGCCTGGGGCGTCGACACCATGCCCGAGACCGGCGACAACGTGGCCGAGCAGTACGAAGTCTCGCGCGAGGACCAGGATCGTTTCGCCTATCGCTCTCAGCAGCGTGCGAAGGCGGCACAGGAAAGCGGTTTTTTCGCGCGCGAGATCACGCCGGTCACCATCAGGTCGAGGAAGAGCGAAGTCGTCGTCGGCGTCGACGAGCATCCTCGCCCGGACACCACCCTCGAAGGGCTGGCGAAGCTGCGCGCGCCGTTCCGGCCGGAGGGTGGCACCGTCACCGCCGGCAACGCGTCGGGCCTGAACGACGGTTCCGCCGCGCTGATCCTCGCCACCGAGGCCGGCGCCCGTCGCCACGGGCTCACGCCGCGTGCGCGCGTGGTGGCGATGGCGACCGCCGGTGTCGAGCCGCGGGTGATGGGGATCGGTCCGGTGCCGGCGGTGCGGCGGCTGCTGGCACGCACCGGTCTTGCACTCCCGGACATCGAACTGATCGAGCTGAACGAGGCATTCGCCAGCCAGTCGCTCGCCGTGCTGCGACAGCTCGGCCTGCCGGACGACGCCGCCCACGTCAATCCGCATGGCGGCGCGATCGCGCTCGGGCACCCGCTCGGCATGTCCGGCGCCCGCCTCGCCCTGACGTCGGTGAACGCGCTGGAGACCCTGGGACTGAAGCGCGCGATTGCCACGATGTGCATCGGCGTCGGCCAGGGGATCGCGGCGCTTATCGAGCGCGTGTGACCGGATCGTCCAGCAGAAAGGCGCGGAAGCGACGCGCCACTTCGTGCGGCGCCACCGTCGGCCGGCCGAGCGCCTTGATCGAGCCGGGCGCGATGCGGGCATGCACCAGTACCGGCCCCTCGAAATCCAGGGCCGCGCGCATCGCCTGATCGAAGCCGGATGCATCGTCGACCGACCAGGCGGCCGCGTAGCCGCACGCCAGCGCCACGCCGGCGAAGTCGACACTGGCCGATACCGTCGACTGGCCGCCGGTGCTGTCATGCACGCCGTTGTCGAGCAGCACGTGCAGCAGGTTCGGCGGATGCTGCGCGCCGATGGTTGCGAGCGTGCCAAGCTTCATCAGCGCCGCGCCGTCGCCATCCAGCACCACCACCCGCCGCTCGGGCCGCGTCATCGCCACCCCGAGCGCCATGCCTGAGGCACCGCCCATCGAGCCGACCTGATACAGATGCTGCGCCCGGTCATCGAGAGTGAACAGTTCGCGGCCGCTCTTGCCGGTGGTGGCGATCACCGCCGCCTGCCCGGGCAGCAACGCAAGCATCCGCTCCAGCAGGGCAATGCGCGGAGGCCGGTCGCCATACGCGCGCAGATCGTAGTGCAGGCCGCGCTGACGCTGCGGGCGCGACGGTTCCGACAGCGTCTCGTCGGCGACGCTGCCCTGCTCCATCACCAGGGCAAACGGCAGGCTGTCGCTCTCGAACCGAGCCTGCGCCGCCGCCAGGGCCGGCGCGATGGCGTCGTCACGCGCCGGGAACGGCAGGCTCGGCACCTCGCACAGGCTTAGCAGGTCCTGGGTGATCCGGCCCATCAGCGCGTGTTGCGGCTCATCCGGAATGCCGGGCTGGCCGCGCCAGGTCACCACCATCAGCAGCGGAATGCGGAACGGGTGGTTCAACGAGGTGAGCGGGTTGACCGCGTTGCCGAGCCCGGAGTTCTGGCAGATCACCACCCCGCCGCGCCCACCAAGCCAGGCCCCGGCGGCAATCGCCACCGCCTCGCCCTCGCTGGCGGCACCGACATAGTCCAGCCCCGCGCCTGCCGAGCTCGCGACCCGGTTGATCAACGGCGTCAGGAACGAGCACGGCACACCGGACCAGAAATCCAGGCCGCGCGCCGCTGAGGCGTTGATGAAGGCAGACGCTTCAAGCATGCCATCTCCTTGTCGGCACCAAAAGCTGCTTGCAGACGCCTGCTGCTGGATGAGAGCGGCCCTCCAGGGCCGCGGCCGGCGTGCCATTCCGAGCACCGGAGCGGAGCGGCCGTCTGGCCGTGAGCACCGGAGAGCAGGAATGGCGCGTCGGATCGCCAGCAGCGGGCGTCTGCAAGCAGCTTTCAGGAGAAGTTGCGGGCGTCGGCCAGGTCCGTGATCGTGTCCACATCGAGCCAGTGGCCGGTGATGTAGTGCACCGCGACCGGGTGGCGCTCGTTCAGCCGGGACAGCAGCGCCGGCAGGTCGGCGGTGGCGGCGATACCTTCCGCCTGCATCGACGCCATCTCCTCACGCACCCACTCGGCACCGCGGGCGCTGAGGCGAAGCAGCCCGATCCACTCGCCGGATGGGGTCTCGCGTGCGCGTTCGCCCATGCTCACCAGTCGGGCCGGCTGGTCGTCGAGATAGCTTGCCGAGAACGCCTTGTCGGCGGCGACGAGGTCGCGTGGGTTCGGCTCGTGCCGGCTGCCACCGCCCGGCGCGCGCTGGCGCAGGGCATCGACGGCGATGACGATGTCGGCCTCGACCGCGAGCAGCGCATCCAGGATGTAGCGCCGGAACAGCACGTCGCCGTAGACGATGACGCTCTCGCCGTGCAGGCGCTCGACGGCGCACAGCAGGGAGGCGACCTCGCCGGTGGTCGCATGGTCGTCGTTGTCGAGCATGACAAGCTCGCCGACCCCGAGGCGGGCCGGTTCGATGGCCTGCTTGCAATAGCCGCGCACCACCGCGACGTCGCGCACCCCGGCCCGGCCCAGCACGCCCAGCAGATGCGAAAGCAGCGGGCGGCCGCGCAGGTCGACCATGCATTTCGGCTTGTCCGCGGTGTAGGCGCCGAGTTCTGCCCCATGCGAGGCAGCGAGCACGATGCCGCGCACCGGGCGGACCGCCGGACCCACCGGCCGCGCCGGCACCGAGGCCGCCGGCAGGTAGCGCTCGCCCGCTGCTTCAAGCTCATCGTTGTCGGTGAGCGCGAAGATGTCCTTTACCGACACCACCTCCGCCTCGACCCCGGCCAGGCTCTGCTCGCGATGGATGCGTGACGCGGTCTCGCGCATTGCGGTGATCGAGGCGCGCACCAGATGGTTCGCCCAGATGATCGTCGAGACGCCGGCGTTGCGGAACACCTCGGTCGGGGTGGAGTAGTACATCGTCGGCACGATCACCACCGGGCAACGTCCGCCCCAGCGTTCCATGAAGGCGAGGATCTCGCCGGCATGGCGTTTCTTCGAATGCATCAAAATCGCATCTGCGCCGGCGGCGTGATAGGCCTCGGCGCGGCGAAGCGCCTCCTCCATGGAGTGCCCGGAGATCAGCGCCTCGACGCGCGCCACCAGCACGAAATCATCGTCCGGCTGGGCGTCCTTGCCGGCGCGTATGCGTCCGCAGAACTCCTCCATGTCGGCCAGCGGCTGCGCCTCGCCGATGAAGGAATTGGTCTTCGGGAACAGCTTGTCCTCGATGCAGACGCCGGCGATGCCGCGCTCGGTCAGCTTGCGCACCAGCCGGCGCACGTTGTTGAAGTTGCCGTAGCCGGTATCGCCGTCGAGCAGGATCGGCAGGCTGCTGGCATCGGCCATGTATTCGGCCTGCTCCAGCACCTGCGTCCACGACGCCTCGTTGTTGTCGCGCAGGCCGAGGGCGGCGGACATCGACAGGCCCGACCCCCAGATGCCGGCGAAGCCCGCCTCCTCGACAAGCTTGGCGGACAGGCCTGAATGCGCCTCCATCAGGAAGCCGAGCTCCGGCCCCTCGATCAGGTCGCGCAGGCGGCGGAAGCGGCTGGGGGTGGTAGACGGCCTGTGCGGAGGCGCGGCGGTCGTTGCGGCCTCCATGCCATCGGGAGACCAAGCCGCGGCCCGCTTGTCCACCGCGCCGCTTGTCGAATTGCTCAATTGCGATCTACCTGTCATCAACCCGGTTACAGAACTGCATCAAAAGCGACACTTCGGCTACAGATAAATGACCGATGACCACTTGCCCGGGCCCGGGTTCCGGACCCTCATCCTCGCCGCCGGGCGTGGCCGGCGCCTTGGTGGCGGCGACGCGCAGATGCCGAAGGTGCTGCTCGAGTTCGGCGGCGAGACGCTGCTGGCTCGGCATCTGCGGCTGCTGGCGGCGGTGGGGGCGGACCGGGTCAGCATCGTGGTCGGCTATCGCGGGGCGGCCATCGCAGCCGAGCTCGAGCGGATCGGCTGGCGGGACCGCGTGGATCTGATCGAGAACCTCGAATGGCGGCAGGGCAGCGTGGTATCGCTCGACCGCGGAGCCTCGATTCTCGATGGCGAGGCGCCGGTGGTGCTGATGGATGGCGACGTGATCTACGACCACCGGCTGCTGCAGCGCCTGCTCGGCGGGCGGCACCCCGGCACCCTGTTGCTCGACCGCGAGATCGAGCCGGGCGACGAACCGGTGAAGATATGCGTGGCGGGCGGGCAACGTATCGTGGACTTCGCCAAGCGCCCGGCGGTGGCGTCCGAATGGCACGGCGAGTCGGTCGGGTTCTTCTGCTTTGCCCCTGCGCTCGCGCGGCGGCTGGGGGAGGCCGTCCGCGCGGTGGTCCAGGCCGGGGATACCATGACGGAGTACGAGGAGCCGATCCGCGCCCTGATCCGGGCAGATACGGACGGCACCCTGTTCGGCTTCGAGGACGTGACCGGACTGCCCTGGACGGAGATCGATTTCATGGAAGATGTCGCAAAGGCCAACGCCCTGCTGCCGAGCCTTGCCGCATGAACATCGTTCTCACCGCGCCGGCCGACCGGCTGCCGAACGACGCCGAGATCGCCACCATGCGCGAGACCGGCACACTCGTGGTGCCGGGCTTCTTTGGCCCCGGGCAGACCGCGTCGCTGGTCGGGTGGACCGGCGAGATCGCCAGCCGTCCCGAGGTCGTCGGCGGCCAGATGGTCTATCACGAGGACAGCCTGATCGAGCCCGGCCGCCGGGTGGTGCAGCGTATCGAGGATTTCTGCAGCCACCATCCGCAGATGGACCAGGCGGCGCGCAACGGCGCGCTCACGCGTTGGCTCGACCTGCTGATGGGCGGTGCCACGGTGCTGTTCAAGGACAAGATCAACTTCAAGTACCCGGGTGGCGACGGCTTCAAGGCGCACCAGGACCAGGCCGCCGGCTGGAGCCGCTATGCGCCGCTTTTCGTCACCGCCCTGGTGACCATCGATGCGGCGACGATCGAGAACGGCTGCCTGGAGATCGCCACCGCGCCCCGTGCCCGCGGACTGCTGGGCGAGGAGTGGGCGCCGCTCGCCGAGGACGAGCTGGGGCTGGTGGCGGTGCCGACACAGCCCGGCGACGTGATCTTCTTCGACAGCTACGTTGCCCACGCCAGCAAGCCCAACCTCACCGCCGCGCCGCGCCGGGTGCTGTACCTGACCTACAACCTTGCCGAGGCCGGCGACCACCGTGCCCGCTACTTCGCCGAGAAGCGTGCAGCCTTCCCGCCCGATATCGAGCGGGCGCCGGGATCGAGCTACGTGTTCAGGGTCTAGAAGCGGGTGGTGGCGGCAAGGAAGAACGAGCGCCCGGCCTGGGTCCAGTACAGCGGCGTTCCTCCGAGGGTGTAGCCGGCAAGGCCGTCGATCCTGCGGCTGCCGAGCAGGTTGAAGGCCTGCGCACGCAGCTGGATCGGCGACGCGGCGCGCGGCAGCAGCGTGTAGCCGGTAGAGAGATCGAGCTGGTTGTACGGCGCGATCCATTGCGTACCGCCGGTGTCGCCATACAAGCCGCCGACCCAGCGATCGATGGCGGATGCATCGAGTGCGCCGCGCCGGAGCAGCAGCCCGGCCGAGATCGTCGCCTGCGGTGTGTCCGGCGCCGGACCGCTGACATCATCCAGGCCGCCGGACTGGTGCGCCTGGTTCAGCGATCCGCTGCCGTAGAGGCTCAGCCCGAGGCCCATCGTCCAGGTGCCTTCCGCCTCGACGCCGCGATAGGTGACGCGGCCGGAATCGTAATCCAGGCTCTCGCCCGCGACCGTCCGGACGCCGACCGCATGGTCCAGCACGATGTCGTAGAGATCGGCGGACAGCAGCAGCGCATGCGAGCGCCAGGCGGTGCCGAGCTGGAAGTTCCAGGTCGTCTCCGGTACGACCGCCGCCCGGCCAGGCTGGCTGACGTCGTAATCCTGCAGTGGCGGGGCGAGGAAACCCCTTGCGGCCTGGATGTAGGCGTCCCATTGCGGCCGAAGCCGGAGCCGGGCGGTGACGCTCGGCAGCGCGGCGCCGACGCTGGCTGAAAACCGCTCCGGCCGGCGCGTGCCCTCCATCACGGCGGCATCGACATCGCGCCGGAACCAGGCACCCTTTACGCCGGCCGACAGCGTCAGCCACGGCGACCCGTGCCAGTCCAGCTGCGCATAAGGCTGCACGGTGAGCAGGTTCTCGTCCTGCTGGCGATCGGTCGCGGCACTTCCGGCGACACCCTTCACGGGTGCGAGCGCCGGGTTCGGCACGCCCAGGGTCGCATCCGTCTCCACCAGGCTGCGTGCGTTGGCCTGGCGCTCGATCCAGAGGCCCGCCTCGCCGGTAAGGTCGGCCGGCAGGGAATGGCCGGCGCGCACGATGTCGCCCCAGGCCCGCAGCCCGTTGCGGCCGTACTGGCCGGGCACGTCGTCCAGACTGCGAGCGGTGCCGTTCGGCGTGCTGCCGTTGGGATCGAGGCCCTGCTCAAAATGCCGGTCCAGCCCGTAGGTATAGAGGGTGTCGGATAGGGTGATGCCGGAGGTAGTCCGGCTCAGCCGGGCGTAGGACAGGTCGGTGTGGTAGACCGAGCTGTTGTAGCCCTCGAACGCCTGCGAGGCCGGGTTGCGGTTGAGCGCTGCCGACGGACCGGACGCGGCGATCTGGGCGAGGGTCGCCCCCGGCGGCTCGTTCTGCACCGTGCGGCTGAGGTTGGAGAGCAGGGTCAGCGTCCAGTTCGGCCCAAGCTCCAGTGCCGCCTTGCCGAACAAGGTGCCGCGCCGCTGCGCCGCATCGTCGAGCGCGCCGTCGCTGCGCGCGGTTTCGGCATCGAGCAGGACGGCGCCCCCGCCGGGCAGCGCGCCGGCGCCGGAGTTCAGCAGCACGCCACCGGCCACCGTGCCGAACGACCCGCCGGCTGCTGTCGGGGAGACCGAGCCGCTGGCGGCCGGCCCGATCGAGCGAAGCGCCACGGTTCCGCCGAAGGTCGCGTCGCCGACGGTGGTGGCGTCGCCGGGTCCGCGATCGACCGTGACGCTGCCGAGGTCGCGCAGGACGAAGTAGGCCGAGCTGTGATGGGTGAAATCGTCGCTGTCGGCGAACGGGATGCTGTCGAAGGTCACGTTGTACTGGCCGTCCTGGAAGCCACGGATCGACAGCGTCTGCGCCTCGCCCAGGCCCGGACCGTTCGGCGCCACGTCGATGACCGAAGGGGTCAGCCGGATGGCGTCGTCGTAGTTGCCGGTGGGCGCCACCGCCCGGTCGAGCGTGGCGCGGCCGACGATCGAGCTCGGCTCCGAGGCGCCAGGATCCTGCTGCGTCAGCGCCTCGGCCGCCGCGCCGGAGTCCGGGCCGGCGGTGACGGTGATCGTCTCGTCGGAGGCAGCGGCAGGCGTCGGGGCGAGGAGCGGGACGAGGATGCCGGCCGCAAGCAGTGTCGTGACGAAGCAAGGACGG
Source organism: Lichenicoccus roseus (assembly GCF_005844085.1). Lineage (GTDB taxonomy): Bacteria > Pseudomonadota > Alphaproteobacteria > Acetobacterales > Acetobacteraceae > Lichenicoccus > Lichenicoccus roseus. Next base: position 249,190 of record NZ_VCDI01000005.1, read on the forward strand.
ACAGGCATCGCCACGATCTATCGTGACGCGTCCACCCTGCCTCGTGACACTTGGATGAAGCCGGGATCCTGCTCAGGCGGTCATCGGGTTGGCTGCAGCCGGCGCCTTGCCTTCGTCGGCGGCGCGCCAGAGATACCAGGCCGCGGCCGAGCGGTATGGGCTCCAGGCCTGGGTCGCCTCCGCCAGCTCGCGCGGCTTCGGCTGCCGGTCCAGGCCGCGTATCAGGCGGAAGCCCTCGCGCACGCCGAAATCGTCCACCGGCATGATGTCCTGCCGTCCGAGGCTGAAGATCAGCAGCATCTCCACGGTCCAGCGCCCGATGCCACGCAGCGCCACCAGCCGCTCGATCAAAGCCGCGTCGGTCATCCGCGCCGCCCTGGCCCGCGTCGGCACCAGGCCCGACAGCGCCGCCTCGGCTACGCCGTGCATGGCGGCGACCTTGCTGCCGGAGAAGCCGCATGCACGCAGTGCCGCAAGATCCATCGCCAGCAACTGTGCCGGCGACGGGAATGCGCCATGCACGGCGATCATCCGGCCCAGGATCGCCTCGGCGGCGCGACCGTGCAGCTGCTGATGCGCGACCGCCCGCACCAGAGACTCATAGGGCTGCCGGGCACGGTCGACGCGCAGCCCGCACCGTCCGATGCGCCTGATCAGGATCGCAAGGTCGGGATCGGCGCTGCTCAGATGACGCCGGAGCCGGTCGCGCTGGGCCGGTCGCGCTGGCTCGAGCAGCGGCGCATCGGCCGTACGCAGGGCCTGCTCGAGGTCGTCGTGCCGGGAAGTGGGGTCGGCGCGTGTCACAGGATGTATCCGAACAGAGTGCCGGTAGCGAAGCAATGGCGGCGATGGCAGAATGAGGCCGGGGTCCAGGGTGGACCAGGGCTTCGCCGCGGGCGAACAGGCGGAGACCTCCGGCATTTCGATGATCCAGCCCGGCAGCATGGCGGAGTCTGAGCGGAGCACCGGAGCAGGAAGCACGGGCGGAGCCGGAGGCATTGATCGGCCGGCCGGCACGCTTCGGCCGGAGGCACGTGGCGCCGCGCCCGTGGTCGCCGGGCTGGCGCGACCGGGCTTCATCGGCGAGCGCATCGCCGGCGCCGGCCTGGACGAGGCAGGGCTGCCGCTGGTCCGTCGCGGCCGCCGCCTGCATGACGGCTTCGGCCGCCGCGTCGCCGGGTCCGGCATGGCGCATCTGGTGGTGCTGGTGCTGATGGGCCTGTCCTTCGCGCAGCCCCCCGGCGGCGGCAAGCCGGAGGAGCAGCAGCCGGTCGACATGGTCTACGAGCGCGCCGGCAGCGCCGGCATGACCGGGCCGACGGCGCCGACGCCCACGCAGTCCCCGCCGCCGCCCTCCTCCGCAGCCCCGAGCCCGCAGCCGCCGGCCCCGACGCCGCCGATGCCGGACGTGGCGCCGCCGCCCGACGAGACCCCGCCGCTGCCGGACCTGCAGCTGCCCGAGCCGTTGCCGCAGCCGATGCCCCAGCCGGCGCCGGACAGCCACAGCCAGTCGCACGCCACCACCGCCCGGCCGCAGAGCCGCAGCACCTCGCCGTTCTCGCATCCGATGGACCTGTCGTTCGCGCCGCCGACGCGCGCATTCCAGCGCCACAGCGGCAGGCGGGCCGGCTCGGGCGCGCCGATCGACATGTCGCTCGGGCCGCTGGTGCAGAACGGCCGGTTGAACACGCCCTATGCCTCGACCAGCAGCATCAAGGGCGTCAGCGACGACTACGCCGACGAGATCGGCGACTGGATCCGGCGGCACATGTACTACCCGGAGGAAGCTGCGCAGAAAGGCGAGGACGGGCCGTCGCACGTGCATGTGGTGCTCGACCGCCAGGGGAAGGTCAGCTCGGTCAGCCTGGTTTCGTCTTCCGGCTCGTACCTGCTCGATGCAGCCACTACGGGCATGTTCCGCAACGCCAAGCTACCGCCGGTGCCGCCGGACATGAGCGGCGACCACTTCGACGTGGATCTCACGATCGACTACATCCTGATCAGGCATTGATCCCGGTGCCGTAGCAGCGAGAGGTCGCATGGCGCATCCGGTCCAGGCCCAGATCGGGTCCGGCTTCACCGAATACGACAATGCCGACGCGGCGGTGGCGCGGCTGTGCGAGATCTACGACGAGAGCTGCGCCGTGCTGCGTGCCGCGTTCGCCGCCCGGGGCAACGGCGCCGACGCCAGCGGCGCAGTGTACCCCTATCTCGCCATAGAGGTGGACAGCGCGTCCCTGGTCACCGAGCACCGGGCGCCGTACGGCGTGCTGCTGGAGCCCGGCTTCTACGGCACCACGCTGACCCGCCCGGCGCTGTTCCGGAGCTACCTGCGCGAGCAGATCGGCCTGCTGCTGCGGCACTACCGCCGCCCGGTGCTGGTCGGCCGCTCGAAGCGACCGATTCCGCTGCCCTACGTGATCGAGGAGAGCGTCACCGACATCACCGAGGACGAGTTGCGCCGTCTCGGCGAGCAGTTCAGCCTGCCTGACCTCGCGAGCACCGACGACCGTATCGCCAACTGCCAGCTGCAGCCGGATCCAGCCCAGCCGCGGCCACTGAGCCTGTTCACTGCCGAGCGTGTCGACTACTCGCTGGCGCGGCTGCACCACTATACCGGCACCGACCCGGCGGATTTCCAGCGCTTCGTGCTGCTCACCAACTACCAGCGCTACATCGACGAGTTCCGCACCCTCGGCGGCGCCGCCGGGCAGGAGGGCAACGAGTACGAACGCTTCGTCGAGCCGCATGGCGACCCGCAGATGCCGGCCTATCACATGGTCCGCGCCGACGGCGACGGCATCACGCTGATCAATATCGGCGTGGGTCCCTCGAACGCGAAGACCATCACCGACCATGTGGCGGTGCTGCGGCCACATTGCTGGCTGATGCTGGGGCATTGCGCCGGCCTGCGCCGCACCCAGCGCCTGGGCGACTACGTGCTCGCGCACGGCTATGTCCGCGACGACCATGTGCTCGACGACGACCTGCCGCCCTGGGTGCCGGTGCCACCGATCGCCGAGGTTCAGGTGGCGCTGCAGGAAGCCACGACACTGGTCACCGGGCTGCGCGACGCGGAGCTGAAGACGCGGCTGCGCACCGGCACGGTGATGACCACCGACAACCGCAACTGGGAGCTGCGCTTCGGCGCGCTGCTCGGGCAGATCAACATGACCCGCTCGATCGCGGTCGACATGGAAAGTGCCACCATCGCCGCAAACGGCTTTCGCTTCCGGGTCCCGTACGGGACGTTGCTGTGCGTGTCGGACAAGCCGCTGCATGGCGAATTGAAGCTGCGCGGCATGGCGCGCGCGTTCTACCGCGAGCGCATCAGCCAGCACCTGCATGTCGGGATCGAGACCATGCGACGGCTGCGCGCGCAGGGGGTGGACCGGCTGCATTCGCGGAAGCTGAGGGGCTTCGACGAACCGCCGTTCCGGTGATGCTATGCTTGCGCTGGAGGGCAACCATTGCGCCTTGCGCCATCGCCCACGAGCCGGTGCAACCCCTCGAACGCGTCTCGGACAGCATCCGGACACTGCCCCAGGTGAGCAATCCGCGGCACCTGCCCGGAACTGCTCACGCGCCACATCTTTTCGGTCTCGTAGGCTTTTCCATCGGGAACGGCAGCGGCGATAGTCTCGGCAAAGAAGCGGAAAGCCTTTTTATGCGGTCCGATCCACCATGGGAGCTGGACCGTGCCGTTCGGCAGCAGACCGATCGGGCTGATTGTTCCCGACCACGTCTCGATCTTTAGAAGCAGCACCTGGGTCAAACTCCAGGTCAGGCCAATACCGGCGGATGCCGCCGCGACATGAAGCAAAACATCGAGCCCAGCATGATCGGCAGCGTCAAGCGATGCGGTGAAGCGATCGAATGACGTTGAACCTCTTGTGGATCCTGGCCGCCGCGATATTCGGTCTGCGCTTTCGTCGACCGGTATCGCTGAAGCGGTCTTGGCCCAGACTCTCACTCGAGCCGGTCGAAGCGGAAGAACACGACGCAGCCCATCCCATTCATCGACCTTCGGTGGACGAAGTCTTGGGTCGTTGAGGCCGAACTGCTCGAGGAAGTAAGACCCCTTTCCATAGTTGCATGGCTGACACGAGGTCACGACATTATCCGCATCGCTTGCACCACCGTGGGCGTGAGGGACAACATGGTCGAGCACACCCCTCAAGGTGTAGAAGGCTGCGTTCAACTCGACATCCCGGTCTCCCCAAGCGACAGCACCGGGTAGAAGTCCCGACATCACGCTCTGCGCTTCCGGATGGACGACCCGGCAGCCGCAATAGCGGCAGCGGCAGCCGTCGCGGCTGAAGATATCGGATCCGATCGTTTTGGAAGGCTGCCGGGGTCCGCGTGCGGCAGCGGGAACCGGCGGCGGCAGATCGGGAACATCGCGATAACAATGAATGTCCGCAGTCGTCTTTGACTGGATGCTCCGCGTGTAGGCGCGAAGCGATGGCATATCCGCGGATCGGAGAAATACGCGAGCCTGGACGTCGTTACCCGCCAGCAGGCTGTCCGCTGCCAGGGCGAGGAGATCCGCAGCTGCGGCAAGGTCAGCTATCGGTGTTCGAAACGCGTCCCGTGATGCACGAAATCTACCGTCCATGGCGACCGTCCCGCTTCAGCGTTTCATTGCTGCTTCGGAACTAGAGCAAGTCGAGTTGGCCTTGCAACTCCCGGCGTGAAACATGACAGACTCGCGGTCCAGTTCGACATCGAGCAGGCCCCGCACATGCGCGACATCGCGCGCACGACAGCTGACGTGAATGGCATATCTGGCCTCCGTCACGCTAGGGCCGGGAAGCCGATGCCCGACACGACATCGGGCGATGATCCGCGTCGCCCCCTCGGCGGCAAGCTGCCGATAACCAAGTGCGGAGGACGCCGCCGCACAGACCGCCACAAGTGTTTTGATTGCAGTCCCGCCGACCTTTGCCGCCACCGGCGCTCCAAGCGGATCAGCATGCCAAGCAGAAACGAAGTCGCTAGCCGACCACGCCTAGGAGAGAACCGGAGCCACCTCAGGCAGCGTCCGGCCAGGTCTCCGAAAGCCTGCCGCCGGTGCGCACCGGCGCCACCCGCGTCGCGTGTCCGGTGCGGTCATCGGTCTCGACGAACAGGCCGCACAGTGTCGCCTCGCCCTCGGCCGGTCCAAGCCGCTCGGTCGGCATCTTGCGCACGAAGCGCGCCACCGCCGGCTCCTTCGCCATGCCGATCACGCTGTCATAGTCGCCGCACATGCCGGCATCGCTCTGGAACGCGGTGCCGCCGGCCAGGATGCGATGGTCGGACGTCGGCGTGTGGGTATGGGTGCCGACCACCAACGACACCCGGCCGTCGAAATGATGCCCGAACGCCATCTTCTCGCTGGTGGCCTCGGCATGGAAATCGACCACGATGGCGCCGACCGTCACGCCGAGACGGTGCCGCGATAGCAGTTCGGCCACCGCGCGGAACGGGTCGTCGAGCGCGTCCATGAACAGCCGGCCCATGGCGTTGATCACCATCGCGCGGCGGCCATCGGTCAGCGTGATCATGACGCTGCCCGCCCCCGGCGTGCCGGGCGGGAAGTTGATCGGCCGGACGATGCGCGGCGCCTGGCTGATATGGCCGATCAGCTCCTTGCGGTCCCAGGCGTGGTTACCGAGCGTGATGACGTCGGTGCCGGCGGCGAACAGGCTGTCCGCCATTGCCGGCGCCAGACCGAAGCCGTGGCTGGCATTCTCGGCATTCACGATGGCGAGGTCGATCCGGAGCCGCGCGCGCAGCTTGGGCAGCCGCGCCTCGACCAGCTCGCGACCGGCGCGGCCGACCACGTCGCCGAGAAACAGGATACGCAATGCGCCTCACCCCTCCGGTTGCAGCCGCACCGGACCCTGCTCGGTCACGATCATCGGCAGCCTGATGTCATACGGCCCATGCGGGACTGCCTCGACCTGCTGGCTGGACAGGGCGTAGCCGACCGCACGGGCCCCCGGCAGTGCGGCCAGGGTGCGGTCGTAGTAGCCGCCGCCATAGCCGAGCCGCCAGCCCTGGCGATCGAAGGCGAGCATCGGCACGAACACGAGATCGGGGGGATCGGACGGCGGAGCGGCCGGATGCTCGGTGCGATGCCGGCCGGATTGCATGGCACAGCCCGGCGACCAGGGACGGAAGCGCAACGGCTCGCCCCGCTTCATGGTCTCGGGTAGCAGGATCACGTGTCCCTGCTCGTGCAGCTCGTGCCAGAGGGGACGGAGGTCCGGCTCACCCGGCAACGGCCACACCCCGCCGATGCGCGTGGCGGGCGCCGGGTCGACGTGGTCGCGCAACGCCTGGATCAGTGCCGCGTCGGCGAGCGGGAAAGACACCCGACTCGCGAGCACACGAAGCCGCAACTCCCGCTTTCGGATCTCAAGCGTCATGGAGACAGGCAGGTGCGGAGCCGCCTCGGCCGTTGGACTGTCAGCCTCCCAGAACCCGCATGTGCAGGTGGGCGCCGGGTAACATGGCCAAGAGCCATGACAGAGCCAGCTCCCGAGGAAGTGCTTATCGGCCCGGGGGTTGAATTGCCTGACGCACCAGGCAGCCCCGCATCCTCAAGCTAGTCATGCTCAAGCGAAGCTGCAATGGCTTCCGCACGCTCCGCCAGGCTGGCGAGCTGACGTTCGCGCCATTCCGCCTGCGCGCGCACCGCCTCGGCTTCCTCGATCATCGCCGCAGTGCCCGGCGGCATGCGGTCGGCGGCCATGTCGTGCAGCTCGTCGGCCATCAGCAATGCCACCAGCGCGAGCAGCCGCGCCTCTCCGCTCTGGCCGCCGAGCGACTTGATGCGCTCGACACGCCGGTCGACCTGCGCCGCCATCTGCTGCAGATGCTGCTCCTGGCCGTCCTCGCAGCCCACGACATAGGCGTAGCCATTGATCCTGATCGTGACCTGCGCCATCGCCGCCTCCAGCCCTGCTCCCGCCGCGCCTCAGGTCGCCCAGCCCGGATGGGCCGACCCTTGCTGCTGCGGTTCGCCGGCAGGATGCTCCCCGGTGGCGGATTCGCCCAGGACGTCGCGCAGCCGCAGGATCAGCGCGTCCAGGTTGGCGGCCAATACGGGAACGTCGACCGCGGACGTCGCGACCGCTTCCTGCAGGGCGGCGCCGGCACGTTCGGCCTCCTGCCTGGACTGCGCGGCATGGGCCTCGACATCGCGCAACGCCCGCTCGCCGCTGGCCAGCGCCTCGGCGGCCAGCGCCTCGCGACGCTCCACCGCAACCGCGATCCGGCTCAGGGCAGAGGCCAGCCGCTCCGCCGGATCCTGCTCCGATTCCACGCCCCGGCCGTCCTGGTACTGCGACAATACGACCATCCTTCGAAGCGCCGATATCGTTGCACAGATCGCGCGCACGAATTCCTTCGTCAAGAAGCAAGGCGGGCGTCAAGAAGCAACGCTGGCGTCAACGAGCAAGAGGGCGAGCATGAACCAGCCACGCATCCCGACCGGGACACCCGGGCGCGCGGTCGTGATCCATGGCCGCGACCAGGCGCTGGCGGCGCTCGAAGCGGCCCGCCTCCTGCCGGCTCGCCTCGTGCTGCTGTCGGCGGAAAACGCAGCCTGTTTCCTTGGACCGCTCTGGTGGGCGGCGCTGATGGACAGCCTGCAGCGCGAGATGCTCGATGCCGCAGCGACCGACCTGCTGGATTGCGGCAGCTCGGCCGGGCGTTGCATGGAGGCCCTGCGGGTCGGCCTGCGTCATCTGGTGCTGTCGCCCGCCTGCCCGCAGTTCGAGGCGGTCCGACACCGGGCGGAGGCGCTGGGCGCTCACCTCGTGACGCGCCGGCCGATCAGCTTCGACCTGGCCGGTGATCGGCACGACCTGCTGCGACGCTGGCTCCAGGCGGATCCGGACGCAGCGGCCGAACCGGGCGCCCGAAGCGTGCTTTAAGGCGGGCTGCCTGCAATACGGACGATCCATGACCGAACGCTCGACCTTCCTGGACACCCCGCAACTCGAACCCGGCGTGACCCGGATCTGGCTGATCCGCCATGCGCTGGTGGAGCAGAACGCCCGGCTGATGCTGTATGGCACGATGGATGTGGCGCTCTGCCCGGACAGCCTCGCCGCCCAGACAAGCATGTACCAGGGCCTTGCCGCCCGGCTGCCGCGGACCACGGCCTGGTACGTGACGCCGCTCAGCCGCACCCAGCGGACCGCCCAGGCGATCCAGCAGGCCGGCTACCCGGTGACCGACCTTGCGATCGAGCCAGGGTTGCTGGAGCAGGACCTCGGCGAGTGGCAGGGGCTGCCACATGCCGAACTGCCGGAGCGGCTGCAATCGCCCGCCCACGTGTTCTGGCCGCTGGCCGCCGACGAGGTGCCGCCCGGCGGCGAGAGCATGGTGCAGGTCTGCGCCCGGGTCGGCGAGGCGTTGGAGCGCATCGCCGACGCGCATGACGGGCAGGACATCGTGGTGGTCAGCCATGGCGGCGCGATCCGGGCCGCGGTCGCTCATGCACTCGGTGTCGAGGCGGAGACCGCGCTGCGCCTGTCGGTGCAGAACCTGTCGGTGACGATCATCGAGCGCCATCCGGCCTCGTGGCGGGTGGTCGCGGTCAACGAGATGCCGGGGGTCTGACATCGACGGAGCGATTCAGGAACCGGGCGGATCGGGACTGTCCGGCTACGGGGTCGCCTTCAAAACGACCACCGCTGCACCCGGGTTCACCTACCGCGCCATCAGCACGGTCACCTGGGCGTTTTCCAGCACATGGCGGGTCACGCCGCCGAGGATCAGCTGGCGCAGCCGGGAGTGCGAATAGGCGCCCATGCTCAGCATGTCGGCACCGAACTTCGTGGCGGCGGCAAGCAGCCCGGCGCCGACATCCTTGTCGATGGCACGGAAGGATTGCAGCGTCGCCCGGATGCCGTGCAGGGAGAGATAGCCCAGCAACGCCGCGGCATCCGGACCGCGTCGCTGGTAGTCCTCGGAATGAAGCACCTGCACCTCGTCGGCCTGCTTCGCCCACGGCAGGATCGACATTATCGCGGAGGCGCTCTCGCCGGTGCCGTTCCAGGCGATGCAGAGCCGGCGCCCGACCTGCTTCGGCGTGAGCTTGGGCGCTATCACCACCGGACGGCCGCTGTCGAACAGCACCGCATGCAGCGCCTCGGAGGAGGATACCTCCTCGCCGGAATCCGCATGCGGCACCACCGTCAGGTCGGACAGCCTCGCCGCGTAGGCCACCACCTCGTGCTCGCGGCCGGTGACCGAACGAAAGCTGGCGCTCGGGCCGGACATCAGGTGGGTCAGCGGGTCGGGCTCCGGCGGACCGCCGCGCACCTCGATTCCGGCGGCGCCGACCAGCCGGTCGAACACCTCGCGCACCACCAGCGATCGCCGCGCCGACTCTCTCTCGGCCGCGGTCATCATCTCCTCGACCATCGCGCCGGACAGGCCCTCGCCGGCCAGCGGAGCGACCTCGCGGCTGTCGCTGCGCACATGCAGCGCCGCCACGTGGGCACCGGAGCGCTTCGCCAGGATCAGCGCGGTCGCCAGCGCCGCCTCCCCGTTCGGCGTCCCGTTCAGGGGCAGCAAGATCTTGCGCAGCAGGTCGCTCACCGGCGATTTCCCCGTCTCATCCCAGCCGGTTCTAGCCCACCTGAATGCAGCTGGAAATCACGGATAGAGCCGGGTGGTCTGCCAGCTGGTCTCGCTCTCGCGGCGGTAGGTCATGCGGTCGTGCAGGCGATGCGGCATGTCCTGCCAGAACTCGATCAGGTCCGGCAGCACCCGGTAGCCGGACCAGTGCGACGGCCGCGGCACCTCCCCGTCGAGATAGCGCTCCTGCACCTCGGCGAGCCGTGCCTGCAGCTCGGCGCGATCGGCAAGCGGCCGGGACTGTTCGGATGCGATCGCGCCGAGGCGGGACCCGCGCGACCGGCTGGCGAAGTAGGCGTCCGCCTCCGCCTCGGTGACATCCTCGATCGGTCCCTCGACGCGGACCTGGCGGCGCAGGCTCTTCCAGTGGAACAGCAGGCTGGCATGGCGGTTGGCCGACAGCTCCTCGCCCTTGCGGCTCTGCTTGTTGGTGTAGAACACGAAACCGCGCGTATCGAGGCCCTTGAGTAGCACCATGCGCACCGACGGCAGCCCCTGCCGGGTTGCGGTCGCCAGCGCCATCGCGTTGGGATCGTTCGGCTCGGACGCCTCCGCCTCGGCAAGCCAGCGCTGGAACAGCCCGATCGGGTCGGTTTCGCGCTGCAGTGTATCGTCAGCCATGGTCATCCCCTCCCGGACGCTGCGTGCATGCCGCCTGCTTGATGGCCCAATACTTGTCCATGGCAAGCGTGTGTGTCAGGACGACACGCGAGCGACCATACGCTCGAACCTGGCCCACACGCTCATCAGGACAAGGCTGCATGCCCGACGGCGCCCCAAATACCCCCGTACGCGGCACCCTCATGCAGGGCAAGCGCGGCCTCATCATGGGCGTTGCCAACGACCGCTCGATCGCCTGGGGCATCGCCGCCGCCTGTGCCGCGCAGGGCGCGGAACTCGCCTTCACCTTCCAGGGCGAGGCGCTGGAGAAGCGCGTGCGGCCGCTGGCGGAGGGCGTCGGCGCCACGCTGGTGCTGCCCTGCGACGTGTCGGACGATGCTGCGATGGACGAGACCTTCGCCATCATCGAGCGCGAATGGGGCCGCATCGACTTCCTCGTCCATGCCATCGGCTGGGCCGACAAGACCTACCTGCGTGGCCGCTATGCCGACACCCCGCGCGAGGCCTTCCTGCAGGCGCTCGACATCTCGTGCTACTCCTTCACGGCGGTGAGCCGGCGGGCGGCGGCGCTGATGGACCGCGGCGGCTCGCTGCTGACCCTGACCTATCTCGGCGCCGAGCGGGTGATGCCGCACTACAACGTCATGGGTGTCGCCAAGGCGGCGCTGGAAGCCTCGGTGCGCTATCTCGCCGCCGATTTCGGCACCAGGGGCATCCGCGTGAATGCAATCAGCGCCGGGCCGATCAAGACGCTGGCGGCGAGCGGCATCGGCGACTTCCGCTACATCCTGAAATGGAACCAGCTCAACGCCCCGCTCGAGCGCAACGTCTCGATCGAGGAGGTCGGCGGCGCTGGCCTGTATCTGCTGTCGGACCTGTCGAGCGGCGTCACCGGCGAGGTGCATCACGTCGATTCCGGCTATCACACCGTCGGGATGAAGAACCCCAAGGCGCCTGATATCGCTGCCGTTTCCGAGTAGTATGCGGCCTCAACCGACTAGGAGCGGGCGGGCGTGTCGCACAACAGCTTCGGCCACCTGTTCAGGGTCACCACCTGGGGCGAGAGCCACGGGCCGGCGATCGGCTGCGTGGTGGATGGCTGCCCGCCGCGCATCGCGCTGACGGAAGCCGACATCCAGCCCTGGCTCGACCGCCGCCGGCCCGGCCAGTCCAAATTCACCACCCAGCGGCAGGAGCCGGACACCGTGCGCATCCTGTCCGGGATGTTCGAGGGCCACACCACCGGTACCCCGATCTCGCTGATGATCGATAACGTCGACCAGCGCTCGCGCGACTACGCCGCGGTGGCCGACCGCTACCGGCCCGGCCATGCCGACCTCACCTACGACCTGAAATACGGCATACGCGACCCGCGCGGCGGCGGGCGCTCCTCGGCGCGCGAGACCGCCATGCGGGTGGCGGCGGGCGCAGTGGCGCGGCTGGTGCTCGGCGCTTCGGTCAGCATACGCGGCGCGTTGGTGCAGATCGGCCCGCACGCCGTCGACCGGACGCGCTGGGACTGGCAGGAGGTCGCCCGCAACCCGTTCTTCTGCCCCGACCCCGGCAGCGTTCCGGTCTGGGAGGAGTATCTCGGCGCGGTGCGCAAGCGCGGCTCCTCGGTGGGCGCGATCGTCGAGCTGCAGGCCGAGGGCGTGCCGGCGGGGCTGGGCGCGCCAATCTACGCCAAGCTGGATGCGGAGCTGGCAGCCGCCCTGATGAGCATCAATGCAGTGAAGGCGGTCGAGATCGGCGCCGGCTTCTCGGCTGCCGAGTTCAGCGGCGAGCAGAATGCCGATCCGATGCGGCTGCAGGACGGCAGGCTGGTGTTCGGCTCCAACAACGCCGGCGGCATCCTCGGCGGCATCTCCACCGGCCAGCCGATCGTCGCGCGCTTCGCGGTCAAGCCGACCAGCTCGATCCTGACCCCGGTGCAGTCGGTGACGCGCTCCGGCCACGAGGTCGATGTCGCCACCCAGGGCCGGCACGATCCCTGCGTCGGCATACGCGCGGTGCCGGTCGGCGAGGCCATGCTGGCCTGCGTGCTGGCCGACCACCTGCTGCGGCACCGGGCCCAGAACCCGGCGCAAGAGCCGGCCCAGGGTCCACCGCGGGATCCGGCGCAGTATCCGGCGCACGCGGACAGCTGATCCGGATGCCGAGTTGCTGAAGCGCCTCCTGCGAAACCGGCTCGTGCAGGCCGCCTCGGCCTGGGTGATCGGGCTCTACCTCGACCTTGCGCTGCGCACCACGCGCTGGCGGCTCCAGGTCGACGACGAGACCTGGGCGGTGCTGACCGGACGCGACGGCCGCACCGCGGTGGTGGTGTTCTGGCACGAATACCTGCCGATGGTGACGGCGCTCTGGCTGCGGGCGCGACGGGAGAACCCGCGCCTGGCGCTGCATGTGATGATCAGCCGGCATCGCGACGGCAGGCTGATCGCCGACGTGATCCGGCGCTGGGGCATTGCCACCGTCACCGGCTCTTCCGCCCGGGCGGGCAAATCGGACAAGGGCGGGGCGGCGGCACTGCGCAACCTGCTGGGGCTGTTGCGCAGCGGCGCCATCGTGACGATCACGCCGGACGGGCCGCGCGGGCCGCGCCGGGTGGTGCAACCCGGCAGCGCCAGGCTGGCGGCCCTGGCCGGCGTCCCGGTGGTGCCGATCGCGGTCTCCTGCCGCCCGAGCCGCCGCCTTGATTCGTGGGACCGGATGATGCTGCCGCTGCCATTCGGGCGAGGCAGCATACGCTGCGGCAGGCCGATCGCGGTGCCACGGCAGGGCTGGGAGGCGGCCTCCGCGCTGATCGGTCCTGCCCTCGACGCGCTCGACCGCGACGATCCGGGCCCCGCCAGATGACAGGCGACCACGTGCCGCCTCGACCGATGGCGGCCTGGGTGTGGTGGCTCGCCGGCACCCTCGCGGAACCGCCGCTGCGGCTGCTGCTGCGTCGGCGGCTGGCCCGCGGCAAGGAGCATCCGGACCGCCTCGGCGAACGTCGCGGGCGTGCGACACTGGCACGGCCGCCGGGTCGCCTGCTCTGGCTGCATGCCGCCAGCGTCGGCGAGACGGTCTCGGTACTGCCGCTGCTGGAAGCGCTGTGCCGGGTCGATCCGGCGCTGCATGTGCTGATGACGACCGGTTCGCTGACCTCGCAGCGCCTGCTGGCGCAACGCCTGCCCGGCCTCGGTGACCAGGGCCTTGGCGGGCGCGTGCTGCACCAGTTCGTGCCGCTCGACGTGCCGCGCTGGCTGCACCGGTTCCTGCGCCACTGGCAGCCGCAGGCGGTGGCGCTGGTCGAGAGCGAGCTCTGGCCCAACCTCATCCTCGCGGTGCGAAAGCGCGAGGTGCCGCTGGTGCTGATCAACGCGCGCATGTCCGAGCGCAGCGACCGCGCCTGGCGGCGGCTGCCTTCGCTGTCCGGCGCCCTGCTGCGACGCTTCACCTGGATCACCGCGCGCAGCGAGGAGGACGCGTCCCGGCTGCGTGCCCTCGGGGCGCCGGAGGTGGACACGCCGGGCGACCTCAAGCACGCGGCGCCGGTCTTGCCGGTGGACGAAGCCGAGCTCGAGCGCGTCCGTTACGCCGTCGCCGGGCGGCCGGTGCTGCTGGCCGCCTGCACGCACGAGGGCGAGGAGGCCGTCGTGGCCCAGGCGCACGCCCGGCTGCGCAGCCGCCACCCCGGCCTGCTTACCATCGTCGCGCCGCGGCATCCCGAGCGTGGCGCCGGGATCGCCGCCGCGCTGGGCGGCGCGCCGCGACGGGCCCTGGAACAGCTGCCGGCACCGGCGCACGAGTTCTGGATCTGCGACACGCTCGGCGAGCTTGGCCTGCTGTATCGCCTGTGCGGCATTGCCTTCCTCGGCAACAGCCTGCCGCAGGCCCGGGCGCATGGCGGTGGCGGCGGCCATAATCCATTCGAGCCGGCGCGGCTCGGCTGCCTGGTCGCCACCGGGCCGCTCACCTCCAACTTCAATGCGGCGTTCCAGGCGCTGGATGGCGTGGAGGCGGTCACCGTGACGGCCGGCGCCGACGCGATCGCCGATTGGGCGGATGCCATGCTGCGCGATCCGCTGCTGCGGACGCAGCGGGCCGAGGCGGCCCGGTCGATCGCCACGCAGGCTTCCGGCCTGCCGGACCAGCTGGCCGGGCGGCTGCTCGCCCTGATGGATGACCGCGGCTGATGAGCCGGTTCGATTTGCGGCCGCCGGCCTTCTGGTTCGCCGGGCAGCCCGGACTGGCCGCGTGCCTGCTCTGGCCGGCGGCTCGGGTGACGGCGGCGATCACCCGACGCCGGATCGCGCGGCCCGGCTGGCGTGCCCCGGTGCCGGTCATCTGCTGCGGCAACCTGAGCGCCGGCGGGACCGGCAAGACCACGCTGGCGCTCGACCTGCTGGCCCGGCTGAAGGCGCGTGGCGTCGCGGTGCATGCCCTCACACGCGGCTATCGCGGTACCGCCTCGGGCGTGCTGCGCGTCGATCCGGAGCGGCACGACGCCACCCTGGTCGGCGACGAGCCGCTGCTGCTGGCGGCGGTGGCGCCCACCTGGGTCGGGGCCGACCGCGCCGCTTCCGCCCGCGCCGCCATCGCGGCCGGTGCAGGCTGCCTGCTGATGGATGACGGCATGCAGAACCCGACGCTGGTGCAGGATTGCACCCTCGTGGTCATCGACGGCGCCACCGGCTTCGGCAACGGCCGCGTGCTGCCGGCCGGTCCGCTGCGCGAGCCGGTGGAGGCCGGGACGGCGCGGGCGCGGGCTGCCGTGCTGATCGGGCCGGACCGGCGCGGCGCCGCCACCGGGCTGCCGCCCGGCCTGCCGGTGCTGCGCGCCGGGCTTGCGATGGCGCCCGAGGCTGCGGCGCTACGCGGGACCAGGCTGCTGGCCTTCGCCGGCATCGGCCGACCGGGCAAGTTCTTCGACGCCCTGCGCGCACTCGATCTCGAACTGGTCGCAGCGCATGGATTTCCCAACCACCATCCTTATCGCCCGGCCGAGCTGGCCCGGCTTCGCAACCAGGCGCATGCCCTCGGCGCGCGACTGGTGACCACGCCGAAGGACGCCGTGCGCCTGCCTGCCGCTTTCCGCCGGGACGTCACGGCGCTCGGCGTCGGCCTGCTATGGGCGGACCCCGCCGTCGTCGAGACCCTGCTGGACGAAGTGCTGGAAGCGACCGGAACGGTGCCGAGGACCGGGAAGCCGAGGCGATGAGCGACAGCATCGGGCCGACCCGGATCATGCGGCTGGAGGCTGGCGCCGCGCGTGCGGCGCTGGCCGTGCTGCGGCGCCTCGGACCGGTGCGGGCGTCCAACCTGGGTGGCGCGCTCTGCCGGGCCTTCGGCCCGATGCTGCCGGTGTCGCGGGTAGCCGATGCCAACCTGCGCCTCGCGATGCCGGAGCTGGATCGCGTCGCAAGACGCCGCATCGTGCGCGGGGTGTGGGAAAACCTCGGCCGCACCATCGGCGAGTTCCCGCACATCGCCGGGCTCCGCAAGGACACCCCGTCCGGACCGGGCTGGGAGATCGTCGGCGAGGACATCCTGCTGGCCCAGGCGGCGCGCGGCGGCCCGGCCATCTTCGCCTCCGGCCACATCGGCAACTGGGAGGTGCTGCCACCGGCGGTCGCGCATTTCGGCATCCGGTTCTCCTCGATGTATCGAGCCGCCGCCAATCCCCTGGTGGATGCGATGGTGCGCGACCTGCGCGACCAGGCGATGGGCACCGACATCCCATTGTTCGCCAAGGGTGCGCGCGGGGCCCGCTCGGCGCTCGCTCATGTTGCACGCGGCGGCTATCTCGGGCTGCTGGTGGACCAGAAGATGAACGACGGCATCGAGGCACGTTTCTTCGGGCTGCCGGCGATGACCGCACCGGCGCTGGCCGCGATCGCGCTGCGCTACCGGGCGCCGGTGATCCCCGGACACGTCGAGCGCATCGGCCCGGCACGGTTCCGGCTGGTCTGCGAGCCGCCGCTGACGCTCCCCGACACCGGCGACCGGCATCGTGACCAGGCGACCCTCACACAGGCGATGAACGACATGCTGGAGCGGTGGATCAGGGAGCGGCCGGAGAGCTGGCTGTGGCTGCACCGGCGCTGGCCGAAGACGCTCAAGCCACCAGCCTGATGCCACCGGCTGACAACAACCGAACTGTTAAGACACAGATCGAACACGCTGCCACAGCGCAAAACCCAAGCCAGAGTCACGATGATTGAAGCGAATCGCAAGAACGAGGCGATTTCGTAACAGACCCTGGCCAAAATGTCACAGGCCTGGCGGGTCTGCGGCAGCAGTTTCGGCGCGCCGCAGAATCCCTTTGGCAGCGGCGTTACGGACCAATTACCTTGCCCTCACAAAGTTGCGAGGGACAAAATGACCAGACCTGCAGCACAGCTCGAACTGCCCGCAAACTCCAACGTCGTGTCCCTGCGGCTGTCCTTCCTGCCGCGTCACCGGGAGTATCTGCTGCGCTGGCTGCAGGCCGGAGCCTCCTACGGGCTATGCGACGTCGATGTCTCGCCGCGGGCCACCTCTACGCAGGATCCGGTCGTCCTCGAGCATGTGCTGGTCTGGGTGCGCGAGAACGCCGACCCGGCGTACATGATCCGTCCGGAAGGCATGCGCTGGCTGGTGATCGACCACGTCCGCAACCACAAGCTCGGCAGCTTCTCGAGCTTCGAGGCCGCCCTCTACTGCATCCGGCCGGTCCTGTCCTGCGGAGCCATCGCCGCCGCCTGATACCCGGAACACCTGCTGCTGGCGGTCCGAACCGCCATTCGAGGTCCGAACGGGCCGCCCTCGTCCAGCATCAGGCCTTCCAACCTTCACCGCATAATCTAGCTCGTCGTGTTGCCCAGCGAGCCCGGGGCGGGCTGGATGATGCTGGCGCCGCCGCCGGGCTGGATCTGGAAGATCGCGAGGCCGCGCTGGACGTGGCCGTCAGGCTGCAGGGCGAACAGGCCGTCCACACCCGCAAAACCGTCCGGACGGGTCAGCATGTCGACGCCGTAACCGCCGCGCTGCGACAGGTTGCGGGCCAGAGCCGCCGCGTCGTAGGGGATGTCTGCGAGCGGGCGGGGCGGCTGGCCGAACTTGTTCTGGTAGAGGGCGACGAAGCCTCTTCGGCTGCCTGGGTCGGGGCCGGCGAACCAGGCGCCTTCGAGGGCGTGCAGCTTGCTGGCGAACGCCTCCCAGAGCAGCGGGCCCATGATGCGGACCTGCGACGGCGATACGTCATAGTAGGCCAGCGTCGAGATCACCTCCTGCAGGCCGACGCCGGTGTCCCCGAGCAGCAGGGCATCGAACGGCGGCGGCGGAATCGGGGCCTGGCTCAGGCCCTGCGCGGTGTCGCGCACCGCCGGGTCCTGGCTGGCCTTGGCGTCCTTGACCTTCTCCTCGATGGCGCCTCGCCGGTCGGCAAAATCCGACAGCGAGCGCATCGCCGTGTTCACGCTCTCCATGCTCTCGCCATGCATCGAGATCACCGGAGCCGGCAGGCCGGCATCCTGGCAGGCACGGCGCAACCCGTCCGCCATCGCCCGGCCCAGCGCGTTGTCTGGCAGCAGGGCGGCGATACGGCTGCGATTGTCCGCCCTGGCCGCCGCCACCAGCCGCCGTACCTGCTGCTCCGGCGTGACGCCCATCACCCAGACACCCGGCTGCGCCTGCGCCACGTCGCTGGTGAAGGACAGCATCGGCACGCTGGCGGCCAGCGCCACCGGAGCCGCCTGCGCCGTCTCGGTCGACGTCAGCGGCCCGATCAGGATGCCATCGCCCGCGGTGATGGCCGCCTGCGCCGCACGGACGCCGCCACCGGGAGCATCGCCGGTGTCCTGCGCATCGAGCCCCGGCGCGCCCGGGGCGTCGAGGGCAAGCTGGGCGGATTTCAGCATGGCCTGGCCGAGCGGCGCATTCACGCCGGTCAGCGGTAGCAGCAGCCCGACCCGGTTGCTGCGCGGGGCGGCATTCTGGTCGGGTGCCAGTCCACCCTGCTGCGCCGGCGGCATGACCGATCCCTCGCCGGTGAAGATCGCCATCGGCCCGGTGGTGCAGGCGGCAAGACCGGTGGCGGAGGCCAGCGCCAGCATGCGGACGGCGGGCGGGACTGGACGGGGCATCCCCCTACGCGCGAGGAACAGCCATGTCCGACGAACCATCCGCGACTCTCCCATCATCCACGCCCGACGAGGCCGAGCCGGTGGTCCTCGATCAGCACCCGTCAGGACCCTTGCCAGACGGTCTTGTGCTCGTATCGACACCGATCGGCAACCTCGCTGACCTGAGTTTCCGTGCCCTCGCCATCCTGCGGCAGGCCGACCTGGTGCTGTGCGAGGATACCCGCGTGACCAGCAGGCTGTTCGCGGCACACGGTATCCAGACCCGGCTGGAAGCGCTGCACGAACACAATGAACGCCAGCGGGTGCCACATCTCATCGACCTGCTGCGGCAGGGCCGGCGGCTGGCGCTGGTCTCGGATGCCGGCACCCCGCTGCTGTCGGACCCAGGCTATCGGCTGGCTCGCGCTGCGATCGCCGAGCATCTCCCCGTAAGCGCCGCGCCCGGTCCGAATGCCGCCCTGATGGCGCTGACGCTGTCCGGGCTGCCGCCGCATCCGTTCCTGTTCGTGGGGTTTCCGCCGCCACGCGAGGCCGCCCGCCGGGACAGCTTCTCGACGCTGCGGGCAGCCGAGCAGGCAGGGTTGTCCGCCACGCTGATCTGGCACGAGGCCCCGCATCGCCTCGCGGACATGCTGCACGATCTCGCTCATGTCTTCGGGGCGGATCGTGAAGCCGTGGTGGCGCGGGAGCTGACCAAGCGGTTCGAGGAAGTCAGGCGTGGCCAAGTGGCCGAGCTTGCGGCCTTCTATGCAGGCGAACCGGCACGCGGCGAGATCACGGTATTGGTCGGGCCACCGCATGGCGGAACGACGGGGGCCGACCGGCTCGACGAGGATCTGCTGCAGGCGCTGCGGGAGCACTCCGTGAAGGACGCGGCCGCCCTTGTCGCCGGCGCCACCAATCTTCCGAAACGCGTTGTCTATGCCCGCGCGCTCGAGTTGAGCCGCACAAACAAATAGGGCGGCGACCAACGGCCGCCGCCCTATCGCAGGCGTTGTTTCTTCGACTACTTCTTCAGGCTGTCGGCGGCGTCACGGAGGGTATCCTTGCCCTTGCCGACGCCTTCCTGGACCTTGCCGCCAACGCGCTCGGCCTTGCCTTCGGTCTCCAGCTGGTCGTTGCCGGTGATCTTGCCGACGCCTTCCTTGATGGCGCCCTTGACCTGGTGGCCGACGCCCGTGGTGCGATCCTTGTCCATGGTTCTTTTCCTCGGATGGTTAGACCGGAAAACAACGTGGCTTGCCCGGCAAGGTTGCACCTGTCACTCCGCGGCGGAGGCCCGCACCGACCGGACGCGAAGGTCATCCGGGAGCATGTCGCCGCGCATGCGCGAACGCACCGCGCGCCCGAACGCCACGAAGATCGCCCGCGACAGTGGATCCGTCTCGAAATCGTATTCCGGGTGCCACTGCACGCCGATCGCCAGCCCCGGTGTCGCCATGACCCGCACCGCCTCCACCACACCGTCCGGGGCCAACGCCTCGATATCGAGCGAGGCAGCCAGTCGGTCGATGCCCTGGTTGTGCAGAGAATTCACCCTGGCCCGCCGGCCACCGCCGGAGAGCCGGTGCAGCAGGCCGCCTTCCGTCAGGTCGACATCGTGGGCCTTGCCCTGGCGGATCGCGACGTCCGGATGGTCCTGGTTGGAGTGATGCAGCCGCCCGGGGAGATCCTGCAGGCGCTGATGCAGCGAGCCGCCGAGCGCCACGTTCAGCTCCTGGAAGCCGCGGCAGATCGCCACCACCGGCAGGCCGGCAGCGATCGCGGCACGTGCCAGCGGCAGCGTGACGGCATCGCGCATCTGGTCCTCGGGAGTGCCCGCCAGGTGCGGATCGCCGCCGTAGCGGCACGGCGACACGTTGGACTGGCTACCGGTCAGGATCAGCCCGTCCAGGCGGCTGACCAGTGTCTCGACGTCGACCGCCTCACCGTTGGCCGGGATGAGCACCGGCACGCCCAGCACGACGCGATCGGTCACCGTCACGTAGGTGTCCGACGCGGCATGGTTGCCGATATCGAACGGCCCGAAAGTCTTGCGGCAGGTGGTAATCCCGATCAACGGCTTCATGACGTGGATCATGGCCAAGGATCATGGCGAATTGAAGGGCTTCCTGCACTCCGACGGTATCCTTTGGCGCCCGGCCTAGCCCCGGCTGGTCGCCGGAAGCGCAGAGACGGTCTTCGGCTGCGCGCTCCACTGCGCCGGGAACAGCTGCTGCAGCGCCTGCACCTTCGGCATGTCGTTCGCCTCGATGTAGCCGGCGTCCGGGTTCAGCACGAGATAGTCCTGGTGATACGCCTCGGCCGGGAAGAAGCCGTGCAGCGCATCGACGCGGGTGGCGATCGGCGCCTGGAAGGCGTGTGCCTGATCGAGCTGGGCGATGTAGGCCTTGGCGACGTGCGCCTGCTCCGGGGAAGAGACCCAGATCTCGGAACGATACTGGGTGCCCTCGTCCGGACCCTGGCCGTCCTTGCGCGTCGGGTCGAGCGTCACGGAAAAGAAGATGCGCAGCAGTTGGCCCAGCGAGACCTGGGCCGGGTCGTACGTCACCTTAACGGATTCCGCATGCCCGGTGCTGCCGGTGCTGACGGTCTCGTACTGCGCGGTGTCCGGGGCGCCGCCGGTGTAGCCGGACAGTGCCTGGGTCACGCCCTTGACGTGCTCGAACACGCCCTGGACACCCCAGAAGCAGCCGCCGGACAGCACTATGCTTTCCAGCCTGGGCGCCGTTGCGGCCGGCTGGTCGATTGCCGGCGCCGGCACCAGGTGCGGCGTCTCGTCGGCATGCAGGCGGGGAGCCGCGAGGATCAGGCCGACCGGCAGCAGGGCCGCCAGAAGAGCGGTGCGAAAAGAAAGCTTCATGTCTGCTTCTCCGTTCCCTTGGCTTGCGGCGTCGAGCCCGCCGGGATGAACCGCAGCGCGACGCCGTTCATGCAGTATCGAAGGCCGGTCGGGCGCGGGCCATCATCGAAGACGTGGCCGAGATGGCTGTCGCATCGGGCGCAGCGGATTTCGGTACGTTGCATGCCGAGGCTGCCGTCGCTGACCTGCGCCACGCCATGCGGCAGCGGTTCGAAGAACGACGGCCAGCCGGTGCCGCTGTCGAACTTGGTGCTGGCGGCGAACAGTTGGTTGTCGCAGGCAGCGCAGTCGTAGCGGCCGGCCGCGAACAGGTGATCGAGCGGGCTGCTGAACGGCATCTCGGTGTCGGCGCGGCGCAGCACCTCGTACTGCTGCGGGGACAGCATGGCGCGCCACTCGCCGTCGGTGTGCGACACCGTGCCGGCACCCGGCAACGACGCCGCGGTTGCCGGCCAGGAGAAGCCGAAGGAGCCGGCTGCGTACACTGCGCCGAGGCCGATGCCGCCAGCCAGCAGGGTTCTGCGTGTTGTCATGATCATCTTCCGAAGGGCCTACTGAACTACGTCCGCCGCCGGCACCCGGATGCTTGCGGCCTGGATGCGTGCTGCCACTGCCGACATTTCGTGCCGGCCACCGCGCAGGTTACCAGTTCAGGCAGGCGCTTTCACCAAATCCTGCTCCAGTTTCATGCGGCGCCGAGCCGGCGGCGGAACAACGCCAGCATCCAACCCATGGCCTCGCCGAACAGCGCCGGATCGTAGCGGGGTCCTTCGTCGCGCAGGAACGCATGCGCGGCGTTGACCTCGTGCCACTCGTAGGTCGCGCCGGCCTCCTCCAGGCGCGCCCGGATGCGCTCGCGCCCGGCGAATGGCACATGCGGGTCCTGCCGGCCCCAGACGAACAGCGTCTCGGCACGCAACTCATCCATGCGCGACAGGCTGTCGTCGGAGCGCCCCTCGCCAAGGGAGGCGGAATGGATGTCGGTGGCGTAGAAGCAGGCGGCGGCGGCGACGCGGGGATCGAGCGCCGCGCGGTAGGCGAGGTGTCCGCCGAGGCAGACGCCGACGCTGCCAAGCTGGCCGCTCACGTCAGGATGCGCCGCCAGGAAATCGAAACCGGCCTTGGCGTCGGCGTCATAGGCCGCCACCGGCTTTGCGAACTTGAGACTGTTGCCGCGATCGGTGCCGGCCTGGTCGTACTGCAGGACGGTCCCGGCGGGCTCGTACTCGTGATACACCTCGGGGACCGCAACGACATACCCGTGCCCGGCGACATAGGCGGCAAGACGCCTGATCGGCGCGGTGACCTGGTAGATCTCGGAGAACAGCAGCAGTCCGGGAAAGCGGCCGGGGATTGCCGGGCGGAACAGGTGCAACCGCATCGGACCGGATGCGGTGGCGATGTCCGCGGTCTCGTCGCTCCGGATGATCATTCCGCCCCTGCCCGCAAAAGGTCTGCGTACTCTGTCCGCGATGGGGTCGGGGAGCAATCCCGTGCGGCGGGCCGGAAGCGGGATCGCTGGCCGAGCGGAAAGCCGGATACCCTAAGGACACCCGGCGTTCCCGAACTGGCCTAGAGGCGGCGGGACTCAGCCGGACTGGCTGTTGCCCTGGCTGCTGTCGCCATCGCCATCATCATCGCCGGGCGCCTGCGATCCACCACCGGTACCCGGCGAGATCGCGACGAACGCATCCTGCCCGTCGCGCAGGATGCGCAGCGCAACCGTCTGGTCCTGCTTGAGGGCGCCGCGCACCGCCTTCACCGCGTCCGACGGATTGCTCACCAGGTGGCTGCCGACGCCGGTGATGATATCGCCGGGCCGGATGCCGGCCTGGTCGGCGGGGGAGTTCGGCTGCACGCCATGCACCACGGCGCCATGCACGCTGTCATCGACGCCGAGCTGCTGCCGCAGCTCCGGGGTGAGGGCCGCGAGCGCCACGCCGATCGAGCCCTGGTTGCCGGGCTGCCCGTTATCGTTGCCGGCCGGACTGCTGCCATCCTTGCCCAGATTGCCGACATGCACGTCCACCGTCTGGCTGTTGCCGTCGCGCAGGTAGGTCAGCTTGGCGTCGCTGTCCGGCGAGACGTCGGCAACCTTGATGGCGAGGTCGCGCGGCGTTGCGATCTTCTCGCCGTTGATGCTGGTGATCACGTCACCCGGCTTGATGCCGGCTTTCTCGGCCGGCGAGGCACTGGTGACGTTGGCGACCAGGGCGCCGCTCGGCGGCGTTCCCAGCGACGCCGGCAGGTTGAGCCCCTTGGCGATCTGCGGCGTCACCGCCTGAGCCTGCACCCCGAGATACCCGCGGGTGACATGGCCGGTCTTCTGCAGCTGGGCGATCACGCTGCGCACCACGTCGGACGGGATCGCGAAGCCGATGCCGATCGAGCCGCCGGACGGCGACAGGATCGCGGTGTTCACCCCGACCACCTTGCCGTCCTGGGTGAACAGCGGGCCGCCGGAGTTGCCGCGGTTGATCGGTGCGTCGATCTGCAGGAACGAGTCATACGGCCCGTCGCCGATGTCGCGGCCGCGCGCCGATACGATGCCGGCGGTGACCGAGCCGCCCAGGCCGTACGGGTTGCCGACCGCGATCACCCACTGGCCGGGCTCGACATCGTCGGAATCCCCGAGCTGGATGAAGGGCAGCTTGCCGGTCGGCTTGACCCGCAACAAGGCGAGGTCGGTGCGGGGGTCGCGGCCGACGATCTTGGCGGGCAGCACGGTGCCGTCATCCAGCGTCACGCTGACCGAAGTGGCGCCCTTCACCACGTGGTTGTTGGTCACCACGTAGCCGTCCGGCGAGATGATGAAGCCCGATCCGCGTGCCTCGACGGTGCGATGCGGGTTGCCGTGCGGCATCTGGAACGGGAACGGGAACGGGAACGGCATCTGCTGGCCACCACCACCCTGGCCGCCACCGCCACCGCCATCGCCTTCGTCATCGACCGCATCGGCCTTGAGCTGCGAGGTGATCGAGACCACCGCCGGCTTGACCTGCTTCACCAGTCCGGAGAAGTCCGGCAGCCGCTGCGACGGACCCTGCGGCTGGATCGCACCGGGATGGGCCGCCAGCGCGGACGCTCCCTGGGCATGCGCCGTGCCGGTCTCGAAGCGACCGGCGGCCACCCCGGTGAGCATGGTGCCGGCCAGCAGGACGGCAAGCGCGGGCCGTGCGAAGCGCCTGTTCGGGGAGCCGCGCTCAGAAGTCGGAAGGCGGGGCGATGAGGATGACATGGGCGTCCTGATGTTTAGGGTCGCGCGGACCCTGTGCCGGGGATTGACTGCGGTCCGAACATGGGACTCCGCAACACTCCCCACCACTACGCAGCAATGAAAGCTTGGTTAGCCGGGAGCGGCCGGAGAGCCCCGGCGGACTGCGAAGAAGTCCCGCAGCAAGGCGGCGCTCTCCTGTTCTCGCACGCCGCCGATGACCATCGGGCGGTGCAGGCAGCCGGGCTGGCGGAACAGGGCGGCCCCATGCTGAACCGCGCCGCCCTTCGGGTCGTAGGCGCCGAAGATCAGGCGGGCGATGCGGAAATGCGAGCAGGCGCCGGCGCACATCGCGCATGGCTCCAGCGTCGCCACCAGGGTGCAGCCGGTCAACCGGGAACTGCCGAGTCGCGCTGCTGCCGCCCGCATGGCGATCAGCTCGGCATGGCCGGAGGCGTCGTGCGCCGCCTCCACCGCATTGCCGGCGCGAGCGAGCTCGCTGCCGTCCGGCGCCAGCACCAGCGCGCCCACCGGCACCTCGCCGCGCGACGCCGCTTCGCGCGCCTCCGAAAGAGCGATCTCCATCGGGGAGGGATCGGACATGCCGGGTTCCGCTGCTGCCGGTTCCTTTGCCACACGACTTCCTCTAGCAAGACGCCATGAAGCAAGGCGGCCACACCATGCGACCGGTCATCGGCGTCACCCTCGACAGCGAGCAGCCGGCGGCCGACGGTTCCGCGGGCTATTCCCGCTATCCCTGGTATGCCCTGCGCGCCAACTACATGGACAGTCTGGCGCAAGCCGGTGGCCTGCCGATGGCGCTGCCGCACGACGCCGCGCTGGCCGATGCCATGCTCGACCATATCGACGCCCTGGTGGTCACCGGCGGCGCCTTCGACGTCGATCCGGCGCTGTATGGCGGCGGCGCGCTGCACGAGACGGTGGTGCTGAAGGCAGGCCGCACCGCCGCCGAGCTGGCGCTGGTGCGCGGGGCGCTGGCGCGCGACATGCCGGTGCTGGGCATCTGCGGCGGCCAGCAGCTGCTGGCGGTGGCGCTCGGTGGATCGCTGATCCAGCACCTGCCGGAGGAGGTGCCGGACGGGCTGCGGCACGAACAGCCCAACCCGCGTCACGAGGCCGGCCATGGCATCGTCATCACGCCGGACACGCTGCTGCACCGGATCGTCGGCAGCGGGACGATGCGCATCAACTCCGCGCATCACCAGGCGGTGCGCGATCCCGGAACGGCGCAGGTGAGCGCGCGGGCGGAGGACGGCGTCATCGAGGCGATCGAGAGCGCCTCTTACCGATTCTGCCTCGGCGTGCAGTGGCACCCGGAGTTCCTGATCGATCCCGGCGACCTGCTGGTGCTGGCGGCGCTGGTCGAGGCAGCACGCGCATGAGCGAACCGGACGACGATGACATCGGGGACGCACGCGGCGAGGATGCACGCGGCGAGGATGCAGGCGGGGCGGGGCGGGGCGAACGCATCGCCAAGTGGCTGGCGCGGGCCGGTGTCGCCAGCCGGCGCGACGCGGAGAAACTGCTGCCGGCCGGCCGGGTGAAGATGAACAACGCGGTGGTCAGCCACCCGGCGAGCTTCGTGCAACCGGGCGACATCGTGCAGGTCGATGGCCGCGTCATCGACGCCCCCGACCGTGCGCGGCTGTGGCGCTACCACAAGCCGGACGGGCTGGTGACGACGCACCGCGATCCGGAAGGCCGTCCGACGGTGTTCGCCTCGCTGCCGCCCGGACTGCCGCGCGTGGTCAGCGTCGGGCGCCTCGACCTCAGCAGCGAGGGCCTGCTGCTGCTGACCAACGACGGCTCGCTGGCGCGCCGGCTCGAACTGCCGTCGAACGGCTGGATCCGGCGCTACCGGGTCCGCGTGTTCGGCATGGTCGACGAGCGCCGACTGGCCGATCTTGCCGACGGCTGCGAGATCGAAGGCGTGCGCTACGGCCCGATCGAGGCCGGCCTGGACAGCCGCAAGGGCGACAATGCCTGGATCACCGTCGCCCTGCGCGAAGGCCGCAACCGCGAGGTCCGCCGGGTCATGCTCAACCTCAACCTGCATGTCTCGCGGCTGATCCGGACCGCCTACGGCCCGTTCCAGCTCGGCACGCTGGCCAGGCGCGAGCTGGAGGAGGTTCAGGGCAAGGTGCTGCGCGAGCAGGTGCCCGGGCTGGCGCCTTCACCCCGGCACTAGACGCCTTCCGGATGCGTATCGTCGCCGGCGCCTGGCGAGGGCGCATGCTGGAAGCGCCGCGCGGAAGTGCCACCCGGCCGACCGCCGACCGGGTGCGGCAGGCGCTGTTCGACATGCTGGCCCATGCGCGGTGGGCGGAACCGCTCGATGGCTGCCATGTGCTCGATGCGTTCGCCGGCAGCGGCGCTCTCGGGCTGGAGGCGCTGTCGCGCGGGGCCGCGCATGCCTCGTTCTTCGAGACCGATCGCGGCGCCCTTGCGGCCCTGCGCGCCAACATCGCGACCCTCGGTGCGGCGGCGCGCAGCAGCGTGCTCGCGCGTGACGCCACCACGCCGCCGCCGCCGCCGCCGGGTCACGTGCAATGCAGGCTGGTGCTGCTCGATCCGCCCTATGGCCGCGACCTGATCACGCGCAGCCTGCCGGCGCTGATCCGGACCGGCTGGGCCGCATCGGATGCGCTCATCGTCGCGGAGTGTGCACGGCACGATACCGTACCGACGAATACGCTCCTGGCAGAGCGGCAGCACGGGGTAGCCAAGCTCTCGATCTGGCGTGCCACCCTGGACTCTTCGTCATAACATCACACTCAAGGCTCC
Source organism: Lichenicoccus roseus (assembly GCF_005844085.1). Taxonomy (GTDB): domain Bacteria; phylum Pseudomonadota; class Alphaproteobacteria; order Acetobacterales; family Acetobacteraceae; genus Lichenicoccus; species Lichenicoccus roseus. The sequence continues at coordinate 276,446 of NZ_VCDI01000005.1, forward strand.
AGGCCCGAAGGATAATCCCGCCCAGAAAAACACCTGGGGACCGTCGAGATGAACCTGTTCCGCAAGACCTTGCTGGCCAGCGCTGCCTGCGCTGCCCTTGCTGCGGCAGCGCAGGCAGATGCCGCAACGCCCGCCACGTCCTCCGGCTACAAGCATGTGCTGCTGATCAGCGTCGACGGCATGCACGCTGTCGATCTCGCCAACTGGATCCAGGCACACCCGACCGGCAACTTCGCGGCGCTGGCCGGCACCGGCATCGTGTATCCGAACGCCTTCACGACCGCACCGTCGGACAGCTATCCCGGCATGCTGGCGCAGGTCACCGGGGCGACGCCGAAGACCGGCGGCCTGTTCTACGACGACAGCTACGACCGTCGCGAATATCCCTCGGTCAACAGCTACCTGAGCCAGGGCAAGACCGATCCCGGCTGCACCGGCGGCGCCGGCACCGAAGTCACCAACTTCGAAGAGCTGGACAAGACCTATGATTTCGCCACCGCGCTGGTCACCGACTATACCGCTGGCGGAACGCTCGGGAAGGTCTACACCCAGCTCGATCCGAACAACATGCAGCGGCACCTGGTCGGCGGGAAATGCGTCCCGGTCTATCCGCATCAATATGTACGGACCAACACGATCTTCGAGATCATCAAGGCCGCCGGTCTCTACACCGCCTGGTCCGACAAGCACCCGGCCTACGAGGATCTGAGCGGCCCGTCCGGCAAGGGCCTCGACGAGCTGTTCGCGCCGGAGATCAATGCGCAGGATACAATCGACCAGGGGGCCGCCACCGGCGACGACTACACCACCAGCTACACGGGCGTGCGCACCTATGACAGCCTGAAGGTGCAGGCAGTGCTGAACTGGATCGACGGGCTGAACAGCACCGGCACCGCAAAACTGGCCGGCGCACCGGCGATCTTCGGCATGAATTTCCAGGCGGTCAGCGTGGGCCAGAAGCTCGCCCGCGCGGGAGACGCCGACGTCCAGACGCCGACCCTGACCGGCGGCTACCTGGACAGCAACGCGACCCCCGGCACCGCGCTCACCGTGCAGCTGCAATTCGTCGATGATGCACTCGGCAGGTTCCGGCAGGAGCTGACCAGGCAGGGACTGGACAAGTCCACCCTGGTCATCGTCAGCGCCAAGCATGGCCAGTCGCCGATCGATTTGAAGGATCGCGTCGCGATCAGCGATGCGCCGTTCCAGGCGGTTCCGGGCTATGGCAGCCACGGCTTCGAGATCTGCGACGACGAAGGCCTCGTCTGGCTCGACCCATCGCTGCAGAAGGCAAACTATTCCGCCGCGAAGTCCTATCTGCTGGCGCATTCCGCGCAGCTGCATATCGCCGAACTGCTGGACCGGACCTCGCTGACCGCGCTCTACGGCGACCCGTTCAAGAACAGCCGGGTGCCCGACTTCATCGCAGTCACCGACCACGGCGTGATCTGCACCGGCGGCAGCAAGCTTGCCGAGCATGGCGGCTTCTCGGACGACGACCGCAATGTCGCGCTGCTGCTGTCCGCCCCGGACATCAAGCCTCAGATCGTGGAGGCGCTGACCAACACGACGCAGATCGCACCGACCATCCTTGCGGCCCTTGGCCTCGATCCGAACAAGCTCGAGGCCGTCCGTGCCGAGGGGACGCAGGTGCTGTCGCGCTGATCAGCGATCCTCCGGCCCAGCCGCGTATCCTCGGCCAGGAACCGGTTCAGCCGCCGATCTTCCTGAACTTCAGGACGAAATTATCGGCTTCCCCGATCGCCTGGTATTTCGCGCGATCGACCTGCCCCATCGCCAGCACCGGGGGCAGCGTCCAGACGCCTTTCGGCCAGTCCGCGGTGTCGCGCGGATTGGCGTCGACCTCGGAACTGCCGACCAGCTTGAACCCGGCCTTCTCGATCAGGGCCGTCGCATAATCCTGCCGCACATAGCCGCTTTCGGCCTGCGGATCCTGCGGCGTGCGGGTGTTGCCGCGATGCTCCTCGATGCCGAGCACGCCGCCGGGCTTCAGGGCACGATGGATTGCCGCGAGCAGTTTCGGGGCGTCGCCGGCGGCCATCCAGTTGTGCAGGTTGCGGAAGGTCAGCACGAAGTCGGCGCTGCCGGGCGGCGCCAGCTCGGGATGATGCGCGCCGAACACGGTCGGCTTCACCCGGCCGTAGATTTCCGGATGCTGGTCGAGCATCTGCCGGAATGCCGGCGACATCGCGAAATGCGCCTCGTCCTTGTCCCCGTCCGGACCGCCGAAGGCCGCGTAGTAGGTGCCGTGCGCGTAAAGCGCCGGCGCCAGGATCTGCGTCCAGTAGCCGCCGCCCGGCCAGATCTCCACCACCGTCGAGCGCGGCCGCACGCCGAAGAAGGCGAGTTCCTGCACCGGATGGCGTGCGGCATCGCGCGCCTTGAACTTGTCGGTGCGTGTCGGTGCGTCCACCGCGTGCTGCAGGAAGCTGTCCGATTGCGGGGCGGCGACCGCCTGATGGGTAAGACAGGCGACCGCGCAGGCCGCCATCAGGATGTATTTCCGCATCATCGCCGTCTCCGCCATCGATCGGATTTCTATACGCGCCCGGCAGGGTGGAGGCCACCGACCGCCCCTATGCCGCCTCGCCGGCGACCCAGCCGCTCGCCCAGGCCCACTGGAAATTATAGCCGCCGAGCCAGCCGGTGACGTCGACCGCCTCGCCGATGGCGAACAGGCCGGGCACCGTGGTGGACTCCATGGTGCGCGACGACAGGCCGGTGGTGTCGATGCCGCCGCCGGTCACCTCCGCCTTGGCATAGCCCTCGGTGCCGCTCGGGGTCAGCCGCCACCCGCCGAGCAGGTCGCCGAGCTGACGCAGCGGACGGTCGGGGATGTTGCCGATCTCCTGCGACGGCAAGTGGCGCTCGGCGAGCGCCTGCGCCAGCCGCGTCGGCAGCAGCTCGCCGAGCACCGTGCGCGCCTCGGCCCGCGGACGCGCCCGCTTGCGTTCCAGCAGCAGGCGGGTGGCGTCCGGCAGCAGTTCGAGAGCGATCGGCTCGCCCTCGCGCCAATAGGACGAGATCTGCAGGATGGCCGGGCCGGACAGGCCGCGATGGGTGAACAGCAGCGCCTCCTTGAAGCGGGTGCGGCCGTACGTCGCCGCCACCGGCAGCGCAACGCCGCTGAGCGCGTGCATGACCGCCCCGTCCTCGCCGCCGAAGGTCAGCGGCACCAGCGCCGGGCGGATCGGCGTCAGGGCGAGGTCGAACCGCGCCGCCACCTCGTGCGCGAACCCGGTGGCGCCCATCTTCGGGATCGACAGGCCGCCGGTGGCCAGCACCAGCGAACTTGCGGTCACGCTGCCGGTAGCGGTCTCGATGCGGAACCGGTCGCTGCGGCCGATATCGGTGACCGGGCAGTTGCAGCGCAGCGTGACGCCCGCCGCCTCGCACTCGGCCAGCAGCATCGCCACCACCTGCCGCGCCGAGCCGTCGCAGAACAGCTGCCCGAGTGTCTTCTCGTGCCAGGCGATGCCGTGCCGCTGCAGCAGGGCGATGAAATCCTCCGGGCGGTAGCGGGCCAGCGCCGAGCGGGCGAAATGCCGGTTGCCGGAGAGGAAATTCTCCGCCCGCACCTCCCGGTTGGTGAAGTTGCAGCGCCCGCCGCCGGAGATCAGGATCTTTTTCCCAGGGCTGTCGGCATGGTCGAGCACCAGGACCCTGCGTCCACGCCGGCCGGCACTGATCGCGCACATCAACCCGGCGGCGCCGGCGCCGATGATCACGACGTCGAAGGCTTCCATCATCGTCCCAAGCTGCCAGTATCCCGCCCCGACATCATCCCCCGGTCGGCCGGGCCCGGAGACATCATGACACCGCACGATATCCTGCCGCGCGATTTCCGCCATGCCAGCCTGCTCGGGCGGCTGTTCGATCCATCCCTCGGCGGTCCATGCCTGGTGCAGCTCCGTGGCGACGTGCTGGTCGATGTCACCGAGGCCGGCCCCACGGTGTCCGACCTGCTGGAGCACGCCGATCCGGCGGCCCGGATCGCCGCCGTCCAGGCCGTGCGGTCTTATCCGCTGGCCGAGGTGATCGCCGACAGCCTGGCCCGGCGCGCCGACCGGCCGCATCTGCTGGCGCCGTGCGACCTGCAGGCGGTGAAGGCCTGCGGCGTGACCTTCGCGCGCTCCATGCTGGAACGCGTCATCGAGGAGCGCGCCAAGGGCGACTATCGCGAGGCGGCCGCCATACGCGAGAAGGTGAGTGCGGCCATCGGCGGGGCGCTGGGCGAGGTCAAGGCGGGCTCAACGGAAGCGGCTCGGGTCAAGCAGGTGCTGATCGAGGGCGGCTACTGGTCGCAGTATCTCGAGGTCGGCATCGGTCCGGACGCGGAAGTGTTCACCAAGGCGCCGGTGCTGTCCTCGGTCGGGTTCGGCGCCGAGATCGGCGTGCTGCGCGCCTCGTCGTGGAACAACCCGGAACCGGAAGTGGTGCTGGCCGTGAATTCCCGCGGTGAGGTGCGCGGGGCGACGCTGGGCAACGACGTCAACCTGCGCGACATCGAGGGCCGCAGCGCGCTGCTGCTCGGCAAGGCGAAGGACAACAATGCGTCCTGCGCGATCGGCCCGTTCATCCGGCTGTTCGATGCGGCCTTCGGCATCGACGACGTGCGCCGGCTGGAGCTGGAGCTGACGGTGACCGGGCGCGACGATGGCTATGCCCTGAACGGCAGCAGCTCGATGCGCGAGATTAGCCGCGATCCGCTCGACCTAGTTTCGCAGTCATTGGGCCGGCATCACCAGTATCCAGACGGCATGGTGCTGTTCCTCGGCACCCTGTTCGCGCCGACGCAGGACCGCGACCATCCCGGACAGGGCTTCACCCACAAGCAGGGCGACCGCGTCGAGATCGCGGCACATACACTCGGGCGGTTGGTCAATGTGGTTACCTACAGCGACGAGGCGCCGATATGGGATTTCGGCATCGGCGCGTTGATGCGCAACCTTGCAACGCGGGGGTTGCTACAGGATCAAGCGTAGCGACGGCTCAGACGTACAGCGCCGCCATCTGCCGCCAGGCGGCGGCGCGATGGGCGCGGCCGTCCCAGCAGTGCAGCTGGTGTCCGACGCCCTTCTCGCCCAGCAGGCGACTGAAGTGGCGGTTGTTGTCGAGGAACGGGTCCTCCTTGCCGATGGTCAGGACGATGTCGAGCCGGCGCAGATGCTCCAGCCGCCATCCGCAGGCAAGGCCGGGCAGGAAGTGCGTCGGCGTGTGGAAATAGATGTCCTCGGCATAGTAGCCGCCGAACAGATCGTCGAAATGCTCGACCCGCATCGTCAGGTCGTAACGTCCGGAAAACGCGACCAGCTTGCGGAACAGATGCGGATGCCGGAAGGCGAGGCTGGCTGCCTGGAAGGCGCCAAGGCTGCATCCCATCGCGATGGTGCAGTCGTTCCAGTTCAGCCGCGCCATCAGCGGCATCACCTCGTTGAGGATATACTCCTCGTAGGCGACATGGCGTCGTATGCGGTCGGACGGATGGCTGGCGTCGTTATAGAAGGTCTCCCGCGCCAGGCCCTCGATGCACCAGAGTTGCAGGTGCCCGGCCTCGATCTTGTCCGCGAGGCTCGCGACCACGCCGAGCTTCTCGTATTCCCAGAAATGCCCGTCCCTCGTCGGGAACATCAGCACCTTCGCTCCGGCATGGCCGAAGACCAGCAGCTCCATGTCCCGATGCAGTCGGGGACTGTGCCAGCGATGATAGTCGCGCCTCATCTCACCCGGAATAGATGCCTGACCCGCTCCGACAGCAGCGCCTGCTGCTCCGTCATTCCAGGGTAGTCGAAGTGGCCGGCATCGAGCGTAAAGGTTTCATGATGCCTGGCGCCCGAAGCCGCATTGGCCACCGAGAACTGGCAAGGCGGCGCCACGGCCGGATCGAAACGGGCCACCGCGAACAGCATTTGTATCTCGATCCTGGTCGCCGCCGTCGCGGAGTCGAACAGGCGCAGCATCTCCCGCACCTCGGGATGGGTCTTCCGGTAGGCCTGCACCGACGCCCCGCTGCCGACGGTCGGCAGGCTCAGCCAGACCGGCATGTTGCCGAAGGTCGGCACCACCAGGTGGCCGCAATCGATACGGCGGTCGAATGCGATCCCTATTGCCCCGATGCCGCCACCGAAGCTGATGCCGCTATAGCCGATGCGGCCGTCGAGGCCAGGATGCAGCCCGGCCAGCACCGAGACCGCGACCCAGAGATCCTCGACGCAGCCGCCGAGGATGTAGCGGTCGGGATCGTCGATATCGTGCAGGACGTGCCAGTACGGCTCGCTTGAGATCGCTGCGCAGGCGCTGCGCGAGATGCCCCGGAAGCAGGGAAACAGCACCGCCGTGTCCTCGACCGGGATGTCGAAATCCGGCTGCTCGCGGCCACCATAGCCATGCCCGACCACCAGGCCACGCTTCACCACACCCGATCGCGGCAGCAGCAGCCAGCCGCCGATCAAAAAGCCGCCGGTCGAGCGGAAGGCGATGTCGTGCACCTGCCAGTCCGGATGGGTGGATGCGCTCGTAGTCAGCACCGGCTGCGGATCGACGGCGAGCGCCCGGGCGTAGCGCGCCTGCCAGAAGGCATCGAAGCCGGGCGGCGGCGGCGGCGGACGCATGGCGCGAAGCTCGGCGAGCCCGTAGCCGTAGGTCGGGTCGAAAGCGAACGGGTGATCGGTGGGGATGCTCATGCGGTTCCAGTGCGGGGACGCGATCGGAGGCGGTCGCTGTCGCCAATACGACCGCCTGCATGATTCTGGAACCCAGGACACTGAACGCGGTTCGACGCCGCCCGCCCGAAGGCCGGCGACGTCGAACGCCTGGGTGAACGGTCCTACTGGTCGGCGTAGGTGCCGGCGGCGAGGTTCTTCTTGATCAGCGCCGGCAGGTCCTGGGTGAACTTGTCCGGATGCACATACATCTGGTCGTAGTAGTGGCCGACATTGTCCTTGGTGATCTGCGGCATGATGAACATGGCGAGCTTCGGCACCTGGCGGCCCTGCACCTGGTCGATCGCCACCTGCATCGCCATGCCGAGTTCCAGCAGCGCGTCCTGCAGGTTGGTCTCGAGCTCGGTGCCGGCGCGCACCGCCCGCATGCCGTCCTTGATGCCGTCGGTGCCGACCACGGGGATCTTGCCGGCCAGGCCCTTCTCGCGCAGCGCCTGGATGGCGCCGATCGCCATGTCGTCGTTCTCGGGAATGAACGCGCTGATCTGGCTGCCGTAGCGCGACAGGAAATCCTGCGCCACGCTGTAGGCTTCGGTGCGCTTCCAGTTCGCCGGCTGGATCGCCAGCAGCTTCACGTCCGGGTTCTTGGCCAGGATGTTCTTGATGCCCTTGGTGCGGTCGATCTCGCCGGACTGCCCGAGCGGACCCTGCAGCACCACCACGCCGCCCTTGTGGCCGATCGCGTCCATCACGTGGATCGCCTCGTTCTCGCCGGCCTTCACGTCATCGGGGCCGACATAGGACACCGCATTCTTCATCACCGCGTCGCTGACGGTCAGGTTGGTGATGATGACCGGAATGCCGGCCGCCTTCGCCGCCTCGACCTGCGGACCGAGCGTGGAGGAATTCACCGCGGCGATGACGATGGCATCGACCTTCTGGTTGATGAACTGCTGGATCTGCGAGATCTGCGTGTTGACGTCCATGTGCGCCGAGCCCCACAGCAGCTTGGCGCCGTTGGCGTCCGCCACCGTCTGGGCGCCCGACTTGCCGAGCGCGATGAACGAGCTCATGTCGTACACGGTGAAGCCGATCACCGGATGCGCCTTGTCGGCCAGCGCGGGCCGGCTCGCCGCCAACCCGAGCGCCGCGGCGCATCCGAGCAGAATTGTTCGCAAAGCAGTCTTGGCCATGTTCGTGATCCCTTTCGGTTCTTGTTCTGTAGTCAGTCTTCGGTGCGGTGCGTGATGCTGTCCACGAACACGGCGCCGATGATGATCAGGCCCTTCACGATGAGCTGGTAGAAGGGTGAGACGTTGATGATGTTGAGCCCGTTATCCAGCACGCCGATGATCAGGAAGCCGAAGATGGTGCCGAGCAGCGAGCCGCGCCCGCCCATCAGACTGATGCCGCCGATCACCGCCGCCGCGATCGCGTTCAGCTCGTAGCCGGTGCCGGTATTGGCGATGCCGGCGGTCGCGCGTGCCGCCAGCAGCACGCCGGCGATTCCGGCAAGCGCGCCGGAGATGGTGTAGACCGCGAATCGCACGCCGGTCAGGCCGACGCCGGCGACCCGGGCCGCATGCGCGTTGCCGCCGACCGCATAGATATGCATGCCGAAGCGGGTGCGCGCGAGTATCACCCACGAGATCGCCACCGCCACGATCATCACCACCACCGGGATCGAGACGCCGCCGATATTGCCGCTCAGCGCCAGGAACTGGTCGGACAGCCCGGAGATCGGCTGGCCGTCGCTGAACACGAAGGCGAGGCCGGAGGCGACCGTCATGTTGCCGAGCGTGGCGACGAACGGCGGCACCTTGGCGAACGCCACCAGCAATCCGTTGAATGCGCCGATCGCAGCCCCCGCCAGGACGCCAAGACCGACGGCCTCGGTACAGGTCAGCGCGCCGTCGTTCTGCGCGAACAGGGCGGCGGTCACGCCGGCGAGGCCGACGATGCTGCCGACCGAAAGGTCGATACCGCCAGTCAGGATCACGAAGGTTGCCCCGGTCGCGAGCAGCGCGTTGGCCGCGACCTGGATCAGGATGACGTTCATGTTCGAGACGGTCAGGAACGACCGGTTCGAGATGGCCAGCGTGACGAGAAAGATCGCCAGGATGATGACCAGCGAGTAGCGCAGCGCGAAGCGGCCGATCCGCCGCGCATCGAGGCGCTGCGGCGGCGCGAAGGCGACGGTTTCAGTGGTGTGCGACATCGACCGTATCCTTGGAATGCGCATCATCCGTCGTGCGGCCCATGGCGAGGCGCAGGATGGTTTCCTGGTCGAGCTCGTCGCGGCCAAGCTCGCCCATGATGCCGCCGCCGCGCATGACCAGCACGCGGTGGCTGAGATTGATCAGTTCCGGCATGTCGGACGAAGCCAGCAGGATGGCGACGCCCTGCGCGGCAAGGTCGTTGATCAGCCGATACAGCTCGCTGCGCGCGCCGACGTCGATGCCGCGCGTCGGCTCGTCGAGGATCAGCACCTTCGGCCGTTCGGTGACCAGCCAGCGCGCCAGGGCCACCTTCTGCTGGTTGCCGCCGGAGAGATGCCCGACCCGCTGCCCAAGGGTAGCGTACGCCACTCGCGTGCGCTTCAGCACATCCAGCGAGCGCTCGCGCCGGGCGCCGTTGTCGATGAAGCCGGCCGCGCCGGTAAAGCTGTCGAGGTGCGGCAGGGTGAGGTTGTCCATGATCGATAGCGACGTCAGCACGCCGGCCAGCTTGCGGTCCTCCGGCACCATGGCGATGCCGCGCCGGATGGAATTTCGCATATGTCCCAGCGGCAGCGCCTCGCCGTTGAGGGTGACGCTGCCGGTCGCCGGACGCAGGCCGTAGATCGCCTCCAGCATCTCGCTGCGTCCGGCGCCGACCAGGCCGCCGAAACCGAGTATCTCGCCGGCATGCAGGGTGAACGAGACCGGGTTGTCGTAGCCCGACACACGCAGGTCGCGCACCTCAAGCACCGGCTCGTGGGTGCCGGCACCGAGCATGCGGTCGGGAAACAGCTCGGTGATTTCGCGGCCGACCATGTCGGCGATGATCTGCCGCTCGGTCAGCTCGCGGGTTGGCTTGTGGTTGATGATGGCGCCGTCACGCATGATCGCCACGGTGTCGGAGATTGCCTCGATCTCCTCCATCCGATGGCTGGTATAGAGGATGCACGCGCCACGGCCACGCAGCATCGCGATCACCCGGAACAGCTGCTCGGTCTCGCGTGACGACAGCGCCGACGACGGCTCGTCCATCAGCACGATGCGGCTGTCCCACGAGGTCGCCTTCAGCAGCTCGACCATCTGCGTCGCGGCCACGCCGAGCGTGTGCATGGTGACGGTCGGGTCGATATCGAGCCCGACGCCCTCCAGCATGGTCCGCGCCTGCTCGATCATCGCGCGCCGCCTGACCAGGCCGAACAGCCCGGTGGTCTCGTGCCCGATCAGCAGGTTCTGCCAAAGGCGCATCTCCGGGATCGGCGCCAGTTCCTGCGGGATGATCGACACCCCCCGTGCCTGCGCGAGCTTCGGATCGAACCGGCGGACCCGCTCGCCCTCCAGCCACAATTCGCCGCCATCCGGCGTGAGCTGGCCGGAGATCAGTTTGAACAGGGTCGATTTGCCGGCGCCGTTCTCGCCGGCCAGCACGTTGACGCTGCCCGGCATGAAGCTGACCGAAACGCCGCGCAGCACCGGGACGCCGTCGAAGCCCTTCGACAACGACCGGCACTCGATAGCCGGCCGGCCGATGCTTGCGCTACCATCGGTGGTCGCGGGTCGGCCGGATGCGTCTGACATGAAGCCCGTCTCCCCTCCTGCCGAATTGCTCTCGCCGGCTTCGGACGGGACGCTATCGCTGCGGGCTTACAAATGTCAAACTGCTCTGAACAACGACAATAATGTTGCGGCAGGGGTGGATCGGGGATGGGAGGTCGGCGGCACGGGGCCGTCCAGGAACGGCGGGTTCCGGTTGAGTTCGGTGGCGATCCGGTGGTCTGGTCGGCATGGCTCTACTACGAGGAAGGCCTCACCCAGAACGACATCGCACAGCGGCTCGGCATCTCGCGCGCCAGCGTCAACAACCTGCTGCAGACCGCACGCGATACCGGCGTGGTGACCATCGCGGTGGCGCCGCGGCACCTGCAGACGGTCGAGCTGTCACAGGCGGTGACGGCCCGCTACGGCATCGCGGAGTGCCTGGTGGTGCCGGGCGTCGACGGGCGCCGCACACTGCATGAGCGGATCGGCCATGCCGGCGCGCGCCTGCTCGCCGGGCAGTTGCGCCCCGACGACGTGCTCGGCGTGGCGTGGGGGCGCACCGTCTCCGCCTTGGCGGAAGCGATGCCGCAGGTGGACCGGCCCGGCATGTCGGTGGTGCAGGTGATGGGCAGCGCGGTCGGCAGCGAGCGCTTCACCGCAGAACTCTGCACCTCGACCCTTGCCGGCCGGGTTCGTGGCCGCTGCATCTACCTGCACGCGCCGGGCATCGTGTCGCGCCCCGAGGTGAAGGCGGTGCTGATGGCGGAACCGGCCCTGATCGAACAGTTCCGCATCATCGCAGCCTGCAACAGGATCGTCTTCGGCGTCGGCAGCATGCAGAGCATCAGCATCGCCTCCGATGGCGGCTACCTGCTCACCGCCCGTGAAGCCAATCCCGCGATCGCGCGGGGCGCCGTCGCCAGCCTGGCAGGCCGCTTCATCGACGCCAAGGGGCGGCTGGTCCCGTGCAGCTTCGACGACCGGCTGATCGGCATCACCCCGGACGCGATCCGCGCCGTCCCGGACCGGCTCTGCGTCGCTGCCGGGCCGGACAAGGTGCTGCCGATCCGGGCGGTGCTGGCGGGCGGCTACATCACCAGCCTGGTCACCGACGAAGCCACCGCGCAAGCGCTGCTGTCCCAGCCGTGAGCGGTTGCCGGCCTTCCGGATGGCCAGGCGGCGGGCTAGCATTCGGCAACCGCCCAGAGAGGCCGTAGGGAGCATCCAATGGAAATGATCGTGTCGACCAGGCCGTTCGACGACCAGAAGCCCGGCACGTCCGGCCTGCGCAAGCGGGTGCCGGTATTCCAGCAGCCGAACTATCTCGAGAACTTCGTGCAGTCGATCTTCGGCAGCCTGAGCGGCTACGAAGGCAAGATGCTGGTGGTCGGCGGCGACGGCCGTTACCACAACGCCGAGGCGATCCAGACCATCATCCGCATGGCCGCCGCCAACGGCTTCGGGCGCATCTTGGTCGGCCAGGGCGGCCTGCTCTCGACCCCGGCCGCGTCCTGCGTGATCCGCAAGCACCAGGCGTACGGCGGCATCATCCTGTCCGCCTCGCACAACCCGGGCGGCCCGGACGGCGATTTCGGCATCAAGTACAATATCGGCAACGGCGGCCCCGCACCGGAGAAGATCACCGAGGCGATCTACGCCCACACCCGCACCATCGAGCAGTATCGTACACTGGACACGCCGCCGGTGAAGCTGGACGAAGTCGGCACCGTCGAGGTTGGTGGCGCTGTCTGCGAGATCATCGATCCCGTCTCGGATTACCTCGAGCTGATGCGCTCGCTGTTCGACTTCGAGGCAATTCGCGCGGCAATCGCCGGTGGCTTGCGCATCCGCATGGATTCGATGCACGCGGTCACCGGGCCGTATGCGCACAAGATCCTGGAGCAGGAGCTTGGCGCCCCGGCGGGCACCGTGATGAACGGCGTACCGTCGCCGGACTTTGGCGGCCACCATCCCGATCCGAACATGGTGTATGCCGCCGACCTGTTCGACCTGATGATGGGGCCGGACGCGCCGGACCTCGGTGCCGCCTCCGACGGCGACGGCGACCGCAACCTGATCATCGGGCGGGGAATATTTGTCACCCCGTCCGACAGCCTGGCGGTGCTCGCCGCCAACGCGCATCTCGCACCCGCCTACAAGGGGGGCCTGAAAGGCATCGCCCGCTCGATGCCGACCAGCGCCGCGGCCGATCGGGTCGCCGAGCGGCTCGGCATTCCCTGCTACGAGACCCCGACCGGCTGGAAGTTCTTCGGCAACCTGCTCGATGCGGATCTAGCGACGATCTGCGGCGAGGAGAGCGCCGGAACCGGCTCCAATCATGTCCGAGAGAAGGACGGGCTGTGGGCGATCCTGCTCTGGCTCAACATCCTCGCCGTACGCAAGCAGACCGTGCAGGAGATCGTGCACGAGCATTGGCGGATCCACGGCCGCAACTACTACGCGCGGCATGATTACGAGGAGGTCGAGACCAAGGGCGCCAATGCGTTGATGGACGGCCTGCGCGAGCAGCTGCCCAGGCTGGCGGGCCGGCAGTTCGGTGCTCTCACCGTTGGTGGGGCCGACGACTTCTCCTATATCGACCCGGTCGATGGATCGGTGAGCACCCGGCAGGGCATACGCATCCTGTTCGAGAACCGTTCGCGCATCGTGTTCCGCTTGTCCGGCACCGGTACTGCGGGCGCTACGCTCCGCGTCTATCTGGAATGTTTCGAGGCGGATCCTGCGGGGCAGGACCGGCCGGTCGCCGAAGCGCTTGCCCAGCTCATCGAGATTGCCGAGCAGGTGGCCGGCATAAGGGCGAACACCGGCCGCGACAAACCGACCGTCATTACCTGAGACGACTCATTCCCGCTCCACCAGCGACCGGTACAGGTCGAGGGTGGTATGGGCGATGGCGTCCCAGCTGAAATGCTCCACCACGCGACGGCGGCCGTTCTTGCCGAGCCGTTCGCGACGTTCGGGGTCGCGGGCAAGCTCGTTGATCGCGCTCGCCAACCGGGCCGAGAACGCCGCCGGATCGGCCGGCTCGAACGTGCCGGGTTGCAGACCGACATCGACAAGGACGCCGGTCTCGCCCGGCACCACCACTTCCGGAATGCCGCCGACCGCCGACGCAACCACCGCGGTTTCGCACGCCATTGCCTCGAGATTGATTATTCCGAACGGCTCGTAGACCGACGGGCAGCAGAAGATCGCCGCCTGAGCATAGAGCTTGATGGTTTCCGCTCGTGGGAGCATCTCGCGGATCCAGATCACGCCTGGTCTTCCCTCGGCGACCTTGGCCACACCCTCGCGCATCTCCTGGCCGATCTCAGGGGTATCCGGCGCGCCGGCGCACAGCACCACCTGGAGATCCGGATCGATCTCCGGGATCGCATTCACCAGGTGGATGATACCCTTCTGCCGGGTGATGCGGCCGACGAACAGGACGTAGGGCCGGTCGGGATCGATGCCGTGCTTGACGAGAATGTTCCGGTCCGCGCTCGGCTGATACTCCTCCGGATCGATCCCGTTATGGATGACATGGACCTTCTCGGGTGCCACATCGAACAATCGCAGTACGTCGTCCCGTGTCTCACGTGAAACGGCGATGACCGCATCCGCCGCCTCGATCGAGATGCGCTCCATCCAGGCACTCAGATGATAGCCGTTGCCAAGTTGCTCGACCTTCCATGGCCGCAGCGGCTCCAGCGAATGGATGGTCAGCACGAACGGCACGCCCCACAGCTTCTTGGCGAGCAGTCCGGCCATGTCGGTGTACCAGGTGTGGCAATGCACCAGGTCGGCGTCGAGACGATCCTTGGCCATCACGATGGAGCGGGCCAGCGCATCGACGGCACCGACATAACGCGGGTCGGTGTTGCGGGCCGTCTCGTCCCACTGCTCGTATCCCTTGACGGTCAGCGGACCGGTATCGATACGCTGGTCGCCGAACGCGCGCACCTCGACCTTGATCAGCCGCGCCAACGCCCGGCTGAGATATTCGACATGCACGCCGGCGCCGCCGTAGATGGTCGGCGGGTATTCCTTGCTGAACAGCGCGACCTTGTTGAGCTCGGCCATGTCCGCCTCCCCTCCTAGAGCCCGAGGCGATCGATCATCGGCTGGGTGATGAGGCAGACCCCCTTGGCAGAGCGGGTGAAGCGCGCCTCGTCGAGCTCGGGATCCTCGCCCACCACAAGCCCCTCCGGGATACGCACCCGGCTGTCGATCACCACGTTGCGCAGCCGGGCACCACGGGCGACATCCACGTAGGGCAGGATCACCGCATTCTCGATCTTGCCGTAAGAGTGCACGTGCACGCCGGTGAACAGCAGCGAACGGCGCAGATGGCTGCCGCTGATGATGCAGCCACCGGACACCAGGCTGTCGGTCGCTTGGCCGCGGCGGTCATCGTCGTCGTGCACGAACTTGGCCGGCGGCACGACCTCGCCATAGGTCCAGATCGGCCACTCGTGGTCATACAGGTCGAGCGCCGGCAGCGGGTCGCACAGGTCGATGTTGGCCTGCCAGTAGGCATCGACGGTGCCGGCGTCGCGCCAGTAGGGCTCGGCTTCCGCATTGGCGGTGACGCAGGAGGTTGAGAAGCGGTGTGCGACAGCTTTGCCGTGCTTCACGATGTAGGGAATGATGTCCTTGCCGAAATCATGGTCGCTGCCCGGGGTCTGGGCGTCCCGGCGCAGCTGGTCGAACAGGAACGTCGAGTTGAAGACGTAGATGCCCATGCTGGCCAGCGCGAGGTCGGGCCGGTCCGGCATCCCCGGCGGATCCTTCGGCTTCTCCAGGAACGAGATGATGCGGTCCTCTGTGTCGACATGCATGACACCGAAGGCGCTGGCCTCCTCGCGCGGCACCTCGACGCAGCCGACCGTGACATCGGCATTCGACGAGACATGCTGCTGCAGCATGAGCTCGTAATCCTGCTTGTAGACATGGTCGCCGGCCAGGATGACCATGAAGCGCGGCGCGTAGCTCTCGATGATGTCGAGGTTCTGGTAGACCGCATCGGCAGTGCCGGAGTACCAGCCATGCTCCGAAACGCGCTGGCTGGCCGGCAGGATGTCGAAGCTCTCGTTGCGCTCCGGCCGGAAGAAGTTCCAGCCCCGCTGCAGGTGCCGGATCAGCGAGTGCGCCTTGTACTGGGTGGCGACGCCGATGCGTCGAATGCCGGAATTGAGCGCATTCGACAACGCGAAGTCGATGATCCGCATCTTGCCGCCGAAATAGACGGCAGGCTTGGCACGTCGATCGGTCAGGTCGAGAAGCCGGCTGCCGCGACCGCCAGCCAGCACATAGGCCATGGCGCTACGCGACAGCGCGGCATTGTTCTGTGTCGGATTGATCATGAGCGTCCCCCGGGTTGAACTTTTTGTTCTTGCAGCTCGACTTGGATCCAACAGTCGGGCCTGCGCCGGGTGGGCGGGCGCGGGTCAGAGAGTCGGCCGGTCCGGGCCAGGGACCGGATCGACCATCTCCAACCCGGAGCCTAGCCTCAGGGTTGCATGACGGGAACCCGCCAGATCGACTCCGCATACTCCCGGATCGAGCGGTCGGAGGAGAACCAGCCGAGGCGGGCGGTATTCAGCATGGCCATCCGCCACCAGCGGGCGGGCTGCTGCCAGAACGCATCCACCTCGGCCTGCGCCGCCGCGTAGCTGTCGAAGTCGGCGGCAAGCATGAAGCGATCGTACGATTGCGTACCGTCGATCAGGTTACGGTAACGGTGCGGCTCTTCCGGGCTGAACTGGCCGGAGGTGATCATGTCGAACACCTCGGACAATACCGGATTGGCGCGGACGGCGTGGTGGCTGTCGAGGCCGGTGGCCGACTGCGCTGCGACCTCGGAAGCGGTCAGGCCGAAGATGAAGATGTTCTCGGCACCCACGAAGTCGCGGATCTCGATGTTGGCGCCATCCAGCGTGCCGATGGTAAGCGCGCCGTTCAGTGCCAGCTTCATGTTGCCGGTGCCGGATGCCTCCATGCCGGCGGTGGAGATCTGCTCGGACAGGTCGGCCGCCGGGACGATCTGCTCGGCCAGGCTCACATTATAGTTCGGCATGTACACGATCTTCAGCCGATCGCCGACCACCGGATCATTGTTCACCATCTGTGCCACGTCGTGCACCAGGCGGATGATCTCCTTGGCGCGGACATAGCCCGGGGCTGCCTTGCCGGCGAAGATCTTGACGCGCGGCACCCAGTGGCGCCCCGGATCTGCCAGGATCGCCCGGTAGTGCGCGATCGCCTGCACGATGTTGAGCAGTTGGCGCTTGTACTCGTGGATACGCTTTACCTGCACATCGAACAGGCTGGCCGGATCGACCACGATGCCGGTGCGCTCCCGGATCACTATTGCCAGCCGCTGCTTGCAGGCCAGTCGTTCGGCGGCGAAGGCTGCCTGCAGCGCCGGATCGTCGGCATGGTCGGCGAGCCGCCCCATCTGGAGCGGGTCGCTCAGGATGCCGTCGCCCAGCGTCTCCACCAGCAACCGGGTCAGCCCCGGATTGGCGCGATGCAGCCAGCGGCGGAAGGTGATGCCATTGGTCTTGTTGCTGATGCGTCCCGGGTAGAGCTGGTCCATGTCCTGGAACAGCCGGCTGCGCACCAGGTCGGAATGCAGCGCCGAGACGCCGTTGATGGCATGGCAGCCGAGGAAGCTCAGATGGCCCATCCGCACCCGGCGGCCGTGCAGCTCGTCGACCAGGGAGAGCTCGGCCAGCACCCGGTGATCGGCGCCCTTATCGCGCGCCGCCTGCATGTGACGCATGTTGATCAGGTAGATCAGCTGCATGTGGCGCGGCAGCAGCCGCTCCATCAGCGCCACCGGCCACGTCTCCAGCGCCTCGGGCAGCAGGGTGTGGTTGGTGTAGCTGAAGGTCTCGTTGGTGATCGTCCAGGCACGGTCGAAGTCCAGCCGGTGTACGTCGACCAGCAGGCGCATCATCTCGATGATAGCGATCGCCGGGTGGGTGTCGTTGAGCTGGATCGCCGCCTTGTCGGGCAGGGTGTCCAGCGTACCGAATTCGACCAGGTGCCGCGACAGCAGGTCCTGCAGGGAGGCCGAGGCGAAGAAATACTCCTGGCGCAGGCGCAGCTCCTGGCCCGCCGAGCTCTCGTCGCCGGGATACAGCACGCGGCTGATGGCCTCGGTCTTCACCCGGTCGCGCAGCGCGCCGACATGGTCGCCGCGGTTGAAGGCGTCGAGCTGCAGCGGCTCGGGAGCACGTGCCGCCCACAGCCGAAGCGTGTTGGTGTGCTGGCCACCGGCACCGACCACCGGAGTGTCGTAGGCGACGGCGTGGATGGTCTCGTCCGGGGTCCAGACATGCGGGCCGGTCGGCTCATGCCCGGGCTCGCCGGTCACCGAGCCGCCGAAGTCGACCGGGTAGAAGGTGGCGCGCGGGAACTCCCACGGGTTGCCATGCGCCAGCCAGGTCTCCGGCAGCTCGCGCTGCAACCCCTGCTCGATCACCTGGCGGAACAGGCCGTGCTCGTAGCGGATGCCGTAGCCGTAGGCCGGGATCTTGAGGGTGGACATGCTCTCCATGAAGCAGGCCGCCAGCCGGCCGAGGCCGCCATTGCCCAGCGCGGCATCCGGCTCCTCCAGCACGATCTCGTCGAGCTGCACGCCGCACTGCTGCAGGGCCTCGCGCACCTGGCCGGTCAGCCCGAGATTGCCGATGGTGTCCATCAGCACGCGGCCGATCAGGAACTCCAGCGACAGGTAGTAGACGCGCTTGCCGCCTTCGCCTTCGGCGGCGCGATCGGCGAACCAGCTGCTGGTCGCGGCATCACGCACCGCGTAGGCGGTCGCCACGAACCAATCGCGCGGGCTGGCAGTACGGGGTTCGCGACCGACCTGGTAGATCAGCTTGCCAAGGATGCGGAGCCGCATGGCTTCGACGCTGCCGTCGAGCGGCGGCAGGGAGCTGCCCTCCTGCTGTCCCGATGCTGCTTTCCAGGCCAGATCATGCAAATCCATATGTTCTTTCCCAAGCCAAGGCGCGGCTGCTTGTTCGTCATCCAGGCCAGGCGATGTCCCACAGCCGGGCGCGCCGTGCCGGAATGGAAATCCTGGAGTTGAGCGCCGGCCCGAATTCGAAATAACGAGTCCGGCGTCTAAACAATCGTGATGTCCGTACAGTGACGTTCATAATGAGGCGGACAAGCCCATTACCAGGCGAGGCCAGAGCCACCCAGGCAGGCCGCTATCTAGAGCCTTGACACCATCCGGTCCATCAATTTCGGGCCTGACGTTGTTTCCCTGAAGCAGGTTGCAACCTGACAACAGCTTTATGTCGGCGTGATGGCAATTCCCCCAGATGGATCGGTCACCGGATGCACGGCCTCGATACTGGGCGGTCCAGTGTCAGGCCGTGACGGGCAGGCCGGGGCAAGCAGCCGGAAGATGCTGTCCGGGCGGAATGGCGTCGCCCGGATCCTGGTGCCCGTCGCCCGGGCGATCGCATTGCCGAGCGCGGCTGCCACCGGGTTGAACGGGCTCTCGCTCATGGATTTCGCGCCAAATGGCCCGAGCCTGTCGAATGTATCCGCAAACACCACCTCGGTAAGTGGAATATCGGCCATCCTGGGCACGTGGTAGTTTCGGAAGCTCGGGTTGGCGATCGCCCCGCCTGGAGCGATCACCATCCGTTCGGTCAGCGCCGCACCCACCGCCTGCGCCACACCGCCCTCGATCTGGCCGACACACTGCGCGGGGTTGATGACGCGGCCCGCATCGGCGGCATGGATGCTGTGCAGAATACGCAACTCGCCGGTGACGCGATTCACCGCAACCCGAAAACCCTGTACGTTGAAGGCCACCGACCGTGGTGACCCGGTGGTCTCGCCGAACCCCTGCAGCGTCATATCGGAATCGGCGGCCGCACCGGCCAGCGCAGCATAGCTGACCGCCCGCGTCCCGCTATGCACCGCGCCGTCCTGCAGCACGCAATCCGCTTCCGGCACCCCGAGCCGCATGGCGGCAACCGCGACCAGGTCGCGGCGCAGGGCCTCGCAGGCGCGCACCGTCGCAAGGCCGGCAACCACCGTCCCGGTGCTGCCGAACGCGCCGGTGTCGTAGCCAAGCTGCGCGGTATCGGACTGTGACAGGTGGATGCGATCCGGCGGCACCGACAAGATCGCCGCCGCGAACTGCACATGGACCGTGCTGGTGCCGTTGCCGAATTCGGCAGTTCCGACATGCAGGGTGACAGAACCGTCCGGTTCCAACGAGACGCGCGCCTGCGAAAGATGACCACGCGGCGGAATGGTATCGATCATGCCAAGCGCGATGCCGGCGCCGACCGCCCACTCCTCGCCTTGCGGTGCCTGTAGGCCGGCATCGCGGTCCAAGGCGCCGCGCACCAGCGCCAGGCATTGGTCCAGGCCATAGCTGCCATATTCCACATCGTGCTCGGCACTGTCGAACGAGACCATGGCGTCGCCGGGCCGCACGATGTTTTGTTCCCGCAACAGGATTGGATCGAGGTCGAGCGCCTCGGCCAGCTCGTCCATGGCGGATTCGATGGCGTAGTTGGTCTGGCTGAGCCCGTAGCCGCGAAATGCCCCGGCTGGAGGCGTGTTGGTATAGACCGATACGCCGTCTATCCATTTGTTGGCGCAGCGATAGACGCCGACGCTTTCCCCGCATCCATGAAACAGCACGCCCGGGGCATGATTGCCATATGCGCCGGTATCGGACAGCACATCCATGGCCATCGCCGTCAGCACGCCGTCGCGGGTGGCACCGAGACGCACGCGGACGAGCATGGCATGGCGGCCGGCGGCGCCGATGAAGGCCTCCTCGCGGGAGTACTCGATCCCGACCGCCCGTCCGAGCCGCAAGGCGGCGCAAGCAACGATATCCTCGACCAGCATCTCCTGCTTGCCGCCGAAGCCGCCGCCGACCCGCTCGCACAGCACGCGTACCCGCTCGCGCGGCAGGTCGAGCACGGTGCACAACGCGTCGCGCACCAGGAACGGCACCTGCGTGCTGGACCGGACGGTCAGCACACCGTCGGGGTCTTGCCAGGCGACCGCGGCATGGGTCTCCAGATGGGCGTGCTGCAGGCGCTGCGAGCGGTAGGTGACATCCACCGTGACATCGGCGGCGTCCAGTCCGGCGGTGACGTCGCCGATCCCGCCATGCAGCTCGGCGACGACGTTGCGCCTGCAATCCGCGATCCGCGCATCGGCCGGCTTGTCATGCAGGATCGGAGCGTCCGGCAGCATGGCGCACTCGGCATCGAGCAGCGCCGGCAGCAACTCATACTCGACATCGAGCACGGCGCAGGCGCGTACCGCCGCCTGCTCGGTATCCGCCACCACCGCCGCCACGCGCTGGCCGACGAAGCGGACGACATCGTCGAGCATGCGCGTGTCGTCCGGGTCGTCGTGCGCATTCTCGTGGCGCGCGGTCGAGAACAGGCGGGCAGGGACATCCTCGTGCGTCAAGACCAGCCGCACGCCCGGCACCGCCAGCGCGGCGGTCCTATCGATGCGGCGAATGCGGGCGTGCGGGTACGGGGAGCGGTGGAGCCGGCAGTGCAGCACCGGCGTTCCTGGCGCCGGACCCGCTTCGCCATCCACCGGAAAATCCATCGTGTAGCGGGCGCGCCCGGTCACCACCGGGACGGCCGCCGGCGCCGGCACGCTGCGTCCGCAGGCAGGCACATCGGCGTCGATATTCACCCGGTCGAGCAACGCATCGCGGATACTGCGATAGCCGGTGCAGCGGCAGATATTGCCCTTCAACGCCTGTGCCGGATCACGTCGCTGCGCCGGGTCCAGCACGGTCGCGGTCAGGATCATGCCGGGTGTGCAGAACCCGCACTGGAAGGCGCCCGCCGCCAGGAAGGCGCGCTGCATCGGATGCAGGTCGCCCGCGCCGGCACCCAGGCCCTCGATGGTGGTGATGGCGCGGCCCTCCGCGCGGAACGCCGGATAGACGCAGGAATGCACCGCCTCGCCATCGACCAGCACGGTGCAGGCGCCGCAATCCCCGGCATCGCAGCCCTTCTTCACCCCGTGGCAGCCAAGGCCACGCAGCACGGTGCGCAGGCATTGTCCGGCGGCCGGCTCGACGCTGCGGGACGCGCCGTTCAGCGCGAACTTCAAGCGGCAAGCTCCCGCCGGATGTCCTCGGCCAGGCGCAGCGTCATGTGCCGCTTCCAGTCGGCGCTGCCATGCAGGTCGTCGAACAGGACCGCCGGATTCAGGCGCTGCGACAATGCGGCCTGCAGCCCGGCCGCGTCCGGCGGCGACCTGAAGTCGAGCCGCAGCGGGCGGCGCACAGCGGCGGTGACGGTCAGGCTCATGGCGCCGCCCGGGTCCGACGTGCCGATGAGCAGCGCCGCCGACCGCCCGTGGCTGGTCAGCGAGGCCTGCCGGATCGCCGCACGGCGTCGCAGCGCCGTGGCGGGCAGCGTGACGGAGCGCAGGATCTCGCCGGGACGCAGCGCCGTCTCGCCCGGCCCGGTCAGGAAGTCGATGGCGGCCAGGAGACGGTCTCCACCATCCGGCTGCCACACCAGGAAGACCCCCTGCAGCGCGGTGGCAAGGGCCGCCATCGGCGCCGCCGGCAGGCCCAGGCACAGGTTGCCTCCGACGGTGGCGACGTTGTGGATCTTGAACGAGCCCCACAGGGCGTCGCAGCTTGGCCGGAACAGGCTCGCCGCCGGCCACCCGGCGACCGGTTCGAAGGCGGCGAGTTCGGCGAGCCGGCAGGTGGCCGCGATCTCGAGCCCTTCGGGGCGCGGCTCGATCGGTGTCCAGCCGAACGAAGCAAGATCGATCAGCCGGCGCAAGCGGGTCTGCGGCTCGGAGAACAGCCAGCTCCCGCCGCCTACGAACGCATCCCCCGGGAGCGGTTCGGGCAGCGCTGCACGCCGGTCCGGCCTTACCAGTGTCTCGACGAAATGCAGGTCCAGTGCCGGCTCCTCCGATGCCCTCATGCATGCAAGAGGAAGGCCAGCGATGTCGGTTCAACCCAGGGCCAGGCCATAGCTCGTGTAGCCATCGACGCCGTCGCCCAGCCGGGTGACACCCGGATGCTCGCCCAGATGGCTGGCCGTCGCGGCGTTGCCGTTGAACGCCAGCATGACAGGGCGGGACAGCGGGGCGAACCGCCACACCGCGTCCGCCGCCGGGGTGATGGTGTGGTGGGCAAGCACGTAGCGCACGATGACGTCGCGGTTGAGGTCCGGCGCCGCCAGCACGATCCGGTCGGCGCCGGTTCCCGGAAAGCCGCCGCCGCCGTCGGCACGGTAGTTGTTGGTCACCACGACAAACTCCTGCGCCGGGTCGACTGGGCGGTCCCGATACTGCAGGTCGACGACACGGTGCGCGTCCGGGTGGACGAGCTTGCCGTCAGGCCCGTAACGTTCCGGCTGCGACAGGTCTATGGCGTAGGTGACGCCGGAGATGACGTCGAACATGTACGTCGGGATGCGGTGCGCGACGAGACCCTGCGGGCGGTTGACCGACGGATCGACCCGGTTGAAGATTGTCGCCGAGCGCTCCAGCCACTCGCGCAGTTCGGCGCCGCTGCAGTGCACCGCGCAGACCGTGTTGGCGAACATGTAGAGGCTGGCGATGTCCTTCATGTCGAGCGGCCCGGCCGGGATATCGACGAACTCATCCGGACCCATGCCACCGGCCTTGAAGGGCGATGCGGCGGACAGCACCGGCAGATGGCCGTGGCGCGTCTCCTGCAGCAGCGGCCGCGCGTACCAGAGCTGCGCGGCGTTCACCAGGGACAGCGAGGGATCGCTGCCGATCAGCGAGAAGAAGGTATTGATCGGGCGCGTGGTCTCGCCGACCGGCTGCTCCATCCAGCGCAGCGTCGCCTGGTGTTCCACCGACGCCGCCGCCAGCACGCGCGGATCGTCGGCTGCGAGCGGGATCGCGCGGTGGCCGTCCCGTCGGTAGATCGGCCGCGCTTCGACCTCGAAGTCGGCGACGCTCCACTCGTTGTTGGAGTATTTCTCCAGGGTGAGGTCGATCACGCCGAGATGGCTGCCCCAGAAACCGGGCATCACCGCGGGCTTGCCGCCGAGCGTGCCGCGCACCGCGTCGATGCCGGGGATGCCGGCGTAGTCCGGGCCGGGAAATACCCGGTGCGCGTGGCCGGTGAAGATCACGTCGATACCCGGCACTGCGGCGAGATGCAGCGACGCGTTCTCCTCGCCCCCCTGCCACGGGCCGGCGCCGATGCCGGAATGGCTGAGTGCTACGACGATGTCGGCGTTCCGACGCAACTCCGGCACGCATCGTCGCGCAGCCTCGACGATATCGACGGTGCGGATATGGCCTTCGAGCCTGCCCTTGTCCCAGATCATGATCTGCGGCGTCACGAAGCCGATCACGCCGATGCGCAGCGCGTGACTGTGCCCGGCGGTGTCGGTGAAGTGCCGGACCAGCACCATGGTCGGCGCCGCGAACGGCCGGCCATCCGGCATCTCGATATTGGCGCACACGAATGGGAACCTGGCGCTGTGCAATGCCGCGTGCAGGAAATCGAGTCCGAAGTTGAACTCGTGGTTGCCGAAGGTGGCGGCATCGTAGCCGAGCAGGTTCATCGCGCGGAACATCGGATGGCCATCCGCCGGCTTCAGATGGCCGGCTAGCGCCATGTAGTCGCCGAGCGGGTTGCCCTGGATGATGTCGCCGTTGTCGAACAGCAGGCTGTTGCGCGCCTCGTCCCGTGCCGTCTTGATCAATGTCGAGACCTTGGAGAGCCCGACCGTGTTGTCCTGCCGGGCGGCGTAGTAGTCGTAGTCATAGACGAACATGTGCAGGTCGGAGGTTTCCAGCAGCCGCAGCGGCAAGGTCGCCACCGGCGCCGCCTGCCCCTCGCCCGGCCTGGCGCCCCAGGTGGCCAGGCCACCGATGCCCGCCACTACCGCCCGCCGCGAGACGGCTTTGTCCGACATGCTGCACCCGGTCTGCCTGAGACCAGGCGCCATAGGTTGGATGACCAGCGGTCGTCAATCATCCAGTACGGCCAATGCATAGGTTAACCTGACGCCCCCATGAAGAGCGGGGCGCAGGTGTCCGCCCGCATCACGGGGACCGGTCGATCCGGCCCGACCAGCGGCCGCGCCTTGCGTTGTGCACGTGGATAGCTCGCAGCGGGATCGGCGGACATCCGTTCGATCACCGGCCATATTGCGACGCCTTCGACGATATCGGCATCAATTGCCATGCCAGTGGAATCATACGCCCGCAGCGACAGCAGGTGGATGCGCATGACCTCCGGGATGCCGGACAGATGCCGGACGGCTCGGCTGATGATTGGGATAAGCGGAAGCTCATGGCGGTCTCCCGCCTCGGTACCCCGACCAGAGCAGCCTCACGCAAATCAGCGTCCCGTTTCTTGCTCCGCTATCCGTCCTGGAACACTAGATGCTCGCCTCGGCGAAGATGCGCGACGCATCGCGGTTCCAAGCACCGTCATAGCGCGCCAGCCAGTGCTCGGCCTGGTTCGGGGCACCCGCCACGATGGCTTGCAGCGGTTCGAGATAGCGCCGCTCATCGCCGGCCGGGCCGTCGCCCGTCATACCACGTGCCCGCAACCCATCGGCGGCAATTTCCACCATGTCGCCCGCGAGGTCGCGCACGGTGCCGCTGCCCCAGCGCGCCGACAGCCCTTCCCGCGGCACCGCCGCGCGCAGCGAGACGTAGTCCGTCCAGTCGTGCCGGCGCACCAGGGCGTGCGCCGCCGCCAGCGCGGCCTCGTCGTACAGCAGCCCGACCCACAGCGCGCTCTGCGCCAGCATCATCTCCGGGCTGCCGGCATCGGCGCCGCGCATTTCCAGGAAGCGCTTCAGGCGCACGTCGGTGAACACCGTGGTGAGGTGGTCGTCGAAGTCGCCCAGCGTCGGCACCACGCCCGCCAGGCCGGGTTCCTTCCCGGCGAGCCAGCGCCGGAACGACAGGCCGGCGACGTCGCGCAGCGCGCCTTCCCGACTGACGAAATACATCGGCACGTCGAGCACCCAGTCGACAAAACGCTCGAACCCGAAGCCGGCCTCGAAGAAGGCGGGTGGCATGCCGGAGCGCGCATTGTCGGTGTCGGTCCAGATATGTGCGCGGGTCGACATGAAACCGCTCGGCCTGCCCTCGCGGAACGGCGAGTTGGCGAACAGCGCGGTGGCGACCGGCTGCAGCGCAAGCGCGACCTGCAGCTTGCGCCGCATGTCGGCCTCCGAGCCGTAGTCGAGATTGACCTGAACCGTGCAGGTGCGCTGCATCATGTCCAGCCCGAGCGTGCCGACCTCGGCCATGTAGCGGCGCATGATGGCGTAGCGGCTCTTCGGCATCCAGGGCATCTGCGCCCTCGTCGCGGTCGGATGGAAGCCGAGCGGCGCAAAGCCGAGCGCGGTGCCGGACCGCTCCACCGCACGGTGCAGCTCGGCGAAATGTCCGCGCATCTCCGCCTCGGTCCGGTGCAGGTCGGCCAGCGGCGCGCCTGACAGCTCGAACTGGCCGGCCGGCTCCAGGGAGATCGACGCGCCGCGATGCGCCGCCTGGCCCTTCAATCCGATGACATGGCCATTATCGGCAATCGGCTCCCATGGCAGCGACGGGTCGGACCCGAACGCCTCCAGCAGGGCCTCGATGCCGTCTGGCGTGTAGGGTGGCGGGGTAAGGTCGGGACGGAACCCGAACTTCTCGTGCTCGGTGCCGATCCGCCACTCCGCCGGCGGCTTGCAACCCTGCGCCAGATGGCCGGCAAGCTGGGTAAGCAGTCCAGGCCCTGGCTCGATCGGGGTGGCGTCCTGGTCACCGGGGTTCGACATCGGGCTCCGCTTGCATCAGCCGGGTTGGCCGATCTGAAGGCTCTGGTGGCGTCCTCATAGCGACGCCGCACCCTCCGGCACCAGCCCCCATCGCTCGCGGCCGGCCTGCAGGCAGGCGAGCCCGGCGGCTACCGCGGTGTCGGCGCGCAGGATGCGGCCGCCCAGCGACACCGCGGCGACGAACGGCCGCGACCGCAGCAGGTCCAGCTCGTGCGGCGTGAAGCCGCCTTCCGGACCGATCAGCAGCGCGGCGCCCAGGGCGGTCGGACCTCCCACAGCAGCGGATCGCTCGATGGCGGCCCAGATCGGCGCGTCCGGTGGCCAGCCACCCAGCAGGTCCGGCAGGCGCACCGGCTCCAGCAGATCGGGCACGCTCAGCCGCTCGCACTGCTCGGCGGCCTCGGTGGCAATGGCGCGCAGCCGGTCCAGGTTGACCCGGCCGGTATTGGTGCGCTCGGTCAGCACCGGCCGGATCGCGCGCACGCCCAGTTCGGTCGCCATCCGCACCACCAGGTCGGTGGCATCGCGCTTCAGCGGTGCGAACAGCAGGACCGGGCCGCCCTCGTCGCAAGATGGCCGGACCTGGTGCGACAGCAGGAAGTCGCCGCGGCCGCGCTTGTGGAGTTGGCCGATGCTGGCCTCCCATTCGCCGTCGCGCTGGTTGAACAGCCGGACCGCGTCACCCGCGCCGCGCCGCAGCACCGCACCGAGATAGTGCGCCTGGTCCTCGCGCATCGGCACCGACGCGTTCGCCTGCAGCAGCGCCGCATCGGGATGGACATGCAGCCTTGGCCGGTCCTGCATCGGCCTGCTCCTTTCGGCGGTTGACCGGGCGGCGGGAGCCGCTTCATTGGAGGCGTTGCGCTGCCAGACCGGCCGGCGCGGGGCAAGGGCGAAGCAGGGGTTGACGCATACCGACATCGTCTCCGGCGGTTGGGTCGGCCGGCTGTCGCCGAAGTGGCGCGCCTATGCGCTGCTCGCCCGCCTGGACCGGCCGATCGGCAGCTGGCTGCTGTTCCTGCCCGGGCTGTGGGGCATCCTGCTGCCGCACGGCGTGCCGCCCACTGCCCGGCTGCGCCTGATCCTGCTGTTCGCCATCGGCAGCGTGGTGATGCGCTCGGCCGGCTGCGTGGTGAACGACATGTGGGACCGCGACATCGACCGCCAGGTGGCGCGCACCGCCGGCCGGCCGCTGGCCTCCGGGGCGCTCGGCATGGGCGAGGCGGCTGCCTTCCTGTGCCTGCTGCTGCTGACCGGGCTGGTCGTGCTGCTCTGCCTGCGTCCGTTGTGCTGGGCGCTCGGCGTGGCGTCGCTGCTGCTGGTCGCGCTGTATCCGCTGGCCAAGCGGATCACCTGGTGGCCGCAGCTGATGATGGGCTTCACCTTCGGCTTCGGTGCTCCGATGGGATATGTCGCCGCGACCGGCCGTATCGATGCCGGTTTCGCACTGATCTACGCCGCCGCGATCCTGTGGGATCTCGGCTTCGACACCGTCTACGGCTTCCAGGACATGCGTGACGATGCGCTGGTGGGCGTGAAGTCGACCTCCCGCATGATGGCCGGGGTGCCACGGCGCTTCGTCGGCGCCTGCTACGCCCTGGCGCTACTCTGCCTCGGCGCCGCCGGAACCGTCGCCCACCTGTCCTGGCCGTTCTGGCCGGCGCTGCTGCTGCCGGCGGCCCTGCTGGCCCGGCAGGTGATGCGGCTCGACAAGGATGACGCGGCGGCCTGTCTGCGCCTGTTCCGCGCCAACCGGGAGGTGGGCCTCGCCATCGGGCTGGCGCTGGCGGCCGGACACCTGCCGGGCTGAACCCACGCCGCCACCGATCCTCAACCCGCGCTCAAGCCGGTGTTTGCGGATACTCGAGCGACCTCGCAGTTGCCACCCGTTATTCCCTCTGCATGTCGTTGGTTTCCGAAAGCCAACGCCATCGATAGTGGAATACAGGTGTTTCGAGAGTGCGTGCATCCGACCTTCTCATGCTGCCGTTCGTCGTCGGCTCGATCCAGGCGCTCGGGACCGGCGCATTCGCCGCGCCAGCCCCGGCAGACGATACCACCGGCGCCGGCGCCCTCTCGGAGCAGGTCATCGTCACCGGGACCCGCGACTGGCAACGCACCGCACGCGACAGCAACAGCCCGATCGACATAATCTCCGGCGAGACGCTGCGGCAGACCGGCGCTCTGAACCTGTCGGACGCGCTGACCCGGACCGATCCATCGGTCAACAGCAGCATCCTGGGCGGCTCCGGACTCGTCTCCGGGATCAGGATGCGCGGGCTGAGCCCGAATGAGGTGCTGGTCCTGATCGACGGCAAGCGCCGCCACACCAGCGGCGTGATCGCGACCTACAACGGGCCGGAACACGGCTCTACGCCGGTCGACCTGGACCTCATCCCGGTCTCGGCGATCGATCATGTCGAGGTGCTGCGCGACGGTGCCGCCGCGATGTACGGCTCCGATGCGATCGCCGGCGTCATCAACGTCATCCTGAAGAAGAACCCGCAGGGCATGACGCTGAGTGCGCAGACCGGAGCGGCGCCGTTCAACTCCCTTTACAACCAGCAGGGCTGGGGCGCGCAGATCAATGCCGATGGCGGCTGGTCGCTGGGTGACGACGGATACCTGCATGTAAGCGGCCAGGTCTATCACGCCGACCACTATGCCACCGGCGGCGTCGACTACCGGTCCGGGCTGCAGGACGACGAGAATTTCGGCCTGCCGGAGCAGACCCGGGAAACCCTGGCGATCAACGCCGGCAAAACCATCGTGCCGGGGATCGATGCCTATGGGCTCATCACCTACGGGCACCGCCATATCCAGCTCTACGAGACCAACCGGCTGCCGAACATCCTGCCGGAGATCTATCCGTACGGCTTCGAGCCTTCCCAGGTGAACGAGGAGAACGACTATTCGGCGACGCTCGGGTTGAAGGGCGAGAACCTGTTCGGCCTGCACTGGGACCTGAGCACGACCTACGGCGCCGACGAGAGCCGCCTCTCGACGATCAACACCGCGAACCTGAGCTACTACGCCGCCTACGGCTACACACCGACGACCGTGTTCGCGGAGGCCTACCGCAATGCCCAGTGGACCAACAATCTCGACCTTTCCAGGCAGGTCAGCGTGCTTGGCAAACCCGTGCAGGTCTCGTTCGGCGCCGAGCACCGGCTGGAGACCTACGACATCACATCCGGCAGCCCGGCTTCCTACCTGCTCGGCGGCGTCCAGGCCGCGCCAGGCCTGACGCCGCAATCCGCCGGGTCCTGGAGCCGGGACGTGTGGGCCGGCTATATCGACACCGACATCCATCCCACCCGCCGCTGGGACGTCGATCTCGCAGGCCGCTTCGAGCACTACACCGACTTCGGAAATACCGAGACCGGCAAGCTCTCGACCCGCTACGAGATCTCGCCACGGCTCGCCCTGCGCGGCACGATCAGCAACGGGTTCCGCGCGCCGACCCTGGCCGAGGAGAACTTCAGCAGCCTCAGCGTCACACCGACCGGAGCCAGCGGCAGCCTCGCCGTCAGCTCCCCGGCGGCGCGATCGCTCGGTGCGCTGCCACTCAAGCCGGAGCGCTCGACCAGCGTCAGCGGCGGCATCGTCATGGAGCCGATACGCCGCGTCCATGTCACCGTGGACGCCTACCAGATCAACATCCGGGATCGCATCGTCGGCGGTGGAAACTATGTCGGCGCCGTCGCGGAGGACGCCATCGGCCTGACCGGGATCGCGTTGCCGCCCAACCTGGTGCCCAACGACGTCTCCGCGAACTATTTTTCCAACGGCGCCAGTACGCGCACCCAGGGGCTGGACATCGCCGCCGACACCAGGAGCCATCTCGGCCATTACGGCAGCATCGACTGGTCCGCCGGCATCGACCTCAACCGTACGACGCTGCACCACCTTGCATCGGATGCGAACGGCAATCCGCTGCTCAACGCGCAGGGCATCTCGTACCTGACCTCGTCGGTACCGCGCAGCAAGATCATTCTTGACGCGCACTGGATCCTTGGCCGGTGGGACGTCAATCTGCGGCAGACCCGCTACGGCGAGTCGACCGGGCTCGAGACCTACCAGATCGCGGCACCGGCTGCGCTGCGCTACTCGAACGTCGCGTTCCTCGAATTCAAGAACACGCCGCGGTGGCTGACCGACCTCGAGGTCGGCTACCGGATCACGCCGAGGATCCGGCTTTCGCTCGGCGGCAACAACATCTTCGATATCCGCCCGCGCGAGCTCCCGGAGATTGCCCGCTACCAGGGAAACTCGCTCTACGACATCGCTGTCTCCGGCATCCCGATCTATGGCGGATACTATTACGGTCGAGCGGCGGTCACGTTCTGAATACGCAAGGAGCCGTCGATGACACTCTCGATCACACGTCGCCGCACGATCGTTGCGATGGCCGGTGCGCTGGCGCCCATCGCCTGCCGCAGCAGTGCCGCGGCGGCGTCGCCGGTCAGGCTCAGCTACCAGGAGAGCTCGGTACTGCTGCAGGTCCTGCGCAACCGCGCCATCCTGGAGCCGCGACTGCAGGCGCTCGGCTTCACGCCGGTCTGGAGCCAGCTCGGTCACTCGCTGGCGGAACTCGGCCAGGTCGACTTCCAGGGTGACGTCGCGGAAGCCGTTCCGGTGATGATCCACCAGAAGCTGCCGAACCTCATCCTCTACGCAGCCGAGGGACCAAGCCCGCGTGCCGCCGGCATCGTCGTCCGCAACGACGGCGGCATCAACGGCGTGCCGATGCTCAACCGCAAGCGGGTCGGTGTCGCCAAGGGCGGCAGTTCCTTCGACCTGCTGCTGCGCAGCCTGCACAACAACGGAATGTCGCTGGCGGACATCGAGGCGACCTACCTGCCGGAGGCCGCATCCAGTGCCGCGTTCAGCAGCGGCCACCTCGATGCATGGGCAACCTACGATCCATTCCTGTCGTCCGCGGAGACCGATCCGCGCGCCCGGCTGCTGACGGATGGTGGCAGCCAGGGCCTGCGCTACGATCGCTACTACATGGTCGATGCAGGTTTCGCCCGTGCGCATCCGCAGGTGGTCAAGGCGATGTTCGACGCCCTGGTCGAAGGCGCCGCCTGGATCCGCACCCACCCCGACCAGGCGACGACGCTGCTCTCCGGCCTGTGGCAGAACATGCCGCTCGAGGCGGTCCGGCGGATCGACAGCCACCGGAACTACTCCGTGCGCGCCATCGACAACACCGACATCCCGACCCTGCAGCAGATCGCCGGCCGCTACCGCGCCGCCGGTGTCCTGCCGATGGATCCCGATGTTGCCTCGATCGGCATCTGGAAGGCGGCCTGAGAATGAGCAAGCGGCAACTGAAGCTGGGGCTGGTGCCGACCGGGGTAGGCGGCCCCGGAACGCATCTCCGGTGGCTCGATCCCGAGATCCCCACCAATGCCAGCGTCGATGTCGACTGGTATATCGACATCGTGCGGCAGGCCGAGGCCGCGAAGTTCGACCTGGTGTTCATCGTCGACAGCCAGTTCATCACGCCGGACTCGCCACCGCATTATCTCAACCGGCTCGAACCGCTCACCCTGCTGTCGGCCCTGGCGGTGGCCACGAAGCGTATCGGCCTCGTCGGCACGCTCACGACGTCCTACAACGCGCCGTACAACCTGGCCCGGCGCCTTGCCTCGCTCGACCTGATCAGCCGCGGACGGGCGGGCTGGAACGTCGTTACCAGCGGCGATGCCGGGACCGCCGGCAACTACAGCAGGAAGGAGCATTTCAGCTACGACGACCGCTATGCGCGGGCGCTCGAGGCGGTCGGCGTGGTGCGCGGCCTGTGGTCCTCCTACGAGGAGGACGCCTTCGTCGCCGATCGCGAGACCGGCATGTTCCTGGACAAGACCAGGCTGCACCGGCTCGATCACCAGGGCGATTTCTTCTCGGTCGTCGGGCCGCTGAACATCCAGCGCTCGCCACAGGGAGAACCCGTCATCTTCCAGGCCGGCGATTCGGAGCAGGGCCGCGATCTCGGTGCGACCATCGCGGACGCGATCTTCACGCATGCGCCGACTATGGAGCAGGGGCAGGCGTTCTACTCCGACATCAAGGAGCGGGCGCGGCAGCGCGGGCGCGACCCCGACCGGATCCTGGTTCTTCCGGGGGTCAGCATCTTCGTCGGCGATACCGACGAGCAGGCACGGGAGATCGAGCGCGACTACAACCTGCGCGACCAGGGCTTCGACCAGGCGCTGGCGGAGTTCGGGCGTTCGTTCGGCTGGCATGATTTCCGGCAATACGACCTCGACGCCGCATTCCCGCAGGAGGCGCTCGAGTTCGCCCGAAGCAGCTTCTACACCAACGCGAAGAAGATCGCGGACCGGGCGCGGGAGCACGAGCTGACCTTGCGGCAGACCGTCGAAGTGGTCAGCAGGCCGCAACCGGGTCCGTTCTGCGGATCGCCGGCGACGGTCGCGGCGGAGATCATCCGGTGGTTCGAGGGACGGGCGCTGGACGGTCTGAACGTGCATCTGGGTCATCCGGCGCAGTTCCGGCGCTTCCTGCGCGAGGTGCTGCCGATCCTGCGGGAGGCGGGCGTCTTCAGGAGCGAGTACGAGGGCGAGACGCTGCGCGCGAACCTGGGCCTGCCGATACCGGCGAACCCGCGTCGATCGACCTGACCAGCTTGCCTCGGCGCGACGAAGACCTCTAAGAGCTTGTCGGCAGGCCGCCTGCATTCGTTCGATGAAGCGGTTGCAGTACAGGCAGTCCGTGGATCGCAACGCCCGCTTCATCGCCGACCACACGATCGTCGCCACCGCGCCGCTGGTGCCGGAGATCAGGCTGCATCTCGCCACCGAGATCACGCCGATCTGGCAGGCCTCCGAGGACTGGCTGGCCGAGCATGATGTCGAACCGCCATTCTGGGCCTTCGCCTGGCCTGGCGGTCAGGCAATCGCGCGGCACGTGCTGGACAACCCCTCGCTGGTCGCCGGTCGCCGGGTGCTGGATTTCGCCGCCGGTGGCGGGATCGCGGCGATCGCCTGCCTGATGGCGGGGGCGGCCAGCGTCGAGGCGGCCGAGATCGACCGGCTGGCGGTCGCCGCGATCCTCGCCAATGCCGCGCTGAATGGGGTGGACCTCCCCGCCGCGGTGCTCGACGTAGTGGACGCACCGGTGCGCTGGGACCTGATCCTGTGCGGAGACGTCTGCTACGAGGCGCCGATGACCCGCCACATCCTGCCCTGGCTGCAGCGCTGCGCCGCCACCGCGGAAGTGCTGGTGGCCGATCCGGGACGCGCCTACCTGCCGGCTACCGGTCTGCAGGCCGTCGCCCATTTCGACGTCCCGACCTCGCTTGAACTGGAGGACCGCATCATGCGGCCGACCACTCTCTACAGGTTGCTCGCCTGATCAGATGAACAGGTCGGGGCGCTGCTCCATCTCGCGGCCGCAGGCGATCACCTGCGCCGCCAGCAGCATCGACAGCCCGACGATGACCGCCGCGACCTCGTCGGCGCGGAACCAGTCGCCGCCCGGAAACAGGCCGGCGCCGTTCAGCAGCCGGTCGACCAGGAACGGTGCGGCGGCATAGGCGAGCAGCCAAAGGCCGGCGCGACTGATCTGGCTGATGTTGTCCGGCTCGAACACGATCCCGGCGGCATAGAGCCGGAACAGGCCGCGCAGATGCCCGAGCGCCATCAGCGCCGGCATCGAAAGCAGCACCAGTCCGGTCGCCAGCAGGTCGCGCTGCATCGGCAGCAGGGCACCGAGCGGCAGCGTGCCCGGCATCCGGCAGGCCCGCTCGCCCACGCACAGTCCGGTCGGCGACAGGCTCACCAGGTTGCCGTCATAGAGCAGGGCGGCCCCGACCAGCATGACCAGCGCAAAGCCCAGGATGGTCAGCAGCAGCGAAAGGCCGGCGGCGAGCAGGCTGGCCCGCGTGCGGACGGCGCCATGCAGGCGAGGCATCGGCGGCAGCCGCGCCGCACGAGGCTGGCGCGACGGGAATACAACGATATCGGCCATGAATGGTCACCATCGGGGTCGGGCGGTCGGGCGCGCACAAATCTGGAGACAGAATAACGCGGATCAACCACCGGATGTTGAGCGTTCGAGGCGGCCCCTGACATGCGGAAGGGTGATGGTCGAATCCGCGCCGGACTGCACCGAGGCATCGCCCACCTCGGCAGTCACCGACAGGTCACCGGATCTCTGCATCGCCGCCGCGAGGTGTGCGACGTGGCCAGCCGTGATCGCGATGTCGCCCGAACCCGCGCTGCTGATATCGACGTCGCGAGCTTCGGCCTGGGCGATGGCAACGTCCCCGGAGCCGGTCGCCTGGATGTCGGCCGACCCGTCGAGATGGGCAATCGTCACGTCGCCGCTGCCGCGCATGACCAGCGACAGGCCGCCGATCCTCGCCTCGGGTCCGACACTCAGGTCGCCTTTGCCTTCCAGCTCGAGATCGGCGTGGCCGATGCTCCCGGACCTGATGCTGGTGTCGCCGCCGCCACGCTGCACCAGGTGCAGGTTCTGCTGCAGGCGTCCCACGACGAGATCGCCACCACCGCTCCTGTCCGCCTCCAGGCCACCCGCCGCGTCGATCACCACGTCGCCACCGCCACGCTGGATCAGCCGGACAGGACCGGTGAAGGCGCCGGTGCGCAAGCTGGTGCCGCCCGTAAGCGTGACGGTCAGCGCGGTATCCGGAGCGGCCTGCACCACCAGGTCGGCACCGCGGTGACGACAGCCACCGCCGAGTGCGACCTCGCCGCCGCCTCGTACGTCATCCCCATGCAACTCCAGTCCAGCCGCCTGCGCCGAGCCGCCATCGAGCAGCGAGACATAGATGCGTCGGCCGAGATCGGCTCCGGGCACCACGGCGATGCTGCCGGCACAGGGCAGGCTGATGGCGAGGCTGGTGCCGGTGGCGGCCAGCGCCATCCCGTCGCGGCGACCCTCGGGAAGGGCGGCGCCCTCCCTCACCCAGCTGGCCACGGCCACGGAGGCAGCCTGCCGAAGCGCTGTCTCGACATTCTCGGCCTGATCGCCGGTCAAGAACCCGGACAGGATCGAGCCGAGATGGCTCGCGTCGGGATTGGCACGCCCGGACACCAGGACGATCGGCAGCACGACGATGCCGGTCAGCAGCCCGATCGCGCGCCGGCGGCGCATGCGAATGTCGGCGGCGCGGGTCGGATCGGTGATCGGAAACATGACCGCCGCCTACTCGCCCATGTGGCGGAAATCGCGATGCAGCTCGAAATCCTTCGAGGTCACGAAGGCCTCGATCTGCTTCAGGCGTGGCTCGATGCGCTCGAAGCGGTGCGCGAGCAGGGCGAGGTTGGACCCGGAGGGCAGCGGCGACGGGGCGGGGCGACCGTTGCCCGTCATGCCCACGTAGGAACGCTCCTGGGCCGGAGCGCGCCCGTTGCGGGCCGGACGCCGCCGCATCAGCAGCGACAGCGCCAGGTAGGCGAGCCCGGTCGGCAGCACCAGGAACACGATTGCGACCAGCCGCAGCAGCGGCAACGGGAGGTCGAGATCCTCGGCGAGCCCGGAACAGACGCCGCTGAACATCGCGCCGCGATCCTGCCGCCAGACCCGGAAATCCTGGTTCATCGGGCCATCCTCACAGCGACATGCGGCTGCGCCATCCGGCCAGCTCGGAATCCAGGATGCGTTCGAGGTTCTCGATGCGCTGCTCCATGCGCCGGGCGGTCTCGCCCATGTCGGCCAGCACCCGCTGCTCCTCCTGGCTGAGCCCCTGCAGGTTCATCTCCCGCATCCGACGCTCGTGCTTCATCCGGATGATGAAGAACACCAGGGCGAAGGGGGCGATCACCGCGATCAGGCCGGTGAGGTTCTCGATCATGGATTGTCCCGGTTCAGGATGGTCGGTTCGCCTCGGCGGTTTCCCGGTCGCACGCGGTCAGGAGCCGGCGGGGGGCGAGGCGCGACGCTGCAGCCTGGCTCGCAGGGCATCAAGCTCGCTCTCGACCTTCTCGTCGGTTTCCAGCCCGGCCAGCTCGTCCTCGAGCGAGCGTCGGCCGAGATCGTAGGACTCCACCCGTCCTTCGAGCACGTCCAGATTGCGCTCGACCTGCTCGAAACGCGAAAAGGCGTCGCCGATGCGCTCGTCGTACAGCGTCTCGCGCAACTTGACCCGCGACGAGGCGAGGCCGTGCCGGGACACCAGCGCCTGCTCGCGCGACTTGGCGTCCGCCAGCTTGGCCTGCAGCTTGGCGATGTCCTCGTTCTGCTGCGCCAGGCCGGCGGCGATCTGCTGCCGCTGCAGGTCCAGCGTCTCGCGGGTCTTGGCGACATGGGCGCGGGCCTGCAGGGCGCCGCGGGCGAGGTCCTCGCGGTCGCGCGAGAGGGCCAGCTCGGCCTTGCGCTGCCATTCGGCTTCGTCACGGGCCAGCATGTCCAGCCGCCGCTCGATCTCGCGACGCTCGGCGATGGTCTGCACCGCCGAGGATCGCACCTCGACCAGCGTGTCCTCCATCTCCTGGATGATCAGCCGGATGATCTTCCTAGGATCCTCCGCATTCGCGACCAGCGCATTGAGGTTGGAGTTCACGATATCCGTCAACCGGGAGAAGATACTCATCCTGTGTGTCCTGCCATCGCGCTGCGACTGATGTCGTGCCGTCTTCTCAGCATGACGCGTGCCATCTCCGGGGTGATCCGCCAACACCCTGGCACCGTTGGCTTATTCGGTTCCTGCTTGCCTCCGGGTGCGGGCAACACGAGAGTGGGGAGCTGCACCCCTTGGCACGGAGATCCAACACTTGGCGCGATCGGCCACGCCCTCGGAGGACAATGCGACACCGCTCGGCGAGGCGCCGCTGTTCCGCGACATGCTCGAACATGTCTCGCAGGCGGCGCCGCTGAAAAGGCCGGTGCTGGTGATCGGCGAGCGTGGCACCGGCAAGGAACTGGTGGCAAGCCGCCTCGCCTTCCTGTCGCCACGCTGGGACCGGCCGTTCATCAAGCTGAACTGTGCGGCGCTCGACGATGCGCTGCTCGATAGCGAGCTGTTCGGTCACGAGGCCGGCGCCTTCACGGGTGCGGCACGGCGCCGGCCCGGCCGGTTCGAGCTGGCCGATGGCGGCACCTTGTTTCTCGACGAGATCGCCACCGCCTCGGCGTCGGTGCAGGAGAAGCTGCTGCGGGTGATCGAGTACGGCAGCTTCGAGCGTGTCGGCGGCAACGAGACGCAGCGTGTCGATGTGCGTGTGGTGGCGGCGACCCATGCCGACCTGCCGGCGCTGGCGCGACTGGGCAAGTTCCGCGCGGACCTGCTCGACAGGTTGGCCTTCGACGTCATCGCGGTGCCGGCGCTGCGTGACCGGCCGGAGGATATCCCGCTGCTGGCCGGGCATTTCGCGATCCGCATGACGCGCGAGCTGGGCCGGGAGATGTTCGCGGGGTTCGGCCAGGACGCGATGGCGGTACTGCGCCGGCATGACTGGCCCGGGAACGTGCGCGAGCTGCGCAACGTGGTAGAGCGCAGCGTCTACCGGATGAGCAACCCGGCGCGTCCGTTGACGCAGATCGTGATCGACCCGTTTCCGAGCCTGCCGGGCGCCGCCGCGAGTACTCCCATCCCGCCGGTCCCGGTCCTCGCCGCTCCAACTGCAACCGTCCCCGATCCGACGATCCCCACGGAGGGCGACTTCCTGACCAGGACACGCGCCTTCGAGGCGATGCTGCTCAAGCAGGCGCTGGAAGCCGCCCGCTTCAACCAGCGCACCGCCTCGCGCGCCCTGGGCCTGACCTACTACCAGTTCCGCCACCACCTGAAGACGCACGGCCTGCTCAACCGTGGCGGCGAGGAGACCGAGGATACCAAAGGGGAAGAGACCGCCCAGTCTGCTAAAGCTTCTTGATCAATAACGATCATGGGGATAGTATTTGATCATGGATGTCAGCCCTGACCAGATCCGCGCCGCTCGCGCCCTGCTGCGTCTTGAGCAGAGCGAACTGGCGCGACGGGCGCATGTCTCCGTCGTGACGATAAGGCGGCTCGAAGCAGCCGATGGCCTGGAACGCGTCGCCCCCCCGACCTTGCATGGCGTACGCGAGGCCCTTGAGCAGGCAGGCGTGGAGTTCATCCCGGACGGGCTACGGCGACGGCCCGTCATGCGCCCGGACGCCCAGACTTTGTTCGAGGACCTGCGGGCAATCAGTCTGCGCAGTGCCGCACGGCTGCAGGACCAGGAGGTATCGACCGCCGCCGACCTCTACGACGAGGACGGGCTGCCAGCGTGATCGTCCTCGACAGTTCGGCGTTGATCGCCATCTTGCGTCGCGAGCCGGAGGCTGATGGTTTCCTCCGGATCGTCGCATCGACCAATGGCTGCCTGTTGTCCTCGGTAAGCCTGCTCGAAACCAGCATGGTGCTGGCTGGCAGGACCGGCCATGCCGATCGCTGGTTGGAGCTCGACGACTTCGTCGACCGCGCGGGCATCGAGGTTGTTGCCCAGGATGCCGGGCTTGCAGATACGGCGCGGCGCGCCTTCCTGCATTATGGCAAGGGCCGACACCCGGCTGCCTTCAATCTTGGCGACTGCGCATCGTACGCTTTGGCTAGGGAGCGCAATCTTCCAATCCTGTTCAAGGGCAACGATTTCGCCCAGACCGATCTCGCCGCAGCAACTTGATCCGGATCTGACCGGCTACTGCGCCTGTTCGCCAATTTTGGTGTCGAACAGGCTCTGCGGCAGGGGCTGGCCGAGGGCGATGTCGTAGAGGTCCACGCGGGTCTCGCGGCCCTGCGCGTCCAGCACGCTCCACGAGCGCAGCCCGAGTGGCTGGTCGGAGAAGATCAGCGTCAGGCTGCCGTCCGCCGGGGTCGCAGTACGCACCAGGGTGATCTGCAGCTGGCCGTCGGCATGGTGAAAGGCGGTGACGGTGACATCGCCGGAAAGCGCGAGGTTGGCGCGCAGCAGCAGCCCGACCGGGGTCTTGTCGAGCGGGAGTTCGGTGGTCTGCTTCAGCTCGCTGTCGTTGAACACCAGCTTGCCGCCGCCCGCCACCAGCAGCAACGGGCTCGGCTTTGCATACTCGAACCGCATGCGACCCGGACGGTCGAGCCAGGCGGTACCCTGGGTGGTGTGGCCGTCCGGCGCGATCTGCAGGAAGCGCGCCTTCAGGGTGGTGATCGAGCCAAGCGAGTCCTGCACGCGCTGCACCCAGCCACGATCGGCGGGGGTCAGGCTGGCGGCGACCGGGGCCTGCGCGTGTGCCAGGACCGGTTGCGCCAGGCCCAGCATGAGGGCGGGCAGCAGCATGCGCAGCGTGAGCCGGGCCATCTCAGCGACCCCCTGGCCGGTCCAGATGATGGGCAATGCGCTCGCAGGCGGCCTCCAGGCGGTCCTCGGCCACCGCGAAGCAGAGCCGCATGCAGCCCTCGCCGGCCTCTCCGAACGCCCGTCCCGGCGCCAGCCCGACATGCGCGCCGTGCAGCAGCGAGCGCGCCAGCGCCAGGCTGTCGGTGCAGCCTTCCACCGCGAAGAACGAGTACATGGCGCCACCCGGCACCGGTATCGAGACGCCGGGAATGGCGCCAAGGCGTGCGCAGGCGAGGTCGCGCATGGCGCGGTAGCGGGACATCGTCCCGGCAATGAACGGCTCGCCCTGCTGCAGCGCCGCGATGCCGGCGAGCTGGACGAAGGGCGGCGTGCAGGAGGTGTTGAATTCGCTGATCTTGCCCAGCGCCGTCATCAAGGTCGCCGGCGCGTTGATCCAGCCCAGCCGCCAGCCGGTCATCGCCCAGCTCTTGGAAAACGAGTTGATCGAGACCAGCCGGTCGTCGGCCTCCGCGATGTCGAGGAAGGTCGGCGCCGCCCGGCCGTCGAACACCACGCGCTCGTAGACGTCGTCGGCCAGGATCCAGATCCCGAGCCGGCGGCAGTGTGCCAGCAGCACCTCCTGGTCGGCGCGCGACAGCATCCAGCCGGTCGGGTTGGCCGGTGCGTTCAGCATCACCATCCGGGTGCCGGGGGTAAGGGCTGCCAGCAGCTCCTCGAGATCGATGGTCCAGGCGGCGTCCTGCAGGCGCAGCTTCACCGTCGCCACTTTTGCGCCGAGCACCCGCGGGATGCCGCCGAGGTTGGGCCAGAATGGCTCCGGCAGCACCACGCGGTCACCGGGATCGAGCAGCGCCTGACAAGCCAGCATGATCGCGTTCACGCCCGACGCGGTGACGCACACGCCGTCGAACCGCGCCTTGCGGCCCAGGCCGGCCTGGTAGGTCGTGATCGCCGCGCGCAGCTCGTCGATGCCGAAGTTCGAGTTGTAGAAGGTGCGGCCGGCATCCAGGCCCTGCTTCGCGGCCTCGCGGATGAAATCGGGCGTCACCACGTCCGGCTCGCCGAACCAGAGCGGGATGACGTCCGGCACGCCGGCACTTTCGGCGAAGATGGTCCGGATGAGCGAGCCGTCGAGCCCCTCCATCGCGGCGCGGGCGACCGCGGGATAGGGCATCATCTGATCCATCATGGATGCCTAATGCCGGAAATGGCGCATGCCTGTGAACACCATTGCAAGGCCGGCGCGATCGGCGGCGGCGATCACCTCGGCATCGCGCACCGAACCTCCCGGCTGGATCACTGCCGTCGCCCCCGCGGCGACGACCGCCTCGAGGCCGTCGGCGAACGGGAAGAACGCATCCGACGCCACCACGCTGCCCTTCGCCAGCGGCTCGGGGAGGCCCGCCGCCTGCGCCGCCTCCGCACTCTTCAGCGCCGCGATGCGCGCTGAGTCCACGCGGCTCATCTGCCCGGCGCCGATGCCGACTGCAGCGCCGTCCTTCGCGTAGATGATGGCGTTGGACTTGACGTGCTTGCAGACCCGGAACGCAAAGACGAGATCGTCGAGCTCCCGGGGGCTCGGGGCGCGCTGCGTCACCACCCGGAGCATGTCGCGGTCGATGCGGCCGCTGTCGCGGTTCTGCACCAGGAAGCCGCCGGCCAGCGAGCGGAACAGCAGGCCGTCCGCCGTCGGGTCCGGCAGGGTGCCGGTCAGCAGCAGGCGCAGGTTCTTCTTCTTCGCAAGCAGCGCGCAGGCCGCCTCGGTGGCGTCGGGAGCCACGATCACCTCGGTGAAGATCGCGCCGATGCGCGCCGCCGTGCCCTCGTCGAGCGTGCGGTTCAGCGCCACCACACCGCCGAAGGCCGAGACCGGGTCGCAGCGCAGCGCGCCCTGCCACGCCGCTTCAAGCGTATCCGCCGACGCCAGGCCGCATGGGTTGGCGTGCTTGACGATGACGACGGTGGGACGTTCGAACTCGCAGGCGGCCTCGAAGGCGGCGTCGGTGTCGTTGAGGTTGTTGTAGGAGAGCGACTTGCCCTGCACCTGCCGGGCGGTCGCGATCCCGGGGCGGCCGCTGCCGTCATGGTAGAAGGCCGCCTGCTGGTGCGGATTCTCGCCATAGCGCAGCACCTCCGCGCGGGTGCCGGACAGGGTGATGCGCGGTGGGAAGGCTTCCCCACGCTGCCCCGCGAACCAGCTGGCAATGGCGGCGTCGTACGCGGCGGTGCGCGCATAGGCAGCGCCGGCCCAGGCCCTGCGGTCGGCGAGGCTGGTGCCGCCGGACGACGCAAGCGCGTCGATAACCGCCTGGTATTGCGCCGGCTCGGTCAGGATCGCGACATCGACATGGTTCTTGGCAGCAGCCCGGATCAGCGCCGGCCCGCCGATATCGATGTTCTCGATGCAATCCTCGGCGGCAGCGCCGGCCGCCACCGTCGCCTCGAACGGGTAGAGATTGACGCACACGAGGTCGATCGGCGCGATTCCGTGCTCCGCCATCTGCGCCCGGTGCTCCGGCAGGTCGCGCCGGGCGAGGATGCCGCCATGGATCTGCGGCACCAGGGTCTTGACCCGGCCGTCCAGGATTTCCGGAAAGCCGGTGTGCTCGCTGACTTCCACTACCGGCACTCCGGCCTCACGCAGGGTGCGGGCGGAGCCGCCGGTCGAGAGCAGCTCGGCGCCATGCCGAACAAGCGCCTCGCCGAGCGCCAGCAGCCCGGTCTTGTCCGAGACCGAGATCAGCGCCCGGCGGATCGGCACGATGTCGGCCGGGGAGGGATCGGTCATGCGGGCGGCCTTCCAAGGAACGGGAATGCCGCCATCTATCCCGCGCCGCCCGGCCGCACAAATGCCAGGCTCAGAACCCTGCCGTGACCGATCCGAAGAACTGCCTCGGGGCGCCGACCAGGAAGGACTGGTAGTCGCCCGAGAACGGGTTGCCGTTCTCGCCCATGGTCGCGATGTATTTGTGGTTGAGCAGGTTGTAGACGTTGAACGAGAAGCTGACTGCCTTCAACGGGCCGTGGTCGCCGAGCGTGTAGCGGGCGCCGAGATTGGCGATGAAGTAGTTCGGCACCGAGGTGTCGTTCAGGTAGCTCAGATAGCGGTGCGACAGGTAGTTGCCGTCGATATGGGCGTTGTACGGCCCGTCGGTCCAGTCGAGGCTGGTCTTGTACATCAGCGACGGGTAGTTCGGGATCACCTTGCCCTTCAGCGGCTCGAGACCGCCGCTGGTGACGATGTCGTTGTCGTAGATCGAGCGGTTGAAGCTGATGCTGTTGTAGAATGCGACGTGCCGGATCGGGAACAGCGTCGCACTCGCCTCGATGCCGTTGCTGGTGACGCCGCCGACATTCTCCACCAGCGTGGTCGGCGCGATCACCGGCCCGGTCGAGATGATCTGCAACCGGTTCTTGAAGTCCACGTGGTAGTACGTCAGCAGGCCGACGAACCGCTTGGTGGTCAGCCGGTAGCCGGCCTCGTACACCCAGTTGGTCTCCGGCTTCAGGTTCTGCTGGATCTGCCTGAAGGCGGCCTCGTTGGCGCTCCACGGCGAGTTGCTGGCGTTGGTGCTGTAGCCGTCCTCCGGATAGCCCCGCATGTTGTGCGAGATGTCCGCATAGATCTCGTTATGCGGCGCGAAACGCCAGTTCATGCCGAACTGCGGCAGGAACGCGTTGTTGGCGTCGAGCGCACCCGAGCCGACCTGGTTGCCACCGTTGTAGGCGGGGTCCTGGGCGGTGACCGTGCTGCCTGTGTGGATCAGCAGCGAGCGGAAGCCGGCCCGCAGCGTCAGGTGGTCGGTGACGCGATAGCTGTCCTGGATGTGCGTCTGCACGGTGTCGGTGTTGAAGACATAGCCCCAGGGTTGCGCGAAAGGGTTGTTCAGCGTCTCGCTGGGATCGAACGTCACCCCCGGCGTCAGCAGCGGCGCTTCCGAGAAGATGCGCGACTGGTCGAACTGGTCGTTCTCGTACCAGATGCCGCCTTCCAGCGTGTTGCGGCCATGCGTCCATTCCAGCGACGACAGGAAGCCGTAGCGCTCGATGCTGTCGTTCATCGACCGCACCGACAGCGGGGCGCCGTTCGGCGACGGCGTATACGGCGTGGTCCAGGTGCTGTAGCCGCTGTCGCCGTGGCCGTAGATCGTGCTCTTCCAGTCGAGTTCCGGAGCGAGCTCGGTCTGGTAGCTGGCATAGCTCAGGAAGTCCTGCCGCTTGGCGGTGCCGGCATAGTAGGAGGCGTCGAGAGGATCGTTGCTCTTGGTCTCGCCGTTGGCGAAGATGCCTTCTGCCGCACGGTACGCCGCCGGATAGTTCGGATAGAAATTATCAAGGTGATAGCCGAGCGTCTGGATGTAGTTCAGGCTCTCGTCCTGGTAGTCGAACTGGTGCGTACGGCTGTAGTCGAAATAGACCTTCACCGTGCCGTATGCGCCGACCGGCTGGACCAGCTTGGCATTGACCTGGTCGCTGTCGTTGCCGCCGCCGCCTTTCCACTTGTCGAGATCGACGCGCGCGTAGGACACGAAGAACTTCGTTCCGGTCGGGTTCAGGTCACCGCTGTCGAGGCGGATGAACTCGCGATAGGTGCTGTTGCTGCCGAAGGTCTGCTCGTAGAGGCCGCCGTACTGGTCCTTCGGATCGGTCGAGGTGTATTGCACCGCGCCGCCGAGATTGCTGGTGGACGCGATATCGAGCGAGCCGGCGCCCTGGCTGACATCGGCGCGCGCCACGTTGTCGGTGGTGATCGCGCGGGTGATGCTGAGGCCGTTGTAGTTGTCGAACTGCTGGTCGCCGAGCGGCACGTCGTCGAGCGTGAAACCGAGCTGCGTCTGCGAGAAGCCGCGTATGTACAGGCTCTCCGACCATTCATAGGCGCCGAAAGGATCGGCGGACTGGAACATCACGCCGGGCAGCTGAGCCAGCACCTTCTCCGGACTGGTGCCCGGTGCCGCCTCGCGCAATGCCTTCGACGTCACCGACGTGAGCTGGCGGGTAGAACCCTGGCCATACACGTTGACCGTCTCTGCGGGAGCCGGCGCGGCCTTCCCCGCCACAGGTTTGGCAGGAACCGGCTGCAACGAAGCCTGGGCGAGGACCGGTGTCGATAGCACCGGCATCAAAAGCGCCGGCGCAAGGATCGCCGGGAACAACGGGGCGCGCATACGCGAGCTTCCTTCAGGCAGGACACAAGGACGATGCGGCATGAGCATGCACCGCGGGTTCCTGTTGTTACT
The DNA here is from genome assembly GCF_005844085.1 of Lichenicoccus roseus. GTDB lineage: Bacteria > Pseudomonadota > Alphaproteobacteria > Acetobacterales > Acetobacteraceae > Lichenicoccus > Lichenicoccus roseus. The sequence goes on from NZ_VCDI01000005.1 coordinate 321,240, forward strand.
GAAGCTTGCGAAGACTGCCAACGTGTCGCGTCGTGGTTTGCGAAAACTACGACGGTATTGTGTCTTTCATGCCGAAAACTCGTCGACGAGGCGTGCGATCCGCTCCGGATCGACCTCGTCGCTGACACGGCGGGCAAAGCGCCGGCATTCGTCGAGGCTGACCGCCCGCACCGCCTGCTTCACCCGCGGCACCGCTGACGCGTTCATGCTGAAGGAACGCAGCCCGAGGCCCATCAGCAGCGGCACCACGCGCGGATTGCCGGCGATCTCGCCGCACAGCGAGACCGGCCGGCGCAGGCGCAAGGCAGCCGCCGTGGTCTCGGCGATCAATCGGATCACCGCGGGATGAAGCGGGTCATACAGCCGGGCCACCGCGGCAGCGCTGCGATCGACCGCCAGGGTGTACATCGTGAGATCGTTGGTGCCGATGGCGAGAAAATCCGCCTCCAGCGCCAGCGCTTCGGCGCTGATCGCCGCCGCCGGCGTCTCGATCATCACGCCCAGCGGCGGCGGCCGCTCCGGCAGTCGGACACCTTTGCGCCGCAGTCGCTTGAACAGCCGCTCGTAGAGGTCCCGCGCAGTACGCAGCTCGCCCAGCGATGTCACCATCGGCAGCAGGATGCGCGTCGGTCCGGCAACGGAGGCGCGCAGGATGGCGGCGAACTGAGTCTCCAGCACCGTCGGATGCATCAGCAACAGCCGCAGCCCGCGCAGGCCGAGCGCCGGGTTGAGGTCGACCTCGCCGGAAAAGAAGCCGGCATTGCCGAGCGCCTCGCTCTGCTTCTCGCCGCCCCAGTCCAGCACCCGGATGGTGGTGCAGTCCTCGCCCATCGCCTCGATCACCTCGCGATAGACCCGCTCCTGCACGAATTCGTCGGGCAGGGTCTCGGCGTTGATGAACAGGAACTCGGTGCGCAGCAGCCCGATCCCGGCCGCCCCGGACTGCGCGATCAGGGGAAGCTCGGCGGGGATTTCCATGTTGGCCTGCAGCTCGACCCGCTCGCCGCTGGACAGCTCCGCCGGCAGCCGGCGCAGCCGGGCCAGCTTCTGGCGCGTGCGTGCATACGAGGCGACGCCGCGCCGGGCCTCCGCGAGGGTCGCCGGGCGGGCATCGAGCACGATGGTGCCGGTGGTGCCGTCGACCACCGCAAGTGCGCCGGCCCGTGCCGCGGCAGCGACCCCCGCCGCTCCCAGCACCGACGGTATGCCAAGCGCGCGTAGCATGATGGCGGTGTGGTCGGCATCGCCGCCCTCGTCGGTAGCGACGCCGACGATACGTGATGGATCGATCAGCGCGGCGTCGGCCGGCCGCAGCTGCTCGGCGACCAGCACGGTGCCGGGCGGCAGGTTGGCAAACGAGCGATAGGGCGCATTGGTAAGGTTGCGCACCAGCCGGCGGGCGATCTCGCGCACCTCGTCGGCGCGCCGGTTGGCGGCGGCGGCGTCCTCGGTATCGGCCGCGGCGCCGGCGGGCGCCTGCAGCCGGGTGGCCAGCGCCTCGGCCTCGTCCAGAACGGAGGCCTCGGCGCTGGCCAGCTCCTGCTGGATGCGACGACGGGCGCCACGCAGCAGCCGCGATGGCCCGAGCATCTGGCGGTAGGCGTCCAGCAGCGGGGAGATCTCGAGCTGGGTTTCCTCCGGCAGTTGCGACAGCCGGGCGCGCAGCTTGTCGAGCTGCTTGAGCGAACGGGCGACCGCCTCGTTCAGGCGCAGCTGCTCCGCCGGCTCGGCATCGGCCTCGATCCGGCGCGTGATGACCGGGGCGGGCGTTTCGGTTGCCATCGCAACCGGACCGATCGCTATACCCGGATAGATGGCGGTGCCGGTGAAGCTGCGCTCGGACAGGGCCTTCTGCTTGGGCGTGCGGGCAGCCTTTCCGCTACGGGATGCCGTCGCCTTGGCCTCAGTCCTGCTCATTGAAGCCGCACTCGACCAGTGCGGAGAGCGCGTCGAGAGCTTCGCGCGCGTCCCAGCCGTCGGCGATCAGTTCGATCTGGCTGCCGCGTCCGGCGCCGAGCATCATCAGGCCCATGATCGATCGGGCGGCGACGGTCTCGCCCTCCCGGGTTACCTCGATGACGGCGCTGAAACGCTCCGCCGTCGTCACGAACTTGGCCGCGGCTCGAGCATGCAGGCCGCGCTGGTTGACGATGGTGACGACGCGGTGCACCGCCTGGCCTTCGGACCCGCCGGCTGCCGGCTCGCCCTCTTCGGCCACGCTACCGCTCAGCCTGCGACGGGAGCCAGGACCGGCGGCTGCTCCGAGGTCAGCAGGGGATTGCCGCAGCAGGCCGCCCCGCCCAGGCAACTCGACGGCAGGTGCGACGCGGCGGCGATATACTTACGGCCGGCGGTCTCGGCGATGTCGGTGCACTCCTCCAGGGTGCGGCTGGACCGCACCTTGGCGAGCTTCACCAGCATCGGCAGGTTGACGCCGGCGATCACCTCGACGCCACCACGCTCCATCGCCGCGATGGCCAGGTTGGACGGGGTGCTGCCGAACATGTCGGTCAGCAGCATGACGCCGTCACCGGTATCCACCTGATCGATCTGTGCCTGCAATGCCTTGCGGCAGCCGGTGATCTGGTCGTCGGCGCCGATGCTGAGGGTGCCGACCTGCTTCTGTGGCCCGACCACGTGTTCCATGGCCGCGCGCATCATCTCGCCCAGCTCGCCGTGGGTGATCAGGACCATGCCGATCATGGCGTCTTGCCCAACCGGGCCAATTCACGATGCCTCACGATGATCGGCGACCTGACATGACGAAGCGCTGCATCTCGTACCAGTTGACTACTCTCGTTTCCCACCGTGCCGGGCTCGCCCGGAACGGTGCCGACATCGTCGCGATCGCCTTGCAGCAATCGCGCCAGCGCTTCCACCAGAACCACCGACCGATGGCGACCGCCGGAACAGCCAATCGCTACCGTGGCGTATTTTTTCCCCTCGGTAACGAAACGCGGCAACACCATTCGCAACAGGTCATGGATCTTGTCCAGGAACAGCTGATAGTCCGGATCAGTCCATACATAGGCGGCAACCGCATCGTCCAGGCCGGTCAATGATGACAATGTGGTGTCGTAGAACGGGTTACGCAGGAATCTTGCATCGAAGACCATGTCCGCCTCGCGGGGCAGACCTGCGGGAAATGCAAAGGAGATAAGGGACAGGGTCAGGCCCTGCTTGCCTTCCGCCTCGCCGCCGGCATAGCGGGCCTCGACCAGCCGGCGCAGTTCCGGCGGCGGCAGCTCCGAGGTGTCCAGCACCCAGTCCGCCTCGCTGCGCAGCGGTGCTGTCAGCGCGATCTCGGCCGAGATGCCGTCCGAGACCGCGCCGCCGCGCGCCATCGGATGTCGCCGGCGGGTGGCGCTGTAGCGGCGCAGCAGGACCGCCTCCTCGGCGACCGCGAACACCAGTTCGGGACGCAGGCTTGGCTCCGTGCGCAGCAGCGCCAGGGTGGCGAGCAGGTCGGCGGTGTCGAACCCGGTGGTGCGGACGTCGACGCCGATGGCGAGCGGACCGGTACCGCGCCGGATGATGCCCTCGATGGTCGCCAGCGGCGGGTTGTCGACCGCCTCGTGGCCGAGATCCTCCAGGATACGCAGGATCGACGACTTGCCGGCGCCCGACAGCCCGCTGACCAGGACGACGCTGCGCCGCTCGGTCATGCGAAGGCGCCGGTATGCATGCCCGAAGGGTCGCGCAGGCAGGCGAGTGCACGAGCGACGAACAGCGGCGCCGAGGCCACGCGCGGATCGAGTTCGAGCACCGGGAGGTCTGCCGGCAGCGTCACGCCGGGGGTTACGTGCGGGTTGCGGTCCGGCAGGCGCCGTGGCGCTTCGGGCGATAGCACGATGGCCAGGACAAGTTGGGCCGGCGCCTGCCAGGGCTGCCGCAGGATGCCGAGGCCACGCATCTCGACCAGCCCCTCCAGGCCGGGCGCCGGCGCCGCCATGCCAGCCTCGATTACCACGCGATCATCCGCAACCAGCGTGAAGCCACGATCGAGCAGGCGCAGGAGCAGGTCGGACTTGCCGCTGCCCGAAGGGCCGAGCAGCAGGACGGCGGCCCCGCCGAGGGACGCGCAACTGGCGTGCAGTTCTGTTCTCACCGGGCGAGGCTAGCAGACCCGGCGTCCGGACGCCGCATGCGCCGAGAGCGCAGGACAGGATCGCGATCTGGTCCTACCAGCCAGTTAATGATTGCGCTCCCAAAATTGTGATGCAACAATACGTTCATCGAGCCGAGGGTTGGATGATGCGGGTTACAGCGGCGGAAGGGGCGACGACGTCATGATCTCCGGCACTTTCGCCCCGGCCGCCATCGAGCATCGCGCCCCACTCAATCGTCCGCGCGAGGTCCGGGTCCGCCGGGTGACCGGCTTCGATCGCAGCCGCAACGGCTTCTCCCGGCGGCTGTCGGATCAGTGCCGCCAGGCGCTTCGCAACGGTGCCGACTCACTCGCCACCGCCGGGCTCTCGATGCAGGACGTGGTCCGGGTGGTCTATCTGGTGCGGGACGCCGATGCCTTCCCGGCCTGCTTTCCCTTCCTCCGCGACGCCTTCGGCGAGGCAAGGCCGGCCGCAACGCTGCGCTTCGTCGACGGCTTCGACGTGGACGGCATGCAGATCGAACTCGAGTTGTTCGCCCGCGCCGGCGTGTCCGAGCCCGATCGCGGCACCCGCCTGCGGGACGACTGATATCCTCGCTTGACCGGAGCGGCCTAGCGCCGCCTGCCGATACCGGCGCAAGCCAGGTAGACGGTCATGCTGAGGGCGCTGATCAGGAAGCTGACCGGCCAATCGGTATACCAGGCGACCGCGATCCCGGCCCAGGCTTCGAACAGCGCCAGCAGTGCCGACAGCAGCAGCCCGTAACCAAGCCGGACGGTGAGGTGCTGCGCCGAGGCGGCCGGCCCGACCATCAGCGCAAAAACAAGCAGCACGCCGACGATCTGCGCGCACTCCGCCGTCGCAAGCGCGACGATGGCCAGAAACGCAACCGACACCAGCCGCAGGCTGACGCCGCGCGCTTCGGCCAGATCCGGCTGCAGGCTGGCGAACAGCAGAGGCCGGGCGATGATCGCAAGGCCTGCGAGACTGACCGCTGCCAACCCGGCCAGGCTCCATAGCGTCGGCTCGTCGACCGCCAGCACGTTGCCGAACAGCAGCGCCGTCGCCTGGGTGGCGAACGCGGTGAAGTAGTGCAGGAACAGCAGCCCGAGGCCGAGCGCCAACGACAGCACCAGGCCGATGGCGACGTCACGGTTGGTCACCCGCTCGCCTAGCAGGCCGATGCCGACGCCGGCAGCGACCGTCATGGTGACCAGGCCCCAGAGCGGCGGCAGGCCCAGCAGCACGGCGCCGGTCGCACCCGTGAAACCGACATGCGACAGCGCGTGGCCGGCAAAGGCCTGTCCGCGCATCACCAGGAAATAGCCGACCAGGCCGGATACCAGCGCCACGATGGTGGCGGCGATGAAGGCGTTGTCCATGAACTGGTAGGCGAACATCAGGCGGAGGCCACTGCCGGGCTGTGGTCGCAGACATGGCCGGGTCCGCAGTGCATGCCGCGTTCGACATCGTGCGCCGCCGACATCACGAAGATGCGGCCACGCACGTGCAGCACCTCGATCGGAGCGCCATAGAGGGCCGACAGCACCGGGCCGGTGATCACCTCGTCGACGGGACCGAGCCGCGCGCCGCCGCCGCCGAGGTAGAGCACCCGGTCGAGCGCCGGCAGCAGCGGATTGAGCTCGTGCGCGCTGAACAACACCGTGATGCCGAGCGCCTGCTGCACACGCCGCACCAGCGCCACCACCGCATCGGCACGCGGCGGATCCAGGCTGATCAGCGGCTCGTCGAGCAGCAGCAGGCGCGGACGTCCCAGCAGGGCCTGAGCCAGCAGCAGGCGCTGACGTTCACCTCCGGAAAGGCGGTCGAGCGGGCGGTCGGCCAGGGTCTTCGCATCCACCAGCTCCAGGACACGCTCGACCTCCTGCCGATCGGTGGCGGTCGTCCAGGGCAATCCCCAGCGCTGGCCGCCTAGGGCGGCGGCCACGAAGCTGCGGCCGGACAGCGGGAAGGGCGCCTGGCTGCGCGTCTGCGGCATGTAGCCGACAGCCGGATTGCCGCGATGCACCGCCGCGCCGAGCACCTCGATGCGGCCCGCCTGCGGCGCCAGCAGGCCGAGCACCGCGCGCATCAGCGTGGTCTTGCCGGCTCCGTTCGGTCCCAGCACGCCGACGAACTCGCCCGCCTGGATATCGAGGTCGATGCGGTCCAGCACGGTGCGGCCTCCCACCACCATGGAGGCCTGCCGCATCCGGATGACGGGTGGCTCGCTCACGGCCGGGCGGGGCGGGATTGCGCCTGCGCGAGCGCCCGCCCGGTGAGGTCGAGCTCGCTCAGCATCCAGTGCTGGTAGTCCATCCCGGCAGGCTCGGTCTCGGTGACGCCGACCACCGGAATGCCGGCCTGCCGGGCAAGGCCGAGCAGGCGCCTGGCCGCGGTGTCACTGGCCTGGCTGTTGTAGAACAGCACCGCGACCTTGTGGCCGCGCAGGTCGTCCTCGAAGGCGACGACGTCGGAGGGGCGTGGCTCTGCATCGTTCATCACCGCGACCTGGAAGCGCTCGTTGCGCATGACCAGCCCAAGCGCGTTCGACATCAGTCCGAATACCGGCTCGGTCGCGGTGACACTGGTGCCGCCGAAGCGGGCGCGGATGGCGTCGATACGCGCCTGCACCGGGGCCAGCGAGCCCAGGAAGCGGTCTCGCGCCGCCGCATGGGCCGCCGCCTGCGGGGCATCGGTGGCATCCATTACCCTGGTGAAGCCGTTCGCGAAGGTGCGCATGGTCTGCGGGTCGTACCAGAGATGCGGGTTGCTGCCGGCGCGGGCGCCGAGCAGGTCGGCAACGACGATATCGTGCCGGTCCGGCGCTGGCGAGGCGGCCAGCAGGCCGGCCATCCAGCCGTCATAGCCGTTGCCGTTGGAGATCGTGATGGTGGCGTGCGACAGGGCGCGTGCAACCGAGGGGCTCGCCTCGAACAGATGCGGGTCCTGGTTCGGGTTGGACAGCACGCTGGTCACCTGCGCCGTGTGTCCGGCGAGCTGGGCGGCCACGTCGCCATAGACATTCTCCGCGGCGACGATACGCAGCCTTTGCCCCGGCGGCACTGCGGCGTCGGCGGGACCGGGCGGGAGCGTCATCGGCAAGCCGGCCGACATCAGGAAGGTGACGAAAGCAGCGAGACGACGCATCTTGTTCTCCGGCCTGGTTTGTCCAGGTTATAATATAACGTTTCCCGCGGGAAGATGTGGATGGACGCTACCGGCTATTCCCCGGCTGTCGAGCAGCAGCTCGCGATGGCGGAGCGCATCTGCGGCCGCCGCGACATCAGGCTCACCAGCCTGCGCCGGACGGTGCTTGGCCTGGTACTGGATACCGACCGGCCGGCGACCGCCTATGACCTGCTCGACCGGTTGCGCGAGCAACACAAGGGCGCCGCCCCGCCCACCATCTATCGCGCGCTGGATTTCCTGCTCGCGCAGGGCCTGATCCACAAGGTCGAGCGCCTGTCGGCCTATGTCGGCTGCATCCAGCACGGGCACGCCCATGGTCCCCACGACGGGCCGGAGGCGGTCCACCATGCAGCGCAGTTCCTGATCTGCCGGCAATGTGGCGCGGTGCTGGAACTCGAGGACCCCGCGATCGGGGCGGCGATCGGCGAGGCAGCCGGGCAGGTTGGCTTCCGGCCACTGGCGAGCACAATCGAGATCGAGGGACTCTGCTCGGCCTGCACCACCCAGGCGACGGATTGACCCGCTGGAGCAGCCGGCGATAGACGCGGGGCCGGTGGCGACGGAGACGGCTCTGGAGATCCCAAAGGGTGGCGCACGCTTGCGTGCCAGGCCCTCCTTCTATGTCGATCCCCTGACCGGCTGCATGGTCTACCGTATCGAGGATGACCGCGGCCGGATCCTGCGCCGGGTCAACAATGCGCGTAGTGGGCAGGACGCCCTGCTGCGTTACTGGCGGAACCTTGGCCTGCAGGCGGCACGTGCCGTCCTCGCCGAAACGGGCCAGCACATGGGAGCCGCGATGGCAGCACGCCGCAGCACGCCGAACGGCCGGACGCTCGAGCTGCCGTTCGAGGCTCCTGGCCCGGCGCCGGGGGCGAAGCGCGCGGCGCGTGCATCGAAGCGTCAACCGGTCCAGCCGGGTCCGCTCCAGCAGGATCTTTTCACAGTGACCGAGGCAGCTTCACCGATCGCACCGGAGCCGGTGGAGGTGGTTCCGGAGCGACCGCACCGGCTGGATCCCGCCACGCTGCAGCGGGTGGACTACCGGACCGTAGGGCCGGCGGATCGCCCGGACGCGTACCTCTATCACGTCGCTGCAGGAACGGACGCTCAGGCGGCACTCCACGAGGGGCTCGCGGTCAATCCGGCGGATCCGCTTATCCTGACCGAGCGACCCGGCGTGCCATACTGGTTATCGGTGATGGCCGAGGACGACGAGAGCGGTGCCGATATCGCCGTGTTGCGGATGCGACGGATCGCGGTGGACGGCATGCTGGAAGCCGATCCGGATGCGACCAGCAGCGCCGGTTGCGCGTGCTGGCTGCTGACCGGCGGCGAGACGTAGCAGCCTATTGCAGAAAACTGCCGGTGAAGAGTTCGAGCACGCGCGGTACATCCACCCTGATACAGACTGACTGTGCCGGATGCGGATCCCAGGCGGTCGAGGGGTATGGCGCGCGCTCCATCTTCTGGATGGTCTGCCCGGAAGCGAGGCCGCCGCAGATCACCCGCACCGGGCCCTGGCGCGTGGTGAACAGCGAGGGATCGACCGCATAGGCCACTGCCAGGCTGTCGTGCGCGAACACGCCATCCAGCTTGCGGGTCTTCTGGTGGAAGCCGAGGTAGCTGCGCGAGACTTCGTAGAGGAAACGACCCTGCTCGCCGCCATGGTCGCGCAGCCGTTCCAGCAGCGCCACGTCCAGCACCACTTCCTGCGTCACGTCGAGACCCACGATGGTCACCGGCCAGTGCGCCGTGAACACCGCGTCCGCCGCCTCCGGATCGCCGGCGATGTTGGCTTCGGCGACCGGCGAGACGTTGCCGGTATGGCCGCTGGTGCCGAACGCGCCACCCATCACCACCACGCCCTGCACCAGCCGGGCGATCTCCGCGTCCTTGTCGAGCGCCCGGGCGAGGTTGGTCATGCGCCCGACGGCAATGATGGTTACCTCGCCGGGATTGGCCCGGATCAGGTCGATCATCATGCGATGGCCACGCCGCCCGTCCGGCCGGCTGTGGATCAGGTCGGGAATGGGCACGTCCCCGAGCGCATTCTGGCCGTGCACGTGCTTGGCGTGGCTGCCGTGCTTGCCGAGCAGCGTCACCCCCGATCCCTGCGCCACCGGAGCCTCGAAACCGAGGCGGTCCTTCAGGAAAAGCGCATTGCGCGTCACCGTCTCGATGTCGGCATTGCCGAGCACGGTGGTGACGCCGATCAGCTCCAGCTCCGGCCGCCGGGTGAGGAACGCCAGGGCCATGGCGTCGTCCACGCCGGGATCGGTGTCGAAAATGACCTTGCGCATGAGCGCTCCTCGCATGGACCGGACCGACGCATGTCCGCCTGTTCAGCCGGAGCAAACCGTGATGCGGCTGCAAAGGCAACAACCGCCTGGGCTCATGCCGCAGGCGGCTGCATTCGTCAGTTCTTTGGAGCTTTCTCCATGTCCCTCGACGGATTGCTGGCATTCACCAGCTCGGGCGGCTTCCTGGCAGACAGCGTCTGCACCTGTGCGGTGTCGATCCGTCGCGTACGGGTGAACGGCTCCAGCTTTTGCGGTGCGCCGGTCTCCAGGGCACGCAGGATCGCTTCCAGCACCCGCACGTCGGCGTAGCCTTCCTCAGCATCCGGCTCCGGTGAACGGTCCTCGAGGATGCAGTCGGAAAAGTATTTCAGCTCGCCGCCAAAATGGTCGGTGTTCTTGAAGCTGTGATGCTTCTGGCTTTGCCCTACGGTGACGATCTGCTCGAGCGGCTTGCCGAACATGTAGGCCGGATTGACGTGCACGCTGCCCTTGGTGCCGAGGGCGAAGAAGCTGTCGATGGTGTTGGCGAAGTACGACACCACGAACTGCGCCAGCCTGTTGCCGGGGAACCGCAGGGTCACCGCGACGGTGTCGTCGAAATCGCCGAAGCCTGCCTCAGGATGACGGCTGCCAACCGCGCTCACCACTTCCTCGGGCTCGTCGCCGAACACGTAGCGTGCTGCATTCACCGGATAGGGACCCATGTCCATCACCGGCCCGGCCAGGTTGCCGTTACGGGCGCGGTGGTTCTCGGCGGAAACCATCTGCGCGAAGCTGGAGGTGAACAGGGTGACGTCGCCGAGGTCGCCAGAGCGGATCAGGTCGATGGTGGCAAGCGTGGCCGGCTCGAAATGCAGCCGGTAGGCCACCATCAGCTTCGCCTTCGAGGCAGCCTGCACGTCCATGATCTCGCGGCAGAGCGCGGTGGTGACCTCGAGCGGCTTCTCGGCGAGGACATGGATGCCGGCCTTCAGCGCCGGGATGATGAACTCGGCATGGCGCCAGTTCGGGGTGGCCAGGTAGATCGCATCGACCAGGCCGGAATGCAGCAGCTGGTCGAACTCGTCGTAGCGATAGGTCTCGGTAACGCCATACATCTCGCCGAGCTTGCGCGCCTTCTCGGCATCCCCGGTGACGAAGGCGGTCACTTCCGAATTGCCGGTGTGGCTGACGCCGGGGAGCAACGCCTCCTGCGAGATATCGCCGAGCCCGACGATGGCGTAGCGGACCTTGCGCTCGCTCTCGAGGCCCAGAGCCGATTTGATGCTCATGATGATGCCGTCCCTGTGAAGATGCCGGTTCAGCACCGGGCAGCGTCAAAGGTTCGGCGGCAACATGGTTTTGATGGTTGGAGCTACTCCGGCCTCCATCCATCCGCCTTCAGGACCTCACCGGCGAGGTAGAGGCTGCCGCAGATCAGGATGCGGCCTGGCTCGGGCGCGGCCGAGGCGATCGCTTCGAGGGCAGCGGCCACCGTCGGACCCGGCACCGCACGACCGCCGCTGGCCTCGATGATCGCATCCACCGGAAGCGCCAGGTGCTGGTGCGGCTCCGCCACCGCATGGATCGTGTGGCCGAGGCCAAGCAGCGGGCGCAGGAAGCCGGCGACGTCCTTGCTCTGCTTCATGCCGACCACCAGATGCAGCGGCCGATCGCGCCAGGCCTCGAGCGCCAGCGCAAGGGCGTGTCCGGCGCCGGGATTATGGCCGCCATCCAGCCACAGCTCCCAGCCGGCAGGCAGGCTCGACGCGAGCCTCCCGTTCAGGCGTTGCAGCCGGGCCGGCCAGCTTGTCGCCGCGATGCCGCCCCAAGCGTGCGATGGTACCTCGAGCCCGCTGGCGCGCAGGGCTGCGACCGCGAGGCCGGCATTCTCGACCTGGTGCGGCCCCGGCAGCGCGCTCGGCGGCAGCGCCAATGCCCCGTGCGCGTCCTCGTAGCGCAGGCCTCCCGGCACCGCCGCCACGCTCCAGTCGCGGTCACGCCGCAGCAGCCGCGTCCCCTGGTGGGCTGCTTCTTGTTCAAGCACGGCAAGCACGGCGTCCGGTTGCCGCCCGGTCACCACCGGCACTCCCGGCCTGATGATGCCCGCCTTCTCGGCCGCGATCGCCTCGATGGTGTCGCCGAGGAAGGCCTCGTGATCCATCGAGATCGCGGTGATGACGGAGGCCGCCGCTGTCGGCAGCACGTTAGTGGCGTCATAGCGCCCGCCCAGCCCGACCTCGACGATGGCAAGATCGGCGGGATGTCGCGAGAACAGCAGGAAGCCGGCGGCGGTCAGCACCTCGAACACGGTGATGGCGCCACCATCGTTGACCCGCTCGATCTCCTCCAGCACCGCGGTGAGCCCGGTGTCGGACACCAGAGAGCCAGCGATCCGGTAGCGCTCGGTAATGTCGACCAGATGCGGCGAGATGGTGACGTGGGTTCGCCAGCCTGCGGCTTCCGCGATCGCCCGCAGCGTCGCGCAGGTACTGCCCTTGCCGTTGGTGCCGGCGACGTGGATGACCGGTGGCAACCGGCGCTCTGGATGACCGAGCCGCTCCAGCAGCGCCTGCAGCCGACCAAGCGACAGGTCGATCAGTGCCGGGTAGAGAAGGTGCAGTCGCTCCAGCACTACGCCGGAGCGGCCGACGAATTCCGGGCTCGCCCCCATTGCTGCAGCAAGACCGGGGGCCGGCATGTCAGGCGGCCTGGATCAGCGGCACCGGGTCTGGCGTCTCCTGCGCCGGGTGGTCGAGGTGGCAGAGCAGAGCGATCAGTCGGCCAAGCGTCTCGCGCATCTCGGGGCGCGGCACCACCATGTCGAGCATCCCATGCTGCAGCAGGTATTCCGCGCGCTGGAAGCCTTCGGGCAGCGTCTCGCGCACGGTCTGCTCGATCACCCGCTGGCCGGCAAAGCCGATCAGGGCGTTCGGCTCGGCGATCTGGATGTCGCCCAGCATGGCGAAGCTGGCGGTGACGCCCCCGGTGGTGGGATCCGTCATCACCACGATGTACGGCAGTCCCGCCTCACGCACCATCTGCACGGCAATCGTGGTGCGCGGCATCTGCATCAGCGAGATCATGCCTTCCTGCATGCGCGCGCCACCGGAGGCGGTGAACAGGATCAGCGGGGCCTGCTGCAGGACTGCGAGCTTTGCCGCCGCGACCACGCCCTCGCCGAGGGCGGCACCCATGGTGCCGGCCAGGAACTCGAACGCCATCACGCCCACCACCGCGCGGTGGCCGGTGATGGTGCCGTGCGCCACCACCAGCGCCTCGTCCAGGTGCGTCTTGCTGCGATTTTCCTTGAGGCGGTCGGTGTAGCGCTTCTGGTCGCGGAAGCCGAGCGGATCGACCGGCGCCTTCGGCAGATCGATGCGGGTATAGCTGCCCTCGTCGAAGGTCCAGTTCAGCCGCTCGTTCACCAGCGCCCGCATGTGGTGGCCGCAGTACGGGCACACCTTGAGGGTCCGCTCGAGCTCCTTGACGAAGATCATCTGGTTGCAGGCGCTGCACTGCGTCCAGAGATTGTCCGGCACCTCGCGCTTGCCGAGCAGGTTGCGGATCTTCGGGCGGACATACTCGGTCAGCCAGCTCATCGGGTTCAGATCTCCGTGGAAATAAGCGCGCGACGGGCGGAGCGGACGCCGTCGGCCAGGGCCGCGACCTGATCCAGCACCAGCCGCACGGTATCCGGACCGGCACGGCCGTCGGCATCCAGCGAGGATGCCAGGGTCTCGATCAGGACGGAGGCCACCACGGCGGCGTCGGCAACGCGCACCGCGCCCGCCGCCTGCGCCGGCGTGCGGATGCCGAAGCCGATGGCGACCGGCATGTCGGTGGCGGCGCGGACCTTCGGCAGCGCCGCCGCCAGGTCGGCCTCGCTGGCGGAGCGTGTGCCGGTGATGCCTGCGATGCTGACGTAGTAGACGAAGCCGGATGCGCCCCGTAGCACCAGCCCGAGCCGTTCTGCCGTGGTGGTCGGCGCCACCAGCCGGATGATGTCCAGCCCCGCCGCCTCGGCCGGCGCCTCGAGCAGGTCAGCCTCCTCGGAGGGCAGGTCGACCACGATCAACCCATCCACGCCGGCGGCTCCGGCATCGGTGCAGAAGCGCTCGGCACCGTAGCTCTCGATCGGGTTCAGGTAGCCCATCAGGACGACCGGCGTGGTGCTATCGCCCTCGCGGAAGCGGCGCACCATCTCCAGCACACGGCTCAGGGTGGAGCCCGCGCGCAGGCCGCGCTTTGCAGCGGCCTGGATGGTCGGGCCGTCGGCCATCGGGTCCGTAAACGGCACGCCGATCTCGATCAGGTCGGCGCCCGCCGCCGGCATGCCGCGCAGGATGGCGAGAGAGGTCTCGTAATCGGGGTCGCAGGCTTCGAGGAACGGGATCAGCGCGCCGCGGCCGACGCCGGATCCGTCGGCCGGGTTGGCCAGCTCGGCGAACCTCGCCGCGATCCGGCGCCCGGGCTTGGCAGCTCCGCTCAAAGCGTCACGCCCAGATGCTTGGCCACCGTGAAGATGTCCTTGTCGCCGCGGCCGGACAAATTCATCAGGATGATGTCGTCCTGGCCCATCTTCGGCGCGATCTTGGCAACATGCGCAAGCGCGTGCGCACATTCCAGCGCCGGGATGATGCCCTCGGTGCGGGTGCAGAGCTGGAAGGCATCCAGCGCCTCCTGGTCGGTGATGCCGACGTACTCGGCACGACCGATCTCGTGCAGCCAGGAGTGCTCGGGACCGATGCCCGGATAGTCGAGGCCGGCGCTGATGCTGTGCGCCTCGGTGATCTGGCCCTCGTCGTCCTGCAGCAGGTAGGTGCGGTTGCCGTGCAGCACCCCAGGCCTCCCACGCGAGATGCTGGCGGCCTGTTCCCCACTGTCGAGGCCGCGGCCTGCCGCCTCGACGCCGATCAGCCGGACCGCCGGATCGTCGAGGAAGGCATGGAAGATGCCCATGGCGTTGGAGCCGCCGCCGACCGAGGCCACCACCGCATCCGGCAGCCTGCCCTCGGCCTCCTGCAGCTGCGCCCGGGATTCGTCGCCGATCACGCACTGGAAGTCGCGCACCATGGCCGGATATGGGTGCGGCCCGGCGACGGTGCCGATCAGGTAGTAGGTATCGTGCACGTTGGCGACCCAGTCGCGCAGCGCGTCGTTCATCGCATCCTTGAGGGTGCCGGCGCCGCTCTGCACGGCGTGCACCTCGGCACCCAGCAGGCGCATGCGGAACACGTTGGGCTGCTGCCGCTCGACGTCGGTGGCGCCCATGTAGATCACGCATTTCAGGCCGAACAGCGCGCAGACGGTCGCCGTCGCCACGCCGTGCTGGCCGGCGCCGGTCTCGGCGATGATGCGGGTGCGGCCCATGCGCCGGGCCAGCAGGATCTGGCCCATGACGTTGTTGAGCTTGTGCGAGCCGGTATGGTTCAGCTCCTCGCGCTTGAGATAGATGCGCGCGCCACCCAGCTCGGCGGTCAGCCGGCGGGCCAGCCAGAGCGGGCTGGGACGGCCGACATAGTCCTTGAGGTGGAAGTCGAGGTCGCGGCGGAATTCGGGATCTGCCTTTGCCGCCTCGTAGGCCGCCTCCAGCTCGAGGATCAGCGGCATCAGCGTCTCGGCGACGAACCGGCCGCCGAAGATGCCGAACCGGCCGCGTTCGTCCGGACCGTGCCTCAGGCTGTTGGCACGTTCGGCCAGCGCGGCGGTCACGTCCCGGGTCATGGTCGGCCGCTCTCCGATCTGCGTATCAGTGTTCAACTTGACCTCCGGTCTGGGCGACTACCTAGCGCAGCGCTGCAGTCAGGTCACGCCAGGACGACGCAGCGGACCGCTCCCGGGACGGCACGAACCAGCGAGCTTGCGACCTGGAGACGTTCCGGCCAGATTTCGTCCCCGACCAGGACGGCGCTCGCGGCGTTCCTGACCAGCCAGAGTCATGGAGCACCGATGTTTCTAGCCCATGCAGCCGGACGGCCGCCGCTTGCGGTCACGGACGAGCGCGAGACCGAGCTGAGCGGCTGGCTCGACCTGGTCGAGCCAACCGAGGCAGAGCTCGACCTTGCGTCCCGCCTGACTGGTCTGCGCATCCCCCGTCGTCCCGAGCTCGAGGAGATCGAGAACTCCAGCCGCATGTCGACGGAGAACGACGTCTTCTACCTGTCGATGCCGCTGGTCCGCCGGGTGGACGACAACACCTTCGTGACGCCGATCGGGCTGGTGCTCAGCCGGGACAGGCTCATCACCGTACGCTACACCGATTTCAGCGTGTTCAAGACCGTCGCCGAGCATGTCGAGCGATATGACACCGACTGCGCCGCCGACCACGTCATGGTGATGCTGTTCGAGGCGATGATCGACCGGCTTGCCGACCTGCTTGAGCGGATGGGGGCGGAGCTCGACCGGTTGTCCCGTCGCATCTTCCGCAGCGAACGCAAGAGGGGTGACGCCGACAGCAAGCTGCGCAGCCAGCTCCGGCACGTCGGCCGCGCCGAGGGTCTGGTCTCCGACATCCGGGAGAGCCTGCTCGGTCTCGGTCGGATCGCGCTCTATGTGGTCGAGCATGGTGGCGACGCCCTGCATGCGGCGATGTGTGCCCGGCTGACCAGTTGCAGGCGGGATATCGACAGTCTCAACGACTATATCGGGGACGTCAGCGGCAAGATCCATTTCCTGCTCGACGCCACACTCGGCTTCATCAACATCGAGCAGAACAACGGCATCCGGCTGCTCACCGTGGTCAGCATAGTGGGCATCCCGCCGACCTTCATCGCCAGCCTCTACGGCATGAATTTCAAGAACATGCCGGAGCTGAACTGGACCTATGGCTATTACTACGCGTTGACGCTCATGGCGATCACCGTGGTCGTGCCGATGATCTGGTTCTGGAGACGAGGATGGCTGGGAACCCAATGAGGTCCGATACGCACTTGAACCGGGTTTTCCGCCGGATGGCCGTTGCCGGGATCTGCCTGGCGATGCCCGCGGCGGCGACGTCTTGCGCAAGCGCACCTCTCGCGCAGGCGCCCGACGCATTCGCTGCTGATCAGGTCCGCGGCGAAATCCGCGAGGCGCCGTTCCGGTATGCCGGGGACCTCGAGGGGCCCACGACCGGCCATCTGGTGATCGGGCTGCAGCAGCCGGGCACAGATGGCCACCTGGAGGGAGAGGCGCTGCTTGTGAGCACGGCCGGCGCCAGGAGTGCGGGCTCCGTCCGTGGGGCATTGCGCGCAAGGTCCGGACCCGGCGGCGCACCCTGCCGGCTCCAGATCGCATTCGACGCGCCCAGTGCCGGGCCGGCGCTCGATCTGCGGGGCATCTGTTCGGGAACAACGCTGTCGGGAGCGGTTGCGACCCGGCGCCCGAAGCGCGGCTGGGTCGCAAGGCAGATCTTCTGGTGGGACGATGCCGATTCAGCCGGACGCTACTGGCTTACCCGGGCAGGATCGGTCCAGGGCCTCGGCACCCTGTAGCCAGTTGAAGCGGAAGAGAGTTGACGGCTCGCCGGGGACCACCCTAATGTCTGCGCGTTCTGGTTGCGGTCACCCGTCCCGGAACTCCCTCCCTTGGGAACGCGTCGGACATCATGAGCGCGGGAGCCTCTCCCGTTGCCGCCCGACAGTCGCTCAGTTCAGGTCAGGCACTCGGTTCAGGTCAGCTTAGTCCGGGCCCGATCCCCCTCCTTGAGCGACAATCGTTCCAGCCCTCCTCTCGACCTGCCATTCGAGGCATCACGAATGCATCTCGCCGAACTCAAGGCCAAGACACCGTCCGACCTGCTCTCGTACGCCGAGTCGCTGCAGATCGAGAACGCGTCATCCCTGCGCAAGCAGGACATGATGTTCGCCATCCTCAAGAACCTGGCCGAGAACGACCAGGCGATCCACGGCGAGGGAACCCTGGAGATCCTTTCCGACGGGTTCGGCTTCCTTCGCTCCCCGGAAGCCAACTACCTGCCTGGTCCTGACGACATCTATGTCAGCCCCAGTCAGGTCCGCCGCTTCGGACTGCGCACCGGCGACACTGTCGAGGGCCAGATCCGGGCGCCGCGCGACGGCGAGCGCTACTTCGCGCTGCTCAAGGTCAACACCATCAATTTCGAGGCGCCGGAGGCAGTCCGCCACCGTATCAACTTCGACAACCTGACGCCGCTCTACCCCGACCGTCGCCTCAAGATGGAGTTCGACAACGCGCCGATCCCGGTGAAGGGCCAGACCAAGGACTTCACCTCGCGCGTCATCGACCTCGTCTCGCCGATCGGCATGGGCCAGCGTGCGCTGATCGTGGCGCCGCCGCGCACCGGCAAGACGGTCATGCTGCAGAGCATCGCCACCGCCATCTCGCACAATCATCCGGAAGCCTTCCTGATCGTGCTGCTGATCGACGAGCGGCCCGAGGAAGTCACCGACATGGCGCGCTCGGTCAAGGGCGAGGTGGTGTCCTCGACCTTCGACGAGCCGGCGACCCGGCACGTGCAGGTCACCGAGATGGTGCTGGAAAAGGCCAAGCGGCTGGTCGAGCACAAGCGCGATGTGGTGATCCTGCTGGACTCCATCACCCGCCTGGCACGTGCCTACAACACAGTGGTGCCGTCATCCGGCAAGGTGCTGACCGGCGGCGTCGACGCCAATGCCCTGCAGCGGCCGAAGCGCTTCTTTGGCGCAGCGCGTAATATCGAGGAGGGCGGCTCGCTGACCATCATCGCCACCGCGCTGATCGATACCGGCAGCCGGATGGACGAGGTGATCTTCGAGGAATTCAAGGGCACCGGCAATTCGGAGCTCATCCTCGACCGCAAACTGTCCGACAAGCGCACCTTCCCGGCCATCGACATCACCAAGAGCGGCACCCGCAAGGAGGAGCTGCTGGTCGACAAGGCATCGTTGTCCAAGATGTGGGTGCTGCGCCGCATCCTGTCGCCGATGGGCACGATGGATGCCATGGACTTCCTGCTCGACAAGCTGAAATACAGCAAGACGAACCAGGACTTCTTCGACGCCATGAATACCTGATCGTGCGGCGGCACTTCCTTTACGGGAGTGTCACGCGACACGTAAGTCTGTCAGAACGACACATAACCTTGTCAGTCACGACGCATAAAAGCCGTCGATTTCCGCTGACAAGGCTTTGTTTTCGTGCAACTTCTTCTTGACGGCCCCAACTTCTCCAGTTCATCTCCCACTGCGAGGCATGTCGGGACAGAAAACGGATGCCCGCTCCTTCATCATCCTGGTGATGGAAAAAGAGTCCTTGAGGGATCAAGCTTGCGGAGGCGTCGGACGCACGCCTCGGCCTGGGGGTCGAAATGCTCCTTCCAGAGGTCGTTGGCGTGGGCAGCATCTGGGATTCCGCGTTTCTGAGTTCTACCGGCGGCTCCTGTCCTTGGGCTGCTGCGGTACGTAGGACCTACGTCCGCATCCATTGTGGAACACAACCGTGAAGAAGCACCCGTGACTCAGGGCGAGGAGCTCCTTCGCCTCCTTGCAGATGGTTCGGTCAGACGGGCCGTGGATCTCCGTGCCGCCGGGATACGGTCACAGGCGATCGCGAATGCTTTGGAGGGTGGGCTGATCCAACGGGCGGCGATTGGCTCGTATTTTCGCCCCGAAGCAGTAGATGACCCCGTGATGGTAGACCTCGCGGCAACTTGCCAGCGGATGCCCAGGGCTGTCGTATGCCTCATGTCCGCCGCCCACCTCTGTGGGCTGATCGAATGTGCACCGGCACGTGCTTGGCTTGCTCTACCCGTGGGCGCGCACGGCGGGAGACCGGGGACATCCGGACCGCGCATCCTTCGCTGGAGCTTCGAGGGAGCCTCCGACGTTGATGTCGTCGAAAAAGACATATGCGGTGTCCGGATCCGACATACAGGTCCAAATCGGACGATCATCGATTTAATGCGGTATGGCGCCCGGTGGGGTGAGCCAACTGCAGGAATCCTTGCCGCCCGAGCGTTCGTTGCGGCAGGCGGAAATTTGGCCGATGTGGCGCGCGTCGCTGAGGCAGTGAATGCCCCAAAAGCGGTACTGGACGCCGTGAGAACGTTAGCCCTGGTTCTGTCATAGGTCACTGCCGCTGCGAGGCGAAATCGTCAAAGACTTCCAGCCGTCGCCCGCCCTTTCCCTGGATGCGACCTCCAGCTTCCCAAGCCATTTGTGGTGAACGGCCCTTCCGGCACACGCCATTCTGGACATGTGGGAAACAGGTGACCGCCCCACGAAAACTTATCCTCGCTGTCCATACGGAATGGCCAGGTTTGTGAGCTGAGGTTCTATGACCAATGGTGTGCGATTGGGTTGTCACGGCCACTCGCGCGAACTTGCTGTCTTCGTGCAGACCGCCTCCACTGCCTGATGGGTGCCGGGCAGCTAAGGGTCGCAAGAATACTGACGGCCGACCCACTCCGTGGCAGTTCCAGCGGGGATTCAATAGACACACAACCTGATTTCTGCGTTGCCGAGGAGGCTTTCGAAGCCGAACGTCGGGCAGCTGGAAGCGGATGGTCCGTACGGCACGATTGCGGAACTGCAGTAGGAACTCCAACGCAAAAACAGCTGCGGCGAGCCGACACTGAAGCGGCTCAGATCTTCGAGCCGGTGGAACCGGACGTCCTGATCAGGGCGGTAGCCAGGCTCACGTTGTCCGACCGTGTGACATCACCTCCCTTGGCCACTGCCATCGGCGCCGTGCTGACGTGGGCGGCAATGCGACGGCTCTGATCCTGGTAAACCGTTGGCAAAACGCGAAGGTTCAAGCTCCTTCCGTATCTCCCCCGCACATCGTTCCAAAATAGACGGAATCTATAAAAAAGCGACTCGACTCGAGTGAGTTTGTCCTATTTCATGTCGACTGAGCACTCTTCAGGGGGCCTGACATGGAGGACGACCCAAGACGTGATCGTTGCCGCCGATGATGAAAGGGGCGCTTAGAAGGGCGGAATCGAGCGGCAGTCCAGCCACGATCATGCGGCTGCGAATGCATACCGCCGTCGAACGGACTTTGCGACAGCTTCAGGATAGTGAGCACAGGGACGACTTCAGTGTTCGTGGCGCATGGTCGTTCGCAGTCTGGCTAGGAGACCTGCCACGGTCGACACGAGGCCTCGACCTGGTGCACCACGGTCGCCACGCCGATCCGGTGGCCATTCTGCGAGAGGTGTTTCCCCAAGTCGGCAATGACGCCCTGATATGGGACGGATTAGACGTGTCCGAGGTCGGTTCGGCCTGGACTAGACGCAGTCGTATCCGGCTCCGTACACCCATCCAGGATGTCGTCGTCCCCCTCGTCGTCGACATCGCCCACCATGTGGGAGCGCCGTTATACGTTGAACGCCTTGGCGTCGTGCCCGTGTCTGGCAGACGGTTCCTGGTCAACTGCATGTCTAAGGAATGGCTGTTCGCCGAGAAGTGCGCCCTGCTGGTGACATATGGACCCGACCACACGAGGCTGCAGGATCTGTTTGATCTTCTCGAGATGAGCCGTAATTTTCAGTTCCAAGGCACCGCGCTCTGCGAAGCGTTCCAGATAGTGGCATCCAGTCGCGACGCCGAGAGAATGGTCCGGCGGCACGACGGCTACTGGGAAGCCTCCCTTGATCGCAGGAGATGCTCGTCAGGCTCTCTGCGCAGGTGGGAGGCTATAACCAGCACCGGACCAGGACAGCGGTCCTTCGCCTGCCTGCAGCAGGCTATCGCAGGGGTCCGGGACTTCGTATGGCCGATCCTCGACGCGGTTCGCGCCGAGCAGGATCATCCCGCCGTCTGGCGCCCGGGACTCGGCTGGGGTTCCCGGATACGGAGACAACCATGCATGCCAGCCCAGCTGCCGCTCCCGTTCGACACTGCGGCTAAACGAACAGGTCGATGCGCTCTTAAGCCCTTGTTCGAAGAGCAGAAACCGTAAAGGTTGAGACGGAACAACAGCTATCCCAGTCGCCCCGAGCGCCGTCGAGTATGGGAACGCAGAACCCGGCAGCGGTCGTGCCAAACCTGTTGACAATACGCAAGGAGTATGATCAGTTACCTCTCATGGCACGCATTGATCAGAACCCCGCTGGTCTGATGTCCAACCGGTTGGTTGGCAGCGTCCCGTTTGTCATGACCGGCTCCATATCGTCCTGAAGGTCGTCAACGCTCTTAAGTGAGCGTCTTCCCGCCTTGGACGGAGCCAACGTGATGCTTCCGAAGTTTAGTGGTCATGCCGCTGCCGCGGCCGTTCCGTGCTCTAATACCATTACGCTGGTCATACGCAAGACGTTCGACGCCGTCCTCTGACGGTTGCTTCGCCATTCTAGTAATGGCGCCTCGAATAGTCGCACCGCATCGTTTACCTCTAGATGCAAGACCAGGATTTCCCAATGGTCGTTAATGTCATCCGTCGCCCCACGACGAAGAAAGAACGCCTGCGCGCTGCACGCGCATGGGCCGAGGGACGCGAGACCTATGTTCCGTCGAGGAACGTAATTGTCCGCTCCCCCGTGCGCATCCTGCGCGAATTGGTCAGCGTTAAAATGGGCTGCAAGGTACCGTGCGAGTCTTCTATCGAGTACGACCACTTCGTCGTCCTCGACACCCGGCACGACGTGGCATCTTTCCGAGCACAACCGGAAATCATCCGCGTTCCTGATGAAACCGGAACTATCCGGCGTCACTATCCTGACGCACGGGTTGAGTTCACGAACGGCAAGGTGGAAATCCACGAGGTAAAGCCGGACAAGGTTGCCGCCAAACCGGAAGTGGTGGCCCAGCATGCGCTTGTTGCCGCCGAATATGCACGTCGCGGCTTGAGCTATGTCGTAGTGACAGAGAGTGACATCCGCCGCCAACCCCGTCTCGATAATGCCCGCCTCATCCGGTCCGCGCGGATGCACCGTCCCAGCCAAGCTACCTGGGCCTTCGTCAGCGTTGCATTGTCGAACGGGCCCCTACCGTTTACTGCGCTAGAAGCTTTGGCAGGCACCGTCTCGGCTAAGATGGAGCTGTTGGCTCTTACACTTCGCGGTCAACTCCACATGGAGTGGGAGCGGCTTCCCGTCGGTCCGGCAATCCTCGTCTCCCTCCAGGATGCCCCACGATGACCACAGTTCTCTGGCAGCTGGGCGAGGTCCTGGACCTGGTGGTCGGCGGCCATGCCACCCGCTACCGGATTTTGGGCAGGACGGGGGACGGCCTTAATCTCATCGGCGAGACCGACAGCCGAGCCCAATTTGTGCTGGAGTCCGAGCTCTGCCGGATGTGGGCCGCAGGCGAAGCACGACGTGTCCGCGACCCCAAGGATGTGCTGAACCGCGAGCAGAGACTCTTCGTGTCCCGCAGCATGGATACGATGACGGCCAGCGAGCGGGCCCATGCTAACTGGCTGGCGCCCTACCTGATGGCGATGAAGCGCGTGAAGAAGCGCATTGGTCCATCGAGCAGGCGGAAACTGGAAGAGCTCATCGACCGTGTGGCGGCCGAGAAAGGCCATGCCCGGAAGCCGAGCTGGCGGACTGTCGGCCACCACTTCCGGCAGATGCAGCTGCCCGGAGCGGACGGCCGCTGGCTGGCGCCCCGTGTATCGGCGCGTGGCAATCGGACTGCCCGCTATGGTGGTTTCGAGGCCATCATCGAAAAGGTACTTCGGGAACAGGTCCTCATTCCGAACCGACGCCCATTGACGCTCGTCCACGCGCATCTGCAGAGAGAACTCGATGCCTACCGGGCGGCCGCACCATCAGGGGAACGGGTTGCACCCAAAATCGACGTGAGGACGGTCCAGCGTCGGGTTAGCATGTTCCAAGCCAACGAGAAGGTCGCGGCTTGGCATGGGCCGAACGCCGCGCGGCGGAAGCACCGTCCTGTCGGGGCCGGACCAGAGGCCGATTGGCCTCAACAGCGGGTGGAAATCGACCACCACCTGCTCGACGTCCTCGTGACGCATCCAAAAACCGGAACGGTCCTTGGACGCCCGTGGCTGACAGTAGCCATCGACAAGTTCAGCCGCATGATTGTCGGCTTGCATGTCGGCTTCGAGGAACCAGGCGACCTGACCGTGATGCTGTGCCTGCGCCAGGCAATCAAGCCGAAGGTCCAGATGCTCCGCGACTACGAGATGCCTGTTGATGCCTGGCCATGCCAAGGCCTCCCGGAGACGATTGTCGTCGACAATGGCCCGGAATTCCACAGTTCGTCGCTCGACGACGCCACCACGCAACTCGGGATTGATGTCCTATATTGCGCGACAAGGACCCCAGAGCAGAAGGGAAGCATCGAACGCTGGTTCGGTAGCCTATCGACGGGCCTTATTCATGCCCTACCAGGAACGACGAAATCCAATACGGTGGCTCGGGGCGAGTACAAGAGTGAAAAAGAAGCGGTATTAACCATCGCCGAGCTTCGCGAGCTCATCGTGCGATGGGTGGTCGGGGAATACTCCATCCGGGTCCATGAAGGCTTCAAGGGGATTCCCCTGGACCAATGGCGCCAAGGCGTCGCCGCGCATCCGGTCGCGCTACCGACGGAAGTTGAGGACCTCGACGTGCTCTTGTCACCAACTGAGGAGAGGACCCTGACGCGGCAGGGCGTAAGGCTACACGGCCTTCATTACTCTACCAATCATCGACGTCTCGGCGAGCTCCTTAACGCGCATGACAAGCCGGACAAGTCGGTCATCAAGTTCGACCCGAGCGACCTGGGCGAGGTACGGCTACTCGATTGGCAGATGAACCGCTTCCTGCCGCTGCGATGTCTCCAGTTCGAGTATGCAGACGGATTGACGCTCCGCGAGCATCAGGAGGTCACTAATTGCGCCCGCGACAAATTGGATGAGGGCGGTCGGCTGTACGAGTCCGACTTGCTCGCACACCGCGGGTGGATGTCCGGCAAAATCGACGAGCTGAACGCGCGAGGGAAGTTGAAGGGACGCAGGGCCGCACGCTTCTCCGGCGCCGATGAGGGTGTCGCACCGGTCCGACCGCGGAAATCAGTACCGGCGCCGGAGGCCGGGGACGCTCTCGGCCTGCCCGACCCGTCCAACGACGATGACGACGAATTCGCCGACCTCGGCATCACCATCCAAACCATCCGCTGAACGGAGCAAGCTCATGAGCGTGGCGCTAACAAACCTTGAAGCCACTATCCCTTTGACATCCATCGAGAAGGTCATCGCGTTCAAGAACGCATATTTAAGATCTCCACTTTTGGCGGAGGTGGAGAAGGACCTCGAGCGCCTGTTCGACTACGGGCAGGTCGGAGCCCAGAGCGGAACATCGGCAAACACGTACATGCTCGTCGGCGCACCCGGCAGCGGTAAGACGGGCGCTCTTCGTCGCTTTGAGAACAGACATCCAAAAGTTCAGGAGGCCGAACGAGACGTCTACCCAGTCCTCTACGTTGAGGTTCCGCCATGCACCACCAGGAAGGCCCTCGCCGAAAGAATCCTTCAAGCGCTGCGGGCATTTGTTCCAGCCAACAGCACCGAGATCCGCCTGACGGAAAAGGTGCGGAAACATCTCCGTGACCAGGGAGTAAAGGTGCTCGTGCTGGACGAGGCCCAGCATCTCACGAACCCGGAGAGGAGACGCCTGAATTATGAGGCCGCCGATTGGGTGAAGGGCATCGCGAACGACGGCACTTGTTCGGTGGTCCTCGCGGGGGTGCTGGAGGCGTGGGAGGTCTACCGCTACAACGGACAGCTCAGCCGTCGCTCGCTCGGCAACCGTATGCTTACAGCCTATCGCGTTTCGGAGCGCGGCGGATTGCATGCCTTCCGCGGATTGCTGGACATGTTCGAAGGAATCCTGCCCTTCGACGAACGCTCGAACCTGAAGGACGACCTCACGGCCCTGCGCATCCACCGGCAGGTCGGAGGCCTCATTGGACGACTGTCCGATTTCCTGGCCGCCGCCCTGGTCCTGGCGCTCGAGGAGGGACTTCAGTGCCTGACGCCCGACGTGCTCCGGGAGGTCGCTATCCAACAGTGTCCGCTGGACAATCCCGACTGGCAAAACCCGTTCGATATGAACAGAAATGAACTGATGGCCGCCGCGGTGGAGGAGGAAGGACGGCCCTCGGTCATCGGCATCGACCTGCCGACCAACCTCCGCCGAGGACCGCGGTTAATGACCCAGCGCGATGTCCTCGCCTGAACCTCTATGGTCTGCGGGGACGGCAGGCTTCCGCTGCGCGCCGCTCCAGTTGTCGGAGAGACAATCCTCGGCTTTCTCGTCAGGCTGGCCGAACGGAACGGCCTACATCTAGGGCTGCCGTTCGCCCGGTCGCTCGGGATACCGTTCGCCACCCTGACGATGGCGGCGACAGGCGAGTTCGACCTCGCTCAACTGGCCATTGCCTCGCAGATCCCTCTGTCGACCCTGCTCGCCATGACCTACCGCGGCGAGCAGGGACGTCCCCTCTCGTTCCGAGGCAGGCCGGTTTCCCGGCGGGCGCTGATCTTCGCAAGGAGATCCTTCTGCCCGGCATGCTTAGCCGAGAAGCCGTATCACCGCGACATGTGGGATCTGGCTCTGTCCACGGCATGCCTCCGTCATAGGACCCTGCTTTCCAATGAGTGCCATGCCTGCGGGAAGACCACTGGTTGGAGGGACAGCTCAATCAGAACATGCCGATGCGGATTCGACCTGTCCCGATCCCCCATGCAGGCAATCCCGGACGGTGCCCTGGCGGCCATATCGGAGGTGCATGTCCTATTTGGCACCGACGATGTGCTCGACGATCCCCGTTCCACGCCCTGGCCCAAGGTTCTGCGATCGCTGGGGGCGGAGGAGGCGTCTTCTTTGATGTTCCATCTCGGCTGGTATGCCTCGAGCAGGTCTGGCATTCCACGATCGCTGGCAGACCCCGCATTCCTGGATGCCGTCCCCTCGATTTTGACCCTGGGCTACCAGATCGGACTGGACTGGCCTGAGGCCTTTCACGCCTTCCTATCGCGCTGCGCGGCCCTGACCCCGGCGGAAGGCAGATACGGCGCCCGCAGAGCGTTTGGACCCATCCTCGGATGGATGACTTCCCTCGACAAGGGAAGCCCCCTGTCACCCCTTCTGTGGCGGGAGCTGGAGCGGTTCATGGCCAGCCGTCCCGAACTACGCACCAAATGCCCGCGTCTGGCCCCCGCGCCGGAGGCGGGCAGCTTCCTGACGCTGACGCAAGCATCGCGGACGTTGCATCGATCCGTCGAGCGCGTCGGCCCCGTGCTGAAACGGCACGGATTTTTTGTCGAGTCCGACGGCAACGGCAAGGGTGCACCAATCCTTCTCAGGAAATCCGATGTCGAACGGTTGGCTGCCGAGCTAGTCGGTCTTGAAGGAAAGAAAGCCGTGCAGCGTCGTCTGAGTTGCAGTTTCGAGACCCTGGAGAGGATCCTGAAAACCGGAGTCCTGCCGCCAGTCGACGGAGTTGTAGCCGAACTATCCGGAAAACCTCGATGGCGGGCGTCGGACGTACAGGCTTTCTTGAAGGCCTTCGAAGAGGTCCCGCCACAACGCGACACTATGGATCCGTCGCCCGCAGCCATCCTTCTCGGCCGTATGGCAGCCCCACCGGCGTGATACTCCACCGCTACGATTGAAACCTTTGGAACCAGGGTGGCTATTAAGTGGGCATGCTTCTCCCTTCCGGTCTAGGGCCAGGGAGCATGGCTTAGATTTTGAAAGTCAGATAACGACACTATTTGGCGCTAACGAACTTCCAAAGTCGCCAAGCCCTTGCTCCCACGCAAGCTCACCAATTCTCAATGCTGTCCGCAAGCTTCATCTCCTTGAGTCCCATTCCGGGACTCCTTGGTTCTGCCGCAGCCTTAGACGCTGTAGGTCAACGGCAGCAAACAGCTCCGGTAACTGAATGTCGGCGCGGGAAGACAAGGCTGGAAGGCTGGCTTGAGCCTCCATGAGGAAGCGCCCAGGTAGTAGGCCGTCTTGCCGGGAGAGATAGGCCTCTGACCACCACTCCTCGATACGCGCGCTCGCATCCTGAAGTGCCTGGCTGGATGGCAAGCGGTCTCGTTTGCTATGTTGATTCACCGTGCGATCAGCAGGCATCAAGTTCCAAAGATCGCCACAGGGCCATGCCGACCACGGCAGGCAATGGTCGACGTCGAGGTTCTGTGGCCCCAGTCGCTTGCCACTCCAGACGCAGCGAACCTCGCGTCCACCCTGCATCATCTTGACCGCTATCGACCGCGATATCGCCACATCACGGTCTGGATCCGACCAAGCCATGGCAGCTGCGATGACGTCGCTCTCTGTGGAGCGACCCTGTGACGTTGCGTAGGTCCGAACGAGCCTCGTCCACTCCGACACCAGGGCTGGTTCGATCCAGCACGCAAGCTGCGCCATCGCCGTCCAGAGGTGCCTGGGGACACGCATCACACCATACGACTCAAGCGCCTCCTGCCCGAGTGTGAACGACCCGGCAGGCCGCCTCCCCGTAGAGCGAGAGCAATCAAGTATGCGTCCTCCGCCGGGATAGGTAAGGAAGGTCGCGGGCATTCGACAAATATGGTCGACCGCGTCCTTCAGGGCGGCCTGGATGGCGGCGGCCTGCGGACCAACAAAAGTGGCACCGATACGCAGGTCGCGCTGGGAGACGTCCTGATCGAACATCGCGTCCCACCCCGGTCCGGCGAAGCCTAGCCCTTTACCGCCTCGTCGATTGCCCGGAGCTTGCGGCAAATTAGCCGCGATTAAGGGCATGTAGAGTCGCAGCCAGTAGAGGCCGACCAGGCCAAGCGGTACCGTAACGTGGTCTTCGCCGTCAGTGGCGAGGCCTGCCGCCCCATCGGCCATTCTGCACAGTGCTCGGAGCAGCCCCAGCTTATAGGTGGCACTCTTCGCATCGGATAAAATGAGGTGGCGGAGAAGCGGCAAAGCTCCAGCGCCATCGTCGGGTAGGCGCAGGACGATGTTTGTCCAGGTGACTTCTGACCGGCTGAGAGGGTCATCCGCACGCACGACCCGGATGACTTGCACCCCATGATCTCGTGCAAGCGCAAGAATCTCGGTTGAGTGCACGGGGTGATCACCACGGCCTGAATCGGGACCGCTCCTCAGGGTCATCACCAACAGACCGCCCGACTTCAACAAGGAGACCATTTTGCGGAACGCGCGTGGGCGTTCTGAAGGATGGACGTGCTGCCAGACCGCGTTGACACACACAAGGTCTGCAGCAAGACCTAACCGAGCTGCGGCTGCCAAACCCGGTAAACCATCTGCTACCCATCGTACGCCGGGGGCAGCTGTTGCCATCCCGTGATCTCGCAAACCACTGGAAGGCTCGATCGCCACGACCTCATAGCCCAGGCCAGCGAATGCTCGAGCATCTCGCCCGCTGCCCGCACCGACATCGAATATCACCGCGGGTCGGTCAGGAAGCAGGTCAGCTAACCATTCTTGCCGTGAGATTGGGAGAAGCTGATCGTATAGCGTCGCCGCATATGTCGCGTGAGAGTCATACCAATTATGGGGTGGCGTAGACACTGCTATCCCCCAGTACGACTGCAATCCACCTTCAAGCGCCAAGGGTAGCCAGTGGTAAGCCTCAATATCAAGCCCGCAATACAGCCGCTTCCTCTGCCTTCGCAGGGCCAGGTCGCAGGAAGAGAAGTAGCTGTGACTGCTCAAACCCGCCCTCGAAGGAGCCCCCACTGGAGGAACCGAACTCAGGACCGCTGGGCTGGAATGGAGGACTTTCCGCCGCACCCGCTAACTGTGACTAAAACTGAGGCGATGAGATTCGCAATAAGAGATGTAGATCTCTTCTCAGCGAGAAGCTGCAATCAACTGAAGACAATGTCGCTGTCAATGTAGGGACGGAAATCTTTATCTACTTCATTTGGTGCGATCGCGGCACCGAAGACGGCTGCATCCAGGAAGTCACGGGCCGCAAGCAAGCCAGCCAACGTGCCTCCAGCCACTAGAGCCAGAGGCGCGCTGCCTTTGAACGGCCTGGCTCGATGAGTCCCTTTCAGCCAAGCGACCTGCTCCTCCTGGGTCGAGAAGAGGATTCCTAAGGCTGCGTAGATGCCGAGCACAGCGGACAGCCGTGTAAGCGTATCCACGTCAAGCGTTAGATCGCAATGTGCCTTAGCCTTGCTGACCCAGTTCTGAAAGGTAGATCTGGATGGTAGACCAAGAATCAGGCGGCGCTGGGTTTCATTTAACTGCCAGACGTCAGCGATAGCTGTGAAAGTTCGGACTCCAGGGCCGCTCAGCCGTCGGCGATTCTCCGGGCTATAGCGGTCCACGTCGAGCACGAATGGCCCTGACGAGCGCCCTGTGCCATCAAGCCATGGTGGGTAAAGTTCATCTGCCCCGGCCATAAGCACACCCATGGTCCTTGTCCAGATCTGGACATACACCTACTGGGCATCTTCAGCAAGGTTGTTCGGACCCATCAAGGGATTGACCCCGCGCCCGATGTGTTTCGTTCGTAGGCGGAGCCGTATCTCAGTAGGCCGCTGTTTGCGGCGTGATAAAGGCCGTTGGGGTGAGCCCGTTGAGGTTCGTGTATAGGCGCACGTGATTGTAGTCGACCCTTCATGCTCGACGATCCATCGCGCGCCAGTTGGGCTTCTGAACAAGTGCTCGTTGCAGATCCATGCATGCGTCGAACGTTCCTGAACGGCCATGGACGCTTCTCACGAACCCGATTTGCTGCGGTTTGCCGGGTGACCGTGAAATTCATTGATCTGACGCAGCTCGTGCCCGATCCGCAACCCGGAGAGCGATGTATCAACCGCCAGGGCGAGGCACTCACGGTTGAAGTTGTCTACCACCGCCAGCCTGGAACCGGCGGCCGTTGTTAATAGCATCAGAGAAGTAGTCGAGCGACCAGCGCCGGTTCGGCGCTTCCGGTAGGACCATCGGCAAGCGCGTTCCAAGCACCCGCTTGCGGCTGCTTCGCTTGGGCACGCCCAGCTTCTCCTGGCGGTACAGCCGGAACGGCTTCTTGTGGTTCAGCCGAAGGCCCTTCCGCGCCAGCAGGATATGCAGGCGCCTGCAGCCGAACCGCCGCCGCTCGGCAGTCAACGCCCGCCGCCGGTGTCGCAGCGCCGTGTCGTCTAGTCTGAGGCTGGCATAGCAGAACGTCTTCGACTGCATGCCGACCAGTCCGCAGGCTTGCCTCTGCGAGTAGTCCCTCTGATCCATCGCCCAGGTCACGGCAGAGCGCTGCGGGCCGCGGTGTCACCTCGATCTGCAGTCCCCTCAAGCCTGAGCTTCGAAAGCTAGGTGTCAGACCCCAGCAAGCAATAGCGCTTACGGTTGGACCAGGTGCCACAGCGTCCTCAGTGTGCGTGCTCCCCTTGGGCTGACCGCCCAAGGCGGTAGTGGCGCGACAGTGTGCGCGCCCACCCAAGCTCGGGGGCGAGGACCCAAACTGCAGACGTTACGATTTCTGGCCCCCACAGTGTCGGATGCCCGTGAACTACCCCACGGAGGCAGGAGTCTGGTCGCCGGTCGACCGTCCAGCGCTCCAGAAGAGGAGCGGCCTCCAGCACATCAGATTGAGGCCGCCTGCCCTCCGCGAGGCGGCGTAGGTCCGAAACCAGTGCCTCTAGTCGGCTAATCTCGAAATGGATGTCACCAAGTACGGCTTCGCGCGTGATGAGGATTGGCATCGTGTGTCCTGCCAAGAATGGAGTTGAAGTCTGTATTGTCCGGTATCTCGATCAAGGCTGGGCCGTAGGCCACCAAACTTATCCTGACAGAGCGAGCTCCACATCTCGACCCTGGAGCACGCGCTTTCTCACGAGGGCCGAGGCCACCGTTAGCAGGGCTGCAACGTGGTGGGTGACGATGGCACGCGACGCCGAGTAAGCCTCATCCAACTGGTTCCGCACCTGCTCAGCCAGCTGCACATCCGTCGTGAGTTGTGTCCTGAGGTCATGCGCTTGGATACGACCACGCCAGACGAGGCCGCCTAGTCTATCCAGACCCAGCGCCAGTGCTGCGTCGACAGCAAGACTTGTAGACCTTCCCAAATCACTATCGATGGATCCGCCTGAACCGGAGGAGACCACACCAAAAACTTCCTCTTCGGCTGCTCGTCCTGCCAAGAGGATCATCAACTCGATTTTGATGTCGGACGCTCGCTTCAACAGCTGCCCTTTTAGGGCAATGGAGGTTGTTCCCTGTGAAAGGCCCTTCGACTGGATGGAGACGGCTTGAAGACAGCCGGGTAGCAGCGTCCCGGCAACGATTGCGTGGCCCGCCTCGTGCACTGCGGTTAGCCAGAGCTCCTCGGCTGACCGGTCATCCACGCCGCCGATCTCCTCCATCAAGTCGGCCAAGACCATCTGTCGGTTCGCCGACCGTGCCCGCCTCCGGGCGCCGCGCACCAGACGCTCGCAGTCCGCACCACTGGATCCATCAGCCGCAAGCACTGCGTCGTCGAGGTTCTGCGACTTCAAGTCTGAGCCAAGATGCTCCCGCAAAATACCCACGAGGGCCGCTCGATCGGGTAATTTGATTCGAATATGCCGGTCTAGTCGACCGCTCCTCACAAGGGCGGGGTCAAGTTTCTCCGGATAGTTGCATGCCGCTAGCAGGATGACGCCTTCACGCCCTTCAACGCCATCGATCTCCGCCAACAAGGCATTGACCACCTGGATTTCCCACTCGGCATAGTGGTGGGTGACTGTCCCGCGGTTTGGGAGAGAATCTACTTCGTCGATGAACAGGACTGCCGGTGCGGCCGCGCGTGCTTCGTTGAACGTGTTCTTCATGGCTTTCAACAGGTCGCCCTGATGAGCCCTGCCGGTGCCGAGCCATTGACCGTAGGAGCCGGTGATGAGCGTTGCCTCACAGGTGGTTGCAAGCCCCCGCGCAAATAGTGTTTTACCGCAACCTGGCGGCCCGGAGAGCAAACAGCCACGGTCGACATCGACCCATGCAATCTCTCCACGCCTGTAGAGGGTCAGGTCACGCGCCACATCTCGACCCCATGCTACGGCCTCATCCATGCCGTGTAGTCGATCAAGGGTCGGCAGCTGGCGGGGAGATGATTTCCGCACCTCTACCGTCTGGGCTCCACTCTTAAGTAGATGCTTCAACTTCTCGATGTAGGCGTCTGCACTCTGTCCAGGTCGGCGGGCCCACCGTAGCAGTCTCGGTGTCAATGCTGCCGCTTCTTCATCGCTAAGGGCCATGGTCGGCTCGTGGCCGGACAGCCTCCGGGCGATAAAACTGATATCGCGACTGTTTAGTGGCATCAGGGTGAGAAAGACGTCAGCCCCCTGGCGTACGTCCGGAGGCAGCCAGCATAGGTCACCAACAAGTGCCGCTGCGTGCTTTCCTTCCGATACCGCCTGCGAAAAAGCCTCGTTGACGGCCTCCTTGCTGGAGGAGCCTGGTGGCTCTTCGGGTGTCCAGCAGACCCAAGAGCCTCTTTCTCCCCACATGCGCTCGCTGACATAGGTCGGCGACATATCGCAACGACCTCGCCGCTTCCAGTCGTGAGTAGCTAGTAGAATCCAGGAGAGCTCTGTCGACACGAGGATCGCGACGACACCATCAGCGCCTGCTTCCGCAAATGTTGTCGCTGCAGCTTTTAGCGCTTGGTCAATCAGGAGGCTGACGGCAAGTTTCGCCGGGTCCTCAAGTTGGGACGCTTCGGCAGCGATGGAATCTGGGCCAGGGTCCGAGAATGTATGCTCGTGTACAGGTTCAGCGTTTGAGGTAGTGCCGGGCATAGGGCAACTCGCAAGCAACAGGGGGACGAACGGACGGAATGACGACTGGCTTGTGCCGGTCGGTCATATCGACGGTGCGCGGTGGGTCCCTGTAGCGGTCAAGAGGCTCTCCATGTCAGCCAGACCTTCATCTGATTGGCAAGCCAACATCGTGTAGCTCAATGAGAACATATTGGCAACCGGCGTTGCGCTTAAGATCGACCGCTTTACGGGTTCTAGTGTTATCGGCGGTCAGGGCTCGTCCCCGCGCTCGCGCAAGCGCACTCTAGAGTGAAGCCGTCCAGCCCCCCCTGCCTTAGCTGGGATGCTTGGTTCACAGAACTCCCTTTGACTGGGCCGTTATAGCGGCCAACCTCGGCCATGGCGGAGATGGTCGGCATAGGAGCCGAGTAACGACGAAGGGCGATAAGCCTAAATTTCCTGCCCTTCGATCAGGCGAGGCGGATATTACCTCTCAAGTAATTGAGAGCATGACGTGCGCAGTTTAGACCGCTGTCGACAGTCCAGGCAGTTCTGGTGCTGAGAAATATGCAAAGGCGCAATCATGAAGGACTTCATTCTAAATAGTATTGAAACCGCGTCAGTGACATCCCGCCCTGCGCTGCAGCAACTGCAGACCGCCTTCGGGGGCACACTGCCCAACATCGCACGTGCTATGTCGACCTCCTCCGTTCTCATCGATAGCCTCGTGGCGCTCTTCGGGAAAATTCATGGCGGCAGTTTCTCCGAGCCTCAAATACAGGTGGTCCTGCTGACGGACGCCGTGGCCAACAGGGCGAGCTGGGCCGTCGCCTTCCACTCCTTCCTGGCTCTTCAGGCTGGCCTTGCCAGTGAGGATGTAGAGGCCATTCGGAACGGCCGGGCACCTGCTGAGGCGAAGCTCGGCGCCTTGTCCACCCTTGCCACGGCGCTGATCGAGAAGCGCGGTCATATCACAGAGGCGGACGGCCAGGACTTCCTCGCCCAAGGTTTCGGCCGAGATCACCTGCTCGAGGTCATTGCAATTGTCGCAGCTTCAACAATCACGAACTACACGGCCAGCGTCACCGAGCCTCCACTCGAGACGGAGTTCCAGCCCTACGCCTGGACCGCTCCGAGCGTCTGAACCCTCAATGTCCGGCGAATGCCTCACAGCATCCGCCGGACAGGATGATGATATCTCCATGTCAATTGAGCCTCGCCGCAACGTCATTACGGAACTCGGATCGCTGCTTCGTCACTGGCGATCGCTTCGCGGCAAAAGCCAGCTCGATTTGGCGCTGGAGGCTGGTCTCTCACAGCGTCATCTTAGCTTCATCGAGAGTGGCCGGAGTATGCCGGGGCGACAGAAACTCATCGACCTCGCCGAAGCACTCGACGTCCCGTTGCGGGACCGCAACGCCCTCCTGCTCGCCGCCGGGTATGCTCCAGTCTACCCCGACGGTGACTGGGACGGGCCGGAGATGCGCAGCATTACACGCGCCGTAAATCGGATGCTCCATCAGCAGGAGCCATATCCGGCGATCCTGATGGACCGCTATTGGAATGTGCTAGCAACCAACGAGGCGGCGCCGCTTTTCTTCGGCCAGTTCGTTGACCTCCGGGCGCGGAAAGGGCCGCGCAACGTCCTGCACCTAATGTTCGATCCAGGCGGCATGCGCCCGTTCATTCGCGATTGGGACCGGGTCGAGCGCGCTCTCATCGCCCGCGTGCATCGCGAGGCCGTCGGCCGCCTCGTCGACGAGCGCACGCGCGATCTCCTGGCCGTTCTGGCAGACTACCGAAGATCTGGCGATAAGAGCACAAGCTCGGACGAACTTCTCCCGATGATACCGTTGAGCTTCGAGAAGGAGGGTATGATCCTTAACTACTTTTCGATCATCTCGACGGTCGGCACGCCCACGACGGTCGCCGCGCAGGAGCTACGCATGGAGTGCATGTTTCCAGTCGATGAAGCGACTGAGAAGCAGCATGCCGCGTTACTCAATCGAAGGACCAAACCTTAAGAATTATTCGAAAGCGCAGGTTGCGCGACTTCGGAAGTTGCCCGCTTAAGAGGCTCCGTTGGCACTGACCCGGCGGAACCGTCCGGCAGATGCAACGGAGCGAGCAGGGGCTCGAGCAACGTCAAAAAGTGGGCAAGCCGCGATCCTCCCTAGCCGGGGCATCCGCTACACACCGCGATGCCACCGCGACCGCTAAGGTGGCCGAGCAGATCGCCGAACGAATGAAAGAGCAACGTGACCTGATGCAGCCTCCGCGACATCGGGCAAAGGTTCGTGACGCCGTGCAGGCCGCTATTGCACGGATGCGGGGCCATCCAGAGCGCGAGGTGGCGACAGCGGCCACCACCAAGCGCTGAGCAAGAAGCCTATGATGGTATGGCATGACCCGGACAACCGGCCCGGTCCCCAAGAGCTTCTAAGCCAGGGCGCCTACTTGTTCGGCTTGACGACCGCGATGGCTCTCCCTTGATGCGGCGGGTCTGGCCTTATAAGCAGAAGCTGACGGCGGCGGAGAGGTAGACGCAGCTGGCGAAGTTGGTCGCGAGCTTGTCTTAGCGGGTGGCGATCCTGCGGTAGTCCTTCAGCCGACACAACATGCGTTCGATGGCGTTGCGGCGGCGATAGAGCACGCGGCTGGAGCAGCTTTCCAAATCCAGGTGCAATTAAGCGGAGCGCAGAACTATGCCCTGCTGCTCCACAGGCTGACGGAAGGCGTTGGTATCGTGGGCGCGATCTGCCACGACCAGGGCGCTCTGCGACAGTCCCTGCAACAGGCCCTCATTTGGCCCCGGCTGGCCACGACTGTCGACCAAACCCGCCGTTGCCTATGATCGAAATGACGACTCGCGACGTTCGACCGTTCCGGTTAAGCACTCGATTGGCGGACAAGGGAAGCCGGTTCCGGGCCGCGTATAGAGTTCGAGGGGCAGCTTGGACTACGACCACACGGACCACTCGGCTCCCGACGGGGTCTCAGCGCAGGAGGATGCTCCGCCTCCGGTCATCCTGTCACTGCTCATGCAGAGCGCCATCAATGCCAGCCTCTGGGAGAACAGCGTTCCGGTGCTGCAAGAGCTCTCCCTGAAAAACCAGGGGGAAGACGAGCTTTCTCTCGTCGAAATATCGGTAAGCAGCGAGCCGCCGTTTCTACTGCCCCGTTCGTGGCGCCTCCAGCAGGTGGCGGCCGGACAGCTTCACCTAGTCAAGGACCTTGACATCCGTCTCGACGGCGCGCGACTGGCTGCCCATACGGAAGCCTCGCGCGCCACGGTGGCCTTCGTCGCCTCCGCTGGCGGCCGGGAGTTAATGCAGAAAAGCCGCGACGTCCGTGTGCTCGCACGCAACAAGTGGGGTGGCCTGTCAGGTATCCTGATATACTGGCCGCGTTCGTGATGCCCAATGATCCGGCGGTCCAGCGGATCTTGCGGGCCGCCTCGGACATCCTAAGGCAGGCTGGGCAGTCCCCGGACTTGATGGCTATCAAACGGACAAGAACGGCGTTTCAGCACAGGCGCAGGCCCTGTGGAACGCTATCTGCGCGCTCAACATCGCCTACATCAACCCGCCAGGGTCTTTCATCGAGAGCGGCCAGCGCATCAGGCTGCCGAGCCAAATGCTCTAAGAACGGCTGGCGACCTGTCTTGATACCGCCGTGCTGTTCGCGGCCTGCCTGGAAGCCATCGGCTTGCGACCGGTTATCGTCCTCACCAAGGGGCATGCCTTCACCGGGGTCTGGCTCTCAAGTTTCGATGCGGGCCGATCGATGCTGCAAGACCTGCCTGGCCTCCGGAACCGCCTGACGCTGGGCGATCTGAGGGTTTTTGAGACCACCCTGGTGACCTCGATCCGCAAGCCGACCTTTGCGGCGGCTTGTCAGCAGGGGCAGGCCAACCTGCGTCCGGCCGAGGACCAGGATGAGACCGACTTTCGTGAAGTCATCGATATCCACCAGCCGTGTTTGCGGCGCATCCACCCGCTGCCGACCATTGTGGCTGCGTTAGCCGAGCCCGGCGGGGCAACCGTAAGTGAGCCCGACGAGCAGCCTGCCTTCGAGGCGCCCCCGCCCTGCGGGTGGACAGGGAGGAGTTACAGGCTCCCGAGATGTCGACCGACCGGGTCCAGCGCTGGTGCAACCGGTTGCTCGACATGTCGGCCCGCAACCGGCTGCTGAACCTACCAAAATCTGACAGGCAGCTTATCGAGATCGACTGCCCGGACCTGGGCCGCCTCGAGACTCTGCTCGCTGACATGCGGGGTGGTGGGAGAGCCAAACCCTTGCGCTTCTGCCCCTCTCCGGGGCTGATGGACAAGGATGACCCGCGACACCGGGACCTCCATCGCGACCGGCACGGCGACGATGCCGCCAAGACTTTCGCCTTGGAAACCCTTACTCGTGGTGAGCTGCTGTTCTGGCGCAGGGAGGACACGCTCCAGACCGCATTGATTGAAATCTACCGCCAAGCCCGTGCTGCCGAGAAGGGAGGGCGGGACCAGCATTTTCAAGCTACAATTGGCTTTGACCTAGACGGCCCACAACAGGGCAAGCCGAGCCTCGCGCCGCTCAGCCTGATACCCGTTACCCAGGAGCGACCCAGCTCGAAATTCCCGCTACAGTCTCTGGGCCTGACACCTGCCCGATCCGCATAACGAACTAATGCAAGCTGCCAGGCCGTCGGTCGCTTCTAACTAGGCCAACGACGCACTCCGCACGCGCAAGTCTGCTCGAAAGCCACCTCAAGTCGTGCGTGGCTCCAAAAGACGTCTGCTGCCTCGCCATCGCGACGGCCGCTCTCCAGAAATGCAGTGCCGTTTCCACGTCCCCTGCAGCCTCACATCGAAAAGCCTGATCCCGCTGAAAGTCAGGTCATCTAGGTAATTTGCCATGCAGGCAAGATATTCCGCTTACAGCGGATCGCATACAACGGTGTCAGCAAACTATTACATCTTATTACTTGGACAGGTTTGGCACATAATGATGGCAGCGCTTGGTCTTTGTTAAAGTTTGGGCGCAGAGGCCATCGGTTGAGCGAGCGCCCGCCTTTGTCTCGCCCCACGAGCTTATCCCACTCTGCCGCTGTCCTAAAATCTGACACTGTTCCCCAAAAGAGAAGCTTGTCAGCAAACCCAGCTCCGCCTACGTCTCGGCTATGGCTACGCCACTAGACGACCCCGCCTACTGGCGAGACTTGGCCTTGCAGGCAGAACAGGCAGGAAATGCTAGATCGGCGTTAAACCTATGGCATGCAGCTATCAAAGCTATGGAAGCGCGACCAAGTTCCGAACAGACATCAGTCGAGTTGAATTGGCTTCGTCACAGGATGCAACGCGCAAAGCGGGCGGTCGACGACATTCGGGTTTCGCGAAACACGGACTAGCCGCAGGTTAGCTACGCCCAGAAGAAGAACATAGCCGCACACAATAGGGCCAGAAGAATTGCCAGCGCCAAGGCCATGGCGATCTCCATTCGTAGACAAGTGCGCCTTAATCCCTCGATGGCGATAGCGTTATCTTGTTTTTCACCATCGCGTAACGCTCGAACGACTGCCATGGTCGCCTCATGTTCATACATCGGTGGAATGAATCTCTATCGAGTATGCGATGATTGCGCTACCGTGTTCAGAGCGACAACCTGATAACACTTCCGCGACGATAAATTTGCGTCAGTCTATTGGCGTGAATTTAAGAGAGATTCTTCGATACCCACGTCCTCGCTTCATCCAGATTCTTGCACACGACTCCATCTTTTTGACGGAGCTGACAAATTTGAAACTTTCGCCATAAATGGATTGAAACCTTTAATCTCCCGTATTTGCTTCAAGCTCTGCGCCGACGTGATTCATCATCTCCGACGCTGTTAGCGACTCACCGGAGAGCGGCAATCGATAACCTGTTTACGGAGCATGACCTCCAGCGCCTGGCGATTCTGCTGCGTAAGCGTGACGATGACGCACCGGTCCGAGTGCAAGCTGCCGAAATGTTGAGAAGGGTGCAGCTCGCACAGGCGCTTGCGTGTCGCAGTCGGGTCGCCAGTGGCAGAGGCCAGGACGATCGCCATTGCCTAATGGACAGGAACGAGGCCATCGCAACGAGCGGCGCCTCGCGATACGACGGTGAAGATGCCGCAAGACAATGCCATTGGGACGTGGTGACACGCTTGCGAAATAGCAGTCGAAAAGTCCCTTCGCCGCGCTGACCCAAAGCAGCCTTGACGAACCTGATTCCTCCACTATCTTGGAGATATGGAGAAGTTAGGTGTTATCGCAGCTCTTGCGGCTCTTGCCCAGGAGTCCCGCCTCGACATCTTCCGCCTGCTTGTGCAGGCCGGAGCCGAGGGCATGACCGTGGGCTCGATTGCTGAGCAGCTCGGGCTGCCGAGTGCCACGCTCTCTTTCCACCTCAACCAGCTGAAGCACGCCCATCTCGTCACCTTCAGGCGTGATGGCCGATCCCTGATCTACTCGGCGGCCTACCCCGTGATGAACGACCTGCTGGCCTACCTCACCGAGAACTGCTGCCAGGGCGATGCCTCGGCATGCGGTGTCGGCGAGTGCGTCCCCGCACCCACAGCCGTAGGAGAACCGCGCCATGAAGCGCCTGCACGTTCACGTCTCGGTCGCTGATCTCAACCAATCGGTCCGCTTCTACAGCACGCTCTTCGCGGCGGATCCGGCGGTGACCAAGCTGGACTACGCGAAGTGGATGCTCGACGATCCCGCTCTGAACTTCGCGATCTCGACCCGCAGCGGAAAGGCCGGTCTCGACCACCTTGGCATCCAGGTCGAGACGCCTGGCGAGCTGCAGGACGTCTATGGACGGCTGAAAGAGGCCGACCAGCCGGTGCTCGAGGAAGGCCAGACCACGTGCTGCTACGCGCAGTCGGAGAAAGCGTGGATCACGGATCCGCAGGGCTTGTCGTGGGAGACCTTCCTCACCTCGGTAACCAGCACCGTCTACGGTGGCAGCCCCGAACCGGCAGCAATCCGGACGGCGCTCGAGGCCTGCTGCTCTCCTGATGCGCCTCAGGACGCCTGCTGCGCCCCGGATGCCGGGATGTCGGCCGCTACCGCCTGCTGTGGGCAGGGTGCGCCCGCGTGACGGTCACGATCTACCACAACCCGGCTTGCGGCACCTCACGCAACGTCCTGGCCCTGATCCGCAACAGCGGCGAGGAACCCGCAGTCATCGAGTATCTGAAGACACCACCATCCCGTGCCGAGCTGGCGACGCTCATTGCGCGCATAGGTGTGCCGGTGCGCGACGTGCTGCGCCGCAAGGAGACGCCCTACGACGAGCTGAGGCTGGATGACCCGGCGCTGTTGGATGACGCGCTGC
Organism: Lichenicoccus roseus; assembly: GCF_005844085.1. Classification (GTDB taxonomy): domain Bacteria; phylum Pseudomonadota; class Alphaproteobacteria; order Acetobacterales; family Acetobacteraceae; genus Lichenicoccus; species Lichenicoccus roseus. Next base: position 361,824 of record NZ_VCDI01000005.1, read on the forward strand.
TCGACGCCATGATGGCGCACCCCATCCTCATCAACCGGCCGATCGTGGTTACGGCCGACGCCGTGAGGCTTTGCCGCCCCTCGGAGACGGTGCTGGACATGCTGCCACCGCAACGCGCGGCCTTCTCGAAGGAGGACGGCGAGGCGGTCGTGGACGCTAATGGACGGCTCATCGCCAAGCACGCGCCATGAGCGCCGCAGTTGTCGTCGCCCCTGGCAAGGCGCCGCAGATGGGGCTGTTCGAGCGCTACCTGACGCTGTGGGTGGCGCTCTGCATCATCGTCGGCATCGGCCTGGGCCAGCTGCTGCCAGGCGTGTTCACGCCCTCGGCACGGCGACGGTCGCGCACATCAACCTTCCGGTTGCCGTGCTGGTCTGGCTAATGGTCATTCCCATGCTGCTGAAGGTCGACCTGGCAGCGCTGGGCCAGGTAAAGAGCCACTGGCGCGGCATCATGACCACGGTCGGCATCAACTGGCTGGTCAAGCCCTTCTCGATGGCGCTGCTCGGCTGGCTGTTCATCGGCGTGGTATTCCGGCCTTATCTGCCTGCCCCCATGATCGACGGCTACATTTCTGGGCTCATCCTGCTGGCGGCGGCACCTTGCACGGCCATGGTGTTCGTCTGGTCGAACCTGGTGGAGGGCGAGCCGCACTTCACGCTGTCCCAGGTGGCGCTCAACGACGCCATCATGATCGTGGCGTTCGCGCCGCTGGTCGCGCTGCTGCTCGGCATCTCCGCGATCACGGTGCCCTGGGACACGCTGATCCTTTCGGTCGTCCTCTACATCCTGATCCCCGTGGTCCTGGCGCAGCTCTGGCGCCGCGGGCTGCTGGGCAACGGCGGCCAGGCGGCGCTTGACCGCACACTGCGCACGCTCGCACCGATGTCGCAGTCGGCACTGCTGCTGACGCTGGTGCTGCTGTTCGGCCTGCAGGGCGCGCAGATCATGCGCCAGCCGCTCGTCATCGCAATGCTGGTGGTGCCGATCCTGATCCAGGTCTACTTCAATGCGGGGCTTGCTTACGTCCTGAACCGCCAGCTTGGGGTTGCGTGGTGTGTCGCCGGACCGTCCGCGCTGATCGGCGCCAGCAATTTCTTCGAGCTTGCTGTGGCGACTGCCATTGCCTTGTTCGGCTTCCAGTCGGGTGCAGCGCTCTCGACCGTCGTCGGCGTGCTGGTCGAGGTGCCGGTCATGCTGTCGGTCGTGGCCATCGTCCGATGGTCGCGCGGCTGGTACGAGCGAGGGCAGGCGGCATGAGGTTGCGCCAGCTATCGGACCCGGACCGCCTGCCCGCGCTCGATCGCACTGTTGCCCAGTCGCGCCCGGGGCTCGCGCTCGGCAGTTATGAACCGCCGCTCCGTATCCTGCTGCTTTACGGCTCCTTGCGGGACCGGTCCTATTCGAGGCTTGCTGTGGAGGAAGCGGCGCGTCTGCTGCGCTTCTTTGGTGCGGAGACCCGTATCTTCGACCCTGCCGACCTGCCGTTGCCAGACCAGGTGAAGGCCGACGACCATCCGGCCGTCCATGAATTGCGCAAGCTGTCGGTCTGGTCAGAGGGCCAGGTCTGGTGCAGCCCGGAACGACACGGGCAGATGTCGGCGGTGATGAAGGCGCAGATCGACCACCTGCCGCTCGAGCTGGATGGCGTCCGGCCGACCCAGGGACGCACGCTGGCGGTCATGCAGGTGTCGGCCGGATCGCAGTCCTTCAACACGGTGAACGCGCTGCGCGTGCTCGGCCGATGGATGCGCATGGTGGTGATCCCCAACCAGTCCAGCGTCGCCAAGGCCTACCAGGAGTTCGACGAGGCTGGACGCATGAAGCCGTCCGCCTTCTACGACCGCATTGTCGACGTCATGGAGGAGCTGGTCCGCTTCACCATCCTGCTCCGCCCGCACACCGTGACGCTGACGGACCGCTATTCAGAGCGGAAGGCAAAGGTCGAGCTTCCGCCGCTATGACATCTGTCGTTGCGCGGGACGTTCAGCAGCCAGAAGTAGCTATGGCCAGACGCACATCTGATTAGGACCTCAAAGGGGGAGGTGCTCTTTCTGTGCCACTTTGAGAGTTAGACCGATACCCGAGATGCCCTCCGTGCGCCGCGTTCCAGGTCACGCAGGATGGGGCAGTCAGGCCGGTGGTCGCCTCGGCAGGCGGCGGCTAACTCCTCCAGCGTCGAGCACATAGCCGTCAGCTCGCTGATTTTGATGTGCAGTTCAGCCACATGCTCCAGGGCAATGCGCTTGACCTCACGGCTCGGGCGCTCCCCGTCATGCCAAAGCCCGACCAGGAGCCTGACACGATCCATCGACAGGCCAAGGTCACGCGAGCGGCGAATGAACCGCAGCGTCTCCACTTCCCGTTTGCCATACGTCCGATAACCGCTGGCCGTCCGGGGCACGTCAGGCAGCAACCCGATGCTTTCGTAGTAGCGGAGCATCTTGGCACTCACGCCCGACGCCCTCGCGGCCTCGCTGATGACCATCTCGACCTTCTCCATGACCATAGCAGTCAGGCTTACCATCATGGGAAGGTCAAGCGGGGTACCCGTAGAGCTTGTCCCCGATTGCGGCGCACCCGAACCACTTGGGTATGTTCCGATGCTGGCGTTCTGACGGGCAAGTAGCTCCTGGTGGGTCTCTTCGCTGGCAGCAGGCAATGAGACCAACTTGCTGATCAGGCGGGAGGCAACCGAGGCGTCGACACCTAAGATCAGCGTTTACTCAAGCCACCGCTGTGGAACACCATCTGGAGACCTCGCTGTGGAGTGTCATGATGGTGGCAACAGACCTGTTGTCCGCCAGGGCTGCCGAATGGCCCATTATGTCAACTGGCGAGCGCTTCACCAATATATCTATGTCGTTGCGTTTTCAAATGTTGTCTAGGGGGTCGCTGAGCTCCCTTTCTACACGCTGTGGAAGACCGGCTCCGCAAGCGAGATGGCGTTCATGGTAGCTCATTGAACTGTCGGCGACGAGTTGATCGACGCAGCAACGTTCATTGGTAGCCTGCTCTTGATCACGACGACAGATTGGCCACTGGACGGTCTCCTGCCCGTGGCTGCCACGACTGTCATCTCCGGGCTGGGCACCACCGCTATCGTCGAGCACGTCAGCACGGCCCGAGGGTTCTGGACCTACAGCGACTTGATGCCTCTTCTACCCATCACAAACATCGGACTTTCCCCGCTAGCCCAGTGGATCGTCATTCCGACACTGGCCCTCGCAGCGGCTCGTTCGGCAAAGTCCGCTAGGTCCCTTGACCTTCCCATCATGGGAAGCCCCACATCTCGGGCTACGCCACATCGGGCGCGACTTGACCAGGTGGTTCCATGAGCGAGCATCAGACTGCACATCGTCCTGAAACCAGAGGAGCCGCGACCGCTCCGGTGACGGACCCGGTTTGCGGCATGATGGTCGATCCGGCCGCCTCGAAGCACAAGTCGGATCACGGAGGCACGACCTTCCACTTCTGCTCGACCCGTTGCCAAACCAAGTTCGAGGCCAACCCCACTGGGTTTCTGAAGCCCAAGGCTGCCGAGCACGTAAACCCCGGCGCCATCTATACCTGCGCGATGCACCCGCAGATCCGGCAGGTCGGTCCCGGTAGTTGCCCAATCTGCGGCATGGCCCTCGAGCCGGTGGAGGTCACCGCCGAGGCAGTGCCGAACCACGAACTCGCAGACATGTCGCGGCGCTTTTGGATCGGCCTGGTGCTGACGCTTCCAGTCTTCATTCTTGAGATGGGCGGCCACATCCCCTGGCTTGGCGTGGGCAGTCTCGTGCCGGAGCAGTGGTCGGTCTGGATCCAGTTCGCACTGGCGACACCGGTGGTGCTGTGGGCGGGCTGGCCGTTCTTTGCCCGGGGTGCCGCGTCCGTTCGGTCGGGGCACCTGAACATGTTCACCCTGATCGCCCTCGGCACCGGTGCATCCTACCTCTACAGCCTCGTTGCGACCTTCGCCCCGGGCCTGTTTCCCGCAGGCTTCCGGATGATGAACGGCACCGTCGGCGTCTACTACGAAGCCGCGGCTGTCATCACGGTGTTGGTCCTGCTCGGCCAGGTGCTTGAGCTTCGGGCCCGCGACCAGACCGGCGGTGCCATACGTGCCCTGCTGAACCTTGCACCCAAGATGGCTCGGCGCCTGCGCGAGGGCAGTGACGACGAGGAGGTTGCGCTCGACCAGGTCCAGGTCGGCGATTGGCTGCGCGTCCGACCCGGCGACGGAGTGCCTGTCGACGGCACGGTGCTGGAGGGCAAGAGTGCCGTGGATGAGTCCATGGTGACCGGTGAGTCGATGCCGTCCCCTAAGGTATCGGGCGACAAGATCATCGGGGGCACCGTGAATGGCACCGGCTCGCTCATCATGCGCGCCGACACGGTCGGCGCCGGTGGGATGCTGTCGCGCATCGTCGCCATGGTTGCGGCAGCGCAGCGCAGCCGGGCGCCAATCCAGAAGCTGGCCGACACCGTAGCGGGCTACTTTGTTCCGGCCGTACTCGGCGTCTCCATCCTGGCCTTCATCGGTTGGGCGGTCTGGGGCCCGGCACCCGCCCTTTCCTTCGCCTTGATCGCAGCAGTCTCCGTCGTCATCATCGCCTGCCCCTGCGCGCTGGGGCTGGCGACACCGATGTCGATCATGGTCGGGGTCGGCAAAGGCGCCGGTGCGGGCGTCCTCATCAAATCCGCCGAAAGCCTTCAACGAATGGAGAAGGTCGACACGCTGGTGGTGGACAAGACCGGTACCCTCACCGAGGGCAAGCCGCGCGTCACGTCCATCGTGCCGTCCATCGGGCTCACGGAAGACGACCTGCTGAAGCTGGCCGCCAGCCTCGAGCGGTCCAGTGAGCATCCGCTGGCGGCTGCGGTCATGCGCGCCGCCAAGGACAGGAACATCGCCGCCGACGAACCGTCCGAGTTCGCATCGGTCACCGGCAAGGGCGTGACCGGAAAGGTGGGTGGACGCCTCGTGGCGCTCGGCAACGCCAAGCTGATGGACGACCACGGGGTCGACATGGGCGGCTTGGCCGCAAAGGCCGACGAGCTACGCGGGTCTGGAGCTACCGCGCTGTTCGTCGCCGTCGACGGCAAGCCGGGTGGCATCATCGCGATCGCGGATCCGATCAAGGCGACGACGCGGGCGGCGCTCGACAGCCTGCGTGCGGAGGGCATTCACGTCGTCATGCTGACGGGCGACAACAAGACGACGGCACAGGCCGTGGGTAAGCAACTTGGGATCGAGGACGTCGAGGCGGACGTGCTGCCTGAGGACAAGAACCGCATCGTCAAGAAGCTGCGTGCCGACGGGAAGATCGTCGCGATGGCGGGCGACGGGGTGAACGACGCGCCTGCCCTGGCCGAGGCGGACGTCGGCATCGCGATGGGCACCGGCACCGAGGTCGCCATCCGGAGCGCGGGCGTGACTCTCGTCAAAGGCGACCTGGCCGGAATCGCGAGAGCCAGGGCGCTCAGTCGGATGACCATGCGCAACATCCGGCAGAACCTTGTCTTCGCCTTCGCCTACAACGCGATTGGCATCCCCGTCGCCGCAGGCATCCTCTATCCGACCTTCGGCATTCTGCTCAGTCCGGTTTTCGCCGCCCTAGCTATGTCGCTAAGCTCGGTGTCGGTCATCGGCAACGCCCTGCGACTGAAGGCGACACGCCTGGGACTTTGGTGGGCCAACCCCGGGCACCCCCATCTGCGCGGTGTGGAACGCGCTTGATTTTCCTATCGCGGGAAGGCCCACGCTTGCCGAAGCGCCAGCTTGGCTCGTGTTCAACTCAAGGAATACGCCGATGAACCGCCTCAAGACCCTCCAGATGGCCGCTCTCCTGTCAGCCATCGCGACCCTTGCGCTTGCTCAACAGCCTGACTCCACGGCAAACGCGACTAGGCCGCTGACAACTGGGTCGACTGGCACTGCCAGCAACTCATCGAGAGCATTCAAGGCAGCTGACGACAAGATGATGATGGACATGGATCACCCGATGAAGGGCAACGCGGACCAAGACTTTGTATTAGGAATGCTTCCGCACCATGCCGGGGCGGTGGCTATGGCAAAGGTTGAACTTGATTATGGGAAAGATCCCGAGATGCGGCGCCTCGCGCGGGGGATCATCGCAGCGCAGCAGAGGGAAATCGCCCAAATGCATGCATGGCAGGTGAGGCACTCTCATTAGGGTGATTTGTTCCCGGGGCACATAGGTCGCGTCGGGGCAGTCCGTGAGAGCTTTAGGTTGCTTAGCCGAACCAGTAGTATCGGTGACGACCCTTTTGCCACGACACCATGAGCCGACAGGTGACGCCCATCGGCGTGAGGTGGTCGAACGCGCCACGGGAAGCAGCACGTGTCGACTAGGTCCTGCGGGTTCATCTCGCGACGGCGCGGGAGAAGCGGAATAAGCAGAAGGAAATCGACCGATCGACACCTAGGCCGACAGTCGACCACTAGGTCCGAGATCACGACGCACCTGATGCGGAATTGTTGTCGAACTTCCAGCGCGCGACCTCCGGGCCCGACGATAAGGCACCGGCCCCCATTAGTTCGAGACTGAAGTGGCTAGGGGGTCTCTGTTCGCTAAGCGGCCCTCAGCAAGCTAGGGGCAGGAGGCCCTGCATCGCTTGCGGCGATGCAAGCTCGCTTCTTTGACTTTGACTACCTGCCAACCCTCCGGTCGATTATATTTGCAACCCTTCGCCAGAGAGGCCCACTTCGCAAAGATGTCCTTGTGCAGGTTATGTCACGCCAGCATGGGTTTGGTCGGGCCAGGAAGGACAACCGTGAGACGATGATAACTGCCGTCGTACCAGATCTAGATCGGACGACTGAGGAGGTTGGGGTTTTCGTATGGCCGCGAGGCTCGCCGCCAAGCAACCTGCTCCCCATTCCCAACTCCCATTCCCGACGAAGCGCTTGACCAGACTTAAATTCTTTTCCAAGCGCTAGCCCGACTTGGCCTCGACGTGTTGCATCGTAAGCTGTCGGCGGAAGACAGCTTGGTCACCTTGCGGACGGCGTGCAGAATGGCTCGCATGGGAGCGGCGACCAGGGCGCGCCTCGAGGCCGCCTAGGCGCATGCCCGGGACTAAGGGTGAAGCTGATGAGAAGCGTCGCCCAGGTCGACCAGCGGACGCAAAAGATCGCCCCGGCCCACTCGTCGCTCGATTTGTGACGAAAGATGGCCAGCGCACGGTCAACCTCTTCATTACGTGGGACATGCGCGGCGGCTGAGATTGACGATAATGCAACGCCTCGCAGGTCATATCGACGGTTAGGCTGCGACTCCCTGGCGCCTTCCGAAGATATGCTTCAGTCAGCAATGCCGACGGATAGGTAGATCGAGCTTCTAAAACGTTGACGGCATTGCCAAATTGGCAGTTGGTGTGCTGATTCCGCCTATGAAGCAGTCCACAGTGAGGCCATCCGAGCGTGCAGCCGTATTGGCCGCAGAACAGCATCGCAAGATGGCGCAGTCAGCCCATGCCTACGTCCGGGGGAGCACTGCCAGCTTCTACGAGTGGCTTGAGAGCTCGAGCGGTCGGGGGCTACCCGACGGTCCCTCCATCTGGGTCTGTGGAGACTGCCACGTCGGCAACATCGGCCCAGTCGCGAGCACCGATGGTGCCCTGGCCCTGCAGATCCGCGACTTCGATCAGACCGTCATTGGCAATCCTGCACACGATCTGATCCGCCTCGGCTTGTCGCTGGCCATGGCGGCTCGCGGGTCGGACCTCCCAGGTGTCACAACAGCTCACATGCTAGAAAGAGTTGTCTCAGGATACCAGGCGGCGCTGCAGCCTGAGGCTCAGGGCGAAACACTGGACGACGCTCGCGCAATGCCGAAGCCCATTCGGCAGTTGATGCGCGACGCGGCTGGCCGGTCTTGGAGGCATCTCGCCGACGAGCGTATCGAAGGTGTCGAGCCGGTCATTCCCCTCGGACGGCGGTTCTGGCCACTGGATCGGACGGAGCGAGCGGCAGTCGACAATATTTTTGAGGAGCATGACCTTCAGCGCCTGGCGACATCGCTGCGCAAGCGTGACGATGACGCACCGGTCCGAGTGCTGGATGCCGCTTTCTGGAAGAAGGGGTGCAGCTCGCTTGGGCGCCTGCGTATTGCCGTTCTGGTCGCCATCGGCAGAGGCCAGGACGAGCGCCATTGCCTGATGGACGTGAAGGAGGCCACCGCACCGGCAGCGCCTCGCGATATGATGGCGAAGATGCCGCAAGACAATGCCCGCCGGGTGGTGACCGGAGCTGGCAGCCTTTCACCCTTCCTAGGCGGCCGGATGGTGGCCGCAAAGCTTCTGGGAAAGTCGGTCTTCGTTCGGGAGCTTTTGCCTCAGGACCTCAAATTGGAGATCGAGCATCTCAAGCAAGATGACGCCATCAGCATTGCAGGATTTCTCGCGCACATAGTCGGCCGTGCCCATGCCCGTCAGCTTGACGCCAAGCAATGCACTAAATGGCTGGCAGAAGTCGGCCGAGACCGGTTGGCGTCGTTAAATGCACCATCTTGGCTATGGAACAGCATTGTCGACCTGGTCGGTACCCACGAGGCCGCCTACCTCCACCACTGCCGCCAGTGGGCAATAGAGGACGCTACCTAAGTCGAGATGAGCGTTTGCGCTACCAGTCGGTCAACACTTCCTTTTACGACCATTGCCTCCAGAACTCGGAGCCTGATCCTACCTTACAGCGCTCAGCTGGAGAACGCCTATGAGCAAGCCACCCGTCCGCGTGCTAGTCGCCGAAGATGAGCTTTTCATCCGTTTACTACTGGTAGAGGCTTTGGAGGAAGCAGGGTATGACATCCTGAAGGCCAAGGACGGCCTTGAAGCCCTCCAGCTTATCGAGCATCCAGATGGTGTTGAGCTCGTGGTCAGCGACATCAACATGCCTGGCGCCAGCGGTCTGGAGGTTGTCAGACACCTCCGCCAAATCCACCCCGACATCCCGGTGATCCTGGTGTCTGGACGCCATGAGCAATTGGGGGGGCCACCAGTCCCCAACCCACTCCGGAGGTTCCCCAAGCCCTTCCGACTGGCAGACGTCGTCAAGGCGGTCCAGGAGATGCTCGCGGAGAGGGACGAGGGTGATCGGGGGTTGTGACTGAGCACGAGCCGCCGCGCTCCTCGGGACTTTACAAGAACCCGTGAACAGACGTCTGTTACCGACTCGCAATCTCGTCCAAACTGGAAGGAATAAATGGAAGACCTTGGAGCCGACGTCGAGGCGATCAGCCGGATCAAGGCTGTTCCGACGCTTCTGAACGTCATCCACCAGACGACGGGCATGGGGTTTGTAGCTGTAGCAAGGGTGACCGAGGGTCGATGGGTCGCCTGTGGGGTGCTGGACGCTATCGACTTCGGACTGTCACCAGGCAGTGAGCTTCAGGTTCAAACCACCATCTGCGATGAGATCACGGACCACCGACAGCCGGTTATCATCAGCAACGTCCGGACCGACCGGACATACTGCCGACACCTGACGCCACAGACTTTTGGCTTTCAGAGCTACGTCTCGGTACCCATCGTCCTGCCGGACGGCGAGTTTTTCGGCACGCTCTGCGCCATCGACCCAAAGCCACGGTCACTCGATGAGCCCCATGTCTTAAGCATGTTTACACTTTTCGCCGACCTCATCGCTCAGCATCTGGATACAGGCCGCAAGATGGCGGCTTCCGAACGGGCCTTGGCGCAGGAGCGCGAGATGGCGCAGCTGCGCGAGGAGTTCATTGCTATCCTGGGGCATGATCTGCGCAATCCCCTGATGGCGGTTGATGCCGGAGCTTCGCTCATCTTGCGGCGTCCCGAACATGCGGCTGAAGTCATCGGATACATGAAGCGCAGCATTGCCCGCATGTCGGGACTTATCGAGAACGTGACTGACTTTGCGCGTGGGCGTTTGGGCGGTGGCTTCCTCGTCAGCAAGACCGAGAACCTCCCATTGGAGCCAATGCTTTCGGGAGTCGTCCAGGAGCTCCAAAGCATTTATCCGTCAAGAGATATTGAGCTAACTCTCGATATTCAGCAGCCGGTCGCGTGCGACCATCTGAAGCTGTCTCAGCTCCTCTCCAACCTCCTTGGCAATGCCCTCACCCACGGTGATGCAGCCAGTCCTATTAAGGTAGACGCCAAGGCCACGAAAGGCATCTTCGAGCTTACGGTGATAAACAACGGCGAGCGCATCCCGGAAGAAGATCAAGGAAAACTATTCTTGCCCTTCGTCCGGGGACAATCCAAAAGCGGAGCCGCGGACCAGGGCCTCGGGCTAAGCCTCTATATTTCCTTTCAGATTGCCAAGGCCCACGGAGGGTCTTTGACTGCTGCCTCAACTTCTGACGAGACAAGGTTTGCGTTCAGGATGCCAATTTAACAAATATAAGCTCGCTATTATCCAGCTCATTCACTGAAACAGACGTTAACTAAAGCTCGTGCACGGTATTAACGACACTATCTTGGGCGCCGATGCGCAAACGCCGCTTCTCATTCCCCTAAGGTGAGAGACCGGGTATGATCACGACATTTCAATATCGACTTTTTCGGGAAGCTGCTCGCAGCCAGAATGACATTTCCGCTGTTCCCTGCCAAGGGTGGCAGTATCATCAATATCGGCTCGACGGTCAGCACACCTGCACCAGCAGACGCCGCCTTCTATGTCGGCACGAGGGGTTTGGTGGACTCGATCTTGAAGTCTATGGCTAAGGAATTCGCAGCCTGGAGGATCAGCGTAGACGGTGTGAACCCCAGCTTCGTTGTGGCTGAAGGAACGCGCTCCGGTGGTCTGGCTGGGGGTCCGTTCGAGGAAACAGTTGTTGCGTTCACACCGCTAGGACGCACAGGCGAGCTTGAGGACATTGCCGCTGCGGTGGCTTCTCTCGCGTCACATGAGGCAAGTGGATCACAAGGGAATCCAGTCGTCCCGAGGGGAAGCGCTATGTAGCTTTCTTAAATCCCTGTTCCAGAGTCCGCCGTCGTCACCAGCCCCACCGGCGGCGGGAGGCATCACCATCACACCGGCTGGCAACCTGAAGGTGTTCACGATCGGGCGCCTGGCCGACCTACGAAATATCCCTGGACGAGGTCAGCTCCTTCGCTCTGCAGGAAGGTAAGCTGACTTTCCGTCTCCACTCCTTCCGCGCAGGTCATCATACCCAGCTGATGTGCCAGACGTACTACCGACTGGATGACGACCTCGGCTCGGCTACTGATACCGACCGCTCGAACAAAAGCTCTATCGAGCTTGATAACGTCGAAGGGAAATTTCTCGACGTAGTTCAAGGACGAGTAGGCGGTCCCAAAGTCGTCGAGAGCGAGCTTTACGCCGAGCGTCTTAAGCTCGCGTAGCTCTCCGAGTGCTCGATGCGGATCCCGGATAGGGACGTCCTCTGTAAGCTCGATGGTAAGCCGACGCGGATCCAAGCCCGTTCGGGCGCAAACCTCTTCGACCTCCCCTGCAATGCGACGACTGCCTGCTCCAAACCAACGGCCAGAAATGTTGACGGCAATAGACCCGCAGTCATTCGCCTGTGCTACTTCGGCGCAGGCGGCGGTCAGGACGTAGCGGTCGATGTCCGTAATCAGGGCAGAACCTGCAGCAGCAGGTATGAAGCTGTCCGGCATCAGGACGCTGCCGTCACGGCGGGTCCACCGAACCAAAGCCTCATGACCGACGATCCGCAAAGTTGGCGCTACTGCAATCGGCTGCCAATGTAGAAAAAGACCTCCTGCCCGCATATCTTTTCGGAGCTCGCTCAGCAGCTCCCGTCGCTGCCCAGAGCTGACTCGATGGCGCCGGATAATGTCCTCGACCTGCAAAGCCATTGCGCGCAGCGTCTGGATCTCGTTCGTGCTCATTGAGCCGGGAACGTGATCCAATACGCTGAGAGCCCCCACCGGCTGGCCGTCGGGTAACCTGAGCGGCATCCCGGCGTAGAACCTCAAGGGGCCTTTCTCTGCCGTGACCAAGGGATTATCTGAGAAGCGCGCATCACGCGTCGCATCCTCGACAACCAACGGTTCGTTAGGCTGCAAAATAGCATAACTACAGAATGAGTTCTCGCGGGGGATGCTGGAAGAACCGATGTTGACGCCAGCCTTGTTTAGCTGGCGTTCGGCAGTAATCAACGTGACGGCGGCGCTCGGGCGCTTGAACACGTCAGCTGCGAGCCTCGTCAATAGCTTAATGCGGCCATCGATTTGACTGTTGAGCAGTCCGCTCTGTTGGAGCGACTGCAGGCGAATTTCTTCGTCATGCGGCAGTGCAGCTGCAGGCATAGACAGACCTTTGAGCTATCCGACGGCGACAACCCGGGTCACTACCTGTAGCTTTCCGAAACGACCCTTACAAGTCTAATCACAGATTCCTGATCGATTATTTGACTGGCCCAGCTTATGTAAGTCTTCGCCCAACGGCAGCTACTTGCTTGCTGGAATCTCGTTTAGGTCGCAGCAATCGAAGCCGGGTGTTGAACGACCGCCGCGAATAGCCAACCGCGGCCCCTCGGGTTGCGACGCTGGGACGGCGGGGCTCTCCGTCATCATCCGCGCCCTCAGCGAGGATTGCTGCCGTTGAGGATCCCGGTAATGGATCCGGATCCTAGGAGACAGGAGAGGCATGATCCAGCACTCATTGCTGTTCCCGAACGTTTACATCTTCAGAAGCTCACGTTTTTGATGTCGTGGCACAACGGGGTAACTATAGTGACTGCAGAGGAGCGTTGTTCTCAGAGGGTGTGTCATGCCGATGTCTTTGTTGCCAACATGCCCATTCTGTATGTCGGATTTGCTAGTTGAGGCGCTCGGACTTGAGGCAGGCCCGGAAGACCGTGTGCTATGTCTGAAGTGCGGCGACATTGGGTCAAGGCGTGATATTCAAGAGCGTCTGGGACGTGCTGCTAAAAGCTCTGAGCGCATGATGGCTGAAGCTCTGGAACGGGTCCTCCGATATCATGGAGCTCAAGAAAGATGGTGAGTGTCCTCCATACTCTGGCTGTTTTATTCTTAGCCAGGTTGGGTGCTGGATTCGATAAGGCTGCCTATTAGGCAAGAACGTAGCCTGCGGCTGCGATTGACGCTATTGCCACTTGGGCGGCTATCTCCAGCTCCTGATTACCGAGGCAGTTCGGGACAGTCGGAACCCTCTTGTTGTCCCGGGTGGTCGCTGCGCTTGAGCGACATTATCTAAGTAATCTGTGAAGGATACTAACGTGCGGATGCTCGGCTTGATTACTTAGAGTCCAAACTTCGCTTCAAGCAGGTCAAGCGAGGCGCCCTCTTAGCCCGCAGCAGCGATAGCGGAGGCGAGCAGCAACGCCCTAGGCGTTAGAGACTTCTAATTCTCATCAATACGACGGTGTGAGTCCGGCAGCATGCAAAGCTCGCGCCAATCCAGCTCCTCCAGGAGGATGTCGTAGACTGCGCTATCCACTTCGTGCCGAAGCCGCATGACCTCGAGCTTCTTTCGTTCTGCGGCGATGGCGGAAAGACCTAGCTCACGGTGCTGCTCGAGGGCCATCTGACGGGCAGGCTCGTCGAGCCTGATTGTGTAGCTCGCGCGCAGCAAGTCCGCCTCCGGGCTACTTTGGCCGACTAGATGCGCAAGACCGGCTTTAACCAAAGAGTGGCGGGCGAATGCCAGCTCGCGCGTGGTATCCTCGCTGCGGTCGAGCTTGAGCAGGTGGATCAGCGGAGCAAGCGTCAGGCCTTGGATGACCAAGGTCGCCATCACGACCGAGAATGCCGTCAGGGTCACCAAATCGCGCTTGGGGAAGTCTGAGGGGAGCGCAAACGCGGTGGCCAGCGTGACTAGGCCGCGCATTCCACACCATCCGAGCAACACACCCTGACGCACTAGCGGAGGCTCGGAGCGACCCCGATAGCTTTCGAAGCGGGCCGCCAGGCGGTTTGAAGTCATGACGATTATGAAGCGAACGACGATGACGGCAATGATCACCAATAGAGCAAAGCGAACGGCGTCCTTCAAACTAGTGGACTCCATGCGTGAGAGAATAGAGCGTGCCTGCATACCCATGAACAGGAAGGCTAGAACGTTCAACAGGAAGACCACTGTCGCCCATACCGCGTAGGAATGCACCCGCATCCGCGGTCCGAAGCCAACACCGGAGCTACGGGCCAGGGTCATCGCATAGGTCACAACACAGAGCACGGCCGAGACGCTCAGCCGGTCGGCGACGACCCAGACCAAGCAGGTCGAAACGAACTGCAGCAGGTTGCCGCCGAGCGATCCCGTCACGATCGGCTGAACGAAGCGCAGTAGCCGGGCAAACACATAGCCAAGCAGCGCGCCAGCGGGTGCGGCGATCAGCAGGCGTGCGCCGACGATGGCATCAAGGCCGCCATGTTCCTGGACAGCCAAGGCACCGCCGAATAGCAGCAGAGCCATGGCGTCGTTGAAGAGACTTTCCCCCTTGATAATCGACGCCGTGTTCTTTGGGACCGAAACCACGCTGAGCACCGCGGTGGCTGCGGCAGCATCTGGGGGCGCCACTATAGCACCCAGAACCACGGCGGCCGCGAATGGGAGCCCGGCAAAGCGCCAGCCAATCCAGGCGACTACGATTGTAGTCAGAAGAACTGCCACCACCGCCAAGGCCACGAGAGGCTGCCAGAACCGCTGCGCAAGCGTCACGGGAAAGTCGAACGCAGCATCAAGGAGCGCCGGAGCGATGAACAAGGCCAGTGCGGTGCTGGGGTCGATGACGATGCTAGGGGAACCCGGGATGAGAACGACAAGAGATCCGGCTGCCGCCAGCATGGCGGGATATGGCAGCTTCAGGCGCCGCGACACCTGCAGCAGGCCAATGGACAACAAAAGCAGCACAAGCACGCTTTCGAAGAAAGTCATGTTCACCCGGATCGTCTGAAGGGATCCCTATTGTCGCCGCTCCTCCCTTCTGTGCAAGACGCCGCTCTAGTGTCGGGTCTATCCTCCGGAGGCGTCCCATAAAGCCATCCGCCATCGGGCCCCGCCCGTACTGGCAAAGCCCCAGTCGAAAGCCCATCCCTGATGATGCCAACCGAGCCTGTCGCTGGCGGTGACGTGCATGCTAATTGGTAAGGATACGGTTGATGGCCATTCCAACGACCGTACGGGCGACGCTGAGGGTGATCGCGAGGTTCCCTCAGCACTGCGAAACTAGGAGAGGTCACCGCAGGACCGCAGCGTCATTCTACCGGGACACCCACGGATGCCGCCAGGCTAAGGGTCTCCGCCTTGTGGAGGGCCCGTGAAGTCGGACAGGTCCAGGCTGGTTGCCGCCAGCCTGGCTAAATTGACTCAACATGGCCAGTCGACCAGGTCATCGAGACCGCCCGCTGGGCAGCTGTTCGCCGTCGAGTTGGTGAGGATGTAGGACGATATACAAGGGCGAGCCATGGACGACAGCAGGTCGTTCAGGCCCTAGCTGCACACCATCACCCGCTATGAGCTCATGGCGGCCCTGGCTGCCACTGTTGGGCGGGGGGCCCTAGCCTGGTAGGTAGCCTCCATCAACTCGACTGGACCCAGGCCCTTTCTCCCAGCCGACAAATCAACCTGGCTTCCGGATATCGGGGGCAAAATCTAGCAGCTGACCGCATCCTCGCCTCCGGCTATGCCCTGTTGGAAGTCATACTACTCATCCCGCGGCAGCCTCTTGTTCCGGCAATCCCAGCGGTTTCGTCGTAGCTGGTATCCACGGTCTCGATCCACAGTCGCCGTTCAGTCGGCACCGCAACACTCGCCAGAGCGTCCAGCAGCAGCGCCACAACATCCGCAGATAGTCTTGGCCTGGTTTTCCACGCCCCTGCCTCGCAGTATCTAACGGCTGAAGCTTACGCTTGACCTAACGCGCCTTCATGGATCTAAGAACGGCCTTACGCCATCGAGGTTCTTCGTCTCGAAGCCGACGTCGATGGCGGCCTCCGCCTCGGCGACCGCACCGCGGAACGAGCCGGTTGGGCCTGTCCGGTAGTAGCACCCCTGGCGTACTGGTTGCCCGTTGGGGAAGACTGACCAACTTCGTGTTCCGGAAACGTCGCGCTCGATCAGGATGCGGACACCGCGATAGCTGAAGCTCTGAGCATCACTCATTGAAACCCCCGCCAGCCCCAAAACACTCCCAGCCCAGAGCGCCGTCAAGTAGTCTCTCGTGGTGAGGATATGCTTGCTTCAGGAGGCAGTACAACTAAATATCGCTGCGACCGTTTCTATATCGAGCTATTTCCCTTCAATAAGCTTATAGAAGCAAGACTACTCAGTTTTAAGTGAGTGTTTACCGAGGGGTAGGGAGATTTAACCTCAGCTGGAGAGGACGATGAACCAATACAGGATCTACAAGCTAGAAAAGAGCCACCAGATCTTGAGGCGCCGCGAAGGCAAGAGAGAGGATAGTGAACATGCGTTCAGCATCACTTGTGTCTTCATAATTAACCGGTGGCTTGCAGAGGTCTGGGTCGCTACCTCCAAGCTGGATGTTCCCATGCTGGCGTTGGAGCACGAAACTCTGACACCGAAGGCTGATCTCTTCCCCACCCATGCGGGATCGTCGTCCAGCCCGTCGATCACGTAGGCCTAGAACTAGAGCAGATTCCGATCATTCCGGCTCATATCCTGCGGCTTTAAAGTAGTTCGCGCACTCGGTGGGAGAGAATTCA
>NZ_VCDI01000006.1 GCF_005844085.1 Lichenicoccus roseus
GACCTTCTCGCCACAAGATTGCGCCAATTACTTCACCGCAGCCGGATATGAACCAGACTGATCGGATTCCGCTCTAGGGGCGCGCTTCCGGCTCGCGGTGCGGCTGCCAGCTCTTCAGCCGCAGCGCGTTGAGCACCACGCTGACACTGCTCAACGCCATCGCGCCGCCCGCCACCGCGGGGCTCAGGAAGCCGGACATCGCCAGCGGGATGCCGACGAGGTTGTAGGCGAACGCACAGAACAGCCCCTGGCGTATCCGCGAGGCGATCAGGCCGGCGATCTCGATGGTATCCGCCACCAGGCCCGGATCGCTGCGCATCAGGGTGATGCCGGCCGCCTCGATGGCGGCATCGGTGCCGCGCCCCATGGCGATGCCGAGATCCGCCGCCGCCAGCGCCGGGGCATCGTTGAGGCCGTCGCCGACCATCGCTACAGAGGGCCGCTCGCTGCCGCGCACCTCGCGCTGCAGGGCCTGGACCGCGCCGGCCTTGTCCTCGGGAGAGACGTCCGCCAGCATCCGGTCGATCCCGGCGGCATCGGCAACCCGTCGCGCGGCGCCCTCGCCGTCCCCGGTCAGCATCACCGACATGATCCCCATGGCGCGCAGCCGCTCCGTCGCGACCGCCGCTCCGGGGCGGACCCGGTCGGAGAAGCCCAGCACGCCCAGGATCGTGCCACCGGCACGGCTGCCACGCTCGGCCGATGTCCGCTCCGCCAGGAATGACACCGTACCCCCCTCGGCATCGATCCGGTCAGCCTCCTCGGCCATCTCGCCGCGCACCACCAGCCCCTCGGCCGCCATCATCCGGCGGTTGCCCAACAGCAGCGAGCGGCCGGAGACCCGCGCCGTCACACCTCGCCCGGGCACTGCGACAAAGCGCTCGGAGGGCAGCGGGGCGGCATGGCCCGAAGAAGCACGCACCGCCTCGGCCAGCGGATGCTCGCTGCCCGCCTGCATCGCCGCCGCCAGCGACAGCAGTTCGGCGGCCTGCTCGTAGTTGCCGTGGCCCCCCACCGGGACCACGCAGTCCAGCACCGGGCGTCCCTCGGTCAGGGTCCCGGTCTTGTCGAAGGCGACGATGCCGATGCCGCGCGCCCGCTCGATCGCGGCGGCGTCGCGGATCAGGATGCCGGCCCGCGCCGCCGCTCCGATCCCCGCCACCAGCGCCGCCGGGGTGGCCAGGCCGAGCGCGCAGGGACAGGCGATCACCAGCACCGAGACCGCATCGAGCAGCGCCAGCGCAATCCGCCCGGTGTCGATCCACCAGGCCAGGAAGGTCAGCCCCGCCAGCACCAGCACCACCGGCACGAACACCGCGCTCACCCGGTCGACCAGGCGCTGCACCGGGGCGCGCGACGCCTGGGCGCTCTCGATCAGCCGCACGATGCCGGCGAGCCGGGTCTCGGCGCCGATGGCGGTGGTGGCGATCACCAGGCGTCCATCGACCGCGAGGCTGCCGGCGATCACCCGCTCGCCACGCGCCTTGGCGACCGGACGGCTCTCCCCTGTGAGCAGCTGTTCATCGACCAGGCTCTCGCCATCCCGCACCAGTCCGTCGGCGGCGATGCGGCCGCCGGGACGCACGACCAGCTGGTCGCCCACCTGGATCTCGGCTAGCGGCACCTCCTGCTCCTGTCCGGTGGCGGCATCGAGCCGCAAGGCCGTATCCGGGCGCAGCGCGGTCAGCGCACGGACCGAGTTCGCCGCCCGTCGGCGGGCGCCGCGCTCCAGCCACTTGCCGAACAGGATGAAGGTGATGATCAGTGCCGAACTCTCGTAATAGAGCCGATCCGAGCCGCGCAGCAGCGATACCGTGCTGAGGCCCCAGGCGGCGCTCGAGCCAAGCGCGACAAGCAGATCCATGTTGCCGCTGGCATGCCGCACCGCAGCGGCGCCGGCGCGGTAGAACCGCCAGCCGAGCCAGAACTGCACCGGGGTGGCGAGCAGGAATTGCAGCCAGCCGGGCAGCATCATGCGCGCCGCAAGGCTGTCCTGGTGCAGCAGGCTTGCTCCGACATGCAGCAGCATCGCAACCAGCAGCGGCGCCGACAGCAGGCAGGCCAGCAGCAGGTGCAGGCGCTCGCGATGGTCCAGCAATGCCGCCTCGGCATCCTCCCCGGACGCTTCGGGAGGCAGCAGGCGGCCGCCATATCCAGCCTTCTGCACGGCGTCCTGCAGGCGGGCGGCAAGGGCGGCCTCGTCTTCGCCACGGCCGGCGCTGACCGACACCCGCGCGTGCTCGGTGGCGAGGTTGACGGCGACCGACAGCACCCCGTCGACGTGGGAGAGAGCGCGTTCGACGCGTCCCGCGCAGGAGGCGCAGGTCATGCCGTCGATCGCGAGATCGACGATGCGCGTCCGGGAGCCCCCAACCCCGTCCATCGCCCCTTCAGGCGGGGCAGGTATCTCCATGCCGTCCATTCGCCCATCTCCCTCGACGCATCCGGCCTCCTATATAGGCGGTCCCGGACAAGCACCGGAAATGTTCAGACGGAGCGGGCTGCCGCGCAGGGAGACGGATATGGGCGAAACCTTGGAGAGCCGGATGCAGGTCGAGGGCATGACCTGCGAGCACTGTGTGCGGGCGGTGACCGGAGCGGCCAGCCGGGTGCCCGGCGTCGCGCGGCCGCGGGTCGAACTCGCGACCGGCATGCTCAGCTGGCATGGCGACGCCGACCATGCTGCAGTGCGGCAAGCAATCGAAGAAGAGGGCTATCGAGTTCGTTAGCGCAGTCGCGTTGTTACTAGTGTGACAGGGAAAGATCGCATCAATTCAGGTCTGGACTGAACTATCCAGTCCGATAATTCGGCGGCTCATGCTTCGGGAATGCTTGCAGTCAGGCCAGGGAGCTTTATCTTTCTTCCCGGGCCGTCCCGACCTGACCGGGCCAGGGCGGCATCCAACTCACAGACAGGGCCAACCCTGCCGCGGGCGGAGACGATGAAGACTAGTTTGCCGAAGACCACCGCGGCCAAGCGTGCGCTGTCCGCGTTCCATAGCAGCCAGGCCGGTGCGGACCGGATGTCCGAGGATCTGTTGTTTCTGGAGAACTGGGAGAGCGATCCCGCGCCAGGAACGGCTGCCGTCCTGCGGATCGGCCAGATCAGGCGCTCCAATCCGGCGCTTGCTGCGGAGATCCGGCGCGAACTCCTGGATCTGCGACCAAGGCGAGGCTGACCGAACCAGGTCTCCTCAGTCGGGTACCCGGGCCGCAGCCAGGAAAGCCGCAATTTGGTTCGGGTCCTTGCGGCCAGGCTCGGACTCGACGCCAGACGACACGTCGACCGCAGGCGCTCCGGTAATGCGGATGGCTTCGGCGACGTTGGAGGGGTCGAGGCCACCGGCGAGCATCCACGGCCCGGGAGCCCGCCATCCCGCCAGCATCTGCCAGTCAAGCTTCGTCGCGTTACCGCCGGGACGGCTCGCCCCCTCGGGTGGCAGGCTCTCGATCAGCATACGATCGCACCGGGCGTGACCTGGCAGATCGGCCGGCGTCCGCACGCCGCAGGCCACCCACACCGGCAGTCCGAAACGGGCCCGGATCGCTGCGGCGCGCCCGGCGCCGGCATAGATCTGCAGGGCGTCGAGCGGCACCCGGTCCAGGCAACGCCGGATCTCGTCGTCTTCCGGCTGCACGAACAGCCCGACCCGGCCCGGGCCACCCGCCTGCCGCCTGGACAGAACGGCCGCGCGCTCCGGCGTGACGGCCCGCGGTGACTTCGCGAAGAACACGAAGCCGACCCAGTCGGCGCCGTGCCCGGTTGCGGCATCGAAGCCGGCCTCGTCGTTCAGGCCACAGATCTTGACCTGGATCACGCCAGTTCCGCGGCGATGGCGGCAGCGGCGGCGGCAGGATCGGCGGCGCGGGTGATCGGGCGGCCCACCACGATCCAGTCGGCACCGGCTGCGGCCGCCTGGCGCGGAGTCATCACCCGCTTCTGGTCGCCGATCTCGACACCGGCCGGTCGCACGCCAGGTACCACCAGCACCGGTGCCGCGCCGAGCGCATCGCGCAGCATGGTGACTTCGTGCGGGGAGCAGACCAGCCCGTCGGCACCGGCGCCCAGCGCCAGGCGCGCCAGCCGCATCACCTGCTGGCGCGGTCCGCCGGCGATGCCGGTCTCGTGCAGCGCCTCGGCATCCAGGCTGGTCAGCACGGTCACCGCCAGCAGCAGCGGACGCACCGGCATGGCGTCGCACTCGATGCGCGCCGCCTCGATCATCGCTCTGCCCCCGGAGGCGTGCACGGTCAGCATCGCGGCCCGCACCGGCGCCAGGCTGCGCATGGCGCCGGCCACCGTGTTGGGGATGTCGTGCAGCTTCAGGTCAAGGAACAGGGCGGCATCGTCGGCGACCTGCCGGACCGCCGGGAGACCATTGGCATAGGCGAATTCGAGGCCGAGCTTGATGGCCCCCGCATGCGGCCCGACCGCCCGTGCCCAGCGCGTGGCTTCCTGGATATCCGCGGTATCGAGGGCGGCGATGAGCCCGGTGCGACGAGCGCCGGCCATCCCGGCTCAGAACGCCGAGGGCGGCTGCGTCACCGGCAGGTAGGTGGTGCTTCCCGGCTGGCCGTGCGGGGCCAGGGAGGCCTGGGCGGCGAGTTGGGCATTCGAATTGGCGAGCTGCTGGCGCAGGTCGACGACCTGCGTCTCGAGGCTTCGTATGGTGCTTTCAGCCCGTCTTGCCCGCCGGCGCTGCCGCAGCTCGGCGAACCAGACCGCCAGGCCGCCGATCAGGAAGAACACCAGCGCCACGACAATCACCACCATGGCAAGGCTGGACTGGCCGCTGAAGATGTAGGGCAGGTCGAGTGTCACGACCTGCTGGTTCACGAAGGCGAACACCACCAGGACGATCAGGAAGGGCAGCGTGACGATCAGGCGCAGCATGACTGACTCCCCGAGCACGACGGACGGATCATGCTCACCTGGCTGTGAAATAGGGCAGGTGATGGTCCTGCATCAAGAACGCGGCACCGCATGGACGCTGCAACCCGGTCGCCGGTTCCCCCGGCAGGGGACGCGCATGCGGGAGTAGCGGGTGCTTGCGGCCACGGCGGGTTGCATGGTTTCGTTGCCTCACGAGCCCGGTCGACCGGAGCGGGCTTTGGGCCGGAGGACCGCATGAGCGAGATCGTCACGCTCGAACAGGTGCGGAATGCACGCCGCGAGGACCGCATCTGGGCGGTTATCGCGACCACCGGGTGCCTCACGCGGGTCGCCGAGATCTATCCGACCCAGGAGGCCGCCCTGGCGGACCGCACGTGGCGCGAGCAGCAGGTGCGCGCGTACGCGCAATTCCTGCGGCTGTCGCGGCAACCGGTGCCTTCGTACAGCGTGGCGCCGATCCGGCGTGCCGACCTGCCACGGAGCTGGCGACCGCTGCCGGCGCTCGGCTTTCTGCGCGGACGCCTGAACTGAGAAGCCATTAAACGGTCGTTTCTTTAGCATCATTATCAGAACTGTGTTCCGCCCGCGAATACTCGCGGGAACTTTACCCGTTGTGTCATGAACGTGCTAATTCGGCTCATCGATCCGGAACAGCATGGCGGTCGGCCCGTGAACGAATTGCGTATCGAGATCATCAAGGCCGAAGCCGCGGTGACCCCTGGCTACGAACCCGACCTGCGCCCGGCATCCTGGTCGCACTTCGATCGTGCCTGGTATCTGGGCGAATACCCGGCGGCACTGGAGCAGATGAAGGCCGCGGGCCTCGCCGATGTCGAGGCTTTCTACCGCCAGTACGGTGCGAGCCTCGGCCACTCGCCGAACCTGTATTTCGACGAAGCGTACTACATGGACAGCAACCCGGATGTTGCGGCCCTGGTGGCGCGCGGCACGATCGCCTCCGGTTTCTCGCACTACTGCAACGGCGGCTATCACGACCGCTCGCCGCACTGGCTGTTCTCGGAGAGCTTCTATCTGAGCAGCAACGCCGACATCAGCCGCGGCGTGCTTGACCGACATGGCCTGCTGAATGGCTACGACCACTACCTGACCCTCGGCGACCGCGAGTTCCGTAGTGGGCACTGGTTCTTCGACCCTATGCTCTACCGCTCCAACAAGCCCGAAGAGGACCGTTCCACCGCCTCCGCCGGCGGCTCGTTCGAGCAGTTCCTGCAGGGCGGATGCATAGCCGGCACGTTCGCCAGGGTGTCGTGGTATTTTGATGCGGCCTGGTATCTGGCGACGTATCCAGAGGTCGCCGCCTGTGTCGCATCCGGCGCATATCGCTGCGCCCTGCACCATTACCTGACCAACCGGCGCCCACAGGACTATCTGCCGCTCGAGTGGTTTTCCGAGACCTACTACGCGGCGACCTATCCCGACGTGCAGGGCGCGGTGGAGAACGGCCGGTTCCGCAACACCTACGAGCATTTCATCAAGCACGGCGCCGGTGAACGCAGGCGACCGCATGCCGATATCGACCTGCTGCACTACTATCTCAGTGGACGCGTACAGGCCGATCTCGAGGGTGGCGCATTCCGGGACGCCTTCGCGCACTGGCTGTCCCGGTTGGCCACCGGCTCGCTGGGCCGCGTCGCGGAGCCGATCGCCGAGCTGCAATGCAAGCAGCTGTTCGCCCGGGCGGCCGAGGCGATGCTGCCGCAACTCGCGCGCGACGGCCTCGACTTCCGGTTGGCAGCGGGCGTTGCGCCGCTGCTGAGCGTCATCGTCGTGCTGCACAACCAGTTCGCCTTGACCATGATGGCGATGGCGTCTCCGCGCTCGAACTTCCCCGGCCCGATCGAGCTCATCCTGGTGGATTCGGGATCCTCCGACGAGACCCGCCACATCGAGCGCCATATCGCCGGCGCAGTGCTGATCCGGTTCGCCTACAACGCCGGCTTCGTGGAGAGCTGCAACAGCGCGCTCGCGCAGGTCAGCGCGCCCGCCCTGCTCTACCTGAACAACGACCTGCTGCTCGGCATCAATGCCTGCCAGCGGGCACTCGACCGGCTGTTCTCCGAGCCCTCGATCGCGGCGGTTGGCGCCAAGTGCATACGCACCAACGGGCAACTGCAGGAAGCCGGCTCGATCATCTGGCGCGATGGCACCACCTACGGCTACCTGCGCGATGCCGACCCGAACGCGCCGGAGGCCAACTTCCTGCGCGAGGCGGATTTCTGCTCGGGCGCCTTCCTGATGTTCCGCACCGCGCTGGTCAAGCAGCTCGGCGGCTTCGACGACGACTACCGGCCGGCCTACTACGAGGAAGCCGATCTATGCGTACGGTTGCGCAAGGCCGGCTACCGCATCCTCTACGACCCTTCGGTGGTGATCCAGCATTTCGAGTATGGCTCGGCCAACGCCGCCGCCTCGAGCCGGCTGATGCTGCGCAACCACAAGATCTTCCTGTCCAAGCACATGGACTGGCTGCGCTACCAGCACCCGCCGCGGCTGCGTAATGCCGTGCATGCGCGCTCGCCACGCCGCGGCACGGCCGCGATCGCGACGCCGCCGGGGAGCGACGACGACACTGCCGCCGGTTCCCCCGCATTGCGCATCCTGTTCATCGAGGACCGCATTCCGCTGCGCAACCTCGGCGCCGGCTATGTGCGCTCCAACGACATCATCCAGAGCATGGCGGCGCTCGGCCACCAGGTCAGCATCTTCCCGATCTACAAGGCGACGGCCAGCCCGATCGAGATCTACCGCGACATGCCGGAAACCGCCGAGGTGCTGTACGAGCGCGGCATGGAGACGCTGCCCGCCTTCATCGAGGAACGGGCGGGCTTCTTCGACATCGTCTGGATCGGCCGTACTCATAATCTTGAGCGTCTGCTGCCGATCCTGGGCGACGGCTCCAACTTCCTGCCGCAGCACGGCTTCGTGCTCGACACCGAGGCGATCGCCGCCCCGCGGACTGCCGAGCAGAACCGCGTGCTCGGCCTGCCGCAGACCGTGTCGCTCGACGAGGCGCTGAAGCGCGAGCTGCAGTGCGCCTATTTCTGCCAGAAGATAATCGCGGTGAGCGAGGCCGACGCGGCGCTGGTCAGGCGTGCCGGCCACAGCAACGTCGCCGTACTCGGCCATCTCAAGCAGCCGGCGGCGACGCCCTCGAGCTGGAGCCAACGCAGCGGCCTGTTGTTCCTCGGCGCCATCCACGATCCGAATTCGCCGAACCATGACAGCCTCGAATGGTTCATCGAACAGGTGCTGCCGCTGCTCGATAGCCGCCTCGCGCCCGGCGTGCGCTTCACCGTGGCGGGCTTCGTGCGTCGCGGCATCGACCTTTCTGCGCTGGCGCGCCACCCGCGTGTCGATCTGATCGGCGCGGTCGACGATCTCGAGGCTCTCTACGATCGTCACCGCGTGTTCGTCGCCCCGACGCGGTTCGCTGGCGGCATCCCGTTCAAGGTGCACGAGGCCGCCGCCTTTGGACTGCCGGTGGTGGCCACCCGCCTGCTTTGCGACCAGGTCGGCTGGACCGACCAGGCCGACATCATGAACGGCGGCACCGACGATCCGGCCCGCTTCGCCGACCGGGTGCTCAGGCTGTACGAAAATTCCGAAACCTGGAACACGGTCCGGCGTGGCGCCCTGCGCCGCCTGCTGCACGAGAACAGCCAGGCGCTCTACCTCGACAGCCTGCGGGACATCCTGCACGATACCCATGCCGGTGGATCGCCGGCATGGCAGCAAGGCATCAGGCACTCATGACTTCGGACGGCGCGGCGCAGGAAGTCGATCGCACACTCGAGCATACCCTGGCCCATATCGACGCTGGCCAGGAGGCCAGCCTGGGCCGCCTGTTCGAGCTCCTGCGCATTCCGAGTATTTCTACCCAGCCAAAGCATGCCGGCGACTGCAGGCGTGCCGCCGAGTGGCTGTCAGGTCTGCTTGACGGCATGGGCTTCGACGCCTCGGTACGCGACACCCCTGGCCATCCGATCGTGGTGGCGCACGACCGTTCGGATGCCGGCGGCCCTCATGTACTGTTCTATGGCCATTACGACGTGCAGCCGGTCGATCCGCTGTCGCTGTGGAACACCGCGCCGTTCGAGCCGGTTGTCCGCGACGGCGCCATCGTCGCCAGGGGCGCGTCGGACGACAAAGGCCAGGTGATGACCTTCCTGGAAGCCATCCGCGCCCTGCGCGAGGCGGAAGGCAAGCTGCCTGTCCGTGTCTCGATCATCCTCGAGGGCGAGGAGGAGAGCGGCGGTGAGAACCTGCTGCCGTTCCTCAAGGCGAACGCGGAGGAGCTGCGCGCGGACATCGCGCTGGTCTGCGACACCGGCATGGTCGGACACCAGATCCCGGCCATCACCACCATGCTGCGCGGCCTGGTCGGCGAGGAGATCGTGATCTCGGCGGCGGATCGCGACCTGCACTCCGGCATTTTCGGCAACGCCGCGCGCAACCCGATCCATGTGCTGGCCGACATCATCGCCGGCCTGCGTGATGCCGACGGACGGGTCACCCTGCCCGGCTTCTATGACGGCGTGACCGACGTGCCGGACGCGGTGCGCTCAGCCTGGAATGCGATCGGCCTCACCGACGAGGCGGCGCTTGGCCCGGTCGGCCTGTCGATCCCGGCCGGCGAGCGCGGCTACAGCGCCCTGGAGCAGACCTGGGCGCGGCCGTCCTGCGAGGTGAACGGCATCACCGGCGGCTACCAGGATCCCGGCTTCAAGACCGTGCTGCCGGCCAAGGCGTCCGCAAAGATCTCGTTCCGCCTGGTTGCCGGCCAGCAGCCCGAGCGCATCCGCGCCGCCTTCCGCGAGTTCGTGCAAAGCCGCATTCCAGGCGACTGCTCGGTCGAGTTCCGCCCGCATGGCGGCTCGCCGGCCTCCGCGGTACCGTTCGACGGCGCGCCATTGAAGGCAGCGTTGCAGGCACTCGGCGAAGAGTGGGGCCGCCCCGCGGTGACGATCGGCTCGGGCGGCTCGATCCCGGTGGTGGGCGAACTGCAGCAGGCGCTTGGCCTGAACGCATTGCTGGTCGGTTTCGCCCGCGACGACGACCGCATCCACTCGCCGAACGAGAAATACGACCTCGACAGCTTCCAGCGCGGGATCCGTTCATGGGCGCGTATCCTGCACGCTCTCGCGGCCGCCTGAACCACGGTCCCGGCTGACGGCTCGGGAAGTCGGAGGCCAGGCCAGCGACCGCCAGCGCGGATCGGGTTGGTGATCCGGAGCTGCCCTTGGGGTGAGGCGGTCCCGGTCGTCTTTCGGCCAGCAACTCCATGACGAACGCGTTCGGGATCTCGTTTCCCCTGACGGGTGCAAGACATACTGCATTCCCGGATTGACTGCATGCGTGCCGATCGCGGTGAACACCGAGCGGTTCCGAAGCGGATAGAACCTGTCCCACGCCGCCGGCACCACGGTCGGATAGAACGGATATCCCGAATTCGCCGCCAACGCCTGCGGCATACCGCCGACCGTGCGTGACTGGCAAAGGCAGTTAGGCAGCATGCGAGGCAAAGCGGCATCGACCACCGCCAGGTGACGGTCCCGGCGCTCGCAAGATTATCCGGCTAATTTGTCTCCCACGCCGATGCAACGGATCGTGATCACGGTGCAAGAAGTCTGCGGGTTGCTGCGGTCGACCTGAAGAACCGCATTCGGTCGCGCCGTCGTGATCGACAGAGAGTTGGTGCCTATCCTGCCCCGACGCCAACGCCATATTCGTAGTCCTTCAGTATACTTCCTGGTCTTTGCCAGAAGTCTAGCACCGGCCCCGGCCACATCGTTGGGGTCCCGCTTCGCAGGCGATCGGTAACGGAACCGGATACGGATCGAAATTCTCAGGATCCTGCTGCCCGGCCACAACTCCTCTCCCGCGGATGCATTGCGCGAGCCGCAGCCTGAACTTGACAGATACGGCCTTGGTGCCTAAGCGCGTCGAACAGGGATCGGCACAAGTCGGCAACGAACAGGAGGACACGTGAGACATCGAATATACGGTGCACACGTCGCCGGGACGTCATCGTCGAGGCTCGTGCGCAAGGCGTCGCTTGCCGCGGCCTCGGTGTTCGCCGCGGCAGGGCTTGTTGCCACCCCGGACATTGGCCACGGCCGCGAGGCGACCCAGCCCGGCATGACCGTCCCATCGTCCGATCATTCGGCAAGCGACCATTCCACCAGTTGGGAAACCTACGGCCGGACCTACGCCAATACGAGATTCAGCCCGCTTACCCAGATCAACAGCGGCAATGTCGGCCGGCTCAAGCTTGCCTTCACGCTGCAGCTCGGTGCGTTGCGATCGAACGAGGCGACGCCGATCGTCATCGGCGACACCATGTATGTCTCGAGTTCCTGGGGGCCAAAGACGACCTACGCACTCGATGCGCGCACCGGCGACATCAAGTGGGCCTATCGCCCCGATCTGCCGGACGACATGATGCAGTATTCGTGCTGCGACGTTGTCAGTCGCGGCGTCAGCTACGACAACGGCAAGATCTTCGTCGGTCGCCTCGACGGCTACTTGGTGGCGCTCGATGCGAAGACCGGCCAGGAGCTCTGGAAGACACAGGTCGTCGACTACAAGCAGGGCTCGGTCATCACCTCCCCGCCGGTGGTGCTGAAGGGGCGGGTGATCACCGGCTTCGCGGGTGGCGAGTACGGCGTGCGTGGCGCGCTGCAGGCCTATGACGAGAACACCGGCAAGCAGGTCTGGAAAACCTGGCTGACGGCAACGCAGGACCAGCCAAACGGCGATAGCTGGAAAGGCGACAGCGCCCGTCACGGCGGTGCCGCCGCCTGGAATGTCGGCTCCTACGACGCCGCGACGGACACCCTTTTCTGGGGTACCAGCAACGCGTCGCCCTGGAACTCCGCCGTGCGCAGCACGGGCACGGTGGATTACGGCAAGCTTTCGAACCTCTACACCGCGAGCACGGTGGCACTCGATCCCGCCAGCGGTCACATCAAGTGGTGGTTCCAGGGCACTCCCCAGGACGTTTGGGATTATGATGGCGTCAACGAGAATGTTCTCGCCGACCTGAAGGAGAACGGCCAGAGCGTGCCGGCGCTGATGAAGGCCGATCGCGACGGCTTCTTTTTCGTGGTGAACCGCAACACCGGGAAGCTGCTCTCCGCCGATCCGTATGTTCCGGTGACCTGGGCGAAGGGCTACGATATTGCCACGGCACGGCCGATCGCGGATCCGGACAAACGTCCGGCGCTCGACCATCCGGTAAAGGGCGTCTGCCCGAGCTGGATCGGCGGCAAGAATTGGCAGCCGATGTCGTTCAACCCGATGACCGGACTGGTCTACGTCGCCTCGAACAACATGTGCTTCGACATGAAGGACATGGAGCCCTCGTATCATCGCGGCGTGTTCTATCTCGGCGCCGACTACAACGTCTATGACGGCCCCGGCGGTTATCGCGGCGAGCTCGCGGCCTGGGATCCGGTGCATCGGCGGAAGGCCTGGGAGGTGAAGCTTCCCCTTCCCTTCAACGGCGGCACCATGACCACGGCCGGCAACCTGGTGTTCTTCGGCGACATCACCGGAAACTTCCGCGCCCTCGATGCCCGCACCGGCAAGACACTGTGGAAGATCAAGCTGGGCAGCGGCATCGGCGCCGGAGCGATGACCTACGCAGTTGCCGGCAAGCAATATGTCGCGGTCGTCGTCGGCCGCACGGCAACCCTGCCGGCGGCGATGGGCGATGCCGGCAAGAAGATCATCGCGACGACCCCGGAGGGTGGATCCCTTTTTGTCTTCGCGCTCGGGAGCTGAGCCGATGCACGCCAACGACATCAAAAGGCTACGTTCGCCGCGCCGCGCCGTGCTGCTGGCAACCGTGCTGCTGGCCCTCGCGCCCGCTGGTGCCGGCCCGGCTTGCGCGGCGCTGATTGGATCCGCAGCGACACCCGCCCGCACGTCGGCTTCGACCACGCTCCGCGTCTGTGCCGACCCGGCTGACCTGCCGTTCTCCAGCAACCAGCCCAACCGCCCCGGGATCTATGTGGCGCTTGCCCGGCACCTCGCCAGCCAGCTCGGCCGACCGCTCAGCATCGTCTGGGCGCCGACCGACCAGGACGAGGAGATGCTGCACAAGACCCTGCTTGCCGGCACGTGCGACATGTTCATCGGTGTGCCGGCAGCGGCGGAGTTCCTGGACGGCAAGGTGATCCTGTCGCACCCGATCCTGACCGCCGGCTATGCGCTGGTGAGGCCCGCCGGCTCGGGCATCGATGACGATGCGGCGCTCGCGCACCATGCGGTGGCGGTGCAGTTCGCCTCCCCGCCGCAGGACATGCTGTCCCGGCGCCAGGATGTGGATGCCGTAACCGTCATGAGCCCGGAGGAGGGCATGGCCGATCTCAAGGGCGGGCAGGTGCAGGCGGCGCTGCTATGGGGCCCGTCCGCCGGCTATCTCAACCAGGCAGCCGGCAGCGGCTACAGCATCACGCCGCTGCAGGGCCGTCACATGCAGTGGCAGGTCGCGATCGCCTTCGCGCCCGCCGCACGCACGCTTCGCGCCAGGGTGGATCGCGCCCTGTCGGACGATCCCGGCTTCATGCAGCAGCAGGCGCGCCAGTACGGCTTTCCCGGCAGCGGTTCCGGAATCCAGCAGGCCGCGGTGATGAACGAGGTCCAGACGCTGAAGGTGCCGGCGATCACCAAGGACACCGCACCCAGCCAGGACCTGCCGAAGAGCGAGACGGCGCAGGACCAGCCTGGCCCGGCAGCGGCCGGTGACAAGGGCACCAGGGAGGCGGCGTTCACGCCGGCCGGGGGCGATCCGGTCGCCGGGCACTCCATGTTCAACGGCAACTGCGCCCACTGCCACGGACCCGATGCGGTCACCGGCGACGGCCGGGTCAACCTGCGCCTGCTGCAGGTCCGCTACGGCGCCGGCATGGACCAGATGTTCTACCACACCGTCACGCACGGCAGGATCGACAAGGGCATGCCGAACTGGAGCGGCGTGATCAGCGACCAGCAGTTCAAGTCGATCCTGGCGTGGCTGCACTCGGTCCAGGCGAAAGCCTGATCCGGCCTTCAGGCTGGGCCCACCCGCTGCACCCAGTCCGCCAGCACGTCGGCGAGCGTCCGGTCCCAGGCGATCTGCGGCGCCCAGCTCAGCAACGCCCGGGCCCGTGAGGCATCGCCGATGGCGCGCGGGATGTCGCTCGGGCGCATGCGGTCCGGATCGGGCTCGATCGTGGGCGTGATCCCGGCCAGGCCGAGCAGGTCGTCCAGCAGCGTCCCGATCCGGCGCGGCGTGCCGGAGGCGAGGTTGAGGATGCTGCCGTTCGGCAACTCATGTACTCGCGCCAGGGTCAGCGCGTAGGCGCGCGCCACATCGCGCACGTCGAGGAAGTCGCGCTCCGGATCGAGATTGCCGACCCGTAGCACCGGCGCCCGCGATCCGCGCGCGATCTCCGCCACCTGTCGCGCAAAGGCCGGCAACGCGAACGCGTCGGCCTGCCCCGGCCCGGCCTGGTTGAACGGGCGCAGCCGGACGACGTGGAGCGACCGCCCGGCCAGGGCGCCGAGGGCCAGATCCGCCGCCGCCTTGGTCGCCCCGTACACGTTCATCGGCGCCAGCGGTGCACCCTCGTCGATGGCCACGCCGGTGGCGAACGAGTGCCCGTAGGCATCGCCGGACGAGACATGCACCAGCGCCGCCCCGGGCGCATGCCGGACCAGTGCGTCGGCCAGCGCCAGCGTGCCGTGCAGGTTGACCCGCCAGGCCAGCCCCGGATCGCTGCCCGCCACGCCGATCGCGGCGATCGCGGCCAGATGGATGCAGGCATCCGGCCGCACCTCGCGCACTCGCGCCGCGACGGCGCCGGAATCGGTCAGGTCGCAGCCCAGCGGCACCAGCTCGGCGTCCGGCAGGATCGCGGCCACTGCCGGGGCGAGGTGACGTCCGGAAAATCCGGTAAGACCGGTGGCGAGGATGCGCCGCGGTGGCAAAGGCCGGATCCTCAGCCCTGCCGCGAACGGTGGCGGGCGAGATCGGCCTCGACCATCTCCGCGATCATGTCCTCGAGGCCGGTGCTGGCTTCCCAGCCGAGCTTCTCGCGCGCCTTGCCGGGATCGCCCAGCAGCACATCGACCTCGGCGGGCCGCATCAGCGACTGCGAGCTCACCACATGGTCCTCGTAGTTCAGGCCAGCGTGCGAGAAGGCGATCCGGCACAGTTCGCGGATCGAGGTGGTGCGGCCGGTTGCGACCACGTAGTCGTCGGCCACGTCCTGCTGCAGCATCAGCCACATGGCCCGGACATAGTCGCGCGCATGGCCCCAGTCGCGGGTCGCCTCGAGATTGCCGAGCTGCAGTTGCGAGGCGAGCCCCAGCTTGATGCGCGCCACCCCGTCGGTGACCTTGCGGGTCACGAACTCGATGCCGCGAAGTGGGCTCTCGTGATTGAACAGGATGCCGGACGAGGCGTGCAGCCCGAAGCTCTCGCGGTAGTTAACGGTCATCCAGTGCGCGTACAGCTTGGCGACCGCGTAGGGCGAGCGCGGATAGAACGGTGTCCTCTCGCTCTGCACCTTCTCCTGGATCAGGCCGTACATCTCCGATGACGATGCCTGGTAGAATCGCGCCGACGGCCGCACCAGCCGCACCGCCTCCAGCACGTTGGCGGCGCCGATGCCGGTCGCCTGCCCGGTCAGCAGCGGCTGCTGCCAGCTTGCCGCCACGAAGCTCTGCGCACCGAGGTTGTAGACCTCGTCCGGCTTCACGTCGTTCATGATGCGAATCAGGCTCGACAGGTCGAGCAGGTCGCCATCCACCAGCTCGACCCGATCAAGCACGCCGAGCCAGCGCAGGCGCTCGCTGACCCGGTCCGCCGAGGCGGAGCGACGCGCCAGCCCGACCACGCGGTAGCCCTTCTCGAGCAGCAGGGCAGCCAGGTAGGCGCCGTCCTGGCCGGTGATGCCGGTGATCAGGGCTGTCGACATGGGGGCTCCTTCGTCCATCAGATCAGCAAGCGACTAGAGCAAGAGCGGGTTTCGGGCAAATTAAGCGCCCACCCCGCGCGCCACCCCGGAGCCGTTCAATCGCATGTTCAAAGTTGCGACCTGAACGCGCTACCATGCCGCTGCATCGACAGCCTGGGCTGCCGTAGCTTGCCTTCCGGACCATGACCGCGTCGAGGTGCTGCTGTGACCAAGTCCGACGTCACCCGAACCCACGGCCTCATGCTCGGCGTGCTTTGCTTCGTCCTGCTGCTGATCGCCGGACTGACCTGGAGCCAAATCGATGCCACCAGGACCGCGCGTATCTGGTCGCAGCACACCGAAGAGGTGCTGGGCGCCATACAGAGCCTGAATGTCGCGGCGCATGATGCCGAGACCGGCCAGCGCGGCTACCTGCTCACCGGCGACGACGACTACCTGCTCCCGTACGAGCAGGCGCTCGGCCGGGTCACCTTCCTGCAGGGCGATCTGCAGCGCCTGACGGCGGACAATGCCGTAGAGCAGGACCGGCTGCGCCAGCTCAGCCCGATCCTGCAGCGCAAGCTCGAGGAACTGGCGCAGACGGTGCAGCTGAAGCGCGACGGCAGCACCGACGAGGCCATGCGTATCGTGCAGACCAAGGCGGGCCTGCACAACACGCAGCGCATCTCCTCGATCCTCGACGCCATGATGAAGGACGAGCGTCTCCTGCTGCAGCAGCGGCTCGCCAACGGGGACAGGCACAGCAAGCGCTTCCGGACGCTGCTGCTGCTCGGCATCGGCTTGGCCTTGCTGGCGCTGCTGTGGGGTGCGCATGTGCTGAGGCGGGCCTGGGTGAACATCGTCCGGCTGGAAACCGAGCAGCGCACCGCGGCACTGCGCCTGCACACCTCGCTCGACAGCCTGAGCCAGGGCGTCGCGGTGTTCAACGCCGACCGCCGCCTGACCGACTGGAACCCCTGCTTCCAGCAGCTGCTCGACCTGCCGGTGACAATGCTGCGGCAAGGCAACCGCTATGCCGACCTCGCCAGCCACGTCGCGTCGTCCCATCCATCGGGGCCGGACGCGCAACCCGGCCTGGAGGACGACGCCGCCCGGCCC
Source organism: Lichenicoccus roseus (assembly GCF_005844085.1). Taxonomy (GTDB): domain Bacteria; phylum Pseudomonadota; class Alphaproteobacteria; order Acetobacterales; family Acetobacteraceae; genus Lichenicoccus; species Lichenicoccus roseus. The sequence goes on from NZ_VCDI01000006.1 coordinate 16,981, forward strand.
CCGCCCTTCCTGGAGACCGAGGCGCAGATCAGGCATGGCCGCAGCCGCGCTGGCGAGCCGGTCATCTATGAGCGCAGCCGGGCCGATGGCCGTCACCTCGAGTTGCGCCGGACTCCCATGCCCGACGCCGGCTTCGTGCTCACCATCACCGACATGACCAAGCGCGCGCAGGCCGAGGCGGTGCTGCGCGAGGCCCAGAAGATGCAGGCGATCGGCCAGCTCACCGGCGGTATCGCGCACGACTTCAACAACCTGCTGACCGTGATCCTGGGCAACCTCGAGATCGCCCAGGCCAGGCTGGGCGGCGACGCGGCACTGTCGGGCCGCATCGAGAGGGCGACCTGGGCGGCGCAGCGCGGTGCCGCCCTCACCGCCCAGCTGCTCGCCTTCGCGCGCAAGCAGCCGCTGTCGCCGAAACCGATCGACATCGCGCTGTCGATCCCCGACCTGGTGCCGCTGCTGCGGCGCACGCTCGGCGAGCATATCGAGGTCCGCTATGTCGAGACCGCCGGGCTATGGCCGGCGATGGCGGATGCGGCGCAGCTCGAAAGCGCGGTGCTCAACCTCGCGCTGAACGCCCGCGACGCCATGCCGGGCGGCGGCCGCCTGACCATCGAGCTCGCCAACAAGGTGCTCGACGACGACTACGCCCGGCAGCATGCCGAAGTCACGGCGGGCGACTACACCATGCTGGCGGTGTCCGATACCGGCCACGGCATGAGCCAGGATGTGCTGGCGCGCGTGTTCGAGCCGTTCTTCACCACCAAGCCGGACGGCCACGGCACCGGGCTGGGCCTGGCCATGGTGTTCGGTTTCACCAAGCAGTCCGGCGGCCACGTGAAGGTGTATTCGGAGCCGGGCGTCGGCACCACGGTGCGGCTCTACCTGCCGCGGGCCAGGTCCGCGCCGGCGCCGCAGGTCTCCAGCGTGCCGGTGGAACTGCCGCGCGGCACGGCAACGCTGCTGGTGGTGGAGGACGAACCCACGGTGCGCGAGATCTCCGTCGCAATCCTGGTCGATCTCGGCTACCGCGTGCTGGACGCGGCCGATGGCGAGGAGGCCCTGCGCGTCTTCGGCGCGCACGCCGAGGAGATAGACCTGCTGCTCACCGACGTGGTGCTGCCTGGCGATCTTCGCGGCCGCGCCCTGGCCGAGCGCATCTCCGCCCTCAAGCCGGGGATCATGGTGGTCTACATGTCCGGCTATACCGAGAACTCCATCGTCCATCACGGGCGGCTGGACGAGGGGGTCCACCTCATCGCCAAGCCGTTCAAGCGCGAACAGCTGGCGCGCAAGCTCGCCGAGGTGCTGGGCGCTGCCGCCGCGCCGAAGGATAGGACCAACATCCTGGAGATGAAGCCGCGCCGGCAGAATTGACAGGCGGACGGGAAATCGTGGCCGGGCCGGGACCGCGTCTCCAGGGCCTGCGGCGCTCCCGCAACGCGACCACGAAAACGGCTCCCCCGTGCCGGCGCCGGATTTTCGGCGGCGACGCATGGGCGGCGGTCTGGCATAGCTCCGTTCCTTCGAGCCCCCTTCGCCCAGGTCCGGCAGGGCCGATCACAGGAAGCGCATGCGCATGACGGCGCCGTCCCGCCTCATCGGATTGATCTCGGATACGCACGGATTGCTGCGCCCGGCGGCGCTCGACGCCCTGCGCGGCAGCGAGGCGATCATCCATGCCGGCGATGTCGGCGGCGGCGAGATCCTCCCGGCCCTGGGCGCCGTTGCGCCGGTGGTGGCGGTGCGCGGCAACATCGACGAGAGCCCGCCTGCCTGCCTGCTGCCGGAGCGGACCACCCTTCAGGTCGGCGCGGTCGCGATCCACGTGCTGCACGACCTCGCCACCCTGACGCTTGATCCGGCCGCGGCCGGCATCCGGGTGGTGGTGTCCGGGCACTCGCACCATCCCGGCCTGCAGGAGCGCGACGGCGTGCTGTTCGTCAATCCGGGCAGCGCCGGACGCCGGCGCTTCTCGCTACCGGTCACGCTCGGCCGGCTGCATGTGAGCGGCACGCATGTCGAGGCCGAGCTCATCGCGCTGGAGGCCTGAGACGGTGTCCTCGGACGAACTCGACACCCTCCCGGTCGGCGACCCGGAAGCAGGAACGCGCGATGCTCGGCTCAGCAGGCGGATCCTGGACAGCGCCATCGACTACGCGATCATCAGCTTCGACGTCGCCGGGCGCGTCACCAGCTGGAACGACGGCGCCACCCGCATCCTGGGCTGGACCGAGGCGGAGATGCTTGGCTGCCCGGCGGAGCGCCTGTTCACGCCCGAGGATATCGCCGCCGGCATCCCGGCGGCCGAGATGGAAAGCGCCCTGCGCCATGGCCGCGGCAACGACGAGCGCTGGCACCTGAAGCGGAACGGCATCCGCTTCTGGGCATCGGGCGAGATGATGGCGCTGCGCGACGACACCGGCGCCGTCGACGGCTTCATCAAGATCATGCGCGACCGCACCGAGCAGCGCATGGCGGTCCGCGCGTTGCGCGACAGCCGCGAGCGGATCGAGACCGCGCTCGATACCGGCCTGGTCGGCTTCTTCGACTGGGACGTACGATCGGGGCTGCTGCGCGGAGATGCCTCCTTCGCCGCCTTCCATTCCCTCGATCCGAACCAGCTGCAGGACGGCGTTTCCATCGGCGAGCTGCTGGACCGGCTGCATCCGGACGATCGCGCCCGCACCGCCGACAGCATACGGCGCGCCGAGACCAGCAGCACCGACTTCGCCGAGCAGTTCCGGGTGCTTCAATCCAACGGTCTGCCTGCAGGGGGTTCGACCGAGGAAGGCCAGGTGCGCTGGCTGATGGTGCGCGGGCGGTGCTACGAGCATGATGGCCAGAGGGCGCTGCGCCACACCGGCATCGCCATCGACATCACCGCGGCGCGCTCCGCAGAGGCGGCCCTGCAGGCCAGCGAGGAGTTCAATCGCCGGATCCTGGCCAGCTCCAGCGACTGCATCAAAGTGCTCGATACGGACGGCCGCGTGCTGTTCATCAGCGACGGCGGCATGCGCGCCCTGGAGTTGGACGATTTCACCAAGGTGCGTGGCTGCCCGTGGCCGACCTTCTGGAAGCACCAGGGCAATCGCGACGCCATTGCGGCGGTAGAGACCGCGCGTCGCGGCGGCGTCGGCCGGTTCCACGGCTATGCCAACACCATGAAGGGCGCCAACCGCTACTGGGACGTGGTGGTGACGCCGATGCTCGGAGCCGACGGGCTGCCCGAGAAGCTGCTGGCGATCTCTCGCGACATCACCGAGCAGCGCCAGGCCAGCGAGCGCATCGAACTCGCCCTGGAAGCCGGCGCGGTCATCGGCACCTTCCTCTGGGACGTTCCGGCAAACCGGCTCACCGGCGACGAGCGCTTCGCCCGCACCTTCGGCTTGGACCCGGCCGCGATGTCCGCCGGCGTGCCACTTGGCCGCGCCCTCGCGGCCATCCATCCCGACGACCAGCTGAGGGTGCAGGCGCTGATCGGCGAAGCGGTCGTCCAGGGCAGCCGCTACCGCGCCGACTACCGGGTCCGGCAGTTCGACGGCTCCTGGCTGTGGATCGAAGCGAACGGCATCTGCGAGCGCGACCCGGACGGCGGCGCGCTGCGCTTTCCCGGCCTCCTGTTCGACATCGACAGCCGCAAGCGCCACGCCCTGCGGCAGGCGGCCGAGCTCGAGCTCGGCGACCGGTTGCGCGACCTGCGCGACACCGCCGCGATGGCCGGGATCCTGGCCGAGACCCTGGGCCGCACCCTGAACGTGCGCCGGGCAGGCTATGGGCGCGTGGACCGCCAGCGCCAGCTGCTCATCATCGAGCGCGACTGGTGCGCCGACGATACCGTCTCCAGCATCGCCGGCGATCACCAGGTCAGCGATCATGGCAGCTTCCTCGCGGATCTGCTGCGCGGCGAGATTGTCGCAATCCCGGATGTCTCGGCGGATCCGCGCACCAGAGCGTTCGCCGACAAGATGCGCGATCTGCAGATCGAGAGCCTGCTGAATGTGCCGCTGATGGAGCGCGGCGAACTGGTCGCCGTGCTGTTCCTGCACGACACGCTGACCAGGAGCTGGTGCCCCGAGGACATCGCCTTCATACGCACCCTCGCCGACCGCACCTGGGCGGCGGCGCAACGGGTGCGCGCCGAGGCCGATCTGCGACGCCTCAACGAGACGCTGGAGGCCGAGGTCGGCGAGCGCACGCGCGAGCGCGACCTGGTCTGGCGGGTCAGCCCGGACCTGTTCGTCACCTGCGGCCATGACGGCCATGTCCGCAACGTCAACACCGCCTGGACCGAGGCGCTCGGCTACCAGGCGTCGAGCCTGACCGGACTGCGCTTCGAGACCCTGCTGCATCCCGAGGATGCGGCGCCGGTGCGTGCGGCGCTCGATCGGCTGCGCGCCGGCGAGCCCGTCGGCGACCTCGACACCAGGTTGCGCGCCAGCGGTGGCTTCTATCGCTGGTACAGCTGGACCTGCCTGCCGGACGGCGACGAGTTCTACGCTGCCGGCCGCGACATGACTGCCCGCAAGAGCCTCGAGGAGCAGCTGCGGCAGAGCCAGAAGATGGAGGCGGTGGGACAGCTTACCGGCGGCCTTGCGCACGACTTCAACAACCTGCTGACCGGCATCGTCGGCAGCCTGGAGCTGATGCAGACCCGGATCGGGCAGGGCCGCATCGGCGATCTCGGCCGCTACGTGAATGCGGCGCAGGGGGCCGCCAACCGGGCCGCGGCACTGACCCACCGGCTGCTTGCGTTCTCGCGCCGGCAGACCCTGGATCCGCGCACGGTCGATGTCGACCGGCTGGTCGAAGGCATCGAGGAGCTGATCCGGCGTACCGTCGGACCGGAGATCGACCTCGTGGTGGTGAAGACCCCCGACCTGTGGCCGACGCTGTGCGATCCGAACCAGCTCGAGAACGCGCTGCTCAACCTGTGCATCAACGCCCGCGACGCCATGCCCGGGGGGGGCCGGCTGACCATCGAGACCGCGAACCGGATGGTGGACCCGTACGCCTCGCACATGCGCGACCTGCCGGAAGGACGCTACGTGGCGCTGAGTGCTACCGATACCGGCACCGGCATGCCGCCCGACGTGGTTGAGCGTGCATTCGACCCGTTCTTCACCACCAAGCCGCTCGGCCAGGGCACCGGCCTGGGGCTCTCCATGATCTACGGCTTCGTCAAGCAGTCCGGCGGCCAGATCCGCATCCACAGCACCGTCGGCGAAGGCACCGGGGTGACACTCTACCTGCCCTGCCACGATGGCGCGGTGGACGAGGACAAGGCGGGCGCGATGCTGGCGGCAGCGCCGCGCGCCGGCGACGGCGAGACCGTGCTGGTGGTTGATGACGAGCCCACCGTACGCATGCTGGTGGTCGAGGTGCTGTCCGAACTGGGCTACCACGCGGTCGAGGCGTCGGACGGCGCCGCCGGCTTGCGGGCCCTGCAGTCGGGGCGACGGATCGACCTGCTGGTCACCGATGTCGGGCTGCCTGGCGGCATGAACGGTCGCCAGCTTGCGGATGCCGCCCGCGTCGGCACCCCGGCGCTGAAGGTGCTGTTCATCACCGGTTATGCGGAGAATGCGGTGGTCGGCAACGGCATGCTGGAGCCGGGCATGCAGATCATGAGCAAGCCGTTCACCATGGAAAGCCTGGCAACCCGGATCCGGGACATCCTGACCCCCTCCTGAGGCTGCCTTTTCTGCCTCGGTGGGGAACCCCAACTTCACGGCCCGATCGGAAGAGTTGAGCCATGCCTGAGAGCGTGCCCACCCGTCGCGATGCGTCCGCGGAGACCGAGGCGGTGTCCCGCAATCCCGCCACCGGCGCGGTGCTGGCACGCTACCGCCACGACGATGCGGAGGGCATCGAGCGCAGGCTGACCGAGGCCCGGACCGGCTACCTGGACTGGCGCGACACACCGGTCGATGAGCGCGCCGCCGTGCTGGCCCGGCTGGCGGATGCGCTGGAGGCCGACATCGAGACGCTGGCCGCGCTGATCACCGCGGAGATGGGCAAGACGCTGGCGGAGGCGCGGGCCGAGATCCGCAAGTGCGCCACCACCGCTCGCTGGTTCGCGCAGAACGGTCCTGGTTTCCTTGCGGACGAGCAGGCACCGGTGGAGGGCGAGGACGTGCGCGTCTGCTACCGGCCGATCGGCACCGTGCTTGGCATCATGCCGTGGAATTTCCCGCTCTGGCAGGCCATGCGCGCCGCAGTACCGATCGCACTGGGCGGCAACAGCTTCCTGCTCAAGCATGCACCCAACGTGATGGGATCGGCCTACGCGCTCGAAGCGGCCTGGCTGCGGGCCGGCGCGCCGCGCGGGGTGTTCGGCGTGGTCAACGTCGGCAACGACCCGATCGAGGCGATCATCGACGATCCGCGCATCGCCGCCGTCACCCTCACCGGCAGCCCGCGCGCCGGCAGCGCGGTGGCCGCCATGGCCGGCCGGGCGCTGAAGAAGTCGGTTCTGGAGCTGGGCGGCTCGGATCCGTTCATCGTGCTGGCCGACGCCGACCTCGACCGCGCGGTCGCCGCCGCGATCGGCGGACGGTTTGCCAATTGCGGCCAGGTCTGTCTTGCCGCCAAGCGCTTCATCCTGGAGCAGCCGATCGCCGATGCGTTCACCCGGAAGTTCGTCGAGGCGGCGCGCCGCCTGGTCGTCGGCGACCCGACCGAGGAGGCCACCACCATCGGCCCGATAGCGCGCGAGGATCTGCGCGACACGCTCGACGAGCAGGTGCAGAAGGCTGTCGCAGGCGGAGCGCGGGTGCTGCTCGGCGGCCATCCGCGCCAGGGACCCGGCTGGTTCTACGAGCCGACCATCCTCGCCGGTATCGAACCCGGCAACACCGCCTTCGACGAGGAGACCTTCGGCCCGGTCGCGTCGCTGGTGGTGGCGCGGGATGCCGACCACGCGTTGAGCCTGGCGAATGCCACCGAATATGGGCTGAGCGCCAATCTTTGGACCCGCGACCGGGCGCTGGCCGAACGACTCGCCCGGCATATCGAGGCCGGCGGGGTATTCATCAACGGCTTCACCGCGTCGGATCCGCGCACCCCGGTCGGTGGCGTCAAGCGCAGCGGCTACGGCCGCGAGTTGTCGCACTTCGGTTTGCGCGAATTCCTCAACGCGCAGGTGGTATGGCGGCGGGACTAGCTTGCGTCATCCATGGATCAGCATGCCGCCATTCACGTCGATGGTCGCGCCGGTTACATAGGCCGACAGGTCGGACGCCAGGAACAGCATCGCCCGGGCGACATCCAGCGGCGTGCCGAGGCGGCCGAGCGGGATGCCGCTGGCGATCTCCGCCTTCATCGCGTCGGTCAGCTTGTCGCCGGTGATGTCGGTCTGGATCAGGCCCGGCGTCACGCAGTTCACCCGGATGTTGTCCGCTCCGAGTTCGCGCGCCATTGCCTTCGCGAGACCGAGTATGCCGGCCTTGGCGGCGGAATAGTGCGGGCCGCCGAAGATACCGCCACCGCGTTGCGCCGATACCGACGACGTGCAGGCGATCGAGCCCTGCCTGCGGGCGCGCATGTGCGGGATTACCGCCTGGCTGAGGTAGAGCGTGCCGCGCAAGTTCACGTCGAGCACGAACTCGTAGTCTTCAGGCTCGACCTGCATGATCTGGCGCGGCTGGGTGACACCGGCGTTGTTGACCAGGATGTCGACTTTCCCGAATGCGTCCAGTACCGCCGCAATCGCCTGCTGCGAGTCCTGCCGGCTCGAGACGTCGCAGGCATAGCCGCGATACGCGCCTCCGAGCGCCGCCGCCGTGGCGGCCGGTGCGGTGCGGTCGAGATCCAGGATTGCCACCCGGGCTCCATGTTCGGCGAACAGCCGGGCAGTCGCCATGCCGATGCCGCGCGGCCCGGCGGCGCCGGAGATGACAGCGACCTTGCCTTCGAGCAGCATCATGCCGGTCCTCTGGTTGCCGATCTTCTGGTTCGACCGCGCAGTCATGACCGCTTGTCTTGAGATGCCGCAAACGAAATAAACTGAACCCAGGCTGAGCCGCGCTCACCAATCGGGTGCGTTCACGCCGAGCTGTGCGAACATCCATGCCCCGAAGGCCCGCACCGGCCTGCGGCGTACGCCGTTCGGTGGACAGACGAGATGGTGCCCGACATAGGTGATGTTGCGGGCAGAGCGGAGCACCGGGGCGACAAGCGATCCGTCGGCCAATTCGCGCTCCGCGAGCAGGGTCGATTCCAGCGCGACGCCGAGACCGTTTACCGCCGCGGCAATCGCCAGGAAGCTGCGGTCGAAGCGCAGACCGCCCTGCTGCGAAGGAGGTCGGATGCCATTCTCGGCGCACCAGTCCGGCCAGCGCACCTGCTTGCGTTCGCTCTGGATCAGCGGCAGCGACAGCAGGTCGGCCGGTGAGGCAAGACGCGCAGCGAGCGCCGGTGCGCAGATCGGCGTGACCACTTCCTGACCGAGCCCGAGTGGCGTCACGCCGCGACGCGGCAGGCCGTAGACGATGTCGGCATCGAAATCGTCGCTGGCGAACGAGGCGTAGTCGGTGCTCGCCGATAACCTTACGGCGATCTCCGGACAGGCTCGCATGAACGAAGGCAGGCGCGGCGACAGCCACTGAGCGGCGAAGCTGGGAGCCGAATGCAGGCGGAGCAGTTGCGGCCCCCTGTTGGTGACGGCATCGACACCGCGGCGGAGTTCCTCGAATGCCTCGCCGACATGCCGCATGAGCTGTTCGCCATCGGCGCTCAGCAGGATGGTCCGGCCGTCGCGCTCGAACAGCGGCACTCCCAGCGACCGCTCCAGGGTGAAGATCGCGTGGCTGATGGCGCTGGGCGACAGCCCGAGTTCGGTCGCGGCGGCCTTGAAGGACCCGGTACGCGCCGCCGCCTCGAAGGCCCGCATCGCCGACAGCGAGACATTCTTGAGCATGGCCAAGTTGAGCAGAATTCACCTTATCTTGTAAACTTTGCAGTTGTGGGAGGTGGCGTCGCGGCAGAGCATATGTCCCGCAAGGCCGGGCACGCGGCCGAAGGCGCCGCAACGGGTGCCGTCCAGGGAACGCTCGCGCCGATGACTGTCCAGGACCCACCCGCACCGGTGTCGAGAGCGATCTCGAATGCAAGCCTCGCGCAGCGGGCCTATCGCATACGCCGCCATGCGCTGCTGATGGGCGAGGTGCAGGGCCAGGGCTACATCGCGCAGGCGCTCGGTATCGCCGACGTGCTGGCGGTCTCGTATTTCCACGCCATGACCTACCGCGCCGACGATCCCGAATGGGAAGGGCGCGATCGTTTCCTGCTCTCGATCGGGCACTATGCCATCGCGCTGTACGCGGCCCTGATCGAGGCCGCGATCATCCCCGAGGAGGAAATCCCCACCTACGGCGCCGACGACAGCCGGCTGCCGATGTCCGGCATGGCAGCCTATACGCCGGGCATGGAAATCACCGGCGGCTCGCTCGGCCAGGGACTGCCGATCGCCATCGGCGTGGCGCTCGGCCTGCGTCGCAAATCGTTGGGCAGCTTCGTCTACACGCTGTTCTCCGACGGCGAACTCGACGAGGGCGCGACCTGGGAGGCGGCGATGTCGGCCAGCACGCACCGCCTCGCCAACCTGATCGGCATCGTCGACGTGAACAACATGCAGGCCGACGGACCGTCGACCGGGATCATGGCGTTCGAGCCGCTCGGGCCGAAGTTCGAGGCGTTCGGCTGGTTCGTGCAGCGCGTCGACGGCAACGACCTCGACGCCCTGACCACGGCGTTCGACCGTGCCCGCCACCACGACTGGCCGGGACCGCGCATCGTGATCTGCGATACGAAGATGGGCCGCGGCGTGCCGTTCCTGGAGGCTCGGGAGCGCAACCACTTCCTCAATGTCGGCCCCGAGGAATGGAGCCAGGCGCTCGAGGTCCTGGACGCGGCGAGGCCACTCTGATGCGCGACAAGTACAGGCGTCCGGATCTTTCGCAATCGGGTGCGGCAAGGCTGCGCACCTCGGCGATGATCGCCTCGATCGCGGACGCGCAGGACGAGACGCGGCAGGCCCCGTTCGGCGAGGCGCTGGTGAAGCTCGCAGCCGAGCGTCCGGAGGTTGTCGGCATGACTGCGGATCTTGCGAAATACACCGACCTGCATGTGTTCGCCAAAGCCTACCCGGACCGGTTCTACCAGATGGGCATGGCGGAGCAGTTGCTGATGGGCGCCGCCGCCGGACTTGCGCGCGAGGGCTTCATCCCGTTCGCCACCACCTATGCGGTGTTTGCCTCCCGCCGCGCATACGACTTCATCGCGATGGCGATCGCGGAGGAGAACCTCAACGTCAAGATCGCCTGCGCGCTGCCCGGCCTCACCACCGGCTACGGCCCGAGCCATCAGGCAACCGAGGATCTGGCGATCTTCCGCGGCATGCCGAACCTCACCATCATTGACCCGTGCGACGCGCTGGAAATCGAGCAGGCGGTGCCGGCAATGGCGGACCATGCCGGTCCGGTCTACATGCGGCTGCTGCGTGGCAAGGTGCCGGTGGTCCTGGACCGCTACGACTACCGGTTCGAGATCGGGCGCGCGAAGCGGCTGGTCGACGGGAGCGACGTGCTGTTCATCTCGAGCGGCCTGATGACGATGCGCGTCCTGAAAGCCGCCGAGCGCCTGGCGACAGACCGGATTTCCGCCGCCGTGCTGCACGTGCCGACGATCAAGCCGCTCGACGAGGCCACGATCGTTGCCGAAGCCGGGAAGCCAGGCCGGCTTGTGGTGGTGGCGGAGAACCATTCCATCGTAGGCGGCCTCGGCGAGGCGGTCGCCGGCGTGCTGATGCGCAACGGGATCGCGGCGCGGTTCCGCCAGATCGCGCTGCCGGATGCATTCCTCGATGCCGGCGCGTTGCCGACGCTGCACGACCGCTACGGCCTGTCCGTCGATGCGGTGATGACAACCGTCAAGGCGTGGCTCTAGAAAGTTGCCGCACTACAGAACGAGCGTGGCGATCAACGCCGGCGCCGTGGGAGGACGGACTGCGATGCACACCTTGTTCGCCCGCAATATCGGTGCGCCGGAGGGCCCGGTCGCACTACCCGGTGGCGCGCTGTACGTGACCGAGATGTCCGGCGACCGGCAATGCGTCAGCCGGCTGTCGGCGCCGGATGCGGGAGCCTATGCCGAGCGCAGCGTGGTGGTCACCACCGGCGGCCGCCCTAACGGCCTTGCCGTGGATGGCGACGGCAATCTCTGGATCGCGGAAGCCGGGCTGCGAGCGCTGCTGTGCGTAGCACCGGACGGACGCGAGATCCTGCGCATCGACGGTCCGCCGGATGGCCGCTTCGCCTTCCCCAACGACCTCGCCTTCGGTCCCGACGGGCATCTGTACATGACGGACTCCGGACTGGCGCTCACCGATTTCCTCGATGGACAGAATTTCGTCGAGGACTTCATGTCGCTACCCTGGGACGGCCGTGTGTACGAGATCGATCCGAAACGAGGCGCGGTACTGCGCCACATCGACCACGGCATCCTGTTCACCAACGGGATCGCCTTCGACAAGGCTGGTGTCCTGTACGCCAACGCATCGTTCCCCGGTGACATCTACCGCTACGACATCTTCGGCGGCGCCGAGGCACGCCGCGAACTGTTCGGCAACGTGCTGCAGCCGGACGACAAGGACGGCCTCAAGGGTCCCGACGGGATGAAGTTCGGATCCGACGGGCGGCTCTATTGCACCGTCTATGGCCAGGGCAACGTCACGGTGCTCGGCGCCGGCGGACGTGTCGAGGAGCGGCTGGCGCTGCGGGGATCCTGTCCGACCAACTGCGCCTTCGCGCTCGACGGCAACACCCTGCTGGTTACCGAAGTCGGCGACGGCCATGTCGAGGCCCTGCCGATATCCTGCAACGGCCTTGCCCTGCACGCGCCCGCGCTCGGACTGTAGTGAACAACAACCGGCATGGCAGCCGGATCGGGAGAGACACCAGGATGAAGCGTCGTGAATTCGTGACGATGGCGACCGGCGTTGCCGCGATGGGCGCGCTCGGGTTTCCGGAGCCGGTATCCGCCGCCGCGATGCCGACGATGACCACCGTCGCCAAGATCGTCGGCGTCCCTTATTTCTCCCTGCTGGAACAGGGACTGGTCTCCGCCGGCAAGCAGATGGGAATCGATTCCAGCATGGTCGGTCCGGCGCATGTCGATCCGGCGCAGCAGGTCCGGCTGGTCGAGGACACCATCGCCAAGAAGGTCAACGTGCTCGGGCTGATCCCGCTCGATGTCGACGTGCTGGCGCCGGTGGTGCAACGCGCCCGCGATGCCGGCATCATCGTGATCACCCAGGAAGGCCCGAAGATGGCCGGCCGCACCTGGGACGTCGAGATGGTGAACAGCACCGAATTCGGCGAGGCGATGATGAAGTCCCTTGCCCGCCAGATGGGTGGGACCGGACAATATATCTGCATCGTCGGCACCCTGACGACGCCGCTGCATAATCTCTGGTGCGATGCCGCCATCGCCTACCAGAAGAAGAACTATCCCAACATGACGCTGGCGACCAACCGCTTCCCCGGCGCCGACGAGATCGACACCACCGAGAACGTGGTGCGCAACGCCCTGCAGGCCTATCCGGACCTGCGCGGCGTGATCGGCTTCGGCTCGAACGGTCCGATCGGCGCCGGCAACGTCGTCCGCCAGCGCCACCTGCAGCGCAAGCTCTCCGTCACCGGCTTCGCGCTGCCCTCGCAGGCCGGTCCGCTGGTCGAGGCCGGTGCGCTGAAGGAGGTCTTCTTCTGGAACCCGAAGGAGGTCGGGCTGGCGATGGTCGCGGTCGCCAGCCTCGTGCTCAAGAAGGCCGAGTTCAAGACCGGCATGGACATCCCCGGCATCGGCCCGGCCACAGTGATACCCGACCAGCAGCTCATCAGCGTGTCGCGCATGCTGGTGCTCAACCAGCAGACGCTGCCGGCCATGATGAAGCTCGGCGTCTGATCGGGCGACCCGGACAGCATCCGGCATGGCCCGGTTTCTCGAGCTGCGGAACATCTCCAAGCGCTTCGGCGGCGTGCAGGCGCTGAAGTCGGTCGATCTCGATATCGAAGCCGGCGAGGTGCACTGCCTCGCCGGCGAGAACGGCTGCGGCAAGTCTACGCTCATCAAGATCATCGCAGGCGTGCACCCGCCGGATCCCGGTGGCACCATCCTCATCGACGGCGAGGAGCAGTCCGGCCTGACGCCCGCCGAGAGCCTGCGACGCGGCATCCAGGTGATCTACCAGGACCTGTCGCTGTTCCCGAACATGACGGTGGCGGAGAACATCGCCATCGAGCACCAGCGCGGCGTCCGCCTCCTGCGCTGGGGACCGGTGCAGCGGATCGCGAGATCGGCCATGCAGCAGATCGGCGTATCGCTCGACCTGGACAGGCATGTCTCGGACCTGTCGATCGCCGAGCGGCAGCTTGTCGCGATCTGCCGGGCAAGCGCCAACGAGGCACGGCTGGTGATCATGGACGAGCCGACCGCCTCCCTGACCCGCCGCGAGGTGGACGCGCTGCTGCACCTGACGCTGGAGCTGAAGCGCCGGTCCGTCGCGGTGGTGTTCGTCAGCCACCGGCTCGACGAGGTGCTGGAAATCGCCGAACGGGTGACGGTGCTGCAGAACGGCGAGAAGCGCGGCACCTTCGATGCCCGCGACATGACCAGCCGCCGGCTGGGCGAGTTGATGACCGGCCGCTCCTTCGAGCATCACGTGATGGACCCGCTCGGTGCCCCGACACCGCCGGTGCTGTCGGTGCGCGGACTGAGCCGGAGCGGCGACTACGAGGATATTTCGCTGTCGGTGCGTGAGGGCGAGATCCTCGGCATCACCGGACGCCTCGGTTCCGGACGCACCGAGCTCGCGCTGTCGCTGTTCGGCATGCACCGGCCCGATCGCGGCGAGATCCTGGTCGCAGGCCGGCCGGTCACGCTGCACTCGAACCGCGAGGCGATCGAGCACGGCATCGCCTACCTGTCGGAGGACCGGCTGTCGCTCGGCCTGGTGATGGAGCAGCCGATCGCGGCCAACGTGGCGGTCACCGTCATCGACCGGCTGCTTGGCAGGCTGGGGCTGGTGGCGGCAGACGCGCGGCAGGATCTGGTACGGCACTGGATCGGCGAGCTCGGCATCAAGATCGGCAGTCCCGACGATGCGGTCAGCACCTTGTCGGGCGGCAACCAGCAGCGCGTCGGCCTGGCGAAATGGCTCGCCACCGGACCGAAGCTGCTGATCCTGGACAGTCCGACGGTGGGCGTCGATGTCGGCGCCAAGGACGGCATCTACCGGATCGTGCGCCGCCTGGCCGAGGCGGGGCTGGCCGTCATCCTGATTTCCGACGAGATCCCCGAGGTGTTCTACAACAGTCATCGCGTGCTGGTCATGCGGGAGGGCCGCATCACCGGCGAGTTCGAACCGCATCGCTGCGAGGAAGCGGTGCTGCAGGAGGCGGTCGATGCGTAGCGGCCTGCGCGCCTTCGCCCGTACGCACGAGGCGCGGCTGCTCGCCGTCACCGTGCTGCTGTTCGTGTTCCTCTCCTTCGCCACCAGGAACTTCTTCTCGATCCAGAATGGCCTGGACCTGCTGACGTCGTACGCCTTCCCGGGCATGCTCGCCGCCGGACTGGTTGTGGTGATCGTCGCGGGCGGCCTAGATATCTCGTTCACCGCGGTGGCCTCGATCGCGCAGTTCCTCGCGGTGTCGGCGATCGGCCGTTACGATCTCGGCTGGGCGGGACTGTGCGGGATCGCGATCGGCTCGGGCCTGCTGCTCGGCCTGCTGAACGCGATCCTGGTGACCTGGCTGCGCATCGCCAGCATCATCGTCACCATCGCCATGCTCAACGTCTATTACGGGCTGCTGATGTTCCTCAGCCACGGCAACTCGATCAACACGCTCCCCGGGTGGTACATCGACGGCCTCTCGTGGGTGATCGGCGCGGACGCGCACGGCAATCCGTACATCCTCAACATGCAGATCCTCGGCCTCGGGTTGAGCTTCCTGCTGACCTGGCTGCTGTTGAACCGCACCACCACCGGTCGGCAACTGCGCGCGCTCGGCGGCAATCCCGAAGCGGCCAAGCGGGTCGGCTTCAGCACGCTGCGGCTGAACATGGTCGCCTACGGCTACATGGGCTTCACCGCCGGCCTGGCCTCGATCGTGGAGGCGCAGGTGGCGGGCTCGGTGGTGCCCAACATGCTGGTCGGACGCGAGCTCGACGTGCTGGCGGCGGTGGTGCTCGGCGGCGCCAGCCTGCTCGGCGGCATCGGCAGCGTGTCGGGCACCTTCATCGGCCTCGCCTTGCTGGCGATGGTGCATAACGGACTGATCCTGCTCGGCGTGTCGTCGTTCTGGATCGACTGCGTCACCGGCTTCGTGTTCCTGACCGCAGTCGCGACGATCGCCTGGGAACGCCGCCGCCAGCGCGCCGCGATCCGCCGCACGATCGTGGCCGCGGCATGAGCGCGGTGCGCGGCGCGTCACGGCCGGGCGGACTGGCGCCGGTGATCCGGCGGATCGGCGTGGTGAACAGCCGGCTCACGGCCCTGCTGCTGCTGCTCGTCCTGGTGTTCGGAGTGGTGCTCGGCAACGCCCTGTTCAACGGCGCCTCGATCCGCTCGATGGCCTACCAGTTGCCGGAGCTCGGCATCCTGTCACTGGCGATGATGGTGCCGCTGCTGTCCGGCGGCCTCGACCTCTCGATCATCTCGACTGCCAACCTGGTGGCACTGACCGTCGCCTTCCTGTTCCACGCGCTGGTGCCGCACCAGCCCGGCGTGCTTTGGATCGTCATGCAGCTGGTCGCGATCCTGGCCGGCCTCGCCCTCGCCTGCGTCATCGGCCTGGTCAACGGCCTGATCATCGCGCGTCTCGAGGTCTCGCCCATCCTGACCACGCTCGGAGCGATGACGCTGGTCAAGGGGATCAGCATCGGCCTCACCCACGGCAACGTGGTGACCGGATTCCCCGCCACGATGGTGTTCATCGGCAACGGCGCGATCGCCGGGGTCCCGCTGGTGATGCTGATCTTCATCGCCGTCGCCGCGGTGATGTCGGTGATCCTCAACCACACCTCGTTCGGCCACCTGGTGACGATGGTCGGCTCGAACGAGGAGGCGACCCGCTATAGCGGCGTTCATACGAAGCGCACGCTGGTGAAGGTGTATATCGCGTCAAGCCTGCTGGCCGGGATCGGCGGCCTGATCATGATGGCGCGCTTCAACTCGGCCAATGCCGCCTATGGCGAAAGCTACCTGCTGATCACCATCCTCGCGGCGGTGCTCGGCGGCATTTCGCCCTCCGGCGGTTTTGGCAAGGTGACCGGGCTGGTGATCGCGCTGGTCATCCTCCAGCTTATCTCGACCGCCTTCAACCTGATGAATTTCAGCCAGTTCCTGACCCTGACGATCTGGGGTGGGACCTTGATCGCGGTTGCCGGGCTTGGCCGGATCCGCGAGCGGCTGCGGTTCCTGCAGAGGTTCAACTAAGGGAAATGGATACGCCGATGGGCCGGGAGCACGACAAGCAGGTCGCACGCGAGTATTTCGACGCCTTCATCCGCGGCGACCGGGATTGGTGGCAGCGCAACGTGCGGCCGGATTTCCGCAGGCACGATCCCGGCCTGCCCTACGAGGTCGTCGGCATCGAGGGGCTGCAGCATCACCACGACGTGCTGCTGGCAGGTGTCCCCGACCTCAACCTGCCGATCCACGACGTGATGGAGGATGACGGCAAGGTGCTGGTGCGGCTGCGCTTCCGCGGGACCCACACGGGGGAGTTCCTTGGCCACGCCCCGACCGGCGGCGCGATCGATGTCGAGGTGTTCGACCTGTTCCGGCTCGAAGGCGGACAGCTCGTGGAGCATTGGGCGATGGTGGACTCGCTTTCGCTGCTGAAACAGCTTGGGGCGACCTCGATCTAGCCCCACAGGCGCGGGCCGGACCCGAAGTCCCGCAGCATACCGACCCGGGCTCGCGCGGCGATCGGATCGTCAGCGATATCCGCCACCGTCTCGATAACCAGCTCGGCCAGGCCGGTCTTCGACAGCACGTCGTCGGACGGGATCCGCGAGCAGGGCAGATCCGGATGGACACGCACCTCCAGCACACGGTGGGCCGGCGTCGACGCCATACAGGCGCGCGCCATCCCCGGGCATCTGGCCACTTCAGATCAAGGCGTTTTTGCCGACTGATCGCCAGGTCAAGGCCGCACCAGGGTCCTTGCCCCGCCGACCGCGCCGATCGACACCATGCAGGCGAGGTATCCGACCGCCGCGACGAACCAGACCGCCCCCGGCATGGTCTCGCGCGTCGCGCCGAACGCCAGCGTCGCCAGGATCGGCCCGGCCACCGACGCAAGGCTGTTGAGGCTTGCCAGGCTGCCTTGCAGTTCACCCTGCCGGTCCTCGCCGACCTCGCGGGACATCGCGCTCTGCAGGGCGGGCATCCCCACGTTGCCGGCGCCGAACAGGGTGGTGATCGCGAATGGCATCCAGCCACGGTTGGCGACCCCCATCAGCGCGCAGGCGAGTGCGTCCAGCCCTATCCCGGCCAGCAGGGTGCGCCGCTCGCCCAGCCGGCGGTTCATCGGGCCGGGCAGCAGCTTCTGCGCCAGCGCGAACAGCAGCCCGAACCAGGCGAACGACCAGCCGACCATCGCCGGCCCCCAGCCGTAGCGGGCCTGGCCGTACAGCACCCAGAGCGAGCCCGGGATCTGGCCGAGCAGGCACAGGGCGGCATAGAGCGCGATCAGCGGCGCCAGCCGGGGCAAGGTGCCGATCCAGTGCAGCGATGCGAAGGCGTTGAGCTGCGCCAGGCGGATCGGCGGCATCCCGGCGCGCGATCGCGGCGGCTCCGGCAGCAGGAAGAGCGCGAGCAGCAGGTTGAGGCCGTTGAAACCGGCAGCGAGCAGGAACGGCAGCACCGGCGACACCTGGCCGAAGATGCCGCCCAGCGCCGGACCGGCGATCCAGCCCAGTCCGAGCACGGCGTTCATCGTCCCGTAGCGCGCGGCACGCTCCTCCTGCGGGGTGAGGTCGGCGATCATGGCGGAGACGACCGCAAGGTTGGCCGCCGTCATGCCGCCGATCAGCCGCGCCACGAACAGCAGCCACAGCGTCGGCGCGAACCCGGTCAGCAGATAGTCGACGGTGCCGCCGGCGAGCGACAGCAGCATGATGGGGCGACGTCCGTAACGGTCGCTGAGCGCACCGAGCACCGGCGCGAACAGGAACTGCATCGCAGCGAACGCCGCCACCAGCAGGCCGTATTCCAACACCACCGGGCCGCCATCCACCAGCCGCCGCAGCAGCGTGGGCAGGATCGGGATGATCAGGCCGACGCTGGTCGCATCGATGAAGGCCGCCAGATAAAGTATGCCAAGGGCACGCGTCATGAAGGCTCCGGCATGTGGCGGCGGCCCCGGGAACAGAGTTGCAAGGCGGCAGGGCGTATATCACCCCGCCTCCTGCGGGAGCGTGTCCAGATGTCCATACGTGCCTTCGATGAGCCTGCCGACAACGCCCTGATCCTCGAAAAGGCCTTGGACGCCGATCTTGGCTCCATCGTCACCCTGATGAACGCGGCCTATCGGGGCCGGGACGGCGGATGGAATTCCGAAGCCGACTACATCGATGGCGACCGGACCACCGAGATCCAGCTCCGGAGCGAACTCTCGACCAGGGTGCGTGCCTCCCTGCTGGTCTGCCGCACGCCTGGCCTCGACAGCCTCCTCGGATGCGTATGGCTCGAACCCGAGGATGACGGGGTCTGGTATCTCGGGTCGCTGACTGTCGACCCTCGCGAACAGAATGGCGGCCTCGGGCGGAAGCTGCTGGCTGCCTCCGAGGAATGGGTGCGCCGGAACGGTGGGCAAGCGATCCGCATGACAGTTGTGAACGTTCGCGACACCCTGATCGGCTGGTATCAGCGCCGGGGCTACATCCTGACGGCGGAAAGAGAACCGTTCCCATACGACGATGACCGCTTCGGGATCCCCAGGCGACCCGATCTGGAGTTCGTCGTGCTGAGGAAGCGCCTGCACTGAGCACTCCCTTGCACCATCAGCCGCCGAGCACCTCGCGCGCATTCTCGATGAAAGCCCGCAGAGCTGCCGGCACCTGGCGGGGTCCCGGATAGTAGAGGTGGAAGCGTGGCAGCACCGGGCACCAGTCCTCGAGGACGCGCACAAGATCCCCGCGCGCGAGAGGTCCGGCGACAAGCGCCTCGTGCACGAAGGCAAGAGCCATCCCGGCGGTCGCCGCGTGGATCATGAGGGCGCTGTCATCGATGATCAGCGGCCCGGTAACCTCGATCTCCAGCATCTCCTCCGCGCGCGCGAACTCCCAGGCATAGCGGGCTCCGCCCGGGTAGCGCCGCTCGATGCAGGCATGCGAGTGCAGGTCCTGCGGGACCAGCGGCCGCCCACGCCGCGCCAGGTAGTCGGGCGAGCCGACCACGGCGAACCTCCCGGCCGGCCCCATCGGCGTTGCGATCATGCCCGGCGACAGGCGCCGGTCGCGGCGGATGCCGGCGTCATATCCGCCGGCCACGATGTCGACCAGGCCGTCATCGCTGGTGACATCCAGGCGCACCTCCGGATAGGTGGCGTGGAAACGGGCCAGGACCGGTTGCACGATCAACACCAGTGCGACACGCGGAACGTTCAACCGGAGCAGTCCGGACGGACGGTCGCGGAACTTGTCCAGCGTATCGACCGCCTCCGCGATATCGCCCAGCGCCGGACGCACGGACGCCAACAGATGCTCGCCGGCTGCCGTGATGCGGACGCTGCGGCTGGTGCGGTTGAACAGCCGCACGCCCAGCCCGTCCTCCAAACTCCGGATGACGTGGCTCAGCGCCGACGTGCTGACCCCGCGCTCCGCCGCCGCCATGCTGAAGCTGCGATGGCGCGCTACCGAGACGAAGGCTTCGAGGGCTGGCAGGCTGGGGGACGCCATTGTTGAGGTAAATCTCATCGATGCGATGAGATCAATGCGGATGTTGCCAGGCGGTGCTCGACGCCAGATGCGGTGAGCCGGGCGAAGGGTCCGGCAACAGCAACGAGGCAGACATCATGCAACTCGATCTTGCGGGCAGGACCGCCCTGGTCACCGGAGCCAGCGCCGGACTCGGCGCCGCCATCGCCCGACATCTTGCCGGCGAGGGCGTCCGCCTCGCGATCACCGCGCGGCGCGGCGACGCGCTGCACGCCCTGGCCGACGCGCTCGGAAATGGCACCGTCGTCATCGAGGCCGATATCGCCGACCGTGCCGGACAGGACCGCATCGTCGCGGAGGCGCTGTCCGGGCTGGGCCAGGTCGACATCGTGGTGAACGCCGCCGGAGCCTCCCGTCCGACCACGACGGAGACCGGGGATGCGGTCTGGGACGCGTCCTTCGACCTCAACTACGATGCCGTGCGCCGGGTGACGCACGGCCTGCTGCCGGGCATGCGCGCACGCCGGTGGGGGCGGGTGATCAGCATCAGCGGCATCATGGAGCCCCGGCAACTCAATGCCGCCGGAGTCGCCAAGGGCGCCTTGCATCTGTGGTCGAAGGGGCTCTCCTGCGAGGTTGCGCCCGACGGTGTCACCGTGAACGCAGTGGCGCCCGGCCGGATCTGGAGCGAGCAGATCCGCGAGCGGCTGCATCCCGACGAACAGCAGCGGCAGGCCTTCATCGCCGCCAACATCCCAGCGGGCCGTTTCGGCGAGCCGGAGGAGTTCGCGCCGCTGGTGACGTTCCTCGCTTCGCCGCTCGCCTCGTACATCACCGGCACGGTGATCGCGGTGGATGGCGGCATGCAGCATTTCGCGCATTGAGCCCACCGATCGCGATGGGTGAACTCGTCGATGCGCCGGTGGTATGAACCACGTGTCGACACCCACGCTCGGAGCTTCCGCATGGCGATCACCCGTCAGGTCATCACGGCCCTCGATCCGCGGGGTGTCGACCTGCTCGGCACCAAGAACGTCGCCCTCAAGCTGGCGGACGACCAGAACATAGTCTCCGGCTCGCTGCTGACGGTCGAGAGCAACCATTTCTGCGTGCTGAAGAGCCGCGGCGCCATCCTGCAGGTCTACGAGACCGGCCAGTATCCGCTGACCACGCCGGACAAGCCGCTGTTCGGCTCGATCAGCCAGGGCTTCTTCGGCGGCTCCTCGCCCTGGGTGTACGAGGTCATCTACATCAACCGCTCGAAGCTGCTGGTGCGTAGCGCCGGCACCGCGACCACCGCGGAGATGGCCGAGGTATCGTGGCAGGCCGACTACTACATCCACATCGACACCAAGCAGGAGGCGCTGGACCTGATCCAGCACCTGCCGTTCAACGGCTCGGTGATCAACACCGACGAGATCTCGGCCTATGCCGGCCCGGCGATCGAGCAGGCCATCAACCAGGTGATCCAGGTCACGCCGCTGGAGAACATCAACGAGCGCATCGGCGAGTTGCGGGAGAGCGTGAAGGGCCACCTCGCCGACTTCCTGCGCGTGTATGGCATCATGCTGAACGACCTGAAGATCCTGGTGCTGCCGAAGGACGAGCGGATGCGCCAGCTGATCTCGCTGAAGGCGTTCGGGCTGACCCCGATCGAGGCGGTGCGCTACTACCTGGCGATGTCGATGGCCAATGCCGGGCTGGTGTCGGCCCCCAATGCCGCGGTCGGCGCGCCCTTCAACATCGGCAGCCAGGTGCTCGGCACCATCCCGCTCGGCGAGGCAGCCGGATTCCGCGGCACGGGGCCTGCCACCTGATGCCCGGTTTCTACGATCTCGACCGGATCGAGCAGGTCGCGGTCAACCTGTTCTATGGCTGGGGCTACAATTTCTACCGCGTCGAGAACCAGCTGCGCGCCGACAGCCTGCTGATCCGGTCGCGGGTCTCGGACCTCCTGGGTGCCGCGCGGCGAAGCGTCTCGGAGCGGGAGGCGGAATTCCGCCGTGCGATGCCGCCGCTGTCGCGCGAGCATCCGCGTCCCGATCCAGTCGCCATCGCGACCGCGTCGAAGCTGGAAGAGCTGGGACGCGAGATCTCCGGACTGCAGGGCCTGATCGCCGCCCTGCCGGTGCCGGAGAACGATCGCGTCACCCAGCGCCTGCACCAGGAGAAAGCCACCCTCGACCGCCTGGTCGCGGCGGACCGCATGCTGGCCGGACAGGCGGAACTGCTGCGGCAGGCCGCCGAGGCGGCACCGGTCGATCAGTTGCTGGACGGGTCCGCCGGCGTCCAGCAACTGCTTGCCGGACTGCGCGCGATCGTGGCCGAGCGCGGCGCCCTGACTACGGCCTGATGCCGCCTGCCGCGAACGCTTCCGCCAGCGGCGCGGGATCCTCGAACTCGGTCTCGAAGCTGAACTGCACCGGCATCAGCGCCCACGGGTAGGCGCTCCGGGTATAGAGCTGGGCGATCGGGCGGAACCAGCGATGGTCGTCGAGGGTGCTCGGGCGCACCACGACCACGCCGGGATGGCTTTCGGTCTCGGTATGCGTCCAGCCGGTGCAGAACGGACAGGTGAACTGGTGGCTTTCCTTGCCGCTGCTGCCGACCTTGCTCCAGCGATGCGGCTCGCCCTTCAGTTCGAAGCTGGCCTTGTCCACCGCAAGGCCCATCGAGAACGCACTCGAGGTGAGCTGTTGGCAGTCCGTGCAATGGCAGGCAAAGGAGAATTTCGGGGCGCTGGTGATCCGGTAAGTGAGCACGCCGCAGCGGCATTGGCCCTGCAACGGCACCGGGAAGTCCTTTTCGCTCATCTCGCCATCATCCTTGCCCGGGCTATCCCCCAGACAACCGCTGCGGCCCTCCGCAGGTTCCAGGTCACGCGAGCAAGTGAGCGACCCGGACCGGCACCGGCGGATGGGTGTCGTGCACCAGCGAGAACAGCGGATCCGGCGTCAACGTGCTGGCATTGTCGCGCGCCAGCCGGGTCAGCGCCGACACCATCGGTGCGGCGCCAACCATCGAGCGGGCGAAATCGTCCGCCTGGAACTCGTGCCGGCGCGAGATCGCGCGCCCGAACAGCCCGAACACCGGGGAGGCCGCCGAGGCCAGCATGAAGCCGAGCAGCAGGGCGAGCGCCGGATCGGCGTGGCGCATGCCGAAGCCGGGCAGCAGCCAGGGCTGCCGGCACAGCCAGCCCACCACTGCCAGCATCGCGAACAGGCTGACGATGCCGCGCAACGCGCCGGTCAGGGTGTGGCGATGCTTGAAGTGCCCGAGTTCGTGCGCGACGATCGCTTCGATCTCGTCCGGGGCATGCTTTTCCAGCAGCGTGTCGAACAGCACGATGCGCTTGGTCGGGCCGAACCCCACGAAGAAGGCGTTGCCGCGGCTGGAGCGGCGGGATGCGTCCATCTCGAACAGCCCGTCGGAGCGGAAACCGCAGCGCACGAGCAGCGCCTCCAGGCGAGCGGCGAGGTCGCCGTCGAGCGGCGTGAAGCGGTTGAACCAGGGTGCCACGACGCGGACATAGACGGTTGGGGCCGCCAGCATGATCACCGTGAGCGCCGCCCAGACATAGACCCACCATGGCCCGCGCAAATCGCGCAACGCCCACAGGATGCCGGCGACAAGCGGGCCGCCGATGATGACGGTGAGCAGCATTGCCTTGAGCCGGTCGCGCAGGAACAGGCCGGGGGTCTTGCGGTTGAACCCGTAGCGCTGCTCCAGGCCGAGGTCGCGCACCGCCGACAGCGGCAGCGATAGCAGGCTGGAACACAGCCAGAGGATGCCGAGGGTCGCCAGGCTGCGCGCGATCGAGGGCGCCATCCAGCCGGACACCAGTCCGGTGACGAAATCTAGCGCCCACAGCAGGGCGACGAAGGTGACGGCGAGGTCGACGATCGAGGCGATGGCGTCGAGCCGCAGCCGGTCGCGCGTGTAGTCGGCCGAGCGGCGATGATCCTCAAGCGTCACGCTCTGCGCGAAGGCCGCCGGCACCTGGTCGCGGTAGCGCTGCACGCAGGCCGCCTGCCGACGGCCGACATAGAACTCGAACGCCCACCAGGCGGTGCATAGCACGAGATAGGCCAGCAGCAGCGTCGGCACGGGCGGTATCTCCTACGGGGCAGGCCAGTCCTGCAGATCTATGGCTTCCGGCAGCATGGCGGAAGGGGCATCAAGGTTGCCGGCAGGAGGGAACCGACCATGGGCAACGACGCCGGACACGCCTTCGTCGCCGGGCACTATGCGGCCCGCGCGCAGGACTACGTCAGCAGCACCACCCACAGCACCGGCGCGGACCTCGACCAGATCGAGGCGTTGCTGCGCGAGGTCGGGCACGGCGCTGATGTTCTCGATCTCGGCTGCGGCGGCGGCCATGTCAGCTTCCGGGCGGCGCCGCATGTCGCGCGCGTGGTCGCCTGCGACCTGACGCCGAGCATGCTGGACGCGGTCGCCTCGGAGGCCCGCACGCGCGGCCTGGACAACATCGAAGTGCGGCAGGGTGCCGCGGAACGGCTGCCGTTCGCAGATGCCGCCTTCGACCTGGTGCTGTCCCGGTTCAGCGCGCATCACTGGCTCGGCTTCGAAGCCGGCCTGTGCGAGGCGCGGCGGGTGCTCCGGCCGCAGGGGCACGCGGTCTTCATCGACACCATCAGCCCGGCTTCCGGCCTGCTCGACACCACCCTGCAGTCGATCGAGCTGCTGCGCGATGCCTCGCATGTGCGCAACCACACGCTGGCCGATTGGGTGGCGGCGCTTGCGCGTGCCGGCCTGCCGGTGGAGAGCGTCACGCCGCGCCGGCTGCCGCTGGAGTTCGCCGCCTGGATTGCCCGCACCGCCACCGAGGCGCTTCGCGTGCAGGCGATCCGCTCGCTGCAGGCCACGGCGCCCGCCGAGGTGCGCGACTACTTCCGGTTCTCGGAGGATGGCAGCTTCGAGATCGACACCGCCTGCTTCGTGTGCCGCGCAGGCTGAGCGTTTCCGGGACTAACGTTCCCACGTCATCACCTCGAACGGCGAAACGGGAGCCGCACCCTGCGCGGATGCCTGGTTCGGCGCCGCCACCCGCAGCACCGCCCGTCGGCTGGCGCGGGCCCCGTCAGGCCCTGTGGCGACGGCGGTGACCATCACGACCGTCTCGTCGACGGCAGGCCCGGTCACCTGCGGCGACGCCCCGGTCGCGATCTCGATGGCGCGCAGCACCACCGGGTCGGCGGCATTCGGATCGGGGTCGGTGTCGCGGTAGAGCGAGAGGTGCGGTGCCATGCAGGCAAGCAGCGGCGGGGTGATGCCGAGCACCAGCCCGATCTCGTCGATACTCTCGAAGGCGGCACCCGGCGGGGCGTAGTCGCGCCCGGCCTGCCGGTAGGCCGCCGGCCCGAAATCCGTCTGCGCACCTGGATAGCGCCACGCCACCATGGCGGAAGCCGCCTGCACCGCGGCACCGCTCTCCGCACCGCAGGCGCGCAACAGTCCGGCGAGCAGCTCGACGGAGGCGATGCTGGGATTGATCAACCCGGCCTGGTTGTCGATCCGCACGCGCATATCCGCGCCGTCCTGGCGCAGCTCATGCACCAGCCCGTTCGCCGCCCAGTGCCCGTTGCCCCCGGCAAGCAGATGGAACCCGGCCTCCTGCACCGCCCCATCGGCCGCCGCCTGCAGCGCCGCCGCGTTCCGCAGGTTGCCGGCAAGCCGCACCGCCTGCCGCCCCGATCCTGCCATCTGGCTGATCAGCAAGGCCAGCAACGACAGCGTCCACAACACGATCAGCAGCGCGAAGCCCGCGTCGCGCGCTCCTGGAACGCGACCGCTTCTCAGCGTTCAAGGCCCAGGCTGCGCTTGAGCCGCTGGTTCGGGTCCGCGCTGCCGCTGGGCGCCACGGAATCATAGGGCACCGAAGCCGCGTCGCTGAGGTGCTCGCGCAGATCCTCCGTCAGCGACTGGGCATCATGCTGGTCGCGCACCACATGCGGCGTGATCAGCACCAGCAGCTCCTGACGCGTGCGGCTGTTGGTCTGCGTGCCGCCGAGCAACCCGAGCAGCGGGATGTCCTTCAGCCACGGGATGCCGCTGTTCGCCTTCGTGGTGTTGTCGCGTATCAGGCCTGCGATGCCGACGGTCTGTCCGTCCGCCACCACCACACGCGAATTGACGTTCTGGGTGTTGAACGTCGGCGAGTTGACGCCGGTGGTGGTGGTGCCGGTCGCTACCGTGCTGACCTCCTGGCTGACATCGAGGGTCACCAGGCCGCCGGTGTTGATGCGTGGCGTCACCTCCAGGATCACGCCGACCGGCTGATACTGGATCTGGCTCACGATCGATGCAGTGCTGGTCAGCGTGCTTTGCGCGGTGCCGCTCTGGTACGGCACCAGCTGGCCGACCTGCAGGCGCGCCGGCTGGTTGTCCACCACCATCAATTCCGGCGAGGACAGCACATGCACCTTGGTGACCGCCTGCAGCGCGGAGATCGCCAGCGGGCCGCCGCCGGTGCCGAGGCCGCCGATCACCAGACCCGGCAAGGTCGCCCCCAACCCGATCGACGCCACCGTACCGGCGATGGTGCTGGTGACCGTCCCGGTGCTGGTGGTGGCGTTGCTCAGCACGCCGTTGATGCCGCCGGACTTGAAGAAGAACTGCGTGCCGTATTGCAGGTTATCGTTCAGGTCGACCTCGGCGACGATGGCGTCGATCCGCACCTGCAACGGTACGATGTCGATCCGGCGCAGCATCTGGCTGACCGCATCGGTCTCGTGCTCGGTGCCGTAGACCAGCACCGCGTTGTTCTGCGTGTTCGGAATGATGCGCATGGTATTCTCGGCGTTGCCGCCGCCGCCGGCATTGTCGAGGCCGCCGAGCAGAGGATTCGACGAGGCGCCACCGCTGGGCGGCGTCGACGGCGCGCCGGTCGAACCGGCGCTGCTGCCGCCGCCGGAAATCGATCCGCCGCCGATGCCTCCGATGCTGCCGCCGCCGGTGCCGCCCGACCCGCTCAGCGAGTTGCCGCCGCCGAGCGAACTGCCGGATCCCAGCGTGCTGCCGCTGCCGGATTGCTGGCCGCCCAGCGCGCCGCCCTGCGGCAACTGGCGCGGCGCGCTCGGCTGCACGGTGACGTTGTTCGGCGTGAAGGCCTGCTGCAGCAGGTTGGCGGTGTCGTCGGCGTGGCTGTTCTGCAGGTAGTAGACGTGCCAGGCGCGGATGCTGTTGCGCCGGCTGCGCTCGACCAGCGCGAACAGGCGACGCGCCGCGGTGATGTAGGCGGGCTGCGGCGAGGTCACCAGCACCGCATCGACGCGGCTCATCGGGATCACCCGCACCACGTCGGCGAGCGTCTTGTTCTGGCCGCGCAGCGCGTCCTGCAGCGACGTCGCCATGTCCTTGGCGGTGCCGCTCTCCACCGGCAGCAGCGCGTACGACTGTCCCGCCAGCGCATCGACGTCGAACGCCGAGATCATGTCCAGCAGCGTGTTGCGCGCCTGCGGGTCGCCCGCGATCAGCAGCGCGTTGCTGCCGGGAACGGCGGTGACCTTGGCGCCCTGGCCCACGAACGGCTGCAGCGCCTTGGCGAGATCCTCCGCGTTGGCGTAGCGAAGCTGCACCGCCGATGCGCCGCCGACCGAGGCGCCCTCCGCCAGCGCCATGTTCGGCGTGCCGCCGCCACCCGCGCCGCCCGCCACGCCCACGTTGACGATGCGATACAGCCCGCCCGACTGCAGCATCTCGGCGCCGACCTGCGCCAGCAGCGCCTGCATCGTCGGCAGCAGTTGCCGCGTCGTCAGCGGCGTCGCGGTATGCAGCGTGACGGTGCCTTTCACCGCCGGGTCGATCGTGTAGTTGACGCGCAACAGGGCGCCGAGGATCTGCGACACCGCATCGCGGATGTCGGTATCGGCGAAGTCCAGCGTGATGGTGCCACCCTGGTCGATGCGGGCGTTCGGCGCCCCTTCCGCCGCCCGGCCACCCGGGCTGTTGCCGTAGCCACCGCGGCCGTAGCTGTACAGGGCCGGCCCGGTCGCCGTCGGCGCGCCGAGATCGCCATCGAGACGCGGCCGGACCGCCGGGTAGGCACCGTTGCCGGCAGGCAGCGGCCCGAGCACCGGCTCGCTGGGCGGGCTGCAGCCGGCCAGCAGGGCCAGCACGCTGCTGGCAAGCAGCAGGCTGCATCTTGACGCGGAGGGGCTGGTCGGGCGGGTGGGCGGCAGAGCCATGTCGCTTTTTATTTCAACCAACAGGAGGGGCGGTCATCGACGGGACGGGTTGGCGTTGGCGGGCAGGTTGGCGTCCGGGGGCGGAACGGCCTCGGTCGGGATCGCCTGCGGCCGGAACGGTCCTGGCATCGCGATACCCGGGAGGTTGGCGATGGGCTGGCCGCCTCCCGGCCTGAGGCGCGCCCGCAGCATGTCGAGGATCGAGCCGCCCGGCGGGGGCGCCGCCGAAAGGCCCGGCTGCGCGGCGCCGGCGGATGTCGCGCCGGCATCGTAGTGCGGAAGCAGGCGCTGCCTGCCGTCCGGTCCGGTCACATCCACCCCGCCGGCGCTGATCGCGCGGATCTGGTATGGTCCGACCTGTGCGCCGACCCCGGCCAGCACGGCTCGCGCATCGCCGCTGCCGGCGAATATGGCGTGGTCGCCGGTCGGTCCGAGGATGATCCCGGCCAGCCGCGGCGGCGTGGCCGCCGCAGCCGCCACGGCTGCGTTCGGGCGCCGCGACGGGCTGAACAGCGGGCGCTCCAGGATGACGCGGCTGTATTCCTGCCGTCTCGCCGCAAGCTGGGCGTCGGCTTCGACCGCCCCCGCGGCGGTCTGGCCGGCCGGTGCTGCAATCGGTCGCGGATTCGCCGGAATGGCTGTCGCTCGCTCCTGTTCTCCGCCTGCAGCGCTTGCAAGTTCGGCGGCGATTGCTCCCACGAGCAGGACGGCCAGCGCAACCAGCGCAACAAATCGATACCGCAGCATGATGCCTATCCGCCCGCATCGCCGGTCACGCCACCGCCTGGGGTCGGCTGTGGCTCGCCGCGATCGGGACGCCTGAAGCCGAGGACGGTGAAGGCGACGTTGAGCGGCGCGGATTCCGGCTGGCCCAGGATGCGGGCGCCATGCATCTGCAGGTCGTCG
This sequence comes from Lichenicoccus roseus, assembly GCF_005844085.1. Lineage (GTDB taxonomy): Bacteria > Pseudomonadota > Alphaproteobacteria > Acetobacterales > Acetobacteraceae > Lichenicoccus > Lichenicoccus roseus. Next base: position 46,038 of record NZ_VCDI01000006.1, read on the forward strand.
ACAAGCAGGCTTGGCCTGGCGGCGGCGATCGCGGCGAGCAGGTGCACTACCACCGGAAACGGCGCATCGAGCGAGACGCGCACGCCGACGCGCTGGTAGGCGCCGTCCGGCGCGCCGGCGAGGGTTTCGGTCGAGGACAGGCTGACGCCAAGGCCGGTGGCGAGCGAGGCAACGGTCTCCTGGATCGCGGCACCCGCCACCGCGTCGCTGCCGCCCTCGACCAGGGCATGCGCACCGGGGTCGCCCGCGCGCGCGGTATCGCGAACCTGCTGGCGCAGCGCCGGCAGCCGTTGCACCAGCATCGTCATGCGAGCCGCCAGCGCCTGGCGCTGCGCCAGTGCGTCCTGCCGCTCGGCATACCAGCCAAGGATGGGGCTCACGATCGCCCACCAGAACAGCGCCAGCACCACCACGGTAAGCAGCAGCGCCAGCACGCGGCCGCGCTGTCCGTCCGGCAGGGAGAGCGCCTGCGGTGCGGCCATCAGCGGGCGGCGACCCGTGCGCGGATCGAGAACAGGTCGGTGTTGCTGGCTTCGATGCGGGTGACCGGCGCCGAGAAGGCGGGTGCCGCAAAGGCCGGATCCGCGCTGAGCGCCGGGATCAGCCGCACCGCGCTGGCCGACTGGCCGGTGAGGGTGAGGATGCCGGCACGCAGCGCCAGGTCGCTCAGATAGGTGTCGTCCGGCAGCACCCGGGTGAGCGATGCCATCAGCTGCAGCGGATCGCCCAGCCGCCGGCGCGCGGCGGCGATGGCGTCGGCCCCGGCGCTGCCGGCCAGCAGCGTCCGGCGCAGCGCCTGCACCTGGGCGACCTGCGGCTGCAGCGCCGTGATCCGGCGCTCGACGCGGGCGCTGGCTGCCGATTGCAGGACGAACGGCAGCGCGATCGCAAGCACGGCCAGGACCGCGCAGGCGCCCGCCGCGACCCGTAGCTTCAGGCGCTCGCGGCTGCCATGGCGGGTGTCGTGGGCGAGCGCGATGCGCAGCGGCGGGATCCCGGCAGCCTCGATGGCGGCCGGTCGCAGGCCGGCCTCCTGCATCAGCGCGAGAGGGCCGGCGACCCAGGCGCGCGGGACCAGGTGCAGGCGCAGGTCGAGACGGCCGGCGGCGCGGTTGCGACGCAGCACGTGCGCGGTCCAGAACACGTCGGCGGCAGAGAATGGCGTCAGGCGGTCCATCTCGTAGCCCAGGACGCGTTCGTATTCGGCTTCCGCCGCGATCGGCAGCGAGACGTCGCGCACCAGCAGCGCGTCCTGCGACAGCCGCAGCAGCAGAACGGCGGCGGGATGCTCGGCGCGCAGGCGCTGAAGCGTGGTGTCGCCGGCCTGGTGCATGCCCAGCAGGGTCTCCTGGTCGTTGCGACGCAGGCTGACGGCAAGGCTGGTAGGCGGCTCCTGTCCCGGACGCGGCGTGACCAGCAGGGCATTGACGTCCGCCGGGTCCGCGGCGGCGAGGCGCGCTGGCACCAAGCCGCGCATCTGCTGCGCATACCAGGACAGGACTTCCGAGATCATCCGGGTCAGGATCTAGCAAAAGCCCCGGAAAACACAAAGCCGTGCAACCGTTGTCATCAAGGCGTCACCGGTGGATGGACAGCGGCGGCGCGGCCGGACCAGCATGCGGCCAGTGACGGCAAGGGGACCGAAGACCAGTGGATGAGCGCAGCGTCGGACCCTTCGCCCTGCTCTGCCTCGGGGAGCCGCTGCTGGAGTTCAACTCGGGCGCGCGCCGCGGCAGTCCTGCCGGCGAGAGCTTCGTGCCGCATTTCGGCGGCGATACCTCGAACGTGGCGATCGCCGCCGCCCGCCAGGGTGCCCACGTGGCGTATCTCAGTGCGGTCGGCACCGACACTGCCGGCGACAGCCTGATGGCGCTGTGGGAGCGCGAAGGGGTTGGCTCGGCCTACGTGCGCCGCGACCCCGGCCGCCCGACCGGCATCTATTTCGTCAGCCACGACGAGGCCGGGCATCATTTCAGCTACTACCGCAGCGGCTCGGCGGCGAGCGCCTACGGCGTGTCCGACCTGCCGCTTGCCGCGATCGGCGCGGCGCATGTGCTGCACGCATCCGGCATCAGCCTCGGCATCTCCATCAGCGCCGCCGATGCGGTGTTCGAGGCGATCGACGTCGCGCGAGCGGCCGGCGCCGAGGTGTCGGTCGATACCAACTACCGTCCCAGGCTGTGGCCGGCGCGTCGTGCGGCCGGCCTCATCCACGAGGCGGTACGCGGCGCCTCCATCGCCCTTCCGGGCCTGGACGACGCCGCCGCCCTCACCGGCCTTGCCGATCCCGACGCGGTCGCCGACTTCTATCTCCGGCTCGGGCCGCGGCTGGTGGTGCTGAAGATGGGCGCACAGGGCGCCATGCTGGCGACCGGAGACAGCCGCATCCGGCTCGCTCCGCATCCCTGCAGCCCGATCGACGCGACCGGCGCCGGCGACACGTTCTGCGGCAGTTTTCTCGCTCGCATCATCGCCGGCGATCCACCGGAGGCCGCGCTGCGTTACGCCGGCTGTGCCGCCGCCCTGTCGACGATGGGGTTCGGCGCGGTCGACCCGATCCCGCGCTCGGAGGCGGTGCGGGCGGCGCTTGCTTTTGTCTGACCCTCTCGCCGCAGGACCAACCGCCATGCCGCATCCGGCCTTCGCCAAAACCAACCTCGCCGTCATCACCGGGGGCGCGTCCGGGATCGGCCTCGCGAGCGCGAAGCGGTTTGCTGCCTTCGGGATGAGGCTGTGTCTGGTGGACCTGGATCCGGCGCGGCTGCAGGCAGCGGCGGCGGAGATCGAGGGCGCCGCCGACATCCTTACGGTGGCGGCGGATGTCGGACGCCGGGAGGAGATCGACCGGGTGCGCGACGCCGTGCTCGAACGCTTCGGGCCGCCCGACGTGCTGATGAACAATGCCGGCATCCAGCCGGCCAGCACCGCCATCCACGGCGGGGATGCATGGTCGCGCATCATCGACGTCAACCTGTGGGGCGTGGTGCATGGCACACAGGCTTTCGTGCCGGCGATGATCGCGCACGGCCGCCCTGCGCTGGTGATCAATACCGGCTCCAAGCAGGGCATCACCACGCCGCCCGGCAATGCCGCCTACAACGTCTCCAAGGCCGGCGTGAAGGTATTCACCGAGACGCTGCAGCATGAGCTGCGCAACACCGAGGGCTGCAAGGTCGCAGCCCACCTGCTGATCCCCGGCTTCGTGTTCACCGGCCTGACCGCCGGCGACCGCACCGAGAAGCCCGCCGCCGCCTGGACCCCGGAGCAGACCGCGGACTTCATGCTGGCCGGAATCGAGGCCGGCGACTTCTACATCCTGTGCCCGGACAACGACGTCGACCGGCCTACCGACGAGCGCCGCATGACCTGGGCGATGGGCGACATCGTGCAGAACCGGCCGCCGCTGTCGCGCTGGCATCCGGAATACAAGACGGCGTTCGAAAGCTTCCTCCAGGAGGGCCAGGCCGCGAAGCCGTGAGCGAGGTCGAGCATTTCCTGCTGGGACCGGGCGGCTGGGTGCCGAACAATGCCCGGCTGCCGGTGCTGCTGTACCGGGCCGCGATCAGCCCCGCCGACGGCGATCCCGCACGCGCGTTCGAAAGCCGTTTCGAGGCGAACGGCTGGCCGCCGCAGTGGCGCAACGGGGTCTACCCGTTCCACCACTACCACTCGACGGCGCACGAGGTGCTCGGCTTCGCCGCCGGCAGCGCACGCCTGCAGCTCGGCGGACCGAACGGCCGCACGGTGCGGGTGCAGGCCGGCGACGCGGTGCTGCTGCCCGCCGGCACCGGCCATTGCAATCTCGGCTCCAGCGCGGACTTCCTGGTGATCGGCGCCTATCCCGCCGGCCAGGACTGGGACACCAGGCGCGACGCACCGGACCCGGCGGAGCTGGAGCGCATGCAGGCGTTGCCTGTCCCGGACCAGGATCCGGTGCAAGGCCGTGCCGGGGCTTCAGCGCGCCTGTGGCATCCGGCGTGATCGGTTGAACGGCCAGTCGACGACGTCACCAGCATAGAGCGCCCACCACACCAGCACCGGTTGCAGCGCCAGTCTCGGCGCATGGTACCACCAGCCGAGCTGCACCTGGCCGGGCGGCAGGCCCTCGAAGGCGTGCTTGATGTTGGCCGGGTAGACGCAGACCGCGTACAGCGCCAGCGCGATGCCCGCGGCGTGGCGCAGGCGGGTGTTGAGCGCGATCGCACCGGCGATCTCGCACAGCCCGGTGGCGAGGATGACGTCGCGCTTGAACGGCACCCAGTCCGGCGTGATCATCACGAAGGTGCCGGGCGTCGACAGGTGGAAGATCCCGGCGGCCAGGTAGACTACCACCAGCGGCCAGCGGGCGATTGCATGCCGACGGGCGGAAACCGGGCTCATGCTGGTGCCTTCAAACGCCGATCCCCTTTCCGACAGGACGCATCATGCACCGCGAAACCCTGACCTACGAGGCCGACGGCCTTACCATGAAGAGCGAGCTGTTCTTCGAGCCGGGCACCGGACCGCGCGCCGGCGTGCTGGTGTTCCCCGAGGCGTTCGGCCTCAGCGAGCACGCGATCTCCCGCGCCGAGCGGCTGGCGAAGATGGGCTATGTCGCGCTCGCCTGTGACCTGCACGGCGATGCACGGCTGGTTGACGACCTCGAGCAGGCCATCGGGCTCCTGAAGCCGCTGTTCGCCGACCCGTCCAAGACCCGCGCGCGCGCCGCCGGCGGGCTGCACGCGCTGACCGCCCGCGCGGAAGTGGATGCCGGCCGCGTGGCTGCGATCGGCTTCTGCTTCGGCGGCACCATGTCGCTGGAGCTGGCCCGCTCCGGCGCCGATCTGAAGGCGGTGGTCGGCTTCCATAGCGGCCTCGGCACCGCGGCCCCAAAGACCGATGCGAAGGCGATCAAGGCGCGTGTGCTGGTCTGCATCGGTGCCGACGACCCGATGATCCCGGCCGAGCAGCGCGCCGAGTTCGAGACCGAGATGCGCGACGCCGGCGTCGACTGGCAGATGCATCTCTACGGCAACACGGTGCACAGCTTCACCAACCAGGAAGCGGCCCGGCGCGGCATGCCCGACGCAATCCGCTACAGCCCCGAGGCGGATGCGCGCTCCTGGGCTTCGCTGCAGGAGCTGTTCGGCGAGACGCTGGCCTGATCGGGGGACGTCACCGCCGCATCAGCGCCCGCACGTGCGCGGCGCTCGATGCGGCGAGGGCATCGAGATCGTAGCCGCCTTCGAGCAGCGACACGACGCGTCCGCCGCAACGACGGTCCGCGACCGCCATCAGTTCCTGCGTGATCCAGCGGAAATCGTCCACTTCCAGCATCAGCTGCGCCAGCGGGTCGGCGCGGTGCGCATCGAACCCGGCCGACACGATCAGCAACTCCGGCGAGAAGGCTTCCAGCGCCGGCAGGACGATATCGCGCCAGCCGCGCCGGAAGGCCTGCGATCCGCTGCCCGGCGCCAGCGGCAGGTTGACCACGTTGTTCGCAACGCCATGCTCGCTGGCGGCGCCGGTGCCGGGATAGCAGGGCGACTGGTGCGAGCTTGCGAAGAACATCCCGGCATCGTCCTGCAGGATCGCCTGCGTGCCGTTGCCGTGATGCACATCGAAATCCGCTATCGCGATGCGCTGCAGGCCCCATCGATCGCGCGCATGCAGGGCGGCGATCGCAGCGCTGCTGAACAGGCAGAAACCCATCGCCTGGTCCGCCTCGGCATGGTGCCCGGGCGGCCGCACCGCGGCAAATGCGGCCTCGCACTCGCCCTGCATCACCGCATCCACCGCCGCGCAGGCTGCGCCGGCGGCACGCAGGGCGGCCTCGATGCTGCCGGCGCTGACCAGCGTGTCGGCATCCAGCCGCTGCAGCGCGGGTGCCGCCGGACGCATCGCCAGCAGGCGCTCGACATAGGCGGCGGAATGGGCAAGTCGTAGCTGCGCCTCGGTTGCGCGTGGCGCCTCGTGGCGATGCAGTGCCGCAAAATCCGGATGATCGAGCGCCTGCCACACGGCCTGCAGCCGGGCCGGCGACTCCGGATGGCCCGGGCCGGTATCGTGCCCGATGCAATCCGGATGGGTGAGCAGCCGGACGGGCATCAGGCTGCGACCGGCCGGTCCTGATCCTCGCAATAGGGCACCACGTACGGCCCCTCCGGAATGAAGGCGACATGCGGATCGCCGCTGCGACGGATGCTGTCCGCGATCGCCGCCGACACGTCGTCGATCAGCTCGACCCCGGTGATGCGGCGCTCCTCGGCGTCGAGGCCGGTGGTGTAGAGCAGCACCCGTCCCAGCCGCATCGGCTTGAGCTGCATCTCGGTCTGCCACTCGTCGATCTCGGCCAGCGACTTCGCCGTCAGCGTCGCGAGGAACTTCTCCATGCCGAGTGCGACCAGCCGCTCCTGCGCCTCCCGGAATTCCGGCGAGCCGAAGCCCTCCGAGCATTCCGAGACCATGACCAGCGTGCCGCCGGGCGCCAGGATGTCCAGCGGCGTCACCATGCCCTTGACGGTCTGGTAGTAGGTCTTGTCGAGCGGATAGCCGGCCGAGGACGTCACCACGGTATGATACCGGCGCGGCGCCGGCACATGGGTGGCGTCGGTGACGAAATCGACCGCCGCCAGATGGCTTGCGATGATCTCGCCGAAGGTTACGCAGGCAAGGTCGCGATCCTCGTCGAGCACGGTGTTCAGCGCATAGATCTCGCCGATGCGCCGCACGATCTCGAGCTGCTCCTCGTGCAGCGGATTGCCAACCAAGTTGCACTGGATGGCCAGCGGATCCTCCATGAACCGCGCCGAATGGAAGGTGCGTATGGTGGCATGGTGCGCAACCCCGGGGGCGACGACCTTGCGGCCCCCCGACCAGCCGGCCATGAAATGCGGCTCGACCAGGCCGGTAGCGATGCGCAGGTCGGCCTCCACGAAGCGGCGGTCGATGCCGATCGGCGTGCCGCGCTTTTCCGTCACGCCGAGATCGACGTGCGCCGCGTCGTCACGCGCGAAATGGTTCTCGACGCGGACGGTATCGAGCACCCAGTCGTCGCCGACCAGCTCGCGCAGTTCGTCGCCCTCGTTCGGGCGGTGCAGGCCGGTCGCGACCAGCACGGTGATCGCCTCGCGCGGAATGCCGCCCGCGATCATCGTCTCGATCATCGGCCGCAGGAACAGGTGGTTCGGCACCGGGCGGGTGATGTCGCAGATCAGGATGCAGGCGCTGCGTCGGCCACGCACCAGCTCGTGCAACGGCGGGCTGCCGACCGGCGCATCGAAGGCGCCCCGGATCGCGGCGGCGCCGTCCGCGAGCTTCGGCAACGGACGCTTGCGTATGATGGTGGCATGGGCACCGTCCGGCACGGCAACCTGCAGATGGGAGCGCCCGAACGACAGGCTGACCTGCGGGGAACCGGGTGGCTGTGCAGTCATGAGGCCTCCGGGAGATTACGCGCCGCTAGATGTATGATATCTGGACAATATTGGATGTCCAGGGACGGCATCCCGCACCGCACGGGACCATAGATATGGCACAAGGCAAGGTCGGTTTCATCGGCGTCGGGCTGATGGGACACGGGATGGCGAAGAACATCGTCGAGAAGGGCTTCGAGCTTGTCGTGCTGCGCCACCGCAAGGCGGAGGCGGTCGAGGACCTCAAGACCCGTGGCGCCACCGAGGCCACCTCGCTGCGCGACATGGCCGAGCAATGCGACCGCATCGTGCTGTGCGTCACCGGCACGCCGCAGGTCGAGGCGCTGGTGCTAGGGGCGGACGGTCTCGCCTCAGCGGGTCGCCCGCTGCTGCTGATCGACTGCTCCACCTCGGAGCCGGAGAGCACCCGCCAGCTCGCCGCCAGGCTCGCGCCGCAGAACATCCGCATCGTGGACGCGCCGCTGTCGCGCAGCCCGAAGGAGGCCTGGGAGGGCACCCTCGACGTCATGGCGGGCGGCGCTCCGGCCGATCTCGCCGAGGCCCTGCCGCTGCTGAACTGCTTCGCCCGGCGGGTTGTCGAGACCGGCGAGGTCGGCACCGGCCACACGCTCAAGCTGCTGAACAACTCGGTCTCGCTCGGCTATGCCGCGATCTATGCCGAGGCGCTGATGCTCGGCGCCAAGTCCGGTATCACGCCCGAGATCATCCACAAGGTGCTGGCCGGCGGACGCATGGACTGCCCGTTCTTCCAGACCTTCTTCGACTACGTGGTCGGCGGCAACCCGGAAGCGCACCGCTTCACCATGCGCAACGCGCTGAAGGACATGACCTACATGTCCAACGTCGCAGGCGCGCTGTCCGCCGCCAACCCGGTCGGGAGCGCGGTGCGCAACTCGCTGGCTCTGGCGGTCGGGCGCGGCGACGGCGAGCGCTACCTGCCGCACCTCGCCGCCTCGATCGCGGAAGCGAACGGGGTGAGCTTGCCGGGCACCTGACGGTCGCCAGTCGATGACCCGGCTGCTGGTCGGGCTGCTCGCAACCGTCCTGCTGGCTATCGTGCTGCAGGACGCCTTCGAGGTCATGCTGCTGCCGCGCCGGGTGTACCGGCAGGTTCGGCTGATGCGCTACTACTTCTTCGGCGGCTGGGCGATCTGGTCGGCGCTGGCGCGTCAGCTCAGCGCCGGCTCGCGGCGGGAGCATTTCCTCAGCCTGTTCGGCGCGCTGTCGATGGTGATGCTGTTCGCGCTCTGGGCCGGCGCGTTGATCGTGGGCTTCGGCATGCTGGAATGGGTGCTGCAGCCACCGGGGTCGCACGGCCACTCCGCCCTCTCCGAACAGATCTACATGAGCGGCGTGACCTTCTTCACGCTCGGCTACGGCGACGTGGTGCCGCATAGCGCCGCCGGACGCGTGCTGAGCGTGGTCGAGGCCGGCTCCGGGATCGGCTTCATCGCCGTGGTGATCGGCTACCTGCCGGTGCTGTACCAGCTGTTCTCGCGTCGCGAGGCGCACGTGATCCAGCTCGACGGCCGCGCCGGCTCGCCGCCGACCGCCGGCACCATGCTGACCCGGCATGCCGAGGGTCGCGGCCTGGACAAGCTCGACGATCTGCTGCGCGAGTGGGAGGTGTGGGCGTCGGAATTGCTGGAGAGCCACCTCTCCTACCCGATGCTGGTCTATTACCGCTCGCAGCACGACAACCAGTCCTGGCTGGCGGCGCTGACCGCGGTGATGGACACCTGCGCGCTGATCCTGGTCGGCCTCGACGAGATGCCGCCGTTGCAGGCTCGCATGACCTTCATCATGGCGCGCCAGGTGGTGGTCGAAATGGCGCGGACGCTCAACCTCGCCCCGATGCCGTTCCAGGGCGTCGACCGGCTGCCTCCGGAGGACTATGCCAGGCTGGAAACACTGCTGCTGAGTAGCGGGCTGCGCTGGACCAGCGACGCCCAGGGCGCCGGCACCCTGGTCGCCCTGCGTGCCACCTACGAGCCGTTGCTGGCCGGCCTCGGCGCCGCCCTGCTGCTGCCGCTGCCCGGTTTCATGGCGGCGGACGACGCGGCGGACCATTGGCAGGAGGGGCATCGCGGCGTTGCCGTTGGCCGGTTGATCGACCAGCTGTCGGATCGCACCGAAGGAACAGGCAAGACGTCGCGCGCCCGACGCCACTGGCGGCCGGGCTCAAGGTGACACCGTGGCGAGCAGGGACACCACCCGGCGGTCGCCGTTGTGCCAGATCGTGTTAGGCACGAAAGACTTGTCGGCCGCGAATGTCACCGGCACGTCCGCCGGGATGGCGATGTCCAGCGGTATCGACCCGCTGACGACCAGGACACGAGGCGCGCCGTCACCGCTCATGGTGACCGAGACCGAATATCGCGGCCGCAGCGCGGCGCTCAGACGAAGACGGCCCGGACCGCCGTGCGAAACCACTGTCATGCGACGGCCCATGACGCCCCAGACATCGAGCCCGGGCCAGTAGTCTGCGCCGAATGCGACGTAGCGCAGGGGCCGCTTCGGAACACGATAGAGGCGCACGCCACCGGAATTTTCCTTGACCCACGGTAACCCGTCGAGGGCGGTCGCCAGGCTGGCGGGAGTGCCGGGGCCGGCAATGACCGCGGTCACCCGGTTCTCGACACAGAAGGCGGTCATGTCGTTGGCGAACACCTCCGTCGGCGGCGCGCCGTAGAGGGTCGGCAGTATCCTCTGATGCTGGAAATCGTTCGGAACGAAACTGAGGTTGCCGCCGGACTGGGTGAATGCCATGCCGGACTGCGCCTGCCACAGCATTCCGGCGCCTGCATCCCCGTATGGCAGGATCAGGAGGTTGGGATTGCGACCGAGCGCTGCGCGGATATTGGCCGGGGAGAAAAAGGGCAACCGTGGAGACGCCTGCCATGCCGGCGATCCGGAAGCCGGCAGGATGACGACGCAGGCGACGAGGCCAAGTGCCAGTCGCTGGCGCCGCCCACTCCGCGTGCGTGCCGTTGCCAGCCACGAGGCAGCGGCAAGGGATGCGGCAAGTGCGACGTAGAGGCTGAAGCGCGATGGCAGGGCGCCCCGGATCAGCGGCAGGTGCGTCATCGGTAGCCAGGGCAGCTTTGTCCCGGTTTCGTAGCCGGCCACCCACAGGGACGGACCCAGGCTTGCGATCGCGACGACCAGCAGCAAGGGCAACAACACCCGGGTCATCGGACGTGGCGGCCGACCGAGGAAATACATCACGAGGATGACGATCAGCGGCAGGCCCAGATAGCCGCCCTGCTCGGACCCGTTGCCGGGAAACCGGCTTGCGATCGCCCTCGCGGCGCCGGGTGACAACCAGGTGTTGGCAGTCGGGACCACGAGATTGGCGATGTCGGTCGAGTACGTATGCGGCGGGTTGACGAACCCGGGAACGGAACTCCGCCCGGCTTCCATCTCGATCAGGTAGGGCGAAACCAGCATCCCAGCGATCAGCACCGACAGCGCCACCTCCGCCGCCAGCCGGATCGCCGCACGACGAGAGTGCCGGGGAGCCGCCAGGATGTGCAGGCCGAGTGCTACGGAAGCGAACACGCAGCCGCTCGCAAACACTTCCACCGACAGGCCGAACTGAAGGGTCGCGATGACTGCGAGCCGCGCGATCAAGCCGCCTGCGGTGAGTTCGTTGCCGGCGCGGCGCAGGACGACGAGGACCGCCAGCGGGATCAGGAACGACAACGCCAGGTTGAGATGCCCGTGCATCTGGCCCGCGACATAGGCGGAGAAGCCGAACAGGATGCCGGCCGTCACCGATGCAGCCCAGTCGCGGGTGATCCTTGCCGCAAGCAGGTAGGCGGTCCAGGCGGCGGTGGCAGGTGCGAGGAGGATCAGCAGGTTGTACGAGGCAACGGCGTTCAACAGGCAGGTGATTGGCAGAGCCAGCAGGGCGGCGGTGGGGACCGGCGTCGCCCAGGCGAGGTTGTAGCCCTTGGGGAACCAGATAAGATGGGTGACCAGCGGGTTCAGACCGTGTCCGATCGACCAGGGCCACCATTCAAGGAACCAGACGAAACTGTAGGCGTCGGCGCCTCCGTCAAGCAGGACAGCTCTCGGATCCGGAGGCATGCCGAACAACAACAATGCCAGCGTCACAAAGAGGAATAGGGCTGAAGCTTGCCTGATCATCCGTCCCGTTCCGCCGATCGAGCAGCCTGCGGGCTTGATATACAGGCAGCCCCTCGCGGCTCAAATTCCGGGGACCGATGCCATGGATGATCTTGCGCCCTGGAAACCGGACGACGCCTTCAACCCGCAGGCTTCGGTCGAGGACATCTACTACTGCTTCCGCCTTCTGCTTGGCCGGAATCCCTCGCCCGCGGAATGGCCGGGGCATAGCGGGCTGGCGGGGAACGACCTGCACAACGTTGTCAGAAGCTATCTCGACAGTCGCGAATGCGCCGAGCGCGGCCTGCTCGGGCCACAGAAGGAGCTGGATGTCCAGCTGACCAAGGCCGAGGGCTTTTCCATCTACACGTCGCAGGACGATCTCGCCGTCGGCAAGCATGTGGCAGCGGGGGTCTACGAGCCGGCGGTTGCCGCCCTGTTCCGCAGCATCCTCCGGCCGGGCATGGGGGTCATCGATCTCGGGGCCAATATCGGCTTCTTCTCGATGCTGGCAGCCTCCCTCGTCGGTCCGCAAGGCTTCGTCCTGGCAGTGGAGCCGAACCTCGCGAACGTGCGCATGCTCGAGGCGAGCCGGCGGGTCAACGGCTTCCACCATGTGACGGTGGCGGCGTGCGGTGCTGGCACGGCTCCGGGCCTGCTGACGCTGAACGCCGCGTTCTCGAACGGCATGACCGGGCCTGTCGGCAACGACCTCGCGGACCTCATGACGGCGCAGATCGTGCCCTGCCTGCCGGTCAAGGCACTGCTGCCGCCCGACCGCGCGATCGACTTCATCAAGATCGATGTCGAGGGCGCCGAGCATCTCGTTCTTTCCGCCGCCCGCGACGTCATCGCGAAATGGCGTCCGACGATCGTGAGCGAGTTCAGCCCAGGCATGCTGGAAGGCAATTCGGGTGTCTCCGGCGAGCAGTATCTCGAATTCTTCGCGGATCTCGGCTACCGGGCCAGCGTCGTCGACGGCCGCATGGATGCGCCCGCCGCGACCGTCGCCGAAATCATGGCGGAATATCGACGCAGCGGCGATGACCATATCGACATCCTGCTTGTCCCGGCGACCCCGACCCGCTCGAAGTCAGGTTGGCGTCGGCTGCTGGGCGGATGATCCCGTTGCTGCCCCGGGGTGACGCCAGCCAGGGCATGACGGAGATCCGGGGAGGATGACACCATGACGGGACGGCTCGCGGGACGCACCGCACTCATCACCGCGGCTGGCCAGGGTATCGGCCGGGCGGCGGCACTTGCCTGCGCGCGCGAGGGCGCTCAGGTGGTCGCGACCGATATCGACGCGGCCAAGGTCGAGCAGCTCGCCGCGATCCCGGGCATCGCGCCGTACCGGCTGGACGTGCTCGACGGCGCGGCGATCCGCAATTTCGTGGCAAGCGTCCCGGCCCCGGACATCCTGTTCAACTGCGCCGGCTTCGTGCATGCGGGCAGCATCCTCGACTGCGACGACGAGGCGTTCGACTTCTCCTTCGCGCTGAACGTGAAGGCGATGTACCGGATGATCCGCGCCGTGCTGCCCGGAATGATCGAGCGGCAACGCGGCTCGATCATCAACATGGCGTCGGTCGCCTCCAGCGTGATCGCGGTGCCGAACCGCTTTGCCTACGGCGCCAGCAAGGCGGCGGTGATCGGCCTGACCAAGTCGGTAGCGGTGGACTTCGTGACCCAGGGCATACGCGCCAACGCGATCTGCCCAGGCACCGTCGACAGCCCCTCGTTGAAGGACCGCATGCGCGCGCAGGCCGGCCAGAATGGCGACTACGAGGCCGCGCGCGCGAGCTTCCTGGCGCGCCAGCCGATGGGCCGTCTTGGCAGCCCGGAGGAGATCGGCGAACTGGTGGTGTATCTCGCCAGCGACGAAAGCGCCTTTATGACCGGCAATGCGATCCAGATCGACGGCGGCTGGTCCAACGCCTGACCAGGATCATCGAAAACACAGGAAGAAATCACATGAAGCTGCTTCGGTACGGTCCGCACGGACAGGAAAAACCCGGACTGCTGGATGCCGGCGGACGCATTCGCGACCTCTCCGGGCATGTCGACGACGTTGCGGGATCGGTGCTGGAGCCGGCGTCGCTGCAGCGATTGGCAGCGCTCGATCCGGCGTCCCTGCCGCTGGTCGACGGCACGCCGCGGATCGGACCCTGTGTCGGGCGGGTCGGGAAGTTCATCTGCATCGGGCTCAACTACGCCGACCACGCCGCCGAGACCGGCGCCAAGATCCCAGGCGAGCCAATCATCTTCATGAAGGCGACCAGCTCGATCACCGGGCCGAACGATCCGGTGATCATTCCGCGCAAGTCGGAAAAGACCGACTGGGAGGTCGAGCTCGGCGTGGTGATCGGCAGCGAGGCGCGCTATGTCGACGGGGCGGACGCGCTGTCGCATGTCGCGGGCTACTGCCTGATCAACGATGTTTCCGAACGCGCCTTCCAGACCGAGCGCGGCGGCCAGTGGACCAAGGGCAAGTCCGCCGACAGCTTCGGCCCGATCGGACCGTGGCTGGTGACGGGCGACGAGGTCGCCGATCCGCAGGCACTCTCGATGTGGCTCGATGTCGACGGCGTCAGGCGCCAGGACGGGTCGACGAAAACCATGATCTTCGGGGTGGGGACGCTGGTGTCGTATCTCTCGCAGTTCATGAGCCTGCAGCCCGGCGACATCATCTCCACCGGCACGCCGCCGGGCGTCGGCATGGGGATCAAGCCGACGCCGGTGTATCTGCGTCCGGGCCAGACCATACGGCTCGGCATCGAAGGGCTCGGCGAGCAGACCCAGGTCACCGAAGCCGCCCGATAGAACCTGGCTTCGGAGCCGGTCAGCCCTGGTCGGCGGCGATGCGCTGCCGCCGGGCCGCCAGCGCATCGCTGTTGGCGACCGGTGCCGCATAGGGTCCGGCCATGTCGTCGACGCCGAGCGCCAGCAGCGCTTCCGCCTGCTCGCGGGCGGTGACGCCGCAGGCTACGGTGCGGGCCCGGATCGAGCGCGCGAACAGCACCGCGGCTTCCACCAGCACATCCGAATTGCCCGCCTGTGCCGTGGTCTCGGTGAAGCCGCGATCGAGATGCAGCCGGGTCAGCGGTAGCCGCAGCATCCGCTGCAGCATGAAGGTCTCGATGCGGATATGGGCCCCCAGCCCGACACCGAGCTCGCGCAGCTGATGCAGCCGGTCGACCTCCGCGAGATCGTCCGGCTCATCGAGCGTCACCTCGCACTGCGCCGGATCGGCGCCTGTCTCGCGCAGCAGGTCGCGGATGCTGTACAGCACGTCGTCGTCGGCGAACGCCGAGGCCTGCACCGTGGCGCTGAACACCACCGGATAGGTTGTCTTCTTCCATAGGCTGGATTGCAGCATGGCGACGCGCAGGTTGCGCAACTGGCCGTCGATGCTGTCGCTTGCCGGGCTGCCCTGCCGCCCCCTGGTCGAGGCCGCGCCACCCCGGAAGGCACCCCCCGCCAAGCTGAATACCAGCTCGTAGCTGGCGTCGCGCAACTGCCGCTCCACCGCCGCCGAGGGCGCGGCGGGCGCCGGTGGCTCGAGGCTGCCGTGGAACAGCCGGAAGATGCCGGTGCCCGCTGATTTCGCCTCGTACATGGCAATGTCGGCGCGGTGCAGCAGGTCGGAAAAATTGTCGCTGTGCGCAGGATACAGCGCACTGCCGACGCAGCCGGCCATCTGGATGGTGTTGCCGTCGATCAGGAACTCGGCCCTGAACACCCCGAGCAGCCGCTCGGCGAACGCGCGCAGGTCGTCGGTGGAGGCGGCACCGACCTGCACCACGGCGATCTCGTCGCCGCCGAGGCGGGCCACGATGTCGAGCCGGCGGGAGTTCTGGCACAGCCGCTCGCTGACCTGCTTGAGCAGGATGTCGCCGGCGCGGTGGCCGTAGCGATCGTTGATCTGCTTGAACTTGTCGAGGTCGATCATGTGGATGCCGAACTGCGCATCGCCATCGCGGCGGGTGGCGAGCTCGGAGACCCAGTTGTCCAGGTACAGCCGGTTTGGCAGGCCGGTCAGGTGGTCGGTATAGGCCAGCGACCGCAGTTGCCGTGCCTCGCTGGCGACCCCCTCGACAGCCTTGGACAGCCGCTCGATCTCGCGCTGCTGGGCGACGGTCCGGCACAGCGCGGCGAGCCGCAGCCGCAGGTCGTGCAGCGTGTAGGAGCCGACCAGCACGTCATCGGCGGCGTGCGCGATGGCCCAGTCCTTCTCGGATTCATGGCCGCCGATGAGCATGAGGACGAACGGCCGGCTGGCGACCTCCTGCGATGCCAGCCGCTGCAGGGCCAGCTCGGCGACCTCGCGATCGTTGCGGCAGTCCAGCACCACGGCCGCGATCTCGTCGTCGATGCTGGCCAGCTCGCCCATGTGGTCGTCGACGATGACGGTCAGGCCCGACCGCGCCGCACCCGCCTGCCGCGGGAACTCGTCACGCGCCCGGGTCGAGCCGCTGACGAACAGGATCTTGAGCATCGCGATCGAATCGGGACCGACCTGCTCGCCAGGGGGAACCCTAGAGATCGCGGCGGCTCCGTTTCATCGGCGCACGGCAGGGCGCTGCGACACCCGGACGCGCGGTAGCCCGATGCGCGATATCCGGGCACGCGATAACTGGCTGCGCGACGATTTGGTTACGATGTCCGATCATTTGCGCTGATGTTCGTGTCTAACCCTGAGTAAGTCAACAAATCGATGCCGTCACCCCGGCGGCGGCGGCAGGGTCCCGGTGCAGCCGACCATCCCGATGGCGGCACGGGCGCTGTGCTCGACGCCATGCAGGTCGAATCCGAGCCGCAGCAGGTGGTGGTCCGGCGAGATCGTCGCAGTCACGCTGGAAGGCCGGTGCTCGTCGAGGCCCGGATAGTGCGGCAGCGTCCGCCACGTTCGCACTCCGACGCCCCGGGCAGTCCCGGCATCGCCATCGATCTGCAGCTCCACCAGCTTCTGCTCCTTGAAGCCCGGCAGGTAGACCGGTACCGGACCCGGATGGTTCGTCTGCCGCAGCCAATAGAAGGCCAGCGCCAGCGGCGCGCGCACCCCACGCATATCGTGCGCAAGGTCGAGATCGGGCCTGCGGTCGGCGCCGGCGGCGGCGTAGTCGGCGAGCCAGGGAGCCCCGAAGCGGGACAGGTCCCAGTGCGGGGCAAAGCCAGGATGCCGGTGTTGGAAGTCCTCCAGCCGCTTGCCCTGCACCCGCCAGGCGGCGAGCCCACCCGGGACACGGTCGTAGAGGTCCCATTGCTGGCGCACGATGTGCCGGTCGAAACGGTAGCGGCTGTTCACGGCCAGTTGCGAGAGCCCGTCGCGGTGCCAGACGCTGATCTCCTGCATCAGGTAGCGGGTCTGCACCAGCGGCAACGGATTGGCGTCGAGCTGCAGCCGGACATCCAGATACACGCCGCCGATCCCGGTGACCGCGCGTGCCTCGACGGCAATGTGGCCGCCATAGTCGCTGCTGCCGGCATAGTGGCAGACCTCGTCCGCCCGCGCCGGAGCAGTCAGGGGCAAAGCCACGAGGAACCAGGAAACCCGAAGGAGTGAGGTCGCGGATGAAATCGGGGTCAATCCGGATCGCCGAGGTTGCCTTTGGCAGCGAACCATATCACGAGATGGTCGCGCTGCGCAGGCGGCTGCTCCGCACGCCCCTCGGGCTGCTGCTGACGCAGACGCAGCTGGAGGCGGAGCGCGACCAGATCCACCTCGCCCTCTGGCACGACGGCGCGGTGGCCGGAACCCTGCTGGCGATCAGGCCGGACGCCGGCGGCACCGCGAAGCTGCGTCAGATGGCGGTGTCGGCATCGCTGCAGGGACGTGGCCTGGGGGCGGCCCTGGTGCATCATGCCGAGACCATCCTGCAACCGCTCGGGGCGAACCGGATCGTGCTGTCGGCGCGCGAGACCGCCGTGGGCTTCTACCGACGCCTGGGCTACCGCGTCACCGGCGAGACCTACATCGAAGTCACCATCCCGCACCTGCCGATGGGCAAAATCCTGTGATGACCGGCGGCGGGCCCGACTGTCCGTCGAGGCGCCGGCTTGTCGGACCAGACCGTCCCTGTTAGGCCCGACCGATCCGAGCGAGGCCGTCCTGCATCGTCAGGCCATTGCGGCGCGCCGGCCGGGAGACATAGCCATGAAGCTTCGCAAATTCGGCAAGACCGGCCGCATGGTCGGCGAGATCGGCTTCGGTGCCTGGGCGATCGGCGCCAGCTGGGGCCATGTCGACGATGCCGACGCTCTCGCCGCCCTCAACCAGGCGCTGGATAGCGGCGTGACATTCATCGACACCGCCGACGTTTATGGCGACGGCCGCTCCGAGCAGCTGATCGCCCAGGTGATGCGGCAACGCGGCGGTGAGCGGCCGTTCATCGCCACCAAGGCCGGGCGCCGGCTCGAGCGCCAGGAGACCGCCGGCTACAGCCGCGCCAACCTCACCGGCTGGATCGAGCGCAGCCTCGCCAACCTGCAGACCGAGACGCTCGACCTGGTGCAGCTGCACTGCCCGCCGACCGATCTGTATTATCAGCCGGAAGTATTCGGTATCCTCGATGACCTCAAGCAAGCCGGCAAGATCCGCGACTACGGGGTCAGCGTCGAGCGCATCGACGAGGCGCTGAAGGCGATCGAATATCCGGGCGTCGTCAGCATCCAGATCATCTACAACATCTTCCGGCAGCGTCCGGCGACCGAGCTGTTCAGGCAGGCGGCGGCGGCGGATGTCGCCATCATCGCGAGGGTGCCGCTGGCGAGCGGCCTGTTGTCGGGCAAGTTCAAGCCGGACAGCCGGTTCGAGGATACCGACCACCGGCAGTTCAACCGCAACGGCGAGGCCTTCGACGTCGGCGAGACCTTCTCAGGCGTCCCCTACGATGTCGGCCTTGCTGCGGTCGAGCGCATCCGCCCGCTGGTTGGCGGCGACACCACCATGGCCCGCTTCGCACTGCGCTGGATCCTGATGTCGGACGCGGTGACGGTGGCGATCCCGGGCGCGCGCAACGCCGGGCAGGCACGGTCCAATGCCGAGGCGGCTGCCCTGCCCGCGCTCAGCGACGCCGCCATGGCAGAGCTCACCGCCATTTACGACCAGGATATCCGGCCGCACGTGCATCACCGCTGGTAGCGGTCATGACCAACGCGATCATCGACGCGCACCAGCATTTCTGGGACCCGGATGCGGCCGTGGGCTCGGATGCACGGGGCCATGACTGGCTGAGCGGGCGGTTCCAGCCGATCCGTCGGCGGTTCTCTCCCGAGGAACTGCGTCCGGCGCTGGAAGCGGACGGCGTCAGCGCCACCATCCTGGTGCAGACGCTGAACAGCCTCGACGAGACACGGGAGTTCCTGCGCATCGCGGAGGCAACCGATTTTGTCGCCGGCGTCGTCGGCTGGGTGGATCTTACCGATCCCGCGGTGCGCGACACCCTGGCCCGGCTGCGCGACGGTCCGGGCGGACGCTGGCTGGTCGGCGTGCGCCACCTGCTGCAGGACGAGGCGGATCCGGCCTGGATCCTGCGCCCCGACGTCCGGTCGGGACTGCAGGCCGTCGCGGAAGCCGGGCTTGTCTACGACCTGCTCGGCGACACCAGGCATCTGCCGGCGATGGTACGTATCGCCGCCGAGATGCCACACCTGCGGTTCGTGCTCGACCATATCGCCAAGCCCGATATCGCCGGACAGGTCATGGAGCCGTGGCGCGGCCTGGTCACCCAGCTGGCCGCCCAGCGCGAACATGTCTGGTGCAAGCTGTCCGGCCTGATCACCGAGGCCGACTGGACGCAGTGGAAACCGGCTGACCTGCTGCCGTACGTCGAACACGCGCTGTCGGAATTCGGTGTCGCGCGCTGCATGTTCGGCACCGACTGGCCGGTCTGCCTAGTGGCCGGCAGCTACCGCGACGTGGTCGCGGCACTAGGGGTGGCGCTCGCCGATCTCGACGCGGTGGAGCGTGCACGGATCATGGGCGGCTCGGCGGTCGAGGCGTATCGGCTGCCCCACCACCACCCCGGTCGCTGAGCCGCCGGATCTTCAGGCCCGGCCGTCGGTCGTCGGATCGGACGGCACGTGCTCGATCCGCACGTCCTCGCGGCGCACGGTGTCGCGCACCGTCTCCACGCGGTCGATCACCTGCTTGCGTAGGGTGACCTCCTCGCGCACACGCGCAGTCTTGGCGACGACGGCGACCTCGCCAACCTCGGTCATCTCGATCGCCCGCTCGGTGAACGCCTCGCCGGACACCGCGCGGTCATCGCTGACCTTGTGCCGGTCGACGATGACCGTCTCGTCATGCAACGTCACCTGCTGCTCGACCGGCGTCTCGACCACGAAGCGGCGAACCCGCGTGGTGCCGCGGTTGACCACCCGCTGGCCGATGACGAGCTGCTCTTCGGCCAGCTGCAGCGTTTCGGCCTGCGACGAGGCGGCAGCAACGTCGTGGCGAGCGCCGGTTGGCAGGCCGTAGGTTGAGGCGCGCTCGTCGATGTCGATCGGGTTGTGTCGCTCGAGGATGTCGCTCACTGCGGTCACGTGCTCGTCCGGTACGCGCACGGAGATCACCGTCGAGCCGCTGGCAAGGCTGCGATCGTAGACTGCGGTATCATGGTCCGGCTCGCCGCCGAACAGGCGCGACCAGAAACCCTGTTCGCGCCCACTACCGGCGTCGACCGGGTCGGTCTCGACATGATGGCTGATCGCGCCGGCCGGAACCCCGGCGGCCAGGAGATCCTGCATCGCCTCCTGCGCGTGTTCGGCGGTATCGAACACGGCAATGATGGTCTCTTCAATCATTCTCTGTCTCCCCAGCCTTCGATACCCGTGTGACGACCGCCTCCTGCCGACGCAGCATCACCGTCTCCTGGTGACGAACGCTGCCGCGGATCCGGCGGATGTGGATTTCCTCCTTGAGGACGAGGCGCCGCTCGACCACCAGCACCTCCTCGACGACCGGGATGATGGTCACATCCGCGTCCCTGCGGATCTCCGGCACGCTCTCTACAACGCGCCCGACCGGAACATGCTCGATCTCGACACGCTCGTGCGCGAGATCGAGTTCGACACGCTGCTCGCGCTCATGGGTCACGGTCTCGACACGCACCGTGTCGCCGTCGACGCGATGCCGGCCGACCACCACGGCTTCGTCGTGCAGGAGCAATGAGATGCTGGTCTGGTCTGGCGGTGCGGGCGGTATTGTCACATCGACCCCTGGTGAAGGCCAGCCCGGTCGGGTTCGCCGACGAGCTGAACAACGCCCCGCCGGTCCGGGTTCCAGCTAGGCGGGGATTTCCTCGGTGATGACCGTGAAGCCGCTCAGGAAGCTCGACCCGAACGAGGTCACCATCGCCACGTCGGTGGCATCGCGCCCCATGGCCATCAGGACGCGGCCGATGCGCGGATTATTGTGGCGCGCATCGAAGGTCCACCAGCGGCCCGACAGATACACCTGGAACCAGGCGGAGAAATCCATCGGCGCGTCGACCGGCGGCACGCCGATATCGCCGAGATAGCCGGTGCAGTATCGCGCCGGGATGTTCATGCAGCGGCACAACGTGACGGCCAGATGCGCGAAATCGCGGCACACCCCGACGCGCTCCTCGAAGCCTTCCGCAGCGGTCCGGGTCGCCCGGGCGAACTGGTAGCCGAAGGTGATGCGGTCATGTACGAAGTCGACGATCGCCTGCACGCGCGCCCAGCCCGGCTGGGTCTGCCCGAACAGCGACCAGGCGGTATCGGAAAGCCGGTCGGTGTCGCAGTACCGGCTGCCCAGCAGATACACCAGCACCTCGTCGGGCAGCTCCGGGACACGGTGCTGCTGCGCACTCCAGTCGACCAGATCGGGCAGGCCACTGTCCAGGATCTCGAAGTCGGCCGAGACGGTGAACGGTCCCGGTGGGGCCTCGATCCGGGTGCAGTGGTTGCCGAAGCTGTCGCGATAGTCCCAGGTGCTGATCGGCCGGTTGAAGCGCATGTTCTGCGACGACAGCAGGTCGGGCTCGCGGTCGGGGAGCACGCTCAGCATCAGGATCATCGGAGTGTAGGTCGCGCAAGTGTAGCTGATCTCGTAGCCGGCGCGTATTCTCACATCTGTCTCCTGCTTCGGTGCGCTGCGCGCCTGCTGACGCCCAGGCCTCGCAAACGTTGCGCCACTCCGGATCGGCGCAGGGCGGCGCGGTCGCTTCGGGAACTCCGGTCAGGCGATTGTGATATTCGATCGTGTTTGCAATGGCGGCGGCCTTGCCGGACAGTCGCTCGCATCGATGATGGACAAGAAGGACGGGGCGGGGCGCGGTACATCATGCAGACCGAATTGACGATCCGGGCCGCCCGGCCCGGTGATGCCGACGACATCGGGGCGGTGCATGTCGCCACCTGGCGAAGCGCGTATGCATCACTGCTCTCGCACGTGACGCTGAGCGCGATGTCGATCTCCTACCAGTCCTCCTACTACGACGCGATGATCCGCCGTCGCGGGGGTGTGTTCGTCGCGGTCGCAGGTCTCGACGAACAGGTCGTCGGGTTTGCCAGCGTCGGGCGGCACCGCGCCTCCTCCCCGGGCGAAGGCGAGATCTACACCCTCTATGTGCTGGATGACTGGCGGGAGGCCGGCATCGGCCGTCGCCTGATGCATGCCGGCGCGTCCCGGCTGGCCGATGATGGCTGCCGCTCGGCGTTCCTCTGGGTGCTGTCGGAAAACCCCAGCCGGTGGTTCTACGAGCACCTCGGCGGCCGGGCCGTCGCGGTCGGGACCACCCATGTCGGCGGCCGTCCGGTGCAGCAGACCGCCTATCTTTGGAACCCGATCGAGAGCCTGCTGGCGATGACCAACCCGACCCTGGACACGCGATAGCCCCGGCAAGCCTGAAGCTTTTCAGGGCCCCGGCTGAAAACCGGCCGACGGTGGCGCCTTCCGCCAGGGCGGGACACCCCGCCCCTTTTGCCGAAAATCCTCGAGCGTCGACGGACGTGTTGCAGATTACGCTCGTCCGGATCCGACAAGGAGCGGCCTCGTCCTGTCGCCGAACCTGCAGCAGCCGGCGCGGAGGGCAATGACCGGGATGGCGTGGCTCGGGCGTATCGTAGCCTGAGCCAGCCTGTTTCAGTCAGCGGCCGCCATGGTCGTCCGGGCCGCCCCGGCCGGGACCACCGCCCCGTGGCGCTTCCGGATGGCCACCGGATCCGTGCTCGGGATGCGGTCCACCACCAGGTCCGCCACCAGGCCCGCCACCGGGCCCACGGCCCGGGCCACCCGGTCCATGCTCGAAGCCGGGCCTGCCG
This sequence comes from Lichenicoccus roseus, assembly GCF_005844085.1. Taxonomy (GTDB): domain Bacteria; phylum Pseudomonadota; class Alphaproteobacteria; order Acetobacterales; family Acetobacteraceae; genus Lichenicoccus; species Lichenicoccus roseus. Next base: position 68,876 of record NZ_VCDI01000006.1, read on the forward strand.
CCCTCCCCGGGTCGGCCGGCGCCAGGGCCGCCCCTGTCGGCAAACCCACCGCCCCGCGGGTCATATCCACCACGATCGCCATACCCGCGACCGCCGCCGTATCCGGGACCACCGCCATATCCGGGACCGCCGCCATATCCTGGGCCCCCTCGATACCCGGGACCGCCATGGTCGCCCCGCCAACGGCCCTCCGAGCCATACCAGGACTCGCCGCGATAGTACCGGCCCCAGTAGTTGTCGATGCTGAAGCCGACAAGCGGCAGACCCAGCGCCGGCCCGTATTGCGTCAGGTATCCGGGCTGCTCGTTGTAGAGCACCTGCAGCCGCGGACCCGCCGCCCAGCCGCGCAGGCTGCCGTCGGGCCCGTTGACCCCGATATCGCACCAGGTCCAGCCCGGCAGGCAGCCGAAGATCTCGGTCCCAGTCCCCGGGGCAAGCGGTGCGATCATCGGGTAGTCGACGCCGGGACCGGCCCGCAGGTTGACGCCGGTGCCGGTCACCACGCCGGGCGCGGCCCAGGCGACGGTCGAGCCGACGGTCGAGGCTGCCGCGGAGGCCAGCAGGACGCCGAGCAGGGCGCTGCATGTGCGCATCATATCGTTCAAACTCCAGGTCTGGTGCCGTGATCTTGACGACGGACGATCGACCCCGATTGCGGCCGCACTGCGACCAAGGTGCGCCTGGATCCGCCTTGTTTCGATCACCCGTGCCGGGTCAGGCAATCTGCCGCATGGCGGGGACGGCCCTGTCTATGACCGCCTCGATCGCCTCGACTTCGCCGGGGCGTACCCGCAGTCCCAGCTTGCTGCGCCGCCACAGCGCATCGGCGGCGCTGCGGACCCATTCGCGGTCGACCAGGTAGCGAAGCTCGGCATCGGTCAGGTCGCCGCCATACCGCGCGCCGAGTTGCTCGAGGCTGGCCGCGTCGCCGATCAGGTCGTGGATGCAGGTGCCATAGGCGCGTACCAGCCGCCGCACATGCGGCCGCGACAGGAACCGGTAGCGAGCCGCCGCCTGCTCGACCAGGGCGTCATAGCCGTCACGCGGGAAATCGCCGCCCGGCAGCGGTGCGGTCGCGGTCCATCCGGCACGGCGCCCGACCGGTTTCGGCAGATGCGGCTGCAACTGCGCCAGCGCCGCCTCGGCCAGCTTGCGGTAGGTGGTGATCTTGCCGCCGAAGATCGACAGCAGCGCCGGTGCCTGCGGCTCGGCAACCAGCTTCAGAACGTAGTCGCGGGTCGCCGACTGGGCGGCGCCCCCGGGGTCCTCGCCGTCGCCGGCATAGAGCGGCCGCACCCCTGAGTAGGTCCAGACTACCTGGTCGGGGGTGACCGGCTGGCGCAGGTATTCGCTCGCAGAGCGGCACAGGTAGTCGATCTCTGCCTGGCTCGCATGCACCGCGCCCGGATCGCCGTCATAATCCTGGTCGGTGGTGCCGATGAGGGAGAAGTCCTGCTCGTACGGGATCACGAAGAAGATGCGGTTGTCGGCATTCTGGAAGATGTAGCAGCCGTCGTGGTCGTAGAGCCGGGGCACCACGATGTGGCTGCCCTGCACCAGCCGCACCGGGGAGCGCTCGTTGGTGCGCGTGACGCTGCGGGCGACCACGTCCACCCATGGGCCCGCGGCATTCACCAGCGCGCGCGCCCGCACCGTCGAGACCGTCCCGCTCGGCTCGTCGCGCAACGTGACGCTCCACAGGCCCTGCCGGTGCTCGGCGGAGAGGCAGCGCGTTCGGGTCAGGATGCTGGCGCCGAATGCTTCGGCATCCCTGGCGTTCAGCACCACCAGCCGGGAATCCTCGACCCAGCAGTCGGAATACTCGAAGCCGCGCTGGAATTCCGGCTTCAGCGGCGCGCCGGTCGGATCGGTTGCGAGATCGACCGATCGGGTCGCCGGGAGGCGCTTGCGGCCGCCGATATGGTCGTACAGGAACAGGCCCAGCCGTAGCAGCCAGCGCGGCCGCAGCTTGCGATGGTAGGGCAGCACGAAGCGCAGCGGCCAGATGATGTGCGGTGCGATACCCCACAGCGTCTCACGCTCGAGCAACGCCTCGCGGACCAGGCGGAACTCGTAGTGCTCGAGATAGCGCAGACCGCCGTGGATCAGCTTGGTCGAGGCGCTCGAGGTGCCGGACGCAAGATCGTTCTGCTCGCAGAGCAGCACGCGCCAGCCGCGCCCGGCCGCATCGCGTGCGATGCCGCAGCCGTTGATGCCGCCGCCGATGATGACGAGGTCGTAGAGCTCGCCGGGCGGTTGGCCGAGAATTTCCTGATCCAACACGGAGCCCCGATTTCAAGCGTGATCCTGTTCGCTCATAGCATATTGGCGAAAAAACAGAACACACAAGCGATCAGAACGATCACGCCGCCGGCTTTGCCGTCTCCGCGGATGGCTCGGCCTCGGGATCGGTCTCGATCACCTCGACCTGGCGGCTGCGGCATAATTCGGCGATCTCGCCGTCCGGCAGGCGATCGGTCACCAGCACGTCGATCTCGTCGAGGCGGGCGATGCGGACCGGCGCACGACGGCTGAACTTGCTGCTGTCGGTGACCAGCATGACGCGGCGCGCATTCTCGATGATGGCGCGCGACACCTGAACCTCGCGCAGGTCGTAATCCAGCAGGGTGCCGTCGGCGTCGATCGCCGAGGTGCCGATGATGGCGATGTCGGCCTTGAACTGCCGGAACATCTCGGCGGCCATCCGCCCGACGATGCCGCCGTCGCTGGTACGCAGGCTGCCGCCGGCGACCACGACCTCGATCGACGGATTGCGATACAGCTCTGTCACCACGTTGACGTTGTTGGTCACCACCATCAGGCCCTGGCGCCCGCTCAGCGCCCGGCCGACTTCCTCGGTGGTGGTGCCGAGATTGATGAACAGCGAGCTGTTGTCGGGGATCAGCTCGGCGCAGGCGCGGCCGATGCGCTGCTTCTGCGCCTGCGCCACCAGCTTGCGGGCGTCGTAGGCGAGGTTCTCCACCCCGGATGCGGCGATCGCCGCTCCATGCACGCGGGCGATCAGGCGGGCATCGCTGAGGTCGTTCAGGTCGCGGCGTATGGTCTGCGGCGTGACCTGGAACCGCGCCGCCAGCTCGTCGACCCCGATCCGGCCGATCTCGCGTATCAGCCCGGCGATCTCGCGTTGCCGGGGCGACAACCCGGCCAGCACGCGATCATCCATCGGCCGCCTCCAGGAACTTGGTTTGCAAGGCCGGGGTCTGCTGCAACGCTGGGGCCTGCCCTCTCAGCGCACGCCGAGTCCGGCGGTGAGGCCGCCATCGATCCGGTGGTCGGTGCCGGTGATGAAGCCGGCGCGGTCGGAGGCCAGGAAGGCTACCAGCTCGGCCACCTCCTCCGGCTCGCCGATGCGACCGAGCGGATGAGCCGCGCCGAAGCGGGCGAAGGCGGCATCGAGATCGGCATCGTCGCCGTCGAAGGCGCGGGCGGAGGCCTCCAGGATCGGCGTGCGAACCGAGCCGGGGCTGACCGACACCACCCGGATGCGATCGCCGGCAAAATCGAGCGCCATGGCGCGGGTCATGGCGTGGATCGCGCCTTTGGAAGCAACGTACGCAGCGACGCCGGACTGGCAGGCGAAGCCCTGCACGCTGGACAGCGTCACGATCGCGCCGCCGCCACGCCGGCGCATCGCCGGGACCCCGTAATGCGCGGTGAGGTGCATCGATCCCACGTTCACCGCAAGGCAGCGCGCGAACTGCACGGGAGAGGTCTGCACGGCGTCGCCATAGGGGTGTACGGCGGCGGCATTGACGATGATGTCGAGTCCGCCGAGGCCATCGACGGTAGCCTGCACCGCCGCCTCGACGTCCCCCGGTTCGGCCACGTCGGCGTGGCGCACCTCGACGTTCAGCCCGGCAGCGCGGGCGGCGTCGGCCAGGCCCGCGTTGGCGCCCTCATCGATCCCAAGCGCCATCACCCGCGCCCCACCGTGTGCCAGCCGGAGCACGGTCGCGCGGCCGATGCCGCTGGTGCCGGTGACGAGTGCGACCCGGCTGGCAAACTCCTGCATGGGTTCTCCGGCATGCAACTGGTGGCTACGGAAACAGGTTAGACAGCGCGGCACCCCCCGTCCAACCCGCCCCGCTCCGCACCGTCCCGATCGAGCCGGACGATGCCGCCGGCCACCCTGCCGGCTTGCGGGGCGCCAACCTGCAGGAGAATGCAATGGGCTTGCTGAGTGGAAAAGTCGCCTGGATCACTGGCGCCGGCAGCGGCATCGGCGCTGCCGCGGCGGCCGCACTCGCCGGCGCCGGCGCCAGCGTGGTGCTGACCGGCCGTCGCACCGAGCCGCTTCAGGCCACCGCGAGCCAGCTCGCCGATTCTGAAGGCACCGTCGTGGTGGAGCCGGGCGACCTCACCCACTCGGATACCGTCGCCGCCATCGCCGGCCGCATCGGCGAGCGGTTCGGACGGCTCGACATCCTGGTCAACAACGCCGGCCTGAACACGCCGCTGCGTCGGTGGGACCAGCTCGTCCCGGCTGCCATCGACAGCGTCATCCAGGGCAACCTGTCGGCTGCCTTCTACTGCGCGGCCGCAGCACTTCCGTTGATGCGCGCCAACCGCGACGGCGTGCTGATCCACACCGCCTCCTGGGCCGGCAAGTACATCCATCCGGTCAGCGGGCCGGCCTACACCGCCGCCAAGCACGCCGTGGTGGCGATGAGCCAGAGCCTGAACATGGAGGAATACGGCAACGGGATCCGGTCGACCGCCCTGCTGCCGGCCGAGGTCGCGACGCCGATCCTGGACGCGAGGCCGAACCCTCCGGACCAGCAGGAGCGGGCACGCATGCTGCAGCCGAACGATCTGGGCGACCTGATCCTGTTCATCGCCACCCGCCCCGCGACCGTGTGCCTTAATGAGATCGTCATCAGCCCGACCTGGAACCGGATGTATCGTAACTGAGGCCCGGGTCACAGGTCTGGCGGTTTCCACGACCTGATCCGGATCAAGGCACTGGCGCTATCCGCGCGCCAGTCTGCCTGTGCCGCTCCAAATAAACGTTGCTTCGCCGAAGTCGCTGCGATTGCTCGAAATACCATCGCCATGGAAACTTAAGCCAGTCGCCGGACGCAGTTCCGGAGTCATGCCGATTGCAAAGCCGTCGCCTCATGAGGCACTGTGCATCTTCCTGGTAAAGCTTCACCCACGGCAGGCCCACTAGGAGATTCCGATGGCTGGGTCTTTGAACATTTCGGAAGCTCACGGCTCGATCGAGCCTTTCCATGGTTTCGTGCCGGCCGTCTATGAGTTGAACGTCTGCATGGTCGATGCGGATGGTATGATAACCAGCTGGAAAACAAACATAGCTTCTGCCGGCAGCCATGTCCCGTCGGGTTTTGTCGGACAACACCATTCTCATCTGTTCACCCCCGAGGACCGCACCCGGCGCCGACCCGAGCAGGTCCTCAAGCTTGCCGTCCTGCATGGCGGCTTCGCGGAAGAGGGCTGGCGGGTCCGGCGCGACGGCAGCCGGTATTGGGCCAGCGTGGTGGTCGAGCCGGTTCATGACGATGCGAGGCGGGTGCTGGGCTTCACCACGATGATGCGCGACATCTCCGAGACACGCGCCTTGCGCGAAGCTTTGCGTCGAAGCGAGCAGCACATCGACCTGATCATGAGCAGCATCACCGATTACGCAATCTTCGTGCTCGATACCGACGGCATCGTTGCAAGCTGGAACCCGGCTGCCGAGGAAATCCTCGGCTACGGCAAGCGCGACATTGTCGGCCAGCACTTCTCCTGCTTCTTCAGCGCGGACGATCGCGAGAGCGGGAAGGATGCGCTGGTCGTGAGCAGCGCGCGGGCAGCCGGTCAGTTCGAGGACGAGGGCTGGCGCATACGTCGCGACGGCAGCCGCTTCTGGGCGCGTGTGGTGGTGGACGCGATCCGCGACGAGCACGGAGACTGCATCGGCTTCGCCCACGTCACCCGCGACATCACGCTGCAGCGGACCATCGACGAACTCGAGCAGAAGCTGGCGCACTCGCAGAGCGGCGTGGCGGACGGCATCGCCAGCGGCGAGGTCGCGCACCAGTTCAACGACCTGCTGTCCGCCGTCGCCGTCAGCCTCGACCTGATCACACGGTCCGACGACATCAGCACGATGCACCGCCTGACCCGCATGGCGCAGCGCGCCGCACAGTCGGGTGCGCGCCTGACCGCGACACTGCTGGAGACGTCGCAGGCGGACCAGCCGCAGGTCAGCGCCGGTAGCGTCGGAGGTGTGGCGCCGGCGCTGGCCGATGACAGGCAGGTCACTGTTCTGGTTGTCGATGATGATCCGGACGTCCTGGAGCTTGCCAGCTGCGCAGTGCAGGAACTTGGCTACGTGGTGGTGAGCGCTGCCGATGCCGAGGCGGCGGTCGCCATACTGGAGAACGATCCGAGCGTCGGTCTGCTGTTCACCGATATCATCATGTCGAAGAGCGTCAGTGGCCTGGGATTGGCCAGGCGCGCGCGCGAGCTCAACCCAGCGCTGCGAATCCTCCTCACGTCGGGTTATCCCAGGGCACGCCTGCAGAGCCTGCCTGAGATCGGCGATGGCATGGCGTTCATCTCGAAGCCCTACGAGCTATCGACCCTCGATGCGAAGCTCCGCGAGTTGACCGCGATCCGCGACAAGTCGGAACACACACAAACGCCGGTCTACAGCTAGACCCTTGCGGTAGTTGGCCTACGTGGCGATGGTCCGGACAATCCCGACGCACGGGGCGTAACGTCGCGCGTGCCTTCAGCCCGCGGCGCTGGCAGCGCATCCAAATGGTCCGGCATTTATAGTTGGGCAAGCAGCAGCTACAAATAGTTTATAAACAGCCATAGGGTTATAAAGGGTAGTGCTCTATCCATTAACAAAACTCATTTGTCTGTCATTGCTGGCTGTCTCCGGATCTTAATCGAGAGATTATCGTATTTCTCGTTGATCACGCTGGCTCTTCGCTTTAGTTGTTGCAGTGCGGCACGCAGAGGTGCCCGAAGATCCCACTCAAAACAGGAGCGCTCATGTCGAGCAGCAAGTCTTCCGACACCGATACCGGCAAGGCGGCCGAGCAGGCTGCTTCGCGATCAAAGGAAAGTTCTTCAGCGGGTATCGCCGCCTCCAAGGAAGCGGTCTCGTCCGCCATGTCTGCAAGCCGCGAGGCCGCCACCGCCACGCTGGATGCCTCCAAGGATGCCGTCGCGTCGGCCAGCGCCGCCTATCGCGATCTTTCCAAGCGCACCCTCGACATGACCGGCAAGGCCGTCTCGTTCAACCAGGGCACCATGGCCGCCTACATCGAGTCTGGCCGCATCATGGTCGAGGAGACGCAGGCCTTGATCCGCCATGCGATCAGGACCAGCCAGACCGCGACATCCGAGGGCCTCTCCGGCGTACGTACCCTGATGTCCGCCAAGACCGCCAAGGAGCGGCTCGAATTGCAGATGACGCTTTCGCGCAGTGCCGCGATCTGGGCCATTTCGGAGTCGAGCAATTTCGCGCGCAGCAGCGTCGAGATGTTCGAGAAAGTTACCGGACCGATGACCGCGCGCGCCTATCTGGCCGCAGAGACGTTCGACAAAGCGATCGCCTGATCGCCTGCTTCGGTGATGGCGACCAGCCATCGCCGAAGCCATGACCCGGGACGATGCGAGCGCCTGGAGTTGACAGCAAAGCCCTGCCCGCCTGTCCGGGACCCGGGTCGCCTCGCCTCATATCGCAGACTGGTCCTGCCATCTCGCAGCCTTGAGTGCTGCCAGTTCTTCGCTGGTCTTCACCGCAGCCACATTCGCGTCCCGTCCCCGATCCCTGGTCCGCCGCCCGTTCCACCGTGATCGGGCCCTGCCGGAGCATGCTGCCCGGTTGTCGCCTCCGGCCTGATCCGGAGCAGATCCGGTTGTCATGCCTCGCACCGGATGATCGGCCGGCGCGCCGAAGGAGTGACACATGTACAGCGAGCCTCTCATATCGACCAACGGCACCCAGGCCGGCGGCACCAATTCAGGCGCACCCGCCGCCGTACAACGCCTGATCGAGAAAGCCCGTTTGGCGCAGGAAGTTTTCGAAACCCTCTCGCAGGCCCACGTCGACGGCATCGTTCGCGAGTTCGCTAAATACGTCTATACGAATGCCGAGACGCTCGCCGCCATGGCGCACCGGGAGACCGGCCTCGGCGTGTATGAGGACAAGGTACAGAAGAAGCGCGGCAAGGCCCGCACCATCTGGAACAGCCTCAAGAACAAGAAGTCCCGCGGCGTGATCGAAGAGGACTTCGAGCGCAACCTCGTGCTGATCGCCAAGCCGATGGGCGTGGTCGGTGCGGTATGCCCGATCACGAATCCGATCGTGACCCCCATGTGCAACGCCATGTTCGCGCTGAAGGCCGGCAACGCGATCATCTTCGCACCGCATTTCCGGGCGCAGCATGCGACCCGCCATCTCGTCGCGCAATACGAGCGGATCGTGCACGAGCATGGCGGTCCGGAAAACATGGTGCAGACCATCGAGAGCGGCTCGCGCGAAACCACGCAGACGCTCATGCGGTCGGTCGATGTCGTGGTCGCCACCGGCGGCGGATCGCTCGTCAAGGCGGCCTATTCGTCCGGCAAGCCCTCATTCGGCGTCGGTGTCGGCAACGTGCCGGTGGTCATCGATCGTGGTGTCGACCTGCGCGACGCTGCCGAGAAAGTCATCGCCGGTGCCGCCTTCGACAACGGCATCATCTGCTCGCACGAGCAGTTCGTGCTGGCACCGCGGGAAAGCTACCAGGCGACCATCGACAGTTTCCTGGCGACCGGCGACGTGTGGTTCACCGACGATGCGGCGCAGGTCGAGCGACTGCGCGAGGTGATGTTCACCAACGGCCATCTCGAGAAGTCGATCGTCGGCCAGTCGGCGCACTTCATTGGCCGCAAGGCGGGATTCGACGTGCCGGCTTCTGCACGCATCATCCTGGTGCCGGCGCGCGGTGCCGGAACCGCCGACCTGCTGGCCAAGGAGAAGCTCTGCCCGGTGGTGGCGATCCTGGCCTACGACAGTTTCGAGGATGCCATCGCCAAGGCGCGCGCCAACTTGCTGGTCGAGGGCGCCGGCCACTCGGCGGCGCTGCATTCGCATGACGAGGCGAACATTCGCGCCATGGGCCTGGGGCTGCCGATCAGCCGCCTGGTGGTGAACCAGACTTCGTCGCTGACCGCCGGCGGTTCGCTCAGCAACGGCTTCGCACCGACCACGACGCTCGGCTGCGGGTCCTGGGGCGGCAACTCGATCTCGGAAAACCTCGACTACAAGCACCTGATGAATGTCTCGCGCGTCGGCCGGGTCATTGCCCACCGGCTCATTCCGACCGACGAAGAGATCTGGGCCGCCTGATCCGTGGCAAGCCCGGAGTGGCCGCACGACGCGGTCGCCGCCACAGCAAAGAGGAACGTGCCTTGAAGAGCTGCGAGAACCTGTCATGAAGATCCGGGCAGCCGTGCTCGACACCATGGGCGCCGCACCGCCCTACGCCAGCAGCCTGCCGCTGCGTATCGTCGAGTTGGAGCTCGATCCGCCCGGCCGCGACGAGGTGCTGGTGAGGATCGCCGCCGCCGGCCTGTGCCATTCCGACCTCTCGGTCATCAACGGCGACCGGCCGCGGCCGATGCCGATGGCGCTCGGCCACGAGGCCGCCGGCGTGGTGGAGCAGGTCGGCGCCGACATCACGGATCTGGTGCCGGGCGATCATGTGGTGATGGTGTTCATGCCCTCCTGCGGCCACTGCATGCCGTGCGCCGAGGGCCGGCCGGCATTGTGCGAGCCGGGTGCGGGGGCGAACGGCGCCGGAACGCTGCTCGGCGGCGGGCGGCGGCTGCATTGCGATGGCGTCACCATCAACCATCATCTCGGCTGTTCGGCGTTTGCGACCCATGCCGTGGTATCGCGCCGCTCCGTGGTGAAGCTGCCGCCGGATCTGCCGCTCGACGAGGCGGCGCTGTTCGGTTGCGCCGTGCTGACCGGAGTGGGGGCGGTGGTCAACACCGCCAGGCTGCAGCCGGGCGAGACCGCCGCGGTGATCGGGCTCGGCGGCGTCGGATTGTCGTCGGTGCTGGGCGCGGTCGCCTCCGGCGCAAGGCAGATCGTGGCGATCGACCTGTCGGACGAGAAGCTCGAGATCGCGCGCTCGCTCGGCGCCACCGACACCGTGAATGCGCGGGCGCCGGATGCGTCCGAACAGGTGCGCGCGCTGAGCGGCGGCGGTGTCGACTACGCCTTCGAGATGGCGGGCGCCGCTCGTGCCATGGAGCTTGCGTTCCGCATCACCCGTCGCGGCGGCACCACGGTGACCGCCGGACTGCCGCCGCCGACGGCGACGCTGGCGCTGCCGCTGGTTCAGCTGGTGGCCGAGGAGCGCACGGTGAAGGGTAGCTATATCGGCGCCTGCGTGCCGACGCGCGATATCCCGCGCTATGTCGGGCTGTATCGCGCCGGCAAGCTGCCGGTCGACCGGCTGATGAGCGGCAAGCTGCAGCTCGACCAGATCAACGAAGGCTTCGACCGGCTGCATGAAGGCCGGGCGGTCCGGCAGATCATCGGGTTTCCGGCATGAGCAATGCGGCGAAGGATGGCGGGCTGCAGGCCGGCATCGAGGCGGGCCATGCGATGGCCGAGTTCTGGCATGCCGCCGGCACCGCCGCCCTGCAGGCGCAGCAGGATGCCGCCCGCGCCTTCGCCGGCTTCTTCACGCTTGGCGCCAGGCCGGGAGCGGAACCGGCCGACGCAGCACCATTGTCCACGCCCGGCGCGCATGCGGGACGGCCCCTGTCCGATCTGATGCAGTCCGCATCGGCGCTGCACGAGAAGCTGCTCGCCGCCTTCATGGCGGCGGTGAGTTCGGGCAACGCCGGCGTCGAGGCGGGTTGGCGCGCGATGACCGAGCCGAATGCGTGGCTGACCGGCGCGATGGGGTTCGGCGCGACCGGCCTGGAGGCGATGCAGGGTCCAGCCGCCTACCTGGCGGAAGGACCCAGGTTCGCCGATCTGTGGACCGCCGAGCGACAGCAGGCGGCGGTGACGAAGGCATGGCTCGACATGAGCCGTTGCCGGCTGGAGCACGGCGCGATCGTGCTCGCGGCCTGGATCCGCGCCGGCCAGATCTTTCTGGGCGAAATGACGGCAAAGACGCGGGTCGACCAGCATCCGCCGGCCGGCCGCGCGCTGCTGACGCTGTGGACCGAGACCGCCAACCGCGAGCTGCTCGAGACGCAGCGGTCCGAGCCATTCCTGCGCACCCAGGCGGCGCTGATGCGCGCCAGTACCGAGCTGAAGCTGGCGCAGCGCGAGGTGGTGGAGGCCTGGGCCAACCAGTTCGGCCTGCCGACGCGCACCGAGCTGGATGACGTGCATCGCACTGTGACGACCTTGCGTCGGGAACTGCGCCTGCTGCAGCGGCAGTTGCGCATGCCGACGGCCGGGCAGGCAGACCCGGCGCGTGTGCATCCGGCCTACCCGCCGGAGCCGCGCGAGCCGGTTGCCCCGGTCGCCACGCGACGCGGCATCAACGGCCACAAGCCCCGTTCGTCTTCGAAGCAGGTACGGCCGGGCCAGGGGAGCCAGCGTCCATGAACGCCATGGCGCCCGAGCGCAAGAGTTCGGCGGGATCACCCACGCCGCCGGCGGCCGCTTCCCCCATGGCCGCCGCCATCCCGTTGCCTTGGACCCAGGCCTTGACGGTGACGGCCGACATGATGGCGGCCACGGCGCGGATGAACGGCAAGATGCTGTCCGGCGCGTCGCGCCTGGGCCGCCTCCGCGACAGCGATGTCGAGATCGCCACCACCCCGAAGGACCTGGTGTGGAGCCAGGACAAGGTGACGCTGCACCGCTACCGCCCGCTCGCCGGGCAGAAGGTCCGCATTCCGTTGCTTGTCACCTACGGGCTGATCGGGCGCTGGACCATGACCGACCTGCAGGACGACCGCTCGCTGGTGCGCAACCTGCTGCACCTGGGCGTCGATCTGTATGTGGTGGATTGGGGCAATCCGTCGCGCGCCGACCGCTACCTGACGATGGACGACTATATCTGCGGCTATCTCGACCGGTGCATCGAGGAAGTGGCGCGGCTGTCCGGGGTGGAGAGGGTCAACCTGTTCGGCCTTTGCGAAGGCGGCGTGTTCACCACCTGCTATGCGGCGCTCGAGCCCGAGCGCGTCAACACCATGACGCTGGCGATCACGCCAATCGATTTCCATGCCGACACCAGGCAGGACCGGCTCGGCCACGGACTGATCAACGTGTGGACGCGATCGCTGCCGGCCCAGGATGTCGAGCGGCTGATCGAGGCGCACGGCAACGTACCGGGCCGGTTCTTCGGCGCGATGTTCAACCAGCTGACGCCGATGCGCACCGCGCTCAAATACAATCTCGACATGCTCGACATCGTCGATGACGACAAGCGGCTGCTCAACTGGCTGCGCATGGAGAAATGGATCGCCGACCGGCCCGACCATCCCGGCGAGGCCGCCAGGCAGTGGCTGATCGAGCTGTATCAGCAGAACAAGCTGATCCGCAACGAATTGGAACTGGATGGCCGGCGCGTCGAGCTTGGGCGCATCACCATGCCGGTGCTGAACGTGTTCGGCAGCGACGACCACATCATCCCGGCCGAGACCAGCCGGGCGCTCGGGCGCGAGGTCGGCACCGACGAGTACGAGGAGCTGGCGTTGCCCGGTGGCCATGTCGGCATCTTCGTCGGCGGCCGGTCGCAGCGACTGTTTGCGCCCGCCCTCGCGGATTTCGTGATGCGACACGACCGAGACCCCGCGCGCCGGGACGGCGAAATGGACCCCGCGCGCCGGGACGGCGCGACCGAACACGGAGCAATTCCGACATGAGCAACAAGATCGTCTCCGCGGACGAGGCCGTCGCCGCGATCCGGACCGGCTGCACCGTCTCGGTTTCCGGCTTCGTGGGGGTCGGCACGCCGGACGAGGTCCTGCTGGCGCTCGAGCGGCGCTACAACGACACCGGTCTCTCCGGCGAGCTGACGCTGGTGTTCGCGGCCGCCCCTGGCGACGGCAAGGATCGCGGCCTCAACCGCCTGGCGCATCCCGGCCTGGTGCGGCGCGCGGTCGGCGGCCACTGGTCGCTGGTGCCGAAGCTCGGCCAGTGCGCCATGAACGGCGAGATCGAGGCCTACAACCTGCCGCTGGGTTGCATCGCGCAGCTCTATCGCGACATCGCCGCGCACCGGCCCGGCCTGCTGTCGAAGGTCGGACTGCGCACCTTCGTCGACCCGCGGCTCGGCGGCGGCAAGATCAACGACCGCACCACCGAGGACCTGGTCCGGCTGCTGGAAATCGATGGCGAGGAGGTGCTGCTCTACAAGGCCTTCCCGATCGACGTCGCCATCGTACGCGGTACCACCGCGGACACCGCCGGCAACATCACCATGGAGCGCGAGGCACTGCAGCTCGACGTGCTGTCGGCGGCGATGGCGGCGCACAATTCGGGCGGCATCGTGATCGCCCAGGTCGAGCGCATCGCCCAGGAAGGCTCGCTGGATGCAAGGCGGGTACAGGTCCCCGGCATACTGGTCGACTACGTGGTGCTCGCCGAGCCGAAGAATCACTGCCAGACCTACGCGACGGCGCATAACGGCGCCTTCTCCGGCCAGATCCGGGTGCCGCTGGACCGCATCCCGACGCTGCCGTTCGACGAGCGCAAGATCGTCGCCCGCCGGGTGGCACTCGAGCTGCCGGTTGGCGGCGTGGTCAATCTCGGCATCGGGATGCCGGAGTGCGTCGCCACCGTGGCGGCCGAGGAGAAGATCCTCAGGCACGTCACCCTGACCGCGGAGCCGGGGGTGATCGGCGGCCTGCCGCAGAGCGGGCTGAACTTCGGCACCGCGCTGAACCCGGCGGCGGTGATCCAGCAGAACCAGCAGTTCGACTTCTACGACGGCGGCGGGCTGGACCTGGCCTGCCTCGGGATGGCGCAGTCGGACGCCAAGGGCAACGTCAATGTCAGCCGCTTCAACGGGCGGCTCGCTGGCGCCGGCGGCTTCATCAACATCAGCCAGAGCGCGCACAAGCTGGTGTTCGCCGGCACCTTCACGGCCGGCGGCCTGCTGGTGCATATCGAGGATGGCCGCCTGCACATCGTGCGCGAGGGCAGGACGCACAAGTTCATCGAGGCGGTCGAGCAGATCACCTTCAGCGGCGACTATGCCGGCGAGAAGGGCCAGCAGGTGCTGTATGTCACCGAGCGCTGCGTGTTCGCCCGCACGCATGACGGTGTCGAGCTCGTCGAGGTCGCGCCCGGGATCGACATCGAGCGGGACATCCTGGCGCAGATGGGGTTCCGGCCGATCGTGGACCGGCCACGGATGATGGATGCCCGACTGTTCCGGCCCGAAGCGATGGGCCTGCATCTCGCACTACACGAACTGAGCGTTCCGGAGCGGGCCAGTCATGCGGGCGAGCGGCAGCAGCGTCCGCAAAGAGGCGTGCCCGCGGTTCTGGAACCGCAATACGCTGCCGCAGGAGACTGACACCGGCCCAGGCTTAACCCGATCTTGTGGATGAACGGAGTACAAGGTCCGTGCGTTCAGTGGATCCCGGCTCCGAGGCTGTTGACGCACCAATGCCGCAGCTGGTCCCCTCGGGGCCGCCAGTCTCCGGGGGGTCGGGCGTGATCGGGTCCGGAGGATGGGTTCACACCCTTGGCAAGATGCTGCGAAAAACCGTGACGACGACAGGCCCATCATTTGAATTCGATCTGGCGGTCGACCCGATCGAGCAGTTCCGCACTCCAGACCGCACCGGCTCCTATCTCGGCGTCTCGAAACATGGGTTCCACCGGGTCGCCTACGTCGAGTGGGGCGATCCGCAATCAGAGCGTGTTGCGATCTGCCTGCACGGGCTCTCCCGCCAGGGGCGCGACTTCGACCTGATCGCTGCCGAGCTGGCGCGCCGGGGCTGGCGTGTGATCTGTCCGGACCTGGTCGGCCGCGGCCGCAGCGACTGGCTGCGCGAGCCGACCGAATATACGCTGCCGCAATATGTTTCCGACCTCGCCGCCCTGGTAGCCCGCCTCGATGTGCCGCGCATCGACTGGATCGGCACCTCGCTCGGCGGCATCGTCGGCATGCTGATGGCCGGGCAACGGCAATCTCCGGTAAGCCGGCTGGTGGTGAACGATATCGGCCCGTTCGTAACCTGGCAGGTGCTGCAGCGCCTCGCCGAAGCGGTGCGCGCGGCTCCGCTCACCATGCCGGACCTCGCATCGGCGACAAGTTTCGTCCGGACCTCCCTGTCCGGCTTCGGCCCGCTTTCCGACGAGAAGTGGGAGCACATGGCGCGGCACGGCTTCGTCCAGAACAATGTAGGCGCATGGAGGAAGCTTGCCGATTCCGACATCGCAGGTCCGCTGCGCTCCAGCCTGCTGTTCAACCTGAGCATCTGGAACTACTGGGACCAGATCGAGTGTCCGACTCTGGTGCTACGCGGCACCGAGTCGGACGTCCTGCCGGCGGCCATCGCCACCGAGATGACGCAGCGCGGCCCGAAGGCGGATCTCGTCGAGTTCCGCGGCTGCGGCCACGCGCCGGCGCTGATGGACGCCGACCAGATCGCCACGGTGGCGGACTGGCTCGGCCAGGATTAGCGACCGGGCGGTTAGCGCGCAGCGCACACCGATACCGACCGTCCGCGCGCTCCTCGGACAACACCCGGGACATCAGAGCCGGTCGGACCAGACGGTCTGGGCGTTGAGGAATTCGCGCAGGCCGAAGTGCGACAGTTCCCGGCCATAGCCGCTCTTCTTGATGCCGCCGATCGGCACCCGCGGATCGGAGATCGCGTAGCCGTTGACGAACACGCCCCCGGTATTCATCCGCCGCGCCAGCCGGCGGCCGATGCTGCGATCGCCGGTCCAGAGGCTGCCGCTCAGCCCGAACTCGCTCTGGTTCGCAAGCTGCACCGCGTGATCGGCATCGCTGGCAATCGTGATCGCCGCCACCGGCCCGAAGGTCTCGGCATCGAAGGCCTGCATGCCAGGCAGCACCTGGTCGAGCACCGTCGGCGCATAGAAGCAGCCCGGCCCCTCGACCGCATGGCCGCCGGTCAACAGCCTGGCGCCGGCGGCGAGGCTCGCCTCGACCTGGCCGTGCAGTTCGTCTCGCAGGTCTGCCCGTGCCATCGGACCGACCTCGGTGTTCTCGTCGAGCGGATTGCCGACCCGTAGCGCCTTCACGGCCCCGACAAAACGCTCGGTGAAGCGCTCGGCCACCGGCGCCTCGATGATGAAGCGCTTGGCGGCGATGCAGACCTGGCCGCAATTCTGGAATCGCGCGGTGACGGCGGCGCGTATCGCGGCGTCGAGGTCGGCATCGGCGAGCACGATGAACGGGTCGGAGCCGCCCAGCTCCAGCACCGACTTCTTCAGCGCGGCGGCCGCCTGCGAGGCGATCTGCCGGCCCGCCGCAACACCACCGGTCAGCGTGACCGCGGCGATGCGGTCATCGGCGATCACTACCGGGCTCTGGCTGCGGGTCAGGTTGGCGACGGTGAACACCCCGTCCGGCAGTCCGGCCTCCTGCCAGGCCTGTTCCAGCAGCAGCGCCGAGCCGACCACGTTGCCGGCCGGCTTGAGGAAGAAGCCGTTGCCGCCCATCATGATCGGCACCGCGCCCCGCATGGCCTGCCAGTACGGGAAATTCCACGGCATCACCGCATACACGGTACCCAGCGGCAGGAACGAGACGGTCGCGCGGTCGCCCTCGACACTGGTGCTCTCATCCTCCAGCAGCCGCGGACCGTTCTCGCCATACCAGTCGCAGAGCGCTGCGCATTTCTCGATCTCGGCCCGCGCCTGGATGATCGGCTTGCCCATCTCGCGGGTCGCCATCAAGGCCATCTCGTTCTGGCGCCGGCGCAGCACCGACGCCATGCGGTGCAGCAGGGCGGCGCGTCTGGTGGCGGCGGTGTCGCGCCAGCGCTCGAACCCGATCTGCGCCCGCTCGAGCAGGCTGCGCAGCTCGCTGTCGGTCAGGAACGGATGGCGGGCGAATACGACGCCGTCGGTGGGATCGGTCGACACCGCGCCGGGCAGATTGCCAGGATGCCGGTCGGTGGAAGTCTGGAAGGCTGACATGGCTTGAACATCCTCGTGCACCGGCTGCAATGCGGCGCTTGCACAGGCTGGATGTATGCGCCTCGACAGGAGCCCACCAGATAAGCTCTCAACCTATGACCTGCGGTCCCCGTCGGGGAGACCCAGGCCCGCAGGGGGACGCTCAGGGGGGCGCGCGCTCGGATGGGCGCGGGATGTAGGTAACCAGCGAGAGATCGTGCCGGCTTTCCGGGACCATCGAGACGTAGGTCAGGTCGACCGTCCCATGCACCGGATGATCGATGCGCTTCACGCCTTCATCGAAATGCCGCACGTCGTGGTCCGGCCACCACAGCCGGAACTCCGTGCTGCTGGCGATCAGCTCGTCTGCCAGCGTGCGGAACGGCGTCTTGTCGGCCGCCTGCGCCTGGGCGGCGCGGAAGGTCGCCAGCATGCCGCGTGCCACGACTTCCCAATCGACGATCAGGCGCCGGTATGGCGGATGCAGGAACAGCAGCCGCAGGGTGTTGCGCTCGTGCGGCTCCAGGACGCCGTAGTCGGTGAACAGGTCGGCGATCGCGCTGTTCCAGGCCAGGATATCCAGCCTGGTGTTGCGGATGTAGGCCGGCACCGGATCGAGCGCTCGCAGCAGCAGCAGCAGCCCGTTGCTGAGGCTGTCGTCGGGCGGCGCTTCCGGCGGCCTGCGCTCGGACAGCGCGAACAGGTGGACGCGCTCGGTGTAATCCAGCCGAAGCGCCTCGGCGACGCGATCCAGGGTTTCTGGGGAGGCACGGATCTCGCGGCCCTGCTCGAGCCAGGTGTACCAGCTCACGCTGACGCCGGCGAGTTGTGCCACCTCCTCGCGGCGCAAGCCCGGCGTACGGCGGCGTCCGACCGCGAAACCGGCAGCGGCGGGGTCCAGCCGCGCACGCCGGTCGACCAGGAACGCGCCCAGGATCTTGCGCTGCTCGTCGGAAGGCGCCTTCTGCACGACGAACCTCCCGCTGCGGGAAGCATTCTACCATCTCCGCCGGGGGATCCGCATTCCAGCGCTCGACGATCCGGCCAGTGCCGCGTGCCGGACACGATGATCCAGTTTCTTGCAAAGGCGGCCAGACCATGACCGACGGCACCACCCGACGCCCTCGCGCACCCCGCGACTGGCACGCGACAGCCCAGGCCGCCTGGCAGCGCGTCGCCGGCAGCAATATCGCCAAGGCCCCTGCCGGCGCCGGGCCCTCATCGGCCTGGCTCGACTTCGTTCCGGAGGGAGTACGCAGCCTGCTGCGCACCCAGCCCGGTGCGGACCAGCCCGGCGGCTGGAGCGTCCCGCCCGCCTCCTGGTCCCAGCCGCTCCACCGCACTCCCCCGGAGCCCAACGACGCGCCGCATACACCCCGGCCCGATCCGTCCGGAGCCGGCGGCCAGTTCCTGTACGGCACCTTCACCAGCGAAGCCGGCACTCGCCCGTACCGGCTCTATGTCCCGGGCAGCTATGCCGGCCAGCGGGTTCCACTGATCGTCATGCTGCACGGCTGCATGCAGTCGCCGGAGGATTTCGCCGCCGGCACCGGCATGAATGCGGCCGCGGAGGAACATGGCTTCCTGGTCGTCTATCCCGGCCAGCCGGCGGCGGCGCATGCGCAACGCTGCTGGAAATGGTTCAGCGCGCAGGACCAGCGGCGCGACCACGGCGAGCCGGCAATCATCGCCGGCATTACCCGCCTGGTCATGGCGGAGTATGAAGTCGATCCGGCACGCGTGCACGTCGCCGGGCTATCGGCCGGCGGTGCCGAGGCGGCGATCCTCGGTCAGGCCTATCCGGATCTCTACGCGTCCATCGGGGTGCATTCCGGACTCGCCTGCGGCGCCGCACAGGACCTGCCGTCGGCCCTGCTGGCCATGCAGCGAGGCAATCCGGAGCTGCGGCACCGTCGCCATTCGGCACGCGCCCGCCCGATGCCGGCCATCGTCTTCCACGGCGACCGCGACAGCGTCGTCAGCCCGCGCAACGCCGAGGATGTGGTGGCGCAGCTGGCGCAGGGGGCCGGCCTGCGCATCTCGGCGGAGGACGGCCAGGACCCCGGCAGCTATCCGTATCGCCGGACCCTCTACCGGGATGCGACCGGCCGGCCGGTCATCGAGCAGTGGAGCCTGCTGGGAGCCGGCCACGCCTGGTCCGGCGGCAGCGAGGCGGGATCCTATACCGACCGGCGCGGCCCCGACGCCACCCGTGAGATGGTGCGCTTCTTCGCCGAGCATCCGCATCCGGCACCTCCATCATGACGGATCATGCTGTAGCCTGATGCCGTAACCTTCCGGACCGGGGGCTGGCATGAACAGACGGGGCCACCTCCTGCGCATCAAGCAGCTCACGCCGGAGATGGTGCGCGGCATGCCGGACACCCTGTTCGTCCTCGACGACAACATGCAGCGGGCCAGCCCGAGCGATCGCGCAGAGGCGCTGCGCCGGGAGCCAAACGTGATCGGGTTGCCGACGCGCTGGGCGCTGGGCGACGATCCGGCGGCCCTGTTCGGAGATGCGGACTGGCGCTCGAACGGCATCTTCCAGACTATCAGCGACGTGTTCGACGAGATCGAGGCGGCTCTGGTGCATGGCCGCACGGTGGTGGTGCCGAGCGCCGGATTCGGGCAGGCGGGATCCGACCTGCCGCGCCGGGCACCGGAGATACACGCCTTCATCACCGGCCGGCTGCAGGAGCTGGAAACGGACTACCCCGGCTGAGCCTCGCCCCCCGAAGCTGCGAACGCCGCCAGGGCCGCATTGCAGATCGCCTCGTCCTGGTCCGGCTGGGCCCCTGACGAAGCCACCCCGCCGACGACCGCGCCGCGATAGATGACCGGCATGCCGCCGGCCAGCGGCATGCGGCCGGGGAACGACAGCAGGGCGGGATCGTGGGCAACCTGCTGCTCCAGGGCGGCGGTCGGCTGCTGCACGATGGCGGCGGTGCGCGCCTTCATCCACGCCGCTTCCGGCGTGTGCAGCCGGGCACCGTCGAGGCGTTCCAGCGCCAGCAACACTCCGGCCTCGTCGACCACCGCGATGCTGACCTTCACACCGAGCCGGACCGCGGCCTCGCGCGACGCCTGCATGAGGAGCCGCGTCTCGCTCTCCCCAAGCGCTGCCTTCGCAAGCATCAGGTGGAACCGGCGGGGGGCAGGACGGTGGCCTCGGTAACAAGGTGATAGAAGCGGCCCTCGAACAGCTTCATGACCTCGACAGTCGCCGAATGCGATTCGGGACGGATCGACGAGGCGAGGCACGCGTCGATGGCGGCCTGGTCGGGGAAATCCATCTCCAGGATCATCGCGATCGGACGCGCATCCGGATCGGCAGATCGCAGCCGCTGCACCCGCACCTCGGTCACGTTGGGAAAGCGGCGCCAGAGCGGCTCCAGCTCGTCGCGCACCCGGCGGAAGAACTCCTCCTCGTGCCCCGGGGTCACGCGTCCCTCGTAGATGGCGGTTCTGGTCAGCATGGTCGTGCTCCTTTCGGGCCTGCCGAGCCCAACGCCTCGCGCTGCCCCGGTTCCTCCCGCCTCGACCAGGCCCGGCGGCGGCGGTCCGCTACAACAGCTTGCGGAACTTGAGGAAGCCGAACATTCCGATCAGGGACAGCAGGCAGATCACGCCGGCCATGATGGTGCCACCATGCCCGTGCGTGCCGGCGAGGAACATGCCGCCGGTGTTCATGCCGAAGAAGCCGGTGACGAAGGTTGCCGGCAGCATTAGGGCGGTCACGATCGAGACCAGGTAGAGCCGCTCGTTGGCCTCCTCCGCCTGCCGCGAGGAAAGCTCGTCCTGCAGCGAGCGTGAGCGGTCCTGCAACGCGAACAGGTCGTCGGCGACGTTGTGGATCTCCCGCTGCAGGCGTTCGTACACCGTCTGGATCTCCCAGTCGGGCAGTTCGGTGTCGCTGTGGAAGACGCGGTCGAGCGGCGCCATCACCCGCTTCAGGCGGGTCGCGTGGCGACGAACCCGGCCGATGATGCTGCCGACCCCGTCCGGCACGCCGGCGGCTTCCTTCAGGAGGTGATCCTCGGCATCGTCCAGGTCGAGCGCGAGCCGGGCCACCGCCTTGCGCACCTCGATGGTGAAGCTGGTGACGGCGTAGTCGATCAGCGCCGCCGGCGTGTCCATGCCCCCGTCGCCGATCCGGCGATACGCCTCGCCGAGCGTGGAGACCGGGGCGCGGCGGGAGGTGACCAGGCTGGCCGGACTGACCGCGAACCGCCAGGCGGCCACGGCAAAGCCGTCTTCGCCGAGCCGCCCCTCGAGCCCCGGCAGCACGCCGAACACGGTGTGGCCCTCGCTTTCAAGCCGAAGCGTTTCGTCGGCCGCCACCAGCGTGTCCCTGGCGTCCTCCGGCAGGCTGTCCATCGCCTCGATGGCGGGCCGCGCGGCCGAATGCACCAGATCGTAATGCACCCAGTGCCAGCCGGGGCCGATCGGTCCGGCTTCCCAGACCAGCCCATCGGGCCGTGTCTCCGGCGGCAGGATGCTCAACCTTCGATCCTCGGCACGGCGCTGCTCAGAACAGCTCCGGGACGATCATCTCCGGCGGCACCGGATGGCGGACATAGTCCGGGTGGAACACCCGATCCGGCATCGCCACCGGCGTGTGCTCGACTTCGTCGTACGGCAGCTGGCCAAGCAGGTGGCTGATGCAGTTCAGCCTGGCGCGCTTCTTGTCGACCGCCGGCACCACCCACCACGGCGCATCCGCGGTATGGGTGCGCTGCAAGGTGATCTCCTTGGCCGCGGTATAGGCCTCCCAGCGGCTGCGGCTTTCGAGATCCATCGGGCTCAGCTTCCATTGCTTGAGTGGATCCTCGATACGCGCGCGGAACCGTGCCCCCTGCTCCTCGTCGGTGATCGAGAACCAGTATTTCACCAGCTTGATGCCGCTGCGTGTCAGCATCCGCTCGAATTCCGGCACCATGTCCAGGAAGGTCTCGTATTCCTGCTCGTTGCAGAAGCCCATGACGCGCTCGACGCCGGAGCGGTTGTACCAGGAGCGGTCGAACAGCACGATCTCGCCCGCCGCCGGCAGGTGCGCGACATAGCGCTGGAAATACCATTGCGTGCGCTCGCGATCGTTTGGCGCCGGCAACGCAGCGGTGCGGCAGATGCGCGGGTTGAGCCGCTGGGTGATGCGCTTGATCACGCCACCCTTGCCGGCGGCATCGCGCCCCTCGAAAATCACCACCAGCCTCTGGCCGGTATGCGCCACCCAGTCCTGCAGCTTCACCAGTTCGCCCTGCAGCCGGAACAGCTCGCGGAAATAGGTGCGGCGCGACAGGGTCGAGCCACCCTCGCCGCTCGATCCGCCAAGACGATCGTCGTCGAGTTCGGACTCGAGTTCCTCGTCCCAGCTGTCGAGGAAATCGGCGCGCAGACGGGCGATCTGCTCATGATCTACGACAGCCGCATCGGTATCCGGCATCGACATGAATTCCCGGTGTTCAGGATCTGGGCGGTCAGGCTGGCAGACGATGTCCTTGCGATCCAAGC
Organism: Lichenicoccus roseus; assembly: GCF_005844085.1. Taxonomy (GTDB): domain Bacteria; phylum Pseudomonadota; class Alphaproteobacteria; order Acetobacterales; family Acetobacteraceae; genus Lichenicoccus; species Lichenicoccus roseus. Next base: position 91,506 of record NZ_VCDI01000006.1, read on the forward strand.
CTTAGCCGGGGCTGTAGCAAGTTGCGACGGTGCAGCCTGCAATCTTCATCAATGTGTCATGGCGGAAGACGCCCGTGTCCCGGTGGCGCAGGCCGGCCTATCCCGCCTATCGTCCGCCGATGACCGGCATCCCGACCTTTGCGACACCCCCCAGCTTCCTCGGCCTGCAGCGCAACGATCGCGCCGCGGCCTACACCGTCGCCGGCATTCCGCTCGATATCGGCGTCACCAACCGGCCGGGCGCACGCTTCGGGGCGCAGGCGATCCGCCAGGCCAGCCGGATGCTGGTCGATGGCGCCCATCCGCACAGCTGGATCGATCCCGCCGCGTTGCCGGTCGCCGATATCGGCGACTTCGAAATCGCGCTCGGTGACCTCGCCGGCAGCCTCGCCTTGATCGAGCAGCAGGCCGCCGTCTGCACGCACCTCCTTGCCCTCGGCGGCGAGCACGGCATCACGCTGCCGCTGCTGCGCGCCCTGAACCGTCGCGAGGCCGCCCCGGGGCTGGTGCATTTCGACGCCCATGTCGATACCTGGCCGGACAGCTTCGGGCAGGCGTACGGCCACGGCTCGCCGTTCTTCCATGCCATCCGCGAGAATCTGGTCGATCCGCACCGGATGATCCAGGTCGGCATCCGCTCGCCGGTGCAGCGCGAGGTGTGGGACTGGACCCTGGCCCAGGGGGTCACCATCCTTACGGCGCAGGACGTCCACGAGCTCGGCCCGGCCATGGTCGCCGAACGCATCCGCATCGTCACCGGCAACGGTCCGACCTATCTCAGCTTCGACATCGACGCGCTCGATCCGGCCTTCGCCCCCGGCACCGGCACACCCGAGATTGGCGGCCTCGCCTCCTGGCAGGTCCAGGCGATCCTGCGTCGGCTGCAGGGGCTGCGCTTCGTCGGCATGGACGTCGTCGAGGTGGCGCCGCCCTACGACGTCTCGGAGATCACCGCCCTGGCCGCGGCCACCGTCGTCTGGGAATACCTCTCCCTGGTCGCACGCTGATCACACCCAAGCTGCATGCATTTTTTGCATAGCTAGTCGGGATCGGCGTCCCCTATATCAGCGATCCCTGCCGGGGTGGTCTACCAGTCCGGCCAGGGTGCTTGACGCAAATCGCACGAGCCGCGAGCCCTCCCACTGGGGCACAGCTACGACGTATCGCGTCCTTTTCGTCCGGGCCGGCCTGAGAGGGCCGGGGTCGTTAGGGAGCCGCCCATGTTGTTGCTTCGGTCCGCTGCGATGCCCAGCCATCGCGACATCATCACAGCCAGGGCTTCGGTGCTTTAGCGCCGGAGCCTAAGCCCACCCGCCTGCGCGTCCGGCAACAGGCCGAACCGACGCGTCGACTGTGATCCGCACATCCCAAGTGTGCCCTGTCCGATCGTGAGCCTGTCATGTCCCATCTCGGTGCCCGTACCGCGGTCTCGGTCCTGCGTCGCGACCTCCCGCTGCATTCCGCCCTGCTGCCTGCGGTCGACGATGTCGTCGCCGTCGAGCAGCCGTCCGAGCCGCTGCACGCCCTGCGTCCGGCCGCGGTGGTCCAGGCGAGCCGCGCCTTCGTCAACGGCTTCGACGGCGACGTGCTCTATGCGGTGAAATGCAACCCCGACCCAAGCCTGCTGCGCGCGGTCTGGGACGGCGGCGTGCGTCATTTCGACTGCGCCTCGCCGAACGAGGTTGCCCTGGTGCGTGGCCTGTTCCCGCGCGCGGCGATCCACTTCATGCACCCGGTAAAGTCGCGCCAGGCGATCCGCGAGGCGTGGGAGCGGTTCGGCGTGCGTGACTTCGTGCTCGACAGCGCCAGCGAGCTCGCCAAGATCCTGCAGGAGACCGGCAACGACGTGATCCCCGCGCCGGAGCGCGGCCTGGGCCTGGTGGTGCGCATCGCGCTGCCGAAGGGCGAGGCGCTGCTCGACCTGTCCGGCAAGTTCGGCGCCCCGCTCGACGAGGCGGCCGCCCTGCTGCGCGCCGCACGCCCGTTTGCGGCCCGGCTCGGCGTGTCGTTCCATGTCGGCTCGCAGTGCATGGATCCGACCGCCTGGAGCCGGGCGATGGAATTGGCGGGCGCGGCGATCCGCGCCTCCGGCATGCGCGTGGACATCGTCGATGTCGGCGGCGGATTCCCGGTTGCCTATCCCGACCTGACCCCGCCGCCGATGGGGACGTATTTCGCCGAGATCGAGCGGTCGTTCGAGTCGCTCGGCCTGCCCGCCGGCACCCGTCTCTGGGCCGAGCCCGGGCGCGCACTGGTGGCAGGCGGCGCCTCGGTGGTGGTGCAGGTGCAGATGCGCCGCGGGACGTCGCTGTACATCAACGATGGCGTCTACGGCAGCCTGTCGGATGCCGGCGCGCTCGGTTTCCGCTATCCGGTGCGCCGGATGCGCCCGCAGGCGCCAGCCTCCGATGCATCCCTCGCGGCGTTCAGCTTCTTCGGACCGACCTGCGACAGCGCCGACGTCATGCACGGGCCGTTCCTGCTGCCGGACGATATCGAGGAAGGCGACTGGATCGAGATCGGCCAGCTCGGCGCCTACGGAGCGTGCCTGCGCACAAGCTTCAACGGTTTCGACCGCACCCATACGGTCGAGGTGCGCGACCCGCCGCTGCTGCAGGGCGTCGCGCCGGTCGCCCCGGCGACGGTGGCCCCGGAGCTGCTCGCGGCCTGACCCGCACGAGGTGTCCGCCGACATCAGATTGTCGGTGGACACCTCACCCGCGAAAAAGTTAGTGGCCTGACGGTCTCCGGAGCTGCCCGCGGCGCCGGCGCACAGGCTGCGCACGACATCAGGAGTTCTGCCCATGAAGCACGTCGCGTTCGGCGGCCGCCTCGTCATGCTCGGCCTCGGCAGCATCGGCCAGGGCGTGCTGCCGCTGATCCTGTCGCATATCGACATGCCGCGCGACCGCATCACCATCGTTACCGCCGACGCCCGCGGCGGCGCGGTGGCGAGCGAGCTCGGCATCCGGGTGCTGGTGCAGCCGATCGACCGCCAGAACCTGCGCGACGTGCTGGCGCCGCTGCTCGAAGCCGGCGACTTCCTGCTCAACCTGTCCGTCGACGTCTCGTCGGTCGCCCTGATCGAGCTGTGTCGCGCGGCCGGCGCACTCTATCTCGACACCTGCATCGAGCCCTGGGCCGGCGGCTATACCGATCCGACGCTGACCCCGTCGCAGCGCTCGAACTACGCGCTGCGGGAGAGTGCCCGCGCCCTCGCCGTTCCCGGCGGCCAGCTTCCGACGGCAATCGTCGGGCACGGCGCCAATCCCGGACTGGTCTCGCACTTCGTCAAGCAGGCGCTGCTCGATGTCGCGCGCGACACCGGCGCGGGCGGCGAGGCCCCCGCCACGCAGGCCGGCTGGGCGGCGCTGGCGCAGCGGCTCGGCATCCAGGCGATCCATATCGCCGAACGCGACACCCAGGTCGGCGGCATCGCCAAGCGTCGCGGCGAGTTCGTCAACACCTGGTCGATCGACGGCTTCGTCGGCGAAGGCTGCCAGCCGGCGGAGCTTGGATGGGGCACCCACGAGGGCGCATTGCCCGCGGACGGACGCCGGCACGAATTCGGCTGCGACGCCGCGATCTACCTGATGCGCCCGGGGGCCTCGGTGCGCGTGCGCAGCTGGACGCCGCTGGAAGGCCCGTTCCACGGCTTCCTGATCACCCACAACGAGTCGATCTCGATCGCCGACTACTACACCGTGCGCGACGGCGATGCCGTGCGCTACCGGCCGACCGTGCATTACGCCTACCATCCCTGCGACGATGCGGTGCTGTCGATCCACGAGCTGGCCGGGCGGAACTGGCAGATGCAGCCGACGCAGCGGCTGATGATGGACGAGATCGGGAGCGGCATGGACGAGCTCGGCGTGCTGCTGCTCGGCCATGAGCGCGGCGCCTACTGGTATGGCTCGCGGCTCACCATCGAGGAGGCGCGCCGCCTCGCGCCGCACAACAACGCAACCAGCCTGCAGGTCACCGCCGCGGTAATGGCCGGCATGGTGTGGGCGATGGAGCATCCGTCCAGGGGACTGATGGAGGCGGATGAGCTCGACCATGCGCGTGTCCTCGACATCATGCGGCCGTATCTTGGCGAGCTGGTCGGCGTCTATTCCGACTGGACGCCGCTGCAGGATCGCGCGAGGCTGTTCCCGGAGGATCTCGACCGCGCGCAGCCTTTCCGGTTCAGCAACATAAGGGTCTGATCCCTGTCGGCACCCATTCCGCCGCTGCCGCAGCAGGCCGGCCGGTGAGCGAGCCACCGGCGCTGCAGATCGTCGATGGCGAGATCATCGTCTATCGGCTGTTCGATTTTGCCTACGAGGCCGACCTGGTGCGGGCGGAAGAGATCTGGCGGCTGCACACCGGCGCCACCAGCGCCCGCAAGACCCTGCGGGCGACCTCCCCGAAGGCGATCTCCTACGATGTGCCGCCACTGGTATTGCCGCTGGAGCCGGTGCGGCTGGCACTGGCCGATGGCGAGGTGACCGCCACCGCGACGGCGCGGCTCTATGATTTCGGCGTGCTGACGATCGCCTTCTCGGTGACCGCCGGTGGCTGCAACTGGGAGGGGTTCACCGCCCGGCTCAACGCCGTCGACGATGCAATCGGACCGGGTTCGCCGCATGCGGTCTGGAGCCGGCTCAATGCCGAGCTGCACGAGGTGCTCGGACCGGCGCTGACACGCCCGGCGCGATCGATCCTGCAGGAGGATTACTTGGTCGGCGTGGTGCGCGCGTTCGATATCCCGATCACCGCGGCCGCCCTGCTCGAGCGCTGCGACCTGGTGCCGTTGCTGTCCGGGGAGCAGCGCACGCTGTCCGATGGCGCACGGGCCGACCTGCTGCGCAAGCGGTTCTCGTACTACACCGACGACCTGGCGGTGCTGACCTGGGACCGCGCCTTCATCTACGAGCCTCGCGGCGATTCCGACGTGCTGGACGTGATCGAGGTCGCGAACGCGCAGCTGCTGGAGATGCGCTACTACGACGAGCTGCTCGATGACGAGCTGCCGAGCATGTACGACCTGGTCGAGAAGACCCATCGCATCGGCGGCCTGCTGAGCTCGCGCCGGTTCGCAAGCCTGGCGCGCAGGCTCTACACGCTGGTTGCGGAGGTCACCGAGCTGACCGAAAAGGTCGACAACGCGCTGCAGGTCACCGAGGACGTCTATCTGGCGCGCATCTACACCGCGGCGCTGGATCTGTTCCGTGTCAGCACCGTGAGCGCTGCCGTCGACCGCAAGCTCGCGATCATTCGCGACACGTATGCAGCGCTCTACGAGGAAGCCTCCAGCGGCCGTGCCGCCGCGATGGAATTCATCATCGTGATCCTCATCCTGGCCGAGGTGCTGCTGGCGCTGCTGCGGCACTGAGGCCATCGCCGGGCGGTGACGGCTCCGGATATGCGTATTTTCCGTGCCTGTCGTCGGAAGGATCCCGTCGCTACGGTCGCCTGGGCCGGCCCACTTGCGGTGGGCGCTGCTTTGCCGTGACGACTGAAAGATCAGCCATGCCCCTGTCCGTAGGCCTTCTCGTGACAACCATGGCGTGCGCCGTGGTGGTGCTGTTCACGCTCTTCATCCTGAGTGCGACGGTCAAGATCCTTCGCGAGTATGAGCGTGCGGTGGTCTTTACTCTGGGACGGTTCCAAGAGGTGAAGGGGCCAGGACTGGTCCTCCTGCTGCCTTTCATCCAGGAAATGGTCAGGGTGGATCTTCGCATCCAGGTCATCGAGATCCCCAGCCAGGATGTCATCTCCCACGACAACGTCTCGATGAAGGTCGATGCTGTCCTGTATTTCAACGTCGTCGATCCCGAGCGGGCGATCATCAAGGTGCAGCACTTCATGCCGGCGACCAACATGCTGGCTCAGACGACGCTGCGTGCGGTGCTGGGACAGCATGAGCTCGACGAGATGCTGTCGGAGCGCAAGAAGTTGAGCGTCGACGTCCAGAGCATTCTCGACAGCCAGACGGAGGCTTGGGGGATCAAGGTCAGCAACGTCGAGATCCGGACCGTCGAGCTCACCGAGAATATGGTCCGTGCCATCGCCAAGCAGGCCGAGGCGGAACGTGACCGGCGTGCGAAGATCATCCACGCCGAAGCCGAGTTCCAGGCCTCGCAGACCCTGGTGAATGCAGCCAGGATCCTCTCCAGTGTCCCAGCGGCGATGCAGCTTCGCTATCTGCAGACGCTGACCGAGATCGGCGCCGAGCAGAACTCGACCATCGTCTTTCCAATGCCGATCGACATCATGAAACCGTTCCTGGAGATCCTGGACAAGGCAGGCAAGCCAGCAACCGCGAACGGGGTGTTGCACGGCGCCGCCGCCAATGGCTTCCCGCTGACGACCTGATCGCGATCCTGCCCCCTCCCGCCCTCGCGGGTGGCTATGACCAGAGAAGTCCCGTTCCAACTTTGCGGCCGGTAGCCGCCCCCTGGGTGGCTGATCGGGCAAGACGAAGAGGCGTTGGCCTGCGTGGCCGGGACCGACACTGGCCTATGACGCGCGCACTTCAGCAACGAAGCGACCGACCTCCTGGGTGAGCTGCACGGCCTGAGCCGAGAGACCATTGGCGGCGCCGAGCACCTTGTCGGCGGCAGCACCCGTCTCGTTCGCGGCTCCATTCACGCCTGCGATGTTGGACGTGACAGCTTGGGTGCTGGATGCCGCCTGCTGCACGTTGCGAGCGATCTCGGCGGTGGCGGCGCCCTGCTGCTCTACCGCGGCAGCTATCGAGTTCGTCGTGTGACTGACCTCTTCGATCCGGCTGCCGATTTCCTTGATGGCGGTCACCGCCTCGACCGTCGCGGCCTGCGTCTGGGCGATCTGTGCACCGATCTCCTGGGTCGCCTTGGCCGTCTGCAGCGCAAGATTTTTCACCTCGCTGGCGACAACGGCGAAGCCCTTCCCGGCGTCTCCGGCCCGCGCAGCTTCGATGGTCGCGTTGAGGGCGAGCAGGTTGGTCTGTGCGGCGATCCCGGTGATGAGTTCGATGACCTGACCGATCTTATGGGCGCCCTCCGCCAGAGCGCGAACGATGGCATCGGTGCGATGGGCACTGGCTACCGCCTGTCCGGTGATGAGTGTGGACTGGCTGACTTGCCTGCTGATCTCCTGGATCGACGCCGAAAGCTGCTCGGCTGCAGCGGCGACGGTTCCGACGCCCTGGCTTGCCTCCAGCGCGGAGGTGGCGACCGCACCGGCCATGTCGTTGGTCCGCAGTGCCGTCGCGGACATGGATCGCGCCGTGGCCTGCAAGCCTTCCGCATCTCCGGCCAGAGCATCAACCATGCTGCCGATCTTGCTCTCGAATTGCCGGGCCAGCGTGGAAAGCGCGTCCTTCTGAGCTGAGGAAGCCGCCTTGTGGATACGCGCTTCCTCATCCTTCTGGCGCGCGGCAGTGTCCTCGATCCTCGCACCAAGTGCTTCGGCACTGGTTATCGCATTCGCGGCCATCGCGACGAGCCAGCCAAGTGCGACGCACTCCATGATGAGCACGACCGCGTGGAAGATGACACGGACGAAGCTCGCTCCGCCTGGAAAGACCATGTCGGGCATCGTGTAATTCATCACCAGGTGGTGGATGGCAACGATCGAGGCTCCGACGATGACTGCCTGGAGATCGAGCATTGCCGCAGTCATTGCCAGCTCGGCAAAGAACAGCGTGTGCCCGTCCAGCTGCCAGGATGTACCTGCGAGAGTAAGCAGGAGCAGCACAGGCATGGCGCACGTTGCGGCGGCTGTTGCGCTCCGGGAGCTCGATGTTCCGGGCCGAAGCCAGTGGACACCCGATACCAAGACACCGACAACCAACCAGAGCGCCAAGGCGAGCAGCAGATGCTGCCCGGTCAGCAAGCCGACCACCAGCAGAACAGGCCCGTGAGCCCATGCGAACCAGATCAGGGCAGCTTCAGCCGTCCGCTGAAGCTTGCCGAGAAGGCTGATGGACGCCGGAAGAGCTTCGTGCCTGGCGGACATGGTTCACGCTCTGAGCCTTCTGTTTGCGTGCGACATCTAGCTCGGACTCGTAAACTTTGGCTTAACCGGATCGAAACCGTACCCGCGCTCCTCCCCTGTCCGATCGACCCCCACGACGCCACCGATGGCAGCAGGCTGCGATCGGAACAGGGAGGACAGCAGGATCAACCGATCATGATCCGCGTCCGGCTTCTTCCGGCACACGGCAACCGAAGCCAGTGTCTTGAAGTCATTTTCCGATTGGGGAGCCAACGGCGGAAGGGTTTGGCAGTAGAACGACCGGAGCGGACTGAAGGTTCTGGATCTCGACTTCAGCTATTCGCTAGGTCCGTTGCTACATGACGACTTCATCCGGCGCCAAAGACTTGAGGTTTGATTTCTAAAAATCCCGCATTAAGCCACATATACTGGAAGTAGGCGGCATGGACTTAGGGTTATATTAACTTTTCCTTGCCAAGGTGTGAAGGTATTCGAGGCAAGCCGATGACCCATGCAGCAAGGAGCGCGAAATGAAGCTCATGTCGAACCTTACGATACGGGTCAAGCTTATCGTAGTCTTCGCGATGATTGTCGGGTGCGTCGCCGGCCTCGGGACATTCTCTGTCTCGCGGATCGCGGCGCTACATGCAGCGGTCAGTCAAGTCGCCACTAACGTTCTTGCCGTCCAGCAACTCGGCCGGATTTCGGGAGACCTGGCGGAGCTTTCCGGACTTGCCACGAGGCGTCACTATGCGCGTGAAGCCAATGAGCGCGCTGCAGTAGTCTCGCAAATCGCGACGACGATCGAGGACGTATCGAAGAACTGGAGCCAGTACAAGCCTACCTGCGACCCGGGCGAGGAGGCGCAGGACGCATCTGCCGTAGACAAGGGGTATGGTGTGTTTTTGAAAACGCACGGCAGCCTCATCGAGCTTGAGGCAAACGCCGACGAGGATACCTACAGGGCCTTCTTCCTTGACGACTACATTGCCGCCCTCGACCGCGTCCAGGACCTGGTCCAGGCAAGCATCAACTACCAGGACCGCCAGACGAAGCAGAGCACGGCCGCTGCCGCGACTTACGCTTCTTCTGCACAAGCAATGATGATTCTCGTTGTCAGCTTGGTCGCAGCCTTCTGCCTGCTCGTAGCCTGGGTGCTGATCCGCGGCATCTCCAACCCGATCGCTGCGGCAACGCATGCAATGCGCAGCCTTGCCGCCAACAACCTGGCGACGGTCATCCCGGGAATCGGGCGTGGGGACGAGATCGGCGGCATGGCCGCTGCCGTCCAGGTGTTCAAGGACAACATGATCAAGGCGGACGCGACGGCATCGGAGCAGGAGCGTGAACGACAGGCGGTAGCGCAGCGGACTGCCCGGATCGAGAGCTTGATCGGCGGCTTCGAGCGGCAGATCGGTGGCACGGTGGCGGCCCTTGCGGCGGCCTCGACCGGGATGGAGGCGACCGCCCGGTCGATGACCGGCAACGCGGAGCAGACCGACCAGCAGGCGACCAAGGTTGCCCATGCCGCCCGGTCGTCGGACGCCGGCGTGCAGACCGTGGCGGCGGCGGCGGAAGAGCTCGCGTCCTCGATCACCGAGATCAACCGCCAGGTATCGGCGTCGGCATCCCTCACCGGCAGGGTTGTGCAGAGCATCCGGCAGACGGACGCAACCGTCCGTATGCTGGCGGAAGCCGCCGTGCGTATCGGGCAAGTTGTCGACCTGATCCACAACATCGCGAGCCAGACCAACCTGTTGGCCCTGAATGCCACCATCGAGGCAGCGCGCGCCGGTGACGCGGGCAAAGGCTTTGCGGTGGTGGCAAGCGAGGTCAAGAGCCTGGCACAGCAGACCGCCAAGGCGACGGAGGAGATCGGTTCGCAGATCACCGCGGTGCAGCAGGCGACGCAGGCCGCGGTTGAAGCGATCAAGGAAATCGCGGTCCAGATCGAGGAGGTCGGCTCCATCACGACCTCGATTGCGGCCGCGGTCGAGGAACAGGGTGCGGCCACCGGTGAGATCGCGCGCAACGTGCAGGAGACTGCTACCAGCACACGTGCGGTGACGGAAAACATCGCCGGCGTCAGCCGCGCGGCGAACGAGACCGGCGCCTCGGCCGGTCAGGTGCTCCACGCGGCGGGCGGCCTGTCCCTGCAGGCGGAAAGGCTGTCTTCGGAGGTTGGGAGCTTCCTCTCTGCGGTGAGGGCGGCCTGAACACCTCTTCAACAGGATAGGAGCGATGTTGTTCGGGGCCTCCCTCGCTCATCCCGAGCGAGGAAGGGGGGACGTCACCGAGGTGTCGTGCGGCATCTCACCTCGACCGCATGTCTGTCGACATGCTGTTCATCCGCATAGCACATTATTTGACAAGGTCGGATTCACGCCGCCGATGTGCTCGTTGCTCGTCTAGCTTCTCCACCGCCTCGACATAAGCTCTCACTTTCGGACCGAATTCGGTCATGAAAACGCGACGAACAGCTTGTGCCGCCTGATCGAGTAGCTCCGCATTACGGGACTGGTTCGTGTCGATGAACCAGATTATGAAACTGTCCCCTTTGCCGGGTTTGAAGACGTTTTCGAGGCCGAGTACGCGCCGCAATTCCTGTTCTACCAGAGCAAGTCCACGTGCGCTCAGCCGCGCCCAATCTGCGCCAATCGCGTTGCGTATCGGTCCCAGGTCCAATACTTCAACCTGCCGTACTCGAGTCGATCCCATGCCAGGTGGACCAGCACCAAAGCCTTCGGTAAGCGTGATCACTCGGAGCTGCTTGACTTCGGCTTCGACCAGGATGGACGAGTTTATGACCACCTGCACGCGGTGACCGTCTCGGAGTTCGACGGTCGTCAGCAGCGAGTAGGACCGCCCATCAAGCATTTGCTGGGAGTGCGCGGCCTGTGCTGCGCCGTTACGATCAGGAGGTAGAAGAGCGCTGACATTGAGACCTGCAACGCCTACGGAGTCATATCCCATGAACGTCTGGAAGGCTTTATTGCTCAGCAGAACAAAGCCGTCCGCCCGAACAACCAGAGCCGGCGTGTTGATCCGCATGAAGACGGATGCCAGAAGGCGCTGCGACTCAGTCCGTTGCACGACTTCACGTCTGGCTAGAGTCAGATCTGTAATGTCCTGGACGACAGCCATGAACGTCGTAGCGTTGATCTTGTTGATGTCCAGCATCAAGGTGATCTTGCTGGCTGGAATCAGTATCTGCATCTGGTCGAAGATCTGCCCGGCATCTGGCTGATATCGTTTAACATGCATCTGGAGATCGGGGACAATGCTCCTCAGAAGCCGGTACAGGTTTGACATGTCGCCGTCGGTAGCAAGCGGCATAAGGAGTTGCGCTGCCGCCGGATTAGCCATGTCGATCATCCCATCGACCGCGAACTTAACGATGCCAGCAGGCGTCAGGTAAAGGAACTCGAGCAAACCTTCATAGGCAGCGGCGTAGTCAAATTCGCCTTCATCTAGATCGCTCATCAAGTGCGCCTTTGGACGATCAAATACATTCTTGAGACGTCACTGCGCTTCAAGAGTCGTAGTTGTACTTTCTGGGGCTTCATCCTGAGGGTGAGGACGTAGTCGATGATCACATCGAGATCCACTTCCGTCTGGAAGCGGTGCGCGACCATGAAGTTGTTCATGCACGGGGCTACATTGCTGAAGAAATTTCGCCCGAGCACACGTTCAACCCCGAGTCCGGCATATTTCGACTCTGCGGAATTGTAGGCCAGCACTACGCCGTCAAGGTCCATGGCGATGACGCCATAGGGCAGCGTATCCAGATCGCTCGCCGCGGCTACGATCAGCCAGTCGAACAGGTCAGGAGCGGCAAAAGGGCCTGGAAGGTCCCGGCTGTTTGTTTCCTGACGACCAGGCGATACATCCGGTTCAGCGACTGTCTGGGTCATTGTCCCGCCTATTCATCAACCGGCTTGCGTAAAGACCTGCTTGTTTCACGAGACTAGAAATCAATAGTTAATGACTAGTTAACGGCGATTGGGGAGCTGATTGCCAAGCCTCATCCGGCGATACCGTTTCCAGGCTGGCTTTTCAAAGAACCACATCTGTTCCAGCCAGGATTGTAATATGCCCGGCCCGCCATCAGTAGGACCGAGTATTGCCTGCTGCAGCACGCGCACCGGAGCGATAGGTGGATCAACGATGCCTCGCCTCGAGCGGATCCGATCAGTCCGGCGGGATCAAGCGGCGTCCCGCACTGGCGGGGACTGCACCGAACCTCTACATGGTGACCGGTCTCCAAGGTGCTGCGAACCGTGGCCAACTGCTGGCGGTCTCCGGGGGAGCAACCGGGCGTTGTCCGGTACCCCGGCCTTGACCCCGGACAGGACGAGCCAGCACACCCGCGGAGCGACGCGGCAGGCCGGGCCGGCACCCATGGCGACCCATTAACACGGGCATCAGGCAATCGGATCCCTCGGCAGCACGACCTCGCGCCCGGGAAAGCGGACGCTCCGCCGGCAGCGCCTGACCGATGCGCCAAGGCCGCTAAATCTTCTACCCGCTGAGAAACGTGAGCTTATGGATACTGAGCACTGAACCGTCCCATCGGACCGGTTTTCGTCCAGGGCCACATATCAGCCAACTATAGGGCATCCGCGCCAGCGCTCGCGGCTAACTCACTGGTCTTCCTGGCGTCCCGTACGGGGTTCGAACCCGTGTTACCGCCGTGAAAGAGGCGTTAGTTCGTTCACCAGCGTCCAGGATTATCCGCTTAAACCGCTGATGCGCAACGGAAGATGTCCTTCTCCGTATCATCTTGTTCAAGGCTGTCTAGCCACATATATTGGACAGATATTGGACAGACGCCCTACTGCTGGCCTCGTCTCGGCTGGTGGTCGGATGGCCGTCCGGGATGGAGGATGTGATGGCTAGGACCGTCCGTGACGCCAACCTTGAGAGCCGCGCGGCTCGGCTGCGCCTAAAGGCGGCTGCCAAGCCATACTACCGGGCGATCGACGTGGGCCTGCACATTGGCTATCGCCGCGGCAAGACCGCCGGCAAGTGGGTGATGCGCGCCTATCTCGGGAACGAGATATACCGTGTCGAGACCATCGGCAGCGCTGACGATACCCTGGATGCCGACGGCGTCGAGTTCCTGAACTTCTCCCAGGCGCAGACCCTCGCCCGGACCAAGTTCGTCGAAAGCAAGCGCATCGCGGCTGGCCTGCCGGCGCAGGGTGGTCCGTACACGGTGGCGCTGTGCATCGAGGACTACCTTCGCTGGCTCGAGCAGCACCGGAAGACCGCCAAGGATGCCCGGTGGCGGGCTCTTGCCCTGATCCTGCCGACGCTCGGCAAGATCGACTGCGAGAAGCTCAGCACCAAGCAGCTGCGCGATTGGCGGGACGCTGCGGCCGAGGCCCCTGCCCGCATCCGGACGAAGATCGGCGACAAGCAGCTATTCCGGACGGCACCCGACCAGGATCCGGCCGAGGCCAGGCGCCGGCGCCGAGCATCGGCCAACCGGGTGCTGACGATCCTGAAGGCGGCCCTCAACCACGCCTGGCGTGACCAGAAGATCTCCAGCGATCAGGCGTGGCGTGCGCTGAAGCCGTTCGCGCAGGCTGACGCAGCCCGGGTGCGCTACCTCACCGTCGAGGAAGCCAAGCGCCTGCTGAACGCAACCTCAGGCAGCTTCCACGACCTGGTGCACGCCGCCCTGCTCACCGGATGCAGGTTCGGCGAGCTCGCGGCGCTACAGGCCGGCGACTTCAACCAGGACAGCGGCACGCTGCAGATCCGGACCAGCAAATCCGGCAAGGGGCGGCACGTGGTGCTGACCGAGGAGGGCTTGGGGTTCTTCAGCCGACTTGCTGCCGGGCAGCCCACGCGCTCGATCCTGCTGCCTACCGAGGCTGGCACGCGCTGGGCCAAGAGCCAGCAGTCGCGGCCTATGACGGATGCCTGCAAGGCGGCACGGATCGACCCGCCGGCTGGCTTCCACACGCTGCGCCATACCTACGCCAGCCTGTCGATCATGAACGGCGCCCCGCTGATGGTGATCGCGCGCAACCTGGGTCACGTCGACACCAGGATGGTCGAGAAGCATTACGGCCACATGTCGTCGACCTACATCGCCGATGCGATCCGGGCGGCCGTGCCGCGGTTCGGCGTTGAGATGGACCGGAAGGTGGTGGCGCTGGAGACGACCCGGTGACTGTCGATCCCAAGATCGCCTCGGCGGCAGACGTGAAAGATTGGTTCGAGAACGCCCTGAAGCAGAACGATCCGCGACCCTCAGAGGCGGTCTACCTGCAGGTAGCAGAGGAGCTGAAAAAGTCAGTCAACCGATACAGGAACCAGTCGACAACGCCGGATAAACATCGCGATGCAGAGCCGAGCCAATACATCGCACAGGCACAGATTGAAGTGACGCTTGCCGCGAACAAGCTGCTCTTCTCTCTCGAGCGGCTTGGTGAGCTGCTGCAGGGGGGACTGTGGACCCGTGAGGCAGATGGTATCCCCTATGCCGAGCTTGCGGACTTCCTCCGTGGCATGGCCGTCTCAGGGAATGTCCGCGAGGCGCCAAGAAAGTTGGCCGGAAAGCCGAAGGCCGGGTGGCACACATGGGGCCGACCTTTCTGTAGCAGGGTCGAAGAAGCCCTCCGCAACGCTGGCTATAGTGGCAACCTGAACCGGACTGACCGCACAGGAGTGATTGCCTGCATAGGCGCGAGCATGGTGCAGCATGTCTGCGACCTGGAAAGGATGTCGCCGGAGACATTCGCCGACGCTATGGCGAACCGGCGACCGTCACGCGCGCGACGCTCACCGGGGGAATCTCCACAGACGAGCCGGCTGAAGCAGGGACCTTATTCACAACAATAAGGTCCGTATTTTTCCTAGGTCTGCCAATTCAGTCTTGTTCCGTCACCAATAGACGGAGACGGTCATGCAAAGGCACATCTTTTCGGTCGATGAGTTCGGACAGTCCCATGGGTTGTCCCGCGCCACCCTCTATAATCTGTGGAAGGCGGGGAAAGGCCCAGTTTTCATGAAAGTCGGGTCTCGCCGCCTGATCAGCGAAGAGGCGGCGACCGCGTGGCGCCGGCAGATGGAAGCCGAGACCGCTTCCCACGCCGCCTAAAATAGAAACCCCCACCAACGCGGGCAGCGTGGCGGGGGCCAATCAAGTCAACAGCAGTCGGTCGCGGCACGATCGACATAGCGGTTTTGGTTGGCTCGTTCAAGCCGTTGCTGCTCCTATCCTGGAGCTACCAAGCGTGCGTATCGATTCTTCTCGGATGGCTGGACAAGCCGATCCTCTTCGGAACAATCACTTTCGCCGGCGCTGGTCGGAACCTCGCCTCACCTCACGCGAGGCCGAACACCTCTCCGAGCTGGCGGCAGCTGCAGGCAATCAGCCTCGCGCGGAAGCTCTTTCCTGGCTTGCGCACCATCTCAGGACCGGGTCTGAGGTGCGGCCGTGAGCCCGGCGCAGCGCCTCCAGCTGGAGAGGGGCGTCCAGCACCTACACGGCCTCGGTCCCCGCGCGACCGCTGAGCTGCTGGCGGAGGTGGTCTCTCCTGTCGGAGAGGTCGACTTTTTGCTGGATAAGCTTGAGCAGTATCGCCGGCTTTCTCCGGATCTGCTGCGCGCGGTCGGTGGCGATCGCTTCCCGCGGCGGATCTTCCGGGTGGAGGATGCAGCGTGAGAGCGGCATTGGAGCTGGCAGCCCTTGGCTACCGGGTCTTCCCCTGCCTGCTCAACAAGGCGCCGGCTTGCCCGCGTGGATTCAAGGATGCCGTCGCCGACCCGGATGCGGCGAGCCAGCTCTTTCGCCAATACCCGAGTGAACTGATCGGCGTCGCGACCGGTTCTGGATCCGGCATCGACGTCCTCGACCTAGATCCCGACAACGGCTCGGACGCTTGGCTGGAGCAACATCGGCACCGGCTGCCCGCGACGCGCACGCACCGCACGCGATCCGGGGGACTGCACCTGCTGTTCTTGCATCGCGAAGGCGTACGCAACACCGCTGGCCGCATTGCGTCGGGCGTAGATACTCGCGGGCAGGGTGGCTACATCGTTTGGTGGCCAGCCGCAGGCTTGGCCGTATCGCATCCGGAAGACCTCGCACAGTGGCCAGGATGGCTACTGGAGACGCTACTACCGAAACCGGTGGTTCGACCCGTCCCAGTCGAGACGGTGGTGTCTGGCGCAGGCTATGCGGCCGCAGCGTTGCAGCGGGCGGAGGCCTTGGTGAAGAACGCTCCCGAGGGCACACGACATGATCAGCTGAATTACCAGACCTGGAGCCTCGCGCGCTTCATCCCGAAGGGAGAACTGAGCGCAGGCGAGATCATCAGCGTCATGACCAGCGCCGCCCGGCATGCGGGGCTCGACGACAAAGAGATCATCCGCACCGTCGCGCAGGCTGTCGAGGCCGGGCAGGTTCGGACATGATGATCAATGGCGCCCTTCGTCCGATCGCCGGCAGCTACGATCTCTGGGCGGCCGAAGCACTGCGGCGCGCAGAGTTCGATCAGGCAAACCCAGGCTGGAACGGAACTGCCGATAAGCCACCGGCCGAATATCAACCGTTGGCTTTCACTGCTCCGCAGCATCTGCAGGGCGTACCGGTGCCAGCGCGGAAGTGGATCGTGTCGGGCTGGCTGCCGGCCGGCAACGTGACGCTGAACTATGCGGCCGGGGGCGAGGGCAAAACGCTGCTCGCCCAGCAGCTGATGACAAGCGTCGCGACCGGGCTGCGCTGGATCGGGCTGCCGGTGACCCAGTGCCGCGCCATGGGTCTCTTCTGCGAGGACGATGACGACGAGATGCACCGGCGCCAGGACGCGATCAACCGGAGCTACGGCATCCAGTTCAACGACCTAGTCGACATGCGCTGGACCTGCCCGGTGGGTGACGACAACACGCTCATCCGGTTCGAAGCAGACGGCTCTCCAGTCTTCACCGAGCGCTACCGCGACTTCCGCGAGCAGGCGCTCGAGTTCAAGCCCGGATTCGTGGTCTTCGACGTTGCAGCGGATCTGTTTGGCGGCAATGAAAATGTGCGGCAGCAGGTGGGACAGTTCCTCAAGCACGGCCTCGGCAGCCTGGCGCTCGAGCTCGGCGCCGGCGTGTTGCTCAATGCGCACCCTAGCCGCGCTGGCATAAGCAGCGGCGACCTGGACGGTGGCTCAACCGGCTGGAACGGCGCAGCCCGGTCGCGCTGGGCGATGCTCACGCCAAGTGGCGAAGAGGGTGAGCCGCTCGACCTCGACGCTCGCATCCTGGCCAAGAAAAAGGCGAACTACGCCAGTCGCGGTGACGAGATCAAACTGCGGTGGGTCGAAGGTGTCTTGGTCTTGGACCCGAAGGTCATGCACGGCACGGTCGCCGGCATAGGCAAGGGCAACGCCGAAGCGGTGTTCCTGGCGCTGCTCGACAAGATCGGAACCCAGGGCCGCCACGCTTCCGACAGCCGCAACTCGGCAAACTTCGCGCCAAGGCTGTTCAGCCAGCATCCCGACCGCCACGGCTTCTCGAAGCGCGACTTTGAGGGCGCCATGAACCGTCTGTTTGCCAGCGGTCAGATCCGCCGCGAGCACTATGGATGGGCGTCCGACAAGACCTTCCACATCGTGCATGTCGACCACTTCGAGGATGCCAAAGAAGCACTCGAAGGTCTCCCGTAACTCATTGATATTGCTTAGTCGAGAGTCTCTCGAAGGTGTCCGTCGAAGGTTCTCCAAGGTCGCAGGAAACTGCGTCGAAGGTCCGTCGAAGGTGCACTCCGCAGAGTGTCTCTCCCTACGGGAGAGGTGCGCTGCCCGACCTTGGTGGTCGGCGCACGCACCAAGAGCAGAACGAAAGGGAAGCTTTTGAGCAGACTGTTCACGTCGCCGAGCGGGCGCGTCATCTCCGCTAGCCAGGCCGAATTCCAGCGCAACGTCTTCATGCCCTACGGCGAATGGACCTGCAGCAGCGGGCGCTTGGTGCTCTTCAACCGGTTCTACGAGCCGATCTGGAGCCGTTGGAACGGGCTCACGACGCCAGCAGACCCGAGAGAGTGGGTGAAGGGCCTAGCGGTTCAGCGCTGGTTCTACAGCGAGCAGGATAGCGAGCGACAGAAGACCGAGAAGGCGAAGGCAGCGCTCCAGGCGTGGGGATTGCCAACCGATATCCCCGTCTGACCACCAGCGTGAAGAAGCTTCGTTTTTCCGATCCGAATGCTTCCGCCGGAAGAATATTCGCGACCGTCGCGAGACGCCTGAACACAACAGTATCCGCTCATACACGGCGGTATCTAGTAATGGACGTTGGTGCACAACCCACTGATTTCGCGAAGTTCCTTGATATGTCTGCAGCTTTCTGTCCAATCTCTGAACGATAAGCGTCGCGGATTTGCTCCAGAAATGACGAAAGCGGCCCACCCTCACCGAGCCAACAGCCTCCTGTCACTCGATGGACGCAGCACTGAAGGCCGGCTTCTCCGGAAGGTCCGCGAGGAGCTGATCGCGCACGTCGGCGGCAAGCCGAGCGCGACGCAGAAACAGATCATCGAGCAGATCTGCTGGCTCCGGCTGCACATCACAAAGATGGACGCGAAGGCCCTGCAGGCGGGCGAATTCAGCCTCGCGGCCGGCAAGCAGTATCTAGCCTGGTCGAACAGCCTGGAGAGGCTAAGCCGCCAGCTGGGCCTTCAGGGTCCCAAGCAGAAGCCACCTACGGCGGCTGAGATGGTCGCGGCGCTGCACGCCCGTGCGCGGGCCGGGGTGGCAGCATGAGCGGCAGCACCGACACCAGCACGGCAGTGCAGCGTGTGGCGTTTTGCACCCTGGTCACCGGCGCCGGTGGCGCGGCGCTGACGGTAGCAGCGGCAGCGGTGGCCCGGTGCACCCTCACCCTGCCTGAGGACACCGCCTACCTGCTCAGCCTTCCCGCAGGCGCCACGTTTGCCCAGGGTGCTGCCCAGCTGCAGCTCAAGTGGTCGCAGGGGCTGGCGAGCATCTAATGGGCAGCATGGCACCCACCGGCCTGCTGAACCGACCACTGGCGCGGCACGACTTCGGTATTGCACCTGAACACAACCAGTCCGTCCGGTCGTTCATGGCGCGGTGTGCCAGTGACGGTGGACTGATGTCGTTGCGGGGCAATGGCATCAGATCCCAGACCATCGCCAACGCGGTTGCCAAAGGCCCGATCGGCCGGGATCGCGCCTGGCAGCAGATCGAGCGCGCAATGGTCGTCCCCCCCCTGGTGGCAGAGCCGCGCGTTCGGGTGTGGCGCTACCTGATCGGCCGGGATCATCCGTTCGTGCTGCCCGATGATCGTCCTGGCAAGGCCAGCCTCGGCCGCGATGCTGTCGAGGTCCGTTATGCCGCGATGGGCAACCTCCACACCGGGTTGATCATGGGCGGCGGCTCCTGGTCCTTCGCCGTGAGTGATCATGCGGTCGGTCGCATCTACCAGCGCAGCCCCGGTGTCGACCCACGGCAGGCCATCCTGGAGGCCCATGATGGCCTTCTGAGCCTCACAGCCGGCGACGTGGCGATCATGCTCGACCGTGGCTTTTGGACCGTTCCAACGGCCTCAGGCGCCTTCCTGGTCAATGTCCGCATGATGGTGCTGGCGTCCGAGCTGGAGATCCCGGCGCGCGACCGCGAGGTCGGCGTGTTCGTGTTCGCCGACACCTATCTCGATCAGGACGCGCTGCAGCCCGCGCAGGAAGCCGAGGCGGCGCTGCTGCAGCGTCGTGAGCCCCGGTATCTCGGCGGTGCTCTCTGCCCGGCAGCGCTACGGCCGCCGATCCATCTGCCGCCGGAGGCGCTGCAGTGACCTGCACGATCGACCTGGACGGGCGCCGTACCGACATCGACTGGACGATGAAGGCTAAGTGCGAAGCGATGGCGCGAAAGGGCATGGCGTTCGATGCAGCCTGGTGCCCTGAGCTAAGAAGCCGGCCGGTCCTGGCTACCCGGCGCCGCAACACTTGGCGCGGCAAGTTTGCTCGCCCCAAATTCGTGAGCGACTAGGTGTTCCAGTTCACCATTCTAGAAGCCATGGATGGCGTGTTCCACGAAATGTTCGCCGATCCGTCGTGGATGGCCTGGCGAGCACTGTGCGCAGCCGCCTTCGGCCTGCCCATGACGCCCGAGATGCTGGAGGTCTACCGCACCTGCACTGGTCGGCAGGACGCACCAACAACGCCAGTGAAGGAGTTGTTCCTGATCTGCGGCCGACGGGCGGGTAAGTCGCGCATCCTGGCCCTGATCGCAGTTTATTTTGCTATCGCAAGGGATTATGCCGCTTATCTGGGTCCTGGCGAGCTGGCCGTTATCCCGGTGGTCGCGAGCGACACCGACCAGGCGAAGGTGATCTTCCGTTACATCCTGGGCATGCTGGACAGTGTTCCGGGCTTGTCGAGTGCGAAGAGCAACGAGACCCAGGACTCAGTTATCGTCAATGGACAGGTGAAGATCGAGATCCACGCCGCCAGTTATCGCGGGCTGCGGGGAAGTTCATATCCGCTCTGTGTCGTGGATGAATTGGCTCATCTGCGGACCTCGGACTACAGCGCCAATCCAGATCGCGAGATAGTTAAAGCAATTCGCGGCGGCTTGCTGAACATCCCAGGTTCGATGTTGTGGGGTGGTTCGACCCCATACGCCGAAATGGGCGTCTTGTGGGATATGCACAAGCGGCACTACGGGCAGGACAATTCCCGGACTTTGATTTGGAAGTCCCCCTCTTGGGCGATGAATCCTACGCTCGATCCGTCTGAGATCAAGGAAGCGTATGACCAAGATCCGGAAGGTGCCGCCAGCGAGCTGGGCGCCGAGTTCCGATCGGGGCTGGCTGCTTTCGTAAGCCGTGAGGTGGTCGAGGCCTGTGTTGAACCCGGCTGTTATGAGCGGGCGCCGGCGCTGAGTGCCGGCAAGCGCTACATGGCCTTCCTGGACGCCGCCGGCGGCTCCGGTTCGGACAGCATGGTCGTCTGCGTGTCTCACATGGAGGACGGCATTCCGGTTATCGACGCGATCAGGGAGCGCAAGCCCCAGTTTCGGCCGTCCGATGTCGTCGCTGAGTTTGCCGACCTGCTGCACACCTACGGCGTCCGGTCTGCGCAGTCGGACAAATGGGGCGGCAGCTGGGTGATAGAGGCCTTCGCACAGCACAAAATCACGGTCACGCCGAGTGCGAAGCCGAAGTCCGATCTGTACCGGGAAGCGCTACCGATGCTCAACCAGGGCGCCTGCGCTCTGCTGGATCATCCGCGGACGATAGCGCAGCTGTGCTCGCTCGAGCGGCGGACTGCTCGAGGCGGGAGGGATTCGATCGACCACCCGCCCGGTGCAGGATCTCATGATGATTGCGCCAACGCAACGGTTGGTGCGCTGCTGATGCCGGCGTCGGTGCGCAAACCGATCGTGATCAGCGACGCCACTCTTGAACGCATCCGAACGATGCCGCGACGACCTGCCTCCACTCCATTCCGTCCCCGCCTCGGTTTTAATGCACGATAGGAAACGCCAATGCCGTCTTATGCCTACGACACCCAGCTCGCCGCCGACCGGGCCGTGAAGGCGGTGCAGTCTCTCCAACGCGCCGAACAGGAGTGCCAGGGCTTCGCAGCTGACACGGCCGCCATGACCACGCCCTACCAGGTGTATGTGTCGGCGCTGCAGAACATGGGCGTTGGCACGAGCGATCTGGGCAACAATGCGGCCACGGCCCGCGCGGTGTTCCTGGCCAGCAAGCGTGCCGGGCGCCAGCGGACCGAACGGATGAGCCAGGCCGACGATGCGGATTACCGTCGGCGCTTCCCGAACGCGGGTCGGCTGAAGTGAGATCGGTGATGCAGAAGCTAGTCTCAGCCTCCTCGGCTCGTCAGGCGCTGGCTGCAGCGATCGCGGACGTGCAGCAGTTTGAGAACACCAAGCGTGAGCTCGAGCAGCAGCGGCAGCGGCTCGAGGCGTCAGTCTACCAGGCAGTCGAGGATGTTGACGCCGCTAGGCAGGCGCTGGGCGAGTTCGAGCGGGCCTTGAGCGCGTACTACCTCGCCGAGGCGCAGGGTACGGCGACCGGGAAGCCGCCCTCGCGCCGGCAGCTCGAGGATGCGGTGGAGGAGGCCGAGCTGCGCTTGCAGGCCCGGCGGGACGCGCAGGCTGCGTGTGCAAGCGCTATTCGCGACCGGCCGTGGCAGGACCACCTGGTGCGGCAGAAGCTCGATGCTGCCATCGCGGCGGTTCTGGCAGCCGATGGGCGAGACGCTGCTCAGGCTGTCTCGCAGCATGTCGCTGGCTTGCAGCGCGAGCTCGCAAGCTGGGGCGCAGCGCTGCTCTTTCTCCAGGAAATGGGTGCTTACGAAAAGGATCCCGAGCCCGGCGGTTCGCACGGCCAACCAATCGACAACGAGGTGAGACGAGCGGCCAAGCGCCTTCTCGCGGCGCCGGTCGACTGGGGGAGCGAAGCCGTCTCGGAGGACCGGGACAGCTGGAAAGCTCAGGCCCTGGACGCGTCGAAGCCCTGGCGCCAGGCGGTCGCGGCCCTCGCCACTGACCCGAACGTACCGTTGCCGGATGGCCCGGCTCGCACCGTGGCCCTGGTCGGCAAGTCACCGCGGCTGGTTGGGTCGGCGGCGTGACGGCAGCAACGTGGGGCAGGTGCAGCCAACACAGGTGGATCCCAGCGTGCTTAGAACAAGCGAGCTTCGAAGCGTTCTCGGCACCTTCTCATAAATGCCGCCCGCCCTCACGCCGCCGCTGAGATCTCGGTGAACTCCATCGCCTGCTTCCAATGCTGTTCGGCCATGCCGTCAGGGCGCCCAGCATCAATCCACATGAAGTACGCGCGGGTGCGAATGGCATCGCGCCGACGGTCTTCCTCATCAGCCCGCAACTGCAGGACGTCAGCGACGGGTGTCAGGCTCCCTCCGCGGCAGACATGGGGGCGGCCGTGCAGCCTAGGAACATCCTCGTCTGGCACCAGCTTCAGGTGCGCTGCTTCCTGAACCGCCTGCTGGACGCAGTCTTCCTCACTCCGTCCCCCGTCTGCAGGGACCGGAAAGACGTGCAGGATGCGGTTGTGGCCGTCCAAGACGTCCACCAGACGTTCTTCCATGGCAGCTTCCTAAAATATCTTGATGAAATGCCCAGCATCAGCAGACGTTCGGGAGATCGGACCCCACCCTGCCGTTCTGCTATCAAAATGATAGTGGGCTCTCCCGGCGGTCGTCAACATGGAGATGATGTCCGCCCACAGATTTCATCCCCGTCAGCCGTCCACACTCGTCCGCACTGGTCGGTCTGCTCGAGCCGCAACCGTGTCGGCGTCACTGGTCCGCAACAAGGCGCCGCTAGTAAGGAAATTGCCACCTCACAGCGCTTCAGCAGCGTAGGAGCAACGGACATGTCGGCCGTGACCATCCGAGACTTCCTGGAGGGTTTGGAGCTCGGAGGTGGACCAGGCGCACCAGCGTCGATTAACGAGGCACTGGTCCAAGCCTGGGCTGGGGCGCTCGCCCTGGCGGCGAGCCTCGCTGGTGTCTCCGTCTTGGTGGTGGTCTATCCGTAGGCACCCGGCCCGGCCAGAACCATCATATCGGCGTTGCCGGTCGTGCTGCTTGGCACGCTTTGCAACAGAACCCCGGTCGGCGGCTGCCTGCAGCGCTGGCACCGGAGCATCGCCAGCACCTCCCGGATCGTAGTGGATGCGTGCGCCGGTAGTAGCTTGGCGATCGGCAGGTCAACCTCGGCGGAGCAGGCCCGGCAGGCGCACACGAGCACCCAAGGCTTGTTCCGATAATTCGAAAGCGGCGTGGCGAGCACCACCTGCAGACGCCGGCTCCGGGTGAGGTTCTGTCCCATGCTGAGAACATAAAGGGAACAGGGGTCGGGATACTAGACCGTTCGAGAGGCCGCAGTCATCGACGGCCCCCAACGCCTCTACCGGTCAACAATATAAGGAGAGGGACAACACCTTCGTAACCTGTACGACAGCCTGAACGAGTTGCGTCAACGTGAACGGCTTTGCCAGCATGACGCTGCCTGGCACGCCTCTCGCGTTCCATGCTCCCGGCTCGCCGCCGGTCATGTGGATGATAGGTAGCGTTGGGTTGATCCAGCGAGCCCGTGCGGCAACCTCCCACCCCGACAGCAGGCCCGGAAGTACCACGTCGGTGATCATGACGTCATACCGAGAGCCCTCATGGTCGAGGAACGACATCGCCTCGATGCCATCTGACGCGGCCGCGATGCGGTAGCCGTTGTCTATCAAGACTTCGGCCATTAAGTCTTGAATAAAGGGTTCGTCTTCCACGATCAATACAAACATCGGGACAGCCATTGCCGCTAATCCTATCTGTAAACGAATGATCGCGGAAAGCGGTGTGCGATTTCTACACTACATTTAATTATGAGATACTAGGTAGTCACCGCAGTCAATACGGTCTGCTAAGTATATTCCGCACTGGGTCTCTCATCGCACATTCCGCTGACAAGCTGTATTCCAGGCTATCGCGATAGCTTCATGCAGTCGGCTGAATTTGGGGCTCGTGCGAATGGCTGACTTCCAGTTGCTTGTAATCGACAGCGCCGGCGCCGTGGTCTTGATCGACGGATTTGCCGCTGCCACTCCCGCCATCGCTTGGGCTCACACGCGGACTTGGACCTCTATTGGACAGTGCATTGAATTATGGTGCGACGGTCTCCGGATCTGGCCAGAACAGCCTGACGGAACCGCAGGCCTCTCTGACGGTAACGGCGGTGCCGGCCGGCCCGATCGACAGCACGAAGTAGAAGCCTAGAGCAGCGGGGGCATTCTATGGCCAATCGGCTGACAATGCCGTTGACCGCGGCAGCGACGCTACCAGCCTCTTTCACCAGGCGAGAGGAGATCCCTACGCCTGCTAGGTACGATGCCTACCTGAAGGCACGTCTCGTAAACAGATGCGGACAAAACGGGATCTTCAATCAACGATCCAGCGGTAAACCTTCGTCATACAGACACTCCCACACACATTTTGGCACCGTCGGACGCTCCCTTGGCGCTTAATGTCAGGATGCATGCGCTTACGGATGATGCTGCCGGACTACGCGATCAGGCTCTAGCGTGCGAGGCGCACGGCCACATGAGCCAAGCCGTGAGCCTCTGGCGGGCTGCCATCTCTGCCGCTGAGCATGGCCAGGCTGGCGACAAGTCGATCGACATCGGCTGGATGCGTCGGCGCCTGCTCCTCGCGCAGGCTGTCATCAAACGACAACCTCCTGCTAGCGACCGGCTGCACTGATTTCGGGCGGCTCCCAGAGCGAGTTGATCATGCCTTTCCGGATCTGTCGATCGCCTCAACTGCGACTAGACGCTAGCGAAAACTCTTCTGCCCGATGCGTTCGTCAAACGCGCGGCGCTCGGGAGAATATCTTCTTGTCGCCGCGCCAGATCTCAACATAGTCGCCCTTCGCTACGACGGACTCCCCACGGACCCGGGCATCTCCGTCACTGTCGAATTCGTACTCGCTACCGACCCCGGTGATTTTGCCATCTGGATCAATCGGAAAAAGCTTGTAGACAGGCATGCGGTTCTCCCGTGCCGATAAGGCGGGAGGCTTGAGCCCTCTCAGTCGCTAACGCCTAACGCGATTGGCGGATGTCAGCGATGCGTAGTGTATACCTTCATTTAGGCTTCGGCGTCCTGCTGAAAGCGTTCGACGCCGGATCGCCGCTGAAAGTGACGCAATCCACTAGCGAGGACGTTACTCGCTTGGCCGGTAGCGGCGGCCGGGTGTCGCGAAGGTGGGGGCTGCTGGCAGGAAGCCAATCACGGGAAGGTCCAAGGGAGGCGCTCTCCCGGCACCTCGGATCTGTCACGATAATAACGCACAGAGGCTACGTGTCACGTTCTATTCACTACGTCAAAGCAGCACAGGCGCATAGATAGCACCCCAGCCAACACGCTAACGTAACGTTAGGCAGGGATCGCTGACATGCTCGAAATGGTTCTTATGCTCATGAGCTTCGTCTTGTTCGGAGCGTTCTGGTCCGTTTGTGCCGTCCTGTACGACACGACGCCCATGATCTCCGCGGACGACGTCTGAAACCCGGCCGCAGGATACATTGCCGTGCCGCACCGTGGTGCTCATGTCGACCTTAAGACCCCCTCGACCTTCCCGACCTCTATGCCGGAAGTTGTCGTGGCCGACAGGGCTGTATTACAGGCTGAGAGCCTGAAGTGGAGCCGCAAGGCAGCCAGCCTCTACCGCCAGTATATCTTGGCTATGGCCGCGACAGTGTTGACCGTCGCAGCTGTGGTCGTCCTTTGGGCACTGCCCCTGATCGCACCACTCTTCGGTGACGTGTACCTCTTCGGGTCACCTTCGGTCTGACCGCCGCCATGAACACGACCGGCGGCTCGACGAGCGTCAGCACCGTGGCGACTTACGCCGCTGCCTTTCGAACAGAGAACTTGAACTGAATTACTAGCGGTGCCTTTTACGGCGCCTCGCCTTGCCACCGGCTCGGTTTCTGGACTCGCAAGCTAAGAGCGTCATACTCCCATGGCCCGGGGAGAAAGTCGGCAGTCCCGGTGTGGTTGTTTAAGTCCCACCTCGCGTGAAGCACAGACTGACCATAGTAGTGCACGCGCAACGTCGTCCTCGTCGGGGTTTCGATACAGGTGATTAAATAGTCGGCTGACTGAAAGCGCCCAGATGCACCGCTCCTGACTCCCCAGCTGCGGATCAGTCCCTCACAGTGCATGATGAGCCGATTGCACCTTGCAACCTGTGTAATCGTTAGATCCATGAAAGCCTCCAGACGGCGCGTCATGCCAATCTAAAAGATTTTCACGCAAGTAAAGAATGCGACATTATTATGTTGTGAAGTTAGTTTGATGAGCTCTGCAGCAGGAGACTGCGTTTAGGATCCGCCCCCTTGGCACCTCGATCGCTGTCCCCAGGAAGCCGTCGTCGATCTGCTCGAGCAGCAGCCGGTGGCCTGGCCGCCAGCCGAGCTTCTCGGCCAGTGTTGCGGGAATGATGAGGCTGCCGTCAGGGCCGAACACAGCCTCGTATTGATCTACGTCGTCGAACATGGATGCCCCTCGGCTATGCTGGCGCCATGGCTCTACCACGCGATCGCCCCAGCACCCTCGCCGACCTCTATGCCGAGACCGACACTGTCCGGGTGGCGTGCAATCGCTGCGGGCTCGACGAACGCTGGCCGCTAGCGCAGGAACTGGCGTTCCACGGGCCGCGGGAGCTGGTGTGGATGGTGGTGGAGGCTCGGGCGGATGATTGCCCTCGTAAGGGGGAAACCCGTCCCTACGAGCTCTGCGGGATCCATTGTCCCAGCCTGAAGGAGCACATGGACTGGACCCCGCTACCGAAGCGCGGCTTAGCTTAGGGCAAGGCTTTACGTCCGATCCCGCCTGGTGGAGCAGAGGCGATGTCTGAACCCTATGCCTATTCCGTTCCTCAGCTAGCCCGCATCTGGGGCGTGTCCGAGAGGACTGTCTACACTCTGGTGTCGACTGGCAAGCTGGGTCACCTCCGCATCGGCAACTCGATCCGGATCAAGCAGTCTGATCGGGATGCCTACGAGACCGGGGTGTGGCAGGGACCGGGCGAAATGCCGCGCTAACAGGGAGTGCTAAAGAGAAGGCGGGGGTCGAAACCCCCGCCTTGTCAGTTAGATATGCTTCCCAGGTCTGAAGGTTGTTCGCTTTCCGTTTTTCAATTCGGAAAGCCTACCCTGATTGACCAGATAATCGGCGGCTACGATGTGCTGGTGTTCACCAGCTTCTAGCCGTTTCAAGACCAGGATGATTTCAGACTGTGGAAGCTCTGGGTAACGATTGGATCGCGTTGCCATTTGGGATCTCCTTCATGGCGAGATCCGCTTGACACCACGCTCTTAGAAGACGAGGTTCCGGTTGTTGGTGGGTTCCTAATCTCCCAGTAAGCGTAACCCGGGCGCGGGTTACCAGGTTGGACTCGGTGGCGGCCGCAGTTTCAGCTGCGGCCGTCGCTCCACCTGAGCGGCATCAATGTTTACATGGCGTACTTCTGAATAAGAGTCGAGCCCCAGTAATCGAGGGCTCAGCGATTCGTTGTGTGCTTTTAGTTGTTGATTGTTATGGCCTCTAGACTGTGGCCAACCGCAGCCTCACCCCCGCCCCACCCCCGTTCTCCTGGATGAACTCGACTCCGGCGGCCTCTAGAGCCCTACGTAGAGCCGACAGGGTCGCCCCCCGAGGCCGTGAGCCTTGGTCCTCAAACCTCACCAGGGTGCTCTTCGGGACGCCGCTGCTCGCGACCAGCTGATCGCGGGTCCAGTCTAGGAGTCCTCGGGCCGCTCGGACTTGGGCCGGGGAAATGGTATCCACGATGTCACTTTCCGCTTGATCTTCGACCAGCATAGTGACATTGAGGATGTCGTTCCGCAAGGAACAACGGCCGAGCGCGGTGGTGGAACACCGAGCCCGGCCTCACCGCAACCCTGACGCTGGAGCGCAGGATCATGGCTATTTCTGCCGATATCACACCCGAGGTGGGTTCGTCGCGCCGTGCTTTATTAACCGCCGCCGGTTTTACCGGCTTAGCTGCAGTGGCGGCCGTCGGCTGGATGCGCCCAGACTTGCCGGCGGCCGCGGTCCAGGTTGGTGACCAAGAAGGGTTAGACGGCGGTCTCCACAGCCTTCAGTCGAGCACCGGCCCAGACGCCGAACTGATCGCCCTATGCGCCGCCTTCGACGAGTTCGAGCAGCAGCGCATCCAGTCGCATGCGGAGGATGGCGAGGACGACGAGGTGGAGGCGTTCCGGGACGACCTGTTCGACAAGCAGGAGCCTCTGCTGCGGCAGATCGTCACCCTTCGAGCTACGACCATGGAGGGTGCGCGAGCTCGGGCAAGGATGCTTCGTCTCTGGGATGCCGAGCTTGAGAAGAATGGCCGTCACGAGGACGATTTCTGGAACAGCCAGATGATCTGGGCGCTGGTTCGTGACCTGACAGGTGCAGCTTGACCGCGGGCGTTGACGGTAACGCCCTGGTCCGGATGGCAGCGATGAGGACTGAGCAGCAGCTCGGCCGCGTCCATGCCGCGATGACCTTGCTCTTCGTGCGGATGGCGGAGGTGACGCCACCTATCCACGAGGAACTGGACAGCTGGATCCGGGTGCTCCAGTGGCTGTCGGACGTTGTCGCCGACCTCGAGAGCAACCTGACGCGGTCGCTGCAGCACAATGCGCTTCAGGCCACCGCCGGGCAGGTGCAGCAATGAGCCGCCTTGTGCGCGAGATCGCGCTGCTGGTCATGCTGCCACCGACGCGGGCGATGATGTACGTCACCACCCGGTTGCTCGAGGAGGACCGGAAAGCGCACGCTGCGCGTTCTCCGAGCTACCGTACATGACCCGCCCGGCCCCGAAGCAACCGTCCCGGCGCGCGTCAGACCTTGTCCACCTCCTGCTCGAGGAAGCGCCGGCGCAGGTCTTCCTGGAGGCCTCTCAGGTGGCGCCGCAGCACGCGCAGCTTCGTCTGCCAGGACCGGCCGTAGGTTTGATGCAGCTGCTGCTCGACCAGGTTGAGGTGGAAGTCCGTGCGCTGCAGCAGCGCCTCGTGCTGAGCCACTTCCAAGCCACGTCTGAGTTTCACCATTTACCCGTGTCCAAGACTGTATATTGGCCAGATCTTGGACAACCAATCCAGGCAAAGCAACTAAGTCATTGGAAGGATTGGCGTCCCGTACGGGGTTCGAACCCGTGTTACCGCCGTGAAAGGGCGGTGTCCTAGGCCACTAGACGAACGGGACATGCGGCCCGCGGTGGGTAGCGGAGCGGGGCCGGGTCGGTCAAGACAGGTGAGCGTTCCCCAAGGCGAGAGCCGCATCGGCGATGAAGAAGCCGGCTTCCACCCGCCCCTGCCAGGCCTCGGCGCGCAGCTGGCCTGCAAGGTGCAACCTGGCCCCATCGCGGCTCTCCAGCATTGGCGCCAGCGCGCCCTCACCCGCGCGGAACAGCAACGCCTTCAGTCGCGGACCGCCGCCCTCGCCCTCGACCAGCAGCCTGAGCGTGTTGCCTTCCTTGCCGATGCGGTCGGCACGCGCCACGCGAACGTTCGGCAGCACGAACACCGGCTCGTCATTTCCGGGTCCGAACGGCGCCAGCCTGCCGACATGGGCGGCCAGCTCGGCATTGGCACCCGCCACGCCAAGCACCGCATCCACCGGCAGATCGACCGCCGCCGGACGGTGGCGCGCTGCCGCCAGCCTCTCGTCCAGGAAGCCGTGCAACGCCGCGATACCGTCCGCGCGCAGCGAGAAGCCCGCCGCCATGGCGTGGCCGCCGCCGGTCAGCAGCAGTCCGGACTGCCGCGCCGCGATGATCACGGTGCCAAGATCAAGCCCCGGCACCGACCGGCCGGAGCCCTTGACGCTGCCATCCTCCAATTCCGCGCCGACCAGGGCGGGGCGGTTGAACCGCTCCTTGACCCGGCCGGCGACGATGCCGACCACACCCGGATGCCAGCCGGTGCCGCTCAGCAGCAGGACGGCATGGCCGGCCGCCACCTGCGCCGCCGCCAGTTCCATCGCATGATCGAGGATCGCGGCCTCGACGCCGCGCCGTTGCCGGTTGACCGCGTCGAGACGCTCGGCCAGCCCGCGCGCCTCGTCGGCATCCTCGCACAGCAGCAGACGCAGCCCGAGATCGGCCTCGGCGATGCGGCCACCGGCATTGATGCGCGGGCCGATCGCGTAGCCGCAGGTGAAGGCGCTCGGCGCTTCGTGCGCCATCGCCACCTCGAGCAGCGCCTTGAGGCCGATCCGCTCGCGCCGACCCATCACCTTCAACCCCTGCGTGACCAGCGCCCGGTTCAACCCGGTCAGCGGCATCACGTCACAGATCGTCGCCAGCGCCACCATGTCGAGGCGCGAGATCAGGTCCGGCTCGCGCCTCGCCCCGAACCAGCCGCGGCGGCGCAGTGCCCGCACCATCGCCACCGCGGCGAGGAACGCGATCGCGGTAGCGCACAGCGTGCCCAGGCCCGATGCACAATCGAGCCGGTTCGGATTGACCGTCGCAAGCACCGGCGGCGGCGGTCCTTCCGCCTTGTGGTGGTCCAGGATCACCACGTCTGCACGCCCCACCACCGCGATCAGCGGCTCGGGCGCGGCGGTGCCGCAATCGACGCACACGATCAGGCCGGCGCCGCGCTCCACCATGGCAAGCAGTGCCGGCGCGTTCGGCCCGTAGCCCTCCAGCATCCGATCCGGCACGTGCGTCAGCACCGCGCAGCCGAGTTCGCGCAGCAGTCCCGCCAGCAGGCCGGTGGCACAGGCGCCGTCCACATCGTAGTCGCCGAAGATGCCGACCGTCTCGCCACCGGCTACGGCATCGGCCAGTCGCTCGGCGGCGGCGTCCATGTCGGTGAGGCAACTCGGATCCGGCAGCAGCGCACGCAGGGTCGGCTCGAGGAAATGCGCCGCGCCTTCGGCGGTGATCCCGCGCGCATGCAGCAGCCGGCCGATCAGTTCCGGCAGACCACAGGTCTGGGAGATGGCGGCCGCCAGTCGCTCCTGCCCCATCCCTTCGCTGCGCCACTGCCAGCGTCGTCCGCTCAGGCTGTTCGAGACATCCAGCACCGGCCGGACGGCCGGTATCTGCGTCGCGATGACGTTCAGGTCGGGCTCCAGGTCTTGGTGGCGAAGTTGTGCTGGCCCTCAATGAAGCGGACGGTGCCGGACTTCGAGCGCATGACGATGGAGTGCGTGACGCCGCGCTCCGCCGTCCGACGCACGCCGCGCAGCAGCGCGCCGTCGGTGACGCCGGTGGCGGAGAACAGCACGTCGCCGCGCGCAAGATCGGTCAGCGTCAGCAGCCGCCGCGGATCGCCCTCGTCCATGGTGCGTGCGCGCGACACCTGCTCATCGTTCTCGAACATCAATCGCGCCTGCATGAAGCCATCCACGCAGCGCAGCGCGGCGGCGGCCAGCACACCCTCGGGCGCGCCGCCGGAACCGACATAGATGTCCACGCCACTGCCGGGCAGACAAGCCGCGATGACTCCCGCCACATCACCGTCGGTGATCAGCATGACCCGCGCACCGGCCTCGCGCGCGCGGGCGATCAGCTCCTCGTGCCGGTCGCGATCGAGCGTGCAGAGGGTCAGTTCCTCGATGGTCGTCTTCCGCGCCCGCGCCAGGTTGCGCAGGTTGGTCTCGATGGAGGCATCGAGGCTGACCGTGTCGGGCGGCAGGCCGGCGCCGATCGCGATCTTGTCCATGTAGATGTCGGGCGCGTGCAGGAAATTGCCCTGCTCGGCGAGCGCCACCACGGTCAGGGCGTTCGGCGCGTTCTTTGCGGTCAGCGAGGTGCCTTCCAGCGGGTCGACGGCAATGTCCATCGCGGGGCCGCCGGCACCGACCTTCTCGCCGATGTACAGCATCGGCGCCTCGTCCATCTCGCCTTCGCCGATCACCACGGTGCCGTCGATGGCAACGGTATCGAACGCCAGCCGCATGGCCTCGACCGCGGCGCCATCCGCCTCGTTCTTGTTGCCCCGCCCAGTCCAGCGCGACGCAGCCAGCGCCGCCGCCTCCGTCACACGCACCAGCTCAAGCGCAAGATTTCGATCGCTGGCCTGGTAGGACTGCTTTTTCCCGGGCTTGTTCTCGGACATGAATTCGATCCTTTTCAGCCAGCTTCTATGCGGATCATCGCGGGCGGCTCGATCACCACGTCAAGGGCGGCGATCAGTTCGAGTGCACGCCGCATCGCATGCTCGCGGGTCTGGTGGGTAACCAGCACGATCGGCACCGCATCGGGTACATCGTTGCCGGACACGTCCTCGGTCGCGCCATGCTGCAGCATGCTCTTCAACGAGACGCCGCTGTCACGCAGGATCGCCGCGATCTCGGCGATCACGCCGGGACGGTCGAGCACCTGCAGGCGCAGATAATACGCGCCGACCCGCTCGCCGATCGGGACACTGACGACCTGCGACAGATGTTCGGCGTTGGCGCCCCAGACCGGGATCGTGGTGCCGCGCGCGACGTCGATCAGGTCCGCCACCACCGCCGAGGCGGTCGGGCCGGCGCCGGCGCCGCGGCCTTCGAGCATGACGCGCCCGACGAAGTCGCCCTCGGCGAACACCGCGTTGAACACGCCGTCGACCAGGGCGATCGGCATGGTCTGCGGCACCAGGCACGGATGCACCCGCGCCTCGACGCCGGCTTCCGCCAGGCGCGCGATGCCGAGCAGCTTGATGCGGTAGCCGAGCTCCTGCGCAAACGCGATGTCCAGCGCGCCCACGGCGCGTATGCCCTCGACATGCACGGAGGCGAAGTCCACCGGCCGGCCGAAGGCGAGCGCCGCCAGGATCGCCAGCTTGTGCGCGGCGTCGATGCCGTCGATGTCGGTGGAAGGATCGGCCTCCGCGTAACCCAGTGCCTGCGCCTCGGCAAGGATGGATGCGAAGTCGCGCCCGCTCTCGCGCATGGCGGTGAGGATGTAGTTGCAGGTGCCGTTCAGGATGCCGCCGACCCGGGTCAGCCGGTCGGCCGCGAGCCCCTCGCGCACCGCCTTGATGACCGGAATGCCGCCGGCCACCGCCGCCTCGAAGCACAGCGGCACCGCGCTGCGTTCCGCCATGGCGGCGAGGCTGGCGCCGTGGATTGCGATCAGCGCCTTGTTGGCGGTCACCACCGGCCGTCCGGCGGCGAGCGAGGCCTCGACCAGCTGCCGCGCCGGCCCCTCGGCGCCACCGATCAGTTCGACCACCACATCGACATCCGGGTCGCCGGCGAGCCCGCGCGCATCGTCATGCCAGCGCAGGCCGGAGAGGTCCACGCCACGCTCCCGGGTGCGGTCGCGCGCAGCCACCGCGGTGATCGCGATCGGACGTCCGGCGCGGGTGGCGATCAGCTCGGCATTGGCGGCGAGCAGGCGGACCACGCCGACGCCGACGGTGCCGAGGCCGGCGATACCGACACGCAGCGTCGCCGGTCGCAGTCTATCTCCCTGCCGTGGATCGCCCGGGAAACTCACGATGCGTCGGCCAGCGTGCCGTCGGCCGGCACCTCGGTGCGGGCCGGACCGCCATTATGCGCGTTCAGGAAGGTGCGGATGTTGCGCGTCGCCTGGCGCAGGCGCTGGGTGTTCTCGACCAGCCCGATGCGCACGAAGCCCTCGCCGTACTCGCCGAAGCCGAGGCCGGGTGCGACCGCGACACCGGCCTCCTGCATCAGCAGCTTGGCGAAGCCGACGCTGCCCAGATGCACGAAGCGCTCGGGGATTGGTGCCCAGGCAAACATCGAGCCCTCCGGCGACGGCACGTTCCAGCCGGCCGCGGAGAGCCCGCGGATCAGCACGTCGCGACGGTCGCGGTACAGCGTGCGCATCTGCTCGACGCACTCCTGCGGACCGTTGAGGGCCGCTACCGAGGCCACCTGGATCGGGGTGAAGGCACCGTAGTCGAGATAGGACTTGATGCGGGTGAGCGCATTGATCAGGCGCGGATTGCCCGCCGCGAAACCCATGCGCCAGCCGGCCATCGAATAGGTCTTGGACAGCGAGGTGAACTCGACAGCGACATCCTTGGCGCCCGGCACCTGCAGGATCGAGGGCGGCGGGGTGTCGCCGAAATAGATCTCGGCGTAGGCGAGATCCGAGAGGATCCAGATCTCCTCGCGGCGCGCGAACGCAACCAGCTCTCGGTAGAAATCAAGATCGGCAACATAGGCGGTCGGGTTCGAGGGGAAGTTCACGATCAGCGCGGTCGGCTTCGGCACCGAGTGGCGCACCGCACGCTCCAGGGCGCGCAGCATGTCCTCGTCGGGTCGCGCCGGGATCGAACGCACCGAGGCGCCGGCGATGATGAAGCCGAACTGGTGGATCGGATAGGACGGGTTCGGCACCAGGATGGTGTCGCCCGGGCTGGTGATCGCCGCCGACAGGTTGGCCAGACCCTCCTTGGAGCCGAGCGTCGCCACCACCTCGGTCGCGGGGTCGAGCTGCACGTCGAAGCGCCGCGCATAGTAGCCGGCGAGCGCCTTCAGCAGGCCGGGGATGCCCTTGCTGACCGAGTAGCGATGCGAGCGCGGGTCGGCCACCGTCTCGACCAGCTTTGCGACGATATGCGGCGGCGTCGGGCTGTCGGGGTTGCCCATGCCGAGATCGATGATGTCCGCGCCGCGGGCCCGGGCCGCCGCCTTGGCCTTGTTGACCTCCGCGAACACGTAGGGCGGCAGGCGGCGGATGCGGTGGAACTCTTCGCTCATCATGCTTCTCTGGACAGGCTTTCGGGAACAGCGCGGCTGTTACTGTACCAGAGTGAGGCTCGCGCCGCGACCGAATGCGTCCGCCTGCAGCTGGATGGCGCGCGACGGAACGCCCTGCGTGCGCAGCATGTCGGCGACGGCGCGGCCACGCAGGGTAGCGAGATTGAGCGCGTCGGCCTGCGCCTCCGGATCGGACGACGAGGCCTCCCCATAGCCGTGCACCACGATGATGCCGGTGCGGCGGCGCGCGGCGACGGCATGCACCAGCCCCGTCTCGCCCGACTGCACCACGTCGGTGTTGCCGACGAAGGCGACCTGCGTGCCGGTCTGCGGCGCCACATGGTAGTCCGGCAGCACCGCCGCCACCGGAGCGTGGGCCTCGGCCGATGCCTCCTCGGCCTGCAGGCCCGGCAGCCGCGGCGACGACGGCGGGCCGCCCGGGATGGCGGGGATCGTCACAGTGCCGGGCCCGGTATCCGCCTGTACGGTGACCGCCGGCATGGCGATCTCCGGCTCGCTATCCTCGGCCGGCGTCGTCGCCCCGGCAGCCGGCTTCTCGCCGGTCGCCGCGGTCTGCGGAGCGTTGGGCTGCGCCCCTGGCGCGGGGGGCGTGGCTTCGGCGGCGTCGAGGGTCGCCGAGGACCCTCCGGCGGGTGCAGCCGTAGGCGCGGCCTGGACGTTCGCCGGCGTCGGCCTGACCGGATGCGGCGGCAGCACCGGCGGCGGAAGCGGATCGTTGGCGTCGACGCGGGTGGTAAGATTGCGCTGCCGCATCAGCGACTCCGTCACCGACGCGCGCAGGGCTGCGGAGGCGACCACCGGGGCGGCGGCGGGCACCGTTCCGACATGCGGATAGGGATCGTTGACGCCGGGCGGCGGCGGGCGATCCTTCGCGATTTCGCCACCCTCCAGCTGGTGCCACCAGTTGACGGGCGTATCCACGGTATCCCTGCCGCCGCAGCCGCTCGCAGCCAGGGGCGTCGCCAGGATCAGGGCACCCAGCGTCATCCGACACGCTCTTGGTCCTGGCCGGTTGTTGCCCATGTCTGTCCCGATCCCGCTTGCCTCCAGGGTTTAGCGCGGCCCGGCCCGGACGCAAGCCATCAGCCCGCGGCCGCCACGCGGGCTGGACCTGGCCGCTTGCTTGGCCGGGAAGTCGAAACAGGATACCAACAGCGGATCAGCGATCCGGCTACAGGGAGACTAAGCATGAACGGCATGTCGCCGACACACCGTATCCGGATGGACGACGAGGACCCCGAGAACCCGGATGGCCCCGACATCCCGGAGCCGAACGGTCCGGAGCCCAAGGAGCCCGGAGACAACAAGACGCTTTCCTCGCCGATCAACGAGCTCGAGAGCCGCCTTTTCGACCAGCGCAAGGTGCTGATCTTCGGAGCCATCAACGACAAGGTCGCGCGCGATGTGACCGGCCGCCTGCTGGCCCTCGCAGGGGCCTCCGACAAGCCGATCGACGTGTATGTCAACTCGCCCGGCGGCCATGTCGAGAGTGGCGACACCATCCACGACATGATCCGTTTCGTCGACAGCGTGGCCCCGGTCCGTGTCATCGGCACCGGCTGGGTCGCCAGCGCCGGCGCGCTGATCTTCGTGGCCGGCGCAAAGGAGCGTCGCTTCTGCCTGCCCAACACGCGCTTCCTGCTGCACCAGCCGATGGGCGGCGTGCGCGGTCCGGCGGTGGATATCGACATCGAGGCTCGCGAGATCATCAAGATGCGCGAGCGGCTCAACCGGCTGATCTCGCGCGAGACCGGGCAGACCTACGAGAAGGTCGCCAAGGACAGCGACCGCAACTACTGGTTGAGCGCCGAGGAGGCGATCAAGTACGGCATGGTGTCGCGCATCATCAGCAGCGTCACCGACCTGGCGTGAAGCAAGCTCCGGACCGGCTTTGCCGCCGGTCCGGACTTCAGCGCCGATCCAGTCCCAGCATCAGCCGGATATTCTGCAGGGCGGCACCCGACGCACCCTTGCCGAGATTGTCGAGCCGGGCCGTCAGCAGGGCGTGCGCGCCGCATGCGCCGGCGTGAACACTCAGCTCCATGCGGTCGCTGCCGGCCAATGACCCGGCGTCGAGTTCCGCCGCCGCCTTGACGACCTGGACGATCCCGCTGCCGGCATAGTGCGTCCGCAGGGCGTCCAGAAAAATTTCGGCCGATACGTGACCGAGCTGCGCCAGATGCAGCGGGATCGAGACGATCATGCCCTGCGCGTAGTGACCGACGGAAGGCACGAAGATCGGCGGCGTGCGCAGATGCGCGTGGGCGGTGATCTCCGGCAGGTGCTTGTGCGCCAGCGAAAGGCCGTAGAGCTGGAATGCCGGGCCCCCGGATGTCTCGTGCGCCTCGATCATGCTGCGGCCGCCGCCGGAATAACCGCTGACCGCGTTGATCGAGAGCGGCAGGTCGGCGGGGACCAGATTCGCATCGACCAGCGGACGCAGCAGGGCGATCGCGCCGGTCGCGTAGCAGCCTGGGTTCGAGACCCGGGCCGCGGTGGCGATTGCCTCCGCCTGCCGGGCCGCCAGTTCGGGGAAGCCATAGACCCAGTCCGGCGCGGTGCGGAAGGCGGTGCTCGCATCGAGCAGGCGCGGCGCCATGGTTCCGAGCGAGGCTACCAGGGCGGCACTCTCCCTTGCCGCGTCATCCGGCAGGCATAGCACCACGAGGTCGACCTCGCGCATCAGCGCCAGCCGCGCCTCGGGATCCTTGCGGCGTTCCGGTGCGATCGAGCGCACCGTTACCGGCAGGTCCTGCAGGCGGGTGCGTATGCCGAGGCCCGTGGTGCCCGCCTCACCGTCGATGAAGATGCTGGGCGTCATGCCGCCGCTCCCTGCGCTGGACGCCTACCCGTACAAGAAAAAGGGCGGAACCCGAAGGTCCCGCCCTGTCGCTTCGTGACCCGAGGACGGGATCAGCGCTTGGAGAACTGGAACGAACGACGCGCCTTCATGCGGCCGTACTTCTTGCGCTCGACCACGCGGCTGTCGCGGGTGAGGAACCCCGCCACCTTGAGGATGCCGCGCAGGCCCGGCTCGTAGTAGGTCAGCGCGCGGCTGATGCCATGACGCAGCGCGCCGGCCTGACCCGAGAGACCGCCGCCGGTCACCGTGCAATAGACGTCGAACTGGTTGTAGCGGTCGGCGACCAGGAACGGCTGGGTGATCAGCATGCGCAGCACGGGGCGGGCGAAATAGGTGCCGACCTTCTTGCCGTTGACGCTGATCTCACCCTTGCCGGGCTTGATCCAGACGCGGGCGATGGCGTTCTTGCGGCGACCGGTCGCGTATGAACGTCCCAGGGCATCGCGCTTGGCTTCGTAGCGGGGCGCGTCGTCGGGCGTCACCGCCACGCCGGCGGAAACCGCGAGGTCCTTCAGGTCGGCCAGCGAGCCGGTGCGGGGGGTCTGGGTCTCTGACATGCTCAGGCTCCGACGCTCTTCTTGTTGTTGACGGAGTTCTTCCGGTTCAGGCTGGCAACGTCGAGCGTCGCCGGCTGCTGGCCGTCATGCGGATGCGCGCCGCCGCCATACACATAGAGGTGCTTCATCTGCGCGCGCTGCAGCGGGCCGCGGGTGATCATGCGCTCGACCGCCTTGGTGATCACATGGCCTGGATTCTTGCCCTCGAGCCTCTGAGCGATCGTGCGCTGCTTGATCCCGCCGGCGTAGCCGGTGTGGTAGTGGAACAGCTTCTGGCCGGCCTTGTTGCCGGTGAGGCGCACCTTCTCGGCATTGACGACGACGACGTTGTCGCCGCAATCGACATGCGGGGTGAACTGCGGCTTGTGCTTGCCGCGCAGGCGCTGGGCGATGATGGCGGCGAGCCGGCCGAGAACGAGGCCGTCGGCATCGATCAGGATCCAGCCCTTCGTCACCTCCGCGGGCTTCAGCGAGAGGGTGGTCTTCATGGATGATGGGTTCCGTCAGGTGGCGGTGGAGGCGCGGGTTATGATCGCGCACGCGGCCCGGGTCAAGTCCGATCGGAAAAACCCCTCGCACGGACAGGGTTTTATGCTGCGGTATTGGGATACCGTATACGTTGGATCGGCGGGTTGAGCGAGGCAGGCCTGCCCGCGCGGGTGCATGTCATCGGCGCCTCGGGGCGCTCCGGTGCGGCACTCGGCCGGGCTCTGCTGGCCGACGGTGTCGCGGTGGTGCCGGTGGTGCGCAGCCTGCAGCGCTGGCGCACCACAGGGCTGCCGGGCGAGGCCCGGGTTGCCGACCTGGAGGAGCCCGGCGCATTGCTGCGCGCCCTGGCCGACGCCACCCACATCGTCTGCACGGCGCACGCGCGCAACGCGGAGCGCGTGATCGCCGCGGCGCCGCCATCCGCGCAACTGGTCTTCCTCGGCAGCACCCGCAAGTTCACCCGCTGGCCTGACGCGCACGGCAACGGCGTGCTGGCTGGTGAGAGGGCGCTGCTGCAGTCGGGCCGGGGCGGCATCATGCTGCACCCGACGATGATCTACGGCGCCGACGGCGAGAACAACGTTCGCCGGCTCGCGGCCCTGCTGCGTCGCCTGCCGGTGGTGCCGCTGCCCAACGGCGGTCGTGCCCTGGTGCAGCCAATCAACCAAGCCGACCTGACACGCGCCATCAAGGCTTGCCTGCGCCATCCGTGGGACGCTCCGCACAGCCTGGTGGTGGCGGGGCCGGAGGCGGTGTCCTACCGCGACTTCGTGGCGGCGGTGGCCCGCGCATGGGGATTGCGGGCACGGCCAGTACTACCGGTCCCGGCAGCACTGCTGATCCCGCTCTCCCTGGTGACGCGGGCAGTGCCGGGGCTACCGGATATCGGGCCGGCCGAGATACGCCGGCTGCTGGAGGACAAGGCCTTCGATATCGGCCCCATGCGCGACCTGCTCGGGATCGAGCCGATCAGCCTGGAGCAGGGGTTGGCGGCGATGGCACCGAGGCCAGCCGCGACGCCGCCACGGCGAGTTCCTCGGGCGTGTTGATGTTGAAGAACGGGTCCGGCTCGCCGAACTCCACTTCGCGCAGGCCGAGCAGGCGCGCGAACACGAACACCGAGCGGCGGGCGTCGGTGGCGAGGAACCGGCGCAACGCCGTGCGGCAGTCGCATGGCCAGTGCGCCACCAGATGATGCCTTACCCCGGCCGAGATCGCGACGGCGGGCGCTGGCGACAGGGCGACCAGCAGGTCTGCGGGGATGAACGGGGTATCGCCGGGGACGCTCAACAGGCTGTCGCAGCCCTGCCCCGCCGCCCAGTCGAGGCCGCGCAACAGGCCGGCCAGCGGACCCTGGCCGGGCACCTCGTCGGCCAGCACCGGCAGGTCATGGGCGGCATAGCGCGCCGGATCGCCGTTGGCGCTGAGCACGAGCGGCCCGACCTGCGGCGCCAGCCGGTCCAGGACATGCCGTAGCAGGGGGCGGCCGCCGAGCGGCAGCAGCGGCTTGTCGACGCCACCCATGCGCCGGCCTTCGCCGCCGGCCAGGATCAGGCCCGCGACGCGGCCGCTCATGATGAAAAGGAACTGGGGCGAACGACGGGGCTCGAACCCGCGACATCCAAGACCACAACCTGGCGCTCTACCAGCTGAGCTACGTCCGCCACAGAGCCGCCCGATCTAGGGGAACCGTCCGAGTCAGTCAATCGCCGCCGAACAGTGCCGCCAGCCGGTGGATCGCCTCGTCCAGCACTTCCTCGCGCTTGCAAAAGGCGAAGCGCACCAAGTGCTGCGGCCCGTTGCCGCCATCATAGAAGGCGGGCACCGGGATCGCCGCGACCCGTGCGTGCTCGGTGATGTGGCGGCAGAACGCGGTCGCATCCCCCTCGAATCCAAGCGGCCGGAAATCGGCGATCACGAAGTAGCTGCCGGAGCACGGCAGCACCGCGAAGCCGATCCGCCGCAGCCCGGCGCTGAGCCGGTCACGCCTGGCCGCCAGGCTCGAAGACAGCTCCTCGAAATAGGCCTCGTCGCGCGACAGTCCGAGCGCCACCGCGCGCTGCAGGTTCGGCGGCGTGGTGAAGGTCAGGTTCTGGTGCGCCTTGGCGACGATGGCGGCGAGCGGCGCCGGCGCGGTCACGTAGCCGACCTTCCAGCCGGTCAGCGAGAAGCTCTTGCCGGCGCTGCCGATGCGCAGGCAGCGCTCGCGCATCCCCGGCAGCGTCATCAGCGGCACATGGCGCTCCGGCGCGAACACCAGATGCTCGTACACCTCGTCGCACACGGCATAGGCGTCGTGCTGGACCAGCAGGTCGGCGATGAAGCCCAGCTCCTCCCGCGAGAACACCTTGCCGGTCGGGTTCATCGGCGTGTTGAGGAGGATCGCCTTGGTGCGCGGCCCGAACGCGGCGGCCAGCTCGGCACGATCGAGCGTCCAGTCCGGCTCGTGCAGCCGCACCAGGCGGGGGATCCCGCCGAGCAGCCGGATGGTGGGCAGATAGGTGTCGTAGAGCGGCTCGATCAGCACCACCTCGTCGCCGGGATCGACCAGGGCGGCGAGCGACGCGGCCAGCGCCTCGGTGGCGCCGGAGGTCACCACCACCTCGGACGCCGGATCGATCGTGAGCCCATAGAAGCGCCGGTTGCTCTCGGCCACCGCCGCGCGCAGCTCCGGCAGTCCGGTCAGCGGCGGATACTGGTTGCGGTGATCGAGCAGGGCGTCGGCGGCGGCGCGAACGATGTCCTCGGGACCCTCGGTATCGGGGAAGCCCTGGCCAAGATTGATCGCGTCGTGCTGGACCGCGAGCGCCGACATCACCGTGAAGATGGTGGTTGGCAGCGCGGACAACATGGAGTTGGCGGGCTTCATCGGCAGGCGGATCTCGTAAGTTGCTGGGGCCGGGAAGGCGTCTGAGAGATGCGCGCGAATATGGGGTGCAATTGCCGTGCACGCCACCTTGTGCGACCTTGCGGCCCGGCCGGGACATGCCTGCAATGCTTCGTGCCGACCCGTCAATCCGGCCCCGGCCGGCAAAATCAGTCTCGTTGCGCGAACGCGCGCGCAGGGAGATCCAAGGGAGGATGCCGAACCCCGGCGCCGCATGAAAAAGATCGAGGCCATCATCAAGCCCTTCAAGCTCGACGAGGTGAAGGAGGCGCTGCACGAAATCGGTCTGCAGGGCATCACCGTGACCGAGGCGAAGGGGTTCGGACGCCAGAAGGGCCACACCGAGCTCTACCGCGGAGCGGAATATGTCGTCGACTTCCTGCCCAAGGTGAAGATCGAGGTGGTCTGCGAGGACCGGGTAGTCGAGCGCGCCGTCGAGGCCATCGTAGACGCGGCCCGCACCGGGCGGATCGGCGACGGCAAGATCTTTGTCAGCACCCTCGACGAGGTGATCCGCATACGCACCGGCGAGCGTGGCGAGGATGCCGTCTAGAAGACGGTGCCGGCCCGTCACCCCCGCTTGATTTCCCAATTCCATCCAGACAACCGTGCGCGCGGTTGCAACAACAGGTAGATCCGTATGGCGAAGAAATCGTCGGCCTCCGCTCCGGTGCCGCCCCCCAGCGCTCCCACCCCCGACGGCGTCGGCCGCGTCATGGAGATGCTGCAGGAGCATTCGGTCGAGTATGTCGACCTGCGCTTCACCGATCCGCGCGGCAAGTGGCACCACACCACCCAGCACGTCTCGACCATCGAGGAAGAGGTGTTCCGCGACGGCATCATGTTCGACGGCTCCTCGATCGCCGGCTGGAAGGCGATCAACGAGAGTGACATGATCCTGATGCCGGACGCCGAGACCGCGGTGATGGACCCGTTCGCGGCCAAGCCGCAGATGATCCTGTTCTGCGACATCGTCGAGCCATCCACCGGGCAGCTCTACAACCGGGATCCGCGCGGCACCTGCAAGCTTGCCGAGCAGTACCTGAAATCCACCGGAATCGGCGATACCGCCTTCTTCGGCCCGGAAGCCGAATTCTTCATCTTCGACAGCGTGAAGTACGGCACCGGTCCGAACTACGGCACCTACCAGCTCGACAGCATCGAAGGGCCCGGCGCATCGTTGAAGGACTATCCCGAAGGCAACATGGGACACCGCCCGAGCGTCAAGGGCGGCTATTTCCCGGTGCCGCCGGTCGATAGCGAGAACGACCTGCGCGCCGAGATGCTTTCCACCATGGGCGAGATGGGCCTGGTGATCGAGAAGCACCATCACGAGGTGGCGCAGAGCCAGCACGAGCTCGGCACCAAGTTCGGCTCGATGACCAAGATGGCCGACCAGATGCAGATCTATAAGTACTGCATCCACAACGTCGCGCACTCGTACGGCAAGACCGCGACCTTCATGCCGAAGCCGATCCATGGCGACAACGGCTCCGGCATGCACGTGCACCAGTCGATCTGGAAGGACGGCAAGCCGGTGTTCG
Source organism: Lichenicoccus roseus (assembly GCF_005844085.1). Lineage (GTDB taxonomy): Bacteria > Pseudomonadota > Alphaproteobacteria > Acetobacterales > Acetobacteraceae > Lichenicoccus > Lichenicoccus roseus. The sequence goes on from NZ_VCDI01000006.1 coordinate 135,079, forward strand.
CCGGCAACGGCTATGCCGACCTGTCGGACACCGCGCTGTATTACATCGGCGGCATCATCAAGCACGCCAAGGCGCTGAACGCCTTCACCAACCCCTCCACCAATTCCTACAAGCGCCTGATCCCCGGGTTCGAGGCGCCGGTGCTGCTGGCCTATTCGGCACGCAACCGCTCGGCGTCCTGCCGCATCCCGTATGCGACCAGCCCGAAGGCCAAGCGTGTCGAGGTGCGCTTCCCGGACCCGACCGCCAACCCGTACCTCGCCTTCGCGGCGATGCTGATGGCCGGCCTGGACGGCATACGCAACAAGATCCATCCCGGCGAGGCGATGGACAAGGACCTGTACGACCTGCCCCCCGAGGAGCTGAAGAGCATCCCGACGGTGTGCGGTTCGCTGCGGGAAGCTCTGCGCGCGGTCGAGGCCGACCACGAGTTCCTGTTGCAGGGCGGCGTGTTCACCAAGGACCAGATCGAGGCGTACTGCGAGATCAAGTGGGCCGAGGTCTATCGCTTCGAGCACACCCCGCACCCGGTCGAGTTCGAGATGTACTACTCGGTGTGACGACCCGGCCGCTGATCCTGCTCGACCCGCACCCGCGGGCGAGCACGGATATCTTCGACGACGAGACCCGCCGCGCGCTCGACGGTCTCGGCGAGATCGTCGAACACGCCGGCGGGCCGATGCCGGCGGCGCTGGTCGAGCAGCACCTGCCGCGCGCCAGCCTGCTGCTCGGCCAGACCGACCTGCCGGCGGAGCGGCTGGCCCGGGCGCCCAACCTGCGCGGCGTGATCAACGTCGAGACCAACTTCCTGGCCAACATCGACTACGAGACCTGCTTTTCGCGCGGCATCCACGTGCTGACGCCGGGCAGCGCCTTTGCGCCGGTGGTCGCCGAGATGGCGCTCGCCATGGCGATCGACCTCGCGCGCGGCATCACCGGTGCCGACCGGGCGATGCGGGCTGGCGACGAAGCCTGGGGCCTCGCCGGCAACACGGGCTGCTTCATGTTCTCCGGGAGTGCCGTCGGGCTGGTCGGCTATGGCGACCTCGGCCGCGCGCTGCACCGCCTGCTGGCGCCGTTCGGCTGCCGGGTGCGTGCATTCGATCCCTGGCTGCCGGACTATTTCCTGCGCGCCCAGGGCGTCGAGCCAACCTCGCTCGACGAGGTGCTGGCGCAATCGCGCACCGTGTTCGTGTTCGCCGGTGTCAGCAGCGAGAATGCCGGCTTCATCGCTCGCCCACAGTTCGAGACCATGCAGCCGGGCTCCTCGTTCCTGCTGCTCAGCCGGGCGGCGGTGGTCGATTTCCCGGAGATGCTGCGACAGGCGCGGATCGGTCGGTTGCGGGTGGCCACCGACGTGTTCCCGAGCGAGCCGCTGGCGGCGGACGACCCGGCGCGCAGTACGCCCAACCTGCTGCTGTCGGCGCACCGCGCCGGTGCGCTGGTGGAGGCGCTGCACGATATCGGCCGGCAGGCGGTGGCCGATGCCGGACTGATCCTGCGCGGCCTGGCCCCGGTGGTGTGCCGCCGCGCCCAGCGGGAGACGGTCGGGCGCTCGCGCTCGAAGCCGATCGAGATGAGCTGAGCCGGTCCCTCAGGCACCTCTCGACTGGCGATAGCGTCCCGGGGTGACGCCGACCAGTTCGCGGAAGCGCGCCGTGAAGTGGCTCTGGCCGACGAAGCCGCAGCGCAGCGCAACCTGCGACAGCGCCTCGCCGGCATCGATCATCGAGCGGGCTGCTTCGATGCGGCGCATGAGCACGTACCGGTGCGGGCTCTCGCCGGTGCTGGTCCGGAAGGCGCGCGCGAAGTGGAACGGGCTCAGCCCGGCTTCCGCGGCCAGTGTCTCGATCGTCAGCGCCTCGGCCAGCCGTGCCTCCACCGATTCCTGCACGCGCTTCAGCGCCATTCTCGACAGGCCACCGCGATGCGGCGCCGGCGGGGCGGCATCGTGCGGCCGATCGGTGGCGCTGACCCGCACCAGTTGCGCCGCCAGCAGCGCCTGCATCGCGTAGGACAGCGCCACCCGCTCGCCGGGCTCGTCCCATCCCAGTCCCAGCACGCCGGCGCGGATCATGCCCTCGATCAGCGGCTCGCGCAGATACACCAGCGGCCGCAATTCCAGCCGCGCCGGATCACGATCGAGCGTCTCGATCACCGCGCGGTCGAAAGCCTCCGGCGAGACATAGAGATGGAACAGGCTCACCGCGCCGCGGACGTCCCAGTCGGTGGTGATGCCCTTCGGCATGACGCAGACGCTTCCGGCTCCAAGGCTTGGCTGCACCGCGCGCGGACCGCGCAACCGGAAGCCCTCGCCCCCCGACAGGTACAGGCTGAGCGTGTGATGGCTCGGCTCGGCATACCGCGTGCTGCCGATCTCGTCGCGCGACCACATGGCGGCGGACAGCCCCGACGCCAGCCGGACCGACCGCTCGAGCCTGGCGCTGGTGCGCGCCAGGCTGTCGAAAACGGTGTGCCCGCTGAGGTCGGTCATGTCGCGCGCACCCTTCCCGACCATGTCGTCCACTGCCTGGCTCCGCATCAGAGGATACAAACGGCGCGCACGGCAAGGCGCCACGGTGCACCGCACCGATGAACCGCACGCGGATGACAGGACGGCGCACGCACATGACATACCGGACCCTGCGGGTGCCACAGATTGCGGGCCCGCCGTCCTGCCGTCGCGGAGGCCAGTCATGCGCGTTTCGAGCCCGATCCTGTTCCTGGTCGTCGTCCTTGCCTGGGGCCTGACCTGGTATGCGATCCGCCTGCAGCTCGGCGCGCTGCCGATCGAGGTGGAGGTGTTCTGGCGCTTCGTGCTGGCGACCGCCCTGCTCTCCCTGGCGCTCGCCGCCAGCGGCCGGTTGCGCGCGGTGCCGTGGCGGCTGCATGGCTGGATGGCGCTGCTCGGCCTCACCCTGTTCTCGACCAACTTCCTGCTGATCTACCGGAGCGAGACGTGGCTCCCGAGTGGCGTGGCCTCGGTGGTGTTCAGCATGGCCACCGTGCTCACCGCCTTCAACCGGTGGTGGCTGCTTGGCCAGCGTCCGACCATCCGCGTGCTGACCGGCGCGCTGCTCGGCGTCGTCGGCGTGGCGCTGCTGTTCGGTGTCGATGCCGGTCCGCACCGCTCAGGGATGTTGATCGGCGTGGCGCTGGCGCTCGGCGGCACCATGTTTTTCTCGCTCGGCAACCTGGTGTCGGCCCGCATCGCGGTCACCGGCACGGATCTGCCGAATGCGGTGCTGCGCGGGATGGGCTGGGGAGCGGCGGCACTGGCCCTGGTGATGCTGTTCGAGCATGACCGCTTCGCTATCGTGCCGACGCTGCCCTGGCTCGGCAGCCTCGCCTATCTCGCCGTGATCGGCTCGGTGGTGGGATTCCTGGCCTACCTGTCGCTGGCGCTGCGCATCGGTGCCGACCGCGCCGCCTATGCGACGGTGCTCTCCCCGGTGGTCGCGCTGCTGGTCTCCAGCCTGTTCGAGACCTATCGCTGGACGCCGGGAGCGATCCTCGGCCTTGCCCTTGTGCTGCTCGGCAACGTCGTCATCTTCGCACGCTTGCCGCGCCACAGCCGGCTGCGATCGCCCTGGACGCTGTTGTCAGGTCGCGCCAAGCACTCCCGCCCATAGCCGGCGCTCCAGCGCATTCGGATCGTCCTGCACCCTGCTGTCGACATCCAGGATCATCGTTGCCCGCTGCGGGACCTCGTAGCGTGGCCACTCCGGCAGTCCCGGAGCCGCCGGCGCGCCGCCGGCGATGAACGCCACCCAGGCCGCATGCATCCTCTCCGCCAGCCCCGCATCGAAACCCGCATCCAGCGGCTCGAGATTGGTGTCCCCCGGGTTGTCCCAGACATAGGCCAGTTCGCTGGCATGCGCTGCGCGACCGGCGAACACGCCGTCCTGCGCGGCACGGTCGAAGCGATACATCCAGACCGTGCCACCGGCATGGCACTGGGCTTCCGCCACCCGCACCGACGGGATCCAGTATTCCTCGGCGGTCAGCGCCCGCCAGCGCAGCTCGGCGGGGTCGGGGACCGTGATCGAGGCATCGTAGTGCTGCAGGATGCGCTCGAAGCTGTCCGGCTGCAGGTTGCCCAGGTTGCGTGCCTGCAGCGGCTGCGTCGCAGCACCTGGCCCGAGAAACAGGCGGCTCTCGTCGCGGTTGGTGCCGAGCAGCAACGGCCACGACTTCATGCAGCCGCCGCGTATGGCGTCCTCCGGCATCGCCGGCAGCAGCACGCCGTCCACGATCGGGCGCAGGGGGAAATTATGCGGCGGATCCAGCATCAGCTCGTGCTGCGCCTCTATCAGCCGGTCGAGATCGAGGTGCAGCAGCGCCGCGGTCTTCAGCGGCGGCAGCGACAGCAGGCGCAGGTATTCGAGGGTGATCTCGCGCGCCGCCGTCATCGACAGTACGGTACGGCCGCCGCCGCTTTCCAGGATCACCCGCGAGAACAGGCCGCGAGCAGCGGGTGCCGCGACCAGGGCTGCGACATCCTTGGCGCCGGCCGACTCGCCGGCGAGCGTGACGCGGCCGGGGTCGCCGCCGAACGCTGCGATATTGCGACGGATCCAGCGCAGCGCCAGCATCTGGTCGCGGATCGCGTTGTTGCCGCTGCCGGCATAGCGGCTGCCAAGCTGGTCGCCGAGCTCGAGGAAGCCGAGCACGCCCATCCGGTAGTCCAGGGTGACGCAGATGACACCGGAGCGTGCGAAGCGGGCGCCGTCATAGATCGGCTCGCTTGCCGCGCCGCTGACATTGGAGCCGCCATGGATCCAGACCATGACCGGCGCTCCAACCGCATCAGGCGGCACGAAGATGTCCAGGCTCAGGCACTGCTCGCTGGCGACATCCTGGGTATGGCCGACGCGCTGCACCGCCATCGGGCCGAACCGGTCCGCCTCGAATGCCTTGCTCCAGCGTGGCGGCGGCACCGGCGGCAGGAAGCGGCCCGGCACGTGGCCGTATGGGATCCCGAGGTAGCGTGCCACACCGTTCGCCAGGCGCCCGCGCACGTCGCCGCACGGCGCATGCACCAGCACGCCGCCGTCCCCTGCAAGGGTCACGCGCTCGGGCTCGACCAGGGTCCGGCTGGCACGGGCGTTCCCGGCCGCCAGCAATCCGGCCGCGCCGACCGTCGCGCAGGCCAGGAAGCGCCGGCGCGAGCAGCCACTTATTGTATCCAAGACCGGCTCCGACTCAGCTCTCGCCAGACAATTCGCGCCGGCTGCGATCAAGTTCCTCGCTGTACCGGCGCAACGCGTGCTGCTCGGTCAGCAGGCCGATCACGACGCGGCTGTCGGGATTGTCCACCACCACCAGCGCATCGCTCTCCGCCCGTTCGAACAGGGCGATGGCCTCCTTCACGTTCATCTGCGGCAGCAGCATGGTCTCCTCGTAATGCAGCAGCTCGCCGAGCCAGGAGGCGTCGTGGTCGGCGGCATGCAGCTCCGGCACCTGCACGATACCGGCATAGCGGCCACCCTCGTCGACCACCACGACGCGATGCTCGGAGCCGAGCGGAAAGTCGCGGCGCATCGAGGCGAGCGAGGTGGTCGAGCGCAGCGTACGGATCTCGCGACGCATGATCCGCCCGACGGTGAGGTTGCGGATCCAGCCGACATCGAGGGCACTTCGTATGCTTTCGCCGCGCAGGTGGAAGCGCCAGGTGGCGAACGAGTAGCCGAAGGTGCGGCGCACGGTCAGCGCCGAGACGACCGAGGCCACCAGCACCGCGACCGTCAGCGGCAGGCTGCCGGTGGATTCCAGCGCCAGGAACACCATCGTCAGCGGGCCGCCGATGATGGCGACCGCCAGCGCGCTCATGCAGATCAGCGCGCAGGTGACCGGCGGCAGCGAGGTCGTGGTCAGCATGCCGAGCAGGTCGCCGCACAGGGTGCCGGTCAGCACGCCGAGGAACAGCGACGCGAAGAACAGGCCGCCGCGGAACCCCGAGCCGATCGAGATTGCCGACGCGCAGGCCTTGAGCAGCAGCAGCAGCGCCGCCTGCCGGATGCCGAAAGCGCCGTTCAACCCGAGACGCAACGCGGCGTGGCCGGAGGACAGCACCGCCGGCGTCACCAGCGCCAGCGCGCCCACGATCAGGCCACCGATCGCCGGCCGGCTCCAGCCGGGCACCCGCGAGCGCCGGAAGATCGTCTCGGTCAGGGTGACCATCCGCATGATGGCGATGCCGACCAGGGCGCTGATCACGCCGAGTGCCACGATCGGCAGGTAGTCGCGCCATTCCAGCGTCGCCGGCAGGGCGAGGTCGAGCGAGGGGGCGGTGCCGTCGAGCGCGTGCGTCACCACGATGGCGCAGATCGAGGCCAGCGTGACAGGCGCGAGGTTGGCCAGCGAATAGGTGCCGATCACCAGCTCGAAGGCGTAGAAGGCGCCGGCCAGCGGTGCGTCGAACGCCGCCCCGATCGCCCCCGCGGCGCCGCACCCGACCAGCACCCGCAGGTCGGCCCGACGCACACGGAACGAGCGGCCGATCCAGGACGCGAACGCCGAGCCGATCTGGGTGTAGCCGGCCTCCAGCCCGATCGAGGCGCCGGCGCCGTTGGAGAGCAGCGTCTGGCCGACCACGATGGCGCTGTCGCGCAACGACATGCGGCCGCCATGCAGCGCATTGGCCTCGATCGGGTCGACCGGGCGGCCGGACACGTAGCGGGATATCAGCAGGCCGCTGAGGCCGAGCAACAGGCCGCCGATGGTGGGCACCAGCAGGGCGCGCTGCGGGTCCACGGAAGACAGTCCCGACAGGCGGCCGTCATTATCCAGCCGGAACAGCACCCGGTGCGCCAGCAGGGTGGCGTCGTTCATGGCAACCACGAAAACGCCGGCGACGATGCCGATGCAGGCGGCCAGCACCACAAGCCAGATCTCGTCGGCACGCACCAGGGCGCGCAGCGTGTGCGGCGCGTGCACCACCCAACGCTGCACCGGAACGGCATGGTCGCGCAGCCAGACGGCACCGCGCGGAACCACCTTGGTCGCACGTGAGAGCTTCGGCCTGGCCTTGCGCCCCGGCCCCGAGACGCGACGCATCGCCGTGGCGAACATGCCAGGCATCTACTCGCGCCCTCTGCAACTGCCACACATCATCGGACCGCGCCTGCGCTCGACCCGATTTGCGGGCGAGCGCCCTGCTTGTGGGGCCCGCGCCGCGCCGGATCAACAAACTCCGTGCCAGCGAACCCGATTGGAGCGCGAAACTGCCGGTGTGTGGCGCTCAGGTCCCACCCTTGCCGGGGGCGGCTCTCAAGATCGGGTCAGGCGCGCCCAACATACACCGGCGGAGGTTCCAGCGGCGGCGGAACCGGGATCGGGGCCGGCGGATCGCCCACCGGCGCCGGCGCGTCCGGATCGTCGTCATCCTCGTCTGGAAACGGCGGCGGCGGCGGCGTGTCGCTGGCGCAGCGCAAGTAGGCGGTCATGGGACCACGCTTCAAGCGAGTGACCGGGACGGTGCAGGGAACGAGGAGCATGGGCCTATCACCTGATGTCTGCCATGCGAGAACCGTCCGGGGCGCGGGCGGTTGCTCCGCCATGATCCACCGCCGAACCGGAAGCAGCATGACATGACCCAGGACAACCTCGACGCGATACCGCAGGCCATGCGCTTCATCGGCCGTAGCGGCGACGGCGGCCCCGAGGTCCTGCAGGTCGAGCACGGGCCGGTGCCGCGGCCACGGCCTGGCGAGGTGCTGATCCGGGTGCAGGCGCTCGGCCTGAACGCTCCCGACCTGATGCAGCGGCGCGGCCTGTATCCACCGCCGGCCGATGCAAGCCCGATCCTGGGCCTGGAGGTCGCCGGCGAGGTGGTGGCGGTCGGGCAGGCCCTGGAGGGCGCCTCCGCCGGGCCTGCCGTCGGCGACAAGGTCTGCGCGCTGGTGAACGGCGGCGGCTATGCGGAATATTGCGTGGCGCCGGTGCGCCAGTGCCTGCCCTGGCCGGACGGCTTCGACGCGGTGCAGGCGGCGGCACTGCCCGAGAACTACTTCACCGTCTGGATCAACCTGTTCCGGATCGGCAATCTGCAGGCCGGCCAGTCGGCGCTGGTGCATGGCGGCAGCAGCGGGATCGGTACCACCGCGATCCAACTCGCGCACGCCAGGGGCGCCACCATCTACGCCACCGCCGGCACCGACGAGAAGTGCGCGCTGTGCCGCTCGCTGGGCGCCGCCGAGGCGATCAACTACCGGCAGCAGGATTTCGCCGAGCGCATCAAGGCGCTGACCGGGGGACGCGGCGTCGATGTCATCCTGGACATGATCGGGGCCAGCTATTTCCAGCGCAATCTCGACAGCCTCGCCGATGATGGCAGGCTGGTGACCATCGCCGTGCTGGGTGGCGACAAGGTGGACGGACTGAAGCTGTCGCAGCTGATGCGCCGTCGGCTGACGCTCACCGGATCGACGCTTCGACCGCGCTCGGCCGCCTTCAAGGGCGAGGTGGCGGACGCGCTTCGCGAGCAGGTCTGGCCGCTGCTTTCGGGTGGCGCGATCCGGCCGTTGATCCACGCCGTGCTGCCCTTCACGGATGCGGCCCGAGCCCATACGCTGATGGAGAGCGGATCGCACTCGGGCAAGATCATGCTCACCCTGTAATGAAGGTGAGTGCAATTGCGGCTGAACGTGGTGGAGCGCGGCCCGGATCGTGCGGAGGTGGCGCCCGGGCGCCCGCCGATCGTTCTGCTGCACGGGCTGTTCGGCCGGGCCCGCAACCTGGGGCATTTCCAGCGTCGGTTGGCAGCGGACCGGCGCACGCTCGCCATCGACCTGCGCAACCATGGCGACAGTCCGCACGGCCAGATGGACTACATGGCGATGGCGTTCGACCTGGTGGAGACATTGGCCGGGCATGACGCGCTGCCGGCGACGCTGGTCGGGCATTCGATGGGCGGCAAGGCGGCGATGACGCTGGCGCTTACCCGGCCGGAGCTGGTGCACAGCCTGCTGGTCGCCGACATCCCGCCGGCGATCACCGGACATGGCAGTTCGAGGCTTGGGCGCGACATGCTGCGCATCGAGTTTCCGCCAACGCTCAGCCGCAGCGCCGCAGACGCGCTGCTGACGGAGGCAGTGCCGAACGCCGACATACGCCAGCTCATGCTGCAGAACATCCGCTTCGGGGAGAACCCGGGCTGGCAGATCGGCCTGCAGGAGCTGGTCGCCTCGATGATCAACATCGAGGGCTGGCCGTATATTCCGGAGGGTCACGCCTATGATGGCCCGACCCTGTTCCTCGCCGGCGGACGCTCTCCCTACATTCGCGCCGAGCACCACGCCACCATGCATCGGCTGTTCCCGCGACATCGGCTGGAGATGATCGAGGAGGCCGGTCACTGGCTGCATGTCGAGAACCCGGCACGCTTCGCGGCCCTGCTGGAGCAGTTCGTCGACGAGTTCTGACGGATTGTCCGACCGGCTGGCGTGGTCACTCAGACCACGCACCTGCCCGGCAGAAGTCTACTGCACCATCAGGTCGGCAATTTCCTGGTCCTGCGAGGGCGCCAGGCCACTGATGCCGACGCCGCCCACGACGCGGCCATCGGCGGACAGCACCACGCTTCCACCGGGCATGCCGGTGAGGCGCGGATCGCCGAAATAGCTCGCCGGCATGTTCTCGCGCAGCATCCGCTCATGGAAGGCGGCCGTGGTCACGCCGAGCCGGGCGGCGCTGTAGGCCTTGTTCTGCGCGATCTCGACGCTGCGGACAGGCGCACCGTCCATGCGCACGAAGCCCAGCAGCAGGCCGCGCTCGTCACAGACCGCGATGCAGATCGGCTTGCCGAAGCGGGTCACGCCTTCCAGGGCGCGATCGATCAGTTTCCGCGCGTGTTCCAGATCCATCGTGGTCGTCTCCAGGATTGATATGCCGATGGTAGGACGGCTACGGCCGGCGGGGAACCGAGGCTCGCTCCGTCAGCACCAGGGCAAACGCCAGCAGCCCGAGACCGGCGCCGGCGAGAGCGGTCAGCGCCCAGCCGCCATCGGCCTCGGTGACCGTCCCGAGCGACGAGCCGCAGGCGCCGCCCACGAACATCATCGCCATGTAGATCCCGTTGATGCGCCCGCGCGCCTGCGGTTGCAGCGCGTAGATCACCCGCTGGCTCGTCACCTGGTTGATCTGCACGCAGCCATCGAGGATCACGGAGGCCGCGACCAGCACCAGCAGGCTGCCGGCTCCGGCGGCCCAGCGTGTGGTGAGGAAGCAGGCTGCCATCATGACCGGGACCATGAGCGTGAGCTGGCGGGTGAGGCCGCGATCGGCGAGCCGGCCGGCCAGCGGCGCCGCCAGGGTGCCACCCGCACCGGCCAGGGCGAACAGGGCGATACCGCGCTGGGTGAGGCCGAAGCGCTCGGCCAGCATCAGCGGGATCGCGGTCCAGAACAGGTTGAAGGCGGCAAAGGCCAGCATCTGGTAGGCGATCCGCCGCTGCAGCGTCCGCAGCCGCAGCATGCGCAGCATCGACGCCAGCAGCTGGCCGTACCGCGGTCGATGGTCCTGGTGATCCAGGCCCGGGTCGCGGACCGGCAGCACGCGCCGCAGCACCACCGCCAGCACCATCATGCCCACGCAGGAGACCTCGAAAACCGTCCGCCAGCCGAAGCTGGCCGCCAGCAGGCTGGCGAGCGGCCGCGCCAGCATGATGCCGCCGATCAGTCCGCCCATGACGTTGCCGATGACGCGGCCGCGCTGGTCATCCGGCGCGAGATGCGCCGCCAGCGGGACCAGCACCTGGGCGGCGATCGAGCCGAGCCCGACCACGAACGCCGCCAGCAGGAAGGTGTCGGTCGAGCCGGACAGCGCCACCCCGGCGAGGCCGAGGCAGGTTACCGCCAGCATCACGATGACCAGGCGACGATTTTCCAGCAGGTCGGCGAGCGGCACCACCAGCAGCAGACCGGCGCCGAAGCCGAGCTGCGACAGCGTCACCACCAGGCCGGACAGGCGTACCGGCATGTGCAACGACCGGCTGATCGGAGCCACCAGCGGCTGCGCATAATAGATGTTGGATATGATGGCGCCGCAGGCGACCGCGAGGACGGCGGTCAGGCGCGGCGTGATGCCGGGCGGGGTGGGGGCAGACACTACCTTGCCTGGCGCCGTGCTGCTCAAGGTTCGATCATGTTGCGTATGCGTCTTCCCAACGTGCTCATCGCGAAAGGCTTGGTGAGCAGCTCCATGCCCGGCGCCAGCAGCCCGGTGCCGATCACCGCGTTCTCGGCATAGCCGGTGATGAACAGCACCTTCAGGTCCGGGCGTTCGCGACGCGCCGCGTCGGCCAACTGGCGTCCATTCATGCCTCCTGGCAGGCCTACGTCGGTCACCAGCAGATCGACCCTGGTGCCCGATTGCAGCACCTGCAGGCCGGAAGCGCCATCCTGCGCCTCGATGGCCCGGTAGCCGAGCTCCTCCAGCACATCGGCGACCAGCATGCGCACCGTCGGTTCGTCGTCCACCACGAGCACCGCCTCGCCGCTCTCGGCCGGTGGTATTGGGCTCGCCGCCACCTCGGCGGACTCCTCGGCTCCATCGGCATGATGCCTGGGCAGGTAGAGCGCCATGGTGGTGCCCTGCCCGATCTCCGAATAGATCCTCACCTGGCCGCCCGACTGGCGCACGAAGCCGTAGATCATCGACAGGCCGAGGCCGGTGCCCTGGCCCAGCGGCTTGGTGGTGAAGAACGGGTCGAAGGCGCGCGATGCGGTCTCCGGCTCCATGCCGACGCCGGTATCGCTCACGGACAGCGACACATACTGGCCGGGCGGCAGGTCGCGTTCCCGCGCCGCGCGCTCGTCGAGCCAGCTGTTCGCCGTCTCGATGGTCAGCCGGCCGCCCGCGGGCATGGCGTCGCGGCCGTTGATGCACAGGTTGAGCAGCGCGTTCTCGAGCTGGTTCGGGTCGCACAGCGTGATCCACAGTCCGCCGGCCTGCACCACCTCGACGGTGATCGTCGGCCCCACCGTGCGGCGGACCAGTTCCTCCATGCCGCCGATCAGCCGGTTGAGGTTGGTCGGACGCGGATCGAGGGTCTGCCGGCGCGAGAAGGCCAGCAGCCGATGTGTCAGCGAAGCTGCCCGCCCTGCTGCCCCGGTGGCGGCGGTGATGTATCGCTCCACCCCCTGCAGCCGGCCCTGGCTCAACCGGGTACCAAGGAGTTCCAGGCTGCCGGTGATCCCGGTCAGCAGGTTGTTGAAGTCATGGGCGATGCCGCCACTCAGCTGGCCGACCGCCTCCATCTTCTGCGCCTGCCGCAGCTGCGCCTCGAGCAGTTGCCGCGCTTCCGCCGAAGCCTTCTCCTCGGTCACGTCGCGGCCGACGGCATGCACCCGGCCACCCTCCGGCACCGCGGTCCAGGCCAGCCAGCGATAGCTGCCGTCGCGATGCCGGTAGCGGTTCTCGAAATGCTGGGTCACCCGCCCGGTCGAAAGCCGTCCCAGTTCGGCCTGCGTGCTCGGCAGGTCGTCGGGATGGATGAGCTCGGCGCAGTTATGGCCGAGCAGGTCGGTCTCGTTCCAGTCCAGCACGCTGTGCCAGGCCGGGTTCACGCTCTCGATGGCACCCTCGAGGGTAACCACCAGCATGACATCCGACGACAGCCTCCACATGCGGTCGCGCTCGGCGGTGCGCTGCGCCACCAGCCGCTGCAGGTCGTCGGCAAGGCGGTGCAGCTGGTGTTGGGCGCGTCTGCGCTCGATCGCCTCGCGGGCGCGGCCGGCCATCTCGCGGACGAAGTCGAGCTCGCTCTCGCTCCAGGCCCGGGCCTGCTTGTTGTTCAGGTAGAACAACGCCACGAAGTGACCCTGCTCGACGATCGGCAGGTTGACCAGCGACCGCGCCTCGATCCTCTCCAGGGCGGCGGCGGCGGTGCGGGGATCGGTCTCGGCATCGGCGAACACCACCGTTTCGCCGCGCTTGAGGTCCTCGATGTATGAGCCGAATTCGCGAAAGCGCAGCGTGCCGGCAAGGCTGGAGATCCCCGGCAGCGTCCAGTCGCGCTCGATGGTGATCGTCTCGCGAACCGCATCGATGGTGCCGTAGCCGGCCCGGCTGACACCCAGAGTGCGGCCCATGATCTCGGCCGCCGTGCGTGCCATCTCGGCAGGATCGTCGAGTTCGCGCAGGCGGTCACCGAGCTCGACCCGGGCCTGCGTCCGCAGCGCTGCCTGCCGCGCCTGTGCGACGTCGCGCGCCACCAGGCCGAAGCCACTGACCCGTCCCTGCCGGTCGCGCAACGGGAACACCGTGCAGGACGCCAGTATGGTGGCTCCGGTGACACATCCCTCGGCATCATGCCGGCGCAGGCCGAGATCGCCACGCCAGGGGGTCCCGCCCAGGACGCCGGCGAGCACCTCCCGTTCGAAGCGTCCGTCCAGCGCCGGATCATCGGCGAGCAGGACAAGCGAGGCGAGGGGGCGACTATACAGGGCGTCGGTGTCGGCCAGTCCGATCAGGCGACGGCCGGCTTCGTTGAGGTAGTCGACGGTTCCGTCGGCGGCGGCCATCGCGATGAAGTCGGCAGACTGCTGCACCAGGGCAGCGAAGCCTCGCGCGGCATCCCCGTCCGGTGGCCTTGCGCCATGCACCGCGCTTCCGCTGCCGGGATACGGCTGGTCCGACGGTGAGGAGTAAGGGGTCACTGAGCAATCCAGTCAGGCGTGGAGGGGCAGACCCATGAGGGCAAGGGGGATCGGCGGCGAAACCAGCCTGCAACCGGCAACACGCGGTAAAGTTGCAGAAACCAGCCACTGGCGCGCCTGGCCTTCTGCAAGTATCGATGCCCTGCTCCCTTGCGGGGCAAGAACGACATCGGACACCGGATGCAACCCAGATCGATCCGCCGGGGGCCAGCCTGCCCGGCGATGCTCATCCTCCTGCCTGTGCTCGGCCTATTCGCCGGCTGCGCGACGCCTCCGCCGGCCAGCGATCCGGATGCCGTCGCCGACTTCAAGGCGACCAACGATCCGCTGGAGCCGACCAACCGCTTCTTCTACGCGGTCAACGACGGCATCCTGACCTATGCCCTGACCCCGGTGGCGCGGCAGTACCAGGCGCTGGTGCCGCGACCGGTGCGGACCGGCATCCATAACGTGCTGAACAATATCGGCATGCCGGTGCAGTTCGTGGACGACGTGCTGGAGGCCAAGCCGAGGCGCGCCGGCGATACCTTCATGCGCTTTGCCATCAACACGACGTTCGGCATCGGCGGCGTGCTCGACCTCGCCAAGCCGGCTGGCTACCCGGATCACAACGCCGACGGCGGCACCACACTGGCGCTCTGGGGTGTCCCGGCGGGTCCATACCTCTATCTCCCGGTGTTCGGGCCGTCCGGCCTGCGCGATGGTGTCGGACGAGGCATGGATGCCGCCTACAACCCGTTCACGTGGCTGTCCTTCGACGGCTCCAACTCGTTCGGCTGGTCGCAGGCGGGCCTCGGCGCACTGGACCAGACGGCCGCGCACCTGAAGGACATCGAGCAGGTCAAGGCCGGCGCGCTGGATCCGTATGCGACCTTCCGCAGCCTCTACCGGCAGCTGCGGGTGTCGCAGGTCCAGGCCATCCGCAACGATCGCCGGGCGACGGTGCCCGACTGGTATTCCGACGCCGGACCGAACGGGGCGACAAAGCCGCAGGTCCCCCTGGGCCTCTCGGTCCGGCCGGTGCTGACGCCGCTTGCGCCACCCCTGGCCGCCCAGGGCCCCCGATCGTCAGCAGGCCACTGAGACAAAAAAAAGGCGGCGCACGAGGCGCCGCCCAAGTTTAGGGAGGAAACGTCCAAGATGTGGCGCGCAAGAGCAGCGCCACATCCGTAATAGTGGTTGTCGCCGCCCCGGGAGTCAACGGGTTTGTTGCGGCGCACAAAGAGTTTAGGTCAGGCTGCCCGTCGGGCGCCAGGGCGTCCGCGGTTGCTGCTGCTGCGGTTCTGGCCGCCGCCGCCGCCGCTGCGCTGTCCACGACCGCCGCCACCGCCCAGCACCGGGGGCCGCATGGTCGAGTTCTTCGCCGCCTCCGAATGATGCGGATGATCCGCGAACACCGGGATCGGCTGGCCTATCTCGCGCTCGATGTCACGCAGCCAGGCGCGCTGCTCGGCGTCGCACAGCGAGATCGCCCAGCCTTCGCGGCCGGCGCGCGCGGTACGGCCGATGCGGTGGACGTAGCTCTCCGGCACGTTCGGCAGGTCGTAGTTGAAGACATGGCTGACGTCGTCGACGTCTATGCCGCGGGCCGCGATGTCGGTCGCCACCAGCACCTTCACGGCGCCGGAGCGGAAGCCGGCCATCGCCCGCTCGCGCGCACCCTGCGACTTGTTGCCGTGGATCGCCTCGGCGGATACGCCGGACTTCACCAGGAACTCGGCGACCTTGTTGGCTTCGTGCTTCATCAGCGTGAACACGATGGCACGCGCCACCTTCGGCGACTGCAGCAGCATCAGCGTCGCCGCCTTCTTGTTGGCGTCGTCGACGAACATCACCGCCTGCCGGATCTTCTCCACCGTGGTGGAGGGCGGGGTGACCTCGACCTTGGCCGGGTCGCGCAGCAGGCCATCGGCAAGTTCCGCAATGGTACGCGGCATGGTGGCCGAGAACAGCAGCGTCTGGCGCTCCTTGGGCAGCATCGACACCACGCGGCGGATGTCGCGCACGAAGCCCATGTCGAGCATGCGGTCGGCCTCGTCGAGGACGAGGACTTCCACCGTCGAGAGGTCGATATGGCCCTGGCCGATGAGGTCGAGCAGACGGCCGGGTGCGGCGACCAGCACGTCCACGCCACGGCGCATGGCATCGACCTGGCGACCCTGGCCGACGCCGCCGAACACCACGGTGTGCGACAGGCGCATGTGGCGGCCATAGGTCACGAAGCTCGCGTCGATCTGCGAGGCAAGCTCACGGGTCGGCGCCAGCACCAGGACGCGGCAGCCGCGCGCGGGCGCCGGATGCCGGTGGGTCGAGAGCCGGTGCAGGATCGGCAGCGCGAAGGCGGCGGTCTTGCCGGTGCCGGTCTGGGCGAGCCCGAGCAGGTCGCGGCCCTGCATGAGGTAGGGAATGGCGCCGGCCTGGATCGGCGTCGGCGTGGTGTAGCCCTCTTCGTTCAGGGCACGCAGCAAGGGCTCGGAGAGCTTGAGGTCGGCAAAACTTGTCATACGAGGCGCCTCCTGGCGCCAGGCTCGGTCAGGCATCCGCCGCAGCGCGGTCGGGCCAGTGTCGAGACAGGGAGGGAAATCAGGCGGACAGCGGGTCCACCGGCTGGACGAGCACGAACGCAGGCAAGATGCCGGGCGACAGGCTCAGATGGTCTGTGCAGTCGTTCGTGGTCTTCCCTAAGCCGGCATGCCGTCCGCGCCAGGCACACCCTTGAAGGGATCGTAGCGGTGCGCGCGGTGCACCGCCGCCGTGTCTAACGGCTACCGGGCCGAAACTCAAGCTTTTGTGCAGTGCGGTCGGATTTGGCCGGCCGCACCAGAAGCTAGCTTGCCTGCCCCCCGGAAGCGGCGGCTACGCGCACCGGCTTGGTCAGCGAGGCCAGCTGCCCGGCCAGGAACTCCGCCTGCTGGCGGATGTCCGGGACCGCCGTCATCTCCCAGAAAGTGCCCTTGGTCACCGGCCCGACCGCGAACAGCCGGCGAGAGATCGAGCCGTCTCGGCCGAGCGTGGCGCAGTTGGCGGTCACGTCGAGGCCCAGGCAGAGCGGATCCGGCCGGACTAGGCCGTTGCCGAGCAGCGAGCGCACCAGCGGATCGCGGATCCGGCTGTAGTCCGCATCCGGTCCCGCGCAGTTCACCACCCGGCCCGCGGTCACGCAGTCGAGGCCGCCATTCTCGAGCCCGGCCCCGAAGCGCGGGCGATACACGATGTCGGTGAGGCCGTCCGGCCGCGACCGGTACTCGCGGATGCGGCCGGCGCGTATCTGCAGCTGCCCGCTGCCGCGCGCCGCATCGATGCGGTCGGCGACCGGTCCAGCCACGCGATGGCGATGCACGTCCCACCAGGGCCGCATGTGGCGCAGGAAGCGGGCGCGGTCCTTCACGCACATCGCCTGCCACAGCTCGGTAGTGATCGGACGCAACTCGTCGATCACCGTGTGCCAGTCGCCGCCGAGTTCACGGCAGCGCCGGCTGCCCTCGCGCAGGACACGGGCGAGGTCGTTGACCCGGGTCGGGAAGCTGTCGGATTCCGGCATGTCCGGCGGCGGCGGGCTCGAGCCGTGGCGATGCGGCAGCAGCCCGCGCCGGGACAGCGCGGTGATCGGGCCGCGATGCCCCCGGTCGAGCAGCGAGATCACAGTATCGATTGTGGTGAGGCCGGTGCCGATCAGCAGGACCGGCAGGTCCGGATCGAGCGCGTCCAGCGTGTCGGCGGCCCAGGGGTCGGGCCGGTAGCTTGGGCCGTCATAGAACGACATGTCGGCGACCGGCGGCGGCGCCGGCGGGAAGTTGCCGATCGCCAGCACCGCGCGATCGACCTCGACCGTGCGATTGCGGTCCAGCGTCAGGCTCAGGCCGCCGCCGTTGGGCACGATGTCGACGACGTCGCCGCGGATCAGCTCGAACTGGTCGCCGTGATTGCGTGCCTTCACCTCCTGGTTGAGCAAGTGGCGAATGTAGCGGCCGAACATCCGGCGCGGCACGAAGGTGGTGGCGGTCGGGTCGATGCCGGAGAGCTCATCGGCCGGCAACGCCTGCAGCCATTGCAGGAAGTCGAGCGGGCGGGAATGGAAGGCGCTCATCTTTCCGGCGGGCACGTTCAGCACGTGGGAGGAATTGCCGGTGGAATAGGCCGGTCCGCGGCCGAATTGCGCATTGCGCTCGATCAGCACGACGCGCGTCTGCAGCGGCACGCGCTGCAGCAGGTGGAGAGCCAGCAGGGTGCCGCTGAAACCGGCGCCCACGATCGCGATACCGGGCGAAAGCGGTCCGTTGCTGCCTTCGAAGGCAAGCGGCGTGTGGCCGGCCTGGATCTCCGCCGGCTGGATCGCCTTGTCCTGGGCAGTCATGCCCAGACCTTCCAGGCCGGGACGTTCCAGGCAGGGACGTTCCCGGGGAGGCTGGTCCTGGTCGCGGGTCGATGGCGCATTCGCTGTGCTCTCCCGTGCTTCGATCCGGCCTTAGATCTCACCCGGCCGACGAGCCCTTGAACGTAGACCGACTGTACTGCCCCTGCAGCCCGATGCCAGAGCACGCATGCGGGCAGAACCGCACGGTGCCGCCGGCACTCAGCCGGCGAGCCCGGCGCCGCCGGCCAGCACGCGGTACTCGAGGGTGACGATCAACGGGATCACCACGTACTGGATTAGCAGCAGCACCACGAGCGGCGACAGGTCGATATTGCCGAAATTGGGCATCACCCGCCGGACCGGTGCCAGCACCGGCTCGGTGACGCGGTTCAGGAAGTTACCGATGGTCCACACGGCACGGTTGCGGGTATCGAGCACGCCGAAAGCGAACAGCATGCTGAACACGCACGACAGGATCAGCGCCCAGCTGAACAGGCGTATCACCAGGATGACCAGGTCGAACAGATTGGTCACGAGCAAGGAATTGCGCCTCCCGAACAGGGCCGGAAGCTAGCGAGGCCGGCAGGGCAAGGCAATGCGGCCGTTGGTTGTCCGGTCCGGCGGCCTGGGCCCGGTGATCGCGCTTGACTTCATCAGGCCGTTGGCTACCTTCCGCCGCCGGCACGGCGGGGCTGTAGCTCAGTTGGGAGAGCGCCTCGTTCGCAATGAGGAGGTCAGGGGTTCGATTCCCCTCAGCTCCACCACCGCTGTCCCGCGAACTCCGCACATCATGACCCGGCGCAGCAGGCCTGCGGCAGCAGCCTTGATCGACAGCAGCGCCCGGAGGCCACTCTAGGCAGCGGGCCCCGGCGCGGCCATAATGCGGGCTCGGTGCTTCTTCCAGCCGGGCAGTTCGTCTTCCAAAGCGACCGTCTCTTACTGTTTGCGAGCAATATGGGCTGCCAGCGTGGCGGCCTCCGAATATATGGAGAACGGATCATGCCAAGCGGCACCGTGAAGTGGTTCAACGCGACCAAGGGCTTCGGCTTCATCCAGCCGAGCGATGGTTCGAGCGACGTGTTCGTGCACATCTCCGCCGTCGAGCGCGCCGGCTGGAGCAGCCTCAACGACGGTCAGAAGGTCAGCTTCGACCTCGAATCCGGTCAGAAGGGCCGCATTTCCGCGGTCAACCTGAAGGCGGAATGACGCCAAACCGGGACATGCTGCCGACCGCCAAACGGCGGCAGCATTTCCGGCCGGCTTCCTGACCCGCCACGCTGCAGGCACGGCGCGGAATCACCCGCGTAGCGCACCTGGAACGTGACACCATGATCGTGTAGGAGAAGCGTGCTGCTGGCGAAATGATTTCGCCGCGGAGGTTCACCTGCATGCCGGCAGCGTTGACGGCCCTGATCTGCAGCGGCGGTCGCTTCGAGTCCGATGCGAATGTCCTGGTCAGGCAATGCATCGTCGACGGCTGGATCGAATGCCTCGGCCAGGACAACGTCCTCAGCGCCAACATCAGTGGCGCGGCGGCGGTGATCGAGGCGACCGTGCCCGACCTTGTCATCGGCATTGGTTCCTACCTGCCGGAGAGCACCTATTTCGGCGAGGTCAGCCGTGCGGCCCGCCGCCTCGGCAAGACTACCGTGTTCTGGGCCACCGAAGACCCGTACGAGCAGGATGCCAGCTATCGCATCGAGCACGACTTCGATGCGATCTTCTCCTGCGACCGGTGGGGCGCGAACTTCTACACCCACCCTCACGTATTCCATCTTCCGCTGGCCGGCTGCCACAAGCGCCATTACGCGCCGATCGACGGCAATGCCGGAAAGCCGATCGACGTGCTGTTCTGCGGCGTCGCCTTCACCAGCCGGCTCGAGATCGTCGATGACCTGCGGGATTGCCTGGCCGGCCTGAAGCTCTGCTTCATCGGACCTGGCTGGGGCAGGCTCGGCCACGGATTTTCCGACCGGCGCATCGACAATGCGCAACTGGCCGGGCTCTACCGGCAGGCGCGCGTCGTCCTCAATCTCGGCCGCAGCCTGCATTTCGAGAACCGCCGTCACATGATCACGCCCTCGTCGCCGGGGCCACGCACCTTCGAGGCGGCACTCGCGGGCGCGGTGCAGTTCTTCCACGAGGACACCTACGAGATCCGGCACTGCTTCACCGCCGGGGAGGTCCCCGCCTTCTCCAACCAGGCCGAGTTCGGCCGCCTGCTGGAGACCTTCCTGCACGATCCGGAACGTCGGCTGATGACCGCCGAACTGGCGCAGCGACGGGCGCTCTCGGATCATCTCTATGCCCATCGCGCACGTCAGGTGATCGACACGCTGCAGGCCATCGGCCTCGCATGACGGTCCTCTACAACACCAACTTCACCCACAATCCGAACAGCTACCTCACGCTCGCGATCATGGACGCCGCGCGCCAGGTGTTCGGCGGCGAGAATGTGGTGCTCGCCGACAATCGCACGCTGGCGCCGCTGGCGGCCGAAGGGCTGCACGACGTGCTGATCTGCCTGGATGGCCAACGGCTGCACGAAGGCCTGCTCAGGCGTGTCCGGCACGCCTTCCCGACCATGGTGCTGTGGCTGTTCGAGGATCCGTTCATGCTCGAATACAACCAGGGCCATGCCGGGTTGTTCGATGTCGTGCTGAGCAACGATCCGGCCTGCGCCACCCTGTACGGCGCCAAGGGGCACTACCTGCCGCTGGCGGGAAGCCTGAAATTCCATCACCGGGAGATCAGGCCGGACGCCGATCTCGAATACGACATCTTCTTTGCCGGCACCATGTGGCCCAATCGCGTGCGCGGCCTGCGCCGCATCCTGACCGCGTTTCCCGATGCCAGGCTCAAGCTGGTCTGCCCGACCAACGACTTCCTGCCGCCGCTGCCGACCGACCTCGCGCGTCTCGCGATCCAGTGGCCGGTCAGCCATTCCTCCTTCATCGACTTCGCGAATGCGAGCCGGGTGACGCTGACGATGTTTCGCGACTATGCCAGCCACGGCGACGCCGGCCAGGCGACGGCGCCCGGGCCGCGCCTGTTCGAGCTGGCCTGCAGCGGCACCGCGCAGGTGGTGGACTGCGGCGGTGCCCTGCAGGCCGGCCGCTTCGACGCCCTGCGCGGTATCGATTTCGTCCGCGACGGCGAGGATCTCGTCGGCGCGATCAGGCGCATCCTGGAAAACCCGATGCTGCGCGCAGCCAAGGCGGCCGACGCGCAGAGCTCGGCCAGCGACTGCGAACTCTACACGCACCGGATGGCAAGGCTGCGCGCCGTCAGCGGCGGCAATTTCGAGGTGCGTCGGGCGGCGCCGCCATCGTTGCCGGCGCGCAGGCTGCGTGTGCTGATGTGCACGCATTCCACCATCCGGAACAACGAGTGGGGCGGCGTCGAGGTCTACCAGCAGACGGTCTGCGCCATGCTCGATGGCGAGGCCGAGATACTGTTCTGGCTGCGACGCGACGGCGAGTGCCAGCTGCTGGATGAGGGCGGCGAGATCCTCGAGCGCTTCGACATGCCGGCGATCGGCTGGCTGGACTGCCTGACGGATGCCCCGGAGGAGATCGCGTTCGCCAACGTCATCGGGCAGTACGGCATCGACCTGGTGCATTTCCAGCATCTCGGCCATCACGCGGCATCGTTGCCGATCATCGCGAAGGCGTGCGGCGCCGGCACGGTGTTTTCGGCGCACGACTTCTTCCTGGTCTGCTCGCGCTACATGCTGCTGAACCATGAGCAGGTATTCTGCGACATCGGGAACAAATCGATCAGTGCCTGCGACATCTGCCTGCGCACCGCGGAGGCGATCCCCGCCGGGGCGCAACAGACGCGGCGCGCCTTCATGGTCGAGGTGATCCGCTCGATCGACGTTTTCCTGTACGGCACCGCCAGCTCCGAGGCGCTGATGCTGCGGATCTACCCCGGGCTCGCCGACCGGCGACGGCTGGTCCTCGGCATCCCGGCCCCGGGCGGCACGATTCAGGCCACCCCCCCGGCGCGCACGCCCGCCAGGGACGGGACACTGACCATCATGGTCGCCGGCAACTTCCTGCGCGCCAAAGGTGCCGACCTGGTGGTGAGCCTGATCGAGGAGGCCAACCCGGCGCTGTTCCGGTTCCATCTGCTGGGCGCCGCGGAGCCGCTCTATGCCGATCTGCTGGCGCGGCTCGACCGGCCCAACGTCACCTGCCACGGGCGCTACGCACCGGGGGATACCGGACTGCTGGCGCAGGCCGACATCGCGCTGCACCTGTCGATCTGGCCCGAGACCTATTGCATCTCGCTCTCGGAGACCTGGCGGGCCGGCCTCGTTCCCATCGTCAGCGACATC
The DNA here is from genome assembly GCF_005844085.1 of Lichenicoccus roseus. GTDB lineage: Bacteria > Pseudomonadota > Alphaproteobacteria > Acetobacterales > Acetobacteraceae > Lichenicoccus > Lichenicoccus roseus. Next base: position 157,436 of record NZ_VCDI01000006.1, read on the forward strand.
GGCGCCCTCGGCGAGCGGGTCGAGCACGGGGTCAACGGCTTCAAGGTGCGCATCGGCGACGCCAGCGCGGTGCTGGATCTGCTCGAGCTGCTGCGGGCGGATCCGCGGCGCCTGGCCAGGATGCGCGCAGGTCTCGGCCCGCATCTCTGGACCGATGCCGACGACTATGCAGCCCGGGTATTGGAGGTCTATCGATCGGTGACGCCGGCGCGGCGGCTAAGCCAGGTCGGCCTCGGCCTGGATGCGGGCCAGCTTCACCTGTTGCCGCACGCGAGCTGGAAGAGCCTCGCGCCGCCCAGGCACATCCTCGATCCGAGCCGCCGCTCCGGCGTGCGGCTCGAGCTGCCGGCGCAGATCCAGGACTGGAGCCATGTGCAGGGCTCGGAGGTGCATCTCGACAGCGTCTGCGGCGCCTCCCCCGACCATCTTGAACGCGACCCCTGGCAGCCCGCCGACGAACTGGCCGTGAGCGGCTGGACCTTCGTGCCGAAGCTGGGTTTCGACGGGCAGGTGCATGTCGCGCTGGTCGGCCTGGAAGGCGGGGCGGTGATCTTCTGTCCGGCCACGCGCGAGGCGCGGGACGACATCAAGGCGAGCTTCCCCGATGCGCCGCGGCGGTCGGGCTTCAATGCCCGCATCGCGCTGCGCGGCGCATGGTGCGAGGGCCGCTACCTGGTGGCGCTCGTCAACAGTTTCGGCGACCGCGCCGCCTTCGGCCTGACCGGGCTGTCGATCACCGTCAAGGCCGGTCGCATCGTCGAGGCGTCCCAGCACCGGCCATCCAACGAGACTGTCACCTGGGCGTTCTACCGGGTCGCGGCGCAGACCGGGGAGGAACCCGGGCTGGTGCTGCCGCGGGTTCCGGTCGGCCGCGCGAGCTGGCGTACCAATCGGTCGCTGCGCCACCATATCGACCTGTTCGGTGAACTCCCGCCGGACAGCCAGGCGGGCGACCGGTTCGAGATCAAGGGATGGGCGTTCATCCCCGGGGTCGGCCTTGCCGGCCGGCTGCATGTCGCGTTGGTCGATCCCGACCAGGGGCTCCAGATCGTGCTTTCGGCTTCGCGCGAGCTGCGTCCCGACCTGCCGGCGCATTTCCCGGACGCGCCCTTGTGCGGCGGCTTCCGCGCGCAGGCGCGGGTCGGGGAAGCCTGGCGCGACGGGTGCTTCACCTGCGTCCTCGTCAACAGCGTCGATGCGGTCGCAACCGCCCAGATCACCGACCGCCGCCTCGTCGTCGAAGATGGCAGGATCGCCGAAGCCGGCTTCGACCGGCCGGATGCCGCGCGCATCGCCGGCATCCTCGGCGTGCTGGAGGGCCGCTGGCAGCCGCCACTGACGCCCGTCCTGCCGCCCGCCCCCCTCGCGCCCACTCCCATCCGGCGGCGCAGGATGAAGGTCTGACCAGGCTGGACAACCGGCGGCGCCTCTGCTCCGGTCCGTCAGCAAGACCGTGCATGGTGCGAGCCCGATGACGCCGATCCCGAATCCCTTCAAGGCACGGCTCCGCGAGCCCGGCGCGCAGATCGGACTCTGGCTGGCGCTCGCCGATGCCTACGCGGCGGAGGTCTGCGCGGGCGCCGGCTTCGACTGGCTGGTGGTCGATGGCGAGCACGCACCAAACGACCTGCGCTCGATCCTGGCGCAGCTGCAGGCGCTGGCGCCGTATCCCTCGCATCCGGTGGTGCGGACGCCGGTCGGCGAGACCTGGATGATCAAGCAACTGCTGGATATCGGCGCGCAGACGCTGCTGGTGCCGATGGTCGAGACCCCGGAGCAGGCCACCGCCCTGGTCGCCGCCACCCGCTACCCGCCCGAGGGCGTCCGCGGCGTCGGCGCCGCGATCGCGCGCGCTTCCCGCTTCGACCGGCAGGCAGGCTACCTGCATGCCGCTGGCTCCGAGATCTGCCTGCTGGTGCAGATCGAGACCCGGCTCGGCCTGGATAATCTCGATGCCATCGCCGCCATCGACGGGGTGGACGGTCTGTTCATCGGACCGGCCGACCTGTCTGCCTCGATGGGCTATCTCGACAACCCCACCGCGCCCGAGGTGCAGTCCGCCATCGAGGACGCGCTGCGCCGCATCGGCGCGTCGGGCAAGGCCGCCGGCATCCTGATGGGCGACGAAGCACTGGCGCGGCGTTACATCGAGCTCGGCGCGCGCTTCGTGGCGGTGGGCACCGATATCGGGCTGCTGTCCCGCAATGCCGGCGCGCTGGCCGCCCGCTACGGCGCCGGCCCTGAAGCCCACGGCTCCGGCACCGCCGACACCGGCGCGCGCACCTACTAGGGTACGACGAGGTTCTCGGCTTTTTTCTCATCCCTGGTCTGAGCTAAGCTCGGGAACACCCTGGAGCGGCACCCGAATCCCGGCCTTGCTCGCAACGCCGGCACGACGGCTGCGGCTCCTCGCCACGACCAGCAGGGCATGATCGGTCTGATCATGCCCAGGAACAGCCCGATGAACGTCGCCTTTGGCAGCCGGTACCTGTCGGAACGCTTGGCCTCGCCGCGCATGCAGGCGATCGCCCAGCGCCGCGTCGCCGAGGTGCTGGCCATCGTGCTGGCGCTGGTGTCGATCACCACCCTGGTTGCGCTGGTCAGCTACGATGCGCGCGACCCGTCGCTGAACACCGCCACCACCGCGCCACCGGCCAACCTTGCCGGCGCGTCCGGCGCGATCCTGGCCGACCTGCTGATCCAGGGCTTCGGCCTCGCCGCCCTGCTGCTGCCGCTGGCGCTGCTCGGCTGGGCTTGGCGCATCGGATCCCATCGTGGCCTTGGCAGCCTGGCGCTGCGCGGGATCGCGCTGCTCTGCGCCCTGCCGGCGGCGGCGGCGGCCTTCTCGGCGCTGCCGATCCTGATGCATACGCAGTTCCTGCGCTGGCCCGGGCCGGCGGGGCTCGGCGGCGCGGTCGGCCAGACGCTCGCGCGCATCGCGCTGAGCGCCGGCCACGACATGATCGGCGTCGCCGGGGCGCCGCTGGCCTGGGCGCTGTGCGCCATGCTGGCACTGGTGCTGTCGCCGCTGTCGCTGGCGTTGTCCGCCGGCGAATGGCGCGCCGCCGGACGCGGCGCCCGTCGCGCCGCGCGTTTTTCCACCCGGCCGGTGATGCAGTATGGCGACCGCGAGACCGGGACGGTCGCCGGACGGTCCCGCGCCGCCGCGCGCCGGCAGGCCCGCTTCACCGTGCCGTCCTGGCTGCGCCGCCGCACCGCGATGCCCACCGACGGCTTCGTGCCGGATGCCGACCTGCCCGACCGCACCTCTTCCGGCCCGTCTCCGTTCGCGTCCCGTGCCCGGGACTCTGTCCTGGATCGCGCGGCGGATACCGCGACGTCCGCCACGGCGGTAGCCGGACGGCGGGCTGCAGTGGCCGAACCCTCGGTTCGGCCGGATGCGCGCGAGGAGCGAAGCCGTGCCCGCCGCGAGCCGAGCCTGAGCCCTGTGCCGAGCCGTGGGCCGGGCGCCGGGCCGACGCCGCAGAACGGCGGCGGCTACATGCTGCCGCCTGGCGCCGGTGACGAGCATGACGAGGTTCCGATCCTGCCGTTGCGCTCGGCTGCCGCCCGGGCCGCCGCCCGGCGCGCCAGCGAGACCGCGACGCCGGTGCAGGCCACCGGGTCGCGCACCGCGGATCGGGAGAACCCAAGCCATGCCGATATGCAGCCGGCACCGGTGCGCGAGGGTGCGCTGATGTCGATCCGCAAGCTGCTGGGTGGCCGCGTCGAGCCTGCTGCCGGCGCTTCCGCGCAGCCACTACCAGCCGCCGCCGCATCGCGCCCGGTGCCACCGCGGCGCGCCCCCGAGCCGGACGGCGAGGGCTGGACCTTGCCGCCGCTGTCGCTGCTGAAGGCGGCCCCGCCGCGCTCCGCCACCGGCCCCTCGCCGGAGAGCCAGCAGGCCAACGCGCGGCTGCTGGAGACGGTGCTGTCTGACTATGGGGTGCAAGGGGCGATCGGGGAGATCCATGCGGGCCCGGTGGTGACGCTGTACGAACTCGAGCCGGCGCCCGGCATCCGGTCCGCCCGGGTGATCGGCCTTGCCGACGACATCGCGCGCTCGCTGTCGGTCACCGCGGTGCGCATCGCGACCGTGCCGGGCCGCAACGTGATCGGCATCGAGGTGCCGAACGCACGGCGCGAGACGGTCTATTTCTCCGAGCTTCTCGACCTCGAGGCCTGGCACGCCAATCCGTCCCGCCTTTGCCTCGCGCTCGGCAAGGACATCTCGGGCGCGCCGATCTATGCCGACCTCGCCCGCATGCCGCACCTGCTGATCGCCGGCACCACCGGCTCCGGCAAATCCGTCGGCATCAACTCGATGATCCTGTCGCTGCTGTACCGGCTGTCGCCCGACGAGTGCCGGCTGATCATGATCGACCCGAAGATGCTGGAGCTGTCGATCTACGACGGCATCCCGCACCTGATGGCGCCGGTGGTCACCGAGCCGGCCAAGGCGGTCACCGCGCTGAAATGGACCGTGCGCGAGATGGAGCGGCGCTACCGGGGCATGAGCCAGCTCGGGGTGCGCAACATCAACGGCTACAACGACCGGGTCGCGGTCGCGCGCGAGCGCGGCGAGGTGCTGATGCGCCGGGTGCAGACCGGCTTCGACCCCGAGACCGGCAAGCCGATCTTCGAGGAGCAGCCGCTCAACCTCGAAAACCTGCCCTACATCGTGGTGGTGATCGACGAGATGGCCGACCTGATGATGGTGGCCGGCAAGGAGATCGAGAGCACGGTGCAGCGGCTGGCGCAGATGGCGCGTGCAGCCGGCATCCACGTCATCATGGCGACGCAGCGGCCTTCGGTGGACGTCATCACCGGCACCATCAAGGCCAACTTCCCGACCCGCATCAGCTTCCAGGTGATCAGCAAGTTCGATAGCCGCACCATCCTGGGCGAGCAGGGCGCCGAGCAGCTGCTGGGCCAGGGCGACATGCTCTACATGCAGGGCGGCGGACGCATCACCCGCGTGCATGGGCCGTTCGTGGGCGACGCGGAGGTCGAGGACGTCGTGCGCCACCTGCGCCAGCAGGGCGAGCCCACCTACCTGGACGACGTGACCTCGCCGTTCGAGGAGGACGCCTCCGGGTCCTCCGGCGGCGGCGGGTCGGGCGGCGGATCGGGCAACGGCCTCAACGGCGGCAATTTCGACGGCGAGGCCGGGCTGTTCGACCAGGCGGTGGCGCTGGTGGCGCGCGAGGGCAAGGCGTCGACTTCGTTCATCCAGCGGCATCTCTCGATCGGCTACAACCGCGCCGCCAAGCTGATCGAGCAGATGGAGAAGGAGGGCATGGTCGGTCCCGCCAACCATGTCGGCAAGCGCGAGGTGCTGCTGCGCCGCGAGACGGCGGAGGATTAGCAGGCTGACGACTTCCGGGTCATCGGAGCGGTGAGGCGCACGGGGATACCGTTTGCCCTGCTGTCCGCCCTGCTGTTCGGCGCCAGCACGCCGATGGCCAAGTTGCTGCTCGGCTCCATCGACCCGCAGATGACCGCGGGACTGCTCTATCTCGGCGCCGGGATCGGTCTCGGTTGCGCACGACTTGCGCGTGGCCTGCTCGGGCACAGGGCTGCCGAGGCACCCCTGCGGCGCGGGGACCTGCCCTGGCTCGGGCTGGTGATCCTGACCGGTGGCCTGGCCGGACCGTTGCTGCTGATGCTGGGCCTGGCCCGGACCGACGCCTCCACCGCTTCGCTGCTGCTGAACCTCGAAGGTCTCGCAACCATGGCGATCGCCTGGATCGTGTTCCGCGAGAACGTGGATCGGCGGCTGCTGGCCGGAGCCTTCGCCATCCTGGCCGGCGCCGCGCTGCTGTCGTACGGCGGCGAGGGTGCCGCCCGGGCACGCCTGAACCTCGGCAGCGTCTGGATCGCCGGCGCCTGCCTGTGCTGGGGCATCGACAACAACCTGACGCGACGCCTGTCCGCCGCCGATCCGGTGCAGCTGGCAATGCTCAAGGGACTGGTCGCCGGCGCCGTCAACGTGGTGCTGGCGCTGCTGCACGGGGTGCCGCTGCCGGATCCCCGCCTGCTGGCGATGGCTGCCCTGGTCGGCTTCCTCGGCTACGGGGTCAGCCTCGCCCTCTATGTCCTGGCGCTACGCCACCTGGGCGCGGCCCGTACCGGCGCCTATTTCTCGTTGGCTCCCTTCGTCGGTGCGATGCTTGCTCTGGTGCTGCTACGTGATCCGGTCTCGACCATCCTGCTCACCGCCGGCGCGCTGATGGCGATCGGGTTGTGGCTGCATCTGTCGGAACGCCACGAGCACGATCACCTGCACGACGAGATGGAGCACGAGCACAGCCACCGGCACGACGAGCATCACCGGCACGCCCATCCGCCCGGCGTACAGCCGGGGGAGCCGCACACCCACCCGCACCGGCACGCGCGCCTGTGGCATCGGCACGCGCATTATCCCGATCTGCATCACCGGCACGGCCATCATCGGCACCACTTGAGCCAGGAAACCCATTGACCCGCCTGTCCGCCGCGTGAAGATCGCGACCTTCAACATCAACAACGTCAACCGGCGGCTGCCGAACCTGCTGGCGTGGCTGCAGCACTCGAAGCCGGACATCGTCTGCCTGCAGGAGCTCAAGGCCGCCAGCCACGCCTTCCCGGCGAAGGCACTCGAGGCGGCCGGCTACGGCGCGGTATGGCAGGGCCAGCCGACATGGAACGGCGTCGCCATCCTGGCCCGGGACACCGAACCGGTGCTGACACGCAGGCAGCTTCCAGGTGACGCCAGGGACACCCAGGCCCGCTACATCGAGGCGGCGGTGGCGGGCGTGCTCGTCGCGTCGATCTACCTGCCGAACGGCAATCCGCAGCCGGGTCCGAAATTCGACTACAAGCTGGACTGGTTCGAACGGCTGATCGCGCATGCAGCCGAGCTGCAGAAGGCTGGCGTACCGGTGGTGCTGGCCGGCGACTACAACGTCGTGCCGACCGATGCCGACATCTACCCGACCAGATCCTGGGCGAAGGACGCGCTGTTGCAGCCCGCTCCGCGCGCGGCGTTCCGGCGCCTGGTCGGGCAGGGCTGGACCGATGCGCTCCGTTCCCGCCACCCGAAGGCGCCGCTCTACACCTTCTGGGACTACAAGCGGGATCGCTGGGCGCGCGACGCCGGACTGCGGCTCGACCATCTGCTGTTGAGCCCGGACCTCGCCAGACGCCTGCAGGATGCCGGCGTCGACCGCGAAGTGCGTGGCGAGCACGGTGCCAGCGACCACGCCCCGGCGTGGGCCCGGCTACGACCCTGACCCGAAAACCCTTCAACCAGGATACCGCATGATCCGTTTCGCCTTGCTGCTTGCGACCGCCTCGCTCGCCACACTTCCGGCCAGGGCCCGTCAGGCGCCGCCAACCCCGTTGCCGATGCCACCCGCCGTGCCGCTGCCACGCGATACGCCGTATCCAGGCACCATCGCCCTCTCCGTCGATGCCACCGATCTCACCCATCGGATCATGTCGGTGCACGAAACCATCCCGGTCGCCGCGCCCGGCGACCTGATCCTGCATTATCCGGAGTGGATCCCCGGCGCGCATGGCCCGACCGGGCCGATCGAACTGCTTGCCGGGCTGGTTGCACGCGCGGGCACCGCCACACTCGACTGGCGTCGCGATCCGGTCGACATGTACGCCTTCCATGTCCCGGTACCGGCCGGCGCCACATCGATCGGCATCGATTTCCAGTTCCTCTCGCCGGCCATCGAGGGGCAGGGCCGCGTGGTGATGACGCCCGCCATGCTGGATCTCCAATGGAACACGGTGGCGCTCTATCCCGCCGGCTACTTCACCCGCGACATCCAGGTCGCACCGTCGGTCCGGCTGCCCTCTGGCTGGCAATTCGCCACAGCACTCGGCGCCAAGGGGCCAGCCGACCCGGATGGCCGGGTGCAATTCGGGGCGGTGCCGTTCTCGACGCTGCTCGACAGCCCACTTTATGCCGGGCGCTATTTCGAGCGGCTCGATCTGGATCCGGGCGGAAAGGTTGCGGTGCACCTCGACGTCGTTGCCGACAAGCCGTCGGAACTGCGGGTGAGCGCACAGCAGCTTGCCGGACACCGTGCCATCGTGCAGCAGGCCTACAGGCTCTACGGGTCGCACCATTACGACCATTATGATTTCCTGCTGGCGCTCAGCGACGAGCTGACCGGCGAGGGATTGGAGCATCACCGTTCGAGCGAGAACGCCACCGACGGCAATTACTTCAGCGAGTGGGACAAGACCGCCGACGGCCGCGACCTGCTGGCGCACGAATTCACCCACTCCTGGAACGGCAAGTACTTCCGTCCCGCCGACCTGTGGTCGCCGGACTTCAACAGCGTCCCGGAGCGTGACAGCCTGCTCTGGGTCTATGAGGGCATGACCCAGTACTGGGGCCAGGTGCTGACCGCGCGGGCGGGGCTGTGGACCCGCGAGCAGGCGCTCGATACGCTCGCCTACGAAAGCGCCATGATGCAAAGCGAGGTCGGGCGCAGCTGGCGCCCGCTCGAGGACACCACGAACAGTCCGATCTTCGTCCGCCGGCGCGACCTGCCGTGGCCCGACTGGCAGCGTGGCGAGGACTACTACCTCGAAGGCATGCTGATCTGGCTCGACGCCGACACGCTGATCCGTGCGCGCAGCCACGGCACGAAGTCGCTCGACGATGTCGCCCGCAGCCTGTTCTCGAGCAACGACGGCAGCTTCGTGACCAGGACGTATCGATTCGAGGATGTCGTGAAGGCGCTGGACGGGGCGTTGCCCTATGACTGGGCCGGCTTCCTGCACGCCAGGCTCGACCGGCGCGGCGGCTCGGCGCCGCTCGACGGCCTCGAGCGTGGCGGCTACCGGCTGGTGATGACCGACCAGAAATCGCCGCTGTTCGAGTCCTTCGAGCGCGAGCGGAAGATCCGCGATTTCAGTTTCTCGATCGGCGTGGTGCTGAAGGACGCGAAGGTGGTCGAGGTGGCCTGGAACAGCCCTGCCTGGAAGGCCGGGCTGACCGAAGGCGACAGCATCGAAGGCATCGCCGGGATGAAATTCCAGGACGCCGACGACCTCGCCGACGCCATCACGCAGGCGCAGCATTCCGGGGCGCCGATCCAGCTGCTGGTCACCTCGGGCCGGACCTACCGCACCATCCAGGTCGAGGATCGCACCGGCCTGCGCTATCCGCACCTGGTGCGGTCGGGCAACGACCATTCCAGCCTGGACGCGATCCTTGCGCCCAAGGGTTGAGCTGCAATCCTTGCGTGACTGAGCCTGCCCTCCCGCGCTAATCCTGCAAATCGTATCAAATTATGGACTTGACCAGGATTACGCGGACAGGGCCATATTTGCTCCCGTCGGGGTCAGGTCAAAACCACGAAACCCAAACTTCCAGGTTATTTCGGTTTCAAAAACGATTTTCAAGCTAAATTCATAGAACAGGACTGCAATATTTTCATGCAGTTTCTCATTTTATGGACATGCCCGACAGTTATGGATGAACAGGCGCTCACGGCAGCCTTCGTTGCCGGGCCGAAGACTTCAAAATCCGAGGGCATCATGTACGCATTGCTATTTTCCGAGCCTGCCGTCGACAGGCGCGCTCTGCGCGTCCATGCACGCGAAGAGGTCTTCGGCTCCCCCCTGATCCGGGCCTGCGCTGCGGGCGACCGCGAGGCGATCCGCGCCCTGCTGGTCGGCTTCTGGCCGTTCGTGCAGGCCTTCGAGCGAGCCATCGACGTGCGCGTCGGCCGGCTGCCGACCCGTCCGCTGGTCCAGCGCTTCGGCCAGAGCCGCGTGCGCGCCTTCTTCAACGAGGCCCGCGAGGCGGTGCGCGAGATGAAGGAGGAGGAAGGCTCGCACGCCCTGCTCTGGCGTCGCGCGGCGGACGAGCTCGGCATCGATCTCGACAACTCCCCGATGGTCGAAGGCGTGAAGCAGCTGCTCGCCAACGCCGACAGCGAGGATCCGGTCGAGTTCTTCTGCTGGCTCGCCGGCACCGAATATATTGCGGAAGAACTGGCGGCCTACCTGTGCCATGCCCCAGCCTTCACCGGCGCTTTCCCGTCCGGTCGCTGGATCTGGGGCCTCGCGCATATGGAGGACGACCACGAAGGGCCGTCGCACCTGGAAATCGACGAGGACCTCGCCCGCGCCTATCATCCCGCAACCGATCCGGATGTGGCGGGCGCAACGCTGTTTGCACATATTCGCCGCTGCGAGGAATTATTCGGCCTCGCCGCCAACGACGTCTTGGAAAAGCTTCAGCTCCAGGCAGCCTGAAACAAAATTAATTCTTCACGGCTACGTGATTGACATTTCCGTGAAGCCGGGCCGGATACAACCGTGCCCGGCTTTTTATTACAACCAAACCTAGTGCGACGCATGCTAGCCTCGCTTCTCGATGCGGCGGCCTGACGAGCCTTCCGGCATAGGCTGCACCCGTTCGCTATCGAGAGAATTCCGGATGAGTCTGCTGCAGGCGGCACGAAACAGGCTTGTGCAGATCGTCCGGCAGCAGCCCGCTCCCAGCCGATATCACGCCGCGGCATGCGACGAGAGCCTGCGTGCCGCATCGCGACTGGTGCCATATTGCCTGTTCACCAGTGGCGGCGTCGCCGCGGTGCTGCTGCCCAACCTGGGCATCGGCCTGGAGGGCTTCCGCTACGGTCTGATCGCGATCATCGAGGCCGTGGCCGGGCTCGCCTGGCTCACCGCGCAGCATGCGCGCCGCCAGTTGCGGGCCGGCATCACCGATCGCCAGCGCAACAACTACACCCGGCTGCTCACCGGGCTGAGCCTTGCCCTCGGCCTCGCCTGGAGCACGATGCCGTACCGGCTGTTCATTCCGGCCACCGCCGACATGCGGGTCATGATCGCCTGCACCTGCGCCGGCCTGATCGCTACCAGCCTGGCCCTGACGCCGGTGTTCGCAGCGGTGGAGGCATTCGCCATCCCGCTCATCATCGGCTCGTTCCTGACCCTGCACCGGACCGGGATCGTGCTGTTCCAGTGGCTCGGCGTGCTGCTCGCGATCTACGCCTTCTTCGTCATATTCGCCGGCAACGCGCTGCGCCTGCTGTTCGAGCGCTACACCCTGGTCCGGCTGCAGCAGGGCGACCAGCAGGACATGATCCAGCTGCTGCTCGGCGACGTCGACCAGCGCATCAACCGCTGGCTGTGGGAGACCGACGCCGAAGGCCGGCTGCGCTTCGTCACCCCGGGCCTCGCCGATGCGTTGCAGCGGCCGCAATCCTGGGTCGAGGGCAGGCGCCTGATCGAGATCGTGCGGACGCCGCGATACCATCCCGATGGCCTGGACGACGAGACCACCGACGCCAGCAAGCTGGCCCAGTGCATGCGCGACCGGGTTGTGTTCCGCAGCATCGTGGCCCCGGTCCGGCGCCAGGGGACGCTGCGCTGGTGGTCGCTCACCGGCCGGCCGATCTTCGACAAGAACCAGCACTTCATCGGCTATCGCGGCGTCGGCGCCGACGTCACCGAGTCGCGCGGCGCCGAGGCCCGCGCGTCCCACCAGGCACGCCACGACCTGCTCACCGGCCTGCCGAACCGCCAGGCCTTCACCGAAGGCCTGCGTGCGGCGCTGAAGGATCTCGGCCGGCGCAGCGAGGCGTTCGCCCTGATGAGCATCGACCTGGATGGCTTCAAGGCAGTCAACGACAGCATGGGACACGCCGCCGGCGACGTGCTGCTGCAGGCGGCGGCCAAGCGCCTCGATGGCTGCATCGGCCCGGGCGCGTTGCTCGCGCGCATCGGTGGCGACGAGTTCATGCTGCTGCAGCGGAACACCACGGTGACCGCCATGCAGGTTCTGGCCGAGGGCATGCTCAGGCAGTTCGAGCACCCGTTCCTGGTCGACGAGCGCGACACCTCGGTCGGGCTCTCCATCGGGGTGTCGATGGCCCCCCTCGCCGGCGATACCGGCGAGGCGCTGCTCGAGGCGGCGGACCTCGCACTCTATCAGGCCAAGCACGATGGCGGCGGATGCTACCGGTTCTACGATACCGGCCTGAAGCAGATCGCCCAGGAGCAGCGCGCCCTGCTGCGCGACCTGCGCGAGGCGATCGCCGAGAAGAACATCGTGCTGGCCTACCAGCCGATCGTGGACGCGCAGACCCTCGCCATACGCGGCTTCGAGGCACTGGCACGCTGGCGCCGCCCGAACGGCGGGTCAGTCTCGCCGGACCGCTTCATCCGCCTGGCCGAGGAGGCCGGACTGATCGAGGAGCTCGGCGACTGGATCCTGGGCCACGCCTGCGCGGAGGCGGCCACCTGGCCGGAGATGCTGAAGGTCGCGGTGAACATCTCGGTCGGGCAGCTCGGCGGACGCGGCTTCATCCAGCGCGTCGCCGAGACCCTGCGCCGCACCGGGCTCGCGCCACACCGGCTGGAGGTGGAGATCACCGAAAGCATCTTCATGGATGCCGACACCTCGAGCTTCGGCGTGCTTGAAGGCCTGCGCGATCTCGGGGTCGGCATCGCGCTGGACGATTTCGGCCGCGGTTTTTCTTCGCTCGGCTTCCTGCGGGGCTTTGCCTTCTCCAAGATCAAGATGGACATGAGCTTCGTGCGCGACATGATCCACGACCGGCGCAGCGCCGCCGTGGTGCATGCGGTGGTGGGGCTTGCCGCCGACCTTGGCGTCGTGGTGACTGCCGAAGGGGTCGAGACGCTTGAGCAGCTCGACCAGCTACGCCGACAGGGCTGCACCGAGATCCAGGGCTACCTGTTCAGCCGGGCGATGCCGGGCGAACGCATCCCCCACCTGCTCGAGGAACTGCGGCGCAGCGGATCGGTCGAGCCGGATGCGCCGGCGGATGACTATGTGTTCGACCTGACCCTCCTGGACGAAACCTCCTGAGGCACACGCAAGCGCGCGTCAGGCTGGAGAACGGATCAAGTAGCGAGGGGGATCAGGCGGTTCCGGCGACCTCGTCGTCGTCTTCCTCGTCGTGCTCCTCGTACCATTCGAGCATCTCGTCGTGGAAGTCCGGGTCCTCGAGGAGGCGGCGGGCCAGGGCCGTCACCAGAACCACCGAGACCGGCAGCCCGTCCTCGTCGTCGAGATGCTCGCCTTCCACCCGTACCGACATGCGGCTGCCATCCTGGCCGACGACCAGGGCATATTCGCCATGCAGCAGGGTGATCGTGCTCGCCGGATCGGCCATCGTCTCTCTCCGCTGATGTCGCCCGGTTCTTGTCTAGCACGGTCGCACGGCCGCACGACAGCGTCGGGCAGCGGCCGGAGGCGGACGACAGGATGACGATCGGCACACCTACCCTGGATCAGCTCCGGGTCTTCGTCAGCGTGGTCGAGGCCGGCAGCTTTGCCCAGGCGGCCCGCTCGCTGCACCGCGCGACGTCGGTGGTGAGCTATACGATCGCCAACCTGGAGGCGCAGCTCGGCGTCGGGCTGTTTGCCCGTGCCGGCACCCGGCGGCCGATCCTGACCGATGCCGGCCGTTCGCTGCTGGCCGACGCCCGGCTTGTGCTGGACAGCGTCGACGGACTGCGCGCCAAGGCACGCGGCCTGGAGACCGGTCTGGAAGCCGAGGTCGGGCTGGCGGTGGACGTCATGCTGCCGACACCCCGCCTGGTCGATGCGCTGAAGGGCTTCCAGGACGCCTTCCCCACCGTCACCCTGCGCCTGCATGTCGAAGCGCTCGGCGGTGTCGCGCAGATGGTGCTGGATGGCCGCGCCGGCGTCGGCGTCAGTGGCCCGCTCAACCAGGGCATGCATGGCATCGAGAGTACGCCCGTCGGCGAGATCGAGCTGATCCCGGTTGCCGCTCCGGGCCATCCCCTGGCAGCGCCTCTCCACCTGCCGGCGGCGCCTGTCAAACACCGCGACGCTCGCCTGCATGTGCAGCTGGTGCTCGCCGACCGCTCCGCGCTGACCGCGGGCCGGGACTTCGGCGTCATCGGCACGCGCACCTGGCGACTGGCCGATCTGGGCTCCAAGCATGCCCTGCTGCTTGCAGGTATCGGCTGGGGCAACATGCCGCTCACGATGGTGCGGGACGATCTGCGCGCCGGCCGGCTGGTGAGGCTGCAGGTCCCCGACGCGCCGCCGACCCGCTACCGCTTCAGCGCCATACATCGGGTGGATACGCCCCCCGGGCCAGCGGCAAGCTGGCTGATACAACGACTGTCGGACGACGTTTCCGCCGGCTGACATGCCAAGGTCATCGAACAGTCTCGCCAGAACTATTCGACTGGAAACGGCGGGCAAGGTGGCGGACGGTGCGGTCGTCCAAACCAGGAGATCACGATGCCCAAGGTTCTCGTGCTGTACTACTCCACCTACGGCCATATCGAGCAGATGGCGGAAGCTGTCGCCGCTGGCGCCCGGGAGGCCGGTGCCGAGGTCGCCATCCGGCGCGTCCCGGAGACGGTGCCGGAAGAAATCGCCCAGAAGGGTCACTTCAAGCTGCAGCAACCGGCTGCCATCGCAACCGTCGCGGAGCTTGAGCAGTATGATGCCATCGTCCTTGGCACACCGACCCGTTATGGCCGCATCTCGTCGCAGCTGGCGGCGTTCCTGGACCAGACCGGCGGCCTGTGGGCGCGCGGTGCACTGAACGGCAAGGTCGGCGCCGCCTTCACCTCGACCGCCTCGCAGCATGGCGGCCAGGAGACGACGCTATTCTCGTTGATCACCAACCTGCTGCATCTCGGCATGACGGTGGTTGGCCTGCCCTACAGCTTCCAGGGTCAGCTCAAGCTGGACGAGGTCACCGGTGGCAGCCCCTACGGCGCGACCACCATCGCAGCCGGCGATGGCTCGCGGCAGCCGACCGAGAACGAACTGGCGGGCGCCCGGTTCCAGGGTCGTCACGTGGCAGAGACTGCTGCCAAGCTGTTCGGCTGAGGCTGGTGTCCTGAACAAGCTCTGCTAGGCTGTCGCTTTGCAGCCGGAGAGCTCCATGCGTCGGACCTTGCTTGCCTTGCTGGCCATCGGTTTTGCCTGCAGCACCACAGTGCCGAGCCTGGCAGCGGCTCCTTGTCGGAACGACAAGGGAAAGTTCGTCAAGTGCCCCCCGGTTCCGAAGACGTGTCGGGACGCCAAGGGCAAATTCGCGAAGTGTGCTGTCTAGGACCACGAACGATCCGGATGCGCGCATGTCGCGCGCATCCGGTCGAGCGGACCAGTCGGATCAGATCGTGCGGCGGCCGACGATCGCGTGATACAGGAACAGCACGATGACGGCGCCGACAACGGCAACGATCAGGCTGTAGATGTTGAGGCCAGTGACCCCGACAGCGCCGAATTCGTTGAAGACGAAGCCACCGACGAGCGCGCCGACGATCCCGAGGACGATGTCGAGCAGCAGGCCCTCGCCGGACTTGTTGACGAGCTTGCTGGCGATGAAGCCGGCGATGAGGCCGAGGATGACCCAGGCGAGGATGGACATGACGAAGCTCCAGTGGCGGCGGTTGCGGCCGGCTGTCAGCCTTCGCCGTGCACAGGGCGGTGCCGGCCTCCAGAGCCCCGTGCGTCATCACGACGCAGTAGTACTATGATGGTTGCATAAGGCTTACGACCGGAGCCCCTTATACCGCCGGAACGTGGTTTCCAGGCAGCAGGCGCCGCCCTGCCGTCGCATCAACGGGCGGCGGGGGCTTCGAGCAGTTGCATCGCGGCCTGCACCGCTTCTCCCGGCCGCACTTCGGCACCTTCCGATCGCAGCACGGCTTCCAGCGCACCCAGGGTGATCAGCGCCGCATGGCCGCGGCAGTTGTAGCCCATGGTGCCGATACGCCAGATCCTGCCCGCCAGTGGCCCGAACGCGGTGCCGATCTCGATCTCGAAGCCCGTGCGCATGCGTGTCCGCACCCGTTCGCCGTCGATGCCGTCGGGGATCATCACGCCGACCACGTTGGCCATCTTGTGAGCGCGGTCCCCGAACAGCCGCAGGCCCATCGCCTGCAGCCCCGCCACCATCGCCCGCCCGACCAGCGCATGTCGGGCGATGCGGGCCTCGAGACCTTCCTCGAGCACCAGCCGGGCGCATTCGCGCGCGCCATAGAGCATCGTCGTCGCCTCGGTGTGGTGGTTGAGCCGGCGCTCGGACCAGTATTCCATCAGCATCGCGAGGTCGAAGTAGTTCGATGCGATGCGCCGGCCGGTCGCGCCCGCCGGAGACCCCGGGCCCTGGGCGATGCCGCGCTCCACATGCCGGCGCGAAAAGATCCGCTCGGCGGCGCGCTCGGAGATGGTGATGGGTGCCGTGCCCGGCGGCCCGGCAAGACATTTCTGCAGCCCGGCCGTCACGATATCGGCCCTCCAGGCGTCGACCGGCACCTCCATGCCGCTCAGGGTCGCGGTGGCATCGACATAGAGCAGCGCGTCGTGCTCGACGCAGATCCTGCCGATCTCGTGGATCGGTTGCGCCATGGTGGTGGAGGTGTCGCCATGCACGGTCGCCACCACGCGCGGCCTGACCCGGCGCACCGCGTCGCGCACCGCATCCGCCTCCACCACGGTGCCCCACTCGGCATCGACCATGGTGACGGCAGCGCCGCAGCGCTCGGCGATCTCGCGCAGAAGCAGCCCGAAACGGCCGAAATTGACCACCACGACCGGATCGCCGGGCTCGATCAGCGACACCAGGGCGGCCTCGATGGCCGCCCGCGCGCTGCCGTCGATCAGGAAGGTCCAGCGGTTGGTGGTCTTGAACACATGGCGGTAGAGCGCCATCGTCTCGTTCATGTAGGCGGTGAACTCGGGATCGTACTGTCCGAGCAGTCCCGCCGACATCGCTCGCAGCACGCGCGGATGCGCATTGATCGGACCGGGACCCATCAGCAGGCGGGTCGGCGGGTCGATGTCGGCGAAATCGTGCGGTGATAGCGTTGTCATCTGCGTCCCCAGGGCCGTCGGAAATCACCGGCCCGACAGTTGCGGGGCCCGGCATGGCAGCCCACAACGATAGCGAATTAGCAAGCAACATGCCGGCCGGGGCAACCTCCGCCTGCAGACGCAACAGGAGAACCCGATGGACGGTCACTTGCAGCTCCCGCCCGATGCGGCCCGTATCGATGCGATGCTCGATCGGCTGGGCGAGGTCACGGTGCGGACAGGCCTAAACCTGGCCGAAAACCAGGAACTGGTCATCACCGCGCCGCTGGATGCGGTGCCTCTGGTGCGCCGGATCACCGAACACGCCTACCGTGCCGGCGCCTCCCTGGTCACCACCTTCTTCACCGACGAGGTGACCCGGCTGGCCCGCTTCCAGCATGCCCCGGACGCCGCCTTCGACACCGCCGCCACCTGGCTCGCGGACGGCGTCGCCAACGCCTTCCGCGGCGGCGCGGCGCGGCTGGCGATCACCGGCGAGGATCCTGCCCTGCTCGCCGGCCAGGATCCGGACCGCGTCGCCCGCGCCAACCGGGCCAATGCGCGCGCCAACCAGGCGGCGCTCGGCCTGATCACCAACTTCGCGGTCAACTGGAACATCGTCGCCTGCGCGACGCCGTCCTGGGCACGGACCTTGTTCCCCAATGATCCCGAGCCTGTCGCGGTGGCCAGGCTGTGGGACGCGATCTTTGCAGCCAGCCGGCTCGACGGCCCCGATCCGGTGGCGGCCTGGCGCGAACACGACCAGGCGCTGCACGCCCGCGCCGCCCTGCTCAACCACGCCAACTTCGGCGCCCTGCACTTCCGCGGCCCCGGTACCGATCTCACCGTCGGGCTGGCCGAGGGCCATGCCTGGCTCGGCGGCTCGGGCGTCGCCGCCAACGGCATCACCTGCATCCCGAACATCCCCACCGAGGAGGTGTTCACCACCCCGCACAAGGACCGCGTCGAAGGCCACGTGCGCAGCAGCAAGCCGCTCTCGTATCAGGGCACGCTGATCGACGGCATCGAGGTCCGCTTCGAGGCCGGGCGGATCGTCGATGCCCATGCCAACCGGGGCGAGGCGGTGCTCGAGCGCGTCCTCGGCACCGACGACGGCGCCAGGCGGCTCGGCGAAGTGGCGCTGGTGCCGCACTCCTCGCCGATCTCACGGAGCGGCCTGCTGTTCCAGAACACCCTGTTCGACGAGAACGCCGCCAGCCACATCGCCCTCGGCCAGGCCTACGCGACCTGCATGCACGGCTCCAAGGGCCTGGACGCCGCCGCCCTCGGCGCACGCGGCGCCAACAGCAGCCTGATCCATATCGACTGGATGATCGGCTCCGGCGAGATCGACGTCGACGGCATCACCCAGGGCGGCGAGCGGCAGCCTCTGATGCGCGCGGGGGAGTGGTGCTGAACTAACTCTCGATCGCGAGCCAGCGCCGCTCGCTGGACGAGCGGATCGCGGCCTCGATGATCTTCTGGACTTCCAGCGCCTCGCGGAAGTCCGGGCCGTTCGCCTCGCCGCTGCTGATCGCGGCGAGGAATTCCGCGACCTCGATGGTCTTGAGGTCGTTGAAGCCGAGCTGGTGGCCGCCGGCGATGCAGAACAGGCTATACGGCGTGTGCGCCGGTCCCGCCTCGATGCGGGTGAAGCCGGACCGGCTGGGCTCGCCGCCGGCCTTGAAGAACTGCAGCTCGTTCAGCCGCTCCTGGTTGAAGGCGATCGTGCCCCGGCTGCCGCTGATCTCGAAGCCGAGCTGCATCGCGCGCCCGGTCGCCGACCAGTTCGCCTCGATGGTGCCGGCCATGCCGCGCTCGAAGCGCACCAGCAGGCGCGCCGCGTCGTCCACCGCAACCGCACGCATCTCGCTCGACCCGAAGGCGGCCGGGCGCTGCTTCACCATGGTGTCGAGATCGGCCATCACCTCGGTGATCGGCCCGAGCAGGTAGCGCGCCATGCCGATGATGTGGCTGCCGATATCGGCGATGGCGCCGCCACCGCCGGCCGGATCGAGCCGCCAGCTGTAGGGGATCGCGGGGTCCGACATGAAGCCCTCGGCATGGATGCCGCGAAAGCCGGTGATCTCGCCGAGTTCGCCCTGCGCGATCATGTCCCGCGCCAGCTTCAGGATCGGGTTCTTGATGTAGTTGAAGCCGGTCTGCGTGCGCACGCCGGCCGCCTCCGCCGCCTCGGTCATGACCCGGGCGTCCGCGACGCTCGGCGCCAGCGGCTTTTCGCAGTGCACGTGCTTGCCGGCTGCGATCGCCGCCAGCGCCATCTCCCGGTGCATCACGTTCGGCGTGGTGATCGACACCACCTGCACGCGCTCGTCGGCGACCAGTGCCCGCCAGTCGGTGGTCGCGCGGGCGAAGCCGTACTGCTGCCGGGCGCGCCCGGCAGCAGCGCCATCGATGTCGGCCACCATTTCCAGCACCGGCGCCGGCAGGTTCGGGAAGATCCCCGCCGCCGCGCGATAGGCGAGAGCGTGGGTGCGGCCCATGAAGCCGGTGCCGATGAGGCCGATGCCGAGTGTCTGCATTGTCGTGCGTGTTCCGTCGTCAGAAGCCAGGATCAGCAGCGGTCGCGCAACCAGCCGACGGTGCGCCAGATCATCGATTGCGACCGGTACAGCCTCATCCGGTAATGCGCCGCGTCCGCGAGGTCGATCGCCGATCGGGTCGCGATCGTGACGGACCTGATGCCGTCCTTGCAGGAAACCGGAACCACGTTGCGGGCGGCCTCGAAGTGCCGCGACTGCCCCAGCGCGCCGTCTGCCTCGACGTCGAAGCGTGGCCATTGCGGAGGGCCGAACAGCGGCAACCAAGGTCGGCCAAGCTGGACATATCCGGCGGCCATCGGCTGCTGCATGACAAGCGTCAGCCGGTCCGGCCTGGCCTCGACACGATACTGCGCGGGAGGCACCAGCCGGACATGCGCTGCATCAAGTGCCGCGAGCAGCAGCAGGAAGCAGCCCGTCGTCCAGGCAGGACCTCTGACCGGAGCGGCGATCGCGAACGCGACGAACAGGAGGGAGCCGATCGCCAGCGTGGTCGCCGCCGTCCGGTCGATCGGGTCATCGGTCTCCACCGGAAGCGGCAGGCCGAAATCGAGATGCCCGACCTTGTCGAACCAGGCCTGGTAGGTCGTGCCGCTCTGGCGGTTCTCCAGCAGATCGTTGGGATGCTTCAGGAAGGCATAGGAGTTCAGCAAGGTGAACGCGATCAGCGACAGGGCGAGGATGCGGGGCAGCCTGGTCCGTGCCATCTGCCACCACAGGCACAGCCCGACCGCCAGCATCGGAATGGAGAGGACCCAGAACCGCGCTGGCCAGCACTCTCCGGGATTGACGCCGACCCCTGTCACCGCGGCGATCGCCGCCAGCACCAGCCCCTGCCGGGCAAGGCGGGAGCCGCGCAGCGCCCCGGCGACGAGGCCGGCATAGCCCAGCAGCCAGACCGGCGCGAAGGCCAGCAGGCCATGGCGGACGTTGAAAAGCTGCATCGACAGCACGCCGAACCATTCGGACGGCAGCGGCGGCCGGGCGGTGTTCACCGGTCCGGTGACGGTGCCGTAGATCGAGAGGTTCGCGGTGACCAGGACGGCGAGCGCTGCTGCCGCGAGCGCCACCAGCGCAGCGGCGCGGAGCCACTGCCCGCGCATGCACACCTGCCACAGCAACAGGCCATAAAGGACGACGGCGACCACCGCGGCGCGCAGGTGAACGAAGGGTAGCGCCAGCAACAGGCAGCCCGTCACCACGTCGCCCAGCGTGTTGCGCGTGGGCGTCTGCAGGCGCCACCAGGCCGCGCAGAGCAGCGCGAACAGGAACGTCTCCATGTAGAAGATATGCAGGTAGGGCAGCAGCGGGATGGAGAGGCCGGCGACGAGGGTGGCAACCCAGGCCGCCCCGCCGCTGCCGGTGCGCCGGGCCAACCCCAGGAGGCAGGCGAGACCCAGCAATCCTGCAAGCAGTGTCGCCAGCCGCAACGCCGCCAGCCCGGCGAGCGACACCGGTGCCAGCACAGCCGGCAGATAGACGCCGTTCAGCAACGCGACATCGTGGTAGCCGACCGGCAGGCTGGCAGCTTCCAGGCCGGTGGTTGCCCGATAAAGATGCTGCCACTGCGGCAGCGTCATGACGAAGCGCCCGTGCTCGATGAACGAGCGGGCGAACATGAAATAGCGCGGCTCGTCGCCGGTCAGCGCCTGTCGTTTCGACAGCAGCAGGGTGCCGCCGATCGCAAGCGCGAGAATGAGAAAGTCGCGGAAGAAGCGTCTCGTGGCGGGATCCCCGCCAGCGACGGCGCCGCGCGTCGATTGCAGGGTCGTCACGATTTCAGTCGGGTTCGCCAACTGGTGGCGCCGCGTTCCCTGGGCGCGCCGCCGACGATGTGGCCGATCGCGGTCAGGCTATCGACATGGTCGCAGATGATCTTGAACACCGCCAGCAGCGGCACGCTCAGGAACGCGCCGGGAATGCCCCAGAGCCAGTCCCAGAACATCAGCGACGCCATCACCAGCACCGGGTTCAGCGTGAAGCGCCGCGCCAGCAGCATCGGCGTGATGGTCTCGCCCTCGAGGAAGTGGATGCCGAGATAGACCGCCGGCGGCACCAGTGCATGCAGCACCGACGGGAACACGAACAGGCCGACGAAGAAATAGATCACCACGCCGGTCAGCGGCCCCAGGATCGGGATGTAGTTCAGCAGGAACGCAACCACGCCCCACAACAACGGGTTGGGCAGCCCGAGCAGCCAGCACTGCACCAGGTTGGCGGCGCCGACCAGCAGGTTCATGCCGGTGATGGTGGCGAGATACAGCGAGACGTTGCTCTCGATCTCCGAGGCGATCTGGACAGTGCGGCGCTTGTCGGCCCAGGTCGGCATGATCTCGACGAACCGACGCAGCAGGCTGTCGCCCTCGTACAGGAAGAAGAACAGCATCAGCAGCACGGTGAAGACCTGGCCGAGGAAGAAACGCGTCCCGAGCAGCAGCGAGGAGCCGACGCTGGTCAGCCCGCTGGTGTTGCTGGACTGCACCTGGATGACCTGGGCGCCGGTGACGTGCGGACCACCGGTCTGGTCCATCAGGTCGCCCAGCTTCTTCATGCCGTCCTGCGCCGCCTGGATCGGCGCATTCAGGAAGGCGAGCTTGGCCTGCAGCGCCGGCAGGCTCTGCGGCGCCTTGCTGATCCAGCCGCTCGCGGGGACCGAGATCGCGGCACCGATACCGCCGACGATGCCGAACAGCAGCAGGATCAGGACCAGTGCCGCGAGCGGCTTCGGCACCCGCAGGCGTCCGTTGAGGAAGCGCATCGGTCCGCTGAGCAGCAGGTTGAACACGGCCGCCAGCACGAACGGCAGCACGATCGCGCTGGCGAAATACAGCGTGTAGAAGGTCGCCAGCACGCTCAGCAGCGTCAGGCAGACCGACAGCGTGCCGAGTGCCCGGGCACGCGCTGCCTCGACGGCAGTGCCGGCCTGAGCATCCTTGGCCAGCCACTGGCGCATTAATTCCGCGTCGAGATGCGCCTGGATGCGTTCATGGTCGGTCCTGGCCAAGCCCTCGCCAAGGGTCGCCTCGCCGGCAACGGGGGGCATCGGGACGGCCTCATCCGCGACAATACGATCCGACATCCTGTTCATCCCGTTTGCCGCGTGACGAACGCCGCGTTGTGCCGACCTGTTGCTCCTATCATGGAGCCTTCGGCAACCGCACCACGAAGCGTGCACCGATGACATGGCCGGATGCATCGTGACGGTTTTCCGCCGAGATGCTGCCACGCAGGGCCTCGACGATCTGGCGGCTGATCGACAGTCCGAGCCCGGAATGCTGGCCGAAATTCTCGCCCGGCGGACGCTCCGAGTAGAACCGGTCGAATACGCTGTCGAGCCGGGCTTCCGGGATACCCGGCCCCTCGTCGCTGACCGACAGCTCCACCATGGCTCCGGCGTCGGCAGTGGCGAGCAGGATGCGGCCGTTCGGCGGCGAGAAACTGACCGCGTTGCCGATCAGGTTGCGCAGCACCTGGACCAGCCGGTCCTCGACCGCGAGCACCACGACACCGCCCGGTGCCGGCGACGCCTCGCCACCTGCGGCTGTCGGTGGCTCGTTGCGCTGGATTTCCAGCAGCGGGCCGTTCTCGTTCCGGGTGGCCTGATGGATCTCGGCGAGCACCGACAGGATCGGCAGCACGTCGACCGGCTCGGCGCGGGCGCGCGACAACTCGGCATCGACACGGCTTGCATCCGAGATGTCGGTGATAAGCCGGTCCAGCCGGCGCACGTCTTCGCCGATGATCGCCAGCAGCCGGCGCTGCTGGTTGAGGTCCTCGATGCGCAGCAGGGTCTCGATCGCCGAGCGGATCGAGGAGAGTGGGTTCTTGATCTCGTGCGACACGTCGGCGGCGAAGCGTTCGATCGCATCCATGCGCGCCCAGAGCGCCCGTGCGCTCTCGTCCAGCGCCTTGGCCAGCTCGCCGATCTCGTCGCGCCGGTTGATCAGTCGCCGGGGCACGCTGCCGCTGCGGCCGATGCCCTCGCGCATGACGTGCGCCGATCCCGCCAGCAGCAGCAGCGGCCGGGCGATGGTCAGCGACAGGTACCATGACAGCAGCACGGTGAGTGCCAGCGCCACGAAGAAAAGCACCAGGATCGACGAGCGCACCGCGAACAGCGACCGGTCGACGTCGCGCGCCTCGCGGGTCAGCTGGATGATGCCTACCGTATGTCCGTCATGCATCACCGGCTCGGCCACCGTCACCAGCAGCCGGTGGTCGGCGGTGCGCCGGATGTAGGGCGGGGTGTCGGAGCTGTCGCTGTCGCCGATATGGAGCTGCTGCCGCGCATCGCCGCCGGCGGCATCGTCGGACGCGCCGGTGTCGGGAGGCTGCGCATCCGGATCGGCATTGGCGCCGAGCACCGCAACCCGCAGCCGCGTCTCCGGCAGCAGGCTCAGCAGGCGGTCATAGACACGCTCCATCGTGCCGCCATAGCCCGGCTCCGGCGTCCGGACCCGCGGTGCGCCGGCGCTTCCGGCATCGGCACGGCTGTCGGCGATCTCCTGGCCGTCCGGCGCAAACAGCTTCGCCTGGGCACTCGGGCTCGGCTCTGTCAGCCGCAGCAGCAATGGCCGCACCAGGTCCGATACCAGGACGGTGTTGTCGTCGGTGTCGGTGGTGGCTGCATCGGCCTGGTGCGGGGCAGTGCCGGCGCGGGAATGTCTTGGACGCCCTGGCGCATGCTGATGCGGCGCCGCGACGGCGCCCGCCGCCCGCTGGCCGACGGCGCTCTGGCCCAGGGCGCCGGCATAGATCCGTGCCTGCTCGCGCAGAGCGGTGACCTCTGCCTCGAGCAAGCTGTTCTGGAACTGGTTCAGGTAGAGCAGGGTCGCCACCAGCAGCGCCAGCGGCAGCGCGTTGACCAGCAGGATGCGGCGCATGAGCGGCGATACCCACCGGCGTCGCGATCGGCGCGCCTTGATCGACCCGCGGGTGGCAGGGGCTGCCGCCAGGAGGCCCTGGCCAGGAGTGGGCGCCGGCAGGGTATCCGGCATCGGGCTAGTCTTCCTTGTAGCGGTAGCCGATGCCGTACAGGGTCTCGATCTGGTTGAAGCCGTCGTCGATCTGCCGGAACTTCTTGCGGACGCGCTTGATGTGGCTGTCGATGGTGCGGTCGTCGACATAGATGTTCTCGCCGTACGCCGCGTCGATCAGCTGGTCGCGCGACTTCACCAGGCCGGGGCGCATCGCCAGCGCCTTGACCAGCAGGAACTCGGTGACGGTGAGCTGGATGTCGGCGCCGCGCCACAGGCACTGGTGACGTGTCTCGTCCAGCGACAGGTCGCCGCGCACCACGCTGGCAGGTGCGGCGACCCCGGTCGGCTCGGCGCGATTGGCGTCGTTGCGCCGGAGCAGCGCCCGGATGCGCTCCAGAAGCAGCCGCTGCGAGAACGGCTTGGTGATGTAGTCGTCCGCGCCGAGGCGCAGGCCCATCAGCTGGTCCACCTCCTCGTCCTTGCTGGTCAGGAATATGACCGGCAGCTGCGACTTGGCACGCAGGCGCTGCAGCAGCTCCATGCCGTCCATGCGCGGCATCTTGATGTCGAGCACGGCGAGATCCACCGGCTTGGCGGTGAGCCCCTGCAACGCGCTCTCGCCATCGGTATAGGTGCGCACCTGGTAGCCCTCGGCCTCCAGCGTCATCGACACCGAGGTCAGGATGTTGCGATCATCATCGACCAGGGCGATCGTCTGCTTCATCGCGTCCAATCGTGCGTCTCCTGCCAAAAGGGCTGCTGGCCGGTCGAGCCAGGTGGCCGTGCTTACCCACTACCCGAGGGGAAATAAATGAAATCGGATGCCGCAACGGTCAGGCTCGCCCGCGACATCCTGCGCGGCGCGCGGTCGGCCAGTCTCGCAACGCTCGCCGACGGCGCCCCGTTCGCAAGCCTCGTCACGCCGGCGACGACCTGCAGCATGGACCTGCTGATGATGGTCAGCAGCCTGTCGCGGCATTCCAGGCACCTGCGCGCCGACCCGCGCTGCGCCTTCCTGCTGGAGGGCGCATCGGATGCCGCCAACCCTCAGACGATCCCCCGCATCACCGTCACCGGCACCGCCGAGGCGGTCGAGGCGGATGACCCGCAGCTCGCCGGACTGCGCGACCGCTGGGTACGCATCCATCCCTATGGCGCGCTGTATGCCGGGTTCGGCGACTTCACCCTGTGGCGGTTGCGCCCGCAGGCGATCCACATGGTAGCCGGCTTCGGGCGCACGCACTCCCTCAACGGCGGCATGGTGCAGCCGGAGGCCGACCTCGCCGCACAGGAGCCCGGGTTGCTGGCGGCAGCGCGGTCACGCTGGCCGGACGCCTCGATCGTCGCCATCGACGCAGACGGCTACGACGCCGGTCCGTCGCCGGGCCCCGACCCGGACGGCACCGAAGTGACCCGGCGGGTGGGCTTCGCCGAGCCCGTGCACTCGCAGGCAGCGGCGCTTTCGGCGCTGGAGGCCATCCTGATGAAGGGCTCGACAGCCAGGCCGGATTGAGGCCCGGCCCCCCTGCCGCAGCCCTGCAGCCGCGCGGCTTTACCGCTTGTCCACGATCGACGCCTCGCTTACCTGCACGCACATCACGACGATGATGGGATCCATGTCAGCACACGCACCCGACCAACCCACGACCGACACCGGCGCCCATCAGGCAGCCTTCGACGACGCTGCACCGCAGACTGCCGCGCCGGGAGATGAGCACGAGGGCGGAGCCGCGGCCGAGGGGTCGGAGACGGTGATGCAGGCGGCCACGACGCGCATCCACGAACTCGAGGCCAGGCTCGAGGAGATGCGCGACAAGTGGGTGCGATCCGAGGCGGAGATCCAGAACGTCCGTACCCGCTCGCGTCGCGAGGTCGACGATGCCCGCCAGTATGCGGTGCAGAAGTTCGCGCGCGACGTGGTCGAGGTGGCGGAGAACCTGCGCCGCGGTCTCGCCAGCCTGCCGCCGGCTTCCGATAGCGACCTCCCGCTCGCGGGCAAGCTGCGCGAGGGCTTCGAGAGCGTCGAGCGGTCGTTCCTCGGCATCCTGGAGCGCAACGGCATCACCGGCACCGACCCGACCGGCGCGCTGTTCGACGCCAACCTGCACCAGGCGATGGCCGAGCAGCCCAGCGCCGACCATCCGCCCGGCACCGTGATGCAGGCCTGGACCTCTGCCTGGACCCTGAACGGACGGCTGCTGAAGCCGGCGATGGTGGTGGTCGCCAAGGCGCCGGATGGCGGCGATCACGGCGCCAGGCCGCATGCAGAGGCTACCGGTGCGGAAAGTCTCGACAAGACGGTGTAGCCTCGTCACGTTGGCTGCCGGCTGCTGCCGATCGGTGCATCCTGGCGACCGCCGGGGCTTGCACCTGTTGGTTGCCCTCAATACATCCAGTGACATCCATTGGGCCGCTTCCGGTGCTTCGGGCCGGGTCCGGCTGCTGAAAAGGAGAGTTCCATGAGCAAGGTTATCGGTATCGACCTCGGTACCACCAATTCCTGCGTGTCGATCCGCGAAGGCGACGACAACCGGGTGATCGAGAACAGCGAGGGTGCCCGCACCACGCCGTCCATGGTCGCCTTCACCGAGAACAACGAGCGCCTGGTCGGCCAGTCCGCCAAGCGTCAGGCGGTCACCAACCCGACCAACACCCTCTATGCCGTGAAGCGCCTGATCGGGCGCCGCTTCGAGGATCCGACCGTCGAGAAGGATCGCGGGCTGGTCCCGTACAACATCGTCAAGGGCGAGAACGGCGATGCCTGGGTCGAGGCGCGCGGCCAGAAGTATGCACCGAGCCAGATCAGCGCCTTCGTGCTCGGCAAGATGAAGGAGACCGCCGAGACCTATCTCGGCGAGCCGGTGACGCAGGCCGTGATCACCGTGCCTGCGTACTTCAACGACGCCCAGCGCCAGGCAACCAAGGATGCCGGCCGTATCGCCGGTCTCGAGGTGCTGCGCATCATCAACGAGCCGACCGCTGCGGCGCTCGCCTACGGCATGGACCGCAAGAACGGCGGCACGGTGGCGGTATACGATCTCGGCGGCGGCACCTTCGACGTGTCGGTGCTGGAGATCAGCGATGGTGTGATCGAGGTGAAGTCGACCAACGGCGACACCTTCCTCGGCGGCGAGGACTTCGACGCCCGGATCATCGATTACCTGGCGGACGAGTTCAAGCGCGAGCAGGGCATCAACCTGCGCACCGACAAGCTCGCCCTGCAGCGTCTGAAGGAAGCCGCCGAGAAGGCCAAGATCGAGCTGTCCTCCTCCAAGGAGACCGAGATCAACCTGCCCTTCATCACCGCCGACGCCACCGGGCCGAAGCACCTGGTGCTGAAGCTGAGCCGGGCGAAGCTCGAGAGCCTGGTCGACGACCTGATCCAGCGGACGCTCGGCCCGTGCCGCGCGGCGCTGAAGGATGCGTCGGTCTCGGCTGGCGAGATCGAGGAGGTGATCCTGGTCGGCGGCATGACCCGCATGCCCAAGGTCATCGAGATCGTGAAGCAGTTCTTCGGCCGTGAGCCGGCCCGCAACGTGAACCCGGACGAGGTGGTCGCCATCGGCGCCGCGATCCAGGGCGCGGTGCTGAAGGGCGACGTCAAGGACGTGCTGCTGCTCGACGTGACGCCGCTGTCGCTCGGCATCGAGACGCTAGGCGGCGTGTTCACCCGCCTGATCGACCGCAACACCACGATCCCGACCAAGAAGAGCCAGACCTTCTCGACTGCCGAGGACAACCAGAACGCCGTGACCATCAAGGTCAGCCAGGGCGAGCGCGAGATGGCGGCCGACAACAAGACGCTCGGCCAGTTCGACCTCATGGGCATCCCGCCGGCGCCGCGCGGCGTACCACAGATCGAGGTGACGTTCGACATCGATGCCAACGGCATCGTGTCGGTGTCGGCCAAGGACAAGGCGTCCGGCAAGGAGCAGCAGATCCGCATCCAGGCCTCTGGCGGCCTGTCGGACAGTGATATCGAGCGCATGGTCCGGGAGGCCGAGGCGAACGCCGAGGCCGACAAGGCGAAGCGTGAGGGCGTCGAGGCGCGCAACCAGGCCGAGGGCCTGGTGCACCAGACCGAGCGCACGCTGTCCGAGAGCGGCGAGAAGGTGACGGCGTCCGACCGCGGCGAGGCCGAGGCGGCAATCGCCGCAGTGAAAGCGGCGATCGCCGGCAGTGACGTGGCGGCGGTGAAGTCCGCGTCCGAGAAGCTGAGCCAGGTCGCCATGAAGATCGGCGAAGGGCTCTACAAGCAGGAGCAGGCGAGCGCTGGTGCTGCCGGTCCGGGCGCCTCGGGCATGGGTGCGGGCCCGGGAGCGGGGCCGTCGGCAGGCCCGGGCGGCGAGAAGGTCGTCGATGCGGACTTCGAGGATGTCGACGACAAGAAGAAGTCCGCCTGATCCTGATCTGACAGACCGAGTTGCCTGGGCCGCTCCCTAGCGGTTCGGGCGAGATCAAGGCGGAGGCGCCCGTGCTTCGTGAGAAGGCGGGCGCCTCTTTGTTATGACGACCACGTGGTCCCGCAGGGGAGGCGTGTTGCGCCGATGAGGACAGGATGGCGAAGCAGGATTACTACGCGACCCTGGAAGTGCCCCGGGACGCTTCGGCGGACGCGCTGAAGAAGGCCTACCGCAAGCTTGCCATGAAGTACCACCCGGACCGCAACCCGGGCGACAAGACTGCGGAGTCGCGTTTCAAGGAGTTGAACGAGGCCTACGACGTCCTCAAGGACGACCAGAAGCGTGCCGCCTACGACCGCTTCGGCCATGCCGCCTTCGAGGGCGGCGGCCCCGGGGCTGGCGCGGGAGGCTTCGATTTTGGCGGCGGCGGCCTCGGCGACATCTTCGACCAGGTGTTCGGCGACATGATGGGCGGCCGACGTGGCGGTGGCCGGCAGCGGGCCGGCGCCGACATTCGGGCCCAGGTCGAGATCAGCCTGACCGATGCCTTCACCGGCACCAAGGTGCCGCTGCGGGTGCCGACACGGATCGCCTGCGAGGCCTGTGCCGGCACCGGATCGGAGAGCAAGGATCGCGCCGCCGAGACCTGCCCGACCTGCCACGGCGCCGGCAAGGTACGGGCCCAGCAAGGCTTCTTCCTGGTCGAGCGGGCATGCCCTACCTGCGGCGGCAACGGACGCGTCGTGCGCAATCCCTGCAAGGTCTGCCAGGGCGCCGGCACCGTGGAGCGCGAGCGAAACCTCAACGTGCAGGTCCCGGCCGGCGTCGAGGACGGCACCCGCATAAGGCTGGCCGGCGAGGGCGAGGCCGGTGGCGCCGGCATCCCGGCGGGCGACCTTTATGTGCATGTCGGCGTGCGGCCGCACGAGATCTTCCAGCGCGACGGCGCCAACATCTTCTGCCGTGTGCCGCTGCGCATGACCCAGGCGGCACTCGGCGCCGAAGTCGAGGTGCCGGTGATCGACGGTTCCCGGACCCGGGTGAAGATCCCGCCCGGGACCCAGACCGGCGAGCAGTTCCGGCTGCGTGGCAAGGGCTTCTCGGTGCTCCGCTCGGCAGCGCGCGGCGACATGTATATCCAGGTCGCGGTCGAGACGCCGCAGCATCTCAACAAGCGGCAGCGGGAACTGCTCGAGGAGTTGGAGAACGAGGCTTCGGCGCATGCCCGGTCCAGTCCTGAGAGCGAAGGGTTCTTCGCCAAGGTGCGGGACTTCTTCGAGGGCCGCCCCTGATCCGGCCGTCAGGCCGGCATCGGTCTCATGACGCTGACGTCATGAATATAGCAAGTGCGTGACAATCGGTTGCCGCTTGACTGTGATGTTGAAACCACGCGGGAGACCTCGTAGTTAATGAGCTGCCCGCGGTGACGTTCCCCCCCCCCACCCGTTCCGAGGGCGAATACAGGCGGTGCGGCCCCCGAGGCCGCGCCGCCGCTTTCTTGTACGCTCATGCTTTCCAGGAGCACTGAGTGATGCGGATCGGCGTTGCCGGCATCAACGGACGGGTGGGTGGCCTGCTTCTCGACGAAATCCGGCTTCGTGGCGACACCCTCGCCGGCGGTCTCGACCGGCCCGGCGCCGGACGTGCCGCGCCGGCTCCGGACGTAACCATGATGGCGTCCATCGAGGCACTGGCCAGTGCGTCCGACGTCGTGGTCGACTTTACCGTTGCCGGCACGGTTCCTGCGCATGCCGAGGCAATCGCCCACTACCGCGTTGCCTGGGTCCTCGGCACTACCGGATTGTCGGACGTTGCCCGGGAGGCGGTGGCGCGAGCGGCGCGGCATGCACCGGTGGTGCAGGCCGCAAACTTCTCGGCCGGCGTGGCCCTGGTGCTGGAACTCGCTGCCCGCGCCGCCGCCGCTCTGCCTGCCGATCAATACGATGCCGAGATCGTCGAGATGCACCACCGGCAGAAGCTCGATGCGCCATCCGGCACCGCTCTGGCAATCGGCGAGGCGGTCGCCACCGCGCGCGGCGTGCGGTTGTCGGACGTGCGCGAGTGCGGGCGCGACGGCGTCACCGGCGCGAGAGCCGATGGCGCCATCGGCTTCGCATCGCTGCGCGGCGGCCAGATCGTCGGCGAGCATACGCTGCTGTTCACCTCGGCCGACGAGCAGGTGGTGCTGTCGCATCGCGCCTTCGACCGCCGTACCTTCGCCGCCGGCGCGATCCGGGCGGCACACTGGACCGCCGGCAGGGCGCCGGGCCTCTACGGCATGCGAGACGTTCTCGGCCTCACCTGACCGGCGGCTATTTCTTGACCAGGCCAGACGTTTCCGCCAAACGTCCGGCTCCAAACGTCGCCGGAAGAAACTGCCGTCGCGGCGGCCACACGCGACCAGAGGCATATCCATGCGCGACAAGGGCGAGTTCCTGTTCACTTCGGAGAGCGTCTCCGAAGGCCACCCGGACAAGGTGGCGGACCGGATCAGCGACACGGTGCTAGACGCCTATCTCGCGGCGGACCCCGAGGCGCGCGTCGCCTGCGAAACGATGGTGACGACCAACCGCATCATCCTGGCAGGCGAGGTCCGTGGCCCCGAGGGCGTCAACGAGACCCTCGAGCATGCCGTGCGCGAGGCGGTGCGCGACATCGGGTACGACCAGAAGGGCTTCTCCTGGCGCCACGCCGAGTTCCACAACTACCTGCACGAGCAGTCTGCCGACATCGCGGTCGGCGTCGACAGCGCCGGCAACAAGGACGAGGGTGCCGGCGACCAGGGCATCATGTTCGGCTTCGCGACCCGCGAGACGCCGTCGCTGATGCCGGCGCCGCTGCACTACGCGCATGGCATCCTCCACCGCATCAACACGCTGCGGAAGGCCGGGGATGCCCGCGCGCGCGGGCTGCTGCCGGACGCCAAGAGCCAGGTCACGCTGCGCTACATCGACGGCAAGCCGGTCGGCGCCACCAGCGTGGTGATCTCGACCCAGCACGAGGAGAACCTCACGCAGCCGGAGATCCGCGAGGAGCTGACCGCCATCGTGAAGGACGTGCTCCCCGAGGGCTGGATGTGCCCGGATGAGGGCTTCTACACCAACCCGACCGGCATCTTCGTGATCGGCGGCCCGGATGGCGATGCCGGCCTGACCGGTCGCAAGATCATCGTCGACACCTACGGCGGCGCGGCCCCGCATGGCGGTGGCGCGTTCAGCGGCAAGGACCCGACCAAGGTGGATCGCTCGGCGGCCTATGCCTGCCGCTACCTCGCCAAGAACATCGTGGCCGCCGGCCTTGCCGACAGCTGCACGCTGCAGATCTCCTACGCGATCGGCGTGTCGCACCCGCTCTCGGTGTATGTCGACCTGCACGGCACCGCGCGCGATGTCGAGGAAGCGAAGCTCGAAGCGGTGCTGCGCCAGGTGATGGACCTGACCCCGCGCGGCATCCGCAAGCATCTGCGGCTGAACCGGCCGATCTATGGCACGACCTCCGCATACGGGCATTTCGGCCGCACCCCGGACGACGCGCGCGACGACTTCACCTGGGAACGCACCGACCTCGCCGCGACGCTGGCCAACGCCTTCGGGCGTTGAGCGAGCCCGGGCCGCTGCCGGTCCGCCGCGAAGTCAGGCCGCCACCCGCCCGTCTCTACGGCCGCCAGCGCAGTCACCCGCTGCGGCCGCGGCAGCAGAAGCTGCTCGACGACACGCTGCCACGACTGCGCTTTCCGGCCGAGGCGGCTGCCGACCCCGCAACAGCCTTCGGGCGCGTGCCGTCGGCGCTCTGGCTGGAGGTCGGTTTCGGCGGCGGCGAGCATACTCTGGCACAGCACGCGGCTCACCCCACCATCGGGCTGATCGCCTGCGAGGTGTTCGAGAACGGTCTGTGCTCGCTGCTGACCCGGCTGGTCCCGGACGGCGAGGAAGCCACCGCGCCGCTGCCGGACCTGCTGCGCCTGTGGGACGATGACGCCCGCACGCTGCTCCAGGCGCTGCCGGATGCTTGCCTCGACCGGATGTTCCTGCTGTTCCCGGATCCCTGGCCGAAATCACGCCATGCCAAGCGCCGTTTCGTGCACCCGCAGGCGATCGGGCTGGTTGCCGTCAAGCTGCGCCCGGGCGCGGAGTGGCGCATCGCCAGCGACGATCCTACCTACCAGGACTGGGTGCGGGAGGTGATGGGCGCGCAGTCGCTGTTCGAAGCCGCCCAGCCTGCCACGGTACGGCCGGACGACTGGCCGCCGACCCGCTACGAGGCCAAGGCGCTGGCCGCCGGGCGGACCCCGTTGTACTGGAGCTTCATCCGCACCGGCTGACCCCTCCCGCTGCAAAGGCCACCCGATGCTGCAGACTCTCGTCGCCCTGCTGCTTGCCAGCGTCGTCATGGTGCCGATCTCGCGCCGCCTCGGCTTCGGCGCAGTGCTCGGAAACCTCATCGGCGGCGCGGTGATCGGTCCGGTCGGGCTTGGACTGATCCGCAGCCCGGGACAGATCGAGAGCGTTTCGGAACTCGGCGTGGTGATGCTGCTGTTCCTGATCGGCCTGGAACTGCGTCCGCAGCGGTTGTGGACGATGCGACGCGCGGTGTTCGGCCTCGGCACCGCCCAGGTGGTCGCCACCGCCTTCGTGCTGGCAGTGCTGATGGTGCAGCTGCCCGGTCTTGGCCTGCAGGGCGCCGGCTGGGCCGGGCCGGCGGTGCTGGGCGTCGGGCTTGCCCTGTCCTCGACCGCCATCGTGCTGCCGATGCTGGGCGAGCGCGAGCTGCTCTCCGGGGAGGCTGGCCGCGACACATTCGCGGTGCTGCTGCTGCAGGACGTGGCGTTCATCCCGCTCGTCGCGCTGGTGCCGCTGCTGGCCGGTGGCGGGCCATCGATATCGCATGGGCTGGCGCACGGCTTCTCCGGCGAGCTTCGCCACGCGATCCCCTGGCAGAGCGTCTCGCTCGGTGCGGCCGCCATCGTGGCCATCCTGGTTGGCGGCCGCTACCTGGTGCCCGCGTTGTTCCGGCTGATCGGCGGCGCCCGTTCGCCGGACGTGTTCACCGCCATGGCACTGCTCACCGTGCTGGGCACCGCCTGGATTGCCAGCCTGGTCGGGCTGTCGATGTCGCTCGGCGCCTTCCTCGCCGGCGTGCTGCTGTCGAACTCGACCTGGCGGCACGAGATCCAGGCCGACATCGAGCCGTTCGAGGGCGTCCTGCTCGGCTTCTTCTTCCTCTCGGTCGGCATGTCCGCGCGGCTCGACCTGCTGGTCACGCAGCCCGTCACCATCCTGCTCGGCACGCTCGGGCTGATTGCCGCCAAGGCGCTGGTCGTGTTCGTGCTCGGGCGGCTGGCCGGACAATCGACCAAGGAGGCGGTGCGGTTCGCCACCGCCCTGCCGCAGGGCAGCGAGTTCAGCTTCGTGCTGTTCGCCGCCGCGATCGGGGCGGGCGTCCTGGCGCCGGCGCAGTCCGAGATCGCGACGCTGGTGATCGCGCTGTCGATGGCCGCGACTCCGGTGCTGTTCAGCCTGTCGGAGCGGCTGCTGATCCCGCACCTGGGACGAGCGGCGGCGCCGGAATACGACGAGATCGAAGCGCAGGACGCACCGGTCATCATCTGCGGCGTCGGACGGGTGGGTCAGATCGTCGGCCGCATCCTGCGTACCCAGGGCATCCGCTTCACCGCGCTGGACCAGGACCAGGACCAGATCGAGCTGCTGCGGCGGTTCGGCTCCAAGGTCTACTACGGCGATCCGTCGCGGCCCGACCTGCTGAGGGCTGCCGGCGCCGAGACCGCGAAGCTCCTGGTGGTGGCGCTGGCGGATCCGGAAGAGAGCGTGCGCGTGGTCGAGATGGCCCGGCGTACCTTCCCGAACCTGCGTGTCGTGGCGCGGGCGCGCAACCGGCGGCATGCCCATCTGCTGCTGAAGCTCGGCGTGCAGGGGCTGGTGCGCGAGACCTTCCATTCCAGCCTCCGCATGACCGAGCAGGTGCTGGACGCGCTTGGCTACGACCGTGAGATGTCCCGGACGCTGGTGGCGCGGTTCCAGGAGGTCGACGAGCGGATGCTCTACGAAAGCGTGCCGTATGCCGACGACGAGAAGCGGCTGATCCAGAACAGCAAGCAGATCACCGCCGAGCTGGCCGGGCTGCTGCGCGACGATGCGCGCAAGCAGTCCCGGCCGCCGGTCAGCCCGCTTCCGACGACTGGCCGAAGCTGACGCCGGTGAGCTGCTCGGACAGCGTCCAGAGCCTGCTGGCGGTGGCCGGATCGGCAGCCTGCGGCATGATCACCGATGGGCCGACCGGTCCGCGGGTCTCGGCCAGCAGGGTGGGACCGTAATAGCCGCCGCCCTTGGCCTCTGCCGCCATGGCCGCGAACAGCGACGGCAACGCTCCGTCGCGGGCGCTCTGCGCCAGGGCATTGAAGCCGAACGCCATCACCTTCTCCTTCAACCCGGGCGCACCCTGACCCGGACCGTTGAAGACGATGTCGGTGCGCGACCAGCCGGGGTGGGCGGCGACGCTGCACAGCTTCCAGCCATGCTGAAGGGACCGCCGCTCGAGCTCGATGGCGAACACCAGCATCGCCAGCTTGCTCTGGCCGTAGGCGCGGAACGGGTTGTAGTCGCGTTCCGACTGCAGGTCGCCAAGGTCCAGGGTCGCCCGACGATGGGCCAGGCTTGCGACCTCGACCACGCGACCGCCGCCCTCGGCCTGCTGCAGCGCGTGGCTGAGCCGCGCGGTCAGGGCGAAATGCGCCAGGTAGTTGACGCCGATCTGCCGCTCGAAGCCGTCCTCGGTCAGCAGTCGCTGCGGAAAGCCCATCACGCCGGCGTTGTTCACCAGGATGGCGATCGCGGGATGCGCGGCCTGGATGCGGTCCGCGAAGCGCGCCACCGAGGCGAGGCTGTTGAGGTCGAGCGCCTCGAAGCGGGCATCGGCCTTGGGCAACGCACGACGGATGCGCGCCACCGCCGAGTCGCCCTTGGCCTGGTTGCGCGACGCCAGGATGGTGGTGGCGCCCCTGCGGGCGAGACCGAGCGCAGTCTCGTAGCCGATGCCGCCGGTGGCGCCGGTGACGATGGCGACCCTGCCATCGAGGCTGGGTGCGTCGCCCAGGCTCCAGCCATCCCTCATGCGTGCCATGATCCTGTTTTCCCCGCTGCCTGTTCGCCTGAGCCTGCTTCACAAACAGTGGGGCCACCCGGCAGTTGCCCGAACCGCCGGACCGCTCGGGCGCTGAGGCGCCATGACCGACGACGAGACCAGCATTGCCTACATGCGTCGCGCCCTGGCGCTTGCCGAAGCGGGACAGGGTGCGCCGGGCAGTTCGCCGATCGGGTGCGTGATCGTGCTCGATGGCCGGATCGTCGGCGAGGCGCATAACGAGGTCGGCCTGCGCCACGACCCTACGGCGCACGCGGAGGTGGTCGCCATACGACGAGCCTGCGAAAGCCTCGGGCAAGACAACCTGCGGGGCGCTACGCTCTATTCGACGTTGCAGCCGTGCGGGATGTGCAGCATGGCCAGCATCTGGACCAGCATCACCCACATCGTCTACGGCGCGCGCCGGCAGGACGTGCACCGGATGTATTTCGAGGATCGCCATCTGGGCGTCATGGACATCCTGCACGACGCGTTCCGTGACGACATGTCGGCAACCGGCGGCGTGCTCGCTGACGAATGCGCGGCCTACTACTACAAGCCTGACGATGAGCCGCCGTCTGACGAACAGGCCAATGTCTGATCGCTATGCGAGGATCGTGACGCCAGACGCCGTGCAGACAGGTAGCGGCCCGCGCACCTGCATGCCCTCCGGCCCGCCCTGCCGAACGCGACGTACTAGCCGGCCGGCTCCGGGTCGTCCGTCAGGCGGAAGTGCGCGGCGACCCCCACCGCGCCACGTGGACGAGAGCGAAACCGTGTGTGCCTTCGCCTGGCCCGCGGATCTGTCACGGCGGGCTGGTGCTCCCGGTCACGATGGGTCGCCAGTTCGGGCGGATACAGCAGATGCGTCGGGACGATCACGTTGACGGTGACCGGGAAGCGTATCATGGCCGGCTCGTCCGCCGGATCGGCCGTTCCCGACGCGGCCGCCTCGTCCACCGTCAGCAGGCGAAGCGCGGCCTGCATCGTGAACGGAATGCTCTCGTCCGCGCCTGCCATCCACCCACCCTCTCCAGGCCTGCAAGGCTAGCCTGTCCCCAGGGAAGCATGCCGAAAGCAGTCGACTTGAGCCGGGTCGGGAACCGGCTATACCCTGGACCGATGACCATGACTGCGCCCGTATCAGGCGGGGACGCAGCGAGGGAGAATGTCGGCTGTGTCCGAGCGTGAGGCGATGGAGTTCGATGTCGTGGTGGTGGGGGCCGGTCCCGCCGGGCTTGCAGCTGCAATCCGCCTGAAACAACTGGCGCCGGACGCCACCGTCTGCGTGGTGGAGAAGGGCTCGGAGGTCGGCGCGCATATCCTGTCCGGGGCGGTGATCGAGACCCGCGCGCTGGACGAGCTGATCCCGGACTGGCGTAAGCGCGGCGCGCCTCTGAATA
Source organism: Lichenicoccus roseus (assembly GCF_005844085.1). Lineage (GTDB taxonomy): Bacteria > Pseudomonadota > Alphaproteobacteria > Acetobacterales > Acetobacteraceae > Lichenicoccus > Lichenicoccus roseus. Next base: position 194,768 of record NZ_VCDI01000006.1, read on the forward strand.
CGCCGGCGACCGAGGACCGCATGCTGTTCCTCACCGAGACCCGCTCGTATCGGGTGCCGATGCTCGGCACGGTGATGCCGCACATGAGCAACCACGGCAACTACATCGTCAGCCTGGGCGAGGTTTGCCGGTGGCTGGGCGGACAGGCCGAAGCGCTGGGCGTCGAGATCTATCCCGGCTTCGCCGCCGCTGAATTGCTGGACGAGGATGGCCGCATTGCCGGCGTCGCCACCGGCGACATGGGCGTCACCCGTGAGGGGGAGCGTGGCCCGAACTTCGCGCCGGGGATGGAGCTGCGTGCCACCTACACCCTGTTCGGCGAAGGCTGCCGCGGCTCGCTCGCCAAGCAACTGATGGCGCGGTTCGACCTGCGGCAGGGCGTAGATCCGCAGACCTATGGGCTTGGCATCAAGGAGCTCTGGGAGATCCCGGCGTCGAAGCACCGGCCCGGCCTGGTGCAGCACAGCTTCGGCTGGCCGCTGGACCGCGCCACCTATGGCGGCTCCTGGCTGTATCATTTCGGCGAGAACCTGGTGTCGTATGGCTTCGTGGTCGGGCTCGACTACGCCAACACCTGGCTGTCGCCGTTCGACGAGATGCAGCGCCTGAAGACGCATCCGTCGGTGCGGCAGCATCTCGAGGGCGGCAAGCGGCTCTCCTACGGCGCGCGCGCGTTGTCCGAGGGCGGCCTGCAATCAGTGCCTCGGCTCAGCTTCCCGGGTGGGGCGCTGCTCGGCGACAGCGCCGGCTTCCTCAACGTGCCAAAGATCAAGGGCACCCATACCGCGATGAAATCCGGCATGCTGGCCGCCGAGGCGGTGGCCGACGCGCTCGCCAATGGCCGTCCGGCCGAGCCGCGCTCCTACACCAGGCGCGTGCGGCAGTCGTGGCTGTGGACCGAGCTGCGAGACGTCCGCAACGTACGGCCTTCGTTCGCAAAGTTCGGCACGTTGGGCGGCGCGCTCTATTCGGGTTTCGACGCCATGGTGCTGCGCGGCCGCGCGCCCTGGACGATGCGGCACCGGCATGCCGACAACGAAGTGCTCGACAGCGCAGCAGGCTCGCCGCCGATCGCGTATCCGAGGCCGGACAACAAGCTCACCTTCGACCGGCTGTCCTCGGTCTATCTCTCCAATACCAACCACGAGGAAAACCAGCCGGTGCATCTGCGGCTGCGCGATCCACAGCGCTGGCGGAGCGTGAACTGGGACCTCTACCGTTCGCCGGAGAGCCGCTACTGCCCGGCTGCGGTGTATGAGGCGGTGGATACCGAAGCCGGCGACGCGAACGGTCCGCGGCTGCAGATCAACGCGCAGAACTGCGTGCACTGCAAGACCTGCGACATCAAGGACCCGACGCAGAATATCGACTGGGCCACGCCGGAGGGCGGCGGCGGTCCGAATTATCCTGGCGGCATGTAGATTTACCCGAAAGCGAATACGAGCTCATGAAACTCCTCGTCCCCGTCAAGCGCGTCGTCGACTACAACGTGAAGGTGCGGGTCAAAGCCGACGGCTCCGGCGTCGAGACGGCGGGCGTCAAGATGTCGATGAACCCGTTCGACGAGATTGCCGTCGAGGAGGCGGTGCGTCTCAAGGAGAAGGGTGCCGCCACTGAGATAGTGGCAGTCTCGATCGGCGTGCAGCAATGCCAGGAGACGCTTCGCACGGCGCTCGCGATGGGCGCCGACCGCGCCGTGCTGGTGCTGACCGAGGAAAGCCCGGAGCCGCTTGCGGTTGCCAAGCTGCTGCGCGCATTGGTTGATCGCGAGCAGCCCGGCATGGTGATCATGGGCAAGCAGGCGATCGACGACGACATGAATGCAACCGGGCAGATGCTGGCGGGGTTGCTCGGCTGGGCGCAAGGCACGTTCGCCAGCAAGGTCGAGCTGTCCGACGGTGTGGCGACCGTCACTCGCGAGGTGGATGGCGGGCTCGAGACGGTGGCCCTCACGCTACCCGCCATCATCACCGCCGATCTGCGCCTCAACGAGCCGCGCTATGCCTCGCTTCCGAACATCATGAAGGCGCGCAAGAAGCCCCTGGAGACAATCGCGCCGGGGGACCTCGGCGTCGATGTGACACCTCGCCTGACCACGCTGAGGGTGGCAGAACCGCCGGTGCGCCAGTCCGGCGTCAAGGTGGGATCGGTCGCCGAGTTGGTGGCCAAGCTTCGCGCCGAAGCAAAGGTGATCTGACCATGACCGCTCTCGTCCTGCTCGACCATGCGGATGGCCGCATCACACCGGCCGCACGTTCCGCCGTCACCGCCGCCGCCGCACTGGGCGAGGTGCATGTGCTGGTAACCGGCGCCGCAATCGGCGCCGTGGCGGAGGCCGCCACGAGGATCGCTGGTGTCGCCAAGGTACTGCGCGCCGATGCGGAGATCTACGACAAGGCGCTGGCCGAGCCGCTTGCAGCCCTGCTCGTGCGTCTGGCACCCGCCTACGACCATGTCCTCGCGGCCGCGACCGCCACCGGCAAGAACGTGATTCCACGCGCGGCGGCGTTGCTCGACGTGCAGCCGATCAGCGAGATCGTCGCTGTGGTCGATGCCGAGACCTTCGTGCGACCGATCTACGCCGGCAACGCGCTGGCCACGGTGCGCTCGACCGACGCCAGAAAACTGATCACCGTTCGCGCCGCGAATTTCGACGCCGCCGCCGCAGAGGGTGGCAGCGCCACTATCGAGGAGGTGGAGGCGGGCGAGGCGACGCCTGCGGTCTCCCGCTTCGTGTCGACCGAGTTGTCGACATCCGATCGGCCGGATCTGGCGTCGGCACGGGTGGTCATCTCCGGCGGCCGTGGCATGCAGAATGGTGAGAACTTCAAGCTGATCGAGCCGATCGCGGATGCGCTGGGCGCCGCGATCGGGGCGTCGCGTGCGGCGGTGGATGCAGGGTACGTGCCGAACGACTACCAGGTCGGCCAGACCGGCAAGATCGTGGCGCCGGACCTGTATGTGGCAATCGGCATCTCGGGCGCGATCCAGCATCTGGCCGGCATGAAGGACAGCAAGGTCATCGTCGCCATCAACAAGGATGCGGAGGCGCCGATCTTCCAGGTTGCGGATTATGGGCTCGTGGCGGATCTCTTCGCGGCGCTGCCGGAACTGCAGGCGGAGCTTGCCAAGGCCAGCTAGGATTTAGCCGGCCTTTACGCGGTAGTCCGAATTCCGCATCGATCCTTTATCGTGCCAGGATCTAGTTTTTCTCTGTCGCGGACATGGAAGCCGCGGTGGAGAAACAAGATGGGCGAGACTTTACGTGATCGTCGACTGCGTTACGCGCGCGCGATCCTGGAATCGAAATCGAGTTCGACGGCCCTGCTCGGCGAGAATGCGGGTCTGGATGGGCTCCGCGTCCTCGTCCTGGGCGCGGCGCCCTCGGAGACCCTCTGCGCACTGATGCATACGGAGTGCCGCAAGGCCGAGGCACGGCTGCCGGATGCCAGTTGCGAAATCAACAGCGCCGACCTGGTGCTGGTGCCGCATGTGACGCTGATCACGCTGGGCCGGGTTGCCCGGCAGGCAGCACGGGCGCTGGAGCGGCACGGCCGCATCGTCATGGCAAACCCTGGCGGTGAGCGCGACTTCATCGGCAGCGCCAGCCGCGAACTCGTACAGGCCGGCTTCGAGATGCCGATCCTGCAGAGCCGGGATGGCCTGATCTGCCTGCACGCGTCGCCGGTCGAGGGTCTGCGGTCACACTAGAGAGCGGTGGTCCGCTTCTCGCAGACCAGCAGGACGGTATCGACCCCGGCCAGGCCGACCAGGCCCTCGACAACCTGCAAGGGCCGGGCGAACCGCAGTCCGAGCGGCATGAAGACCCGGTTGTACCACCACATCGCGCGCGAGCGATGGCGCTCCAGGTAGCGCATGCCGAAATCGACGAGCCGCTGGTTGCGCGGCTGCATCCCGAAGATCGCGCTCCGCCGGAGCTGGAAGCCGGCCTCGGCGAGCCGGGCCAGCAGTTGCGCCGGTTCATAGCGCCGATGGTGGCCGACCATGTCGTCGAACGCCGTCCAGGCCTCGGGATGCAGCGGCACGGACAACAGCAAGGTCGCACCCGGGGCGCTGACGCGGGATAGTTCCGAGAATGCGGCAATGTCGTCGTCCACGTGCTCGACGATGTCGAGGGCGCATACCAGGTCGAAGGCAGCGGTCGCCAGCGGCAGGTCGGTGACCAGGCCGCGTATCACCAGGCCTCCGGCCGCGCGCAGGGGGCGAAGCGGCGCCAGGCTGAGATCGACGAAGCTGGTCCCGGGGATCGGCAGGCGTGGCCGCAAACCGGGAGCGACCTCCAGACGGCGGACGTGGCGGGCGGCGAGATCGCGCACCAGCCGCCAGGAGTTGAAGCGCTCGGGCGGGACCAGCCGCGCCCCCGACCACAGGATTTCGTAGAACTGCAGATTTGCCTCGCGCAGGGCGGCGCCGCTCAGCGGGCGCCGTCCGGCCTCCGGCTGCATGTCAGGCTTCCTGGGCGTTCGCCGCCTGCTCGGCATCATGGGTCAGGCGGGCTTCGTTGCGCTTGAGGAAGACCAGCGCACCGACGACGACGATCGCGGCCACGACGCCCACGGCGATGCCGAGAGGTCCGGAGATGCGTTCCGCCTCCTTGCCGAGGAAGTAGGCGGCAAAGCCGTAGCCGCCAGCCCAGCCGATGCCGCCGAGGGCGTTCCAGATCAGGAAGCTGTGCCAGGGCATCCGGTTGGCGCCGGCGAGCAGGGCCGCGAAGGTCCGCAGGATGGCGATGAAGCGGCCGAAGAACACCACCTTGCCGCCATGGACGCGGAACAGGTAGCGCCCGAGCTTCAGCCGCTGGTCGGTCAGGCCGACATGCCTGCCGAAACGGGCCAGCGCCCGGAAGCCCAGCGAGTGCCCGATCAGGTAGCCGAAATTATCGCCCATGATGGCGCCGACAATCGCGGTGACGACGACCCACACGATGTCCAGCCGGTGCGTGGTGGCGCAGTAGATCGCGGTGCCGATGATCAGGCTTTCGCCCGGCAGTGGCGCACCCATGCTTTCCAGCATGACGATCAGGCCGATGATGCCGTAGCCGTAATGCTGCAGCAGGTGATCGAGATGGTGGAGAAGAAACATCGATCCCGCCCGACGAACGACAGCCAACCCGTCGCGCTGTTGCAGGAAACGCCTGCGCGGCGGCATGTCAAGCACGGCGTGGCGACCGATGCCGCCGGTGCGGCTGGAGACGATCGATGAGCAATTCCGGTATCGACGCAACGGCCGGTCTCCGGCAGCCGGCGGCGTGCGGAAGCTGGACGTCGCCGTTCAGGCTCGAGACCGTCGCCGGAACGTTACGTGGCCTGTCGTCGCTGCGCGCCGATGAAAGCACCCTGTACTGGCTGGAAAGCCGTCCGGACCAGGGTCGCACCGTCCTGTGCCGTTGCGAGGCAGGCGAGGTCGCGGCGCAGGACGTGACGCCGGACGAATTCGACATCGGGTCGAGGGTGCACGAGTATGGCGGCGGCGCCTATGCCGTGCAGGACGGCCGGATTGCCTTCAGCCGGCGGACCGATGGCGCGGTCTGGCTGCTGGAGCCCGACCAGCCACCCCGATGCCTGGTGGCGGCCAGCGGCCTGCGCTACGCCGACCTGCAATTCACCCCGGACGGGCACGACCTGGTTGCCGTTCGGGAGGATCATCGCGGCGGCGACGGACATCCGCTCGCCACCATCGTGCTGCTATCGCTCGACCGTGCCGGCTGCCCCGCGCCCGAGGGCGAAATCCTGGTCGAGGGGCCGGATTTCCTCTCCAGCCCGCGCCTGTCCCCGGATGGACAGCGTCTGGCCTGGATCGAGTGGGACCACCCCTTCATGCCCTGGGAGCGGACGCGACTGCGAACGGCGGTGCTTGCCCGGGACGCGGGTGTCAGGACGCTGGTCGAACGGCACTGTGTCGCCGGTGCCGACCGGGCCGAGGCGCTGCTGCAGCCGCTGTTCTCTCCGGACGGCGTGCTGCATGCCTGCTCGGACCGGACTGGCTGGTGGAACATCTACCGCGCCGAGGCCGAAGGTCTGGTCGCGGTGTGTCCGATGCGACGCGAGATCGGGGTTCCACCATGGATCTTCGGGCAGCGGTCCTACGGGTTCCTGCCGGACGGCAGCCTTATTGCCGCCGTGATCGAGGATGGACGCTGTGGAGCGTTCCGGCTGGCTGGCGGGACTGCGGACGCCCTGCCGATCGGGGCTGTCGTCGAGTGTCCGACAGTGCTGGTCGCCGGATCCGGCGCCATCGCACTAGGCTGGGTCGGTGCCGGTGCGACCGATCCGGCAGCGGTGATGCGCGGCCCGATGGTGGGGCCGGGACACAGCCTGGCGCAGGCCCATGAGCTGGCGGTCGACGAAGCCGATGTCTCCGTGGCGGAGGTGCTGCATTACCCGGGGGCAGGCGGTGGGACGGGTCACGCCTTCTTCTATCCGCCCGCGAACAGCCGCTTCCGGGTTCCGGATGACGAGCGGCCGCCTCTGATGGTGATCGTCCATGGCGGCCCCACCGGCATGACCAGCGATGCGCTCTCGTTGCGGGTGCAATGGTGGACCAGCCGCGGCATCGCCGTGCTCGACGTCAACTACTGCGGCTCGACGGGGTTCGGTCGGGCCTATCGCGAGGCACTGGATGGCGCCTGGGGGGTGGCCGATGTCGATGACTGCGTCGCCGCCTGCGACGCATTGGTGACGGCCGGCCGCGTCGATGCCGAGCGTATCGCGATACGCGGCAGCAGTGCCGGCGGCTTCACCGTTCTGGCAGCCCTCACGCAGTCACGGCGGTTCGGCGCTGGCACCTGTATCTACGGCATCGGCGACCTTGCGAGCCTTGCCCGGGACACCCACAAGTTCGAGGCGCACTATCTCGACCGGCTCGTCGGCCCACTGCCGGAGGCAGCCGCGACCTACGAGGCCCGATCGCCGATCAACCATCTGGACCGGCTCGGCTGCCCGGTGATCTTCTTCCACGGCACCGAGGACAGGGTGGTGCCGATCGCCCAGGCCCGGATGATGGCCCAGGCGATGCGGGAACGTGGTATTCCACATGCCCTGCACGAGTTCGAGGGTGAAGGTCACGGCTTTCGGCGTGCCGACAGCATGCGCCGCCTGCTTGCGCTCGAGTTCGCCTTCTATGGCGAGTTGTTCGGCTTCACCCCGGCTTCGACTGCGTGAAGCCGAGGGCCATCAGCAGCGCTTCGGTCGGCTGGCGCTTCGGCACGATCAGGATGCGCTGCGGCTCCGAACCACGGATCGCCACGACTGCTCCCTTTGGACAGATCCCGAAGCAGCCGGTCTCGACGATCCGCGTCTGACGGCGACGCCCGACGGCACGCAGCCCATCCTGCAATGCGTGACGTAGTTCGTCACGCCCCTTGTCACCATAGCCGCCCTTCAGCTTGCGGCTGCATTTGCGACAGATCACCACCATGTCGAGCCAGGGTGAAGGCCGCGTGATGATTTCCGCCGCTTCGGCCGCGCGGTGCTTTGCCATCTGGTCAGGCAGGCTTCACAGGTTGTGGCGGTTCAGGAACCGAACCCGGCGCTCCTTGACCCCGAGCCTCTCCACAGCCGCCGCGAACGTCTTGTAGTGCGGCGTGGTGAGGTGATGATCGAAGGCCGACTTGTCGTCATAGACTTCGAACAGGACGACTTCGTCCGGTGCTTCGTCCGACGTCAGCAGGTCGAACTGGCGGCAGCCTGGCTCACTGGTGGTTGAGCCGACGCTGTCGAGGCGGCACATCTCGAGAAACTCGGCTTTGTGCTCGACTGCCACTTCGAGCATCGCGATTACGACAAACGACTGACCCTTACCGCTCATGACGGACCCTTCATCCAGATCGCTCTTTCCAAGGATGGGACCTCTACAGCAGGGCAGAGAGGCCGGCCACCCTGCCCATCCCGGGTTCAGGCTCGTGCGAGGCGCTGCATGCCGGCGGCAACCATACGAGGCTGATTCTCGCCGAGTCCCGGAGGTAGCCGCGGCAGAACGGCCCAGACCGCACCGGTTTCAGTAGCCAGTGCAAAGGTGATAACGCGTCGGGCGATTTCCCGGGCCAGATCGACGCTCAGTTCGGAGAGCGCATCCGGCCGCAGCGAAACGGCGGCGTAGGCGTGCCGCATGGCGGCGTGTTCCCAGAGTTCGATACCGTCCCGGGTGCGTGCATCGAGTTGTGCCAGCGCTACGCGACTGCAGGCGGCGGCATCCTGCGCGACGCTCAGCGCCTGCGCCCAGGGCGCGCCAAGCGGGCCGGTATAGCCGACATCGAACGCCAGCAGATGCCGCTGCCACCACCAGTCCTGCGCCAGCATGAGCGTCCGTGCCGACTGCTCCGGCGGAGCCGGCTTGATCGTCATCTTGCGAGCCGAGACGCTCCAGGCAACGAAGCGGCATGCCCCGACCAGCAGCAGCTCGGGCTCGTCGCTACGCTCCAACCCGGCCTTTCCCAGATCGCTGACGGATTGCATGCAGAGCGCCGCGCTGACCGGATCGAATTGCGGAAAGCCGCCGCGCACCCGGCTCCACTTGTCGCGAAAGATGTCCGCTACCACAACCGGCGCAGTGGAGCGGGCGCCTCCCAGCTCGGAGCTGACCGCGGGGGATTTGTTCTTGATGTACCAGTCGGTCAGCGTTGCAAGTACGACCGAGATCGCTGCACCGACCGGGGACTGCTCCCGGCCGGGAATGGTCTCCTGCAGCTTCAACCCGTATGCCTCCGCACCGTTGGCCATTTCGAAGGCGGCCTTGACGTCGAGCATGTCCAGCACGGCGGGACCAAGCGCGATTGCGAGAAAGGCCGCCGCCGGTCGTGCGGCGGGATCCGCGCGCTGCCAGTCAGCCAATGGGTCATTGCTCTGGTGACGCTGCCGGAAGCGCCGAAGCATCGTCTCTGCCGCAACCGATGCAGCTGGAGCAGCCCCGTTCGCCTTGATGACGATCACTCCCCACGCTGGCCGGCCCGTTTCACCGCCGCATCGATCTTAGCGGCAGATCACGGAAGTGTCACGGAATGACGGGATCGCGATCGCCTCTGTTTTCCGCGCACCTCAGCCGGCTTGCCGATGGTGGAGCCAGGCGGGATCGAACCGCCGACCTCCTGAATGCCATTCAGGCGCTCTCCCAGCTGAGCTATGGCCCCGATCGTGCCGGTCAGCCTTCCGCAGGGGAAGTTGGCTGGGTGGCGCGATATAGTCCGCGCCTCGCCGGGTGGCAAGTCCCATCAGGACAGCATCAGCCCGAGGCTGCGCAGGCATTCCAGCAGGGCGAGCATCGGCATGCCCAGGATGGCTTCGTGCTCGCCCTCGATGCGCTCGAACAGGTTGATCCCGAGGCCTTCCAGGCGATAGGCGCCCACGCTGGACAGCAGCCGATCGCCCTCCAGGGCAAGGTAGGCCTCGAGGAACTGGTCCGAGAAGTTCCGCATCGTCATCACCGGCTGCACCACGTGCTGCCAGACCTGCTTGCCGTCCCTGACGAGGCAGACGGCGCTGTGCAGGACATGGGCGCGCCCGCGTAGCGCCTGCAGGTGCGCGCGGGCATCGCCCCGATTGGTCGGCTTGTCGAACCAGCGGTCGCCACAGATCATGATCTGGTCGGCGCCGATGATCAGCGCGCCAGGTCGCAGCGGCGCGACGCCGATCGCCTTGGCGCTGGCGAGGGCGAGGGCGGTCGCCTCAGGCGCGCAGCCGTCGGCGCGGCACCTTCGCTTGATGCTGGCCTCGTCGACCTCCGGCACCAAGATCTCGGCGACAATACCGGCATGCTCCAACAGCGCCGCACGTGTCGCCGATCCGCTGGCCAGCACCAGGCCCCGGCTAGCGTTCTGCAGGGAGTCGGCGGCAAGTACTGGCGAAGAATCGAGCTGCGTCATGCAGTCGAGCATATCGGGGTACTTGGGGATGAAAAGCAGCGCGCCACCGTTAGTACCGAGTCGTGTTCATGAAACGGTGTCGGGGCGGTACGGGGGGTTGTACACAGCCTGCTGTCGACAGTTTCCGGATACTCTGCGATTTTGCTGACCCTGCAAGGGTCGCCGAACTGTACACCCTGTGGGAAAGACGGGGTACGTTTTACGAAACACGGGTACCCCGTCTTCCACAGGGATCTACACCTACCACTCCATTTCTTTCTTCTTCTTTCCTGTTTAGAGGAGAGACATGGTTGTGGGGGCGAGTGACGGATTATGACCACCAAGCGATTGCTGCGTGCGCTCGGCGGTGAAGCCGTCTGGCCGCCGCCGGTCTGGCTGATGCGACAGGCCGGACGCTACCTGCCGGAGTTCCGCGCCATGCGAGCGCAGGCGGATTTCATCACCCGCTGCATGACGCCTGATATCGCCACCGAACTGACCTTGCAGCCGATCCGTCGCTTCGGCATGGATGGCGCCATCCTGTTCAGCGACATCCTGATCCTGCCCTGGGCAATGGGCCAGAGCTTGCAATTCGTCGACGGCGCCGGCCCGGTGCTCGAGCCGATCCGCACCGAAGCGGACCTCGATCGTCTCGACCGGGCTCGTATCCCCGAGCGGACTGCGCCGGTGATGGAGACGTTGCGGCGATTGCGGGCGGCGCTCGATGACCCGGCCGGGATCGCTGGCTTCCCCGGTGGCGCCACCACGCTCATCGGTTTCGCCGGCGCACCCTTCACGGTGGCCTGCTACATGGTCGACGGCGGCGGCTCACGCGAGTTCGCGCATACCCGGCTTATGGCCTACGACACGCCACTTCTGTTCGACCGCCTGATGGCGTTGTTGACCGAAACCACCGCCGACATGCTGTGCGCACAGATCGAGGCCGGCGCCGAGGCCGTCATGCTTTTCGACAGCTGGTCCGGCCTGCTGCCGCCGGGACAATTCGCCCGTCACGTGATCGAGCCGGCGCGGGCGATCGTGGCTTCGGTGCGCGCCCGGCACCCGGGGGTGCCCATCGTCGGTTTCCCGCGCCTCGGTGGCGTCTCGATCGGCCGCTATGCGTCCCTCACCGGCATCCAGGGGATCGGTCTCGATACCGGTGTGGATCTGGATGTGGCGAGAGGGCTGCTGCCTGCATCATTCACAACGCAGGGCAACCTCGATCCGCTGGCGCTGCTGGCAGGCGGCGAGGCGCTGGCGGACGCGGTGCAGTCGATCCGTACGGCCGTCCGCGGCCGGCCGCATGTCTTCAATCTTGGCCATGGGGTGCTGCCGCAGACACCGCCCGAGCATGTTGCAGCCCTGGTGGAAGCGGTGCGGCGTGACTGATGGCCGGCTGACTGCCGCGCCGTTGCGCCTGGTCATCTTCGATTGCGACGGGGTTCTGATCGACAGCGAACCGCCTTCGAACCGGCTGGTCGCGGCGGATCTGAGGGCAAGGGGATCGACCCTTTCCGACCAGGCGGTGCAGCATCGATACGCCGGCAAGGCGCTGTTCATGATTGCGCGCGAAGTTACCGAGACGGAGAAGATCGTGCTGCCTGAGGACTGGCCGCAGCAGATGAAACGCTCCCTGCTCGCCATGCTCGAGCGGGAGGCGAGCCTGATCCCGGGAGCACGGGCGATGCTCGATGCGGTGGTGCGGCTAGGGCTGCTCCTGCGGGTGGCGTCGAACTCGTCGCATGAGGAGATGGCGATCAAGTTCCGCCGCACCGGCCTCTACGAGCGCCTGGCGGGTCGACTGCACAGTGCCAATGATGTCGGCCGGCCGAAGCCGTCGCCGGACCTGTTCCTGGCGGCGGCGGCGGCCGAGGGCGTCGAACCGGCGAGCTGTCTGGTGGTGGAGGATTCCGATACCGGTGTCGCCGCAGCCAGCGCCGCCGGGATGGCCTGCGTCGTGCTCCGGCGGGATGGCGAATTGGTGATACCGGCGCCGGGCGCGGGGCCGGCAATTCGCCGTATCGTGCATCTGGATGAGCTGGAGCCGTTGCTGATGCGGGCGATGGCGGTGGATGCGGCATGATCGAGGCGCTTGGACCATACCTGCTCTGGGAGAAGTCGCTGCACGTGGTGTCGGTGATCGCCTGGATGGCAGGCCTGTTCTACCTGCCGCGGCTGTTCGTCTATCACTGCCAGGCACCGGCGGGATCGCCTCAGAGCGAGCTGTTCAAGACCATGGAGCGGCGCCTGCTGCGGGGTATCATGAACCCGGCGATGATCGCGTCCTTCGGGTTCGGGATCCTGCTGGTGCTCACGCCGGGGGCGGTCGATTGGCATGCCGGCTGGTGGTGGGTGAAGCTGATCAGCGCCTTGCTGATGGCAGGCTTCCACGGCGCCTGCGCAGGATGGCGGCGAGACTTCGCGCTCGATCGGAACGCAAGGCCGGAGAAATTCTTCAGGGTGGCGAATGAGGTCCCGACGATCCTGATGCTGGTGATCGTCATCATGGCGATCGTGCAGCCATTCTAGGCGCGCCAAATCCATCAACCTGTAGTTTTTGGTTGCATCGTGGTGGGCGCAGTAGGATTCGAACCTACGACCCGCTGATTAAGAGTCAGCTGCTCTACCAACTGAGCTATGCGCCCACGATGCCGGCGGGAGGCGTGCTTCTAGCAGCGCGCCGGTGGCAGGGGAAGTAGGGCAGTGTCGCGTCCGGCGCAAGAGCGTAATGCGCGTGGTCGGTGGGGGCACTCGACCCATACAGGGGTGTGAAACCGCTACTGGTTCAGCAAGGCGAGCACACCGTCCAGTTGATCGAGATTCTCGTAGTTGATCCGCAGCTGGCCGCCCTTGCCGTCGAAACTGATCTGCACGCGAAGCCCGAGCTTGTCGCGCAGGCTGCGTTCCAGCGCTGCGATCTCAGGGTCCTTGCGCGGGGCCGCATCGGCCTCGGTCGAACGACCCGGCGCAAAGCGCTGGGCGTTGTGCTCCCCCTGCGCCAGCGCTTCGGTCTGCCGCACGGTGAGGCGCTGCGCGATGACCTTCAGGGCGGCCCTGGCGGGATCCGGATGCCCAAGCAGGGCACGTGCATGGCCTGCGGAGAGCGCCCCATTCTCGACTTCCCGGCGCACCGTCTGCGGCAGTTGCAGCAGGCGCACCGTGTTGGCGACATGGCTGCGCGACTTGCCGATGGCACCGGCCAACTCGTCATGCGACAGGCCGAATTCACCGATCAGGCGCTGCAGCCCGTCGGCCTCCTCGATCGGGTTGAGGTCCTGTCTTTGCAGGTTCTCGACCAGGGCCGCTGCCATCGCATCGCTATCGTCAAGCGCGCGGATGTGAACCGGCACGTCGTGCAACCCGGCCAACTGGGCGGCCCGCCAACGGCGCTCACCGGCGATGATCTGGTAGACACCCTCATGGGCCGGATCTGGACGTGCGAGGATCGGCTGCAGGATGCCACGCGAGCGGATCGAGTCCGCCAGTTCGGCGAGCGCTTCCGGCGCCATGGATTGCCGTGGCTGAAAAGGTCCTGCCTGCAGCGCCTCGATCGGCAGACGGTGGATCGACGACTCAGCCGTAGCAGCCTGGCTGAGCGCCGGCGGCGCATCGCCCAGCAGTGCCGCGAGACCGCGGCCAAGGCGTGACGGCGGTGGTTCCTTGCGCCGGCTCATTGAGCAGTCCCCTTGCCTGTCGCGGGACGCAGCCGGCCCACCAGTTCGTCGGCGAGCTTTGCGTAGGCCAGGGAGCCTGCAGATTTGGGGTCGTAGAGCGACGCCGGTTTGCCGTGGCTCTGCGCCTCGGAGATGCGGATGTTGCGCGGGATCAGAGTCTCGAACACCTGCGCGCCGAAGAAGCCGCGTGCATCTTCCGCCACCAGCTCGGAAAGATTGTTGCGCCGGTCGAACATGGTCAGCACCAGCCCCTGGAGATGAAGTTGCGGGTTGAAGGCGCGGCGCACGCGCTCGATGGTGCGGACCAGATGACTGACGCCTTCGAGTGCGAAGAACTCGCATTGGAGCGGCACCAGCACCGCGTCGGCGGCTACCAGGGCATTCAGGGTGAGCAGGCCGAGGCTGGGCGGGCAATCGATCAGGATGAAGTCGTATGGCAGGCCATCGGACTTGTCGCCGGAGAGGGCCTCGCGCAACAGGAACTCGCGGCGGTCGTAGGTGACCAGTTCGATCTCGGCACCCGCCAGCTCGGTGTCCGCCGGCAGCAGGGACAGCCGCTCCACCATCGTCTCGCGCACCAGGCTCAGCAGAGGCTGATGGTCTGCCAGCATGGCATAGCTGCCTGTCCTGCGGGCGCCATGCTCAAGCCCTAAGCCGGTGGATGCATTGCCTTGCGGGTCGAGGTCGATCAGGAGCACGCGCAACCCGGTTGCGGCGAGAGAGGTGGCCAGGTTGATGGCCGTGGTGGTCTTGCCGACGCCGCCCTTCTGGTTGGCAATCGCGATGATGTGGGGAATGGGAGCCTCGCCGCTAGCAGTTCAATGGCGACACGCGCTTGATCTGGCTCAGGCCCAGGATCACGCCATCCGGATCGGTGCGACTCGGTGTCCGCGTAATCATCATGTGCCACCGCGATCGCGCCGCGGTCAATTCCTCGTCGGCCTTCCGGCCTTTCAGGAACAGGCACCGCCCGTGCGGCAGCAGCAACGGCTCTGCCCAGTCCAGCAGTTGCGGGAGCGCCGCAAGGGCCCGGGCAGTAACGACATCTGCAGGGGCAAGGCGTACGTCTTCGATACGGGCGTTGACGATCCTGACCGTCGTCTCCGCAGCACGCGCAGCCTCTCGCAAGAAGCTGCATTTGCGGCTGTCGGACTCCACGAGCGTGACGTCCTCGCTCCCGCAGATCGCCAGGATGAGGCCCGGAAACCCGCCGCCGCTGCCAAGATCGATGATGGTCTCCCGACTGGAGAGGAGGCTATGGAGCTGCAGGCTGTCCAGGACATGCCGGTCCCAGATTTGCGCGGTATCCCGGGCCGCGACCAGGTTGATCCGGCTGTTCCAACGCATCAGGATCTCCTGGAACGCCTTCAACCTGACCTTGATGTCGTCGGGAATGCTGTCGGGATCCCGGGAAGTCTGCTGTTTCACGTGAAACTATCCACAGGCTCAGGAAACACGTTCTGCCTGCTGGATATGTCCAAGCAGTGCCACAAGGGCGGAGGGTGTGACGCCCGGGACGCGCTGTGCGGCGCTGAAGCTGGCCGGCTTCGCTGAAGCGAGACGTTCGCGCATCTCCGTGCTGAGCCCGCCGATTGCGTTGTAGTCGAGATCCGGAGACAGGCCGATCGCGGTCTCCATCGCAAGCTGCCTGATCTCGCGCGACTGGCGGCCGAGGTAGCCGCTATAACGCGCCTCGACTTCGACATGGCGACGGACACGCTGGGGCATGTCGACAAACCACGGTGCAAGCGACGCTACGGAGGCCTCATCGATCCCGCTTGTCGCCAGCAACTCGATCAACCGCTTCCGCCTGCCGTCGGCAGGTGCCGCAAGCCCTGCTTCACGCAATGCGCGGGTGTCGTATGTCTCACTCGAAGCGCGTTCCATCGCCTGGGTAATCTGGTACTCGTCTGCCGCAAATCGGGCGGCGCGGGCCGAGCCTACGACACCCCAGTCCACTCCAGGCCCGGTCAGCCGGAGGTCCGCATTATCTGCCCGCAGCGTCAGCCGATACTCGGCCCGCGAGGTGAACATCCGGTACGGCTCACTGACCCCCTGCGTCGTGAGGTCGTCGATCATGACGCCGATATAGGCCGAACCGCGATCGATGGTTACTCCGTCCAAGCCTGAGGCGAAGCGCGCCGCGTTCATCCCGGCCACAAGTCCCTGCGCCGCGGCCTCCTCATATCCGGTGGTGCCGTTGATCTGTCCGGCCAGGAACAACCCGCGGATCGCCTTCAGCTCCAGGCTCGGCAACAATGCCCGCGGGTCGACAAAGTCATACTCGACCGCATAGCCGGCCTGGACGATGCGGGCTTGCTCCAGACCCGCTATGGTGGCGACCAGCCGCTCCTGCACATCGAGCGGCAGGCTGGTCGAGATGCCGTTCGGATACACCAGATCGCATCCCGGATTGCCCGGAAGCGCTTCCGGCTCGAGGAAGATCTGGTGGCTGGCGCGCTCGCTGAAGCGCACCACCTTGTCCTCGATGGATGGGCAGTAGCGCGGCCCACGCCCGGCCAGCGCACCTCCATAGACCGCCGAACGATGCAGGTTCTCGCGTATCACGTCGTGTGTCGCCTGGTTGGTTGCGGTGACGCCGCAGTTCAACTGCGGCCCGGTGATTGCGGCGGTCATCCGACTGAACGGCTCGGGATGAACATCGCCCGGATCCTCCGCCAGCCGCTCCCAGGCAATGCTGTCACGCGCGAGCCGCGGCGGCGTGCCGGTCTTGAGCCGCCCCATCGGCAATGCAAGTTCCTCTAGCCTGGCACCCAGCTTCGCGGCCGGCGCCTCGCCGATCCGTCCCGCCGGACTGGCGGTCAGGCCGAAATGCACCATGCCGCGCAGGAAGGTGCCCGCTGTCAGCACCACCGCTCCGGCCAGCACCTCTCGACCATCCGCACACACCACGCCGCACAGCCGCCCACCTGCGTCGAAGCGCAGATCGTCGACCGCGCCCTGCCGCATCTCCAGGCCCGGGGTCTCGACCAGCAGGCACTGGATCGCATTACGGTAGATCGAGCGATCGGCCTGCGCGCGCGGTCCCTGCACCGCAGGACCCTTCGAGCGGTTCAGCAACTTGAAATGGATCCCGGCTGCGTCCGCCGCCCGTCCCATCAGGCCGTCGAGCGCATCGATCTCGCGCACCAGATGGCCCTTGCCGATACCACCGATTGCCGGGTTGCATGACATTGTCCCGACCGTGTCGAGGCGGTGGGTCAGCAGCAACGTCCGCGCTCCGGCCCGAGCCGCTGCAGCGGCTGCCTCGCAGCCGGCATGCCCGCCGCCCACGACGATCACGTCGTACTTCCGGTCCAGATCGCTCACAACGTGGTCCTACTTGCCGATGCAGAATTGTCCGAAGATGCTGTCTAGCAGATCCTCGACATGGACGGCTCCGGTCAGACGTCCCAGTGCGCGCATGGCAAGTCTCAATTCCTCGCCACGTAGCTCCGGCCAGATGGCGCTCCCGGCGCCTTCCAGATGCGCCACCGCCTCGGTGATACCGGCCCGGTGCCGCGCGCGTGTGAGCGGAACACCGGCGGTAAGGCTCGTCAACTCGGCGGCGGCGGCAACAAGCGTGTTCTGCAGCGCCTCCATGCCGTCCCCGGTTGTCGCGCTCACCCCGATCCGCCCCTCGGGCGCGGGATAACGGTCGGTCTTGTTGTAGACCGTGATGACCCGAGCCTCACCGGTCGCCGGTAGCACGGGCTCCGCAGTCCCCGCCTCGACCACATGCACCACGACATCGGCCCGGCCGGCATGATGTCGTGCGCGGCGCACCCCTTCGGCTTCCACCGGATCGATGGTCTCGCGCAGCCCTGCGGTATCGACCAGCGTGACCGGAACACTGCCAAGCACCACGCGTACCTCGAGCGCATCGCGGGTGGTGCCGGCAATGGCGGACACGATGGCGGCCTCCCGCCGCGCCAGGAGGTTGAGCAGACTCGACTTGCCGACATTGGGCGCGCCGACGATCGCGAAAACGAGCCCGCTGCGCAGTCGTTCGCCGGCATCGCCGCTGGCGAGATGCGTCTGCATTTCGATCCGCAGGCCGACCACCCCATTTATCAGCGCTTCCTCGACCTCCTGCGGCAAATCCTCGTCCGGGAAATCGATCAGCGCCTCCTGCTGCGCCAGCAACTGCCGTAGTCTCCGTGCCCAGCCGTCGTATAGTTCGCTCAGGGCCCCGCCACTCTGGCGCAGGGCCTGCCGCCGCTGGGCCTGTGTCTCCGCCTCGACGAGATCGGCGATGCCCTCGGCTTCCAGCAGATCGAGTCGGCCATTCGCGAAGGCACGCCGGGTGAACTCGCCGGGCTCCGCCGGGCTCGCGCCGAGGCCGATCAGGCTGTCGGCCACCGCTTCCACCACGGCCGGCCCGGCATGCAGATGCAGCTCGGCGCAGTCCTCGCCGGTGTAGCTGTTCGGGGCCGGGAACCACAGCACCAGGCTGCGATCCAGAAGCTCGCCGGCACCCAGGTTGCGCAGCGAAGCCTGCCTTGGCGCCGGCCGCCGCCCGCGACACAGCACGTCAAGAAGTCGCCCACAGTCTGGACCGGTCAGGCGCATGATCGCGATGGCGGCACGCCCGGACCCGGTCGACAGGGCGAAGACGGTGCGCTGGTGCGTCATCGGTTCTGTTCCAGGTGAAGCGCGATCGTCATGGCGATATCGTGTCTGCCCTGATCGGACGCCTGCCCCGATCACGATGCGCTATAAGCGAGAGCAAGCACCGGGATACGATTTTTGCCGCAACTTTCACTGCATGGGCCTTTTGGTAGCCTGACCGTGTCGGAGGAAGATGAAGGCTTGGTGGCGCTCGATTGGGGTTGGGGTGGCGATCAACAACAGACGGATCTCCTTCGCCGTGCCAGGGAGCAGCTGCACGCCTATTTCGATCGCGAGTTGCGCGAATTCGACCTTCCGCTCGCGCCACAGGGCAGCGCGTTCCAGCGCGCGGCGTGGCGAGCCTTCGGATCCGTTGCATTTGGATCGACCTGCACCTGCCTCGAGCTCGGATCACGCTGCGGCATCGACCCGCGGGCGCTTGGCAGGGCGCGTTCGCTGAACCCGCTGCCTATCCTGATCCCGAGCCACCGCCTTGTCGGGCCCCGACGGCCTCGAGCCTTCATTCCCGAGGGCACTGCCGACACCGCGCGTTTCCTGATCGACCTCGAGAGGAACCCATAATGTCCAAGGCTATCCGCATTCACGAATATGGTGGTCCCGAGGTCCTGCAATGGGAGGATGTCCCGGCCCCGGAACCAGGTCCCGGCGAGGCGCTCATCCTGCAGCACGCGGTCGGCCTCAACTATATCGACATCTATTACCGCACCGGCGTCTACAAGGTCCCGGGCTTTCCGGCAGTGCTCGGCATGGAGGGTGCCGGTGTTGTCGAGGCGGTCGGCCCGGGGGTGACCAGCCTCGCGCCGGGCGACCGTGTTGCCTACTCTTCGAGCTTCGGCAGCTATGCGACACGGCGCGTGGTCGCGGTGGACCGCCTCGTGAAGCTGCCCGACAGCATCGACTTCACGACCGCAGCCGGGATGATGCTGCGCGGCCTCACCGTACAGGCGCTGCTGCGTCAGGTCAGGCCGTTGCAGGCGGGCGATACCATCCTCGTGCATGCGGCGGCGGGTGGTATCGGGCTGCTGATGTGCCAGTGGGCGTCGCATCTTGGCGCCCGGGTGATCGGCGTGGTGTCGACGCCGGAGAAGGCGGAGGTCGCACGCGCTAATGGCGCCGTCGCTGCCATCGTCGGGCTGCACGATCTCGCAGCGCAGGTGAAGCACATCACCGATGGCGCCATGGTGCCGGTCGTCTATGACAGCGTCGGCAAGGACAGCTTCATCGCCAGCCTGGATTGCCTTGCCCCCCGCGGGCTGATGGTGAGCTTCGGCAACGCGTCGGGTGAAGTGACCGGCGTCAATCTGAGCCAGCTCTCGTCGCGCGGTAGCCTCTATGTCACCCGGCCTACGCTGATGAGCTTCATCGCCACGCGACAGGCGCTGGAATCATCCGCCGCCGAGCTGTTCGAGATGGTGCGCACCGGCGCGGTCAAGATCACGGTCGGCCAGCAATTCGCCCTGCAGGAAGCAGCAGAGGCTCATCGCGCGATGGAATCCCGTGCAACCACCGGCAGCACGGTGCTGATCCCGGGCTGAACCCGTCGTGGAGGCGGCAACTCCCTGTCACGCGACAGATAAGCATGTCGGAGAGTTGCGATCCAAAACAATGGCTTGATCAAGGTCGTGACAGATAAAAGCGGTCGACCACGACTCATAAATACCATCGGCTTTTTGGAGCGACCCGTT
Source organism: Lichenicoccus roseus (assembly GCF_005844085.1). Taxonomy (GTDB): domain Bacteria; phylum Pseudomonadota; class Alphaproteobacteria; order Acetobacterales; family Acetobacteraceae; genus Lichenicoccus; species Lichenicoccus roseus. The sequence continues at coordinate 214,615 of NZ_VCDI01000006.1, forward strand.
AAAACAGACGATTGTGCCCTACTCCGATATCCCCCGCCCCGGCACGGGTATCTTCAGATGTGCATCGACCACGCTTCTGACGCCCTCCAGCCCTGAGGTCCTGGCGCACAAAATGGACAACCGTATTAGGCCGTTTCTCGCGATGCGGAACGGTTTGCCGGAGGGTTTGTCCTCAACATGCATCAACGCTTGGTGGAACCGCCGCGTATCGCTGTCGAATGCCCGGTAGGCGAACGCCTGCCCTATATCGTCCTGAAGACCAAGAGGATCGGCCAGATCCCGCACGAGTCTGCTCCGAAACGCGGCCTCAAGCAGCGCTACGGCGGTGACGGCCGGGACGAGCTGCACTCCATCGAGAAGTTTCGGAGGCGGCGATCCATTTCGAAAGAAGGCGCCGCCGATCCAGCGGGCTGCCGCAGGGTCACCAGACGGTGACTTCCACCGGGATATGTCGGTACCGCAGGAGCATCGTCGCAGGTCAGAATTCCCCCAGCCAAACCGCTGACCACAGTCCGGACAGGAGGCGATCAGCTTGCAGGAATGGCGGGCGCAGACGCGGACGTGGGCGATATCCCAGACAGTCCGGTGGTAGGGGGATTCCTCGAGGCAGATAGGGCAAGCCCGTCGCTGTATAGACAGCCAGTCGCGGGGAATAGCAAAGCCTCGTAGGCGGGCATCTTTTTTCCTTGTCGAGCTTCGTATTCGCTCGGCGCCCATGCTACTCAAAACGTCCCCCGGGACGTCGGCCATAACGGCAAGCCTATCGATCTGTTCGGCGGTGGGGTACAGAATCGGCAGTTGGCGGACTCCAGCAGCGGCGGCGAAGGAAGCTGATTTCAGCTGGTGGTTCCTAAGCGCGAGGCGAAGGATGTACCCAGTCAGGCTTTCGTCGGTCTCCGGGGCGCAACGCAAGGGAAGACGGAGAGGTCTTGATTCCTCGTACTGCATCTATTTTCGCGTCGCGGTCTGCCAAGGAATCGCGAATATGCTTTAGGTCGGCACAAACTTAAGTGCAAGCACCAGCACCGTCTCAACGCAACGATCGCTCTCCCAAAGCCTCATCGCCATTCGAGCCTATGCCCACGAAATCGGGCATCTGGCGTTGCTAGCCTGTCAAAGAGGCGCTTGTAGCATGGCTTTCCACCACCTACGACTTTAGGCAGCGGGCGACGTCTTCGCCGCCCTTCTCGACACAAAGCAAACCTCCGCTAAGTGGCAATATCGGAGTTATCCTACCCTTTTGGTAACGTAAGCTGCTTCATCATGAAGACACTTAGGGGATCGTGCTCATAGTTGCCGAAGGAGGGACGTTCCTGAAAACCAAGCTTACGGTGCAGCGCCAGCGCCTCAGCTGATTTGATTCCGGTCTCCAGAAATAGGGTTTGCACACCTTCTTTCACGGCAGCTCGCTCGATGGCGTGTACAATGGAGCCTCCGATCCCTCTTCCGCGCGCATTGGGATCAACGAAGAGGCGCTTCATCTCCGCTTTATCTTCGGCTAGTCGCACGTAGCCACCACCGCCTAAGGCCTGACCGCATTCGCGCGCTACGAAGTAGCGCACACCCGCCAACAACAGCGCTGGCAAGCCTGAGCCATACCGGCTTTGCAAAGCGTAGAGAGTGTCTGCGCGTTTGTCTGCCGCCTCTAGAAAAGAGGCCACTTCCGGCTGATCCGGTGTTTCGCGTTCGATAGTAATCAAAGGTTGCACTCGACCTAGCTTTCTAGGGGTAGCCGTCACGATAAGCGCCCGCAGCTATCAGGGGATGGCTGACAGCTCGTGCTCGGGCTCCGCTTTCCACCACAAGCGGCTATCGCGTCGTTGCGATGGTCGCCTGCATTTCTGCGCAGCTACAGACTGACGCCATCTATCAAACTAAGAATGCCGTTGCTGACAACCGTCCCGGCCACGCTCTGCGCGATGGCGCCAATAGCCCTGATGATACCTGAAATTTTGCCAGTCGCCGGGGCTGGCTTCGCAAGTTCTTCCTCGAGAGCTGAGACGTGTGCCTTCATCTCCCGTTCCGAGGAGGGGGTCAGTCCAAGCCTGCCGTCCAAAGAACGGATCTCTTGAACGAGCTTGGCTACCCTCTCAAGCTCGCCTGCTACCTTCTGGGAGGAGGACGCATGAACATCGCGGCCAACCGTTCCTCCAAGGTTCCCGGCAAAGCTTCCAATGCTGCCGATGTGGTAGGTGACGTTCGGGTTGTTTGCCACTGCCTTTTCCTCCGGGGAAAACGAGAGGCCCTCCCCCTCAATTCCGGCGTTCTGAAGGGTCAACGACCAATCGAGGATCTTGGTCCGAACGATGTCGAGAACCTTGATCACGCCGTTCTTGGGGATAAAGACGCCTATTGGAAGCGCCGACGTACCAGCAAGCTCGCATAGATCTGCGGCAAGCCTGTCGGGCAAGGGCACAAGAATGTCTCCCCTGGAGGAAACGAGATGCTCGAGTTCGCGGATCGGGTTCAGCATATGCCGCCCGCAGACCCGCTCCTGAAGCTTGAGGTCTCCAATCAGGAAGGGCTGCCATCCATGGTAGGGGTTCCGGACTTTCGCTAGTCCGCGGAGGATCCGATAGTCCGGGACGTCTCCCTCGTAACCGTTCAACTCACACTCAACCCAGTCTAAGGGTTGCTGCTGGCCTAGTTTCGATGCAACGACTTTTGCCTTGCGGAGGAGGTCAGAAAGAGGGGTCGAACTGTCCAGCGCGCCGCGTTGGATTTCGTCAACAATTCCAGACATGAACAAGTAGACCCTCGAACGTTCACTTGACGGGGTGATTCCCCTTGTTCCCGGCGATCAGGCTGCCTGACCCGCCAGCGCCCGACGCACGGCGTCGGGCTCACGCAGCACGACCCGTAGCAGCGTCTTGACCGCCGGATCGAGCCTGACACGGGATTGCTCCCAGTTGCGCCACGTGGCCACCGGGACATGCAGCAGCTCGGCCATGGCGGGTTGGCTCAAGCCCAGCTGGCGACGCAGGCTGCCAGGCTCCGGATACCACTGGTCGTCGGCTGGAACGGCATCGTCCTCGGCCGCATGCCGTCCGTCGACATATGGCCTCACTCCCCGGGTATTGTCATCACTTCAACAGTCGGTCGAAAACCTACTCAACGATTTGCCCCGATGCGAGCACCTATGCACTACGCCAGCCTGGCCACTAGAACGACTGCTGGATGCGCCCGGATAGGGTAGTCCCTTGCCGGACACATGCCGGAAGATGCTGAACCCGTTTAAATAGGGTCGCTTTCTTGCTTGCCGGACGGTTATGCTTGGACGTCTAGACCTAAGCCGAACAGCCCTCAGTCGGCTAGCGGCTGGTCGGGTTCTCGGGGCTATCTTCGGTACTGCCTGTTAGGCGAAAGCGACCGCTGCTAGCTGTCAGCCGCTATACCTTGCAATAGATTGTCAGCATTCGGTATCGTTACCGTAATGGTGGTACGACGACCATCGCGCATGATTCCGGCGATCTAAGAGACTTAGAGCATGAGCAACATCACGGTGGAGCGGGATAGCGCTGGAATTTCCCGAATATGCCGCCGGGTGACACTTGCAGCTAATCTCCGCGGACTTGTAGTCTTTGTTATTATTGCGCTTGGGATGCTAATTGAGAGCCTGCACGCCCTGCAGGCGCAATCCCCGGCCACCGCGGTCTACCTTGTGCTGTTTGGCGGTAGCCTGCTTCTTGTCATCCTGTTCTTGCTTAGGTTCAAGCGCGGGGATGGTCCGATGCTGAATATTGCCAGCAGGGATGGCGTGACCTTCTTTTCATATCCGGAGCTGGGTGTCGTTCCTTGGGCTACCATCGAGAGCTTCGATATCGAACCCAGCGATATGCGCGGTAGCGGCGGCGCATTCCTAGTGGCGACTGTAAGACAGCCCTCGTCCCTCCAGACGCGGTTGAAGTCCACCAATAGCCTGGCTCCCGGCAGACGCTACGCGCCTCCATTTCCTTGTGTGGAGCGTGCGTGGATTACCAGCCTTCCGGAGCTCAAGGCTGATCTGGACGAGTTCCACGCTCAGTACAAGCAGGCTGCAGGCCAGAACCGGCAGCTCCTGCCATAGGGCGATGCTTCGGTGTTCAGCTCGGAACGACTTCTGACACGGCACCCGGAACTCCGCCTCGTCCCTCCATGATCGCACGATGCGCTATGCTGGCGCTGCACCCGAGGCGCCGCCCGATCTCGCGGATGCTATGTCCTGCGGTAGCCAGCTCGACCGCATGTCGGCGTTGAGGCGCCGAGAGCGACCTGCGCCGCCCGAGAGCCTGGCCCCGTGACCTGGCCGCTGACAGGCCGTCCCGAGTTCGCTCGATCAGGATCTCACGCTCCCAACCGGCCACGGCGGCGAGAACAGCCAGGAGCACCCGGCCAGAAGGAGTGCCGGTGTCAGCGCCGAGGTCGAGCAGCCGGAGCCGTATGCCACCCCGATCCAGGTTACGGGTCAGGCTGAGGACGTCGGCTGGATCCCGACCCAGCCGATCAAGGCGTGCAGCCGCTAGCGTGTCGCCACGGCGTAGCACTGACAGCAGCCCCGCCAGACCCGGTCGAGCCGCCCCTGGTATGGCGCCGGAGATCTGCTCGGATATGACATGCGCCGCGGGCACTCCGGCGGATCCAAGTGCATCGACCTGTGGTGCGGTGGTCTGTTCGAGCGTGCTGACGCGGGCGTATCCCCATGTCATCGGCGGATCGGTGGGTGCTGGTGCCCCGGCCGGGACGACGGGCTTAAAGGTCTTGGTGGGTAGGCGTTTGCGGGGCATCGGAGGCACTCTCATTCGGGACGGGTTTTCGGGACGCTACAGGCCCCGGAAACCCTGGCTATGAGAATCGTACCGCAAACGGAGGTTTCTGGAACGGGCGAGTGCCATAGTGAGATCTTCGGACCTCAAATTACTTGCCAGTCATGGTGCTGTACCGTAACGGCTTTATAGGGTCGTGAATGCTGCGGACTAAAGAGTGTCTGAATTATGAGACGACGACTTTTCGTTGTAGTTCTAGTCGTCTTCGAGGTCTCTTCCGCCAGTACGACAGCCCTCGCCGATGCTAACGCGAGTACACCCGTCCCGGAGCTAATTACTTTTGCGCAACGTGGTGATGCAGCCGCCGAGTATCAACTTGGTCAGCGATATCGACTAGGCCGAGGTCTGCAACAAAGCTACCCAGCTGCTCTACACTGGTACTTAAGGTCTTCGGACCAGGGGTTTACGCCAGCCGAAGATCGCGTAGCGATAATGTATATGAACGGCAGGGATGGGTTGCCCAAGGACGAGGCCAGTGGGTTGCAGCTATGGGAGAAAGCAGCCAGTCAGGGTGACTTTGCAGCGAAGATTATGACCTGGCTTTACCACAGCCGCATCTATAACGGGATGCGAGCTCTTCCACTGACTGTTCGACGAATGATCCTGCTGATGATCATTCTACCGTTCGTCGTTGCAGTCATGACAGCGTTCCTACTCTGTGTCTTTGGTTTTCGTAGACTGCTTCATAGGTCGAAGACGCAGGCTGCACCCCAGTAGCCCAAGGGTAACTTAATTTACCCAGGTTTAAGAATAAGCAGCCTACGCAGGGTCTAACGCAAAGCGGTCAGCATTATCTTTTCACAACGTCATCTTGAAGCAGAGCACGATGAAGCTGCGACTAGCCTTCCTGTCTTTTCTACTGGCAACGCCGTTGGGCAGTGCTGCGACGATGGCCAAGACGCCAGAGGTTACTCTTGACCAAGCGTTATCACAGCGGTGTCCCGAACAACGCTGGCAGCACGCCACGATGGGTGCCTATGAACAGCCTCTGGAAATGTCGGCACATGGACTTTCAGCGGCACAGAATGAAGCGCTTGAGGCATCCGCCCGTCAGTCCTGTAGCGGTGTGCCTCTCGGTGAATGGTGCGACAACCGTGGGCGAATCAGATACTTGGCGAGTATCGGCCGTATGACGGTGATGATCCAGGCGTTCTGCGCCATCAAGCCTGACACGTTCGATTGAGAGCTAATCGCATCGGTTATAGAGTTGCCGAAAGCGTTACGAAAACGGTCGTCTGTGGAACGGTCATTGCTGAAGCACTGCCTATCACCCGCCCTATGTCCTGAGGTGCCATCAAAGTGGAGGGAGTAGCTAGTAATTGGTGCTGGGGGCAGAGAAGGTAATCTCGAAGTTGCACCCGTCTTCTTTATCCATAGCTTCGACGAAAAGCCTAGCAGAGTTGCCGAAATATCTGCCGAATGCCGTGGGAAACGTTCCGGTTCCGTTTGAACTCTGTCCGCTATCGATGACATTAAGCTGCCCATACGTCTGGCTTAGGTAGCGACGTAGCTCGTTCATCATTAGGCAAGGCTCACGAATGGCTCCAGAATTCATATGTATTATCGAAAGCGTCCCCCCTGTACACCCCTGTATCGTCCTGGTCAGGCTGCTGAAATTGAGTTGAAGCTCAACCGGGTAACCGTCGATAGTCGTGGCAACCGAGTAGAGCATGACTGCTTCATGAAGGTGATGGTGTAGGGGTGCTACGCATTTGAGCGGCAGCTTGGTCGCGGCTCGGACCTCTTCTGCAGACATGCCGAACTGCATGTTCTGCCAACCCGTTAAACGTCTGACTTCTCCGGCGAGGCTCGCTGAACTCGGGAAGAGGGTCAGGATGGCTGCAAGATGCACAATATACGCCCGCGCCATGTTTTGCTCCTCTGCGCCTCTCTAGATGATGAAATCTCAACCTGCTGCTACCAAGGCAGGGGTATTACAGTGGTCCTCTCCCGTAATATACCTCGTTGTTGGATTTTGCACCGTGAACGAGTCTATCGAACGCCCTCCACTCGGTCGCAAAAGGTTCCAGATCGAAGGCAACCGCGGCGTATTGCAGACGGTTGCCTACAGAAGGCTCTCCCCCTTAGGGGGTGGTGATGCAGCCGCTTAGTATCGAATTGATCAGCACTATCGACTAGAGCAGGCATTCAGGCCATCGCGGGCGAAATGGAGAGTTTCATTAGCGTCGTTACCACGGTCGTGCTTTTCTGCCCCTCCAGTCAGGAGAACGTGGACGCGATCCAGAAGTGGCTTTCAGATCATGAGCACGGCGAACTTAGGCGACTGAACGACTACTTTGGGGGACACAAAGCCCCAGAGATCGAAGCCTACGGTGTAGCTTGTAACCACCTTGATGACCGGGGTCTCGCAGCATTCTTTTCAAGTCTTACCTGGAGCCGGAACGAAGAAGTGCTTCTGGTCATGAACCCTCAGGCTAGCGGCGTCCTCACCTACAGGCCCTTACCCAATCCGCGGCTCTCCGCTAAGCCAAACCGTGTAGGTTCTTGAGCATGCGTTTCTGGATAAGCCGGTCGAAGAGAACTTGCTATCCCCCTTCATCCAGCTTGCTAGCGACCATAAAGAGGTTGATGGAAATTCAGGCTGTATGCATGAAGCCGCGTGGGATGGACTGGCGCTATGGGAGCTGACACAGCGCTGAACGACGTGTTCCGGAACTGGCTTCAGAAGAAGCTTCCGCTTCAGGCGGCGATCGTCATTCGCCAGCATGCTCGCGCTAGCGCGCTAGCACAGGAGCCGGTACAGTCATCATCAGCCGCCCCCGGTGATAATCTCAGCCGCGATGACCTTGCTCCCGATGAGACACTCAAATGCTGGCAGCCGCCTGAGCCACTACGTGGCTGCTGGCCGCCTGAGCCACTATCTGGCCCTTCAGGACGGGTGGCGAGCAATCTGCGCAATGCCGATCACCGACGCCGACAAGACAATTGTTTGCCTTGCCACTCTTCGCCTCTACATCGATCAGCTTGCCCTGTCCTGCTTCAGACCGCCCTGCACGGCCTTGCGATTCTACGCAGCTATGATGCAATTAAGGCTCCAGCTAACCTCCCCGGCGACTGAGTTACGGCTCCAGCTAACCTCTTCGGCTGCTGTTCCAGCAGAGCCAAGTGTGCCCCAACGGACAAACTGGTTATCTGATCTCTTCTTCGGCGATTATCTCCATAGGCTGGCTGTGCTGCCTGCCCTCCTGCATGTTGATGATTGGCTACGGGTCAACAGCCAGGAATATGGCCCTGTGCTGGAACACGGCTCCCAGGGCTCGGACACATAACCAGAAGCTGATGGTAGCGGTGAGGTAGACGGCGCTGGCGGAGTTGGCGGCGAGCTTGTCGTAGCGGGTGGCGATCCCGCGGTAGTCCTTCAGCCGACAAAACATGCGCTCGATCACGTTGCGGTGGCTAAACCTAAGCCCAGTCGATCTTGCCGTCCTCATTAGGTGGATCCGGAAACCTGATCTCTACCCGGCCGCCGAGGGCATGGATGACAGCCAGCACCTTGTTGAGGGGCGCCGTAGCTTTGCCCCGTTCGAGGTCTATCAGGAACTTGACGCTGCAGTTTGTCGTCATGGCCACCTCAGCCTGCGTGAGACCGTATGCCTTCCGTGCGGCTCTGATCTGGGGACCAAACGCGGCTGCGGACGCGATTCCAGCCATTTAAGCCTCCCCAAAACACACCGTACGGTTATATTATAGGGTCTACAGGGTGCTCCGCACCCGAAAACTGACCGCTTGGTGTGTTCGACATGACGACCTGGTTCACCGCCGACACGCATTTTGGGCATGGCCGGATCGTGTCCCTATGCCAGCGCCCCTATGCTGACGTCGACGAGATGGATGCTGACCTGGTTGCACAGTGGAATGCAGTCGTGCAGCCGGATGACGACGTCTGGCATCTTGGAGACTTCGCTTACAAGTGTCGCGGTGACTTCAAGTCTTACGCCCGGAAGCTACGCGGCAGGATCCACCTGATCCACGGTAACCACGACAGCCAGACGGTCCGGTCTTGGAGCGGCTGGGCGAGCAGCCAGCCTATGGCGGAGATTGCGGTAGAGGGCTACCGGCTCGTGCTTCTGCACTACGGGATGCGCGTCTGGCCGAAATCCCACCACGGCTCAATCCACCTGTACGGTCACAGCCACGGTTCGTTGCCTGGCGACAGCCAAAGCTGCGACGTCGGGGTCGATGTCTGGGGGATGCGCCCGGTGCAGCTCACGCAGATCAAGCAGTATCTCGAAACGCTGCCAGTCCGCGGGTCCGTCGACCACCACCAGCCTGCTTTTCAGTAGGCGTTGCGGCTCACTACTTGCAGAAGGTTGTACTTGCATATCTGTCAGCCGTGAGACTACATAACAGGAGGTGGACGAATCGAGTCCAACTCCCTGAGCCGACATAATCCTGCTGACCCCTGTCAGCGGGATTTTTTGCGTTCATAGCCCAGCCTCGCGACCATGGTCGCGAGCTAATCCGGCAAATCGGGGCATCCATAACTGAAAGCTAAATACCGCAACGACTGGGCAAACGCGCCCTTCGTGGAGCTCCCTCATGCTGTTCATCGATATCCTAGCCCTAGTCCTAGCCATCATCACGCTCATCGCGCGCCTATCCGGCGTGTAGGTCAGCACCGTGCGACAGGTCGCCAGATCTCCGCCTGGGCTTACCGGAGGCGGGGACCAGACGGCTCTTCGGCCGCCTGAAGCTGCAGGAGAGCAGGAATGTGCTTGGCCATTTAACCACAAGGATGAGGCAAGGTAGACCGTCAGCGGTCGCCAAAGCGTTCGATGATTTCCGCTATATAACGGCGCGTGTACTTTTCAGCTGGGTCCGCGTCTGGTGTATCGCCCACGTGGCGAAACTCTCCCTCATCGAACGCTAAGTAGACCTGGGTTAGCTCGTCGCTGATGGATTTGTAGTGGGTAATGCTCCAGCCCCACAGATTATTGATCACCACATCACAAAAGTTAAAGTCGAGGCGCTCGTGATGATACTCTTGGGCGAGATAAAGCGCGATGCGGTCAAGGACCTGAACCTCGCAGCATCTCAGCTCCTCGGCCCAACTTCTCAGGTCGCTCTGCTGAATCCCTCTTTCAGCTCGTTCTCCTGCTACTATGGACCGTAGGTCTTCGACCACACGGTCAGTTATCTGAGACAATGGCTCATCCTCCAGAGCTAGCGTGCGGCCTGCTTGTCATAGGCTTGGATTGAACCCGTCCTTCCGGCTTGCATTTAGCTGCGGCTCGCCGCGTCGACTGACGCGACGCAGACGTTCAATCTCGACTTGGTCCGCCTCAAGGAGCGGGCTGCTGGCGACCGCCACTGGGGGATCGAGCAGAGCCAGACCCCAAGCTACAGCTCGCCGGAAGTGCGCATCACCTGTGACCTCGACCGCATCCCACCCACGGCGGCGGACCGCCTCGACCAGCTCACTGACAGCGACGTCGTCCACAACGCCCACCACATCAATCCGGTCCTGCCTGTCGACAATCCGCGTGCCCGACGTGAGGGTGAGAATGACCGCGCCGCGGGCTATATCGATATCCACTGCGCGCAGGTTTCGAGCTATCCCTTCCGGCACCCAATCCAACCCGTAAGCGCCGCGCAATGCGACCGCCAGCCATCGGCGGCGACGTGCGAAGCGCTCCTCCTCACCCTCAAGGCCGGGGCATAGCGCAACGGCACGCCGGATCGGCGGCAGCGGAGCGCGGGGCGTGAGGCGCCTGGTCAGCAGCCGGAGGCGGTGCTCGCGCTGGACGTCGATGGCTACCGCGAGGTGGTGCGCGTCCCGGCGAGCTTGGACTCGATGGCGACCAGCCGCTGCCCGATGTCGATCTGGCTCTCGGCGATCCGCTCCAGAAGTGTCAGCACCAGGTCCAGCTTCGACGCGTCCGCCTCGCTCGGAGGCTCCAGGAGCTCGAGCAGCGGCAACAGGGCGTCTGCCGCCGTGGCTGCCCGCATGGCCACGAAGCTGACTGGCAACAGGCCCTTCCGATCCGCCGTCCGCAGCTGCTCCATCGCTGTCCCGTCCTCGACCCCTCCGCCCAGGATTTCTCTGAGGTCGTCGATTGACCATGAAACTGGGCGTGTCGGCGTCGGCATGATTTGGCTCCCTGGGGCTCGCGCCCGGGTCGTGTGGTGGCAGCACCAGGCCGCGCAGCCGGTCCGCCACGTCGCAGGCCCGGATACGCGCTCCAGGCTCTTCGCTCGCTCGACCGAGTATCCGGCTGAGCGCGTGGGCGTTGCCGCTCGTGTCGACCAGCACCGGCACACGATCACCCTGCGCAAGCCGAAGGTGTCGCCCCTCGAGCGCAGCGACGAACAACCTGCCATCATCTGGGTCTAGACCGCGGTTAGCCAATATTCAGGTTCTGGTTATCCTGCTGTCACGGCCCGATAACCCTCGGGGTCAATCGATCCCAGCTTTACCATTCTCTGCCACCGTGTCCCTCACTCCTCCCGCCGGAAGGTGCGCCGGGCAACGGAGTCGAACGAGATCGCAAGAACCACGATCCCGCCGCTGACCACGGACTGCCAGTACGGTGACACACCATAAAGGACGATGATGTTCTCGATGATCCCGATAATGGCAGCCCCCAGGATGGCGCCGATCGGGCTGCCGATGCCGCCCGTGGTTGCGACCCCGCCGATTACGGCGGCGGCGATCGGCGGCAGCACCCAATCCTCGCCTATCGAGGGCTGCGCCGTTCCTAGGCGCGCCACCATCAGAATACCGGCCATCGCCGACAAGAGCCCCGCGATCGCAAATACCACCACGCGGATGAAGTCGACGCGGATCCCAAGCATCCGGGCGGCTGCCGTGTTGTTGCCGATCGCGTAGATGTAGCGGCCGAACGGCGTGCGGAACATCAGGAACGCGGCCACCGCCAGGCATCCCAGCATGACCAGGAACGGCACCGGTAGATCCGCCACAACACCTTGTCCCAGGAAGCCGATCTGATCGGGGATGCCAGTGATGGCCACCCCTCGGGTGGAGACAAGGTTCAAGCCGCTATAGACCCCGGCCATGCCAATGGTTAGCACCAAGGAGTGCAGCCTAAGGCGGGTGACGAGAAGCCCGTTCACGGCCCCGCACGCGGCGCCGAGCAGGAGGCACAGGAGTAGCGACAGCCACGCGTTCACCCCAGCCTGGACCATCAGTAGGCCACCCGCCACCGCGGCCAGGCCGCCAATCGCGCCAACCGACAGATCGAGCTCACCCAGGATCAGGAGCATCGCCTGACCGATCGTCACCAGCCCTACGAAGGCCAGCGTTCGGGCAATGATAACCATGTTGAAGCTGGTCAAGAATTCGGGGGACAGCGCCGCCGAGACTAGGAAGATTGCGACGAGCGCGAACACGACGCCTAGCAACTGGTTCGCTGCGAGCGAGCTGAGCCGACGGCGCGGCGGTTGACCGGTGACTTCCGTAGACTTTCCGGCGGTGACGCTAGGCGGCATGCTCACTGGCTCCTGCGCCGATGATGGCGGCTATCAGCGTGTCGTTGTCGGTGCTCTCGGTTTCGAAGGTGCCAGTGAGCTGGCCGTGGTAGAGCGTGACGATCCGGGTCGCGCAGCGCCGCAGCTCCGCCATCTCCGACGAGACGAGGATAACGCCGACGCCCTCCTCGGCGAGCCGCTTCATGATTCTGTAAATCTCGACTTTCGTCTTGATGTCGATGCCCTTGGTTGGCTCGTCGAAGATAAGCAGGCGTGGCCGCTGTTGCATGGCGCGGCCGATGATCGCCTTCTGCTGGTTGCCACCGGACAGGAACCTGATCTTCTTTTCGCGGCTGTCGGTCTTGATGTCGTAGTCGTGGATGACCGTGTCGACTATCCGCTGCTCCTGGCCGGATGAGATGACACCGCTCCGGGCAGTCTGACCGAGAATCGAGATGCCGATATTCTCCCGCAAGCTCAGCAGGGGCAGGATCCCGTCCTGCTTGCGCTCTTCCGAGAGGTAGAGCATCCCCCTGGCGACCGAGAGATCCGGCCGCCCAAGCCGCCACGGCTTCCTCTCGAACTGGATCGAGCCGGATGTCGCCCGTCGTGCGCCGAAGATCGTCTGCATGATCTCGCTGCGCCCGGCGCCGACCAAGCCTGCAAAGCCGAGGATCTCCCCGCGGTGCAGCTGGAACGAGATATCGTTGAACCCGCGCCCCGATAGGCGCAGGACGTCCAGCAGCGGTGCTTCGTCCTCAGGGTGCTTCGATTGGGGTGCGGCGAAACCAACCGCGTCGGAGGGAGGTGGGGTAGGCCGGGGGCCGCGCTGTGGGCGGAAGCTCTGGTCGATCGCCACCTCGTCACCGGACATCAGCCGGATCAAGTCGCGCTCCTTCAGCTCGTCGATGGACCGGTGTGCGACGCTACGGCCGTTGCGCAGCACGGTGACGACATCGCCAATCCCGAACATCTCGTCCATCTTGTGCGAGACGAAGACGATGGCGTGGCCGGTCCGCCTGAGCTCCCGGACCACCGAGAACAAGCGATCGGTCTCAGCGTGGGTAAGCGAGGAGGTCGGTTCATCGAGGATGAGCACCTGGAAACCCTTCGCCGTCGACGCTCGCGCGATCTGCAGCAGCTGCTGATCCGAGACCGCGATGGAGCTCACCTTCTGGGCGGGCCGTGCGCGTATGCCAAATCGCTCGAGGAAGGGCTGCGTCGCCCGGCTGAGCGCGCCGCCCGATAGCGTCAATCCGTCGAAGCCAGCCCTGGCAAACGGCATGAACAGGTTCTCCGCCACCGTCATGTGTCGGAACAGGTTGAGCTCCTGAGGCACGTAGGCAATCCGGGAGAAGCGCGAGGGGTCGGCGAGAGCGTCCTGCCCGTCGATCGACAGGCTTCCGCTGTCCGGCGAGGAGACACCGGTCAGGATGCGGATCAGGGTCGATTTTCCCGCCCCATTCTCCCCCGCTAGAACGTGGACCTTCCCGAGATCAAGCGAGAGAGCGACGTCGTCGAGCGCCACGACCCCCGGGAAGGTCTTGCGGAGTGATCTGACCTCGACGAACGCCATTGCCTCGCTCCCGGGCTCTTCTTCAGTGGGTCGCTGCAGTCTGATACTCGGCGAGGTTCTCCTTCGTGATGACCGCGATCCCGGTGTCGATAGTTTGCGGCGTCTTGGCCCCCATGGCGGCCTGCCAGGCGGCGATGACCGCCCAGTAGCCCTGCATCTCCGGCTTTGTAGAGGATGAGGAGTCGGCGACGCCGTCCTTGATGAGCTGCAACATGTCGGTGAGGTTATCCATGCCGACCTCGATCACCTTTCCCTGCTTCCCAGCCTCCTTGATCGCCTGCCCGATACCCGAAGGCCCCGACGCGTCGCAAGCAACCCAGCCGCCAAGATTGGGATGCGCAAGCATGATGGCTGAAGCCTGCTTCTGCGCGGTCTCGATGTTGTCATTGTCGATGCCGGTCGCTACCACCTTGATCCCCGGATTTTTTGCGAACACCGCCTGGTGGCAGCGCGCGCGGATGGCATGGTTCGGCGCCGTCGGCACGCCCATCATGATAGCGACCTCGCCCTTGCCGCCCATCAGCTTCACCAAGCGCTCGGACGCAATCGTCGCCTGCTGGCAGAAATCGTTGCCGATGCTTGTCAGGTTCATCCCTGCGGGGCTCACGCTGTCGAAGAGAGTCACGGGGATCTTCTGCTGAAGTGCTTCTTGCAGCGTAGAGCGGTTGCCCTTGTCATCGAGGAGGTCGATGATAATGCCGTCCGGGCGCGTCGAGATCGAGCGCTCGATGATGTTGTTCTGTTCGACCACATCAGCCGCCTGAGGCGCGCGATACTCGATCTCGACCTTACGCCCGGTCATCTTGGTCAGCATGTCGGCTGCGGCGTGGGCACCGTTATTGACCTTGTCGAACCACGGATGCACGGCCTTTGGAATGACTACGAAACGCAGGGGCGGACCGTCCGCCCGCGCGCCCTGATTGGCGGCAACTCCAAGCGGGATCGCAAGCGCCGCAGCGGTCAAGAGCCTAGTTATTTTGTTCATTATGACGTCCTCCTAGCTAGCCCAACTCTGTAGTAGCAGTCGCATTTTATTGAAACAATCCGCACGCCGATGGCCGCGAGCTGAGCGCTCGGACCCCAGTCTTACAAGTTCTAAGCAGCCCTCCGGCGGCGATTGACGTGGCTGACTGGTATCATTGCGGAGACCCGCTTTTGCATCGGTCCAAGGTCGCAGTCTTCATGCGGCGTTTGGGGCGGCGGACGGTATCGCCGACCAGTCGATCTCGATAGCTCTAGGTCATGACGACGCAGGTCTTGGCACGGCCGCGACCTCTTCGACCTCTCCCTTCTGCCGCAGCCAAAGCGACAGGATGGCGGCAAGGACCAGCACCGCCGCGACGGCCAGCAGGCCGTTCGCTGCGCGTCCGGTGTGCTGCTCGATCAGCCCCATCAGGCTCGGGCCGACGAACCCGCCGACCAAGCCGCACGAGTTTACGAACGCGATCCCGGCGGCGAGCGACGACCCGCTGAGCCATGAGGCGGGGTAGGTAAAGAGGATGCCCTCAGCCACGAAGAACATCGACGACGCGATGCAGAAGCCGACCATCGCGATCACGGGATCCCGTAGGGAAGCCATGCCCAGGCCGCCCGCCATGACCAGCAGCCCGATCACCATCAGCCTGCGCGAGCGCTTCACGTCGACGTCCGAGCGCAGCATGAGGACCGTGCCCAGCGCTGCCGAAATCCACGGGAGGCTGGTCAGCAGGCCGACAGAGAACGAGCTCATCTTGCCGTAGGTGCCGATGATCCCGGGCAGGAAGAAGGTGACGCAGTAGATCGCGATCTGGTGGAAGAAATAGATGACGATCGTGAGCAGGATCTGCGGCGCGACCACGGCGCGCAGGTCCAGCCGGTGATGCTCGCTGCCGCCCTTTCCCGTCTCCTCGACGACCAGCTCCGCCTCCCGGGGCGAGAGCCAGGGTGCTGATCGCGGGCCATCCGGCAGCAGGCGCCAGACGAGACTGGCCATGAGGAGCGCCGGGATCGCCTCGACGATGAACAGCCACTGCCACCCGTGCAGTCCGGCAACCCCGTCGAGTTCGAGCAGGGCGCCGCTGACCGGGCTGCCGAGCGCGTTCGCGGCGGCGACCCCGAGCAGGAACAGGCCGCTGGCCCGGGCGCGTTGCTCGGGCCGGAACCAGTAGGTGAGGTAGAGCATCACGCCGGGAAAGAAGCCGGACTCCGCGATCCCGAGCAGCATCCGCAGGGCGTAGAAGGATTTCTCACCCTGCACGAGCGCCATGCAGCCGGACACGATGCCCCAGGTAATCATGATCCGGGTGATCCAGACCCGTGCGCCTACCCGGTGCATGATGAGGTTGCTGGGCACCTCGAACAGCGCGTAGGTCAGGAAGAACAGTCCGGCGCCAATCCCGTAGACAGCGGCGGAGATCCCCAGATCGACCTGGAGGTGGCTTTTAGCAATCGCGATGTTCGTGCGGTCGAGGAAGCAGATGATGTAGGCCACTACGAGGAGCGGCAGCAGACGACGGGCCAGCACCCGGTCCAGCTCAGTGCGTCCGCGTGCCCCGCCGGGAACGCTCGGTATCGGGATCATGTCCATGCTCCTGCCGCCGACATTTCCATCGCTATCGACATGTCTCGTCTCCTCGATTCGCCCGGTCTTGCTGCCGGATCAGGATTTAGGTGATGGCGCGCGCGTTCGGCTCACAGGTATTCGACGTTGCCGTCGACGCTGATCGCCTGCCCCGTGATGTTGCGGGCGGCGGACGAGCAAAGGAAAAGGGCCATGAGGGCCACATCTTCCGCTGTCACCATGCGCTTGAGAGAGATCTTCTCGATGTATCGCTTGCGCATCTCCGGCTCCTCGAGCTCAAGTTGCTCCGCGCGAGCCCGTATCACGCCGTCCATGCGCGGACCTTCAACGATGCCCGGCAGCAGGGCATTTACCCGGATGTCGTCCGGACCAAGCTCGCACGCCAAGGACTTCACCAAGCCGATGATCGCCCATTTGGTAGCGGCGTAAGGCGTGCGCCAAGCGTAGCCCAGGCGTCCGGCGACTGAAGACAGACATATCATGTTGGCCGAGGACGACGCCTTCAGCATCGGCACGGCATGATGGGCGAAGCGATACTGCGCCGTCAGATTGACGTCGATGGTGCGCTGCCATTCCTGCTCGCCGACAGCGTCGATACCCCCGGTCGGGCCCGCGATCCCGGCGTTGTTGACCAGCACGTCGAGGCCGTCGAAACGCTCGCGCTGCGCGCCGAACACGGCGGTGACATGGTCCGCATCCGATACGTCAGCAAGCGTGGTCACGCTGTCCGGATACTGTTCGTGGAACTGCGAGAGCGCTGCCTCGCTGACGTCGCAGACATGCACCTTGGCACCCGCTTCAGCGAATGCACCGGCAATCGCCGCGCCGATGCCGGACGCTCCCGCCGAGACAAGGACGCGCAGCCCGCGGGGCGGGATAAGACGATCGACGATACTCATTTGCCTGCTCCTCCAAACCAATCGTTCACCGGTTACCGCTCAACGGTCATCGCCACACCCATGCCGCCACCGATGCACAGCGTCGCCAGCCCGCGCTTGGCGTCCCGGCGCGCCATTCCGTGCAGGAGGGTGACGAGTACGCGCGCGCCGGAAGCGCCGATCGGATGGCCCAAGGCAATCGCCCCGCCGCTGACGTTCACGATCGCGGGGTCCCAACCCATCTCGCGGTCGACCACGCAAGCCTGCGCCGCAAAGGCTTCGTTCGCTTCCACGAGATCAAGATCCTCCACACGCCATCCGGCACGCTGCAGCGCGCGGCGGGAAGCGGGAATGGGCCCGGTGCCCATGATCGCGGGATCCACACCGGCGGTGGCCCAGGAAACAATGCGAGCTAGCGGCGTGATGCCGCGACGCGACGCGTCCTCCTCCGTCATGAGGACGAGGGCAGCGGCGCCATCGTTGATGCCGGACGCATTTCCGGCTGTTACCGTGCCGGTCTTGTCGAAGGCGGGCTTCAAGCGGCCGAGGCTCTCGATGGTGGTTCCGGGACGGATCTGTTCGTCGTCCTTGACGATGATCTCGCCTTTCCGTCCCGGCACCGCCACCGGCACGATCTCGTCTCGGAACCACCCGGCATCGCGCGCGGCCTCCGCCCGGCTCTGCGACCGCTGCGCGAACGCGTCTTGCTCCTCGCGGCTGATCCGCCATTGCTTGGCGAGGTTCTCGGCCGTGTTGCCCATGTGATAGTCGTTAAACGCGTCCCAAAGCCCGTCGACGACCATCGTGTCGGCGAAGACGGCGTTCCCCATCCGGCGCCCGCTGCGGAGATGGGCCGCGTGCGGCGCCAGGCTCATGTTCTCCTGACCACCGGAAACCACGATACGCGAATCCCCTGTCGCGATCTGCTGCATGCCGAGCGCCACCGCGCGCAGCCCGGAGCCGCAGAGCTGGTTGACGCCCCACGCCGTTCGCTCCTGCGGTATATCGGCCGCCATCGCCGCCTGGCGTGCGGGGTTCTGGCCCTGTCCCGCGGTCAGGACCTGGCCGAGGATCACCTCGTCGACCTCGTCGGCGCCGACACCGGCGCGCAGCAGCGCGGCCTCGATCACCCTCGCGCCCAGCCGGTGCGCGGGCACCTCTGCGAAGGCGCCGTTGAACGCGCCCACGGCGGTACGGGCCCCTGACGCGATTACGATGCGTGTTGCTGTCATGCCTGCGCTTCCTGTGGATACGCAAGCCGCGCCGAAAGCGACACGAAGTGCGTTGCGACACATCTGGTTTTCAAGAGCCTGACGACGCAGTCGGGTATCGGCGTCCGTTTGAGGATGCCCATCAGCTTGCGAGCGCCTCAACGTAGGCCGCTTCCGTTTTGGAGCGGATCTCCTCGAGTCCGACGCCTGGTGCCAGTTCGACGAGTTCCGCGCCGCCGTGCTTCTTGTCGATCGTGAAGACTGCGAGATCGGTGATGACGACGTCGACCACGCCAGTGCCGGTAAGGGGAAGGGTGCAGCGTCGCAGGAACTTGGGGGCGCCGGATTTATCGGCATGTTCCATGACGACCACGACGCGCTTGACCCCGGCCACCAGATCCATGGCGCCCCCCATGCCTTTGATCATCTTTCCCGGAATGGTCCAGTTAGCGAGATCACCGCGCTCGCCCACCTGCATCGCGCCGAGGATCGCGACGTCGATGTGGCCGCCCCGGATCATCGCGAATGATTCCCCCGACGAGAAAAACGAGGAGGTCGGCAGCGTGGTCACCGTCTGCTTTCCTGCATTGATGAGGTCCGGGTCCACCTCATCCTCATAGGGGAAGGGCCCGATGCCCAACATGCCGTTCTCGCTTTGCAGCGTGACGGAGACGTCCGGCGGCAAAAAATTCGCCACCCGTGTCGGGATACCAATACCAAGATTGACGTAGTCACCATCATGAAGTTCTCGCGCGGCCCGGGCGGCCATCTCGTCGCGGGTCCAGGCCATCAGAAAGTCTCCCCCGTCGCAATGGCCGGGCCCGGCACGTCCGCCGCCCGCGACGGTCTCGCCCGCACCGTCCGCTGCTCGATATGTTTTCTGTAGGCGTGGCCCTGGATGATGCGGTTCACGTAGATCCCGGGCGTGTGGATCTGGTCGGGATCGAGCGTGCCGGACGGCACGAGCTCCTCCACCTCAGCGATGGTGACCGCCGCGGCGGTGGCCATCTCCGGATTGAAGTTCCGCGCCGTCTTCCGGTAGATCAGGTTGCCTTCCGCATCGCCCTTCCAGGCCTTGACGATCGCGAGGTCTGCCCGCAGCCAGCGTTCCCGCACGTAGGTTTCACCGTCGAACTCTTCCATCGGCTTGCCATCGGCGACGACCGTGCCCACCCCCGTCCTGGTGTAGAAGGCGGGGATGCCCGCGCCCCCGGCACGGATGCGTTCGGCCAAGGTGCCCTGCGGATTCAGCTCGAGCTCCAGGCGTCCGGAAAGGAAGAGGTCGGCGAAGAGCTTGTTTTCGCCGACATAGGACGAGACCATCTTCCGGATCTGCCCGTTATTGAGGAGCGTCCACAAGCCGAGGCCGTCAGCCCCGCAATTGTTCGAGATCACCGTGAGGTCCTTCACCCCGGTGACGCCCAGCGCCTCGATCAGGGTTTCCGGATTGCCGGACAAGCCGAAGCCGCCGCACATGACCGTCATGCCGTCGAAGAGGACGCCGTCGAGCGCCGACGCGGTACTGGGATGGATCTTTCTGCGGGACATGAGGAGGGATGCTCCAGCGATGGGTTGTGGTGTGGCGGGGCCGGGATGAGAGGGTCCGTCTCGCACTTGAACGAGAAGCCGACACGCCCATCCGATCCCGGTCGCGCCGGAAAATCAGCCCGCGAAACGCATTTCTGGAAGGCCCCGCACACCGAGGTCTCGGATGGCGAACACGCTGCCGCGTAGCGGCCCATCGTCCGGAAAGCGGGGCAGCGGCGGCTTGGCCATCGTGGTCACGTACAGGACATCCAGATCCGGGCCGCCGAACATGACGCTCGTGACCTTCTTGACCGGCATCTCGATCACGCGGTCGACCGTGCCGTCCGTCGCGTAGCGGACGAGCTTGCCGTCATAGACCAGCGCGCTCCACACGAACCCGTCGGCATCCACCGTCGCGCCATCGGCTGCTCCGCCACCGGACGTATCCACCGTCGCGAAGGTCCGCCTGTTCGACACGCCTCCGGTCGCGGTGTCGTAGTCGTAGGCCCAGATCTCGCCGCTCCAGGTGTCCGTGAAGTAGAAGGTCCGCCCGTCCGGGCTCCAGCACGGCCCGTTGGAGCAGATGATCCCGTCGTCGAGCCGGTGGACGGTCATATCGGGGTCGAGGCGGTAGAGGGCGCCGTTCGGACCTTCCTCCATCGTGTCCATCGATCCCGCGACGAAGCGCCCCTGGCGGTCCACCTTACCGTCGTTGAGGCGGTTGGCCGCTAGGCCGGGCTCTGGATCGTGGATGAGGGTGACTTCGCCGGTGTTGAAGTCGAGCGTGTGGAAGCCGCGCTGGAGCGACACGATGGCGCCTCCGTTGCGCCGGAGCGCCATGGAGCCGATTTTCTGCGACACGTCCCAGGCCCGGATCTCCCGCCCGTCGGCGGTGCAGCGGAAGACGCGGCCGTCGAAGCTGTCGATCCAGTACAGCCGCTGCTCCTCGATGTCCCACAAGGGGCCTTCGCCGAGCGTGGTCTTCACGTCGGCCAGGATCTCGATACGCATGGACATCCTCTTTTTCTTTGTGGCGGCGACATTGATCTTGTCAGCAGGCAAAGCGACAGCTGTTAGAAGCCGACCTGATTCGCGCCCTTGAGGCCGAGCATGTCGCGCGCCTCGTCAGGGGTGGCCACCTCAAGGCCAAGTCCTTCCACGATCTGACGGACCCGCTTCACCTGCTCGGCATTGCTGGTCGCAAGCTGGCCGGGCCCGATCCAGATGCTGTCCTCAAGGCCGACACGCACGCCCCCGCCCATGGCGGCCGCCATGGCGGCGATCGGCATCTGGTTCCGGCCCGCTCCGAGCACTGACCAACGGTATTGGTCGCCGAACAGCCGGTCCGCCGTTCGCCGCATGTGCATGACGTCCTCGGGATGGGCACCGATGCCGCCCTGCAAGCCGAACACGGTCTGGATGAAAAGCGGGCCATTCACGAGGCCCTGGTCCAGGAAATGCTTGAGGTTGTAGAGGTGGGCCGTGTCGTAGCACTCGAATTCGAACCGAGTGCCGTTGCCAGAGCAGGTCTCAAGGATATGCTGGATCTGCCCGAACGTGTTGCGGAACACGATGTCCTTGTTGGACAGGTAGGTGCGTTCCCAATCGTGCTTCAGCTTGTCGCCGAAGCGGCCGAGCATGCCGAACAGGCCGAAATTCATCGACCCCAGATTGAGCGACGCGAGCTCGGGCTTGAAGGTCGCCGCCGGGCGGACGCGCTCCTCGATCGTCATGGTGGGCGCGCCGCCGGTCGTGAGGTTGATGACGGCGTTCGTGCGCTGCTTGATGTGCGGCAGAAATTTGGCGAACGCTTCCGGGGTCTGATCTGGGGCGCCTGTTTCCGGATGGCGCGCGTGGAGGTGCACGATCGCGGCACCAGCTTCCGCGGCACCCACGGCGGCCTCGGTGATCTGCTCAGGTGTGACAGGGAGGTACGGCGACATCGACGGTGTGTGGATCGCCCCTGTAATGGCGCAGTTGATGATGACTTTATTGGGCTTGGCCATTCTCACTCTTCTCCTATTTGCCCGCTTCGACGTGGGTCTTGTCCGCAAGAACCTCGGTCAGGTTCTTATCCGCGCTAACTTCTGTGAGGTTCTCGTTCGCGAGAACCTCACTGAGCTTCTTGTGCGCGACAAGCTCCATCAGCCTGAGGTCGCGCCAGCGCTGCCTTTCCGCCAAATCCTGGCGAGGCAGACGGCTGTTCCGGTCGGCCTCGATCACATCCATGACCGGACCGACCCAGTCCACCCGCCGCTGCGTGGAGGGGTGGATCCTTTCGTAGATGCCCTGGTAGCGCTCGGCGTAGTCGCGCACACCCGCGGGCGCGTTCAGGTCGATGGTCTCGAACGGCCCCATGAAGGACCACCGAAGCGCAAGGCCGTCGCGCAGACCAACGTCGACGTCTTCCGGGCTTGCGACGCCATCCGCCACGAGACGGAAGGCCTCTTCCAGCAACGCTCCCTGCAGACGGTTCATGATGAAGCCGTCGAGTTCCTGCTTCATGACGAGGGGCGCCTGGCCGCAGCTCCGCATGAAGTCGGCAGCTCGTGTCACCACCTCTGGGCTCGTCCACGGCGAGGGGCAGATCTCGACGGCTGGGATGAGGTAGGGCGGATTGATCGGATGACACACCAGACAGCGATGCCGCCCCGGGATCTCGCGCGTGAACTGCGAAGGAAGCAGGGCGGATGTCGAACTCGCGATGATTGCCCCCGGTGACGCGGACGCATCCAGACGCGCGTAGACCTCCCGCTTCACCTCAACGCGTTCCGGCGTGTTCTCCTGGATGTGGTCGGCGTCGGCCAACGCCGGTTCTAGATCGCCGACGATGCGGATGCGATCGAGAACCGCTTTCGGTTCCTGGCCTGACAGCAGATCATGTTCGGCCAGTTCGGGCAGGACTTCGCTGATAAACCCGAGCGCCGCCCCGGCAGCCGATACATCCGTATCCCACATGCGCACGGTGTGACCGGCACGCGCGAAGGAGATCGCCCAGGCTCTGCCAATGAGGCCCGCACCTACGATGACCGTCCGCATCGATATCTTCCTTTTGTCGGGTGGCGCATCGCCGTCCATGCCGGGGTCAGTCGCGGAGCACGAGCACGGCGCCGAGCACCACGAGCCCGAAGATGATGTCGCGGACGGCGTGCGGCAGCATTGTCCCGGCCAGCAGCGTCGACAGCGCGGTCAGGAGAAGCACGCCGCCGAACATGCCGGGATAGCGGCCGCGGCCGCCGGTGATCAGGCTGCCGCCCACCACGACGGCTGCGATCGACGGCAGGAGATATTCGTCGCCCATGCCCAGGCTTGCCTGGCCGTTGAAGGAAGCGAGCATTATCCCGACGAGGGCGGAGCAGAAGCCGGAGAGGGCGTAGACGCCGATCAGCGTGCCGCCCACGCCTACCCCACTGAAGCGGGCGGCAAGGGGGCTGTTGCCGACGGCGTAGACCCGGCGACCGAAGATGGTCCCGCCCAGCAGCAGGGATGCGGCGAGGACGAAGCCGATTAAGCCCCAAACCACCGGTGTCGCACCGAGGAGATGGCCCGTCATCACCCGACGCATTCCGGGAGAGGCGAAACCGGAGGGCGTGCCCCCGCTGTAGACCAGTGCGGCACCCTGCAGGATGCCGTTCATGGCGAGGGTCATGACGATGGGGGGAAGGCCGAGCAGGACGATGCCAAGGCCGTTCACCGCACCCAACGCGGCTCCGAGCAGCAGGCCGAGGGGCAGGGCCCAAAGCGCAGCCGGGTCCGATCCACTCACGAACCCCGCCACGACGATGCCAACAAGGGAGATCATCCAGGGCAGCGAGAGATCGAGACCACCCGTGAGGATAACGGCACCCTGCCCGAGCGCCAGGACCGTCAGGAAGGACGCCAGGACCAGCAGTGAGTTGACGAAGGCCGGGTCGGTCAGGGCATGGCCTTTCAGCACCTGCGTCACGACAAGGACCACGGCCAGGCCCGCATAGGCGGGCAAGGTGTATCTGAGGTTCGCGCGGTTGCGGGTGAGCCAGCCGGGGGCCTGTCGGTCCGCCGTGGCCTCGGCGGGGGCGCGTGGCGGAAGCACCGGAGACGCGAACGATACGCGATGGGCAGAGGCGAGGGAGTTCTCACGCCGGGCCTTTAGACGCAGCGCGCCGAGCCGGAGATATTGAGCGAGCGGCGCCCGGCGACCCGTCGAGCCGCCGAGCACGGCGAGGATAAGCAGGACACCCTCGGCCACAGAGCTGTAGAATGCGGGCACGTTGAGTGCCAGCAGTATGTTGACCGCGATCATCAGGGTGTAGGCGCCGATGATCGAGCCGATCGCGCCGCCGCGCCCGCCGCCGAACACGGTGCCGCCGAGGGCGACCGCGGCGAAAATCTGCAGCAGCATCGAGCCGCCGACGAGGGGATCAGACGATCCCGTCTGCGCCGAAACGAAAGCGCCCGACAAACCGTAGAAGGCGCCTGCCAGGACGTATGCCCGGAACGTCACCCACGTGACGCGCACGCCCGACGCGAACGCCGCGTCCGTGTCGCTGCCGACCGCGTAGAGACCCACCCCGAAACGCGTCGCCTTGACCGCCAGCCAGACCGCCGCGGCGGCGGCGATGACCAGAACGGGGGCGGGTAAGACGCTTGGGATGGCGTCGCCAGTAAAGAAGCCGACGAAGCCTGGCGCGATCGTGCCGCCCGGCTTGTCCGAGATCAGCAGGGTCGTGCCCTGGACGATGAACATCGTCGACAGCGTGACGACGATGGGCTGCATGCGCACGAAAGCGACGAAGAAGCCGTTGAAGGCCCCCACGGCCGCGCCGATAACGATCGCGAGCAGACCAAACGCGATCTGCGACCCCGCGCCGGACCCCATCCCGGATCCGAGCACCACGTTCACGAGGGAGATGACGGCACCGGCGGACAAATCGAAGCCGCCTGACAGGATTACGAAGGTCTGGCCAATCGCCGCCAGTGCAAGTGACGCGCCGCCGGACGCGATGAAGCCAAACTGGAAGTAGCTGAAGCCGGACAGTCCGAGGACGACAGCGAGAAGAACGAGGAAGACCGTGAGGGCAACGAGCGCGCCGCGGTGCCGGACGAGGAACGGCCCCGAACGCGATCGCCGCCGGGCCGGGGCATAGGCCATGGTTGTCACGCGCGACCTCCCTGCACGTGACCTACGGATCCGCCGCCGAGAGCGCTTCGCATGATGCGTTCCTCTTCGATGGCCTCGCCGCGCAGTTCGTCCACGACTGAGCCGCCGTACATCACCATGACGCGGTCGCAGAGATTGGCGAGTTCCATAATCTCCGTGGAGTAGAAGAGAACCGAGCCGCCAGCGGACGCGAAGTCGCGCATCATCACGTACAGCTGGTGCTTCGTGCCGACGTCGATTCCGCGCGTAGGGTCGAACATCAGCAGCACGCGTCCACCCGTGATCAGCCACTTCGCGATGGCAATCTTCTGCTGGTTTCCACCGCTAAAGGCCCCAGCCTCGGTAAAGGCGGCGCGGGGATGGACTTCGACCTGATCCAGCACCCGAGCGACGGCGCGGCTCTCGGCCCCGCGGTCCACCAGACCGAACCGCGAGAAGCGATCCAGAACCGGAAGGGACACGTTGAAGCGGCCGTCCTGTCTGAGGAACAGGCCCTCGGTCTTGCGTTCCTCCGGCACCAACGAGATGCCGATGTTCGCCCGAATCGCGTCCGATGGCGAGGCCAGCGTGACGAGTCGGCCATCCACCGCCAGCGTGCCGTCGGTCAGCCGGGCAAGCCCGAAGCAGGCGTGGAAGAGTTCCTGCTGGCCCATGCCCTGCAGGGCCGCGACGCCGAGGATCTCGCCGGGCCATAGATCGAAATCGACTTTCAGCAGCTTGCCGTCGGTGCACAGGTTACGGCCGCTGAGGACCGGCACGGCGTCGGATGGACGGCTGGATGGCTCCGGCCGCTGCGGGAACGTGGCGTCCAGGGAGCGGCCGATGATGAGCTTGATGACGTCGTCGTCGCTGACCGATGCTACGTCCGAAGTCCCGGTGTCGCGGCCGTTGCGCAATATCGTCAGCCGGTCGCAGAACCGTCTCACCTCGGCCATACGATGGGAGATGAAGATCGTCGTGACCCCGTCGCGCTTCAATTGGCCGATGATGTCGCCGAGCCAATCGATGTCGTCGCCCGACAGGGCTGAGGTCGGCTCGTCGAGAAGCAGAATGCGGGGCTTCCTGAACACCGCGCGCGCGATTTCGATTTTCTGTCGTTGCGACAGATCGAACGTGTGGGCCTCCGCGCGGATATCGATTTCCGCGAGGCCGATCCGCCGGAGATGAGCCTCCACCTCTTCCTCGCCCCGGCGACGGCGCAACACGCCCAGCGCGGTCCGGGGTGCGTAGGGGAGCAGCATGTTCTCCGCGATGGTCAGGTCGGGAACCAGGCTGATCTCCTGGAACGCGGTCTGCACGCCGAGACGATGGGCGTCGGCAGGCCGTGTCATCTCGACCTTCTGTCCGAACACCTCGATGATTCCGGTGCTCGGACGCACGAGCCCGGACAGGAGCTTCACGGCTGTCGATTTCCCGGCGCCGTTCTCGCCCAGGAGCGCATGCACCTCGCCGCATCGGACGCTGAAGGATGCTCCTCCAAGGGCTCGCGTGGCCCCGTATGTCTTGACGATGTTCTCGAGCCGCAACGCGTCTTGATGCGAGGGCATCTCGGAAATCCTGCGGGAAAAGAAGAGCACGGCAAAAATGCTCGATGGGGTGAGGAGACCTCAGTCGAGCTTTTCCGGTTCGGCTTTCAGCGCCGCGTTGAGACCTACCTCGGGCGTCTGCGCTGAGTAGATGGACGCGAACCATCCCGGGTTGGTCACGGCGGAAGGCTCGAACACGTTGCAGCCCTCTGACATCTCCTTCCAGGTTCCGGTCTTGCACAGCTTCACGGTGGCGTTAGTCACCTGTGGCAGCGGCAGCACCGTATCGTGCGGGACGTCCTTCCCGCCGAGCTTGTCGAGGACCAGCTTCAGGGCGTAGGCGCCG
Organism: Lichenicoccus roseus; assembly: GCF_005844085.1. Lineage (GTDB taxonomy): Bacteria > Pseudomonadota > Alphaproteobacteria > Acetobacterales > Acetobacteraceae > Lichenicoccus > Lichenicoccus roseus. The sequence continues at coordinate 241,630 of NZ_VCDI01000006.1, forward strand.
GAATAGGGGACGGAGGCGTAGGAGAACCTAGGCGCGCCCATCGGCCTGTATGCGCCGTTGGCGCCGTCCACCGGAGTTCCCTTCGGCAGCATCTGGATGCGTCCGCCGTTCGATCCCTCACCGGCGCAAGGCTTCAGCTTTTCTTCCGGGATCCCGGCCTCGAGCTGCATCTCGTCGGCGGTGAAGCAGCCGACCTGCATCCAGAGGCCGTCGATCTTGTCCCAGCTCTGCGTGGCGAGGATCTTCGACAGCTCTGTCCGGGCGACGGCCTGGCTCCACATGCCGGGTGCCTCCGCCACGATCTTGATGCCGGGGTGCCTTGTGAAGACGGCTTTAGCGGCCTCCGTACGCTTAGTGTCGACCGACGTGCCGGGGACGCCGGTGATGACGACGATGTTTCCTTTGCCGCCCAATTTATTGGCCAGCCATTCGCCACCGGCGCGACCTGCCGCCTCCTGGTCGATATGGACGTCGTAGGCGCAGGGCTCGGTAATCTGCGCGTCATAGGCGATCACCATGACACCCCTGGAACAGGCGTTCTTGACCACGCGATTCAGCGCAGTGGGCGAGATAGGATAGACAATGATCGCCTTCGCACCCTCCTGCACCATTGCGTTGATTTGCTGGATCTGCCTCTGCGCGCTAGGTCCCGCGACCTGCACCTGCAGCGCGATCTTGGCGGCGATGGCCGGACTGGCCGCCATCGCCTTGATCATGTTGGTGGCCTCAGCCTGCCAGTCGTTGCCGATATAGCTCATGCTCAGGAAGACCTTGGCCTTCTCCTGCGCGTGCGCCGCGACGGGCAGCATCGTGAGAGCGGTAAAGAGCGCGGCTCTGCGGATCGACGGCAATTGAAACATCATCTGCGTCCCTCCCCGGGACCATCTTGAATTCGATCGCCGGACGGTTGCCCCGTCCCGTTCTGATCAAATATCTCAAATCATATATCAGGAAGCGCTTCAACCCCCTTTCGGCTGGTGTCCGGTCAGGTATGATTCAGGGAATGGAACTTGATCGGATAGATTGGCATGGGAGCTGAGAGCGCGACCCGAGGGCTTCCGTATGCGCCGGTATCCCGGGCGACGATCCAGGACCACGTCTACGGCAGGCTGCGCGAGATGATCCTCACCGGGGGCATCGAACCCGGTCGGACCGTCACGATACAGAGCCTGGCGGACGCTTTCGGTGTCAGCGCAATGCCAGTCCGCGAGGCTCTGCACCGTCTGGTCGCCGAGAAGGCCCTGACCGTCGTGGCGGGACGGTCGGTCGGCATCCCGTTCCTGTCGGCGGAACGCCTCGCCGATCTATGTCGCGTGCGCCTCGAAGTGGAGGGGACGGCAGTCGCTTGGGCCACCGACAGGCTCGAATCCGGTGACCTCGACATCCTAGGTGGCTTGATCGAGGAGATGGAAGCGGCGGCCGCAGGAAAAGACCGTGCCCGTTATGTCCCCGCCAACCGTGAGTTCCACTTCACCATCTATCGCGCGGCTGGCTCCGAGACGCTGCTTGCGGTCATCGAGTCGCTTTGGTTGCAGATCGGCCCATTTATCAACCTGATCGGAACCGTGGACGGTTGGGGAGTGGGCAACGAGCAGCACAGGCTGATGCGTGCCGCACTCGTCGAGCGGAATTCAAAGGCGTCTCGTGCTGCTCTGCGCCGGGACATCACGGACGCGGCTGGCATGCTGGAGCGGATGCTGGAAAACGGGTCGTTGTCGAAGAACGATAAGGAGGCTGCAATCCGCAAGTTGGTGAAGGCGGAATGATAGATCCGCCTACCCAGGCTCCCGATGAAGCACCGCATCGCAGCGGCAAGGGTGGCCGCCTGTAATAGGCGATCGAAAATTGGTCAGTCGGTCATAGCTCGATGCACCTGCAAGGCGCATCGTATGCAAGGGGCAGCAGCCCACATCAGGACGGCCTGGCGTTGACGTTGAAGCCACAGCACCTGCGTCAAGTCGTGGATGCCTCCCCGTTTCAAGCAGATCTGCGTGACCGGAACGGGCCTTCAGGTAGATCACCCATCACGCCGTCGTGGCGGCCGCAGCAAAGCATCCCATAGGCTTTCGATTACATACGAAACGCCTGATCTTGTTTTCGACTAGAGACTTGTACGGGCACCGCCTTGACAGGAAGCTTCCGATGATAGCGTTATCAAAAAAACACAAAAGGGGGGCGAAGCATTGGCAACTATTTCCCGTCTGACGCATGGCGCTGCTCATAGACGTTCATGCAGAAACGCAGGGACGGCCGCCGCGGCTGCGGTGGCGTCCCTGATCGCGATATCGCCAGCACTTGCCCAGACAAGTTGTCCCGCCGGGAATACGGGAGTCCCTCCTGGCTCGAATACCACAAACCCGTCGGCTCCTTTTTACATCGACGTCACGGGGCTTACCTTCACGTCGCCGACGACGAACCCGACACGCGATCCGACCAATCCGCACTATCCGTCCGCCGTTCAGCTTCCGGATGGCCAAGTTCCCTCGCCATACCTAGTCGGGAATTACATCCTCGGCCCGACCCATCCAGCCGCGGCTGAAACCGTCGTGCATGCGGTGCCACGCGGCTACGTCTACAATTTTACGATTTCTTCGAATACCAGCCTTATCTATAAGCCAGGCATCATCCGTGACGATGCAAACAATTGTCTGGATGCCAGTGTCTATACGGCACCCACCCGGCCCAGTAATCCGTCACACATCATCATCACCACGAGCCATACAGGAACCTGGACGAGGACCACCGAGGTCTACATCCCGGCGCAGTATCAGCGCGGCACGGCGGCCCCCTTCATCGTCGCGCAGGACGGGGGTCTCCAACCCGCGACCTCGACGCAGCTGTTCACGGTGCTGGACAACCTGATCGCCGAACACAAGCTGCCGCCAATGATCGCCATCAGCATTGCGCCGGGCGGGCAGGATGCCCAAGGCAGCGAGCGCGGTCGGGAATACGACACAATCTCCGGCGACTACGCGGAGTGGATCGAGACCGAGATCCTGCCACTGGTCGAGCAAAAGACAGGGGTCCAGCTCACTCGGAACCCGGACGGGCGCGCAACCTTGGGGATCAGCTCCAGTGGTACCGCGGCGTTCTCTATGGCGTTCTATCACCCCGAGCTGTATCGCCGCGTTCTCGCCTACTCGCCGACGTTGGTTAATCAGCAGTGGCCGCAAAACCCGGCACTGCCCGGAGGTGCCTGGCAGTTCCACGACGCCTACGCGGGTCCGCCGGTGCCCAATGAGAACGTTCAGGGCATGAACGCCCCAACTCCGTCTATCCTGCCGACCGGCACGCCTCTGTTCGTGCGCACCGCACGCAAGCCGATCCGCTTCTGGTTCGAGACCGGCCAACAGGATCTGTTCTATCCCGATGTTACGCTAGCCGATGGCATGCACGACTGGGTGCTGGGCAACGAGCACATGGCGGCCGTGCTCGCGGCCAAGGGCTACCAGTATCAGTTCGTCTTCTCAAAGAACGCCGGTCACGTGGACGGTCCGACGGAGGCGCAGACCCTGCCCGAGGCGCTCGAGTGGCTTTGGTCCGGCTACGGGATCCAGCCAGTGAAGTGATGCCCTCGGCACGGATCGTCCACCCCTCGAAGTGGAGGGCGATCCGCTGGAATCATTTCTATGTTTGTCGAACACCGGCACCTGGCTTGGTGCTCTTAGCTAAGTGCAGCGCGACGTCGACCATGCCCTCACGGTAGCCCGGACGCAGGCCAACGTCGCGAACCGCCATTCGGACGATCGCATCGCTCCCGGCGACATGAACGGCCTGCTCAAAGACGTTCGTCTGGGCATGGGCGAGAACCCGAAGCCCGCAGTCTGTGCATTGAAGTGAGTTTTCCTAACCTGAAGGGCTATATTCACTCGTTTGTCGCCTCAGCAGAATCGGCGGCAATTCGATAGCAATCCGGGGGAACTCAGATGACCGAGCAAATATCTACCGCGGCCTCCTCGGCGCGATTACCGGACGTCCGGTCCAGATGTTTGGCTTGACAACGGGCGCGTCATGGAGATGGCGCATTGGACGCCTCTCCCCCTTCAGTCTGGGAGCGTTATGAGGGTTATGTGCGGGTAAATATCACACCGTGAAGTTGGACTACGGGTCGCGCTCTGACAGAGCTAGGCGGTAAGAACGTGAAAAAGCCGCTCCGGCTAGCAAAGGGCCGAAGCGGCTTATCGGGAAGCAGGACCATCTAGGGAGCTAGATGGTCTGTAAAAGTAGTTGAAGGCCGACAAACGTTCGAAGAGGAAGAGGTATCCCGACCCTCCTAGACTGAATACCGGCATAGCGTTTCGCCGCCATCGACTCGGATAAGGTCACCGTGGATATAAGCGGACTTATCGGAAGCAAGGAACACCGCCAGGTCAGCGACGTCCGACACTTCTCCCCATCGCCCGAGCGGAATGCTCTTAGTGAACATTTCATCGAACGTATCGTCGTCTGCGAAGGCTCGGGTCAACGCCGTCTTTGCGTAGGTGGGACAGATGCCGTTGACCCGAATGCCTTCGCGCCCATACTCGATGGCGAGGCAGCGCGTGAGGTTTGCCGCTGCGCCCTTGGAGATATTGTACACGGACTGCCTGGGATGTCCTTGCAGTCCTGCCGTCGAGACGAGGTTGACGATGTTCCCGCCACCGCCCTGTTTAAGGAAAACCTTGATGGCTTCCTGAGCGGCTAGGAAACAGCCGCGAACATTGACGTCAAAGCAGATGTCGAGCTCTTCCTCGGTGAAGTCGTGGAAGAGCTTGCCGCCTCGGTATATACCAGCATTGTTCACCAGGATATCAAGCCTACCGAACCGCTCGGTGGTCGCCTCGACGGCCCCCACCACATCTGCACGCTTTGTCACGTTGGTGGTTACGAATAGGGCTTCGCTTCCGAGTTCCTGAACCAGCTGCACGGTTGTCAGTTCGGGCTTCTGGTCAAAGCCTGAGGGATTTGCTTTTTCCTGCAGGTCAGCGTTGACGATGTTTGCCCCTGCCTCCGCCATCTTAGAGGCGATACCGCGTCCGAAGCCAGTGCTCGCACCCGTGATTAGAACTACCTTGCCTTCCAGATCCCGGGCCACTTCCTGCTCCCCTTGACTTCCTAAAATCGTTTTCTTCTCGGCGGTGATACTCAACGCGCAGTGAAACCGCCGTCGACGGTCAGCATGCTGCCGGTCATCCATTCTGCGTCATCAGAGGCCAGGAAGACGACGCTCTTCGCCACGTCCGACGCCTCGCCAACGCGGGGCCAGGGGCACAGAGCCTCGAGACCGGCCTTCTGCTCTGGGTCGTCCAGGAAGGGCCGGACCATAGCTGTGGCGAGGAACCCCGGGCAGATCGCGTTCACATTAATTTTGTGGGGTGCAAAATCGATGGCGAGCTGTCGCGTCAAGTTTACCACCGCACCCTTGGAGGCGCAGTATGCGGGCTCGAGAGCGAGTCCAACTAAGCCGCCGATAGACGCGATGTTTACAACGCGGCCGCGAGTTCCGTTGGACCGGGGGTCTTGGTTGAGCATCTGCCGGATAGCATACTTGCTTCCGAGCCAGGGACCCTTGGCATTCACTGCCATGGTGAGGTCATACTGTTCCTCCGACTCTTCGAGGATGCTATGTACACCTGTGAAGATGCCTGCGTTGTTGACCATAATGTCGACGCGCCCAAACTCAGACGCGGCATGTTGGACAAGTGCTTCGACATCCGCAGCCTTACTTGCATCGGCGCGCTGAAAAGACGACTTCCCGCCGTTACCACGGATGACGTCCTTGGTGGCCTTGTCGGCGTCTTGCTCATAGCCACCCTTGCGAACTTCTTCGGTGAGGTCGGAGCACACGACGCTGGCGCCTTCGGCGGCCAGAGCAAGAGCGATGGCACGGCCGTTGCCGGAGCTTGCGCCGGTCACTACTGCCACGTGGTTCTCGAGACGCTTCGACATTTCTTCCTCTATCTGCTTCTTCTATGAGCCGAGACTTAGCCAAGCACAGCAAATGTCTGGGTTGCGATCTTCCCGTCTTCGACGAGCAAGGTGTCTGTAGCCAACGTCACCATTGGACGTGCTGACCAAGTTATGTAGGCGATAGGGCCGACAACCTCGCGACGCTCAATCCGGAATGCCTCCCAGAACTGCGGCTTCGCGCCAGAAATGAACGCAGCGAAAAAACCGCGTATTTCGGTGGACCCTCGATAGGTCTCATCCGCCGTTATCAGGACGGAGTCCGGGTGGTAGTCCGACAAGAGGGAGTCCAGTCCCTCCGCGAAGGCTCCCAGATGGTGATCCAGGACTTCAACCGTACTCTTGATAATGCCGGACGAAATCATTGCCATCTATCCCGTGCTCTGGATGTCAGACGGACCTGGAGAGCTGGGTGCGCTCCTGGTCTTGCTGCCTTCAAGCAGCTTGCTTCTGACTATCCACATGCGCCAGCCAGGCACCCTGAGCGGCATCCCAGCCAACGTTGGCAATGACACCGCCGTCATCCGTCATGAAGGCGAGCGGGCCCGAGAAGGTCATGTAGAAGGCGCTCTCTACGGGAAAGTAGGTCTTGCCATGCCGAGCACCAGACGCTTCAAAGCCATAGCCCGGGGCATTGGCAGTGTCGCCGCCAGCCTGGACGCCCCCGCGGACCTCCATCTTGCCCTTGTAGAGAAAGTATTCGCCGGGCCCGGTGTGAATGTGGTCGTTGAAGGACGACCCCGCCGGACACTCGAACGCGGCGGTCCAGGTTCCGGCCTCGGGGGAAACGTGAAGGAGCCGCCAAGTGATACCGCCGTCAGAGAAGGCGGTGGGGAACGGTGCCCAGGCGCTGTCGTCCATCTGGACGTACTCTTCGGTTGCCTTCTGCTTCATCGGAGTCTCTCCACCTAGTTGGTAACTGCCGCCAGGGGTGCGCCTCCCCGGCTCAGCCATCAGCACCTCCTGTGCACCTGCACACCACTAGGAGTGCACTATGGTTGTTTCTGCGGTGCACAATATTGGTGCACTGTCCGCCATGCCGCAGTGCGTCCGCAGTCGTGACTTGAAGGGAGGGACGGGGCCATTAGATTGGACGGAAGTAAGCGACCCTAGACGGGAGAACAGCATGTCTGGAGACAAAACCACTGAGGGTCCCACGCAGGGCTTTGCTTTCAACCATGTAATGTTACGAGTTAAGGACGCCGAGAAATCGCTCGCGTTCTACACCGGAGTCCTTGGAATGCGGCTACTCGAGCGCTTTATGTTCGAGCAGGGCCGCTTCTCGCTGTACTACCTCGGTTACCAGGGCTACGCATCCGGGGGCGACAAACGTGCAGGGGCGCAGGCGATTTTCGAGCGAGACGCTATCCTCGAACTCACACACAATTGGGGGACTGAACAGCAGGCTGAGGAGGCCGTTTACCACAACGGTAACACGGAGCCGAAGGGCTTCGGTCACCTCGCCATCACCGTCCCAGACGTTGCCGCGGCCTGCGCTCACTTCGAAGCCAATGGGGTGAGCTTTGTGAAGCGGCCGGATGCTGGCTCCATGAAGGGCCTAGCCTTCATTGAGGATCCGGACGGCTACTGGATTGAGATCATGAGCCCGTATCGAACAGCGGAGCTCCTGGTGGAACTGGAGAAGACATAAACCAATGCATGTGGTCGCTCCTCGGGCTAAGCCTGCACAACGAGCAGGTCGCGGTGCTCCGTCGGTGACTGCCCGTATGCAGCCTTGAAGCGGCGGCTGAAGTGCGTCGAGTTCTGAAAGCCCCATGCGAATGCAATCTCCGTAACCGTGCGATGTCGCATGGCAGGATTGGACAAGTCCCTACGGCAACGGTCGAGGCGGCGCTGGATGATGTGCTGCTGCACAGTCGTCCCCTCGGACTCGAAGAGGGCGTGCAGGTAGCGCAACGAGATGCGGTTGGCTGCAGCGACCTGGGCAGGCTTGATATCAGGGTCGTCGAGGTGGGTTTCTATGAACCGCTTGACCGCCTGAAGCTGCTGATGCCGGATCGAGCTAGCCTCGCGATCCGTCAGGTCGCCGCCCAGCGCGTTCACCATCAGCCCAAGCATCACCTCGGTGACGGCATCCGCGCTCTGGATGGAGGCTGAGGCGTCGGCATCCACCAGTTGACGCATGAAGGCCGACAACAGCCCGGTGCTGGGCGAAAGATGGGGTAGGCTCGCCTGCATGGAGTGCCAGGAATTAGGAAGCCAACCGCGTAGGCGTGCAAGGGGAATGGTAACTGAAACTTTCGCCAGACGCTCAACCACTTCAAACCGCATGGCTTTGAGCGAAGTCCAAATTAGGATGTCACCCGGCGTCAAAAGGGTTCGCCGGTCCTCTATCGCAAAGCGCTCACTACCGGATAGGACGAGTTGTATCGTCACGTCATCTGCGGCATCTTTCGTTACCGCCCCACAACCCCGAGTTGCGCTGCACGGGTCGCACACGCAGTGGACGATACGAAGAGCATCGACCGCTTGCGAACTAATGCTTGCTTGGAAGTCAGGGCCAGACGGCTTCTGGACGTCCCAAGAGCCCCAGGTCGACTTCAGCATGTGCTGCCACGCGGCATAACGGTCTTCCTGCGGAAGAACGCTAGAATCCCAGCGCGAAATAGAGTGGATGCTCACGACGTGCCCTCGATGTGCCCCTTTTCGGGGTTTGATTGGAACACTACACCTAACCAATTGGTGACGGCAACATAGGAAAGTCGTTGGTCTCAGCGACCACCGCATTACTGCCACATTGGTTGCACCGGTCGTCAGAAACCGCCACCTCAACTAATAAAGATCAACACATTGCCTGCGCTTTCTGCAGTACGATATTCAGTGGCGGCTGCCATGCACTGACAGTCGTATCGAACTGCGCGGCAAGACCGGACGAAGTCCCGTCGTCGGCGCATGACGAGCATGGCCTTCTAGGACATCGTCATGAATACGCTGGTCAAACCCCTATCGCCCGCTATCTCCATCCGCAATGTCGCAATAATTTACGGTTTGACTGCGGCGTCCTGTTTTCTCGTCAACATCGTGGTTGAGAGAATGCCGATAGGGGATTGGGGACCGGCCGACATCTCGAAGATGTTCTGGCTCGACAATGTGACTTGGCAGCTTCTCTCGCTTTGGTGGTTGCTCCTCAGTGTCGTAAGCGATGGCTGGCCATTTACCTCCGTTGCTGACCCGACAAGGCGTGCACTTGCTACGATTGCATCCAGCTGGGTCGTGGGTTGGTTTTCTGCAAAGGCGATATATTGGACTGGCTTGGGCGCCGACTGGGTGTTCCCCATCATCGGGACCATCTACTTCCTTATCGCGTTCATCTCATTCGCAGGCGAGAACTGGCTGGTCACGTCGCTCCCTCCCGCTCGCAAGTTCTTTATCTTGTTTAGCCTTATTGCCTTTCTGACTTATATCATTACGAATTCGACCATCCGATGGATACCAGCCTGGTGGTTTCCCTTCATCGAGATGGGCCTCGCATCTGGCCTGCTCGCCTACCTGACACGCGGCGTACGGCAACCTGGGCGTGGCGTCGTCCAAATCGGCCTCCTCTTTCTGGTCGTCCTGGCTTTCACCGTCATCAGTCGATGGTTGCACGTCTGGGACTTCACCAAGGCTGGTATTGGAGACTTCTGGAGGATCGGAACCTACACTAGCCCATACTTTTTGCTGTGGTTTATGACGGGGTGCTCTGTTTCGTACACGCTGCTCGTTCAGACCCACAATTGGCCATTTCGCTTTGTTCCCATGCCCTGGGGCGGCGTCCTGTCCTGCCTAGCGTGCATCGTCGTTACAAGCGCCGTGGCGTGGTTGCTCTCGGAACTCGTCGGGATCCTGTTTGCGAGTGTTCAGGAGGCCCTGACCTACGCTTACATGGGCGTCAATTGGTCCTTCACGATGGCACTGCTCTTCGGCTTTGGCGTGAGTCAACCTTACCTTTGGCGCGGTCAAACGGTGCCCGGCTCATGGGATGACGTGGCATGAGGCATCCTGAGAAAACGAATACCCCGTCCAGCGTAGAACAGAGCTCATCGAACAAGTGGGTTTACGGCTTTGGCGGCGGGCGCAATGAGGGTCGCGCCAGTATGCGCGACCTGCTTGGTGGCAAGGGCGCGAACCTGGCGGAAATGGCGGCGATTGGGTTGCCCGTGCCTCCGGGCTTCACCATCACGTCAGAGGTCTGTACGGCGTTCTACGCCAACCGAAAGCGCTACCCCGACGGTCTTTCTGAACAGGTTGCTGCCGCCCTGAAGGTGGTTGAACAGAGCGTTGGGCTGCGTTTCGGAGACGAGGGGGCCCCGCTCCTGGTTTCGGTGCGGTCAGGTGCGCGGGTCTCTATGCCGGGGATGATGGACACCGTGCTCAACCTCGGGTTAAACGACCGCACGGTGGAGGGCTTGGCCCGCTCCTCGAAAGACCCGCGTTTCGCCTGGGACAGCTATCGTCGGTTCGTGCAGATGTATGGCTCGGTGGTCCTAGAGGTCCCGCATCATCGGTTCGAAGAGGTCATCGAGACGGCATAACGGACGTTCGATGTTATCGAGGACACCGACATCAGCTCTGATCAGTGGCGTGCCGTAGTAGACTCCTTCAAGCGCTTGATAGCCGACAACACGGGGCAGACCTTCCCCGACGACCCAATGGCACAGCTTTGGGGAGCCATCGGCGCCGTCTTCGGCTCTTGGATGAACCCACGCGCCAATACCTATCGACGTTTGCACGATATACCGGCGGCGTGGGGGACGGCGGTTAACGTTCAGGCCATGGTTTTCGGTAACATGGGCGAGAACTGCGCCACCGGTGTCTGCTTCACAAGAGACCCATCCACGGGCGAGGACTCTTTCTTCGGAGAATATCTAATAAATTCGCAGGGTGAGGACGTAGTCGCTGGTATCCGTACCCCGCAGCCGATGTCTGAAGCTCGAGCGGTCTCCCATGAGATCTCGATGGAGCGGGCTCTTCCGGTCGCATACGAGCAGCTTGTTCGGGTTAGGGCGCTCCTGGAGCGGCACTACCGCGACATGCAGGACATTGAATTTACGGTCCAGCGCGACGTGCTTTACATCCTGCAGACCCGCTTCGGAAAGCGGTCGGCAGCCGCAGCATTGCGTATCGCGGTAGCCATGGAGGCTGAAGGGCTTATCTCGCGAGACGAAGCGATTCTGCGTGTTGAACCAGCAAGCCTGGACCAACTGTTGCATCCTCGGCTTGATCCGAAAGCAGAGCGCACCTTGCTCACTCGAGGCCTGCCTGCATCGCCCGGAGCTGCTTCCGGCATGATTATTTTTCACGCGGACGACGTTGAAGCGCGAGCCTTGCGCGGTGAGGCCCTCATTCTAGTGACAACGGAGACCAGTCCGGAGGACGTCCACGGGATGCATGCGGCACGGGGTGTGCTGACTGCACGTGGTGGCATGACCTCTCACGCTGCAGTGGTCGCTCGTGGCATGGGGCGGCCTTGCGTGGCTGGGGCGTCGGACCTGAGGGTCGACGCCCGCGTAGGGACCATGCAGGTGAACGGGCGGAGCCTTCCCGGCGGCACCTGGATCACCATCGATGGGAGTACCGGGGAGGTCTTTGAGGGCAAGGTCGCCACAATTGGATCAGAGCTATCCGGCGACTTCGCGACCCTGCTCGGCTGGGCCGACGAGGCACGGCGGCTTGGGGTTCGGGCAAATGCCGAGACGCCGAAGGACTGCGAAATCGCGCGTCAGTTTGGTGCGGACGGCATTGGGCTTTGCCGCACGGAGCACATGTTCTTCGCACCGGAACGGATCGGGCTCGTGCGCCGGATGATTCTCGCAGACAACGACGCCGCTCGTCAGCGGGCGCTCGATGGGCTGCTCCCATTTCAGCGGGCGGATTTCGTCGCCCTGTTCCGCATCATGGCCCTACGGCCGGTGACTATTCGCCTCCTCGACCCGCCGCTGCACGAGTTCCTTCCTCATGGCGATGCCGAGCTCGAAAGCGTCGCCCATACACTGGGTGCTTCCCTCGAGGCGGTTCAAGCGCGATGTGCCGCATTGGCCGAAGCAAATCCGATGCTTGGCCATCGAGGGTGTCGTCTGGCCATCAGCTTCCCAGCCATCTACGCGATGCAAGTGCGGGCTATCGTCGAGGCAGCCGTCGAGGTGGCTGTAGAAAGCGGAATGCCCGTAGTTCCCGAGATCATGATACCTCTCGTTGCGGCAGCCTCGGAGCTTCAGCTGCTGCGAGCGGATGTGGAGCGGGTAGCAGGTGAGGTGCTCGCGAAAGCTGGACAACCGATGACGGTTTTTATCGGCACCATGATTGAGCTGCCTCGCGCCGCTCTAACTGCGGACCAAATAGCTGAGCACGCCGACTTCTTCTCGTTCGGCACCAATGACCTGACCCAGACGACCTTCGGCTTGTCCCGGGACGACGCGGGCAGCTTCCTGCCAAACTACGTCTCCCGTGGCCTGCTGCCAAAAGACCCGTTTGTAAGCCTCGATCAGGACGGCGTAGGAGCACTGGTGGAGATTGCCATTGCCAAGGGCCGCAGCCGTAGCCCAGGCCTCAAGCTGGGTATCTGTGGTGAACATGGCGGAGACCCGGCGACTATCTCTTACTGCGAGGAGCTGGAGCTCGACTATGTATCGTGTTCACCCTACCGGGTTCCCATCGCGCGCCTGGCAGCGGCGCAGGCAAGCATCAAGAAAGCAGCACTGAAAGCTGAGTAAGCAATATTTCCCGGGCCCGGAATTACACTACCACTGGGTCACAGCGTATAAACTTTGATGTCTTACCGGTGCCAGGGTTCAGGCAATTACAAGGGTCCAGTCTACCAAAGTGAGCCTGCTGTGCGGGAGGCGCCTGGTAGAGGGTCCCGACGTTGTGCTCAGCCGGGTAGCGCGCACCGCGGCGAACAAGTATTTCAAGGAGACGTTCCTCGAAGGCGCGGCAGTCGGTCTCCTTTCGAACGATATAGTCCTGATGCATGACGTGGCACAGGAAGTGGCCGTAGTAGAGCTTGTGCAGGCACGGCTTATCGAGCTCCGGTGGAAGACGTTCGAACCAGTCCATGTCATTGCGGCGCAGAGCGATATCGAGCGGGACGATATCTTCCACGCTCTCCGGGTGCACGGCGCGGAAGCGCACAGCTGCTCCCGCACACGCAAACCGGTTCAAGAAAGCCTTTGAGCCCTCGCTTCCTATGCACCGGAAAAACGCGCCGTCATCATGGGCGAGCACCCCCGAAAGGAGCTGTTCAGTCTCATCGGCAAGCGCTCCGCTGACCTTCAGCATCAGGTGATGTTCGAAGCGGTCACGGTAGTCCCGCAGGCGGCGTGGCAGGTGGTCCGGGAAGAAAGCCGCAGCCCACTGCAGGATGCGGTCGGACAGGCCGTTGGGCAGGAAGGGGAAGCGTTGCGAGAGCCGGTCGACCTTAGTCTTCATCGCGAACAGCTGTGGCAGCCGCGCTGTGCCGAGGCGCTCGATGGCGATGACGGTGTCCTTACCATAGTGGTCGGCGATATCGAACGCATCACGATGCATGTACTCACCTGCAATGGGCAGGGCGGAAAGGTGACCAAGTATACGTCGCCGGAGCGTCTCTAACGTGTGCGGGTTGTTGGTGCCAACGTAGAAGACTGTCGGATCCGGCTCTGAGGGGAAGGTGTCGACGCGCACCGCGAACACCACTAGGTGCCCGGCGCATCCAGACGCCTCAAAAAGGCGGCCTGGGTCAGCATTGTAGCGGGCAGGTTCATCGCTCTCGATGTCGCGGACGCGACTGGCATAGCCGTCGTCATGACCACGACCAGCGTCCGCGCTTACGTCGCGCTCTAGAAAATTCCCGGTGTCCAGGCGATGTAGGATTTCCTCGGGCTCATTACCGAGATGGATGCCCAGGTGGTTCACCAGCCGGAGGACCCCATCGGCGCCCACTTGCCCGAAGAGCGCCATCTCCGTATAGGCCGGACCCCGCTGCACTAGGGCTCCGCCCGAGTTGTTGCAGATGCCCCCGATCACCGAGGCACCCAGGCAAGAGGAACCAATGACTGAATGGGGCTCGCGGCCGTGCTGCTTAAGGGCGCTCTCGAGCTTGTCCAGAGTGGTTCCGGGGAGGCAAACGACCTGTCTGTTGTCCTGAATAAGCCAGAAGTTGGTTATGCGGAGGGTTGATATCAGCACGACGGGCCGGTCATATCGGCCGTCTGGCGTGGAGCCCCCAGTGAGCCCGGTGTTGGCAGCCTGCACTATGAGGACGCAACCACAGGCGACGGCGCGCTCCGCCACCCGCCAAAGCTCAACCAAGGAGGCAGGCCGCACCACCGCGAGCACCGGCCCGTCGCCTGTCCGATAGCCTCGCCTGTAGGGAAGGGTGTCGGCTTCGGCAGTCAGCACATGACTTCGACCCACTGCCTGCTGAAAAGCCCTAAGGAGGTTCGCTTGACCGGATGCTAGCTTAGGTCGGATGGCGCCAGGATAGAGGGAGCTCAAGGTATCTGGCATTGTGCCTCCAACTCAGTTCCCCGGTGCTCATCTTGGCGGTCGACCAGCTTGGACACCGACCCGCCCGTAAAGAAGCCTCGCTCGGGCGACAGCGCAAGCGTCCTCCCTAACCTCAGCATGCCAGAGAGGACACTAGAATATCGGCCTCGTGAGCGTGCTAGAGAACGGCCCAACCGCCGCTGATTTGGAGCGAGATTGAACTAACATACCGGCTCTCGTCGGATGCCAAATAGACCGCCCCCATCGCAATATCGTAAGGCGTGCCGAGCTGACCGAGGGGAATGAGACCCGTAAAAGTTTCGCGCGCGTGATCAGCGCTCTTCATCTCGCCCCGCGCGGCGGCACCCTTGAAAATCTGGTCCATCATGCCGTCTTGGCCGGTCTCAATTTGACCGGGCATGATCGAATTGCAACGGATACGAAAGGGAGCACAGTGCGCTGCCACCGACCAGCTGAGGTGCCTGACGGCCGCCTTGCTGATGCCGTAGCTGACCTCGAATGGCGTCGCAATGGCGGCTGCAATCGAGGAGATGTTGATAATCGACCCACCGCCCGCCCGTTTCATTGCCGGAATCGCAGCGCGGCAGCCCAGCATCACGGACTCCACGTTGACAAGCTGTAGTCTGCGAAAATCCTCGACCTGCGTTGTCTCAGGATTAACCTCGCTGACCGAGCCTAGAATCCCCGCGTTGTTCACAAGCACGTCCAGGCGCCCGTGCCTCCGCTCGATCTCGACAATCGTCTCGTCCCACTGGGCTTCGACCGTCACGTCCTGCCGCAGAATCATGCAACCGGTTTCAGACTGCGTCCGGTCGAGTGCCTCCTTCTTGAGGTCGGTAGCCAGGACGGTGGCTCCCTCAGCGATGAATGACCTGACCGTCTCGCGACCTATCGCACCGCCACCTCCGGTGACGAGGCAAACCTTACCCTTCAGTCTATCCACGTTTTCTCCCCCCGCCTGTATATTCAGTTCTTAGTCCAGCGCCAGAAAGCTGAAGCGCGCGCGAGTTGCCCGTAGCGCTGGTTCTACTGCCTGAATGTGCTCTTCATTTTCCGAGCAGCAGCGCCTTCCGTGCACTGGCAGGCGATTGCCAGTGCACGGGGGAGAGCCTGACGCAGACAACCCCGCCCCGCTCGCAATCAAGCGACCAGAGGATCCGCCGCGACCTGACGAGCATCCACTTCAAGGCACGCTCGCTTGCGCTCTAGCGGTTTGGATGAAGGCCTTAGGTGTCTCCGTCACCTCGAAACGAATCAAGCGCGGCCAGCCTGGGAGAGGTCATGCCTCTGTTCATGGAGAGGGCGCCTCCCAGGCTAAGGCGGAGCCCGAGCTCGATGCGCAGGCTGAGCCTAATCAATTTGGGGAGGCACCGGGCTACCGCCCGTCTAGCGTTCCCGTGTCAGGTTGCCTCTACGACTCGCATCTGCTGTGCGTTCATCCGACCCCCATGCACCATGACGTTCGCAAGAGCCGCAGCGATCTCGTTCAGGTCTCTAGCGCTCAAGTCCAGCTCGGCCGCCCCGATATTCTCAAGTAGATGGCCGACGCTACCCGTGCCCGGAATTGGCACGATGAACGGCTTCTGGGCGAGCAGCCACGCCAGAGCGAACTGCGGTGTCGTCACCTTCTTCTTGCTCGCCAGCTTCTCAAGTGCCTCAATGAAGGTTCTGTTCGCGGCGATATTCTGCGTCGTGAAGCGGTCAAAGCCAGCGCGCAGGTCAACGTCCGGTTTGAATGCGGATGCTCCCTCGATCTGCTTCGTGAGATAGCCCATCCCGACCGGCCCCCATGGGACAAAGCCGATGCCCAGCTCATCGCAGGTCGCCAGGACACCATTGTTTTCCGGGTCTCGGTTCATAAGCGAGTACTCGGTCTGCACCGCGGCGACGGGCTGAACGGCGTGTGCATGACGGATGGTCTTCGGGCTGGCTTCCGACAAACCGAAGTGAAGGACCTTCCCCTCGGCGATCAGGTCCTTCACCGCTCCGGCTACGTCCTCGATGGGCACGTCGGGGTCGACACGATGTTGATAGAAGAGGTCAATCCGGTCGGTCCGAAGGCGCTTGAGGCAACCGGCTATCATCTTCTTGATGTGCTCGGGGCGGCTATTGAGACCACCGGCCTCAGTGAGGTCGAAGCCGAACTTGGTGGCGACTTTTACCTCGGCTCGGACAAGCTGGAGAGCACCGCCGACAATCGTCTCGCTGATGTAGGGTCCGTAGACCTCGGCCGTGTCGAAGAAAGTGACGCCCTGGTTGTGGGCTTCCCGGATGACCTTGAGGGCGTCGTCGATGGGTGCCGGTGGACCATAGTTCGACGCTAGGCCCATGCATCCAAAGCCAATTTCAGACACGTCCAGGCTTCCAAGCTTGCGGTGTTTCATCGGTCTATCCTCCTCGGTGGATGGCTGCATCTATCACCCCCTCAGGCAGCATCCTGGGAGGTGGCTGAGGCACTCATCCGAACCTAGAGCGTTCACAGCATAGTATTAGATGATATAGATGACATGGACCGATAACCTGGACGCATCAATGGCCCGCGATACCATTGGCGACTTGGCCGCTCTCTTGGCGGTCGCGCGGGAACGGAGCTTCACTCGCGCTGCAGCTCAGCTCGGTGTGTCGCAGCCTGCCCTAAGCCGCACCGTTCGCATGCTCGAGCTACGCCTCGGCGTGAGACTGCTGACCCGGAACACTCGAAGCGTCGCTCCGACGGAAGCTGGCGAGCGGTTGCTCCAGACCGTCGGACCTCACTTTGACGGCATCGAGGCCGGGCTGGCGGATCTTACGGCGCTGCGGGGCAGACCGGCAGGCAGCCTGCGCATCACCTCGGTTGAACACGCCACCAACACCATCCTCGCGCCAGCTCTGGAACGGTTCTGGCCGATGTATCCAGCTATCCGGGTGGAGATCATCGACGACTACAGCTTGGCCGACATCATCGCGGACCGGTTCGACGCGGGCGTGCGGCTTGGCGAGCAGGTTGCGAAAGACATGATTTCGCTCAGGATCGGCGCGGACTTCCGAATGGCTGTCGTTGGTGCACCATCCTATCTCGCGTAGCGGCCGTACCCTCGGGTTCCGCCCGAACTGACCGACCACGTCTGTCTCGGACTGCGCCTGCCGACGTCCGGTGGCCTCTACACCTGGCCCTTTGCCAAGGGCACCCGCGAGCTGAGGGTGCGGGTAGAAGGGCAGCTAGTGTTCAATTCAAACTCGATGATGCTTCGTATGGCTCTAGAGCACGATCTGACCGATCCGACTCGAAAGCTCTTGCCCGACGCGGCGCGAGTTTGATTCACCATGCTGGCTGG
>NZ_VCDI01000007.1 GCF_005844085.1 Lichenicoccus roseus
CCCAGCCTGCATGGTGAATCACATCGCGGCCGCGTCGGGAATCCCTAACGATTCAAGTTGGACGGTTTCCGCTCTAGTTCCGCGAGCTGGCCCGGCGCTTCCTGTTTCAGACCGTCCATGACGTCGAGCTGATGCTGGACCGTGAGCAAGCCGGGCGGGACGCGAGCCCTACCGCTGCGGTGATCGGCAGCCGATCTGTCAAGGCGCCCCGAGCTGCGGCGAGAGGCTATCATGCAGGCAAGCGGATCGTTGGCCGCACGCGGCACATTGCCGTCGATACAGACGGCCGCCTGCTGATGGTGAATCTGACCACGGCCGACATCTCGGACAGCGCCGGCTCGTAGACGATCCTGAATGCGATCCCCAAGCGCTGGCTTTGGATGATCACCTGTTCCCGGACGGCGCCTATGATCGGCTCCAGCTGATGGATAAGACGGCCTACCTCAAGTTCGTCCTGGAGATCATTCGCCGCCGCGATGGCGCCAAGGGCTTCGAGGTGCAGCTGCGCCGCTGGGTCATGGAGCGGACCTTCGATGGGATGACCCGCTGGCGTCGCCTCGTCCGCGGTTACGAACGCCGGATCGACGTGTCGAAAGCCATGATCTTCGTGGCCCTGAGCGGCAATCTACTCCTCAGAAACGCTCACCGGTGAGTTCTCGAACAGGCTCTAAGACAAGACAGTCGTACCAATATGTCAGGAGACAGCCATGGCCGACATGTGTTTCGCACGCCAGCCATCGAAGCTTTCGCGCGCTCTATCGGTCAGGAGCGACGCAAAAACGTTCGGATCACCGGCATAGAGGCAATGCCGCATGACGGTGAAGGGATTGAGCGCGGTGCCGTCGGGGCGGGCTTCGAAATCCGTCTTATACCGCCGAACCTCACCGATCGTCTCCCGCAAGTAGAAGTTGAACTTGCCCCGGCTGATGTCGGGCTTGAGATCAATAACCTGCTGCGTGAAGCCGTCCACCTTGTGCGGCTCGAAATCCTGCCCAGGGAAAAAGTGCTTCGCGATCCGTAACAAGCTGAAGGCGTTGAGCGGTGCATATCGACGAGGCGCAGCATCAACGACAGCTTCCGGCTCGGCTGGGACAGCGGCCGACTCTTCCTCGATCTCGGCATAGGCATCGGTCCGCTCGATCTCCTCGGCCGTCCCGTCGCGAATAGCGCGGAACTCTCGATCAGCCAGTTCAAACAGGGCGGCGAGCGTGTTTATGCGCCGTTTCAGGCTGTTCGGGATCGACTTCTTATATTTAATTTTGTGATCAAGAATGCTCCAGGCATCCTGAACGACTGTCCGAATCTGAAGTTCAAACGGGTAGTCGGCATAGGCAGCATATTCCTTCAGCGCTCTTCGGTTTTGGCTTAGGCGTAGATCGAGATGCAGACCTTTATATCCGAACGCGTCTGCCGTTCCTTCAATCTGAGCTGTCTTGTCGGTAACACTCAACACGTCGAACTCGCCCGATATGAGAGCCTTCACCCGATCGACATCATCCTCGTAGAAACAGACAATACGCAGCCCGATCAGATCGGAGATGTGGTCGCGAATGGCATAAGCCGTCTTGGTAGTTTCGAGCCCGGTTTGATACTTCAGCCGGAACTTGCTCAAGCATTCGTCATGTTCCTTGATCCGCCCCTCGACCTTGGCGCCCGCCATCGCTGGATCCGTGGCGAGGAGGGAGCGTATCATGGTGATGAAGGCGTTCCGGGCCGCATCCATCGTATTCCCAGAGGCATCGTAGAAACCGCGAAAGACGAGTTTCTCGGTTTCGTAATCCTGCGACGCCATGTCACCCCCCCGAGTGTTTCTGTGATAACCCTACGTTGTCCACATCCAGAGCTTGAATCACAATATAGCCAATCCCTAAAAAGGCTTTTTGAGATTGTCTCTGGATGCGGCAGCAGGCAGACCTTGAGCTACATAGACGCAATTAGTTACTACTTGTTCATCCGCCGGCTCAATTTCAACCACCACTAGCGGCTCAATTTGCTGCTGCCCTTGATCAACACTCTCATTTCTCAATTCAAAACCGAAGGCTACGCTGAGTCCTCATAGACTCACAGGCTTCCGGTTTGCCACTGATCATGGGCGTAGCGACGACGACGAACTATGAACTACCAGTAGGTTGGGCTAGCTGCCCGAGGCGGCGCGCTCGGCCGCCGCTTCATCCTGCTCCGCTGCCGCTTTATCTGTGCCAGCATCAACAACCTTCGATGGAACATCGGGAAATGGGGACAGTCCCGTTGGCTCGACTGACACGAATTCGTCGCTCAGAAGCGCCATCCTCTTCGCACCAATGTAATCTGCAAACACCCCAACGACCGCCTTCGCCTCAATGCTCAACGCCATTAAGTCGGATCGGCGGCGCATGTGCGACCTTGCCTCAAGCTCCCGAGCGACTGGAAAGAGCAGTGCAGCATTTTTTTCAGCAGCGAAGAAATCGGCAACGATCTCGGCACGCACATTGGAGAACATCTGATCGAGAGCGTCGCTCGTCTGCCGGGCCAAAGCCCGACCGTTTTTCACCCCCTTCGAAATCACCGCAAGAACAGTTTCGATACTGCTTTTCACCCGGTTGTCACCCGCGTCACCAAAGGTAATTCCAGCATGGAGGAGCTTGTGCCGGACGGGAGCCTCCTCAAAAGCAAGCTTCTCCAGCGCTGCATCCAGCGCCATGCTGGCCAGCGCAGCCGACAAAAATGCACCGCGTACCGCCAACTCGCGATGCTGGGGCCGAGTCTGTGCGCGTTCCGCGAAGAAACGGAATGAGCCAATTGCCTTGTTAAATGCGGGATAAGGAGCCAAGCTGACGACGGCCGACTTAGCGGAGGCGATCTGCCTGATCCAGTCGCCGTCCTGCTTGTGGCTCTCATAGGTCTGGATGTTGCTAATGAATTCCTCCAGGCTGAGGCGGTCGTGCAGAACGTCGCCGCCGCTCCACCGGCGGAGAAAGGCGCCTGTCAATAGGGCCACCTTCTGCTGCTGGGCAAAACGGGTGACCTTGGAGCTTGTGTCCGTCGTGGTCACAATCGCGCGGTCGGCACCCAGGGCGAGCTGCATACCGCGCGCCCACATGATGCGTTCGAAAGCTTTTGGCGACTTCTTGTCTTTGACGTCGATGAGCGCCCGAGTCCGCACTCCACCGCCTTGTCGACCATATAGCCACACGTCGACGTCCGTGACCTCTTCGTCCTCGAACTGTATTGAGACGCTGCGTATAGCCAAGAAACCCTGCCGGGCGAAGAACGCCCGCGCCAGTTCCTCCAAGCCCGCTCCTTTCGGGAGTGCCATCAACCCCCACTCCTTAGTCGGTCGAGAGCATCGTGGATAAAGCGACGATCGGCAATGTTGTTCTTAGGGCGTATCTCGATCCGCGCGGCATCGGGACCTTTGAAGGTGCGGGCGGGAGAGCCGTCCATGACTACTGCCTCCTGGGCGGCAGAAACGCCTCGGACAATGGTCAAAGCTAGTTCGCCGACGTCCTTCTTGAGTAGCCGCATAGTGAACCGGCCCGGGCTCCTCTCCGTCGTCTCGATCACCTGCCGCGCTTCAAGCTCGCGATAGTCCTCACCGATCGCACGCACACCACGATTACCGACTTCCTCCCCCATGACCAACTTGCGGATCAACGCCTCGGGCATAGTGATCCGTCCTCGGACGTTGTGGCTCCGCGTCTGTCCATAGGTCAGCGACGCAAGAAGTGCCTTGGCGTCGTCTATGGGGTCCTCCTCGAAGGGCCGACCAAACTTTTGGAAGTCGGCCGGTGAGGAGATGTAACCAACTGACTCGGTAGCGTTGCTCACCTCCATACGGTCGAAGATGCCGACGCTGACGAGGCGGATGTAGAGGTCTTTGCCGAGCAACCTCTCGACGTCGGCGTCGTAGAGGGCACCCTGATTTGTCAGCTTCTCCTGCACCTCCGTCATGCGGGCGCGTTCGGCCGGCTGGAGCTGCTCAAGGACGTAGAACGCCTTCTGAGCGTACTTGCCATCACGGAAGGTGTGGGAGTTAAACAGGATGCCTCGGCCGCGCTCACCCTCTTCGTCGATGAGTGCTGTCATTCTTGAGAGGTCTACAAGCGAGGTTGCATCGGCCGCTTTCAGCTTATGAGTGTCGGCGATGTATTCTTCGGCCTCCGCCCGCTTAACCGGTTTCTCGGAGACCCGTTCGGAAAGATCAATGATGGCCTTCTCGTCACCAGTAGGACGCTGCTCCTCAAAGATCTCGGCAGTCGCCTCAAGCACGGCCTGTGTAGTTGCGCCCAGAACGGCAATGGACCCGTCCTTTGCCACATCAATTCGTCCGGCCTCCTTGAGAACTTGAAGGCCGACCTGCCGCGACGACTTCTCGATGCCGTTCAGCTGGCACGCATTGGCGATGATCTGCTGCGAGATGGTAAACGTGCTCGCCTCGTCGGAATGACGGCGTAGCAAGTTGTACAGCCTTCCAATCTTTCCCGAGTAGGATATATTTTCAAGTCGCGCGGCACCTGCGCCTGAGTAACCGTCTAGACTCCTCGACTGGGCGAGCAACCACGCGCCCTTCGTTTTCTTCTCCATTGTCTTGTGCTTCCCACCGCTCCCTCTTGGTTGATGAGCGTAGTGTCTTGTCGATGCGAATGCTAGCCATTGCCTATGCCGCTGTGGTTCAATCGGCAAAGAGACCTGTTGGTATTGGCGCGGCCGAGAGCTCAAGAACTCCGGCAAGCACTATGGCAGAGCGGTCGTTAGCAATAGCTGCGTGAGCAAGCCACGATTCCCTCGTAACATCAGTAGGTTAGCGTCGGAGACCACTTGGAACGTCAGCTGTTTCCTCCGGGTGGCGTCAGTGAGCGCGAGCCGGCGTGGAAGGGGCCCCTTCGTCGCCGTCACATCTTCTCCAGATCTTGATATCGCACCATTGATCCGAGGCACCCTCTTAGTCGAGCGCTGCCAGCCGACGCCGTTGGAGGTTGTCCTGCTCAGGCTTTCGTCAGCCGTGCCGCCGCCGCCCCTACACTCGACGCGCGTCGAGCTGTTTCCTTGTCCGCTTTTTGGAGCCAACCACCTTGACCGTCCCACGGAAGCAACGCCTGTCGAAAGCTCCTAGCCGTGGCCGTCCGGCAAAAATTGGCCCGCCACCCACTTCCTCAACAGGACCGAGCGCCTTCGTGGAGTTGTTTTGTTCGGCAGACCCGCCGGAGCTGGCAAAGAATGCCGGGCGCAAGCTATCGCCGGGCTTTGCTGGCTTTGTGGAAGTTTCGTCGGCCTTGAATGACGCCTTCAGCGATTACGCAAACGCTTCAGCCATGCAGGCGGACGACAGCCCCGCAGGCGAACGCCGCCGCTGGTGCACCGCCTTGGCCAGAGGCTCTAATGATCTCGGAATGGCTCTCGGCTATGCTGAGCTGTCCGGAGAACTTCATGCTGCCGCTTTCAGCGCCATGGACTCGCTCGAGAAGGGATGGCCGAGGTATCCTGAGGACCAAGAAGCGGTCGAGTATCTCAGGCGGCTGCTGATGGTCGCGGTTCCGGACAAGTTTGCTGCCAGCGGCGGTCTCGGGAGCGAGCCCGACCTCAAGGCCTGTTGGATGGCCTTGCTCGGGCGACTTGGTCCGGCGCTTGCCGCCGTTGCCGCCGTTGCCGGTTCTTCGGCTCGCGCTTGGAGCTCGGCGATCGCACGCGGCGGCAGCAACCGCGATCAAGCGCGCCGCCACCTGATCAAGATGCTGGTCGACATCTTCACTCAGCTGTTTGGCCAACCCCCCGAGGCCGCGCCGGGGAGCGGTGGATTCAGGTGGTTCTCCGCCACGATTGAGATGGCCGGGAACCGTGCTGCCGTCCAGCGGGACGGCATGGTCCTGGATAGGACGGACGAAAATCAGGTTCTTGCCGCCGCTCTTGAGGCAATACAGGCGCTAGCCAGCCACATCGTGGCGCCCTCCTATCAGCTGCAGTCGCGGGGAACCGGCAAGCTAGACCATTGGCTGCGTGAGGCGATCAATGCTGGCAACGCTCATCGTGCCCGGGCAGCCGCGCCGTCGCCGGCAGCGCCGCTGCGGTCGACCCGCGGATCGAAGCCGAAAAAGCGCGTTTGACTCGCGGGACGACAGCCACCGCGTCCGTCCGCAATTAGTCGCCCCCGGTCGCAACCAAGCTCACGCGACCGAAGGAGATGAACGATGACGGACAAGTCGGCGCCCGTCGGCGTCAACCACATCAACATTCAACATGCCCCGGCGTCAGCCTTGATGGAGAAGAGGAAGGACGGCGCGGTCGTGCACGAGCCTACCGCAAGGACGCCGCTGCCAAACGCCTTTGCTTACACCGTGCCGGACTCCTGCCGCATGGGCGGTTTCGGTCGCACGCTCCTCTACAAACTTGCAAAGGAGGGTCGGCTTCGGCTGCTGAAGGCCGGCGGCCGAACGCTGGTGTGCGGCGATAGCCTTCGCGCCCTGATCGCCGGGAGGACCGCATGAGGCCCGCGATACCGAACTTTGCGACCGTGAACCGGGCGGCGCTGCCCCACTTGGAGGCTCTATGCGCCCGATGGCTAGGCGGCGGTCGACGCATTGGCGCGGAATGGACATGCGGCAGTTTGCAAGGTGAGCGCGGGGCCTCCTGCAAGGTCAATCTGCGCACCGCCCGCTGGTGCGAATTTGCCACAGGCGAGAAAGGCGGCGATCCCGTTAGCCTTGCCGCTGCTATTCATCGCCTGCCACAGGCGAAGGCCGCGCACCGTCTGGCGCGGATGCTTGGCCTTGACGGCGAGGAGCTGCGCCATGGATGACGGCATGCTCATCGATCCATTCGCTCCCCTAGACCTGAGGGACCAGGGCGAGGCACTAACCTCGCAGGCCACACTTGCGAAGTGGTTGCCCGAACTGCCGGCGCCAACCGAGCCGCCAGAGGCCGAAATGATAAGACATCAAAGCCACGGCTACGCAAGCGCGCGATGGATTTACCGAGACGGTGAAGGTCGGCCGCTTTTTGCGGTAGCATGCTTCAACAAGCCTGACGGTCATAAGGAAGTGCTGCCATACACCTATGGTACATTCATCGGACGACGCGGCTGGCATTTCAAACTCCCACCAGCGCCCATGCACCTCTACGGCCTGGATCAACTGGCTGCGCGGCCGAGCGCGCCCGTCTTGTTGGTGGAGGGCGAGAAGGCCGCCGATGCGGCAGCGGCACTGTTCCCCGACCACATCGCGATCAGCTGGCAGGGCGGCGCGCAAGCCGTGGCCAAGGCGGATTGGCTTCCGCTCGCGGGTCGTGCTGTCACCATCTGGCCCGACAATGACGCGCCGGGCGCAGACGCGGCGACCGGGGCCGCGAGGCTGCTACGGAGCAATCTTGCGGTGCAAGCGCACGTCGTGGAACTGCCATCCGGCTGGCCTGAGGGATGGGATTTGGCTGATGCGCCGCCTCCCGGAGTATACACTGAGACGTTGCGGGCAATGCTGGTGACCGTGGCGCGATACATTGTCGCTTGGCCACCAGGGTTCTCGATGCGACGCGAAGGCCTGTTCTGGCAGCGCGACGACCCGGAGAAAACAGACTGGTGGCTGGCAGCGCCGTTCGTCGTCGAGGGCGAGATCCGCGACTCAGGTGGCGACGGCTGGGGCCTGCTGTTGTCCTGGCGCGATCGCGACGGCCGTCTCCACCGGTGGTCGATGGAGCACCGGGCGTTGATCGGGGAGTCCAGCGCTGTTGAAGCCGAACTAATGCACCGGGGCCTGTCCATTGCAACGGCACCAAGCCACCGGGCGAAGCTGCGGATGGCCCTGGCCGCAGTCAGATCTGAAACGCGCGTCACGAGCGTGCCTCGGGCAGGATGGCAGCGCGGGCCCAGCGGCTTGGTCTACGTGATGCCGGACGGAGAGGTGGTTGGGGAGACCTGTGAACGGGTGATCCTTAATGCAGGGGCGATTGAAACTCCGGACGTTGCGGCTGTCGCTGGCACTGTCGAAAGCTGGCAGGCGGAGGTCGGTGCGCCAGCCGTGGGTAATGATTATCTTGCACTGTTTCTCGCGGCTTCCTTCGCGGGGCCCCTGCTCGATGTGACGGGCGATAAGTCTGGCGGCTTCCATCTGTTCGGCCGTTCGCAGACCGGCAAGACGACGCTGTTGCGATGCGCCGCAAGCGTCTGGGGACCGCCAGAGATGGGCGCGATGCTGCGGTCGTGGCGGGCTACCGCCAACGGGCTTGAGGCCACCGCGGCAGAGGCATCTGACGCCCTGCTGCCTTTGGACGAAATCGGACAGGCGGATGGTCGCGAGGTCGCTGAGGTGGTCTACCTGCTCGGCAACGAAAGCGGCAAGCGCCGCAGCAACCGCGACGGCTCCGCCCGTCGCAGCAAGACGTGGCGGTTGATTTTCCTCAGCACCGGCGAGATGGACTTGGCCGCCAAGCTCATGGAAGCCGGTAAACGCGTCATGGCAGGCCAGGATGTGCGTATGGTCAGCATGCCGCTGCCGAGGGATGGTTTGGTTGCCGGCAACCTGTGCGGCCATGCAGACACACAGGCGCTGTTGGTCCATCTAAACGAGGCGATAAAGAGGAACTATGGCAGTCCCGCACGGGCATTCATCGCCGCATTGGCGCGAGCTCGGGCCGAGGATGCTGCTGGAGTCGTCGCGGCTCTCGCTGCAACGCGCAGCCGGTTTCTGGCGGCGCATCTGCCGGCGGGGGCCGACGGGCAGGTGGTGAGCATTGCCCGGCGGTTCGCGCTGGCAGCCGCGGCCGGCGAGCTAGCTGCCGGCTTCGGGGTGCTCCCGTGGCCAAACGGTGAGGCAGAGCGCGCGGCTGGCTCCTGTTTCCGCCAATGGCTCTCGCGGCGCGGGGGCGCTGGCGCGGCAGAGGATACGGAGGCGCTGGAGCGGGTGCGACACTTCATCGCGCTGCACGGCTCTAGCCGCTTCGCAACGCTAGTATCGATGGGGATGGGCGTTGAAGAAGAGGCAGATCCGCATCGCACACTATCGAACCGAGCAGGTTGGCGAAGGAAGGACAGCTCTGGCCGCTGGGAGTATCTGATCCAGTCCGAGGTTTGGGCAAAAGAGGTTTGCGCTGGCGCCGATCCGCGAGAGGTGGCGCGGGCGCTGAAGGCGTGTGACCTGCTGCTTACGGAAGAAGGCCGACTTACGAGCAAGCAGCGTATTCCGGGGTACGATCGCCCCCGAGTATATCGGGTCGCGGGCGGTATTTTAGACGGCCGGGAGGCAGAGCCATAACCCAAGGCTACTATAGTCCGACGTCGGTGGCCCCGGTGGCCCTACCGCTGCTTGCGTGGATGGGGCCACCAAAAGATCAGGCCATCCGCCGTTGGCCCCGCCTGTCCCGGCTGGCCCCTATCTTTTGGGCCGACCGGCTCAGACGTCCTTTCATGCTGCTCACAAACCAACCAACCGCCTCCGGATTGACAGTCACATTCACCCCAAGGCAGGTTCGGACCATCTGTCTCAAATCAGTCTCAGTTCTAGATTTGTCTCAGTATCAGGTGAGACAACAATCACAGCCGCCGGGTCGCTTTGAGGCGAAGCGTGTGCACCACGTCCCGCAATCGGCGGCGGCTTAGCGCCATTGCTCCAGGTTCAACGCGTGCGCGCGACTGATGAACGACGACCTGAGCCTTCCAGGTGCAGTGGAGCAAGGGCTTCTGTCGATCATGTCGACGACGATGGTCCCAATCGCCATAGGAGATAAGATGGCGGATCATCATGCAGCGTTCTTCCTGGTGGCTATGTTTGCAAGATGACAAACCCGACTCGTTCAAGAACGGCTTCGCCCCGACCAGACTTCGCTGACGTTCCCGATGCACGGCGCCGGAACCTCGCCGCCGTCAAAGCAAAGGACACGAAGCCTGAGCTCCTCATACGGCGCGGCCTGTTCGCAATGGGCTACCGCTTTCGTCTGCACGACCGGCAGCTCCCGGGTCGCCCCGACATTGTGTTCCCGGGGCGTCGGTCCGCTGTTGAGGTTCGAGGATGCTTCTGGCACCGGCACGGATGCGCGAATTCGGTCGTCCCGAAGACTCGGACCGAGTGGTGGACGCAGAAGCTCGATGGAAACGTCGAGCGGGATCGTACCAACGCGATCTCCCTGGAAGCGGCCGGGTGGCGTCTCCTGGTAGTCTGGGAGTGTGAGGTCCGACAGAACCTCGGAGACGTGCTGGGACACATCCGCGACTTCCTGGCAGCGCCAAGACCTCACGACAAAGTGAGGTCAAGTTAGCCCCCACATCCATGACGCTGGTGGGACTCGGCGCGCGTTGTATAGCAACGGGGCTCCCAACCGGGAGGGTTCGAGGGAGGGCGTCCTGTATGGACACAAGAGTTAGTCCCGTTGTGACGGACCCATTGCTGGCAGGAAAGGTCCGGCGCCTCGCCGATGGGGGTTCTCCTCGCGTGCTTGATCTGTTCGCGGGGTGCGGTGGCATCTCCCTCGGTTTCAGGAAGGCAGGCTTCGAGATCTCTGGAGCC
Source organism: Lichenicoccus roseus (assembly GCF_005844085.1). GTDB lineage: Bacteria > Pseudomonadota > Alphaproteobacteria > Acetobacterales > Acetobacteraceae > Lichenicoccus > Lichenicoccus roseus. The sequence continues at coordinate 10,467 of NZ_VCDI01000007.1, forward strand.
ATGGAGATCGACGCGCTCGCCGCCCGGTCGCATGCGCGAAACTTCCACGGGACCGACTCCGAGCAATTTGAGCTCCACGCCAATCCCCGGGACATCACGGCTATAGAGCCTGACCAGCTATGCGAGGAGCTGTTGCTCGGCAACGTCGCCGAGGCGGTGGACGTCATCGTGGGTGGACCTCCGTGCCAAGCGTATGCCCGCGTTGGGCGTGCGAAGCTGCGCGAGGTCGCTGAGCATCCAGAGGCGTTCAAGGTAGACCCACGGGGCAACCTCTACCTTCGCTACATCGCCTACATTCGAGCATTTCGTCCATTGGCCCTCCTCATGGAGAACGTCCCGGACATCCTGCACTTCGACCACCACAATATCGTGGACGAAATGGTTGAGACGCTTGAGGGCCTCGGATATGTGGCTCGCTATAGCCTGATCAACTCGGCATTCCACGGCGTGCCGCAAATGCGAGACCGAGTGTTCCTAGTTGCCTTTCGTAAGGAGCTCGGCATCCGGCCGCGCTTCCCGAAGGCGACGCACCACATGAAGCTGCCGCCGGGCTATGCCGGGACCCGGGCCGTAGCCCTGCGCTACGTGGACCTGCTTGGCGGGGCGGGTTACGTGCAGCCCGACCTTGGTGACGAGAGCCTTCCCTTCCCGGTGACAGCCGAGCAGGCTATCGGAGACCTACCGTCTATCCAGGGTGACAGCGTCCGGCGCGGTGCGCGGCGGTGGGGGCCTGAGATGAGGGTGGGATACCGTGACACGAACGAAATCAGCGCCTATGCAGCGATGATGCGCCAGTGGCCTGGTTTTGAGAGCAACGGCGGGGTAGAGGACCACGCCATCCGCTACCTGCCACGCGATGGAAACATCTTCCGCGCCATGCCTCCGGGTGCCGAATACCCGGAGGCGCATCGTGTGGCGACGCGCCTTTTTGAGAAAGAGGCGGCAAAGCGCAGCCTGACGCCCCGGATGAAGGCATGGGCGGAGCTCGAGCGGGGGATGGTCCCTCCTTACGACCCATCAAAGTTTCCGAACCGGTGGTGGAAGCTCCGCCGGGACCACCCTGTGCGGACGCTGATGGCGCACATCGGAAAGGACACCTACTCGCACATCCACCACGACGGGGCACAGGCCCGAACCATCAGCGTGCGCGAGGCCGCCCGGCTGCAATCTTTCCCCGACGGGTTTCGCTTCGAGGGCACGATGAACCCTAGCTTCCGCCAGATAGGGAACGCAGTCCCGCCTTTGATGGCGGCTGCCATCGCTGAGACGATGCGTGAGGCACTGGAAAAATCCGTCGCCTGTCTCACAGTGCCCTCATCCGCCGTCGTGGCGTAGCTAGGCGGGAGCGTCGGCCGCTTCATCCTCCTCGCCCAGGGCCGCGGCCAGCACCACAGGCTCCGACCAAGTTAGCCCGTGCGCCGCGACCTGAACTGAGAAGGCATCGGCAGCCACGCCCGCCGGCATGGCCCTGTCGTGGGTTTCGATCAGTGCCCTGGCGAAGTCGCGGATGTCGCCGGACCTCCGCATGAACGCGCCGTCGGTGGTGATCCCGTAGACCCGCCAGATGTAGTAAGGCACGTTGCTCTCGGCAGCCTCAAACCCCTCGCCAAAAGAGAGGTGGAAATCGCGCTCGAAGGCGCCTCGAGTTGCCTTCACGTCGAGGACATACTCAGCATCCCCGAGTGCTCCACCATGATGCCTGATCCGGAAGTCGAATGGGCTGTAGGCATCGACGCGAGAGGTCCAAGCGAAAGAGAACTCGCCGCCAGGATTTTCCAGGGCCGCAAAGTGAGCGTTCACGAGCCGTTCACCGTCGTCGCCTGTCTGTTCGGCGGCCTCTCGCGCGCGTTGGCTCTCATGTCGGGAGACGGGCCGGGTCGCGCGGCGCCGGCGTATCATACGCAAGCCGCGAAAGCCCCCCAGCGCTGCCTCCTCAAGAGCGGCCTCAATGTCTGGGCTCACAGCGAAGGTTGTTAGTGGATGAGCGTCGCCACAACCTGCCGCTTGAATAGCAGCTTCCACCTCACCCAGGGTGATGGGCGCCATACTCCTGCGGGCCACGTATGGCGCGAGCGCAGCATAGAGAGACGCATCGACAGGCTCATCCCTGGCGAGGAAGACAATGGTTACCCGCTCCGGCAGGCCTCGACCGTCGAATGCCATTACCGCAAGGTCGTGGCGCTGAAGGTGCGCGAAACGGTCCGGCTGTTCCCTAGGGTCGTGCATTGTTTCACCGTTCAGGCGCCAGTTCTTATAGCTGTCGCCTTTGGTGATGCTCCGGTTCATCCGGAGCGCGGGCGCAGCAGCCGGCCCGAACACGGTGATCGGGACCGGTACCTCGCCACCACGCGCCGCGGTCAGGGTCTCGATGTCTGGATAGAACAACTGGACGAAGACGTCGGCGTTCAAGTTTATGCACTTCTGACCAGTTCGGTTGATCACGCCGAAGAACCGGTCGAGCAAGGTCAGATCGCTCGCGGATAGGCTCTTTATTGCAATAAATTCTGGCACAAATACATCCTTTGACTGCAGGCAGCCGATACAGCGCGCTTGTGTTGAATCTAACTTCGCATCGAAATCACCTTGAACCCTGTTGACCGCACTGGACCGTCCCGCACACGTTCCCGCTACCTCTTGAGGAAGCACTAACCGAAACACAGCACATCCGGATAGTGAAATCGCCCATAAGAGAGACCGCACTAGAATAAGCGATGTCTAGATTGCAATAAAGTTTTCTACAGATAGTTCTACCAGCAGACTTTGTACTGCTGCCACTCCTGTGTCGTCTCCCAACTGACTTCGTCACATGGGACCAGCGGCGCTTGACCCTGGTCACGAGGCGGCTTGGCCAACTCAAGCTTCGGACAGGTTCATCTCAGGCTGCAGCACAAGGCAGATCAGTCGTGGTTCTATCACTGGTTGCATAAGTCGTTGCCATACGCCTTGAGATGAGTCTTGATCATTGCCCATATGCGTTTCGAACTGCTCAGTCTTTACGAGCCTCTGGCGACGGCCAGCGGCTGGAGTAAAAGTCATGCGTTTCGTGATCTTGCGGCTACTAACCCACAGCGAGCTCGGGATGTTCCACGAGTACCGGCGACAGGGGAAGGAGGGCTCAAAGCAGCGTGCGATTAACTTCGACTGGGACGTAGTCGACAGGGTCTTTCCTGCCGCAAATGACTCCGATCGCATCGACATGGATCTACTATTTGATACCGATGACGGTGTGAAGCAGGCGCGGCAATGGCTGAAAAGACAAGAGAAGAACTGGCGGCTCGAAGGCAACTGTCCTAGAGACAAGTGCTATCATTTTATAGCCCCAGGATGTCTTTTTGCCATGGAAGTGGATGCGAGCACCAGTCCGGCCTCCGGATCTTGGTCAGTATTTTCGGCCGAACATATCGTAACACGATCTATACTTTCCGACGGGGAAAGTAGCCGGCTCGCCAAGTCCGCCATGATCGCGCTGCACGATGAGGAGGGAGAGCGGACATGGCAGATCCTCGCCGAAAGCCGGCCCGACATCTTCACCGCCCCCAGAAGCGCATCTCTTGCCGCTCCGGCACCTGTCGGTATACGGGTTAACCGTGTCGAGTTGCCGCCTAACCCTGCAAGATTGGTTCAGATTCTGGCCGCGGTTGGACACACGCTTCCGTCGGCAGTGGCCGACATCGTGGACAACTCCATCAGCCATAACGCGACCAGGATCGCCATCTCCTTCGGGCGGCCGGACGGGGGACATGGCCGGTGGATGAGCATTACCGATGACGGCGATGGTATGGACGGAGGAAGACTGGCGGAGGCCATGCGTATAGGCAGCGCGTCCGTATACGAAGCCAATAGCCTGGGCAAGTACGGCTATGGTCTGAAAGGCGCATCCTGGTCGCAGGCCAAAGTCTTCACTGTAGTTACCAAGCAGGAAGGCGGAGCCGCGCACCACCTGACGTGGGATGTCGACGACATGCACGACTGGGTCGCCAAGTCCGACCCCCTGGAGCAGTGGGAGGAGGACGCAACAGTTCTTGGACGCCACGGCACGGTCGTTTTGTGGAAGGATATGCGGCCGCCGCAGTCAATCCAGACCACGCGTGGTCTCGACCCCTATTCGGTCGAGGTCAGAGACCTTGACCGGCACTTGGCGTTGGTATTCCACCGCTTTCTAGAAGGCAAAGCGGCGGGCCGCAAGGCGGTAGCCATCACCATCAACGGCAAGTCCGTAGAGCCGAATAATCCGTTTGGACATCCATATACCGAGCACTATGACGCCAAGCCGATCCGGGTATCGACCGAAACTGAAGACGGCCGCGTGACGGTCCAAGCGTACCTGCTGCCGTCCGAGGACGAAATCGAAGAATGCCACAAAGCCGCAGGCCCGGAGGCTGCCCGTAAGGCGCTGGACCGCATTGGCCTCCACGGCAAACGCAACGAGACACAGGGCCTGTTCATCTACCGTCACGACCGTCTCATTAAGTGGGGCGGATGGCATCAGATGTGGGAAACGAACGACGAAAAGACAAAGCTCGCCCGCTTGGTCGTCAACTTCGACAATATTCTTGACGACGTTTTCAAGATCAACATTAGCAAGCAGATCGTCCAGCTTCCACAGGCGCTGCAGGCGGAGATCAAGAAGCTTGCTGAGATTGCTCGAAAAGACAGTCAAAAAAAGTATCGTCGTCAGATACTCAAGATACCGGCGCCACAGCAGCCACAGCAGCCAGGAACTGGCGCAAATCCAGCAAACGTAGTGGCGTCAGTTCGGGGGGAAGGATTACCAGTCAAAGGGGGCGTTGTAGCGAACCCGCTGCCACCATCGTCTCGCGTCTCTGTCAAGGACGTCCGGACGGATAAGTTCCTGTGGAAGCTAACGAAGGGGTTGACCGGAGCGCTCGATCTCCAGGTAAGTGATGCGAATTTCAATCTGGCGGCCTTGGTCAAGCACATCCGCTCCGACCAAGTTGCCGTCGCCCATCTCGCAGCTTTTCTAGGAGCTCTTGACGAAGCCAACGTGCAAATCGCGCTGTTGCAAGGGAAAGCGAGCTAATGGAATCAGTGCGGGTCCTCGGCAATGTACCGGCGAGGCCTGCTTGGACAGATCGGCTCGCGCTCACCGACTGGTACCATTGGCAGCGTTTAGAGTTGTTGCTGCGTTCCGATCCGAAGCGGGGATCCCAGCAGGTGGACTCGGTCGCAGCGGAGTCGCTACGTGTTCTACGACACTTGCATGATCCCCTGGGCAACACTTTCTTCCAGGGCCGCGGGTTGGTAGTCGGCTATGTTCAGAGCGGCAAGACTGCCAACTACACGGCCGTCGCCGCCCGCGCCGTGGACGCCGGCTACCGCATTGTTATTGTGTTATCGGGCATTCACGACTCTCTTCGAAACCAGACCCAAAGCCGCCTTGAACGGGAGTTGGTGGGCAATCAATCAGGCGGTTTCCCGCAGGCCGGGCGTGGCCAAGACTGGATTTCTCTTACATCGCTAACGGAGGACTTCCAACAGCGAGATGTCAACATCCTCGGGGCACCCGCGGTATTCCTCGCGGTGATCAAGAAGAACGTATCAGTTTTGGCCAAAGTGAACAGTTGGCTTGAGGCGGCCGCCAGCTACCTCTACGACATGCCCCTTCTTGTCATTGACGACGAGGCCGATCAGGCATCCATCAACACGAAGGGTAACAGGACACCGGACCTAGCTGTGGGTGACGATAATGACGAAGAGACTCTAGCACCTTCGCCGACCAACGCACTCATACGCTCTATTCTGACCCATGCGCCCAAGGCTGCATACATCGGTTATACGGCCACGCCTTTCGCCAATATCCTCATTAGCCAGGACACGGCCCACCGCCGCCTCGGTGACGACCTTTTCCCCCGGGACTTCGTAATCCAGTTGCCCCGACCAAAGGGATACACGGGAACAGAAGAGCTTTTCGGCACTTCAGCACGCGGCAGAGATGTGATCCGACTTGTCGCGAACGAGGACGTAAAGGCACTCCGCGCCCCCCGGCGGCGTAAGAGTGCCCAAATTGTCCTTGCGCGGCACAGTGAGGCACTCCCGAGATCGCTCGCCGAGGCTCTGATAGCGTTCTGCCTCGCCGGTGGAGTACGGAGCCTGCGTCCCGGCTTTGCAGGCAAAGCTCACACGATGCTGGTCCACGTAAGTCAGCGCATATCCGACCAGGAGCGCATCGCCAACGCCATACGCGACCAAATCGACGTATGGCGCGAGGCCGAGCAGCAGGGGCAGCACCTGGAGGAGGTTTTCTCTCCGGTTTGGATCGGCATTAAAGGCGGTGTGGATGCCCCTGCAGATGACAAGGTCATTATAGTCGCTGCACTCGCTGTCCTCCGCGAGCTCGTGATCGTCGTTCTCAACAGCGAGACCGGCGAGAACCTGGAGTATGACGAGAAGCCCGGGCGACAATTAGTCGCGGTTGGAGGGAACCGTCTGTCGCGCGGACTGACGCTTGAGGGACTGACGGTCTCCTATTTCCTTCGGACGGCAACTATGTGCGACACCCTACTGCAGATGGCTCGTTGGTATGGGTTCAGGCGCGGCTACGAGGATCTGATCCGCATCTGGACGACCGATGGCATCGCGCGGTGGTTTGCCGAGCTGGCGCTGGTGGAGCAGTCGCTAAGGGACTCTATTGTCGCCCTGGGACGGGCTGGCCGACGGCCTGACCAGATGGCAATCCGGCTCCGCGCGCACAGCGACCTCCTGCTCACAGCCCGCAACAAGGGCAGGACGGCGGAAGCCACGCAGGACTCTTGGTCAGGCGAGCACCCGCAGACCGTTCTCCTTCCCCTATTGGACGCCGGGAGATTGGAAGCCAACCGAGCGCTGGCGGATGGATTCGTCGCGTCGGTCGGCCCTATGGTGCGCCTCCAAAGCGGCCTCCTGGCTCGCGATGTTCCTGCCGAGACGGTCTGCGACTTCCTTCGCGCTTATATGGTTCACGACGACATCGTGGCCTTCCGCTCGGACCTGCTTGCTGACTGGATCGCGGAGCAAACAACCGTTGGCGACTTGACGGATTGGTCAGTCTTTGTCGCCTCACCCAAGGCAGGCCGGTTGGTTTCCATTGGGGGCCAGCAGGTCGGCCTTGTTAGACGCAGCCGGATAAGCAGCGAGAGCATTGGTATCCTGATCGACCCCGCCCATGAGGGTGTCGATCTGCCCGGCGGCCCAGACGCCTACAAGCGCGCCGGTGGCACCTATGACGCCGAAGCCATGCGCTCCGCCAGACCCTCGACACAGGGTCTGATCATTGTTTACCCACTAGATCCAGAACACCTCAGCGTCGCCTGCACGGACGTTGTTGTGGCGCTGGCCCTTAGCCTGCCGCAAACCTCCGATGCCGGGTCAACTTGGCTCGTAAATTCCACAGTTTCCGATGGCTGACTGCCCTACCCCGCAGCAGTGGGCGGAACTCAGAGCTAATCGGCCCTCAGCCGAAGACGCCATGGCAATTATGCCCATCACAATGGACGGGACCACTACGCCACTTTCCATTGCCATGGATCAGCCTGGGCAAATGCATCTTCTCATCCCGGTGCAGCGCGGTCCGGTTGGCATGAAGCCACCAGACCTTAACGGCCTGAAGGTGCGCCACCGTCGCATGGAGTTCGGCGACGTGCTCGACCTCTCCGCGCCTTCATCTCACGAGCCGGTGTTCACGCCGTTCTGTCGCGACGTCGTTGACGCCATCATTGGTCAGGATCGCGAACCATGGGCGGCCGTGGCAACCATGATCCGCGCGTGGCAGTCCGCGTGGAAGCCCGTCCGCCAGGAGATGGAAAAATCCGTCCAGGTAGGCGTCTTCGGCGAATTGCTGGTGCTCAACATGCTGATGTTGCCGAGCTTAGGGCCAACAGCCATTTACCAATGGGGTGGGCCGGACTCTGAGCGGCACGACTTTGTAGGCGACCGGCTCCACCTTGAGGTCAAAACAACACGCAAGAGCCGCGCGGAGCACGAGATCTCACGCCTCGACCAGCTGCGGGTGTCCAACGGCTGCCAATTGCTGTTTGTCTCTGTTCAGGTCGAACAGTCTGTTGGGGGCGAACACACTGTGGCCACACAGCTTGACGCCGTGGTGCAAGCCCTCCGACGAGACCCGGCGGCGCTCGACCTGTTCATGTTAAAGATGGTCAACCTGGGCTGGACGGACGAAATGAGAGATTCGGGAGAGCTTCTCCGCTTCAACTTTCGTGATGCCGGCATCTACGAAGTTGATGAGCACTTCCCGAGAATTGCCGACGACTTCCTGCCGCCGTCTGGCGTCGTGGCCGTCAAGTATACGGTTGAGCTGGCTAACCTACCAACGCTGGACGTCCAGGAGACGATCGCCATGATCAGGAAAGCCGGCGGCGCCTAAGCGTCCCTCCCCTGCTGCCGGGGGCAACAGCAGACACGACGAGGCCTTGACCACCGGTCCCAGCAAAGTCGTGTTTTAACTCAGTGTGCTCGCTGCTTGATCAGTCCGGTAGCTCTCAACTTCCATCGGCTTGCGTCCAACTAGCCAGGACGGATCGGGTAGGCTGCCGCCTGTAATGCGCACCAGCAGCCTCTCGCGGCGTCCGTTCTCGAATATGCAGTCGGCCTCCGCAAAATTCGGGATAAACGGCCTTACCTCGATGCAGGAGGAAATCAGTGCTTGGCCGTGCCGGACGAGGACGCCATTGCTGAGAAGGCTGAGATCACTGGCACGGACCGGATCGATCGGATGCAGCGTTCCGTCACGCAATTCGTTGAGCTCGAAGATGTCGCGCTCCGCGTTCCGCACCGCATAGCCTAAGAGCGGCAGGTAGTCCCAGCCCGGTTCAGCAACGCTGGCACGACCATTGTCCCAACCGATCACCTGATGCGCCGGGACAGACTTTCCGGAAGCGAGCGGCAGGGAAACCGTCTGCGCGACCAAGGCGGCCAAGGGTGACGAGATCAGCTTCGCGCGCTCGAGCTCGGCTGCCCGCAAGTCGTCCACCTCCGTGACCTTCGAGAGCTGACGAAGCGTGCCGACCTCCTGCACGAAGCCGGCAACGTCAAGCCGAACGTTACGACGCTCGAGGATGTGGATGACGACGCCCATTTCTGCCCTTCGTTGCCACAGAGCTGCTCCAACCTAGCCATGTCTAACTCGCCCGCCCGCTCAATCTACCATAATGTCCGACGTTATGGCGGTTAAAGCCCACAGGTCGGCAGGCTGTGGCGTTCTGCTCTACCGAGGACAAATTTCCGGCGACTGCTGATAGATGCGAGGCATAGGACTCCACCAAGTCCATCACCCAACGGAGATGACGCGGTAGCAGATGCCGCGCGTCACGGAGAAGACCCGCGCCCGCTTCGCAAGCTTGTCTCTGATCCGGACCTCAGCATCCTGCTCGCCGCCATGATCGAGGGCTGACTGAGATCGACCACGGTTCGTTTAGGGCGAGAAACCGGAACCAGGGATTTGGCTCCTAAAAGGTGACCTTGGTCGCACTCGTCCCACACAATTCGCGGCCGACCACCACTATATTGAGGGGACGGAACAGGGGATTAAAGAGTCCTCGCATCCTAACGCACTGTAATCGCTGGATTGCTGGCGGAGGGGATGGGATTCGAACCCACGGTACGGCTTGACACCGTACAACGGTTTAGCAAACCGCCGCCTTCAGCCACTCGGCCACCCCTCCGCCGAAGAGCGTGCTCATCGCACGGCGTTTGCGGCACCACTCCTAGTCATTGTCGTAACTGCCGTCAAACCACATTCTGACCGGCTGCAAGGCCACCCGGTTAAGGTGACCGGGCCAGCCGCTGGCGCAGCGCCTCGTTGACCAGCGCAGGGTTGCCCTTGCCGCCCATGCCCTTCATCACCTGGCCGACGAAGAAGCCGAACAGCTTGTCCTTGCCGGACCGGTACTCCGCCAGCTTGTCGGCATTCGCCGCCAGCACCGCCTCCACCGCGGCATCGATCGCCCCGGTATCGGTCACCTGGCGCAGGCCGCGCCGCTCGACGATGGCAGCAGGCGGCTCGCCAGTTTCCACCATCTCCTCGAACACGTCCTTGGCGATCCGCCCGTTGATGGTCTGGTCCACCATCAGCCCGAGCAGTTCGCGCATGGCCTGCGCCGAGACCGGACTGTCGGCGATGGTCCGTCCGGTGCGGTTCAGGGCTGCGAACAGGTCGCCGGTAACCCAGTTCGCGGCCAGCCGCGGATCGCCCCCCGCCGCCACCGTCTCGTAGAAATCCGCGGTCGCTTGCTCGGCCACCAGCACGCCGGCATCGTAGCGTGGGATGCCGTACTCGCTGACGAAGCGGCTGCGCTTGGCATCCGGCAGTTCCGGCAGCCCGGCCTTCAGGTCGGCCACCCAGCCCTCGTCGATCACCAGCGGCAACAGGTCGGGGTCGGGGAAATACCGGTAGTCGTGGGCGTCCTCCTTGCTGCGCAGCGAACGGGTCTCGCCCCGAGCCGGGTCGAACAGCCTGGTCTCCTGGTCGACCGTACCGCCCGCTTCCCAGACCTGCACCTGGCGACGGGCCTCCGCCTCGATCGCCTGCATGACGTAGCGCACCGAGTTGACGTTCTTGATCTCGCAGCGGGTGCGGAACGGCTCGCCGGAATGACGCACCGACACGTTCACGTCGGCACGCATGGAGCCCTCCTCCATGTTGCCGTCGCAGGTGCCGAGATAACGCAGGATCGTGCGCAGCTTTCGCACGTAGGCGCCGGCTTCCTCCGGACTACGCATGTCCGGCTCGCTGACGATCTCCATCAGCCCGACGCCGGCGCGGTTCAGGTCGATGAACGACTGCGTCTGGTGCTGGTCGTGCAGCGACTTGCCGGCATCCTGCTCGAGATGCAGCCGGGTGATGCCGATCTCGCGCGTGCTGCCGTCGGCGAGCTCGATCTCGATCACGCCGGATCCCACGATCGGTTGCGCGAACTGGCTGATCTGGTAGCCGGTCGGCAGATCGGCATAGAAATAGTTCTTGCGGTCGAACCGGCTCTCCAGGTTGATGCGCGCGTTCAGGCCGAGCCCGGTACGCACCGCCTGCGCCACGCATTCGCGGTTGATCACCGGCAGCATGCCGGGAAATCCCGCATCCACCAGGCTCACGTGGGTGTTCGGCTCACCCCCATAGGTCGCCGACGCACCCGAGAACAGCTTGGACTGGCTGATGACCTGGGCATGCACCTCCAGGCCGATGACGACTTCCCACGGCGCGTCCCGACCTTCCAGCAGGTAGCTCATCGGACGCGCCCCGCGGTCACCGATGGCAATCGCCGGAAATCCGCCGCCTGCTCGATGGCGCTGCCCAGGGCGAACAGGGTCTCCTCGTCGAACGGCCGCCCGAGCAGCTGCAGTCCGAGCGGCAGCCCCTGATGGTCGAGACCGGCCGGCACCGACAGGCCCGGCATTCCGGCCATGCTTGCCGGCACGGTGAAGATGTCGTTCAGGTACATCTTGATCGGATCATCCATGTTCTCGCCTAGTGCGAACGCCGCCGACGGTGCGGTCGGCGTCAGCAGCGCATCCACCGTACGATACGCCTCGGTGAAATCTCGCAGGATCAGGCTGCGCACTTTCTGAGCACGGAGGTAGTACGCATCGTAGTACCCGGATGACAGCACGTAGGTGCCGATCAGGATGCGACGCTTCACTTCCGCGCCGAAGCCTGCTTCTCGCGACGCCTCGTACAGGCCGTCCAGCGTCGGCGCCTCGACGCGACGGCCGTAGCGGATGCCGTCGTAGCGCGCGAGGTTCGACGAGCACTCGGCCGGCGCGACGATATAGTACGTGGCCAGGCCGTACTGCGTATGCGGCAGCGAGACATCGACGATCTCGCAACCGGCATCACGCAACCAGGAGATACCCTGCTGCCAGAGCGCCTCGATCTCGGAGGGCATCCCGTCGGCGCGGTACTCGCGCGGGATGCCCACACGCACGCCCTTCAGGCTGCGTCCGCAGGCGGCCGCATAATCCGGCACCGGGCGATCCACGCTGGTGCTGTCGCGCGCATCGTAGCCTGCCATCGAGCGCAGCATGATCGCGCAATCCTCGACGGTGCGCGCCATCGGCCCCGGCTGGTCCAGCGAACTTGCGAACGCCACCACGCCCCACCGGCTGCAGCGGCCATAGGTCGGCTTGATCCCGGCGATACCGCAGAACGAGGCCGGCTGGCGTATCGAGCCGCCGGTGTCGGTGCCGGTCGCCCCCATGGCGATGCGCGCCGCCACCGCCGCCGCCGAGCCACCGGACGAGCCGCCCGGCACCAGCACCGCATCGTCGCCCGTGCGGTGCCAGGGATTCTCCACCGGTCCGAACGCCGAATTGGTGTTCGACGAGCCCATCGCGAATTCGTCGAGGTTGGTCTTTCCCAGGAACACCGCGCCGTCGCGCAGCAGCTGGCGCGTCACCGTGCTCTCGTACGGCGGCACGAAATTCTCCAGCATCCGGCTGGCGGCGGTGGTGCGCACCCCCTCGGTGCAGAACAGGTCCTTGATGCCGAGCGGGATGCCGCCGAGCGGCGCCTGCTCGCCACGCGCCAGGGCGGCGTCCGCCGCGCCGGCACCCCGCAGCGCGGCCTCCGCGGTCACCGTGAGGTAGGCATTCAGGCGCGGGTTGAGCGCCGCGATCGCATCGAGATGCGCGGTCGTGAGCTCGACGGCGCTGAACTCCTTGCCACGCAGGCCGCGCAGGCCATCCGCGATCGAGAGGTCGGTCAGCATCACTCGACCACCTTCGGCACCGTGTAGAACAGGCCGTTGCGGCCCGGCGCGTTCGACAGCACCGCCTCCGGCCGGGCGCCATCGGTGACCACGTCGTCGCGCATGCGCAACGCCGCCTGTTCGGTGCCGACCATCGGCGGCACGCCCTCGACATCCACCGCGGCGAGCTGCTCGATCCAGCCGATGATGCCGTTCAGCTCGCCCTGCAGCCGCGCCACCTCGGTATCCTGGATGCCGATCCTGGCCAGCCGGGCGATATGTTTGACGGTCGCGGCATCGAGCGACATCGGGCAGAACCTTCTCAAGTCGGGGATACGGGCGCGAGATCGGACCTTGGTCGCGTTCGGCACGCTGGCAACCGGAGCCGGGCCGGACCATAAGCCCTGACCATGCCGCTCTTCAACATGCCGGACCTGCGTGCCAGCCTGACTGCCGGTCGACGCCTGCTCGGGGTCGACCCGGGGGAGCGCACCATCGGGCTCGCGCTCTCCGACGTCTCGCTCATGCTGGCGAGCCCCTACGGCAGCCTGCGGCGCGGCAAGCTGGGCATCAACGCTGTCGAAGTCGGCCGGATCGCTGCCAGGGAAGGCGTCGGCGGGCTGGTCTGCGGGCTGCCGCTGTCGCTCGATGGCAGCTTCGGCCCGGCCGCCCAGCGTGCGCGCGACTGGCTGCTGGCGCTGTCCGAGCGCACCGGGCTGCCGGCGGCGCTGTGGGACGAGCGGCTGTCGTCAAGCGCGGTCAACCGCTTCCTCGTCAAGGAGCTGGACATGACCCGCAGCCGGCGCGCCGAGATCGTCGACAAGCTGGCTGCCGCCTACATCCTGCAGGCGGCGCTGGACGCCAGCAGGCCCGGAACATCAAGTAGTATCCATGAAGGATCGCCGGATGGTGGGCGCGACAGGGATTGAACCTGTGACCCCTGCCATGTCAAGGCAGTGCTCTACCGCTGAGCTACGCGCCCATCCGCTGCGGTGGCTTCTACAAGTGCGCAGGCCGTTCTGCAACCCGGCCCGCCTGGCTTTCCGACGGGTTCACGACAGCGCCAGATGACACGTCACGCCGCGTCGAGCACACTGGCACGATGATCGAAACCCAGAATGAGTGAGACCCGGCCGACCGTCCAGGACGTCGATCCCCCGGTGGCCGATCCCGCGACGGCAAGCGATCGGGCGCCCGATGCTGTCGCGACCGGGCCGCAGGCGGCCGAGCCCCTGCCCTCGTTCCGCATCAGCGCACCGCAGGCCCTGGCGGTCGGCATGCTGGTGGCGTCGCCGCACTCCGGCCGTGATTATCCAGCCGGCTTCGTGGCGACATCGCGCCTCGGCTTCAGCGCCTTGCGACGCAGCGAGGACAGCTTCGTCGACGAGTTGTTCGCAGCCGCGCCGGCTCTCGGCATGCCGCTGCTGCAGGCCGACTTCCCCCGCGCCTTCTGCGACGTCAACCGGGAGCCGTGGGAACTCGACCCCGTCATGTTCAGCGACACCCTGCCGTCGTGGTGCAACACCAGCAGCGCGCGGGTCTCGGCCGGCTTCGGCACCATCGCGCGCCTGGTCGCCTCCGGAGAGCCGATCTATGGCGGCAAGCTCGACTTCGCGGAGGCCGAGCAGCGGATCCGGCTGTGCTGGCAGCCTTATCACGCCGCCCTCGCCGCCCTGATCGATGACGCCATCGCACGGCACGGCGTCTGCCTGCTGATCGACGCGCACTCGATGCCCTCCCTCAACGGCCCGATACCGCACGGCCCGTCCGCGGCGACGTCCGAGCGGATCGTCCCGACCGGCAACGGCCGCCGCCAGGAGCCGGATTTCGTGCTCGGGGATGCCTTCGGCACGTCCTGTTCCGCATCGGTGACGCGCTGCGCCGAGCGCTACCTGCGCGAGAACGGCTTCCGGGTGCGTCGCAACGACCCGTATGCCGGCGGCTACGTGACCCGTCACTACGGGCGGCCGAGCCAGAGGGTGCACGTGCTGCAGGTCGAGATCGGCCGCGGCCTCTACATGGACGAGCAGCGATACGAACGCTCCGACCAGTTCGGCTTCATGCAGGCCACGATGGCAGGCTTGCTCGAGCGGCTTGCGGCACTGCTGCCGGCGCTGGTTGCCGAGTAGCCGCTGAACCCCGTCCACGCGGACAAAAAAAAGGCGGTGCCGAAGCACCGCCCAAGTTTAGGGAGGAAACGTCCAAGATGCGGCCGGCCAGAGGCGGGCCGCAACAGAAAGCTATGTCGGTACGCCGGCCTGGTCAAGAACTTATTTTGCGGTGCACAAAATATCCCGCGCTGCCGACGGTGAAGGCTTCCGTAACCTTTGACCGGCATTCTCGGTCCATGCGCCACCTGCTCTCCTGGCTCCTGCTCACATGGCTCATGCTCGCACCGCTCGCAGCACATGCGACTGACGACGCGAGCCTGTGCCAGCAGGCCATCCTGAGCGCGGAGCAGGGCAGCGGCGTACCGAACCAGCTGCTGGACGCGATCAGCCGCGTCGAGAGTGGCCGCTACGACGCGCAGCAGGGCGGGGTGCGAGCCTGGCCCTGGACCATCAACGTCGCCGGCCAAGGGCACTACTATGCATCCAAGGCCGAGGCGATCGCCGCCGCCACGACCTACCGCGCGAGCGGCATCCGGTCGATGGATGTCGGCTGCACCCAGATCAACCTCATGTACCATCCGGAGGCATTCGGTTCGCTGGAGGCCGCGTTCGATCCGGCACGGAATGCAGCCTTTGCCGCCGGCTTCCTGACCGACCTGTTCCGCCAGACCGGCAGCTGGCCGCACGCCGCCGCCGCCTATCATTCGCAGACGCCGGAGCTCGGCACCGACTACCAGCGCAAGGTGCTCGAGGCCTGGGCGGAGCCGATCGATGGCCGCCAGGCCGCTGCATCCGGCCATCGCCCGGTGCATGGACGTATCGCGACCGTCCTCGGCCACCCCGGATACGCAAGCCCCGCCCCAGGCAGCGCGGCCGCCTCCGACTGGAAGATGACGCCGGCATCGCCGGAGGCCATACGGCCAGCTACGGTACTGACCACGGCAGGTCTGCAGGCGGGCTTCGGACGACCCGCGACGCGGGCGACCGGGGCGCCGCTCGGCGGCTATGGCCGCATCATCCGGCTGCAGGCAGGGGCGCCCATGGCGGCCGGCAGCGGGCGCGGGCTGTCCGCTTACCGCCTGATGCCGGTCGCCCGGCTTGCCAGCGCCAGCCGCCTGGTCGCGCATAACTGACTGCCGCCCGGCAGGGCCCGGGCATGGGCCGAGACCGGTTGAAAATGGCCGTCACTCCGCGCATACCGACCGCCGCACGCCGGCAGCCCCGGCCCACGTCCATGGAGGCACCGCAATGAGCGATCAGGACACCACGCCCCCGGCAACCGGGGCACATGACGGCAATCCGGCGCCGGAGCAGCACGAGTTCAGCGCCGAAGTCGGCCGCCTGCTCGACCTCGTCGTGCACGCGCTCTACTCCGACCGCGAGATCTTCCTGCGCGAGCTGGTCGCCAATGCCGCCGACGCGACCGACCGGCGTCGCTTCGAGGCGCTGACCGATGCCGGCCGCGCGCTGCCTGATGGTGCCAAGATACGCATCGATCCGGACAAGCCGGCGCGACAGCTTACCATCAGCGACGATGGCGCCGGCATGACCCGCGACGAGATGGTGAAGAATCTCGGCACCATCGCCCGCTCCGGCACCCGCGCCTTCGGACAGGCGATCAATGCAGGCGGCGCTGCCGACGCGGACAAGCCGGACGAGCGTCCCAGCCTGATCGGCCAGTTCGGCGTCGGCTTCTACGCCGCCTTCATGGTGGCAGACCGCGTCGAGGTCACCTCGCGTCGCGCCGGCGAGGCCGATGCCTGGTGCTGGTCCTCCTCGGGACAAGGCAACTTCACCATCGCGCCCGCCACCCGCGAGGCTCCCGGCACCGACATCGTGCTGCACATCAAGTCCGACGCCGACGAGTTCCTCGAGCCGTACCGGCTGGAATCCATCGTGCGCAAGTGGGCCGACCACATCACCTGGCCGATCACCATCCAGCGCGACGGCAACGAGGTCGCCGCCAACGAGGGCACCGCGCTCTGGCGCAAGCCGAAGAGCGAGATCACCGAGGAGGCGCTCACCGAGTTCTACCAGCATCTCGGCCACTCCTTCGACAAGCCGTGGGCGACGCTGCACTGGCGCGCCGAGGGCACCCTCGAATTCGCCGCCATGCTGTTCATCCCGTCGATGCGCCCGTTCGAGCCGGTCGAGAGCGTGCGCGAGAGCCGCGTGCGGCTGCACGTGCGGCGCATGTTCATCACCGACGAGGCCGAGCTGCTGCCTCCTTTCCTGCGCTTCGTGCAGGGCGTGGTGGATACCGAGGACCTGCCGCTCAACGTCTCGCGCGAGATGCTGCAATCCACCCCGGTGCTCGCCCGTATCCGCAAGGCGGTCACCAACCGCGTGATCAGCGAGCTGCGCACCCGTGCCAAGGATGCGGAGAGCTATGCCGGCTTCTGGTCGAATTTCGGCCCGGTGCTCAAGGAAGGCCTGTGGGAGGATTTCGAGCATCGCGCCGAGCTGGCCGGCCTCGCGCGGTTCCACAGCACGCATGAGCCCAAGGCGCTGACCTCGCTCGCGGATTACGTGTCGCGCATGAAGCCTGAGCAGGATGCGATCTACTACCTGGTCGGCGACAACGAGGATGCGCTGGCCGGCTCGCCGCAGCTGGAGGGCTTCCGGGCCCGCGGCATCGAGGTGCTGCTGCTGTCGGATCCGGTCGATGCATTCTGGCCCGACCGTCTCGACAAGTTCGAGGAGAAGTCGCTGCGCAGCGTGACGCAGGGGTTGGCCGACCTCTCCAGGCATGCGATCGAGAATGCCCCCGAGGCGGATGCGACCGATGTCACCGCCCTGGTCGCCGCCCTGAAGGAAGCGCTCGGCGAAGACGTGTCGGACGTCCGCAGCACCGACCGGCTGGTCAGCAGCGCCGTGGTGCTGTCGGCCTCGCAGTCCGGCCCCGACCTGCAGTTGCAGCGCATGATGCGCCGCTCGGGCCAGAAGATGCCAAGCTCGGCGCCGATCCTGGAGCTGAACCCGCACCATGCCCTGGTCCGGGCGCTGGCCGCGCGTATCGAGCGGAACGAACCGATCGAGGACGCCGCGCGCACGCTGCTCGATCTGGCACGCGTGCAGGATGGCGAGCTGCCACGAGATCCGGCCGCCTTCGCACGGCGGATTTCCGAGGCGCTGGCGACGACCTTGTCGCTGCCTCATCAGGACATCTGATCGGACCGGAGCCGCCATACCGTGCTGCACATCGATCCGGCGACCGACATGCTGGCCGTGATCGATGTGCAGCCAACCTTCATGCCCGGCGGCGAGCTGCCGGTGCCGGGCGGCGACGAGATCGTGCCGCTGATCAACCATCTGCTGCGCGACCGTTTCACGGTGGCCTTCGCCACCCAGGACTGGCACCCGCGCGGGCATCTGTCCTTCGCCAGCGCGCATCCCGGTGCAAGACCGTTCGACATCGCGACGCTGCCCTACGGGCCGCAGGTGCTCTGGCCCGATCATGCAATCCAGGGCACGCCGAACGCCGCGCTGCATCCCGGCCTGGACCGGGACCGGCTGCAGATGATCCTGCGCAAGGGCAGCAATCCCGCGATCGACAGCTATTCGGCATTCACCGAGAACGACCACAAGACGTCCACGGGCCTCGCCGGATGGCTGCATGCGCGTGGCATCAGGCGCGTGTTCCTGTGCGGGCTGGCGACCGACTTCTGCGTTGCCTGGTCGGCCGAGGATGCGATCACGAACGGCTTCGAGGCCGTCATCCTGGAAGATGCCTGCCGGGGCATCGCAAGTCCCGGCGAGGGTGGCCGCGACAGCCTCACCGTCGCACGTCGTCGCCTGGCGGCCAGAGGCATCGCACTTCGTCAGACGGCGGAACTCGGCTGATCAGCCCGGCTTGACCACGCCGAAGCAATGCTCGGGGCCCGGGAAGCGGCGGGCCCGGACGTCGGCGGCATAGGCCTCGGCGGCGGCTTCGATCTGCTGGCCAAGCTCGGCATAGCGCTTGACGAACCGCGGGGTGAAGTCCGCGAACAGGCCGAACACGTCGTCGGACACCAGCACCTGCCCGTCGCAGTGCGGCGATGCGCCGATGCCGATGGTCGGTGTCGCGACCAGCCCGGTGATCTCGGCCGCAAGTGGCTCGACCACCCCTTCCAGCACCATCGCGAAGGCGCCCGCCTCGTCCACGGCGCGTGCGTCCGCGCGCAGCTTCTCGGCCTCGTCCAGCTTTCGGCCGGTGGCCCTGAAGCCGCCAGCGACCTGCACCGATTGCGGCATCAGCCCGATATGTCCGCAGACCGGGACGCCACGCGTGACCAGGAAGCGGATGGTGTCCGCCATCTCGACGCCGCCTTCGAGTTTGACTGCAGAGGCGCCGGTCTCCGCCAGCACGCGCGCGGCGGCGCGAAACGCCAACTCCGGGCTTTCCTGGTAGGAACCGAACGGCAGGTCCACCATCACGCAGGCCCGCCTGGTGCCGCGCATCACCGCCTGGCCGTGCGCGATCATCATCTCCAGCGTCACCGGCAGGGTCGTTGGCATGCCGTACAGCACCATGCCGACTGAATCGCCGACCAGGATCAGGTCGGCATGCGCATCGATCAGGCGGGCGACCGGCGTGGTGTAGGCAGTAAGCGAGACGATCGGCTGTCCGCCCTTGCGGGCGGTGATCTCAGGCACGCCGATCCGCCTTGTCGATTGGGTCATCCGTCTCTCCGCTGTCGGTGCCCTGTGTCGACCTGACGGACTTGACGATCAACCCAAAATCCACCAGAACCCGCCGACGCCGCCCAGGCCTGCAACAGGACGGGCGGCCGGCAGGATGGGTGCGTAGCTCAGCGGTAGAGCATCGCCTTCACACGGCGGGGGTCACAGGTTCAATCCCTGTCGCACCCACCATCCACGGCAAGTCCCTTCGACAGGTCCCCGCCTGCGGCTAGACCGCATCCGACGGCGGCTGCGCTCCACCGACCACGCGATACGCCAGCGCCGCCAGAACGCCGCCGACCAGCGGCCCCGCCGTGTAGAAGAACCAGACCGGGAAGGTGCCGGCGACGATCATCGGACCGAGGGCTCGTGCCGGGTTGCCGGCACCGCCGCTTACCGGTCCGCCGAGCAGGACGCCTGCCGCCAGCGAGAACCCGATGGCGACTGCGGCGGTTCCGGCCGGGACACGCGGATCGGTCGCAGTGGAGATGACCGTGAAGACCAGGATGAAGGCGATCAGCGCCTCGACAAGGAGAACCTGCATTCCATCCGCGCCATGGACGGGAGATGGAGCGCCGAGATGCGAGTCGGCAAAGGCGCCGTGCCCATAGGCAATCCACACGACCAGCGCCGCGATCACCGCCCCGGCAAGCTGCGCCACCCAGTACGGCGCCACGAAGCGCCATGGAAACTTGCCCGCCGTGGCAAGTCCGAGCGTCACCGCGGGATTGACATGCGCGCCACTGATCTGGCCGATCGCGCCGACGATCGGGATCAGGATGAGGCCGAACGACATCGCGACCGCGAAGGAATCATAGGCCGATCCCGCCGTGTTCTTGCCCAGCGTTGCAGCGGTGGCGACCGCGGTTCCGACCAGCACGAGCATGAACGTCCCGATCACTTCCGCCACGCAGGCCAGCAGCAGGTTGTCAATCCGAGAAGATCGCGTCTTCCCCCGCGTAAAGCCTTGCGTTGCACCGCTTGACATCTCGATCTCCCAGGCTGGCGGAGGCCAGCGTCAAAGTGTGAACCGGGACCGCCCGGTCGTGCCCGCCTGTCCACCGCATCGATTGCGATGAGGAGCCGGACGGTTCCATAGGATGAGGGATGGCGCGGTGTGGTCCGCGCCGGCCGCCGCGACTACGGGCTGTCGTGCCGGGGCCGTTGCTCGATCGCCCCTGTGAACGTCAGGTTGCGACGGTGCGGCGGTCGATAGGGTGTCTTGAAGCGGATCGATCCGCCTGACTGGGTGGCCACCAGACATTCCTCCCTCGCGGCGGCCGGAGCTTGTTATGCCGGACAGCCGCATGCGGTGAGGAACAGCCCTTGCGAAACTAAGTTTCGAAGCTAGACCACTGATTCAAAGTAATTTTTCGGGTTTTGTCTGGTTCATCTGAACCAGTTCGGTGGTTCGATTGAACCGTCATCCTGATCCTTTGCAGGCGGCAGGAGGGTGTCGGCGCCGGCACCGTCCGCTCGCTGGCGAACAGGCCGGCGTCGCTTCTTCTAGTCTTCCTTCTCGCCCGGGCCGGAATGCAGGTGATGCTCCAGGTTCTCTCGCGCGGCCTCCGCCTCCTCGTCCGGCGCTACCGGGGTCTCTACAGCCACGCCGGGAGGCACCGCATCACCTGGGTCACGCACCGGCGTGCGCCGCCTGCCGGCCTTGGCTGGCGCGGGCTCCGGCACTGCCGCGGAGGCCAGGTCATGCTCGTGCCGAGCCACCTGCTCCTCAAGCTCGGCGATGCGCGCGGCCGCCGCCTTGGCCGCCTTGTTGGCCTCCCGAAGCCGGGCGCGTAGCTTGTCGTGGCTGATGGTCAGCGTCTCCACCTGGCTGCGAAGCTCCTCCTTGCTCGGCTTCGGCGCCACGTCGCGCGCCGGGGTCGGCACGGTGCGCCGCACAGGCTTGGCGGCGGCGGTGTTCGAAGCCGCGCGCGTGGCGCGCGTCACCGCCTTGGTCTTCCCGGCGACCTTGTTCGTCGACCCCTTCGGGCGGCCGGGCTTGCGACGGACCGGTGCCGCCGGGTCGGAAGAGGACACGGCGGAGCGGACGACCTTGCCGGCAGGGGTTGCCCTGCGTCCGGACTGTCCCCTTCCGGTTGTCCTGGTCATGGTGCCCGCGGTCACACGCTTGGCCATCAGCTTCTCCTGTTCAAGGCGGACGCTGTCGGCGTCCGGCCGCACTGCACTTGCATCGAAATTCTGATCTCGACGCCCGCATGGCTCAGCGCAAATCCCGCTTCGCAGTTGCGCCTCCGCCTCCCATTGGCAGGACGCAACTCCGCTGCCCTCGCGGAGCGTTTCCGAATGGCCAGCTGCACCACGCTACCACTCGTTGCGGGCTTTACAATCTTTCCAAATGGTCAAGGACCGTTCCGCCGAAGTTTACAGCTTTAAGACCCGAACCCTGTTGTTCCCGTATGCATCGGATCGGCAGTCCATTACATGGATCTGGTCAGCAATATCTCGAAACGCGGGGATGAACGACCATGGATAGCTCGAAGAATTTCGTTAATTACGCGCCAGACGGTTCAGGTGGCAGCCTTTCCTTTGCCCCGAGGGACACTGAGCCATTCGGCTCGTATCGGCAGCAACTCGAGCAGCTCGGCCATCTCATCGAGGCCAGGGGCAACTGGCACGGCATCGGTGCGGAATCCGTGCTCCGCATGCGCCTGCAGAACCGCTTCCAGACCGGTCTCGACATCGCCCGCCACACCGCCGCCATCATGCGACGCGACATGGCGTCCTACGATGCCGACCCGTCGCTCTACACGCAGTCGCTCGGGTGCTGGCACGGCTTCATCGCCCAGCAGAAGATGATCTCCATCAAGAAGCATTTCGACGTCACCGACCGGCGCTATCTCTACCTGTCCGGCTGGATGGTCGCCGCAATGCGCTCCGGGTTCGGCCCGCTGCCCGACCAGTCCATGCACGAAAAGACCTCGGTGCCCGCTCTCATCGAGGAGCTGTACACCTTCCTGCGCCAGGCCGATGCCCGCGAGCTCGGCGGCCTGTTCCGAGAACTCGATCGTGCGCGCGGCGCCGGGCGGGTCGCCGAGGCAAGCGCGCTGCTGGAGCGGATCGAGGGTTACCAGACCCACATCGTGCCGATCATCGCCGACATCGATGCCGGCTTCGGCAATGCAGAGGCGACCTACCTGCTCGCCAGGAAGATGATCGAAGCCGGTGCCTGCGCCCTGCAGATCGAGAACCAGGTCTCCGACGAGAAGCAGTGCGGCCACCAGGACGGCAAGGTTACCGTGCCGCACGAGGACTTCCTCGCCAAGGTGCGTGCGTGCCGCTACGCCTTCCTCGAACTCGGCGTCGAGGACGGCATCATCGTCACCCGGACGGACAGCCTCGGTGCCGGTCTGACCAGGCAGATCGCCGTCAGCAAGGAGCCAGGTGATCTCGGCGACCAGTACAACAGCTTCCTCGATTGCGAGGAGGTCGGTCTCGACAGCCTCGGCAACGGCGAAGTGCTGATCTCACGCGACGGCAAGCTGCTGCGTCCGAGGCGCCTGCCCAGCAACCTGTACCAGTTCCGTGCCGGCACCGGCGAGGATCGCTGCGTGCTCGACTCCATCACCTCGCTGCAGAACGGTGCCGACCTGATATGGATCGAGACCGAGCGCCCGCATGTCGAGCAGATCGCCGGCATGATGGACCGGATCCGCGATGTGGTGCCCAATGCCAAGCTGGTCTACAACAATTCGCCGTCCTTCAACTGGACGCTGAACTTCCGCCAGCAGGTGTTCGATGCCATGCAGGGGGGTGGTAGGGACGTGTCGGGCTACGACCGTGCGCGCCTGATGAGCGCCGAATACGACCAGACGCCGCTTGCCGCCGAAGCCGACGAGCGGATCAGGACCTTCCAGAAGGAAGCCTCGCGCCGCGCCGGCATCTTCCACCATCTCATCACGCTGCCGACCTACCACACCGCGGCGCTCTCGACAGACAACCTGGCGCGCGAATATTTCGGCGACCAGGGCATGCTCGGCTACGTGCTCAACGTGCAGCGCCAGGAGCTGCGGCAGGGCATCGCCTGCGTGCGCCACCAGAACATGTCCGGCTCCGACATCGGCGATGACCACAAGGAGTATTTCGCCGGTGAGGCCGCTCTCAAGGCAGGCGGGGCGCACAATACGATGAACCAGTTCACCTGATTGGTCTGCTGCAGGCGGGACCCCGATCTGCCGCAGGCAGCAACATGAGCAGCGCCCGTTCCGCAAGGTTCGGGCGTCGATGTGCCGGGGTGGTCGGAATACGGCGCCGATCTTGATCCACAGCAAGGCATGCTTGTGGTGGTGATGGTCGAATGGCTCCGTCGCCTGATGGAGCACGACGATGTCATGCCGGGTCGAGGTCAGCTTCACGAACATGCGGGAGGATGCCCCGGAGCGACATGCCATCGAGATACAGGCCCGGCGCCTGGTCGACGCCCAGGCCAGCGGTCCGTATGCGCTGACGAGATGCAGGATCGGCATCAGGGCGCTGGCCTGCGGCACCGGTCATGGGATCATCCACCGCGCCCATCTCGAAGTCGAAGGTGCGGACGGAAGATGCGCCATTGCCGCCGGAGCGCATGACAATCCCACCGCGGCGATTGCCGTCGCCGTCGCGGACATCCACCGCCAGCTTGCCCGGATGCAGCCGGAGGATGACGGCGGGCGGCGCGCAGGGCACGTTACGGGACATCTGCTCCGGTTGCCGTCCGACGGAGCCACCGGAATACTGCTGACCGAAGAAGGCGCCCGGGTACCGCTGCAGCCGGCGGATGATGCCGTGGCCCTCGCCCGCCTGCGGATCGGCGACCGCGTCTGGTGTGCCCCGCCCGAGCACGGGGCCGCTGCACGTATCGTGCATGTGGCCCGACTGCCGCAAGGCGGACTCGCCGGCGCCTGATCCCGGCGTGCAGATCCGGTTGCTCAGTGCGACAGCAGGACGCAACGATCCAGCCGCAGCAACAGGTCGCGGGTCACGCCGCCGAGCGCCCACTCGCGCAACCGGCTATGGCCATAGGCCCCGGCCACCACCAGGTCGGCCGCCATATCCTGCGCCACCGCATCCAGCAGGCTGGCATCCTCGCCCTGGGACTGCCGCACGCTCGCCTCGGCCTCGATCCCGTGCGTATGCAGCCAGCGCGCAACGTCCGAGACCCGTTCATGGGCTTCCTGCGCGTGATGCCTGCCGGCGATCTCGACGATCGCGACATGCGCCGCCAGCTTGAGCAACGGCAGCGCGTCCAGCGTTGCGCGCCGGGCTTCGCGCGTATCCTTCCAGGCCACCAGGATACGGCCGAGGTCCAGCGTCGGGGCTTCCTCGGGCACCACCAGCACCGGTCGCCCGACCTGCATGATCAGCGCGCCGATATCCGGGTCGCGTGTCGCATCGGCCGACGACGGCCGGCGGCCGCCGACGATCAGCAGGTCGGCGCTGCGTGCCTGCGTCGCCAGGTAATTCGCCAGGCCGAGCTGCGTGTTGCCGGACCGCCATGCCAGCGGCCCGGCTTCGACGCCGGGCGTGGCGCGGAACTCGGCCTCCGCCTGCGCGATGTCGCGCCCGATGGCGACGAGGTCCTGCTCGATCAGGTCGCCGATGAAACAACCTTCGCTGTAGACGATCTGCATCGGCTGGCAGGCGGTGATACCGGCCAGCCGAGCGCCGCAGCGTGCGGCGAGATCGGCGGCGGCCTGCAACAGGGCGGCATTGGAACGGCCGGGACGCAGGTGCAGCAGGAACGTGTCGCAGTTCATGTCGGATCCTTTCTTTCAGGACACCGTCCGGAAGTGGCCCACCGGCGAGACGGCAGGTGCCCGGACCGTGCGTCGCTGCGGCTCGATGGACCAGTCGAGAACGATCGTGCAGGCGTCCAGCACGGCGGGTCGGTGGCTGACGATGATCGCCCCCTGCCCGCTCCGGGCCAACCGGCTCCGCAGCCGGTCGATGACGACCGCTTCGCAGGCGGCATCGAGGCCCTCGGTCGGCTCGTCCAGCAGCAGCCAGGGCGATCGACGCAGCAGGCAGCGGGCCAGTGCCAGCCGCCGCCGCTCGCCTCCCGACAGCCTGGCGCCGTCCTCGCCGAGCCAGCTCTGCAGACCGAACGGCAGCCGGAGCACCCGGCGGTCGAGTGCGGCGGCGTGCAGCGCCGACCACAGCGCGCTCTCGTCGGCCTCGGGGTCGCCCGGCAGCAGGTTGTCGCGGACAGATCCGGCGAGCAGGGCCGCATCCTGCGGCAGCGTCGAGAAGCAGCGCCGCGCGGTCGCGATCCCGAGATCCTCCAGATCGACACCGTCGAGCTTGATCCGGCCGCGCTCCCCGGGGCGGAGCTTCTGCAACTGGCCGATCAGCGTGGTCTTGCCGCAACCGGACCGGCCGGCGATGCCGACGATGCTGCCGGGGGCAAGTCGGATGGCGGGATCATGCAGGGTGATGGCGGGCATGGCGCTGATCGCCTGCACCGCGCCGGCATCCTCATCACGGCGGACCACGGGCGCCGGGAACAGGGCGTCCAGCCGGGCCTCCGCCGCGTGCAGCCGGCCGCGACGCTGAAACCCGGACAGCACGCCGCCCATGCCCTCGACCGTCATCGCAGCCGCGAGGCTCGCCAGGGCAACCAGCGGGACGGGAGCCGAACGGGACAGCCAGAGCGCCAGCATTGCGGCGCCCCCCATCGCGATCGCGTGCAGCAGTCCGAACCAGCCGGCATCGGCGGTGACCCGGCGCTGCGCCACCAGCAGCTCCGCCGCACGCCCGGTGACATGTCCGATCGCCCACTGCTCCAGCCCGTAGGCGCGCAATTCGGAAGATGCGCCGGCCAGGTTGGCGAAGCTCTGCCGCAGCCGCCCGTTCGCGGCGGGCACCGCGCTGCCGTGATGCGCCAGCCTTCCGGCCAGGCACCGGCCTGCAAGCATCAGTCCACCCGCGGCCAGCAGCACGGCACCGGCCGTCGCCGGGGCGGACACGGCACCGGAGCATGCGATCACCGCGCCGCCGGTCACCGCGGCGGCCAGCGCACCCCAGCCGGCGATGCGCCGGATGAAGCGTTGCTCGACCTCGTCGACGTCCTGCACCAGTCGCGCCACCGTGTCCCCGGCCGTCAGGGCGATCGCCTCCACCGGCGGCATCGCCGCGATGGCGCGGAACAACGCCGGGCGCAGGCTGGCGAGAGCATGCAGGGCGGCGTCATGCCCGGCGAGCTTCTCGGAGTAGCGGCATCCGGTGCGCAGGATCGCCAGCAGCCTGATGCAGGCGCTCGGCAGCAGGCTGTTGAACGCGAGCGCCGCACTGGCCCCGGCGCCGCCCGCCAGCGCAGCCGCGCTGATGAACCAGCCGGAAACACCGAGCAGCAACACCGAAGAGGCGGCCACGATGGCGGCGGAGGCTCCTGCCGCCAGGATGCGCCGGCGCTGCCGGCGGCGCTCCACACGGACAAGGCGGCCGAGCGGCGTCATCTGCTGTCCAGCCGGGGCGGGCCGAGCCGCACGACACGATCCGCCACCGCCGCCAACGCCTCGCTGTGGGTCGCAACCAAGGTGGTGCGACCGCGCGCGACGGTGCGGATCGCCCGGATCACCGCGAGTGCGGCCGCCTCGTCGAGATGCGCTGTCGGCTCGTCCAGCAGCAGCACCGGCGCCGGCCGCAGCAGGGCGCGCGCCAGCGCGATCCGGCGGCGCTCGCCACCGGACAGGCCGCCGCCGCGCTCGTCCAGCATGCGGTCCAGTCCATCCGGCGAGCCGAGCAGCATCGCGCACAGCCCGACCCTGGTCACCGCCTCTTCGACCTCCGACCGAGCCGCGTCCGGCCGTGAAAGCGCGACGTTCTCGGCCACGCTCGCCGGGATGATCAGCGGGCTCTGGCCGACCCAGGCCACCGAGCTTGCGATGGAGCCGAGTTCCGACAGCGGATGCTCGTCGATCCACACCTCGCCAGCGCTCAGCGGCGCCAGCCCGAGAAGAAGGTGCAGCGCGGTGGTCTTGCCGGAGCCGCTCGGACCAAGCAGCACCACGAACTCGCCGGGCTCGATGTGCAGCGCGAGACGGTCGAGCGCCGGATGCTCCTCGCCCGGATACTGCACCGTCGCCTCGTCGAACCGGATCGCCGGTGCCGTCTCGAAGCGCAGCTGCCGCGTGGTGGCGAGAAGTCGCGGGATGAGCACGCGTCGCCTCGGGGCATCGACCGGCCGCGCCAGCCTCTCGATGCGCATCATCGGGTCCGCCGCCGACTGTGCCGCCTGCCGGTCGTGGTAGGCGGCGGCGAGCCGGCGCATCGGCGCATATAGTTCCGGCGCCAGCGCCAGCACGAACACCGCGCGGCCGAGATCGAGATGCTCCGGTATGTGGAATGGCAGCAACCCGAGCAGGTTGAAGCCGGCATAGACGGCAACCAGCGCGACCGAGATGGCGGCAAAGAACTCGAGCGCCGCCGACGAGACCAGGGCGATACGCAATACTTCGAAGGTCCGCCGCTGCAGGTCGGTAGCGGATCGAGCGAGCAGGCGGGCCTGGCGGTCCTCGTCCTGGAACGCGAGCACCACCGGCAGCGAGCGGATGCGATCCGCGAACAGGCCGGACAGCCGCGACAAGGCTGCGAACTGGCGCCGGCTCTCCTCCGCGGCGGCGCCACCGGCCAGCACCATCGCCAGCACGAACGGCACCAGCGTCGCCGCCATGATGACGGCGCAGATCGGGCTGGCGAAGGCGACGGCGAGCAGGATCAGCGGCGGGACAAGGCCGGCGCAGCGACGCGCCGGCAGGAAGCGGGCGACGTAGCCATCGATGGCTTCGACCGCGTCGATCGCGGTAACCATCATCTCGCCGACCGTCGGGCGCAGCCCCGGCGGCAGGCCGAGGCACGCAACCATCATGCGCCGCCCGAGCACCCTGCGCACATGCATCGAGGCCGACGATCCGCAACGCACGCTGCCCCAGGTGCACAGGCCGCGCAGCATGGACGCGGCGAGGCCGAGCGCGATCCAGTGCAGCAGGCGGCGATCGCCATGCCCGAGCCCGCCGAGCGCCCCGCCGAGCGCTGCGGCAAAACCGATGGCGCCAAACCCGTCCAGCGCCAGCAGCGCAGCCGCGGCATGGTTGCGCCAGCCGCCCACCCGGACCGTCGAGGCGAGCCAGCGGGCCCGGTCGTCGGTCGCCCGGATCGCACCGGTCCCGGCTGCGACAGCCCCGGCAACGTGTTGACGGTTCGGCGGTGATGGGCGGGATGGTCGTTTCGGCATGGGCAAGGCGTCGCACGAACCACACGCATCGCCATTGATCTGGATCAACAACGAGCCGGCCGGCACCGTGTAAGCCTGTCGCTTGGCCGCCTGCCTCGGGTGCAGCACCCGGTCGCCGCGCGAGGAGCACGAGATGGACCAGGGACTGATCGATCTTTCACGCCTGCAATTCGCGCTGACGGCGCTGTATCACTTCCTGTTCGTGCCGCTGACGCTTGGCCTGTCGATCATGCTGGTCATCATGGAAAGCGTCTATGTGATGACCGGGCGCACCGTCTGGAGAACCATCACGCGGTTCTGGGGCACCATCTTCGGCATCAACTTCGTGCTCGGCGTCGCCACCGGCCTCACCATGGAATTCGAGTTCGGCACCAACTGGTCTTATTTCTCCAGCTACGCCGGCGACATCTTCGGTGCGCCGTTGGCCATCGAAGGCCTGATGGCGTTCTTTCTCGAAGCGACCTTCGTGGGACTGATGTTCTTCGGCTGGAGCCGGCTGTCAAGGCTCGGCCACCTGTTCGCCACCGCAATGGTGGCGCTCGGCACCAACCTGTCGGCACTGTGGATCCTGATCGCCAACGGCTGGATGCAGAACCCGGTCGGCGCGCAGTTCAATCCGGAAACCATGCGCATGGAGATCGTCGATTTTCGCGCGGTGCTGTTCAACCCGGTGGCGCAGGCGAAATTCGTGCATACGGTCAGCGCCGGCTACGTCATCGCCTCGGTCACCGTGCGGCATCTCGGCGCTGTATCTTCTGCAGCGGCGCCATCAGGACATCGCACGTCGCTCGATGACGGTCGCCGCCGCCTTCGGCCTCGCGGCATCGCTGTCGGTCGTCGTGCTCGGCGACGAGAGCGGCTACACGCTGACCGACAACCAGAAGATGAAACTCGCGGCGATCGAGGCGGCCTGGCACACCGAGCCGGCGCCGGCCGGGATCACCCTGTTCGGCCTGCCCGACGTCGGCACGCACAGCACCCGCTATGCCGTGCAGGTGCCATGGGTACTCGGCCTGATCGCGACCCGCAGCCTCGACAAGGAGGTCACCGGCATCTCCGAACTCGTGCTGAAGGCGCAGGAGCGGATCGGCTCCGGCATGCTGGCCTATCGTGCGGTGCAGATCATCAAGCACGATCCGCAGAACCAGGCGGCGCGTCAGGTGCTGGCGCTGCACGGTCGGGACCTCGGCTACGCGCTGCTGCTGAAGCGCTACGGTGCCGACCCGTACGCGGCGACGGAGCAGCAGGTACGCCTAGCCGCATGGGATACTGTTCCGGACGTGCCCTTGCTGTTCTGGAGTTTCCGGATCATGGCGGCGCTCGGCATCTGCTTCATCGGCCTGTTCGCCACCGCCTTCCTGCTCTGCAGCCTGCGGCAGATGGAGCATCGCTGGTTCCTGCTGATCGCGGTCGCCGCCATCCCGCTGCCCTGGATCGCGGCGGAACTGGGCTGGGTGATCGCCGAGATGGGACGACAGCCCTGGGCGATCGACGGCGTGCTGCCGACCGCGCTGGCGTCCTCCACCCTCAGCCGCGGCCAGCTCTGGACCACCATCATCGGCTTCACGCTGGTCTACGGATCGCTTGCCGTCATCGAGCTGGGGCTGATCGTGCGCACCATCCGCCACGGCCCGTACGGGCGTCACGACGCACCGCTGCCGACCCTGCCAGCCATTCCCGCCGCAGCCTGAGGAACCCTTCATGCATATCGCCCTCGACTATGCCGGCTTGCGCGTCATCTGGTGGGCGCTGATGGGTGTGCTGCTGATCGGCTTTGCCCTCACCGATGGCTGGGATCTCGGCATCGGCACGCTGCTGCCGTTCGTCGCACGCACCGATACCGAGCGGCGCATGGCGATCAACTGCGCCGGGCCGACCTGGGAGGGCAACCAGGTGTGGTTCGTCCTCGGCGGTGGTGCGATCTTCGCCGCCTGGCCGCTGGTCTACGCCGTCAGCTTCTCGGGCTTCTATCTCGCCATGTTCCTGGTCCTGGCGGCGCTCATCCTGCGTCCCGTCGGCTTCAAGTACCGATCGAAGCGGCCTGATCCGGTCTGGCGTTCGGCCTGGGACTGGGCATTGTTCGTCGGCGGCGTGGTGCCGAGCCTGGTGTTCGGCGTCGCCGTAGGCAATGTCCTGCAAGGTCTGCCGTTTCATTTCGACAGCGACCTGCGTGTGCTCTACGATGGTAGTTTCCTCGGCCTGTTCACGCCCTTCACGCTGCTGTGCGGCGTGCTCTCGGTCTCGATGATGGCCCTGCACGGCAGCGCCTACCTGACGGTCAAGCTCGAACACGGGCCGGTGCACGACCGCGCCCGGACGATCGGCACCGGCGCAGCCGCGCTCTGCATGCTGCTGTTCGTGATCGGTGGCATGGTCGCGCTGTGGGGACCGCTCGGCTACGACATCACCGGCCCGGTGGTGACGGACGGCGCCTCCAATCCACTGCGCCTGACGGCAATACCGTCATCCGGCGCCTGGACGCGCAATTTCATCATGCACCCCTGGATGTACGCCGCTCCGGTGCTGGGTGTCGGCGGTGCCGCGTCTGCGCTGGTAGGAATGTGGCTGCGCCAGGAGATCATGACGCTGGCGGGATCGTCCGCCGCCACCGTCGGCATCGTCTCGACCGTCGGGCTGTCGATGTTCCCGTTCATCCTGCCCAGCTCGACCGATATCCATTCCAGCCTGACGGTATGGAACGCATCTTCGAGCCGGTCCACCTTGCTGACCATGCTGGTCGCGACGCTCGTGTTCCTGCCGATCATACTGCTCTACACGAGCTGGGTGTATCGCGTGCTGTGGGGGCGGGTGACAGTCGCCAGCATGGCCAGCAATCCCGACCTGTACTGACTGATCCGGATCCGGACCTGCCCTTCTTGAACGCGGAGCTCACGTGCGATGTGGTATTTCTCCTGGATGCTCGGCATCGGACTGGCGGTGTCGTTCGGTATCCTCAACGGTATGTGGTACGAGTTCCAGCTTCCGGATGACGATCAGGCCGTGCGAACCTCCGACCACCGGGAAGCTGCGCCACTTGTCACCCTGCAGACGCCGCCGCCACTCCGACGCGAAGTTGGCGGTCACGCCATCAGGCGTTCGAGGTAGGAATACAGCACGGCCTGGTAATGACGCTGCCCGGCGACGCAGAGTGTGCCGTACGGCATCGGCGTGGCGGTCCGGATGCGCTCCAGCAACTCCAGGAAGTCGTCGTCCATGACGACCAGGCCTTGCGCAGGGTCAGATATATGCTTCTCGATAATTTGCATTGGAACGCCGTAAACCCGGTCGTTGAAGCTACTCGTGGTCCGGCATCATGGATGCGTGAATACCGGAGCGTGCACCACACGGTTTCGGTAGGTAAAAATGAACACCGCCGTCATTAAGCACTGATGACTTTTTACTGAATACGAAGTGCTTGCGCTTCCGGTTCGACATCCCGGCAGGATCGAGCGGACGTTACGGTTTCGCCGCATGTCCGGCAATACCTTCTTCCGTGCCGGTCTGCCCGATGACGTGCGGTCCAGCAGGCCACGGGCGGGCAGCAGCAAGGGGCAGCACCCGGCTGGTCGCACCGTGGATACCGCCTCCATAGAGTGGCCGCCTTATACAGGCGCGGGACCGGCGCTGTCCGCGGAAGAGCGCACGGTTCCCTCGAAGAGGCCGAAGCTCGGGCGGACGATACGTTAGAGACTCGTTAACGTGTGCAGGCTTACAGGTCGCCATTACCTGCGGGGGCTGTCACGTGCTGCACGCACTATCAAGCTGGCTCTTCGACCCCTCGGGCCTGACGCCCCATGGTTTCTGCCTGCTCTGGCAGCCCGGCCTCCTCTGGACCCATGCGGTATCCGATCTGCTGACGGGTACAGCCTATTTTTCGATCCCGTTCGTACTCATCGCCATCATCCGTCTTCGACAGGACATCCTCTACCGGCCGCTGTTCGGGCTGTTCGCAGCCTTCATCCTGCTCTGTGGCACCGGTCACTGGCTTGACCTCCTGACGCTCTGGGTGCCCGTGTATGGCATCGAGGGCATTGTCAAGGCAGCCACCGCGGTCACCTCGATCGCGACGGCGGTGGTTCTATGGAAGCTGCTGCCACAGGCGCTCGATTGGCCGTCTCCGGAGCAGCTTGCCCATGTCAGGATGGACCTCCTCGAGGTCAGGCGCCTCGAGACACAGACCGCGACCATTGCCCGGCAATCGGCAGTTGCGTGCGACGCCCTCGCCCTGGAACTTCTCCGTCGCGAGGCAGCCGAGCATGACGCGCTCGCCAGCAAGGAGAGCTACCGCATCCAGGCAGTCACGCTCGGCGAGGTCAACGAGCGACTATCCATGACCGCCAGTACGGGAGCCATTGGGATCTGGGACTGGAACACGGTCGAGGACATACTGACCTGGGACACCTGGATGTACCGGCTCTACGGGATGGCGCCCAGCGACGAGAAGCAGACCATTACCTCATGGCAGGAACACCTGCATCCCGACGACAGGGCGGCGACGGTGCAGGCCATGATGGATGCGCTTTCCGGTGGTACGCCCTTCGTCAGCAGGTTCCGTATCATCTGGAGCGACGGCACCGTGCACCACATCCGGAACTCGGTCCCGAAGGTTACAACCGACCACGCCGGCCGCATCACGCGCATGATAGGCACGAACTGGGATTGCTCGGAGCAGAGCAGCCTGGCGGAACAGCGCTCCCTCGTCATGGAGAGTGTCCCGAACGGCATGATGATCATCGACGAGGGGGGAGTGATCTTGCTCGTCAACTCCGCGATGGAACGCCTGTTCGGATACGCGGCGGGCGAACTGCCCGGCCAGTCGGTCGAGATCCTGGTTCCCGACGCAATCCGGGCCACCCATGGAGCGATGCGATCAAGGTTTACTAGCGGCGAGACCGATCGCGCGATGGCGGCCGGGCGTCCTTTCATCGGACGTAGGCGCGATGGCAGCGCCGTTTTGATCGAGATAATGCTCAAGTCGGTGAAGACACCACTTGGCCGTACGGTGGTCGCTTCTGTGTTCGACGTGACCGATCGGCAGCGTCTCGCAGACGAGAAGCTTGCGGCTGAGACGAACGAGCGTCAGAAGATAGAAGATGCCAATGTCCGGCTCGATCGGCTGGCTCAGCATCTCGCCAGGGCTCGAAACCAGGCGCAGGAGGCGACCCGGGCGAAGACCCGTTTTCTGGCCGGCATGAGCCACGAACTCCGTACTCCGCTCAATGGCATCCTGGGCTACGCGCACTTGATGAGGATGGATGGCGATCTGAACGCGTCGCAGGAGCAGCGGGTGGCTGCAATGCTTGAGGCCGGCAAGCACCTGCTGGAGATGATAGCCTGCGTGCTCGACCTTTCGGAGATCGAAGCAGAGCAAGTAGTTCTGCACGAGGCAGAGGTCGAACCTCGGACGGTCGGGATGGCGTGTCTTGACCTGATCCGTCCGGCCGCTGGAGCGAAGAACCTCGCTCTGCGGCTGACAGTAGCCGCCAATGCTCCAGACAAGGTTCTGGCCGATGCTACCCGCCTGCGACAGGTGCTTCTCAACCTTCTGAGCAACGCCGTGAAGTTCACGGCGCAGGGCGGCGTGGAGGTTCGCCTCGGATCATCTCCCGATGGCTCCATTCTGTTGCTGGAGGTTGCCGACACCGGTCGCGGGATATCCGCCGAGCAGCATGACCGCCTGTTCCAGGATTTCGAACGGCTGGCAACCGACGCTGGTTCAGGCGTCGAAGGCTCCGGGCTTGGGCTTGCCCTGTCCTATCGCCTTGCAGAACTGATGGGTGGCAGGCTCACCCACCAGGACAACCCGGGAGGTGGAAGCGTATTCACCCTGGAACTGCCGCTACATCATGTCGCCCGGTCGTATCCGGAAGCCCTGGAAATGCCGCAGGCGGCGAACACTCGTCTCATCCGTTCGCGTCGGATCCTTGTCGTGGACGACGTCCTGATGAACCGCGAAATTGCCGAATCCTTCTCCGCATCGCTGGCCACGTTGTCACCACGGCGGAGAGCGGTCCGGAAGCCATCGCCGCGATCGAGAACACCGATCTCGACATCGTCCTGATGGACGTCCGCATGCCTGGCATGGACGGTCTGGAAGCCACCCGCCTGATCCGGCAGCTCGATGGCCCCGGGGCTGGCGTTCTGATCATTGCCCTCACCGCGCAGGCCTTCACGACCCAGATCAGCGACTGTCTCGCCGCTGGCATGAACGGCCATCTTGCCAAGCCATTCACTCCGGAAGGTCTGCTCGCTGTCATCGAAGAGGCAGCGGATGCGATCGACCGCAGACAATCAGGACCGCCATCCAGGCCGGCACCTGAAGCTCCCTCCTCCGAGCAAACGACGCCCCTCCTGCCGTACCTGGATGTTCGAGCATTCGAGCAAGTCACGGCTGTACTCTCACCGCAGAAGGTTGAAGCCTTCCTCCGACGCACGGCGCTCAGTGGCGAGAGCCTGCTGGTGGATCTGCAAGCAGTCGAGGAGGCGTCTGGAAGCCTCGATGACCTGGTGGAGGAGGTCCACAGGTTTACCGGAAGCGCCGGAATGTTCGGCTTTGCCCGCCTCAGCGACGTCGGCCGCCGCTTCGAGCAAGCGGTCGGAGCGAGCGCATCCGACGCCGGTTCCCTGGCGGGGGAGCTTGGGGTCGCGATCGAGGGCACCTGCCAGGAGATCTACGCCCGCCTGTGAGAGCGGCCTGTGGTGCATGGCATCTGGCAGGGGTCGGCGTGGTGCGGTTCGCCAGCGGAGAGACTGTCGAACCAAGTGCGCTGGCGTCCCGTAGGGGATGGGGCGATACGAGCCCGTAACGGCCCCTAGAGCGCTCTAGACCGCCGTTGCTTGAGCACCGCGTGTGCCATAGAACGTGTGCCATCGGCGGTCCCAGAGGCGAGCACAGTGGCAGACACGCAGTTCCTCGTTCAGCGTCGCCAGGGCTGGTATGTCCGCATCGCTGTGCCCCCGGCGCTGCGGGCTGCCGTTGGAAAGCAGCATCTCCTTCGCTCGCTCGCTACACGCAGCCTTGCCGTTGCCAAAGCAAGGCGCTGGAAGGTGGTTGCTGACTTGAAGGCGCTGCTGGAGGAGGCACGGAGGGGCAAGGATGGGGACCCTGTAGCCTCTGAGGCCTTAGGCTGGCGCGAGGCGCTTGAGACGGCGCAGCAAGACGACAGCGGGGGAGACGACGAGGGGGAGGACCGAGCCGACCTCATTCGGAGCCTGATGCAGGACCGTTCGGAGCAGTTACACGCCCGCGACGCGGCCAAGGGAAGGTTGTTCGATGGTTTGGCAACAGGCTCCGCTACGCCGCTGAAGCTTCACCTAGCGACTTGGCTCATTGAGGGGGGCAAGCGGGGACCATTCGCGACGAAGACGCGGGTTGAGCATGAGAGGGCTGTCGAGGAGTTGGCGGCGTGGATGGCGGCAGCGCGAGTTACTCAGACCCTGGAGGCAGTGGACCGCCGCACGGCAGGGCGCTTCGTCTCAGAGCACCTGATCCCGTCCAAGCGGGCGGACACGACAATCGCCAAGCTCTTGTCGGGCCTTTCGTCCTACTGGTCTTGGCTGGACAAACGAGGCCTGGGTCCAAGGCATGAGCGCAGTCCCTGGTCAGGCCAGTCACGGCACCGGAGGGTTGATAACGGCACGGGAGCAGGACCGCGACGGGCCTTCACCGACGCGGAGTTGAAAGCCCTGCTGATCGGCCCGGCGACAACCGTGATTGCGGATTTTGTGAGAGTAGCGGCGCTGTCAGGCCTACGCAGGGACGAGATCGGTAATCTAACTGTTGGTGATTGTGCGGGCGGGATGTTCATTGTCCAAAAGGGGAAGACAGCAGCAGCTCGACGCCGGGTCCCGGTGCACAGCGGCCTGGCTGCCATCGTCGCCACACGGACGGCAGGCAAGGCACCGGAAGACTACCTGTTCTCCGACCTCCCAGGCACCAAGGCGCGGGGCACCGACGCTGTCGGCAAGCAGTTCCAGCGTTACAGGGAGAAGCTTGGCATTGACGCCGGGTCCAGCCGCCAATCCCAGATCACCTTCCACTCGCTGCGACACTGGTTCAGCACAGCAGCAATCAACGCGGGGGAGCCTCCGCACGTCGTAGCTTACGTGATGGGCCATAAGGAGGGGCGTCAGGGAATGACCTTGGGACGCTACTGGAACGGGGCCGGGGACACAGCGCTCAAGGCGGTTGTTGAGGCGGTGAAGCTGCCTGCTTGACGGGGAACGGCCTCCACAAGCCGGCGTCCCGCTGCGCCGCACCCTGGCAGGCCTCCACAGTGCCCCGCGACTGCACAACTGCTGCACCGTGGCAGCACCCTTGCCAGTGGTCTTACAACGACCTTGGGAGGCTTGCTAAGGCCCGCTGACAGGCCGGAAGCCCCCCCACCCACCCGGGCCGCCTAGGGGTCTTTGCCGACCCCTTGCCGTTGGACGCTTGTCGGGCAGTTCGCATCGAGAGCGCCGCTGCCTTGTGGGACACCCCCGCCCGGGTGGAGCCGGCCCCCGCCGTCTACACTAAGTCCTGCGCGACCGTAGAGGAGCCGTAGAAGGCCGTTGACGGGCGGGAAGCTACCCTACCCGCCCCCACACCCCGCAAGCGGCTGGCAGCCCCCACAGAGTCGGTTGCCGGGACGGCTCTGCCCAGGGCGCACTTCTCCAGCCCTGCCCCGTCGCGGGTGAAAACAGGCTTTCGATTTACAATAACAACAACAAGCGAAGCCGAGTTTTTGAAGTCAGTTCCAACAGGACCCCTACCCCTTTGCGAAACGCACGCCGCCGTTCTCACGCAGAGCGAGCACGAACAACGACGCGACGCGGGGGACGACGCTGAGTCCGCCCACTGGTGACGGTGACTGTGGATGCAGCAGCAGGCGGCAGCGGTGTCACTGCTGAGGGAGCAACAGCAGTAGATCGGTAACCGTCCGGTCAGTCACGCCTTCTCGGCGTAATCTGCTGAGGTGATCTTGAGAGCGATCGTAGAGGCGCTCGTAAGGACGATGCTGGACGGCAGGATCGAGATCATCACGGGGCGAGATCGTCGTCGGCGGTGGAGCATTGCCGACAAGCTCAGGATCGTCGCCGAGGCGGAGGAGCCTGGGGCGTGCTTCGCGCACGTGGCCGACCGCAACGAGGTCAGCCGTGGGTTGCTGTGGAACTGGCGGGCACACGTGCGGCGCGGCACGTTGCGGCTGGATCCGCCTGCGTCGTTCCTGCCCGTGCATGTGGCGGGCGCGGCGCCGACAGCGAGATCCCGTCCCGCGGATACGATGCAGCCCGCTCCGCCAACGCCGCAAACTGCACCAGCCGACCAGATCGAGATCGAGCTGCCGGATGGCAGCCGTCTGCGCGTCGGGGCGCAGGTCAGCCTGGTCGCGCTGCGTCGGGTTGTGGCAGTGCTGCGTGGATGATCGCGCTGCCGCCTGGTGCGCGGGTCTGGCTCGCCGCCGGGACGACCGACATGCGCCGCGGTTTCGATGGGCTGGCCCGTCAGGTTCAGGAGGTGCTGCAGCTTGATCCGTTCAGCGGCCACCTGTTCGTGTTCCGCGGCAAGCGCGGTGACCTGCTGAAATGCCTGTTCTGGGACACCCAGGGCCTGGTGCTCTACGCCAAGCGCCTGGAGCGCGGCCGGTTTGTCTGGCCGCAGGCGTGCGACGGCGCGGTGTCGCTGACACCTGCCCAACTATCGATGCTACTCGAGGGCATCGACTGGCGGATGCCGGTGCGCACCTGGCAGCCTGAGATGGCAGGATAGCCCTCCCGGCGCTGTACAGCCCATGTCGTCCCGGTCATGATCGCCTGGTGTCGATCGACCTCTCCCTGCTGCCCGACGAGGTGCGCGCGCTGATCGCGGCACAGGCGGCGACCATCGCGCGTCAGCAGGCAGCACTCGACGGGCAGCAGGCGCGGATCGTGCTGCTGCGCGCCCAGTTGGCCAAGCTCCGCCGACTGCAGTTCGGCCGCTCGTCGGAGAAGCTCGATACGGCGATCGCGCAACTGGAACTCGCACTCGAGGACCTGGAGGAGGAGGAGAGCGCCAAGGTCGCGGCACAGCCGCCGGAGCCGAGGCGAGATGACCCGGGCAAGGTCAGGCCAGCACGGCGCCCGCTCCCGGCACACCTGCCGCGCGACGTCGTCGAACACGCCACGGCCTGCGTCTGTCCGGCCTGTGGCGGCACGCTCCGGCGGCTTGGCGAGGACGTCACGGAAGTGCTGGACTACGTGCCAGCCTCATTTCGGGTCACGCGCCACGTGCGGCCGAAGTTCTCCTGCCGGTCCTGCGAGACCATCACCCAGGCGTCCGCGCCCAGCCTGCCGATCCGCCGCGGCCGTGCCGGGGCCGGTCTGTTGGCGCACGTGCTGGTGGCCAAGTTCTGCGACCACCTGCCGCTCTACCGCCAGTCCGAGATCTATGCCCGCGAGGGCGTCGAGCTCGAACGCTCGACGCTGGCCGACTGGGTGGGACAGGCTTCGGCGCTGATGCGGCCGCTGGTGGCGGCACTCGAGCGCCACGTCCTTGCCGCCGAACGCCTGCACGCCGACGACACGCCGGTTCCGGTGCTGGCGCCCGGCACCGGCAAGACCAGCACCGCTCGGCTGTGGGCGTATCTGCGCGATGAGCGGTCCCATGCCGGGACGGCGCCTCCAGCGGTGCGCTACCGGTACACGCCGGACCGCCGCGGCGAACACCCGCGGGCGCACCTGGCCGGGTTTCGCGGCGTGCTGCAGGCCGATGGCTATGCCGGGTTCGGCGGTCTCTATGAGAGCGGCCAGGCCGTGGAAGCCGCGTGCTGGGCGCACGTCCGGCGCAAGTTCCACGACATCCACGCTGCCGGGGGCACCTCACCCCTGGCGCGCGAGGCGCTCGAGCGGATCGGCAGGCTCTACGCCATCGAGGAGCGGATCAACGGCAAGCCACCAGATCACCGGATGCAGATCCGCCAGAGCGAGGCCGCGCCGTTGCTGGACGACCTCAAGGTCTGGTTCGAGACCACGCGCACCAGGTTGCCTGGCCGCAGCGACGTTGCGGCCGCCATCCGCTACGCCCTGTCGCGTTGGACGGCGCTGGTCCGCTACGCCGAGGGCGGTACCATCGCGATCGACAACAACCCGGTCGAACGCGCCATGCGGCCGGTGGCGCTCGGCCGAAAGAACTGGCTGTTTGCCGGATCCGACGCCGGCGGCGAGCGCGCTGCAGCGATCTACAGCCTGATCGGCACAGCGAAGTTGAACGGCCTCGATCCGGAAGCCTACCTGCGCCACGTCATCGGCTGCATCGCAGACCACCCTGTGAACCGTATCGCGGAGTTGCTGCCTTGGAACATCGCCAGCCTGCGCCTGCGTCTCGATCAATGCCTCGTAGCGTGACATCGACTCCTACCCGGCCGCTGCCGCTCCTACTCCTGCTAGCGATACTGGCGGGCTGCCAACGGTCTGACGATACGGCCATGGCCGCGCGCGGGGAGATCGACCACCACGCTTCCGTTCAGACCACTGTCCGCGTCACCATAAAGGCGCCTCCGGCCCTGGTCTGGACGGTGCTGAGCGACATCGCCCACTGGCCCGTCTGGCAGCCGGATATCCAGGCGACTTCCATCGTCGAACCAATCGGCACAGACACCCCTTTCCAGTGGACGACACCCGGCGGGACAATCAGCTCGCGCATTGTACTGTTTGAACCTGGACGGCGCCTTGCCTGGATCGGGCATCTGCTGGTGTTCCGGGCCATCCACGTCTGGATGCTGGCGGTTCTGCTAAACGGCGAAACTGAGGTGACAACGACGGAGTCATTGAGTGGATGGCCGATCACGCTGTTCTATTCCTCGGACGAACTCCGGCAGTCCGATCAGCGATGGCTCGACATGCTGCGCCAGGAAGTCGAACGGCGTGCAGCGTCCGCTAGTCCAAGCCGGGGTTAACTACCACAACGCCGGACGCTTACGTAGATCGCCGCAGCCGTCTCTTCGTATCGCATGGGTATACGCTGCTGAGGCGATGGCATGAGACAGCAGCGCGACGGCGGGCGTGTCTCATTTGCCTTGCTTCTGCATTGCGAGACAGGCATACACAGATGGTCTAGAACCTAGCGAGACAGTCCATGTCCAAGCTTTACGGCTACGCCCGCGTGTCCTCCGGCTCTCAAGACCTGGCGCTTCAACAGGCAGCACTGGCAGCGGCGGGCTGCACTGTCGTCCGGTCGGAGAAGGTGAGCGGCACGAAGCGCGATGGGCGGACAGAGCTTGCGACGATCATGGACTTCCTGCGTGCAGGAGACGTGCTTGTAGTGACCCGGATCGACCGCCTAGCGCGATCTGTCATGGACTTGCAGAATATCGTTCATGAGTTGAAGGCCAAGGGAGTGGCGTTGAAAGCGGTTGAGCAGCCGGTGGACACGTCCACAGCCGCCGGCAAGGCATTTCTCGACATGCTCGGCGTCTTCGCGGAGTTCGAGACATCGCTTCGGAAGGAGCGGCAGCTTGAGGGCATAGCGGCGGCAAAGGCGGCGGGCGTCTATCGGGGACGCAAGGCGACGATTGCCCCAGACGCGGTGCTAGCGCTGCACCGGGAAGCGGTTGGGGCCACTGAGATAGCCAAGCGGCTCGGCATCGGGCGCGCATCGGTCTACCGGATCATTGAGGCGTCTGAAGCAGCAGCGGCCAAGTAGGACAGCTACAGTGACGTATCCCCTTCTTGCTGGCGTCGGCTCAGCGAGAGACGAAAAACCACGCTCAAGGCCTGTTCAAGGCCTCTCTAGGGTGGTCGATGGCCTGTCACCTACCCACGGGGCCGCTTTGAGGGAGGCCGGTTACGGGGCCTCTGCGGGGCCTGTGGCAGGACGGACAACAGCCCGTTACGGGGTCGGAATGGAGCTTCGAACAGCGGCTGGCTGACAACGGACGCAACAGATGGAAGCAGGCCCTAAGCGGCAACGGCGCACATCTTAGCAGGCAGCCGGGACAGGCCATCTCCAACCCTCACGGCTGGTCACAGCGCGTATCCCGGGGCGTTGACTGACCATCAACACACTAGATGGATGCAGGCCCTAAGCGGCGCTTCAGCAAGCGGTTGTCGGGCGGCCTCCACAGGCTTTGAACGGACGTTCAGTCGGTCCGTAGATTATTCAGCGTAATCAACGCGAAACTGAGAACAGCCGCCCTTTGAAAGAGAAACCGGACCCGCCGGCTCCTTTCGCGGCGCTGCCCCCCCCCTTCGGCGCTGCCGGCACCGTCAGCCTCTCTGTCCTTTTTGCACGGCGTCGGCTGGCTCGCACGCCCCCACCCAACACAGGAACACCCAACGTGATCGACAAGAACCAAATCACCTTTCGCCTAACTGCCGAGGACCTCAAGACGATGAACCACCTTACCAGCATCATTGCCGGTGAGCGGGGCGCAGCCTTCGTTGGGCCAACGGCGGTGATCCGCTTCGCCATGAAGGTTGCGGCGGAGCGGGGCATCTAACAGCCTTCCAACACCTCCGCCGGCATCGCCCGGCTCCGCCTGAGCCTACCCCACACCGCACGTCCATCCTGGGCGCTGCGGCGATACCCATTTGAGAGAGATTGAGACAATGGCTACCAAGAGTGACGATCCCCGGCTGAAGGCTTATGCGGCCAAGAGCAGAGAGGGAACGACCAACCTGACGAGGACGGCAGCACGGAGCGACGAAGCCCGCAAGGCTTCCAAGACCACCTGGGACGAGCAGTGGGTCGGCGTGATCAAGAACTACCCGAAGACAGAGGAAGCGTTCGAGGCAAAGAAGGCCCAGGGCAGAGCGTCGTTTGCGAAAATGCGCGAGGAGGGAAGGCCCCCGACACGGCTTGGGGTGCCAGACGGGTGGGCCGGACGGAAGCAGGAGATTGCGGTCGTGAAGGCAGCGGCAGCGGTGAAAGCTAGTGAGGCCATTACAGGCCTGATCGTGATGGGTCATTTGAGTATGGATGAACAGGCAGGGAACGCAGCGTTACGGGTTGCCTACGAGTTCATCTTTGACGAGACGCTCAAGCCAGACACTAGACTCAAGGCAATCAAGATAGTGGCAGACTTCGTGAAGCCGCGCCCGACCCAGACCGTGAAAGTGGAAGTTTCGGAAGCCGAGAGATGGTTAGCGTCCATCGCCGACCTCAATGTTACTGACGTGGACGAGGACGCCTAAAGCAAGGGCACTGCCACCGGCTGTTCAAGGGCTGTTCAGGGGCTCGCTGGAGGCCTGCTGAGGGCCTTGGAGGGCCTCTTAGCGGGAGCACTAGCAGCGGCTTTGTAGAAGGCCTGTAGTGGGCCGTGCAGTGCCTCTCCCGCCCCTGGGCAAAACAGCAACGCTACGCCAATGAGAACGACCGGACGGCGGACCAAAGCGGTTCTACGACGATACGGGCTGTCCGGTTTTGTTACGGATAGATAACGGGCTTAGAGGCCCTCGACAGGAATCACTATGACCTCAACAAGGCGCAAGCCAACGGCCGCGCTCAAGACGATCACGTTGGGCAGCCTACTAGACTTCAAGCTCGCTACCCGTGACCACCTCGTAGCCCCGTGGCTGCGCCAGTGCGAGAGCGCAATGCTGTGGGCCGATAGCGGACAAGGCAAGACGATGCTGGCGCTGTCGTTGGCACTGGCGGTTGCCGGCGGTGGGGAGTTGCTGGGGTGGAGTGCGACGACCCCGCGTAAGGTCCTGTATGTCGATGGAGAAATGCATATTGGCGATTTACAGGAACGCCTGGCGCTGCTTGCCGGGGCGGTGACGGGCTGTGACCTTGAGGCAGCGCGACGGAACCTGACTGTGCTTTCGCGGCAGCACCAACACGGGGACGTCACGTTCCCTGACTTGGCAAAGGAGGAGGGCCGCAACTGCATCTTGCAGGAGGCGCGTAGGGTCAGCGCAGAGCTGGTGATCCTGGATAACTTCAGCACGCTGGCGGAGGTGAGCGACGAGAACGAGGCGTCCGCGATGTCGCCTGTGCTGGCGTTCCTGCTGCGCCTGAAGCAGGACGAGCGGGCCTGCATCCTAGTCCATCACTCCAACAAGTCGGGAGAGGCCTTTCGAGGGTCTAGCAAGCTGGCCGCGACGTTCGAGGTGATTATCGGGCTGAAGCGGACGGACGGTAGCAGGGCCACTAGCGGAACGAACTTCACGCTTGAGTGGACGAAGTATCGTGGTCAACCCACGGCAGCTACCAGAGCATTTGAAGCGTCGTTCACGTCCACTGACGGGCCGCCAAGATGGACCTGTCGGGCGGCACTCAGTGAGGAGATAAGCGTGCTACTGGAAGCGGTCGAGAGTTGCGCCTATGGGAGCCAGAACGCCGTTGCGGAGGCGCTGGCCTGGGACAAGACGAAGGTCAGCAAGGTCAAGAACAAGGCGATGGCAGCCGGGAAAATTACCCGGGAGCGCTGGGAAATGTGCCTCGCGGCTAGCGCAGAAGGGGCCGGGGAAGGAGTGGCGCAGGACTTTTGAGGGCCGTTGACGGGGCTTTTGCCGGACCGGAACGGGCAGTCGGACTCCTGTCGCGGGGCTGTTGAAGGCCGTTTCAGGGCTGCCAGTTGCTAGTTGCT
The DNA here is from genome assembly GCF_005844085.1 of Lichenicoccus roseus. Lineage (GTDB taxonomy): Bacteria > Pseudomonadota > Alphaproteobacteria > Acetobacterales > Acetobacteraceae > Lichenicoccus > Lichenicoccus roseus. The sequence continues at coordinate 54,715 of NZ_VCDI01000007.1, forward strand.
CTGGTTGTTATAGGGAGCAACTAGCAACTCAAGCTTTTCAGCGGTCTAGGAGGATTAAAACGAGGCTAGTTGCTCTAGCGCATCTGGCAGATGGTGTTGCCCTGGGCTACGCAGTGGCCGGGCCGCGTGCCGTCTAGAAGGGAGCAGCGCCAGCCCAAACGTGGCTGCTTCTAAGCTGACAAGTGAATGCGGCGCTGGCCTTTGCGCTGCCAGCGAGGATCGTATCTAGGCGCACGGCCATAGCTAAGTAAGCTCGAACTGTCTGGAGTAGGTAGGATGGTGACTCACAAGCAGCGAAGGCGGCGCAGGGCGGTGGCAGGCATATCTCTTTATCGTGAGGACATTGCTGAGCTTCTCGCACTGTGTGCGGATACCGATTCGCGGTTATCAGTGGATGACGAGACGGCGAGCTATGGGAGCATTGCGGACTACCGAGAAAACTGCCCGCCGAAATGCAAGGAACTTCGTATCAGGAGCCAACGGAACACACTGTCCTTTATCCAGACGAAATCCGAGGCGGTTTTTCTGTATGACGAGGGGGACATGGCTGCCGAACGGGCGGCTGGGGTAGCAATCCAATCCCTGCGTGGCACTCGTTTAGTTCAACCGATGCTAGTGTGGGTTTTCTGCTTCGTGGCGGTCTTTGCGACTGCGGCGGCTGAGGTCTTAGCGCCGCTTGGACTGAGAGCGCGTATTGCGATATCGACCGGGAGCATGATCGCGACAGCGTATGTCTGTCGTAGCTCGTTCCTGCGGACGGTGTGGGCCTACCCCCGACGTGATCGCCCGAAGCGGCGGATGTCTATTGAGGAGGTTGTGATCTTGGTCCTGATAGCCGCAATCGGCGGCGTCCTTTCAACATTCAGTAGTCGGCTTCTCTAAAACGGATGAAGGCCACGGCAGCGCGAACCTGGCCACAGGCCTACGAGTGCTGGAGCGGCGCGGCTTCGGCTTGAGAACGAGGGGCATTGACGGGCGCAAGCTGCGTCCCGCTACGGGCGACGCGAAGGCGAGTGTGCTCAGCGGCGCAGGATAGCCCTCGGGGCAACCTTGTGTGATGACAAGGCGCAAGCGGCTCCGCTGCCCTGTCAGGCGAGACTTAGGCGGCACTGGTTGCTTCGATTCCCCGCTGACCAATGGCGGCGGGTGGGGCGGCAACAACCTCTTTATCGGCGTTGGCCGTGGCACGTCACCGCTTTCCAGTGAGGGCGCCCGAGGCGGCAATGACCCCTTGAGCGGCATTGGCCGTGGCACATCCCCACTACTGCGTTCCCAGAACATCGACAGACCCCCCGGCTTGCCTGCTGATCGCCGGCAGGCACCGCCAGAAGGTAGTGGCTTGATAACGGGGCGGCGGGGTTAACCGTCTGGAGATGAGGCGGAGGCAGTAGCTCTGGCAAAAAGCGGCTAGCGGGACCTACAGCCTCACGCCTTCCAACGTAGTCGCCGCAACGACAGCGTGTGCCAATGAACGAGTGCCACAGCGTGTGCCAGTGCCGGCCCCTGCCGAACCCCATAAGGTGCTGTAATGACTTGGTTAATAGGCGCTATCATTACGCTGGCGTCCCGTAGGGGATTCGAACCCCTGTTACCGCCGTGAGAGAGGCAAGTTTCAGTCCGCTACTGTCGAGGAGCATCTAACTAACCCACTGTAGCGCAACGGATTCAGTCCTCACTCGTCCCTCATTGCCCAGGCCCGTCTAACGATGTATATTGGACAGACTTTGGACATGTGTCACAGCTGTCATAGGCCGGAGGCGTCTGTCAAAGATCCGTCCAAACGGAGGCAACGGTGGCTCGGACAGTTCGCGACGCCAATCTTGAATCACGGGCGGCCCGGCTCCGCCTGAAGCCGGCCGCAAAACCGTATTACCGCGCGATCGACGAGGGCCTTCACATTGGGTATCGCCGAGGTAAAATCGCTGGCAAGTGGGTGATGCGGTTTTACCTCGGCGCCGAGACCTATCGGGTCGAAACGATCGGCACCGCGGACGACACCCTTGATGCCGACGGTTTCGAGTTCCTGAACTTCTCGCAGGCACAAACCCTCGCCCGCACCAAGTTCGTCGAGAGCAAGCGCGTTGCCGCCGGCCTGCCCGCGCAGGGTGGTCCCTACACGGTGGCGCTTTGCCTTGAGGACTATCTGCGGTGGCTCGAGCAGAACCGCAAGACCGCCAAGGACGCGCGCTGCCGGGCCGACGCGCAGATCCTGCCGGCGCTCGGCGGCATCGACTGCGAAAAGCTGACCACTAAGCAGCTGCGCGACTGGCGCGATGCCGCGGCCGCGGCCCCTGCCCGGATCCGGACGAAGATCGGCGACAAGCAGCTGTTCCGCACAGCACCCGATCAGGATCCGGACGAGGCCAAGCGCCGGCGCCGCGCCACGACGAATAGGGTGCTCACAATCCTGAAGGCAGCGCTGAACCACGCGTGGCGCGACCAGAAGATCTCAACCGATCAGGCTTGGCGGGCACTCAAGCCGTTTGCGCAGGCCGACGCCTCCCGGGTGCGCTACCTCACCGTCGAGGAAGCCAAGCGCCTGCTGAACGCGACATCGGGCCGGTTTCACGACCTCGTGCACGCCGCCCTGCTTACGGGGTGTCGGTTTGGTGAGCTCGCCGCGCTGCAGGCGGGAGACTTCAACCGGGACAGCGGAACGCTTCATGTTCGCATTAGCAAGTCGGGACATGGCCGTCACGTCGTGCTGACAGACGAGGGCCTAGCGTTTTTTGGCCGTCTCGCCGCCGGGCAGCCGGCGCGCCGCACGCTGCTGCCGAACGAGTCCGGAGCGAGATGGGGGAAGAGCAGCCAGTCGCGGCCCATGGCCGAGGCATGCGTGGCCGCACGGCTTGATCCGCCGCCTTCCTTTCACGTCATGCGACATACTTACGCTTCCTTGGCACTCATGGGCGGCGCGCCGCTGCTGGTGGTCGCGCGCAACCTCGGGCACACCGACACGCGGATGTGCGAGCGGAATTATGGCCATCTGAGCGTGTCGTATTTCGCCGACGCGATAAGGGCCGCACTCCCGCACTTCGGTGTCGAGGCGGATCGTAAGGTGGTGGCGATCGGATGACGAAGCGTTCGCGATTTCCAACCGGTCCAGTTCCAGAAGATTGCTGTCCGGAGACGCTCGGATCGGATTTGTCGAGCGCGCTGGTGATCATGACGCAGGACGTGATCAGTCGAGCAATCAAAGATACATTCGCACTCTACGGCCGGGAGGATGAACCTTCACCTTCGCAAGATGAGACTGAAATGCCGTTGCTTGACAAGAACGACGAGTTTTCAGCTTTGCAAGATGAAAGCGAGATGTCGCTTCTCAAGGAAGGCCGGCGGTGGCTCGAACGCCACAAAATTATGCCTAACGGCCGCGATCCTTGGTTGATGCCCGAAGTCGAAGAGCAGTGGTGGGAAGCCACCGACATCCACACGCCAGCACTGCTCGGCAAGCTGATCCGCGGCGAAGTCATTGCTTTTGCCGATCCGGAAGTCTCCGGCGCCGGACCCGTGTTTATCCCGTCACGGCTGTGGCGGCAGCTGCGCTTCAAGCCGCGTGACCTCAGCGCGCCGATTGCGGGCGGCGGCATGACGTTCTGGAACCCACGGTTCATCGACGCCGCCATGGTGCCTGCCGAAGTCTCTGAGGCCAGCGCCTTCAAAGCTCCTGCAAACGCAGAGATCTTCAGGAAGCCCGGCCCAAAACCGACCTTGCTCCAGAACGCTGTTGAGCGAATCAGGGCCGATATCGGGTCCGGCGCTGTTCAGCAGGAGGAGCTCAAGCGTAACCTAAAGACGTGGGAGGCGAGATACGGCGTGAGCCGCGACACCTTCGTCCGTGCCCGCGACATGGTTCTTGCGCAGATTGCGCAAGATGATCCTGCGCAATCGGCGACAATGTGAGCCTGGAAGTTTCGGTCGTGCCTCGGCGATTGTTTGCCTTGTCCAGTCGGAACAGGGGCAGACATGCTGAACCACGCGCAGACCGTCGATGAATTCTGCCAGTCGCATCGAATCAGCCGCGCGACGTTCTACAACCTGCTGAAGGTGGGCCGTGGGCCGGCCGTGATGAAGGTCGGATCCCGAACGCTGGTCTCGGACGAGGCTGCAACAGCCTGGCGCCGCCGCATGGAGGCGACCAGCGTCGCCCATGAAGCCGCGTAGAAACAAACCGCCTCGGTCACCCGGGCGGGTTGCATAGACGGTTTCGGCCCTCGCAAGCCGCAATCTATGCATCAGCTAGAACCGAGGCAAGCAGGTCTTGCCCGATGCCACAATCAATTCGACCACCCGGCGACGCTCAGGCGCACCGGTCGATCCTTCTCGATACTGTCAGCCGTGGCATCCACCGCGGCAGCAGCTCTTCCCGCGTTGTCGGACTGCTGGCCGCCGCTACCGAAACCGAGAATTATTTCGCGGTCGACCGCCTTCTTACGGTGCTGACAGATGAAGAGCGCCGCGCCGTAGTCTCAGCCACCATTGCATACTTGGCCTGGATCGGTAGCCGCACCGGGCGGTGGCAGCCCTGGGCCCGCGCGCTGCATCTTCAGGCTTGGGGCCACGAGGCGCGCGAGGCCCAGTCGCGAGCAAATCGCCGCATCAGAGCGCTGCGGGTGAACGACCGGCCCGCCCACCCCACCCGTGGCGAGCTGGAGCGCTGCGCAAACCACCTGATCCGGCACGGTGTCCGCGGCCTCGAACTCCTCGACCGCTTAGTTCTAGTAAACTTGACGTATCCAGAACCGGTCGGGCGGGAGGTGCTGCACCAGGCGATCCGCGCCGCTATCCGGCACCATGCGGAGGTAGAAAATGCTCCGGCCTGAGGCGGCCGCCCGCGTGTCGAACCAGAGGTCGCCGCTTGGCGCTGGGCACTTGGTCGAGAGCGGTCTCACGTTCGATACCGGCGATTGGGACGAGGCCCAACTGCCGCTTAGGCCGTGGATATCCCCCGGATATCTCTTGCGCCAGGCGATCACCGTCCTGGTCGGTGCCGGTGCGGCCGGCAAGTCCAGCCTGATGATCACCTGGGCAATCGCCCTAACCTTCAATCGTGCGTTCCACCGCATGACACCCCAACATCCATGCAAGGTGTTGATCTTTAACGCAGAGGACGGTCCTGATGAGCAAAAGCTCCGGTTTTCAGCCGCGCTGCGAAGTTTTGGGGCGACGCCGGCAAACCTGAAAGATCTCGTTGTCCGCGTTTCCACCACGAAGCTTGGTCGCCTCATCGGACGAGTGGATGGGGTGTTAGGCTTCCTGCCAGCCATGACGGATCTTGAGAGACAGATCACGAGTTTCGAGCCGGACGTCGTCATGCTCGATCCCCTGATCGAATTGCACGAGGCCGACGAGAACGATAACGGCGCGCTGCGTGAGGTGATGGCTCATCTACGCAGTCTGGCTGTCCGCCACAACCTGGCTCTCTTGCTGGCGCACCACACAAGGAAGGGTTTGATCACGCCAGGTGACCCCGACGCGGCTCGCGGCGCCTCCGCAATAGTTGGCGCTGCTCGTATCGTGGCGACCGTGGTCACCATGAGCCAAGAGGAGGCCATCAGCTTCGGCATCAATGACAAGGTCCGCCGAAACTATCTTCGCCTCGACGGTGCCAAGAGTAATCACGCCGCACTACAGAATGGCGAGTGGTTTGAGAAGGTCGCGCACCAACTGGCGAATGGCGAGTGGGCGGTGACGGTCGTTCCGTGGAACCCGCCTCTCGAAGTGGTTGGTCTCGAAGCCCGTATGGCGATCCTCGCCGGTGCTGAAGCCGGATCACCTGGAGGCCCGTGGTCGCCAAGGCTCAGCAGCGATCCTCGCTCCGTCAGGCACCTGCTAGTCAGACACGGCGTGACCACACCGAAATGCCAGGCTGACTTCCTCAAGGAAATGACGAGCGAGCACGGCTTTGCGATCGAAGACTTTAAGCGCGCCAACCGCAGCCCTGCGCGGGGCCTCAGAGCGGCGAACGGTCGACCGTCAAATGTTAGGTGGGACCGTGATTTCGAACTGTGAGACGCAGAATACTTCCGTGCGCTCTTCCGTGCAGCTTCCGTGCAGTGCACGGAAACGGGACCCTATAGGGAAGAGTGCATTACCCGTGCACTTTTTTCCCATACAGGTCCCGTGCAGCATCCGTGCGAACTGTGCAGCAGCGGAACAAAGAGGGATGCAAGAGGTGGAGCAGGTGCCAGACGCTCGCGGTTATCGGTTGCAAGGGGCGAAAATCGGATGCTGACAGAGCCATCTGCACCGCATTTGAATCCTCTCTGGACAGCAATCGCACCTTTTTCAAAGGTATCTAGATACAGAGGTATCCGCTGGGACACGGCGGTAAACTACGGTAGCCATAGTTGCACAACATACTGACGCTGCTGCAAACATTGATCTTGCAGACAGGATCTGTCCAAGATATGGACCAAAAGCACTGCAGGTTGCGCCGCACAATGCGTCCTTTAGGCCCCCAGTCCGCACACCACCGGTTGGCAAAGCCCGATGGCCGGACGCGCGAGTCGAGGCTGGCGCGTGATACGCGCCTGAGCTTGCTCGCCGCGCTGGCCCGCGAGGCTTCTCCAGCCGATCGCCTAGTCATCGAGAGCGTCGTCCAGATCCAGCTGCGGTTATCATTGATGGACAGAGACCTCGCGCAGGGTGCGATCCCCCACTGGTCATCGTCGAAGGTCTACCTCGCGCACTCAGCCAGCCAGGCGCGGCTCTTGCGGCAACTCGGCATCAAGCCGCAACCGGCCGCCCCTGCGCCGACGATCGCCGACATCGTGCGCCAGCATCGTCCGGAGGCGGCGGCGTGAGTGCGGCCTCGGCCCTGCCCCTTGGCGATGCCGGCTTCCGCCCGTTGGCGCTGCGCAACCCGGGCGTCGGCACCGTGGCGCGGCGCGAGGTGCGGGAGTTCATGGCCGAGGCCGCTGTCGAGACCAGGCGGCTCATGCGCCGGGCCACGGGCATCCCGGCCGAGACGCTCACGGCGGCGGCGCTGAAGGGTGGCACCGGTCGCGACCGTGCGTTTGGACGCATCGAGCAGGCCATGCAGGTGTCTCCCTTGGCCGGCACTGGCACGGTGCGTGTGTGGCGGTTGCTGCTGCCGCGTGGCTTCCCCTTGGTGCGTCTGGACGATCAGGCCGGGCGGGCTTCGCGCGGGCGGGACTGCATCGAGGTGCATGGCCTCGCGATCGGGCGGCTCGGGCGCGGATTGCCACGGGCCGACATGCTCACGCGTGCGGATCGGCCGTGGAACTTCGCGGCGACCGACCATGCGCTGGGCCGGTGCGTGGAGCGTGGTGACGGTAGCGGTCTGCGCGTGGCGGTGCGCGCCGCGCACGACGCTTTGCAGACCCTGAATGCGGACGATGTGGCGCGGGTGCTGGCGGCGGGCAACTGGACGGTGCCGGCCGGGGCGTCGGGCGCGTGGCTGTGCGAGGTGCATCCCACGTTGGAGCAGGGCGACACTCCTGAGGTGGGGATCCTGTTCGTCGCCAACACGTTCCTCTCGATGGACATGCTCGGCGATGACCAGCGTCGGCAGGTGGCGCTGTTCTGGCGACGTGCGCCCGACTTCCTGCAAGGCGCACTGGCGCTCTCCGTGCTGCGCCCCGCCATTCTTCCCAGCCAGGTGCTCCAATGAGTCAGACCAACGTCGACTTTCGGTTGCGTGCTGCTGCCTTTGCGGCGGCTCGTTTGGGCATGGCTCTTGACGCCGCGTGGTGCGACGAGCTGCGCGGCCGGAGCATTCCGGACTGTGTGATCCCGTCCGCCCGTCCGGTGCGCGCAACGCGGCCGGAGACTGCCGCAACTTCCCCTGCCTCCATCGCAAAGGATGATGACGTGGACGACGAAATTGCCGAGAAGCTGCTCGCTTTCCTGGCCGAACGGCTTGGCCCGTCCGATCTCGACAGGGCGGAGGGCATCCTACAGGGCCGCGACGATGGTCCAACCGGCATGGCGGCCGACAGTCTGCGGCGGCGGGTGGCGGCCGGTGTCACGCGCAGGCAGGCGGCACGCGGCGGCTCCTTCGAGGCGATGTTCCCGCACGCGAACCGGCTGGCCTGACCGGTGCCGGCACTTGGCCTGCGCCGCCAGCCGCCTGCGTTGTCGAGTGAGCGGCAGCACCTCGCGGCGTTGATTAGCGAACGCGACGACGCGGTGCGGCGGGCGCAGGCGCTAGAGGCGGCGGCCGAGGCGGCCGACCGTGCGGTGTGGCAGGCGGATGCAGACTGCGAGGCGGCCGGGCGTGCGCTGCAGGAGGCGCGCGACGGCCTTGCCGACCGGGCACTGGCGATAGCGGCTGGCGAGGTGCTGGACGGTCCCGGGCCGGTGCAGGCGGCGCGGGAGCGCCTCGCGGCGGCCGAGGCGGCGCTGGTGGATGCGCGGCTGTCGCGCGATGCCTTGCGGGCGCGGTTGCAGCAGCCGGGGCATGGCCACACCGGACTGATCGACATGCGCGTGCATGAGGCGGCGGTGGCGGTGCTGGCCGCCGAGGTGCGGCCCCATGCGGCGCGAGTGCTGGCCCAGGTGGAGGCGGCGGAACGCGACGTGATCCGGCTGGGCCGCGAGCTCGTGTGGCTGGCGCGGCATGGCGGCTTCGAGACGTCAGGGGAGCCAGGCGGGGCGTATGGCTATCCCGCAGACGACCAGACGCGCGCGGTGGTGCGGCGGTGCGAGCCGGGGCACCGGGGCCGGGACGATCTGCAGAACTGGCCCGTGCTGCGCGGCGAGGCGGCGTGGGAGCAGGCCTTGCAGGCGTTGAAGCATGACGCGACAGCGTTGCTTCCGGTGACCGCATGAGCGGCACCGGAAGAACTCTCGATCAGAGTTAAGTTTCAGCGGAGTGCGATGCTGCTGATGCCGTGGCGTCGCAGGATAGCCAGAGCATACTCGAGGCTGGAGTCCTGTATCTCTGCCTCAGCCGCCACTTCGTCGCGTTGAGGTGGAGTCGCTATGCCAGGGGCCGCCTCTGCTTTGGCATTTGGGTGAAGGACCTCGCGCACCTCATCGTCACTGTTGGCCTGCTCAAGCGCTTCCACCACGGCAGCCAACCGGTTGGCGAAAGCAGTCGAGACGTTGATTTTGTCGCCTGGGTTGTCACCCGGGTAACGGGTCGCGTTGCCGAGATATGTTGCCGCCCATTTCGCGGCCTCCGCGATCTGCCAGACGGCGAGCTTATGTTTTGCTCTTACGGCATTGAAGCGACCAACCAATGCATCGGTCAGCATTCCGTTCAGGCTGACCTGATTAGCCGGGTTCCAGGCAAGGGATAGAGTCTGAGACATTTGCTTTTTCCATGTTCAGAGCCAAAAGCAGCTCTTAAATGCTAAAAAGCATATCTTTTTGCTTCTGTAAAGCCAGAAGGGGCGAAACAGAGGTTTTCAACATTTTAAGGTTCTTAAAGTAGGTGGAAGATACCCTTCGGTGACGTTTTCGATCCTCGACGCACTGGACAGCCCTGCCGTGTTCGCCCCGCACTTCCGGGGCGGCCCGGCCTCCTGGCACGCGTGGCGGGCGTTCCTGGCGGCGCTGTTCGCCCTTCCGATGACCGATGACGACCTAGGGCTCTATCGGACGCATACAGGCCGCAGCGAGGCCCCTGCCGCCCCGTTCCGCGAGGCGGCGCTGATCTGCGGACGCCGCGCTGGCAAGAGCCGCATCCTGGCGTTGCTCGCGGTCTATCTTGCGGCGTTCCGGGACTACGGGCCGCACCTGGCATCGGGCGAGGTGGCGACCATCGCGGTGATTGCCGCCGACCGCCGGCAGGCGCGGCACATCATGCGCTACGTGCTGGGCCTGATCGACGGGGTGCCCGCCCTGGCCGCGCTAAAGAGCGACGAGACCGGTGAGTCGGTGGCGCTTGGCCCGCACTGCCTCATCGAGATCCACACAGCCAGCTTCCGGGCTGTGCGCGGCTACACCTTGGCCGCCGTCTTGATCGACGAGGTGGCGTTTCTGAAAACGGATGAGCTGTCCGCCAATCCGGATCAGGAGATCCTGACGGCGGTGCGGCCGGGCCTGAGCAGCATCCCGGGCAGCCTGTTGATGATTGCGAGCTCGCCCTACGCGAAGCGCGGGGCGCTCTATCAGGCTTACCGGCAGCACTGGGGCAAGGACGACGCCCGCGTGCTGGTGTGGCAGGGCCCGACGTTGGCCATGAATCCTACGCTCGACCGTGCGCTGGTGGCGCAGGCCTACGAGGACGATGCGGCCAGAGCGGCGGCCGAGTTTGGCGCAATGTTCAGGGACGACATCGCGGCCTTTGTCTCTCGCGAGGTCATCGACGCCTGCACCGTGCCCGGCCGGTTCGAGCTGCCATTCATCACCGGCAACACCTACCACGGCTTCGTCGATCCGAGCGGCGGCAGCTCGGACAGCATGACGCTCGCGGTCGCCCATCTGGAGCGCGATGGGCTGGTGCAACTGGACGCGGTGCGTGAGGTGCGGCCGCCGTTCTCGCCGGAGGGGGTGGTGGCGGACTTCGTGGCGCTGCTCAAGTCCTACGGCATCCGGCGGGTGCGCGGCGATCGCTATGCGGGCGAGTGGGCACGCGAGCCGTTCCGCAAGCTGGGTGTCGAGTATCAGGTGTGCGAGCAGCCGCGCTCGGACCTCTATCGGGACCTGTTGCCGAGGCTGAACAGCCGCCAGGTGGAACTGCTCGACCTGCCCCGGCTCTCAAAGCAGTTGTGCGATCTGGAACGGCGCACGGCGCGCGGCGGCCGGGACAGCATCGACCATGCCCCCGGAGCGCACGATGACATCGCCAACGCAGTGGCCGGAGCGTTACTAATGCCGCTAGGGGCTGCGCCGCCCATGCAGATCACGCAGGCGGCGCTGGAGTGGGCGCGGGCCCGGCCTGTGCGGGCAGTGCGGTGGTAGTGCAGCCGGTGAGGCCACGTCCGATCAGTGCTGCTCAGAAGCGGACATTATAAAGTAGAGTCTGCTGACAGCCAGCACGCCCATCTATAACGTGGAAGAAAGTTAAAATGGCCCCTAAAGCTGCCATTAACATAGTTGAGGAGAAGTCGCTAGTTCGAGTTCAGCCATTTCACCGGGTAATTTCACCTTTTTTAAAAGAACTTAGCCGTTGCCAGTGGCAGCGCTGCCAGGTCATGCGCGAGTTATAAGGCAGTTCTACCAGCTACGGCGTCTTATCAACTTTACTATTCGCCTTGGCCTACGATGGTGGCAGGATAGGCCAATGCATTTGTTATCTTCTAATAATCGTTCCGAGTTCTTGGCGTGTCCGCAGCTAGTCCGCTTCGACTACGTCAGGGGCAGCGATGGGTTTGAACCCACCCTACTGATCAAAGGCAGCACGCTTCTTCTGAAATATGTGGTGCTGGGTGTGCCGACTCAACTTGCCTTTGCAGTCTGCAATGGTCGCTTATTGTGTGCGTTACAAATACACGATGATGGCGACGACGGTGGCATCCTTTGGTCTATTGTAGAACGTGAAGAAGAACTGAATGGGATTCGTGGATTGGCACGCGGTGAGCCGCTGGTAGTGTTTTTGTTCAACGAACTTGCCGTTAACATCGCTTGGAACGACTTTACGACGCTAGGCATATTGGATCGCCTGTCCGAGTGGGCTGCATGCGCAACGTTCGGGCAAGTCGACCACTCGACAATGATGGCGACGACAAGCCCGCTACTCGACCGCCTTCATCGTCGTGTCGAAGATGACGACGTCTGGCTGGTGCTGGAAATTGGCGGCAGGTCCGACTGGAGACCCGTCCGCAATCACTTCATCACGGCGGGGGCTTCCTCTACTCTGATTGACATCTTTGACGGCAATGAAGGTAATCAGCAGGAGCAGTTAGCCGTTTGGCTTACCGATAATCTTCTGCCAACAGGTGTGCATTACAGCCCACAGATTCCGAAGGGCGCTGGAACGCGAGAGTTGACGGATCTACTGCTAAGCTACGAATTCGGTGCGGTGCTGATCGAATCCAAGGCGCTGTCGATATTGACGCGTGAGCGGCTGCCCGACCGTGCAAAGTTAAAGCGCAAGATTTCTTCAGATATTAAGAAAGCCTTTGCGCAACTGCGCGGTGCCATAAGGGCGCTGCGGTCTGGTATTTTGGTGACGGGTTTGAAGGGAGACACGCTATTAGTCGAACGCGAAAGTCCTGCTCATGTGATCGTTCTCGTTCCCGACTTAGAACTGGTTGAGGACCGTGCCGCCTACGGTATCGAGTTCATACGCGAATTCACCCGCGCGTCCGGCGGCTTTCCTCATTTGCTTGACATTTCGGAATTGCTTCGTGTTGTGCAGGCCGCCGAAATGATTGCTGCACGAGGTAAGACGACCACGCCAATGATGGCGTTCGACTACTACCTTACGCAACGGCTCGAACAAGCGGTTGATGCCGGCACACTATGCATTGAAGTGCTGTTGCAGTTCACTGAAGCCGAAACGGAGACAAACTAAAGATACGCAGACTACTCAGAAGAAATCAACGACGACAGGTCATCGCATTTCCGATCTGGAGGTAATAGACCGAGTTCAGTCTTCACTTGTCATCACTCGAAAGCGTCCCTTTTACTCCCGGCGAGTTCACGCCAAGGTGGGCATGTCGGCAATTCGAATTCCACCCGAGAGAAGACAGGCGGCTAACCAGCTTCATTGAGGTGAAACCTCAGCGGCACGTCAGAATGGGACACTCTTCCCGTGTCGTTAGGGTTGTCCTGGATCTTTCGGAGCGCAGCGACCTCGAAACTTAAACTTTTATGGAGTAAGCCGGTCCGAAACACTTTCGCTTCCGTTGCTAGCGGACCCCCGTGCTCTAGACTGACATTAGTTAGAGGACTGGGCATGGCGAGAACCGGATCGATAAATACAGCGATGCTTGGAGCCGCCGGGGAGCATTACGTGATGTGCCAGCTTCTTCGGCGCGGTATGATCGCAGCGATTGCTCCAGCTGGAGCGCCGGATGTCGATATCATCGTCTCTGACAGAGAGGGACACTCACTGGCTGCCGTTCAGGTGAAGGCCCGACAGAACACGAACGGCAAGAGTGGATGGCCACTCAACCGAAAGCACGAAGGGATCATACGCTCCTCGCTATTCTATGCCTTCGTAGATTTTGGAAAAACACTGACTGACCCGCCTCGGTGCTGGATCGTGCCGAGCAGTGTCGTAGCCGAGGCAATCACCGACAGTCATAAGTCCTGGCTAAGCATGCCTGGTCACAGTGGTCGGGTTCATCAGGATAACGACATGCGATCGTTCCTGCATGACTATAGCCACCAAGGCCTCGATCGTCCCGCAGGATGGCTCAGCCAATTTCTTGAACGGTGGGACACTATCCTTGCTGGCGCCTAGCTGGAAACCAGGGAGTATCGACTATGCTGCCACCTGAGCTCGCGATGCGAGCCTTCCACCCCATCGCCGACCTATTTCCCCTCATAACCGGCCCGGACTTCGAAGCACTGGTCGCGGACGTCCAGGCGCATGGCCTGCGCGAGGCCATCGTGTTGCATGCCGACGGCCGGGTGCTCGATGGCCGCAACCGGCTGCGGGCCTGCATAGCGGCGGGTGTCGAGCCGGTGTTTGCCACCTACGAAAGGTCCGACCCGCTGGCCTACGTGGTGTCGTTGAACCTGCGCAGGCGGCACCTCGACGAGACCCAGCGGGCGCTGGTGGCGGCCCGGATCGCCACCCTTGGGGTCGGTCGGCCGTCAACTAACCCCGCAAACCTGCCGGGTATCGGGCAGGCCGAGGCCGCGGAACTGCTCAATGTGTCGGAGCGGAGCGTGCGATCAGCAGTCACGGTGCGCGACCATGCGATCCCTGCACTGGCCGGGCATGTGGAGCGCGGCGAGGTGTCGGTGTCGGCCGCCTCGGCCGTGGCCCGCCTTCCTGAGGATGAGCAGGAAGTGATCGTGGCGCGCGGCGAGCGCGAGATCCTGGCTGCCGCCAAGCGCATCCGCGACGCACGGGCTGCCGAACGCGAGGCCGTGGCGCTTGGCTTGCTGGGCGAGCGTTTCGGCGTCGCGCCGTTCACGGTGCTGAACGCGCGGGAAGGCTGGTGGCAGGAGCGCAAGCGCGGGTGGTTGGCACTTGGCATCCAGAGCGAGTTGGGGCGCGGGGACCAATGTCACCGCGCGCCCGACAGTTCTAGCTTTGGTTGAACACCGTGGCATTTGCCACTCGGCGTGCCAACTCGACCCTGAAATTCTCGAGCTGGACACTCTGTGTAGCGCACACCCTGTTCACGTGATTCGAGTGTTTTTCGACCTCAGCCATCTTGGTCGTCACTTCGTCGATCTGCCCCGATAGCGTCCCGACCTGCTTTCGTAGCTCTCCAATCTGCTTGTGTTGCTCCAGGATCTTATTGTCCTGCGCCTGCTCCTTCTCGTGGTCTTTCTTGAACTGGAGGGCAAGCTTGAGCAGGCCCTCCTGCTGAGGCACCGTGAGACGCTTTACGTCTTCCTTCAGACCTGCCAGCAGCTGCTCCTTACGCGGCATCGCCTCAACCTTCGCAAAGAGCGACTTGATGTTCCGCGGAAGGGCGCGCTCGCCCAGCGCCCAGGACTGCACTGTTCGGAGCGGCGTTCCCGTAAGGGCTGCAAAGGCGGATTGCCCTATTTCAAGGCGTTTGAGTTCTGCTCGGAATACCTCCCGGCCCATCTTTGATTTCACGGAGACGACGTTGCTTGACCGCGTTGTCATGATGCCCTCCCGGCGCTCTATGTGCGTATCTAGTATACGCACATAGTTACGCACAGTTCAAGGTGGTGTAGAGGCAGATGAGCAATGGGGTAGTTGCATCTCCCACGTAGGGATGAGGGGCCTCTACCGCCCTGCCTGCCATGACGGTGATGCCGCGCTCGCGGCGGCCGTAGGCGCAGCGCAGCGGCAGGTGGATCAATGCCACCTTCCCTCACCCGGATGCGATCACGCCCCGTAGATCGAGCGACACCGCCCGCTGCGCCCTGCATCGCCTATTCCGTTCCGGCACACCACCGCCCGAAAGCGGATCACCAGACGGCCTTGCGTCGATAGAACAACTATATAAACGTTTCGTAAACGCTACGGAATGTGTATGATCCTGGGGCAGACATCATGACTTGGCCCCGCTGCCGTCACAGGCGGCGGGGCTTTTTTGCTCGGCATCGAGATTGGCTGACATAGCTATCAGCACAAACCAGGCCGGATAAGGCACGGCGCTTGCAAGGTGCCGAACGTTTCCTCAAGCAACTTGCCCCGCTGCCCTAATTGGCGGCGGGGCCTTTTGCTGATGTCACTGGACGGTATGCCCGGCTGCACTACCTGCCAGGTGCTGCAAAACCGCATTGGCCCGGACCAGGCGCTCACGGAGCCATTTCAAATCAGCATCTGCTGCCGGTGGCGTCAGCAGCTTGGCGGCCGCTATGGCGGCCTGCCAGTAGCGGACGGCGGGCACCATGTCCCCGTTTGCCTCGCTTTTGAACGCTAACTCCCGCCAGAGGGCTACGTCACCCGCCGGCCCCTGAGGCCGCTTGTTCGGCTCCACCGTGCCGCCGTTCTTCGGGTGGGTGTCGCCGCTTGGTATGCTGCATGCCTTGCGGGCCTTGCGGGCGATAAGGCGTCGGCGGACTAGCATAGCAGGCCCTTAACGATTGTTTACCTCTCGAGCATTCGAGCTGTGGAACTTGGTAGATGCACTACGTTCCGCGTCCGTTATGTCATTTGTGCCGCCGCCGCCGCTACCGTCCCTGGCCCCCACCAACCTGCAGGGCTAGACATCGGCTGTCCCACCGCCCGCTCCAGGACGGGCCGCCTCACCATCGCGACCCGGCTCGAGCGCACCGATAAGTCCAGCGGCGGCAAGTGGGGCCAACCACAAGCACATCATGGGCGAGATACACAGCCTGCTGACCCGGCTGGTGGAGCACTGGGCGCTGGGCTGAGGAGCGGGCACCTTAGCAAGTAGATTGCTTGTGCTTCTACGCTCGGTTTATTCATATCGTAGCCGCAACGTCGAGGGAGGCCAGCTTCGCTGAACCGCTCGACCCCGTTCTGTCCCACTTCC
Organism: Lichenicoccus roseus; assembly: GCF_005844085.1. Classification (GTDB taxonomy): domain Bacteria; phylum Pseudomonadota; class Alphaproteobacteria; order Acetobacterales; family Acetobacteraceae; genus Lichenicoccus; species Lichenicoccus roseus. The sequence continues at coordinate 70,731 of NZ_VCDI01000007.1, forward strand.
CACGACAGGGCGGCCTGAGAGGAAGAACGCATGGCCGAAATACCTGAACCTATTTTTGCGCCAGACGGAGATGACGTTCTGGAGTTAATCACTGCCATGCAGACGGTCATGCGGGAGATGGAGGAAGGCAACATACAGGCTAGCGTTGCTCACCGTGCCCTGTGCCGAAAGGCCTACGAGCCCTTTCGCGCGCTCCTGGACGATGACGGCATGGACTACATGTCGTTCGGCGACGCGCTGCATATCCGCCGGGAGGCGGATATGCAGATTATAATGGAGGAACGCTGGCAGTGGCACCTCGCAGGAAATTCGCTTGGCTACAAGAGCAGCGCTAGGACCCTAGAAGACGGCACTGCCGAGATCTGCATGGGGGATTTCAGGTATCAGAAGGCGCCTGACAGCTTCGTCTGGGCTGCTGTGCTGCCGCAGCGGAAAGCAACAGGAGACGGCCTATAAGTCTGCGGTTCTCTGTCACCGCACCACTCCACCCTGGACACAGCAGGCGCGGCAGGCCGGTTTCACCGGCGCCGAGGTTCGGTAATACCCTCCCCTACGGCTGGCCACGTCATGGCAGATGTTCCACTTCCCGCTCCAGCACACGTCGCTTGACTTCTGTCTGGAGCCCCTAGGCCTGCCGGCGAAGCGCGCGCACCTGGCTTCCAACTGGCCGCCCGTATGCGGCCTGGAGCAGCTGCTCAGCCACCGCCAGCTCGCTATCCGCCGCCAGCAGGGCGTCGAGCACGATGCGATCCTGCCCCGGCAGCAAGCCGACCCTCCGCGGGTTCACCATCGGTTCAGGAGTGCAGCTTCTCGGTCGCTGACCTGACGCAGCCCGGACAGCACATGAGCGCGCCGTCCAGGCTCAGCGTGTCGCTATGGCGCTTCATGCGCGCGCTACCGCCTACAGGCCAGCTTCGATGAGCCGGCGAGCCGCCTCTGCTTGCGGTGGAAGGTCGGGCTGGTCCCCCCGCCACGCGTCGATCTGGTCGGGCAGGGTGGGCGGGAGCCGCAGCTCGAATCGGGTTGGCCTGCGTTCTTCTTGCAAGGCAGCGATTTTACGACCCACTACGTAGCCTACGCAATCCGTTTGACCGGCGGGGCCCTTATACGGAGGTTAAGTATATTCAACGGGCGCAGATCTCCTGCAGCCCTGGCGGTGGCGCAGAGGGACGACAGTGATTGACCGGGGGAAGGCGGCGGTGATGCGGCAGGTAATTAGCGACATGAGGCGGATCATCGCTTAAAATCTGGCCTCCGTTGCGAGGCTGCGCCACGAGATTGAGGAAGCGGACGAGCCCGATGAACGGCAGCTCGGGATCTTGGTTCGAGTGCTGCAGCATTATGCCGCCATCGGACTGAAGTTGCAGCACACGGGGCCGCGGTCATCGCTATCCTGAGGCCGGCCTGAAGCCCGATCCAGCTGTGAGCCGCGCCGCGCACATAGAAAAGCTTTACAGGCATAAGGGATCGGGAACCGCTCCTACCGTTTGGCTTTCGCCCTTCTTCCTTACCACTCGCATAACCTCATCCAGAAATGGAGAAGACAGCATCTTCCGAGTGGAGGCATCGATTGTCAGGAAGCGCAGCACATCTCGACCGTCGGTGCCATTCAGGTATCGATTTGCGTCCGCTGTTATCCAAGCCGTTGCCGCAAAGATGTCAAATATGCGAAGGCAAATCGCAATTCTTTCGTTGATGACAGTGGCGAAAGCGAGATGATGAGCACGATGCGGTAGCCAGAGAGGGAACAGATCGGAAGAACCGGCATCCCCGCAGTAACCCATCAATGTTTGGGCGATCGCAGGATCCGCCGATGTCACGGCGCTTCGAAGCTCCGAAGCTCTCGGATCATCAAGATAAGTCTCACCGAGCCACAGAAACGCAAGTTCATATATGATCTTGAGCAATGAATGCTCAAGGTATTTAAATTTGACTGTCAGATTGAACAGGACATTTGGGTTTTGCCGCACGGTGACGGTCCGCGACGCTCGATCGAGGATCTCAGACATTTCCTGCTCAGTTGCAGGAGGAAGCCTACGGCGTTTGCGCTCTCTTTGAATGATCAGCGGAAGAGTGTGTAGTTCTGTCTCATCCACAAGAACTTGGAACGATACTTCTCCTTTCTCGTTTTCAATCACGGGAGACTTATGCTGGATCAGCCTGATATCCATCTTCTGAGTGCGCGGGTTGAACTTCGTTCTGACGCGTAGCTCAGGGTCATCCACGAGCGTCGCAACGCCCTCCATTATCTCGTATTCCGAAGGAACGTGAGAACTATTTCCAGCAAGATGTAGCTCAGCTCGGCGCATACGTATCAGGAAGTGGTCGACAAGTGCTGCATCCACTCTACTGCCAAGCTGCGAATTGCAGGGCTCGCAGACGCGATCAGTGGTCAGGGGCCCCCCGATAGCGAGCGGAAAAACGTGTTCCTCGGAGCCGTCTCGCTCAAGCTGGCAGAATATACATCGCATGGTTCCTACCTCAGGCCGCTTCGTGTCCTGGTCCCTTGCGGCTCGGACTGACTGTCCAAGGCTGTATATCGGCCAGATCTTGGACAACTGCGCCGGCAGAAGCAGCTACATCGTTGCAAAGATTGGCGTCCCGTAGGGGATTCGAACCCCTGTTACCGCCGTGAGAGGGCGGTGTCCTAGGCCTCTAGACGAACAGGACGTGGCCGGGGGTGGCAATACGGCAGGCCGCGGAGGGATGCAAGAGCCTGCAAACGCCAATGGTCTTCACCGCAGCAGGCCGGCCTGGGCGATGATCCGGCCGTCCTGCTCGTTCCAGACGAGCACGCGGTCAGGCCGTCCGCCTCCCGACAACAGCAGCGCCAGCGAGCTGTCCGACTGGCGAACGGCCGCGACGATCCGGGTTCCCGCCGGCTGGTCCAGCTGCACCGGCGCCCCCAACACCACCATCTCCGCGGTCGCCGTCGGATGCGGGTGCACGAGCCGCTTGATCACCGTCGCGACCAGGATCGCCGTCAACGCCGCGATCAGCACCCCCATGCCGATGACCGCCCCGAGCATCGCCTTGACCCTGCCCATAAACCTCCTCCCCCGTCATCCGGTCGCCTGGTGACACAGGCGTCAGTACCGCTATTGAACGCCAATGATGGACAGGCCCGACGGGATCGTCGCCCCACTCGCGCTGTCCGCGTCCCCGGAGCACGCCGGCGAGCGCACCGACCGGTTCCTTGCCGGTGCCATCGGCACGACCTCGCGCTCACGCGTCAAGGCCCTCATGCAGGCGGGTCATGTCCGTCGCGACGGCATCGTGCTGCGCGATCCCGCGGATCCGGTGCGTGCCGGGGCTACGTATAGTGTCGAGATCCCCCCCGCCGTCGCGGCCGATCCGCAGGCGGAGGCGATTGCGCTCGACATCCTGTTCGAGGATGACAGCCTCATCGTGCTCGACAAGCCGGCCGGGCTGGTTGTTCATCCAGCGCCGGGCAATCAGGACGGCACGCTCGTCAATGCCCTGCTCGGCCATTGCGGCGACACGCTGCCAGGGATCGGCGGGGAACGCCGGCCCGGCATAGTGCACCGGCTGGACAAGGACACATCGGGATTGATGGTGGTCGCCAAGACGGAGCTGGCACTTGCCGCCTTGTCGGCGGACTTTGCCGCCCGCCGCATCGAACGCAGCTACCTGGCGCTCTGCTGGGGCCTGCCGAGCCCGCCCGACGGCACCATCGAGGGCGCCATCGGGCGTGACCCGCGGGACCGCAAGCGCATGGCAGTGGTGACGCATGGCGGGAAATGGGCCCTCACGCACTACCGCACGCTGCAGGTCCTGCACGCCTCGCTCAGCCTGATCGATTGCCGGCTGGCCACCGGCAGGACCCACCAGATCCGCGTGCACCTTGCCCAGAACGGGCATCCGCTGGTCGGCGATCCCGTCTACCTGCGCCGCACACCCGCTGCTGCACGAAAACTCCCGGAGCACGCTCTCCTCGCAGCGCTGGGCTTTCCCCGGCAGGCGCTGCATGCGCGAAGCCTGGGCTTCATCCATCCGGCAACACAGCAGGCAATGCAATTCGACAGCGGGCCACCACCGGATTTCTCGGCACTGCTGGAGAACATTACAGGAATTTCAAGAGGCACAGAGCCGGCTTCCACTTGACCGGACCAAATTGGTCCTGTATCAAAGCGCCATTCCGACGAGCGGGCGCCCCGCCGGTCTGGACGTCCTGGGAACCGCTTGCCGAACCGGAAGCAATCTCAGGGACGTGAAGTCCTCACCCGCGCCCATGCTGACTGCAGACGAAACTGGCCGTTCGATGCGCCGTATGGGCATCACCGGTTCGCTTCAGCCAGACGAAAGGAGCCTTTGCCGTGGCCTCTGCCGTCCTAAACCTGGGTCCCGAGGGAAATCTCTCTCGGTACCTCCAGGACATCCGCAAGTTTCCGATGCTCGCTCCCGAGGAGGAACTTGCTCTTTCCAAGCGTTGGCGTGACCACGAGGACACCGCCGCCGCGCACAAGCTGGTGACTTCCCATTTGCGTCTCGTTGCCAAGATTGCAATGGGCTACCGCGGCTATGGCCTGCCGATCAGCGAGCTGATCAGCGAAGGCAACGTCGGCATGATGCAGGCGGTGAAGCGGTTCGACCCGGAGCGTGGCTTCCGTCTTGCGACCTACGCGATGTGGTGGATCCGCGCCGCCATTCAGGAATACATCCTGCACAGCTGGTCGCTCGTGAAGATGGGCACCACTGCCGCCCAGAAGAAGCTGTTCTTCAACCTGCGGCGCCTCAAGGGGCAGATGCAGGCGATCGAGGATGGCGATCTCCATCCCGAGCAGGTCGGCGTTATCGCGCGCTCGCTCTCCGTGTCCGAGCAGGATGTGGTGAACATGAACCGGCGCCTCGCTGCGCCGGATCACAGCCTGAACGCCCCGGTACGCGCGGACAGCGAGGGCGAGTGGCAGGATTGGCTCGTCGACGAGGGTGACAGCCAGGAGCAGGTCCTCGCCGAAAGCGAGGAGTTCTCCGGCCGCAAGGCGCTGCTCGGGGAGGCCCTGCGCACCCTGAACGAGCGTGAGCGTCATATCCTGATCGAGCGGCGCCTCAAAGAGGAGCCGGCCACCCTCGAGGATCTCTCCCAAGTGTACAGCATCTCGCGCGAGCGGGTGCGGCAGATCGAGGTAAGGGCGTTCGAGAAGCTCCAGAAGGCGATGCGGACCCAGGTGACGACGAGGCGACAGTCCGATCATGGCCAGGGCGAGAAGGCCGCCTGACCGACTACTTAATCCGGCAGCAAGGCTCGCGGCGCCGTCTCAGCGATGAGGCGGCGCTTTCGATTCCAGGGTGCGACGTCAGGGATCGGTTGCCGGCAGGCTCCACTCGGTTCTCAATGCCGCCAGGCGCGCCTCTATCTCACGTCGGCGGCCCGCCAGACGCAGATCCGTCATCCATACGGCAGCCACGCACGACGTCTCGTTGACCAGCCAGCCGGCTGCAGCACCGGTCCAGGTCAGCGGCAGGCTGCCGATGCGGGCCAGCACATCGACGCTGTCGGCCAGCGTATGACTGCTGAACAGGAACGACCGCACCGGCTCGATCGCGCCGGCAAGGGTGAAGATCGTCACCGTCCGGGTCAGGGGACGGCCCGGTGCGGTCTCGCATACCAGACACAACAACACCGGAGCGCCCAGCGCCATCAGCAGGAGCATGCCGCCCGGCGACACCATCAGCAGGATGCCGAACAGCATTCCCTGCCACCATCGCCAACCGGCCGCCTTCGCGGCCTGCTTGTCCGGCAACGGCTTTCGCTTCATGAGGCGACCGGTCGTAGCCAGGCGGTGCCCAGGGCGCCGGGGCGGACCATCAGGCCAGCATCTCCAGCAGCAGGACGCCCATCAGGCATACCAGCCCGGCACCCGCCGCGGTGTCCTGCGCCGCCTTTCGCGCGACCGCCTGCCGCTCCGGCAGCGCCACGGTTTCATCGTTCAGCGTCTGGCTCAGCCGGATCACCAGCTCGATAGCCTCCTCGCGCTCCGCTGCGTCCTGTGTCCGCTGTGGCTGATCGGTCAGCAGGCCGAGCATGGCAGCGAGATCGCCGCCGTCTGCCGCCGCCCTCACCTGCGCCTCCCGGGCGGTCCGGCGGCTGGCGCCTGGCCAGTCCTGAAGCATCGGCAGGACGGACTGCAACAGGGCCGCCGCGAGCCTGGGCGCGGGGCCGCAGCCACTCTGCTTCTGACACCGGGCCAATGCCATCAGCCCCCGCAGCGACGGGTCGAACGGCTCGTCCTTCTCCGGCACCGGTTGGCCGCCATCCTCGGCCCGTGCCGACAGGAAGGCCATGATGTCGGCATCCAGCGTCAGGCCCGGCGCGCCCGGCAAGGCCTGCCCCCGCTCGAGGGACAGGATCAGGTCGCCCTGCGTCCCGGCCGGAACGGCGGCGAACACCGGCGATGCACAGGCCAGGAAAGGATTGAGCACGTAGAGGGCCAGCAGGAACATCGCATCGGCCTCGAGCCCGGCCGCATCGCGCGCAAGCCGGGCCGGGATCGCGATGGCGAGATGATGCGAACGGCTGTCCTGCAGGTTCAGCCAGCGCGTTATCGTCTCCCGGCCGATCAGGGCCTCGACCAGTGAGGCTGCGGTGCGACGATCGGTTGCGGGCTTCGCGGCAAGCTGCGCGGCCAGCAGGCTGCCCAGCCCGTCCGGCCAGAGCCAGCCACGCCAGAACAACGGTGCGTCGGGATCGAGTGCCGCAACCAGGCGCATCAGCATGGCGTCGTCCACGCCCGGGCTGCGCCTCTCGAACTTCGCATCCAGGCTGCGCAATTCAGCGATGCGGCTGGCAAGCGCGGCATCCTCGGCATAGCGCCGGATCCACTGCTCGATGGTGCCCTGCCTGAGCAGCTCGAGTCCGGCTGCCGGCTGGTCCGCGCACGCCAGCGCCAGGCTGCGGCAGTTCCAGACCGGCCGCTCCCCGACCGCGATCGGCCGGCCGCTGCGCAGCATGGTGCGCCGGATGACGCGGCGCTCGTGGATCCCGTCGAGACTGGTCAGCGAGCTTGCGGTCGGACGCGCCGCCGGCTGTTCGGCCAGCATCGCGCGCAGGATCTCCTGCACGCCTTGCGGCAGCCTCTCGTTCTCGGTGAGAGCCGCGTGGCTTCCGAGCTCGAGCTTGCTCCGCAGCACGTCCTGGGTCGACAACCCCTCCATCGGCAGCCGGCGCCGCCACAGCGCGAGCAGCAGCACGCCGAGCGCATACACGTCATCGGCGGCGGTCCCCTGGCCGCGCGCATTCGGCGCGCAGACCAGGCTCTCGGGGGGCTCGAAGGCCGGTGGCTGGTGCATCGCCGCCGGTGCTGCCCAGCACGGCCCGAGCACGACACCACCGCCCGCCGACAGGAAGACGTTGTCCGGCCTGATCGCGCGGTGCGTCAGGCCGACGCCGTGCAACCGCTCGAGTGCGGCCGCCGCCGGACGCAGGAAATGTGTCAGCAGGGCATTGCCGATCCAGGGTGTGACCAGCGAGGTCATCGGCCGCCCGCCCGGTGCCGGTGCGATGATCCAGTAGTCGTTGCCAATGAAGCCGCTCGCCAGTGGTGCCAGCAGGCCCTCGTGACGCAGGTCGATGTAGACCGGCAGCCGCGGACGGCACGGCGCATCCCGCATCACCTTCAGCGCCAGCAGCTCACCCGACAGCCCCCGCCTGTCTTCTGCCTTGCAGGCGCTGACGCCGCCGATCTCGCCTCGCGGCGCCGACGCCAGGACCAAGTAGCGGTCGGCGATAATCGGCACCGGACCGGCCGATGGCTGCGGCGGCCTGGCAGATTGTCCGCTCACCTTGCGCCCCCTTGCGCCGCCTCCCCGCGATCATGCCCTGCGCCGGTTAAGACTTCCTTGATGGAGAGGCTCGATCCACGTGCGCATCGGACTGGTCCGGTTTTGACGAACCCGGCAATCACGGCCAAGTTGACCGCCCAGCGGGAAGGAGCGCCAGGCATGTCCGAACCGGATCAGGATGCGTCGGCACTCGCCCGGCTGATCGACCATACCATCCTTAAGTTGGATGCGACCGCGGAGCAGGTCCTCGCCTGCTGCGATGAGGCAACGCTGCACGGGTTCCGGTCGGTCTGCATCAATCCGGTCCGGGTGAAGCTGGTGGCGGCAGGCCTTGCCGGCAGCGACGTCCGCACATGCTCGGTGATCGGCTTTCCGCTCGGCGCCGCCACCAGCCGCATCAAGGCGGCGGAGGCGGCACAGGCGGTGGCGGATGGCGCCGACGAGATCGACATGGTGATCGACATCGGCGCGCTGAAGGAGGGCCGGCACGATGTGGTCGGCGCCGACATCGCGGCAGTACGGGCGGCCTGCCCGGATGCCATTCTCAAGGTCATCATCGAGACCTGCCTGATCGATGACGACGAGAAGCGCACGGCCTGCCGGCTCGCGAAACAGTCGGGCGCCGATTTCGTCAAGACCTCGACCGGTTTCTCGTCAAGCGGCGCAACCGTCGCCGACGTGGCGCTCATGCGCGCCGCAGTCGGACCCGACGTGGGCGTCAAGGCTTCGGGGGGCGTGCGCACCCTGGACACCGCGCGCGCGATGGTCGCCGCCGGAGCAATGCGGCTCGGCACCAGCTCGGGCGTCGCCATCGTGAGCCAGGCCGGCGGCATCCCCGCCGGCATCTATTGATCACCAGACCGGCAGGGTCCCCATGAGCAGGCGCATCGGCGTTATCGGCAGCAACATGGTCGACCTGGTGACCTACGTTGATCGCATGCCGGAGGCGGGCGAGACCCTGGCGGCCCCACGTTTCGCCATGGGTCCCGGCGGCAAGGGCGCCAACCAGGCGGTCGCCGCGGCGAAGCTCGGCAGCGACGTGCTGATGGTGACCTGCGTCGGCGACGACCTGTTCGGCCGCAATACGCAGAGCAGCCTTGCGGCTGCAGGCATCGATGCGCGCCACGTTCGCATCGTCCCCGGCCTGTCCAGCGGGGTCGCCCCGATCTTCGTGGAGCCGAACGGCGAGAACCGTATCCTGATCGTCAAGGGCGCCAACGATGCGCTGGCGCCGGAGGATGTCGAGAACGCCGCGGATGATCTTCGTGGCTGCGGGCTGATCCTGCTGCAACTCGAAGTACCGTTGCGAACAGTCTATGCGGCGATCGAATTCGGTCGGGCGAACAAGGTTCCGGTGCTGCTAAACCCGGCGCCGGCGACGCCCGGGCTTTCGATGGACCGCATCGCGGGTGTCAGTTTCTTCGCCCCGAACCAGACCGAGCTTGCCATCCTGACCGGCCTGCCGACGCGTACCGCGGACGAGGCCGGGCAGGCAGCGCGCACGCTGCTCGAGCGGGGCATAGGCGCGGTGATCGTAACGCTCGGCGCCGACGGTGCGTTGCTGGTCGAACCGGGCGGCATCCATCACATCGCTCCGGTTGCCGTACGGGCGGTCGACACCACCGGCGCCGGCGACGCCTTCATCGGCGCCTTCGCGCATCATTATGTCGGCGGACATGACAAACTCACGGCCCTGCGCCAGGCAGCGCGCTACGCCGCCGACGCGGTCACCCGGCCGGGGACGCAGAATTCGTTCGCCACCGCCGCCGAGTTCGCCCTGTTCTGCAACACGCTCGAAGGCGGCCGCAGCTAGCGTAGATCAGGCCGGGCCGGCCGCGCCACGCGCCGGCCTGAAAGTCTGCATCACCTCGTAGCGCCCCGGCTCGAAGGTCGAGATCGTCAGCGCCCGGTACAGGATGGCGGGCAGCGACGCATCGTTGAGCATCGCCTCGTAGTCCGCCTCGCTGCGCCACTGCGCATAGAGCGTCACCTTGTCGCCATCGACGCCGCGATGCAGGCCGCAGGACAGGAAACCCGGCGCGCGCGACAACGAACTTCCGTAGCCCTCCGACAGCAGGTCGATGAGCTCCTGCTGGTCCTGCGGCTCTACCGTGAACACCTGGATTATGGTGAGGATGTCGGCGCCTTCGCTGATCTGGATCACGTGATCAGCCTTCGAACGGATCGCGCACGAGGATGGTGTCGTCGCGCTCCGGGCTGGTGGAGAGCAGGGTCACCGGCGCCTCGACCAGTTCCTCGATGCGCCGGACATACTTGATGGCCTGCGCCGGCAGGTCGGCATACGAACGCGCGCCACGCGTGGTTTCCTTCCACCCGGGCATCGTCTCGAACACCGGCTGCACGCGCAACGACGCCGCCGGGGCCGCCGGCAGGTGACGCACCGTCACGCCATCAAGCGTGTAGCCGGTGCAGATCCTGATCTCGTCGAGACCGTCGAGCACGTCGAGCTTGGTCAAGGCGAGGCCATCGACGCCGCCGACGCGGACCGCGCTGCGCACCAGCACCGCGTCGAACCAGCCGCAGCGGCGCGGCCGGCCGGTCACCGTGCCGAACTCGTGGCCGCGCTCGCCGAGCAGCCGGCCGGTCTCGTCGAACAGCTCGGTGGGAAACGGCCCGGCGCCGACACGCGTGCAATAGGCCTTGGCGATGCCGAGCACGAAGCCGATCGCGGCCGGACCTACGCCGCTGCCGGTTCCGGCGTTGGCCGCCACCGTGTTGCTGCTGGTCACGAACGGATAGGTGCCGTGATCGACATCGAGCATCACCGCCTGCGCGCCCTCGAACAGGATGCGCCGCCCGGCCCGCCGCGCCTCGTCGAGCAGCTCCCAGACCCGTGCCGCGAACGGCAGGATGCGCGGCGCCAGGTCCAGCAGCCAGTCCATCAGCTCCTGCTTGGTGAATGGCGGCGCGCCCAGCCCCTGCAGCAGCGTGTTGTGGTGCAGCAGCAGCTCGTCGAGTTTCCAGTCGAGCGTCTCGGGCTCCGCAAGATCGCAGACACGGATCGCCCGGCGCGCCACCTTGTCCTCGTAGGCCGGCCCGATGCCGCGTCCGGTGGTGCCGATCTTGCGCTCTCCACGGGCCAGCTCGCGGGCGCGGTCGATGGCGCCATGCACCGGCAGGATCAGCGTCGCGTTCTCGGCGATGCGCAGGCTGGCGGGGGAAACATCGAGCCCCTGCGCGCGCACCCGTTCGATCTCGGCGAGCAGGGCCTGCGGATCGATCACCACGCCGTTGCCGATCAGCCCGGTCTTGCCGCGCACCAGGCCGCTCGGCAGCAGCGAGAGCTTGTAGGTCTGGTTGCCGACCACCAGCGTATGGCCGGCATTATGGCCGCCCTGGAAACGCACCACGATGTCGGCGCGGCTGGCGAGCCAGTCGACGATCTTGCCCTTGCCCTCGTCGCCCCACTGCGCCCCGATCACCGTGACGTTCGACATGCTCAGTCTCCAGAAGACGAAGGAACCACCGCTACGGCCTCGCCGCCGCGCAGGACATGGGAACAACCCAGCCGCACCGCTTCCGCGGCGAGCTCGGCGTGCGGCGACAGCGACGCCACCGTGGCATAGCCCGCCTGCCGCAGCGACTGCGCCAGCGTCGCGTCTACGTCCGGCGGCAGCAGGACACGCGGGCGGGCGGCGCGCCCGGGTGCGGCGCGCAGCAGCGCCTCGGGACGCAACGTCAGCCCGCAGGCCGGCTCGTCGCCACCGCTCAGGTAGCGCCCGCCACGTCCGAGCTCCTCGTGCCGGCCCGGCGCATACACCGTCACGCACAGGCCGGTATGGTAGCGCCAGCCGCGGAACTCGATCGGGTCGATGGTCAGCCGCAACCCCGGCGCTCGCGCCAGGATGGCCGCCACGCTGGCCTCGAGCCGGTCGACCAGCAACCGCGCTGCCGGCGTCAGGCTGGCGGCCTGCAGCACCTGCAGCGCACGCGCAGCTGGCCCCGCTGCGAGCAGCAGCTCGTTCAGCAGCGGCGCCAGTGCACCGCCGTGATGGCTCACCTCGGCGGCGTTCTTGCGGTCGAGGGCGCGCATCAGCTCGGGGCGATGCGCTGCCGGTATGCCGGCCTCCTCGATCAGCATCGGCGCCAGCTGCGGCAGCGTCAGGTCGAAGCTGACCCGGGTCAGCCCGAGCGAGGCCAGCGCCTGCGAAGCGACCGCGATCACCTCGGCATCGGCTTCCGGCTGGTCCGGCCCGATCAGCTCGATGCCGGCCTGCGAGATCTGCCGGTCGGCGACCAGGGTGCCGCCCTGCACCTGGATGCAGGCGCCGGCATAGGACAGCCGCAGCGGCCGCGACGCGTTTATCAGCCGGGTCGCCGCGATTCGGGCCACCTGCGGCGTCATGTCCGGACGCAGGCCCATCATGCGGCGGGTCGAGGGATCCATCAGCCGGAAGGTCTGCTCGGCGACCGCCGCCCCCGAACCCGAAAGCAGGCTGTCCTCGAACTCCAGCAGCGGCGGCTTGACCCGCTCGTAGCCGTGCGAGGCGAACACCGCCATCAGCTGCTCGACCGACAGCGCCTCGGTCTCGGCGTCGGGCGGCAGCAGGTCGCGCAGGCCGGCGGGCAGCAGGGCCGGGTTGGGGGGCAGGTCGTCGCTCATGCGGACGCGCTCTTAGCAGCCGGAGACCCGTGCGTCTCGCCGGCAAACGCCATGCGAGTCTCGGCCTCGGCCCAGTCGAGCCAGGGTAGCAGCGCCTCGATGTCGGCGGTCTCCACGGTGGCGCCGCCCCACAGGCGCAGGCCGGGCGGCGCGTCGCGATAGCTCGCGATGTCGAAGCCGGCCCGCTCCGCCTCGACAAGACCGGTCAGGTGCCTTGCCGCCTTCGCCTGCGTGGTCTCGGGCAGCGCCACGAACCAGGGTGCGACGATGCGCAGGCAGATCGAGGTGCTGGAGCGCGTCTCCGGCTTGCTTGCCAGGAAAGCGGCCCAGCCGGAGCGATCCACCCAGGCGGCGATGGCGGCGAGATTGGCGCCGCTGCGGGCTACCAGCGCGTCCAGGCCACCGATGCGCTCGGCCCAGCGCAGCCCGTCCAGCGCGTCCTCGGTGCACAGCATCGACGGCGTGTTGATGGTGTCGCCGGCGAAGATGCCCTCGATCAGGCGCCCCTTCGCGGTCAGCCGGAACAGCTTCGGCAGCGGTCGCGGCGGCGGCGCGCCCTCCAGCCGGGCCACCGCACGCGGCGACAGCGCCAGCATGCCATGCGCCGCCTCGCCGCCGAGCACCTTCTGCCAGGACCAGGTCACCACATCGAGGCGGTCCCAGGGCAGCCGCATCGCGAAGGCCGCCGAGGTGGCGTCGCAGATCGCCAGACCCTCATGCACCGCCGGGATCGCACCGGCTTCCGGAAAGCACACGCCGGAGGTGGTGCCGTTCCAGGCGAACACCACGTCGCGCGACCAGTCGATGGCGTCCAGCGGCGGCAATGCACCGTATTCCGCCTCCAGCACGCGCGCATCCGGCAGCGCCAGTTGCGCCACGATGTCGTTCGCCCAGGTGGCGGAGAAGCTCTCGAAGGCGAGCACATCCACCGGGCGCGGGCCGAGCAGCGACCACAGCACCATCTCGACCGCACCGGTATCCGATCCCGGCACGATGCCGAGGCGCCAGTCCTGCGGCATGCCGAGCAGTGCGCGGGAGCGCGTTATGACCGCGTCAAGCCGTGCCCGGCCATCCGGCGAGCGATGGCTGCGCCCGAGGAACGCGTCCTGCAGCGCGTCCAGGCTCCAGCCCGGCCGCTTGGCGCACGGCCCCGATCCGAAGCGCGGGTTGACCGGGCGCAGGAGAGGCTTCGGCACGGGGTGCATGGGCGGTCTCGATACGGCAGAGGGGAGATCGGCGCGCACCGTAGTGCAGCCGCCGCGCCAGGGGAATCCACCGCAACCGCGGCATTGCATGGAGCGATGGTTGGCGCTGGCCGTCCTGGTGCTTCATTAGAAGGCCATGACCTTCGCCGAACAGACCGAGTTGCACCAGGGCCGATCGCCCGCCGAGATTGCCATCGACGAAGCCGGCTTCGCGGTGCAGAGCCGCGAGCTGCCACGGCTGATCCGCCTGGTGGCGCGCCGCTTGCCGCCCGGCAGCCCCCTCGCGGGTGAACACCATTCCAGCCGCGAGACCGTACGCGCGGCCTTGTGCGAAGTGCGCCGCAAGGGCTGGGCGTCCCGCCTGATCGACCGTGCCCAGCGCGGCAGCCGGCTCTGGATCGGGCGCGCCGACGCGCAGCTCGCCGCCGAGCTGATCAGCGATCCGGACGCCGGCGACGATGCCCTTGGCGCCGCCCTGGAGCCGATCCTCGCCACCCGCTACCGCGCCACCGCCGATACGCCGGAGGCGGCGCTTGAGCTGATCGTCGCCGACCTGTTCGATGCCGCCGGCCGGGTGCTGTCGCCGTCGCAGCACGCCATGCTGGCGCGCGAGATCGCCGACGCCTTCGGCAGCGACCCGGGCGCGGCGCTCGACTTCACCGAGGCCGCCACCCGCTCCGAGTTGCAGCGGCGCACCGAGCGCGAGGCGGTCGAGGCGGCTGCCCGCCGGCGGCGGCGCGAGGAGCTGCAGCGCCTGCGCGACTGGGAACGGAGCCTGGTCGCCTTTGCTGAGGTCCCGGCCCTGCTCGACCTCGACCGTGCCGGGGCGCTGCGCCTGGTGGCGGAGAATCGCCTGCCGGTGGCCCGCCGTGTCACCCGCGACGGCGTCGAGCACTGGGAGTTCGATCCCGCCGACCTGAAGCGTCTGCGCGAGCAGCTCGCCGCCGAGGCCGGTACGACCCGCCCGGCGCCGGAGCGGCAAGGCCGTTCGACGCAGACCGGCATACGCATCGGCAACGCCGCCATCGCGCGCATCGCGGCGCTCGACCGCTACGCCGCCCACTTCCGCACCGCCCGCGCACTGTCGCGCCGCATCACCCTGGTCACCGGGCCGACCAACAGCGGCAAGTCGCACACCGCGCTGGACATGCTGTCGCGCGCCGAGAGCGGCATGGCGCTGGCCCCGCTGCGGCTGCTGGCGCACGAGTTCCGCGAGGCGCTCGGCGCCCGTGGCGTTCCCTGCTCGCTTTCCACCGGCGAGGAGCGCATCCCGGTGCCGGGCAGCCGGCACCTCGCCGCCACCGTCGAGATGTGCCCGCTGCACAACCCGGTCGACGTCGCCATCGTCGACGAGGCGCAGATGCTGCACGATCCCGACCGCGGCGCCGCGTGGACCGCCGCCATCATGGGTGCCCCGGCGCGGCACCTGTTCGTGCTCGGCGCGCCCGATTGCATCCCGATGGTGCGACGCATCGCCGCTCTGTGCGACGACCCGGTCGACGAGATCACGCTTGAGCGCAAGGGGCCGCTGGTCGCCGCCGACGATGCGGTGAAGCTCGCCCACCTGCAGCGCGGCGACGCGCTGATCGCCTTCTCGCGCCGCGACGTGCTCGATCTGCGGGCTTCCCTGCTGGCACGCGGGCGGCGTGTCGCGGTCGTCTACGGCGCGCTGAGCCCGGAGGTGCGCCGGGCCGAGGCGGCGCGCTTCAACAGCGGCGACGCCGAGATCCTGGTCGCCACCGATGCCATCGGCATGGGACTGAACCTCAACATCCGCCGCATCGTGTTCGCGGCGCTGCGGAAGTTCGACGGCACCATGAGCCGCGACCTCACCGCGCAGGAGGTCAAGCAGATCGGCGGGCGCGCCGGTCGCTTCGGCATGCACGAGGCGGGCGTGGTGGCGGTGCTGGCCGGCGCCGGCAGCCCGGGCTTCGTGCGCTCGATGCTGGCGGCACCCCCGGCGCCGCAGGCGGAGCTGCGTCCGCTGGTGCAGCCGGACGCCGACATCGTCCGCGCGGTGGCCGCCGAGATCGGTTCGGACAGCCTGTTCGGCGTGCTGGTCCGCATCCGCCGGGCGGTGCTGCGCCGCGACGACCCGAACTACCGGCTGTCGGACATGGGCCAGGCCTTTGCCGTCGCCTCCGCCCTGGAAGGCATCTCCGGCCTCGACCTGACCCAGCGCTGGACCTACGCGATGTGCCCGATCGACGAGCGCGACAACGGCATCACCCGCCTCGCCGCCTGGGCTGCCGAGCATGCCGCCGGCCGGCCGGTGATCCCGCCCGGCATCGGCAAGCTGCCGTCGCCGGAGCGCGCCTCACGCGAGGAACTTGAGAAGGCCGAGAAGCGGCACAAGCGGCTGGTCGCCTGGCGCTGGCTGGCGCTGCGGTTTCCCGAAGCCTACCCGGCCCGCCAGGATGCGGAAAACGCGACCCTGCGGCTGAATGCCTGGATCGAGGACGTGCTGCGACAGCAGCGCCGGGGCAAGGACGGCTGAAGCACTGTCCCTGCCTGCAACGGATCATCTGGTGGCCGAGGTCGGACTCGAACCGACACGCCTCTCGGCAGACGATTTTGAGTCGTCCGCGTCTACCATTCCACCACTCGGCCAGCGGGTTCCTGATAATCAATCGGCACTGTCCTGACCAGTGGTCGAGCGACCCGGGCGGTCAGGCCGGCGCGGGCACCTGGTGGATGCCGCATTCGACCTTGGCGGAGCCCGACCACCGCCCGGCCCGGCTGTCCTCGCCGACACCGACGGCTCGCGTGCACACCGCACAGCCGATCGAGCGATATCCGGCGGCCACCAGCGGATGGCGCGGCAACTGGCGACGCTCGAACTCCTGCCGCACCGCAACCGCATCCCAGTCGGCGAGCGGGTTCAGCTTCAGCCGGCCGGTTTCCGCTTCGACGAAGGGCAGCCTGGCACGGGTGGCGGCCTGGAAGCGCTTGCGGCCGGTGATCCAGCCATCGAATGGCAACAGCACCTGCTCCAGCGGCTCGACCTTGCGCAACGCGCAGCACGCATCGGGGTCGAACTGCCACAGCTCGCCGCCTGGATCGCGCCGGCGCAGCTCGGCCGGCGCCGGTGCGACGTCACGCACATCGGTGAGGCCGAGATAAGCAGCAAGCCCGTCACGATAGGCCAGGGTCTCCGGGAAATGCTTCCGTGTCTCGAGGAACAGCACAGGGGTTGCCGGCGCGATCTCGGCCACCAGGGCAAGCAGCACCGCGGACTCCGCACCGAACGAGGACACCACGGCCAGTCGCCCGGCCAGCGTCCCGGTCAACGCCTCGGCCATCACGTCCCGCCCGTTGCCGCCCCGACGCTCGAGCGCCCGCAGATACGCGAGCGTGTCATCCACGTCCGCGGAGATCATCTGCCCGGCATCCGCCGCATGCTGATCGATCACTGACGCCATAACGATCGGAACCACCCTCCAGACCTGCACGAACATAACGAACATACGTTCGCCGAACAGGGTTTGATCCGACCAACAAGGCAGCATTGTGTTTTTGTGGCGGCAGGGACGCAGATCCGCGTCAGATGTCGCTCGCGGCGGCCTCAAGCCTTCAGCGTGTCCGCCGTCACATCACGTGCGAAAGCCGTAGAATCAAGACTTTCAGGGGTGAGGCCAATCAGCTTCAGCTCGTCCATGTATTCCGCGACCTGATCACGTAGATCATTGCCGACAGGATGCACGGCGCGGCCCTCGCTCCTCAGCATGCGGTCGAACTGTTCCTCGGTGATCGCGGGGCTTTCCGCCGCCAGCAGCGCCGCGGTCTGCTGCGGGTGGGCGCCGACCCATCGTGCCGCGTCCTGCATCGCC
This sequence comes from Lichenicoccus roseus, assembly GCF_005844085.1. Lineage (GTDB taxonomy): Bacteria > Pseudomonadota > Alphaproteobacteria > Acetobacterales > Acetobacteraceae > Lichenicoccus > Lichenicoccus roseus. Next base: position 88,193 of record NZ_VCDI01000007.1, read on the forward strand.
ATGGTCAGCGCCACCGCCGCCACCGGATCGGCCTGCAGCACCGCGCTGCGCAGCCCGAGCACGCGGCTCACCCGGACGCTGTAGCTGCCGGACATCGAGGACGCGAGCTCGTCCAGATGCAGGCCGTCGCGCAGCATCCAGATCGCCGGGTCATGCCCCACCACCGCCTGGACATGTCCCTCCGCAAGGGCGAGCCCGAGCCCGTCGGCTGGCAGCTGGCGCCACTCGACGTCGCGGTTCGGGTCCATTCCCTTGCGCCGCATCATGATCGAGAAGAACAGCCGGTCGGGGCTGTCGAGGTTGGTGATCCCGATCACATGCCGGTGCAGGTCCTCGATGCGATGGAACGGGGAATGGCGGGCAACCAGCAGGCGCGAACTGCCCGCCTGCAGGCCGCAGACCAGCCGCGCCGGCAGCCCGCCCTGCAGCCGGGGCAGCCAGGACAGCGCCGCTGCGACCGCGGCATCCGCTTCCCCGCTCTGGATCTGGTTCAGCGCGTCGCGTCCGGAGCGCACCGGCCCGGCATAGGCGATCTCCAGCTTGTAGCGATCGAACAGGCCCTGGTCGCGCGCCGCCAGCAGGACCGGATCGCGGCCAGGATTGGCGGCGGCCAGGGTCAGGTGGCGCGGGCGCCCGTCCGGGGTCACCTTCTTGTTCTTGTGCGGATGACGGATCTGGTTGCGCACGACCAAGCCGGCGCCGACCGCGATCCCGGCGCCGCCGGCGGTCAGCAGCATCCGGCGCGAGAGTGCCTCGGGACCTGGTCGATCGGCCATCTTCGCTTCCTGTCTGCGCCTTGCCCGCCCGTCGCGGCCAAATCGTGCCGCACATCGGAGCATCGAGCCCGGCGCAAGCCGCACGCCAACGCCGTCCGGCGCTCGCGGATGCCGCATCCGGCAAAGCTTGCCCAAGCCGGACGAGCAGTGGCCGGCGGGGCTTTACGTCCCGTTGCCGCATCGCTATACGAGCGACCGCCGTTCCCGGATAGCTCAGTTGGTAGAGCAAGCGACTGTTAATCGCTCGGTCGTAGGTTCGAGTCCTACTCCGGGAGCCAGCTCCGCCCGATCGCACGCCGCCCGGCAACGCCCGCTGCGCCGGTGACACGCCGGCTTCGCGCCTTGGCAAGATGCCTGTGATCGGCCAGAAGGTTGCATGAGTGGCACCTCCCCCGAGTCGTCGGATCCGCGCGGCAGCGAGCCCGCCCCCGGCGACACACCGCCTGCGGCCGCAACCGCTCCGGTGATCACCGCCGACGACTTCAACGCCGTCGACATCCGCGTCGGAACGGTTGCGGACGCCAAGCCGTTTCCCGAGGCACGCAAGCCGGCGATCCGGCTCTGGATCGATTTCGGACCGGCGTTCGGTATCAGACGATCCTCGGCCCAGGTGACGCGTCACTACACGCCGGACCAGCTTATCGGCCGGCAGGTCTGCGCCGTTGTCAACCTGCCCCCGAGGCAGATCGGACCCTTCGTTAGCGAGGTCCTCACCCTCGGCATGCCGGACAGCAAGGGCGAGGTCGTACTGATACGGCCGGACCACAAGGTCCCGGACGGCGGCCGGCTGTTCTGAAGGAGGCCTGACCGATGGCCGTCAGCTACGCCACCGTGACCTGGGACCAGCTGCATCGCGACGCGCGGCAACTCGCCGCCGCCCTTATGCCGCTCGGACCTTGGCAGGGCATCGTCGCGATCACCCGCGGCGGCCTAATCCCGGCCGCGATCATCGGGCGCGAGCTGGACTGCCGGCTGATCGAGAGCATTTCCGTGGTGTCCTACGACGAGGAACACCAGTCCGAACCCCGCGTCATCAAGATGCCGGTGGCGGCGGGCGACGGCGAGGGCTTCCTGATCATCGACGACCTGGTGGATTCCGGGGTCACCGCCCAGCTGGTCCGCCGCCTGCTGCCGAAAGCCTATTTCGCTTGCCTGTACGCCAAGCCGTCCGGGCGGCCGAGCACCGACAAGTTCGTCGTCGAGGTGCCGCAGGAGACCTGGATCCTGTTCCCGTGGGACACCGCGCCGCTGTTCGTGCCGCCCCTGGCGCGGTCCAGGCCGGACACCGCGACCTGAAGTTTTGCTGGAACCGGCCAGCCCTGCTTGCCTTGGCTGCCCGGGAACAATAGGGTCCGGACCGTCAGCGGGGCGTGGCGCAGCCTGGTAGCGCGCGTGTTTTGGGTACACGAGGCCGCCGGTTCGAGTCCGGCCGCCCCGACCAGCGGTCCTTCCGCCCTGGCGACGTTGGAGGTTCGAACATCATGCGTGCCCGTATCTACAGGCAGCCCAAGACATCGATGCAGTCCGGCCAGGCCAATACGCATGACTGGGTGCTGGAATACGGCCAATCCGAGCAGCGCCTGCAGGATCCGCTTATGGGTTGGTTCGGCAGCGGCGACATGCGCAGCCAGCTTCGCCTGAAGTTTCCCTCGCAGGAGGAGGCGGTTGCCTACGCACAGCGCGAGGGGATCGCCTACGATCTCGAACTGCCGGTGGCACGGGTCCGCAAGCCGAAGGCCTATGCGGACAATTTCCGCAGCGATCGCCTGCAGAACTGGACCCACTGACCGACATACCCCTGGCTGAAGTGCAAAGCCTTGGCCTGCGCGCCCTTAGCTCAGTTGGATAGAGCAATAGCCTTCTAAGCTATGGGTCGGTGGTTCGAATCCACCAGGGCGCGCCATCGCCGCATCTTATCGCACCACGGCATACTATTCCGTCAACGCAGCGAACTGCTGTTGCGATTTTCGTGTGCGATGTCATTTTCGATCCAGCGCTCAGCACTGGATCGTCACGACATGCAGCGACCCTCCCTACCCTCCGCCGAGCACGCCCTGCCATCGGCCGCCATCGTGCGAATTCCGGTTCCTCCGCAGGCCCGGCTGCTGGCTGCCGTCCGGATGCTGGAGCGGCGCCTCGAGGAGCAGCGCGTCGCGGTCGCGGCCTGGCGCGACGAGGTGGCGAAGCTCGCCGAGCTGATGGCATCGGTCGCGGAGACAGCGAGATCTGCCGACGACCAGCTCCGGACGACGCGGCAATGCCTCCCGGCCGCAGGGTCCCCGGCCGTCGAGCGCGAGGCCATCGAGCCGGCTTCGTAGCGCAGCTGTTTCGACCGGAGCCTCCCCTGCTGCGTTGACATCGACCCTGCGGCGGCTGATCAGGATGACCTGACGCACCGCCACGGGCAGATGAGTGCCAGACGCCGATGAAGCCCAGGATGCCCGGCCTGATTATCGTGCTGCTGGCGCTGCTGACCGCGGTCGGCCCGATCTCGACCGACATGTATCTGCCCGCCTTCCCCGCCATGAAGGCGGAGCTGATGGCGCGGCCTGGCGAGGCGCAGATCACCCTGGCGGCATGGTTCCTCGGCCTCTCGGTCGGCCAGATCACCCATGGACCGCTCTCCGACCATTACGGCCGCAGGGTGCCACTGCTGCTCGGCACCGCGCTCTACACGATCGCCTCGATCGGCTGCGCGATGGCGCCGTCGATGACCATCCTGTCCTGCTGGCGCCTGGTGGCGGCCTTCGGTGGCGCCGCCAGCCTGGTGATCCCGCGCGCGGTGATCCGCGACATGGTGCTGAACGGCGTCGAGGCCGCCCGACTGATCGGCCGGCTCACCCTGGTGATGGGCGTGGTGCCGATCCTTGCGCCGACAGCCGGCGGCTTCATCGCGGAGCACCTCGGCTGGGAGGCGATCTTCTGGGTCGCGGCCTTCTACGGCGTGCTCTGCAGCCTGCTGATCTGGCGCTACCTGCCGGATACCCTGCTGCCCGAGCGTCACGTGACGCTCAGCCTGGTGCCGACGCTGCTGCGCTACCGCAAGGTCTGGCGCGACCGGGTCTTCCGCTACCACGCCCTCGAGGGTGGCTGCGGCACCTTCAGCCTGTTTGCCTTCCTGGGCGGCGCGCCCACCGTATTCCTGGGCACCTACCACCTGTCGCCGACGCTTTTCGGCAGCGTCTTCATCTCCAACGCCACCGGCTACATCATCGGCGTCCAGGTGAATGCCCGCGCCGTGCGGCGGTATCGTCCCGGCCCGGTGCTGACCGCGGGTGCATGCGCCCTGGCCGTCACCACGTCCGCCATGCTGGTGCTGACGCTCACCGGCATCGATACGCCGCTGGCTTTGACGCTCTGCATGATGGCCTGCATGACGGCACTCGGCTTCGTGCTGCCGGGAGCCGCCATCGGCTGCCTGCTGCCGCATGCCGCCGAGGCGGGCAGCGCATCCGCCCTGTATGGCACGACGGTGTTCTTCATCGGCGCCTTCAGCACGGTGCTGGTCGGCGAGATCGGCCGCGGCAGCCCGGTGCCGATGGCGGCGCTGATGGTGCTTGGCGCGATCGGCACGCTGCTGTGCGACCGCCAGCGTCCCCGGCGCGCCCGTCGCGGCTCCCGGCGCAACGCTCGTTCGGACACGCTTGTCGGAGGATGAAGCCGCCTGCTTGTGAAGCGGTCGGACGCATGGTGATATCCGCCGTACTGAGTATCGGAGTGCCTATGCGATCTGCCCCCCTGCCTGCGATCGGCGCCGTCCTGGCCCTGACGGCCTGCCTGGCAACCGGCCCGGGCGGCGCGGCCCGCGCGGACGACGGCGACGACTTCATGCGCCACATGGCGAGCCAGCCGGGCGTCAAGACGCTGCCTTCGGGCCTCGAATACAAGGTGCTGCAATCCGGCGATCCGCACGGAACGCCACCGGCACCCGGTGACCAGCTGGTGCTGAACTACGACGGCAAGCTGCCGGACGGCGCTACCTTCGACAGCACCGAACAGCAGGGCGGCATGGCCCGGATGACCTTCAACGGCCTGATCCCGGGCTGGATGGAGGGTCTGCGGCTGATGCGCCCCGGGGATACCTGGATGCTCTACGTGCCGAGCAAGCTAGGCTACGGCGCCAACGGAGCCGGCCCGATCCCGCCGAATTCTCCCCTGGTGTTCAAGATCGAGCTGGTCGCGGTTCACCCTGCCGGCTGAGCCCGATCCGGCGGCTTCATCCGTGGCGGAGGCGGATCCTCCCGACGCGGCGCCGATCTTCACCATCGGCTACGAGGCCTGCAGCTTCGACGGGGTTCGCGACGCCCTGCTGGCCGCCGGCACCAGGCTGCTGATCGACGTCAGGGCCATCGCCGCCTCGCGCCGGCCCGGCTTCTCCAAGCGCATCCTCGCCGGCGGGCTGGCCGAGGCCGGCATCGGCTACCTGCACCTGCAGCCGCTCGGCACGCCGAAGCCGGGCCGGGACGCCGTGCGGCGCGGCGACATCCTGGCGATGCAGCGCATCTTTGCCGTGCACATGCAGGGCGACCGCCCGCAGGCCGCCCTGGCGGAAGCGCGCGCCGCCGCCCTCGAGACGCGGGCCTGCCTGCTCTGCTTCGAGCGTGATCCGGCGCACTGCCACCGCACCCTGGTCGGCGATCTGCTGTGCAGCGACGCCGGTCTGGCGCCGCTGGTGCATCTCCATGCATCGCCGATCGTGAAATAAAATTGCCTCGGCCTCGATAGAGGTTGTAACGGACTCGTTTTGACGAAGACGGGTGAGGAACCCGACCGCGATGGAGCGACCTGTGCTGAACGGCAATCTGCTTCCCGACGGCGTGCGCGACGGCACGACCCTTGCGCCAGCAACGGGAGCCTGAGCATGGCACGTCCGCCGCCGGTCAAGATCAGCAGCGAGCGGCTCGTCCTGCCGCGTCCGGGCCAGATCCTCGGCGAAGGCGAGGACAGCGCCTTCAGCGCTTTCGCACGCGTCGCGATGCGTGGCCTGGACGTGCCGCTGGCCCTGGTGCTGGTCGAGGAGCATGGCGCCCTGCAGATCCGTGGCGCGTTCGGCCGCTCGCTCGGCGAGACGCTGCCGATCTCGATCATACGCACCCAGATGGACAGCCAGCGCCGGATGACGCTGGAGATCGCCGACCTGCAGCGCGATCCGGCATTCCTGGCGTCCCCGGAGGACGAGCGCCATGCCGGCTTCGGCGCCTACGCCGGGGCGACCCTGCGCGACGCCTCCGGCGCCTCGATCGGCGTGCTCTGCGTGCTCGACCACAAGGCGCACCGGTTCGGCCGCGAGAGCCTTGCGATCCTGGCCGACCTCGCCCGCGCCGCCGGCTCGCTGCTCGCCTTCGACCAGCATCACCAGGTGCGCACCGAGATCGGTTCCGAGGCGGTGACCGCGTTGCCCGGCCGCGAGGCCCTCGAGGGCGCGCTGGACCGCCTGGTGGAGGGCGCCGAGCGCGCCAATCCAAGCTCGCTGCCGCCCGGCTTCGGCGTGCTGCGGATCGACATCGGCCGCCTCGGCGAGCTCAACGAGATGCATGGGCGCAGCGCCGTGGACCAGGCGCTCAAGCAGATCGCCGGGCGCCTGAAGTCGGTCACTCCAAGCCCGGGCTTCCTCGCCCATCTCGGCGGCGGCGGTTTCGCACTGGTGGTCGGCGGCCGTGTCACGGCGGCCGATATCGAGGCGGTTGCGGTGCGCGCGATGGACCGGCTGCGCGAGCCCGCCCATCTGGACGGTCTCGACGTGCCGCTGCGGCCGTCCGCGGGGATCGCCAGCTATCCGGCCGATGCGCTCGACAGCGCAGGGCTGCTGCGCAGTGCGGAGGCGGCGCTGAGCCATGCCAAGCGGCAGGGCGACGGCAGGCACATCCACTCGACGCCGAACCTGCTGCAGACCTACGAGCTCAGCGCCGGCATCGAGCAGGACCTGCAGCGTGCGGTCATGAAGGGCGAATTCACCCTGAACTGGCTGCCGGTGATCGACACCGCGAGCGAGAAGGTGGTCAGCTTCGAGGCGCTGGCCCGCTGGCACCGGCCCGGCTATGGCGACATCTCGCCCGACATCTTCATCTCCTGCGCGGAGTCCGCCGGCCTCATCGAGCAGGTGGATGGCTGGGTGCTCGCCGCCGCCTGCCGCGAGGCGGCATCCTGGGAGCAGGCGCTCGGCGTATCGGTCAACATCTCCCCGGTGTGGATTTCGCACAACCGGCTGCCGTCGCTGCTCAGGCGGGTGCTGGACGAGACCGGGCTCGACCCGACCCGGCTGCAGATCGAACTCTCCGAGCGCGTTCCGTTCGGCTCCGACGGCATGACGCGGCGGGAACTGTCGCAGGTGCGCGCCATGGGTGTGCGGCTGGCGCTCGACGACTTCGGCACCGGCTATTCCTGCCTGGGTCTGCTCGGCACCTACCCGTTCGACCAGGTCAAGCTGGACAGCCAGTTCGTGCAGGCGATCGGACGCGACCGCCGCGCCGAGGCGATCACCCGTGGCGTGCTGCAGATGGTGCAGTCGCTCGGCATGACCAGCTGCGCCGAAGGTGTGGAAACCGAGGAACAGCTGGCCTTCCTCGATGCCCACGGCTGCGAGGAGATCCAGGGCTACCTGATCGGCCGCCCGATCCCGCGCCTGCCCCGGCAGGTCGGGTCGGTCAGGGCGATGGACCAGGCCTAGGTCGCGCCCGCACTTCCCGCCCCGGCGACCAGCTCAGCCGCTGCGCCGGGTGCTCTGCCGGGTCGGCCTGTTGTTGAGGCTGTAGGCGATGCCGGCGGCGACCAGGCCGGTCATCAACGGCGTCAGCCAGGCCGGCCGCAGCAGGAAGGGCATCAGCCCCTGCCGCCAGAGCCCTTCCCAGGCGTGGCGCGCGATGGACAGGTGCAGCCGGCCGAGCATGGTGGGATCCAGCGCCAGCAGCATCGAGCCGAGGCTCATCTGCGGCGGCAGGAGTGCCGCGATCGCGAACGCAGCGACCAGGGCGACCGCCGAAAGGCAGGCGAACACGCGCACGAGGACGACGTGCCGGGTGCCGCGGGCCGGTGGCCTGCCGTTCCTGCGCTTGAGGCTATAGCGCGTAACCAATACTCCCGACCCAGGGTCCGCGCGCCATGGACTGCGCGGGTCCCCCACCCTAGAGCAGCCGCCGGCCGATTGGTATCGGTCAGAACTTGGCGGACAGCACGACCGAGCCGAAGTTGAACAGGCCGGAGCGCTGGCCGTTGAATTCCTGGGTCTGCCAGGTCTGCGTGTAGGCCAGCCGGACGCCGTGATAGAGCAGCGCAAGGCCACCCTCGAATTCGCCGACATCCCAGATCTTGGAGACATGCGGCTCGCCGGTGCGGAACGTGCTGCCTTGCAGGGTGGCGTCGTAGGCGACCGCCTGTCCGTCCACGCCGGCGAATGCATACCATGCGAACGGGCGGGTTGCCTTGTAGGCATCGGTGCCGTCCATGCCCGGGCTGATGCGCGGCGTGCCGAAGTCGGAGTCGAGTCCCTGGCCGATGCGCACGGTACCACCGGCCTGGGCGTAGGTGCGGAAGTCGCCGCCGGCGGCACTGACCGACGGCAGCAGGTCGACCGAGATGCCGTAGGCATCGACCACCGGGAAGCGCCAGGTGCGCATCGCCTGCAGCTGCAGCACCGGCTGGTTCGGCAGCTGGTGCGACCAGCCGCGATTTGGAGTATCGCCGATCAGGCTGTGGAAGCCGTTCTGCACCTGATAGCCACCCGCATAGGAGCCGAGCACGCCGGCCTGCAGGCCGAACACGCTGCGCGTGGTGTCGGTGTCGCTGATCAGGTTGGCGGTTGCCAGCAGCACGCCGGCATAGGGCCGGTCGCGAGGGTCGGGCGGATTGATCTGCGTCAGGCGCGGCGTGAAGATCGACTGCTGCAGGCCGAGCGCGATGCGCTGCACGCCATCCCCCCAGATCAGCCGGTTGAGGTTGGAGATCGCCGGCGGCTGGTTGTCGGTGCCGGAGGTCCAGCCGATCCGGAGGCCACTGGTGTAGTACTGGTCCGACGTGCCCTTCTGGGTCGAGACCGCATCGTTCTCGCCCTGGATGGTCCAGGTGCCGTACGGATCCTGCAGCGGCGTGGCCGCGGCGGGGCCGGACAGCGCGGCGGCGGCACCCAGGCCTGCCAGGCCGGATCCCAGCAGGCGGGAACCAAGAAGATTGGCAAAGCGACGCGTCATGATGCTCACTATACGGTATTCCTGGCTCATCGTCCGGCCGGGCGGTCACGTGCGGCCGGACCCTTTTCTAAGAGGTTCATCCACCTGAGCAAACCCCCGCTCCGATCCGCCATGCCGTATCCGCGCGACCTGCGTGGTTACGGTCGCACTCCCCCGCATCCGCGCTGGCCAGGAGAGGCGCGGATCGCGGTGCAATTCGTGGTCAATTACGAGGAGGGCGCGGAATCTTGCATCCTGCACGGGGACGGCGCTTCCGAGGCCTTCCTGTCGGACATCGTGCCGGCCACGCCGCTGCCGGGTGCCCGGCATCCGAACATGGAGAGCCTGTACGAATATGGCAGCCGCGCCGGCGTATGGCGGCTGCTCCGGCTGTTCGCCGGGCGCGGGCTGCATTTCACCAGCTACGCCAACGGGATGGCGATCGAGCGCCTGCCCGAGGTGGCGATCGCCATGGCAGAGGCCGGGCACGAGGTGGCATCGCACGGCTACCGCTGGATCGACTACCAGAACGTCGAGCGTGGCCGCGAACAGTATGATCTGCGGCAGGCCATCGAGGTCCACACGCGCATCCTCGGCAGCCGGCCGCTCGGCTTCTACCTGGGGCGCTGCAGCCCGAACACCCGTAGCCTGGTGCATGCGGAGGGCGGCTTCCTGTACTGGTCGGACAGCTATGCCGACGACCTGCCCTACTGGGATGTCGAGCGCCCCGGGGCCAGGCCGCAGCTGGTGATCCCCTACACGCTGGAGGCCAACGACATGCGGTTCGCCAGCCCCGCCGGTTTCGCCAGCGGCGACGACTTCTTCGCCTATCTGCGCGACAGCTTCGACATGCTCTATGCGGAAGGCGAGACCGCTCCGAAAATGCTTTCGATCGGCCTGCATTGCCGCCTGGCCGGACGTCCCGGCCGCGCGATGGCGCTGGCGCGGTTCCTCGACCATGTGCAGCGGCACGAGCGCGTGTGGATCGCGCGCCGCATCGATATCGCGCGGCACTGGCACGAGATGCATCCCCACAGGGTGCAACCCTTGGCCTCGGCGATAGCGCGTGATGCAACCTTGCAACAAGGACAGACATAGATGACAACCCAGCCGTGCAAATTCAACACGATCACGTGATGGATCGCGGTCTGCAATGCAGTGCTGACCGTGCTATGGCATGGTGCGACGCCTTCCCAAGATTAGGCAGTCACGAAGTAAACCGCCTCCACATGGTGCGCCCGCAGCCTCTTGCCGCGGACAAGCATCCCTTAGATCCCAGGATTACGACCGTTGAGAAGTAACAGGACCGACCGCAGCCCCCGCTCCCCGCGCCGCGGCGGATTTGACGACGATTTCGTGCCCGCGCCGACCTTTACCGATCGCGGCGGTCCTCCAGCACGTCGCCCGATGGGCGGCGGCGGCGGCGGCTCCCAGGTCATCGCGTCGGGTCCGGAGCTCAGCGCCAGCGTCAAGTGGTTCAACAGCGAGAAGGGCTTCGGCTTCGTCGAGTTGTCGGATGGCTCCGGCGATGTCTTCCTGCACGCCAATGCGCTCACCCAGTCCGGCCATGACAGCGTCAGCCCAGGTGCTACGCTCGGCGTCCGTATCGGCCAGGGTCCCAAGGGCCGCCAGGTTGCGGAGGTCCTGTCGGTCGACGAGAGCACCGCGCAGCCGGAGCGCCCGCGTTCGGCGGCACCCGGCGGCTTCGGCGCCCCGCGCACGGGCGGCGCCTTCCGTGGCGGCCGCAGCACGCCCGACCTTTCGCAGGCCGAGGAAGTCCGTGGCATCGTCAAGTGGTACAACGCCACCAAGGGCTTCGGCTTCATCACCCCGGACACCGGCGGCAAGGACATCTTCGTCCATGCCTCGGCACTCGAGCGCTCCGGCCTGTCGAGCCTGAACGAGGGCCAGTCGACCCGCGTGCAGGTAGTCCAGGGCCAGAAGGGTCCGGAAGCCGCCGCGATCAGCCTCGCCTGAACACGACACCGGCCGCAGCTTCGCCCGCCCAATCAGGGTGGGCGTCCCAGCCGACAACACAGACGCCCTGCCATCATCGATGGCAGGGCGTTCTGCTGTTCAGCGAATGCCGTCGATCAGGCCACCGTTGTTCCACAGCGCGTTGAGGCCGGGCGGCAGCCGCAGCGGGCTTGCCGCACCCGCCCTTGCCGCGAAGATCTGGCCGTAGTTGCCGGACGCCGCCACGGCACGGGCCGCCCAGCCGTCCTGCAACCCCAGCAGGCTGACGAGCCCCGGCGTCGGTGCCGAGAGCTCCGCGGTCGCAGCCGGGTCGCCGGCAAGCCGGCCCTGCTCATCCCGGATGACGCCCTTCTGCTCCGCCTGCACCAGCGACGCGACGACGTCGCTCACCGCGGCGGTCCAGGCCGGATCGTCATCCCGCGTCGCCGGTGCGACCGGATCGATCGAGATCATTTCCGGCAGGATCTCGAACTGGTCGCGCATGCCGTGGAACCCTGCTCGCATCCCGGCAAGCGACGAGACGCTCGAGGTGATGGCTTCGCAGTGGCCCGTGGTCAGGGCGGCCTCCATCTCGCCGATCTCCTGGTAGGGATCGTTGCGGATGGCAACGTGGCGTCGCGTGGACCAGTCGGCAATTCCGTCGTCGTACGGGGTTCCGGAGATGTAGCAGACCATGTGGCCTGCCAGGTCGGCGGGCGCGCGGAAGCCCAGTCGCCTGTTCACCAGGAAGCCCTGCCCGTCCATGAAGATGGACGGTCCGAAGCGCAGATGGCGGAGCAGGGCGGCGGTCGCATCCGGGGTCACGCCGACCACGAGGTCTACGTCCCGGTCGTGCAGCGCGGCCAGCGCATGTCCCTCGTCCGGATAGCCTTTCAGCTGCGTCCTGTGCGGATCACCCAGCACGGCGGCGGCCACCGCGCCGCAGAATGGTGCCGCGAAGCCGGACAGGTCGCCATGGCTGTCGGATTTGGTGAAGTCCTCCTGCTCGACGATGATCGCGCAGGACAGATGTCCCGCCCTCCGGACCATGTCGATGGTGCGCGCTGTCGTCGCGCCTGCAGGAGACGAAAAAGTAATGGCCGCCCCGACGAGCAGGGCGGCCATGACACAGCCGTATCGGATCACGGAGTCCAGGTACCCGAGGTCGGAATGCCGGGAGTGACGCTGGGACGCGGGTTGAAGTCCGACGGCGCCGGGTCGATCAGCTTGCCGGTGGCGTAGTCGGTCGGGATGATGTTGAGAGCAGTGCAGCCGTTGCCGCCGTAGTGCGGCAGCGTGTGCGCGATCGAGACCGGGATCTCGGCGTATTCAGCCGGCAGCGGTGCGATCTGGCCGGTCAGGCGGGAATTGTCGAAAGCCGAGAACAGGTTGCCCACCGGGCTGCTGGCGCCGTCGGCCGGGCCGAGATCGCTCTGGCCGAACTCCTGCTTGCCGAGCGCCACGCCCTTGACCTCGTCGGGCAGGTTGGCGAGCGGCGTCAGCCTGAACAGCTCGTTGATGAACTTGATGACCGAGCTGTGCTCCGCGTACTCGTGGCTGATCGCGTGCACCCGGCTGAACGGCGAGATGATCATGAGCGGGATGCGCGGGCCGCCGGAGAGCGGGTTGCCCTCGGGATCGAGCTGCCGGACCAGCGGCTGGGTGTGGTCGTAGAGACCGTCGGTCTCGTCGTAGGTGATGATGATCGCGCTGTTCTTCCAGTACGGGGACGCCGCGATCGCATTCACCTCGTCGGCCAGCAGAGTCTCGGCGATCTGCGTGTCCGAGTAGCCCGGATGGTCGTCGCTGCCGGGGAAGGCGGACTGCACCGCGGGGTTGGGATCGACCGGCTTCAGGTTGTCGTTGTTGCCGTAGCCGCCACGCACGTAGAACACGCCGCCGGCGGAGGGCAGCGTCTGCTTGGACACGGCGGTGTAGAAGTCGCCGAGGCCGTGCAGGTTGCTGGCGACGGCCGGGTTGTCGCCGACATAGCCGAAATACTGCGGTGCATTGTGGTGCGTGATGTAGGTCGCGTGGCTATCGACGCCGTTGGTATCGGTCGGCTCGGTGTCATAGCCTTCCTGGTACCAGCCCCAGTTGGTGGGTGCCACCTGCTGGCTGGCGATGGTGCGGATGTCATCCTGCACGTCGATCAGGTCCAGCGCCGGGTTCTGGTCGGTCTGGATCGTCTTCTCGATCTGCTTGCCGAGGAACGAGAGCGGCAGGCTCGCATAGGTCTGGTTGAGGTCAGGCGTCGCCGGGCTCTCGTCGTTCGGACCGTATGGCGGCTTGACCGCCGAGGTGTCGTAGTTCGAGCCGGCATAGGGTCCGTTATCGCCGATCACCGGCTCGCCGCCGGTCGCGGCCACCACCGGGTTGGTGTTGTTGCTGCCGGTGCTGGGGTGCAGCGCCCACTGCGTCACGCCGGACTGGCCGGCGATCATCGAGATGGCGTTCGGCGAGGACGGCCCGATGATGGTCTGGTGCATGGCGTCGAACAGCGTGAAGCGGTCGGCGAACTGCCACAGGAACGGCACCGTGTTGCAGTCGATGTGGCTCACCGCGAGCTCGGCGGTCTGCTTCGCCGCAAGCGTCGGGTTGCTGGTCGCGGCGACACCGGTCGACATCGAGACGATCTGGCCGCCCTTGGTGGTCAGCCCTTCCTCGTCGAGCGCGTAGCGATCGTTCTTGGCGACCCCGTTGAGGAAGTCGAGCGAGTTGTTGATGCCGGTATGCGAATGATCGACCGAGGCGGTATCCTGCGGATAGATCGGCACCGTCTTGCCGTTGACGTCCTTCACCGTGGCTGGGATCAGGAACGGCGAGATCGTGCCGACGCTGCCGTCGGTGTTCACGATCGGCTGCGTGAAGCCCGGCGTCTGCGCGGCAGGCTGGCTGAACAGGCCGTTGGCGCCAGGGAAGGTGCCAAGGTGGAAGTCGAACGAGCGGTTCTCCTGGAACAGCACGAACACGTACTTCACGTTCTTCCGCAGCAGGGCAAGCTTCTGGGCATGCGACAGCACCGGCTCGCCGGCGGGCGAGTGCGCCCGGGCCATTACCGCGCCGCTGGAGGCCGGCCCGATGACGACCATGGAGGCGTCGTTGCTGGTCTGCGAGGCGAACTGCGCCTGCACTCCGGCTGCGCAGGCCGCGAGCGGCTGCATGACCAGCGATACCGCCGTGATCATGCTGGTGCAGGTTAGTCTGACACGTGGAGACATGGGTGCTGACCTCAGGGGCTTGGTATGCGGCCTCTGGATAGGTCGTTGCTCCGTCTCAGAAAAGCACCGCGCGATTACACTTCCGAGACGTTTCGATACCGTCTTGATATGGCATGTCACCCAACGCGAAGCCCTGCCGCCAAGACATGCCTGCTGTCGACACGCTCGGGTTGCTACCCCTGCAACTTGGGAGGGTAATGCCAGCTTGGATCGTGGTATCGGAGAAAGCACAATGAACGACGCACCGCACCTACTCGCCATCGTCGAGAGCAAGATGGCGCAGGTCAGGACGCAGCTCGAACACGGCAGTCCGGCCAAGGCGAAGGAACTGCTGGAAGAGGTCAGGATCTACTCGCAGGCCCTCCGCCTCGACCTCGCGGCCTGATCACCGGCCCGCGCTCTGCACCCAGGCGTCTGCCTGCGCATCTGCTTCAATTATAGGCAAACGCGCCGGGCACAGCCCGCGACACCGACATCAGCCGGCGCCGCGGACGCGGGGGTATCAGGCGGTCGGCACCGAGGCGACCGTCTTCAGGATGCGCGAGGCGATCTGGTACGGGTCGCCCTGCGAGTTCGGCCGGCGATCCTCGAGATAGCCGCGGTAGTTGTTGTTGACGAAGCTGTGCGGCACCCGAATCGAGGCGCCGCGGTCGGCCACGCCATAGCTGAAGCTGTGGATCGAGGCCGTCTCGTGCAGGCCGGTCAGGCGCAGATGGTTGTCCGGCCCGTAGACCGCGATATGGTCCTCGCGAGTGTCGGCGAACGCCTTCATCAGCTTCTCGAAATATTCCTTTCCGCCGACTTCGCGCAGGTAGGTGGTCGAGAAGTTGGCGTGCATGCCGGAGCCGTTCCAGTCGGTGTTGCCCAGCGGCTTGCAGTGATACTCGATATCGACGCCGTACTTCTCGGTCAGGCGCTGCAGCAGGTAACGTGCCACCCACATCTCGTCGGCGGCCTTCTTCGAACCCTTGCCGAAGATCTGGAATTCCCACTGGCCCTTGGCCACCTCGGCATTGATGCCTTCGTGGTTGATGCCGGCATCCAGGCAGATGTCGAGATGCTCCTCGACGATCTTGCGCGCCATGTCGCCGACATTGCTGTAGCCGACACCGGTGTAGTACGGGCCCTGCGGCGCCGGATAGCCGCTCTCCGGGAAACCGATCGGACGGCCGTTACGATAGAAGAAATACTCCTGCTCGAAGCCGAACCAGGCGCCCGGATCATCGAGAATGGTCGCGCGCATGTTCGATGGATGCGGCGTCAGGTCGGGCATCATGACCTCGCACATCACGATGATGCCGTTCTTGCGCTGGCTGTCGGGAAACAGCGACACCGGCTTCAGCACGCAGTCGGAGCTGCCGCCTTCGGCCTGCTTCGTCGAGCTGCCATCGAAACCCCAGAGCGGCAACTGCTCCAGCGTCGGGAAGCTGTCGAACTCCTTGATCTGCGTCTTACCGCGAATATTCGGGACCGGCGTGTAGCCGTCCAGCCAGAGGTACTCGAGCTTATACTTTGTCATTTAGTATGCTTCTCATTTCCTGTCGTGAAGCGAGAACACCAGGAGGTCCTGGCAGCCCCGTCGACTTCAAGGGGACGCGGTTGCTGAGCATGTTCCATGCCAAACCCGGGCCGTCCGCTTCCATCCATACCGATGGGTCGCCGCAGCCGCACAACCCGGGCATGCTTGATGCGCTGAGCTGAAGCCATCGCCACCCGAGGACATGCAGCATCGTGCCGAACTGGGCCTTGCCGAACTGGGAGACGATGAGCCGGAGTGCGCGATGGCTGCACCCGCTCGACTATGTGCGGCCGCGCGTGGTGCGCGTCGGGGTCACCGGCCTGGCGCGTGCCGGCAAGACCGTGTTGCTGACCGCCCTCGCGGCCACCCTGCTGGCGCCGGACGCGCTGGCTTCGGGGGCGTTGGGCGGCAGGATCCGGCGCGTCCGCATCGCCCCCAGCGGCGCCGGACCGCTGCCGCGCTTCGACCACGTCCGGCACCTGGCAGCGCTCGCAGCCGACGCGCCGCACTGGCCCGGCCGCACCAATCAGGTCTCGCTGCTGGCGCTGGATCTCGAGCTCGGCGCGCCGCCGCTGCCGCCGCGCCAGGTCCGGCTCGAGCTGCTCGACTATCCTGGCGAGTGGCTGCTCGACCTGCCGCTGCTCGGCCAGAGCTTCGCGGAGTTCTCGCGCGCCACCTTCGCCCGCCTCGAGCAGCCGCAACTGGCGCCGCTGGCGCGCGACTTCCTGGCCTTCGCGTCGGGCCTGCCGGCCCGTGCCGCCGCCGACGACACCCTCGCCGAAGCCGGACACGGACTGTATCGCACGCTGCTGCGCCGGCTGCGCGACGAGGCCGGGATGTCGCTGCTGCAGCCCGGTCGTTTCCTGATGCCGGCCCCCGGCGCCACACCGCCGTGGGAGATCTTCTTTCCGTTCCGCGGCGGCGGCGGCCTCGCCAGCCTGCTGGAGCGACGCTACGACGCCTACGTGCAGGCGGTTCGCGAGGCCCTGGTCTCGCCGTTGTTCGGCGACATGGACCGGCTCATCGTGCTCGCCGACCTGCTCGGCGCGCTGCATGCGGGCCCGGTTGCATTCGCCGATGCGCAGGCGGCGCTGTCGGCGGCGGCGGAAGCGCTGCGCTGGCGCGGCTCCTGGCTGGAACAGGCCGGGAGCGCGATGACCGCCCTCGCCCGGCTGCAGATGCCGCCACGCGTGGTGCGCCGGGTCGCCTTTGCCGCCAGCAAGGCGGACCATGTCGCCGAACGCCAGCGCGGCAACCTCGCCCAGCTGGTCCGCAGCATCGCCGCGCTTCCGGCGCGCGGCAATGACGGGCATAGCGCCGGCTTTGCGATCGCCTCGGTCCGATGCACCGAGGACATCGTCTGGGCGCTGGACGGACATCCGGTCTCGGCGGTGCGCGGCCGCATCCTCGGCGAACGGCAGATGACCCGCTCCTATCCCGGCGAAGTCCCGGACCGGGCGCCGGACGCCGCCTTCTGGGCGCATCCGTTCCTGACCCTGCCCGAATTCGAGCCGATGCGGCTGCCCGGCCAGGGCCGCCTCGGCGTCCCCAACATCGGCCTCGAGGCGCTGCTCGCCTGGCTGCTGGAGGACCTGCTGTGACCGATCCCGGCCTGCCGACCCGCATCCTGCCGCGCATCGAGGCAGAGCCTGGCCATGCCGCGCGTCTCGAGCCGCCTGCCCGCGAGGCGCTGCCGGCTGCCGTCGCCGCCGATGCCGATCCGGTGCGCTGGAGTACGCCCGCCCTGACGTTGGGAGGGGCGGCGATCCTTGCCCTCGGCCTGGCCGCCTTGCAGACCGGCAACTTCGTTGCCGCCGAGTTCGACCGCGGCCGGGTGCTCGGCTGGATCACCCTCGCCGTCGCGGTGCTCGGCTTCGGGCTGATCCTGTCCGGCGTGGCGCGCGAGCTGCGCAGCCTGCTGCGGCTGCGCAGCGTCGACCGGCTGCGCCAGGAGCTGGCCTCGGGCGATGCGCTGGTCCGCACCCGGGCGGCACGGCGCTGGCTGCAGCAGGTCGATGGCGGCGAGGCGCTGCTGCCGTCGCTGGCGGCCCTGAACGACCCGGACGCCATCGTGCCGCTGCTGCGTGCCGGCGTGGAAGCCCGGCTGCGGGCGGCGTCGGACACGCTCGGCCGGCGGGCGGCGCTGCAGGTCGTGGCCGGCATGGCGGCGACGCCGGCGCCGTCCCTGGTGGTGGTGCTGGTGAGCTGGCGCGGCCTGCGGCTGATCCGGCAGGTCGCGGCCGTCTACGGGATGCGTCCAGGCCTGTTCGGCACCCTCGCGCTGCTGCGGCGTTCGGCACTGGCTGCCGGTGCCGCCGCCGTCACCGAGGTCGCGGTCAACACGGTGGCCCATGCGGCGCTGAGCACGCCGCTGCTGGCGCACCTGGCGGGCGAGATGGCAGGTGGCGCAGTCGCCGCGCGTCGCATGACCGTCCTGGCGCGCGCCACCGCGGTGGCCTGCAGTCCGCTGCCGCCGGCATGACACCCGCCATCGCGGATCCTACTGCAGCATGGCGCTCACACGCAGCATGACCGGGTCCGGCGTCCCCCGCTCGCCTCGCGCACAGGGCACCGGCGCGAAGCTCCGTCCGTAGCAGAGATCGACCTCGCGCAGCCGCTGCCGGTGATCGAGCCGGACCGCCACGGCGTCAGCAGGCAGGCCGGGATTGGCCGCCGCCAGCGAGGCGCGCAACTGGCCGGCCGTCAGCACCCGCCCCGCCAGGCTTCCCGCCGGCGGCAGCGACAGCCGGTTCCAGATCGACGCCTCGCGGGCGAAGTAGTCGGCCGGGCGTTGCCAGCCGCAGGTGCCGTGCGCCGCCCATTCGTGCTGCAGCAGCGACGCGGACGGGGTCATGCACCACGCCATGCGCAGCGTCGCGATGTCGATCGGGCCGGCGGGAGCACAATATTGCGGATGCTGGCGGTCGTCGCCGTTCGGCCAGAAGCCGTGCAGCACGAAGCCGCGCGACGGATCGCTGCATTCGGCGTCGCCACGCTCGCCGGCGCGGCGTCCGGCGCCGGTCCGGCACCAGGCCGGCGCCCAGCTCAAGGCGAGGATGTAGTGGGTGACCGGGATGTCGGGATGCACCTCGTCCGCGCGCGGGGGGCGAGGTGGGGCCGGCCGCAGGTCCTGCGGCACGGCGCATTGCGATGCGGCGATCGCCATCCCGCCGGACGGCAAGGCGGCCAGCATTGCCAGCACCAGGATACCGGCCGCGCAAGGCCCCCTGCCCAGGGACAGGGACGTACAGATCGGCCGGCTTGATCGTTTCGGAATCATTTCGTAAACCCGGGCTGCGGGGGGGAACACTCCTGGTAATTGCCCGTTATCCCGCGCAAGCACCATGCCGAAAGGGGGCACGAATGAAGCCAAAGACGTTAGTGGCGCGCGCCGGTCGCGTCATCGCTGCAGCAGCTCTTGCAGCCGCCTGCATCGCGCCGGCAGTCAGCGCTTCGGCGCAGCCGTATCCGCCGCCGCCGCCCGGCTGGGCCGGGCCACACTATTACTGGCATGGCCACCATTGGCATCATCGTTCGTGGGACTACGGCCCGCATCATCGCCGCTTCTGGCGCTACTACTGAGCCGCAGCGGCTCGAAGGAGGGCCGGTCCGCAGGGGCCGGCCCTTCGCACCTGGCGGATCCGGTCAACGGATCTTCGGCTGCACGAAGAGACGACGCCGCGGATACGAGATCCAGACATGGTTCGACCGCAGGAAGTCCTCGCCGATCAGCGTGAAATCGGTGTCCGACACAGTGAACCTGTAGTTGCGCATCGTCTCGTCGCCGATCTCGAGCGTGTCGAAGCGATGCCGGTGCGACCGCAGACGTTCCTCGTCGACGCCGATCGCGAATACCGCCGGATCGGACCGCAGCATCTGGCGGGTCACTCCGGCGCGCGCGGCATCGTCCTCGGTGACCAGGGTGCCGACGGCGCCGCTATCCAGCACGGCGTCGATCGGGTGGCCATTCAGCATCGCCTGCAACTCGATGCGCGTGCTCTCCAGGCGGATCGGGATGTCGAAGGCGGCGTCGAGTGGCCGGAGTTCGCCGCGGCACTGCCTCAGATCGTAGAGGGCGAAATGATGGCCCGGTACATCGAGGTCGACATCGTAGTTCGACAGGAAGTCGGCGCCGAACAGGCCCGCGACCCGCAGCCCCTGCACCGGTGGCCCGAAATCGCTGGCCACCGGCATCTGGATGTCACGCGCCACTCCATGACCGAGATCGAGCCGACGGACGGCCACCACCGGCGCCTCGACGACACCCCCGATGCCGCCGAGGCCGATGCGCCTGTCCGACGCGCCGCGGAAGCCGAAATGATCCGCCGTCGAGCGGGTCAGGATGGTCATCGCCGCACCGGTGTCGATGTAGAACAGCACCGGCTCGCCCTCGAGCGTCGCCCGCACCGCCGGCAGGCGCGTGCCGGGCACGATCGGCAGGTCCGCGACGCGATCGATCCGGCAGGCCGGCGGACCGGACGCGCTCTCGGCGCAGGCAGCCAGCAGGCCCGGCAGCAAGGTCGGCAGCATGATCGCCAGCAGCCGGACCAGCATGGTCCGTTCAGTAATCCAGCCGTGCCGGATCGATGGTGATGCCGTGGTCGAGCGGCCCATGTCCGGCTCCATAGCCCGGGGCGTTGCGGATGGCGGTGCGGACATAGGCGCGGCCGCGCAGCACCGACTGCCGCAGGGTCATCCCCTGGGCAAGGCCGGTGGCGATCGCGCTGGCCAGCGTGCAGCCGGTGCCGTGGGTGTGGCGGGTGACGATGCGCGGCGCCTCGAACATCTCGACGCCGTCCCGGGTCGCCAGCAGATCCATGACCACGTCGCCGTCGAGATGACCGCCCTTGAGCAGTACCGCCGGCGCGCCGAGGGCCAGCAGCCCCTCGGCCGCCGCCTTCATCTCGTCCAGCGACCGGATCGAGCGCCCGGCGAGCACCTCGGCTTCCGGCACGTTCGGTGTGATCACGCTGGCCAGCGGCACCAGCCGGCCCTTGAGACTGCCGACCGCATCCATCGCCAGCAGCCGTGCCCCGCCCTTTGCCACCATGACCGGGTCGAGCACGAACGCAAGCCCGGGATGCAGTTCGATCCGGTCCGCCACCAGCTCGATGATCTCGACGCGGTCAAGCATGCCGGTCTTGAAGGCATCGGCACCGATGTCCCGGACGACGCAATCGATCTGCTGCCCGACGAAACCGGGCGGCACCGGCATGACGCCGTGCACGCCGTTGGTGTCCTGCGCGGTCAGCGCCGTGATCGCGGTCGCGGCATAGCCGCCGAGTGCGGTGATGGTCTTGATGTCGGCCTGGATGCCGGCGCCACCTCCGGAGTCGCTGCCGGCGATGACCAGGACGCGTCCCTTCACCGGACCGGCCTGTCCCGCATGTCCGGGGCGTTCATGCGGGAACCGCGGCGCGCCGGATCGTCTCGCACAGCCGGTCGACCACCTCGTCGACCAGCGCCGCGTCCTCGGCTTCCGCCATCACGCGCACCAGCGGCTCGGTGCCGCTCTCGCGCAGCAGCAGCCGGCCGCGCTTGCCGAGCAGGTCGTCGGCCCAGCGGCGCGCCTCCAGCACCGACGGGTCCTGCAGCGGCGAGACGCCGGCGAAGCGCTCGTTGCGCAGCTTCTGCGGGAACGGCGTGAACATGCGGCAGATCTCGCTGGCGGGCTGGCCGCGCTCCACCAGCACCGACAGCACCTGCAGCGCGGCGATCAGCCCGTCGCCGGTGGTGGCGAACTCCGACAGCACCATGTGGCCGGACTGCTCGCCCCCAAGGTTCATGCCCAGCTCGCGCATGCGCTCCACCACGTAGCGGTCGCCCACCGCGGTACGCTCCAGGCCGAGGCCCAGTGTGGCAAGGTGCCGCTCGAGACCCATGTTCGACATCACCGTGGCCGCCACGCCGCCACCCTCCAGACGCCCGGCCTGCTGCCAGGAGGTCGCGATCAGCGCCAGGATCTGGTCGCCGTCGATGGTGCGTCCCTGTTCGTCCACCACCACCAGCCGGTCGGCGTCGCCATCGAGACCGATGCCGAGGTCGGCGCGGTTCTCCAGCACCGCCGCACTGAGCGCCGCCGGGCTGGTCGATCCGCAGTCGCGATTGATGTTCAGCCCGTCCGGCACGCAGCCGATGCGGATCACCTCCGCGCCCAGCTCCCACAGCGCCGTCGGTGCCACGCGGTAGGCGGCGCCGTTGGCGCAATCGATGACGATCCGCAGGCCGTCGAGGCGGCGGCCGCGCGGGAAGGAGGATTTGGCGCTCTCGATGTAGCGCCCGGCGGCGTCGGTCAGCCGCGAGGCACGGCCGATCATGTCCGGCGCCGCCAGCTGCCCGCCAAGATCGCTGCGCATCAGGGTCTCGATCTCGGCTTCCGCCTCGTCGGAGAGCTTGAACCCATCCGGCCCGAACAGCTTGATCCCGTTATCCTCGAAGGCATTGTGCGATGCCGAGATCATCACCCCGAGATCGGCGCGCAGGCTGCGGGTCAGCATGGCGATCGCCGGCGTCGGCAGCGGGCCGACCAGGGTGACGTCGATGCCCGACGACAGGAAGCCGGAAACCAGCGCACACTCGATCATGTAGCCGGACAGGCGGGTGTCCTTGCCGAGCACGACCCGATGCCGGTGGGTGCCGCGCCGGAAGCGCAGGCCGGCCGCCTGGCCCAGTCTTTGCGCCACCTCGACCGTCATCGGGTCGGTGTTGGCGGTGCCGCGTATGCCGTCGGTGCCGAAGAGTTTGCGAATGGCGTCCATGCAGGCAAATTAGCCTAGAGGCGGATCGCCTGCCAGACGCGCAGCGCCTGCACCATCCCTGCGACATCATGCACACGAAGGATGCATCCGCTCAGGTCGAGCCCGCGCAGGCTGGCGGCGATGGTGCCGGGATCGCGCGACGCAGCGTGCGCAGCCCCACCGATGGTCCCGACGAAGCGCTTGCGCGACACGCCGAGCAGCACGCGCTGTCCGAGATTGGCAATCAGGGGCAGCCGGCGCAGCACTTCCAGGTTCTGCGCGTCGGTCTTGGCGAAGCCGATGCCCGGATCGACCAGGATGCGCTCGCGGCCGATGCCGGCCGCCACCGCCGCATCGACGCGCAGGGCGAGTTCACGCACGACATCGACCGCGACGTCTTCATACCGGGTCAGCCCGGTCATGGTGGCGGGAGTGCCGCGCATGTGCATCAGCACGACCGCGCAGGCATCGCCTGCCAACGTGCCGGCGGCGGCCGGATCGTGCGCCAGCGCGGAGACGTCGTTGATCAGCGTCGCCCCGGCCGCCAGCGCCGCCTGCATGGTGGCGGCGTTGCGGGTATCGACCGAAAGCGCGACATGGCCAGCCAGCGCCTCGACCACCGGCAGGATGCGCTCCTGCTCGACATCCGGTGCCACCAATCCGGCGCCCGGCCTGGTGCTCTCGCCACCGATATCTAGCAGGTCGGCGCCGGCTTCGATCATCGCCATGCCCGCCCGGATCGCATCCGCGCTCGCCAGGTGCCGGCCACCGTCGCTGAAGCTGTCCGGCGTCACGTTGAGGATGCCCATCACCAGCGGCCCGGCAGGCAGGCCGGCAGGCGGCGGCGGCGACGAGACCAGGTGGAGCGATGCCTGCCAGTCCGGCGGCACGGCATGCACCGGAACGACGCACTCCTCGGAGGCGCCGATCAGGCGTGCGAGGGTGAAGGCAGCTCCCCCTCCCTGCAGTGGCAGGGCGAGGCGGGCGGCGATCGCGGCGGTCGCCTCCGGCCCGGTCAGCAGGCCGAGCGGTTCGATGAGTTTCTGCATGATCCCGTACAAGCAAAAGGCGGGACCCGGGTCCCGCCTCGCTCCAGCTCCGGATCGACTGGTGGTTCAGCCCGGCTGTGGCGCCGGACCGAGCCCGCCACCCGGCGGCGGTGCCGGATCGGGACGGAAGCCACCCGTGCTGGGCACCGACGCACGGCGGCTGTCCGGCATCGGCTCGTCCATCACCGTGCGGACCACCTTCTCGCCACGCAGCACCTGCCGCACCTCGGCGCCGGACAGGGTCTCGTGCTCGAGCAGCCCGTTGGCCAGCAGGTGCAGCTCGTCGATGTGGCTGACCAGGATCTCCTTGGCGCGGTTGTAGCCGGCGTCGATCATCGCCTTGACCTCGGCCTCGATCTCGCGCGCGGTCTGCTCCGACACGTTCTTGTTCTGGGTTACCGAGTGGCCCAGGAACACCTCCTGGCTGTTGTCGCCATAGGAGATCATGCCGAGCTTGTCGCTCATGCCGAGTTCGGTGACCATCATGCGAGCCACCCGCGTCGCCTGCTTGATGTCGCTGGACGCGCCACCGGTGACCTTCTCCGGTCCCAGGATCAGCTCCTCGGCAACGCGGCCACCCATGATCTTGACCAGCAGGCCCTTCAGGTAGGCCCGGCTCTCCGACAGCCGGTCATTCTCCGGCAGGCTGAAGGTGACGCCGAGCGCACGGCCACGCGGGATGATCGTCACCTTGTGCAGCGGGTCGCTCTCCGGCTCGTACAGCGCGCACAGCGCGTGGCCGCCCTCGTGGTAGGCGGTGAGGCGCTTCTCCTCCTCGCTCATCACCAGCGACCGGCGCTCGGCGCCCATCATCACCTTGTCCTTGGCGTTCTCGAACTCGCTCATCGCCACCGTACGCTTGCCGAGGCGCGCCGCCAGCAGCGCCGCCTCGTTCACCAGGTTGGCGAGATCCGCACCCGAGAAGCCCGGCGTGCCGCGCGCAATCACCTTGGGCTCGACGTCGGAGGCCAGCGGAACCTTGCGCATGTGCACGCGCAGGATCTTCTCGCGCCCGTTCACGTCCGGGTTCGGCACCACCACCTGGCGGTCGAACCGGCCGGGCCGCAGCAGCGCGGGATCCAGCACGTCGGGACGGTTGGTCGCCGCGATTAGGATGACGCCCTCGTTGCTCTCGAAGCCGTCCATCTCGACCAGCATCTGGTTCAGCGTCTGCTCGCGCTCGTCGTTGCCACCGCCCAGGCCGGCGCCGCGATGCCGGCCCACTGCGTCGATCTCGTCGATGAAGATGATGCAGGGCGCCGACTTCTTGCCCTGCTCGAACATGTCGCGCACGCGGGACGCGCCGACGCCCACGAACATCTCGACGAAGTCCGAGCCGGAGATGGTGAAGAACGGCACGTTGGCCTCGCCGGCGATGGCGCGCGCCAGCAGCGTCTTGCCGGTGCCGGGAGGGCCGACCAGCAGCACGCCCTTCGGGATCTTGCCGCCGAGGCGCTGGAACTTCTGCGGGTCCTTGAGGAAGTCCACGACCTCCTGCAGCTCCTGCTTGGCCTCGTCGATGCCGGCCACGTCGTCGAAGGTGATGCGGCCCTGCTTCTCGGTCAGCATGCGGGCGCGGGACTTGCCGAAGCCCATCGCGCGGCCGCCGCCGGACTGCATCTGGCGCATCACGAAGAACCAGGCGCCGATCAGCAGCAGCATCGGCAGCCACTGCAGCAGGTAGCGCAGCAGCGGGTTGACGTCGCTGTCCTCGGGCTTGGCAATGACCTCGACGCCCTTCTCGGTCAGGCGCGGCACCAGGGTCGGATCTTCCGGCAGGTATGTCTCGAAGCTGGTGCCGTCGGTCAGCGTGCCGGTGACGTTGTGCTGCTGGATGGTGACCTGCCGCACCCGGCCGCCATTCACGTCGCCGATGAAATCGGAATAGGCGAGCTGCTGCGAGGCATGCTGGCCGCTGCCCGGCTGGAATACGTTGAACAGCAGCACGAGCATCACCGCGATGATGACCCAGAGCGCCAGGTTGCGGCCAAAATTACTCATCGGTGTTGCGTTTCCACAGTCACAGGTCCCTGCCCGACAGGCGCACAACCTGGATTACCCCGTGCCGACCATCGAAGTCGAGCAATCGGACGATCCGAGGTCCCCGGGGGTTGGGGAATTAGCGCCTGAGGCAAGCATTACATGGGACGCGGTGCAACACCGGAAAGCCCCGCCGGCCCGCACCATGCGCTTAAAAGGTGAACATCGCCCTAGCGGGACATCGCGAAGAGCGCGTCCACCACCGCCGGCAGGCGAGGCTCGAAGACGAAGCCTGCTCCCGCAGGCAGCGCCAGTTCATCGCCGCCCTCGTCGATGAGCGTCGCCATGCCGGCGCGCACAGCCGCAGGGACGGTTCGTGCACGTCCTGCTTGCCGGGCCGGGGCGGCGCCGATCATGGCGCCGGCGGGAAGCGGCGCAGCGTTCAGACGCAGGCGGAACCGTCCGTCCCACAGCACGCCGTCGCCGGCCGGTAGCGGCGCCTGCACTGCATCCGCCTCGCGGACCAGCAGCCAGCCTGGGCCGAGCCGCCCGGCCGGCAGCAGCCGGGTGCCCCACAGCGTCGCCGCCCGCGAGCGTGCGACGAGATCCTCGACCGCCCCGGCCGGCGGCAGATGCGCGGCGCCGGCCACGGTACGGATCAGCGCCGCCAGCGCGCCGGGCGCCGGCAGCACCGCCGGCAGCAGCGCGAAACCTTCCGGCCGCAGCATCGACCCTTCGGCGAGCTCTGCAGCCAGCCGGCGCCGGCGCCGCATTCGATCGCCGCCCGCTTGCAGCGTGCCCCGCAGCAACGCTTCGCGCGTCGGGACATCCGATGCCGCCAGTTCCGACCGCAGTCGACTGCGCAGCGCCACCGGGTCGCGGTTCGAAGGGTCCTCGATCCACTGCATCCCGCACGCGTGCAGGGTCGCGCGCAGCCGCTCCGGCGCTGCCGGCAGGAGCGGCCGCAGCAGCCGCAGGTCGTGCGTTTCCAGCACCAGCGGCATGGCGGCGAGGCCGTCCGGGCCGCTGCCGGCGCGCTGGCGCATCAGGCTTGTCTCCGCCTGGTCGCCGGCATGGTGGCCGACCAGCAGATCGACGATGCCGGCCTCACGGCAGGCCTGTGCCAGCAAGGCGTAGCGGGCCTCGCGCGCCCGGGCGGCGAGACCCGGCCCCCGATCGAGACCCTCCACCCGCAGGATCCGGCTTGCCATGCCGATGCCGGCGAGCCGACCGGCCGTCTCCACGGCCTCGGCCGCGGACCCGTCGCGCAGGCCATGATCGACGATGAGCCCCAGGCACCCTGCTCCGGCACCCGCGGCCCAGCGCCATGCCAGCACCGCCAGGCAGAGCGAGTCGGCACCGCCCGACACCGCGACGGCGAGCCGTTCGACGCCACCCCAGGGCCCAAGGGGCCGCATCAGGGCGGCGAACTCGGCCTCGCCCAGCGCCTCTCGATGAACCTGGCCCGCCCGGTTCAGCGGCAGCCGGCGCGGTTGCGCAACGACGACGACGCGGCCCGGACGCGCGGCTGCGGTGACGGGAACTCGTTGTGCAGCTTCTGCAGCGCCTGGCAGGCGTCGGTCTTGTCGCCCAGCGCCAGCAGCGACGCCGTCACGCCAAGCAGCGCGTCCGGCGCCCGGCCGGAGTGCGGCGCGTGGCTATACACATCATAGTAGGCGGTGGCGGCCTGCTGGAACTGCCGCTGCCCGGCGAGCGACTGCGCCAGCAGGAACTGCGCATCGGTCTGCCGCGGCCCCCTCGGCCCTGCCAGCACCTCGCGCGCCGCAGCCTGTGCGCCGGCATAGTCACGACGCGCCAGCGCCGCATTGCCCTGCTGCAAAGCCATCTCCGGCGTACGCCGCTCGGGTGCGCGGTTGTCCGGCCGGGGCGCCGCTGGCACCGGGGCCGTCGCGGGCCCGTTCTCGTCGCCGCCCGACGACGCCCCGGGATGGCCCTGCTGCAGGGCGAAGTTCATGTCGCCGATCTGCTTGCTCAGGGCTGCATTCTGTTGCTGCACCTGGTTGCTGAGCTGGTCGAGCTGGCCGCGAAGGTCACGCACCTGGGCCTCGAGCGTCGAGACCCGGTCGAGCAGCTGCGACGTCAGCGGCGATGCGGCGCCCTGGTCGACGCTTGTGCTGGACGGTGCCCCGGTATCCCCGGACATCGGCGGCGCACCGGGCTCGCTGCCGCCGGACTGCATCTGCATCTCGTGCCGCAGCTCGAGGATCTGGTTCTGCAGCGAGATCGCCTCGCGGCTGTCCAGCTGGGCGCGGGCGACACCCCCCGAGAGGCCGGTGGCGACAAGAAGGGCAGCCAGTGCCGAGGCCCAGGCGCCGATGCACGCGTTCCGCATGAAGAATATCCCGATCCGCCGTCAAGTTCGCCTTGGCCGCCCCGGGGGAGCCCAGGGGCATGCCATTGCCGGCAACCTAAGACAGCAACGGCCGGACGATAAGCGTCCGGCCGTCACCCGATCCAACTGTCCGATGGGCGGCCGCGGCCGCCCGGGGGAGCGTCAGTGCACCGCCGTGATGGCGTTGCGGTTCTGCTGCCAGGACTGCTCGTCGTCGCCGAGCGCAGTCGGGCGGTCCTTGCCGTAGGAGATCGTGGTGATGCGGCCGGCGGAAACGCCCTTCGACACCAGGTAGTCGCGCGCCGCATTGGCGCGACGCTCGCCGAGCGCGATGTTGAACTCCTCGGTGCCACGGTCGTCGCAGTTGCCGGCGACCTGGATGGTGACCTGCGGATAGCGCGCGAGCCACGCGGCCTGGCGATCCAGCGTGCCCTGAGCGTCGGACGACAGGGTGCTCTCGTTCAGCGCGTAGTAGACACGGTCGCCGACATTGGCGACCAAGTCGGCCTCGCTGCCCGGCGCGGCGGCGCCGGTCGGAGCGGCGGAAGCGCCCATGCCGGACGCAGCGCCGGTGTTGGCATTCTCGCCGGAGCAGGCGGCGAGCATGGCGGCCAGCCCGATGGCGCCGAGAAGCTTCAGTTTCATGGTCAGGTTCCTGAGGAGTTCGAGAGCGTCAAACGGGTCAAAGCAACCGAGCGTTAACCATTCGCGAATTACGGTGTCGTTTCGCATCCGGTCAAGTCGCGCGAGCACCGGATGTTTCGGCGTCGCGCGTTTCTCCCGGGCCGTGTCGCAATTGCAATGCCGCCCCTGCCCCGCAAAGGCCACCCGTTCAGGCTTCGGACGTCACCCGTTGATCGGCGACCAGGCGGGATCGGACGCACCGCCCGCCATTCGCAGGGCATGGTCGTTGAACCCGGCGATGTCGATGGTGGCGAGGCTGGTCGAGAAGCCGGCGCCCCCCGCCCCCGCGGCGCTCTGCCGGCAATAGGCCATCACCCGGCCATTCGGACAGAAGGTCGGGCTCTCGACCGTGAAGCCCTGGGTCAGGATCCGTTCGCCGGTGCCGTCGGGCATCATCACCCCGATCGAGAAGCCGGCGCCGCCGATCCGGGTAAAGGCGATCAGGTCGCCTCTGGGCGACCAGACCGGTGAACCATATTGGCCCGATCCGTAGCTGATGCGCCGCGCTGCGCCGCCCGACGCGCTCATGACGTAGAGCTGCGGGCTGCCGCCGCGATCGGAATTGAACACGATCTGCGAGCCGTCCGGGCTGAAGCACGGGCTGGTGTCGATCGAGCCCGAACTGGTCAGGCGCGTCGACGACCGGCTGGCGAGATCGACGCGGAAGATGTCCGAGCCGCCGCCGCGTGTCGCCGACAGCACCACCGAGCCGCCGTCGGGTGAGAAGCGCGGCGCGAAGCTGATGCCCTCGAACTCGCCCAGCACCTCCTCGCGGCCGCTGGCGAGGTCGAACAGGTACACCCGCGGCCGGTCGTTGGCGTAGCTCATGAAGGCGATCTCGTCGCGCGTCGGATGGAAGCGCGGCGTCAGCACCAGCCAGCGCCCGCTGGTGAGATACCGGCTGTTGGCGCCGTCCTGGTCCATGATCGCAAGGCGCGTCTGCTGCCGCCCGCGTGGACCCGAGCGCGCCACATAGGCGATGCGGGTGTCGAAGTAGCCCTTCTCGCCGAGCATGCGCTGGTAGATCACGTCGGCGATCTTGTGCGCGATGCGGCGCCAGTTGGCGGCGCTGGTGGTGTAGGCGGTGCCCTGGATCTGCTGGCCGGCGAGCACGTCCCACAGCCGGAACTCGACGCGCAGATCACCCCCGGCGGAGGCATTGCCGGCCGCCAGCGCCTGCGCGCCGATGCTGCGATAGGACGAGAAGTCGGGCGTGCCGGACCCGCCCGCCGACGCCGCGCTGCCGAGCACGCGGAACAGGCCGCTGCCGCCCAGATCGTCGCTGATCACCTGGGTGATCTGGTCGCCGATACCGGGGCCGAAGGACGGGATCGCGATCGGGATCGGTGCCGTGTGCGCCTGGTCGACGGTGATCTCGGCGGCACCCGGGGCATTCGGCGATGCCGGTGCTGCCCCGGGTCCGGACTGCGCGAACGCACTCAGCGGCGATGCCGCCAGGCCGGTGCCGATCGAGCCCGCGATCATCGTCCGGCGCGTCGGGAAGAACTCAGAAGCCATCGTCTGCATCCTCTGTATCGCGACCATCAGGGCCGGAAGACGAACTTGATCTGGTGCACCGCGCCGAGCTGCGACGCCGGCAGCGGCAGCTTCGCGCAGGTCGGGTTCATCACCGCCGCCCGCGCCCGCTCGGCGAGCGCCCGATAGGACGGATCGGCCGCCATCCGGCCCTGGTCGGCGGGGGAGAACTGCACCATCCGCGCCTCGCCGGTGGCATCCACGGTGACCGTCAGGTGCGCCTGGAACTGCGCATAGTTGCGGGCCTCGGTGTCCTCGGCGTAGCAGCGCCGCACCGAACCTGCGATGGCGTGCTGGTCACCGGCGCTCAGCGACGAGGTGATGTCGCGTCCGCGTGTCGGCGCACCCCCCTGGGCCGGGTTGGCGTGCGCGGCCGGCGCGTGCGTCTGCTTCTGGTCGGCGCGGAACTTCTCCAGCGTCGCCAGCAGCGAATGGGTGTCGGCTGCCGCATTCCTCGTCGGGTTCGGCTGCGTCAGGTGCGACGGCAGCGCCATCTTCTGCGGCAGGGCGGGCAGCGTCGACGGCGACGGCGGGCTTGGCGCCTGCGACGGCGACGGCGGGCTCGGCACCGGCGGCGGCGCACGCACGCTGTCGGGCGAAGGCGCCTGCAGCTTCGGTGGCGTCGGCAGCGGCGGCAAGGTGAGCGGCGCCACCTCGGGCGGCGGCGGCACCGGTGGCGGCGGCGGTGGCGGTGGGGGCGCCTCCTCGACCGGCAGGTGCTCGGGCGGTGTCGGGCTGGGCGGCGCCGGGTTAGGCACCGGCGCCGGCGGCTGTGGCGACGGATTGGCCTGGTCGGCGCGCGCGGAGGCGGCCGGCGGTCCAGTGAAATCCATCTCGACCGCCGGCGGCTCCGGCGGTTCCGGCGGCTTGCCGACCGGCAGCACCACGATCAGCGACAGCAGCACCAGCAGATGCAGGCCGCCGGAGACATAGACCCCCCGGCGGAGCATCGGATTTTCTGGAAGGAGCGCCGCCATGCGGAAAGACTCAGTGGCTGGGGGACTGGCCGGCGGGCGCTTCCGCCAGCAACGCGACATGGGTGAAGCCGCCCGAGGTGATGCGGCCCATGACGTCCATCACCCGCCCGTAGTCGATATGCTGGTCGCCACGGACGAAGATGCGATGCGTCGGGTCGTTCTTCGCCGCCTCCTGCAGCTTGGCCACCAGCTCGTCGGTGGTCACCGCGTCGTCGCCCATGAACAGCGAGCCGTCCGCCTTGATGGTGACGGTGATCGGCTTGGTGTCGGCATTGACCTGCTGCGCGCTGGTCTTCGGCAGGTCGACATTGACGCCGCTGGTCATCAGCGGCGCGGTCACCATGAAGATGATCAGCAGCACCAGCATGACGTCGACCAGCGGGGTGACGTTGATCTCCGACATCGGACGGTGCCGGGGGCGGCCACCGAGGCCCCGGCCGCCCCGCCTGCCGCCGCCGCCTGGCCCCATCGACATCGCCATGGCTCAGGCCCGCTCTTCGGACTGGCGCGACAGGATGGCGCCGAACTCGGTGCCGAACGCTTCCAGCCGGGCGGCGAAACGCCCCAGGTCGGAGCTGATCTTGTTGTAGGCGAGCACCGCCGGGATGGCGGCGACCAGGCCGATGGCGGTGGCGAACAGTGCTTCCGCGATACCCGGGGCGACGACGGCAAGGTTGGTGTTGTGCATGGCAGCGATCGCCGAGAACGAATGCATGATGCCCCAGACGGTGCCGAACAGGCCGATGAACGGCGCCACCGAGCCGATCGACGCCAGGAAGATCATCCAGCGCTCCATGCGCTCGAGCTCGCGGGTCACGGTGATGCCCATCGCCCGGTCGACGCGCTCCTGCACGCTGCCCCGGCTGAGATCGACGCCCTTGACCCGGGCCGAGCGGCGCCATTCGCCCATCGCGGCGCCGAACACGGCGGCCATCGGATGGGCGGGCTTGGCGCCCTCGGTCTCGTACAGGTCGTCGAGCGAGCCGCCGGACCAGAACCGGTCCTCGAACGCCGTTGCCTGCTTGTTGGCGCGGCGCAGCGAGATGGTCTTCTCGAAGATGATCGCCCAGACCCAGACGCTGGCCAGCACCAGGCCGATCATCACCAGCTTCACGACCACGGAAGCCTGGATGAACAGGCCCCAGAGCGACAGGTCGCCGGCGGCGGCAGCGCCAAGGTTCACCGCATCAACCGCGCGATCCAACACCGCCTCCAACAACCGCCATCGTGATCTCCGGATTAGCCGACGCGCGCTTGCTTAAAGCCTTCCCGGCCAAAGCAGAAGCGGACTCTGTTCAACCAGAGTTACAAACCAGACAGGCGCCGTCACAGATCATTTGTGAGACGCATCCCCGCCGTCGGCGGACGCATTCTCGGTGTCGGCAAGTTGCGCCAGCAGGTCACGCCAGTGCGCCGGGATGCGCGACGGGCGCAGGGTGTCGACCTGGATGCAGGCAAGGTCGATCTCAAGCATGGCCTTCAGATCGCCGCCCGACTCCGCGGTGCCGCGGATCGCCTGGTCGAGCCGCATGCGCGCCGCGGTCAGCTCGCGCAGCGTGGTGATGACCTCGACCTCGTCATCGAGTCGCACCGGGCGCCGGTACATCACCGAGGCGCGCTGCACCACGAAGCCGATGCCGTGCTCGCGCAGCAGCGTCGAGACCGGCAGGCCGAGCCAGCGCATCGCCTCGGTGCGGGCGCGCTCGGCAAAGGCGAGATACTGCGCGTGGTACATCACCCCGCCGGCGTCGGTATCCTCGTAGTAGACCCGCTGGCGGAACACGTGCCGCATCGTTCAGGACTCCGGCCCGGACTCGATGGGCCCGGACGTGATGGGCCCGGACGTGACAGGCTCGGACAGCAGGTCGAGCTGTCCCGGCTGCGGCGGCGGCGGCACCAGGCCGAGATGCCGCCAGCCGCGTTCCCCGAGCATGCGTCCGCGGCTGGTCCGCAGCACCAGTCCCTCCTGGATCAGGAACGGCTCCACCACGTCCTCCAGGGTGTCGCGCGCCTCGGCCAGCGCCGCCGCCAGCGTCTCGACCCCGACCGGGCCGCCATGGTGGTGCTCGGCAATGCGCCGCAGGTAGCGCCGGTCCATGGCATCGAGCCCAAGCTTGTCGACCTCGAGCCGCGACAGCGCGGCGTCGGCGAGCACGCGGTCGACCGGCCGGTCGGGGCTGCGTCCGACCGAGGCGAAATCGCGCACCCGCCGCAGCAGCCGGCCGGCAATGCGCGGCGTGCCGCGACTACGGGTCGCGATCTCCTCGGCGCCATCGTCGGTCAGCGCGAACCGCAGCTTCTCGGCGCCACGCGAGACGATCAGCCGCAGCTCGGCGGCGGTGTAGAACACCAGCCGCAGCGGAATGCCGAAGCGGTCGCGCAGCGGCGTCGCCAGCAACCCGGCGCGGGTGGTCGCCGCCACCAGCGTGAACGGAGACAGGTCGATGCGCACCGAGCGCGCCGCCGGGCCCTCGCCGATGATCAGGTCGAGCTGGAAATCCTCCATCGCCGGATACAGCACCTCCTCGATGGCGGGCTGCAGGCGGTGGATCTCGTCGATGAACAGCACGTCGCGCGGCTGCAGGTTGGTCAGGATGGCCGCGAGGTCGCCGGCGCGCTGGATCACCGGACCGGAGGTCGCGCGGAACCCCACCCCGAGTTCGCGGGCCACGATCTGCGCCAGCGTGGTCTTGCCGAGCCCGGGCGGCCCGTGCAGCAGCACATGGTCGAGCGCCTCGCCGCGTCCGCGGGCTGCCTGGATGAAGATGGAGAGGTTCTCGCGGCTGGCCTGCTGCCCGATGAACTCGCCGAGGTGCTGCGGACGCAGGCTGGCCTCCGCGGCATCCTCGTCGAGACGGCGCTGGTCGACGGTACGGGGAGCCTCGCTCATTTCGCCAGCTCCTTCAGGCTGTCACGCAGCACCGTATCCAGAGAGGCACCCGAGCCGAGCCGGTCAAGCACCCGGGTCACCGCAGGGGCCGCTTCCTGCCGGCGGAAGCCAAGGCCGAGCAGCGCAGCCAGGGCGTCCGACTCCGTGCCGACGCCGGCGACCGTGCCCAGGGTGGCACCCGTGCCGGTCGGCATGCCGCCGGCTTTCTCACGCAGCTCGCTGAGCAGCCGGTCGGCGAGACGCGGCCCCACCCCCTGCAGCCGGGTCAGGCTGGAACGGTCGCCCGACGCGATCACCGCGATCAGGTCGCGCGGCGACAGGCCGGACAGGATGCCGAGCGCCACCTTGGCGCCGACGCCCTGCACAGTGGTCAGCAGCCGGAACCAGTCGCGCTCGGCGCTGTCGGAGAAGCCGTACAGCAGGATCGCGTCCTCGCGCACGACCGTCTCGACCAGCACCCGGGCCGGCTCGGGCGGCCTCGGCAACGCGGCGAGCGTGCGGGTCGAGGCCTGCACCAGGTAGCCGACGCCGTTCACGTCGATGACGCAGCGATCGGCCTCGACCTGCGCGAGGCGCCCGGTCAGGAGGGCGATCATGACGCAGGGACGTTCATGGCAGGGTGAGCCGTCATGCCATGCGGGTCCCGGCGGCGATGCGCAGGTTCGACTGCCGGTGGTGCGCGTGGCAGATCGCCACCGCCAGCGCGTCCGAGGCGTCCGCGCGCCGGATGGTGGCGCCGGGCAGCAGCCGGCGCACCATCATGCCGACCTGCTCCTTGCTGGCAGCCCCGGTGCCGACCACCGCGCGCTTGACCGCCATCGCGCCGTATTCGCTGACCGCGATGCCGGCCAGCGCCGGTGCCAGCAACGCCACGCCACGCGCATAGCCGAGCTTGAGGGTCGCCGCGCCGTTGCGGTTCACATACGTCTCCTCCACCGCCGCCTCATCCGGCGAGAACGTCGAGAACAGGTCCTGCAACTGGTCGTGCAGCATCTTCAGGCGTAGCGGCACCGGTTCGTCGCCGTCGGTGGCGATCACCCCGTCGGCGACGTGACGCAACCGGTTGCCGGTCGATTCCAGTAGCCCCCAGCCGGTGAACCGCAGCCCGGGGTCGATCCCGACAATCAGGGTCATGCGACCCTCAGGCGGAAAGCCTCTCGGCGACATCGTCGGGCAGCTCGAAATTCGCATACACCGACTGCACGTCGTCGTTCTCCTCGAGCGCGTCGATGAGCTTCAGCAGGGTGGCGCCGCGCTCCTCGTCCAGCGTCACCACGGTGCCGGCGCGCCAATCCAGCCTGGCACTCTCGGCCGGCCCGAACCGCGCCTCCAGCGCATCGCGCACGGCGAAGAAGCTTTCGACCGCGCAGGTGACCTCGTGTCCCTCGGGGCCGGTTTCCACGTTGTCGGCGCCGGCCTCGATCGCCGCCTCCAGCATCGCCTCCTCGCCGGCGGCCCCGGCGGGATAGCGCACCACGCCAAGACGGGAGAACATGAACGACACCGAGTTGCTCTCGCCCAGGCTGCCGCCATGCTTGGAGAACGCGGCGCGCACGTCGGACGCGGTGCGGTTGCGGTTGTCGGTCAGCGCCTCGACGATCACCGCGACGCCGGCCGGTCCGTAGCCCTCGTAGCGGACCTCGACATAGTCGTCGCCGGCTGCCGCGCCCGCCGCCTTCTTGATGGCGCGGTCGATGGTGTCCTTGGGCATGTTGATCTCGCGCGCCGCCAGCATCGCGCCGCGCAGCCGCGGGTTGGAGCCCGGGTCCGGCAGCCCGGTGCGCGCCGCGACCGTGATCTCGCGGATAACTTTCGCGAACTGCCGCGCGCGACGCGCATCCTGCGCGCCCTTGCGGTGCATGATGTTCTTGAACTGGGAATGACCGGCCATTGTCTCTGATCCGTCGCCCTCAGTTCACGCGGCCGTGGCAGTGCTTGAACTTGCGTCCCGAGCCGCACGGGCAGATCGCGTTGCGCGGCGTGTCGGCCCAGGCCGCGAGATGGGTCTCCGACGCCTCCGACACCTCCTGCAGCAGCGCCTCGCCGACGCCCCCCATCACCAGCGTGTCGCCGCGCTCCGGCAGGAAGCTCGCACCGGACGGACGGGGCGCTTCCTGTGCCACGCGCTCGAACGGCGACGGCTCCTCCGCCGGCGGCACCAGCTCGACACGCGCCAGCATCGCCGTGACGCGCTCGCGCATCTCGTCCAGCATGCCGTGGAACAGCTTGAAGGCCTCGCGCTTGTATTCGTTCAGCGGGTCCTTCTGCGCATAGGCGCGCAGGCCGATCCCCTGGCGCAACTGGTCGAGCAGCAGGAGATGCTCCTTCCAGACTGCATCGAGCGTCGTGAGCAGCAGCTGCTTTTCGATATACTGCATGACGTTGGCGCCGAATGCCTCGCCCTTCGCCGCCATCCCCGCATTGGCGGCCTGCTCGATGCGCTCGGCCACGCGCTCGCCATCCATGCCGTCCTCGCGGGCCCAGTCGGCGACCGGCAGGCTCAGGCCGAGCAGCCGCTGCACGTCCTCGGCGAGCTCGCTGCTTTCCCACTGCTCGGCGAACGCACGCTCCGGAATGCGCCGCGACACCAGGCTCTCGACCAGCTCGCGACGCATCTGCGCCACGATCTCGGTGACGTCGGCCGCCGCCATGAACTCGCGACGCTGCGCATACACTTCCTTGCGCTGGTCGTTCATGACGTCGTCGTATTTCAGCAGGTTCTTGCGGGTGTCGAAGTTGCGCGCCTCGACCTTCTTCTGCGCCTTCTCCAGCGCGCGGTTGATCCAGGGGTGGACGATCGCCTCGCCCTCCTTCAGGCCGAGGCGCTGCAGCATGCCGCTCATGCGCTCGGAGCCGAAGATGCGCATCAGGTCGTCTTCCAGCGACAGGAAGAAATGCGACCCGCCCGGATCGCCCTGCCGCCCGGCACGGCCGCGCAACTGGTTATCGATGCGACGGCTCTCGTGCCGCTCGGTGCCGATCACGAACAGCCCGCCGGCCTCCTTGACCACCTCGTGCCAGTCGGCAACCTGGTCGCGCAGCGCCGTCTCGCGCACAGCCCGCTCGGCAGGATCCTCGATGTCGCCGAGTTCCTGCTTGATGCGCATGTCGACATTGCCGCCCAGCTTGATGTCGGTGCCGCGGCCGGCCATGTTCGTTGCAATGGTGATCGCGTTCGGCGCGCCGGCCTGCGCGATGATCGTCGCCTCCATCTCGTGGAAGCGCGCGTTCAGCACGTTGTGCCGGATCTGGCGTTCCTTCAGCAGCTCCGACAGCATCTCGCTCTTCTCGATGCTGGTGGTGCCGACCAGGATCGGCTGCCCGGTCGAGTGGATCTCCTGGATCAGGTTGCTGACGGCCTTGTACTTCTCGGCGGCATTGAGGTACACCTCGTCATCACGGTCCTTGCGTATGACCGGCACGTTGGTGGGGATCTCCACCACGTCGAGCTTGTAGATCTCGGCGAACTCGTCGGCCTCGGTCATCGCAGTGCCGGTCATGCCGGACAGCTTCTTGTACAGCCGGAAATAGTTCTGGAAGGTGATCGAGGCGAGCGTCTGGTTCTCCTGCTGGATCTCCTGATGCTCCTTCGCCTCCAGCGCCTGGTGCAGCCCCTCCGAGTAGCGCCGGCCTTCCATCATGCGGCCGGTGAATTCGTCGATGATGACGACCTTGCCGTCGCGCACGATGTAGTCGACGTCACGCGCGAACAGCGTGTGTGCGCGCAGGGACTGCTGCACGTGATGCACCACGCTGATGTTGTGGATGTCGTACAGCGCGCCGTCGGTGACGATGCCGGCATCGGACAGCATCTGCTCGACCGTCTCGGTGCCCGGCTCGGTCAGGATGACGGTGCGGAACTTCTCGTCCTTGTCGTAGGTAGCCGGGTCCTGCACCAGCTTCTTCACCACCTCGTCGACCTGGCGGTACAGGTCCGAGCTGTCCTCGGCCGGACCCGAGATGATCAGCGGCGTGCGTGCCTCGTCGATCAGGATGGAGTCCACCTCGTCGACGATCGCATAGGAGAAGTCGCGCTGGACCATGTCCTCCAGGCGATACTTCATGTTGTCGCGCAGGTAGTCGAAGCCGAACTCGTTGTTGGTGCCGTAGGTGACGTCGGAGTGGTAGGCGGCGCGCCGCTCGTCGTCGGTGAGGTTCGGCACGATCACGCCGGTCGAGAGACCCAGGAAGCCGTACAGCCGGCCCATCTCCTCGGCGTCGCGACGGGCCAGGTAGTCGTTCACCGTCACCACGTGCACGCCGCGCTGGGCCAGCGCGTTGAGATAGACCGCGAGCGTCGCAACCAGCGTCTTGCCCTCGCCGGTGCGCATCTCGGCGATGCGGCCCGAATGCAGCACCATGCCGCCGATCAGCTGCACGTCGAAATGCCGCATGCCGAGCACCCGGCGCGACGCCTCGCGCACCACCGCGAAGGCCTCGGGCAGCAGGTCGTCCAGGCTCGCACCGGCGGCCAGACGCGTGCGGAACTCCACCGTCTTGGCGGCCAGCGACTCGTCGTCCAGGATCTGGATGGACGGCTCCAGCGCATTGATCTCGGGCACCCGGCGCTGGTGCGCCTTCAGCGACCGGTCGTTGGCTGAGCCGAACAGGGCACGGGCGAAACTGGCGAACATGAAGGCCTTCCGGGGTGGCGCGAGCCGAGCCGGCCGATCCACAGCATGCGGAAGCCCACAGCATACGGAAGCCCGGGCCGATCGACCTGGATCAGTAGTCGCCTTGAGATAAGACCCGCTCCCACCCCGGTCAACGGCGGTGCCCGGGGCGGCCATCGCATCGTGCCTGCAAGCGGGCCTGGACGGCCCTCGCCTTGTCGCCTCCCGCCGGTTCCGCCATGATCCGGACACCTCGAACTTCAAGGCTCTCCCTTATGCGGTTACCCAGCCTGGCGGCCTCCCTCGCGGCGGCAGCCCTGCTCGCTCCTGCCCTTCTGCCCGTATCCGAGGCAGCCAGGGCACAGACCGCCCATCATCCTTCGCCCGATGCCGGGCCAGGCAAGACCGCCAATCCGAACCCGGTCGTGGCCAGCGTGAACGGCGATGCGATCCACCTGGACGATGTCCGTGCCGCCGCCCAGACGCTGCCCGACGAGATGCGGCAGATGCCGCCGAACGTGCTGTTCCCGATGATCGTGAACCAGGTCATCGACCAGAAGGCGCTGCTGATTGCGGCTCGCCGCGATGGCACGCAGAAGGATCCGCAGGTCCAGAAGGCCATGCAGGCCGCCGCCGACACCGCGTTGCAGAACATCTACCTGACCCGCCAGGTCAGCCCGATGGTCACCGACCAGGCGGTGCGCGACGTCTACGACAAGACCATGGCAGGCAAGTCCGGCGAGAAGGAGGTGCATGCGCGCCACATCCTGCTCGCGACCAAGGCGCAGGCCGAGGACGTGATCAAGCAGCTCAAGGGCGGTGCCGACTTCAGCAAGCTGGCCAGCACGCTGTCCACCGACAAGGCGTCGGCAGCGCAGAACGGCGGCGACCTCGGCTGGTTCAAGCAGGGTGACATGCTGCCGGAGTTCTCGGCGGCCGCGTTCTCGATGAACAAGGGACAGATCTCCGACCAGCCGGTGCAGACGCGCTATGGCTGGCACGTGATCCAGGTGCTCGACACCCGCACCGCCGCGCCGCCGAGCTTCGACAGCGTGAAGGACCAGATCCGCCAGAAGCTGATCCAGCAGGATGTCCGCAAGGTGGTGGACCAGGCGCTGACCGGCGTGAAGGTGGTGCGGTTCAAGCCCGACGGCTCGCGCGACAATTCGCCGCCGATGGGTCCGCAGGGCGCCGGCGCGCAGGGCGGCGGCGTTCCAGGCCAGGCGCCGCAACCGGCTCCCGGCACCCCGAGCGCGGACTGACCGCATGCCCCTCGCCGTCTCGCCGCTGGCGCTTCCCTTCCCGGTGCTGCCGCCGATCGCGGGGGTCCGTTTCGCGGCGGGAATGGCGGGCATCCGATACAAGGAGCGCACCGACCTGGTGCTGGCGGAGTTCGCTCCGCACACCGGGGTCGCCGGCGTGTTCACTGCCAACAAGTGCCCGGGCGCACCGGTCGACTGGTGCCGCGCGGCGCTACCGGGCGGCACCGCGCGGGCGCTGGTGGTGAATGCCGGCAACGCCAACGTTTTCACCGGACGCGCCGGCGTCGCCAGCACCAGCGAGACCGCGGACGCCGCCGCCGGCCTGGCACGGTGCCTGCCGTCCGAGGTGTTCATCGCATCGACGGGCGTGATCGGCGAGGTGCTGCCGCACGACCGCATCGTCGCCGCCCTGCCTGCCTTGCACGGCACGCTCGACGGGGATGCCTGGGAGGCGGCGGCGCGTGGCATCATGACCACCGACACCTTCCCCAAGGGCGCTACCCGCACCGCGCGTATCGGCGGCACCGAGGTTCGTATCAACGGCATCGCCAAGGGCAGCGGCATGATCGCACCCGACATGGCGACCATGCTATGCTTCATCGCGACCGACGCGTCGCTGCCGGCGCCGGTGCTGCAGAGCCTGCTCGCGGGCGGCGTCGACCGCAGCTTCAACTGCAC
Organism: Lichenicoccus roseus; assembly: GCF_005844085.1. Lineage (GTDB taxonomy): Bacteria > Pseudomonadota > Alphaproteobacteria > Acetobacterales > Acetobacteraceae > Lichenicoccus > Lichenicoccus roseus. The sequence goes on from NZ_VCDI01000007.1 coordinate 128,586, forward strand.
CACCGTCGATAGCGACACCTCGACCAGCGACACCGTGCTGCTGTTCGCGACCGGTGCCGCCGGCAACGCGCCGGTTGCCGATGCCGCCGATCCGGCACTCGCCGACTTCGCCCAGGCGCTCGATGCGCTGCTGCTGGATCTCGCGCTGAAGGTGGTGCGCGACGGCGAAGGGGCCGGCAAGCTGGTCCGCATCGACGTGGCCGGCGCGGTGTCGGACAGCTCGGCCCGGCGGGTGGCGCTGGCGGTGGCGAACTCGCCGCTGGTCAAGACCGCGATCGCCGGCGAGGACGCCAACTGGGGCCGCATCGTCATGGCGGTCGGCAAGAGCGGCGAGCCGGCCGACCGCGACCGCCTCTCGGTGGGGATCGGCGGCACCTGGATGGCGCGCGACGGCGCTGTCGTGCCGGGCTACGACGAGGCGCCGGTGGTGGCGCACGTGAAGGGTTTCGAGATCGAGATCGCGGTCGATCTCGGGCTCGGCAACGGTCGCGGAACCGCCTGGACCTGCGACCTGACGCACGGCTACATCGATATCAACGGCAGCTACCGGAGCTAAGTTCAGGCCAACCGGCTCCGGGAAGGGTTTCGATGGCGATCAATGCGTTCGACCAGGCCTCTGCCAACCCGACGTCACCCTGGCAGGGCCGCGTGCCCGGGGCCGGACCGGACCGGGTATGGGGCTATGCCGGCTTCTGGTGGCGTGCGCTGGCGCACGTGATCGACGGGTTCGTGCTGTTTGCCGCCCAGCTCGCCATCGGCCGCGTGGTCGGCGGTCCACGATTCGGCATCAGCAACGACACCAGCATGCCAGACCAGGGCGGCATCCAGAACGCCGCCTACATGATGCGGCCCGAAGCGCTGCAGACCTGGCCCCACGGCCACTGGCATGTCACCGGCCCCGGGGTGGCCGACCTGCTCACCTTCCTGGTGCCGCTGCTCTATTTCACCCTGATGGAAAGCTCGCGCTGGCAGGCGACCGTCGGCAAGCGGGTCTGCCATCTGCGCGTCACCGGCCTGGACGGCCAGCGCATCACCTACTGGCGGGCGCTGGGCCGCTATGCCGGCAAGATCGTCTCCTACCTGACCTTCTGCATCGGCTTCATGATGGCGGGCTGGACCACCCGCAAGCAGGCCCTGCACGACCTGATGGCCGAGACCCTGGTGGTGCGGCTGCGGCGCCCGAACGACCTCGTGCAGTTCCGGCCGCCGCCTGGCTGACGGCGCGCCCACGCACCGGGCCGCCCAGGACTGGCCCGAGGTTGCTGAGAACCGGCCCGAGGCCGCTTAGAACTGGAGCGTGCCGCGCAGCCAGAACACCTCGCCCTGCCGGCGGTCGTAGGCGAACACCTCGTGCTCGTAGTGGAAGTTGAGCTGGGTGTGCGCAGTGGGGGCGTAATTTATGGCCGGACCGATGGCGAAGGCCTGGCCGCGATCGCCCGGCCCCTCGTTCAGCGGATCGAACGGCACCAGCGGATTGGGCGAGCGCACGGTGTTCACCACCACCCCGTTCTGGGTGTCGTTGGTGAACTGGTCGTAGAAATACCCCTCGGCGCCGATCGCCAGGCTGCGCGACAGATGCTGCTGCAACAGGTAGGTGAACGACAACTCGTTGCCGGACTTGTAGTGGGTGGCATCGTTCTGCGAGTTGAACGACATGTTGTAGTTGATCGAGATCTCCTGGCCGTAGCGGTTCAGGTAGGTCACCAGCAGCGCCGGCCGGTAGCTCCAGTAGTTCTGACCGATACTGTTGCCGATCGGGTCGTTGCGGTTGTACTGGCCGGTCGGCGCGGTGAACTCGACCGGCGAAAGGGTCACGTACAGATCGGTGTGCGGGATCGCCCATTGCAGGAACACCGGCACGATCGTCATGTCGGCGAATCCGCGCCGCGTCTCGCCGCTGCCTGAGGTCTGTCCGAAGATGGTGTCCTGCGCCTCGGCCCGCGACCAGGCGTAGGGCAGATAGAATCCGGTGCCGATGGTGGCGTCGATGACCGGAACCTTGAACGGTGCGACATAGAGCCCGGTCACCACGTCGGCAGTCGTGCTCTGGTAGTATTTCAGCGGATACTTGCCGAGCAGGCCGGCGTTGAGCGAGGTCGGGTTGCCGTTCCGGTCGTTCAACTGGTTCGAATAGATGTAGTTGACGTCGTTGCGGAGATAGAAGCCGCTCGGCAGCGGATAGCCGCAGATCTGGTCGATGAACGCCAGATCGACATGGGTCTGACCGTTCTCGGTGGCGTTCGAGACTGCCGGATAGGACATGAGCAGAGCCGCCGCGCCGGCGATCGGCCACCTCTTGCTGGTTCTCATGGACGCACGTCTTTCCCCTGCGAGCCGGCACATCGGCCGATCGATTGTTTTATTTGTAGAGGTATCGATTTGCAGACACCGTATGGCACGGTGGCCTGATTATGTTGCCGTGCAGCAGTCTCCGGATCACCATCGACAAGGCGTGAACAAGGATAAACATGGAGCCGGGAACCAATCCTGGGAGCCTCATGCCTCCCCGGATACCGGCGTTCGAAGCTTAGGTATGGCCAGGATCGGCGTCAAACCCTGTTCTTGGCGGGGCGCAGGTAAAGTCTTCGTTGTCAGGCCGTGTGTGTTGCGCGCATCACCCTCCGCCATCGAGCAATCCGTCGAACAAGGTCGAGCCGTAGAGGGCGACCGCCCTGCGTTCCGGCACCCGGGCGGCGCGGGCCCGGAGTTCGTATGCGGCGTTGATCGTCGACATCAGCACCCGGCCGGCGATCAGTGGATCGACCGGCGCGATCGAGCCCTCGGATATCGTATCGATCAGCAGCCCGGTCCAGCGACGGGTGATGCGCTCCGACCGCTCGATCACCTCGCGGCGGGGGCCGGCCGGCAGCGCCAGCAGCGCCGTGGTTCGTAGCAGCGGAGTGCTGTCCGAGAGCTGTATGGAGAGCAGCGCGGACAAGACCGCATCGAGTTTCGACAGGCAGTTGCCGGGCGCCGCCAGCGCCGCGTCCAGCGCCTGCGTAACGGTGTCGAGGCTGCGCCTGAAGCATTCCAGCACCAGGTCGTCCTTGCCGTCGAGATGGTGATAGAAGCTGCCCTTGGTCACGTTCAGCCGCGCCGAGATGCGGTCGACCGAGGTGCCGCGATAGCCGCGCTCGTTGATCAGACGGGTCGCGGCGCCCAGGAAACGTTCTCCCGGATCGTCCGGCCTGGGCGCCGGCAGCGCAGGCGGAACGACTTCGGCAGCCCGGACGCGCGGCGCCAGGCCGTTCTCCAGCATCTCGACCAGGCGGGCCTGCACGCGCCCGAGCTCCTCGGGCGCGTAATCCTCCAGCCAGGACGGCAGCACATAGAGATTGTCGAGCAGCACGTGCGTGCGCATCAGGCGCAGCAACTGCTCCTCCTCGCCCCCGCCCACGCCGAAGAATTCCCGGGCCCGGCGGACGATTGCGACATAGCGGGCCACCAGGGCGGCGCGCGCCGGATCCTCGGTCGCACGCAGATCATTGAGGCGGACCACCGGATGCACCATGTTGCGGCCGGAGGCGGCGGCGGCCTCGAAGCTCAGCCGCACCAGGCTGCGTATGCGCGAGGACGGGTCGGGCGCCAGTCCCGCCTCGGCCACCTGCTGCTCGAGCAGGTCCAGCGCACGGTCGAAGCAGGCGGCGGCGAGCTCGTCCTTGCGCCGGAAATAATAGGTGATGCTGGTGTTGCTGAGCCCGATCGCCGACGCCACCTCGGCCAGCGACAGGCCCTTCACGCCGTGCTCGTTGATCAGCGTGGAGGCGGCATCGACGATCATGCCGCGCTTGACGAGATAGCGCGTGGTGGCGGGCGAAGCCGCCGCGGGCTGCGCGGCACCGCTGCTCATGAAGATGCCACTTGGCGTTTATTCCTGCGTTCGGTATGGCTGATCATAGAAGAAAAGGCGCAACGTCGCCATGAGGGAACTTCGGGATGGACTTCGCGCCGAGCGAGCGCCAAAGCCAATTCAGGGATCGGGTACGCGAATTCATCATCAGCCGGATCCGCCCGCGCCAGGATGAGTATCGCCGCCAGGCGGCAGCGGGCGAGCGCTGGAAGGTGCTTCCGTTGGTCGAGGAACTCAAGGCCGAGGCACGCTCGGCCGGCTTGTGGAACCTGTTCATGCCGCCGGCCGGTCCGGGAACGCCGGTCGATGACTTCCCCTTCGAGTTTGCTCCAGGCGGCGAGCCGCTCGGCAACCTGGACTATGCACTGTGCGCCGAGGAGATGGGACGCGTGCCCTGGGCCCCGGAGGTGTTCAACTGCTCGGCCCCGGATACCGGCAACATGGAGGTGCTGCACCGCTACGGGAAGCTGGCACAGAAGCAGGCCTGGCTCGGCCCGCTGATGCGCGGCGAGATCCGCTCGAGCTTCCTGATGACGGAGCCGGACGTCGCCTCCTCGGACGCCACCAACATCCGGTCCCGCCTGGTGCGCAAAGGCGACCACTACATCCTCAGCGGCCGCAAATGGTGGTCGTCCGGCGCCGGTGATCCGCGCTGCCGGGTAGCGATCGTGATGGCGAAGAGCAATCCCGACGCCGAGCGGCATCGCCAGCAGAGCATGATCCTGCTCGACCTCGCCTCGCCCGGCGTACGCGTCGAGCGCCTGCTTCCGGTATTCGGCTACGACGATGCACCGCACGGCCACGCCGAGATCGTGCTCGACGACGTGCGTATCCCGGCGGAAAACATGCTGCTGGGCGAGGGGCGCGGCTTCGAGATCGCGCAGGGCCGGCTGGGCCCCGGCCGGATCCATCATTGCATGCGCACGATCGGCATCGCCGAGGAGGCACTGGATGCGATGGGCCGCCGGCTGCTCTCGCGGGTCGCGTTCGGCAAGCGCATCGCCGACCAGTCGATCTGGGAGGACCGGGTGGCGCGGGCGCGCATCGATATCGAGATGTGCCGCCTGCTCTGCCTGAAGGCGGCGGACATGATGGACCGGCTTGGCAACAAGGCCGCCCGCGACGAGATCGCGATGATCAAGGTCGCCGCGCCGACAATGGCGCTGCGCATCATCGACGACGCGATCCAGGCGCACGGCGGCGCCGGTGTCTCGGAGGATTTCGGGCTCGCCGCGGCCTATGCCGCAGTGCGCACGCTGCGGCTGGCCGACGGCCCCGACGAGGTGCATCTGCGCGCCATCGCCCGGTCGGAATTCTCGCGACACTCGGCGCATGCGGCGGCACGTCCGGCATGAGCGCGGCCGAAGCGCCGCCGGACTTCGACGAAGCGGCGCTGGCGCGGTGGCTCGACGCCAGCCTCGATGGCTTCGACGGCCCGATCGTCGTGACCAAATTCGCCGGTGGCCAGTCGAACCCGACCTACCGCATCGACGCCGCCAGCGGTCCGCTGGTGCTGCGCCGGCGGCCGTTCGGGCCGACGCTGCCCTCCGCCCACGCCGTCGACCGCGAATACCGGCTGATCTCGGCGCTGCATCCGGCGGGCCTGCCGGTGGCCCGACCACTCGCCTTCTGCACCGACGACGGCGTGATCGGCGCGATGTTCTACGTGATGCAGTACGTCGAGGGGCGCATCTTCTGGGACGCCAGCTTGCCGGAACTTCCCGCGCCGGATCGTCGCGACATCCATGAGGAGGCAATCCGGGCTTTGGCCCGCCTGCACGCGATCGATCCGGCCATGATCGGGCTGCAGGGGTTCGGCCGGCCGGGCAACTATTTCGCCCGTCAGGTCGAGCGCTGGACCCGGCAATATCGCGCCGCGCAGACCACCACGATAGAGCCGGTCGAGCGCCTGATCGAGTGGCTGCCGCGTACCATTCCGGCGCAGACGCGCAGCGCGATCATCCATGGCGACTACCGGCTCGACAACCTGATCTTCGATCCCGCGCGCCCTGTCGTGCGTGCGATGCTCGACTGGGAGCTCGCCACCATCGGCGATCCGCTCGCGGACTTCGCCTATCTCGCCATGAACTGGACGATGCCGGCGGATGGCCGCTCCGGACTGGCCGGGATCGATCTCGGTGAAGCCGGCATTCCGGATCTCGACGAGGCGGTGGCGCTGTATTGCGCCGAGACCGGTCGCGACCGCCTGCCCGACCTGCACTGGTATTTCGCCTACAACCTGTTCCGCCTGGTCGGCATCGTGCAGGGCATACGCAGGCGCATCATCGACGGCAACGCGTCGAGCGCCCAGGCAGAGGCGGCAGCGGCGCGAATCATGCCCCTCGCCGACGCGGCATGGCGCGAGGCGCGTCTCGCGGGAGCGCATTGAGCATGGATCTGTTCGACCTCGAGGGTAAGGTCGCCATCGTCACCGGCTCGACTCGCGGCATCGGGCGGGCGATCGCCGAGGCGCTGGCGGAGGCGGGCGCACGGGTGGTGATCTCGAGCCGCAGGCAGGATGCCTGCGACGATGTCGCCGGCGCCATCAATGCGCGACATGGCGAAGGCCGGGCGGTGGCGGTGGCGGCAAGCATCTCGTCCAAGGACGCGCTGCGGTCACTGGTCGGGCAGGCGGTCGCGGCGTTCGGGCAGATCGACATCCTGGTCTGCAACGCCGCGTCGAACCCGTACTACGGCCCGATGGCGGGCATCTCGGACCAGCAGTTCCGCAAGATCCTCGACAACAACGTGCTCTCCAACCACTGGCTGATCGGCATGGTGGCGCCTGGCATGATCGCCCGTCGCGACGGCGCGATCATCGTGATCTCCTCTATCGCCGGCCTCACCGGCTCGGCCAGCATCGGCGCCTACGGCATCTCGAAGGCGGCCGACTTCCAGCTGGTGCGCAACCTCTGCGTCGAGTACGGCCAGCATAATCTGCGTATCAATGCGGTGGCGCCCGGCGTCATCCGCACCGACTTCGCGCGCGCACTCTGGGAAGATCCGGTTGCCGAGGCGGCCTTGAACCGTGCCAACCCGATGCGCCGCATCGGCGAGCCCGACGATGTGGCCGGCGTCGCCGTATTCCTGGCCTCGCGCGCCGGCGCCTACGTCAACGGCCAGGTCATCGTCGTCGACGGTGGCGGAACGATCTGAGCAGGCTGGAGCCGACCATGATCCAAACCGAACAGCACGGCGCGGTGCGCGTCATCGTCATCGGCAACCCGCCGGTCAACGCCCTCGGCGCCGCCGTGCGCCAGGGCCTGGCGGAGGCGATCGCGAAGGCGGAAGCCGACGACGCCACCCGGGCCATCGTGCTCCGCGGCGCCGGCCGGCTGTTTTCCGGCGGCGCGGACATTCGCGAGTTCGACCAGCCATCGATCGAGCCGTTCCTGCCGGAGCTGCTCGATGTCATCGAGGCCGGCGCAACCCCGGTGGTGGCGGCGCTGCACGGCACGGCCTTCGGCGGCGGCCTGGAGCTGGCGATGGCCTGCCACTACCGGGTGGCGGCGCCGTCGGCCCGTCTTGGCTTGCCGGAGGTCAGGATCGGGCTGCTGCCGGGAGCCGGCGGCACGCAGCGCCTGCCACGCCTCGCAGGTATCGAGGCGTCGCTGCAGATGATCCTGAGCGGTGACCCGGTGACCGCCCGGCAGGCCGCCACCTCGGGCCTGGTGGATCGGGTGATCGAAGAGGCGCGCCTGACCGAGGACGCGGTCACCTTCGCGCTGGAGGTGGCGGTGCCGGGCGGCCCGCGACGCACCGCCGGGCTGGCGCCCACGCTGGAAGAAGGCGCGTTCGAGCGTGCGGCCGAGAGGAGCCGTCGACAGGCCGGGCTCGATGCGCCGGTGGCCTGCCTGGAGGCGATCAGGGGCGCGGTCGAGCTTCCGTTCCGCGAAGGTATCGCGCGCGAGCGGGCGCTGTTCGAGCGGCTGGCCAAGGGGCGACAGTCGCAGGCATTGCGGCACGTCTTCTTTGCCGAGCGCGCATGCGGCAAGGTCGACGACCTCCCGCAGGACATCCGGACCTTGCCGATCGCGCGCGTCGGCATCGTCGGCGCCGGCACCATGGGCGGCGGCATCGCCATGAACTTCCTGTCGGCCGGGCTGCCGGTCACCCTGGTCGAGCGCGAGCAGGCCGCAATCGACCGCGGCGTCGCCATCATCCGGCGCAACTACGAGCGCACTGCCCGTCGCGGCCGGCTGACACAGGAGCAGGTGGAGGCAGCCATGGCGCTGCTGTCGCCAAGCCTGGCGTTCGAGGACCTGGCCGCCTGCGACCTCGTGATCGAGGCGGTCTTTGAAACCCTGGCAATCAAGCAGGAGGTGTTCCGCCGCCTGGACGGCATCGTGCGGGAGGGTGCGATCCTCGCCACCAACACCAGCTATCTCGACGTGGACGCGATCGCCGCAGTAACGCGCCGCCCGTCGCACGTCCTGGGGCTGCATTTCTTCTCCCCGGCCAATGTCATGCGCCTTCTGGAGGTGGTGCGCGGCGCCGCCACCGCACCCGAGGTGCTGGCGACGGCGATGGCGACGGCCAAGCGCATCGGCAAGGTGGCGGTGGTCGCACGGGTCTGCCACGGCTTCATCGGCAACCGGATGCTGGAGCCGCGCCAGCGCCAGGCCGAGCGGCTGGTGCTGGAGGGCGCGCGGCCGCAGGACGTCGACCGCGTGCTGCGCGACTTCGGCATGCCGATGGGGCCGTTCCAGATGGCTGACCTCGCCGGACTCGATCTCGGCTGGGACGAAGCCAGCTCGTCGGGCGGCACCCTGCGCGAGATGCTGTGCGAGCGCGGCCGACGCGGCCAGAAGAACGGGCGCGGCTATTACGACTATGACGACGAGCGCAACCGCACCGCCTCCGGCGAGGTCGAGGCGCTGATACGCGACTTCGCCGTCCGCTCCGGCATAACACAGCGCGCGATCCCCGACGACGAGATCCGCGAGCGACTGCTCTATCCCATGGTGGACGAGGGCGCGCGCATCCTGGCGGAAGGGATCGCACAGCGCGCGTCCGATATCGATGTCGTCTGGGTCAACGGCTATGGCTGGCCTGCCGCCACCGGCGGTCCGATGTTCTGGGCGGACGGGATCGGACTGGCGACCGTGGTGGCTGGGCTGCGCCGTCATGGCGGGGATACCGCCGTCTCGAACGCGCTGGCCGAGCGCGCCGCGAGCGGGCGCAATCTGGTGAGCTGACGTCGGCTGGTGCATCAAGTTCCGGCGATCTGGTCTGGTCCGGCGCCGACATACCGACTATTCTAAATTGTAGCCGGGGCGACACCGGTGCAGCAGGGAGATGGCCACCATGGGCGAGTGCGCGGCAACGTCCGCTTCGGGTTCGACAATGCAGCCGGAGAGAGAAGATGGCGCTGCGGTTCGTTGAACGGGCCGCGGAAGCCCATGATTTCCCGCTGACGATCCGGCATCTGCTCGATACCTCGCTGGTCACCGCCGCGGACCAGGAGATCGTCTACCGCGACGAGGTCCGGATCACCTACCGGACGTTCCACGAGCGCCTCGGACGACTGGCCAGCGCGCTGACTGCCCTTGGCGCTGCCGAGGGCATGACCATCGGCGTGCTGGACTGGGACAGTCATCGCTATCTCGAATGCTACTTCGCGATCCCGATGATCGGCGCGGTGCTGCAGACGGTGAACGTGCGGCTGCCGCCGGCACAGGTCGCCGAGACCATCAACCGCGCCGGTGCCGAGATCCTGCTGGTGCATCGCGACTTCCTGCCGCTGGTCGAGGCTCTGCGCGGCGCATTGCCGAACGTGCGCGCGATCGTGGCCCTGATGGACGGCGATGCGGCACCCCCCGACTACGCCGCGGGCGAATACGAACGGCTGCTGCAGGATGCCGATCCTGACTTCGAATTCCGTGACTTCGACGAGAACGCGATGGCGACGCTGTTCTTTACCACCGGCACCACCGGCAGCCCGAAGGCGGTCTGCTTCACGCACCGCCAGATCGTGCTGCATGCCATCGTCGCCAACGGTCCGTTCGGCGGCCTGCACAGTCGAGGGTTCGGCGCCGACGACGTGTACATGCCGCTGACGCCGATGTTCCATGTGCATGCCTGGGGCATGCCTTACGTCGCCACCATGCTCGGCGTGAAGCAGGTGTATGCCGGGCGCTACGATCCCGACACCATCCTCGACCTGCGCGCGCGCGAGGGCGTCACCTTCTCGCACTGCGTTCCGACCATCCTGCAGATGGTGCTGGCGGCGGCCGATCGCCGCGGCGCCGACCTCGCCGGCTGGCTGATGACCATCGGCGGCTCGGCCTTGACCCAGGCGCTGTGCCGGGAGGGACGACGCCGTGGCATGGAACTGGTCAGCGGCTACGGCATGTCGGAAACCGCACCGCTGCTCACGGTCTCGCGGCCGCGACGGGAAGGCGGCAGCGACGAGGTCGAGGCGCTGACCATGGCAGGCGTACCGGTACCGCTGGTCTCGGTCCGCGTGGTCGACGAGACCATGCGCGACGTGCCGGCGGACGGCGTCAGTCGCGGCGAACTGGTGATACGGGCGCCCTGGCTGACCGGCTGCTATGTCGGCGACACCCGCGCATCCGACGCGCTCTGGCGCGGCGGCTGGCTGCATACGCAGGATGTCGCGACCTTGAACCGCGAAGGCTACGTACAGATACGCGACCGGCTCAAGGACGTCATCAAGACCGGCGGCGAGTGGCTCTGCTCGGTGACGCTGGAGGACATGATCGCCGACCTGCCCGGCATCGAACAGGTAGCCGTGATCGGCGTCCCGCATCCGCACTGGGGTGAGCGGCCGCTCGGCGTGGTGGTTGCGGTGGCGGGACATACCGTCACGCTGGAGCAGGTCAACCAGCGCCTGGACAGCGCGATCGCCTCCGGGGAAGTCAGCCGATACGCCCGCCTCGAATCCCTCGAGCTTGTCGAGACCATGCCGAAGACCAGCGTCGGCAAGGTCGACAAGAAGGCCCTGCGGGCACTCTACGCCGCCCCCCCGGTGGCATCCGCATGAGCCGGCCCGGGTTCCGCCCGCGCACCGCCTATCGGCGCTGGCACCCGATCGTGACCCGCTGGAACGACAACGACGCCTACGGGCATGTCAACAATGCCGTCTATTACATCTGGTACGACAGCGCGGTGAATGCGGTGCTGATCGAGACGGGACTGCTCGATATCGCGAATGGCGACACGCGAACCTTCGCCGTGGCGTCGGAATGCCGCTACGCCTTTCCCCTCGCCTATCCGGAGCCGGTCGCCATCGGGCTTTCGCTGCAGGCCATCGGTCGCTCCAGCCTCACCTGGCAGCTCGGCGCCTTCCGCGACGGTGTCGCCGAGGCAGCCGCGGAAGGCAGCTTCGTGCAGGTCTGCGTCGATCGCGCGACGCAACGGCCGGTGGCGGTCCCGCAAGGCTGGCGGGAGCGGCTCGATGCTTTCCTATCCGAACTTCCTGCCGAACCGGAGAACGCCGCATGGACCTGAACTTCACCCCGCAGGAGGAGACCTTCCGCGAGGAGGTGCAGCATTTCCTCGCGGAGCGCCTGCCGCCGCGCACCGCCGACAAGGTGCGCACCAACAAGCGGCTGACGCGCGACGACCTGGTCGAGTGGCACGCCATCCTCAACGAGCGCGGCTGGCTGGCGGGACACTGGCCGGTCGAGCATGGCGGACCCGGCTGGAGCGTCGCCGAGCGCTACATCTTCGACTACGAGACGGCGCGGGCGCACGCTCCCCGCATCATCGCATTCGGGGTCAACATGCTGGGTCCGGTGCTGATCAAGTACGGCAGCGAGGCCCAGCAGAAATACTACCTGCCGCGCATCCTCGACGGCAGCGACTGGTGGTGCCAGGGCTATTCGGAGCCCGGCGCCGGCTCCGATCTCGCCAGCCTGCGCATGAGCGCGGTGCGCGACGGCGACCACTACGTGCTCAACGGCCAGAAGACCTGGACCACGCTGGGCCACTACGCCAACAGGATCTTCTGCCTGGTGCGCACCGATCCGGCGGCCGCGAAGAAGCAGCAGGGCATCTCGTTCATCCTGGTCGACATGAACTCGCCGGGCATCGAGATCCGCCCGATCATCACGCTCGACGGCGAGCACGAGGTCAACGAGGTGTTCTTCACCGACGTGCGTGTTCCGGTCGAGAACCGGGTCGGCGAGGAGAACCACGGCTGGACCTACGCGAAATACCTGCTGACCTACGAGCGCACCAATATCGCTGGCATCGGCGGCTCGGTCGCAGCACTCGACTGGTTGCGCCGGATTGCGAACCAGCAGATGCAGGACGGCCGGCCGCTCGCGCGGGATCCGTATTTCGCGGCGCGCATGGCGCGTGTCGAGATCGACCTCGAGAACATGAAGACGACCAACCTGCGCGTGCTCGCAGCCGCCTCCCACGGCGGCGCGCCGGAGGCGGAGAGTTCGATGCTGAAGATACGCGGCACCGAGATCCGCCAGGAGCTCACCAGCCTGACCCGCCGGGCCCTCGGACCGTACGCCCAGCCCTTCGTGCCGGAAGCGCTGGACGCCGACTACAACGGCGAGCCGATCGGCCCCGACTACGCGGCTCCGGTGGCGGCGGAGTATTTCAACAACCGCAAGCTCTCGATCTTCGGCGGCTCCAACGAGATCCAGCGCAGCATCATCGCCAAGACCATGCTCGGGCTCTGAAGCCCCGCCGAGGCACCAGACAATGGATTTCGATCTGACGGACGACCGCCGCATGCTGGCGGACACGCTCGGCCGCTACCTCGGCGACCGCTACGGCTTCAGCGAGCGCACCCGCATCGCCGGTTCCGAGGAGGGGTTCAGCCGCACCAGCTGGCAGGATCTCGCCGGGCTCGGCGTGATCGGCGCGCTGTTCGGCGAGGCGGCCGGCGGCTATGGCGGCGCCGGCTTCGACCTCCACACCGTCTTCGAGCAGCTGGGCCGCTCGCTGGTGGTGGAGCCGTTCCTCGGCACCTTGCTGGCCGGCAAGGTGCTGGAAGCAGCCGGCGGCCAGCAGGCGCTGCTTGACGAGGTGATCGCCGGCACCCGGCTGGTCACTGCGGCGCTCTACGAGGCGGAGGGCCGCTACGATCCGCTGCACGTCGGCACGCGCGCCACCGCGCGGGAGGGCGGCTACGTGCTGACCGGCGGCAAGGCGGTGGTGCCGCAACTCGCCGCCGCGGACGTCATCCTGCTGAGCGCGAAGCTGGAGGACGGCCTGGCCCTGTTCCTGCTGCCGCGATCGGCGCCGGGCGTCACCATCCGCGAATACGGTTTCGTCGAGGGCGGGCGGGGTGGTGAGTTGCTGCTGCAGGATGTCGTCCTCGATGCCGACGCGCGCATCGGCGCCGGCCATTCCGCGCAGGAGCTGATCGAGCACGCCGTCGCGGCGGGTATCGTGGCGCTGGCGTCCGAGGCTGTCGGCATCATGGAGTTCGCGCGTGACGCCACCCTCGACTACCTGCGCACGCGCACCCAGTTCGGCGTCCCGATCGGCAAGTTCCAGGCCCTGCAGCACCGCATGGCCACCGTCCTGCTGGAGATCGAACAGGCGCGCTCGGCGACCATCAACGCGGCAGCGAGCCTGGGCGGCGACCGGCTGTCACGGGAGCGGGCCGTCTCGGCAGCCAAGTTCACCATCGGCCGGGTCGGCACGCTGGTGGCCGAGGAGGCGATCCAGATGCATGGCGGCATCGGCATGACGTGGGAGCTGCCACTGCCGCACTATGCCAAGCGGCTCACCATGATCGACCATCAACTCGGCGACGAGGACTACCATCTCGTTCGCTACATACGCCTCGGCGAAGCTGCCGGCGCGGAGGCCGCATGACCAGTCAAATCCGTCTCCTCGACCGCACCGCCGTGATCACCGGCGCGGCCGGCGGCATCGGCCGCGCCATTGCGGAAAGCCTGGCCCGGCGTGGCTGCAACCTGGCGCTGGCGGACATCGACGCCAAGGGGCTCGAAGTCACCGCGCGGACCATGGCGGCCAGCGGCGTGCGGGTCAGCACCCACCGGCTGGACGTGTCCGACGCCGAGGCGATCGCCGCCCTGCCCGCACAGGTGCTGGCATCGCACCCGGGGGTCGACCTGCTGTTCAACAACGCCGGCGTGGCCCTCGGCGGAAGTTTCGAGGATGTCTCGGAACGGGATTTCGACTGGCTGCTCTCGATCAACCTGCAGGGCGTGGTCCGCATGACGCGCGCCTTCCTGCCGCTGTTGCGGCGCTCCGACGATGCAAGGCTGGTCAATCTGTCGAGCCTGTTCGGCCTGATCGCGCCACCTGGCCAGACCGCGTACGCGGCAAGCAAGTTCGCGGTGCGCGGATTTTCGGAATCGCTGCGCCACGAACTGGCGGGCAGCAGCGTCGGCGTGACGGTGGTGCATCCCGGCGGCGTCAACACCGCGATCGCCCGCAACGCACGCATCCACGCCAATGCGTCGCCGCAGGAGATCGAGCGCTCCCGCGTGCTGTTCCAGCGCGCGTTGACCATGCCGCCGCAGGTGGCGGGCGAGATCATCGTCCGCGCGGTGGAGCGGCGCCGGGCCCGCATCCTGGTCGGCCGCGATGCCAGGATCGCGGCGACGCTCGAGCGCCTCGCCCCGATATCGCACTGGCGCCTGCTCGAGCGGATCTCGAAATCGAAGGCATCGAGACGACCGCCGGCCACACGATCGGGCCGCCCGGCCAGGACAGGCGCATGAGTGCCGCAGCGAACGTTGCCCGTGATGCATCGACCGCCGAGGTCGAGCATCTCGATGTCATCATCATCGGCGCCGGCCTGTCGGGTATCGGCGCCGCGTGCCATCTGCAGCGTCGCTGTCCGGGCAAGAGCTTCACCATCCTGGAGGCGCGCGAGAGGTCGGGCGGCACCTGGGACCTGTTCCGCTATCCGGGGGTGCGCTCGGACTCCGACATGTACACGCTCGGCTACAGCTTCCGGCCCTGGCGCGAGCCGAAGTCGATTGCCGATGGCGCATCGATCCTGGCCTACGTGCGCGACACGGCACGGGAGTTCGGGATCGACCGGCATATCCGCTACCGGCAGCGGGCGGTGCGCGCGGCGTGGTCGTCCGCCGAGGCGCGCTGGACCCTCGACGTGGAAACCGGTGACACCACGACCCGCTACAGCTGCAATTTCCTGCTGACCTGCAGCGGCTACTACGACTATTCGGGTGGCTACACGCCGGATTTTCCGGGCATGGACAGGTTCTCGGGCAGGATCGTGCATCCGCAGGCCTGGCCACAGGATCTCGACCATGCCGGCAAGCGGATCGTGGTGATCGGCAGCGGCGCCACCGCGGTCACCCTGGTGCCGGCGCTGGCGGCGCGCGCTGCCCACGTCACCATGCTGCAGCGTTCGCCGACCTACGTGGTGTCGCTGCCGTCCGAGGATGCCCTCGCCAACAAGCTGCGCGACAGGTTGCCGGCGTCCATCGCCTACAGCCTGATCCGCTGGCGCAACGTGCTGATCGGGAGCTTCTTCTACAACCGGATGCGCAAGAAGCCGGCGGAGGCGAAAGCCCGCATCATCGGCATGATCCGCCGCCAGCTCGGGGCCGACTTCGATGTCGAGACGCACTTCACCCCGAACTACAACCCCTGGGACCAGCGTCTCTGCCTGGTGCCGGATTCCGACCTGTTCCGTGTCCTGCGGAAGAAGCAGGCGGATGTCGTCACCGACCATATCGAGGAGTTCACCCCGGACGGCATTCGCCTTCGTTCGGGCCGCGTGCTGGAAACCGATCTGGTGGTGACCGCGACAGGCCTTCGCCTGCAGATGCTCGGCGGCATGCGGATCAGCGTCGATGGCCGGCCGGTCGACCTCGCCCATACCACCGCCTATCGCGGCGTGATGTACAGCGACGTGCCCAACCTCGCGACCTCGTTCGGCTACACCAATGCCTCCTGGACGCTGAAGTGCGACCTCACCTGCGACTATGTCTGCCGGCTGCTCAACATCATGGACCGGCGCGGCTATGTCGCGGCAACGCCCCGGCTGCGCGGACGCGACCAGGGTGCGCATCCGCTGGTGGATTTCACCTCGGGCTACATCCAGCGCGGGATCGGACTGTTTCCATCGCAGGGCGCCCGCCGGCCCTGGCGGCTGCGCCAGAACTACCTGCTGGACCGGCTCGACTTCCGGTTCCGCCCGATCGAGGACGGCACCATGGCCTTCACCCGGCGCGCCAGGAAGCAGTGGGGGCGCAAGCGACGCGCTGCCTCCTGAAGCCTCGGTAGCTGGTATCGCGCCGCCTCGGGTGGCAGCCTGACGTCATGAAAAAGCTGATCAACGACCCCAGGTCTGTCGTGCCGGACATGCTCGAGGGCCTGGCGACCCTGCATCCGGGCCACGCCTTGCTGGAGGGCGAGAACGTCGTCCTGCGCTCGGATCTTCCGCCGCTGCCGGAGCGGCGCGGGGTGGCGTTGATCTCCGGCGGCGGCGCCGGCCACGAACCGGCCCATGCCGGCTATGTCGGCGCCGGCATGCTGTCCGCCGCGGTGACCGGAGAGGTCTTCACCTCGCCCGGCACCGACGCCGTGCTGGCCGCGATCCGCGCGGTCGCGGGTGCGGACGGCGTGCTGCTGATCGTCAAGAACTACACCGGAGACCGGCTGAATTTCGGCCTCGCCGCCGAGCTCGCACGGGGCGAAGGCATCGCGGTCGAGCTGGTGGTGGTCGCCGACGATGTGGCACTGCGCGATACCGTAGAGGCCGGACGACGGCGCGGCGTCGCCGGCACGGTGCTGGTGCACAAGGTGGCAGGTGCTGCAGCCGCGGCCGGACTACCGCTCGCCGAAGTGGCGCGCGAGGCACGTGAAGCCGCCGCCGCAGTCGGCACCATGGGCGTGGCGCTGGGCGCCTGCACCGTCCCCGCCGCCGGACGCGCCGGTTTCACCCTCGGCGAGGACGAGATCGAGCTCGGGCTCGGCATCCACGGCGAACGCGGCGTCCGGCGCACCACGCTGGAACCCGCCGCCGCCATCGTCGGCACCATCCTCGAGACCATCCTGTCCGACGCCGCGATCGCGGCGGGCGAGCAGGTCGCGCTGCTGGTCAACGGCCTCGGCGGCACACCGCCGATGGAGCTTGCGATCGTGGCAGCCGAGGCCATCGCCCAGTTGCGGGCGCGCGGCGTGCATGTCGCAAGGGCCTGGAGCGGCAACCTGCTGACCGCCCTCGAGATGCCGGGCTGCTCGCTGTCGGTGATGCGGCTGGACGCGCTGCGCCTGCAGCGGCTGGATGCGCCGACCAGCGCACCGGCCTGGCCCCGCGGCGGCGTGCTGGCGGAACGCGTCGCCCGCACGGCCGCCCCGCACGCGAGCGTCACCGCCGCCGAGCTGTTCCGGAACGATCACGGACAGGGCCGGGCCGTGCGTGACGCTGCCCTTGCGATCGCAGCCGCTCTGGAGGCCGAGGAGCGACAGCTGACCGAACTCGACAGCATCGCCGGCGACGGCGACCTCGGCATCTCCATGGCTCGTGGCGCCGCCGCTGTCCGGGAGATCCCGCCGGCGGCCTGGTCGAGCGCCGCTGCCGGGCTTGCCGCGATGAGCGAGGCCCTGCGCCGGGCGATCGCCGGCAGCTCCGGTCCGTTCTATGCGACCGCGTTGCTGCGCGCCGCGCGCAGCCTCGGTGCGTGCGATCCCGTCACGCCCGGTGACTGGGCGTCGGCCTTCGACCTCGGGGTATCGGGTGTGTCCGATCTTGGCGGTGCGCGTCCCGGCGACCGCACCATGCTCGACGCGCTGCGTCCGGCCGCCGACGCCCTGTCGAGCGCAATCGCTGCCGGGCGGCCGTTTCGCGTCGCGCTGTCGGCTATGCTCGAAGCCGGGGAACGCGGTGCCGAGGCTACTGCGGCGATGAACCCTCGCCTGGGTCGCGCCGCCTATCTGGGTGATCGGGCGGCCGGTGTGCCCGATGCCGGGGCCGCCGCGGTGGTGGTCTGGCTGCGCGCCCTGGAGCGCCACCTGGCGGGCTGAACGCGCGCCCACGAGTCTCGAGCAGCGCTGATGCAGCGGTTGAGGATCCCTCACACCAACCTGCCCACGAAACCACTATGATGACGGGGTGAAGACAAAAACACGTCGATGCTCGTGGTTCGGCTGGGCGATATCTGCCCGGCTGCAACGGATCGGAGATACGCCATGTCGAAGTCACCGAACCGGCAACTGAAGCTCGGCGCCATCCTGACCGGCGTCGGCACCGAGCAGAATGCCTGGCGCGAACCTGGCCTGCCGGGCGACGCCAGCATCGACATCAACTGGTACATCCGCCACGCCCGGGCGGCGGAGGCGGCAAAGTTCGATCTGGTGTTCATCGTGGACAGCCCGTTCATCACGCCAGACACGGCGCCGCATTTCCTGAACCGGCTGGAGCCGCTGACGCTGCTCTCCGCGCTCGCGGTGTCCACCTCGCATATCGGCCTGGTTGCGACGCTGACGACATCGTACTGGGAGCCGTACAACGTCGCGCGCCAGTTCGCCTCGCTCGACCAGATCAGCAACGGCCGCGCGGGATGGAACGTGGTCACCACCGGGCTGGAGGGGGCGGCGCGCAACTACGGCCGCGAGGAGCATTTCGACCATGCGGTGCGCTACGCCCGGGCGCGCGAGTTCGTGGAGGTCGTGCAGGGCCTGTGGGACAGCTACGAGGACGATGCCTTCGTGCGCGACAAGGCAGCCGGCATCTTCCTGGACAAGTCGCGGCAGCATGCGCTGAACCACAAGGGCGAGCATTTCTCGGTCGCCGGGCCGCTGGCGCTCAGCCGGTCGAGACAGGGACAGCCGGTGATCTTCCAGGCCGGCGACAGCGACACCGGGCGCAGCTTCGGCGCCGCCGTCGCGGAAGCGACCTTCGCCGCCGCGCAGGATTTCGGGCAGGCGCAGGACTATTATCGCGACCTGAAAGCGCGAGCGGCAAAGCTTGGTCGCGATGCCGACCGGATCGTGGTGATGCCTGGCCTCGGCGTCATCATCGACGACACCGATGCGGCGGCGCGCGCCCGCGAGGAGGCGCGTATCGGCTCGCTGGATCTTGGCAAGGCGCTGGTGGAGCTTGGCCGGGCCTTCAACTACCACGACTTCTCGGGCTACGACCTCGATGCGCCGTTTCCCGATGTCGAAGCGCTGAGCCTCAACTCCTACAAGGGCCGCGCCGAACGCATCGTGCATGTCGCACGCGCGCAGCGCCTGAGCCTGCGCGCGACGGCCTGGCATTTCGCCAACTCGCGATCGCGATTCGTCGGCACCGCAGAGACCGTCGCCGACGAGATCGAGCGCTGGTTCGTGGGCGGTGCCGCGGACGGGTTCAACCTGATGGTGTCGGCGCCTCGCGACTTTACCCTGTTCGTCGAGCGGGTGGTGCCGATCCTGCAGGCGCGCGGGTTGTTCAGGTCCGACTACGAGAGCGACACCCTGCGCGGTCATCTCGGTCTGCCGGTCCCGCCCAACCGCCATGCCGTCCGCGAGCGGGCCCGGGCGGCGGCGGAATAGCCGTTGCGCACCCGGATCTGGCTCGTTGCCGCCCTCGCCCTGATCTGCACGCTCGACCGCGCGCAGGCGCAGGCCGGGCTTCGGGTTGCCGACCAGAAGGGCCTGCAGAAGGCGCTGCTGACTGCGTCCCATGCGCTCGACGACGTGCCCTACCCGATCGAGTGGAGCGAGTTCGAGGCCGCCTCGCCGCTGCTGCAGGCGCTCGGAGCCGGTGCGGTGGATACCGGGATCGCCGGTGACGGACCCTTCCTGTTCGCCTACGGCGCCGGCCTGAAGCTGCACGCCACGGTGGCGATCCCGCCCCGTGGCGGCGGCCACGTGGTTGCGGTGATCGCGGGCAGGAATTCCACGATCCGGTCCGCCGCCGATCTCAAGGGCAAGCGGATCGCCACCGTGCGCGGCTCCATCGGCCACTTCCTGCTGCTCAGGCTGGCCGAGCGCGGGGCATTCCGGCTCGACCAGATCACGATCGTCCTGCTCTCGCCGGCGCAGTCGAAGGCGGCGCTGGAAACCGGCAGCATCGATGCCTGGGCCACCTGGGAGCCATATATCTCGCTCGAGGAGGCGCAGGCCGGCGGCCGGGTGGTGGCCGATGGCGGTGGCTTCGCCGGCAACTACAGCTTCCAGATCGCGACCGACGCGGCGATCCGCACCAAGCACGACATGCTCGCCGATTTCTACCGTCGGCTCGCTCGCGCCTATGCCTGGGGCAACACCCATCCCAACGCCTATGCGGCGATCTGGTCGCAGCAGACCGGCCTGCCGCTGCCGGTCTCGATCAGGATCGCGGACGAGATGCGTACCACCGCTCAACCTGTCGGCGATGCCATCGTCGCCACCGAGAAGGCAACGCTCGAGACCTACCGCAAGGCAGGCGTGCTGCCGTCCGGCGGCCCGCCCATAGACGGTGCATTCGATCGCAGCTTCTCCCTGTCCAGGTGAGAGGCTGCTCATCCTGTGGCTCGCGATGCTCGCGCCACTCCGCAGGCGCCGGCGACCGAATTGATGCTGGCCGGGGTTATCGTGATCGCCGTTGTGGCCCTTGGGCTTGAGCTGCTGGTCCCGTGAAGATCCAAGCTAGGACAGCAGCGTTGCCAGAGCGCCCGCATCGCCCACGACGCGCGCGACCTTGTTCTGCGCCCCGAGCTTGTTGCGCCGTTCCATCCAGCGCGTGAAGCTTCCGGGCGGCAACAGCCTTATATCCGGATCGCGCAACCCGAAACCGTCGCCGCGATGCGCCGCGTAATCCTCGTTCAGTCGCCGCAGGGCGGCATCCAGGGCGCGCCCGAACTCCGCCGCGTCAGCCGGGCCATCCAGCTCCACCGCGAACAGGTGGCCGCCCCGGTTGTCCTGTTCGTCCGGCGCGACCGGCGCCACGCTGTATTCCACCAGGTTGCGGCCGACCGCCTGCGCGGCCTCGGTCGCCGCCCGGTCGAGCTCGGCGCCGATCAGATGCTCGCCCGCCACGGACAGCGACCATGCGGTTCGTCCGCTGATCAGGATGCGCGGCGGATCGAGCGAGACCAGGCGCACGGTGTCGCCCAGTATATATGACCAGAGACCGGCATTGCTGCTCAGCACCAGGGCATACTCCTCGCCCACCACGGCATTGCCGATCCAGCGACGTTCGGGGCCACCCTGTCCGGAAGAAACCGAGCCGAGATCGCCAGGACGGACGAACTCGTAGAACAGGCCACGATCCAGGATCAGCCGCAGTCCCTCCCCGTCACCGCGGTCGGCCACCGCGATGAACCCCTCGCTTGCGGCGTAGACTTCCCGGGTCAGTGCAGCACTACCCTGCATCCAGGCTGCGAACCGGCTGCGATAGGGCGCAAATCCCACCCCGCCATGCACGATCAGCTCCAGTTCCGGAAACAGGTGGCGCAGCAGCGCGCCGGGCGGACGCAGCGACGCCACCGTCTCGAAGAACAGCAGCATCCAGCTCGCCGTCCCGGAAATGCTCGCCACCGGGTGCTGGAGCGCAAGCGGCGCCAGCGCTGCCATCTTCTCGCGCCAGTCACGCAGGGCGGCGATCGCGGGCGGTGGCAGCACGCGGCCACGCGCCCAGATCGGCGTCCGGATGGCGGCGATGCCGGAGAGATCCCCGGCAGCCACGCCGGGTGCGAGCCGTTCCAGATCGGTGGTGCCGCCAAGGAATATGCCGCCGGATGCCAGCACGCGGCTGTCCGGCCGCGCGGCAAGATGCCAGGCCAGCACATCGAGTGCGCAGCTCTTGTTGGCGCGCAGCATGGCGCGGCTCAACGGGATGCGCTTGGTCACTGCCTGGGTGGTACCGGAGGAGTTCGCATAGTACCGCATCCGGCCCGGCCAGGTGACGCCGCCGACGTCCGGAAACGAAGGCTGCCACCACCGCGTCCAGAATTCCTCGTAGGTGCGCACGGGAACCCGTCGCTGGTAATCGCGGACCGAGCGGATCGCCGCGAAATCATGCGCCTGGCCGAAGCGCGTGTCCGCCGCACGCGCCAGGAGCCTGGCAAGGACGCGACGCTGCGTAGCGCCCGCGTCCTGGCGCGCCAGCGCGGCCCGGCGCCGGGCTGCCCACAGCTTGAGAACGATGGTCGGATCAGTCAGGGCGCACCACCGCATGATGCGGGAATTGCCGCGCAGCCTCGACGCCGAGCGGCAGTTGCACCGAGCGGCCGCGCCGCCACAGGGCGTCCTGGTCGGCGAAATCGTCGCTGCCAAGCCAGCCATCCTGGCCGCCGAGCAGCACGACCCTGCTGGCTCCAGTGGATGTGCAGCGGCGCTTTCAACGGGGCGCGTCCCGGAAACATGCCGAGCCGCTGCTCCAGCGTGGGGCGTGGCTGGCGTATCAGCATGGCACGCGCGCCGATACCGGACGCGATCGCCATCCCCAGCAGCCGGTCGCCGGTCATCGACAGCCCTCTGGCAGGAGCGTCTTGCGAAGCCCGGCAAACGACCGGACCCGGCTCCGCGGCCTTCGCCGTCGAGCCGGACCGGTCGGCGCTTGCGTATCCGGCGCCTCAGTACATGGTATTGGCCGTGGGCCCGTAGAACGTGGTCGGGCTGAACTGGTCCACGTTCGCCTTGGTGATCAGCTGGGCATCCACCAGCTGCTCGGCCGGGATAGCCTTGCCGGTGTTGTTGATGAGCTGGATGGCGTCGCGGACTGCCATCTCGCCCATCTCGTAGGGACGCTGCGCCTTCGTCGCCTGGGTGAGGCCCGACTTGACCGCCTTGAACATGGTCGGGAAGCCATCGATCCCCACCACCACCAGGCCCTGTCGATCGGCCTGCTTGGCGGCCTTGGCGGCTCCCATCGCCATCGCGTCGCTCTCGCCGAAGATGGCCTTCAGATCGGGATGCGCGGTCAGGATGTTCTGTGCCGCCTTGTAGGCCTCGGTCTCATCCCAGTTCGCGGTCTGCTGGGCGACGACGTGGATATCCGGGAACTTCTGCAGCGCCTCCTGGCAACCCTGCGTCCTCTGCAGTTCGGCCGTGGCGCCGAGCACGCCATGCAGGATCGCAAGCTCGCCCTTGCCGCCGATCTGGTTGAACATCCATGTGCAGAGGTCGCGCGCGGCCTTCACGCTGTCGGTCGCGATGTAGGTTGCGAGCTTCACGTTGGTGCCCTCGGGCCGTTCGTCGACCGCGATCACCGGCACGCCCGACTGGTTGGCTGCGCGTACGCCAGCCGCTGCGGAGGTGGCGTCCTGCGGGATGAAGATCAGCGCGCCAGGTTGCCGCACCAGCAGGTTCTGGATCTGGTTGATCTGCAGGGTCGAGTTGTCGGCGGCCGACGCCACGTTGAGCGTGTAGCCTTCCTTCTTGGCCTCGTCACGCATGCCGGCAACGGCGGCGATGTAGAACAGGGATTTCTGGTCGGCGACCGCCACCGCGATGGCCGGCTTGCCGGCGGCATGCGCGGCCGGACCGGGCACGATCGCGCGGCCGGCGGCGACCAGCATCAGGACGCCAAGCGAGCGTGACCATTGATTGGCTCTCATTGTCGAACTCCTCCTTTTCCAGGTTTCCAGCTGGGCTTGCGTCATCGCTAGCGCGCGCGGCGATCCGTGAGCACGGCAAGAATGATCGCGGCGCCGATCACGACAGGTTGCAGGTTGGGCGAGACGTCGATCAGCGACATGCCGTTCTGCAGCACGCCGATGATCAGCAGGCCGATGAAGGTGCCGAGCATGCTGCCGGAGCCGCCGGCGAGGCTGGCGCCGCCGATCACCACCACGGCGATGACGCTGAGCAGATCGCTGAGGCCTGCGGTGGGCTGCGCGCTGTCGAGCCGTGAGCCGACGATCATGCCGGCAAGTGCCGCCAGGAAGCCGGCGATGACATAGACGCCGACCTTGATGCGCTGCACGTTCAGTCCCGACAGCCGGGCGACTTCCTCGTTGCCGCCGAGTGCGTAGAGCGCACGCCCGTTCGGCCTGAACTTCAACCAGAACGCGGCGATCAGGTAGACCGAGACCAGGATGATGGTCTGCAGCGGGATCCCGGCGATATGCAGCGCGGTGAGCGCGGTGAAGTAGTCGGGGAACCCGGTTACCGGGCTGCCATTGGTGATGTAGAGCGCGATGCCCGAGCATGCCGACATCGTCGCGAGGGTTGCAACGAATGGCTGGATGCGCGCATAGGTCGCCAGCACGCCGTTCAGCAGGCCGATAAGGGCGCCGAGCAGCAGGCCGGCGAACATCGCGATCGGGAAGGCGATCTGGAAATCGCGGTACAGCCATGCCGTCAGCATCAGGCTCACGGCGAGGACCGCGCCCACCGAGAGGTCGATGCCGCCGGTAATGATGACGAGGGCGGATCCGACCGCCATGATCCCGATCTCGGAGATCTGGCTGAAAATGTCGAGCAGGTTGCGGGTCGTCAGGAAGTACGGCGACAGGAACGAGAACACCACCAGGATGACGATGAGTCCGATCAGCGGGCCCGGCACCTGACGGGAGATCTGCACCAGGCGCGCGCGCAGTCCCGGATCCGTACTGGCCCTCGTGCCCGGTTCAGCCGGCGCCATGCTCATCGTACTGGTCTCCCTGCCCTGTTGCCCGTCCGACATGAGCCGGCCGCCCCGCTCACGCGCCCACCGCCAATGACATCACCCGCGCCGGGGTCGCATCCTCGCGCGAGAGGATGCCGCGCTGGTTTCCCTTCGACATGACCAGCACGCGATGGCAAAGGCCCAGCACCTCCTCCAGCTCGGACGACACGACGATGACCGCGATCCCGTTCGCAGCGAGGGTCCGGATGATCTCGTAGATCGCCATCTTGGCGCCGACATCGACGCCGCGCGTCGGCTCGTCGATGATGAACACGGCGGGATCCTCGACCAGCCACTTGGCGAGCAGCACCTTCTGCTGGTTGCCGCCGGACATCGAGCTCACCGGCAGATCGAGACGTCCGCGTATGTCGAAGCGCTGCTTCTGTCTAAGGCCGGTTTCGGCGACGACCGCGCGCGTGATCATGCCGTTCCGCGTCAGTCTCTTTTCCCAGGGCAGCGTGATGTTCTCCGCTGCGGTGCGGCCGAGATTCAACCCCTGCCCCTTGCGGTCCTCCGGCACCATGAAGATGCCGGCCTCGATCGCACCGGATGGCGAAGTGTAGCGGACCGGCTTGCCGTCGACCTTGATCTCGCCCTGATCGAAACGGTCCATGCCGGCGATGGCACGGACGACCTCGGTACGGCCGGCGCCGATCAGGCCGGCGAAACCGAGGATCTCGCCGCGTGCCAACTCGAACGAGATGTCGCGGAAGACGCCGGTGCGGGTGACGCCGTCCAGTTGCAGGACAACGCGATCTCCACGCGGCGGCGGCGCCCGGTGCTCGAAGGTGAATTCGCGGCCCACCATCGCATTGATGATGTCCTGCTGGGTGAAGTGGCCACGCTCCCACCCGGCCACCAGCGCACCGTCCCGCAGGCAGATCACCCGGTCGGCGATCTTCATCACCTCGTCGAGACGATGCGAGACATAGATGATCCCGGTGCCTGCATCCCGCAGCGCGCGCACCTGTTCCAGTATGCGGTCGGCTTCCGCGCCGCCAAGGGATGCGGTGGGCTCGTCGAAGATGACGTAGCGCGGCCTGCGGATGATTGCCTTGGCGATCTCGATACCCTGTTGCACCGCCATCGAGAGGCCGGCAACCTTGCGCTGCGGATCGACCGCAACGCCGAGCTTGTCGAGGACGACCCCGGCTTCACGCGCCATGCGCGCGCGATCGATCCGGCCCGATGCCACCGGCAGCCGGCCGAGGAAGATATTCTCCGCCACCGTCAGTTCAGGCAGCAGCCGGATTTCCTGGTGGATGAGCGCCACGCCCTGGTGCAGCGCCTCCGACGGCGACGCAGGATGATACGGCACCCCATCGAGTGTCATCTCGCCGTCGTCCGGCCGCACGACCCCGGCGATGATCGAATTGAGGGTCGACTTGCCGGCGCCGTTCTCGCCGACCAGCGCCAGCACGCTGCCAGGCGGCAGGTCGAGATCGACCGACTTCAAGGCATGGGTGCCGCCATAGCGCTTGCCCACGCCACGGCAATGCAGTCCGGCCTCGCTGGAAGGGGTCATGGCTCGAGTGGCCGCACCGGAGAGACTGCCGGTCGGCGCAGGACGTTGCAGTCGCCGGTCGGCGTACGGTGCGACATGTTTCCCCTCCGGTCGCGAAGCTCTACGGCCACCGCTTATCCGATGGTGTCCCTAGTATACCAAGAGAGCTGATGTCGCAAGCGATCGCGGACCGGTCAGGCGGCAATCTCTTCGAGTTCGAGCCCGGGCGGGATCGGCCGCAGCAGCAGCGTCAGCCACATGCCGAGCGAGGATGCGGTCGCCACCACGAACCAGGTCAGGCCCGGGTTGCCGAAGAACGACATCCAGGTCCAGAGCAGGCTTCCAAGCACGAAGCCGAGCACTCCCATGGCGGACAGGAAGCCGACCGCGGAACCGCGTATGCGGGTCGGGAAGCTCTCGCCCTGGTAGGCGTAGCCGGCGCCGGACCAGGTTCCGTTGGTGGCCTGGTAGAGCACGAAGTAGATCACGGCGACGGCGGCGGGCGACTGCGCGAAGTAGAACAGCACCGTCAGCGGCGCGACTGCCAGGCCGGACCAGATCAGCACCGACCGTCGGCCGAACCGCTCGCCCAGCGCGCCGCCGACGATGTAGAAGAAAAATCCTATACCGCCCGACACAAGCAGCAGCTTGCTCGCGTCGGTGCCGGAATAGCCCTTGTACGTCGTGAGCCAGTACGTGATGTAGAAGTTGGTCGCGACGTAGCTGATCCCGTAGAAGATCCACGACGCCGACAGCAGGACCAGCTGTCGCCGGATCGGCCCCTCGATGAGGAACAGTTCGCGAAGCGTGATGCGCTGCTGGTCATCGGGTCGCAGCGCCCGCTCGTGCTCGAAGCGATCAGACTCGCGGATGAAGATGCGTCCAAGGATCACCGCCACGATCGGCAGGATCCCGAACAGGAACACCAGCCGCCAACCAAGGCCACCCGCTGCGAGATAGACGCCAGAAGCCAGGAAAACCCCGAGCGGCCAGCCGCCCTGCACGATCGAGTACAGGAAACCGCGCCCTCGTGCGGGAAGCTGCTCGTTGACGATGGTGATCGAGACGGCAAGTTCCGAATAGGCCAGGCCGGAGGCGATCGCCCTGACCAGCACGAGGGACCAGAAGCCGTTCACCAGTGCGGTCAGGCCGGTGAAGATGGCAGTCCCCGTCAGGCAGAACATCCACACCCGCCGCCTGCCGAGGCGATCCATCGCGTAGCCGGTGAACAACGTGATGACGAATTGCGCCCCGAAGACGAAGAAACCGAGCATCCCGAGCCCGGTCTCCGATATTGCGAGATCGTGTGCGATCGCCGGCAATGCCAGGACGAGAAGATTGAGGTCGTAGGAGGCAAGCGCCCAGCCGGCGAGCGCCACGCAGACCAGATAGACGACGTAGCGGCGGGCGGCGGATCCCGCGCGTGCCGGCACCGCCGGTCCGGAGGCGCTCACGAAAGTCGCTCCAGCTCCGTGATCACCGGCGCCGCAGCGAGCAGCGGCTCGAGTTGTGCAAGTGTCTTTGCCACGTGCGCGCTACCGGCATGCCCGTCGAACGCAGTCCTGTCGCGCCATCCGTCGAGAATGACGAAGGCGTTGCTGTCGTGGACTTCCCGATGCAGGTCATAGAACAGGCAGCCGTCCTCGCCGCGGCTCGGCTCGACGAAGCCACGCAGCAGCGCCTCGACCTCCTGTGTATTTCCGTCGCGGGCAACGAATCGTGCAACGATTATCAACGCCGTCATGGCGCCTACTCCATTTGGGGCCGATGAGGTCGGGATCGCCACGCGGCGTGTCCGCAGGCCATGCATGGAAAGGGAGCCGTGGGACGCCCGGTCTCCTACAGCACGAACACGCCCTTGCCGCTGGTTTGCTGGTCGAACAGCCTGTAGGCCTCTGGGCCCTGGTCGAGGGACCATTCCTCGGTGAACAGGGTCTCGACCGGCAGGTGTCGTTCGGCGACGAAGCGGGCGCAGTCGGCCAGTCCCATGATCGAGAACACCCAGCTGCCGTAGATGGTGCGCTGCTTGCGCAGCATGTCGGCGCTGATGTCGAGGTCCATGTTGTGCCCCTCGCCCACCACGCACATCCGGCCCCACTCGCGCGTCGCGCGCAGCGCCGTCAGACGCCCCACCCCGGTGCCGGAGGTGTCCATCGCCAGTTCCGCGCCACGTCCGCCGGTCAGCGCCAGGATCGCCTCCACCGGATCGGTCTCGCGCGGGTTCACCACGTGCGCGGCGCCGAACTCGGTCGCACGCGCCAGCCGGTGCGCCTCGATGTCGAGCGCGATCACCCGCGCCCCCAGCGCGCTGCCCAGCAGGGTGGCGGACAGACCGACCGGACCCTGACCCACCACCACCAGCGTGTCGTCGCCCGAAACATCCAGCCGCTTGAGCGCGCTGTATGCCGTGCCGGTGCCACAGGCGACCGCGGCCCCGGTCTTGAACGACAGCGCGTCCGGCAGCTTGACCACGTTGCTGGCCGCCGCCTTCAGGTAGGGTGCGTGGCCACCGTTGGCGGTGATGCCGTAGATCGCCTCCAGCCCGTTGTCGCACATCTGCGGCCAGCCGGACCGGCAGGTGCGGCAGCAGTCGCAGCCATGCGCGTGATGCACCATCACCCGGTCGCCGATGCGGGCCTGCCGTGGATCCACCCCGGCGCCCACCGCCTCGATGACGCCGCACGGCTCGTGGCCGGCCACCACAGGACCCGCCAGCTTGATGCCGATGCCCGGATCCTCGCCCTTCGGCGTGCGGTAGAACTTCAGGTCGCTGCCGCACATGCCGGACGCCCTGATGGCGACCACCACCTCGCCCGGACCCGGCGTCGGATCAGGAAACGACATCAGCTCGACCTCGCGGCCGCCGGTGAAGACGAGACCCTGCATGCTGGCTCCTTCCCTCCCGCCCGGGGGCGATACCCCAAGCCGCGCGACATGGCTGTCGCTGTTGTTGGTAAGCCTAGTATACCACAGACGCCGGGAAAGAAAGTGCCTCCGCCATCAGAAGCTGGTGAAATGCGTCATGACGTTCCGTGAAAGGAAATCCGCGTTGGCAAGCAGACGGCCCACCGATGGGGCCACCACTCCGTCCCGGTCGCGGCCGATCCGCCGCCGACGGCTCTACGAGGACGTCGTCGAACGGCTCGAGACGCTGATCAACGACGGCGTCTACCCGGCGGGCTCGGAGCTTCCCTCCGAGCGCGCCCTCATGCTGGAATTCGGCACCGGGCGCCCGGCCATCCGCGAGGCGCTGTTCGCGCTGCAGAAGATGGGCATCCTGCGACTCAGCCCCGGCGAGCGTCCCCGCGTGCAGGAGCCGGGCGGCTCGGTGATCCTGGAGGCGATGCACGGCGCGGTCACCCGCTTCATCGGCCAGCCCGGCGGCCTGCGGCAATTCCAGCGCGCCCGCGTGTTCTTCGAGGCAGGCATCGCGCGGGAAATCGCCAGCCATGCCAACGAACGCGACCTCGAAGAGCTGCGGGCGGCAATGGACGCCAACCGCGCCGCGGTCGGCAGTCCGCGGCGTTTCGAGGAGACCGACGTTGCCTTCCATCTCTGCCTGGCGAAGCTCGCGCACAACCCGCTCTTCATCGTCATCCACGATGCCATGTTCGACTGGCTGTACAGCCAGCGCACGGTGACGCTTGGTTTCCCCGGCCAGATCGATTTCGCGCTCGCGGCGCACGAACGCATCACCGAGGCAATCCTGGCGCGTGATCCGGATCGCGCCGAGCGGGCGATGCGCGAGCATCTCGAGCACGGCCACATGCTCTACTGGTCCATCATGAAGCAGGCCGAGCTGGCCGGCGGCCATGCATCGGTACGCGAGGCAGCCAATCTTGCGACAGCCGAGGCACTCGAGCGCGGCGGCGGCGAGGGCTAGCCGCCCCCGGCTATCGCACCAACGCAGCTTGTCGACCAATTGGTATGAGAGGTATACCGGGATGCTCCCGGGTTCCGGTCCGGGTCACCGCCACATAGAAGCGGAGTGCAGGGAGATGACGGTGGAAGCCAGACAGGCAGTGTACGGCGCGATCTATCCGAGCCTGCGGGACCGGGTGGTGCTGGTCACCGGCGGCGGCAGCGGCATCGGCGAGGAGATCGTCCGGCACTTCGTCGAGCAGGGCTCGCGGGTCGCCTTCATCGACAATGCCGAGGTTCCGACGCGCAGCTTCCTGGAGCAGCTCGCGGCGGAAGGACATCGCCCGCACTGGGAGGATGCCGACCTGACCGACGTCGCCGCCGTGCGGGCCGCGATCGGACGCATCCGTGCGGCGTTCGGGCCGATCGAGATCCTGGTCAACAACGCCGCCAACGACCAGCGCGTGAAGGTCGAGGACGTCACCAGCGAATACTGGGACGACCGTATCGCGGTGAACCTCAAGCACCAGTTCTTCTGCGCCCAGGCCGTGCTCGACGACATGATCAAGGCGGGCGGCGGCTCGATCGTCAACATAGGTTCGTTCGCCTACGATGCCGGCTTCTCCGACGTCGTTCCTTACCTCTGCGCGAAGTCCGGAGTAGTCGGCCTCACGCGCGGCCTCGCATTCGATTACGGCAAGCACAACATACGCGTGAACTGCGTGATGCCCGGCTGGATCATGACGAAGCGCGCACTGGAGAACTGGGTCGGCGAGGAAGGCCGTGCCGAGCAGGACCGCAGGCAGTGCCTGAAGCGTCCGCTGCAGCCGTTCGAGGTGGCAAAGGTCGTGCTGTTCTACGCATCGGACGAATCGAGCGCCTGCACCCGGCAGAGCTACCTCGTCGACGGAGGCTGGGTATGAGCCTCGCGATCGCGGGGGTCGAGGAACCAGAAGGGCCAGTCTGCCTCGAGGACGGCAGCTTTCTCATCGTCGAGATGTCGGACCGTCGTCACGCCGTGGTGCATGTCGGCACCGACGGACGCAAGCGCGACGTCGCGGTGACGGCGGGGCGACCGAACGGCCTCGCCATCGATGGCGACGGGCTGGTCTGGATCGCGGAAGCAACCGAAGGCGCGCTGCTGGCGGTCACCATGGATGGCGTCGAGCGTTGCAAGGTAGCCGGCGACGCGGATGGGCGTTTCCTCTGGCCGAACGACATCGCGCTGGCTCCGGACGGCATGCTCTACATGACGGATTCCGGTATCATCGATCGCGACTTCATCGACGGGCTCGACATCCGCGCCGACTACATGACGGCGCCCTACGATGGCCGGCTCTACGAGATCGATCCCCGTCGCGGCGTCGTCAGCCGCACGCTGGACCGCGGCCTCCGCTTCACCAACGGCATCGCCTTCGGTCCGGACGGCCTGCTCTACGTCGCCGAGACCCTGAGCGGCGACATCTTCGTCTATGACCGCACCGCGACAAGCCCGGCGCGACGTCTGTTCGGCAACTGCCTTGCGCCGGATGATTCAACCGACTTCAAGGGACCGGACGGGATCAAGTTCGGCGCCGACGGCCGCCTCTATTGCACAATCTACGGCCAGGGCGTGGTGGCGGTGCTGGATCGTGAAGGACGACTGGTCGAGCGGCTGCCGACGCAGGGCCGCAAGCCGACCAACATCGCCTTCCGCCGGAACGGCCGGGAGGCACTGGTTACCGAAGTCTCGGGCTCGGCGGTCGAGATCATGGCGATGCCGACGGAGGGCCTGGCATTGTTCTACCCGAAGGGCCTGCGTCCATGACAACGCCCGTGAGCGAACCGCGCTTCACCGCTCGCTACTGGCTCGAGACCGCCTTCCCGGTCGAGGAAACCGCCGCCGCGATGGCGGGCGAGCAATCCACCGGCACCTTCCTGAAGCTGGCCAGCGAGGCGGATCCGCTGGTGCAGCAGCAGGCCGCCCGCATCGAGGCGGTAAGCGTGCTCGACGAGGTCGCCACGCCCTCGCTGCCGGGCGCGGTGGCGCCCAAAGGCATCGCACCGGTCTGGCGGCGTGCCGAGGTCACGCTCTCCTGGCCGCTCGACAGCATCGGCCCGTCGCTGCCCAACCTGCTCGCGACCGTCGCCGGAAACCTGTTCGAGCTGCGCGAGCTGTCGGGACTGCGCCTGCTGGACATCACGCTGCCGCAGCAGTTCCTCGACCGCTATCCAGGCCCGGCCTTCGGCGTTTCCGGGACCCGTCGACTGGCCGGTGTCGAGCGCCTGCCGCTGATAGGAACCATCATCAAGCCGTCGGTCGGACTCGATGCCGCACGCACGGCGGAAGCGGTGGCAAAGCTTGTCGATGCCGGCATCGACTTCATCAAGGATGACGAGCTGCAGTCGGATGGCCCCGCCTGCCCGTTCGAGGCCAGGGTCGATGCCGTCATGCGCGTCATCAACGACCGCGCCCAGCGTTTCGGACGCAAGGCGATGTATGCCTTCAACCTGACCGGCGAGATCGACCAGATGCGGCGCCGGCACGACATCGTGGTTGCAGCCGGCGGCACCTGCGTGATGGCCAGCGTCAACAGCGTCGGGCTCGCCGGGTTCTCGGCGTTGCGCACCCATGCGACTCTGCCGATCCACGCCCATCGCAACGGCTGGGGCGCCTTCTACCGCTCGCCGGCGCTCGGCTTCGACTACCGTGCCTGGTCGAAGCTGTGGCGCGTCGCCGGCGCCGACCACATGCATGTGAACGGCTTGCGCAACAAGTTCGCCGAGGACGGCACGTCTTCGATCGCATCGGCGCGCGCCTGCCTGACTCCGCTCACGGAAGCCACCCCGGCCACCGTCATGCCGGTGTTCTCGAGTGGCCAATGGGCCGGACAGGCCGGCGAGACGTATGAGCGCCTGGGCAGCGCCGACCTCATATACGCCTGCGGCGGCGGCATCGTCGGCCACCCGGACGGCGTCGCGGCGGGCGTGGAGAGCGTGCGCGCCGCCTGGGAAGCGGCAATGGATGGGGAGACCGTCGAGGCGCGCTCGGCACGAACCCCGGCCCTGGCGACGGCGCTCCAATTCTTCGGAAAGGTACGCGGATGAGCGGCGCCGACCCGATGCTGGCGCACGCGCTGCCGGCACGTCCGGTCGCGTTCTACGGCGATGATTTCACCGGCTCCACGGACGTGCTCGACGTTGTCGCCAAAGCCGGCCTTTCCGCCGTGCTGTTCCTGGCACCACCCGATCGCGCCATGCTCGCGCGCTTCCCGCAAGCGCGCGTGGTCGGCATTGCAGGCGTCGCGCGCAGCCAGACGCCGGCCTGGATGCGCGCGCAGTTGCCCGCCATCTATGAGAGCCTGCGGGCCACCGGCGCCGCACTGCTGCACTACAAGGTCTGCTCGACCTTCGACAGCGCGCCGGAGATCGGCAGCATCGGCGAGGCGGCGCGGATCGGCCTCGAGCATTTTCCGTCGCGACCGGTGCCGATCACCGTCGGCGCCCCGGCATTGCGCCGCTACGTCGCCTTCGGCAACCTGTTCGCGGGCTTCGGGGACGAGCGCTACCGGATCGACCGCCACCCGGTGATGGCGCGCCATCCGGTGACGCCGATGCGCGAGGCCGACCTGCGGCGTCATCTGGCGCAGCAGGCCGGGTTCAGCATCGGCCTCGTCGACAAGGTGGATCTCGCGACGCCGGACATCAGGCGGACCTGGCGCGACATCGCCGGATCCGATGATGCGGTGCTGTTCGACACCGTCGACGAGAACGACCTCGTTGTCGTCGGCGACATCCTGCACGCGCGCATCCTGCAGGCGACCGCGCGGGGCGAGCCGGTCTTCGCGGTCGGCTCGTCGGGCCTCGAATACGCGCTGGTCGCGGCGTGGCGTGCGGCGGGATTGCTGGGTACCGCGCCGGCGCCACGACCGATCGCTCCCGCCGACCGCGTGGTGGCGATCTCCGGCAGTTGCTCGCCGGTCACGGCAGCGCAGATCGCGCAGGCCCTGCAGGATGGCTTCACGCCGGTCCGGCTCGATCCGGTCGCGCTGCTGTCGGACAACGCCGCCATCACGCGCGCCACCGACCAGGCCGCCGCCGCGCTGGCGGGCGGCCGCGACGTGCTCGTCTACACGGCGGACGGTCCGGACACGATGATCGACCTGCCGCCGGGCACCGATGGCAGCGCGTTCAACGACCGCCTCGGCACCGTGCTCGGCCATCTGCTGCGCGACCTGCTGGCAAGATCCGGGGTCCGCCGCGCCATCGTGGCCGGCGGCGACACGTCCAGCCATGCCGTGCAGCAGCTCGGCCTGCATGCGCTGACCGTCGCCTCCCCGCTGGTGCCCGGCTGTCCGCTCTGCCACGGCCATTCGGACGATCCGGCGTTGTCCGGTCTCGAGATCGCCCTCAAGGGCGGCCAGATGGGCCAGCGGGATTTCTTTCGCCGCGCCAAGACCGGCGCCGCGTCACACGCCTAGATACGGGAGACCAACAATGGCAAGAATTGCCCTGATCGGCGCCGGCGGCAAGATGGGCGGCCGCATCACCGACAACCTGCTGAAGACCGACCATCGGGTCGCCCATGTCGAGGTCGGCGAGGCCGGCATTGCGGCACTCGGCAAGCGCGGGCTCGCTGTCCATCCGCTCGAGGATGCGCTGCGCGATGCGGATGCGGTCATTCTCGCGGTTCCGGACAATCGCATCGGGCAGGTCGCCGCAGGGATCGAGCATTCCCTTCGCAGCGGCACCATGCTGATCGTGCTGGATGCCGCTGCACCGTATGCGGGCGACATGCCGAAGCGTTCCGACATCACGATGTTCGTCACCCATCCCTGCCATCCGCCGATCTTCAACGACGAGACGACGCCGGAAGCCAAAGGCGACTTCTTCGGCGGGATTGCGGCAAAACAGCACATCGTCTGCGCGCTCATGCAAGGGCCGGAGGAGCATTATGCGCTCGGTGAGCAGATCTCCCGCGAGATCTGGGCGCCGGTGATGCGCTCGCACCGGGTGACGGTCGAGCAGATGGCGATCCTGGAGCCGGTGCTGTCGGAGACGGTGACCGGGACCTGCCTCACCATCATCCGCGAGGCGGTCGACGAGGCCGTGAAACGCGGTGTTCCCGAGGAAGCCGCGAGGGATTTCGTGCTCGGCCACTTGAACGTTGAGATCGCGATCGTATTCCAGCAGCTTCCCAACGGCACCTTCTCCGATGGAGCCAAGCTGGCGATCGAGAAGGCGAAGCCGGAGCTGTTCCGCCCCGACTGGCGGCGCGTGTTCGAGCCGGAGGCAATCCGCCAGTCGGTTCTCGACATCACCCGGCACTGAAGGAGCCAGCGATGCTGAAGCAGGTAGTGGCAGAGTCCGGCGGCCGGCGCGTCGTGATCATGGACTCGATCACCAAGGTGACGCCGGACGACGAAGGCGCCTTCGTGGTCGCGGCGTCGCATGGCGGCGCATCCTCCGGCGAGTTCGCCCTGGAAATTCCGCTCGGCCTCGTGGTGCTGAACGATGCAGGCATAGGCAAGGACGAAGCCGGCATCGCGTCGCTGGCGATGCTGGAAGCGCGCGGCGTGCCGTGCGCCACCGTCGGCCATGACACGGCACGTATCGGCGACGCGGCCGACATGTGGGAGAGCGGCATCGTGAGCCGCGTCAACCAGCCAGCCGCGAGGCTTGGTCTGGAACCCGGTCAACCTCTCAAGGCCACGCTGGAAGCGTTGCTACGAGCGTAGCCGGGAGGGCCCCGCCGTCGAGGGCGGGGCCGGTTGCCTCAGCTCCCCTCCACCCGCTCCGCCTTGCCGCTCTGCGCCGACCGCCGGGCCGCGAGCGCCACCGCCAGCGAACGCAACCCGTCCTCGCCGGTCGCCACCGGGCGCCCCTCGCCGCGGATCGTCGCGACGAATGCGCGCGTGCCGCGCACGTAGTAGTCCTCGGGGTCCAGATCGAGTGCGCGCTCGCCGTTCCTGTCGCGCAGCGTGACGGTGCCGGCCGGCTTCTGCGCCATGTTGTCGCGCGCGATCAGCGAGGCGTCGCTGCCGTGGATTTCGCAGGAGGTTTCCTGCGCGCGGGTGGTGAAGCTGTCATGCACCTGCGCGAGGAAGCCGCTGCGGAAACGGATCAGGCTCATCGCCGCATCCTCGATCCCCTCGATGGCGAGGCCACCATTCTGGGCATAGGTCATCACCTCCTCGGGCTCGTCGCCGGTGAGGTAGCGCAACAGGTCGGTGTCGTGCACCAGCAGGTCGAGCAGCGCGCCCGCACCGGCGCCGGCGGTCTTCAGGCGCCAGCCGAGCATCTGGATCGGTAGCGTGCCGGCGTGCACCACACGCGCCGCGAGCAGGCGGCCCAGCGCACCGGACGCAATCACCTCGCGCATCGCCCGATGCGTCGCCGCGTTGCGGAGATGGTGGTTGGTCGCCATCACCACGCCCGCGATGCGGCATGCCTCGATCATCTCGGCGGCATCCTCGTAGCTGGTGGCAAGCGGCTTCTCGCACAGCACATGCCGACCGGCGCGCGCGGCGGCGATGCATTCACCGTGATGCCGCTCGTTGGTGGTCGAGATGTAGACCGCATCGACATCCTGCAGCACCTCGTCGAGCGAGGTGGTCGAACGCGGGATGCCGAACTCGTCGGCGAACGCCCGGCCGCGCGCGGCATCCGAGCTCATCACGCTGTCGATGCGGCCGCCATTCTGGCGGATCGCGTTGATCATCCATTCCCGCGCGATCGTGGTCGCCCCGATCAGCGCCCAGCGCAACTCCTCGGCCATGATTATCCCTCTTCGTGCAGTGGTGCCTCGGCACCGACGATTGCATGCATGATCGTCTCGCTGAGCACCTGGTAGCTGCCGGTGTTCGGCAGCGACGACACGATGCGCCTGGACGCCATGACCAGTATGTCGTCCGAGAGACGGACGATTTCGGCGAGGTCGCTGGAGATGACCAGGATCGCCTTGCCCCGCGCCGCCAACGCCTCGATCACGCCATACATTTCTTCCTTGGTGCGCACATCGACGCCGACAGAGGGCTCGTCGATGATGAGCACGTCGACATCGCTCGCCATCCACTTCGCGAGGCTGATCTTCTGCTGGTTGCCACCGCTGAGTTCGCCGACATCCTGGTCCAGGCTGGCGTATTTCACCGCGAGCCCGTCGATCACCGGCGACACCGCCCGACGCTCGCCCGACGGAGTCACCAAACCGAGCCGCCCACCCAGCCGCGGCCAGATGGCGATGCCGGCATTGTGCCGGATCGGATGCGACAGGATCAGCCCCTCGCCCTTGCGGTCCTCGCTGACATAGCCGATCCGGTGCGCGAGCAGGGCGGCGCGAGGACTGCGCGGCCGGATCGGCCGGCCCTCGGCCAGGATCACGCCGGAAGTGACGGTCTCGAGTCCGATGATGGCGCGGGCGAGCTCGGTGCGACCAGCGCCGACCAGCCCGTAGAGGCCGACGATGCGACCCGCATGCAGCGTGAGGTCGATGCCACGATGGCCCCACGACGTCTCGACCCCGCGCAGTGCCAGGCGGGGCGACCCGGTCGCGGCCGGCGTGGCTGCATGTTCGGTGCGGCGCTCGCCGACCGTGATGGTGCGGCCGACCATGGCGGTCACCACGTCTCCCCGGGTGAGCGCGGTCCGCTCGATATTGCTCAGAACGGTGCGTCCGTCGCGGATGACGGTGATGCGGTCGCACAGCGCGAACACCTCGTCGAGCTTGTGACTGACGAAAAGCAACGCGCCGCCCTCGTCGCGGAGTTCACGCAGGCGCTCGAACAGCACCGTCGCCTCGCGTTCGGTGATCGATGCCGTGGGCTCGTCGAGCAGCAGCACGCGAGCCTGCAATGCCAGCGCCCGCGCGATCTCGACCAGTTGTCCCTGCGCCGGCGTGAGCGTGCCGGCCATCCGGTCGGGCGACATGTCGAGTCCGACGCGACCGAGCCAGACCCGCGCATCGCGTTTCAGGCGGCCGCGATCGAGAAAGCCATAGCGGCGCGGCGGTGCATGCAGGAACAGGTTCTCGGCGACCGAGAAATGCGGCAGCAGGTTGCGTTCCTGGAACACCGCGCCGATGCCGGCCCCGATCGCCTCGTCGGTCGAGGAGAAGTGTCGAACGATACCGTCGGTGCGGACGGTGCCCTCGTCGGCACGGTGCACGCCGGTCAGGACCTTGATCAGCGTCGACTTTCCGGCGCCGTTCTCGCCGATCAGCGCGTGGATGCTGCCGCGTGCCAGTGCGAAATCCACTCCACCGAGGGCGACCGTGCCGCCGAAGGCCTTCCGGATCGCTTGCGCCTCGAGCGCGGGCGGTGCCGTGACCGGCGCGCTCACCGTTGCACCGCACCGCTTTCCGGCAGCCTGCCCGTCGCCGCGCGCGCCGTGACATGTGCCAGCAGGTCGCGCAGGCGGGTACGGCCGAGCAGGACCGCGAAGAACACCAGCAGGCCTTCGACCAGCGTCACCCAGTATGGACCGACATCGAGCAGGATCAGCCCGTCATTGATGGTGGCCAGGATCAGGCTTGCCACCAGGATGCCGAACACCGACACGACCCCACCGGTGAGCAGCGTGCCGCCGATGATCGGCACGGTGAAGGACTGGATCAGCCAGCCGGTTCCGGCGGTCGGATTGGCCTCGTGCAGCTGCGCGGTGGCGACCACCCCGGCGATGCCTGCCAGCAGCCCCGACAGGCTGTGTGCCCACAGTACCGCCTCCCGGCGCGACAGCCCCGACAAGGATGCGGCTTCCGGATTATCGCCGACCGCAAGCATCAGCCGGCCGATCCGGCGCGAATTGTACAGGACGCCGAGGAGTGCCGCCGCGAGCAGGCTCGTCACGATGGCGAGCGGCACCGGCCCTACCCTGCCGGTGCCGAGGAAGTTGAACGCCGCGGGCAACCCGGTGTAGGGCGTCGTTTCGGTGATCGCCAGGGCGGCGCCGGCGAAAGCACCGCCGGTCGCCAGCGTGACGATGAAACCGCTGACGCCGGATGCCACCACGATCAGCCCGTTCAGCACCCCCGACGCGAGGGCGACCGCGATGGCGGCGACGATCGCGGGCAGCAGCGGCCAGCCGGCGGTGTGCAGCAGGTAGCCGAGCACGATGCCGGTGAATTCGCCGATGCCGCCGACCGCGAGACTGAAATCCCCGACCGCCAGCGTCGCCAGCTGCGAGTATCCGATCAACGCCAGCAGCGTCGCACTCGAAAGCACGACATAGATGTTGAAACTGGTGAGGAAGCGGTCGCTGAGCACGGCAAACCCGGCGCTGCAGACCAATGCCACCAGCAGCAGTGGCAGCCACGCCCGCGCGCCCGCCGAGGTGTCAGCCGGCATGGATGGCCCGTCCGCGACGCGCACCGCGCGCGGTGCGCTCGGCAAGGATGGCAAGCAGCAGCACCACCGCCTGGGCGAATTCCTGCCAGTACGCGTTGACGCCGAGCGAGACCAGTCCCGAGTTGATGCTGACCACGAACAATGTCGCCGCCAGGGCGCCGCCGAGTGCGACGGCGCCGCCGCGCAATGCCGTGCCGCCGAGCACCGGCACGATGAAGGAGAGCAGCAACCAGTCGGTGCCGAGCGATGGCAGTGCCGATGCGACGCGCGCCATCTCCATGATCGCGGCGACCGCGGAAAGCGCGCCTGACAGGGCGAACGTCGTCACCACGACCCGGCCGGTCGGAACGCCGCTCAGTGTCGCCGCGCGTTCGCTGGCGCCGACCGCCAGCATCTGCCAACCGCTTCGTGTGCGACGGTAGAGGATCCAGAGTCCGCCAAAGACGATCGCCGCAGGGACCACGAGCCAGGACAGGCTCTGCAGCACCAGCGGGTTGGCACCGAAATCGGTGAGCGCCTGTGGCAGTGCGCTGACGGCCGCACCGCCGCTCGCGATCAGCACGAGACCGGTATAGATCGACGCCATCGCGAGCGTCACGATGAAGCTGCCGAGGCCGGTGAGACGCTCGAGCCATCCCATCAGCGCGCCGCAAGCGGCGCCCTCGACCACACCGATCAGCAGCGCCGGCACCAGCGGCATGCCGGCTGGTCCGGCAAGCCAGCCGGTCGACATCACGGTAATCGCGCCGACCGCGCCGACTGCCAGGTTGAGCTGGCCGATCGCCACCACGACAAGCTGCGCGGCGCCGATCACCGCGGTTTCAGCCAGCAGCTGGGACAGGGTGAACAGGTTGAAGCTGCTGAGGAAGCCCTCGCCGATCCGTGCATAGATCGCCCAGCTCGCGGCGCTCAGCAGCAACAGGCCGAGCGCCGGCGAGAAGGCCGGTACCGCCCGGGCGCCGCTCAGGGGCAATGCAGCACCTGCTGGTCGATCGTCGTGATCAGATGCGTGGTGTCGTCGGGAAGCGAGGCCGGTCCGGGATATTTCGCGACGTTCGCCTGTGTCACCAGCAGCACGCCGGCGGTCAGCTGCTTCGCTGTCTGCAGCGACTTGTCGAACGGCGCGTCCGTGCGCACGGTGCAGCCGTCATGCGCCATCCTGAAGGCAGCGTAGGCGCCCGCATAACCCATCCCGTACGTGTTTTGGAACAGCGTGCCGGTGATGTAGCCCTTGCGGATCGCCTCGATGACCTGCGGCGCTGCATCGGCGCCGATGAACTTGACGTGCCGGAACTGCGGATTGTCGGTGAGCGCTACCGCCATCGCGATGGACGGGTTGTAGGAGGTCGACATCGCGCCGGCGAGGGTGTTGCCCCGCGCGGCCAGCAGCGCATTGACAGCCGGCGGCGACAACTGGGGCGTGTCGATGTCGGCGACGATCTGCACGAGATTTACCTTGCCGCCGGTTGCCGCCACCGTCGCCTTCACCGCCTGGATGCGGAGCTGCGTGTTCGGATCGGTGAGCTGGCTCGCCAGCAGGGCGATGTCGCCGCTGCCGCCGATCGCATGGATCAGTTCCTGCGCCTGGTAGGCAGCGGCCTTGTAGATATCGGTGGAGATGCAGAACGCGGCGGCGCCGGGATCATAGGTGCAGCCATTGATATTGATGGTGTGTACACCGCGGCGCGCAAGCTTGGCTTCCTCGGCATTGGTGCCGTGCGTATCACCGGGGAACAGCCCGAAGCCGGTATAGCCACGCGCCGCCAGCGAATCGAGCAGCGCGTTCTCCTGCGTCAGGTTGAAGGCGTCAGTCGGCGGAACGGCGAAAATGCCGGTGAAGCCGTATTTTTTGGAGGCATCGGCGATCGCCTGGCGCCATGAGTCGAAATACGCATTCGGTCCCGGTACCACCAGCGCGATCCTGGTGTCGGCGGCACGCGGACTTGCCGCCGGCAGCAGGACAGACAAGCCGGCGGCCGCCAGCGCAGCCAGGCAGCGCGAAGTTCTCTTGGTCATGAATGTCCGCCCCGACACCGGATCTACGTCCGGCTGTTTTCGTAGATGACAATTAGAGTAGGAACACGCCCTTGCCGCTGGTTTGCTGGTCGAACAGCCTGTAGGCCTCTGGGCCCTGGTCGAGGGACCATTCCTCGGTGAACAGGGTCTCGACCGGCAGGTGTCGTTCGGCGACGAAGCGGGCGCAGTCGGCCAGTCCCATGATCGAGAACACCCAGCTGCCGTAGATGGTGCGCTGCTTGCGCAGCATGTCGGCGCTGATGTCGAGGTCCATGTTGTGCCCCTCGCCCACCACGCACATCCGGCCCCACTCGCGCGTCGCGCGCAGCGCCGTCAGACGCCCCACCCCGGTGCCGGAGGTGTCCATCGCCAGTTCCGCGCCACGTCCGCCGGTCAGCGCCAGGATCGCCTCCACCGGATCGGTCTCGCGCGGGTTCACCACGTGCGCGGCGCCGAACTCGGTCGCACGCGCCAGCCGGTGCGCCTCGATGTCGAGCGCGATCACCCGCGCCCCCAGCGCGCTGCCCAGCAGGGTGGCGGACAGACCGACCGGACCCTGACCCACCACCACCAGCGTGTCGTCGCCCGAAACATCCAGCCGCTTGAGCGCGCTGTATGCCGTGCCGGTGCCACAGGCGACCGCGGCCCCGGTCTTGAACGACAGCGCGTCCGGCAGCTTGACCACGTTGCTGGCCGCCGCCTTCAGGTAGGGTGCGTGGCCACCGTTGGCGGTGATGCCGTAGATCGCCTCCAGCCCGTTGTCGCACATCTGCGGCCAGCCGGACCGGCAGGTGCGGCAGCAGTCGCAGCCATGCGCGTGATGCACCATCACCCGGTCGCCGATGCGGGCCTGCCGTGGATCCACCCCGGCGCCCACCGCCTCGATGACGCCGCACGGCTCGTGGCCGGCCACCACAGGACCCGCCAGCTTGATGCCGATGCCCGGATCCTCGCCCTTCGGCGTGCGGTAGAACTTCAGGTCGCTGCCGCACATGCCGGACGCCCTGATGGCGACCACCACCTCGCCCGGACCCGGCGTCGGATCAGGAAACGACATCAGCTCGACCTCGCGGCCGCCGGTGAAGACGAGACCCTGCATGCTGGCTCCTTCCCTCCCGCCCGGGGGCGATACCCCAAGCCGCGCGACATGGCTGTCGCTGTTGTTGGTAAGCCTAGTATACCACAGACGCCGGGAAAGAAAGTGCCTGCGGCCTTGCGGCGCTGTTGTCGGCTCACGTCATCGTTGATCGGTCTGGCCATCGAAACCGACGTACTGCTCGCAGTCGGCAATCGAGGGCAGCAGGACGTGAAGCCATGAAGATCGTCGAGCGTCTGGACGACGCGCTGACCCGGATCGCGCGGCAGGAGGAGGAGCTGCACGCCTGGGCGCATGTCGATGCGACCGGTGCGCGGAGGCAGGCCGCATCCTCGCTGCCGGGGCAGCCACTCGATGGTGTGCTCGTTGGCGTCAAGGACATCATCGATGTTGGTGGACTGCCGTGCTGCCTTGGCAGCCCGATCTACCGCGACCGTATTGCCTTCGCCGATGCCGCGTTGGTAGCGCGGTTGAAGGCGCTCGGCGCCATCGTGCTCGGCAAGACGACGACGACGGCGTTCGCCTACCTGGAACCGGCGGCCACCCGCAATCCGCTGGATCTCGCGCGGTCCCCCGGTGGCTCCTCGAGTGGATCGGCCGCCGCGGTTGCAGCGGGCCAGGTCGATGTCGCCCTCGCGACGCAGACGGCCGGATCGATCGCCCGCCCGTCCGCCTTCTGCGGGATCGTCGGCTACAAGCCGACGCACGGCCGCTTCGGGCTGGCCGGAGTGGCAAGTTCGGCACCCACCCTGGACACGGTCGGCTGGATGACCCGGAATGTCGAGACCAGCCTGCGCCTGCACCTCGCGCTCGGCGGCGATACGCCGATCGGGCCAGCGCACAGCCTCGGCTTCTGCCGGACGATGCATTGGGATGTGGCAGAGCCTGCGATGCGCAATGCCTTCCTGCGGGCCACCGCGATGCTCGGGGCATCCGAGGTACCCTCGCCACCCGGTACGCTGGAAACCTGC
Organism: Lichenicoccus roseus; assembly: GCF_005844085.1. GTDB lineage: Bacteria > Pseudomonadota > Alphaproteobacteria > Acetobacterales > Acetobacteraceae > Lichenicoccus > Lichenicoccus roseus. Next base: position 171,722 of record NZ_VCDI01000007.1, read on the forward strand.
CACCGGACCATCATGCACTTCGAAATGGCGCGCGACCTCTCGACGGATTGGCTGCAGCATCGCGAGGCGATGTCGCCACCACTGCACGCGCTGCTGTCGCAACCGGCACCCTCGGCGCGGGACTATCGAGAAGCTCTGTCGCTGCGGCGGAGGTTCGACCTCGACGAATTGTTCGGTACGCACGAGGTGTTGCTGACGCCGTCCGCGCCCGGCGAGGCGGTGCCCTATGGATCGACCGGCGATCCGGCATTCAACCGTTTTGTCACCCTGCTGGGCTGCCCGAGCGTCACGCTTCCGTTCGCGCACGGGCCAAACGGCCTTCCCCTGGGGCTGCAGATCATCGCGCGGCCGGAGCAGGATCCGATGCTGCTCGCCACCGCGGGCGAGGTCGAAGCCCGGCTTGGTCGCGAACGGACTCTGTGACAGCCTGCGGATCATGGGGAGCACCATGTCCGACAGACGCATCTATGTGGCCGGCACCTGCGACACCAAGGGTGCCGAACTACGCTACGTCCGCGACCTGATCGCGGCGCGGGGATTGGTCGCGGTCGTCGTCGACGTCTCCACCGCTGCAGATGGTGACGGTGGCGACATCCCACCCGGGGAAGTCGCGCGCTACCATCCGGACGGACCGCAGGCGGTCTTCACCGGGGACCGCGGACGTTCGATCGCCGCCATGGCAGTAGCCTTCGACCACTACCTGCGGGCACGTGACGACGTCGCCGGCGTGATCGGTCTTGGCGGCTCCGGCGGAACCGCGCTGGTCGCACCGGCAATGCAAGCGCTGCCGGTCGGCGTGCCAAAACTCCTGGTCTCGACCGTCGCTTCCGGCAACGTCGCCCCCTATGTGGGCGCCAGCGACATCGCGATGATGTATTCTGTCACCGACCTTGCCGGCCTGAACCGGATTTCGCGCACGGTGCTGGCCAATGCCGCCCACGCCATCGCGGGCATGGCGCAGACCAGATTGAAAATATCGGCTGGCGACAAGGATGCCATCGGGATCACCATGTTCGGGGTGACCACGCAGTGCGTGAACCGGCTGGTGTCGCGGCTGGAGGTCCGGCACGACTGCCTGGTCTTCCACGCCACCGGCACCGGTGGGCAGTCGATGGAGAAGCTGGTCGACTCCGGAATGCTGACCGGCGTGCTGGATGTCACCACCACGGAAGTCGCAGACCTGTTGATGGGTGGCATCATGGCCTGCAGCCGGGACCGGTTCGGTGCCATCGCGCGAACCGGGATCCCCTATGTCGGCTCCTGCGGCGCGGTCGACATGGTGAATTTCGCCGCGCTGGACACCGTGCCGGCGCACTACCGCGATCGCAACCTCCTTGCCCACAACCCGCAGATCACGCTGATGCGGACCACGGCGGACGAGAATGCGCAGATCGGACGCTGGATCGGCGAGCGCCTCAATCTATGCGACGGGCCGGTGCGCTTCCTGCTGCCACTGGGAGGGGTCTCGCTACTCGATGCACCGGGACAAGTGTTCCACGATCCCGAAGCGGACGCGGCGCTGTTCGCGTCGCTCGAGCAGACCGTGCGGCAGACCGATCGCCGTCGCCTCGTCCGAGTTCCGGCCGCGATCAACGATGATGCCTTCGCCGATGCCCTGCTCGACCATTTCCACGACATCATGGGGGATGCATAGGATGCCGAGACTGCGCCGGGCCGACATCATGGAGCGCCTCACGAAGATGGTGCATGATCGACAGCCGATCCTGGGTGGCGGTGCCGGAACCGGGCTGTCGGCAAAATGCGAGGAAGCCGGCGGCGTCGATCTCATCGTGATCTACAATTCCGGCCGCTACCGGATGGCCGGACGTGGCTCGCTGGCTGGCATGCTGGCATACGGCAACGCGAACGAGATCGTGGTCGAGATGGCGCGCGAGGTGCTACCAGTGGTGCGGCGGACACCGGTGCTCGCAGGTGTGAACGGCACCGATCCATTCTGCCACTTCGACCACTTCCTCAATCACCTCGGCAGCATCGGCTTCTCGGGTGTGCAGAATTTCCCCACCGTCGGGCTGATCGACGGGACGTTCCGGGCGTCCCTGGAGGAGACCGGCATGGGATACGGGCTGGAGGTCGATCTCATACGCATGGCGCGTGCAAAGGACTTCCTGACCACGCCTTATGTCTTCAACCCGGAAGACGCGGTGGCGATGGTGCAAGCGGGTGCGGATATACTGGTCGCACATATGGGGCTGACCACCGGCGGCGCGATCGGGGCGACGACATCCGGAACGCTGGAGGATTGCGTTGGCCGGATCAACGCCATCGCGGACGCGGCGCTGCGCGAGCGGCCGGGCATCATCCTGCTCTGCCACGGCGGTCCGATCGCGCAGCCAGAAGACGCGCAGTACATCCTTTCGCGCTGCCCGGACTGCCACGGCTTCTACGGCGCCTCCAGCATGGAGCGGCTGCCGAGCGAGACCGCCTTGATCGAGCAGACAAAGCGGTTCAAGCAGATCATCCGCTGAGGACGGGAGGACACCGGTGATGGCCCAGGCGCTTGCGAGTACGATCATCGAGGCACCGGTCGAAGCGGTCTGGGCGGCGGTCCGCGACTTCGGCGCACTGGCCGCGTGGCACCCCGGCATCGCGAGGAGCGTCGTCGAGCAGGGCCACGATCCCGACGTGGTAGGATGCATACGCGAACTCACGCTGCACGATGGCGGTATCGCTCGCGAACGCCTCGTGATGCTTGACGACAGCCGCTACCGCTTCACCTACAACTTCGAGACGCCGCCTTTCCCGGTCGCGAACTATCTCTCGACCCTCGAGCTGATCCCGGTCACCAACGGCGATGCGACCTATGCGCGCTGGTCGGCGACCTTCGACGAGAAGCCCGAAGACACCGGGAGGTATGTCGACGTGGTCTCGAACGGCATTTTTGCGCCCGGTCTGGCCGGGTTGGCGAGCCGGCTCAGGGAAACGACGGTATCCGCCCCGGGCCTGCGCTGGCAGGGTCACCGTCCGGCAAAAGTCTTCTGCTCGTCGGTGATCCCGGCATCGCTCGAACGCGTCTGGCAGGAGATGCGGAACTTCGCAGGCATGGGTGGCTGGCATCCGGAAATCAGGGACATGTGCATGCTGGGTGATGTCCGGGCGGACAAGGTTTCCGGCGTACGAGACTTCCGCTTCGGAACGGGACGCTTGCGGGAGCAGCTGACCTTGCTGTCAGACCTGGATCATGAGTTCCGCTACAAGATCAATGCCAGCGATACGGCGTGGCTGAACTACCATGCCGGCGTCAGGCTGTATCCGATCACGACATCAGGCGAGAGCCTTGCCGTCTGGACTGCCGATTGGACCGCCTCGGCGGTCGACGACGTCACGCTGATCCCCATGGTGCATGGCGAGGTTTTCCAGCTTGCCTTTGACACCTTGAGCCAGACGCTCGTTGCGCAGGGTGTGGCTCGCCGGCTCTAGCGGCTCTTGCGTGATACGATGCAGCCGTTCGTGTTTCCAGGAACTTCACGAGAACAGGCTTTTGGCGCTGCCTGGCGGCATCAACTCGGAAGCAGCTAGGCTGTCTTACGAAAGGCGTCCTTCATCGACGTCCCATTCGAGCAGCCGAAGGAGGGGACGTGAAGGTAGACCGTAAGACCGTGCGGCCCCCAGTCGCGCGAAAGATGCTTACCGGACTGCTTGGATACGATCTGGTGCGAGATCACGGTCCTGAAGCCATTCTTCCTCCAGTCCTATCCCAGCTCATCGTCCTCGCAGAACCAGTTGATTTCGACCTTGCCGCCTAGAACCGATAGCGCGCCGAAGTCGGTCAAGACAATCGTGGTGATTGCCCGCGCACCTACGAGCACGAAGGGCCTGTCGAACCTGGCACACGGCTCCCCACCGTCTGCCTCCGCCTCCTGGTAAGGCAAAAGCATCTTGCGCAACAGGCGCTGGTTTCAACATTCTGGTCGGAACCGGAGCGTTCAGGTTCGCCACGCGGCAGAACCAGTTCATGCGTGCTGCAAGAGCCTGCAAACTCTGGAAAACGGTGCCAACAAGATCCCGGGGTGTTACAGCAGAGCGAGCGCTAAGGGTGAGCAACCCACCCGCTACTGCGAAGAGGCTCTTGATGCTGTGGTCGAGTTCCTTAACAAGGAGCCTCTGTGGCCCAGGTGGGACCTTCTTCCCGGTTATGTCTAGCGTGACGGTGATAAGTTCATGGCCCACGCCATCGGCACCCCCCATGATTGCACCCAGCCTATGGTCTGACGCCGGGCACCTATCGTCAGATGTAGGGTCTTCCAGACACGTATCCCATAGTCGCACCCAATTACACCGAGCGGTGGAGTACACTGGCCAGACGGGTAGAGCGGAACCCCGGTTACCAGCATCAGCCGACAAGCCTTCTCCAGGTTTTCGTTGAACGGCGACCTGCGTGCAGGATGATTAACGGGAAGACTGCGGCAGTTGGGAAGCCCGCCAGTTGGTCCGGACCCTGCCGGCAAGCCCTTGGGCATGGATGCAGCCAAGCAGATCGCGGACGCCGTCGAACGTTCAACACCGGTGGGCAGCGTGGATATTCGACAAATACCGGATAGTTTTCGACCGGGATCGATCCGGCGGGTACGATCGCGAGACCCATTGGCCTATTGTCGAAGCGATGATGCCATTCAAGCGCACCCGCCCCACAGGTCCGACAACTTCGACCGGCCTATTGAGCGAGCGCTTTGCGCTGTCTTCAGCTGCGGGTGTTTGGCTGCTCTATACAGCGCTCGTCGGGGTCCGGGTGACAAGCTTCGGCTTCCCGCGGCCGCTCATGCTGATGGAGCGCCATCTCCTCACCGCGGGCGCCGGAATCGTGCTCGACGTGCTGCTCTATCTCGTTCTTCGGCGGACGGAGCGTGCGACGACGAGGAGAAGGGTCGCGCTCGCCATCCTGCTCGCAGCACCACCGGCAGTCCTACTGTCAATCGTCAATTACAACGTGCTCTACGTCCTGGCGCCGGCCGAACTGTTCGCCGGCACTGACATCGATATCCATCCCCCTTTCATCCGCGATATATTTCAGACACTTATCGAAAACTATTTTGTCGTCGTCGCCTGGGCCGTGCTCTACATTGCATTTTCGATTGCGGTGCAGACCGGGGATGCCATGCGGCGGGTAGCAATCTCCGAAGCGGCGGCGCGGACCGCGGAACTGCGCGCGCTGCGCTACCAGCTCGACCCGCATTTCCTTTTCAACGCGCTGAACACCGTCTCCGGTCTGGTTCTGACCGGCGAGCTTGCGAAGGCGGACAGCACCATCGACGCGCTGTGCAGCTTCCTCCGTACCACCATGACGCTCGACGCGACGGCCGATATTGGGCTTGGGGACGAGGTCGCGCTGCAGCATCTCTACCTCAGGATCGAGCAGGTGCGGTTTGCGGGTCGCCTAGTCGTCTCTGTTGACATACCTGCATCGCTGGCTGAGGCCCAGGTGCCGGTGCTGCTTCTGCAGCCCCTGGTTGAGAACAGCATCCGCCACGGAGTGGCGCGGTCGCTTTCGCCGGTGTTGCTGTCCTTCCTGGCCTGGGAGGCGGGCAGCCTACTCCACGTCGTGGTGGAGGATGACGGGCCGGGTGAGGCCGAAGGCAGCGTTCAAGCGGGCCACGGCGTCGGGCTAGTCAACGTCGCCTCGCGGCTGGCGGTGCGCTTCGACGGGCGTGCCTGGTGCAACGCCGCGGCTCGGCCTGGCGGGGGCTTTCGTACCGAATTGGTGCTCCCGCTCCGGCATGGACCCATGGACCGCGCATCGACATGAACGGCGGCGTCCTAAGAACGCTGATCGTCGATGACGAGCCGGTCGCGGCCCAGCGTCTGCGCGTCTTGAGCGAGGCGATCGACGGCCTGCGAGTGGTCGGGATCGCCGGCGACGGGATTGCGGCGATCGCAGCCATTGAGCGCCTGTCACCCCAACTGGTGCTGCTCGACATCGCCATGCCTGGCCTTGACGGGATCGAAGTTGCCCGCGCCGTCGGGGCATTGCCATCGCGCCCTGCGATCGCGTTCTGCACAGCATACGATCAACATGCACTTGCCGCCTTCGAAGTCGGGGCCTTTGATTACCTGCTCAAGCCCGTCTCCCGGGAGCGCTTGTCGCGGAGCATAAGTCGCCTGCGCGCCTTTCCAGGCCAGCCTGCTACCCTGAAGCCGCGCATTTGGATCGATGATGTGTGGGTCCCGCATCGCGGTGTTATGCACCGCCTTCCAGTCGCCGACATTGATCGTATCGAGGCGGAACGTGACTATGTGCGGCTCTGGGCCGGCAGCAGCAGCTACCTGCTGCACGAGACCATTTCGAGGCTGGAAAGCCGTCTTGACCCCGAGTCGTTCGTTCGCCTCCGGCGGTCGGTGATCGCGCGGCGCTCGCTGCTGACAGGGCTGCGCCACGACGGCCTCGGTATTTGGAGCGCGCTGCTATCGGACGGCAGCGCCGTGCGCATCGGTCCGACGTTCCTGGCTGGCGTGAAGATGCTGCTGCTGAACCAATCCAGATCCGTGGGCCAGCCATAGCGGTGGCGAGATACAGTTCTGGTTTGAGCAGATCTCCAAGGCGATCCCTCTCGAAGGCCTTTCGTCGAACCCTGATCGTGGTTTGTCGATGGATACGGGACGCTAGTCGCGATTGACGATAACTGGTTCTGTGCCGCCAGGATGGCGCATTGAATCGGAGATAACCCACATGCCGCCGTACACAAAAATGACTGCCGCCATTGCCTGCATTGCAATGCTGGCACTCGATTATCCACTTAAAGCTCTAGCCAATGACGACGACCAGAGCACTATCATCGTCAACCTGTCAGGTCTCGACCTGACGACAGCTGCTGGCCATGCAGATGCAGAGCGGCGCATTGCCAGGGCTGCAGCACGGATCGCGGGCGAGCCTACTCCTGGCGATCTGCAAGGCGGCATCGCCTACGCAGCCAGGCGAGACGACATCGCACGAACTGCTGACCTCAGATTGGATCGTTTAATAGCACGTGCGCAACCGCCCAGGAACTACGGTGTCGTGTCGCTGACGGCCCCGACACGGTCGTAATGAATGACGCTTGGCGCGCGTCAGCCTAACGCTGGCCCTATGACGTGGGTGCTCCGCTGGCCCGCCTTCAATTTCTGCGTGAAGTTAATGCCGGGTTGGCGGCGAAACCGCTCCGGCCTGGGAGGGCCGGTCTCAGATTACCATTACGTCGTTGAACCGCCGTTTTTCCAGAAGGACCTCAGATGCGGCTGAAGGATCCATGTTCCCGCCACCCCTCAGGCAATCGTCAATGTGACGGCTTGGCAAGCCCGACCCTGAGCACGGTATCGGCCGGCAATGGTGTCGTGCCGGCACCGGTGAAGGTCGGCAGGTGCCGCAACTGCTCCGGCGTGTAGGCGACGATTTCCATGACGGTCCCGAGGAGCACTGTGGCATCGATCGGAACCGCGATCGGACGACTGCCGATCCCCAGAAAGCCGCCGTACGCCACCACAAGCTCGATCGTTCCATCTCCATCGCGCACCACCTGCACCACGCGGCCGAGCACGGTCTGGCTTTCCACTGGTCGTATCACCAACCGGTGCAGCAGACTTCCTACCCGGACCCGCTGCGGGAAGCGCATGGCGGTGGACTGTGCCAGGCTCATGCCGGATGGCGGCGGCATGCCGCCAGGGGTGTGGCTCTGCGCCAGCGCCGATGTGTTCAGCAGGAGTGCCGGAAGGAAGATCGCGAGGCGCATCATCGGTGCCGCTTTCAGAGGCCGGCAAACCACGAGTAGCCAGGCTTGTCCCACATGTCGTCTGGTCGGACGTTGTTCACCTCGATCGCGGTAACCCATTTCGGGTTCTTGTAGCCGAGCTTGGTCGACATGCGCAGGCGCAGAGGGTAGCCGAACGGGTCGCCCAGGACGTCGTCGCCATACCGGGTCGCAAGCAAGGTCTGGGGGTGCAGCGCGCTCGCCATGTCGATGCTGCTGGTATAACCGTCAGCGCAGTGGAAACCGACATACCTCGCGCTCAGGTCGGCTCCGACACGCTCCAGGAAAGCGCGGAACGGCACCCCGGACCATTGCCCGATATAGTCCCATCCCTCGACGCAGACATGCTTGATGATCTCGGTGCGCTGCGGCAACGCTTCGATCTGCTCCACCGTCCAGGGTCGCTTGTCGCCGATCAGTCCGGACAGCTCTAGGCGCCATTTAGCGCCGTCCACCGGCTTGACCTTCATCACGTCGTAGTAGGCGTTGAACCTGGGCGGGTTCAGAACCATCGAGGCCGGGTAGGTCGGTGCCAGCTTGTTGGGGTCGAACAGCAGCGCCTGCAGGCTGTCGTTCAGGTCGCGGATTGCCAGGAGCGCTGCCTGCACGGACGCAGGGCGGCGGACGTCGCAGCCTGTCAGCATCGTCAGCGCACCCAATGAGAGCCCGCCCTGGATCAGCCGCCGTCGCTGCAGCGACCGGATGAGCCGCCTATGGTCGTCCAGGATAGCCGGGTCGGGCGGGGCGGCGGGCCGGAACGGAGACCTCATGGCAGGGGCGCTGGTTCGCCGTGTCCGGACGGTCCGACCCGCGGCCCTCCTGCCAGCATGGCCCACAGCGTCTGCGGCACCAGCAGCGACAGCAGCACGTGCACGAGGAGGAAGCCCACAATCACGCTCATGCCGAGGAAGTGGACGACGCGCGCGTCCTGGAAGCCCCCAAGCAGTGACACCAGCCCGGAGAACTGGACCGGCTTCCACATCGCCAGTCCGGTGAGGACCTGCGATGCGCCCGCCAGGATCACGACCACGTAGAGCACTTTCTGCACCGCGTTGTAGGTGGTCAGGTCTTCGTGCGCGATCCTGAGGTGCAGCGTGTCGCGCACCGTCTTGACCAGGTCGGCAATGCGTATCGGCAGCAACCGCTCCCGGAGCCGGCCCGTTACGAGACCATAGCTGAGATAGGCCAGCCCGTTGAGAACGAGCAGCCACATGCCGGCGAAATGCCAGTTCAGCGAGGGGGCGGCCCAGTCACCAAGCCGGAGCGCTTGCGGGAAATGCAGGCCCCGCACGATGACGTCGTCGTCGTAGATGCCCCAGCCCGAGGTGATCATCACCAGCATGGCAGCGGCATTGATCCAATGCATGACCCTGATAGGCATGGGATGCAGGCGCCTGCTGCGGCGCCTCGAAAGCGCCGGCGAGCTTTTATCCATGGACGTCCCTCGGATGATGAACAGCCTTCGCTGACGGTGTCGCTAGAACGCCGAATGTCGGCGCGAGGCACGCAAACTCTTCTTGCAGGGGCCGGAGCTCGTAACCCCGATTTCGCTCGATGCGACGGTGCGCGCTCAACATAAACGTGGGGAGGAGAGAGACTCTTTACGAAGCTCTTCATACCAGCCGAAGCCTACCAATCGGTCCTATTGATGAAACTTGTCAAGTGGGGTTTGCAGCGGCGCATGCTTTTAAGTCTCTTCTCCCACATCTCAATCTTGAACACGGATGAATGCCCACGCTTCCTCGCCATTGTCGTGTGCCACCCGGAAGAGAGACGGAACCGCGCAGCCTGCTCGCACGCCTGGACATCCTGAAACAAGAAGTCTGAACCGCTGTAACCTGGCCTGATCATCCACCGAAGAGCGAGGACAGGAGCGGCGCTTCGACGATCACGTTCTACGTGCTCTAACGCGACTGGTGCGAAGGTGGGATTTTTCAACAAGAATGGGACTTTTGCGATGGCTGCACTTCTGGGAAGGTCATAGGGTCTGTTCATGCCCGATCGATCTGCCGTGGACCTCGTCTCCGCTAGACACTGGCACGAGAACCTGGCGGTGCCGGTTTTGCATGCGGCGCCTTCGATTGATGGCGAGGCGCGCCTTGTGCGGTTCCGCGGCATCGATGGCCGCATGAACCAGCCGGCGCTGCTGGAGAACGTGGTGTCGATCCACCTCGGCGGTCCGAAGCGTGTCACCCGTTTCCGGGGTCGCCACACGCATGTCCGCGATGTCGAGGAGGGGTCCATCACCATCATGCCGGCAGCCGAGTCCGCGCGGTGGAGTACAGTCGGGCCGATCGACTTTGCCCACATCACGCTGACGCAGGACTACCTGAGCCAGGTTGCTCTCGAGGACTTCGACCGCGATCCTGGCTTGTTTCGGCTGAAGGATTGTGTCGGTGCCGGTAGTCCTTTCGTCCAGAAGCTTGTCGAAGCTCTGCTCCAAGAAGTTGCACAGCCTCGACCCGGCAGACTCTATCGCGAGAGCCTCATCGTCGTGCTCGCTCATCAACTGGTTGCATACCACTCGAATATTGAAAGGCCTGTAAGTCCTCCGCACACAGCGGTCGAACAGCCCGATGTAAAAGGTGGTTTGGCACCGTGGCAGTTGCAGCGCGTGATCGACCTCATGCGGCATCGGCTCGTCGGTGATCTGATGCTGGCTGAGCTGGTGGCAGTGACAGGCCTCAGCCGGTCGCACTTCTTTCGAGCGTTTCGCTGCTCGACCAGGCGCACACCCTACGCCTTCCTTACCGATCTACGCGTCCAGCAGGCAGCGGCGGCCTTGTGCACGACCGGGCGCACGATCACCGACATTGCAGCAGCCGTCGGCCTGGATCCGGCACAACTCGCACATGCCTTCCGCAGGCGCCACGGCGTCTCGCCCGGTTCATATCGAAGGCTGCGGCGGGGGTTGGCCGGCAGTTCCGACATGGCGGGCAACGCCGCCTCGCGGGAAAAAGCGGAAAAGCTCTGATGTCGGCGCATGCTCGTCTCGGACAACTTCCGTAACATGCAACTGGGCCTGCCTTGCTGTTGATAAAGAAGGCACGGCCGAGCTGCGCGATCGGCGTCATGGCAAAGGCACCGCGAAGCGGTCGGTCCAAGACACGCTTGTGCCCACCGCTGCACCCTGAACATGCGGCGACTTTTAGTGCAGCCTTCCTGAGAGATACCACCGAGAACCTGATGAGCGCCGCCCGTCTCGCGGCGCCAGACGTGTCGATCGCTCCTTATGCCGCATTCGCTCCGGCGGAGTGCGAGGCGCTGGTCGCGTCGGCATTACCGCCCGGTATCCGGCTCACACTGGCAGATGGAACACCGTCGATGCCCGCCGGAATCGAAGGCTTCGGCCGTTGCCTGATGCACGCCATGCAGGCGATGCTAGCGGACGGACATGAGTCTGCCTGCGTGCTGAGCTCTGACAGCCCCACCCTTCCAACCGAGCTGCTGGTCATGGCGGCGCGTCACCTTGCAGAGCCGGGCGACCGCGCGGTCCTGGGTGCATGCGCCGATGGCGGCTACTACCTGCTCGGGCTGAAAGCCGCGCATGCGGCACCATTCAGCGACATCGCCTGGAGCACCGACACGGTTGCTACAGAAACCCGCGCCCGGATTTCCGGCCTTGGTCTGGATCTGATCGAGTTACCGTCGTGGTACGATATCGACGACGCGGCCTCGCTGCGAACGCTGCTCAACGAGCGGCACGGCTACCCGGCCTCCCACACCCGATCGGCAATCGATCGTCTCGGGGTCCAGCGGGGGCTGCAGGAGCCTGTCCCGATCGCCGTGCTGAAAAACCCAGCGTGAGCGCCACGCAGCCAGTCAACATGACGCGCCTTGTGAGCGTGGCATCGCTTGGGCTTTGGATCGCCCGCGGCTCGGGGCTTCTACGGAAAATGCAAGCGATCCTGGCAGCAGCAGCGACCGTCGGCATCAGCCCGCACTACTCCTCGTATCTGGCTGGCCGGCACCGCCTTGCGTGGTGGCCTCGGTGCCGGCGGTGATCTGGCTTTCGAACTCTCGTGTGCTACCAGGGCTGGACCCGTGCAACGAGCGCTTCGTCTGGCCCGGCCACGTCTGCACGCCTGCTTTCGTTCTTGCCGTGATTGCAATCCGTCGTCGTCGGTCGGGGCAATATCTGCCCGGCGCGATCGCACAAGGAACACGCTGATGGTAATCTCGAGATCTTTGCGGGATCCACGCCGCTATTTCGAGGAGATCGCCAGCGATCGGTCTGCGGAGGCAGAGGGGTCGCCCGTCTGCCTGTATCTCGAGATCACCAATCGTTGCAATCTTTTATGCGAGACTTGTCCCCGCACGTTCGAGACGCTCGAACCGCCAGCCGACATGGACTGGGAGCTGTTCACCCGCATCGTCGACCAAGTTCCGAACATCTCCAGGGCGGTGCTGCACGGGGTCGGTGAGCCGATGCTGGTCGAGGCGCTGCCGCGCATGGTCCGCTACCTGAAGGATCGCGGGACCTACGTGCTGTTCAACACCAACGGCACGTTGATGCAGCCGAAGCGTTTCAAGGAGCTGATCGATACCGGCCTGGACGAGCTGCGTGTCTCGCTCGATGCGGCCGATCGGGCGTCATATCTGAAAGTCCGCGGCAAGGACTTCTTTGATCGCATCGTACGCGACGTCGGCAAGTTCATCGCCTACCAGAAGGGTGTTGGTGCCACGTCACCGCGCGTCTCGCTGTGGCTGACCGGCATGAAGGAGACCGTCGAGCAGCTTCCGGCCTTCGTCCAGCTTTCGGCAGCAATGGGAGTGGGGGAGGTACACCTGCAGCGTTTGGTATTCGACGAGGGTGGCTACGGCATGGCGCGCGCCGGCCTCTCGCTGTTCGAGAGTACCCAGGCCGACGAGGTGGCGGCGATCGAGGCGGCGTAGGAGCTCGGCCGGTCTCTTGGCGTTATGCTGGATGCGTCGGGCGCCACCGAGGCCGGCCTCAGCCTGAAGCGGCAGAGCGACGACCAGCCGTGGGCGACCTGCAGACGCCCGTGGTCGCTGATGTATTTCACTGCCCACGGCCGCGCGCTACCGTGTTGCATTGCACCGTTCTCGCTGCGCGGCTATGGCAACTACACGCTTGGTGACGCAACCCAGAGCACGCTCCGCGAGATCTGGAATGGCGAGGCATATCGAGATTTCCGTGAGTCGCTGCTGTCCGACGTGCCTCCTGCACCCTGCCGCAGCTGTGGGCTCCGATGGAGCCTGTAGCCGTCGTCATCCCGACCCTGAACGAAGCCGAGACGATCGGCGCGTTGATCTAGGGAGCCTCTGCAAACGTAGGCGACATCACTGTCGCCGATACCGGAGGTCTCGATTGCACACAGGCCGCAGCACCTAGCGCAGGGCCGAGACGGCCGCGGCGGGACCCGGATGCGAGCAGCCTTGCGCCAGGCGAAGGAGGTTCATCAGCCCGCCTTGGCTGAGGGTGAGACCGATTGGATCGATGCCGCGTTGAGATCGCACACTTGCTGGACTCGACATTGGTTGCGGAGCGTTTAGGAAAGCGCGCCGGGTGCTGCGCACGGCGCTCGGGTATGTCACGCGATACGGTGTCCTGGTCGCTCCCGCCGCCTTACGAGAAGAAGTGTGCATCATGGTCATAGCGCGCGGCAGAGCAAAGTTGGAGACATGGCGCTCTCCCTCCGCACTGGGAAGGCTACTACTGCATGTCCCCGCCCGCCCTCCTTTACTGATCAACGCGGCTGCCGCGGCGGTCGATGCCACCGCTGCCTTACATGGCATCACGCGTTTGATGTCCTATCGAGAAGCGGCAGCGGTAGCCGCCGTCAAACTCGTGATACCGCTGGAGCAGCACGAGCCGCCGCCGCTTCCGGTGCCGTCCCCCGCCGACCCGCACGGCCGAGCTAGTGAGATCGGAGCTACCAAAATCAACCGTTTAGGGGAGCGTTCTCAGCAGCCGTCCAGAGTGTAGCAGAATGCATTTATGTATGCTCAGGCGCGCAACAAGTGGCCTGCTTGGACTTACATTAGCTGAGACAAAACCCACAATTGGTGGAACAACCGCCCAATAGACAACGGGTGGCGCAGGTTGACCGCCCTTGGGTCCACCGCCCGGATGAACGCATCTCGGTCATGAGTTTGCGGGACTGCACCGGCTAGATGGCGAGGCCTATCCAAAAGCCTCCGGCACGGTCGTCGGACGCTTGACTGCATTCGGGTCGATTGTCGTCTCCGTCCTGAAGAGAATTGATCGATGAGAAGCCATGCAAGCAAGCTGATCGGATTGCCTGGTGCGATGAGCCTTCTGGTATCGAGCGCCCTCGTCTCGACTGAGCCACTTCCGACGGAAATACAGCGTACCCGATGTCGGCCGACGCCTGGACGATGGAGCCGGCCATTCCATCCATGGGCGGGGAGGACGCTTCTGCAAAAATCTCGCGCTTCGAGGGCATGCCAGCGGGAACCATGACGCTGGATGAAGGAGTGGCCGCCTAGAGCGGAATCCGATCAGTCTGGTTCATATCCGGCTGCGGTGAAGTAATTGGCGCAATCTTGTGGCGAGAAGGT
>NZ_VCDI01000008.1 GCF_005844085.1 Lichenicoccus roseus
GAATTCTCTCCCACCGAGTGCGCGAACTACTTTAAAGCCGCAGGATATGAGCCGGAATGATCGGAATCTGCTCTAGGTGCAGTTCGCGCTATTGACCCCCGTCGTCCTTTGGGCCGGATGGCCGTTCTTCCAACGCGGCTGCGCATCGCTCGTCAGCCGGCATCTCAACATGTTCACGCGGATCGCGCTCGGCACCGGGGCGACCTACCTCTACAGCCTGGTCGCCACCTTTGCCCCTGGGATCTTCCCAACCCGGTTCCACAGCATGGGCGGCACGGTACCGGTCTATTACGAGGCCGCTTCCGTTATCATCGTGTTGGTGTTGCTTGGCCAGGTGCTTGAGCTGCGCGCGCGAGAGCGGACCGGCGACGCGATCCGGGCGCTGCTCAACCTCGCACCCAAGACCGTCCGCCGGGTGCGGGACGGCGCGGATGACGAGGAAATCAGCGTCGCACAGGTCGCCCCAAGCGACCGGCTGCGCGTCCGGCTGGGCGACGGCGTGCCCGTAGACGGCACGGTGCCTCGGTTCTTGCGGCAGGCGGTCGGGGCGGAACTTGCCTCCCCATCGCCCGTCTAATTAGAGCGCTGGGCCTTGTCACACAACTTTGGCCTGAACCCCGTTCCTGGAGAGCAAGCTTGTTCAATCCGTTCACGGCTAAGCCCGGCTTGATCATACATACAAAGGAGCCGTTCAACGCGGAGCCATCTCTCGCCCGTCTGCGAGCTTCCTCTATCACCGCGCAGCCGGATTTCTACGTGCGCAGCCACGGCAAGATCCCACAGCTGGATGAAAAGACCCACCGGCTGCATGTCGCCGGCGAGGTGCGGACGCCCCTCGACCTTTCCATCACGGAACTGCGTGATCGCTTCACGCTCAGTACGGTGACCGCCGTCATGCAGTGCGCGGGCAACCGGCGCCTCGACATGCAGGCCGTGAAGCCGACATCCGGCGACCCTTGGGCTCCAGGTGCCATCGGTAATGCCGAATGGACGGGCGTGTCGCTTGCCGACGTGCTGCAGGCCGCGGGTGCGAGTGCGGAGCCGGGGCTGCATGTAGCCTTTGAAGCCTGTGACGAGATCGAGATGCCAGATGAGGGACGTTTCAACTACGGCGTTTCAATCCCGATCGGCAAAGCGATGTCGCCGGAGGTGCTGCTCGCGTTCGAGATGAATGGCGAGGCTCTTGCGCGGGAGCATGGCTATCCGCTTCGCGTGGTCGTTCCCGGTTTCGCCGGCGTGCGTAGTCCAAAATGGTTGACCGCCATCATCGTCCAGGATCGTCCGTCGGACAACCATATGCAGCAGAGGGATTATAAGCTGGTGCCGGCGGAAATGACGGCGAACACCGTCAATTGGGATCAGGGCATAACAATCTACGACATGCCCCTTAACTCGGCCATCTGCGAACCCGCTGCACGCGCCGAGATGAAGGCGGGCCTGGCAACCCTGCGCGGCTACGCGATCGCGACGGCACGTGAAGTCGTGCGTGTCGACGTGTCGATCGACGGCGGCCGCAACTGGCGGCAGGCCGAGCTCGAGCATGATGCCGAGGCGCCCTGGAGCTGGTCGTTTTGGACCGCTACGGTGGATCTGCCGAAGGGCGAGCACGAGTTAGCTGTGCGAGCCTGGGATTCCGCCGGGCAGACGCAGCCCGCGCAGCCGGACGATACGTGGAACTTCAAGGGCTATCTGAGTGCGGCCTGGCATAGGGTGCACGTTTCGGCAACCTGAACAACCGAGCTAAGCATGATCGGCCCGATCCTGGCGCGGCGCGATGCCGCAGGCTTCTGGCTTGCGGTCGTGTTGACTGGCATTTGCACTGGACTTGGAGCCGCGGCGCTAACCGCATTGCTCGAACTGGTGCAGCACGCGCTCTGGGGCGGCAACGGTGTCGATCTGCTCGATGGAGCAACACAATCCGCTGGTTGGTGGCACATCCTGGTGCTGCTCGGCGCCGGCCTGCTGACCGGCATCGGTCAGCTGCTGCTGGTCCGGCTTTCAGCAGCCAACAGTATCGATATCACTGCGGCAATCTGGTTCCAGGCCGGGCGTCTGCCGATGGTGCGGACGCTCGGCAGTGCCGTGCTCTCGGTGCTGGTCGTCGGCATGGGAGCGTCGCTCGGTCGGGAGGGTGCGCCGAAACAGACTGGTGCGGTGCTTGCCAACCTGATGTCCAACCGGGTTCAGCTCACCGACGAGCAGCGCCGGCTGCTGGTCGCGTGCGGCGCCGGGGCCGGGATGGCAGCGGCCTACGGCGTGCCGCTTGGCGGCGCGCTGTTCGCACTAGAGGTGCTTCGCGGCGAGCTGGCGCTGCGCTTCGTGCTGCCGGCCCTACTGACCTCGCTGACCGCCACCGGCGTGTCCTGGGCCTTCCTGCCCGACGCCCCGACATATCACATTCCGTCCTATCCCAGTTCGCTGAGCTGCGCTCTCTGGGCTGTCCTGGCCGCTCCGATCATCGGCGTGGCGTCGGTTGGCTACGTCCGAGCGGTCGCGTGGGCCGATCATCACAGGCCGACGGGGACCTGGCGGCTGGTGGCGCCGGCCGTGGCGCTGACAATGCTAGGTATAGTCTCGATCCCCTTCCCGCAGCTGCTCGGCAACGGCCGAGACATCGCGCAACTCGCCTTCACCGGTCAGGTCGCGCCGCTGCTGCTGGTGGCGCTGGTCGCCTTGAAGCCGGCAGCGACCTTGCTTTGCCTGGGCAGCGGCACGCCGGGTGGGTTGTTCACGCCCTCTCTGGCAACCGGGGCACTGCTTGGCGGGGTGCTTGGCCTACCCTGGATGCATCTATGGCCGGGCGTCCCGGGCGGGCTGTTCGCCGTGCTAGGCGCCGGTGCCTTGCTGGCAGCCACTACCCAGGGGCCGTTATCGACCATCGTGCTGATGGTCGAGCTAACCGGCCACGCGCGTGCGGCCATCGTGCCGATGCTGCTGATTGTCATGATCGCAACTTTGGTGGCACGCACCATCGAACCGCGCTCGATCTATGATGCGCGCCTGAGCGACGCCGAGGTGAAAAGACGCCAGCGCCAGCGTGAGGCCGTCTCCGATGGAGGCGCTGGCGCGTGACGATCAGGTTAGGCCAAGCAGCGAGAGCAGGGCCGCGGCACTCCGGCTGAGGTAGCGTTCGCGATGGTGGACGACCTGGAAGTGACGCTGCGGCAGGTCAAGCGGCACGCGATGCAGCAGCTCCGCCTCCAGACTTGGCGCCGCTACCGACGCGGAGATCACCGTCGCTCCCACACCGCTCTCTACCGCTGCCCGTACTGCTTCGTTTGAGGGGAGCTCCAGGGCAATCCTCAGGGCATGTGGCGATACGCCGAGGCGCTCGAGCGCTGCCTCGAATTCAGAGCGCGTCCCTGAACCCGGTTCGCGCAGGATCCAGTCGGTCTCAAGCAGCTCGCTTGGACGAAGCTTCTGCTGTCGGTTCCTCTGGACCCAGGGATGTGACGGTGAGACCACCAGAACCAGTTGGTCCTGTGCGACCACGGCGGAAGCAAGCTCCGGATCATCGATGGCGCCCTCCACAAAGCCGATTTCGGCGACCCCTTCATGCACTTGGCGGACCACGTCATGTGTATTGCCGATCGCCAAGCGGATCTCGATCTGCGGGTAATGGGCTCGAAACGCCATGAGCCTGCTTGGCAGCCAGTAGCCGGCGATCGTTTGGCTGGCGTGGACTAGCAGCGTGCCTCGCTTGAGCTCTCCAAGCTCCGACAGCTTGAGGCGGGCGGCGGCCGCCCGTGCCAGGACAGCACGGGCTTCGCCAAGGAACATGATACCTGCTTCGGTCAACTCGATGCCGCGACCGACCCGGTTGAACAGCTTGACCTGAAAGCCATCCTCGAGCGTGCTTACGGCGTGGCTCACCGCCGACTGGGCAAGGTTGAGCGCTCTCGCTGCCTGGGTGACATGCTGTCGCTCCGCGACCGCCACGAATACTCGCAATTGATCAAGGGTCATCGCTTTGTATCACGCCTCAGACCTAGGGTCGCCTATTGCCGTCCTGCCAAACAGCTTGCCGACATCAACCCTGCTGGTAAGACGCGGGGTTGTTTGCACCGGGATAAAGCGCCTGGTAAAGCTGATACCTGATCAGATCGAAATTCTTGAAGAGCCATCGGGGCGACTGATCTACCGATCTTACATTTCCCGAAGCCCTTGTGACTTCCCGCTGACCGTCGCAAAGTGCTCCGGTGACCGACGCCAGATCGCCAGCCTGGCTGCCCGCACGGAAGGATTCGGGATCGCTGCAGAGGTTAGATTTGGCAGGCAGTTGCGAAGCATTGACGTAGAAAACAATGTGACGGCCGCTGTCGGCTGTCGATTCAGGAGCGGATGGAAACAGCGATGCCAGTTCCGCTTGCGATTTTCCGGGGATGCTCCCCAGGATCCTGACTGGCAACTGATCATAATCGCGCCACGCGCGTGGCGCGTCACGGGATGGATTGCTGCTGCTGACAATACCCGTGCTGGCGCAGCCGCTCACGAGTGACAGCGCAGGAAGCGCGGCGAGAGCCGCTATGCGCGCAAGATGATGTGTCTTCATTGAAAACATCGAAACATACTCCTCAAGGACCTGAACCGGCGAGGTGCGACAGCTGATGCCTGGCTCGGTGTTCTGCAAATAGGAGGCAAGCGGAGTGACTTCCAATTCCGGGTCTTGATGCAATCGTTCGCCAACTTAGATGATACGACCCGCACTATCTACCGAGGCCGATTGGTTGCAGCAAGGAGTTCCGTTGGTCATGACGGCTGCTTGTCGATCAGGCCCGGTGCTCGCAGGCCGAGGATCAGCCATAGGCTTGCCAGTTGCAGCGGCGCCCCGGACACCAGCATGATGAAGCCTGCCCACCGCTGATCCGCAAGCGGCGATATGTTCCAGCGGCAAAGGACGTCCAGATAAGGCGTATAAAGGACCGCTGGTGCCAGCATCCAGACGACGGCGACGACGGTCATGGGAATGCCTGCCAGGAAGCCGAATGCCCCGATCTTCCAATCGGCATCCAGCGTTTGGCCGCCAGGGAGAATCTGGCGCCAAAGGAGGAGACCGGAGGCCAACTCCAGTAGGCCCAGTGGCGCGCTGAATACGGCATTAGCCACCGCCGGCGCGAAGATCCCCGGAAGGCTGATCGCGATGGTGACTGCCCCGAAGACGCAGAAGGCTACCCAGGGATCGAACAGCCATTGCTCGATGGCACTCGCGCTTCGGCTCGATCTCCGCATCCCGAGCAGAAGCAGCGGCGGGGCGACCTGATTGAGCGCCATAAGCGACGCTGTATAGCTTGCCATCGACGCCAGTGGATCGCGCAGTCCGGCTACCGAACCGATGACGACGACCGTGCCGGTGGAGACGAACAGGCGTGGCCAATATCGACGCAAAGCCACCGCCACTAGCTTTTCATCACATGACGGATATCACGCGCAACGGCGGCCGGATCGGCAACTTGTGACAGGCCGTAGCGCACGCGCCAGCGGCCCTGTGGATCGACGAGCGTGATAACGGAGGCATGATCAATATAGGCGCCCCCCTCGGCCGGACGCCACGACACGCCCCAGTCCTTTGCCGCAGCACCGATGGCCGCAGCCGGGCCGGTCAGCCCGATCGGCATAGGCTCGAACGCCGACACGTAGGCATGCAGCAGTGCCGGGGTGTCACGCTCCGGGTCCAGCGTCACGAAGACGATCACGGCGTTCCCGCGGTCGGGTCCGAGCGCCTGGAAGACCGGTGCAAGCGCAGCCAGCGTGGTCGGACAGATATCGGGACAATGGGTGTAGCCAAAATAGACCAGCGCCGCCCTGCCCCGAAGCGCCGAAAGATCGAACGGTTTGCCGCGATCATCGGTGAGTTGCAGCCGTGGGGCCAAGCGGACCTTCAGCGGTGTTCCGATATAGCCGTACCGAGCACCCAGGTGCGCGTAGGCCAGCAGTCCGCAGCCAAGCACGGCGCAGACCGCTACCGCACGTAATGGCGATCGCCACCAGCCACGCCGCATCATCGGCTGCACCCTGCCGTCACCAGACGATCCACCCTGGGGCGTGCGTTAGGTGGTGCACGAAAGGCCACAGGATCGGAATGTACGCGGCCGCTGTGACCACCGCCGTCCCCAGCGTGATGAGCCCGACATGCTCCAGCGTCCGGGCAAGTGGTGACAGTGCCGGATGCGCCACGATGCCGACGGGCGTGGTCTCGTCGGTCAGCGGCAGATCGATCGCGTAGCTCTCGCGGCCGCCGAAGGCCCGGGCGAACGGGATCGGCTCACGGTACGTCCCGCGGCTGCCGAACAGGATGGTGCCGAAGAACACGACGTAGAAGCAGAAAGTCGCCAGCCAGAGAACGACGCCGCCGATCGCCACCAGGGCCAGCGGCACATGGGCCATGCCATACAGAGTGTGATACTCCGACGGCGGCAGGGCGGAGATCCAGGCACGACGGGGTACGCCGAACAGCCCGGCCCAGTGCATGCCGAGCGCGAAGATCGACATGCCGGCGAACCAGAGCCAGACCGAGGCGAGAGCAAGCCGCCGGCTGATCAGCGAGCGGCCGGTCAGATGCGGCACCATCCAGAACGACACCGCCATGAAGGTCATCGCCGTGACGCTGCCGACCGTGACATGGAAATGGCCGGGAATGAAAATCGTATTGTGAACGATGTTGTCGAGCTGCCAGCTCCCCTGCACCACGCCGGTGGCGCCCCCGAAGATGAAGGTGATGGCGGCGAGAACTTGGCCGGCGACGCCCGGGTTGCTCCAGGGCAACGCGCGGAACCAGCCGAACCAGCCCTTGCCGCCACGGACGCGGCCAGCGAATTCCAGGCTCAGACCGATGGTGAAGGCGGTGATCAGGCTCGGCAGCGCCACCGACATCGTCAGCGCGACCAGGATGCCACGCCAGATCGGCGAGAAGCCGGGATCGTCGAACTGATGGTGACTGCCGACCGGGAGCGAGAACACGAACAGCAGCACGAAGGTGAGGCGCGCCATCGGGTCCGACACCAGCTTGCCACCAGCCTGTCGCGACAGCAGGCCGTACCAGGAGACATAGGCCGGCATTAGCCAGAAATAGACGATCGGATGGCCGGTCAGCCAGAACAGCGTACGGCCGATGATCGGGTCGACCGTGCTGGTGAAGCCGAGTGCCCAAGGATCGAGCTGCAGCAGCAGTTCCGCCACCGCGCCGATGCTGGCCAGGCCCCACATCAGCATGGTCACCAGGCTCATGTAGGTGACGAGCGGCGTCAATTCGCCACGCCGACGATGTTTCCAGGTGGCTCGCATCTCCAGCAGGATCGGCAGAGGCACTATGCTGCCGATGCTGAGCAAGGTCATGCCAAGATAGAACACCGCGCTTGCCTGGAGCGGCGGATAGAAGGTCCAGAGCACGCTCGAGGAGTTGTCGAACATCGACCAGAGCAGCATCAGCGCGCCGGCCGCCATCAGCACGAAGCCGCTGCGCCACAGCAGTAGATTCGGATGCAGCCCAAGCTCGCGTGCCGGTAGATAGACCAGCAGCCCACTGGTTATGAAGAAGGTGAAGACGTAGCCATTTAGCACGCCGTGGATGGTCAATCCCTGGTAGTAGCTTTTCAGCACCGGATGCAGCGCCGGGTAGGCATTGATGCCACCATAGTTCAGCGCCTGCAGTGGGCCGATCGAGGCGCCGATCATCAGGGCCGTGAAGCCCGCGATCAGGAACGCCAGCATCCAGCGGCGCTCTGTTGCCGCCAAAGCACCTTCGTCAAGCCGGGCTGCTGAAAATTGCGTCGTCTTGAGGACGGCGCTCATGAGCGTGTCGCCGGATCGACGATAATGCGGCCGATCATCGCCTGATGCTCGATGCCGCAGAATTCGTTGCAGATGATGTGATAGGTCCCGGGATGGCTGAAGTTGTAGCTGACGGTGCCGACGATGCCGGGCACCGCTGTCAGGTTGATCGTCGTGCCCTGCACTTCGAAGCCGTGCAGCACGTCGGTGCTGGTCACGTAGAAGGTGATGGCGGCACCCTGTTTCACGTGGATTGGGCTCGGGCTCCACATCCAGAGATGGCCGACCATGTAGACCGAATACGCGTTCGGCCCAGTTTGAATTACACGTCCATCCTGGAAGGCTGTCTCGCGCGCCGGCGCGGTCGGATCAGCATGGAAGGCTGCACCCTTGGTGACGACGCCATAATCATACACGGCGTAGAACATCGTGCCGGCCGTCAGCAGCAGGAGCATCGTGACGACGCAGAAGATCCAGACCCGCTCATGCCGTTCGGCGGATCGATGAAAGGCATGTTCGAAGTCGGGGCCCGGTGACTGTGTGTTCATGACGGGATGTTGCCTCCGGCGCGGTGCATGAACAGGACGGAGACGAGGAACCAGATCGTCACCACCACGATGAGCAAGAACCCGCCGATGACCCAGGTGCCAACCGGGCGCACGATCTCAAGGGGAGCCTCGGCCGCAGGTGTCGAAATCCCTTCGGGCTCGTTCATGACGGGCTCACTCCGACTGCACCGGAGCTGGCGCCGCAGAAGAGGCGGCAACCGGGATCGTCCCTGCCGGCGGCGTCATCGCGGGATCGCCGAGCACGCCTCCGTTGACCGTCAAGCCGTACATCGAGTTGGCATTGTTGTGGAACTTCTTGCGTGTCGCGGCGACGTCGCCGGTGAAGCGCGGATCCTGCGGCCTCACTTGGCTGTCCATGTAGGTCGCGACGTCCCAGGCCTGCTGTACGCTGAGCGAGCCTCCAAGGCCCAGGGGCATGTTGGCCCGGATGAACTCCGCTGCGTTCTTGATAGAGCCCATGCCAGCCCCCCAGTTGAACGACTGCGCGCCCCAGAGTGCCGGGAACACCACCCTGCCGCCGGAGGATTGCCCCAGTCCGTCGCGGCCGTGGCAGGAGGCACAGTTCTCCGCATAGACCTGTGCCCCACGCTGATAGTCGGCGGCGACCGGGGGCTTCGGCAGCTTCGGAAAGCCACGGCCCGGAAGGTCCACCCCGGTGGGTGCGCCATGAGCCAGAAAGAAGGCGTAGCTCTCCAAGGACACCAGGGTCGGGTCGCCCAGCTTCGGCGCCTTGCCGTTCATGCTGAAGCGGAAGCAGCCCTGTAGCCGTTCCTCGAACGAGTTCACGTGGCCGTTCTTGCTGCGGTAGGCCGGGTAGGCCACATAGGCGCCCCACATTGGCGACGCACCGGCGAGGCGGCCGGCGGAGAGATGGCAGTTGCTGCAGCGAAGCTGGTTGCCGACGAAGGCGCTCGCATAGATCGCGGGCTCGCGGAAGATATGTTCCCCCCTGCGCACCTCGTCACCGAACGGCGTCTTCGGGATCGCGCTGTCCGGCGGCGGCATGAAGTGTTCCGCCGGGACCGGGGACCGTGATGCGGAGTGATGCGATGTTGCCAGCCAGGCAGCACCCCCGCCGACGATCAGACCGGTCGCCAGCAGGACTGTGGGGACTGCGCCCTTCATCGCGGGAGATCCTTTTGGACTGAGACAGGTGATACGGGCGCCGGTAGGGCCGCGAGGTAGGCCGCCACCGCCGCGATGTCGTTATGGCTCAACCGAAGGGCCTCGGCCTGCATGAAGATCCCCTTGGGATCGCGCCGCGAGCCGTCATGCCAGTCGGTCAACTGCTGAGCAATATAGGCCGCAGACTGGCCAGCGAGAGCCGGAGAGAAGTCGCCGACCCCAAGGCCGGAAACGCCGTGGCATTGCGAGCAGGACGGCATGTCCGCATCCGCGCTGCCATATTCGACGATCCGCTGCCCCTGCTCCAGCAGCGGTAATGGCGGCGCGTCCGCCTCGACGGGGCGCGGCACCGCAAGGCTTGCATAGTATGCCGCGACCTGCTGCCTTTGCCTGGCGTCTAGCATCCGAGCGTAGGGCCGCATGACAGCGTTCTGTCTCTGGCCGCTTGCGAAATACGACAGTTGCTGGTCAAGATAATCGAGGTGCAGCCCCGCCAATCGGGGGATGCCGACGTCCGGCTGGCCAGCGCCGTTCTCGAGATGGCAGGCGGCGCAACCGACATGCCCCGCCAGCACCCCCTGCTGCGCGATCCGGCGCCCAGCCAAGACATCCGCATCGTCGGCCAGTGCTTGTGTATTTCCGGCAATTAGGGCGCCCATCAGGCTGAGCGCCAGCCGGTGTACACCAAAGGCGCCAACCATCATTCTATCCGCCCGTCGCGCCGGGAGTGTACGGCTTGAACCCGTAGCGCTCGAAGATCGCAAGCGCCGGCTGCGAGTGGATAAAGCCGAGCCAGAGCTTTGCCGCCTTCGGATGGGCAGCGCCCTTGACCATCGCGCCGGCATAGATCGCCGTGCTGTTCTGGGCCGTGGGGATGTCGACATGGGTGATGGCGTGTCCTGCCTGCTCCTGGAACATCGCCTCCGACTGCCAGGTCACGCCGGCATCGGCCAGGCCCTGCATCAGGAACAACGGCGTCTGGCGGTGATGGATGTGGGTCAGCACCGTGCTGCCGTCGGCGACCTTGGTCTTGTAGACGGCCGTTGCCAGTGCGGCACCACCTGCCTTCTTCAGGGCGGCGTCGATCTGGCGGGCGATTCCCTCAAACGCGGGGTTGGGCATGGCAAGGCGGATGCCCGGGCGGCCGAGGTCGGCGAGCGACGTCACATGCGCTGGGTTGTCCTTCGGCACCATGATGGTGAGCGTGTTGGTGACGTATGGCACCGCCGGCGACGCGAGCAGGCCGCTCTTGACGAACTGGTCGATCTTCTTGAGCCCGGCGAAGTAGGCATCCGGCCTGGCGGTCCAGGTCATGTTGCCTGACGTGATGGTGCCGCCGGCCTCGATCTGCTTGATCAGCAGGCCGGGCGGGATCGTCTCCCAGTACAGTCGGCCCTTATAATCCGGATGCTCGCGCTCGAACTCCACCACCAGCGGCGCCATCGCGAAAAAATAGTTGCCGCCGACATACAACACGAGCTTTGGATCGGTGATGTCGCCGTGAAAATCGGCGAGATCATCGACCTCCGGCACGGTGAACTCGAAGCCGCGCTTCAGCGCGTCGTTGTTCTGCCCGTGCTGCCAGGGTGGAAACACGTCCTCCTTGTAGTGCGGCGCCTCCGCCTTGCCGTTCCATTGCACGGGATCGGCGGCGGCGACACGCACGCCGCCGCACACGGCCAGGGCGAAGGCCGCGGAAGCGAGGGCAGCCCGGCGGATCGAGGTTTTCATGGTGCGGCTCATTTCACGTAGCCGAAGCCGGCATGCTCGAGCTCCGGGATCGTGCCGACGATGCCCGGCGTCAGCACGACGCCTTCGATGAGATGGTTGGTCAGCTCGGCCGCCATCGCCTCGTGCGACAGCTTGCCAGGGTTGATCCCCTTCTCCTGCAGCTTGCCGGTCTGCTCCCAGATGGCGTTGTGGCAGGCCATGAACACGATGCCGCGCTTCTGCAGCGTCGGGATGGTGTTGCCGGCAGCGCCGAATAGGCTTTTGGGACTCTCGTGTGCCGATGCGTCGCCGTCGCCGTCGCCGTCCTTGGCCACGATCAGCGTGTTGGTCTTGAAATCCGGGCCTGCCATCGTCGCGAGCTGGTACTTGTCCCACATCGCCTGGTCGTACAGTGCGAAATGGGCGCTGCCATGTGTCGCCGAGACTGCCAGGAAATCGGGATGCCTGAACGAGAACACCTGAGCGTTCAGCGAATTGCGCATCAGGTTCATCCAGGGGCTGCCGATCTCGGTATTGTCCCACACCTGCTTGCGGCTGCCGCGATAGGCGATGACCGCATCCAGCGCCGCCGCATCCCACAGGCCGGAATCGTCAAGCACCATCGGCACGGTCTTGAAGTCTCGCCGGCGCGGTGCCTTTGCGAGCTGCGCCATCAAGGCGTGAAGCGTGCGCGACGCCGGCTCCCGCCCGGTCGCGGCCTCTGCAGAGGCGGGGCGCCCGGAGGCGAGGAGAGCAGCACCCGTCGTGGCCGCAGCGAGACCGAGGAGGGCCTGGCGCCGGCCGGGAACGGGCTCGTCGATGATGCGGGGCATGGGGGTTTCCTTCGTTATGTCGAGACATACTTGGCACCGACGGGGTGATCTGTTCCAACGGATTGAATGGAACGGATCGTTCCAAACTTTCGATCGATTGGCCCGTGTGCCAGGATCAGCCCGAGAAGCCGCCGGCAGACAGGAAAGATGCCTCATCCGCGGTTGTTTCCCGTCCAAGGAGGGCATTGCGATGCGGGAAGCGCCCGAACCGCCGGATGATGTCGACATGCACGGCCGCATGGCGTTCCAGCGCCGGGCCGAGTTTCCGCCGTAGCCGCAATGACAGCTCCTGGTCCACCAGATCCTCCGAATGCGTGAACGGAAGATAGAAGAACAGACGCAGATCGGGGGGCAGCCTCTGGTCGAATCCCAGACGCAGGAAGCCATGCGCAAGCCGCAGCGCCAGGGCGTCGGTCGCCAACATGTGCGCGGTGTCGCGGAAGACGTTGCGCGGGAACTGGTCGAGCAGGATCAGCAGGGCCAGCGCGCCGCGCGCCGTCCCGGCCCAGCCATCGAGATCACGGCGCGCCGCCGCCTGGTGCAATGGCAGGAAATCGTTGCGGAAGCTGTCGTCGAAAACCGGGTCCTTGGCGAACCACCCGTCCAGCCCCGCCTCGGCCCAGAAGGCGATCAGCCGCTCCTGCCAGATGTCGGGACCCGCCGCCGTGGACGAAGCCAGCAGGGCCTCGACCTCGCGCGCCGTGCCGTCCTGCCTGGGGCGCAGCACGAGGGCGTAGTGGTAAGGCGGCAGTTCGACCAGCCGCTCCGTCTCCAGACCGGCGGACGCGGCGGCGTGATGCAGCTCGCAGGGAGTCATGCGCAGGTCGAAGCAAGGGCCGCGCGGCTGGCCGAGCACGATCGTCCCTTCCCTCGGCCAGTGATGCCAGTTGACGACAAAGATCCGGCCTCGTGCGGTCAGGTTGGCCGCGATCGCCCGCAACAAAGCTGCGCGATCAGACGCGCCGTGAAGCGTATTGGCCAGCAGCACCAGATCCGCCCGCCCACCCAGCTTGGGAGACACATCGAGAGCATCGCCGGCTACGAAGCGGCAGCCGGGGACCGCCTCCCTCTGCGCCCGCGCCGCCGCCATGGCGAGCAGCGGCCGATCAAGGTCCACGCCCACCGTCTCGTCGGCCATGCGGGCGAGTGCGGGAGTGAACCAGCCATCGCCGCAGCACAGATCGACTGCAAGACGTCCCGGACGAACCCCAAGCCGCCGCAGCGTCAGGTCCGGATCCGGCCATAGCGTGTGCCACCAGCGGCCGTCCGGCATGGCGGTGCCGGGAAACCGACCCTCCTCGCCTGCTGCAGCCCCTCCAGGCAGTTCCAAGGGAGCTATTGCCATGGCAGGGCGTCCTTGATCGTCCATTTGATTCCGGCGAACACGCGGACAGCCGCCGCATCCTGCGCAAGGCCTGGCCCCAGGCCAGCACTCAGCGTGAGCGACCGGCCGACGATCCGGTTGAAGCCGACATCGAGATAGTCGGACTCGTGCCCGCGCCGATTCTGCTGCTGGTAGACCAGGTCGGCGACCAGGGCGGTCCGCCGGTCCAGCAGGCGAGACCAGACGA
This sequence comes from Lichenicoccus roseus, assembly GCF_005844085.1. GTDB lineage: Bacteria > Pseudomonadota > Alphaproteobacteria > Acetobacterales > Acetobacteraceae > Lichenicoccus > Lichenicoccus roseus. The sequence continues at coordinate 13,576 of NZ_VCDI01000008.1, forward strand.
TCCCGGCCAGCCAGCGTCCATGTCGCTCATCGGTCGCGGCCCCCACCGTGTGGGTCCAGGCGACCTCTACGCCTAAACGCGGCGCCTCTCGTCTACCGCCAAGAGACTTGGTCGCGACGCCCTGGACCGCATAGTGCGGCCCCTGGTGACCGCCGCCATAAGGCTCATCGCGTATCAGCGCCAACAGGAAGGCGGGAATGTGGCGAGACTGCTGGTTGAGGTTCCATTCCAGCTCGGCTCCGGCCAGGTTGCCATGCACGCTCGATGCGTCACCGAGCTGGCGGAACGGCGCCAGGCTCAGCTCGATACGCCCCGGCAGGCCGAACTTGAGCGCTGGGCCGCCACGCAGGCTGTAGCGGCCATCATCCTCGATCGTTGTGCGGCTGCCGTACTGCAACGTCACAGCCCCGGGATCGGTGACGAATGCGTCCTTCAGCCGCACCGGTAGGTTGGTGCTGAGCGCCTGCGGGTCGGCCTGCGCCTGCGCCGCCCCAGGTTGGAGTAAGAAGCAGACATAGACCGAACCTACCCATGCCACCGGGAAGTTGATCAGATAAGAAGCAGAAGCCCTTATCCTGTTCACGCGACATCAGCTTCAGCAAGCAGGTCATTGCCGATAGGTGCGACGTTGCTCATCAGGCAGGGCGCGAAAAACAGGTCGCCACGCCAGGCACCGAGGATGGTGCGGGAGAAGACGATGCCCCAGAGCAGGACCAGCAGTCCGACGAGAGCGATGCCGACATCTGCGAGGGAGGCGAGATGGGTCTGTCTCGCGAGGGCCAGGGTCGCAACTGCGTAGACGCCCAGCGGGAAGGTGAAGCCCCACCAGCCGATATTGAACGGCATGCCGTCACGCAGGTAGCGGGCTGTCACCATCATCGCCAACACCAGCCACCAGACGCCGTAACCCCACAACACGGTTCCGCCAATGACCCCAATGCCCTGCGCCACGATGCCGATTGCGGGCAATCCGACGGCAGCAAACGTCGATGGCGCATCCTGCCCGAGCAGCAGCAGGCCCAGCGCGCCGGTGCCGATCGGGCCGAGCGCCAGCCAGCCGGATGCCGCCATGTCCTTGTGCGGCAGCTTGTGCAGGATCAGTCGCAGCACCAGCACCACCAAGATGCTCAAAGCCAGCGGCACGGAGAACGCCCAGAGCGCGTAGCCCAGCACTAGCATTCTCAGCGCGGCCTGCGGATCGACCAAATGTGGGACTAGCTGCGCGGCACTGGCCGCGGCCACCTCCGCTGCGACCACCGGCAACAGCCAGACAGCGGTCATCTTCTCAATCGAATGCTCCTGGCTGGTGAACATCAGGAATGGAATGCAGAGTCCGGAGCCCACCGACAGGCCGGCGTCGAGCCACCAGAGGCCATGGGCGATCGGAACGGCGGCATCCCCGAACACCGCCGGGCCAAAAGCCAGGAAACCATTGATGATCGTCGCCAGGCCCATCGGGATAGCGCCAAGGAACATCGACATCACTGAATGGCGGAAAATCCGGCGTGCGCCGTCGAAAAAGAACACCCAGCGCGCTGTGTACAGGATGCTGAACAAGACAAAAAGAACGATGTCGAAGAGCCAGAGGCCACTTGCCACGGCCCGCACGCCGGGCAGCGCAACGGGCAGCTGGTTCAGCGCCAGCGCAAGAATCCCCGTACCCATGGTCGCCGTGAACCAGTTCGGCGTAAACTGGCGAACCAGCTCGCGCGAAGCCGTCAGGCGGCTGAGTGGTCGAGGGAATGACCGCGGAGATAGTGCCATAACGCTTGTTCTTCTCCGATGCGAGAGCCAAGCCACATCCCGGTCTCGCCGTCGATAGTGCGACCGGCGACGCGTCCAGCAACGGCCAAGCTGCCGCTCTAGCCCGAACCCGCCTGACTGCATACTTCCCGCGGCTCAACACGCAACCAAACGTTGCGGCCCCTAGTGCGACAGGTCGCACCTGCAGAAGATCAGCCACGCAGCGGTTCGGGCGAGGCGGTCTAGCCAACACAGCCCACATTGGCAACGATGCCGTTTGGAAGCAGTCCGTCCTTGTCAATATGCGGGTTGGTGGGATCAGAGTAGTAGGTCTGCGCTCGCGCAGTATGGTGTGGGGCCGTGACCTTGATCTGCTCCTGGGCGAACGCCGCGCCGCCGTCGGCCAGGCCCGCGATGGCTCCGGACAGGATCGCCAGCAAGGTCAGCCGGCTCAGGTGATTTGTCAGCATCGGTTATCTCCATTGATCTAAGGCTCGATTCCCGGGAGTAGATCCGCCGGCGCCAGAGGGCGGCATTGGCTGCTACCGAAGTTTCGTTGACACCAAAGTTACGAGGCCACGGTCAATCAGAAAAGACTTGCTTTGAGAACCATTCGATCGAATCAGTCGATCGTTTGAGGCAGATGATCCGAGGTGGTGCGGGCGGTCTACCGTGCCCAGTCAGTGCAGCGCTTCTAGTCAATTGACCGGTTGAGAAGTTTCTCGCGTCATGCGAGGTAGAGTCCCAGGGAATGGGGTTTCCCTTTAACCGCCCGTCGTGGGCTGATGACTCCTGCCGATCGGACATGAAGTCCGCGGGAGGAGTGTGTTCATGGTCCTGAAGCCATCTACGCGATGCCTGGTCAGTCATGACCCCGTCCAGGTCACTTTCGCATGCTGAACTATTTCCTGATTGCGGTCGGCGGCGCGATCGGCAGCGTCCTGCGCGCCTGGATCGGGTCCCTCATGGTCGCGCTGACAGGGCCTGCCTTCCCCTGGGGGACGATCCTTATCAACATCGTCGGCTCGTTCGTGATCGGTTTCTTTGGAACGTTGACGGCAACTGATGGTCGTTTCGCGGTGCCATTCGATATACGGGCCTTTGTGATGGTCGGAATCTGTGGCGGCTTCACCACCTTTTCCTCTTTCAGCCTGCAGACGCTTGAGCTGGCCCGCGATGGCCGTACCGGTCAGGCGCTCGGCAATATCGTGCTCTCGGTGGTGCTTTGCCTTGGGAGCGTAGCGGCTGCCTACTCGTTGGCGCTCCTCCTTCGTACTTCGCGACTGGGGGCAATCAGCGACGCGGCACCGGGGACGATGAGTAGCAGCACCTTGGTGGCGCTGCATCGTCCGGAGAGCGTCTCGAACATGCTCGCGGTTGCAGATCAGCTCATGGCAGTCGAGGGCGGGCAAACGATCGCACTCGCCATAGATGGACCCGTTCTGGCCGATCTGCAGCTGACCGAGGAGGTGCAGACAAAAGAACGCCGCCGGGCCGTGTCCGAGCAGCGGCGCGACTGGGTCAAAGCGATGCGCAGTACACTCGACGGCTGGGTCTCGGGGGAGCGGGCCAAAGGACGCAGCGCGCGGTGGATCGAGGTGCATGGCGACGGAACACTTGCGGTCGCCGAGCATGGCCGTAGTGCTCACCTGCTGCTTCTGGAACAGAAGCCCGGTGACAGGGCGGCTCGGGAACGGGTCCACGAAGCTCTGGTCCGCTCCGGACGCCCGATACTTCTGCTCCCGGCGAGTACGGTGGCACCCATCGGATGCTGCATGGCCATTGCGTGGGAGGGTGGCGTCCATGACCGCAAGGTCGTCCGGACGGTTGCGCCCCTCCTATCGAAGGCCAAGCGGGTTGTGGTGCTCCAGATCGGGGACGCCGCCGAGGTTATGGGTCTGGAGGATGTTCTTGGCGGCATGCCATTCGAAGTGGTGACAGCACCCTCCCAGCCGGACAGCGAGGTGGGTGCGAAATTGGTGGAAATGGCACACGAAGCCGGCGCGGATCTGCTCGTCATGGGCAGCTACAGCCACGGCAGCCTCCGGGAGCAGCTCTTCGACGGTGCCACGGAAGGGGTGCTGCGCAGCGCCGATCTTCCTGTCCTCATGCAGCATCAGGACGCCTGAAATGGATCATATCGCGTGCATTCTAAACGATTCTGCAACGGCTCGATCCGTGCTGCAGACAGGAGCTCTGCTTTCCCTCAAATACGGATGTAGCCGGGCGCGCATTCTACATCCGAGACCCGGCTGCGATCCGAGCTTCATGCCGACTGAGGAGGTAATGACCGACGACCGGCGCAAGCGGTTTGCCCACTACCAGGACACTCAGTCAGCCGAACTCAGCCGCATCTTCCAGGCTTGGAAATCAGATAACGGCAGTGCACTGGTCTTTGAATAAGTTGAAGGTATTGTAGCCGACATCGTAACTCTGGCAGCCCGCGAGGCACGACTAGTCGTGGCCGGCGCCGCGGAGGGCCTGAACCAACCACGGCGGCCGCAACGATTCAGACAGTGCTGGTAGAACGCACTAGCGCGATCGTCGTGGTTCCGGTGGAACCACCTCGGACGATCGGCGCCCGCCCCGCAGTCGCCTGGAAGGCTGGCGTCCAGCTCGATGCGGCGATCGATCAGGCTCTGAAGCTTCTTCTAATGGCGGAACAGGTACACGTGCTGCTCGAGGCACAACAAGCCCGGGATGACGTAAAGCTACAGGATCTGCTAACGACCCTGCGGCGGAACGGCGTTCCCATCGAACTCCATCATGTTGAGCTCGGTGGTCGTCATGCTGGAGAGCTCCTGGTTCAAGCGGCGTATAAAGCAGGTTGCGATTTGCTGGTGATGGGAGCCCACACGCAATCTTGGTTCAGCGACCTTCTCATCGGCGGAACGTCGAAGGATGTTCTCGCTCACCTTGACCTTCCGGTTCTTCTGCATGGCTAGGCTACACGAACGACGGGATCGACTGGCTCCGCAGGTTCGCTACGACCATGCCGTACGCGGCCAAATGCCCTCGACCTGGGGAACTCCATGACCGTCTCCGACGGCACGAAGGAAGCAGCATCATGCGAAATCACGAGCATCCCTGCCGCCTGTCATAAATGTCTGGCCGCCGCAGAGACATCATCCGTGAAGCAGCGAGCGCGATCCGGCATTTCCAGATCTAAAAGAAGTCTCACTTTCTCCGGCGTGAGTATGCAGGCCTCCTTAGTTCGTGTCATGTTACTGCAGCTGATAACGGTCTATCTCGCTCACCCTGACCGCCTGTGCGGAGCATCGTCGATCGTAAACCGGGTGCGGAGTATTCTGTCTGGCGCCATCCTGACAGGCGCAGCCTTATCGCTGGCCGGATGCGGCGCACTCAATCGCGGCTTTCTGTTCCCAGCCGGTCCCATTGCTGGCGCGATCCGTCATGAATGGATCGTTGTTTGCTTCATCATGCTCTTCGTGATCGGCCCGGTTCTACTGCTGGTGCCCCTGGTCGCTTGGCACTACCGGTTGTCAAACACTCGGAGCGCCTACCGGCCGCAGTGGGGATTCAGCTGGTCACTCGAGGGCCTGATCTGGATCCCGCCCAGCGCCATCGTTGTGATCCTGGCGGCCTTTCTTTGGCGTGATACCCACCGGCTGGATCCCTACAAGCGGCTCCCTGGTCACGCGTTGGAGATCCAGGCAATCGCCGCGGACTGGAAGTGGATCTTCATCTACCCGGAGCAGGGTATTGCCAGCGTGAACCGCCTGGTGATACCTGCCGGGCGTCCGGTGCATCTCAGCCTGACCAGCGCCACGGTCATGCAGTCGATCCTGATGCCTCGACTGGCCGGGCAGATCTACGCCATGGCGGGAATGCGGACACAGCTGTCGCTACAGGCCGACCGCTCCGGCCGCTTCCTTGGCGAGAACGTGCAGTTCAACGGCATGGGTTTCCAGAATGAGAAGTTCGCGGTGGATGCCATGGACGGGGCCGAATATGCACATTGGCTGGCGGAGATGCACGCCGAGCCGGATCGGCTGGGCGCTACGGAATACGAGACGCTGACCCGCCGTACTACACTGCCGCATCCGCTCGCTTTCGGCGCGGTCGAACCCGATTTGTTCGATCACGTGGTGATGCTGGCGCAGAAAAGCGGTCACGCGCTGGAGGTCGAGAAGCTGCCGGCGCTTCCCCTGCCGATGGCGGTGAGCCGGGACGTGCCACACGACCAGGGGATGCCACCATGACCGGCCCGACCATCACCGGCTTCCTGCTCGGCAGCCTTAGCTGGGGGGCGCTGCCATTTGTGCGAGCCTGGCGCGAGCCGAACATCAGCGAAATCATCGGCGCGGGAGCCGGGTCGATCGTGGTGATCGGCGCGGTGGTGACCATTGCGCTCATCACCTGGCTACAAGCTTGGGAGTATCTGTGGACGCAGTGGTTCACCAGCCTCGATCACAAGAAGATCGGCATCATGTATATCGTGATCGCCCTCGTCATGTTGTCGCGCGCCCTGATCGAGGCGGTGCTGATCCGCAGCCAGCAGGCGGCGGCGATCAACGGGCCCGGCTTCGTCGAGCCCGGGCACTTCGCGCAGCTGTTCTCGACACACGGCTCCATCATGATCTTTTTCATGGCGATGCCATTCCTGACCGGGATGGTCAACTATGTCGTGCCGCTGCAGATCGGTGCGCGGGATATGGCATTTCCCTACCTCAACTCGGTCGGGCTCTGGCTCACGGCCGGAGGGTCAGGATTGATGATGGCGTCCCTAGTGGTGGGCGAATTTTCCACCGGCGGATGGAGTGGCTACCCGCCCTACACGGAACTGAACTTTAGCGGTGGACCGGGGCCGGACTACTGGATCTGGGCTATAACCCTGGCCTCGATCGGCTCCACAACCGCAGGGATCAACATCGCCTGCACGATTTACAAGTTCCGGGCTCCCGGCATGACCTTCCTGCGGATGCCGTTGTTCTGCTGGACTGCAGTGTGCACCGCGATCCTGATGATCTTTGCCATGCCGCCTCTTACGGTGGCGACGGCGCTTCTCGCCGCAGACCGATATCTTGGAACGCATTTCTTCACCGATGATCTCGGTGGAAACATGATGAATTATGTCAACTTGTTCTGGCTGTTCGGTCATCCTGAAGTCTACATCGTAGTGCTGCCTTCCTTCGGGGTTTATTCCGAGGTTGTCTCGGCTTTTTCATCTAAAGAGCTATACGGCTATAAGTCGCTCGTCATCGCGACCATGGCGATCGGCGTGCTGTCCTTCACCGTGTGGCTGCACCACTTCTTCACCATGGGGCAGAGCGCTGACATCAATGCGGTGTTTGGTATCGCGACCATGGCGATTGCCATTCCGACGGGCGTCAAGATCTACGATTGGATCTTCACCATGTTCCGTGGCGAGGTGCGGTTCACGCCGCCAATGGTACTGTCGCTCGCCTTCATGGTTACTTTCGTGCTGGGCGGGTTCACTGGGGTGATCCTAGCAACGCCGCCGCTAAATTACATGGTTCACAACACGCTTTTCGTTGTGGCGCATTTCCACAACATGCTCATCCCCGGCACTCTCTACGGCCTGCTCGCCGGCTATATGTACTGGTTCCCGAAGGCCTTCGGCTTCCGGCTGAACGAGCGCTTGGGCTGGATCAGCGCAGGTTGCTGGATCACCGGCTTCTACCTCGCGTTCTTTCCACTCTACGTCCTTGGTGCCTCAGGCATGGCTCGGCGTACGCATGAGGTCTTCGATCCAGCGTTTCGCCCGTGGCTCTACGTGGCTCTTTTTGGCGCTTTCGTGCTGTTCACTGCGCTCGTGACGCTGTTTGTCCAGCTCTTCGTGTCCATCCGCGATCGCCACGCCAACATGGTAGCGGTCGGTGACCCGTGGGATGCCCGCGGGCTCGAATGGTCGGTGGCCGCCCCACCACCCGAGTGGAATTTCGCCGTCATACCGCAGGTGGAAAGTCGCGACGCCTTCTACTGGCGCAAACGTAATCGCGAGGCTTACAAGCCGGTTGACCATTACCAAGACATTGAGCTGCCGAAGCCGAGCGCTTGCGGCGTCATTGTAGGTTTGTCCGCCGCAGCCTGCGGTTTCGGCTTGGTCTGGCGCATCTGGTGGCTGGTTGCGCTGTTCGGGGCCGTCGTCGTGGCCACCGTGATCATCCGCTCATTCCTGCGTGACGTTACGCGCACAATCCCAGCCGCGGAGGTGGAGGCGTTCGATCGGCGCTGGCTGGCCCAGGCGCACTATGCGAAGCCGGTATCGCGCCAGCGCGAAATGTCCCGACGCAACGAGGGGCTAGCTGAATGGACAGCGTAGGCCCACAACTCCGCCATGCCGGGCTTAATCTGGAGGACGATCCGCGCGAGAGCAGGCATCAGGTCGAGAGTGACGTATTTGGCTTCTGGATCTTCCTGATGAGCGACGCCGTGATCTTTGCGCTGCTTTTCGCCCTCTACGGCACCATGCTAGGCGCCCGGGCCGGAGGGCCTGGACCAGCAGATGAATTCAAGATCGGCTCCGCTTTTGTCGAGACGCTGATCCTGCTCACCTCCTCTTTTACTTTCGGCATGACCTCTCTCTGCCTCAAGCGGGACCACAAGCCGCAGCGGCTTACGCTTTGGCTCGCGCTGACGCTGTTACTCGGCCTCGCCTTCCTTGGTATGGAGATCCACGATTTTGTCACCATGGTGTCACATGGTGCGACTGCCAGCCGCAGCGCCTTCCTGTCCGGCTTCTTTGTCCTGGTGGGAGTGCATGGATTGCACGTCACGTTTGGTTCGCTCTGGATCCTGGTAATGGTGGCGCAGGTTGCAACTCTCGGCCGCGACGCGAAGGTGAAGATCAACCTCATCCGGTTGTCGCTGTTCTGGCACTTCCTCGACGTGATCTGGGTCGCGATCTTTTCCGTAGTCTACCTCCAAGGGTTGATTGTTCCCGGAGGTGGGTCATGAGCACACCGCGCAGGCGGCGGACCGAAACGCTCCCTTACGTCATCGGCTACGGCCTGTCGCTGCTGCTGACAAGCATCGCGTTCGGTCTGGTTTGGCAGCACGTGCTCTCGGGCCACACTGCGCTGTTTGCCGTACTTGGCCTTGGCCTGGCACAAATACTGGTACATTTTCGCTGCTTCCTGCACATCGACTTGCGCCGCAACAGCCTGCCTGACCTCCAACTGCTTCTGTTCTCTTCCATGATCATAGCATTGATGGTTAGTGGAACACTCGTTGTGCTGATCAACCTTCACAGCCGGATGATGGGACCATGATTCGGTGGCATCCCCTGGCGCCTGGCCCCCTCCCGGTCAATGATTTCCAGCCCTCACGGGAGATCTCTGCCTAAACGATCAGCCGAGGCTGTACCCTCGCGGCGGACGCGCGATATTGGCCAGATCACTAGAGCTGTCCTGCCGGCCACGCCAGGAACTATCCGCCCACCAAAGTCGTCTTCCGTATTCCATCGAAGCTCAGCTAGCGCAAGGTCATTGATCGGCTCGCGCCCTGCTGCATCCACCGAGAAGGATTTACCATGGGCAAAATCGTCGTCATCACGGGCGCCGGGGCCGGCGTAGGCCGAGCGACCGTCGACGAGTTCGTCCGTCAAGGGTACGATGTGGGCCTGCTGGCTCGCGATCAGGACAGACTCGACCAGGCGGCCGCGCACGCACGAGGATGTGGCGTACGGGCGCTGCCGGTTTCCACTGATGTTGCCGACGCTGCCGCAGTTGAAGCTGCTGCCACCAAAATCGAGGACGAACTCGGACCGATTGACGTCTGGGTCAATGTCGCTATGGCGACCGTGTTCGCGCCGGTCAGCAAGCTGACGCCGCAGGAGTTCGAGCGGGGCACCCGAGTGACGTATCTCGGTCAGGTCCATGGCACAATGTCGGCGCTGAAGCGGATGCGTAAGCGCAATCGCGGCACGATTGTCAATGTGGGTTCGGCACTCGGCTATCGGTCCGTGCCGCTGCAGTCAATCTATTGCGGCGCAAAGTTCGCGATCCGCGGCTTCACCGATGCGCTTCGTTCGGAAATCATCCATGACAAGCTCGATGTGCATCTCACAATGGTCGACCTTCCGGCCGTCAACACGCCGCAGTTTGACTGGGCGATGAACAAGATGGGCTTCAAGGCAAAGCCGGTCGCCCCGATTTATCAACCTGAGGTGCCGGCGCGGGCAATCTTTTTTGCCGCCACGCACCGTCGCCGCCAAGTCTGGGTTGGATATCCGACGGTGCAGGCGATTTTGGCAAATCGGATTGCGCCGGGCCTAATCGACAAGTATTTGGCCAAGGCGGGATACTCCGGGCAACTAACCGACGAGAAACTCGGGCCGAACGCTCCAGCAAACCTGTTTGAGCCTGTCCCGGGTGCCTACGCGGCGCACGGTCGGTTTGATAACCGTTCGAAGAGCCGCAGCTGGGAGATGTTTACCGACCGCCACCGTACGGCCTTCTGGGCGGCGGCTGGCATCGGTCTTGTCGTCGTCGTCCACCAGATTGCCAAACGGCTCGATATCTAGTCGCGACCAATCGATCTATTGGCGGCAATACCGGGCACCGGGGTTGCCGTATGGGCGGGGCAGATCGCCCCTTTTCCATACGAGGCCATCATCCCCAGCATAAGAACGGACGCAGCGATGCCTCTCACACAACACTCCCGGGCCGTCAACACGCTATGAGCAGCCCGATCGAGGATTATGCGCTGGTCGGCGATGGCGAAACTGCCGCTCTGGTCAACCGGGACGGTTCCATTGATTGGCTCTGCTGGCCGCGATTTGACAGCGACACGTGTTTCTCCGCGTTGCTCGGGACTCCGGATAACGGTGCGTGGCTCATTGCGCCGGTCGCCGGCGTGACGCAAACGAAGCGTCGATACCAGGAAGACACACTGGTCGTTGAGACCGACTTCGACACGACTGACGGCACCGTGCGGCTGATCGATTTCATGCCGATGCGCGATGCTGGCCCGGTGTCGTCGCTAATACGGATTGTCGAGGGGGTGACCGGAACAGTGACCCTCCGGTTCGACATGCGGCTACGCTTTGACTACGGGTCGTTGCTGCCCTGGTCGGAGCCGTACGGAAACGGCCTCGTCGCGAAAGTCGGCGCAGATCTGCTGGTCCTTTACGCAACGGTTCCGGTCACTGTGCGGTCGCATGTCGCGAGCGCACAGTTCAGCGTTCGATCAGGCGACCGGCTTAGTTTCGTGCTTCGCCACGGCTCGGCACATCGAGAAGTTCCCAGCCCAATCGATGTCGACGCGGCGCTGGAGGCAACGCAGCAGAATTGGCGTGAGTGGATCGGCCGCTTCGATAGTACTAGGACCGATTGGCCGGGCGTGGTGAAGCGCTCGCTTATTACGCTGAGGGCGATGGTTCACCAGCCGAGTGGCGGGATCGTTGCGGCGCCGACCACTTCGCTTCCGGAAGCTCCCGGCGGCAAGATGAACTGGGACTACCGCTACAGCTGGCTCCGCGATGGGACGTTCACGCTCGGCGCGCTGCTGAACGCTGGCTTCAGGGAAGAGGCCGCGAGGTGGCGTGACTGGCTGCTGCGAGCCGTCGCCGGATCGCCGCAGCGGATGCGCATCATGTATCGTGTCGACGGGTCGAGGCACCTTTCGGAATGGGAGGTCGACACCCTAGCCGGCTATCGATACGCGTCACCGGTACGGGTCGGAAATGCAGCGTCGACGCAGCACCAAATTGACGTCTACGGCGAGGTTCTGGACTCGCTGCATCTGGCGCGGCTCGGGGGTATCGAGCCCAACACGGAGGAGCGTTCCGTATCGCTTGCAATCGTCCGGCATCTCGAGACGGTGTGGAACAGCGAGGGTTCCGGCGTCTGGGAATCCCGCGAGACGCCCCGGCAATACACCTATTCCAAGGTCATGGCATGGGTCGGCGTCGACCGGATGCTTCGTATGCTCGAGCAGGACGGTCCTGGTTCCGGGGACGTCGACCGCACCGAACTCGAGCGTCTCAAGGCGCTGCGCCAGACCATCCATGACGAGGTCTGCCGCGAGGGGTGGAATGAGGGGTTAGGAACGTTCACGCAATATTACGGCGGCCAGGAGCTCGATGCCAGCCTGCTGCTCATCCCGCTGGTCGGCTTCCTGCCGGCGGATGATCCGCGCATCGTGGCGACGACCGGCGCCATACAGCGCGAGTTGTCCGAGGGCGGGCTGATCCGACGCACCAAGGCCAAGCCGAGCGGTCCAAGCGAAGGCGCCTTCCTGGCCTGCTCCTGCTGGATGGCCGACTGCCTCAGGATGCAGGGGCGCGCCGGGGAAGCACGGGCGCAGTTCGAGCGAGTCCTGGCGGTTTGCAACGACGTCGATCTGCTGTCGGAGGAGTACAACGTACCGGCTGGACACCTTGCAGGCAACTTTCCGCAGGCGCTGACCCATCTGGCTGTCGTCAACACCGCGCTCGGGCTGTGTGGCCCGGTGCTGCATCGTGGCGGCGGCTGAGCGTCGAACAGGCAGGTATCGAAACCGGACAGGCGGGTTCATCACATGGCGTCAGAAGACCATTACGACATCATCGTTATTGGCAGCGGTCCCGGCGGCGGCTCATTGTCCCACCGGCTGGCGCCGACCGGGAAACGCATCCTGATGATCGAGCGTGGCGACTACCTGCCGCGGTCACGTGCCAATTGGGATGCCAAGACGGTGTTCGTGGATGGCGCCTACCAAGCACCGGAGACGTGGTACGGGCGCGGCGGTACCAGGTTCCATCCGGGGCTGCACTACTATGTCGGCGGCAACTCGAAGGTCTATGGCTCGGCCCTGTTCCGCCTGCGCGAGCGCGACTTCGGTGCGCTGCGGCATGCGGACGGCATCTCGCCGGCTTGGCCGCTCGGCTACGACGTGTTCGAGCCGTACTACTGCCAGGCAGAGGACCTGTTCCATGTCCACGGGCGGCGCGGCGAGGACCCCAACGAGCCATGGTCCAGCAAGCCCTACGCCTACCCCCCGGTCTCGCACGAGCCGCGTATCCAGGCGCTGAGCGATACGCTGCAGAAGGAGGGGCTGCAGCCCTTCCACCTTCCGCTCGGTATCCTGCTTGACGAGAAGGACGGCAAGCCGACGCCGACATCACCCTGCATCCGCTGCGATGCCTTCGACGGCTTCCCATGCGCCATCAACGCCAAGGCGGACGCACAAGTGATCTGCGTCGATCCCACCCTGGCTGCCCATCCCAACTTCACGCTGCTTACCAACGCGTATGTGGAGCGGCTGGAAACTGATACGTCTGGCCGAACGATCACCGGTGTGCACGTGGCGCGCAACGGCGCGCACGAAGTCTATTCTGCCGACATCGTGGTAGTCGCGTGTGGTGCGCTGAGCTCGGCCCTGTTGCTGCTGCGCTCTGCGAGTGACGTCCATCCTACCGGCCTCGCCAACGGCTCGAATCAGGTCGGCCGCAATTACATGCGCCACGACATGAGCGTGCTGATGACGATCCTGAAGGAGCCGAACGACACCGTGTTCCAGAAGACGCTCGCTGTCAGCGACTTTTATTTCGGTGACTCGGATTGGCCCTATCCGATGGGTCTGATCCAGATGTGCGCGACGTCGCACGGCGAGCAGATCCGCAGCGAGGCGCTGCCGGCCTTCCTGTCCTTGGCGCCGGAGATGCCGTTCAACAAGATGGCCGCGCATTCGATGGACTTCTGGTTGCAAAGCGAGGACCTGCCGAGGCCCGACAACCGCATCTCCTACGACGGCAATAAGGTTGTGCTGTCGATTGCGGAGGGCCGCGAGGAGGGGGCACGGCGCCTGAAGCGCAAGCTGGAGGGCCTCCTGGAGCCGATCGGCGCGCTGCCGATCCTGCTGGATCGCAGCCTCTATCTAGGGAAGAACATCCCCATCAACGGAACGGCGCATCAGGCGGGGACGTGTCGCTTCGGCACCGATCCGAGAACATCGGTGCTCGATCTGGATTGCCGGGCACACGAGGTCGACAATCTCTATGTAACCGATGCCAGCTTCTTCCCGTCGATCGGTGCGGTAAACCCAACACTGACCATTATCGCCAACGCGTTGCGCGTTGCTGATCGGATCAGGGAGCGCCTCGATTCCTAGCCCTTCGCGCGCAACGAGCATGTCATCCACTTCCTTCCTGAAAACTGTTCTGGCCGCCGCCGTCATCGGTGTGGTCGCCCTGATCTCGGTCTGGCTGCAACAGCCCCTGCTGGCACCAAGTCTCGGCTCTGCAGTCTTTGTCCAGGTCATGTCACCCGATGAGCCCAGTGCTCACCCGTGGAACACCGCGGTTGGTTAGTTTTGTGGCCTGATGGCTGGGTTAATCGGCGTATTTGTCGCCACGGCGTTCCACACGCCGAGTTTCATGGGAAGTCACCCGCTGGTCTATGCGCGGGTACTGGCTGTTGCGATCGCCGTGCCACTGACGGTATTGTTTGAACTCGCTCTCAGGGCGAGCAGTCCGGCCGGGGGTGCCACGGCCATCGTCTTGGCTCTCGGCCTCGAGACAGCAAATTGGCAGGGTTCAACCAGGTAGTGATTGGGCTATTGCTCGTGACCGGGCTTGGCGAGGCGGCGCGCAGGCTGATCCTTCGGGCGGAACATGAATCGTGAGAGCACGAAAATCGACATCGCACGTGCCACCGCGACGACCGCCGGATGCGTTGCGGTGGTGTTCGAAACACGCAGATAGGTAAGGCTCACGGCATAGTCAGGCTGCTTAGATGATGCAGTGAGGTAGTGGCTTGTCTGGTTAACGATACGCTTGACAGTATAACTGTCTGAGTAGGCGGAAACTCCTAGTCTTGGCGCTGCCGGCAGATGCGCGCAACATAATATTCATGCCCGATGCCTACGGCCGTACCTGCCAGACAGGCTAAGCCAACCACGGCACCGACGGCCGCAGGTGTCATCTCTAGCATGGATGTCACCAGGGTGGCCCAGATCACCGGCACCGCGACCAACATGACTAGCACGCCAACCTCACGTTGATCATCCCGGTTGGCATCGACTGCCAGACCCCGAACTGCAGTCTGAGCCATTGGTCACATCCTGTTCCATTACCTGATCCAGAGAATGCGCCGAGATGATCGATCCGGAAATACCAATTCTTAGATGGATCCGTTCTGGAAAATAGAACGTAAGGTAGTAGCCTGCTGTCTCAGACCAAGTGGAAGACGGCGGCGTTTTCATAGAGCATGTAGAGAGCCACGATGCAGACGAGGCTGGAGAAGATACGCTTCAGCACGGTCTTCCGGCTCGAGAGTCTGCACGCGAGCTGCATCCCGATCCAGCCACCGATAATGCCGCCGCCGATATATTCTGCCGCGACTGGCCAGTCGATCAGACCCGAGATGGCGTAATTCACTGCCGTGGTCAGGCCGAAAGCGGCGACACCCAACAGCGATGAACCGACCGCGAGCAACATCGGCATGCCGGTGGAGAACAGCAACGCAGGCACGATCAGAAAGCCGCCGCCGATGCCGAAGAACCCGGATAACAGACCCACCCCGAGGCCCGAGGCGGCGATCTTCGGAATGCTCCTGCGGTTGCAGAAGCGAAAGCCGGCTGGAACGTCCTGTATCGGCAGCCCCGCCGTCGAGCGGAACATCCTGACGCCGACGACGATCATCAGGATAGCAAACAGGAACAGCAGCTTCCTGCCATCGAACGACTTGCCGAGCTGTGAGCCGATGAACGCGCCGAGCATGCCGACGGCCGCGAAGAGACCCGCACTGCGCCAGCGGACATTGCCTGCCCGAAAATGAGAGGCGAAGTTGGCGAATGCGCTGGCCGAGACCGCTAGCGCTCCGGTTCCAATCGCCTGGTGCGGTCCGAGACCGATAACATAAATCAGCAGCGGCGTGGCCAGGATCGAGCCGCCGCCTCCAAGCAGCCCTAGAGCAAAGCCGACGAAACTGCCGCAGAGAACCGCGAGCAGTTGCTCGAGCAGCGGCATCACGCCCGCCCACTGGTCGCGGGCGCTGCCTTAGTCGAACGCCGCAGCCGGTCGTGCGGCACCATCCCGATCAGCATGGCGATCACGAACACCACGCTCGCAGGCAGACCGAGAGAAAGCGAGGCCAGCGCCGGACCGGGGCAGAAACCTGACAGGCCCCAGCCGATGCCGAACAGCCCAGCGCCCACGAGCAGGGGCCGGTCGATCCTGGTCACGGTTGGTAGGTCGAACCGATTCGCCAGCAGCGGCCGTGTCATGCGGCGCGACAGCATGACACTGAGGGCCGACACCGCGACGGCGCCCCCCAGCACGAAAGCCAGCGTCGGGTCCCAGGACCCTGCGGGGTCAAGGAAGCCGAGCACCCGAGCAGGGTCCATCATGCCTGACAGGGCGAGACCCAGCCCGAACAGGATGCCGGATAGCAGGGCCACGCCGATCCTCACGACGCAGCGCCGAGCAGGTGCCGAACCACGAAGACGGTCAGGAACGCGGTCACCATGAAGGTACTAACCGCGGCGAATGATCGCTTCGACAAGCGCGCCAGCCCGCTGACACCGTGCCCGCTGGTGCAGCCCGAGCCGAGACGAGTGCCGAACCCGACTAGAAGCCCGGCCCCGATCAGCACCGGAACACTGGCGCTGATCTGCATCGTGACGGACCGTCCGGTGGCGAGCTCGAGCAGCACCGGTCCGAGCAGCAGACCCAGCACGAAGGCTGCCCGCCACCCGCTGTCGCCGTCCGGACGCCCAAGCAGCCGCGCTGCGATGCCGCTGCATCCTGCGACGCGGCCAATCGAGAGCAGGAGCATACCGGCCGACAGACCGATCAGCGCACCGCCGGCGAGCGCCTCCCCGGGGTGGAACGGGAGGCTCATCTCGCACCGATCCGGGCGAAGACCGCCGCTTGGTACTGTGGTCTCGTCGACAGGCGTGGCGGCGCGACCGGGCGGCCGGCTTGCTCTCCGCCGAAACCGTCGTGCAGTGCTTCGACCAGTCGGCGTCGCTTGTCGCCGGCAAGGCTGTAGATCATGTTTCGCGACTGTCGCTCCGCATTCACGATTCCTGTCTCCCGGAGTTCTGCCAGATGCTGGGACAGGTTCGGCTGGCGTGCTTCGAGGTCGGTCTCCAGCATGGCGACGGTACAAGGGCCTTGGAGCAGGCGCAGCGCCACAGCAA
Source organism: Lichenicoccus roseus (assembly GCF_005844085.1). GTDB lineage: Bacteria > Pseudomonadota > Alphaproteobacteria > Acetobacterales > Acetobacteraceae > Lichenicoccus > Lichenicoccus roseus. The sequence continues at coordinate 30,430 of NZ_VCDI01000008.1, forward strand.
GGCGCGTCGGGTTGGCCAAAGCGCGCAGCGTCAATGCAGCAGCCTCGATGTCGAACGGCGGTTCGAAGCTCATGGCTGTCGCCTTCCTGCCGTAGGCAGAGCGTCCGGGGTGGCTGTCCGATAGTACCAGTCGCTGCCTGTTCCACTTGCCCCGAGAGCCTCCGAGGCGGTCGTCGGGGGCGGCAGGATGACGTCCCCTCCCGGTTGCCAGGCCTCGGGGGTGGAGACGCCATGCGTATCGGTCATCTTCAGCGCCGCAACCAGACGAAGCAGTTCAGCAACGCTGCGCCCGGTGGTCATCGGGTACCATGAGATGGCGCGGATGATCCCGTCAGGATCGATTACGAAGATGGCGCGCACCATGGCAGAATCACGGGCCCGGGGAGAAATCATCCCGTAGGCCTGGGCAATCGCCATCGAGGGATCCTCGATGATCGGGAACGGTACGACCACGTCGAACTGAGCGTGGATGCTGCGGATCCAGGCTAGATGTGAAAACAAGCTGTCGACCGAAAGTGCCAAGAGCGCGCAGTTGAGAGCCGTGAAGCGCTCCGCCGCCCTGGCGAAGGCAACGAACTCGCTGGTGCAGACCGGCGTGAAGTCGGCCGGATGCGAGAACAGCAGCAGCCACTGGCCGCGATAGCTGGACAACGACCGATCGCCCATTGTGGTACGGGCGTGGAAATCGGGCGCCGGATCGTGCAGCAGCGGTGGGCCGGTGCGCTCGGACGGGGCGGGCTCGCTCATGTCGGCTGCCGGTCGAGCCAGGCAGAACCGTCGGCAAGATCCACTTGGTGCTGCTGACCCCAGCGAACCGCGTCCGGCCGCGTCATCGCACCGCACCTAATCTGGCTCAGCACCCAGAGGGTCGCCGACCGATGGCCTAAGGCGCAGTGCGCATGCACTGGGCCGATGGCGGCCGCCACGGCCCTTCCGAACTGATCGATGTCCTCGGTACGCAGGGTTGAAATCGTCACGGGAATATGTCGGTAGGCAAGACCCACCTTCTCGGCCGCCTGCTTGCCTTGCGCGGCACTAAGCTGTCCCAGCTTCTCGCTGTCCGGACGGTTGTTGATGACGAGCGTCACACCCTGCCGGGCAAGCTCGGCAAAATCCGCAATTTCGAGCTGCGCGGAGGCGGTCAGCCCGTCCGCAAGGGTCTTTCGGTCCATAGAAGGCCCTCGCTCCACATATTACGTATAGGATAGATGTTGAAGCGTTAGCTTGCAAGTGTTACGTCTTGCACAGGCGCTAGATCGCCAGCAGGAGACCAACCGTGAGTGCTTCCAACGCCCCGTCACGCGTCGACGCCTTCGACATCGTCATCATCGGGGGTGGAGCGGCCGGCATCACTGTCGCAGCAGAGATGCGCCGACACCGCAAAAGCTTGAGCATTGGGATCGTCGAGCCGTCCGACACCCACGCTTACCAGCCTGGCTGGACCCTGGTCGGTGCCGGAGTGTTCTCGCTGAAGCAGACGCAGCGACCTGAGGAAACTCTCATCCCGAAGGACGTCACCTGGATCAGGAACCGTGCCGAAGTCTTTGAGCCAGAGCAGAACGCCGTCATCCTAGCCAATGGCCGTCGCCTCACGTATGGCTCGCTCGTCGTCTGCCCAGGTTTGCAGCTGGACTGGGAGAAAATCGATGGGCTCAAGGAGGCGCTTGGCAGCAACGGCGTCTGCAGCAACTACTCAGCCGCTTATGCAGAGTACACATGGCAATGTATCCAAAGCCTGCGCGGAGGCACCGCCCTGTTTACGCAGCCACCGATGCCAATCAAGTGCGCCGGAGCGCCGCAGAAGATCATGTATCTCACCGCCCATCATCTGCGCCGGCAGAAGCGTCTGGATCAGGTCGATGTCGAATTCTGCTTGGCGGGCGACGTTTTGTTCGGGGTTCCTTTCTTCGTGCCCCCGCTCCAGCGCACGGTCGATGACTACGGCATCAAGCTGAACTATAAGCACACCCTGACGGCGGTCGACGGCCCGGCCCGCAAGGCCACCTTCACAATGACCGGTCCGGACGGACAGACCAGCAAGATCGTACGCGACTTCGATATGTTGCATGTAACCCCGCCGCAGAGCGCGCCGGACTTCGTCAAGAAGAGCCCACTTGCCAATGAGGCCGGCTGGCTCGCCGTTGATCCGGCCACTCTGCAGCACACACGCTTTCCGAACGTCTTTGGCCTCGGAGATGCAGCCGGGACAACTAATGCCAAGACAGCAGCTGCAGTGCGGCTGCAGGCGCCGGTCGTGGTGCGCAACCTGCTTTCCCGCATCGAGGGGGCAAAGCTGTCTGCCGTCTATGACGGATACGGCTCATGCCCATTGACCACCGGCTACGGCAAGGTGGTGCTCGCAGAGTTCGGCTATGGCGGCAAGGTCACGCCCAGCTTCCCGCTCGACCCGCGCGTGCCACGCCTAAGCGCCTGGCTCCTGAAGCAGAACTTTCTGCCTTATATGTATTGGAACTGGATGCTGAAAGGCAGTGAGTTCGATATCAAGCACCGCGAGCGCAGCTTCGCGAAGGCAGCCTGAGTGTGTGCCAGACGGAAGGGCCATCCGCAAGAAGGAGCGGTAGGCCCGAGGTCGCAGGCTTCTTCGACGCCCGCACCAACAGCGTCCAGTATGTCGTTACAGATCCAAACACGCAGATCTGCGCGATTATCGACCCGGTTCTGGATTACGACGAGAAATCTGGGAGTACCGCCACACGCTCTGCTGATGCCATTCTTGAGCACGTCCGCGCGCGCGGTCTGACGATTGCCTGGATTCTCGATACCCATCCGCATGCCGACCATTTTTCGGCGGCGGGCTACCTGAAGGCCGTGACCGGAGCCCCGACCGCGATCGGCGCCCATGTTGTCGAGGTACAGTGTCTCTGGAAAGCGATCTACGATCTACCGGAGGATTTCCCGCCCGATGGATCGCAATGGGATCGGCTATTCAAGGAAGGCGACTGCTTCCAGATCGGTGAACTCGATGTCCGGGTAATGCACTCGCCTGGACACACCCTCTGCTCAGTGACCTACGTCGTCGGCGACGCGGCCTTCATCCACGACACGCTGTTCATGCCAGATAGTGGCACCGCCCGCGCTGATTTTCCTGGAGGCGATGCCGCCAAGCTGTGGCACAGCGTCCAGGCAATTTTGTCGTTGCCCAACGAGACAAGACTATTTACCGGGCACGACTATCAGCCAGGTGGTCGACCACTGGCATTCGAGAGCACAGTCGCGCAACAGAAGCGGGAGAATGCTCATGCTCAGGTCGCTGACGAGGTCGCCTTCGTGGCACTCCGCACCGGTCGCGACCGGACCTTGCCAATGCCGAAGCTCATCCTGCACGCCCTGCAGGTGAATATCCGCGGTGGTCGGCTTCCGCCTGCCGACCATGGCGGAAAGGCTTTTCTAAAAATCCCACTTAATGGTCTGGGACGACCACCGTGGGAGTGAGGGTTAGCCAGAGGTGGCGATCGATCAGGATCTGAAGCTCCTCTTTGCTGAACAAGTGCACGTCCTGCTCGAGGCACCTCAGGCCTAGGACGAGCCAGAGCCACAGAATCTGCTGACGACCGTGCAGCGGCAGGCCACTCTGTCAGGATCCATCATGTTGAGCTTAACGGTCGTCATGCGGGAGAACTCCTGTTCCGAGAGGCGCACAACGCAGGTTGCAAGTCGCTGGTGACGGGAACCCACACGCAATTCCGGTTTGAGGGATTTTCTACTCAGCAGACGGTTGAAGGATGTTCTCGCTCACTTGGTCCTGCTGCAAGGTCAGCACGGGAGCGAAGGCCTCCTGCGCTCACGAACGCCTTCAGTCTCTAGTGGATCTTCTAAGCGGAAAAGAAGGTCTCGCGGTCACGTCATCGCGGTGTCAAATTCTGCTCGATCTTATTATTATTCCGGCCGCCATTGAGTATCTTCGTTTTGTGCAAAACCAGGAGGTGATCGTGCTCAAGCCCTTTGCCCGCAGCGCAGACTTGATCGTGCGCTCCATGGTGCCGCTGAACGCCGAGCCGAGGCTGGCACGGTTGCGTGCGGTCTTGATCACCGAGCGATCCGACTTCTATATCCGCAGTAACGGCAACATCCCGGAGCTTCGGCGGGCCGGACCTAGCCCGCACTTGCCGACGATATCTGGAACTACAAGGGCTACCTGAACGCACCCGGCACAGAGTTCACGTGCCTACCGTTGAGGCGGCACCCGCTTGGTGATCCCCCCGATCCTGGCCCGGCGCGACGCCGCCGGCTTCTGGCTGACGGTCCTCCTCACAGGGATCGGCACTGGCCTCGGCGCCTCGGCGCTGACCGAACTCCTGGAGCTGGTGCAGCACACTCTGTGGTCGGGAAACGGGATCGACCTGCTGCAGGCGGCATGCCGCGCTGCCGCCTGGAAGCACCTCGTGATCCTGCTCGGGGCTGGGCTGCTGACCGGCGCCGGGCAGCTATTGGTGGTCCGGCTATCCGCCGCCAACAGCATCGATATCACCGCCGCGATCTGGTTCCATGCCGGGCGCCTGCCGACGCTGCGGACGCTCGGCAGCGCCATGCTGTCCATCCTGGTCGTCGGCATGGGCGCATCGCTTGGCCGCGAGGGTGCGCCCAAGCAGACCGGCGCGGTCATCGCCAATGTAATGTCCGACCGGGTGCGGCTTTCCGACGAGCAACGCCGGCTGCTGGTGGCGTGCGGCTCAGGCGCCGGCATGGCGGCAGCCTATGGCGTGCCGCTCGGGGGCGCCCTGTTCGCGCTGGAGGTGCTGCGCGGCGAACGGGCGCTGCGCTTCGTACTGCCGGCGCTGCTGACCTCGCTGATCGCAACCGGGGTCTCCTGGGCATTCCTGCCCAATGCGCCCACCTACCTCATCCCGCCCTACACAGGCACGCTGGGCAGCATGGTCTGGGCGCTGTTGGCCGGTCCGATCATCGGCCTCGCCTCGGTCGGTTATGTCCGCGCGGTTGCCTGGGTAGATCATCACCGACCAAGCGGACCGAGGCGGCTGGCAGCATCCGCAATCACCCTGACCCTGCTCGGGGCGATCTCGATCGTGTTTCCACAACTACTCGGCAACGGTCGCGACATCGCGCAACTCGCCTTCACCGGCCAAGTGGCGCCGCTGCTTTTGCTGTCGCTGCTGCTGCTGAAGCCGGCTGCTACACTCCTCTGTCTCGGCAGCGGCACGCCCGGCGGCCTGTTCACCCCATCGCTGGCGATCGGCGCGCTACTTGGCGGCTTGCTGGGCGTTCCGTTCGCCCATGCCTGGCCGGGGACCGCGCCGGGCCTGTTCGCAGTGCTTGGCGCCACCGCCCTGCTAGCCGCGACCACGCAGGGTCCACTCTCGGCAACCGTGCTGATGATGGAGCTGACCGGACAGGCCCGCGCATTCATCGTGCCGATGCTGCTCATCGTGGCACTAGCGACACTCATCGCACGTACTATTGAGCCGCGCTCGATCTACGATGCGCGGCTCAGCGATGCCGAGGTCCTCAAGCGCCAGCGTCAACGCGATCCGGTATAATTAACGAGGTGGGCCGCACGCTATGACGCAGCGACTCAGCTGGGCATACGAGAACATAGAGCCGTAAGGAAACACGTCAGCACATGAACACGCTGCAGGGGCCGGGACACAAAACCGGCCAGATAGAGCTCTGGTTTCTGACTTACTTGCTGCTAGGCATCGCCGTGTACGGCCTGTCTGTCATCCTCATGCCGTCGGTCGTCGCCGCCGCCGGACATCGCCCCTTTCGGATCGGCGCGGTTGTTGCGCTTCAAAATGCGGGGTTGCTCATTGCACCTGGGGTGGGGCTTTGGATGGACCGGTTTGAACGGCACCGTTTGGTTCTGATGTCCGGTTGCCTAATGATCGCGCTTGGCTTTCTGGGGCTGTATTCTGTTACGAGCCTCACCGCGCTCTTATTCTCCGCGTTCTGCATTGGTCTTGGAACGGCAGCTGCAACCACAGCAACAATGGTGTTTACCATTGCGGAAAGGTCTTCCCAAGACTGGAGCGGTAGAATTGGATATGTCCAACTCTTCAACTCGATTGGCACGACTATAGGATTTGGCTTAGCGGGGTGGCTTTCGTTACGTGCCGCAACTATGGCCGGGATCGTAGCTGCCGTGGCTGCCGCAGGGGTGACCCGGTTCACACTACCTGCTCGGGTTTGCAGGTCAGCTACTGCAAATCCCGAACCAAGCACTCAACCAGATACAGAGGCATATCAGGGCTTTCCAGGAGATCTCCCGCGCCTTCTTGTAGGATGGTTTATCCTAGGCTTTGGAATATCGTGCTTTTCTTCACCATACCCCGTCATCATGCGTCGTGTATTCGACATCGGTATTAGATCATCGTCATCTGTGTTGTCAGTCGCCACTCTCGTCGGGCTCCCGCTGTATGCGATCAGTGGGATGATGGTCATACATCTAGGATCTCTGCGTGTTTTGGTCATAGGCACCGTGTGTCGGTTTGCCAGCCTCACTACGCTCTCGTTGATTGCTCTCTCGAATTTGGAAAAGGGAAAGGGTGTTGTTCTATTGATTGCGGTCGGAATCTTCCAGGCTTCTTGGCCCCTCATAAGTGTTTCTGTCAGCGATCAGCTCTTTAGGGCGTCGTCCTGTGGCCGGGGCTTTGCCGTCGGACTGCTGACGTTTGTCGGCGCTGCTGCTTCCGCATCGGGCGCAATCATCGGCGGTGTCATAGCCGGCCACGTCGGATATCGGGGTGTAATCTATGTCGCTGCTATAATCCTCTTACTAGCAGTCTCAGAAATCCTGTCGAGAAATGCCAAGCAGAGGACTAGGGGTCCGGATAGGATACCTGCCTAGCACTACTTTGGCAGAAGATGGTTGGATCGGCGTTTGCGACAGTGCGGACATCGTGCCGTCGGTGGCGGGGCGAGCAGAGCGAGGACGGCTTTTCGTACGGCTGGCAGGGTCGAGCAGGCCTACCGCGGCCATCGTCAACGAAAACGGCAGGATGATCCGCAGCGTCTCGAGCGTCAGCGGGACTTGCGGAAAGTGGAAGGTGGGGAGCGACGTCGGCAGCTTACCCATGTCGCCGACCGTGTTGACGTGGATGCCGCCATAAACGGTGATGATCGTCAGCACGATGATTGCGACCAGCGGCGAAGGCACCATTTTCGTCAGCCGCGGGAACAGGTAAATGATGGCAAGCGCCCCTGCGACGAGCAGGTAGGTCACCGGCGGCACGTGGATCAGCTGCGGCAACTGAGCCATGAAGATCAGGATGGCGAGCGCGTTGACGAACCCGGTAATTACGAGCGCAAGACGTACTGCATCAGCAGGTCCAGCCGCAGCAGACCCGCAATGACCTGGAATACGCCCATCAAGATGGTCGCCGCGAGCAGGTAATCGACACCGTGATCGCGAATGAGCGGCAGCACGAGTACGGCGATGGCAGCCGTTGCGGCGGAGATCATAGCCCGGCGACCACCGACAAATGCGATGATCGTTGCGATCGAGAACGACGCATACAGGCCGACCCTGGGATCGACGCCGGCGATGATCGAGAAGCCGATCGCCTCGGGTATCAGGGCCAGCGCGACGACGATGCCGGCCAGAATATCGGCGTGCGGATTGGCGAACCACTCGCATCTCAGAGAGGGAAAGGCTGGCATCGAGTTCCTATCGTGAGTAGTTGAAGAAGCGTTTTCTGTTTCGGTCGGAGCGGGCAGGATGTCGCGGCGGATGCTCGCGGGCCGAGGCCGTCCAGGCGGATCAGCGAAGCTGTCCGGCGCCAGTCGGGGCTGCCCAAACACGCCGACTGCGATCTCTCGCGGTATTTGGCTGGGTTTGATGATCATGGCTCGATGAGCCGGCCTTGGATGCAGGCAAAGGAAACCGCAAGGAGGTCGCGCTGTGCTCGAGGAGCGCCCGCGAACCATTTTGGTTCAGGTGCTATCTGGTTCAGTCATAAAAATTCTCGGATCGAACACGGACGCAGGACAGCCGAGCGACGGCAACCAGGTCTTACGTGCTTATGATCCAGCGGATTGGCGGCTGGAATAGCCACCCGGGATTGCACCGGGTCCGGTCGAAGGGACTTACCGGCACCTTGCTCAAGAAAGCAACCCCGAGGGATGATGAGCGGATGAGCAGATGAGCGGATGAGCGGATGAGCGGATGAGCGGATGAGTGCTGATACGCGATAATGCCGTCATCAGGACTCGACAAAGCTAGCATATCTTATATGCTAGATACATGGATAACCAGCCTGCGATAAACGCGCTCAGTGCTCTTGCCCAAACCACCCGCCTGGACACCTTCCGCTTGCTCGTCAAGCACGAGCCAGACGGCCTGCCTGCGGGTGAAGTCGCCCGCCTGCTCGATGTGCCGCAGAACACCATGTCGGCGCATTTGGCCACCCTGGCACGGGCGGGGTTGATTCGATCCGAACGGCAGAGCCGCTCGATCATCTACCGCGCTGATCTCGATCAACTGCGCGATCTGATGCTGTTCCTCGTCAAGGATTGCTGCGGCGGGCGTGCCGATTTGTGCGCTCCGTTGATCGCGGCGCTCACGTCCTGCTGTCCCCCGAAAAGGTGCTGCAATGACCACTCGCGCGTTCAACGTGCTGTTCCTCTGCACGGGTAACTCGGCTCGCTCGATCCTGGCCGAAAGCGTTCTCCGCAAGGACGGTGCAGGCCGCTTCAACGCCTACTCGGCCGGCAGTCATCCCAAAGGCGCGGTTCATCCGGCAGCCCTTAGCCTCCTCGCCGATATGGACTATCCAACTGAAGGACTGCGTTCCAATAACTGGGACGAGTTCGCCGTGGCTGGCGCTCCGGTGATGGATTTTGTCTTCACGGTCTGCGACGACGCGGCCGGGGAGACGTGCCCGGTCTGGCCCGGGCAGCCGATCACGGCGCATTGGGGCATCGCTGATCCTGCCGCCGTCGACGGCGCTGATTGGGAGCGCGAGCGTGCCTTCGTCATGGCACTTCGCTACATGAAACAACGTATCGCCGCTTTCACAGCCCTTCCGCTCGCGAGCCTGGAACGCGTCAGCCTGACTGCGAAGCTGCGCGAGATCGGCCATGCCGAGGGTGCCTCGTCACCACGATCCGATGTCGCGTGAGGCACTCATGACCGTCACCATCTATCACAACCCGACCTGCGGGACGTCGCGAAACACCTTGGCGCTGATCCGCAACAGCGGCACCGAGCCCGAAGTAATCGAGTACCTCAAGACGCCGCCAAGCCGGGACACCCTGCTCGACCTCATGCGCCGCGGCGACCTGACGCCACGCGCTCTGCTCCGCGAGAAGGGCACACCTTACGCCGAGCTCGGGCTCGCCGACCCGGCGCAGACCGACGACCAAATCGTGGACGCGATGATTGCGCATCCCATTCTCATCAATCGGCCTCTGGTTGTGACGCCGCTGGGCGTGAAGCTTTGCCGCCCGTCCGAAGCCGTCCTCGAGATTCTACCGGACCCGCAGCGCGCCGCCTTCACCAAGGAAGACGGCGAGAAGGTCATCGATGCGGCCGGGCAGCGTGTAACCTGACGCGCTCCGCCTAGCTCACGCTCTTCATCGCACCACGGCGGCCTCTCCAAGCGGCCTCGAACCCGCACGTTTGCGGGCTGAGTATCCCTATGCTTGCTCTGCTCATCTTCCTGGCCACCCTCGTGCTCGTCATCTGGCAGCCGCGCGGCCTCGGCATTGGCTGGAGCGCCGTGGGCGGTGCGGTGCTCGCCTTACTGACCGGAGTGATCGGCTGGGGTGACGTCCCCGTGGTCTGGCATATCGTGTGGGACGCGACCTTCACCTTCGTGGCACTGATCGTGATCTCGCTGCTGCTGGACGAGGCGGGCTTCTTTCAGTGGGCCGCGTTGCACGTCGCCCGATGGGGCGGCGGAAGCGGGCGACGGCTTTTGCCGCTCGTCGTGGTGCTTGGCGCGGTCATCGCCGCCTTCTTCGCCAATGACGGGGCGGCGCTGCTGCTGACCCCGATCGTGGTAGGGATCCTGCTACGGCTCGACTTCTCACCCGCGGCGACGCTGGCTTTCGTGGTGGCGACCGGCTTCGTGGCCGATACGACCAGCTTGCCGCTGATCATTTCCAACTTGGTCAACATCGTCTCGGCAAACTTCTTCGATGTCAGCTTCGACCGCTACGCAGCGGTGATGGTGCCGGTCGACCTCGTCTCGCTTGCCGCGACGCTGACCGTGTTGTGGTTCGCCTACCGGCGCGTGGTGCCGGTCCACTATCACATGGCTCAGCTCGAAGCGCCGGCGAGTGCCATCCACGATCGGCTGATCTTCCGGGCCGCCTTTCCATTATTGGTCCTGCTATTGGTCGCCTACTTCGTGCTGGCGCCGCTCGGCGTGCCGGTGTCAGTGGTGACCGGCGCCGCCGCGTTCGTGCTTCTAGGGATGGCGCTGCGCGGCCGGGTCGTGCCGGTGGGCAAGGTGCTGCGCGGGGCACCGTGGCAGATCGTGGTGTTCAGCCTGGGCATGTACCTTGTGGTCTACGGTCTGCGCAACGCCGGCCTGTCCAATCATTTGGCGGGTGCGCTGATCTGGTTGGCCGGGCAGGGGCCGTGGGTCGCGACGATCGGCACCGGCTTCGGCGCCGCGCTGCTCTCCTCGGTGATGAACAACATGCCAGGCGTGCTGGCCGGCGCACTCTCCATCGAGGCAGCCCGCGGCATTCCGGCCGCAACGCGTGAGCTGATGATCTATGCCAACGTTATTGGTTGCGATCTCGGTCCGAAATTCACGCCCATCGGCAGCCTGGCGACGCTGCTCTGGCTGCATGTGCTGGGGACCAAGGGCATCCGCATTGGTTGGGGTCAGTACATGCGCGTTGGTCTCGCCATCACCCCGCCCGTGCTGCTGGTGGTGCTTGCCGCCCTGGCGCTCTGGCTACCGCTGCTGGGGCCGGAATGAGCACGCCGATGGACGAGATGCCGGCTTTGCGGGCCGGTCTGCTGATGCCGCCAGATCTGACACGCCTGGAGCCAACCTCACGCGCGATACATCCAGCACGCATCCTACTGCTCTACGGTTCGTTGCGGGAACGGTCGTTCAGCCGGTTACTGGTCGAGGAGGCCGACCGGTTGCTGCGGGCGATGGGCGCCGAAACTAGGATCTTCGACCCGCGCGAACTACCGATGGCGAACGGCGCGCCGAAGGATCACCCAAAGGTGCAGGAGCTACGGGCCCTATCGCTGTGGTCCGAGGGGCAGGTCTGGTGCTCGCCCGAGGTGCACGGCGCGGTGACGGGCGCGTTCAAGAACCAGATCGACTGGCTGCCGCTCGAGGAGGGCTCCGTGCGGCCGACCCAGGGCCGAACCCTGGCGGTGATGGAGGTGTCGGGCGGCTCGCAAAGCTTCAACGCGGTGAACACGCTGCGCCTGCTCGGCCGCTGGATGCGGATGATCACAATCCCAAACCAGTCCAGCGTGCCGCGGGCCTACGAGCAATTCGACGAAGCCGGGCGCATGAAGCCAAGTCCGCTCTACGATCGGGTGGTGGATGTGATGGAGGAACTGCTCCGCTTCACGTTACTGCTGCGCGACCGAGGCGACTACTTGGTCGACCGCTACAGCGAGCGGAAAAGCCAGTTCAAGTTGCCGGATGCGCTGTAGCGACGATGGCCGGAAGCAGAAGCCGACGTAGGGTCTTCCTGGCCTTCCGCACGGCGCTTGCAGCGACATCTCTCGGCTTTGACATCGGCACGTAACGCTACCGCACCGCATTCGTCCAACGCAGTCACACTTACAGTGTTGGGCGCAGTGGCTGCAGCAGCGTGCCCTTCTCCAAGGCACCAGCATCGGCAAACTTGCCATTGCAAGAAGAGTGCTGCCACTGATCCTGTTCGAAGCAGCCGGCTACGGTCTCAAGATGGGTGCTGTCGGCTCCGAGACAGATGCTGCAAAGCGCAGCGCCATCAGTGTTCGGCATTGTGTTGGACCGGCTTGGAGTGAGCGCAGCCCTCTTCTTATCAGGCGGCATAAGTCTGGCGGCCTTGGCGCGTCTTCTCACGCAGCGTGTAAGCCAGTCTGGTTGGGATGGTGGGGCGGCTAAGGATCAACGGCAAGCAACTAAGCCTTTCAAGCTCGATGACCACGCCACGGTGGCTCAGCTCCCTCCGCGACCACCCCCGAATAAGGGTGGGCCAAGTCATGGCTTCTGCCGAATAATAATCCAAGCTATGATCCGTCTTTCCTCTTGGTAAACTACTAAATCATTCGCAATCCGAAAGTTGTCACTATGCCTTGATGGTTTATTTACGAGTTGAGCCATTCTGACTACTAGTCTAGTTCGCTTGTTAGAATAGAAGTTCTGTGAAGCTTTGGCTCGCTAAGCTGTGACATAAAAGACTATTGCTTGGCGTTTTTCTTTGGACTACACAAGGGACGATATCCCGGACCCGGTGTGAACCCGGGTGGCTCTTCCGGCCGCCGATCCGCCGGACAACGCATATGACACGACCAAAAGACCGCTCCTATCTGCGTCTTTTTCGTGCGTTTTTGCGGATTCACAATTTACATGGCGAGCATCACCGACTTCCGGCAATGGCTGGGGGTTTCAGGGACCGGAACTCCGAGCAGTCTTGTTCTGGTCGTTAGGGCTGTATCGTCGGCCATTCCGTCCGTGACCCCATGTGCCGGAGCGCGTCCTGTAACGCGGCCAACCGCGGTTTCTGCCGTCGTAATCCTCATTCCAGATCGAGAGCCACCCTAGTTTTATCCTAGCGATGAGGCTTGCCTCTCCAACTAAAGCCAGTCTGACACGTGCGCACACGGTTCCTTTCCCGATGCGCTTAATAACTCGGTGCCAAATGAATATTCGAGTTCCTGGACCTCACGCCTCGATTTGGGTGGTTGCCGAGAGTATGGCTTCCGCTGTCTTCTCCCTGATCTCTCTCCTGATGATCGGACGCGTCATTGGTCCGGCGGCTGCAGGCCTCGGCGTCATCCCTATCTCTGCTTTCATCTTGCTTGAGGTTTTGACGGCAGCACTCTTTCCGGATGCTCTGGTGCAACGTCGGCATCTTACTCGCCGGCATACGGACAGCGCGGTGACCGCCGCCGTTGTCCTCGGAGCTCTCTGCGGCCTGATGATGGCAGCAGGCGCTGCGCTGCTAGACTTTGGTGAGTTGGACAGAGGCGCGGTGCCATTGTGGCTTGCACTGGCACCCCTGCTGCCCCTTGCCGCATTCTCCGGGACAATCTCCGGCCTGCTCCTGCGTGAGCAGAGGTTTCGCATGCTGTCGATGCGCCTGCTTATCGGACAGCCAATGGCACTCGGCTTCGGACTGCTGACGGCAAAGGCTGGGCTTGGAGCCTGGGCCATGGTTGCGGTGCAGGTGGTATCGGTCCTGATCACGTTCGTTCTGATGCTCTCGGCCGTCAGGGGCCGGTTTGCACCGTACTTCGACTGGCCGGCCCTGGCGGACTTGCTGCCCGTTGCGCTGCCGACTGTCACCGGTGTCTTTGTGATGCTCGGCAAGTATAGGTTCTTCCTGCTGGCGCTTGGGTTCCTGGTGACGCCAGTGGTGCTAGCCTTGTCCAACTTTGCGTTTCGCTTGTTGGACGCAGCCTTGGCGCTGGTATGGCAGTGCGTTGCTAAGATCGGGATCTCCCGGCTATGCGCCTTACAGGACGACCGTAACGCACTTGCCGAAGCTTACGGCGATCTCACTGAGCTGCAGGCTATATTAGGATTTGCAATCTGCGGGGGTGTGGCAGTGACATCTCATGACCTTGTGGCCGTACTCATGGGTCCATCCTGGGCCGCGAGCAGCACGGCAATCGGAGTCGCAGCCGTCGCCTCGACCTTGAACTTTGTTGCCGGGGACTACACCAGCCTGTTCGTGGCAGTTGGCAAGGCGAAGCGCAACTTTTACGTGGCGGTCTGCTCCGTTGTTGTACCGCTGCTAGCTCTGTTGATCCTGATGCCGACAACCCCTGCCACCGCAGCTATCGCTTGGTGTGCGCAGGCTATAGTGCTACCACCAATACTGACCATTGTCGTGCTGCGCGAGCTTGATCGTCCGCTGCTTTGGTTGTTGCGAAAGCTGTTTCCCGGGGCAATTGGATGTGCTGCGATGATTGCCAGCGTGATGACCATGCAACGGACTGTGTTCATGGAACCAGTGGCACGGCTTAGCGGATCAGTGATCCTAGGCGCGGTCGTCTTTATCCTGGTCACCTGGATAGCTATCGGTCGGCGTTCACCCCGGGCTCTAGCCGTCGGCCTGCTTCACCCACGATCAGGCACGTTATTCGTGACATGATGCGAACGTCGATGCATAAATAGTTCCGCTTTAACTTCGCCCTATTAGCTACACCCATTTTGGTTATTGGGCCGCTAAAGGCATCGCCTCGTGGTTGGCTTCGGTTGGTCCATGAACTAAGAAACCGATGGAACAACGGAGGGGCTGACTTGCTCCGGCGCGTCCATTACTAATCGCAGCGCCTGCGCTTTGACGTTGGAGCTAACGCGCACGCGGCTGCCGCCCGGAAGCTCGATCTCGATCGTGTCGCGCAGACAGGCCGAAACACCTGCGGGCGGCAGGTCCGGTGTGATCGTCACCGGAACGGTATCCGTCCGGTGTCACCGCCTGCTGTAACGTCCGGAGTTACACGACTCTACGCGCACTTTTTAGATGTGGCGTAAAGGCAGTTGTCCGTGGTCGAGACCATCACCGGAGATGAGCGTCGCCGCCGACGGCGGTTGGGGACAAGACCATGGACTCCCGCCGAGAACGAGGAACCGGGCGCGAGCATTGGGATCGTTGCGCGCCGCTACAACTCGCGTCATCAGCTGCTGGCCTCCAACCCAGCCGGCAGCTTAGATTACGCCCAGACACAACCTGGGTCCCTGATTGATTCCGTCAGAGACGCTCAGGCTCTATTTCATCATATGGAGCAGCACGCCGAAACTCTAGCGCGGCACAACTCACCTTAACGTCCCCTGATGAGACTCCCAGGGCGTGCCGGCTGACAAGAATTATTTGCCACGCCTCCTCCTGATCCAGCGTCAGCTGACCGTCACGGGCAAGTTCCAGGCTGGCAGCAAACGTACTCGTCAGGGCGGACCGGGCCCGAAAGCTGCCTACCGTCTCCATCCCCAGGTCCGGCAGAAAGAACGTCAACGCGCTGCCATCCGGCAGCACCGCCAGCCGCTCGCGGATGCGGGCGATCGACGCTGGCACCGGCCACAGCGTGCGCGGCGGCAGCCGATAGGCCTCTGCCAGTTGGTCCCGGCAGCGCAAGAGCCACCAGACAGGCCCGCATCAGCTCGGCAAGATCCTCTCCCTCACCCGGAACGGCCGCAATCCCCTGCTCCGACCTGCCTCTCGCCCAGACATGCACACCAAGCTGCTGCCGGCGCTCGAGCCAGTCGACGGCTGCCTGGATGTGGCGCTGGCTGAGCAGCTGCCGCCGCAACGCGTCCGCCTCTCGAAGGGCGGCCTGCGCCTCCGGCGCGCTGGTCGGCAGGATTAGTCGCGCGCGTAGCTGGGTCAGCGTCGCCGCCATCACCAGCCAGTCCGCCCAGCGCGACAAGGACGAGGCTGCCGGTCGTGTGCCGTCCTGCTGCAGCGCCTGCTCCAGTGCGTCGGCAAAGGCCTCGATCAGCGCCACGATCGACAACCGCGACAGGTCGAGACGGTGTGTTCGCACCAGCTCGAGCAGCCAGTCAAGCAGGCCCTCAAACCCGTCCACCGACAGCACCGGCGCGTCGCCCTCCCGCCGGAACGCACGCGGCTTCTGCTCCCATTCGACCTCGTCGGGCTGATCACCCCCTACCACCGGCGGTGCGGCGTAACCCTCCGGTGAGGGCCCTGTAGTAGCTCAGGCGGCCGACTGCTTGGCGTTGAGCGTGTGCGGGTAGTTCCATGGCAGCAGTTCGTTCAGGCGCTGTGCAGGGTGGTCGGCGATGCGGCGTAGCGTGTCGCCAAGCCAGGCACGCGGATCAACGTCATTGAGCCTCGCGGTCACGATCAGGCTGTAGATCGCGGCGGCTCGTTCGCCTCCACGGTCTGATCCCGCGAACAGCCACGCCTTGCGGCCGATGGCGATGCCACGCAGCGCGCGTTCCGCCGCGTTGTTGGTGAGACAGATCCGGCCGTCCTCGAGGAACCGCGTAAATGCGGTCCATCGCTTCAGCATGTAGTCCATCGCGCGCCCGACATCGTTGTGTCTCGACAGCCGCGCGCGCTCGGTGCGCATCCAGGCTTCCAGCTCGCTGACCATCGGCACGATCATCTCTTGCCGTACTGCCAGACGCTGCTCGGCAAGTTGCCCGAGGATCCCGCGCTCTGCGTCAAAGATGGCGTCGATCCGCCGCACCGCCTCGATCGCAAGCGGCGCCTTGGCCAGGTCGGCGAGGACGAACAGCTTGCGCCTGCCATGCGCCCAGCACGCTGCCTCGACAATGGTCCCAGGCGCGCGCCCCTCACGATAGAGCTCGTTGAACCCGGCATAGGCGTCCGCCTGCAGGATCCCCGTATAGCGGGAGAGATGCCGTCGCGGATGAGCCGCCGTCCGGTCGGGCGTGTAGTGGAACATCGCTGCTGGTGGGCTTGAGCTGCCGAATGGCCCGTCGTCGCGCACATAGGTCCACAATCGACCGATGCTCGTCCGGTTCCTGGCCAGCACCGGCACGGTGGTGTCGTCGCCATGCAGCCGCTCGGCTGCGAGCACATGGGCGCGGATCAGCTCGATGAGCGGCGCGAGAGCCGTGCTGCAGGCTCCGACCCAATCCGCCAGCGTGGAGACGTCGAGGTTGATCCCCTCATGGGCGAACGTCTCGCTCTGCCGGTTCAGGGGCAGATGCTGGCCGAATTTCGCCTCGAGGATGGTCGCCAGCAGTTCAGGTCCGGCGCGTCCGCGCGAGATCGGATGGAACGGCGCCGGGACCTGGGTGATCGTCTCGCAGGCGCGGCAGACCAGGCGCTCGCGCACCGTCTGCACCACCTTCCAGGAGCGTGGCACCACCTCCAGCGTCTCGGTGATGTCCTCGCCAAGCTTCGTCAGTTGCCCCTGGCAGCACGGGCAGGCCGCCGGGCCGGGGATGACGACACGCTCGCGCGGCAGATGCGCCGGGAGGGGACGCCGTGCCGGACGAGGGTGCACGGGTTCCGGCCGATCGCTGTTGGATGACGTGACGGCCGTTGCGCGATCCTCGCTGGCTGCGGCCTCGAGCTCCTCGAGTTGCAGTTCGAGCTGGTCGAGCCTGGCGCCGCGCTCGGCGGAGGCGCCGAACCGCTCCTGCCGCAGCTTGGCGATCAGCAGCTTGAGATGCGCGACCATGGCATCCAGCCCGCTCGCCCGCGCCTCTGCCTCCTGGCGCGCCGCACGCTCGGCCAGGAGGGCCGCGCGCAGCGCCTCGAGCTCGTTCGGGATCGGATCCGCCGCGTCGGTCACGCTGCAAGTGGAGCACGACGCGCACGCGGCGTGTACCCCCTTATCCCGCCATCTCCGGCCGCCAGGTGCGCTGCGGATGTCGCCAGTCGATGCCTTCCAGCATGTAGGCGAGCTGCGAGGCCGAGATCGCGACAGTTCCGTCTGCAGGCGTCGGCCAGATGAAGTGGCCGCGCTCGAGCCGCTTGGCATACAACGACATGCCGAGACCGTCGTGCCAGAGGACCTTCACCAGATCGCCACGACGGCCGCGGAACACGTAGAGGTCGCCTGCATGCGGATCGCGCTCGAGAGCCTGCTGGACCTGAAGCGCAAGGCCGTTCATGCCGCGGCGCATGTCTGTGTGCCCCGCCGCCAGCCACACGCGCACGCCGGATGGGACAGGGATCACGACCGCAAGGCCATCAGCACGCCCCGGAGCACCTTGAGGTCCGCACCACGGCCGACACGCACGCAGACGCCGCCCGGCAACATGATCTGGATCGATCGGTCAACCGGGACCTGCGGCGCCGCCCTGCTGTCGCCAACCACCGTCACCGGCAGGAAAGCAGAGCCCTCGGCCGATGACAGCCCCGCTTGTGATCCATGCATGGCGCGCCGCCAGTGCCAGAGCAGGCCGCGACTGATGTCGTGGCGGCGCGCAACGATCGCGATGCTGGCGCCCGGCTCCTCTGTCTCGGCGAGGATCCGCACCTTGTCCTCTGGCCGCCAGCGACGGCGACGCTCAACTCCGGTGATGATCTCGACCACGCCCAGCTGCCTCTAACGCCACATCTAAAAGCATGCGTAGAGTCGCCTAATTCCGGACGTCACAGCAGGCGGTGTTCACCGGACGGATACTCAGATCCCAGCATAGCTATCGAACCCTCCAAGATACCACGCAGTCCCAAAATTGGGACATGCACTTGCAACATGCCGAGCGGTGCTGCCCCCGGGCCTAGGGTCTCGAATACTGGAATGTGCTGGGACGGCTACTCGCCGCTGCGCTTCTGCCCGGCTCGATCAGGCGACCTTCACTTGCAAAGCCCTGCCCTGAAAGCCTGCCGGCTGTGGTGCGCGCGGTTAGCAGCGCCCGGCCATTCGATCCGTCCAGGGCATCCGACTGCGCGGGATGGCGGACGTCACGTGCCGGTCGTCAGCGCTGCAAGCGGCGCCGCCAGTCGGCGCGCATCGACGCTATCGCCGTAGCGACGGTCGGGGCCGTCGCCAGGATGAGGCGGTCGAGACGCAGGCGCTGACGTCCGTCTGTCAGACGCCTTAATGCGAGCATCGCAGTCAGGCCCGAGGCGAAGACGCTGCTTCCCGCGAGAAGTAACATCAGCAGGATCTGGTATTTCACGGCTTGGACTGGGTCGAGCCCTGCCAGGATCTGGCCGGTCATGATCCCCGGAAGCGTGATCAGACCTGCGGCTGACATCTGGTTGACGATTGGAAGCATGCCGCGGCGCAGTGCCGCGCGCAGCAGTGGACCAGTGGCCTGCCGGTAGCCGACTCCCAGCGCCAACTGCGTCTCGATGGCGACCCTGTCGCGCGTCACCGTCTCCAAGACGTGGTCAAGCGACAGGCTCGCCGCGTTGAGCACGCTGCCGAGGACAATGCCAACGAGCGGGATCGCGTATTGTGGCGACCACCATGGATGCGGCCGGATAGCCGTGGTCAGCGCGAGCAGGGTGGTAGTCACGGTCGCCGAGGTTACCGATGCCAGGCCCACCATCAGGTTGCCCTGGCGACGGAGCTGACGCTCAGACCGTGCCGCCACCTCCCGCGCCGCCACCAGGGTCATGAGGCCGATGGCCAGCAGCAGCAGGGCAGGCGACGCGAGCGAGAAGATCAAGCGTAGCACGTAGCCAATCAGGAGCAGCTGGATCACCATACGCGTAACCGCGATCAGCACCAGCCTGTGCAGGCCGAGATTGCACACGAGCGACAGCCCGGCCTCGACCGCCAGCAGCAGCCCGGCCGCGCCGAGATCGAGCGGCGACAGCGATACAGTCGTCATCGTGTGAGGGTGGCCACCTGCAGGCGGCCACCCTCAAGCACCGCGCAGGCAGTTCCCACCCGGTTGGCCTGCGCTGGATCATGCGTGACCATCAGGATGCTTGTCCCCGCGGCAAGTCGCTGCCGCAGCAGGTCTTCAGCACGTAGCACCGCTTCGGGATCGAGCGCTCCGGTCGGCTCGTCGAGCAGAAGCACCGGCGCATCGAGCGCCAGGACACGCAGGAGCGCCAGCCGCTGGCGTTCACCGGTCGAGCAGGACGCTACCGGGCGGGCGAAGATGTCCTGTGGCAGACCAAGAGCCGTCGCTGCCTCAACCGGCGGCGTTTTGAAGTGGGCGCCGACTTGATCCAGCCACCAGCCGCTTTCCGACGCGCCATAGACGACGCGACGTCGCCAGTCAGGCGCCGGCATGGCAGCGCGAGGGCGGCCATCAAGCAGTGCCTCCCCGTCGTGCGGATCGAGATCGGCGATCATCCTCAGCATGAGGCTTTTGCCAGCCCCGGACGGGCCGGTGACGGCAAGGCATTCCCCAGGCTCCAGAGAAAGATCGAACGGCCCGGCACGTGGGCTGCGCAAGGCGATGAGCTGCAGTCGTGGCATGACGCGCTGCGCGGGTCCCCTGATGAAGCTTCGACGACATGAAGGCGACTCACCGCCTGCCGGTGCCGGCAGGCGGACGTGCCGCTATCAAACCCAGCAGGACCGGCATTGCCAACAGCACCAGCGGGTATTGCAGCAGCAGCCCGGCGATGATCGCGATGGCCAGCGGCTGTTGGATTGCGGAGCCAGCGCCGATCGCCAGCGACAACGGCAGAAGAGTGAGGATGGCTGCCAGCACGGTCATGGTGATCGGGCGCAGCCGATTCCTGCTGGCGCTGCGGATTGCTTCGGCCGCCGGCATTCCGTGTGCCAGGTGGACATACTCCGACACGTAGAAGATCGCCATCTCGGTGCTGATGCCGACCACCATGGTCATGCCCATCAGCGCGGTGACGTTGAGTTCAACGCCGGTGAGCCATAGCGCGATTAACACCGCCAAGGTCGACAGCAGCGAGCACAGCAGGATCGCCAGAGGGACCAGCACACCGCCGTACAGGAACATCAGCAGCAGCAATTCGGCGAGAAGGGCAGCGCAGAAAACCCGCAGGAGGCCAGCGAAGGCGATCTGCTGCTGCGCATACAGGCCGCCCAGCGTGTAGCGGGTGCCGGCGGGGAGCAGTCCGGTCTTAGCGAGCGTCTTGTTGATGTCGCCGATGACGGCACCGATGCCACGTCCCTCGATGCGGCCCACCACGGGGATCATTGGCTGCAGGTTGTCGCGCGAGATCTCCGGTTGGCCGGTCGTGGGCGTCATGCTGGCGACCCGCAAGAGCGGAAATACATGGCCGTCCGGCGCCCGGATCGGCAGCGACGCCAGCGTGTCCAGGCGGAAGGTACGCGCTCCGGAGACGCTGATGCGCACGCCGAGGACCTTGGTGGGTAGCGTAAGGCTGGTGGCGACGGTGCCTGCCAGCGCATCGCTTGCCTGGCTCGCCACCTGGGCGCCGGTCATGCCCTCCAAGCCGACCCGCACCGGATCGAGCCGCAGGTCGAGGGTGTCGCCGGCGAGCTTGACGCCGTCATTGACCTCAACCACGCCTTTAATCTTCCCAAGAGCGTCGGCGACGGTTTTGGCCACCGGAACCAGTGACGCGGTGTCCTGGCCGTACAGCCGGATCTCGATCGGCTGCGGCGCTCCGGTGAGATCGCCGATCAGGTCCTCCATCGGCTGCGCGGTGTCGACCTTAAGGCCGGGCAGTTGGGCGCCGATCCGTGCCACCACGTAAGCCATGACGGCCGGCGTCGTGCGTGCGTGGCCGTCCTTCAGCCTGACGAAATAGTCGCCGTGGTAGCTCTCGCCGAGATCGGCGCCGAGGCCGGTGCCGAGCCGACGTGAGAACGTGCGCAACTCCGGCATCGCGCGCAGGATTGCATCCACCTGCGCCATCTCGCGGTCGGTCTCATCCAGCGAGGTGCCGGCCGCGGTATAGTAGTCGAGCACGAAGCCGCCCTCGTCGACTTTCGGCATGAAGCCGGTGGGCACGCGCTGGTAGGCGAACCAGCCGACGGCCAGCAGCGGCACCAGGATCGGCAGCAGCAGTAGCGGGCGTCGCGAGAAGCGATCGAGCAGGCTGCCATGCAGCCGGTCCAGCCAGCCGCCTTCGCCGGAATGATCGGTGAAGTGCGAGAAGTCGATCAGCCCGCGCGCCATCAGCGGCACCACCACCGCGGTCATCCCGTACGAGACCAGCAGCGCCGACCCCATGGTGATCGACAGCGCCTTGGAAAAGGCGCCGGTCACGCCGCTGAGAAACGCGAGCGGGATGAACACGATCAGCGTCGCGAGCGACGAGCCGGTCAGCGGCAGCAGGAACTCACGCGCCGCCGGCAGCACGTCGTCGCGCGAGCGGGCGCGCCGGGCGATGTGTTCGACCATGACGATGACGTCGTCGATCAGCAGCCCAACCGCGGCCGCAATGCCGCCGAGCGTCATGATGTTGAAGCTGAGGCCGAGCAGGCTGAGCGGGATGATGGTGACTGCCAGCGTCATCACCACGGTGGCGCAGGCGATCAGCGTGATGCGCCAGCTGCGCAGGAACAGCAGCAGGACCAGGCCCGCCAGTATCAGGCCGATCAGCACTGCGTCGCGCACGCTGGTTGCGGACCGCGTCACCAGCTGACTCTGGTCATACCAGTTCACCAGCCGCACCCCGGGCGGCAGGGCGACGCTGGCGAGCTTCTGGCGGACGTCGTGCGCCACGTTGACGGCGTTGCCGTCTGGCTGCTCGTAGACGTTGAGCAGCACCGCCGGGTTGCCGTCCTCGGTAACCCGGACCCATTGCGGCACCACGCCGGGCACCACCCGAGCCATGTCGCGCACCCGGACCACGCCGCCCGCATCGGCCCGCACCACCAGGGCGCCGATGGTCGCGGCACTCGTCGGGCTGCTGTCGGCGACGGCCAGGAACAACTTGCTGCGGTCCTGCAGCTGTCCCACCGCCTGCAGCACCGTGCTGTTGCCGACCGCGCGCGCGAGGTCGGCGAGGGTCAGGTTGTAGGCGGCCAGTCGGTGGATGTCGGCCTGCACCTGGATCTCGGCGGTGTCGCCGCCCTGCACCAGCACCCTCCCGAGGCCGGATATAGAGGAGAGCAGCGGCACCAGCTGCAGCGTCGCGAGGTCGCGCAGCGCAACCGAGTCCGCCGCCGGCGCCGCCGGCTGCCCCGGCGTGGCCGGCGGCGGCAGCAGCGCAAAGGAGATAATCGGAAACACCGTGGGATCCATGCGCCGGACGCTGTAGCCGGTGCCGGGCGGCAGCTTCGGCATCGCCTGGGTGATCGCCGCCTGAACCAGCAGCGTGCTGGCGACCATGTCGCGGCCCCAGCCGAAATCGATCGAGATCTGCGACGACCCGAACGAGCTCGACGAGCGCAGGCCCTGCACGCCCGGCACCGCGCGCACCGCCTCCTCGATTGGCCGGGTCACCAGCAGCGCGGTCTGGTCGGCCGGCCGACTGCCGCCATCGAGATCCACCACCACGCGCGGAAACGCGACTTGCGGGAACAGCCCCACCGGAAGCGAGAGGGCGAAGAGCACGCCGGCTAGGGCGAGCGCTACCGCCAGGATGACGAGGGTGCGTCCATGACGCGCAATTAGGCTCAAGGCGCGGTCGCCTCGTGCAAGGCGTCACCGTTGTCAAGTTGACTGGCGCCGGTGCGCACGATCGGCTGCGACGCCACAATTGGCCCGGTCACCAGGTCGGTGTCGCCGTCGAGAGCAAGCACCGCAACCTTTACCAGCACCGCCTTGCCGGCGTCGGCCTGGAACAGGTAGGCACCGCCGCCGTCCTCCAGCACTGCTGCGTGCGGTACCAGCCATCCGGAGAGCGTGCCCACGGTGATCTCGGCGCGCATGTCACTGCCGGGCAGCACCTGTCCCGCAGTCGCCGCCAGGTCGACGTCCACCAAGCGCGAGCGCGGATTTAGAGCTGCATCAACCCGCAGCACCGAAGCCGGCCGGGCCGGCCCGCCACGCAGCGCTTGTACGATTGCCGCTTGGCCCGGATGCAGGTCGGCCAGCCGGTCCGGGTCCACGCCCACCGTGACTACGATGCCATCGTTGCGAGCCAACGTAGCCAGGGTCGCCCCTGCGGCGACACGGTCGCCCGCTGCCACGGGAACGGCGACCACGGTGCCGTCGAACGGTGCCGTCACCGTCCGTATCAGGCGATCAGCGCCCTCGCGACGCAACGCATCCACCGAGGCCTGGGCATCCGCGAGCGCCTTGGTGGCCTGGTCGAGCTGGTCGCGGGTGCCAAGGTGGCGCTCAAGCAGCAGGGCGGCATGCGCTCGCTCCTGCAGCGCCAGCGCCAGCTGCGTGCGGGCCTGTTCCCATCCCTGCCGGGCCAGGGCGGACGCCTCCCACTCCAGTATCGGCGCGCCCCGCTGCACTGCCTCGCCAGGTGCCCGTAGGATCTGGCGCACCCGGCCCTCTTGCAACAAGCTGAGAGTCTGCGTTGCATTGTTGGCGGGCACCGCCATGCCGTAGGCCTCGATGCGGTCGGGCAGGGTCCCGGACACCGGCTTGATCGTTGTCACCAGCACGCTCGGCGCCGGCTCCGCCTTGGTCACGGCTCCCACCGCAAACGCTGCGAGGGGTGTCGTGGCGGACGCCAGCAGCAGGCAGGCATTCCGCAGTATTCGTCTCATGGTGCGCGTTCCGCGATCTGCGTGAGTGGCTCCGGGTCGTCGGCGGCCGTCAACGGCGGCAGGCCGGTGCCCGCCAGAGTCTCGATCGCGACCTGCTGCTCAAGCAGGCTCTGCTGCAGCACGATCAGCTCCGCCTGACGGGTGAAGCGGGCGACCTGCAGGTCGATGCGCGCCTGCGGGTCGATCAGCCCCGAGACGTCGGCGGCGTCCGCAGCGCGTGCCGCCGCCAGCACCGCCGGCAGCTGCGCTCGCGCGGTCGCGACCTGCTCCTGGAGCTGCGCCGTCTCGTCGAGGCGCGCCCGCACGTCGCCATCGGCGGCGGCGAGTCTCGCGGCATACTCGTCATGCAGCTGCTGCCTGGTGGCGCGGGCGGCGGCAATGCGACCCTGGCCGCGATCGAACACCGGCAGCTCCAGGCTGAGCTGCGGGCCGAAGGCGCGGACGTTGGTGTTGTCGCTGCCGCCGGTCGGCCCGAAGCTGACGTTCGGGAACTGGGTGATCAGCGCGCTGCGTATCTGCTCGTCTGCCGCCCGGTAGCCCCAGCGAAGCGCCACCAAGTCAGGCCGGCGATGCGGCAGCGCCGGCAACGCTGTGCGGATCGCGCCGGCGTCGAGCGGCGGCAGGTTGATGCAATCGGCCAGCACCAGGAGCGCATCCGGACGTAGCCCAAGCAGGGCGGCCAGCCTGTGGCGTTGCTGCAGCAGCAGGCGCATGGCGTCGCGCGTGCGGGTCTGGGCGTCGGTGAGCGCCGCGAGATCGGGAGCGATGGTGGCATAGGTCGCGTCCCCGGCCGCCAGCGCCCGCCGCCGCTCGTCGAGGCGTCCGCCCAGCAGCTGGCGCAGCCCGTCCAGCAGCCGCAGGCCGCGCTGCTCCTCGATCAGCTGAACCATCAGCAGCCGGGCCTGCCCGGCGACCTGCCATTCCTGCCACAGCAGGT
Organism: Lichenicoccus roseus; assembly: GCF_005844085.1. GTDB lineage: Bacteria > Pseudomonadota > Alphaproteobacteria > Acetobacterales > Acetobacteraceae > Lichenicoccus > Lichenicoccus roseus. The sequence goes on from NZ_VCDI01000008.1 coordinate 55,509, forward strand.
CGGCCTCGACCTGATGCTTGCTGGCGCGGGCGGCGCGAACCGCGCTCGGCCGCATCAGCAGCGACCGCAGGTCGACGGTGAAGCCAGCGTTCCAAGCGGTGGTGGTGCCGGGCCCAGCCAGCGTGGGGGTGGCCGACAGGCTGGCCTGCGGGTTCGGCAGGATGCCCGCCTGCAGCAGTTGTGCCGCAGCCACGCCGGTGCGATTGCGCGCTGCACGCAAATCGGGATTGTTCAGCACCGCCAGCCGGACCACGTCGGAGACCGTGAGCGCCGCCGGCAATGGGCGGTCGTGCACCAGCCCGCCTAGGTCCGGCGAGAGCGCCGCCTGTTGCGGCAAAGGTAGGGCGGCGTAGTGTGCGCAGCCGCCCAGCGATGCTGCCAGGAGCAGCCCAGCCGGCTTCATCGACAGCCGCACGATCGTATCAGTGCATGTCGACAACGAGCACACCGAAGCTTCCGGGCACCAGCTTCGGCTTCTGCCCCTTGGCGCGCACGGTGTCGCCATACGGCAGGTAGAGGCGCTCAGTGGCAGGATCGTAGGCCCCAGTGCGCGCACCCGCTCGCGTCGCCAGCGTCCGCACCACGTGCGGGGTCGGCGCAAGGGCGACCTCAACCAGGGTGCCGTTGCCACCACTTGGGATGAACATCCGATCGCGCGGCGGATCCGCGATCACCGCATCCGGATGTCGCCCGATGGCGAAGCTGGCGCGCTCCGTGCCGTCGGCGCTAAGCACCTTGGCCACCCCATTGCCGCAGGCGGAGACCAGCAGGTGGCGCGCCCGGCTGTAGGCCAGCCCGGTCGGCCCCTCGCAACCGGCAAGCGGAAGGCGCGCGGTCACCGTGCCGGAAGCCAGCGAGATCACCGCAATCTGGTTGCGGTCCTCGACATTGATGAACAGCCGCCCTGCACCGTCCAGCGCCGCTGCCTCCAGCTTGCCGCCGACGGGGATGTGTCCACTCACATGCGGCCTGGGCGCCATGACGTCGATCCGGGTGACGCCGCCGTCGCCACCGTCCATGACCAGAACCTGGCCGGACGCTACATCGAAGGTCGCGGCGTCCGGCCTGATCCCGGTCCTGAAGCTCGCCAGCAGCGCACCGCTGGTGCCATCGACGAGGCTGGCTGTGTCGGTGTCACCGTTGGTAAACAGCACGCGGTTGCCGGGCAGCGGCAGCACCTCGTGCACATGCCGTCCCGGCGCCAGTCGCGGTCCCGGCTGGTTGTCAACCAGTGTCACGGTCTGCACCCCGTCCATCCTGGCGACGAGCAGCCGCCCCGAGCTGGCATCGACGGCGGCATAGTCCCAACCGCCCGCCTGATCTGAGCCATGCAGGTCGGCCACCACCCGGAGCACCGAAGCATATGGAAACGCAGCATGGGTCGCAGTAGCCAGTGTCGGCGCCGTCAGAACCATCAGCAAGCTCGACAAGGTTCGCTTGATCATCTGCATGTCCCATTCCTTAGCCATAACAGGCTGGACGGGCGCAGCTTGTCGGACCATGACGCGAAGCTTGTGGATCGACAACTTGACGGCGCGCGGAACTCCGGCGCGAAGGAAACTATGCGCCTGCTCCTAATTGAGGACGATGCCGAGACCGCCGCCTTCATCGACGAGGCGCTGCGTGGCCAGGCGCACGAGCTGCAGCTCGCCGTCGATGGCCGGGACGGGCTGATTTGCGCGGTGGGCGGCGGCTGGGAAGTGATCATCGTCGATCGCATGCTGCCGGCGCTGGACGGCCTGTCCATCGTGCGGACCCTGCGCGCCACAGGCAGCCAGGTGCCGGTGCTGTTTCTCACCACGCTGGACGGGATCGACGACCGCGTCGAGGGATTGAATGCCGGTGCCGACGATTACCTCGTCAAGCCGTTCGCAATGGCAGAGCTGATCGCACGCATCGCGGCGCTTGGGCGACGCCGAGAGCGCACCAGCACCGTCACACATTTGCGTGTTGCCGACCTGGAAATGGACCTGCTGGACCGGTCGGTGCGACGCGCGGCAGAGCCGGTCATGCTGCAGCCGCGCGAGTTCCGCCTGCTCGAACACCTGATGCGTCACGAAGGCGAGGTGCTGACGCGGACGATGCTGCTGGAGCGGGTCTGGGATTTCCATTTTGACCCCAACACGAACATTGTTGAAAGTCATGTCAGCCGGCTGCGTGACAAGCTTGGCCGACATCGTCCGGAGTTGATTCACACCGTGCGTGGATCCGGCTACATGTTGCGAGCACCGGATCGTGTCTGACACCACCGCCGAGGCGGTCGCGGGCCGCGGCCGGGCACGACGGCTGATCGGTAGCTCGTTGTTCCGGCTGATGCTGCTCTATGCCGGATTGTTCAGCCTGTCGGTGATGGTGCTGTTCGTCGTCATCGGCATCACCACCGATGGCTTCATGACGCGCCAGATCGACGCGACCGTCGCCAACGAAGTCGCCGAGGTACGCGCCGATGCCGGTGGAGACGATCCGGTCCGTCTGCGGGATGTTGTGCACGGGCTGGTCCAGACCTCGCCCGGCTTCTACTACCTGCTTCAGGATCGCACCGGACACGTGCTGGCGGGCAACATGAGCGCGATCCATCCGACGCCCGGGCAGCGCAGCCTCGAGCGATCACATCGCCAATATGCCAGCGCGCGCGACGCACCGCTTCTCGGCGATGGCGTCATCCTGCCAGACGGCAGCTACCTGTTCGTCGGCAGCAGTGCTGGGGCCCGGCGGGAGATGCGGCTCTCTCTGCTGCGCGCCTTCGCCTGGAGCCTCGGCATCATCGTAATGCTGGGCTTGGGTGGAGGATTGCTAATGAGCATGCTCGTGCTGCGCCGGATCGAGGCGATCAGCCGGGCGATCCGCACGATCATGGGCGGCAACCTCTCGCAGCGCATACCGGTCGGTGGATCCGACGACGAGTTCGACCATCTTTCCGACGGACTGAACAGGATGCTGGACCGGATCGAGACCCTGGTCGGCAGCATGCGGCAGATCTCGAATGATATCGCGCACGACTTACGTACGCCGCTGACCCGGCTAAGGCAGCGGCTGGAACTCGCGCATCGGGATGCAACAGGCGCTTTGGCTGAGCAGCTAGACGCGGCCCTCACTTATCTCGACGGCATTCTGGCCACCTTCACTTCGCTGTTGCGCATCTCACAGATCGAAGCCCGCATCCGGGAGGAGGACTTTACCGACGTGGCATTGACACCCCTAGTGCAGACCCTCATCGAGGCATACGGGCCCACAGCTGAAGCACAGCAGCAGACGCTGACCGCCGATCTACGTGACGACCTAATGGTGCGCGGCGATAGCCATCTTCTGACCCAGCTTCTGGCAAACCTGGTCGAGAACGCACTTCGCCACACGCCGGTCGGAAGCCACGTCAGCATCGGCGGCACACGCTGCACCGGGGGTATTGTCGTGACCGTTGCCGATGACGGTCCTGGAATACCGGCTGACCAGCACGATTTCGTGCTTGGGCGCTTCGCCCGGCTCGATGCTAGCCGAAGCACGCCCGGCAGCGGGCTCGGCCTTAGTCTTGTTAAGGCGGTTGCCGGACTGCACGGTGCGAGCCTGGAGCTGATGGACAATCAACCTGGCTTGTTGTGTCAGTTGCTGTTTCGCAAGCCATGACTTTTAGTAGCAGCCTTTTGCTGCGGGTATCGGCGACAAAGACGCTTTGAAGATGTGGCCCAATACAATTTTCTTGTCCTTGACGGAAAAGACGGCTCGTTGACTTACGACACGTTCAAGACGGGGAGCGACCATCTTGCCTCAGAACATGTCCGCGCAAAACTTACGCTGGCGTTGAAAATAGAGTTGTGGTGCATCGACCACACGGTCAAGGCAATATGATTCCGCGGTAGAACCGTTGGTCTTGCCTGTCGGTGTATTTGCCATTTGGGGCTGTCAATATCCACCGCGCACCTGTCCCCATTGGAGGAAAGCGACTACTTGCTGGCCCTCTTTTCGAAAAAGCATGCTTGAATTACGCGGTGTCAGTTTGATCAATCATGCAACCTTAGGCTGGGATTTGACAAGTCAAAGCTCCCGCTCCGGAGCTTGTCGATGCCGATATGCCGGATCTACATTTTTGATCCTCTGGGAAAGTTCGATGAAACCGCATCACAAGAATGTTGCGACGACGAGCCGCCCTTGCTTTGGGGGGCAAGCTTCGGGTGGAAGGAAAGCTCGTCGTGGTCTGGTAGTTACCTGCGAAGATCATGCGAGCGGGGTCCGGGTGAGCAAGCATCAGCTCTGAAACTAGAAGGTAGGTTTTGTCATCTCCGTAAGCTGTTGCCACTGGGCCGTGCCCGCTCCAAACCGTAGCGCCGCCTGCCTTCGTGCTAGCTCGCCCCAGATAGCTGTTGCTAATCTATTCCGAAGACGCATTGACAGTGCTTGTGCCATCTATACCGGCCTCAACACTCACAAGGATCTAGATCCAGGAGCTCATCACCGTTTGACCCCATCAGTCTGAAATGGCTAGAAATGCTGTAGCCGGAGCGCCACCTTACGGACAGATCATCAACATGGCCATGCAAACTCGTCATCCCGGTCCATGCTGGCGCCCCGACTTCGGGTGGCCTGTAACAAATATTGCAAAAGAGTCTTTTGTGTTCGTATCAAAGATACTGCAATGCTCGGGTTCCAATAGTATAGATATTTGAAGTGTATACCTTCTTGAGTAGCTAGTTTAACGTCCGTGGATCGGCTTGTCGCTCATGAGTCCGGCTAGCCTCTGTTTAGCGCGGTAGATCCGCATTTCCACCGCTTTAACTGAGATGCCGAGCTGCTTGGCGGCGTCCAGGTGGCTCTTACCGCTGAATGTCGTCAGAAGAAGCGCTTCCTTGTAAGCCGGCGGCAGCGCCGCGACTTCACGTTCAAGCCGAGCCAAGCGCTCGGTGTTCGGATCGGCGGTTGCAGCGGCCTGAGCCGATGCTGCTTCGGCAGGCTGTTCCCGTTCGAACCTGGTGAGGAAGAGCCGCCGGACCAGACCACGACGTCCGAAGTCGCGGCACTTGTTGAGGGTGATCCTTTGCAGCCAGGCGGCAAAGGACCGGCGCTCGTCATAGCGCTGCAATCCCATCCAGGCGGCGACGAATGCATCCTGGAGGACATCGGAGGCATCGTCCGCATTGCCGACGTAGCGGCGGCAGAACCGGTAAAGCGGCTCCTTATACCGCCGGACGAGAACTTCAAATGCTTGTCTGTCTCCGGTCCTAGCCAGTGCGGCTAGTGCCTCGTCACTATCTTTCACGAGGTAGGCGATGTGAGCGCCCTGGCCACCAGGACATCGAACTGGTGTGCTTGCTCGGGCGTCATGACCGCGCGCATCGCGAAGACGTGGCGAATGGTGTCCTCCTGCAGGGCGCCCATCGCAGCGTGGAAGCGGCTCACCGCTTCCTGCGCCTTCCGTCCGTAGGCGTGCTGCGCGCCAATCGCTTCGGCCAGATCAGCATTGGCGGACTGCATCTCGACCTGCCGCGCCTTGCGTAGAACAGCGAAGTGCGTTTCCAGGACGGCCAGCTGGCGATCCTGATCAGCGGTCAGGTGGATCTGGCGGTGGACGATGACGTCCAGTCCGGCCGGAGCCTGTACCTGGTGCAGGCCGAGGTGGACGCCAACCCATCCTCCCAAGCCGGCTGCCATCGCGGTCAGCACGATGATGACAAAGCTGATGCGGCCCAGTCGATTCAAAATTGGAAGCCTAGCAGGGTAGAGGGAGCGAGCCCGGCGGCTTCCGAGGAGATCTGGACCAGCGACGAAGTGGACGGCCGCGCCCGCGCGAGCGCCACTCCGATCGTTGTGCTGGCCCCCAGAGCGACAACCAGCGCCAGGGTCTGGAGACGCATAGTAAGCACCTCGACGCGATGCGAATGCTGCAGCACCTCGATCCTGCACCAGATTGCCTCTTCCAGACCTGGAGGCGGCACGTCGCCCACGCAACCGGTGAGCTCCGCCAAGTCATGTTCCAGCATGATCGTACTCCTCCCGCCCATCACATACGCATCACGGTCGTCCTTCCCTCGCGAGGGTTCTGGCAACTCGCTGCGTAGTGGTTATGCAACCCGTCGGGAAGAGCTACCCTTGTCTAAAATCCATCGCTCCCATCGCCATCTGCTCACCATTTGCGCATTCCTTGCGGGACTTATCCTGGCACCGGCGGCTGAGGCTCATGCTCACCTAATGGTCAGCCATCCGGTGGCGGATGCCACCGGTGGTCCTCCGGGAGACATCGAGCTCCGGTTCAGCGAGGCACCTCTAGCGATGTTGTCCAGCATAGAGCTGCGGACGGCAACGGGTGAAGACATCCCGGTCTCGTCCAAGGACATGGGTAAGAACATGCTTGTCGTCGTCCCGCAGCGCCCGCTCAAGAGCGGCAGCTACACGGTGAAGTGGCACGTCGTGACGGCCGATACGCACCGCACCCAAGGGACGTTCGCGTTTATAGTTCGATGAGCCTCTCGCAGACTGTGCTCGTTCTTGCCCGCACAGCTCAGTATGCTGGGACGTCCGGCCTGTTTGGCGGAGGCTTCTTTCTGGCTCGTCAGCATCCCGACCTGCCCACTATCGGCGAACGTCGTCTGCTCGTTTTTTGTGGGCTAATGTTAGTGGCTGCGACGATGGCCGCACTGGTTCTACAGGCGGCGGACATGGCTGGCGGTGCTGACCCAGCCATGATGGCGATGGTGATGACGTCAACATCCTTTGGGCACGCTGCCGTCAGTCGTCTTATCGTCGTCGCTACGGCACTGCTCCTGCTCCTGAACCAGCCGAGCAGCCTTCGACTCTGGTTGGTGACCGTTCTTGGTGCTGTGGCGACGACGAGCCTGGCCTGGGGCGGTCACGGCATGAGTGGCGACGGCACCGCCGGCCTCGTCCACTTCGCGGCCGATATCATCCACCTGCTGGCTGCCGCCATCTGGATCGGGGCGCTCGGCATCCTCACGATGATGGTGATGGATCACCTCGCGAGGACCAGCGGCAGCCCTGCACGTCGCCTCGATCGGGCTTTGTCAGGCTTCTCGGGAGTGGGCACCGCGGCGGTCGCCCTTCTGATCCTCTCCGGCCTGATCAATAGCTGGTTCCTGGTCGGGCCGAACCATCTTTGGGGCCTGTTCACGACGCTCTACGGGAGGCTCCTGCTGATTAAGCTCGCCTTGTTCATGGTGATGCTCGGCTTGGCCGCCTTGCACCGCTGGCGGCTGACGCCTCGGCTGCAAACTGCCGCACAGGGGGGCGCCGACATCCGGGACGGGGTGATAGAGATCCGGCGCAGCATTGCCCTGGAGACGGTCAGTGCGGTGCTGGTTTTGGGACTGGTGGCATGGTTCGGCACCCTGGCCCCGCCCGACGATGGCTGAGCCGCCAAACGCCGCGATCCACGATGAATGCACGAGCTGTGACCCCGACCGCTGGGTCGTTCTTAACTTTGGACGATGGGACGATGACCATGGACTTCCGATCCGCATCGAAGCACGGCGTGATGAGCCGCCGACGCTTCGTCCAGGGCTCCGTCCTCAGCGGGGCAGCCCTGGCAACGCTTGGCGGCAGAGCATGGGGGATGAAGGTTCCCGGCTCCGTAGAAGCGCTGTCCGGCACCAGTTTCGACCTCGCGATCGGCAGCGTGCCGGTTAACCTGACCGGTCGTCCGGCCGTCGCGACTGGCGTAAACGGCTTGGTCCCTGGACCGATGCTGCGCTGGCGCCAGGGCGACACCGTCGTGTTGAATGTCAGAAACACGCTCGCAGTGCCGAGCTCGATCCACTGGCATGGCATCCGCTCTCCAGCCGACATGGACGGGGTTCCAGCGCTGAGCTTCCGCGGCATCATGCCCGGCGAGACCTTTACCTACCGCATCCCGCTGCATCAAAGCGGCACCTACTGGTATCATAGTCACTCCGCTTTCCAAGAGCAGACCGGTCTGTATGGCGCGATCGTCGTGGAGCCGAAGGCCGGCTATGCGCAGCGTTTCGATCGTGATCACGTCGTGCTGCTGTCGGACTGGAGTGACAGCAGCCCGGAAGAGATCGTCAGCAATCTCAAGATGCAGAACGACTACTACAATTTCCATGAGCGCGACGCTGGCACTTTCCTTGCGGATGCTCGCCGTGAGGGGTTAGGCGCCACTATTGGTGACCGGCTGATGTGGGGCCGCATGCGCATGAGCGCCGCCGACATCGCCGACGTCACCGGCGCAACTTACACCTACCTGTTTAACGGCGCGCCACCGAATACCAACTGGACTGGCCTGTTCCGGCTGGGCGAGCGGGTAAGGCTACGTTTCATCAACGGCTCGTCGATGAGCTTTTTCGACGTCCGCATACCCGGTCTGAAAATGACTGTGGTCGCCGCCGACGGCAACGACGTTGAGCCGGTGCCGATAGACGAGTTCCGCATCGGCGTTGCCGAGACCTATGACGTCATCGTGGAGCCGACCGCGGAGACGTATACCATCTTTGCCCAGAGCGAGGACCGCACCGGTTTCGCCCGTGGCACGCTAGCCACCCGCACCGGCCTCGCGGCGCCGATCCCGCCGATGGATCCTCGGCCAATCCGCTCCATGACCGACATGGGGATGGGCAACATGAAGATGGATAGCGGCAGGGGCGGCATGGATACGAACAAGAGCGCCGGAAAACCCGCATCGTCCAACTCCAGCAGCGACATGGCCGGGATGAAGGGCATGGCCATGAGCGGCCAAACCAGCAAGCTCGAACCGTCTGGCTCTGCGAGCGAGATGGCCGGCATGAACAGCATGGATATGAGCGGCGGCGGCGGCATGGCCGGCATGGACATGAGCAGCGGCATGAAGGCCAGTCCGGAAGCAGGCAAGCTGCGCGGCGGCATCGCGGTCGATAACGTGGCGATGGACCCGATCAACCGGCTTGGCGACCCGGGCGACGGGCTGCGCGGCAACGGACGGCGCGTGCTGACCTACAACGACTTGCGCGCGACCATCCCTGGGGCCGACCCACGACCGCCTTCTCGCGACATCACGCTGCACCTGACCGGCAACATGCAGCGCTACATGTGGGGCTTCGACGGCAAGAAGTTCTCCCAGGCCGAGCCGATCCGGCTGGCACGCGGCGAGCGGGTCCGTTTCACGCTCATCAACGACACCATGATGGAGCATCCGATCCATTTACACGGACTGTGGAGCGAGCTGGAGAACGGACAGGGGGAGTACCGGCCCTACAAGCACACTGTCATCGTTCAGCCTGGCGAGAAGCTGAGCTACCTGGTCACCGCGGACTCGCCCGGCATGTGGGCGTATCACTGCCACCTGCTCTATCACATGGAGATGGGCATGTTCCGCACCGTGGTGGTGGCATGATCCGCCGCACGGGGCACGGGCTGCGACCGGTCGTCGCCGGCAGCGCCGCGTTGCTCGCAGCGGCAGGGTCGTCTGCTCTAGCCCAGCAGACGCCGGCCAACCTGCAGGACGCGGTGCGCCTCGCACCCCTCGAATATGTTGGTGGCATGCAGCCGGTAATGGACAATTCCATCTTCGCCCATGTGCTGCTCGATCAGTTCGAGGACCGTGCCGCCGGCAACGGCCAGCAATTCCGCTACGACGGTCAGGGCTGGATCGGCACCGACACCGACAAGCTGTGGGTCAAGTCGGAAGGCACGGTCGGCACGCATGGACAATTCATCGACGGCGATCACGAACTGCTCTACGACCGGGCGATCTCGACCTACTTCGATCTGCAAGGCGGGGTGCGCATGGATCTTGACAGCGGCCCCACCCGGACCTGGGCCGCCCTTGGCGTGCAGGGCTTGTCGCTTTATTTCTTCGATCTCGAAGCAACCGGCTATGTTAGCGATCGCGGGCGCACGGCCGCTCGTCTCTATGCCTCCTACGATTTGCTGATTACCAACCGACTGGTTCTGCAACCGCAAGCGGAAATGAACCTCTACAGCAAGGTTGATCCAGGGCGCGGGGTTGGATCCGGCCTGTCCGATATCGATGCCGGCCTCCGCCTGCGCTACGAGTTCACCCGCAAGCTCGCACCCTATGTCGGTGTCACCTACACTGGGTATTTCGGGCAGGCGCAGCGGTTCGCCCGCGCCGACGGAGAGCGCGTTCAGGACATCCGCTTCACCTTCGGTTTGCGCTCCTGGTTCTAAGCCCGGGGTCACCGTAGTCGGTCGGCACCCTAGCCAGGCTCCCTTCTCCCGCCTTCGTCACAAGGAACAAGACAATGGTAAATTTCACAGGCTCGCTCCGTGTCGCCTGCGTAGCCCTGCTCGGCATGACGCCCCTGGCCTACGGTCAGCAAACACAAAGCCCGGGCATGCCTAAAATGACAGGCGGTCAGATGCAAGGTATGAGCGAAATGCAGAACTGCAAGATGGGTGGCATGGACATGCAGGCCATGATGAAGCACTGCGCGCGGATGCATCAGAGCATGAGCCAGGGCAAGCAGATGTCACCCAAGATGCGGACGATGATGGCGCAATGCAATCGGATGGACTCCGGAATGAAGACAGACACCCAAGCTCCGGCAGCGACGGGGGATCGCTGAAGCGCTGGACCCAGCGACCAAAAAAGGGCAGCGAGCCTGCTCTCGCGTCCTAAGGAGCCGGCTCTCCGGACGGCATGGACACAGATGGCATGCAGATAGTCGCCACTTAACAGCGTTGCCGAGGCCCGATCGACTCCATGCAGCATATCTTGTCGAAGATTGGTGAACCGTCATGACTGGGCTAGCCTTTGTAGGAGGGCTGCTTTTCGCGCCCGTAGCAGCGTCTGGGTGCAGCGAGCCAATCACGCCAGTATTTGAGGTCACCCTTGGCATCGAGCCGGCAGCTGTCTCATCTGACCTGAATATCGCAGACTTGGCTACAATGGCAGCGAGAACTCGCGCTTCGCTTAGACATCCAGCTTACGGATACTATATCGGTACTTTCGGCTACATACTTAATGTCACTGACCAAGACACGGTTTCCACTCCATGTCCGCACGATGTGAAAGTCCATGTCCTCATGGGACTTGCCGGCAGGCATATCGAAATTGCACAAGAATTAAGAAGGATGCCCTGCATGTATTCTTTGTACTTGCAGCATTATAACAAACACGCGGCCAGCGATGTAGCTGTTATCGTGGACTACCAAGCCCGCGTGGCTCGCGCACTTCGCTCCATGAAAGTTTCGATCCAGGCGAGTTCAGCCAGACCTGAGGATCAGATCTATCGTTCGGTGCGTGACACGATTGACCGGACGTTAGAGCCAATGACACCAGATCGTAAAGCGGTGTCTAAAGAAGTAGATAACCCCTCTGAAGTCAAAGACCTTGAACGAGGTTGCAGTCATGGCGCCAGTGCGGATGCGCTAGAGCCTATATGATGGCCGTGTGGCCAAGCGCGACGTTGACGGTCCTCGTCTTGCTGATAGGTTGCGCTGTCCCAGACTGGAAGATCGACGCCTTTGCTTTGATGCCGATCATCACAACGTGACTACCAACCGCAGGCCAAGCATGAATGCATCGCCAACATTGCGCGCAGGCTTGACCGGGTCTAAAACTTCGCCAGAAGGATTGAACACGTATTGAAGGTCAGGCTGTATCAACCACCACGCTGCAGCCTGGTATTCGTAGGTCAGCTCGAGAACGCCCTCACTACTACGTATTGGGGTCCGGGCTCCCGAGTAGAATTGACGATCGCCATCCAGGTGCCCCGCCACAGGGCTGATTCGTGAAACGGAGACGCCTACGGCGGCTGTGTCATTGTTACGACCTGGCACAAGACCCTTATAGGTTAGCCCGCCGTCAGCAAAGAAGCTGATTGGATTCCGATCCTCTGGCGCACCCATTACTCGAAAGAAGATAGCAGCGCCCTGATTTATTGTGCCCGGCTCCCGATAAATGAGCTGATCGACCATCCCATAGACGCTATAGTCGCCGTTAAGCGCGCGTGGCTGTCCACTCGCAAGCGGATTGGCGAGGGATCGACCTGTATTGTCAAATTGTTGGCTAAAGGTTCCTTGCGACTCAAACCAAGCGCCAACCTTGTAGCTTCCTGGCAAGCCGGTAGGATGAGTGCTGCCGTTGATGATGTATTGGGCCTCGGCGATCGCAAATATGCCATCGTTCAGCCGGAAGGCGGTGCCCGAAGCGTCGCGAAGCTGCGGATCTCCAGGGCCTGGGCCAGCTGGATTGCCGTTGTAGATTCCAGCCATCACAGTGAGGGGACTGCTGACAGACCAGCGGGCCCTTACACCGGGCGTAGCCAAAGGATAGATGGGTCCGCTTCCCGGAACATCCTGGGAAGGCAATTCTGGCCATCCGAAGGAAGTCGAGTTCATCAACGAGCTGCTGTATTGACTGTTCAGGAACTCCTGGTCCGCGGCGAGCTGACCCACGCGCACGTCAAGCTTACCGCCTGCTAATCCCTGCTGGTAAAAAAGCTCGAAGAGTTTCGTCCCCCGGGTCGCTTCAATGCTCCTCACGTTGTTTAGATTACCGATGTTGTTGGTCGACAGCCCACGGCCGTGGATCTGGAACGCGCTGAAGTTGATCACGCCGTTCTCGATGCCAATCAGTCTGGCCAAGTCCAGCCCCATACTGGCCTCGGTCAACCCCTCATAGATTGCTCCCTGTTGTATTCCTCCGGTCGGATTACCCAGAACCTCGCTGGTCTCAAGAAGGCCGAACGAGATGCCGCGACCTGCCAACCCTGAACGCAAGCCCCCAAAATCCCCGAGGAGATTGGGGCGGTCCCACAGCTCGGTCGCCGGAGGAGCCGCTGGGGGAGGCGTCGATGCCGGGCCGGGCGTTGGTGAGCTTCGCGTGGCTGGTGTGGCGGCATTTGGCGGCATCTGTGGAGCCGGCTGTGCCCAGGATGTCGATGAGCATGCGACCACGCCGATCCAAACCAGACTCGCTTTTCTGACGCCTTCGTACATCGGCCTTGCCGTCCTTGTCCCTCTTCAGGCGTCACATCGTCCAGCCTTCTGCTGCTGAGGCCGAGACCGCCACAACAGCTCAGGGCTGGAAATACAGCATTTCGGAACCGGCGGAACGTTTGTAGTCAGCCAGCACTTGAAGGGGCAGTACTAGCGTCCGTCGCCGAATGGCTGTCGGTTTTGTCGAAGTCCTCTCCTTTGAGCAGCAGCTCCTCCCGTTGGTGTTCGCGACCGCGTAGGCTAATTGGTCTATCAGACTGCGCTGGGCAGGGTGGCCGAGGCCTTGCCATATCGGGAGTAGGCATTCAGCGTAGCCTCCGCCTCCTTGCCGGATATCGAGACGGTATCGATACCGGTAGGTCCGAGGACTTTAGTCACGCCATCCTGGGCCTCCGCGACTCTGGCGCGCCGCTTGCGGCAAATTCCTAGGGCCGCCTTGAACACGACGACCGGCGAGCCCAGGGGTGAGCATCGATCTCGGGATCTACTGGGACTTGTTTACCCTGCCCCCCTATGCTATTTGATCCGGCGTGACTCACACCGTTCGCGAAAAGCAGAAGCTGCTGGCGCGCGTGCGTCGCATGAAGGGCCAGGTCGAGGCGATCGAGCGGGCTCTCGAGCGCGAGGCGGGCTGCGAACAGGTCATGCACCTGATCGCCGGCGTCCGGGGCGCGATGGCCGGGCTCATGGCCGAAGTGGTCGAGGACCACGTCCGTACGCACCTGGTGGACCCTGACAAGCACCCTGGGGCGCTGAATGCCGAGGCGGTACAGCAGCTGCTCGACGTCGTCCGTACCTACCTGAAATGAGAGACTAATCATGGACGGCTCAATCGCTCCCGCCGGCTTCCCTTGCCCTCCGATCGGTCACAATCATGTCTTTCTTGGGGCCGGGCACGAGCAATCAGAACGCCGGACCTGGTGGGTCATCGCCCTTTGCGGCGCGATGATGGTGCTGGAAATCGTGGGCGGCCTCGCCTTCGGCTCGATCGCCCTTGTTGCCGACGGGCTGCACATGAGCACCCATGCGGGCGCCCTACTGCTGGCCGCCCTCGCCTACACCTGCGCTCGCAAATACGCGCACGATGGTCGGTTCACCTTCGGGACCGGCAAGCTGGGTGACCTAGCGGGTTTCACCAGTGCAATCGTGCTGGCGATGATCGCGCTGCTGATCGGCTACGAGGCCGTCACCAGGCTGTTTGCGCCCGTTCCCATCCATTTCGCTGAGGCAATCCCGATTGCGGCCCTTGGCCTCGCCGTCAATGTCGCCAGCGTTTGGCTGCTGAATGGGGGTGGCCACCACCATCATGGGCACGGCCATGGCCACGACGACGACCATGCTGGCGACCATACGGCTCATGACGAGGAGCATCGCATTACCACTCCTGAGGGCGTTCTGACCCTCAGCGTGTTCGAGGATGGCGTGCCGCCAGTGTTCCGGCTGCGTCCGCAGCTAGGTCAGTTGGTTACTGCTGGCGTAACCGTCGAGACGGTGCGTCCGGACGGCACGCACCAACTCTACTCCATGCAGGACCGGGGCGGCTGGTTGGAGAGCTTCGAGGCGATCCCGGAGCCGCACCAGTTCACCGCTCATGTGCAGGTCGGCAGCGGCGAGTATCAGGTCTCGTTTGAGGAGCACGACCATGGCCACGATGGGCACGGGGCTGCACACCGGGACAACAACATGCGGGCGGCCGTTATCCACGTTGTCGCCGACGCTGCGGTTTCCGTCCTGGTCATTGTCGGACTGCTGCTCGCTCGCGCATTTGGCTGGCTATGGATGGACCCTCTGGCCGGCATCATCGGCGCCTGCGTGATCGCGAGCTGGTCCTACGGGCTGGCCCGCGACACGGGCGCCATCCTGCTCGACATGGTACCAGACCAGCGCGTTGCAGGCGGTGTGCGTCAGGTGGTTGAGGCGGAGGGCGACCGTTTGGCCGACCTCCATCTTTGGCGGCTTGGGCCAGGGCATCTTGGAGCTATCGTCTCGGTCGCAACCAGGACCGCAACGCGCGGGCCGGAGCACTATCATCGGTTGCTCGCCCGCTTTTCAACCTTGTCGCATGTCACGGTTGAGGTGCGACATGCGGATTAACGTTGGCCAGCGCTGTGCCAGGGTCACGCTGCGCAGAACTGTTATCCTGCGCGTAGCACTGGCTGCTTCAGAGCCGGAGCCTTAGCCGTGGTTTGATGCGGGAGATTCCATCCTTTGATTATCGTGTAGATCGCGGGAATGACGAGCAAGGTCAGAATGGTGGACGACACCATTCCACCCACCATTGGGACCGCTATGCGGCGCATTACTTCAGAGCCGGTGCCGCTGCTCCATAGAATCGGCAGCAGCCCGGCCATGATC
This sequence comes from Lichenicoccus roseus, assembly GCF_005844085.1. Taxonomy (GTDB): domain Bacteria; phylum Pseudomonadota; class Alphaproteobacteria; order Acetobacterales; family Acetobacteraceae; genus Lichenicoccus; species Lichenicoccus roseus. Next base: position 70,764 of record NZ_VCDI01000008.1, read on the forward strand.
GCCACGACGGTCATCATCTTCGGACGCACGCGCTCAACGGCGCCGTGCATGATTGCACCGCGCAGATCGGCGCGGCTCAACTGGACGCCATCGATCAGGCGAAGCCGCCTGACATCGGACAGCGCCTGATCGAGGTAGATCAGCATGACCACACCCGTTTCGGCCGCGACACCCGCAAGCGCGATGAAGCCGACCGCCACGGCGACACTCATGTTGTAGCCGAGCCACCACATCAGCCAGGCGCCCCCGACGAGCGCGAACGGCACGGACAGCATGACGATGAAGGTCTCGGTCAGCCGGCCGAAGTTGAGGAACAGCAGCACCATGATCACGACCAGGGTGGCCGGCACCACGACCTTCAGCCTGGCCTCGGCACGCTGAAGATACTCGAACTGGCCACTCCACTCGATGTAATAGCCAGGCGGCATCTTCACCTGCGCCGACACCTTCGCCGCTGCCTCCGCGACATAGCCGCCGAGGTCGCGCCCTTGCAGGTCGATGTAGATGTAGGCGACTGGCTGCGCGTTCTCCGTCCGGATGCTGGGCGGCCCCGTGGTGATGTGAATGCTGGCGACCTGACCCAATGGGATCATGGCGCCACCCGTCGCAGGCACCAGGACCTGGCTTGCGATGGCCTCCGGGTCTTCCCGCAGGCCGCGTGGATACCGCACGTTCACGCCATACCGCTCGCGGCCCTCGACGGTCGTGGTGACCGTCTCGCCGCCGAGAGCCGTCGCCACCACCTGCTCCACGTCCTGCACAGACAGTCCGTAGCGGGCGGCGGCTTCGCGGTCCGGCTCGATCTCGACGTAGTGGCCGCCTTCCAGCCGTTCGGCGAAGGCGCTCGTGGTGCCGGGCACGTCGTGAACGACGCGCTCGACTTCAGTTGCCAGCCGCTCCAGCACATGCAGGTCCGGCCCGAACACCTTCACGCCGACCGGCGTGCGGATACCGGTCGAGAGCATGTCGATGCGCGCCTTGATCGGCATGGTCCAGGCGTTGCTGACGCCAGGAAGCTGCAGGGCGGCGTTCATGTCCGCGATGAGCCCGTCCAGTGTCTTGCCGGCCGGCCACTCGGAGGGCGGCTTCAGGTTGACCACGGTTTCGCTCATCTCGACCGGGGCCGGGTCGGTCGCGGTCATTGCGCGGCCTGCCTTGCCGAAGACGGACTGGACCTCCGGAAACGACTTGATGATCCGGTCCTGCGTTTGCAGCAGCTCGGCCACTTTGGTCACCGAAAGTCCCGGCAGTGTCACCGGCATGAACAGGAGCGTGCCTTCGTTCAGGCTAGGCATGAACTCGCTGCCGAGCTGCATCGCCGGTCAGGCCGTGGCGCCCAGGATCGCGATCGCGGCGATCACGACCAGGGCCGGCACCCGCAGGATGGTCCGGATTAGCGGGCGATAGAGCCAGATCAGCGCGCGGTTGATCGGGTTCTTTGACTCGGGAACGATGCGCCCCCGCACAAAGAACAGCATCAGCACCGGAACGAGCGTTACCGACAGCAGGGCACCCCCTGCCATCGCAAAGGTCTTCGTGTAGGCCAGCGGCTTAAACAGGCGGCCTTCCTGGTCCTCGAGCGCGAACACCGGCAGGAAGGCGGCGACGATCACCAGCAAGCTGAAGAACAGCGACGGGCCTACCTCCTTGGCCGCAGCGATCAATGCAGGGCCGCGCGGCTCACCTGGTCGGAGGCGCTCGACGTGCTTGTGGGCGTTCTCGATCATCACGATCGCCGCATCCACCATTGCCCCGAGAGCGATGGCAATGCCGCCCAGGCTCATGATGTTTGAGCCGATGCCGAGCGCGTGCATGCCAGCAAAGGCGATCAGGATGCCGATCGGAAGGGTCAGAATAGCTACCAGGGCGCTGCGGACGTGCAGCAGAAAGATGACGCATACAGCCGCGACGATCAGGCTTTCTTCAAGCAGCGTGTGCTTGAGCGTGTAGATCGCGCTGTCGATCGGCTGCGAGCGATCGTATACCGTTTTGATCGACACGCCTTCGGGTAGCCCCGGGGTGATCTCCGCCACCTTGGCCTTGATGTTGTCGATGGTGGTCAGCGCGTCCGCACCATCCCGCTTGAGCGCGATGCCGCCGACCACCTCCCCCGTGCCGTTCATCTCGGCAATGCCCCGGCGCTCGTCCGGACCGAGTTCAATGCGGGCCACGTCACGCAGCAGCACCGGCGTGCCCGAGCCGTTCGGATCAGCCTTCAGCACGACCGCCCCGAGATCCTCCATATTCCGCAGGTAGCCGCGACCGCGGACCATGTACTCGGTCTCGCTCATCTCGATCGTCCGGCCGCCAACATCGTTGTTGCTGGCGCGGATCGCGTCCGAGACACGGTCCAGGGAGATGCCAAAGGCTTGCAGCTTTTGGGGGTCAACGACGACCTGATACTGCTTTTCAAAGCCGCCGACGCTCGCCACCTCGGCCACGCCCTTGGCCGTCACCAGGCCGTAGCGCACGATCCAATCCTGAATGCTGCGCAGCTCGGCCAGAGTTTGGTTGGCACCAACGACCACATATTCGTAGACCCAGCCGACGCCGCTTGCGTCAGGCCCCAGAGCGGGCGTGATGCCGGCAGGCAGGCGCTTGGCTGCGAAGTTGAGGTATTCTAAAACACGCGACCGCGCCCAGTAGAGATCGGTGCCGTCGTCGAACACGACATAGACAAACGACACCCCAAAATCCGAGAAGCCGCGCACGACCTTGGCGTGCGGCACGGCGAGCAAAGCCGTGGTGAGGGGATAGGTGACCTGGTCCTCGACCACCTGCGGGGCCTGGCCCGGATACTCGGTATAGACAATGACCTGCGTGTCCGACAGGTCCGGTAGAGCGTCGAGCGGCGTGTTGGCGACAGACCAGACGCCGACGCCCATCATCATCAGAGTGGCAAGCAGCACCAGCATCTTGTTGCGCGCACACAGCTCGATCAAATGGCCGATCATGGCTTGGCTCCCGACTGGCCGGCCTGCGGTGTGTCGACGCTCCCGAACCCCTGGAGGGCTGTCCGCAGGTTGCTTTCAGCGTCGATCAAGAAGTTGGCGCCCACCACGACGCGTTCGCCGGGCTTGACGCCGTCCGTCACCTGCACCCAGCCGTCGCCGTGTATGCCCAACGAGACGGTCCGGGGCTGGAAGCGGCCCCCGCCGGCCACCACCAGAACAACCTGCCGCGTGCCGCTGTCCAGCACCGCGGAGTCCGGCACCGTCACCACTGGCGCACCGGCGGGGGCGGCCTCGATCTGCACGTTCGCAAACATCGCGGCGCGCAGGTTACCGTCGCGATTGGGCAGCACGATGCGCACGCGGACCGTACGCGTGTCGGCCGACAGCGAGGGATAGACGAATTCCACCCGGCCCTCGAAGCCTCGGCCTGGGAAGGCGATGAAGGTGGCACGCGCCACCTGACCCGGCACGATCGCCCCGAGGTCCTGCTCCTGCACCTGCGCTATCAGCCAAAGGCTGGATAAGTCCGCCGTCCGGTAGAGCGCCTCGCCGGCATCGACCCGCATGCCTTCTTGCACCGGCTTGTCGATCACGACACCATCCGCTTGCGCCACGACCGGGATGCGCCGTGTCGAGCGGCTGGACCGGCGCAAACGCGCGATCTCGTCGTCGGGGATGTCCAGCGCGCGCAGCCGTTGGAGCGAGGCTCGGGCGATCGCGCCGCCCATTCGAGCGGCGATCAGGTATTCCTCCTCGGAGGCGACCATGTCGGGCGAGTAGATCTCGGCCAGCATTTGCCCGCGCCTGACCGGATCGCCGTTCGCCGCAACGGCCAGGTGCTCGATCCAGCCCGGCACCCGCGTCGTGACCGTCGCCAGCCGCCGCTCGTCGAACTGGAGGGTCCCAATTGCCCGAATAGTGCGGCTGGCTGGCGGCCGCATTTCGGCGGCTTCGGTACGCACGCCAAGCGTCTGGAGGCGGCCGGGCGTCATCCGGACGGTGCCGGGTGGGTCCTCCTGGCTGCGCTCGTCGGCATAGACCGGGATGTAAGCCATCCCCATGCTGTCGTTCTTGGGCTTAGGCGAGGTGTCCGGCAGACCCATCGGGTTCCGGTAGTAGAGGATGCGATGGTTGCTACCCGGCGGCTTTGCCGGCGCGGGCGATGTCGCTGCAACTGGCGTGACAGGCTGTTGGGCGGCACCGTCGAAGATCGGCTGATAGTCTCGCCCCGCCGAGGTCTTCTTGGGACCGCTCGCGTAGAACGGCTTGCCATCGGGGTCCTGGTAGAAAAGCGGCCGGCGGGGCTGATCGTCAGCTCGGGCGAGGCTGACGATTGCGGTCAATGCGAGTGCCATTGCTAGCAGGAAAGACCGCATCACAGGTCTCCCCCGATCAAGCGCTCGATCGCGGCAAGCTCGACTTGTTCGTCGAGCTGCGCCTGGAGCACGCGGAGCTCGACGTCGTGGGTCTGACGCTCGACGGTGATGGCGCCCGTCAGATCGCCCCGGCCCTGACTGTAATTGATAAGCACCGTTTGGAACGCGGCGCGTGCCTGTGGCATCGCTTCACGCCGCAGGAGCGCCTCCGTCGCGCGCGCGGCCCGCAACCTGGCAAGGCTTTCGGCCAAGGCGCCCTCGATCTCGAGCCGGGTCGCTTCATAGCGTTGCTGGGACGCGCCGAGCTGCGCTGCCGCCTCATCCTGACCGGCTGCCTCACGCCCCCAGGGCACCGGGATATTGAGACCGATTGTGGCGGCGAAGCCAACGGGCCGGTTGTTGGTTTGGAAGAGCGGTCCGCCTCCGATGGTCACGTCCGAATACCAGGCCTTGTCCGCCAAGGTGCTGCGCGTGCGCGCCGCTTCCATCGTGGCGGTGCTGGCGGCCAGGGTCGGATTGGCCGCCCGGGCGCGCTCCACCAGCATTTCCAAGGCGGGCTCTGCGGCTGGGATCGGTCTTGCGCGGATCGCTTGGGAGAGGGGCGCATTCGCGGGACGGCCGACCAGCACGTTAAGGCGGGCGCGCGCAGCCTCATATGCGCCGCCAAGCCTGACATCCTCCAGCTTGGCCGTCGTCTCCTCGCCAAGAGCCTGGATGACAGCGATCTGGTCGCCGCCGCCCTGCGCATAGCGAGCCGATGCGGCAGACCGCATGCGGCGCGCCAATCCGGCGATTTCCCGGTTCACCGCCAGGTCGCGCGCGGTCAGGTCGTATTGCGCGTAGGCAACCTTGATCTTCTCATCCAGCTCGTCCTGCGCCGCGCGCTCGCGGCCGCGGCTGGCATTTACGTCAGCAAGTGCCGCCTCCCGGCGCAAGCTGCGCTTGCCCCAGAGCGGGAACGCCTGGGTCAGCATGACCGTGTGGCCGCTGAAGACGTTCGGGTCTTTGTAGTAGGTGTAGCTGTCCGTGATGGTCGGATCGTCGAGCGTGTCTGCGCCTCCTGCCCTGGCCGAGGCTGCTTCGGTGTCCAAGGCTGCGGCACGCAATGCCGGACTGAGGCTTCGTCCCGCGGTAAGCAGGCCATCGACGGTCGCGCCCAGAGGAACGGCTGTCTGCGCGTGGGCTGAGGCGTACGCAGTCAGGCCGAGAGCCAGCGCAGCGCCAGCCCCCAACAGCACCCAATGGGCAGCCACGTCACGTCACCAGGTCGGCGGTGATCGTACCCCGAACCGTCTCCGGCTCGCCTTGGACCTTGGCCGCCAGATGGATTGCCCAGGTGCCGGTCATGCCCGGCTCCACCTCGAAGCCGTAAACTCCGTCCTTAGCCGCCATCACCGCCCTCACGGGAGCCGTCATCGTCGGCATACCCATCGGCCCCATGTCGGCAGACGTCTGGAAGATGACCGCATCGGGCACAGGCTTGCTGTCGGGAGCGTGGACGAGGCGGACCTGCACGATGTCACGGCCGCCTTGGGGTTGTGGCTTGCCGACCAGCTCGAAACGATAATCATCGGGTTTGGCAAAGGCCGGCAGGGTGTTGAGCGCATAGACGCAGACGAGCGTCAGGGCGCTCGCGAAAAGACGTGAGCAAGTCATCGAAATACCCTTTGTGACCCGCTAATGCACGGCAGGTGCATCGCGGCCAGTAAAAAAATCTGTGTCGATTGAACGCACCTAGAGTGTGCGCCTGTTGGACTCAGATCGTTCGGGGCGGAAGGGGCTCGGGTTTGCGCACGAAATCGGTCAGCTTCGACCAGACCGACCAGTAGTCGACGTCGCTGAAGGATGCGCCGATGTCGACGCTCATGGTCCGAGCAGGCAAGGCAGCGTCGGTGACGCAGCCCATTTGCTTGATGCAGTCCGACGTAATGCCCTTGCACGGCGGCATGGGCTTACCATCCTGCATTCCCGTGTGCGACATCATCATGTCGCAGGGCAAACCCGCCAGCATCATAGGCGCGACGTACTCCGCCGAGCGCGCGAGCTGAGTCGACGTGCTGCCGATGAAGGCAAACGCGATCAGCACGAGCAGGAGCTGGCGCAGTCTGTGGGGCATGAGACCTAACCATACTATCTGGGCCGGACGCGGAAAAGGCGAATGCGAAACACCGCTCAGCGCTCTGAACCCTCCCATCACGGTACGGTAAGTCTGATGTTCCCTTGACCTTCCTATGGTGAGAAGCCCCACGTCTTTCACTGGGCTGGCGGATCGTCGCACTCAGAAGAGCTGTCATAGACCAGCGTCAGCACGGTTACGACGCCGGCCATGGAGATTGCTGCGGTTACGGGACTGAACGCGGGTTGTTAAGCCAACGCAGGGGTGGCGACGGCCGCAAGGAAGGCAGCGATTTGGAGGGTCTTGGGGAAGGTCATAAGTGTCTTCCAGTAGCTGAACACTAGCCAGGTCGGCTCTTTCATCAAGGTCAGCCCTCCCACGATGGGAGGGTCAAGCACGTTCTGCTCCCCGCAGCGGCATTGCTGACGCAGGTGTCAAATCTCCAACAGCTTGTCAGGTAGCTCGTCCCGCTTCAGCGCTCCTGGGGGGAAATGCTCGGCGAGGACTGCGCCGCATCGTGTGACTGCGGCCACGAAGCCATCCGCAGACCGACCTCCCTTGATGGCCACCACCAGAGCGTGAACCGCCTCGGCCCAGACATCCGAGGAGACCTTGTCGTTGATCCCGGCATCGGCGACGACCTCCACATACCGCTCGGACGCCGATACGAAGATGAGCACTCCTGTCCGGTGCTCAGTCTTGTCGATACCCTGTGCAAAGAACTGCCGCATTGCCTCCGCGTGGGCATAGTTGTGTCGGGCTTCGCGAGGCACGATCCTGAACCTGAGGCTCGGCAACGACAGGGCCATCGCCACGAGAAGAAATGCGATCAGCTACAGGATGTAGACGACAGGAGCGGACCAACTGGTCAGCGCCAGGATGGGCAGCGGCGCAGCCAACGCCGCCGCGGCCGCCCATGCGATAGGGAACAGTCGGTAGTCGCTCGAGTGCCGGGCGATGACGCAAAAAATCTCTCCGGAGGTGTGCTTCTCCGCCTCTCGGATCGCCGCGGCGACCCGGGCTTTGTCGGCATCGGCGATCATAGGTCGGTCCTCACCAGCTGCCCGAGCTGCCGCCGCCGCCGAAGGAGCCGCCGCCGCCGGAGAAGCCTGATGACCTCCCGCGCGACGACCTGCCCCCGCCGGAAAGCGCGAGCAGGAAGAGAAGCTGCATTACGGCTCGGCAGGCGGCTCCGCCCTTGATGGCACAGTAGATCAGCAGCCCGACCCCACTGACGCCGAGCAATATCACCAGCCAGACCGGCATGGTCTCACTCGGATTGGCCGCAGCTGATGGCTGGTTCTGGGCCGGTGCGGTGTTTCCGGCGTCGCCGCGTAGCAGCTGGCTGATCTGGCCGACACCGTTCTTGATGCCGCCCGCGAGAGGAGAGGTATGAAGGCGATATTGCGGAACGTCCGCGAGCTGCGGGCGAGCGAGCCGGACATAAAAATACTCCAGGATGGTGGTGCCCGGGGCTGGCCCACCAGGGTCACAGGCGTGTTGCCTTCAGTCGCAGGGCGTTGCCGATGACCGACACCGAGCTCAGCGACATCGCCAGCGCGGCGAAGACGGGGCTGAGCAGGATGCCAAACGTCGGATAAAGGATGCCCGCAGCGATCGGGATGCCAATCGCGTTGTAGGCGAAGGCGAAGACAAGGTTCTGCCGGATGTTGCGCATGGTCATCCGACTAAGCGCCCTGGCTCTCGCGATCCCGGCCAGGTCGCCTTTGACGAGAGTTACGCCCGCGCTCTGGATGGCGACCTCGGTGCCAGTGCCCATCGCGATGCCGACGTCCGCCTCGGCCAGGGCAGGCGCGTCGTTCACCCCGTCGCCCGCCATCGCGACGATCTTCCCGTCGGCTCTCAGCTTCTTGACGATGCGGTTCTTGTCCTCGGGCAGTACGTCCGCCTCGACGTCCTCGATCCCAAGTTGCTTACCCACGGCCTGTGCCGTCGTCTTGTTGTCGCCCGTCAGCATGACGACGTGAATGCCCTCCGCACGCAGGCTGTCGAGCGCCGCCCGCGTCGTCGCCTTGATCGGATCCGCGATCGCGATGATGCCACCCGGCTTGCCGTCGACGGCGACGAACAGCGCCGTAGCCCCAGGCTCGCGTAGCTCGTCAGCCTTTGCGGCCAAGCCGCCCATGTCGACCCCGTGGTCGTCCATCAGCTTGGCGTTGCCGAGCGCCACGAGGCGTCCACCCACCTTTCCGGTCACGCCCTTGCCGGTGACCGATGCGAACTCGGACGGTTCGTCGGCGGCGATGTTCCTGTCCTTGGCGGCGCGCATGACCGCAGCCGCCAGTGGATGCTCACTGGACCGCTCGAGGCTGGCGGCCAGCTTCAGCAGGTCGTCTTCCGTGAGCCCGATGGACGGCACGATGGACGTGACGCGCGGCTTGCCCTCGGTGAGGGTACCGGTCTTGTCCACCACCAGCGTGTCGACCTTCTCCATTCGCTGAAGGCTTTCGGCGGACTTGATGAGGACGCCCGCACCGGCGCCTTTGCCGACCCCGACCATGATCGACATCGGTGTCGCCAGCCCCAGCGCGCAGGGGCAGGCGATGATGACGACGGAGACTGCTGCGATCAAGGCGAAGGCAAGGGCGGGTGCCGGGCCCCAGACCGCCCAGCCGATGAAGGCCAGGATGGAGACGCCGAGTACGGCCGGAACAAAGTAGCCCGCCACGGTATCGGCCAGCTTCTGGATTGGCGCCCGGCTGCGCTGCGCCGCCGCAACCATGGCGACGATGCGCGACAGCATCCCACCGGCGCCGACCGTGTCGGCGCGCATGATCAGCGAGCCGGTGCCATTCACGGTGCCCCCGATGATCTTGTCGCCCGATACCTTAGGGGACGGCATCGACTCCCCAGTCACCATCGACTCATCCACGGCGCTCTTGCCCTCCAGGACGGTGCCGTCGACAGGCACTCCGTCGCCGGGTCGGACGCGCAGCCGATCGCCGACCTGGACCTGGTCGAGCGCAACCTCCTCGTCGTCACCGCCCTCGCGCAGGCGCCGAGCCATCTTGGGTGCAAGGTTCAGCAGGGCGCGGATGGCGCCGCCGGTCTGGTCGCGGGCCCGAAGCTCAAGCACCTGGCCGAGCAGGACCAACACCGTGATGACAGCAGCGGCTTCGTAGTAGACGCCGACGATGCCGTTCATCATCCGGAAGCCTGCGGGAAACAGGCCCGGGGCGAATGTTGCGAAGAGGCTGTAGAGGTAGGATGCGCCCGTGCCGAGGGCGATCAGGGTGAACATGTTCAGGTGCCCCGACCGAATGGACGCGGCACCCCGAGCAAAGAACGGCCAGCCCGCCCACAACACCACCGGTGTCGCGAGCACGAACTGGATCCAGATCGACCACTGCTCCGGCACGAGCCTGCCCAGGCCGAGCCAGGGGATGTGGCCGCCCATCTCGAGGATGAAGACCGGCAGCGTCAGCGACAGGCCGATCCAGAAGCGCCGCGACATGTCTGCGACTTCGTGGTTCGGTGCCGCCTCGGCGGTGACCTCTACCGGCTCGAGGGCCATGCCGCAGATTGGGCAACTACCAGGCCCGACCTGCCGGACCTGCGGGTGCATTGGGCAGGTGTAGATGGCGCCGAGCTTTGCGGGCTCGGTAGCCTTGGGCTTCAGAAACCCAGTGGGGTTGGCCTCGAACTTGGTTTGGCAACCGGTCGAGCAGAAGTGGAAGGTCGTGCCGCCGTGATCCGACTTGTGCTTCGAGGCGGCCGGATCGACCGTCATTCCGCAAACCGGGTCCGTCACCGGAGCGGTCGCGGCTCCTCTGGTTTCAGGACGATGTGCAGTCTGATGCTCGCTCATGGAACCACCTGGTCAGATCGCGCCTGATGTGGCGTGGCCCGAGATGTGGGGCTTCCCATGATGGGAAGGTCAAGGGATCTCTTCGAGAGTGCCGAACGAGCCGCTGCAAAGGCCGGGGTCGGAATGACGATCCATTGGACTAGCGGGGAAAATCCGATGTTTGTGCCGGGCAGAAGAGGCATCAAGTCGCTGTAGGTCGAGAACCCTCGAGCCGTGCTGACGTGCTCGATGATAGCGGTGGTGCCGAGCCCGGAGATGACAGTCGTGGCTGCCACTGGCAAGAAACCGGCCTGTGGCCAGCCTGTCATCCCGATCAAGAGCAGGCTGCCAATCAGGGTGGTCCCAGCGATCAACACGTCGCCGCCGGTACAATGAGCCACCATGAAAGCCATCTCTCTTGCGGAGCCGGTCTTCCACAGCGTGTAGAGCGGGAGCTGTGCGCTTTCCCAGGCAAGGCTGGCAAGCGCGACGACGCAGAGATATCGGCGAAGCGCCAGAACCCAGCTGACATCACGCGTCATGCGGCAGTCTTGGTGGACAATAGACCCTTGTCACCATCATGAGACCACGCGTCAGCTGATGGTTTTCCACGGCGGTGGCCAGGACAGACGTAAATCATACCCTGGCTCTGAGTCCTTAGTCACATCATGCCCATCGGCCCCGGCATCATCTCGTCGAACGACTTGCGTTGGGCAGGCGAGAGCACCGTGTAGAGAGCTTTCATGTTCGGTGCAGTCCGATCCATCATCCCAAGTCGTGAGGACATCATCTTGTGCGCAGCCCCCATCCTCGCCGGCATGGTGGTCGGCATGCCGCTTTTCATCATCTCCTCATGCGCGGACTTCATAGTCCTCGCACCAGATCGCATCGAGTTCGCGAAGGCGTTCCAGGCGGGCGTCTGCGCGTCGGTAATCTGCAGCTCGGCTTTCAGGTAGGCGATGCGGCCTTCACAATGGTCGAAGGGCATCCCCATCCTGTCGCGCGGCTGCATCATCCCCATCATGGGCAAGCCTGGCATTCCCGACGTCATCGACGATGTCGACCCATCCGAACACGACATTTGCATAGCCGGCTCGGCAGGTGCAGTAGTCGTCTGTGCCTGCGCGTCAGCCCTCCAAAGGACCATCAAGAAAATCGCTGCGAAGGCAGCCAAGCTGGTGACACGTTTCATCATACGGCCTTGCGCTGGCTGCGCGTTAAACCGCCCGGACGTCCCAATCGATCCCCGACTGGTGTCCAAGTTGCTCTCATCGCCTGCTGCCGACATTGATCTTCATCAATAGCTTCTTCGGCGTCAGTGGCGAGGATCGGAACATACCCAGGTGGAGGCCCTATGGCCGCCGAGTCGCGCAGGCCCGCTTCTGTCAGCGATCGACCTTGAGGTAACCCCACTTGACCTTCTCATGATCGAAAGTCTGAATGCCCAGGTCATAGGGAAGGTCGACATGGTCATCGGCGAAGCCGCGAAGGCGTCGGGCGTGAGCGCCAAGATGCTCCGCTACTACGAGAGCATCGGGTTGTTGCCGGACGTGCCCAGGACGGCCAGCGGTTATCGGACTTATGGCAAGCGAGAGGTGGAGACGCTGCGTTTCATTCGCCGCGCGCGCGACCTGGGCCTGTCGATGGACCGTATCAGGCTCCTGGTCGGCCTCTGGCATGATCGAGAGCGCCCGAGCCGTGAGGTCAAGCGCATTGCCCTGGAGCATGTGAGGGAACTGTACGTCAGAATCAGCGAACTGACGGCCATGTGCTCGACGCTGGAGGAGTTGGCCGGCGCCTGCCGAGGCGACAACCGGCCTGACTGCCCCATCCTCCGTGACCTAGAGCGGGGTGCACGGAGTGTTTCGTAGTATCAGACTATCGCTAAGAAGGCTTGGACAGATGGCAGCATAGAGACGAGCATAGCAGGTGGTCGACTTGCGCCTTCATCACTGTGGGCATCTGCCCGTGACGCTCTGGGTGTGGAGCGGCAGGCCGTTTGACCGCACGTGAGCTTCAAAGGCTGACCGAGTCTATCGGCATTAAATGTCTGATCGAACGACGTGAGACAACCTTCCTACAGGGTTAGGTTGAGCGCAAATGGGGAGGTAATTTTTGTGTCCGATCTACAGACAGCCACGCGATCGTCGCGCACGTTGACGAGCCACTGCCCACGAAATTGATCATAAAGAACGTGTCTCGTCGGCGAGCAACCTGCACGTCACCTTGCTGTCAATGGGGCCAAAGACATCCACATGATGCTGAAAAAGAGCCTGCTGTGAAGCACCAGTGATTGTATCAGACCGCTTTACGACTGCGAGCTTGGCAAGTGCAGCCGGTCGCCAGAGTCGATCGCATTGGGTACGTCGGAATGGGCTGCCTGTTCCGCCTGCCGATGGCGATGACTTGGATGGTCTTCAGGCGATGGTGACAGTGGGCAAGATGGTCATAGTCGCGGGGGCCGCGTTCATAGCATGGACGGCCCTAACCAGCAGTCCGGCTTATGCTGACGAAGTACGAGATTTTGCGCCAAACCGACCGAGCCGGAGCGACTCGCCATTTACCGTGCCGATCGGCTTTATCCAGGTCGAGACCGATCTTGCGAACTACACGCATCCCGGAGAGGTTCTTCAAACCCTTGATCCGACGATCATATATGGCCTCACGAACCGCATCGACATCGGGCTGTCGATCGGGGGCCTGATCACGCAGCGCAGCAACGCCGTGTCATCGGCGGGTTATGGCGACACGATCGTGAAGGCGAAGTTCAGCCTTACCGGCGATGACGGCGGCCCCGTTGCGTTCGCGGTCATCCCGTACGTCAAGATACCTACCGCGCCGATACCGATTGGGGATGGGCAGGTGGAAGGGGGTATCAACATGCCGATGTTGGTGACGCTTCCCAGTCATCTGCAGCTCACCGTTGAGCCTGAGCTGGCCGAACTGAAGTCGAGCCAGACCAGCGGTCAACAGGCGAGCTTCATTGGTGTCGTAAACCTTGGGCGGCAGATCGCCGGTGCGCTGTCGGGCTTTGTCGAACTCTATACACAGACATTCGCAGGTCGTGCGGCGGGCAGCCCGTTCGTGACGTTCGATTACGGATTCGCATACCTTGTTGCTAAGGATGTACAGCTGGATGTCGGCGCAAATGCTGGGCTGAACCGTTACACGCCCGCGCTCAATATCTACAGTGGTCTAGCGTTTCGCTTCTGAAGCTATAAGTTCCTGTTTCGCTCGACGAATCGAGTCCATGGCAGATCGCTCTCCAACGGTGTTGCCCAGACCGCCTGACTGGCATCCATCAAGCGGAGCGGCCGGCCTGCTTGGTCGGCCCCGGGGTGGGGGCGGCCGTATCAAATCCTGGGGCCGGGGATCGATACCACTGACACCTAACAACTACGCAAGACGTTGGCGTTCAAGTTCCGGCCGGAGCCAGTTGGTCAGCTAGACCTCTTGTCGTATGCCCGGTTGATGCACTCCGATTCCGTGTTGAGCTTCCGCGAGCATGCGGTGAGGTCCGTAGCGAGCCCGACATCGCGCGTGTGTGAGGCAGCGGTGCTGACTCGGCAGGGTGGTTCGGGCGGCCTTGCTGCAGGAGACTGAGCGCGACTGCCAGTTCCAAGGGAGAAGCTCGTCGAGCCTCTGAACCGGGTCCTCTGCAATGCGAGCGAGCACCTCGGCGAACCACGCCTGTGGATCGACATCATTCAGCTTGGCCGTGACGATCAGGGAATACATCGCCGCCGCCCGCTGACCGCCGCGACCGGATCCTGCGAACAGCCAGGACTTTCGACCTAGAGCGATGTCGTGAAGTGCTCGTTCCGCCGCGTAGTTCGACAAACAAATCCATCCATCGTCGAGAAGACGCGAGAGCGATGTCCAGCGCTTGAGCATGCAGTCCATCGCGCGGGCAAGGTCGGTGCCGCGCGAGAGCTTCGGGCGCTGCTCGCGCATCCAGGTCTCGAGTTTGGCGACCAATGGCGCGCTCAGCTCCTGGCGGACAGCCCTACGATGCTCAGCCGATTGCCCGTTGATCGCGCGCTCGATCTCGAACAGCGCATCGATGCGACGTATTACTTCGAGCGCAATCGGCAAGATGGCGCCTGCTGGCTCGCCACGTGATCGACGGCGGGCGCTCTGTTCGACATCGGCCAGTTCGACGATTGGCCGCCGCGCATGCACCCAGCACGCCGCTCAAAGAGCGGGCCTGGTTTGCGCTAGGGTCGTAGAGCTTGCCGTAGCCGCCACAGGCGTCCGCCTGGAGCAGCCCGGCATAGTCGGCCAAGTGGGCCTGCGGGTACTGTGAGCCGCGATCGCGCGAGTAGTGGAACATCGCAGCGGGTGGTGCGTGGCCGCCGAGGGGCCGGTCGGCGCGTACGTAGACAAAACATCCCGCGATATCTGTCTTGCCACGGGCGAGCACGGGTAGGATGGTGTCGTCGTTGTGCAGACGTGCAGCCGTAAGGATATCGGCCTCGAGCCGTCGCAGGAGCGGCTCCAGCACGGCACAGCAGGCTGGAGGGGCTGGGGGGGACGCCCTCCCGGCCATAGCGTTCTGCTTGCCGGTTCAGCGGCTGATGCGGGCAGGATCACTCGAACATGATCATCGCCAGCAGGCTCGGACCGGCCCGATCACGGGCGGTGACGTCGGAGAGCACTGGCGCCTGGCTGACCTTTGCGCATTCGCGGCAAGTAAAATTCTCGCGGACGTAATGGACCACGATCCACTGGCGCGGGATCACCTCCAACGTCGACACCGCCCGATGCAGCGCCTCCTTCAAGCGACCCTGCCGCTGCGCCACCTCCAGCAGCAGCACCAAGTCGGCCGCGGTGACGAACCGCGTCTTGATCCCCGCCTGCGTCGCCAGATAGCCCAGGCTGATCGCCAGATGCGTCTTTCCCACGCCCGATGGGCCCAGCAGGATCACGCTCTCCGCTCGCTCGATGAAGCTCATTCCGGCGAGTTGCTGAATCTGCTGCCGCGGCGCGCCCACCGCGAACTCGAAGTCGAACTGGTCGAGCGTCTTGATCGCCGGGAAGCCCGCCACCCGTGCCAGCATCGTGCGAGCCGGGGCCCGGCGGGTGTCGAGCTCGCCGCGCAGCACCGTCTCCAGGACGTCCATGAACTACACCTCGGTCTCGGCCGCGTTCTGGGCGGCTGCCGGATACTCGACCGCCACGCCGCTGAGCCGCAGCTCCGTGCAAAGATGCGACAGACGCTCGTGCTGGAGGTTCACCCGACCCCCTGTGGCACCAGCAGCCGCTGATAGACGCTCAACGGATGCTGGATCGTCATCCTCTCCGCATGCCCTCTGCTGGCTTGCGCGACCGCTGCCGGGCGCGGCACCTCGCCTTGCCATAGGGCGGCGAGCGGCAGCAGGGAGCCCTGCTCCTCGCCGAGCAGCTTTGACGGAATGCGGTCCGTCGTCCCGTGCACCCGCATGTTGGCCGTGTCGCGCAGCCATTTGCGTGCTTCCACTTTGGCCGTCGCCGGATCCACCTTGAGATCGAGCGGGCGCAACCGGCTGTCCAGCGGAACCCAGAAATTGTGGCGCAGGTAGTGAATGAAGCGCTCGACCTTGCCCTTGGTCTGAGCCCGGTGAGGGCGGCACAGCCGCGGCAGAAAGCCGTGATGATGGGCAAAGTCGCGGAACCGGGCTGCAGCCGGTGCTTGCCTGGGCCATACGCGTCACGGCCGACCACAACGGTGCGCATGTTGTCGTACAACACCTCGTGCGGCGTGCCGCCGATGAACGCGAACACCGCCTCGTGGCACGCCATCAACGTCTCGAGCCGCTCGTCGGTGACGAACTGCACGTTGGCCGTTCGGCTGTAACCTAATACAGCGACGAACGCCGAAGCGGGTCGCCTCCGCGCCGGATCACCGCCCAGTCCACCCGCATCTGTCGGCCAGGATTCGTCTCGAAGCGCACCACCGGCTCAATCGGCAAGACGGGCCGCAGCGTGGCGAGGTGCTCTCGCAGGATGGTAATCCCGCCCGTGTAGCCCCGTGCCCGCAAGTTGCCCAGCAGCACCGTGCCTTGCAGCCGCTCCGGATGCGCCGCGATCATACGTTCCGACACGAACGCCTTGTGGGCATCCAGCTTGCCCGGCACAGCGGGCCGCGCCGTGTAAAGCGCGGGGCCCTCCCGTTTGAGATGACGCTCGACTGTGTTCCGAGAATGGCCCGTGCGCCGGGCAATCTCCCGAACGCTCAGCACGTGCACAATGCCGCTGATCACCCTGCGGTCATCGACCCGCGGCACGCCGCGCGACTTACGCGGCAACAGCGATGCCAGACGCTTCCACTGCCGCCCGCTTAGCCAGAACTCAGTAGCCATTCGTGGCTCCCACAACGCAGGGAGTGAATCACAGACGGCGCCTAGTGGGGATCCCGCTATAGAGCCTGAAGCCTAGCTGACTGCGATGGGCGCTGATACGGTTCGATTATAGTGAGCGAACAAGCTGCGCCTCGCACCTAGTCAACTCAAGCTCCCACAAAGCTGTATATCGTGCCCACCTATCTGCTGTTTGTAACGGGTTCTTAAAATCCTTTTTAAGCGGCTGTCACAGAAATCGCTTTGATGAGGTCTGCTGTTCCGGTCAGCAGGCCAGTTCGAGGGTCTACTTCCTGAGCGGGCTTGATATTTGATGTTCTCGACACGAGCATGCCACTCAGCAGCCCCAAGCGAGCAGGCAGACGTCGCGGCCAACAAGAACGATTTTTAATTGACGGAAGATCGGTGACATGTGACGGAGCGCTCATGGCCGCCTTCCAGTCTTGAGCAGTAGACACTCTCAAGACTGCTATCGGGCACCTGGAGGTGGGCAGGTGATGTTTGTCCAACCGGGGCACAGCTCTCGGTTGGTTGGTAAGAGTCAAAATAGACTTGCCGGGGGATACGTTCATGTTAAGTCTTTGGAGCCTTCCACCTCGCAGCCGTGGACGTGTGTTGCTTGCAAGCACCGTCATGCTGAGCTTTGCTGCAGTGCCAGCGTTTGCCCAGCTCGACACTGGAACTGGAACGTTCGCGAGTTCGAAGATAAATATAACCCCAAACTCGGATTTCGGAGCGCCACCGCTACCTAAGCCAGAGGCACTCGTTCCACAGGTCAACGACTACCTGCAGCATTACGGGACGGCGCTCCTTCTCGACAACACAAACGAGTTTCTCGGCGTCGTCAGCGGGCCGCATCAGGGCTCCACCAACACCGGCCAGTATGCGCTCGAATGGGACCAGGATTGGAACATTCTCGCCGGGATACCTGGGCTGCAGACACATGCAATCGCTGTCGGCCGCTACGGCAATCTTGCTGGCAACCTCTTCGGGGATAACGGCTTCAATCAGAGCCAGGAAATCTATGGTGCCGGTGGTAACGTCGCTGTTCATCTAGTCTTCTTCTACGCCGAAGAGACGTTGGCCCATGGACGGGTCAACATCGCAGCTGGGCGTGCGCCGATGGAGAATGACTTCGACTCCAATCCCCTGAACTGTAACTTCATGAACAACTCTCTCTGCGGCAATCCGAAAGGGGTCACTGACAACACGGCCAATGCGTCGTACCCAGATGCGCAGTGGTTCACACGCTTCCGCGTCAGGCCTGTCTCGAACATCTACGTTCAGTCGGGTATCTACTTCACCGAGAACAACACCTATAGCGCGACCAACGGCTATAGGTCAGGCTTCCATCTGGATTCGTCACACATCGATGGCGAGGCCTTTCCCATCGAAGCCGGTTACGAACCCACCTTCGGCCGTGACAAGCTCCCGGGCCATTACAAAATTGGCGCCATGTATGAGAACACCAACCACGACACCTGGGAGCTTCCGACGTTGCCCCCAGAGTCGCGCAAGGGTGGCACTCAGGCTTGGGCGCAGTTCGACCAGATGTTGGTCCGCCAGGGGCCAGGTGCGACCGACGGCATTATCGTGACGGGTGACTATGTCCATAACGACCCCCGTTACTCTCTCAGAGCCGACCAATTCATTCTGGCCGGTATAGATCGAGACTTCTGGAAGGCCCGCCCGCTCGACACCATTGGGGTGCTGTTTGCCTATCAAACCGTCTCTGGCCAGCTCGGGAAGCTGCAGGGCGAAGAAGAGGAACTTGGATTGCCCATCACGGGTAGCTTCGGAGGGGTGCCGAATGCTGCCGGGATACAGACCCACTCCATCAACCTGGAGGTCAACTACCAGATCCATGTGTTCCGCGGCGTCACGTTCGCCCCGGACTTCCAGTACTTCATCCGCCCGAACGCCGAAGCACAACTGCCCAGCGCTGCTCTGATTGGCTTCAAGTCACATATCGAGCTGTTCTGAGCACTCGGCACGACTGCGGGGAAGACGCGCTGCGGCTGGATCCCCAAACAGGGTCCAGCCGTCGGGTGGAGGAGCGGCGCAAGACTTTTGAGGTAAAAGGAAGGTCTATTGCTAGCGAGACGGCCGAGGCGCTTTCTGGAGCTCGGATGGCCAGCTAGAGGATGAGAACATTGTCTAAGACCAATCGTCTGCCAGACCCGACCCTTATCCTTTTGAGAATTGTGCTAGCGTGCCTCTGCCTTGGGGCCTGCTCCAGCTATAGCGGGCCGGTGACCAACGCCCCGCCCCCAGCAGGCCAAGAAGGACCGCCATTGCTTACGAATGGCTATGCACCCTAGGTTCTACAACGCTGGTCCGCCGAGAAGCTGGCTTCGAACCATGGCTACACAGTAGTTGTCTTAGGTTCACTCCGTAGCATCCCTGACACGACTAGTTGTTGGTCGACCCGGAGTTGAAGTAGCGCCCTCTTTCCCAGGGTATCCAGTAGGTCGGTGGCGTTCGGAGCCGTGCGGTCCAGGCCAAGGATTGCTTCTTCTTTCTCCGTCGGGGTGACGTCAATTCGGACGTGTCTGGAGCCGAGGAGCTTTGCGCACGCCTCGATAGTCAGCTCCTGTTGAGCGGCAAGTGTAACACCGAACAGGTCTAGTCCCCCGAACCTTGTCGGAAGCATTGAACCCAAGGTGCCATGTCCAGTCTGTGCCTGAGGCGAGCCACGTCTTACTCCGCCCGCCGTACCCAGGCTCAGGATGTCGCATTCTTCGATTAGCGCGCCTTTGAAGCTTATCCATTCAATCAAAGCTATAAGGTCTGGCGCGTTGGCGATGATCCCCCCGTCGATCAGGGAGGAACCGCAAACTCGCTGATCCGGAAAGTATGTCGGCGCGGCTGCGGATGCCATGACGGCCTGAAGAAGGGTCGCCTTGGCGAATTCCGCAGCGGGGCCTTCCCACGACCGGAAAATGGCCGCCCGCCGATGTTGACGGTTTGTCGCGACTACGAGCAGCGGCATCGCAAGGTCGCGAATCGGGGCATCCGCCGCGGGCCCAAGTATCTTTCTTGCAACGGCCTCTAGCCCCACCGGGGAGTAACGGCTGCGGACCAATCCCAGCGCAGTGCGGTTCCACGGCATTTTTCGGCCGAGGATCCAGACGCTTCGGTCGAAGATTTGCTCACCGTGGCCGCGGAAAGCCGCAGCCATCTTCGACGCGGGAACGCCGCAGGCGATGCCCGCCGCCAACAGAGCACCGATAGAGGTTCCAGCGAGGACGTTAAACCTGGACTTTAGGGGGCAGCCAGCGCGGGCTTCTAGTTCCTCAAGGATACTGGCGGCGAACAGGCCGCGATATCCCCCGCCCGACAGGGCAAGAATCTGCTGCCTTTGGTTCAAAGGGCCAGAGCCGATAGCGATAGCGTTCCGTGATAGGGCTGCGGGGCTTCAAGAAGTATGAGGTTGAAGACTAGAGCGGTCGCCACGACAAGCCGGTTGTCGTCGTCGAGGGCGACGTTCAAGCCGTTCTCGGTCACTTGCAGGTCTGTAGAAAGCAGTTCGGCCCATCGATCGGCGACTGTCTCATCGACCGGAATGAGGTGGCCGTGACTTTTGACCAAGGAGACCAAGCGGCGCAGGTTTCGTAGATAATCGCTAGCCCCCTTGGATTGCGATATCTCGGACTTGGCCCTGGCGGCGGAGATAACGCTCAGGTGGATATCGGCGGCTTCGACGGTGGCAAGTCGTCCAGACATCCCCGCAGCAGCGTCCAGGGTCGCCTGTGTAGATAGGAGATACATCAGACGCCAGGAACCCTTTCAGAACCCTTTTTCCCAATCTGGTAGGCCTGGCGCCCTCGTCTACGTTGCGCCATCTGAACTGGCTCCTTAATCCCGACGAAATCCGGCATCGCGGCAAGAGCCTCCGCGAACGAGCGCGGCCTACGCGCAATGGCGACTATCGACGCAAGCTGCCGAGCCGAAATAAGAACAACCCGGTCATCAGCGACTGTCCCGCCGACGACGCTTACCTTGCCAGCCCTCGCCTCCCGCAGGAGGGCAGCGACGTGGTCCCGGAAACTGCGCACGGTATTCGGCTCGATCCTCAAGAGAAGACTACGTATGGCAGACTCAATCTCTTGCTCGCTGGCCGCAGCGTCGACAACCAGGCGGAGATCCTCAACTATGTTCTGCGTCTGGTGAGCTGCTGCCAGATCTTCAGCCATGCCAACCCCTCCAGTCCATGTGGCCACATATAGACACAAAGGTGGCCACGGCTCAAGTCTCTTGGGGAAGGCCGCCTTCAGTGAGCAGGTATGGCGCTTCTGACTGAGTTCGTCCCACGCCAGCGGCTGGACCCGTCCGAGCGGCCCAGAGGCGTCAGGGGATAGGCGCCCGGGGCGTATGCCTTGGCCGGGCCGCGGAAGGCCCCGGACCGGAATTACGGGTGGAGCTGTTAGTATCGGCTGCTTTCGTCTGATGATGCGCGCCCTTCGGCGCCAGCCACCCGTCCCGCGGGAGCCAAGCTTCCCGACCTGCAAGCTACACCCTGGCAGAATGTCACATCAGACGAAGCCTCCCTTGGTAGGCGGCCTTGCGGCCTCGTTATATCTAGGCAGATATAGCGCGCCCGGGATAGGAGGTGCGCATGAAGACTGCTCAATCGCTCGCAAGGTTGGCCTCCGCAACCGCGGTGTGCGTTGGGCTTTCGCCCTGGGCAAAGGCCGACCCAGCCCTGGTACCGAAACCGCAGCTGTCGTTGCCCAGTGCTGCTCCCGCGCCCGTGGGAGCTACCACGTCTGATCCCGCCGCCGGGCCTGACGGCTCAGCCGTCTCGGCACCCTCTGCTCAGCAACCTCAGGGTGATGGGATCATCGGCTACTTTGAGGACTGGATGGATCGAGCAAGCCGAGCCCAGGATGAACAGCCCCACTGGATGACGCCGGTTGTGACTGTGACACCTCGCCTTGAGCAGGAGGTCCGCTATGACCAGCTTTGGGAGCGACGAGGCAATGGCTCGACCCTGGACATTTTCGACAACAACAAAGGCCTGGAGCTCATCCCAACCGAAACGAACGAGATCCTGATCAACCCACCCGCCTACCAGTACAAAGGCAACACATCATCTCCAGCGAACGGCTGGCTTGATGACCAATTTCTGGTGGTCAAGCAGCGCCTGCTCAGCGCCAACGAGCAGAACGGGAACTACATCGTGACAGCCTTCCTTGGCGTCACGGCGGCGTCGGGTAATGCTGCGTTTACCAACAAGACCTGGATTGTCACCCCAACCATCGCTGGAGGAAAAGGCTGGGGTAACTTTGACGTCCAGGCCACTAGCGGTATAGCTGTACCATTCCAGCACACCAACCAGTTGGGCAAGGCAGTCGCGACAAACATTGCCCTTCAGTATCATCTACTCACCTACATCTGGCCCGAATTCGAACTCAACGACACCTACTGGATCGACGGTAAGGAACGCGGCGGCAAGAACCAGCTGCTCCTGACACCTGGGGTCATCTTTGGCCGCTTTGTCATTCATAAGCGTATCAAGGCCATCATCGGTGGCGGCTATCAGTTCGCGGTCACCCCCAGATACGTCGTCACCACAGAGCAGACTCCGGCATACAACCACGCGTGGATCCTGACCGGCCGAATTACCTTCTAGGCATGGGAGAACAGGAGAATAGAATGGCGTGGAGCTCAACTCTAATTTTGATAGAGAGTTGCGCACGTCTACGCCGCAACAAGACCATCGTAGGCGTTACCGCAGTGTCTGTATCGCCCAATCCGCATTCTACTTCGCAGCTATTTTGGCCGTGTCATCCTGCGTTTTGTGATGCCAACAATTACCTCACTTCGTTGCAGAGTCCTCCATTACCCCGTTTGGAAGGACGCCGGTGAGCGGCGGCATCCCATTGTTCAGCTGCTCGTTAGAGATTTGCCGAGGATGATAGCTTTCACAGCCCGCGAGGACGGCCAGCGAAGCGATTGAGGCGAGCACCAGTAGAATCTTCATGACAGGATGCAACTCCGGGCGGGATGGAACCGTGTGGCTGACCAAAGATGCCTACCCATCGATCAGCCACTTAGGTGCAGGCTACTGCGGCGGCCGTGAAGCGTTCTGCTGCGCCATCCTGCCGCTTGAGGTCTGATTGGCCTGCGCATGTTGATCCTGCGGGCTGAAGGCTTTGCGCATCGCGCCCAGCTGGTTTTCGGGTGCGGAGCCCGGGGGAACCGAGAGATCCCGGCTCGGTTGCTCGCCCACGCCGTGGTCGAGTGTCTGAGCGCAAAGTACTGTTGGGACGGTTGCCATGCTGGCTGCAAGAGCGCCCACGACGGCCAGTCGTGTGAGCGAGATGATACGTGTCTTCATAGAATTACACTCCTGAGGGTTCAGATCTTGTTCTTGACTGTGAGTAGGCGATTCTGTGAGACCAGGCGCTTGACGACTGCGTGGCTTGCTTTATGCAATCGAGAGATCCGGTTGCCGTCCTCTCGTACCCCAGCTGGCCACCTAAGCTGCCTCCTTAATTCCGTCGCGGTAGTTTGTGCTACTCTTGGGGTACGTGATGAATACTACGCTCCAGCCTCACGACAGGCTGTAACCGTTTTGTAAAATCGGTTTTAATTGGACTCCCACTTGCGGTGCAGTAGCGAGACGGTCGTCGATGCTGCAAACGGGAGTCTCACTGTCCGATGCTGTTCAAGGCAACTGACCTCTTGACGGAGCCCGGCCTTGGAAGGGTGTCGAGCCCGGTGACGGTCATGTCGGAGGGTCAAGAACCTCGGATCTGTGCCCTCACCTTCCCGTGGACACGGCTCTTGATCCGGGCCGCATGCCCGTGATGATAACCGCTGGCCAAGCGCCGACGCCTAACATGCCGCGCATGACGGGCCCGCAGGTGCTTCTGATTGAGGATGACGGCAAGCTTGCGTTGGACGTTGCGGAGGACCTTGGTGTCCGCGACTTCGTAGTCACCGTCGTTGGCACGGGTCCGGAGGGGCTCGAGCGCGCGACCAGTGGCAACTTCGACGTTCTTGTCGTGGACCGGATGCTGCCGGGTCTCGACGGGCTTGCCCTGATCGAGCAGTTACGTCGGCAAGGAAGTCGCACTCCTGTTTTGGTGCTAAGCGCGTTGTCAGCCGTTGATGACCGTATCAGCGGACTCAAGGCAGGCGGTGACGACTACCTGACCAAGCCCTTCGCTCTGGCGGAGCTGGCGGCTCGCCTGGAAGCGTTGCTCCGTCGGCCGATCGAGGCCCGCGAGAGTGTTCTACATGTTGGCCCGATCGTTATGGATTTGATTGACGGCACCGTTCTGCGCGGCAATCGCCTAATCGAACTACTGCCCAGAGAGTTTCGGCTCCTGGAGTATTTGCTCCGTCGCCCCGACTGCATACTGACCCGGGACATGCTGCTCGAGGATGTCTGGCATTACCGCTTCATCCCGCAAACCAATCTTGTTGATGTGCATATCGGCAAACTGCGCCGTAAAGTGGATGCTCCAGGGGAGGCGCCCTTGATCCACAGCATCCGGGGTGCCGGATTCATGCTCCGCATCAGCAATTGACGTCTCTGATGCCACGGATGTCTACGCCGGGCTCCATCTTCAGCACCGGCACCTTCCGCTTGTCCTTGGGCTCCGCCGGGTTTCTGGCCGCAGCCCTATTGCTGCAGTCAGCCCTGATCTTCTGGCAGACCACCAGCTACCAGATTATGCGGACCGACCTGATGCTGTCCCGGGAGGCCGCCTTGATTACGGCGCAAAGCCGCCCGGTGCTCGACCAGCAGCTGCGCATGCGAGCCTCGGACGACCTGCACCTGCTCATCCCCGGCGCCGGTCTGTTTGACGCGCAGCACCGGGTGCTGAACGGCAACCTGCCGGTCTGGCCTGAGGGGCTGCAGCCGGACGGCCCGGTGCGCCAGATGGTGGTAAACCCGATTGGGCAGGGACCGCGCTCCGTACGAGCCCAGGCTCTTCGCTTACGCAACGGCGACATCCTGGTGCTGGCGCGGGGCTTACGCGACCTCGAGGAGGTGCGCAGCGTGGTGCTGAGGGCGCTCCTGCTGTGCGCCGTGCCCTCAATCCTGGTTGCGTTAGCCGGTGGCGCCTGGCTCAGTCACCGTGCGCTCCTTCGGGTTGGGATCATGCACCGGGCTATCGATCGCATCATGAGCGGCGACCTGCATGAGCGGCTACCAGCGGGGCGTGAGCGAGACGACCTCGACCGGCTGGCAGGGAGCGTGAACCGCATGCTCGACCGGCTCGAGTACCTGGTGGACGAAATCAAAGGCGTGGGGGATGACATCGCTCATGACCTGCGAACGCCCCTGGCGCGGGTCCGCACCCGGCTGGAGCGCGCCCGTAGCTCGCCTGAGGGCGGCGAATTCATGGGCGAGGCCATCGAGAGAGCCATCATCGACCTCGACCAGTGCTTCGCCGTCATCACCGCACTGCTGCGGATCGGAGAGATCGAGAATGGACGCCGACGGGCAGCCTTTGCAACCGTGGCCCTAGACGAGCTCGTCGCAGACATTTTCGACCTCTACGAGCCTATCGCGGAAGCCCGGCAGATCGCCCTGGTCGTAGTCGATTGCGAACCGGTCCGCGTGCACGGCGACCGTGACTTGCTCATCGAGCTGCTGGCCAACCTGATCGACAACGCCATCAAGTTCACGCCCGAAGGCGGCCGGGTTGAGGTTGGCGCCGAGACTAGTGGCACGAACGCTGTCCTGCATGTCGCTGATACCGGGCCCGGCATAGCGCCCGCGGAGCGCGTAGCAGTGCTTGCCCGCTTCTACCGTTCTGATAAGAGCCGACATATTGCTGGCAATGGGCTCGGCCTAAGCTTGGTTGGAGCCATTGCCCGGTTGCACGACGCCCGCATCAGCATCTCGGAGGCTGGTCCACTTCCTCGATTAGGCTGCTTGATCGAGGTCACCATGGCGGCGACATCGATCGGTCGGCCGTAACACATTAAATGCGGCCACTCGACCGTCTCGCCGTAAAGGTTGGCCCCATCTGCCCAGCACTAAGAAGAGTCATGACAGCCTTAAAAGCTCACTGGGAATGGATGAGGAGATATAATGCCGATGCATCATTCTGGGATATTGTTGACTGCCAGTCTTGGCCTCAATGCCATCCAAATCCTTCAAGGGCGAACAGAATGTTTAGGTTTACTGCAAGATGGTATCATAAGTAGGCTCGTCGTCACTTTGTCGCGGGTAGGCCTCCCGTGATCGCAGACTTAAAAGTTATTTTCATATGTGACCCTCCACCGGTCGGCTATGTGCCTTCGGCGCTGATGATCGGTTCGGGGCGCCATGACCTGGGCCAAGCTCGAGAGCAAGCAAACCGCATGATGACCATCCGATGAATGCCATAGTCCTGGTCGCCCTGCGGAGGCCTCTTACCTTCGTGGTGATGAGCATCCTGATCGTGCTGTTCGGGGTCATGGCGGTATTCAAGACGCCGACCGACATCTTCCCGAACATCAAAATCCCGGTCGTCGCCGTGGTCTGGACCTATACCGGCCTGCTGCCCAACGACATGTCCGGTCGCGTCATCTACTACTATGAGCGCTCGCTGACCGCGACGGTTGAGAACATCGAGCACATCGAGAGCCAGTCGCTCTACGGCCGCGGCATTGTCAAAATCTTCTTCCAGCCCGGCACCGACACCGCCGCCGCCCAGGCGCAGATCACCTCGATCTCGCAGACCGTGCTCAAGCAGATGCCAGCTGGCATCACCCCGCCGCAGGTGCTGTCGTACAACGCATCCTCGGTCCCGGTGCTGGACCTGCAGGTCTCGGCGCCGGGCATGACCTCGTCGCAGGTCTACGACATGGCGTCCAACCTGATCCGGCCCCAGCTTATCTCGGTACGCGGGGCGGCCATCCCCACCCCCTATGGCGGCGCCTCGCTGAACGTCGAGATCGACCTCGACCAGCGCAAGCTGCTGGCGCACGGTCTCTCCGCCACCGATGTCGGCCGCGCACTCGCCACCCAGAACGTGGTACTACCGGCGGGCGACCAGAAGATTGGCGCCATCGACTACATGGTCGAGACCAACTCGACGCCGCTCAAGGTGGAGCAGTTCAACGACCTGCCGATCAAGCAGGTCGGCAACGCTGTGGTGTATCTGCGGGACGTCGCGCACGTCTATCGCGGCTCGCCGCCGCAGCAGAACGCGGTGCTGGTGCACGGCAAGCAAGCGGTGCTCATCGAGGTGCTGAAGAGCGGCGACGCCTCCACGCTGGCGGTGGTCAGTGGCATCAAGGCGATGCTCCCCAGTATCCTCAAGACGCTGCCGCCCGGCACCACCATCACCCCAATCAACGACGCTTCCGGCTTCGTCCGGGACAGCGTGTTCGAGGTGGTGCAGGAGATGGTCACCGCCGCCGTCCTCACCGGGCTCACGGTGCTGCTGTTCCTCGGTTCCTGGCGATCAACCCTGATCGTGGCGACCTCAATCCCGCTGGCCATCCTGTGCTCGGTGCTCGCGCTTTCCTGGCTCGGCCAGACCATCAACGTCATGACGCTGGGCGGCCTGGCGCTGGCCGTCGGCATCCTGGTCGACGACGCCACCGTGATGATCGAGAACATCGATTCCCATCTCGAGCACGGCGCCGAGCTCGAGCCCGGCATCATCGAGGCTGCGAACCAGATCGTGGTGCCGACCTTCGTGGCAACGCTGTGCATCTGTATCGTCTGGCTGCCGCTGTTCCAGCTTTCCGGCATCGGCGGCTGGCTGTTCATGCCGCTGGCGGAGGCCATCATCTTCGCGATGATCGCCTCCTTCATCCTGTCGCGCACCCTGGTGCCAACGATGGCGGCCTGGCTGCTGCGCGCCCAGGTGGCGCAGCATGCCAAGGGCCCAAACCCCAACCCGGGCCCATTCGGGCGCTTTCAGCGCGGCTTCGAGCGGCGCTTCACCAATTTCCGCGAAGGCTACCAGAGTGCCCTCACAGGCATCGTGGCAATCCGTGGCCGCTTCATCCTGGGCTTCCTCGCAGCCGCGCTGGCTTCGCTGCTGCTGATCCCGTCGCTGGGCCGCGACTTCTTCCCGAGCATCAAGTCGGGTGAGATCGACATGCACATGCGGGCCCCCATAGGCACGCGCTTGGAAGATGCCTCGATGATCTCGGTGCTGGTCAACAAGTCGGTGCGCCAGCTGCTGCCGGGGAAAGTCAGCAATTTGGTCGATAACTGCGGCCTTCCGGCGAGCGGCATCAACGAGGCCTACAACTCGACCGGGACCATCGGACCGCAGGATTGCGACATCACCATCAGCCTCAAGGATGACGCCGCCCCTGTTGACGACTACCGGGCGTTGCTACGCCGTCAGTTGCCCAAGCGCTTCCCTGGCACCGTATTCACGTTCCTGCCCGGCGACATCACCGCGAAGATCCTGAACTTCGGCCTGCCCGCGCCAATCGACGTGCAGGTCTCCGGCCGTGGCCTTGCCGCCAACCTGGCTTACGCCGAACAGATGGTCGCACGCCTACGCCGTATTCCGGGCATCGCCGACGTGCACATCCAGCAGGCCTTTAACGAGCCAACCCTGCGCGTCGCTTCCAAGCGCTCCTATGCGCTCGGCACCGGCTTGACTGAAGCCAACATTGCCAACAACGCGCTTGCCACCCTGTCGGGCAGCGGCCAGACCGCACCGACCTACTGGCTGGACCCGAGCAACGGCATCTCGCACCTGGTCAACACCCAAACCCCGCAGAGCCAGCTCACCAGCATGAACGACCTGGAGACCATTCCGGTCGACAAGGGCGACGGTAACCCGGGGGGCAAGGACATCCAGCTGCTGGGCGGCCTCAGCCATATCACCCAGACCGCCAGCGCGCTGCTGAACTCGCACTACAGCATCCTGCCGGTGATCGACATCTTCGCCACCAATCAGGCCCGCGACCTCGGCGCCGTCAACGACGCAGTGGCCGACGTGGTGCAGCAGATGAGCGGCAGCGTGCCGCATGGCGCCAGCGTACATCTGCGTGGCCAGGCGACCACGATGGGGACCGCCTACGTGCAGCTCATCGAGGGCCTCGCCCTGTCGATCCTGCTGGTCTACCTGGTGATCGTGGTGAACTTCCAGTCCTGGCTGGACCCCTTCATCATCATCTCGGCGCTTCCTGCGGCACTAGCGGGCATTGTCTGGAGCCTGTTCCTGACCCACACAACTCTGTCGGTGCCTGCGCTGACCGGCGCCATTATGTGCATGGGCACCGCGACTGCGAATTCCATCCTGGTGGTGTCTTTTGCCCGCGACCGCTTAGCTGAGCATGGCGATGCAGTGCGCGCCGCCATCGAGGCGGGTTATGGCCGCATCAGACCGGTGCTGATGACGGCGCTGGCGATGATGATCGGCATGCTGCCGATGTCGTTCAGCAACACCCAGAACGCGCCGCTCGGCAAAGCCGTCATTGGGGGCCTGCTGGTGGCAACCTTCGCGACGCTCCTCTTCGTCCCGTGCGTGTTCGCGCTCCTGCACCGCGGCGAAGCAAAGGCTACAGACCATGACGCGACGGAACGACATCCGGAAGGAGCGCTGCACACATGACGGTCCATCAACAGGCCCGGCGGGGTTCGTTCGAGGGTCACTCCTCCCGTCGGCCCAAGAGCCGCATTGGCCTGATCGCGCTGATTGCTGTCTTCCTTGCGGTCATCCTGGCGGCCTGGGGGCTGTGGGACCGCCATAACCATCTTGCCGACCTGCGCACTGCCGCAACCGAGGATGCAGTGCCGGACGTGCAGCTTATCTCCCCGACCCGTGGGCCTGCTTCCCGCTCGCTGGACTTGCCTGGGACCATCAACGCCTGGTACGCGGCGCCGATCTATGCGCAGGTCTCCGGCTACGTGCAGATGTGGTTCAAGGATTACGGTGCCACCGTGCAGAAGGGCACACTGCTGGCGACCATCGACGCGCCGAGCCTCGACGAGCAGTTCGAGACCGCGAAGGCAAATCTCGCGGTGGCGCAGGCGCGCTACAATCTCGCCAAGGTCACTGCACATCGCTATTCCGCGCTATCAGGCACCCAAGCGGTCGCGCAGCAGGAAGTCGACGTGCAGGTCGCCACCGCTACTGCTCAGAAGTCTGAGGTGGAAGCGGCGCAGCACGAAGTTGCCCGCTACCAGGCGATGGAGGCGTTCAAGAACGTCGTGGCGCCATTCGATGGCGTGGTCACCGCACGCAATACCGATGTTGGCAGCTACGTGAGTGCGGCGGGCGGCGACGTGCACTCCTCGGGCGGTTCGTCCGAGCTGTTCAGCGTGTCGGACATCCATAAGCTGCGCATCTACGTCTCGGTGCCGCAGGATTACTCCTCGGTGCTGAAGCCTGGCCTGACTGCATCGTTGACGCTGTCGCAATTTCCTGGCCGCACGTTCCCGGCACAGTTCCTGACCACGGCAAATGCCTTCAACCCGCAGACCCGTACCGTGGTGACCGAGCTCACCGTCGACAACCCCAACCATATGATCTGGCCGGGCACTTACACCGACGTGCACTTCAAGATTCCGTCCGACCCCGATATCCTGATCGTGCCGGAGCAGGCGTTGCTGTTCCGCGACCAGGGCATGCAGGTCGCGCTGGTGCGGCCGGACGGCACCGTCCATTTGCAGGACGTTAAGCTTGGCCTCAATCTCGGCCAGACCGTGCAAGTCGTAGCTGGCTTGAAGCCGACCGACCGCTTCATCAACGACCCCTCAGCCGGGCTGCTCGAAGGCGAGCACGTGCATGTGGTGACGGGTGTCCCGGGGGTCGCCTCGCCCAGTGCGCCGCAGGAAGAAGCTCCTTCACAGGGGAGCACGTCACATCTGAGCACGGCGCAACGCGAGCGTGTTGAGGCAGCACGCGGGGGCGCACCCGACCAATGACGTCACGACCGAAGCTTACCAGAGCCGCCTGCTTGCTCGGGCTCGCGGCTTTAACCTGCTGCGACCTCTCAGGCTGCGACCTAGCACCGGCCTATCAGACCCCACATCCTATCCTGCCCGCGAGCTATCAGGGATCCGGGCCCTTCACCGTGGCACACCCGCTTGACACCTTGCCGCGCGGGCCATGGTGGGAGGCCTTTGGCGACCCGGTGCTCGACACGCTGGAGGCTCAACTTGAGCTCGATAACCCAACCCTGATGGCCGCCTACGAGACCTACACCCAGTCGCGCGACCTTGCTGGGGAAGCGCGAGCGGGGTTGTTCCCGCAGATGAGCGCCAACGTCCAGACCAGCGACAATAAGCAGTCCGAGCACCGGCTGTTCCGGAACAGCTCGGTCGGCCAAAACGAACAGTCATCCAACGCTATTGGCGCCACCGTTGCCTGGGACCCGGACTTCTGGTGGCGCATCCGCAACGAGACAAAACTCTACAAGGAGCAGGCGCAGGCGACGGCCGCCGATGTTGCCTCGGCGAAGCTCAGCCTGGAGGTCGAGCTGGCGTCCGACTATATGGCGCTTCGGGGTCTAGATACGCAGCACGCCGTCTACACGCAGTCGATTACGCTGTATCGAAAGGCAGTCGATATCACGTCTATGCGCCTGGCGGGCAAGATCTCCTCGGGGCTCGACGTTGCACGCGCGCAGAACCAACTCGCGGCCGCTGAGGCTGAGGACACCGCGACCGAGGCCAGCCGTGCCACCCTGCAGCACGCAATCGCCGTGCTTACCGGCACCAACCCGAGCAGCTTCACCATAGCGCCGGTGGCAGAGGGTCATTTGGTGGTGCCATTGGTCCCTGCCGGTGTACCCTCCATATTGCTCCAGCGTCGCCCCGATATCGCTGCAGCCGAGCGCACCATGGCAGCCGCCAGCAGCTCCATCGGCGTCTCGCGCGCCGCCTTCTATCCTGATCTCACCATCAGCCTACAGAGTGGCTTCCAGGACTACGGCTGGTCGCTAGCGAGCCTGCCGAACAGCATGTGGGCGGTCGGGTCGCAGGCGATTTTACCGCTATTCGAGGGCGGCCTGCGCAAGGCGGAACTGCAACGGAGCTGGTCGCAATACTCGCAGACCGCCGACAACTACCGCGCCACCGTTCTGGCTGCCTTTCAGCAGGTCGAGGACGGGCTATCACTGACAAATATCCTGTCGACGGAACTACAGCAGCAGGTCGCTGCGGTGCAGTCGGCGGACAAGGCGCAGAACATGACGCTGGCCCTCTACACTGGCGGTCTGGACAACTACCTCGATGTGACAGTTGCCCAGGTCGAGGCACTCACCGCCCAAATTGCGGCGGTTCAAGTGCAGACAACCCGACTGCAAGCTGCGGTAAACCTCATCGGAGCCCTCGGCGGCGGCTGGAGCACAAACGAATTGCCGACGCCGGACCAGACGCTACCGTTCAACCCGCTCAGTCCTAATCGCTCTCCGGGGGACGTTCATACGCCAACCTAAAGCTGCATCATCTAGCCGGCGTCTGAGTCCGAGCCTTCACAACAGAATGGCAGTCCAGCGCTTCAAATAGTCTCTTTTGAGAATGCTGCCGTACAGGAAGGCGGCGGCAACGGTAAAAGTCGAGCGCAATCGGAAGATTACAATGTGGTGCAAGCGTGACCGTATCAAGAATACTTTCTTATTGCCGTCTCGGCGATGACGGCATGAAAGCTTTGATGCGGCCCGAGCCTTCTCTCAACGAACTTGCGGCGCTGATTACCATAATCGAGCATCGAAGCCTTAGAAGAGCCTCGGAGGCTACCGGTATCTCGCGAGTAGCTCTGAACCAGCTAGTGCTAAGGCTTGAGGACACTCTGGGTGCTCAACTCTTTAAAAGGTCACGGCAGAGTATCACTCTCACCGAGCCTGGCGCTCGTCTAGTTGCAAACATCCAGCCACTGCTGCAGGACTTTGCGGCCAATCTAAGAGGGTTGCTTGAGACACCGGTTAATGCAGCAACGCAGCTCAGGATCGCTACAGATAAAGACACTGCGAGCCTTCTAATGCGGGGGGTCATTCAAAAATATCTAGCCCACGATCCGGATAGGCGGGTGCAACTGATTTCTTATAATGAGGGGTCCGGTCCAGTCCCGGTCGATGTTGATGCCATCATCGGCATCGGCATGAGGCGTCCTGAAGGAATGACTGCCGTAGAGCTTGGAGCACATCTGCGATACGCGGCAGTCGCATCTCCTTCCTATATGGTAGGTCAAACCACATCGACCGATCCATATAGTCTCAACTCCCATCGTTGCATTGGTGTTTTGCTACCTAACGGCGACTCACGCCCCTGGAGGTTCAACAAACTGGGTAAAAGGATTTCTGTCGAGATTCAGCCGGTGTTGGCCCTTCCCGACGACGACTTTGCACTTCAAGCAGCGGTCGATGGTCTAGGTGTCGCCTACATTCTGCAGGCTCATGCTCAAAACTACCTTGATGAAAAACGTCTGATCTTACCCTTTCCGGGTTGGAACTTCCCCGCTCCCAATATGATGATGTTTTGCAATGCCGAACCTGCAGACCCATCCCCGCTCTCGGAGTTCGTCAAGGTCCTGAAAAAGGTCACCCGAAAGGATGTTTCAGGTCACCGCTCCAGCGTTCAACCAACGGCTGATAAGCTTCATCTGACCCCGGATGAGCGTTGACAGCTGCCGAGATAGAAAATGTATAGTAGATGGACAGACTTGCTTTTGAGCCTTGTTTACGCCGTGATCATCGCGCTGGTTGTGTCCGTGGTAGTCTTCATGACCTACCGGTCAGTCGAAACCCATAGAGGTTCAAGGACTGGAACCTCAGTCGGCCTATGGAAGACAACGCCGTAGAGAGAGGCACACGAAAAATACGTTAGATACTTAAGTGTTGGATGCACTCCGGCTACAAGTCCCGGACTTTCTACAGGTATAACTCAAGCCCTCGCTGCCGCGGCTCATTTTGTGGCATTGTCCTCCATCACCCCGTTCGGGAGAACACCTGTGAGCGGCGGATTCCCGCTGCTCAGTTCTTCCTGCGTTATGTGGTGGGGCTGCTAGCTGCTACAACTTGCTAGCCCGACAATCGCTAAAATGATGGCGACCATAAAGAACGACTTCATAATTTTGAGCTCCAAGGTTTGAGGCAGGGTGGCGTAGCGCCGCTCGTCGCGCGGGGTGATGTGTAAGTTACTCACGTCGATCGACAAGGCGTTGCGGCAATATCTAGCTGTGACACAGAACCGCGGGTTGCGGTTCTTTGACTGCTTTTCTTCATCTGAAACTGACCTGGAAGCAGCTCAAGGCTGCACTCAAGTTATTGCTCGAACCTTACACGCTTTCGGTCTCCATGGATCTCCGCACTTGATAAAACCGTTTTTAGTCTGCATTTGGAGCGGAGCCATCAGTTTGACTTTTCTCGTGTGCCCGGTTGATGCACGGAAACGTTGTGCGAAGCATCCGGGCCACAGGGCCCTCACAGAACGAATGGTAGCCGCTGGCTCGTGATGTCACCTATCCTCGCGGAACGGAACGCCGTTGGCTTCTGGCTTGCTGTTCTGCTCACCGGCGTAGGAACAGGCTTGGGCGCAGCTGCGCTGACTGAGCTCCTACAACTGGTGCAACACGCCGCCTGGTCCGGCAATGGTACCGACCTGCTAGACGCCGCGGCAACGACGGCGCCATGGAGGCACGTCGTCATATTGGTGGGCGCCGGGCTGCTGACTGGGGCCGGTCAGCTTCTCCTGGGGAGGCTTTCAGCGGCGAACAGCATCGACATCACCGCCGCCATCTGGTTCCACGCAGGCCGCCTTCCTGCGCTCAGGACCCTTGGAAGTGCCGTCCTGTCCATCCTCGTCGTCGGCATGGGAGCGTCGCTCGGGCGCGAGGGCGCTCCAAAGCAAACCGGGGCCGTCATCGCCAATGAGCTCTCAGAGACGATGCAGTTGGCCGATGACCAGCGCCGTCTACTGGTCGCCTGTTGCGCCGGTGCCGGGATGGCCGCGGCTTATGGGGTGCCGCTTGGGGGCGCCCTCTTCGCTCTCGAGGTATTGCGAGGAGAGCTGGCACTCCGTTTCGTGCTGCCTGCGCTGCTCACGTCACTCGTTGCGACGGGTGTTTCCTGGGGGTTCCTACCGGACGCGACTACCTACCAAATCCCATCATATGCCGGAACGCTGAGTGTCACGGCCTGGGCGGTGCTCGCCGGTCCCATCATTGGCGTCTTCTCGGTGGGCTACGTCCGCGCCGTCGCTTGGGCCGACCATCACCGGCCGAAGGGGCCGTGGCGTCTGGCGGCGCCTGGCTTGGCGCTGGGGGCTGTAGGAGCCGCCTCTATCCCTTTCCCACAGCTGCTCGGAAATGGGCGAGACATTGCGCAGCTGGCTTTCACCGGCCAAGTCGCCCCACTGCTTCTGGTGTCCCTGCTCGTACTCAGGCCGATCGCAACGCTCATCTGCCTGGGCAGTGGAACACCAGGCGGCTTGTTCACGCCGACTTTGGCAATCGGGGCTCTCCTGGGCGGTGTGCTTGGGGTTCCACTGTCATATGTCGGGCCGAGCGGGTCATCGGGCTTGTTCGCCGTCCTTGGCGCCGCCGCATTACTCGCGGCAACCACTCAAGGCCCACTCTCGGCGATTGTGCTCATGATGGAGCTGACCGGCCATGCCCGCGCTTTTATCGTGCCTCTGCTACTCATAGTTTCGATTGCGACGCTCGTAGCCCGAACCATCGAGCCGCGCTCAATCTATGACGCCCGCCTGACGGACGCAGAGGTCTTCAAGCGCCAGCGTAACCGTGACCCGCAAAGCGGGACTCAGGCAGATCCGACCTGAGAACCCTTTTGCGCAAGCGGAAGACTCAGCCTTGCTTCCCAGGTGGTTTCAGAGCGACGAAGCCAACCTGGCCGCCATGTTCGATGCGCAGCGCTAATGGGCTGGCTCGTGTCTCATCCCTGTCCCCGAGAGCGGACTGTATAACTTGCGCCGCTGTGGCGAGCGTATCGACGTTACTAAGGCCGACACCAAGCAAGAGATCTCCCGCCTCAAGGCCGACAAGATCTGCCGCCGAACCCATTTGTACATGAGCAATCACGACACCTCCGGCTTCGGCGGTATTTCCAACCCGGCCTCCTACCCCCGGTGCGAGCTCCTGCAGCGTGAGGCCAAGGATGGGGATATCGAGCGCTCGCGCACTGGGAGTACCGATCACTCCCCGGTGCAGCTCCGTCAGGCTTGGCGTGACGACCACCTGCTGGCCGCCACGCCAGACTTTGAGTGATGGTCTGCTGCCCGGCTCCATGTTGGCCACGGTGACGGCAAGATCGTGTGGATCGCCAATCCCGCGACCATCAAACATCTCGATGATGTCGCCGGGCCGTAGGTCTGCCGCAGCAGCCGGACTTCCTGCCTCTATGCTCGTCACCAGAGCACCAGGAACTGGTCCAGTCGACGGAACAGGAACACCCAGGGCGGTCGCAAGAGCCGGTGTGATCGTCTGTGACGAGATGCCGAGGTAGGCGCGAGTAACATGGCCGGTCCGCAGGATCTGCGAAACGACGCTGCGCACGGTGTCAGCCGGTATGGCAAAGCCGATGCCAATACTGCCGCCGCTCGGGGACAGAATGACCGAGTTGACGCCGATCACCTTTCCATCTGGTGTGAATAATGGACCCCCGGAGCTTCCTCGGTTGATAGGTGCATCTATCTGGATGAAGTTGTCATAGGGCTCGCCGCCGATGTCCCGTCCGTTTGCCGACACGATCCCCGCGGTGACCGTGCCTCCCAGTCCGTAGGGGTTGCCGACCGCCACGACCCACTGGCCGGGCTGCACCTTCGCAGAATCTCCAAGGACGATATAATCGAGGCTTCGACCCGCATTTACACGAAGGACGGCAAGGTCCGTATGACTGTCATGCCCGACAATCCTGGCTGGCAGCTCGGTTCCGTCCGAGAGAGTGACGGTGATCTCCGTTGCGTTTCTTACGACATGATAGTTGGTGACGATGGTCCCGTCGTCCCTGATGAGGAAGCCAGATCCTTTGGACTCCATGGCTTCGACAGGGGTGGCATTCCGAGGTGGTTGAGACTGGTCGTCTCCTGGTGCAGGTGTTTCCCCGGGGCCAGGATGCACAGGCGGCGCCTTTCCGGAGCTACCGCTTTCACCGCGACTGCCATCGTCGCCCATGATCTTGCTACTGACCGATACCACCCCGGTCTCGACCGATTTTACCAGACGAACGAAGTCAGGAAGCTGCAAAGAAGATGCCGGAGCTAAAGCGTGACCTTCTCGCGCGGTGGCAGGAAGTGCCCAGGCGGTTCCGTTCATTAGCAGAGCGCCGGTCAGGCTGAGTGTCATTCCCAAGCTGACGCGCCATTTTCCGGAAGACCATGGAGGCTTCGCGGTAAGCGCTATTCGCCATGCGGATGCCATGCCGCAACTCCCCAACCTCTGGGCCACAGCTTGCAGGCCAAGCTAAGGCCTTTTGCACCACCCGCCACGTGGCGGCCTCGTTCGGACGGAAAACATCCTTCGATAGCAGACATGTCAGGTCAGGCTCGTAAAAAGTATTTTAAGCGCAGGACCCGAAGCATTGGGTCAGCGGCGGCGCCAGCAGCGAAACTAGGACCTCTAGCGCCACAGGGGACTACCGTTCCTCGCGGCACGATCCGAATAGGGGCAGTTCCGCATTTTCGATCGATAGGTTAAGCTCTCTTGCCTTCAATCATCACCATAAGCTGGGACAAGATGCCTGATACGCACGACCTGAACCCGGAGGACGGGAGCCCGCGACACTATATCTCCGGCGGTCGCAACGTCGTTGCTCCAGATGGCTCCCCGACTGGTGCTACCGACATCTTCTTTGCCGCCGTACAGATGAGCCGTATGCCAATGGTGCTGACCGATCCGCACCAGCCGGACGACCCGATCATCTTCTGCAACCATGCATTTGAGCTTCTGACTGGCTGCACTCA
Source organism: Lichenicoccus roseus (assembly GCF_005844085.1). Classification (GTDB taxonomy): domain Bacteria; phylum Pseudomonadota; class Alphaproteobacteria; order Acetobacterales; family Acetobacteraceae; genus Lichenicoccus; species Lichenicoccus roseus. Next base: position 108,204 of record NZ_VCDI01000008.1, read on the forward strand.
GGAAGAAATACTGGGTCGCAATTGCCGCTTCTTGCAGGGCGATGCGACTGATCCAAATACTGTTGTAGAAATCCGTCGTTCGCTATGTGCCGGACGTGATGTCCATTTGGAGATGCTGAATTATCGTAAAGACGGTTCCACGTTCTGGAACGCCCTTTTCATCAGTCCGGTGGTCGATACCTCAGGCAAGCTTGTCTACCACTTCGCCAGCCAGATTGACGTGAGCCGCCGCCGGGAAGCTGAAGCGGTGATGCAGCAGGCACAGCGCATGGAGACCCTGGGCGCGATGGCGTCCAGCCTTGCGAATGAGTTCAACAACCTCATGACCATCGTGCTTGCCAACCTTGAGCGTCTTGCGGCGGAACAGCGTCCCGATCGTCGGGCTCAACAGATCGAGCGTGCCGCCTGGGGAGCGAGCCGTGCGGCAAAGCTGACAGACCAGATGCTGTCGTTCGCCCATCGGCAATATCACGACGATCAGATGATCGACGTGAACGAGACGCTCACGAACTGTGATGGCATCCTCGACCAGATGGCTAGACCACTCGCCGAAGTTCGCCTGGATCTTGCTCCGGTAAGGCTGACAACTTCGCTCGATGCGAGTCAGCTTGAGATGGCGGTGCTCAACCTAATCCGGAACGCCGCCGACGCTGGGCCGCCCGGCAGCAAGATTACGATCTGCACGCGCCAGCGTCATTTTGATGAGCAAGGCGACATCCCAGCCATAGAAATCGCTTTTATCGATCAGGGCTCTGGCATGGACCCGGACGTAGCTCTCCGGGCAACCGAACCCTTCTTCACCACAAAGCAACCAGGCAGGGGAACGGGCCTCGGTCTTTCCATGGTTAAGGGCTTCGTTGAGCAGTCGAACGGCAGGTTGGAGATCGAGACCAAGGAAGGCCTTGGTACGACGATCCGGCTGATCTTTCGGGAGGCGGCTGCCTGAGCAACCTCTCCGTAACTGGCCGCGTGTAAGATCTTGGCGATTGGCTGTCAGATGCAGCACACTGAGCTTATCCTGGCGCACTGTCACGATCAGGCCGGCTCGTGTAGCGAGAGCCCCATGGCATCGAATGATATCGGATGACCTGCAGCGCGGGGTGGTCCCAAAGTCAGCCGCTTCCGTTGAGAACGGATGCACCGCCGGCGCAGCTTCTGTAGGTTCCCGATGGAGCCGCGACCATTGCTAAGGCGGCTACCGGCTCCACCTAACGCACATACGCGGACCCTGTGGCTGCAAGTCTATCAACCGCTAGTTTGATCCCGGAATGCCGGTGTTGGATGTAGAGCCGGTCGAGACAGAACCTCATGGCGATGTATACGGTGATTGCCTGTGCGTCGGCATTGCCGGGCGCGAGACCGTCCGCGCGCTCCACCAGCTTCGCGATCGCGTCGACCGACATATCAACAAGCGCAGCGGGCGTAATCAGGTCCGCGTCATTCATCGCGAGAACGCACCAGCAGCGGCACGCTTAACGGCGCGATCACCGTCAAGCACACCATCGGCGCCTCCATAATGTGCTCATGATCATCGCCGGTAGATTACACTTACGCCTGTTCTTGCCGGATCAGCGGTGCGATGGGGCATCTGATCGCGCCAACGGCAATTCATTCAGGATGAACCTGTCGGCCGTGCTGCGTTACGCGATCGGGATCGTCAGATGGTGCACCTGTAGCACCTTCGGTGCCGGCCTGTGCCATCCCGGCTCCATCTGCGACGCAACGCGGGTCGATTAGACCACGAGAGGCGGCAGATGTTGTGTCGTCCAATCAACTCGCGCAAGTTATGGCGCCCTATAGGAGTAGAATGCGATGGCAAGAATTGCCTCTGCCAGAACGAGCACGTCAGGAGCAAGTCGCCGCAAGCCCGGGCGGCCCAAGGGGTCGACCAACAAGGGCTTCACGGGTTCAAGGGAGCCTGCCACTGAGGCCACGACGATGAAGCGCAAGCCGGGCCGCCCGAAGGGGTCGACGAACAAAGTGGCGGTCCAGTCGAAGCCATCATCACGGTCATCCCAGCAGACGCCGAGGGCCACCGTGGCGAAAGCTACAAAGCCGGTGCGTCGTGCGGCACCCGCCGTGCGCGCAGATGCGGTGCCGAAGGTGAGCAAGGATGAGCTACGCACTCAGGTGCAGAAGCTGACGGCCTCCGTCGCAACACTGCGTGCGAAGCTGCGGGAGGCAACCAAGGCGGCAAAGCTCGCCGTGGCCCGGAGTGCCGATCTGGAGGAGCAGGTGGCGCAGCATGAGCGGAATGCAGGGCCGGAGCAAAGCAAGGTAAGGAAAATCACGCGTGCCAAAGGCACCAGAGGCAAAACGACCCGTCCTGACTCTGGCGACGCGGTTTCTCCGGGCGGTGCGGTCGAGGGATTGCTCCCGGTTGACGACGAGGCGGAGGCGGCGTGAGAGGATTCCAAGCATCATCTCGGCGTCGATAAGAGCTGGATCCCGCCCAACCTGGTCGCCCTTTTTGATGAAGGGCGGCTGGGTCGCAGCCTAGCGCTACGAGAGCGTCGGTGGCGTCCGCGGACGCTCGTGACAACCCCCTGAATCGTGGCGGCTGACCAGAATCGCCTGCCACGCTGCCTCCTGATCCAGCGTCAGCTGACCGTCACGGGCAAGTTCCAAGCTAGCAGCAAACGTACTTGCCAGGGCGGACCGGGCGCGGAAGCCGCCCACCTCCTCCAGCTTCAGGTCCGGCAGAAAGGACGTCAGCGCACTGGCATCCGGCAGCACCGCCAGCCGCTCGCGGATGCGGGCGATCGACCCCGGCACCGGCCATAGCGTGCGCGGCGGCAGCCGATAGGCCTCTGCCAGCTGGTCCGGCAGCGCCAGGGCCACCAGACAAGCCCGCATCATCTCAGCGAGATCCCCGCCCTCCCCCGGTGCGCCCGCACCCCCCACCTCCGCCCTGCCCCGTGCCCAGACTTGCAGACCAAGCTGCTGCCGACGCTCGAGCCAGTCGGCGGCGGCCTGGATGTGGCGCCGGCTGAGCAGCTGCCGCCGCAACTCGTCCGCCTCACGGATGGCGGCCTGCGCCTCCGGCGCGCTGGTCGGCAGGATCAGCCGCGCGCGTAGTTGGGTTAGCGTCGCCGCCATCACCAGCCAGTCTGCCCAGCGCGACAGCGACGACGCCGCCTGTTGGATCCTACCCTGCTGCAGCGCCTGCTCCAGGGCCGTGGCAAAGGCCTCGACCAGCGCCACGATCGACAGCTGCGACAGGTCGAGACGGTGTGTCCGCACCAGCTCGAGCAGCCAGTCGAGCGGCCCCTCGAAGCCCTTCACCGACAGCACCGGCGCCTCGCTCTCCCGCCGGAGTGCACGCGGCGGCTGGTCCCAATCGATCTCATTGATCGAGCCGGTTTCCACTGCCAGCGGCACGACGCTGTCGGTCATGCCGCCTGGCCGTAGAGCGGCCGGGTCTCGAAGCGCAGCTGCGGCCAAGTGTGCGCAATCGCCGACAGCGCCCGCCACGGTGTCCAGTCCGCCGACCAGAAGCCGAGCCGCCACATGGTCTCGGCCGCCTTCTGGTCACGCGGCTCTCCGAGCACAACGACATGCCGCAGGGCCTGGGTGGTGCCCCAGTGCTGCCAGAGCCAGGCCAGCGCCTGCGGATGGTCCGGCCCAAGCACCAGAATGCTGCCGGGCACCGGCCGCAGCGCATACAGATCGAACAGGCAAGCCCGGCTGCGCCCGACCTGCGCCACCGCCAGCCCATGCCGCCGTTCCGACGCCTCACGCAGCTGCTGCGCCAGGATCCGGGCTCCCTGTGCGCTTAGGCTGCGGGACGCCCCTCCCATCAGCCGGTGGAACCAGTCCTCCTGCAGCTGCTCGAAGTCGATCTGCCACGGGATTATCCCGGCACCAGCCGCCTCCGTGCGGAAGCGCATCAGCGCCTCCACCGGCCCGCTGATCGTCAGCCGGTGCCGCGCATACATCGGATCCGCCCCTTGATGCCGCAATGGTCCTGTTCAAGGCGATTGTTCAGGTAGGCACTCGTTCGATGCCGGACCGTCTTGCCCAGCACGCTGCCGATCGCTCTCGGATAGGAGCCATGGCCAGCCGTTGTCACGCGGCTTGGCCGGAAACCCATGGTCGCCCGGGCCGAGCGGAAGAACGCCTTGGCCGCCCTCATGTCGCGGTGCGCGCTGAGCATCGCGTCGACTAGGTTTCCGTCCGAATCGATCGCTCGATAAAGGTAGGTCCAGCGGCCGCGGACCTTTAGATAGGTTTCATCGACATACCAGCTCGTGCCGGGTGTGCGGCGCGTGCCGCGCCAGCGCTTACGCAGCTCGTCGCCATGACCGGCAGCAGCTTTGTCTCCCAGCCGCGGACGGCCCCGTGGCTCACCCCAATCCCACGTAGCGCCATGATCTCGCTCAGGTCGCGCAGGGTCAATCTGTAACGCAGCCGGCAGAACACCACGAAGGCGATGATGTCGCTGGGCGGGCAGGTCCGGTTCAGCACGCCCAAGCTGCGATCGTTGAACTGCCGCCCGCAGGCCCGGCAGCGAAAGCTACGATAGCGACCGTCTTCGACCCTCTAGAGACGGTATGGGCTTCCCACTACGGTGCCGTCGCGATCTCAGCGCACTTGCGCCGCACTTACTGGTCACAAGGAGGGTAGCGCCTTGAACCTCGCGGGAACGCGAAGCAACAAAGGCGGGAGGATCAGCTAACGCACTAGCTGACAGCCGAGGCTTGGCCATGCCGGACTATCGAGTGCTGATCCTTGATCAGGAGGTCAGGGTACTAGCCTTCGAAACCTTCAACGCTGACGATGATCAGCTTGCTTGGAAGCATGTCCGCATGTGTTTCACGGCCGCCTATGCAGTGGAGCTGTGGTGCGGGACGCGCAGGGTCGATCTCATCGGGCAGCAGGTCAGCCGCGGTGCTTAACGCTGACTGACGCCTCAGTTGTTGCCCTTGAGCCCGCCCATCGCACGATGGAGCTTGTCGACATCAAACGGCCTCACGACGAGGGGACATTTAGGGACTGGCCGTCCAACCCCTGCCCAAAACCTGTCGCAAACATCACTGGGACGCCGCCTGCCGTCAGTAGGCTAGCGGTCGGCACGTATGCAGCCTCATAATCTCGCGCACCTGGCGCATCGTCGTCCTCTCCGCTGGCATCGGTTGCTCCTCACAAGAGCGACCCTAAACAGCGAGCTGGAGCAAGCTGGATGAGGCCGGTTGGCTCGTTCGATCGGATTTCGATATCTCGTAGCACGCCTGGGGCCGAGCCTGCGTCATCTTTGGTTGGATGGAGGCGGTTACGGCCTTGGCCGTCATCTCGGCCAGGTATGGTGCGGGCAAGGTTCGCTCGCCAGCGCACTTAACATGTGCGGTATTGGCCCTGCCCAGCAGCGTAGCGAGGGCACACAGTCAGCCTCCAACCCGTGACACCTGAGGTCGAATGATCTCCTTGGCTATCGCGAAAAAAGCCCAATAAGTGCGCTGCACGACGTGATCTTGCTGGCGATGCAAGGCCTGACGCGGATTGACCATCTAGCTCGCTACGCGGCGCGTTTGGTTCTGCCGTGTTTCCATAGCTGCTGCATCTGCTCGAGCGATCGGCCCTTGGTCTCCGGGATGGCATAGAAGACCCAAATCCAGCCAATCACGCAGAACAATCCGAACAGCCAGAAGGTGAATGAATTACCGAGCACGTTGATCAGCGACAGGAACACTTGGCTGACGATGAACGCAGAAGCCCAGTTGACAGCGGTCGCGACTGCAACCGCCCGGCCCCGGATGTGGCCGGGGAAAATCTCGTTGATGACCGTCCAGACCACCGGTCCCAACGAGAACGCGAAGCAGGCGATGAACACGACCAACGCCGCCAGCGTCACGATCCCCGCTGTGCTCGTAGTAGCTGAATGCGCAGTGCTGACGCTTATCATGAACTCGAAGGCAGCTCCGACGACGGCAAGACTTAGGGCCATGCCCACCAACCCAGCGAGCAGCAGCTTGCGCCGTCCCAGCTGGTCTATGAAGGCAATGGCAATGAATGTGGCGGCCACGTTGACCCCACCCACCGCCCAGGTTGTCACCGTCGTTTGAGCTGCCTGCGTCGTGAAGCCGGCCGCCTGAAATATCTGGTCGGCATAGTAGATGATGGCGTTGATGCCGGTGATTTGTTGGAACACGGCGAGGCCGACGCCAACCAACAACGGACGACGCCACTCGGGACCGAACACCTCGGCCCATGACGCCCGGCCGCTATCGTGCGTTAGCGCCGCCGCAATCGCGTCGAGGTTCGGACTGGGGTCTACGCCGGGGTGTATCTTCTGCAATTGGGTGACGGCATCGGCCCGACGTCCCATCCGGATCAGCCATCTCGGCGACTGCGGCGCCAACAGCGCGACGGCGACAAGCATCAGGCCTGGTGCCGCAGACAAGCCCAGCATCCAGCGCCAGGCCCCGACTTTGGACAGCCAACCATCGACAAGATAGGCGGCGAAGATACCGCCGGCCACTGCGAGCTGGTAGGCGGAGATGAAGCGTCCGCGCAGCGCCGTAGGCGCCAGCTCTGCGGCGTATAGCGGCGCAGCCACGGCCGCGATGCCGACTCCTAATCCCACGATCAGCCGCCCACCGACCAGAACTATAGTGTCGGGAGCCAGCGCTTCCACGAGCGACCCCAGGGTGAAGACCAAGCCGGCGATTAGCACTGCTCGCTGGCGCCCCAGGCGGTCGGCCAGTTCGCCTCCCAACAGCGCACCAAACAACGCGCCGAGCGTGACCCAGCTGGTGACCACCTCCACCAACAGCGCGCTCAGTGAGAATTCTGCCTTGATGCTGGTCAGGGCACCGGAGACGACGCCCTGGTCGTAGCCGAACAACGCCCCCGATAGCAGAATGACAGCCAGAACCACGGCAAGCCATGGCGTGATGGTGGCAGCGCCGACGAGCTTCACATCTGGGGCGCCCGCCAAGTCCTAATTGGCGTTCATGCGCCGATCGCCTGGCGGTAGCTGGCAATGTTGATGGCGGCGGCACGCGAGTCCGTCATCTGCCAGAGCCCGGTGGCGTCCACGCCGACGGCCATGGTGACCTTGGTCAGCGCCTGCTCGGCGGTGATGGTATTGGTCTCCACCCGCATGTCGATGACAAACGCCACCTCGTCGACCAGCGGAATGACAAAGAACAACCCTGGGCCTTTTAGACCGCGGAAGCGGCCGAGCCGCAGCACGACATCACGCTTCCATTCCTGCATCACCCGCACTTTGCGCAGGAGGAGAAATAGCACAATGACCATGGCAATGATGGGGACGGCCAGCCTGGAGAGCTCTGGAATCATGCCGCGACGATAGCACGTTCAGCGCCGCCCCTCCCCGCAGAGACGGAGGGCAGCAGCGTCGCGATCGGCACGTCCACTTCGGCAAGTCTCGCGAAGGTCAGGCGCGTCCCGGACCGAGTGCCTTCAGCTCGCCGACATGCCGCTCAACGATGCGATGCGTCTCAGCGGCAAAGGTTGGCGCGTCCCACTCGCTCTGCGGCTCGGCCGTTACTGATGCGTGCCCGCCCTCCCCGCATCAGCTTCTACGGGATGGCCGAAGTCTGCGGCCTCCCCTCAATTGAGGCAAGTCTGGCTAAGGCGTGGTAAAGGTACGTGCCACTACATATGCCCGATAATTACGCTTGTCGTGCATACAGTGGAACGGCTAGCCTGGAGCCCGAAATCTCGCCCAACCGCCGGATCCCCGGCCTCCGGAAGCGCCCCGCCCGATGCCCGAGACCATCGCCCTGCCGCCGATCCAGCTCGAGACCAAAACCAAGCGGCCGCCGCTGCATAAGGTGATGCTGGTCAACGACGACGTCTCGCCGTGCGCGTTCGTGGTCCTGGTGCTGAAAGCGGTGTTTCGTATGGACGAGGGACAGGCCAGCCGCGTGATGATGACCGCGCACCAGCGGGGCGCCTGCGTGGTGGCGGTCTTCACCCAGGAGGTCGCGGAGGAAAAGGCGACGCTGGCCACCGACATGGCGCGCAAGCGGGACTTTCCGTTGTTGTTCACCACCGAGCCGGAGGACTAGGCCCGGAAGGCCCGCCCGATGCTCGATGACGTCTCGATACCCCTGCTGCCGGTGCGGCTGCCGCAGCCGGCGCCGGTCGGGCACCCGCCGGCGCTGATCCAGGCCTGGTTCGACCACATCGTCGACGCCGTGGTGCCCACGGCCGACGGCAGCCTGCCGACCGCCCGGCGCGCTGCCGACGCCTATGCCCGCCGCGCCAAGGCCGACAACACCCGGCGTGCCTATCGGGCCGGGGTACGCGCCTGGTGCGACTGGTGCGACCGCCACACCCTGCCCTGCCTGCCGGGACGTGCTGTCGACGTGGTGGCCTTCCTGGCGGCCGAGCGCGGACGCGGCCTGAGCGTCAACACCATCGACCTGCGCCGGTCGGCGATCCGCTACCTGCACTACGTAGCCGGTCTGCCGGTGCCGACGGCGGAAGCGCAGGTCACCGAAACGCTGGCGGGCATCCATCGCGAGGCGGCAGACCACGGCCAGGTCCCGGTGCAGAAGCTCGCCGCCACCGCCTCGATCCTGCACGAGATCCTGGCGCTGATCCCGGATGACCTGGCGGGACTGCGCGATCGGGCGCTGATCCTGGTGGGCTTTGCCGGCGCCCTGCGACGTTCGGAGCTGGCGGCGATCCGGGTCGAGCACTGCACGTCGCGCGAGCGCGGCATCAGCCTCACCCTGCCGCGCTCCAAGAGCGAGCGTGCGGGCAAGGCGGTGACCGTGGCGCTGCCTTATGGCACCACCAGCCTGTGTCCGGTGCGGGCGCTGCGACGCTGGCAGGAGGCCGCCGGGATCAGCGAAGGCGCGTTGTTCCGCAGGCTGTATCTGCCGCCAACCCGGCACGAGCGCGGTGCTGGAGCCCGGCCGGGTCTGGTCGTGGGGTTCGAGGCGCTAGATCCCGGCTCGATCGCACGCATCCTCAAGCGACGCGCTGCTGCCGCCGGCTTTGATCCTGAGCTGGTCTCCGGCCACAGCCTGAAGCGCGGCGCGCTGACCACCGGGATGGAGCGCGGTGTGCACCCGACCCGGCTCAAGCAGCTCGGGCGGCATAGGAGCTATGCCGTGCTCGACACGTATCTCGCGCTGGGGGATCCGTTCGAGGGGCATCCGCTGAACGGGGTGATCTGATTACCCTCAGCAACACTCCAAGAGGAGCTAGAGGCTCCTCAACACACATGATCAGAACCCCCTCTTCGGCAGGACTGCGTTGGCAGGTGTGGACCGTCTATCCAGACGGCCTGCCGTCTGTTTCCGGCTCTACAAGCCGCGGCCGCATGAGCGCCACCTCAGCCATTGCCACCGCCCATGAGGTGATCGACGCGCTGCTGACACAAGATGGAGCGGCAGCAGACTAGCTACAGGTTAACGGCACCTGTCTTGCAGTGGATGGCCGCTGGCACAGGAGGGGTAACAATGAACGGAATTAATGAGAACCAGCTAAAGATCACGTGCGGCGGTTGCAAGATCCCACTGCTGATGACCATTCGAATGTCGCAATATTGGGCTAGGCAACAGCGAGGTTGAGACAGCACGATGCCCAGAGTGCGAGTTCGAGATAAGCGCTCGGTGCTTCGGTTTTGACCTGCGGCCGGCGCAGTTTCGTAATGTGGCGTTAGTGTCCTATGACGCTCATGTCCAGAGGCACCGAGGAGAGGTTAGATGAGCAAGCGGATTGATGACGTGTGGCGGGTGCTGGACCTCCACGATGTGACGGTCGAGCCGGTAGAAGCCGCCTCTGGTGCGATGGGCGAGTTCTTGGGTATGCACGCGGCCGTAGTCGGTACGCGCATCGCTGAGCAGCTCCTTGCGAAGGGTGTCGTGACGGTAGAGACCGCTGCTCAAGCTATCCGAACCTTCCACGTCGATGACGCCAAGGACAAGCCCCCGCAAACAGCTTACGCAGCGGATCGTCTGCTCGTAGGGCTTGCAACCGCCTTACCGACTCCGTCGGTGATGGTCGCACGACTATCAGCACGCGGTCTGTAGAGGGTCTCATCCTACTCGTGTGGGTGGTTGACCAGGTCAGAGCCAAGCTCGATGAACGTCGGGCCGCATAGGCACCACATCGTCTACCCCTTACCGTCATATGACACTCGGGTGATAGGACATCGTTACCTTACGACAAGAGGAACGCCAACACGACCGAACAAGACCTTTGAGACGCTCGAGCTTTCATGGATGACCGACGGGTCTCGCCATCGACACGTGTCCAGGTGCTCGACCTGCTTGCGGCAGATACCCCCTGCCCCAACTACTTTGAGGTGTATGAGGCCGCAGGTCATATCATCAGGTTAGGCCTGACTGTAGCCCCGGCCGAGGTCGCCGCCATCCTCGATGACCTCCTGGACATCCGGGTGCAAGAACACCGTACTACATCGCCGAACTATTTGCCGCGGTCCTGGCCACGGCCATGTCGACGGTCTCCTGGAGGTCGGCAAATGTGGTGACCGTCGCACACCTAGTGCGTCCGCACATCGTAGTGATGACTAGCTCAGCGGCTACTTCATTGTTGCCATACGACACTTGTTCTGGAGGGCACTACGACGCGCTGGATGGTGTCGCGGCAGGGCCATGATAATTGCGGGCTGCGTTCCCTTCCCCGCTTAAAGAGCTCTCGGGCTCACAGGAAATACAATGATGTCCGATAGGTGGATTAACCCGAATGATATTGTCATACCGTCATATGACGGTATGACCCAAAGACGTAACGACGGTGATGTCATGGCGCGGCAGCGTGTTGCCCTGGTGCTCGTGTCGCCGTCCGGCGGCGGCAAGACGACAATTATGAGGCGCCTTATGCCGACCGAGGACAACCTGGTGGCCGGTGTATCGATGACAACCCGGCGGCCGAGACCCGGTGAGCTGGACGCCGTCGACTACACCTTCCGGACGCAGGAGAAGTTTGACCATGTCGCGCGACATGAAGGCATGCTCGAGAACGCAACAATACACGGGCACTCATACGGCATCCCCAGGGTGCCTGTGGAGGCCGCGCTGGCGGCAGGCATCGGCCTAGCGTTTGCAATCGATTGGCAAGGCCACCGTCTTTTGAAGCGAGCGCTGCCTGGTGACGTGGTGGGCCGCTACCTAACGCCACCATCCGTCGAAGAGCTCGACCGCAGGCTCCGCATGCGCGGTGATGCCGATGAGGTTATCCGAGCTTGAATGGCATGCGCTCGCGACGAGCTGGCACACCAGGCCAGCGTCGAGTTTCGGTGATCATCAATCTCAACGTCGCCGAAGCGATCGAGCGCGTGCGATTGGTGCTGCATGAAGCCCGCAGGAAGCGACTACAGGCGGGGTAGGGCAGGGGGGCCTAGCAAATGCTTTGGTGTGGTTTCAATGCTCTAGCTGCTTCCTGCCATATGACGATAGCATGTTGCGACGCTATGACATCAAGACTTTAGGGCATGATGGCGCCATGCGTAGCTGATCCCCAGGTGGTAGTGGCGGAATACATTCGCGTTAGAGTCAGATAAAGACACTAACTGGCGCTAACCGGGCGGGGCTTTCGGAACATTGCGAAATGTGTGCGGGCATGCCGTCGTATGACACTAGGATAGATGCATCACAGTGTCGCAATATGCAGTGACGGCCGTGTCATATGATAAATCAGCTACCACCGTTTCACAACGTTGCGAAAGTCATGCTTGTCATTCTTCAGCGGGTAAGCGGATAGCTCGTCTGATGATGACAGGCACATGAGCGGGCCTATCTGCTATCTTGAGCCTGCGCCGAGATGCCCGACGAGCTGAGGCCTTACCCTCGACTTTCTTGAGGGCGGCCTTCTCCCGGAGCTTAGCGGGCCGGTACTTTTTCGCGTCGTACTCGTCGATGCGCTCGAGAGCAGGCTGCACCCCTCCACGACACTCAAGGGTTTTAGCGAGCGCCCAATCGTGTGCGGCCAGCGCTGCTACTGCCTCGCGGAACGCCGTCGCCAAAGCCAGCTGTTGCTGGTTCACGGTGTCCCGGTGGTCCACCTGTCGCTCAATGCTAGTCTGCGAGCGAAACCCGAACTTGCTCGGTCGACCGATTTTGGCGCTTGGCTTCTAATCGGTTTCTGACATCGGCACCTCCTGTCTGAGCTACCGACCTGTCGCAACAGTCGTCAAGCGCCATTGCGTCAAAGTGTCCTATGACACCGGGACCCTATGACATAGAGACGTGTTGACGATGCGACTATAGTAGTGCGATGACGTATGACACCCGAGGATTTATGACGATGCAAATTATCAGCGTAGTCGCCCGGAAAGGCGGCACGGGCAAATCGACAGCTTGCCGAGCGCTTGCTGTAGAGGCGCTGCAAGCTGGACTCAAGACAGCTATCATCGACACCGACCCGCAGGGAACCTGCCTTCGCTGGTCGCAGCGGCGCGCTTCTATGGAAATCCACGCTCCGCATGTAGAAGCGGCAGGACCTAACCTGACCTCACAAGCGAAGACCCTTGAGGGCAGGGGGGTAGACATCCTATTTATCGATACCCCGCCGACAGCGCTTCCGGTTGTCAGTTCGGCTCTGCTTCTTTCGACAGCGGCGCTCATCGTGACCAGGCCGAGCATGGACGATCTCGAGAGTGTGCAAGAGACCGTCCGCGTCGCGTCGGCGCAGGGCAGACCATTTGGGGTATGCCTGTGGCAAACGCCACCCGACAAGCGCGTGCGTATCGTGAGCCTCGCGGTCCAGGCGCTCACTGATCTGGTTGGCACCGAGGCTATTTGCCCAACGACGGTATCCTCTTCAGTTAGTTATCAATACGCCTATGCTGAGAGCTTTACTGTCCAAGAGCGCGAGCCGCACGGCCGGGCAAGAGCGGAGTTGGCAGACGTCTGGTCGTGGTTGCAGCGGAGAAAGCTAGTCGCCCTCACGTCCTATGACACCAACGTCAAAGCGTCTCCGCGTCCGAGGAAAAGAGCTTCGGTATGAGCCGCCCCGTGAAGCCGAACGTAAGCTACCCGACGACTTTCGACCTGCGGCCCGCAGAGCCGGTCGCGCAGCCTGTCAACAGACGGGAGGTCGTGGACACCGGAGCAAGGTCGAGACGACCGCTTGAGGAGCTCAGCAAGCCGACTGTCGTCTACCTGCATCCTGACGGTAAGCGTGAGCTACGTCGGTGGGCAATCGAGCAGGATGTGAAAGTGCATGACCTGATGCTCGAAGCCCTGCAGGAGTGGGCCGAGCGCAGAGGCATTCAAACGACCTGGCGTGTCGAGCCTGCAGTTCAGCCGCGCAACCGTAGGGGCTGACCGGGTAATCCTCGGGCCACCAAGGATGTGATCATTGCCAGCCGAACGAACTCTTGAGGGTAGAGGGCTGTGATCTTTGCCAGCCGAGAATTCTCGAGGCTTCCGGGGATGTGATCATTGCCAGCCGCAGGAAAGTTTCAGGTCGCTTTCGTTGGTGGCGGCGATGGCCGAAGCAGCAGACCGTCGGCCCTGACCTCGACGCCATTCCTCGGATAGACGCTGAGAGCAGTGTAGAGCGGCGCCTCAAATTGCGGCTTGAAGTTCTTCATCTGGCCGACCCGAGCCCCGAATTGGCGCCGCAAACGCTCCCAGGGAACGTGGATTTCCTCCTGAAGTGCTGGCAGACGAAATGCCAGCCATAGATAGATGTCGATAGCCATCGCGCTGCCGGTCAGCTCGTGGAGGGCAGCTTTGTCGACGAGAACGGGGTGGGCACGCATTTCACGGAAGAAGGCGTCCGATAGGGTCACCTCTTCAATCATGCGACTCGCCGCCCGTGGGTCTGGGTTCTCCACATGCTTGTAGTCACGGACCAGCAACCCGTTGAATGTCCGGCTACTTTTGTCATTACCGAACCTGAACGAGACGCCGCAGGTTGCCAATCTCTCGAGCTGGTCGATGAGTCGGGCCGAGACCTGACCGCCGCGTTTCACACCCAAACGGGCCAGCAGGCTCGCCGCGGATGACCCCATCTCGATGACGGGAGAACCCGTTCGGGTGACTTCGGTCTGCATGTCGATGAGGAGGAGACGCGCCAGCATCCCACTCGGCACCCGTAGTGTCCTCGTCTGCCCGGCGTCATTTTCCATGAACCCTGGTTTGACGAGTAGTCGAGCGAAGCCGGTGTCGATGACCCAGGGGTCTCCAGGAGGCAGGTCTTTGTGTGGCAGGCCCGCGAGAGACCAAGCCGAGTAACTGTAGCCAGGAACCACGGCTCCTTCGGCCTCCCGGGTCAGCGCTGATAGCGCAGTGTCAGCAATATGCCGACCTCTTTCCGAAGAGAGGACTTTTGCGAGCGGTGGGGGACTGTCCTCAAGCATCAGCTTGTCAGCTTCCTGCACTGCCCCCAGGCTTCCGTGCTCCAGGACAACATCGTGCAGGCGAGACCTGCTGCCGAACAGCTCGGGCTGCTCCGCCACCTTCTTATCTTCCTGAGCCCTTTTTCTTTTCTTCAGCTCGACCATGGCCCACAGGCTGCGATCAAATGCGCCTTCCTGTCGATGTGAAGATTGCCAGCCGAATCGCTTTTAGCCGATGTGAACTTTGCCAGCCGTACAGCAATGGAAGGGAGAAGATTCCATTGTCTATTGTAAGAGGGCTGGCAATGTTCTCGGGATAACTTTGCAAGTCATTGAATTTGCGCGAAAGTCGTTCCAGGATTCAGGCTGGCAATGTTCACACGTGCGGGCAATAGGACCGGCTAGAACTAGGGTCCCTGTGGATAACTTCGGGCGCATAGGCTGGCAATGTTCACATCGACCCGGGGCTTTTAAAGGGCGATTTGACGAACCGAATCGGCATGGAAGCAGACGTGGTACTGGGCTTGCTGGCTGTCATAGGCTGCTGAAGTGGATCGCTTTTTCAGCGATCCAGCTCCTGCGCGGCTGGCAATGATCACATCGCGATGGCGACCCGGCGCAAGATCGGCTGGCAATGATCACATCGATGGCTGACCTCGACCGGCTGGCAATGATCACATCTAACGCCAGGTAGAGGGCAGTGCGTGCTGGCGCCAGTGCCGTGGGCACACCTATATAGATGAAATCACTGCTCGAGGTCATCATGTCAGCCATCCCTCAGCCGTCCGGGCCCCACCAGGCCGACTTCATCGAGGTCGAGGGCCACCGTGTTCAGCTTCCGCCACGTGATGAGGCGATCAGAGCGCGACATGCCGCACTTAAAGAGCTCAATGCATACCGCGTAAAGATGGCAGGCCGCTGGTCGGGGTCTTCGTCCGAGCTCTTGGCAGAGGCACGCGCAGACCGTCGCTGATGCGCCTGGTCATCGACTGCTCGGTAGCTATGAAATGGCTTATCGATGAAGACGGTAGCCAACTGGCACTTAGCATTCTCCGAACTGAGCATGAGCTTTTGTTACCGGACTTCTGGGCTGCCGAGGCGACAAGTGTCGTCTGGAAGCAGCACCGGCGAGGGCTAATAACCAAGGATGAGGCCGAATGGGGACTGCGGCTGCTCCTCGCTATGCCAAGGACCTCGACGCTCGACATGGGGCTCTATTGGAGGGCGCTTCGTATCGGCATGGAGACGGGACAGAGCACGTACGACACGCTCTATCTCGCGTTCGCTATTGTAGCGAACGCTGACAAGCTCATCGTTGCTGACGCCCGCTTTCTGCAGACGATGAGGAAGGATTATGGAGACTTGATGATGGCGCTAGAGGATTGGCCTGCCGCTTAGCAACTGATCACTGGCTGAGCTGTAGAAGGTCGTCTATGGCGTCATTCCGCCTGCCGCAACCGCTCTGCCACCCCTATTGCCTCTAGAAGGCAAAGTGCCATCCCGAAGTTCAGCAGAAAACGAGCTATATCCTATCTCGCCATCAGGCATCGCGGCACGGGGTTAGCTTCGACTTGTTCGAACAGCGACAACGAGTCACTTTCTGCAAGCTCGCCAAGTCCGCAGGATGACTGCTCATCTCCGCCGCACGACCACTGCGGCACTGTTGTGCCGCCAGCGGCTCTGCGACGAGATGCCGTGATGCTCCATAGCGGATGTAGAACCCGGCGACAGTTCGATGTCACGCCCAAGCCGAGACACCCGTGACAAGCTCATTGGGCAGCTTTTGCCGACATGCCAAGCCGGAAGGCAAAATCGACGTGGAAGAAGACCGCATTATCGTAACAGAGATGAGCAAACCGTAACGATGCGTGCAGAGGTGAGTGCCTCTGAATATCCGGGCGGCAGGCATAGTTAAGAATTCGCCAACGCAACTATATGCAGAACCGTAACGTCTCCCGAGTGCTTTGGCATCCGGCTGGCGGGTCCATCGGACCCTGTTTCAGCTGCGCGTACCCTGGTGGCGGGGTAATCCGCACTGAAGTTGCGCGCGACTTGGCTTGGATGGCTTGAGGCTTGCGATGACGGAGATCCAGAGACTGCGCCGGCTGCTGTCGGTCGAGCGTGCGCACCGCATGCAGCTTGAGAGTAACATCGAAATCCTGATCGAACTGCTGGCGGACACCAGGGAGCCGGCGATCAATACGCAGGCGAGCCTCAGGCACCTGCTGCGGGCGGTGCAGGCCGGTGGACGCCACGCACGGCAGCTCGACGTACGCTACCGTGCGGTCGTTCAAGAGCATGCAGGCCCGGTCGAAGCACTGCAGCGCAGCGAGGTGCCCGGGCTGCTTGGCGAGGCATCCAAGCTGAGCCTGCCTGGCTTCATCGAGTGGCTGTCGGAGCAGCGTCCGGACCTGGCGCAGGTCATCCGCGACGCGCGGGTCGGGCCTGATCCGGATCGCAATCCGAGCTGTGACGTTCTGCCAGGAGAGTAGGGCGGGCTTCGGTCATCGCCGCGGACGCGGCGGTGCGGGGGCCGAGAGGCGTTGCCTCTTCTCTCCCCCCAAGCGGCTTCCACCCAGCTTCCTGCGCCGGCGCTGCGCTTTGGCTGCGTGCAGCCGGGCCCCTGCGAAGCCACTTGTCCCCGTCCATCTCCACCGCTCGCGCGGCCCCGGGAAGCAGCGCGCCAGAAGGCGCTGCTTCGCAGCCAGGGGAAGACAGATGGACCAGACGATCACCGAGCGGACTGAGGCGCAGAGCCGGGCCGACATCTACCGGCGGATCACCGACAGCATCGTGGCGTCGATCGAGGCCGGGGCCGGCGCGTGGCGGATGCCCTGGCACAGTGGTGCCGATGGGGCAGCGCCGCTGCTACCGGTCAACCTGGCGACAGGACGAACCTACCGGGGTGTCAACACCGTGGTGCTGTGGGCGTCGGGACAGGCCAGATCGTATGGCAGTGCGGTGTGGGGGACGTATCGGCAGTGGCAGGAGCGCGGCGCCCAGGTGCGCAAGGGCGAGCAGGCCAGCCCCGTGGTGTTCTGGAAGGCCATGGACCGTTCCGGAGCGGAGGCCGGTTCCGAGGAGCAGGAGGATGCCCGTGGCAGCCGCCGGTTCGTCGCGCGTGGCTACAGCGTGTTCAACGCGGACCAGGTCGACGGCTTCGAGCAACCTACGCCCGTGCTGCTGCCGGAGACGCAGCGGATCGAGCGGGCCGAGCTGTTCTTCGACGGGGTCGGTGTGGTTGTCCGGCATGGCGGCAACCGGGCGTTCTACCGGCCGGTGCAGGACTGCATCCAGATGCCGCCGTTCGCGGCGTTCGCGGACGCGCTGTCGTACTACGCGGTGCTGGCGC
The DNA here is from genome assembly GCF_005844085.1 of Lichenicoccus roseus. GTDB lineage: Bacteria > Pseudomonadota > Alphaproteobacteria > Acetobacterales > Acetobacteraceae > Lichenicoccus > Lichenicoccus roseus. The sequence continues at coordinate 125,846 of NZ_VCDI01000008.1, forward strand.
ATGAGGTGACGCACTGGACTGCGCATGCGAGCCGGTGTGCGCGGGATCTGGGCAGCCGGTTCGGTGACGAGAGCTATGCCGCGGAAGAGCTGGTGGCCGAGCTTGGTGCGGCCTTCCTGTGTGCCGATCTTGGTCTGGCTGTCACGCCTCGGCCGGATCATGCAGCCTACGTGCAGAGCTGGCTGAAGGTGCTGCGCGGCGATACCCGGGCGATCTTCACGGCCGCCGCCAAGGCGCAAGCGGCGGCGGACTTCATCCATGGACGAGTCGACCTGGCGCGCCGTGTAGAAGCAGATGGGGCGTCTACGTAGACCCCACGAGATTGGCGGCTTCCGAGCGATCGGCAGCCGCCAAGCTGGCGGCAGTCGGCTCAGGCGGCTGTGGCCGCGATGGCTGAGGCGGTGCCGCCGAAGCGTTCGGCGGTGGCCTCGGCGACATCCGGTGTTGCCAGCCCCTCCCAGTGCCGAAGGAACTTGTTGAAGCGAAAGCCGGACGCTCGGAGCACGGTCGTCGCCTCTTTCGGCAGCACGTCGGGGAATTTGAGGATAAAGCCGACGGTCTCCCGGGCCTTGGCCTTCGCTTCGCGATCGAAAGCCCGGCCGCCGACGATCGCCCACTTCTCGCACTGGGCCTTGTCGCTCGCCGCGTCCTGCAGCGAGAGCAGGGCCCCGTAGAGAGCGTTGGTATCCAGCTCGATCAGCCCGGTCTTCTCGAGCAGACCGCCGGCTTCGATCAGGCGGCGGGTGCGGGCTTTGCGTTCGTCGGCCTTGATCTTGGTTTCCTTCTCGGCAAGGCGGGCCTTGAGCTGCCTGTGCCGGTCGATGCGGTCGGTGATGGTCAGCGCCAAAATCTGCTCCGGGGTCTGGTCGTCGATCCCGAACCGTAAGACAGATTTTGAGACGCCGACAAGCTGCCCCTGGCCGGGATCAGCCGCGACCGATCCCGGCCCCCGTTTACCCAGCGCAGCACCCGCGTAGCGGGGTTATGGACCCCTGGGAGCGTAGCGAGCGGAGCGGTGCATACGCACGTTGCAAACCCGGTGGGTTCGCTTTTAGATACGTCGTCTCATCGCATGGAGCGTGCCCTGCGTGGCCATTCAGTTCGCCCGCACCCGCTTCATCTCGCGCGCAACAGGCGGCAACGCGGTGCGCTCAGCGGCCTACAACCAGCGGACCGACATCCGCGACCAGCGCACCGGGCAGAACTTCTACTTCAGGCACCGCGAGGCGCCGCTGCATCACGAGGTCCTGCTGCCCGTGGGGGCGGACGCAATGTTCCGGGACGCGACGACGTTGTGGAACGCGGTCGAGGCGGCCGAGAACCGCCGCAACAGCCAGGTCGCGCTGGAGATGATCCTGGCGCTGCCCGCCAATCTGGAGATCACCGAGGCGGACCGGCTCGAGCTGGCCCGCACTTTTGTCCACGAGCACTTCGTTTCCAAGGGACTGGCGGCGCAGATCGACATCCATGCGCCGCATGAGGGCGATCTGGACTCGGAGACCGCGAACTGGCACGCCCATGTGCTGGTCACCACCCGGCGCATCGAGGGTGACCGGCTGGCAACGCACAAGGCGCGCGACCTCAACCCCGAGGTGCGCCGCTATGGCGGTAAGTCGTTCGTGATGGGCGCGCACGGATTTGGGGAGGCGTGGCGCCAGCATCAGGACGCGTTCTTTCGGGCGCACGGCTACGAGGCGCGCGTCGATCCGACGGTCTCGCATCCGACCGAGCATCTCGGCCCGGTGCGGATGCGGCGCCGGGACAGCGAGCTCAACGAGCGCGCTGCGGATGCGGACGCGGCCAACCATACCGCGGCGCGCGACCCGCTGCAGGTTCTGGCGGCGCTGACCCGCAACAACGCGACGTTCAGCGAGCGGGACCTGGAGCGCTATCTCGCCAAGCACGTCAAGCCGCCCAGAGAGCGCGACATCATCAAGGCAGCGGTCCTGCGGCATGGGGAGGTGCTCGCCCTGCATGACCGGGAGAGCGGGGCGGTAAGCGAGCGGTATACCACCCGCACGGTGCGCGAGCAGGAGCACGCGACGCTGGTGCTGGCCGTGGCCGTTGCCGGCCGGCGCGGCACGGGCGTGGCGCCGGCGATCGCACGGGCCACCGCCGGGGGTACGACGCTGCGTGCGGACCAGCGCGCCGCCTACGACCATGCGGTGGCCGCGGGTGGCCTGAAGCTCATCGAGGGCCGCGCCGGCACCGGCAAGAGCTACACGCTCTCGGCCATCCGCGTGGCGCATGAGCGTGACGGGTATCAGGTTGTCGGACTGGGACCGACTAACGCGGTGGCGCTGGATCTCAAGGCGAGCGGTTTTGCCGAAGCGCGCACGCTGCACGCGGCGCTGTTCAGGCTGAAGAACGGCCGCGAGCGCTGGAGCGAGAGGACGGTCGTCATCGTCGACGAGGCGGCGATGGTGGATACGCGCATCCTGCACGAGCTGCTGTCGGAAGTGCACAAGGCCGGCGCCAGGCTGATCCTCGCGGGCGACGATCGGCAGCTGGCCAGCATCGAGCGCGGCGGGCTGTTCTCGGAGCTGCGCCAAGCGCACGGATCGGTGGAAATCACCGAGGTCACCCGGCAGAGGGAGGTCGAGCAGAAGCAGGCGGCACGCGATCTGGCGGAGGGTCGGTTCCGGCGCGCCGTCGAGACCTTCGACCGGATCGGCGCGATCACCTGGAGCGACGAGCAGAGCAACGCCCGGGATGCGTTGGTGGCAGCCTGGGCCGCCGACGTCGCGGCTGATCCGGCCTCCTCACGGTTCGTGTTCGCCTACACGAACGACGATGTGGATGTGCTGAACACGGCGCTGCGCGCGGTGCGTCGCCGCCGTGGTGAGCTGGGCGCGGATGTGGCTTTGCCGACGCGGCGTGGGATGACGAACTTTGCGGTGGGCGACCGGGTGCAGTTCACCGACACCGACAAGGCGATCGGCGTCGTGAACGGCCATGTCGGCCGTATCACGCGGATCGAGCGGCTGACGCAGCGGGTGACCGTGCAGCTCGACGGCGCGGGCGGTGAGGCGGGCCGGACGGTATCCTGGACCGGTGCGAGTTTCTCGGGCGTGCGGCACGGCTATGCCGGGACGATCTACAAAGGCCAGGGCAAGACGCTGGACCACACCTACCTGTATCACACTAGGCACTGGCGCAACGCGGCGAGCTACGTCGCACTCACCCGTCAGCGTGACAGTGCCCAGATCTTCGTGGCCCGCGAGACAGCCGGTGACGTCGCGCAGCTCGCACGGCAGATGGCGCGCTCGGAAATGAAGGACGCCTCGATGGCTTATGCGACGGCAGAGGAGATCACGCTTGAGCGGACCATGCAAGAGGCCGCGCAGCAGGCTGGGCAGGATCAGCAGCCGGACCAAGCGGCGGTGCCGGTGACGGCGCCACCGCCCGCCCGCGCGCGCGTACCGGCGCGTGTGGTCCAGGGCTGGGTCTGTACGATGGCGCTGCCACGTGACCCGCAGGCGCTGCAGGCGCATCTACGGACGCTGGACGAGGATCTGCTGCAGGAGCTCATTGCGAGCGCCTACGCGTCGCCCACAACGGACGAGCCGATCACGCTGACGGGGATTGCGCGGCAGGTTGACGCCACCTATGACGCGGCCGCCGCCTATGCGGAGCGGCTACGCCAGGACCAGGCGATGCTGGCGGCAGAGACGCTGGCCCTCGATGCCACCATCCGGCATGCCGAGGCGGCGATCGTCACGTTGGATCAGCATGACGGGCTGATGCGGCGGGTCATGCGCGGGATGAACCTGGTGGAGAACCGGGAGGTGACGTCCTACCGCGCCAAGATCGAGCTGGCGGTGGATCGCCGGACCGAGGTGGCCGTGCAGCTGGAAAGTCTGGCGCCGGAGCTGGCGGACGCCGAGCGGGCGGAGGCGCAGGCCTACCAGCGGATCGACGGCGATCTGGAGCAGGAGCGCGCCGAGCGCCACCGGCTCAGCGCCGCCGCGATCGTGGCGTTCCAGGAGCAGCGGCGCGCACGAGAGCAGCACGCACAGCACGAGGTCGGGCACGAGCATGACCGCAACCGGGATCTTGAGCCGGATCGAGAGAACGGCATCGAATTCTAGAGCCACACGAGATCCTCACGCTGACGCGTCCGCTGTGTGCTCGAGGCGCTTGTTTGATGCCACTGATGGCGTCCTCTGGCGCGGACATGGCGGGACGGTAGATCACGTTCGCGACCGGCGAAGACAGCCTGATGCGAGCTGGAAGTCAGCAAATCCAAAACCCGCCGATCAGACGCCTGAGGCCGGTTGAACCTCGCCGACGATCGCCTGCACGAAATCGACGAAGGCCCGCACCTTGGCTGGCGGCAGGTGACGCGACAGGTGGTAGGCGTAGAGCGGATAGTGCTCGTCGGCCCATTCGGGCAAAATCTGGATGAGATCGCCGTTGGCCAGCCAGGCGCCGAGACCCATTTCGAAGCTCTGAAAGACGCCCTGGCCGCCGATGCAGGCAGCGACAGCTGCGGAGGGATCGTCCATGACCAGACGCCCCGCCGCACCCACTCGCACGACCTCGCGACCGCGATGGAATTCCCAGGGAAACGGGCGTCCCGTCTGCGGATCACGAAACATCAGGCATTCGTGCTGCCCGAGATCATGCGGAGTCTCGGGCTCACCATGCTGCTCGAGGTAGCCCCGCGAGGCGCATGTCAGGATGCGCGTCTCCACCAGCTTCCGGGCGATCAACGACGCCGTGTCGGGTGGTCCGAATCGGATGGCGACGTCCGTGCCGGTCATCATCTCCTCGCGATAGTTGCTCGTCACCAGGTCCAGTGACAGCAGGGGATACCGGGCCATGAACCGGCGCAGCGCCGGTGCCAGGATCATCCGGGCAAACCAGGGATCGACCGAGACCCGCAGGCGACCGCTCACGACGGCGGCCGCACCGGCGGCATCGCTTGCCGCCTCCTCGAGACCCGCCAGCAGCGGGATGATGTGGGCGTGAAAGCGCTGCCCCTCCTCAGTCAGAGTCACGAGTCGCGGAGTTCGATCGAATAGGCGCACGCCGACGCGTGCCTCCAGGCGAGCCACCGCGCGACTCACGCCCGAAGGCGTCAGGCCAAGCGTCTCCGCCGCGCGGGCGAAATTGCCCGCCTCGGCCACCGCGGCGATGACGCCGGCGCCGTTTAGGAGCCGCGGATCGAAACTCATGTCAGTCCTTCCGGGCCTGCTGCCACCATCACGCCTCCGACAACCCTGGCCCACAGTGCCCGAGAGACATCGTAATGCTGATCTTAATGCGCGCGAAGCACGCAACGCGACGCGGTAGGAACGTCGCGTTTCACGGAACATGGCCCGTCTGAGCCAGAACCCCGGCCGCGTAGGACAAAGACATGTATGCAATCACAGGGATCACCGGACAGGTCGGTGGCGAAATGGCGCGCCGTCTCCTTGCAGCGGGAGCGCCCGTCCGCGCGGTCGTGCGGGACGGAGCCAAGGGCGCGCCCTGGGCATCGCAGGGCTGTGAAGTGGTGCGGGCAACAATGGAGAATGCGGCCGCGCTGACCACGGCTCTCGCGGGTGCGGACGGCGTGTTCATCCTGCCGCCATCCGAATTCGATCCGGAGCCAGGCTATCCGGAAGCGCGTACCGTGATCGAAGCGGTACGGACGGCGCTCGTCGCCGCGAAGCCCAAGCGTGTCGTGTGCCTGTCGACGATTGGAGCGGACGCGCCGCACGACAACCTCCTCACGCAACGGACGCTGATGGAAAATGCGCTGGGCGGGCTCGACATCCCGGTTACGTTCCTGCGGCCGGCGTGGTTCATGGAGAACGCTGTTTGGGATGTGCCGGACGCGCGTGACGAAGGCGTGCTGCGGAGCTTTCTGCAGCCACCTGAGAAAGCGTTTCCTATGGTCGCCACAAAGGACGTCGGCTCCATCGCCGCGGACCTGATCCAGCAGCATTGGAGTGGAACGCGGATCGTCGAGCTGGAAGGGCCAGCCCGCGTGTCGCCAAACGATCTGGCCATGGCGTTCTCCGATGCGCTCGGACACAAGGTCAAGGTGGAGAGCGTTCCACGTTCGTCCTGGGAGGCCCTGTTCGTGTCGCAGGGAGCGAAAAGACCTCTGCCACGCATCAGAATGCTGGATGGCTTCAACGAGGGATGGATCGACTTCCGCAACGTCGACCGCTTAACCCTGAGGGGAACGACGCCCCTGTCCGAGGTGATCGATGCACTGGTGGCGCGCGCAAGCGTCACGCCCTGAGAGCCGCGTCGCGGCGGCCGGACGCAGCCGGCGCATCGAGCGCGGCATCCCCAACGTCCTGAGGAGACCATGGACCATCCGCTCGACCGTCCGATCTGGTCCGCGCTGACGACGCGACAGGCGCACCTAGCGCAGAAAGCAGGCGGCGTGCTCCGCTACTCCCCGGCCTACGCACCGTTCGCTGCAAGTGCCACGGGAACGTCCGACAGCTACGCCGATCTTGCCGCCCTGCTGCCCCAAGGTGGCCAGATCGTCCTGCAGCAGGCGGAGCAGATCGCAGCGCCCCCCGGCTTGATCGCCGTGCGCGCGGCGGCGACGGTCCAGATGGTCGCCACCCGGATCGAGGGACCGAACGCCGGGTTCGATGTCGACGTGCTGACCGCGGCCGACGCGTCGGAGATGCTGGCACTCGCTCGTCTCACGCGACCCGGTCCCTTCGCAGAACGGACCAACGAGCTCGGCCGCTTCGTCGGTATCCGCCAAGACGGCCGGCTGGTCGCCATGGCAGGCGAGCGGATGAAGGCGGCGGCGTTCACCGAAGTCAGCGGGGTGTGCACCCATCCCGATCATCGCGGAAAGGGCTATGCGGCAGGACTGATGCGGGACGTGGCACGCACGATCCTCTCGCGTGGCGAGACGCCCTTCCTTCACGCCTTCGCCAACAATGTCGGCGCCATCGCACTCTACGAGAAGCTCGGCTTCGCAACCCGCTGGCAGCCGACGCTCATGGTGTTCAAGCGTTGCTGAACATGTCCGATCCCCTCATCGCAATCCAGGTTCGCGCGGGTGTCGGTCGGCGCCAGATCCGCTACAGGGGGGCGGGGCATTCAAAGTAACTGGTCCTCGACTTTGGCATACCACTTCGCCCGACGCTTCTGACGCGGGACACCTGTTGCCCTGGCAACAAGCTGCCCGCCTGGTAATTGTTCCAGCAGCATCAGCAGCAGCGCTCGGGAACGTGGGTTCTCGATCTGGGTAGCAAGCTTGGCGAGGTGAAGAGCCAGGTCGGCTGCCTCCTCCGCGGTCTCTTGCGCAGTTGCGACAACCTCCATGCTGACGCGAGCCTCAGCAGCAATTCCGTTGAAGAAGTGCCCGATCGGCACGCCAAGGGCATGCGCAATGAAGAACAGCCGCCCGATCGAAATGACCCGCTCACCGCGCTCGTAGCGCGTGATCACATCGCCACCCAGGTTGGTCAGCTTCCCCAATTCCCTGGCGGTCAATGATCGGGCTCGCCGCTGAGCGCGAATGCGCTTGCCCACAGCCACCGAGATCCGTCCGCTGGACGTGTCGATCTCAGCATCCTCGGTCACCCTCAACAGTGCGCCCCTGATCAATGCCGCAGTCGATCCTCCTGTTTTTATGGGAAATCAGTCTGACTGACAACAAGTCGGCGATGGAGCGCGTGGAGCCAGCGCTCCACTAGGCTTCACGGAGCCACTCAGCTTGTCGCTGAAGGCCCGTAATATCGAGTTGACACCGCGGCCCATTTTGCGGGAGATCATCACGCGACCGAGAGGCAGAAATAAGTCCACATGACACACTCTGACGAAGTCGCTCATGCGTTGCCGCACGCTAAAGTGCCGGAACAGTTCGGTAAATCCATCCGGAGGGTCTTTAGCTGTGCACGCTTCGAGGCGCCTCTGCTTGGCAATGCATATTGCAGATAGACTTATTACGACCGGGCGGAACGCTCTCTGATGGATGATCTGCATGACGCGAAGCGGGAAGCGTTCCGGCGCGAGGTCGACTATCTCAACCGGGTCCTCGGTGCGCGCATCCTGGCCCTGCTGGATGATCCGGCGGTCACCGACATCATCCGCAACTCCGATGGCAACCTCTGGGTCACGCGGGCTGGAGCCGGTACACAGTGCGTCGGAACGATGGACACGGGACAGGCGGAGTCCCTGATCGCCTCCGTCGCGGCGACCATGAGCCTCGAAGCCCGGCGCAGTTCGCCGTTGGTCCAGGGCGAGCTGATCACCGATGGATCACGCTTCCAGGGCATCATGGCGCCCTGCTCGCTGAGCGGCTCCTTCGCGATCCGCAAGCCGGCCCGCCTTGTCTACTCCCTGCAGCACTATGTCGCCCAGGGGGCTCTCAGCGAGCGGGCCTGTGCACTTTTGGAAGCGGCCATCCTCCGCCGCCGCAACATCCTGGTCGTCGGGGGCACCGGTGCCGGCAAGACGACCTTCCTGAATGCGCTGATCAAGGCGGCGTCCGAGCTGACACCGACGCATCGCTTCCTGATCATTGAGGATACGCGCGAGCTGCAGTGCGTCGCACCGAACAAGGAGATGCTGCGTACCTCGCCACCCGACGTGACGCAGCAGGACCTGCTGCGCGCGACGCTGCGCATGTTCCCCGACCGGATCATCGTCGGCGAGGTGCGCGGACCCAAGGCCCTCGACATGCTCGAGGCCTGGAACACCGGCCATGACGGCGGTTTCGGCACCATCCACTCCAACATCACCACGCCCCGCGCCGCACTGACCCGTCTGGAGTTCCTGGTCAGCCGCGCCACCCCGGCGCCAGCCCAGGGACTGATTGCAGAGTCGGTCAACCTCATCGTGTGCGTCGAGCGCCAAGCCGAGGACCGGCGCGCCGTGTCGCAGATCGTCGCCGTCGAGGGGTTCGACGGCGCGAACTACCGCCTCCAACCACAGGACATTCACGCATGACGGTAAACACCATGTCGCAGCCTCGGCCGAGCTACCGCACGACGTTCCTGCCCCTGGCCGTCTCGGCTGCCACAACCCTGGCTCCCTTGACCGCCCGGGCGGCCACCGCGGCGGGCGGCGGCGGCATGCCGTACAGCGCAGGCCTGAACACCTTCGCGACCTCCGTGCAGGGTGAAGTTGCCTTCATCATCATCCTGATCGCCATCGTCGCGGGCGTCGGCGCCTTCATCTTCATGGGCGGCCTCGAGGTACTGCTGACCACGATCGGCAAGACGATCATCGGGATCGGCATCGTCGGCGCGGTCGTCGCCTTCGCCACCCTGGCCGGCGTGACAGGAGCGATCGTGTGATGGCAGCACGCCGCCTGAAGATCGCGTCTGCCCTGACCCGCCCGCAGCTCTTTGCGGGCGGTGAGTTCACCCCGGTCGCCCTGACCGGGGGCACCGGCATCCTGTTCCTGGCCTGCGCCTGGAACTTCTGGTCGCTGGTCAGCCTGCTGCTGGGCCTGTTCTTCCTCGGCCCTGGCATCTACGTGCTGCGGCGCATTGCCCAGCGTGACCCGCAGATGTTCGCGGTGTTTATCCGCCAGTACAAATACGGCTCGTTCCGGCGCGCCTACTCCACGCCCTTCTGCCGTGAGCGGATCCGTTGAGGGCATCCCGTCTTCTCGCGTTGATCGGCGGAACGATGCTGTCGACGGCTGCGCAGGCACAGCAAGCCGCCCCCTTTGTTCCGGCGCTGATCCCCTCGCACCCGTCGCAAGCAACTCTCGACCCGCCGACCGAGCGGCCGCTGCTTGGTAATCACGCCACTCCTCCATCCTATCCCGGCGAGACACCGGCAGACGTCAAGGACGCCAACAGCGTGCCGCGGACGTTGCCGCCGCCGATCGCCACCCTCTCGCCCAATCGGCCGCTCACACGCAAACAGGCAGTACAGCTGTCGATGGTGCGTCACTGGCGCAAGCACTTCGTGCGACCAACTATGGGCGCCGACGGCTGGATGCATCTGATCTACGGCGACGGCGAACCCTCGATCGTCTGCGCGCCCCTGCATATCTGTACCATCGCTCTGCAGCCGGGCGAAGTGGTCACCTCGCCGCCCGACGTAAGCGACCCGCGCTGGATCGTGCATCCGCGCTACACGATCGACGGCAACCGGAAGGTCATCAACGTCATCCTCAAGCCGACTGACGCCGGCCTGGACGGCACCATCGTGATCGCCACCGACCGGCGCGTCTACTCGATCAACCTGGTGTCGCGCACCAACGAGTACATGCCGCTGGTCCGGTTCGACTATGCCGACGCCAATGGCGACGATGCGGACGGTGGATCCGGAGAGTGGTCGAGCGCAGCCACGTCCGGACGCGCAGGATCGTCCGACCCCTGTGACGCTACGCCGATCGTGCCGCCTGCGTCGTACCGTATCAGCGGGGATGCGCAACCCTGGAAGCCGGTGCAGGTCTGGAGCGTAGCAACCCCGGTCGGCGAGAAGACCTGCGTCGAGTTCGCCTCCGACATTGGCAGCCGCTCGCTACCCGCGCTTGTTGCGCTCGGCCATGACGGCGACTGGTTCTCGAGCCTGACCCCGCAGATCGTCAACTTCCGCTACGTAAACCGGCGCTTCGAGATCGACGAAGCGCTCGACCGCTTCGAGCTGATCTCCGGTGTCGGCAGCGACCAGGAGAAAGTCGTCGTCAGCCGGATCCGGCAGTCATGAGCCGCCTTACCCGCCATGTCGGCGCGGCACTCGCCATGTCGATTGTGCTGCTGGCCAGCTGCGCGGGCGAGTACGGCACCGACACCAGCTACGAGGCTGGCCTGCAGCCTGGCGATGCCGACGCGCTGATGGCGCCGATCGAGCGCCTGGTGCGACAGACCGTCAAGCCGGGTAGCGGCGCCATCGCGGTTGCTACGCCACCAAGCGGTGCCAGCGCCATCAGCCCGCAGCTGCGCGCCGACCTGACCCAGGAGGGCTACCAGGTTGCGGCACCGGACGACGCAGCTAAACACCTGCTCGGCTACATGATCACGCCAGTCGCCGACCAGATGCTGCTGCGGGTCTTCCTGGATCAGCTGGACGGCGCGCAGCTCTATGCGCGCGACGCGTCCGGCCGGCTGCAGCCCTCCGGCCCGCTCGCCGTCAGGAGGAGTGACGGGTGAGCCGATTCACCAACCTCGCCGAATACCGCAGCACCAAGGCCGGCGTTGCCGACTTCCTGCCGTATGCGATCATCGCCACCGCGGCGGGTGACGGCCCGAGCCTGGTGCAGACGAAACGCGGCGGCTACCTGGTCGGATACTTCTTCACGCCGCCGGACAGCGCCAGCAGCACCGACCAGCAGGTCGAGGATCTGAGCCGCCGCGTCAACGTGGCACTGACGCCGCTCGGCAGCGGCTGGTCGAGCTGGACCGATGTCATCAGCTTTGCGTCCAACAGCTATCCGCCTCCACACGCGTCGGCCTTCCCCGACCCGATCTCTCGCATGGTCGATGAGGAACGCCGCCAGGCATTCCAATCGGAAGGTGCCCACTTCGAGAACGAGCGGGTGTTCCTGCTCTGCTACGAGCCGCCGCCGCAGCAGGTCACCCGGCTGGAGAAGATGCTCTACACCGATCCCGGCACTGATCAGCCTGGCCTGATGGCGCATATCGAGGAGGGCTTCCAGCGCAGCCTGGAGCGGTTCGAGGATAGCTGCGGCCGACATATTGGACTGCGCCGGATGGAATCCTTCACCGTGGTCGACCCGCAAGGGCGCCCGCACGTTCAGGATGAGCTGGTCAACTACCTGCATTACTGCGTGACCGGGAAGCGGCACGGCATCCAGATCCCGGATGCGGGCGCCTTTCTCGACGTGCTGATCGGCGGCCAGGATATCTGGCCGGGCGAGATGCCGATCCTCGGCGAGGACTATCTCACCTGTGTGGTGATCGACGGCTTTCCGGCGGAAAGCTTTCCCAACATCCTGCAGCGGCTCAACACGCTGGCGATGCCCTACCGCTACACGCAGCGGGCGATCTACCAGGACACCCACCACGCGACCAGGACGATCAGGTTCTACCGCGATCGCTGGAGCCAGCGGGTCAAGCCGATCGTGCAGACCGTGCTGCAGGTGAAAGGTGGCACCGAGAACGAGTTCGCCCGCTCGATGAAGACCGAGGCCGAGGCGGCGATGTCGCTCGCCGAGAGCGGCGCCGTGCGATACTGCAACTACTCCGCCATCGTCGTGCTGCGGCACCGCGACGCGAACCGGCTATCGGACATGGCGCGGCTGGTCGCGCAGCAGATCAACGAAGCCGGTTTTGCCGCGCGCATCGAGACCACGAACAACGTGGAGGCCTGGCGCGGCTCGCTGCCCGGCGAAATCCACGCGCATGTGCGACGGCCACTGATCCATAGCGCCAACCTCGCCGATCTGCTGCCGCTGTCCGGCGTCTGGACCGGGGCACCGCATGCCCCGCATCCGCGCTGGCCGGCCGGCTCACCGGCGCTGCTGCATGCCCGCACCATCGGGGCGATCCCGTTCCGCGCCAATCTGCATGTCGGCGATGTCGGCCATACGACGATCTATGGCCCGACCGGCTCGGGCAAGACCGCGCTGCTGAACACCATCTGCCTGCAGGCGCTGCGCTACCGGGGGATGCGCATCACCGCGTTTGACTACAAGCATGGCGCGTATGCCACCGTGCAGGCCTGTGGCGGTCGGCACTACGAGTTCGGTGGCAACCAGGTGCCGCAGCTCTGCCCGCTGGGTCATCTCGAGACCGAGGGCGATCAGAGCTGGGCGGCGGAGTGGATTGCCATCTGCTTCGAGCTGCAGACCGGACGGGCGCCGAGCCCAGGGCAGCGCACCGAGATCCATCATGCCCTACAGCGCTTCCGGCAGCCGGGGGCCAGGGCGCACCGCTCGATGACCCACTTCCTGATCGCCGTGCAAGACGAGGAGATGCGCAAGGCGCTGACCTACTACACCATCAAGGGCTCGGCCGGCACGCTGCTCGACGGCGAGACCGAGATCCTCGATGATGCCACCTGTTTCACCGTCTACGAGACGCTGGACCTGATGGCGATGGGCGAGAAGACCTCGCTGCCGGTGCTGCTCGCTCTGTTCCGCCGCTTCGAGCGGTCGCTGTCTGGCGAGCCGACGCTGCTGATCCTGGACGAGGCGTGGGTAGCGCTCGGCAACCCGGTCTGGCGCGAGAAGCTGCGCGCCTGGCTGCGGCTGCTGCGCTCGAAGAACTGCGCGGTGGTGATGGCGACCCAGAGCCTGTCGGATGCGGTCAACTCCAAGCTGCTCGACGTGCTGGTGGAGTCCTGCCCGACCAAGATCTACCTGCCGAACGACCAGGCCCTGATCCGCGGCACGCCGGAGCATCCGGGGCCGAACGATTTCTACCGGATCATGGGGCTGAACGATAACCAGATCGAGATCATCCGCACGGCCGAGCGCAAGCGGGAATACTACTGGACCTCGCCGCTCGGCTGCCGGCTGATCGACCTCGGTCTCGGCCCGATGCAACTCGCCATCGCCGGCGCGACCGACGAAGCCGACGTCAAGACGGTCAGGGCGATGGTGGCCGAGCACGGTCGCGAATGGATCTATCGCTGGCTCGACCGCAAGGGGGTGGATTATGCGCCGCTCCAGTAGGGTCGTCCTCGCAGCCCTGTGCATAGGGAGCCTGGTTCCAACGGTTCTGTCCGTAACCGCGCACGCGCAGCTGGCAGTCATCTGCCCGACCTGCTCCAACGTGATCACCCAGACTGTGCAGTTGGCGAAGGAGGCTGGCTCTCTGGCACAGCAGATCGCGGCGTATCAGCTGCAGATCCAGCAATACTCGAACATGCTGCAGAACACAGCGACACTGCCAACGATGGCCTGGAACAACGCGGTCGGAGATATCGTGCGCATCCAGTCCCTGATGAACTCAGGGATGCTGCTGGCTGGGAACGCGCAAAGCTTCACGACGACGCTGAGCAACGTGCAGGGTTTTGCCAACCAGCTGCAGACGCTCAACCAGATGACTACGCAGTACCAGCAGTGGGGCACGGTGACGTCGAACGACATCACCCACCTGCAAACCTCGATCGGCATGCAGGAAAGCGAGCGTGCTGGCGACGCTGCGACCTTGGCGGTGCTGCAGCGGCATTCGCAGAGCGCCACCGGACAGATGCAGGCTCTGCAGGCTGGCAACGAGATGGCGGCCCTCGGCGTCAGTCAGATGCAGAAGCTGCAGACGATGCTGGCGCAGGAGACGCAACTCGTCGTCGATCAGAACGCGATCGCCGATCAGCGGCAGGCTGCGGCGGACTCCGCACTGGAGGAGTTTCTGCAGAGCCCACTTCCGTCTACCGCCGGTAATGGACACGGATACCAATGAGCAAGGCTGTGATCGCAACACTTGTGGCAGTCCTTGTCGGGGTCTGCAGCGCCGCAACCTACTGGGGCAACGCACGTCTTGCGGTGGCTCCCCGTGCGCCCGCACGTGTCGACGCTGCCCTGCAGGGGTTTTTGGCCGCGAAGCCGCCACTGACCGGGAACGGCCATGGCTATCAGTAAATCATCGGATGAGAAGGTGGAGCGACCAATTGCGCGGAGCCCTTGGCCTAGACCCGTAGCGATCGCGGCCGTCCTTTCCCTGCTGGTCGAGGGACAGGCCCATGCAGCCGGCGTCGCCTACGATCTCGGTCCGGTCGAAGCCGTCACCGACATCTTCCTGCGCAGTGGCGCCAACTGGGAGAACGCCCTGAAGACCGTTGCGCTGACGCTCTTTCAGAGCCTGGTCGTCATCGAGATCGTCTGGACCGTCGGACTGACCCTGATCGCAGGGGCAGACCTGCTCGGTCTGCTGGCTGTCCTCTTGCGACAGCTCATCGTCATCGGGTTTTTCTACTGGCTGCTACTAGGAGGCGCCACCTATCCGCTGGCGATCATCAACTCCTTCGGGCAGGCGGCGGGGATGGCGAATGCTGCATCCGGCGGAAACGTCATTTCTCGTCCCGAGGATATCGTTGCGGCCGGGATCTCGCTCGCGGCGGCAGTGTGGAACGGCTTCACCTTCCAGCATCCCGGCCTGGATTTCCTGCTGGCGATCGCCGGGATGGTGATCCTTTGCGTGATGGTCGGCGCCGCAGCCACTCTGGTGGAGGTCCTGGTCGAGGCTACGCTGGTTGCCTATGCCGGCCTGCTGCTGCTCGGCTTTGGTGCGACCGCCTTCACCCGGGACTACGCGATCAACTACCTGCGCTGGGCGGTGTCGATCGGCCTCAAGAAGATGTTCGTCCTGCTGATCCTCGGGCTGGGGATCGGCGTCGTCCAGCAGCTGTCGGCCTATGTCGGGCATCAGGCGAGCGTGATCCCAGCTGGCGAGATCGGTGTGCTGGTGGCGGTGCCCCTGCTGTTCTGGAGGCTGGCCGACAAGCTGCCATACAAGGCGCAGGAGCTGGTCGCCGGCACGAGCTCCTACCATCCGTTGAACTTCGGCAGCGGCCTCCGCCAGAGCGCCTTGATGGCCGCGGCCGCAACCACGGGCGCCGTCGGCGCAGCCACGGCGGCGGGAGCCGCTTTCAGTCTGGCGCAGCAGCAACTGGGCGGTAACGGGAGTGCTGGCCAAGCTGGTGGCGGGACCGACGGCGGGGGTGGTCCTGGCGGTGGTGGTGGTGGTGGTGGCGACGGGGGCACCGGGGGTGGAACTGGCTCCAACAGTGGCCCTGGCTTTGGCGCAACCGCCAGGCAGGCCGCCCGCAACCTCAGTGGTGCGATGCGCAACGACGTGGGCATGCGCATGACCGGCGATCACACCGCACGCCTGCTGAACTCCGGATGGCGCATGGCCAAGGGCATGAGCAACGAGGGCGGAAAGCTCAAGGGCGACGAGAAATCATCCTGATGAACGACCTGTCTTCGCTCCCTAAGCTGCCACCTGGAAACGTTCCTGCTCCACTTGTGCGCAATGGTCGCCAGGAGTGGGATGACCGCATCGGTGATGCGGCCTCACGCGTGCGCAAGGCGAACGCCTTCTCGTTCATGTGCCTCACGCTCCTTGGCATCTCGCTGGTGGGCAATGTTTGGCAGGGCACCCAGTCGAAGATCGCCACCTTCGTGGTGGTCAAGGACAAGGTCGGCCAGATCGTGGCGGTCGAGCGTCCCGACAGGGAGAGCGCTCCGGACGATGCGGCGATCGGGCAGGACCTCGCCCGCTGGATCGAGAATGTCCGGACCGTCTACGCTGATACCGACGCGCTCAAGCACGGCATCCTGGCGGCCTATGCGGTGGTTCGCGACGACAGCCAGGCGACCGAGGAGTTGAACCACTACTACCGCTCGAACGAGCCGTTCGGGCGCGCGAGCAACGAGACCGTCGCGGTCGCGAACGTGACTGCGCTGCCGGTGGACCAGACGGTGCTGACCAGCGCGTCGAACCACATGAAGACGTTTCGCGTGCAGTGGCAGGAGACCGTCACCGCTCGGGACGGCCGCATGCTCGGCGTGTCCTCGCTCTGGGCGCTGATCACCGTCGAGTGGCGCCCACCGCAGAATGAGGCCGAGGTGCGTCGCAGCGGCGATGGCGTGTGGATCACCTCCTTCAGCGTGTCGCAGCAATGAGCGATGCCAGCGATAGGACTGTGGACCTCCCGCCTGGGGTGCTCTTGCCGCGAAGGCGGATCAAGCGGTTCAACCGTCTTCCGGCGGCGGCGGCCGGCGGTCTGCTGATCATCGTCGTGTGCGGGCTCTGCTACATCTTCGTGCTGACCCAGGGGTCGATGCGGCAGAAGGCGCAGCGTGAGGTTCAGGAAGGCCACACGGCCGACCTCGCCGACATCCTCGCCAAGGCGCCGGCTGGCGCGGTCATTCCTCCCGTCAGTGGTCAGGCCGCTCCGGCAGGCGATGTCGGCGTCACACCGCTGGCGCCACCGCCGCTGCAGAGACTGCCGGAACCCGGCATGACCCACACCGAGATCGAGGGGCGCAGGCAGCTCTGGACCAGCTACTACCAAGCGTTGAACAGCGCCCGGCAGCGGCAGCTGGACGCCAGCTACGAGGCCCTGGCGGCCGACACCGGCAGCGGTAGCGCGACACGGGCAGCGTCCGCGCCCCAGGGCACACAGCAGAGCCTCGGCGGTGATCCGCTGCCGCAGGATCGTGACGGCAGCTTTGACGCGTTGGGCAACAGCCTTCCGTCTCTGGCGGCCAGGCAAGCGACTGGCGGCAGTGCCAGGCAAACCGGCTTCTTCGACCAGACCGGAGCGACACCGGCCTCCGACTACCTGCGCGCCACCATGACCGAACCGCTCTCACCCTACGAGATCAAGGCGGTCGACATCATCGAGGCACGGATGGTCAGCGGCCTGACCAGCGACAGCCACGGTGTCGTCCGCGCCCTGGTGTCGAAGAACGTCTACGACCACGCAACCGGGCTGCACATCCTCATCCCGCAGGGGTCTCAGCTCGAGGGGGTCTACAATACCGGCGTGAGCTACGGCCAGAAGCGGGTCGAGGTGGCCTGGCAGCGGGTGATCTATCCCGCGCCCTGCGACCAGAGCCTTGATCTCGGGCAGATGCCAGGATCCGACCAGAGCGGCTACTCCGGCTTCCACGACATCACCGACAACCACACCCAGCAGATCTTCCTGAACGCGCTGCTGCTGTCGGCCTTTGCCGCGGCCTCCCAGGTCTCCCAGGGCAGCAACTACTCGGCCTTCGGTGGCTACAACTCGGGCCAGGTCGCAGCCGGCGCGGTGGGCCAGCAGCTCTCCACGCTGGGTGAGGAGTTCGCCCGCCGCGGGCTCGATGTCCCGCCGACGGAGAAGGTCCGCAACGGTTACCCGTTCACCATCATGGTGACGCGGGACATCGCCTTCACGCAGCCCTGGACTGCCGGCGCCTGCGGCAGGCAGGAGGTCTCCGTTGCCCAGCGCTAGCCCGATCGGCCTTGCAACGGGCCGAGACGGCCTGATCAGGCCAGGTGCCGCGCGACGGGCGGCTCTGGTTCTGGGCATTGGGCTCGGCGGCGGTCTGCTTGCCAGCGCGGCGGCAACGCAGTTCGTCGCCTGGCGCCTGAGCTTCCATCCCGTCCTGGGCCCGCCGCTGCTCGGCGACCTCTACCCGCCATGGTCCTGGTGGGGCTGGATGCAGGCACCCTGGGCAGCCCGGGTGCCCCAGACCTTTACCATGGTCAAGCTGGGCGGTCTGTCGCTGCTGACCCTGGTCGGGCTTGGTGGTCTTGCCATTGCTGCACGCACGCAGAAGCCGAAGCACCGCGACGACGTGCATGGCACCGCACGCTTTGCCACCGACGAGAGCGAGGCGCGTGAGAGCGGGCTGCTGCCGCCGAAGGACAGCGACTTCTGGCCAGGCGTCTATGTCGGCGCCTGGCGGCGCCGGAATGGGGCTCTAGCCTACCTTCGCCATCCTGGTCCGGAGCATGTGCTCTGCCTTGGGCCCCTGCGTAGCGGCAAAGGTGTTGCCGGCGTGATGCCGACCCTGCTGAGCTGGCCGTACAGCGCCATCGTCTATGACGAGAAGGGAGAGCTGCACGAGTTCACCTCGGGCTGGCGGGGCAATGGCGGCGGCAACCGCGTGCTACGCTGGGAGCCGGGCGGTGGCGACGACACCATCGCCTGGAACCCGCTTGGCGAGATACGGCTCGGCACCGACTTCGAATACCGGGATGCGTCGCAGATCGCCGAAAGCATTGCGGATCCGGACGGCGAGGGCCTCGAGGGGCACTTTGACCCGAACGCCGCAGCCTTGATCGTGGGCGTTATTCTGTATGTTGGACATCGCGCGCGCGGGCCCGGCCAGGTGGCGACCTTGGCCGATGTTGCCCTCGCTCTCGGCGACCCTGCGCTGCCACCCGACCAGCTCTACAGAGCGATGGTCGACAACTGCTACGGGCGGCACCAGGCCAGCAATCGCCAGATCGCGGTTGAGGGGCAGAAGCAGCTCAACCGCGAGCCACGCGAGCGGACGGCAATCCACTCGACGGCGGTTCGGATGATGCGGCTGCTGAACGACCCCATCGTCGCCCGCAACACGGCGCATAGTGATTTTCGGCTGCTCGATCTGATGAACAGCGAGCGGCCCATCACGCTCTACGTCGTGACCAGGGCCGCCGACAAGCTGACGCTCAGGCCGCTCGTTCGGCTGTTCCTGAGCATGGCAATGAACGCACTCACCAGTGTCGACATGAAAAAGGATACCGACGGCAACCCGGTTGCCCCGCACCGGCATCGCATGCTGATGCTGATCGACGAATTTGCCTCGCTGGGCGCCATGCCAACTTTCCAGGACGCGATGAGCAAGTGCGCCGGCTATGGCATCAAGTGCTACCTGCTGGCGCAGGACCGCGAGCAGATCATCGACGCCTACGGCCCCCACGAGAGCATCACGTCGCACTGCCACGTCAAAAGCCTGTACGCGCCGACCAATCTGAACACGCAGAAATGGATTTCCGACCTGCTGGGCCCGTCGACCATCGAGGTGGAAGCTATCACCGAAAGCGGCGCACGTGGCAGCCCGATGCGCAACGTCAGCCGGACCTTCCATGCCGTTAACCGACCCCTGCTCACGTCGGAGGAAGTCGGACGGCTGAAGGCGCCGACGAAGAAGGGTGACCAGATTGTCGAGGGTGGCCAGGTGCTGGTTCTGGTCGCAGGCCGCCACCCCATTCTGGCCGAGCAGGCGCTGTACTTCCGGGATCCGGTCTTTCAGGCTCGCGCGCGGCTCGATGCGGTGCTGATGCCCAGATCTACCAGCTCCAGAACCGGTTTCGCTTGATCTGGCGACCTCAGCTAGTAAGGCTCAGTAGATTGAGAGAAACTATTGACGCCAGCGCCCAAGCCGCCAGGTTCAGAGGCGACCACTGCCGCCGCCTGTGTCTGAAGAGACATGAATCAGGCCGGCCGCCGCCCGGCTCCTTGCTCTTCGCAGAGCGCGGAGCCTGAGCAGATGATCGGCCGTCTCCTCGGCTACGGTGTTTGTCTCAGCCTTTTTGGGTTGGTGACGGCAGCACAGGGTTGGGCCTGGCATGCCAATGCCACCTACCGCCTGAACATGACACCCAGCATGCCGGTCGGCCTTTGGGCGGTGAGCCGACGGCCACCCGCCCAGCTTACGCGCGGATCCATCGTCGCGATCTGCTTGCCGATGTCGATTGGTATCCCGGCGCGCGAACGCGGCTACGTCACCGGCGGCGAGTGCCCAGGTCAGACAATGCCGATGCTCAAGACCATCGCGGCGGTTCCTGGCGATATCGTCGCGATCTCCACGCGCGGCTTGAGCGTGAACGGTGTTCTGCTTGCGCACAGTCAAGCTCTTGGTCGGGACAGCAAAGGCCGCCCGCTGACCGGTATGGCGATCGGGACCTATTCTGTAAGGCAGTCGGTATTCTGGCTCTATGCCGGACATGATCCGCGGTCGTTCGATAGTCGCTACTACGGCGGCCTTCCCGGAAAGAATGTCATAGGCTACGCATGGCCGCTCCTTGTGCTGCAGTAGATGGCCAAGCATCATCCCGGCTCCGTCATGGACGTCATCAACGTCGCGGCAACTCGATTAGCGGCTGGAAGACCTCGGGAGAAAAGAGTTTGATGCTAGAGAACTGCGCGCCGTATGTCGCCATGCCGACGTTGGTTGCTATCATTCACGTCGAATCAGCTGGTAACCCGTTTGCTCTGCATGTCAACGGGATCGAGCGACAACCAGCACCCATCCGCAACCGCGATGAGGCCGTGGCAGAGGCTCGCTACTACATCACGCGCGGATATAGCGTCGATCTCGGCCTCATGCAGGTCAACAGTCGGAATTTGGTCGCCTTCGGGGTGACGATAACGCAGATGCTCGATCCCTACGCCTGTACGAATGTCCGTATCGGTGCCACCATCCTGGTAGCTGATTATACTCGTGCTACCATGGTGTATGGCCCTGGGCAGCGGGCGCTCCGAGCTGCTTTGTCGGCTTACAACACAGGCAGCTTCTACCGCGGCGCACGATACGTGGCCCGATATACGGGCTCGACCCGACAGACCAAACCCCATCCGCCTGTCGTGTTCATGGCGACATCACCGATTGCGTCATCGATCCTCCCCGTGGACTCATTTACAGCCGATACTGAGCTGCCTCCGACAGAGTGGGACGCGGCGGCAAACTAGACGCAGGCTCATGTGGCGGGGCACTACGATCTCGCCGACGTCTCCGTTCTGGAAGGTGGTTCGGTCTAGCTCGCTCGCCCTAGCGATTCCGCCTCGAAGGCGAGGCGGCGGGCACGAGTTCCTGCTAGAAGCACGCGAGAGCCCCGGTCACGGAGTGGTCGCTGTTGAGCCCGCCTGATGAACACCTGCCCCCGGGGCCGCCTGCCCTGCCCGCCCGACGGCCGCCTTGGGAGATCCACCCTGCTCTGACTGAGGACCGGCTTCGCGCCTGTGCGCTGCTGCTCGCCCATGCCCGACGGGACGCCGTCAGGCTGGCCGCCTACGACATGGGCGACGACAGCTGGTCGGTCGGGTGCCGCGCCTATGCCTTCGGGCGGCAGCGGCTTCGGCGTGCCGCTGAGCGCGGCACCTACAACTGGCTCACCGTGCTGGACGAGAGCCACCACTTTGTCTTCCTGATTGAGGACGTTCCGGTGCGGTTCTACCGGGGCTCGGCGGATGAGCCGACCACCCGCACTCTCCGTCGCCAGGCCGTCGAGGCTCAGCAGCTGACCCTGGCCCTTGGTGAAGAGCAGGCCGAGGGCTTGGTCTTTCGCTTCGCCCTGGAGGCGTCGGCTGCGGCCGGCGTCGAGCGGGTCGTGTTCCTGGCATTGCGCGGCGAGGAGGGGCAGGTGGAGTGCTTCTGGCCACTGGCACTTGAAGCCCCCTCGACCGACCACCCCCACCGGGAAATGACTCAATTGCGTCTGCTAGACGACGACGTCCAGGCCCCGACCCTCTCGCGGGCGCCACGAAGGAGTTCTCGTCCGTCACATGGCCGGGTGGCGGCCATCGACTAACTCAAGAAGACGAGATAGAGCAATTTGGAGGAAGTAATTGGTTAGCTAGAGACACGACGATGAGTAATCAACCCTCTACCCCGCTGGGCCTCGTGGCATTGATTGTGAGTGCCTACGTCCGCAACAACAAGGTGGAGACGCAGGCTCTACCCGGTTTGATCCAAGAGATCTGTCAGACCATGACCTATTTGCACATGAACCCTGGAGCTGGAGAGAGTTCAGTGGAAAGTGCAAAACAGATGCCGGCAGTTCCTCCAAAGAAGAGCGTGTTCGCGGACTACATCATCTGCCTCGAAGATGGCAAAAAGCTCAAGATGCTCAAGCGGCATCTGAACTCAGCCTATGGTCTGACGCCGGACGCCTATCGTCAGAAATGGGGTCTTCCAGACACGTATCCCATGGTCGCACCCAACTACGCCGAGCGGCGGAGTACACTGGCCAGAGCAATCGGGCTGGGTCGGAAAGCCATAGCGGCCGGAAACGAGGGCGAGCCGGTTGCTACACGCCGGCGGCGGATTGCGGCGGAGTAGCACATGTAGGGTTGAGCGGAACCCCGCTACCAGAGCCAGTCGGCGAGCCTTCTCCAAGTTTTTCTGAAACGGCGACCCGCGTGCAGGGTGATTAACGGTAAAACTGCGGCCGTTGGGAAGCCCGCTAATCGGTCTGGAGCCTAGCGCACGCTTCCCGATCCCCTGGGCTCAGGAAGCAGCATGCCTCCGCCCATCTGCTCCGGCAGCAGACGGTGGCCTACCCGCCAGATCACCTAGTGGGTGGTCAAGCAGGGCTTCGCGCTTCAATCAACGGTGTTGAAGCGGCCGGCGGGCGGATTTAATCTTTGAATGCGACGTTCGGGAGACTGCTCTCTGTGAGGCAGTAAAGCAGCGAAGATCGCCTACCAGGCTGTCGGGGTGGGAAGCCCTGCAAATTGTGAGGAGGCTCCTCAATGGGTCTTCGAGACCCACTTCGGCGAGTTCTGCGATCTAAACGCCGTCTACCGTCCGGTGACAACGGAGACTTCCCCATTCTCGGGAGGTTGAGGGAAGAGTTGATCTTGGGAGAGGACGACCGGCACCTCGACTTCCGGGCGTCCGTCTTGTTGCGTCTGAGCCCCGATGGCGAAAGCCGCGATCTGGTGCTCACGACAGCTGTTCACTGCCATAACGTCCTGAGCCGCACCTACCTCATAGCAATCGTTCCGTTTCGTCGCCTGATCGTTCGCAGCAACTCGGCGCGGCTCGCTGCCGGGTATAGGCGGGCGTAAGACATTGCGGCGACGACCGTACGGGTAAAAAGCCCTGCCACCAGTGACAGTAGCGGGAGAAGTCTTTATATCTGCTACGTAGTCTTTGCGACGGCTCCGGAACGTTTCACAGCCATGCTTCGCGAGAGTTGTGGTGCGGCACGCGTCAGCTTGAACCGTCTGGGCGGCAGGCTACGCCGAGGCGTTAGCCGCCTGTCGGAAGGCTCTCACTTCCGGCTACAGTGAATGCAAATCCCCCTAAATCGATCCAAGCATTTGGCCAACTGCGGCTTCGGGTGCCGCCAGAGCTCGGGGGTTCTGCCCGCGCTTGGGCACAGTCCATCTTTGGGTAAACAGCGTGCCGGCAGAGCAACACGTGTGACAAGATGATGGCTTGGAGCCGGCTCAATAAACTACCTGCGCTGTGGCGCGGCGGCAGTAACGGAACCGATTTCGATTCTAAGTGCAATGGCGGGGCAAGTTTGATGACCACGTCGGTGGAAAACCGGTCCGGCTAAGCCTCATCTCATCGGGGAAATGGCTTTAGGCTGACATGTCAAGGTATGGCGCCGCACGGTAAAACTCTGGCCACTCGCGCTCAGATTGATCACCATCTAGCGGTTGACGGACTGAAGACAGGTGATGTCGTCTGCCAAGTGGAGGAGGAGCGCTCTCAGTGGAACGAGGGCCCGCAGAGTTCGTCCACGATGTCGCCGAGGCTAGCCCGTATCCCCACGGTCAGGCACCGCATCTCGTCGGTCGCGGGAAGCAGGTTCGGGATCATGACGGTCATCATGCCCGCTGCGGACGCCGCCCGGACGCCGTTATGGCTATCCTCCAGGGCGAGGCAGTCGGTTGCTGAGACATGCAGGGTTGCCGCGGCCCGCAGGAAGGTCTCAGGGTGCGGCTTGCCCTGCGCGACATCGCTCCGGGTCACCACCGCATCGAACCTGTGCAGGATGCCAGCCTCGCGCAGATGCCGGTCTGCCAGGCCGCGTTCGGTCGAGGTCGCAATGGCGCGCGGCAAGGCGAGTTCGTCGAGAAGGTCCAGCAGAGCGGTCACGCCAGGCCGCAACGGGATGCCCTGTGCACAGAGGCGGCCAAAATGCACCTCGAATTGGCGATGGTATGCAACGAGGTCGAGATCCCGACCGAACGCCGCCTGCAGGCGGATCTCGGTGGCCTCTCGCGGCATGCCGATCAGGGTGCCGTGGATCGCATCGTCCATCACATGGCCCAGATCCCGCGACGCCGCCTTGTGGGCATCGCGATAGAGCTCCTCGGTGTCGAGCAGGAGACCGTCCATGTCGAACACCACCGCGCGCGGCATCCGCGGCAACAAGGTCCCGCTCATTCCTCGTCCCACATGGTATTGCGCGACCGCATCGAGCTCAACCTCTTCTTCATGGTGGCGAGCCGTTGCTGGTGATCGCTCCCGCGTCGCATTGCCACCCCGACCGACAGGATGTCGATGACCACCAGCGCTGCAAGCCTCGAAATCGTCGGTGTGTAGATGTCGGTGTTCTCGAGCGTCTCGACCACCAGCAGCAGGTCGCACAGCCGGCTCATCCTGCGACCGGCGCGCCCCGAGATCCCGAGGATCGTCGCCCCGCCTTCCCGAGCCGCACGCATGACATCGAGCAGCGCCGTCGTTTCCCCGGTGTTGGAGATCGCAACCGCCACGTCGCCGGCCCGCATCATCGAGGCGGCGATGAACTGCTGGTGGCTGTCGGAGTGCACGTTGCAAGGCACGCCGAACAGCGGGAATTTCTGCTGTGCATCGGCAGCCACGATCCAAGAGGCTCCGAAGCCGAAGAACTCGATGCGCCGCGCTGTCGCGAGCAGGTCGATCGCCTGCGCCACCGCCTCGTGGTCGAGCTGGCTGCGCGCCCAGTCGAGGCTGGTCATGGTGTAGTCGAACACCTTGTCGGTCAGTTTCTGCGGTGTGTCGGTGGCATCCAGCACCGACTGCGTGGCCGGGACGCCGAGCGCCACGCTATGCGCCAGCTTGATCTTGAAATCCTGGAAGCCCTCGAATCCGAGGGCGGCGCAGAAGCGCATCACCGTGGGTTCGCTGACCCCGGCGTTGCGGGCGGTCTCGGCCACCGTTGCCACCAGCGCCGCCTGCGGATCGGACAGGATATGTTCGGCGACCCGCCGGTCCGATTTCCTGAGTTCGGGCAGCCGCACCAGGATCAGCTCCAGGACATTGCGTCCGGACGTCGCCGTCCGCTCGACGGCCGCCGTATTCCTGTCCTCCGCGTCCACGATCCTGCTCCCGCTATGCCGTAGGCACTTCGCCGGCCGGTCCCTTGCAAAGCAGGAAGACATGTCGCGGGTCGGGCCGCAGAAGTCCAGGCCGCAGCCCGGCTGCCGCCTGACGTGCCGCGACCGCATCGATGTCGCCGGGGTCTACCGTGTTGAAGGCGAACAGTCCGAAATGATGCGGGATCAGCGTGCCGATACCGGCTTCCCCGCACAGGGCGACCGCTTCCTCCAGGGTGAAGTTGCCGGGAACCCCGGCCGCGGCACGCTCGCTGTCGCGGCCGTTGACGGGCAGCAGCGCGACCTCCGGACCGAGGCCGCGGACCGCGTCCGCAAGGCCGGGAAACGGGATGCAGTCGCCGCTGTGGTAGAGCCGCCGGCCTCCGGCCTCAATGCCGAAGCCGAGGAAATGATGACGCCCGAGCGCGTCCTGCCGGTGCTGTTCATGCGCCGCTGGCACCGGATGCAGCGCGAGATCTACGCCGGCGAGCGGTCGGAGTGCCTCCCCGGCCACCGCCAGCACCAGGCGCGCGGCAGGCAGCCCGAGCGCGTTGGCATGGTCCAGCTCCGGCGCCGGGATGACGAAAAAGGCCTTCGGATGCCGATCCGCCAGCACCTGGATGGTGTTGGGATCCATATGGTCGCCGTGGCGGTGGGTGCAGATGACGAGGTCGACGCGTGGGAACGCGTCGGGCTGTATCGGCGCCGGCATCATCCGCTCGTGCGGGAAGCGTGTGCCGCGATATTTTCTGGCGAGGGAGTCCGAGAGATACGGGTCGATGAGAACGACCGCATCGTCGATGCGCAGTGCGAAGCCTGCCTGGCCAAGCCAAGCCAACGCGACGCCAGCGGTGGCTTCGGCGAGCCAGGCGGCTAGGCTGCCCGGCAGCGTCTTGCGGATGATCCTCATCAGGCGCCCCCAGCCTCCTTGCCCCCGGCCTCCTCGTGCACGATCTCCTCTCGCAATGCCTGGCGCAGGTTTGCGACCGCCGCGACCGTGGCGCGACGCACGCTCTCGGACGTCAGGCCGCCGATGTGCGGGGTTGCGATCACCCGCGGATGGGCAAGCAGAGCGGACGGCGCCGGCGGCTCTGCCACGAAGACGTCTGTCGAGTAGAAGCCGATCCTGCCGCTCTCGAGAGCGGCCAGCATCGCCGCATCGTCCACGAGGGCAGCGCGCGCCGTGTTCACCACGACGCAGCCTTGGCGTATCCGCCGGATTGCGGCCTCGCCGAGAATCGCAGAGCCGTCCGCCGGCATCGGGCAGTGCAACGACAGCATCTCCGCTTCGGCCAGCACTTCGTCGAAGGAGGCCCAGGCGAAATCACCGGACGGGCTGAAGCCAGGGTCCGGGTAGGGGTCGTAGACGCGGACCCGCGCATCCAGCGCCAGGGCGAAGCGGGCGACCAGCCGGCCGACCGCGCCGCAGCCGATCAGGCCAAGCGTGCGCCCCTCGATCTCGAGCCCTGTGCGCCGCTCCCAGACCCCGCCCTTCAAGGCCGTGCTCTGCTCCGGAATATGACGCAGCGACGCCAGCACCAGCCCGAAGGCGAGCTCCGCGACCCCGCGCGCATTGGCACCCTCCGCGCGCAGCACCTTGATGCCCAGCCGCCGTGCCGCGTCGACCGGCAGGTTGTCCGAGCCGGTGCCGTTGCGGCTGATCGCACGCAGGCTTGGGGCACCTTCCAGGACCCGGGCGCTGACCGGCTCCACGCCTGCGAGCCAGCCGACGCAGCCGGGCAGCAGCGCCATCAACGCGGCCTCGTCGGGCGTTTCGCCGGGCCGGCTGAACACCAGCTCGTAGCCGTCCTCCTCCAGCGCCCGCAGTGCCGGATCGGGAGACCGGGTGAGCGATCGCGGCGTGATCAGGATGCGGTTCACCGGACCGCTCCATTCCGGCGCGGCGCACCGCCGGCCAGCGTCGACAGCGCATCGAAACCCTCGCCGGACGACGGGATGTCGAGCGCGAATACTTCCGCGATGACCTGCGTCCAGCCATGCAGGAAGTAGTTCCAGCCATCGAACGTCGCGAGCCCGGACGAGGCTGCCTGCGCCTCCGCCTGCGCCAGGAAGACGAGGTCACCGCGGTAGTTGAGCTCCCAGACCAGGCAGCCGTCCGGGAAGCGGGCATCCGGGCCGAGTGGTGAACCCGGACGATCCTTGCCCAGGCCGGTCGCGTTCACCGTCAGCGAGCCACGCGGCAGCCCCTGCAGAATCCAGTCGTTCTGTGCGGTGGTCTTGGTGAGGACATACTCGACCGGCAGGTCGGACCCGACACTGGCGTGGAACCGCCGCAGACCCTGAAGGCGTGCTTCGTCGATGTCGGACACCACGATGCGGCGCGGCCGGTCCCTGCCGTGCCGGGGCTGCATCAGGTTCCAGCTGATCGCCGTCGTCGCACCGCCGGCGCCGATCAGGAACGCGTCCGCGCCCTGCCCATTCCCTCCCTGCTCATCCACGCCATGCCAGTGGCCCGGCGGCACGATCGCGTCGAGCGCGAGCCGGGCCGAGATCGGATCCTTGGCATGACCGATCAACCGTCCGTGGCGTTTCGACAGGCAACTCACCTCGTGCAGCGACGCGGCATGCGGATCGAGTTCGTCGAATAGGCCGGACGCCGCGTGCAGCAGGTCGATCTTGTGCGCGGTGACCAGCGCGCCCCTCGAGTGCGGATCGTTGCGCACGAACGAGACCACGTCCCGGTAGGCTTCGGGCGATGCATGCAGCGGCAGGTCGATGCCGTTGATGGCGCAGGCGCCGAGCCCGAGCGCCTCCGCCCAGCGCGAAAAGATCGTCATGATCGACGATTGCCGGGTCGTCACCCCGATGAAATGCAGGGTCGGCAGAGTAGCCGGAAGCAGCGGCTGCATCGTTCAGGATCCCCTGGCCTGCCGCGCCAGGCGGACGGCCTCTTCGGCGTTGCGACGGATCCCTGCCCAGTCGCCGTCGCGGATCATGTCCCGGCTGGCGATCCAGGTCCCGCCCACGGCGGCGACGGCGGGTTCGCCGAGCCAGTCTGCAAGATTGGCGATCGAGACACCACCGGTCGGAATGAAGCGCAGGTCGTGCAGGCGGAACGGAGCGGAGATCGAGCGCAGGAACGACAGCCCGCCGGCCGGCATCGCCGGGAAGAACTTGAAGGTGCTTATGCCGACTTCGAGACCGGCCTGGATTTCGGACGGCGTCATCGCACCCGGCACGTAGGCAAAGCCGGCATCGGCCGCCGCATCCAGCATCGGCCTGCTCAGGCCGGGAGCCAGCGCGAATTGTGCCCCGGCATCGATGGCCCGGCTCAGATCCGCAGGCGACAGGACGGTGCCTGCCCCGACCAGCATCGCAGGATGACGCTGCACGATCCGGGCGATGATCTCGGCTGCCGCATGTGTGCGGAACGTCACCTCGACGACACCGAGCCCCGCCTCCAGCAGCGCTTCCGCCAGCGCATCCGCGTCCGCCACGGCCTCGACTTCGACCACCGGGATCACGCCGGATGCCGTGGCGGCGCGCAGCGTTGCCTGGATGTCGGGCATCAGTCGGCTCCCGGGATCGCCGCGCGCGGGCGGTAGTTCGGGTTCGGCACCTGCTTCCAGCCGCCGGCGCCGTCCACCACGATCAGGTCGCGCATGCCGCCGGCACGGGCGATGATGTCGTAGTCCTGGCCGGCGTCGGCCGGGTAGCAGAACAGCGTGACGAGCGGCGTGTCGCCGACATTGACGCTGCGATGGATCCAGTGCGGGCCGACATACACCAGGCTGTTCGGCCTCATCTCCTCGGCGCGGGTGCTGCCGTCCGCAAGCTCCATCAGCATGACGCCGTGGCCGGACTGGCAGAGATATATTTCCGGGCGATCGCCGACGGCGTGGATATGGCCACGGGTGAAGATGAACTCATCGCCGATCTGCCCCGGATACAGCGTGCTGGTTCCGAAGATCAGGTCACCGGGCCGGTCGGAGGGACGGAATTCATCGACCTGGTAGGCGATCTCGTCGCCCTGCTCGCGCGCCGTCGCAACGAACGCCGCCTCGTCGAGAAACAGGCCGCCAAGGTCGCTGTAGCGCTTCTCGTAGCGCCGGGTCCGGCCGGTCATCTCGCCGGTCCTGGGGTCGATGAGCACGGAGGCAGGGAGAGGAGACAGCATGGGGAGCCCTTCTGTGACCGGTTCAGGCAACGCAGTTCGGTAGTCCTATTACTTAAAATGGGCTCCACGCAAGCTGTCTCGTTTCTTTTTGCAGTGCAATATCAACGATTCGACCTTGCAGCCCGTTCGACAGGATGTTGTATTACTCCCATATAAGGGGTGATGAGCTACGGAATGGTCCGGTGTAACCCCACGGAGAGGTAGATCCA
This sequence comes from Lichenicoccus roseus, assembly GCF_005844085.1. GTDB lineage: Bacteria > Pseudomonadota > Alphaproteobacteria > Acetobacterales > Acetobacteraceae > Lichenicoccus > Lichenicoccus roseus. Next base: position 155,606 of record NZ_VCDI01000008.1, read on the forward strand.
TGAAGACGATGCTCGCTGTCGCCGCCCTCGCTGGCGGGGTGGCGCTGGCCGCCGCACCGGCGCAGGCCCGGACGATCAAGATCGGCCTGTCCATGCTGACCCAGGACGCGCCCTATTATGCGGCGCTGCAGGCTGCGGTGCTCAAGGAGGCCAAGGCGCTCGGCGCGCAGGTCGTCACGGCGGATGCCAACGGCGACATGCTCAAGCAGATCTCCGGCGTCGAGGACATGCTGTCGCAGAACATCGATGTGCTGGTCATGGATCCCAAGGATGCCAAGGGGCTGGTCGGCGTCACCAGGGAAGCCGCCATCGCGCATGTCCCGGTCATCATCGTCGACAGTTCGATCGATCCGTCGGCGCCGGTGCTGACCACGATCCAGTCCAGCAACGCGGAGAACGGGCGCCTGATCGGCGACTGGCTGGTCAGCCACGTCAAGAACCAGGACCTGCACATCGCGCTGCTCAGCGGCGACCAGGGCAACGTCGTCGGCGAGGCCCGCCGCGACGGCGTCATGGAAGGCATCCTCGAGGCGCAACTGCGCCAGATCGGCCACGCCGGCTTCACTGTCGTCGGCCAGGGCTGGGGCGGCTGGACGCAGGAAGGCGGCGTCAAGGCGATGGAGGATCTGCTCACCGCGCATCCCGACATCAACGCCGTCCTGGCCGAGAACGACAGCATGGCGCTCGGCGCGATTCGCGCCATCCAGGACGCCGGCAAGGCCGACAAGAACATCCTCATCTTCGCCGCCGCCGACGGCCAGAAGGAGGCCGTGAAGCTGATCGAGGACGGCAAGTACGGCGCGACCGGCCTGAACGATCCTGCCGTGATCGGCAAGATGGCCGCCGACCTTGCGGTGAAGGCCGCGAACAAGGACGTCCCGGCCGGCTATCCCAAGATCACCTATACGCCCCCGGTCGCCATCACCAAGGCGAACGCGGCGCAGTACTACAAGCCCCACGCGCTGTTCTGACACCGGGTGCCAGCATGCCAGACGAGCAGCATCGCCCCGACCGCGGGATGACAGCGGCAGACGCCGCCCCGGCGCGCATGGACGTCGAGATGATCGGGATCTCGAAGCTGTTCGGCGGCGTGCGCGCGCTGGACGACGTGTCGTTCCGGGTCAGGGCGGGAGAGGTCCACGCCCTGCTCGGCGAGAACGGCGCCGGCAAGTCGACCTTGATGAAGATCCTGGCCGGCGCCCACCAGGCCACCGGTGGCGTCATCAGGATCGGCGGCGTGCAGATGGCGATCTCGTCGCCGCATGTCTCGCGCGCTCTCGGCATCGGCATCATCTACCAGGAGCTGGCGCTGGCCGCGGACCTGACCGTTGCCGAGAACATCTTCCTGGGCGAGATGTCCGGCCTGGTGAACCCGCGAACCCTGCGCGCGCGCGCAAGGCGGCTGCTCGACGAACTCGGTTTCGCGATCGATCCCGGGGCACTCGTCGGCAGCCTGCCGCTCGCCTTCCAGCAGGCGGTGGAGATCGCCAAGGCGATGTCGCGGCAGGTACGGATGCTGATCCTCGACGAGCCGACGGCGGTGCTGGCGCCGCCGGAAGTCGAGCGGCTGCTCGATGTGGTCAGGGGATTGTCGCGCCGCGGTGTCAGCGTAGTCTACATCTCGCACCGCCTCGACGAGATCTTCCGCATTGCCGACCAGATCACCGTGCTGAAGGACGGGCGTACCGTCGGCACCTACCCGATCGGCGACATGGACGAGCGGCGGCTGATCTCGTTGATGGTCGGCCGCGAGGCATCGCAGCTGTTTCCGAAGGTCGACCGCCGCAAGGGCGAGGAACTGCTTCGTGTCGAGAAGCTGTGCGCGGCCGGCTTCGTCAGGGACGTGTCCTTCTCCCTGCACGCCGGCGAGGTGCTCGGCATCGCCGGGCTGATCGGCAGCGGCCGCACCGAGGTCGCACGCGCGATCTTCGGCGCCGACCGTCCGGACAGCGGCACGATACAGGTCGCCGGCCGGCGCGTGACCATACGCACCCCGCGCCAGGGGGTCGCGGCAGGCATCGGTCTGGTGCCGGAAGACCGCAAGGGCCAGGGCCTGGTGCTGGCCCTGCCGATCCGGCAGAACATGACGTTCACCACGCTGGCGCGCTTCACCAACGCCCTCGGGATGCTGCGCCGGCGTGCCGAACGGAACGCCGCCGAGGATGTCGCGCGCCGTACGACAATCAGGGCGCGCAATCTCGACCTGCCGGTCAGCAGCCTGTCCGGCGGCAACCAGCAGAAGGTGGTGCTCGCGAAATGGCTCGATGCCGGCTGCCGGATCGTCATCCTGGATGAGCCGACGCGGGGCGTCGATGTCGGCGCGCGGTCCGAGATCTACCAGCTGATCGAGACCATGGCGGCCAGCGGCCTGGGCGTGATCGTCATCTCGTCGGACCTGCTCGAGGTCATCGGCGCGTCGGACCGCCTGCTGGTGATGAGCGGCGGCCGCATCGCCGGATCGCTGGAGCGCGCGGACTATTCAGAGGCGCGGATCATGGAGATGGCGCTGCGCAGCGCCGCCCATGTCGGCGCCAACCATTCCCAACCAGTCCTGACGGAGGCCTGAATGGCCGTGATCCAGACCGCCGATACGGTCCCCGGCGCCGGCCGGAGACGGGGCCTCGATGTTCGTTCCCTTGCCGCCAGCTACAGCACGATCGCGATCTTCGTGGTGCTGGTGCTGGTGGCCAGCTTCATCTCGACCAGCTTCCTGAGCAGCCGGAACATCGAGAACGTGCTGCGCCAGGTCGCCGGCACCGGCGTGATCTCGATGGGCATGCTGCTCGTCATCCTGACCGGCGGCATCGACCTCTCGGTAGGCTCGGTGGCAGCACTCGGCAGCATCACCTGCGCCTCGCTGCTGACCTCGATGTCGCTCTGGTCCGCGGTGCCGATCAGCCTGCTCGCCGGCGCGGCGCTCGGCACCATCTCGGGCTACTTCGTCGCGGTCCGCCGCATGCCCTCCTTCGTGGTCACCCTCGCCTGCATGACCATCGCGCGCGGCATCGCGCTGATCGTCTCGGAGGGTCGGCCGATCTTCATGGGCGACAACGGCGCCTGGCTCAACGACGGCTTCAACCGCGGCAGCATCCTCGGCATCCCGCTGCCGGTGGCGCTGATGCTGCTGGTCTTCGGTGTGACGGCGTTCGTGCTGCGGCTGACCGCCTATGGGCGGCTGATCGTGGCGATCGGCTCGAACGGCGAGGCGGTGCGCCTGTCCGGCGTCCGCGTCACGCCGCGGGTCTTCTCGGTCTATGTCATCTCCGGCGTGCTGTCGGCGCTGGCAGGCATCATCATCACGGCGCGCTCCGGCGTCGGCTCCCCGGTGGTCGGCATCGGCATGGAGCTGGATGTCATCGCGGCGGTGGTGATCGGTGGCGCCAGCCTGATGGGCGGACGCGGCACCGCGCTCAACACGTTGATCGGCGTGCTGACGCTCGGCGTGATCGGTAACATCATGAACCTGCTGAACGTGCCGGGCTATCACCAGGAGGTGGTCAAGGGCGTCATCATCCTGGTCGCGGTGCTGCTGCAATCCTCCGTCTGGCCGCGCCGCGCGTGACCACGATGATCGGGCGCGACCTGCTGCTGGCGATCGATGTCGGCACCGGGAGCGTGCGGGCGGCCCTGCTGGACGGCGCGGGCGAGACGGTCGCCTTCGCCGCGCAGGAGCATGAGCAGATCGTCCCGCAATACGGGTGGTCCGAGCAGCGTCCGGCGGACTGGTGGATTGGCGCGGTTGCGGTGATCCGCCGCGTGCTGGATGCCCTGCCGGGTGCCGCCGCCCGTATCGCCGCCGTCGGCGCCTGCGGCCAGATGCACGCCACGGTGCTGGTCGATGCCGACGGCGAGCCGGCCGTCGATGCCGTGCCGCTCTGGAACGACAAGCGCAATCGCGCGGAAGTGGACCGCTTCATGCGCGCGACGCACTGGCGCGCGCTGCTGCCGGTTGCCGGCAATCCGCCCTCGGTTGCCTGGTGGGCGTTCAAGCTGCAATGGCTGCAGGCGCATCGCAGCGCCGAGTTCGCCCGCGCTTGCATGGTGCTGAGCCCGAAGGACTGGATCAACTTCAAGCTCACCGGGGCTTTCGCCATCGACGCTCCGGAGGCCTCCTGCTCCTACCTGTACGATGTCGCGCGCGGGGGCTGGAGCGACCAGCTGGCGGGGCTCATCGGGATCGATCCCGCCCTGCTGCCGCCGGTGCGTGAGCCGCAGGAGATCCTGGCGGGGATCTCGCGCCGGGCCTCCGCACAGACCGGCCTGCCGGAGGGCATTCCGGTGGTGGTGGGCATCAGCGATTTCCCTGCAGCCCTGCTGGGCTCGGGGGTGATCGCGCCCGGGCTCGCATCGGACGTCACCGGCACCTCCACGCTGCTCACCCTGTGCACCGCCCTCCCCGTGCTGGATCCGGTGATCAGCAACGTGCGCGGCGCGTTGCCGAACTGGTCGGCCTTCACCATCCTGGATGCCGGGGGCGATGCCATGCGCTGGGCCCGCCGCGCCTTCCACGAGAACGCCTACGCCTACGAGCGCATCGTCTCGCTGGCGGCCGACGCACCACCCGGCGCCGGGATGCTGCTGTTCCTGCCGTATCTGAACGGCGAGCGTCTCGGCGAGCGCACCAATGCCCGTGCCCAGTTCATCGGACTGACCAGCTCCCATGGCGCTGGCCACCTCCATCGCGCCGTCATGGAAGGCGTCGCCTTTGCCGCGGCCCGGAACCTGCGGATCATGGAGAGCGCAGGCAACCGGCTCGACCGTGTCGTCGCGGCCGGCGGCGGCGCCAAGACCAGGCTCTGGCTCGAGATCAAGGCGAGCCTGTACGGCTGCCCGGTGGTGACGACGGCGGCCGAGGAATGCGGCGTGCTCGGCTGCGCCATGCTGGCCGGTACCGCTGTCGGCTTTTATCCCGATCTCGCCGGCGCCGCCGCCCGGCTGGTGCGCTGGACCGGCGAGATCCAACCCAATCCCCGCTGGATGGACATCTACGCCAACCTCAAGCCGATCTTCGAGCACGCCTACGAGCAGAGCGAGGTCTACTGGACCATGCTCGAGGCTGCGGAGACGGCGGTCGGCGCAGCACCGGGCCAGCCGGCGTGAACCACAAGGACGGCGGTACCGTGTCGACATCCTATCTCGAAAAATACGCGCTCGGAGGCCGGCTCGCGGTCATCACCGGCGGTGGTCGCGGCATCGGGCTTGCGTGCGCCGAGGCGTTGGCCGAAGCCGGTGCGCGCATCGTGCTGCTGGAGCGCGACGAGGAAGCCGCACGCGACGGCGCTGCGCGACTAGCCGCCGCGGGAGCCGATACCGCCTGGCGCCTGGTCGACGTGACCGATCCCGCCGCCCTGGACGCCGCCGCGCTGGCGATCGAGAAAGAGACAGGCCCGGTCGACATCCTTGTCTGCTGCGCCGGAATCGCAATCAGCGGAGTCGGTGCAGAGGTGGCGACAACCGCGCAATGGCGCCAGGTCATCGACATCAACCTCAACGGCGTGTACTGGTCATGCCAGGCGTTCGGCCGCGCGATGCTCGAGCGACGGCGTGGCGTCATCGTCAACATGGGCTCGATGTCCGGCCTGGTGGTGAACCGGCCGCAGGAGCAGGCGTCGTACAACGCATCGAAGGCTGCGGTGCACCAGCTGACCAGATCGCTGGCCGCCGAAGGGGCGCCGCGTGGCATCAGGGTCAACGCTGTTGCGCCCACCTATATCGATACGCCGATGACCCGCTACGGCATGCGGGACGAGGCGCTCCGGCGGGCCTGGCTGGATGCGACACCGATGGGCCGTGTCGGCCGCCCCGACGAGATCGCGTCGGTGGTCCTGTTCCTGGCGACCGAGGCAGCCAGCCTGCTGACCGGAAGCATCGTCGTCGCTGACGCCGGCTACACCTGCTGGTAGGAGATCTCGCATGAGTACGTCGCTCCTCGAAGTTTCGAGCTGTTTTGCAAACGACCTGTTCTCCGGGCGGCAGGTGCTAGTTTCCGGAGCCACCAGCGGCATCGGCCTCGAGCTGGCACGCGGCTTTCGTGCCCTCGGCGCTTCGGTGCTGGCGACGGGAAGCTCATCCGCCAAACTGTCGGCGACCGGTGAGGATCCCGCCAATGCCGGTATCGCCTTCGCCCGGCTCGATGTTCGCGATAGCGAGGCCATCCGCGCGACGATCGGCGGCCTCGATCGGCTGGATGTGCTGGTCAACGCGGCCGGCGTGGCCCGCCCGCACGAGGAATACGAGCCGGACGTCTTCCAGGACGTCATCGACATCAATCTCAGCGCGGCGATGCGCTTCGCCATGGCTGGATGCGACAAGCTGGCCAGCAGGAGCGGCTGCATCATCAACTACGCCTCGATGCTCTCCTATCTCGCCGATGCGGCTGTTCCAGCCTACTGCGCTTCCAAGACCGGTCTGCTCGGATTGACCCGCGCCCTGGCGCATAAGTTCGGGCCCGACGGCATACGCGTGAATGCTATCGCGCCGGGCTACCACAAGACCGACATGACCCAGCCGCTCTGGTCGCAGCCGAGAAATCATGACGCGATCGCCGGACACTCCGCCCTGAAGCGCTGGGGCACCACCACCGACCTGGTCGGCGCAACCTTGTTCCTCGCCAGCCCGGCGGCCGCCTTCATCACAGGTATCTGCCTGCCGGTGGACGGTGGCTATGGCAGCGGCGCCGCGACCGGATGAGCAACCCTGTGGCTTGGTTGTCGAGGCCATACGGAGGCGCACGTCCCACTTGATCTGGCAGACGTAGGCGATCCACTACATCGCGGTTGCCGGGTTTCGATCAGCAACGTCGCCTGTTGACGAAGACGGCGAGGTCCTCTTTGAAGACGCGGAGCTGGCGGCCGAGCTGTCGCCCCCGCAGGTTGGGATCGTCGATCCGGCGTCGAATGGTCTTGGTAGAGACCTACAGGGTTCTGTCAGCTCTCGTGCCAGTGGCGGATCTGGCGGCCGCTTGGGTGGTTGACGTAGCGTTGCCTGCGATGGCAGCGGGCAGGATACCGGGATGAACTGCGTGTGCTGTGGGTCTGCAGCCGTGACGGAACGTCCGGACGTGACGGCGCGTTGCTAGCGACGGTTTCGGTGTCGGACTTGCGGACGGCAATTCAACGAGCACAGCGTGGGCGTGCTGAACCGGACTTATCTGCCCAGTGACATCATCGCCTTGGTGGTGTTCTGCCGGCTGCGCTACCGGCTGACCCTGCGCGACCTCAGCAAGATCATGGCTCTGCGAGGGATCGAAGCAAGCTATGAGGCCGTCCGCGACTGGGAGCCAAAGCTGCTGCCGGTCATGGGCGACGAGCTCCACAGGCGCCGGCGCGACATGCGACGCGGTTCCGGCGCCAGCTGGTATTTCAACGAGAACTACATGCTCAGCGAGCATCGCGACATGAAGGCGCCCAAGGCGTTCTTCCACTCGGCCAGGGCGACCATGGGCTTTTGGCCGGACCGGGTGACGACGGACGGCCATGGCTCCTACCCAAGGGCGATCCGCAGTGTAGTGGGCGAGACCGTCCGACACCGGACCAGTGCCTACCTGAACAACCGTCTCGAGCAGGGTCATCGCGGCATCAAGGGCAGGGTCCGATGCATGCGTGGCTTCAAGAGCCATGACGCCGCCAGCCGGGTCAGTCGCGAACATGGTGAGCTCCGTAACCTCCTGCGTCCCCGCCGCCGTCACAACCAGGCTGTCCCCGCCTCCCCCTAGCGCGTCCGCTCTACCAAAGGCGCCCGCATCGCGCTCGACATCATGACGTCTGCCTGAACGACACGTCCCTCGTAACTCGACGGCCTCGACTGCAAAACTGTGGCAGCAGGGGGCTGTCGACAGCGCTGATCTGCCCGACCTGGTCGCTTGCGGGCGCGGGTATCTCGGCTCGACGACGCGTTAACAAGGCGGCAACGTATGGTTTGATGTCATCCGAAAGGACGACCGCCGCGTAAGCGGGGCCAGGGACGACAGGATGCTCGACCTGAGGATTGCTCTGCCATGAACCTGACCGGGACGAGGTTTCGCGACGTCCTGGTCGTCCTGACCGCCCTATGGGGCGCGGCCTGCCTGGTCGGGTATCTCAGTCACTTCGCTCTAAATGCCCCGTCGCAGCCGGACCCAACGTCGGTTGTGGGGCCGGTGAAGCCTTAGCGGATTTGGTCCATACCCGACTCTCAGTGCCGCGCGAGAGGCTCGACGACGCCTCCCATATGTGTATATTGTGTGTATGAACAGCCGGGAAATCATCCGCGCGCTTGAACTTGCGGGATGGGTTCACGTCGCGACCAAGGGCGATCACTGGCAGTTCAAGCATCTGGAGCGGCCCGGTCGGGTGACGGTGCCGCATCCCAAGCGAGACCTGCCGATCGGGACGCTGCGGAGCATCGAGAAACAGGCCGGGGCGAGACTGAGGTGATCCGATGACCAGCTATATTGCCCTGATCCGCAAAGAAGCCTCGAGCGACTACGGGGTCGAGTTTCCCGACCTGCCGGGGTGCGTGACAGCGGGGACCGACCTCGACGACGCGCGACGCATGGCGAGCGAGGTCCTCGCACTGCACATTCAGGGCATGGTCGAGGACGGTGACGAGGTTCCGTACCCCTCGACCCTGGAGACCGTCATGCAGGATCGGGAGAACGAGGGGGCGGTTGCGATCCTCGTCGAAGCCCCGGTGCGGGTGTCGACCGCGGTCCGGGTGAATATCACGCTTCCAAAGGACCTGATCGCGGCGATTGACCGGGTCAGCCCGAACCGGTCCCGCTTCCTTGCGGACGCGGCGCGTGTCGCCCTCCGGGAGCGCGCGTCCGATCCCGCATTACAAGGTTAATTATCGCCACTCTTGCATCGATGCCTCTCCAATCTAACGAAAGCCCACGTAAAAATTAATAACAATGCAATGAAGCAAATCGGAATCGCGGCATTATAGGGCTCCGGAAGTTTACTCAATACGACAGAAACTAGCACGGCAAACACCGTCATAAATGTTGATATCAACGTCAGTTAGTTTTGGGTTTCAGTCCCATACATCCTCGTTCTATCACAGCATTTCCGTTACGACATAAGAACCTTGTGTCAACCGAAAGACTGCCGATGATCCGGTTCTCCCATGACATCGAGGCGGACGCCCTGCGGCTGAGTTTTGGCCAAGAGGGGGCATATTGCGAGTCCGAGGAGGTCGCTCCGGGCGTGATCCTCGACTTCGACGCTGCGGGCGAGGTCATTGGGATCGAGGTCCTCTACGTTGCAAGGCGTGGGGAGCTGCGGCGGGCGCAGGAAGCGGATCGATCCGGTTGAGAGGGACGCGTAAACAGCCCGGTCAGGCGCGTGAACACGGCGGTAGCGCGGACGGTGCCACACACTCGAACCGCGCGACCTCGACGAACGCTGCTGTTTTCCGATCTACTCGATATGCGACTAGGGCCCGGACTCATGACCAGAAGCTGATGGCGGCGGGTAGGCAGACGCTGCTGGCGAAGTTGGTCGCGAGCTTGTCGTAGCGGGTAGCGATCCTGCGGTAGTCCTTCAGCCGACAGAACATGCGCTCGATGGCGTTGCGGCGGCGATAGAGCACGCGGCTGAAGCAGCTTTTCCAGATCCGGGTGCGCCTGGGCGGGATGTTCGGGACGGCGCCCTGCTGCTCGATCTGCTGGCGGATGGAATTAGTGTAGTAGGCACGACCCGCCATGACCAGGGCGCTGTGCGGCGGTCCATGCAGCAAGCCCTCAGCCGCCCGGCAGTCAGAGACATGGCCTGCGGTAAGACAGAAGGCGATCAGGCGCCCGAGGCCATCGGTCAGGGCATGGATCTTGGTGGTGCGGCCGCCGCGGCCGATGGCCTGGATCTGGCGCCCCCTTTTCCTCCAGCGGCGCGGCGGTGGGCCATGATGTGGGTGCTGTCTAGGAGAAGCTCGGCAGGACGTCCATCAGCCGCCGGAAGTGTTTGGAACATACGCTGCCATATCCCGGGAGCACCCTAGCGGACGGATCGGTTGTAGAGGGTCTTGCGCGGCCCGTAGACCGCCGGTGCATCGACCCAACGACCACCTGACTTCAGCACGTGCACGATGCCGCTGATCACCCTGCGGTCATCAACACGTGGCACGCCCCGGGACTTGCGCGGCAAGAGCGGCGCCAGACGCTTCCATTGCCGCTCGCTCAGCCAGAACTCCGTCGCCATCCGCGCCTCCCCATCACGAGGAGCGAATCACAGACCGCAGCTGTTGGGTATCCCGCTAATGGGTCCGGACCGTAGTAGGTAGAACGGGTTCGCCGGATCCACCGTTGGCTCGATCTGCCCGCCATAGGGCTCGATAATCTGCTCAAGTAACTTGTTGACTCAAGATAATGGAAGCGCTTTTTAATCCTGGTTAAGCGTTGCTTAGGCTTGAAGAGCTATGAAGTCACTGCTGCTTCTCGTATCGCTCATCATCTTCAGCGCCCCAGCGAAGGCGGGGGTTTCGCCAACAGAGGAAGAAGGCAATCTTCTCTGGATCAAGAGCGAGACGTCTACCACCGCTCTATGCTTTGATGAGTGCTACCACGTCTGTCAGACTGCTTCCGATGCGTGCAAAGAGCACCGCACTCCAAATAACTGTGCTAAAGACTACGAGTTCTGTGAAGATGACTGTAGCCGAGAGTGCCATTGACCCGTGCTCTGCACGCTCGACGCGAGGCTAGACCTTCGCATCACCCGGCGTCTAAATCTCTGCGATTGGGATCCATGATCGGTCTTCTCGCCAGCGCCATCCCGTCGCTCCCCGCCCGGCCGCTCACACCTTCGCTGGCAACCCAACCTCGCTAACCAGCAGTCCATCGTCAGTCTGCTCGAGCAACACCTGGTGGCCTGGGCGCCAGAGCAACGTCCTCAACAAAAAAGGCTGGGATGGTCAGGCAGCCATCTGCTCCAATCGTGGCTGTGTCTTGTGCAGAGTCGTCAGACATGAGCGACTTCCCCCGAATGCTGTGACGCGGTCAATGCAACCTGTGTGGCTTCGCGTTATCACGGCAATAGTAGTCACCATGGTCTCGCAGGATTGCGCTTCGTGCCAAGGTCCGCTGAAGTCGGGTAGGTCGAGAATGACCCGCCGAGGCCAGTCACTGCTGAACCCTAGCGATGAGGGGGCATCGATGTTCGTGATCCGTCAAGATGACCTATCGGGCAGGCAAACTCGCAAGCTTTTGGCATTGCACTTGGCGGGAATGCACGCCAGCTCGCCGCCCGGCAGTGTCTTTGCACTCGATCTGTCCGGATTGCAGGTTCCGGAGGTGACAGTATGGAGCGCTTGGCAGGAGTACCGCGTCGCGAGCGTCGGCGCCTTGAAGATCTTAGGCGGTGGGACCGCCGAGGTGAAATCAATGCGAACTCACCCCGATTTCCTTCGTAAGGGCGCAGGGACAGCACTGTTAGATTGGATCATTGCTGACGCATCCGACCGAGGCATTACCCGACTTAGCCTGGAGACTGGCAGCGGCCCCGCCTTCGAACCGGCTCTTGCGCTATATCGCCGGCGCGGCTTCAGAAACTGTCCTGCTTTCGCGGACTACGTGCAGAGCAAATTCAATCAATTCTTGCAGCTCGATCTCTAATGAAGAAAAACCGATTATCAGCTGAATGTTGCAATAATCCGTCCACCTTGAAACTCGAATCAAAAACCTCTGGTGGTAGCGCGAGTAGCTTGGTCGTCGTAAATCCAGAACGGGACACGTGCGTGCACCGGATCGTCTGATTGCTTCGAGCAAAGACGTCAGTGCCGGCATAATAGAGACTGCCGGCGCAGCCAGCGGGTCGTGGGTCCTAGCGTAAGCGACGACACCGTATCCGGACTGCAGGGTCACCTTGCCAGTCGCCAGCAGCGGCCGGTTGTTGTCAGGGTGGGGACTGCCGGAAGGAAGCTGATCAATCACGCTAGGTCTGAGGAGGCGCTCTCCCGGCACATGAATCGATCATAGTAATAACGCACAGCGAATGCACGTTGACGTTCTATTCACTACGTTAAAGCCTCACAGGCGCATAGATAGCATCCCAGCCAACACACTAACGTAACGTTAGGCAAGGATCGCTCACATGCTCGAAATGGTTCTCATGCTCATGAGCTTCGTCTTGTTCGGAGCGTTCTGGGCCGTCTGTGCCGTCCTGTACGACGCGACGCCGATCATCTCTGCAGATGACGTCTGACACCTGGCCACAGGATACATCGCCGTGCCGCACCCTGGTGCTTCTGTCGACCTCAAGACCCACTCGACCTTCCCGACCTCTATGCCCGAGGTTGTCGTCGCCGACCGCGCTGCGTATCAGGCTGAGAGCCTGAAGTGGAGCCGCAAGGCAGCCAGCCTCTATCGCCAGTACATACTGGCGATGGCCGCGACAGTGTTGACCGTCGCAGTTGTGGTCGTCCTCTGGGCGCTGCCCCTGATCGCACCACTCTTCGGTGACATGTACCTCTTCGGGTCACCTTCGGTCTGACCGCCGCCATGAACACGACCGGCGGCTCGACGAGCGTCAGCACCGTGGCGACTTTACGCCGCTGCCTATCGAACAGAGAACTTGAACTGAACTACTAGCGGTGCCTTTTACGGCGCCTCGCCTCGCCACCGGCTCGGTTCTTGGACTCGCAAGCTAAGAACGTCATACTCCCATGGCCCGGGGAGAAAGTCGGCAGTCCCGGTGTGGTTGTTTAGGTCCCACCTCGCGTGAAGCACAGACTGACCATAGTAGTGCACGCGCAACGTCGTCCTCGTTGGGGTTTTGATACAGGTGATTAAAATGTCGGCTGACTGAAAGCGCCCAGATTCACCGCTCCTGACTCCCCAGCTGCGGATCAGTCCCTCACAGTGCATGATGAGCCGATTGCACCACGCAACCTGTGTACTCGTTAGATCCATGAAAGCCTCCAGACGGCGCGTCATGCCAATCTAAAAGATTTTCACGCAAGTAAAGAATGCGACATTATTATGTTGTGAAGTTAGTTTGATGAGCTCTGCAGCAGGAGACTCGTTTAGGATCCGCCTCCTTGGGTCCTCGATCGCTGTACCCTTAAAGCCGTTGTCGGTCTGATTGAGCAGTGACCTGTGACCTGGCCGCCAGTCCCGCTGCTTGGTCCCATCGGGACCAAGCCCGGCCTGATGCTGGTCTACGTCGTTGAACATGGTGCCCCGAGCAACCGTCAGGAGTGCAGTTCTAACGCACAAGCATCCAGAGGCCGCCGAAGATACCTACTCCTCAGCGAGAGCGATCTGAACAGCGTCAAGGTCGAGAGTTCGTCACTCATGACCGTCGAGAAGTTCGTCAACGTTGCCTCAATCGATCCGGTCTATTACGACAGCAGCTATTGTGTCGCACCCGATGGCAAGGGTGCGGATGACGTGTTCGCCGTGCTGCGGGAGGCGATCCGTTCGACCGGCAAAGTCGCCCTGATCCGCGTTGTCATCGCGCAGCGGGAGCGGACGATCGCGATCCGGCAGATGGGCGCGGGATTAGTCGCGCATACGCTGAACGAGCAGCGCGACCTGAACGACGCCGCAACCCTGTTCGAGGATGTGCGCGACGTCAAGGTCGACCCGGAAATGGTGCAACTCGCGGTTCAACTGGTCGCGCGGCAGACCGGAAAATATGACCCCGCTGATCTCGAGGACCAATACGAAAGCCGCCTTCGCGCGATGCTCGACGCGAAGCTCGCGGGTGAAGGCATCATGCTCGATGACGAGCCAATGCCCGACCATAGCAACGTCGTGAACATCATGGACGCGCTGCGCGCCAGCCTTGGAGAGCCCGCCCCGACGAAGGCTGCGAAGGCGGTCAAGTCTCCGGTCGCGACCAAGGCGCGCAGGAAAAAGGTTCCGACGCCGCAGGAGGTCCGGGCGCAACCCGGCTTCAAGCTACCGATCGAAGGCGGTCGCAAGGCTGCACCGCAGGCTGAGCAGGCACCCGCCAGGGCGGTCGAGGTCATTCGGGCGCAGGCACCGCGGAGCCGCCGCAAGGTGTCTTAGGTTTGTTCGAGCCGATGTAAGGCGCCGGTTCCTCTGCGTCGAGAAACCTATCAATGGCGGCTTGCGCCTCTCGAACTGCAGCCCGGAGGGCGCTGCTCTTTCCTGTACGCGGGACATGGCCCATCGCAAGAACTTGGTCATCTCTCGATGCAGTCCAGAAACGTTCGCTTCCAATCTCGCCTGATACCGTATAGAGCGAATTGCGATAAAAGGAACGTTTGGTCCGGCAATCCGGCTGCTCCTGCACGACCTGTGGTCGATGGCAAAATACCGCGTCGGTCAGGTAGGCGACTTTCCGAACGAGGGTCAAGGCCAGCAGGACCGCCCACCCGCCTAAACGCTGATCGACCCGCCCCTTGACCCGCAGAGGCACCGAAGCGGGAATTCGCATGGACGACGTCTCCGCCTCCTGAGGCAACCAGGTCTCGCAGGTCGAGCGGAACGCTCCGACGGCAAGCGGCGCACGCCACCCATCCCCGTGGCTTGCCTCGAGGGTCATCCGCACAGTCGGAAGCGGCAGGCTCTCGCGGTCGAGGCGTCGGTTCACCTGCCCGGTTTCGCGACGAACTACCTGCACCGTCCAGTTCAGGTATCGCAGTCCTGAACACCTCCACCGCGACGCAATCAACGTTCATGCCATGTTCTCGTCATGGGCGCGAACCTCTCGATCTCGCAGCGGCTCCGGGTCGTCTTCCGGACACCCCTAGCGCGATACCGCAATGGCGAATGGGTCCTGATCTGCGCCTGTTGCCAGTGCGCGACGGAGGCGGAAATCCCGGTCGTGGGACTGCTCGAGGAGCATGGGCGTCGGACAATTGCGCACACGATTGAGCGATTGCGCTGCTCTCGCTGTCGACAGCCGTCCGCCGCTATCGTGTTGCAGTCCAGGCCGTCGACGTTCGAGGGGCGGGTCGAGGTCGTCCGGCTGCGCGGATCGGGCGCATACGCATGACCGAAACGAACGGTCGGAAGTCGTTCGAAATAGGCGCAGAATATCTGCATCCTACAGGCCGCGACTCGCAGCGCGGGTTAGTAACGGCCTTCCCATGCGTAGGGATCACGGGCTCTCTCACAAGAGCATCCCGTCTCGGGACGCGAGGATGACCCATGACCCATCAACGCCGAAGGGCTCCCGAAGGAGCCCCCAAACCGATCTGGTATGCACAGCTTGGCGGCGAGTGCATTTCAAAACCGGACAGTTCGATGCGCTTTTCAACCCGTTTTGACGGGAACAGGATCGCTTTGTCTGACGGGTGGTAACGACGCGGAGCATTCGGCGGGGAGAACCCGCCGATGACGACCGACTGCCTCACCTCTGCCGAAGCAAGCGCACTCGCAGCGCGAGCCCGAAGCGTCTGGAGCACGCGTGAGATCACGCCGCACTAATCCGCCCTCTTCGATGTGCTTCTTTGGTCCTGCCGACCGCACGGCAGGCCGACGGTCCGGGCCGCATACAGCCTGCTCGCGCGCCTTGCAGGATCGTCCGAGCGACCGTCCGGAGCGTACTCGAGGCGCTCGAGCGGGTCGGGCTGATCGAACGAACTAGGTCCCGCGTCGTCGTGACTGGGGCAAACGGCGGACGGGTCTGGCGGCCGGCACCAGCACAACGCGCGTCTTCTCGCCCTTCCCGAACACCGTGATCTGCCCCTCCTCGTCGCCACGCGCGACCAGATCCGCGTCTCGAAGACAGATCAAGCGCCGACGAAAGGCGGCGGTTTGCCGGCCAAGTCGATGGATGACTTAAATACGGTGTAGCCGCTCCGCGCGCTCGTCAACGGGAAGACCTTGATGGTGTCGCGCCAGATCTCGAAGGAGCCGCCCGCAGCCTGGACCATGAGAGCAAAGACGCGGGCATCTCGGTCGGTGTCCCACTTGGCTCGCTGCCCTGAGCCGATGATGTTCCCGTCGAAGTCGAGCGGGTAGACGCGATAGGTAGGCATATGCTCTCCCGGACCACAAGGCGGGAGGCTTGAGCCCTCTCAGTCGCTGACGCCCTGATTGCCGTAAGGCACGAGCCAGCGATCTTTCGACCCTAGAGCAGATTCCGATCATTCCGGCTCATATCCTGCGGCTTTAAAGTAGTTCGCGCACTCGGTGGGAGAGAATTC
>NZ_VCDI01000009.1:0-57115 GCF_005844085.1 Lichenicoccus roseus
CGCGGGGTGGAGCAGCCCGGTAGCTCGTCAGGCTCATAACCTGAAGGTCACAGGTTCAAATCCTGTCCCCGCAACCAAGTTCACTGAACACGCTAACAGAGACGGAACGCTGGTCAGCTTGGCCGGCGTCTTTGCGTGTCCACAAGCCATGCCGAGGGCACGCATCGCCGAGATCCCGCCGATTACCGTCCTGGACACTTAGGGATATCGACTGGGTGACTGCAATGCTGGTCACGTTGTCTCATGATGTTCAGGCTCGCTAGAGCAACGCAGCAAGCCGCATACGACCCCTCAAGACATCCGCCGAAATGCGCGACCGCGGCCTGCCCGTCTCGATCGCAAGGTTGGATTCGATCAGGCCCGGGCGTCCGCGCATTACTAGGATGCGATCGGCGAGAACCAGCGCCTCATCCATGTCGTGCGTTATCAGGACAATCGTCGTGGCGTACATGCGGTGCAGTTGCAGCAGGTGATCCTGCATCTGCTCTCGCGTAAACGGATCCAACGCGCTGAACGGCTCGTCGAGCAGCAGGACCTCGGGTTCCCCCACCAGCCCCCGTGCCAGCGCCACCCGCTGCGCCATGCCCCCCGACAACTGCTTCGGCAACAGGCGGCCCGCCTCCGGCAGACCGATGCGATCGAGCGCCGCGCCGACGGCCCTGTCGCGGTCTGCCTTCTCGTAGCGCCTCAGCCCGAACCCGACATTGTCCGCCACCGTCAGCCACGGCATCAGCCGCGGTTCCTGGAACACGTATCCGACCAGTTCGGGCTTCAGCAGGCCGTCGCCGATGCGGATCATGCCGCTGTCAGGCTGCTCCAGACCGCCCAGGCAACGCAGCAGCGTCGTCTTGCCGCAGCCGCTGCGTCCGATGATCACCGTGATGGTGCCGGCCTCCAGGCGCAGATCGATCGGGCCAAGCACCGTCGCGGCGCCATAGGACTTGCTCAGCCTCTCGACCAGAAGATCATGAGCCATCAGCGTAGGTCCGTATCCTGCCAGGCCACCAGGCGGGCGCCGATCGCGGCCAGGACAAGATCGGTCGCCTTGCCGCAGATCCCGAACAGCAGGATCGCCGCGAGAATCCGCTCGGGCCGCCCGGTCTGCTCGCCGTCGTCCAGCACGAAACCCAACCCGCTCGACGCCCCAAGCAGTTCAGCTGCGGACACGAACATCCAGCCCAGCCCCAGCTCGCTGCGCAGCCCTACGATGTAGGACGGCAGCGCGGCCGGCAGTTGGATCCGCAACAGGCATTGCGGCCGGGACAATCCGTGCACCCTGCCGACCTCGAGCAGCTTGCGGTCGACGCCGGCGATGCCGCTCATCAGGTTGAGGTAGATCGGGAAGAACACGCCGACCGCGATCAGGCTGATCTTCGACGCCTCGAAGATACCCAGCCAGAGGATGAACAACGGCACCCAGGCCAGCGAGGGCACGCTGCGCAGCGCCTGGATCGTCGGGTCGAGCATACGCCTCGCAAACCCCGACGCGCCGCTCAACGCCCCCAGAACGGTGCCTGCGACAGCGCCCAGCAGAAACCCGCCGGCAAGCCGTCCGATGGTGGCTCCCACCGCCTGCATCAGCTCGCCGCTCGATGCCATCGCGATCAGGGCCCGGACGACCTGCAGCGGCGGCGGCAGCACGGCAGCGCCGACCTCTCCACTTGCCGTCGCGATCTCCCACAACCCCAGCACACAGGCCGGTAGTATCAGGCCCGTCGACCCTGGCAGATGCAGGCGCCGCATCGTCAATCCAGGCCGAGTTCCGTCGTGAACTTGGTGTTGACCAGGGTCGCGGCGGCCTTGTCGATGTCGGCGCCGGTAGTGATCTTGCCGCTGCTCTTCAGGATCGGCGCTGCCGCCAGGATGCTGGCCCGTTGCTCCGGCCCAACCGCCTCGCCAGCAAAATCGATGCGGCTTAGCTGGAGCTTCGCGATGTCAAGGCTGAGGCCGGTCGCCTGCCCCAGGATCTGCGCGACCGAAGCCGGATTGGCGATCGCCCAGCTTCGGGCCCTCGCGTAGGCATGCAGCACCTGCCTGACGATCTCGGGATGCGCCGCTTCGAAATCCTCGCGTACCAGCAAGGTGCCGGGGGACACCAGGCTCCTGTTGCGGTACAGAAGGTGGTCGTGGTTCTGCAACTGGGCTTCCGCCATGAACGGGTCGAGCCCCGCCCAGGCGTCGACCTGGCCGCTGTCGAGCGCCTGCCGGCCCAGAGGATGCTGCAGCGGCACGACGACGATGTCCCCGGCACCCAGGCCGACGGTGGCGAGTGCGCGCAGCAGGAAGATGTTCGGATCGGTGCCCGGCGTCACCGCGACGCGCTTGCCCTTCAGGTCTGCTAGGCCGGAGAGCTTCTCATCTCGTCGGACCACCAGCGCGGTCCATTCCGAAAGCGCGGTGGTGGCGATGACCTGCACCGGTGTGCCGTTGGTGCGGCCGAGCAAGGCAGCCGAGCCCGATGTCTGGCCGAACTGGATCGAATTGCTTCGAAGATACTCCAGCGCCTTGTTGCTGCCCTGGCTCAGGATCCAGCGAACCTGCACGCCAGTTCCGACCGCTTCCTGCAGGAACCCCTTTTCCTTCAGGACCAGGCTGAGCGGATCGTAGTAGGCGAACGAGATCCCGATCGTCTCGGCGGCGTGGGCCGGGGCGATCCCAAGAAGCCAAAGCCCCGTGCACGCGACGATCGCAACCGCCTTGCGGATGTGGTCCATCGCGCCGTGCAATCGCGGCGAGGGCATGAAATGCAGGATCAAGGCCGGTCCTCTCGCAGTACGGATGCCTTAACGATCACATAGTCCAGTCGTTTGAACAACCAGCAGCCGGAGAGCGTAGTACCCCCGCTTGCGCACTGGCTTTTGCACGGCCGACAGGTGTTCATATCAAAAATCAACGTTCATCGACCGTGCAGGAGAGCAGCCATGGCCAGTGCAGATGCCCCGGTGACCCCGCCAGAACAGCGCGCCCATTGGCGGCCCGAGACGCTGGCCCTGCACGGCGGCAACTGGCGGGCCGATCCGGCGACCGGCGCCGTTGCGGTGCCGATCTACCAGACCACCTCCTACCAGTTCCACAACACCGCCCACGCCGCCCGGCTGTTCGGACTGGAGGAACCTGGCAACATCTACACGCGGATCGGCAATCCGACCCACGACGTGCTGGAGACGCGCCTGAGCGCGCTCGAGGGCGGAGCGGCCGCGGTGGCGCTTGCCTCCGGCCAGGCCGCGTCCGCCATGGCGGTGCTGACGGTGGCGCAGTCAGGCGACAATATCGTGAGCTCGACCGACCTCTATGGTGGCACATGGGCGCTGTTCGCCAACACGCTCGGGCGGCTCGGCATCGAGGCCCGGTTCGTCGACCCAGCGGATCCTGAGGCCTTTGCCCGGGTGTCCGACGAGCGGACCCGGGCCTGGTATGGCGAGACCCTGCCCAACCCCAAGCTGGAGGTCTTCCCGGTCGCCGAGGTCGCCGCCCTGGGACGCCGGCTCGGGATCCCGCTCATCGTCGACAACACCGCCTCGCCGGTGATTGCCCGGCCGCTCGATCACGGCGCGGCTGTGGTGGTCTATTCGGCGACCAAGTTCATCGGCGGCCACGGCACGACCATCGGCGGCGTGATCATCGATGGCGGCACCTTCCCGTGGGAGCAGCATGCCGAGCGCTTCCCCCTGCTGTCGCAGCCGGACAATGCCTATCACGGCGTGAACTGGATCGAAGCTGCGAAGCCGCTTGGACCGGTCGCCTTCGCCCTGCGGACGCGCGTCGTGCTGCTGCGCGATCTTGGCGCTGCCTTGTCGCCCTTCTCGGCATTCCAGTTGATCCAGGGCCTCGAGACCCTGCCGCTGCGCATGCGGCAGCACAGCGCGAATGCCGAAGCCGTGGCCGCTTACCTGAACGGGCATGAAGCCGTCGTGCGCGTGGTGCATCCGTCCCTGCAGACCGGCGAGGCCCGTCGACGCGCGGATGCCATCTTGCGTGGTGGCCATGGGGCGCTGGTCGGCTTCGAATTGCGTAGCGCGGAGGCCGGGCGGAATTTCATCGAGCGCCTCAGGCTGTTCTATCACGTGGCCAACATCGGCGACGCCCGCTCTCTTGCGATCCATCCGGCTACGACGACCCATTCACAGCTTACCGAGATCGAGCAGCAGGCGACCGGGGTGAGCACGGGCTACGTGCGCCTGTCGATCGGCATCGAGCATATCGATGATATCGTGGCTGACCTCGAGCAGGCGCTGAAGCCTGGCTGAAATCCTTCGAAGCCGCCCGCCCCTCATCACGAGGACGGCAGCAGCTGCCCGATGCCTGGGCCTGGAACCTCGTAGGAATGGAGACGTTCGCCAACCCTCTAGATCAGTGCATCCGCATTCCGCGCCGAGGATTGGCTCCTGTTTCTCCATCTCGATCTGGCTCTGTTGTCGTCCCTGAGAGAAATCGGCGAGCTCAAGCGAGTGCGGTCGGCCTCGCGTGGCGGCAGCATTGGCGAGCGCCTGTTCCTGAATTCATGGTCCGCCCTCGACAACGGGGTCGATGTCGAAGACGTGATGCGGTCATGCGTGACTGCCACCGCCGCAGCCTCGGTCCTCGGCGATATCGACAGCAACACATTGCACGACCTCGATGTAGCTCCCGAAGTTGCAGCGCGGATCCTGCAAGAGGCCGCCCGGTCAGTTCGGAGCCTGCCTTGGTTCGGCGAAGCTGCAGCATTGCCACAAGACCAGCCGGCGCCCGGCTTCGCTGTTCTGCTTGCACACCAGCCCCGCGCCGGCATCACCTGCCCGGGCCGTCCTCGCATCATCCTGGAGCCGCCGGAAAACCACGCCGAGCATTGCTGGGCCGTTGCCGTCTTCGGCGTGGCGCTCGCGCAAGGTTTCGGAGCAGATCCGGTGACGGTCTGGCTTGCCGGGATGGCTCATCATCTCCACAACGCGTTCCTGCCAGACTCCGGTTTTGCCGGCGAAGTGCTGCTAGGAGACCAGCTAGAACCCGTCATGCAGCGCGCGACGGAGCGCGCACTGGACGGGCTGTCACCGGACCTGCGTGATCGTGTCCGCAATGCGCGGCATTGTCTTGCCGATGCCGAGACGCCGGAAGGCCGGGCTTTCCATGCGGCCGATACGCTGGATCGTGTGTGGCAGATCGACCAGCACCTGCGCGCCGGCCGCCTCGACCTGAACTACGTGCTGAACGACATGGCGCTTGTCCATGACGGCCCGGTGAAGGCGTTCCAGGATGAGTTGCTGCGCGCTGCAGGCCTGCTGACGTGACCGGACTGCTGAGCCCTGCGAACGGACAGAAGTTGCGGCGCGACGGCCCACACGCTCTTCATGACGGCGAACGCCGGTGGCCCGTCGTCGATGGCATTCCCTTCCTCCGCGTCGGTCGTGAAGCGCTGGTGGAAGCATCGCTACGTCACCTGGATGAGGGCCGCCCGGACGCGGCGTTGGCGTTGCTGCTCGCTGATCAGGATGACTGGTGGACCGGCCCTCCGATGGCACCAGGCTCCCTGCTCGGCCTGATCAGGCAACGTGACCAGCTGACATTGCGGGAAGCGATGACGCATCTGGGCTGGGGCCGCGTCGGCGACTATTTTTCCCACCGTTGGACCGACCCCACGTTCCTTGCCGGCCTCGCCCTCACAGAGGCGCATTGGAACGACCCGTCGGTCGCTTTCGAGCTCGCCTGCGGGATCGGGCACCATCTTCGCGCGCTTCACCAGCAGGGCGTGACCGTCGTTGGTGCGGACGTGGTTTTCTCGAAGCTGTGGATCGCCCGTCACTGGATCGTCCGGAACGCGACCCTGATCTGCTTCGACGCCGCGGCGCCCTGGCCGATCGCGGGACAGGAATTCGACCTTGTCGCCTGTCACGACGCCTTCTATTTCCTGGAGCCCAAGGCAGTTATTCTCGATCGCCTGCGCGCGTTGTCCGGCTCCGGCGTGCTGCTGGTGAGCCACGTCCATAACCGCGACTGGCCCAACCTTTCCTCGGGCGCCGCGATGACGGCCCCCGACCTTCAAGCGATGGCGCCAGACGCTACGATCTACGATGACAGCGAACTGACCCGGGCGCTGGTCGAGGCCCGTGCGGCTGCGATCGCGCATCCGGACGACCTGGCGCATGTGGAGGCATTCGGGCTGGCGATCGGGAAGGGGCCTGCGCGTCCTGTCGAAGGCTGGCTCGGCCTGCCCCACAGCGACGCATTGTTGCGTCGCAATCCGCTCTACGCCGCCGACGGCGAGGTCGAGTGGCCCTCGGAGCGATACCGGCGCGAGTACGCCGAACGGGCTACCTATCCCGAAAGGAGCCGGATGCCGCCCAGCATGCTTCGCAGCCAGGCGCCGGCCGAATGCATCAGGCGCCGCGAACTGGTCGACCTGCCGGAGCGGTGGGGGTGATCGCCGTCGCAGGGCCGCTCAACTGGGGGATCGTCGGCTACGGCTGGGTGGCGCGTGATTTCGCCGCCCCCGCGATCCAGGCGGCCGGACATCGCGTGCATGCGATCCACGATCCTTCGGCGACCGCGCAGGCGGCAGCTCGCGCTGCGGGGATCGTTGCCCATTCGTCGGTGGATGCTCTGCTGGCGGATCCGGCCGTCGAAATCGTCTATGTCGCCACACCGAACCATCGGCACCGCGACCCCGCCGTCGCCGCTCTCGAAACCGGCCGCCCGGTGCTGTGCGAGAAGCCGATGGCAGCCACCGTTGTCGAGGCGGAGGCGATCGCGGCTGCGGCCATCCGGACCGGCGTACTGTACGGAACCGCCTTCGATCAGCGACACCATCCGTCGCACGCCGCCATGCGTGACATGCTGCGGAACGGTCGCCTCGGGACGGTCACCGCGATACGCATCTGCTATGCCTGCTGGCTGGGTGCCGACTGGTCGGCGACCGAAGACGCATCGAACTGGCGTATCGACCCCGCCGCGGCCGGGGGCGGGGCGCTGATGGATCTGGCGCCGCACGGACTCGATCTCGTGCATTTCTTGCTCGGGGATCCCATCGAAACCGTCACCGCCCTGGTCCAGCACCGCGTGCATCGCTACGCGGTCGATGATGGCGCGATGATCCTGGGCCGCACCCGCGGCGGCGTGCTGGCTTCGCTGCATGTGGCCTATAATCATCCGGAGAGCTTGCCGCGCCGGAGATTGGAGGTGATCGGCACTGGCGGCATGCTGGTGGCGGAGAACACCATGGGGCAGGAGCCCGGCGGCTCGCTCATCCTGCACGATGCAGCCTCCGGTCAGGCGACACCGATCGCCGTGGAGAATGCGCACGCCTCGCCGTTCACGCGGCAGATGAACGCCTTCGGCGAGGCTGTTCGCGGCGGCCCGCGTGACGATTTCGATGCCGTTCGCGACCTGCGGACGATGCGCCTGCTGCAGCGCGCCTACGACCAGAGTGCGGCTCTCGCGGAATCCCCGGCATGCCGCTGAGTTATTTCGCCTGCTCGAACTGCGGTCACTGGCAGCACTATTTCGCCACGCCGCCGGACTGCCCCGTCTGCACCGACGTTCGCAACGACCTGCCCGAGGATGGCTGGGATTTCCGCACCGAGGCTGCGGTGGCTGCCATGCTGACCGGGAGCTGGCGAAAGGTGGGTCGTGACATGGTGGCCTTCACCACCGGGCCGCGGTTCGGCCTGAACGGCACCGGATGGCTGCTGCCGGACCCGCGTGGCAACGTCGCCTTCGAGGCCGCGCCGTACTACACGCCGCCGATGCTCGATGAAATCCACCGGCTTGGAGGGATACGCTATCTGAGCGCCAGCCACGTGCACGGATATGGCGCGCTCTGGCAACTGCAGCGCGAGTTCCAGCCCGAGATCGTGGCGATCCAGCGTGAGGATCTGCGCATGACGAAGGCGTTCCGCGTGAACTGGCCGTTCGACGACCGGCTCGAGCTCCCTACCGGCCAGACGCTGGTGCATGTCGGCGGCCACTACGAGGGGCAGGCGGTACTGCACGATCCGCGGCGTCGTACCCTGTTCTGCGGAGATGCCTTCAAGATCGACCAGGATTCGCTCGGCAACAACGTGGCGATGTCGTCGCACAAGGCCTTCCACAAGGACATCCCGCTGACACCCGCCGAACTTTCCCGCTATCGCGCGGTTGTCGAACCGCTTGATTTCGACACCGTGTGCACGCCGTTCGAGATCGGCACCGGCATCACGCCCGGCATGGCGGTCGCGGTGCTGCAGGACGGCATGCGCGACCCTCCCGCGGTGCGGCGGATCCCGATCGAGGACCTGAAGCGCAGGAGCATGAAATGAGCGAGTTGCAGGATATCGCGGCCGCGTTCCGGCATTCCGTCAAGACCGCCGGCGAGACGATCGTCGTTCCGCTGCAGGGACTGGACCGCACCGGCATTGCGGTGGTGCAGGCCAACCTGTTGTCACCTGGCAAGCCGGCGCTGACCGGACACGGCTATGGCTTCGAGCTGGTCGAGGCCGAGGTCGGCGCCCTCGGCGAACTCTGCGAAGAGGTGCACAACGCCCGGTGGGTCGAGCAAAACCCCGGCTTCGTCTCGTCCTACAACGAACTGGTCCGCACGCGTGGTGCCGCTGCGGCGATCGATCCGCTGCAGCTGTGCCTGCCCGCCGGCGCCTCCTACGACGGGGATACGAGGCTGCGGTGGGTCGAGGGCCGACGCTGGCGTTCCGGTGAACCGGTGCTGCTGCCCGACGAATGGGTGGCATCGCACAATTCCGACCTGCCGCCCGGGCCGCGCCTGATCACCCCGATCACCAATGGTCTTGGCGCAGGCTTCGATCTCGAGCACGCAGTCGCGCACGGCATCATGGAGCTGCTGCAGCGGCACGGCAACGTGGTCAGGTTCCGCGCCCTCGACCAGGGCGTCGTCATCGATCTCGATGCCGTCGGTGACCCGATGGTGGCGGGGCTGCTCGACCATCTGAAGCAACTCGGGATCGTGGTCACGGCAAAGCTGGCCGGCACCGACTTCGACATCACCAACCTGTACGTCGTCGGCGATGATCGCGGCTCGCCGATCTCACCCCTGCAGGTGACGGCCTGCGGGGAGGCGGCGCATCCGGATCGCAACCGGGCGTTGCGCAAGGCGCTGCTCGAGTTCTGCGGTTCGCGCGCCCGCAAGATCGGCACCCACGGCGAGCTGGAGCTGCTGCGGACGGTGATGCCGGCGGACCAGATGGAGCGCCAGCTCGCTGCGGTGCAGCTAGACCATGAAGAGCCGCGTGCGCTGTCCGCGATGGCGGAATGGCTGGACATGGACGCGGCCGGCCTGCGTACCCGCCTGGAGAGCACGGTGTTCTCGCACACCAGCACGGTTGCGTTCTCCACGTTGCCGGATGCGGACTCCGGACAGACCATCAGTTCCGCGGCCCGGCTCCAGCTGTTGCTGAACCGCCTGGCTGCCGAGGATCTCGAGCCTGTGGTGGTGGTCTGCTCGCCACCCGATGACGTCGTGAAGGCCGTGAAGGTCGTGGTCCCCGGGCTGGAAAGCGAGACCATGAGCTATGGGCGGATCGGCTGGCGCGGCGTTCAGCAGCTGCGGGCCCGTGGCGACCGGTTGATCCTCGATAGCCCGACCGGGGATGCGCGCCGCGTGCTGCTCTCGCCGGACGACGAGGCGCGTGCGGGCGGACCTGCCTGGTTCGACGCCGCCTATGCCGACCAGCTCGTCGGCAGCCTGTACCCCCTCTATCGCGAGCCCGGCTGTTTCGCCGCCCAGTCATTCCGGCAGCTACGCGAGGCGTCGCATTCGTGACACGCGCCATCCAGATCCTGGAGGACTAATCATGGCACTTCGTTTTGCCTACAACACAAATGGCACGGTTCATCACCGCATGGAGGATGCCGTCGCGCTCATCGCGGACAGCTTCTATGACGGCATCGCGTTGACGCTCGACCATCATGTGCTGGACCCGATGAACGAGGGCTGGCAGCAACGCACGGAAACGCTGGCCCGCACCCTATCCGGGCGCAACCTGGGCGTGGTGATCGAGAGCGGTGCGCGCTTCGTGCTCGATCCCCGCGATCGTCACCAGCCGACGCTGGTCAGCGCCGCCCCCGAGGGACGTGCGCTGCGCCTCGAATACCTGCGCCGCTGCCTGGATATCGGCGCCATGCTGGGCGCGGAAGTGATGTCGTTCTGGGCCGGCGCACTGAAGCCGGGCGTGCCGGTCGCCGACGCCCGGATCTGGCTCGACGAGGGTGTCGAACAGGTGCTCGCCCATGCCGAGCGCGTCGGCGTCCCGGCTGCGATGGAGCCGGAGCCGGAGGTCGAGGTTGTGGTCCGCAATGTCGATCAGTATGCCGCCCTGCAGAAGCGCTTTCCGTCCCTGGAGCTCGCCCTCGACCTTGGGCACGTCATGGTGACGCAGGAGCGCGTGCCGGAGGAAGCCATCCTCGAATTCGATCGCCGCATCGGCAGCGTCTCGCTGGAGGACATGAAGCGTGGCGTTCACCAGCATCTGGCATTCGGCGATGGCGACATGAATATCCCGGCCTGTCTCGACGCCCTGGAACAGATCGACTTCCGTCGCCTGGTCTGTGTCGAGCTGTCTTCCGATAGCGGCCGGGCCGACACGATGGTGCCGCACGCGCTGGAATGGATCCGCGCGTGTCGCCGGGCACGTGCCGCCGCATGAGGATCCTGTTCTGCTCGCGCCGGTATTTCCCGGCGATCAGCGGGATGAGCGTGTACGCTTCCAACCTGCTGCATGAACTGGTCGAAGCCGGTCATGACGTCACCATGGTGAGCCAATACCGCGGTGATCCGGTCGGCACGCGGGTCTACGGCGGCGGACCGCCACCTCCGGTTCCCGGCGTCACCGTCATCGGTCGCCGATCCCTCGGCGAGGAGGAAGGCGGTCGCTTCGAGCGCGACATCGACGACATGGTCCAGACCATCCGGGAGGAGCATGCAAAGCAGCCGTTCGACCTGTTGCATGCCCAGTACGGTTACCCGAACGGCTGGGCGGTACTGTTGGCAGCGCGTGAACTCGGGCTGCCCTGCGTGGTGTCGATCCAGGGTGGCGACGGTCACTGGGTGGGATCGTGCTGCGAGATGCACCGGCTCGGCATGCTGCGTGTGCTGCAGCACGCCAACGCCGTGCTGATCGGCTGCGAGAGCTTCGCAGGCGAGGTGGTCGAGCGCCTCTCCGTTGATCGGTCGCTGTTCACCATCGTGCCGGGCGCGGTGGATGTGTCGCGCTTCCGGCCTGCGGAAGGACATGTCATCGGGCAGGCGCACCAGCCCGTACGTCTCCTGTATCACGGGCGGGTCGACCGGCGGAAAGGCGTGCTTGACTTCATCGAGGCGCTGGTCCTGCTGCGTGCCGGCGACAAGCCGTTCGTCGCCACCATCTCCGGCATCGGTCCGGACCTCGACGCGGCAAAGGCCCTGGTCGCAGAGCGCGGTCTTGACCAGGCGGTCCGCTTCACCGGCGTTGCCGCCTATGACGACGCGCCACGGGTCTATCACGACCAGGACGTGTTCGTGTCGCCGACCTACATGGAGGGTTTCTCCAATACCGTGCTGGAGGCCATGGCGAGCGGGTTGCCGATCGTGTCGTGCGTGGCGGTCGGCGTGATGGACTGCATCCGCGACGACGAGAACGGGTTGCTGGTGCAGCCGGGCGATGTGGCGGCACTCGCCGACGCCATGCGCCGGCTGATCGACGACAGTGAACTCCGTCGGCGCCTTGCCGCCGCGGCGCTGGAGGAGTGCCGGTCGACCTACGCCTGGCAGCCGGTCGGCCGGCAGATCATGGACGTGTACAGCCAGGTGATCCATCAGGCACCACCGGACGGTTTCGATCCGGTGCTACCGGAATCCGAGTGCCGCTATCGCGAAGCACCGCACCTGCTGTGACACGCATCGCGCTGGCTCTATCGCCCCATCTCGACGATGCGGTGTTTTCCTGCGGCGGCACGCTGGCACGCCTGGCGGATGCGGGCTGGCGTGTCGTGGTGGCAACGCTGTTCACCGCGTCGGTCCCGGCACCGCAGGGTTTCGCGCTTGCCTGCCAACTCGACAAGGGCCTCGAGGCATCGGTCGACTACATGGAGCTCAGGCGCCACGAGGACGCCACCGCCTGTGATCGCCTGATGGCGCAAGCGCGCTGGCTGCCATTCCCGGAAGCCCCGCATCGCGGCTACGAGTCTGCAAAGGAGCTGTTCGGGCCGGTGCACGCCGAGGACAAGGCTGCCGACTTGCTTCGTCCGGCGCTGCAGGACCTTCTCGAACAACTGCGACCTGACCTGCTGCTGGCGCCCCAGGCAATCGGCGGGCATGTCGATCATGTCATCGCAGTAAGCGCCATACTGTCTCTGGCGACGAAATCTCCCATGCTCTGGTGGCGGGATTTCCCCTACGTCGTTCGCGCCGCCGAGCGGGTCCCGTTCGCCGACATCATGGCGCGCCTCGACGAGATTGCGGTGCCGGTCGAGCCGCAGCCACGCAGCCTGGCTTGCGAAGCGTACGAAAGCCAGCTCGGCTTCCAGTTCGGCGGCAAGGATCGGTTGGCGACGATGCTGGCCGAGACCGGCCTGCAGGACCGCTTTCGTTGCGAGCGCATGACGCCGGCGCTGCTTTCCACCATTCCCGGCGCCAGCATCGTGACGTCCATTGGAGCCCTGTCATGAACGTCGATGGTCCGGTGCTGGTCACCGGTGGTGCCGGCTATATCGGCAGCCATGTCGCTCTCGCCCTGCGCGACGAAAACATTCCGGTGGTCGTGCTCGACGATCTCTCCACCGGAAGCCTGGCCGCGTTGCCGGACGGCGTCAAGTTCGTGCACGGCAGCACCGGCGATGCCGCACTGGTCCGCGACACGCTTCGCCACCACCGGATCGGCACGGTGCTGCATATCGCCGGCTCGCTAATTGTCTCGGAATCGCTCGAACGTCCGATCAGCTACTGGCGCAACAATCTCTGCAACACGCTCGCTCTTGCGGAGAGCTGCGTGATGGCGGGCGTGCGAAGGCTGGTATTCTCCTCGACCGCTGCCGTCTACGGACCATCGTCCGCCGGCACCGTCGACGAGCAGGCCGAGCTCGCTCCGATCTCGCCGTATGGCAGCAGCAAGCTCGCCGCCGAGCGCATGCTGTCCGATCTCGCCGCCGCCCATGGGATGCGCCTTGCGGTACTGCGCTACTTCAACGTCGCCGGCTCCGATATGCGCGGGCGTATTGGCCAGCGCACACCGGGAGCGTCGCATCTCATCAAGGTCGCCTGCGAGGTCGCCACCGGCCAGCGTGGTGCGCTCGAGGTGTTCGGTGCCGACTACGACACGCCCGACGGCACCTGCGTGCGCGACTTCATCCACGTGTCCGACCTTGCCGACGCTCATGTGCTGGCCTTGCGGTATCTCGAGCAAGGCGGCCCATCGGAGACGCTGAATTGTGGGTACGGCACCGGCCATTCCGTGCGATCGGTGATCCGTGCGATCGAGGCGGAGACCGGGCATCGCCTGCCGGTGCGTTTCTCGCCGCGTCGTCCCGGTGACATTCCCGCCCTGGTCGCGCGTGCCGAGCGGGTGCGGCAGGTGCTGGGCTGGCATCCGCGCCGCGCCGGACTGGACAATATCGTCGGCTCGTCGCTGCGCTGGGAACGCCGGATGCTCGACGAGCGACCGATGGCCTTCAAGTAGCCGCCGGTGGACCGTCCGCCCAACCACGACAGCACGATGCCCGCGACTGACGCGGCGCCTGCGGTCACCAACCAGTCGGCGATCCGCATGTTCGTCGACACCCGTCTCGGGGTGCTTCGCGAGCGCGACTGCCGGCTGTTCTTCATCGGCTTCACCGCCTCGCTTGCCGGCTCCTCCATGGTCCCGGTGGCGCTTTCCTTCGTGGTCCTTAAGGGCGGTCACGGCTCCGGCGCAGTGGGCGCCGTGCTCGCCGCCGAGACCATCCCGCTCGTCCTGCTGCTGCTGCTGGGTGGCGCCATCGCCGACCGCATGCCCCGCCACCGGGTGATGATTGCCGCCGACGTGCTGCGCCTGCTGAGCGAGACGCTGCTGACCATCCTGCTGGTGTCGGGGCATCCGGCGGTGTGGGTCATCATGCTGCTCTCCGCCACCCTCGGGGTGGGGCAAGCCTTCTTCAATCCGTCGCTGACCGGCTTCGTGCCGCAGATCGTCAGCGGCGAGCGCCTGCAGGACGCAAATGCGCTGCTCGGCCTGTCGAAGGCGGTGGCGCGGGTATCCGGGCCCGGCATCGCGGGAGTGCTGATCGCCACCGTCGGCGCCTGGTCGGCGGTGGCGGCCGACGCCATGACCTACGCGGTCAGCCTGTTCTGCCTGGTCAGGCTGCGGCCGCGTCCGGCCGAGAAGCCTGAGCCCGAGCCGGTGCGCATCGGCCTCATCAAAGGCTGGCAGGGGTTTCGCGAGCGGCGCTGGCTGTGGTCGGTGGTGGCGCAGGGCGGACTGGCGCAGCTGTTCACCTTCTCCCCGTTCCTGGTCATCGGGGCCACTCTGTTCAGCCACGGCAGCGGCTCGATTGCCTGGGGCGCCATCCTGGCGGCCGATGGCGTCGGCGGGCTTGCCGGCGCGCTGTTCGCGATGCGGCTGCGGCCGAAGCGCCCCCTGGTGGTCGCCCTGCTCGGCAGCCTGGGCCTCGCCGGCACGCCCATCCTGCTCGCCCTGCATGCGCCGCTGCCGTTGCTGCTCGCGGTCTCGGTGATCTCCGGCGCCGGGGTCGCCCTGTTCCTGTCGCTGTTCGACACCGTGATCCAGCGCAACGTTCCGGAGACGCTGCTGTCGCGGGTCTCGGCCTACAACTGGCTCGGCACCATCGCGCTCTCGCCCCTGGGCTTCGCGCTCGCCGGGCCGGCCGCGCATCTCGCCGGGCCGTCGGCCGTGCTGCTGTTCGGCGGCTGCTTCGCGATCGTCAGCACGCTTGCGTTGTTCGCCGTCCCGGCCGTGCGGCAACTCCCGTGGCGCGACGAATGAGGGCTTCCGCTTCCGGTACTGACCTGCACGGGCGGATCGGACTGCCGATCGCCTTCTCGGTGGCGCTGAAGCAGGTGATCGGCGGCGGGGTGATCGTGCTGACCGGCACCGCGGTCGGGATGACCGGCGCCGGCGCCGCGCTGGCCTACGGGATCGCCTGCATTGTCGTCCTGCTCGTCAGCCTGCCCTATGCCGTGCTCGGCGCCGCCCGGCCGGTCTCCGGCGCACTGTACCGCTGGCCCGCGCGCTTCATCCATCCCCGGGCGGGGTTCCTCGGCTTCTGGATGGTGCTCGGCACCCATGTGGCGCTCGCCGCCTATGCAGCGACCTTCGGTACTTCGCTGCACGCCCTGCTGCCTGTCGTCCCGGCGCCGGCGGCCGGCCTGTTCGCGCTGGCGTTGGTGCTGGGCCTGAACCTGCTCGGCACCGAGGTGTCCGGAGGCGCCAACATCGTGGTGGTGGCGCTGGTTGCGGTGGCACTGGCGGCGCTGGCGCTGGCCGGCATCCCGGCCATCGATCCGCACCGTCTGGCGCGCCTGCTGCCGAATGGCTGGTTCAGCCTGCTGGCGGCGGCGGCGCTGCTGACCTTCCCGATCAGCGGCGCCACGCTGGTGTCCGAGCTTGCCGGCGAGATGAAGCGTCCGGCGCGCGACGTGCCGGTCGCCATCCTCGGCGCCACCGCCGCCGCTGCCGCCCTCTACGTCGCTGTGGCTTTGGTCGCTGCCTGCGTTCCCGGCCTCCCGGAGGCGCCGAGCCTGGGCGTGGTGGCGCAGCATGTGATGGGAAGCACCGGCGCGGTGGCGTTCGCGATCGGCACCGGCATCGTCAGCATGCTCGGCATCATGAACACCCACCTGCTCTGGGGCAGCCGGAGCATCCTGATGGTGTGCCGCGACAACTGGCTGCCACGATCCCTGGCCACGCCCAACCGTCGCGGCGCGCCGATCTTCCCGCTCTGCCTGCTCGGCCTGATCGGAGCGGTGCCGCTGCTCGCCAGGATCGACGTCGCCGACGTCATACGCATCGGCGGCCTGGGGGCGAGCGGCTCGGCGATCCTGTCGATCGCCTGCGCCTCGCTCAACGCGCGGGCCGATCCGGAGGCCTATGCACGCTCGCCGCTGGCGATCCCGCGCCCGCTGCTGCTGCTGGTCTCGATCCTCGCCATCGCGGCGCAGCTCGCCACCGTGGGGCTGCTGCTGCAGAGCCTGCCGTGGCGTCTGGCGCTGCTCTGGATCCTCTGGTTCGGGATCGGCGTCCTGTTGTCCTTCATCCGCACCCCGGACGTCGCACCCGTCGAGGAGAGCCCATGACCGGCGCCACGATGCGCGAGGCAACCGGGCGCCAGACACCCATGCAGACCATCTTCGTCGAGGCGAACGGTCAGCGGTTCGAGGTAGTCGAGGCCGGCGAGGGCGATCGCTTGGCGCTCTGCCTGCACGGCTTCCCCGAGCATGCGGTGTCCTGGCGCCACCAGATGCCGGTGCTGGCCGGCCTCGGCTATCGCGTCTGGGCGGTGAACCAGCGCGGCTACGGGCGCAGCTCCCGTCCGCGCGGGGTGCCGGCCTACGCGCTCGCCGAGCTTGTCGCCGACATCGCGGCCCTGATCGATGCGTCCGGCGCCACCAGCGTCACCCTGATCGGCCATGACTGGGGCGCGATGGTGGCCTGGTGCTTCGCGGCGGCACGGGTCCGTCCGCTCGAGCGGCTGGTGATCATGAACGTTCCCCACCCGCTCTGCTTCCGCGATGCCCTCCGGCATTGGCGCCAGAAGCGGCGCTCCTGGTATGTGGCGTTCTTCCAGATCCCGATGCTGCCCGACCGCCTGCTGGCGGCCAAGCGGGGAGCTTCGGTTCGCCGCATGTTCGCCGGCCTGTCGCTGCCGCCGGAGATCCTGGCGGTCTACGCCGACCAGATCGCGCAGCCCGGCGCCGCCACCGCCATGCTGAACTGGTACCGCGCCATGCGGCTGCCCGGACAGAAGACGCCCGGCCTGTCGCGCATCATCGAGGTGCCGACCCTGGTGATCTGGGGCGAGCAGGATGTCGCCCTCGACCTGATCTGCCTGCGCGGCACCGAACGCTACGTGCGTCATCTGGCGGTGGAACGCCTGCCCGGGGTATCGCATTGGGTGCAGCAGGACGCCCCGGACAGGGTGAACGCGCTGCTGCGGCGGTTCCTGTCCGGGATGCCATGACAGGCTGGATGGAGATCCCCATGCGCGTGGCCCTCATCGTCATGGCAATGCTGGCGGCGGTCTCGGTGTGCGCCTGCGGCGGCCCCGGGCCAAGTGCCGAACAGCGCCGGTCGGCCGCCGACGAGTTGAACCAGTCCGGCCACCCCTATGTCGGTCCGGCCGGTATCCGCGCCTCTGGTCCGCCGGCCGACAACAACATCCAGGCCCCGCTGACCTGTCACCTGGAAGGCCCGGGAACCGTCTGCGGACGTCAGGACTGACCTCGAACTTCCTGCCGTTCCGGCCGTAGGGTGCGTGTCCCGCCGGATGCAACCGGCGCCGGGCGGACGAGGAACGCGGATGATCAGATTGTTGAAGTGGCTGCTCGGGGGATCGGCGCTGGCGACCGGCGGCCTTGCGGCGTTCAGCTGGTGGACGGCGCGCAAGGTCGAGGCGGCGCTGCCTCCGAAGGGCCGTTTCCTCGATGTCGCCGGTTCGCAGCTGCATTATGTCGATACGGGCAAGGGGCCGCCGATCCTGCTGATCCACGGTCTGGGCGGCCAGTTGCTGAACTTCGCCGGTGCCGGACTGCAATCACTCGGCGACGACCACCGCGTCATCGCTCTCGACCGGCCCGGCAGCGGCTATTCGAGGCGTCCGTTCCTGGCGTCCGCGGCGCTCGGCGCGCAGGCGGCGACGGTGGCCGGCTTCATCCGCGCCCTCGGGCTCGGTCGGCCGCTGATCGTCGGGCATTCGCTCGGTGGCGCGCTCGCCCTGACGCTCGCGCTCAACCATCCCGACTGCGTCGGTGGGCTGGCCTTGCTGGCGCCGCTGACCAGCGTGCAGGACCGGGTGCCGGTGCCGTTCCGCCGGCTGGTGCTGCGCTCGCGGCTGTTGCGAATGCTGGTCGCCTGGACCGTTGCGACCCCGATGGCGATCCGCAACCGCGACGAGGTGATGCACACCGTGTTCGGCCCCGATGCGGTGCCGGGCGAGTTCCCCACGGTCAACGGTGGGATGCTCGCCCTGCGGCCCGCGGCATTCTTTTCCGCCTCCACCGATCTCACCGCGGTCAACCAGGACATGCCGGGCCTGGTCGCCCGCTTCGGCTCGATCAAGGTTCCGGTCGGCATCCTGTTCGGCACCGCGGACCGGGTGCTCGACTACGACGCCAACGGCACCGCCCTGAAGGAGGTGCTGCCTGCGCTGGATCTGGAACTGGTCGAGGGCGCCGGACACATGATCCCTGTCACGGCGCCCGAACGCACGCTCGCCTTCATCCGCCGCATGGCGGAGCAGGTGACGTCGGCGGGATAGTCCTCCGGAAGGTCAGGCCGCGCCTACGACGTAGGCGCGCATGGTCTCGACCTCCACGCTCTGCTGGTCGAGCAGCGCCTTCACCACGTCGCCGATGCTGACCACGCCGACCACCACGCCATCCTCGATCACCGGAAGGTGGCGGACCCGCTTCTCGGTCATGATCTGCATGACGCTGGCGATACTGGCGTCGGACTTGGTCAGCGCACGCGGCGGTGTCATCAGGTTTTCCGCGGTCAGCGCCCTGACGCCGCTCGGCTGCCGCGCCATCGCGCGCACGATGTCTCGCTCCGACAGCACGCCGCGCAGGTCCCGGCCATCCATCACCAGGACGGCGCCGATCTTGTGCTCCGCTAGCACCTGGACGACCTCGGAAATAAGCGTCTGCGGCGCCACCTTGATGATGGTGGCGCTCTTGTTGCGGATGATGGAGGCGATCGTCATGGCCAGCCCAACCTTGCCTGCGAGACGCCCCTGACCCTGGGGCGGAGGGTAGTCCTATATTAGCACGGATTGGGCACCGACATCTCGTTTTTGCGCCGGCGACCGGCTCCATGCGTATGTCATCGTCCGTTCACGATGTCGACGCGTTCTGCCTGATAGACACGCGGACATTCCCGACATGCGCGGCGGCGGCAAGATCGGCGGCCGCCACGTCACGCCGGCGTACGGCATCGGCGATGGCGGCGTAGTCGCGCAGACGGATGCGCTGCAGCGCCGGCGAGGCATACTGCACGTGCAGGATATGCATGCTCACCGCCGGCAGCAGGCGCTGCAGCTCGCGGTTGCCGCCAGCCGCCAGCAGGGCCCGGTAGAAATGGCGCCGCGCGCGCGCGAAAAGCCCGGCATCCTCGACCGTTCCGGCGTGCTCCAGGCCCGTCACCGCCGCGTCCAGACCTGCCGCATGCAGCGCCGCATCGTACCCCGCGGCGGCACCGCGTGCCGCCAGCCGCAGCATCGCCTCGGCGACATCGAGCACCTCGAAGGCCTCCGCGAGATCGAGCATCCTGATCGCCGGCGAGCGGTTGGGGCTGAGATCGACGATGCCGCGCGCGGCCAGGTGCTGCATCGCCTCGCGCACCGCGTTGCGGCCAACCTTGAAGCGGGCCGCGAGGTCGGTCTCGGTCAGGCGCTGCCCTGGCGAGAGGCGGCCGTGGTCGAGATCGGCGAGGATGCCGAGGCAGACCAGCAGGGTCGATCCACCCGGCCCGCCGCCGGCGAAGCCGTCCTCCCCATCACCCAGCACCGACATCGTCCGTCATGTTTACCCGCTTGATTGTTCCACAATCCTGTTCCATAGCTTTGTCCAACGAACAAGGGCTCGGAGGGGGAGATATGCTCCCGACATTCGGCTTGCAGGGAAAGACGGCCTTCGTCACCGGCGCCTCCGGCGGCCTCGGTGCGCATTTCGCGGCGACGCTCGCCTCGTGCGGAGCCGAAGTCATCCTGGGCGCCCGGCGTGCCGACGCGCTCGCCGATGTCGCGGGCGCAATCAGGGAAACCGGTGGACGCTGCTCGACCTTGGCGCTCGACGTGACCGATGCGGCGAGTCTGGCCGCGGCGGCGCCGTCTTTCGCGCAGGTCGACATCCTGGTGAACAATGCCGGTATCGTCCGCGAGTCAGCTTTCTTGGAGCATGACGCTGCCGACTGGGACGCGGTCCTGGACACCAACGTGAAGGGCATGTTTCTCGCGACGCAGGCTGTGGCCGGCGCGATGAAGGCAGCTGGCCGCGGCGGCTCGGTGATCAATATCGCCTCCATCGTCGGCCTGCGCCAGAGCGGCAACATCGTGTCCTACGCGGTCTCGAAGGCCGCCGCGATCCAGCTCACCAAGGTCTCGGCGCTGGAGCTCGCACGCTACGGGATACGGGTGAATGCGCTGGCGCCGGGCTATATCGAAACCGACATCAACCGCGAATTCTGGGATAGCGATTCCGGCCGCGCGATGATCCGCCGCATCCCGCAGCGCAGGCTGGGCCAGGCCAACGACCTGGATGGTGCGCTGATACTGCTGGCGTCGGACGCATCGCGATACATGACCGGCGCGGTGATCGAGATCGATGGTGGACATCTATGCAGCACGCTGTGAAGCCGCTTCCCCCGCAGCATGATGTCTCGGCGCTCGCTGAACGCATCGAGCGCTTCGTCCGCGACATCGTCGTCCCATACGAGAACGATCCGCGTGCGCATGGCGAGGAGCACGGGCCGACCGACGGGCTCGTCGACGAACTGCGCCAGCAGGCGAGGGCAGCCGGCCTGCTGACGCCACACATCCTGCCGGATGGCAGCCAGCTGTCGCAGCGCGACACCGCGACCATCCTGAAGAAATCCGGCCTGTCGATCCTGGGTCCGGTCGCGCTGAACACCTGCGCGCCTGAGGAAGGCAACATGCACCTCCTCGGCAAGGTCGCCAGTCCGGAGCTCAAGGCCCGGTTCCTGAAGCCACTGGTGGAGGGACGCGTCCGCTCGGCCTTCTTCATGACGGAGCCGGCCGAGGACGATGGCGCCGGCTCGGACCCGTCGATGATGAAGACCACCTGCCGGCTGGACGGCAACCACTGGGTGATCGATGGCCGCAAGCGCTTCATCACCGGGGTGAAGGGTGCCTCGGTCGGCATCGTGATGGCGAAGTCCGATGCCGGCGCCTGCATGTTCCTGGTCGACCTGCCCGACCCGGCGATCCGCATCGAGCGCATCATCCCGACCATCGACGGCTCCATGCCCGGCGGCCACGCCGAGATCGTGATCGAGAACCTGCGCGTGCCGGCCGGCCAGATGCTCGGCGCCCCCGGCGACGGCTTCAGATACGCTCAGGTCCGCCTCAGTCCCGCCCGTCTGTCGCACTGCATGCGATGGCATGGAGTAGCGACCCGGGCCCAGGAAGTGGCGAGCGCCTACGCCTGCCGGCGCACCGCCTTCGGCAAGCTGCTGATCGAGCACGAGGGTGTCGGCTTCATGCTCGCGGAGAACCTGATCGACCTCCAGCAGGCCGCGCTGATGATCGACTGGTGCGCCGACGTGCTCGATGCCGGCTCGCTGGGAACGGTCGAAAGCTCGATGACCAAGGTCGCGGTCTCGGAGGCGCTGAGCCGCGTCGCCGATCGCTGCGTGCAGGTGATGGGCGGATCCGGCCTGATCGCCGGAACCGTGGTCGAGCAGTTCTACCGCGAGATCCGCGCCTTCCGTGTCTATGACGGGCCCAGCGAAGTCCACAAATGGTCGCTCGCCAAGAAGATCAAGCGCGATGTCCTCGGTGGCGGCCGCACCGGCAGCGCAGCGTGAGCGGCCTCGCGGAGCATAACACCGGTTCAGGGGCGGTACGCGACGCGCACCGCTTCGACGAGGGTGCCCTTGCGTGCTGGATGCGGCAACATGTCGACGCGTCGGCCGGCGAACTTGTCGTCGAGCAGTTCAAGGGCGGCCAGTCGAACCCGACCTTCAAGCTGGTCACGCCGCGGCGCAGCTACGTCATGCGACGCAAGCCGCCCGGACCCTTGCTCAAGGGCGCGCACGCCATCGAGAGGGAGGCCCGCGTGCTTGCGGCCCTCGAACGGGCGAGGTTTCCGGTTCCGCACGTGCATGGGCTGTGCACCGACGATGCCGTCATCGGCACCTGGTTCTACGTCATGGACCTGGTGGAGGGCCGCATCTTCTGGGATGCCGCCCTGCCCGAGGTGCCGCGCCGGGAACGGCTCGACTACATCGACGCGTTGAACCGGACGCTCGCCGCCCTGCACGCCGTCGACTACAAAGCCATCGGGCTTGCCGACTACGGCCGGCCCGGGAACTACTTCCAGCGCCAGATCGAACGCTGGTCGAAGCAGTATCTCGCTGATTCCGAGGCAGGCCGCGATCCGCTCATGGATCGCCTAGTGGCCTGGCTTCCGACGGCCATTCC
This sequence comes from Lichenicoccus roseus, assembly GCF_005844085.1. Classification (GTDB taxonomy): domain Bacteria; phylum Pseudomonadota; class Alphaproteobacteria; order Acetobacterales; family Acetobacteraceae; genus Lichenicoccus; species Lichenicoccus roseus. The sequence continues at coordinate 22,324 of NZ_VCDI01000009.1, forward strand.
GCCCGGGGACGAGACCGCAATCATCCATGGTGACTACCGGCTGGACAACGTCATCTTCCATCCGCAGGAAGCCAGGATCGTCGCTGTCCTCGATTGGGAACTCTCCACCCTGGGCCATCCGCTGGCCGACTTCGCCTACAGCGTGATGATGTATCGCATGCCCCCGGAGATCGTACCGGGTCTTGCCGGCGCCGACCTCGCTCGGCTGAATATCCCGGACGAGGCCGACTATGTCGAAGCCTATTGCCGGCGCACCGGCCGCAGGCGGATCGAGCACCTCGATTTCTACATCGCATTCAATTTCTTCCGGCTCGCCGCGGTCTTCCACGGCATCAAGGGCCGGGTGCTGCGCGGCACGGCGGCGTCGGCGCAGGCCCACCAGCGTGTGGAGGTGCTACCGGAACTGATCGCACTCGCCGCCGAGCAGGCCCGCCGGGCCGGGATGCAGGGCGAGGGCGTATGACCAGATCGGAACACGAAGTTATGAAATGTTCTTCATTATTCCACTCGCTGTGCACGGTGGAAGGCGTTAGATAAAAGTTGCGATCCGATCACCAACGGTGCTCGGCACGAGAAATATCCACGACGACAAAAAGCGGGGCGGCGGATCAACCGCGGCCCCCGGGGAGGTCAGATGGTTCTGCTGCTCGATAACTATGTCGACGGTCTCGCACTCGAGCCGCGCGAGACGGGTCGGCTCGAAGTCTTCAATCCGGCCCGCGACACCGTGATCTGCGAAATTCCCGACAGCTCGGCCGACACGGTCGATCGCGCCGTGGCCGCCGCCAAGGCCGCGCAACCCGCGTGGAAGCGCCTGCCGGCCATCCAGCGTGCCGCAGCGTTGCGCAAGATCTCCGGCCGTATCCGCGAGAATGCCGACCGGATCGCGCGGGTAATTTCCGAGGAGCAGGGCAAGCCGCTGCCGCTGGCCACGCTGGAGGCGAACTTCACCGCCGAATATCTCGACTACATGGCGGAGTGGGCGCGCCGGATCGAGGGCGAGGTCATCAGCAGCGACCGACCGGGAGAGACCGTGCTGCTGCTGCGCCAGCCGATCGGGGTGGTCGCCGGCATCCTGCCGTGGAACTTCCCGTTCTTCCTGATCGCGCGCAAGCTGGGCCCGGCGCTGATTACCGGCAACACCATCGTCATCAAGCCGAGCGAGGAGACGCCGCACAATGCGGCGCTGTTCGTCGAACTGCTGCAGGGCCTCGATCTTCCGCGCGGCGTCATCAATTTCGTGCACGGCAGCGGCCGGACCACCGGGGAGGCGCTGTCACGGCATCCCGATGTCGGGCTGATCAGCTTCACCGGCAGCGTTCCGACCGGCTCGCGGATCATGGCGAATGCGGCAGCCAACATCACCAAGGTCAACCTGGAGCTCGGCGGCAAGGCGCCGGCCATCGTGCTCGGCGACGCCGACATCCCGGCGGCGATCCGCAATCTCGCCGCGTCCCGCGTGCTCAACAGCGGCCAGCTCTGCAACTGCCCCGAGCGTCTCTACGTCGAGCGCAAGGTTGCCGACGAGTTCGTCAGCGGGCTGGCGAACGCGATGAAGGCCACCCGCTACGGCGATCCGCTGGGCGACAGCGAGATCGACATGGGGCCGCTGATCAACCGCGCCGGCCTCGACAAGGTACGCAAGCTGGTGGATTCCGCCCTGTCGGAGGGCGCGGAAGTCGTCACCGGCGGCAAGGTCGCCGATCTTGGCACCGGCAACTACTTCGAGCCGACGGTGCTGCTGAACGTGCAGCAGAACTCGCCGATCATGCGACAGGAGATCTTTGGTCCGGTGCTGCCGGTGAACATCGTCGACAGCCTCGACGAGGCGATCGAGCGTGCCAACGACAGCGAGTTCGGGTTGACCTCGTCCATCTTCACCCGCGACCTCGCGAGCGCATTCCGTGCATGCAACGAGCTGGAGTTCGGCGAAACCTACGTCAACCGCGATCATTTCGAGGCAATGCAGGGCTTCCACGCCGGCACCAAGAAGTCCGGCATCGGTGGCGCCGACGGCAAGCACGGGCTCTACGAATATACCATGACCCATGTCTCCTACATCCAGAACTAGGATCGCGGCGATGGACGAGGAGAGGTGCGCCGGCTGTTGCGCCGGCCGGCCGGGCGACGGCGTCAACCGTCGCACGCTTCTGCTGGGAGCCGGGATCGCCGCCCTGGCGGGGAGTGCGGCCCATGCGGACGACGGCGACGATCCCAACGCCGTCGCGCCGCCGAAAGCCGATGACCTGCTGATCCAGGCAACCGGCGGCGATGCCGGCAAGCCGATCGGCGTGGACGCCTTCACCACGCCGAACACGCTGATCCAGGCCTGGGCAAAGGACCCCAAGACCGGCGTGGTGCGCAACCTGAGCCGTCTCAACCGCATCCTGCTGGTGAAGATCGATCCCGCCGGCATGGACGATGCGACCCGGGCACGATCGGTGAATGGCGTCGTCGCCTATTCCGATTTCTGCGTGCATGCAGGCTGCTGGATCGAGACCTATCATGCGCAGGAGAACGTCATAATCTGCCACTGCCACAGCTCGCTGTACGATCCCCGGCACGGCGCCGAAGTCACCGGCGGCCCGGCAAAAGGACCCCTTGCCGCCTTGTCGCTGAAGCTGGTGGACGGACATTTCGTCGCCGCGGCGCCATTCGTGGGACATCTCGGCATCATCACCTGATCACGACAAGAATTTCGGCAACGACAAGAACTTGATAGCGACGACAACCCAGCAACGATAGAAACGACCAACGAGGAAATACCATGCGGAAGAGAACGCTCTTCTCGGTCGCCGTCCTGGCCGGCCTTGCGATCTGCAGCCGGGCCGGTGCCTACGACGCCACCGCCCCCAGCTACGCCACGGTCAGCCAGGATCGGCTGGACAAGCCCGAGCCGCAGAACTGGCTGATGCCACGGGGCACTTATAATGGCTGGGGTTATTCCCCCCTCGACCAGATCAACGCGAAGAACGTCAAGCGTCTGATCCCGGTCTGGTCGCTGTCCACCGGTGTGACCGACGCCCACCAGGCGGCGCCGATCGTCAACAACGGCATCATGTTCGTCTCCACGCCGCAGAACCGCATCATCGCGGTCGATGCCAGGACCGGCGACACCATCTGGCGCTACGAGCGGCATCTGCCGCCCGACATGCAGCAGCTGCACCCGACCAATCGCGGCGTCGCGCTGTATGGCGACAAGGTCTACATGGCGACCATGGATGCCTGCGTGGTGGCGTTGACCGCGACCACCGGCAAGGTGGCGTGGCAGCACTGCGTCGCGAAATGGCGCGACGGCTACTACATGACGCTTGCGCCGCTGGCCGCCGACGGCAAGATCCTCGTCGGCGTTTCGGGCGGCGAACTCGGCATCCGCGGCTTCATCGACGCGCTAGACGCCGAGACCGGCAAGGAGGACTGGAAGTTCTATACGGTGGCCGGTCCCGGCGAGCCTGGCGGCGACACCTGGAAAGGTGACAGCTGGAAGACCGGCGGCGTGCCGATCTGGATGCAGGGCAACTACGACCCCGCCACCAGGACGGTCTATTTCGGCACCGGCAACGGTGGCCCCTGGATGCCCGACACGCGTCCCGGCGACAACCTGTTCGCGACGTCGGCGATCGCGCTCGACGTCGAGACAGGCAAGCTCAAGGGCTACCACCAATATCACTGGAACGATGCCTGGGACTGGGACGAGGTCTCGGCGCCCTTGCTGATCGACGTCAACCGCAACGGACGCGCCGTGCATGAACTCGTCCATGCCGGACGCGACGGCTATCTGTGGCAGCTGCAGCGCGACCCCTCGGGCAAGATCGGCTTCATCTCCGGACAGCCCTTCGTGCACCAGGACGTCTTCAAGTCCATCGATCCCAAGACCGGCCGCCCGACCTACGACGAAGCCAAGGTTCCAGGCACCAACAAGAAGGCGCTGTTCTGCCCGTCGCTATGGGGCGGCAAGGACTGGCCGATGGAAGCCTACAGCCCGAAGACCAAGCTGCTGTATGTGCCGGCAAACGACAATCTCTGCGCGGAGATCGCCGGCGAGAAACTCGGGCCGCGCGAGCCGGGCTCCCTGTATGTCGGCGTCCCGATCGACGACATCTTCTCCAGCCTGCGTCCGCGTCCGGGCGTCGATACCTCGAAGCCGATGAAGATCGGCCAGCTGCAGGCCTGGGATCTTTCCACCGGCAAGAAGGTGTGGAGCCACGACTTCCTCGACAGCGCGATGTGGGCACCGATCCTGGCAACCGCCGGCGACCTCGTCTTCAGCGGCGGCACCAACGACCGCATGTTCCGCGCCTTCGACGCCAGCAACGGCAAACTCGAGTGGGAGACCAGGCTGAATTCCGGCGTCGAAGGCACGCCCAGCACCTTCATGGTCAACGGCGTGCAATATATCGCCGTCCTGAGCGGCTACGGGGTGGATGCCGAACGCCAGAACAACGGCCTGAAGAAGATGCTGGCGCCGCGGCTCGACCACCAGGTGGTGCCTAACGACGGAACCATCCACGTGTTCGCGCTGATGGGCCCGAAGACCGAGACCGCCTCGCGGTAAGGGGCGGGCGGTGCGGCGGATCGGGCTGGCCGCCTTCCTGCTGCTGCCGTGGGTGTCGTTGTCGACCCACGCGGCGGCGGCAGGTCCGGCTTCTCCGGAGGCGTTGGCGCAGACAATCCGGAACGGCCTCGAGCACCGCGATCTCGTGCTGCTCGAGAGCCTGTTCAACTGGGATGGCGCGAGCCCGGTCAAGCATCGCATCGTCGCCTACGAGTTGCGTCGCTGCTTCGGCCTGCATGTGCAGGCGGCGACCGCCGAGGCGATCGGCCCGGATGCGGTGGCCGCGATCACCCAGTCGGGGCGGTTCAGGCTGAACATGGATATCTCGGCGCGGGTGCGTGTGACGTTCACCGATGCCGACGGCCTCGATCCGCTCGCCTTCCTGGCCGGCCGGACCGCGGATGGCTACCGGATCGCCTTGATCAACCCGACCACGCCGACGCGTGGGCAATGATCGCCTGCCACATCTGGCACGACATCAGAACGAGAGCGGAAACTTCCGATGCAGCCTGACGCCGAGACGAACCGGAGTTGCGCCGCCTGGATCGCGCGGTTCCTCAGGGCACGCGGCATAGATCGCATATTCGGCCTGCAGGGCGGTCATATCCAGCCGATCTGGGACTACGCCGCACAGCTCGGCATACGCATCGTCGACGTGCGCGACGAAGGTGCCGCCGTGCACATGGCGCATGCCCATGCCGAACTCACCGGGGGCTTCGGGGTCGCCATGGTCACCGCCGGCCCGGGGGTGACCAACACCGTCACCGCCATCGCCAACGCCTCGCTGGCACGCATGCCGCTGCTGGTGATCGGCGGCTGTTCGCCGCGGCCACAGGTCAACATGGGGCCGCTGCAGGATATTCCGCATGTCGATATCCTGCGGCCGGTCACCCGTGCGGCGCGCACCGCCCGCGTTGCCGACCAGGTGATCCGCGAGCTCGACGAGGCGGTGGCGCGTGCGCTCGGCGATGGCGGCGAGCCCGGGCCGGTCTATGTCGAGATCCCCACCGACGTCCTGCGCATCGACGTGCCGCGCGCGATGGTGCTGGACGAATGGATGCGCATCCCACCGGCGCGCGTCTCCCTGCCGCCGCCCGAACTGGCCCGCCAGGCGGCGGAGGCAATATTTGCCGCCCAGCGACCGCTGGTCATCGCCGGACGCGGCGCGCGTGACCTCGGACCCTCGCTGGCGCGTTTCCTCGAGGCCACCGGCGCCGTCTATCTCGACACCCAGGAGAGCCGTGGGCTGCTGCCGCCGGACCATGCTGCCAATGTCGGCGCCATGCGCGCGGCGGCGATGGCGCAGGCCGACCTCGTCGTGGTCATCGGCCGCAAGCTCGACTACCAGCTCGCGTACGGATCGCCGGCGGTGTTCCGGGCCCGCTTCATACGCATCGCCGACAACGCCGGCGAGCTGATCGACAATCGCCGGGGCGAGCCCGAGCTGCTCTGCACGCCGCGCTGTGCGCTGGAGGCGATCCTGTCGGAAGCCTCCGGCTCCTCTGAGGCATCGAGGCTGACCCCGGCGGCCGATCGGGACTGGTCAGCCGGGTTGCGTCGCAGGCACGAGGAGCGCGTGGCGGCAGCCCTGGCGTTGCCGCCCGCGACCGGACCGGACGGCCTGATCCACCCGGCGCGCATCTTCAGCGCAATCGCCGCGGTGGCGGAGCCGGATGCGATCGGCATCGCCGACGGCGGCGACATACTGAGCTTCGCCCGGATCGGACTGCAGACCACGAGCTACCTGGACTCCGGCACCTTCGGCTGTCTCGGGGTTGGCGTGCCATATGCGAACGCGGCGTCGCTCGCCTTCCCCGGCCGGCAGGTCATCGCCGTCGTCGGCGACGGTTCGTTCGGCTTCAACGCCATGGAGATCGACACCGCGGTCCGGCACGGCGCCACCCCGGTGTTCATCATCGCCAACAACGCCGCCTGGAACATCGAGCGCTACGACCAGGAAACCAACTACGGCGGCCGCGTCGTCGGCACCACGCTGCGTCACTCGGACTACGCGGCGCTCGCCCGGGCGCTCGGCGCGCATGGCGAGCGCGTGGAGCGGGCCGAGGATCTGCCCGCCGCTCTCGAACGCGCGCTGGCCAACGCGCCGGCGGTCGTCGACGTCGTGGTCTCGCAGCAGGTGCCGTCCTCGGACGGCAACAAGGGGCTCGGCTTCGTACCGGACTACCAGGCGCTGACCGCCTGGGATGACGCGGAAAAGGTGCGGCGGCAGCAATGACGACACGGCATTCCAGCAGCACCGAGGGTGACGGCACCCTCTACGAGACCCTGCTCCGGACGGTCGGGACATGGGGTCCGCAGGCGGCCTACGCGGTGCCCCCGATGGCCAGGCGCGCCTACCACCCGGACGGCGCCAGCTTCACCTGGAACGAGGTGGCGCGCGAAGTCGAGCGCATGCGCGTCCGCTACCGCGCCGCCGGCTACGGGCGCGGGCATCGGGTCGCAATCCTGTTCCACCAGCGGCCGGAGATGTTCTTCCACTACTACGCGCTGAATTCGCTCGGCTGCAGCATGGTGCCGATCAACCCGGACTACCGGGTCGACGAGCTGGCCTACCTGCTGTCGCACTCCGGCGCGTCGCTGGTGATCGGCATCGAGAACCGGCTCGCCGACCTGCGCGAGGCGGCGGCCATGCTGAACCCGGCGCCGCCGATCCTGTGCTTCGAGGATCTGCCGGCGACGCTGCCGGAGGCGCGCACGCGGGCCGCCGCGGGAGCGCCGGACGCCACCACCGAGGCGGCCCTGCTGTACACTTCCGGGACGACCGGGCGGCCCAAGGGCTGCATCATGTCGAACCGCTACTTCCACACCTTCGGCCGCTGGTACCTGTCGCGCGGCGGCGCGCTGGCCATGCGGGACGGCGCCGAGCGGCTCTACAACCCGCTGCCGCTGCATCACGCCAACTGCCTGTCCATCTCGACCTCGGCGATGCTGCTGAACGGCGGCTGCCTGGTGTTCCCGGACCGCTTCCATCCGCGCAGCTGGTGGCAGGACCTGGTCGCCTGCGACATCACCGCGGTGCAGATGCAGGGCATCATCCCCAATCTGCTGCTCAAGCTCGATCCGGTGCCGGAGGAGCGCCGGCATCGGGTGCGCTTCGGCCTGTGCGCCGGCATCGAGCCGGCCCACCACGCGGTGTTCGAGGAGCGCTACGGCTTCCCGGTGGTCGAGATGTGGGCGATGTCCGAGACCGGCCGGATGATGACCGACCACGAGGAGCCGCGCAGCATCCATGGTCGCGCCTTCGGCCGCTCGGTGCCCGGACTCGAGGCGAGGGTGGTCGACGAGGCCGGCCACACGCTGCCGCCGGACGTGCCGGGCGAGCTGGTGATCCGGCACACCGAGGCTGATCCGCGCGGCGGCTTCTTTTCCGGCTACCTCGACGATCCGGCGGCGACCGAGGAGGCCTGGCGCGGCGGCTGGTTCCATAGCGGCGACACTGCGCGCTGCGACGAGACCGGGATGTTCTTCTTCCTCGACCGCAAGAAGAACATCATCCGGCGCGCCGGCGAAAACATCGCCGCTGCCGAGGTCGAGGACTGCCTGTGCGCCCATGCGCACGTCAAGCAGGCCGCCGTGATCGCGGTCCCGGACGAGATCCGCGAGGAGGAGGTGATGGCCTGCATCGTGCTGCAGGACGGTGTGCGCGAGCATGCCGGGCCGGATGTGGCGCATCGCCTGTTCGACTGGTGCCTGGCGCAGCTGGCCTACTTCAAGGCGCCGGCCTGGGTGGTGTTCATGGACACGCTGCCCACCGGGGCGTCGCAGAAGCTGCAGAAGATGACGCTGTTCCCGAAGGGCGTGGACCCGCGCCAGGAGGTTGGCGTGATCGACCTGCGCGGGTTCAAGAAGCCCACCGCCGGCAGGGGCTGAACCTCTCGCATGCGCCCCGGCACGCCCGGCTAGGCGAAAACCGTCACTTCACGGGGCTGCCCGCCTGCGCGATCATCCGCACTCGGTAGCCATAAGACAGGATCCAGGCCGGTCATGATCATCCACGATGTCCGTGTGCATCCCGAGAGCGACCGGCTTGCCCGCGAGGACCAGCTGGCATGGAAGATCGCGCAGGTCGCGGCCGATGCGGTGGCGGTCGAGCCGGCGGTTGCGGACATGATCGTGAACCGCATCATCGACAACGCCTCGGTGGCGATCGCCTCGGTGAACCGCCATCCGGTGACGACGGCGCGCGACCAGGCGCTGGCGCATGCGCGTCCCGGCGGAGCTGCGGTGTTCGGCTGCGGCCCGGAGGTGCGTGTGCATGCCGAATGGGCGGCCTGGGCGAATGGCACCGCGGTGCGCGAGCTGGACTATCACGACACGTTTCTCGCCGCCGAGTATTCGCATCCCGGCGACAACATCCCGCCGATCCTGGCCGCCGCCCAGCAGACCGGGCGCAGCGGCGCCGAGCTGATACGCGGCATCGCCACCGGCTACGAGATCCAGGTCGACCTCGTGCGCGCGATCTGCCTGCACAGGCACAAGATCGACCATGTGGCGCATCTCGGCCCGTCGGCCGCCGCCGGTATCGGTACGCTGCTGGCGCTGCCGCCGGAGACCATCTTCCAGGCGGTGCAGCAGGCGCTGCACGTCACCACCGCGACCCGGCAGTCGCGCAAGGGCGAGATCTCGTCGTGGAAGGCGTTCGCGCCGTCGCACGCCGGCAAGCTCGCCATCGAGGCGGTCGATCGCGCCATGCGCGGCGAGGGCGCGCCGAGCCCGATCTACGAGGGCGAGGACAGCGTCATCGCCTGGATGCTCGACGGACGCGACGCGCAGTACAAGGTGCCGCTGCCGGCGCCGGGCGAGCCCAAGCGGGCGATCCTCGACACCTACACCAAGGAGCATTCCGCCGAGTACCAGAGCCAGGCGTTGATCGATCTGTGCTTCCGGCTCGGCAGGCAGGTGCAGGATTGGGACGCCGTGCAGGACGTGCTGATCGAGACCTCGCACCATACGCACTACGTCATCGGCACCGGCTCGAACGATCCGCAGAAGTTCGATCCGACCGCATCGCGCGAGACGCTCGACCACTCGATCATGTATATCGTGGCGGTCGCGCTGCAGGACGGCGCCTGGCACCATGTGCGCTCCTACGCGCCGGAGCGGGCGCAGCGGCCGGACACGGTGGCGCTGTGGCGCAAGATCCGCACGGTGGAGGATCCACGCTGGACCGAGCGCTATCATTCCACCGATCCGGCGATCAAGGCATTCGGCGGCCGGGTGATCATAACCCTGCGCGACGGTCGCGTGATCGCCGACGAACTCGCGGTGGCCAACGCCCATACGCTTGGCGCAACCCCCTGGCAGCGCGCGGACTACATACGCAAGTTCGAGATCCTGACCGACGGGATCGTCGAGAAGTCCGAATCCGGACGGTTCCTCGAGACGGTGCAGCGGCTGCCTTCGCTCACCGCCGACGAGCTGCTGCAGCTCAACGTCGCGATCCCGGCGGCTTCCCTTGGCAGGGGCCTGCCCGGGTTGTTCGGCTGATCGAAGGAGCAACGCCCATGAGCGCCACGGACAATTCCCTTCCGAAGCCGAAAAAGTCGGTCGCGCTGTCCGGCGTGGTCGCCGGCAACACCGCGCTGTGCTCCGTAGGCCGCACCGGCAACGACCTGCACTATCGCGGCTACGACATCATCGACATCGCCACCGCCTGCGAGTTCGAGGAGATCGCGCATCTGCTGGTGCATGGCAGGCTGCCGAACCGCGCCGAGCTTGCCGCCTACAAGCGCCGCCTCAGGCGCCTGCGCGGGCTGCCCGCCGCCGTGCGCGAGGTGCTGGAAGCGCTGCCGGCATCGGCGCATCCGATGGATGTGATGCGCACCGGAGTGTCGGCGCTCGGCTGCGTGCTGCCGGAAAAGGACGACCACTCGGCCGCCGGTGCGCGCGAGATCGCCGACCGGCTGCTGGCCTCGCTCGGGTCGATGCTGCTGGCCTGGTACCACTACTCGCATAGCGGCATCAGCATCGATGTCGAGACCGACGACGACAGCATCGGCGGCCATTTCCTCAGCCTGCTGCATGGCGAGGAGCCGCCGGAGAGCTGGGTGCGCGCCATGCACATCTCGCTCAATCTCTATGCGGAGCACGAGTTCAACGCCTCGACCTTCACCGCGCGGGTGATCGCCGGCACTGGCTCGGATCTGTATTCCGCCATCGCCGGCGGCATCGGCGCGTTGCGCGGCCCCAAGCATGGCGGCGCCAACGAAGTGGCACTCGAAATCCAGCAGCGCTACGCAACGCCGGACGAGGCGGAGGCCGATATCCGTCGCCGCGTCGAGGCACGCGAGGTGGTCATCGGCTTCGGCCACCCGGTCTACACGATCTCCGATCCGCGCAACGTGGTGATCAAGCAGGTCGCGCACCAGCTCTCGCAGGAGAACGGCTCGCGGGCGGGCTACGACGTCGCCGAACGCATCGAGGCCGTGATGGCAGACGCCAAGCGGATGTTCCCCAACCTGGACTGGTTCTCCGCCGTCTCCTACCAGCAGATGGGCGTGCCGACGGCGATGTTCACGCCGCTGTTCGTCATCGCGCGCACCGCCGGCTGGGCGGCGCATGTCGTCGAGCAGCGCGCCGACGGCAAGATCATCCGTCCGTCGGCCAACTATGTGGGACCCGACAACCTCGCCTTCGTGCCGCTCGACCAGCGCCCCTGAGTTTCCGGAGAGCCCAGACCATGCCCTACCTGCTCGCGTCCGACGCGCCCACCGGGACCGCCGGACGCCGCTTCCGCCAGTTGCTCGACCAGCCCGGCATCCTGCAGATCCCTGGCACGCACAACGGTATGGCGGCGCTGCAGGCAAAGGCGGCGGGATTTTCCGCATGCTACCTGTCGGGGGCGGCGATGACCGCGTCGATGGGGCTGCCGGATCTCGGCATCATCACCGTCGACGAGGTGGCCTTCTTCATCCGCCAGGTGACGCGTGCTTCGGGTCTGCCGGTGCTGGTGGACGGCGATACCGGCTACGGCGAGGCGCTCAACGTCATGCACATGGTGCGGACCTTCGAGGAGGCCGGTGCGGGCGCGGTGCATCTCGAGGACCAGCTGCTGCCGAAGAAATGCGGCCACCTCAACGACAAGAAGCTTGCCGACGCGCACGACATGGCAGCCAAGGTGGCCGCCGCGGCGAAGGCAAGGCGCGACCTGGTGATCGTGGCGCGCACCGATGCCGCCGCGTCCGAGGGTCTCGACGGCGCGGTGGCGCGTGCGAAGCTGTATGTCGAGGCCGGCGCCGATGCGATCTTCCCGGAGGCGCTGAACACCGCCGAGATGTTCCGCGCCTTCGCCGCGCGCATGCCCGGCGTGAAGCTGCTCGCCAACATGACCGAGTTCGGCCGCACGCCGTTCTTCACCGCCGCCGAGTTCGAGGCGATGGGGTACGGCATGGTGATCTGGCCGGTCTCCTCGCTGCGGGTCGCCAACAAGGCGCAGGCCGAGCTCTATGCCTCGATCCGCGAGAACGGCGGCACCCACGCCATGGTCGAGCGCATGCAGACCCGCCACGAACTCTACGACATGATCGGTCTGCACGACTACGAGGCGCTCGATGCCTCCATCGTACGGACCGTGGTGCCGGAAGCCAGTCTGCCCGCACGGATCACTTAGTCCAGAGCAGGATCTTTTTCCAAGAGCGCACGGCTCAAGTCGGCAAGCCGGATGCCGGTTGCCGGATCAGCGCCACCCACATGCGGCTCGGCGAAGCGCGCTAGTAGGTTCCGGAAGTCGGCTCGGCCTGCCCGATCAGGGCAATTCCAGAGCTTGTCCCGATGCGGGTCGCTCCTGCAGCAAGCATTGCTCGCAGGCTCTCCGCGGATCGGATCCCTCCCGACGCTTTCACTCCAATCGATGGTCCGACCACCTCGCGCATGAGGGCAACGTCCTCCACCGTGGCTCCGCCGGTCGAGAAGCCGGTCGAGGTCTTGACGAAGTCCGCACCGGCCGCGACCGACAGGCGGCATGCTGCACGCTTCTCGGCATCCGACAGCAGGCACGTCTCGATGATCACCTTGAGCACGGCATCCGGGCAGGCGGCGCGAACCGCTGCGATATCCGCCTGCACGACATCCTCGCGTCCGTCCTTCAGCGCACCCACAGGAATGACCATGTCGATTTCCTGGGCGCCCGCCGCAACGGCGGCAGCGGTCTCTGCCGCCTTCACCGCGGAGGGCATCGCCCCCAACGGAAATCCGACGACCGCGCAGACCCTGACATCGGTGCCTCGCAACTGCCCTGCAACAAATGGGACATGGATCGAGTTCACGCAGACCGATCTGAAGCCATGCTGCTTTGCCTCTTCGCAGAAAGTCTTGACCGTTTCCTCCGTAGCATCCGGCTTGAGGATGGTGTGGTCCACCAACAGTGCGACTTCCCGGCTCGATACGGGCTGAACCTGATTCATCATAAATCTCCCTGTACAATCGATCTGATATCGGCCCGGATCGCCGAACCTCAACGGCGTGACAGCCGCCCCTGCGAACGTCCGCGCCTGATTGTGCGCAGCACAAGATGCGATAGGCGTTGACACCCTCTGACACCCGACTTATGGCTTTCTCTCAGAAGAGCAGTCAATGCTCGAATGTGAGGAAGCAAAGATGTCAGGAACGACTAGAAGAACGGCTTCGCGGACGGTCGCGGTCGGTGCGATCGCTCTCGCGACAGGCCTGCTGGGCGGACACCACGAGGCGCAGGCCAAGGGGCTGCTGATCGGCTTCAGCCAGGCAACGCTGCAGTCGCCGTTCTACGTGCAGCTCAAGACCGGTGCCGAGGCGGCGGCGAAGGCTTCCGGCGACACAGTCATCGTTCTCGACGCCAACGGCGACGTGAACAAGCAGAACAACGATATCCAGGATCTGGTGACCCGCGGTGTCAAAGTCCTGATCGTGAACCCGGTCAACCCGGATGCGGTGGCGCCGGCATTGTCCGCTGCCGCCGACGCGCATATTCCGGTGATGACCGTCGATCGGGCCATACATGGCGACGTCGCCACCTATGTCGGACGCAACAACGAGGCGATGGGCCATATCGTGGGCGAAGAGCTTGCGGCCAGGCTCAAGGCGGCCGGCGCGAAGCCGGGTGCCAAGATCATCGAAATCCAGGGCGACGCCGGTGGCACCGTGATGGCGGCGCGTCGTGACGGGTTCAACAAGGTTGTCCAGGCCGCCGGCTATCGCGTGGTGATGGGGCCGTACGCCGAGTATGTGCGGTCGAACGCGGTGACTGCCATGCAGGATCTGCTGCAGGCCAATGCCGACGTGAAGGCCGTCTACGCCCACAACGACGACATGGCGCTGGGCGCGCTCCAGGTCCTGCGCGAGAACAACCGCACCGACGTGCTGGTGGCGGGTGTCGATGGTCTCTCCGAGGCCGTCAAGGACATCGCCGGCGGCAACCAGTATGTAGCCACTGCGGCGAACGATCCGATCCGTCTCGGTGCCGTGACGATCGAGACCGCGCAGAAGGTCGCGGGCGGCCAGAAGGTCCAGCCCTTCATCGATGCCGGGACCTCCCTGATCGATAAGCAGACGGTCAATCAGTACAACACAGACAGCCTGTTTGCCCGTCACAACTAGACACCAGGCAGGCATCACAACGGGGAATGACTTCGATGCGCGCAGCCGTCATGTATGCTCCGGGTGATATACGCGTCGAGGATGTCGCAAAGCCGGTCGCCGGTCCCGACGACGTGCTGCTCAAGGTCGCCGCCTGCGGCGTCTGCGGTTCCGACATCCCGCGCATGCTGACCAAGGGCGCGCACCGCATGCCGATCATCTGCGGGCATGAGTTCTCCGGACACATCGTCGGACTGGGCGGCGATGTCGACGGCTGGTCGGAAGGCGAACTGGTCTCGGTCGCGCCGTTGATCCCCTGCCGCAGATGCGACCAGTGCCTGACCGGCAGCTTCTCGCGTTGCCGGGACTATGACTATTTCGGCAGCCGCCGCGATGGTGCCTATGCCGAATACGTGGCGGTCCCGCGCGGCAACCTGTTGAAGACGCCGACCGGCATCGACCCGCGCGCCGCCGCCATGACGGATCCCGCCTCGATAGCGCTGCACGCGATCTGGAAGGCTCCGTTGACCATCGGCCAGACCGGTGGCGTCGTCGGCTGCGGCCCGATCGGGCTGTTCGCGATACAGTGGATGCGCCTGATGGGGGCATCCTCCGTCGTTGCGGTGGATGTGTCGGAACAGAAGCTGGAACAGGCGCGCGAAGCCGGTGCGACGCATACCTTCCTGAGCCATGGGCCGAGGCCTGTCGTGCCCCCGTGTGACCTGATCATCGAGGCGGCAGGCCATCCTTCCACCGCCAATCTCGCGGTGCGCCTGGCCGGCCCGGGCGGGCACGTGGTGTTCATCGGGATCCCCACCCAGGACGTCGGGCTGGAGATCGCGACGTTCAACCACATGCTGCGCCAGGAGATCTCGCTGCATGGCTCTTGGAACTCGTTCGGCGCGCCGTTCCCAGGTCCGCAATGGACGACGACGCTGGAGAAGCTCGGCAGCGGCGAACTCAAGTGGGAGTTCATGATCACCCACGAGCCCGGGCTCGACGAACTGCCCGACATGATGGGCAAGTTCCGCGAGAGGAACGAGTTCATCTCCAAGGTCATGGTCCGGCCGTAGGGCCTGGCCGAACGCGTGGGGCATACACGCCATGAGCCTGCTCCTGGGTCTTGATTTCGGCACCGGCGGTATTCGCGTGGGCGTGTTCGACCCGGAACGGCGTGCGATCACCGCCACCGCCGAGGCGACGTACGTCACCACGCATCCGTACCCGGGCTGGGCGGAACAGTCGCCGGAGGATTGGTGGGCGGCACTCGGGGACGCGTGCCGGCGGACCCTGGAGAGCGCCGGTTATCCCACCATCGCGGGCATCGCCGTCGCCACCACCGCCTCCACGGTCGTCGCCTGCCGTCGCGATGGCATGCCGCTGCGTCCGGCCTTGCTCTGGATGGATTGCCGGGCCGGCGACGAGGCGCATCGTACCGGTCTCAACGATCATCCCGTCATGGCGCAGAGCGGTGGCAGCGACGCGGCGGAGTGGCTGGTGCCCAAGGCCATGTGGCTCGCGGCACACGAGCCGGAGATCTACGACTCGGCAGAGATCATCTGCGAATGCCTGGACTGGGTGAATTTCAAGCTCACCGGCCGCTGGGTCGCCTCGCGCATGAACGCGACCTGCAAGTGGAACTATGACGGCGCGGCCAGGCGCTTCCACCCGGAGTTGTACGAGGCGTTCGGCGCGCCCGGCCTGGGCGACCGGCTGCCCGCCGAGGTGATCCCCGTGGGTGCGCCGATCGCCAGGCTCTCCGCCGAAGCCGCCGCCCATCTCGGGCTCGGCGGCCAGCGGCCGGTGGTGGCGCAGGGTGGCATCGACGCGCATATCGGCATCCTCGGCGCCGACACCGTCGACCCAGGCAACCTGCTGGTCATCGGCGGCACCTCCACGGTCCACCTGTTCCATCTCGACGCCGACCGGCCCGTCCCCGGCTTCTGGGGAGCCTATCCGCACGCCCTGATGGACGGGCTGTGGCTGGTGGAGGGCGGGCAGGTCTCCGCCGGTTCGGTGCTGACATGGCTGTCCAGGCAGATCTTCCAGCTCGACGCCGCCGGCACCCAGGCCCTGATCGCCGAGGCCTCCCACCTGCCGTCCGAGCGCAGCGGCCTGCTCGTGCTCGACTACTTCATGGGCAACCGCACGCCGTATCGCGACCCGCATCTGCGTGGCGCCATACTCGGCCTGTCGCTGGGCCATGACCGCGCCACGATCTACCGCGCCGCCGTCGAGGGCGTCGCCCTGGCCTCCGCGAACGTGGTGGCGCAGGCGCTGTCGCTGGGGGTGCCGATCGATCGCATCGTGAGTGCCGGCGGATTTTCCAGGAATTCGCTCTGGCTGCGCGCCACCGTCGATGCCATCGGACTGCCGGTGCATATGGCCGCCGAGGAGAACCTCACGATCGTCGGCACCGCCGCGGTTGCGGCGACCGGCATCGGCCTGTTCCCCGACCTGCGCACCGCCGCGGCCGCGGTCGCCCGCGACGGCCGCCTGGTGGAGCCCGACATGGCGGCGCACCGGCGCTGCGTCGAGGCGCTGGAGCGCTACCGCGAGGCCACCACCTGCCTCACGCCGATCCTGCACAGCCTGTCGATGCAGAAGCCGCGCGCGACCGACACCGTGCCGCGCGCTGCCTGCGAGGAGGCGCCGCATGCCCGTGCGTCCTGACTCCGACGACGTCGACCTGCGCAGCCTCTCGACCGAGGGGCGCGAGGTCCTGATGCTGCAGGCGGCGAAGGGCTACTACAATCTCGACCGCACCATGGCGGACATCGCCAAGCAGCTCGGCCTGACCCGTTGGCAGGTGGCCCGCCTGCTCAAGGACGCACGCGAGCAGGGCGTCGTACGCATCGAGATCATTCCGCGCGCCCAGCGCCGCCCCGAACTCGAAACCCGGCTGCAGCGCGCCTACGGCCTGATCGAGGCGATCGTGGTGCCGGGCGAGGGCGACGACGACGGCCTGGCGGTCGACAGCGTCGCCCAGGCGGCGGGCCAGTTCCTCGCCGCCCTCACGCCACGGCCACCCCTGGTCGGCGTGTCCTGGGGCCGCACCATGGCATCCGTCGCGCACTGGCTGCCCAGGCGCTGGAACGACGGTGTCGAGGTGGTGCTGCTGAACGGCGCGATGAACGTGCACGCCACCGCGACCCGCACCAACAACATCGCCGAGCTGTTCGCGGTCGCCGGCAACGGTCGCGCGACGCTGCTGCCGGTGCCCGCCATGGTCGGCCGTTCCGAGACCCGGATGGTGCTGGAGCGCGATCCGGTCATCGAGACCGTGCTTGCCCTGGGCGAGCAGGCGCCGGTGGTCTGCCTGGGACTCGGCAGCATGACGCCGGAATCCGTGCTGGTGCGCTCGGGCTACATTGCGGAGTCCGAGATCGCGCGGCTGCGCAAGGCCGGTGCGGTCGGCGACGTGCTCGGCCGCTTCATCGACGCCGACGCCAGGATCGTCGATGCGGAGCTGGATGCCCGCACCATCGGATTGTCTCCCGCAGCACTGCGCGGCAAGGCGATTTCGATCGGCGTCGCGGTGGGCCTGCGCAAGCATCTGGTGGTGCAGGCGGCCCTGAAGGCCCGACTGATCAACGTCCTGGTTACCGACGAACAGACGGCGCTCGCCGCCCTGGAGGCCGCCCGTGGCGCCTGACGCTGCCCTGCATTCCGAAGCCGCGGCCCCGTCGCTCGATGACATCGTGCTCGACGTGGCCGGTGCCGCCAAGATCTTTTCCGGCAACGTGGTGGCGCTGGAGGATGCGTCGCTCTCGATCCGGCGCGGCGAGGTGCATTGCCTGCTCGGCGCAAACGGTGCCGGCAAGAGCACGCTCCTGAAGATCATTGCCGGCGCCCATTCGCTGACGCGCGGCACCCTGCTGCTCGATGGCGTTCCGTGCCGCTTCCGCTCGCCGCAGGAAGCAGCGCTCGCGGGCATCTCGATGATCTACCAGGAACTCGACCTGGTGCCGCAGCTGACCGTGGCGCAGAACATGCTGCTCGGCCGCGTACCGGGACGATGGGGCATGATCGACCGCGCCCGGCGCCTGCGCGTGGCCGAGGCCGCCCTGGCCCGGGTCGGAGCGAACTTCAGCGCGAGCGCTGCCGTGGGCTCGCTCTCCATCGCCAACCAGCAGCTCACCGCCATCGCCCGGTCGCTGACCATGGACGCCAAGGTCATCATCATGGATGAACCGTCGGCCGCCCTGAACGAGACCGAGCTGGAGCGCGTCTTCGAGGTGATACGCGAGATCACCAGGCTGGGCGTCGCGATCCTGTATGTCAGCCACCGCCTCGGCGAGATCAGGGCCATCGGCGACCGCGTGACGGTGCTGCGCAACGGCCGCACCGTCGATACCTTTGCCGTCGCCACCACGACCGAACAGATCCTGGTCGAAGCCGTACTAGGCCGGAACCAGGCGCTGCTGGAGCGCCAGGCGCGTCGGCCGGCGGGCGAGGCATTGGCGCTCGACGTCCGGCGGCTGCGCGGTCCGCAGGGCCTGGACATACGCGACCTGCGTGTCCGGCAGGGCGAGATCATCGGCCTGTCCGGCCTGAACGGCTCGGGCCGCACCAGCTTCCTGCACGCCCTCTTCGGCGACCTGCGCTTCACTGGCGAGGTCATGCTGTCGGGCACCCCCTATGCACCGCGCCGTCCCGGCGATGCGATCGGCCGCGGCGTCGCACTGGTGCCCGAGGACCGCAAGACGCAGGGCCTGTTCCTCGATGCCGCGATCTACCGCAACGCGATGCTGCCCTCCCTGCGTCATCGACGGCTGCTGACGCACGAACGCATGCGCGGGACAGCGCGGCCCGTGTTGTCCGATCTCTCGACGCGCTTTCATTCGCTCGACCAGCCGGTGCGCCAGCTCTCCGGCGGCAACCAGCAGAAGGTGGTGTTCGCGAAATGGGTCGTCGCGGGGAGCCGCATCCTGCTGCTCGACGAACCCTCGCGGGGACTCGATGTCGGCGCCAAGGCCGAACTATACGCGCTTGTCCGCCGTCTTGCCGAGGATGGTGCCGCGATCATCGTGGCGAGCAGCGAGTTGGACGAGATCTATGTGAACTGCGACTACATCTGGGTCTTCCACGAGGGCCGGAACATCCATCGTTTCGATCCGACGCACGCGTCCCGCGACGAAATCCTGAAGGTCGGCCTGGTCGGCTCTGACACAACTGCGGAGACGCTCTCATGAAGACGCTTACCCAAGCTTCGGAGCCAGGCACGAGCGCCGCGTCGTTCTCCGGCCGGCGGCTGGTCGAGCTCATGCTTCGATACAACTTCATCGTGATTTTCTTCGCCGTCGTCATCATCGCCACCTGCCTGTCCCCAAACTTCCTTACCTTCCGCAACATCTCCAACCTGTTCCAGCAGGCGAGCGTCGTGGGCATCGTGGCGGTCGGCATGACCTTCGTCATCCTGACCGCAAACATCGATCTTTCGGTCGGCAGCGTGGTTGCCTGCGGCGGCATGGTCGCATCGCTGCTGATGGCCTCCGGTATCCCGCCCCTGGTCGCGGTTGCCGCGGCGCTCGCGGTCGGCGCCGCGATCGGTGGGGTGCTCGGCGCCATTTCCGCCTATGCCGCGGTGCCCAGCTTCATCGTCACCCTGGCCGGCCTGGTGACCGTGCGTGGCGTCACCTACCTGATGTCCAACGGTGTGCCGATCGGCGGCCTGCCGGCGTCCTTCGGGCAGTTCGGCTCGATGCAGGTGCCGCTGTTGCCCGGCCTGCATTTTCCGTTGCTGGCGCTGCTCTTCCTGGCGGTCGTTGCCTTGGCCGCCCTGGTCCTGCGCTACACGGTCTTCGGGGAATATGTGTTCGCCACCGGAGGCAATGCCGAGGCCGCCCGGCTGTCCGGATTGCCTGTCCGCGTAATCGTCACCATCGTCTTCGCCCTGTCCGGCATGCTTGCCTCCCTGTCCGGCGTGCTGCTCGCGGCTCGCCTGCGTATCGGGCAGCCTACCGCCGCCCAGGGCCTCGAACTCGATGCGATCGCGGCAGTGGTGCTCGGCGGCACCAGCCTCTTTGGCGGCCGCGGCGGTGTCGTCGGCACGGTCTTCGCGGTCATGCTGCTGCAGGTGCTGCGCAACATCTTCAACCTGCTGGGGCTGGGGTCGTTCTACCAGATGACGATCACCGGCCTGATCATCATCTTGGCGATCCTGCTCAACCGCGCGATCGACAGCAGGCAGGGACGCCGCTGAAAGCACCGGCATGTCCGACCGCTATTGACCAAGAGCGGACGCGTTGAGACGAGGCGATAATCGCCGCCCTGCGGGACATGGAGGCGAGGGCACTGTCTGACGCCCATACGCTGGGGCTGCAGGTCGACCACATCCAGGATCTGCAGCTGGACAGTCCCGACGATCGGCCCCGCCCGATGCTGCGCTTCTTCGCCACGGCGATCCGCACCGCGACGACGCCGATGCCTGTCCCCGAAATGACTGCGGCACCCGAGGATGTCGCCGCCGAGGTGTCAGCCACCCTCGTCCTGCGGCGCTGACCACCCCGTTGCTGGTCCGGCCAAGGCAAGTGCCGCCTGCACCTGGGCGCTAAGCGCATCGAGCGTGAAAGGCTTGCCGAGCAGGCGCATCCCGGCGCCGAGGCCGGCCGGGTCGTCCAGTGCGCTGCCGGCATAGCCGGTGATCAGCAGCACCGGCAGGCCCGGCAGCAGCTCGCGTGCCGCATCCGCAAGCTGCCGCCCGTTGAGGCCGCCCGGCAGCCCGATATCGGCCACCAGCATGTCGATCAGCGGCGAGGCGGCGCCGGAAGCCTGCCTGAGCAGGGCCAACCCCCTGGCTCCGTCGCCGGCCTCCAGGACCCGGCAGCCAAGGTCGCGCAGCGCCTCGGCTGTCGTGCGACGAACATGCAATTCGTCCTCGACCAAGCAGCACGGTGCGTGCCCGCAGACCGTCGCCGCTGGCCGGCGGTGGCGCGCTGCGGACCTCGTCTTCGTGAATGCCGGTGTCGCGCGGCAGGAACAGCTGCACCGCGGTGCCTCGCCCCTGCTCGGTCTGCAGCCGGACGACGCCGTGCGACTGGCTGACGAAGCCGAACACCTGGCTCAGGCCGAGACCGGTACCCTGGCCCGCCGCCTTGGTGGTGTAGAACGGCTCGAAGGCGTGCTCCAGCACGTCCGGCGTCATGCCGGTGCCGGTATCCGTCACCGTCACCCGCACGAAATCCCCCGGCTGCGCGTCGTCCCAGCCGGTCAGGTCGTGGCGGTCCAGCACAACATGCGCGGTCTCGATCAGCAGCCTGCCACCATCCGGCAGCATTGCGTCACGGGCATTGATAGCCAGGTTGAGCAGTGCGTTTTCCATCTGGTTCGGGTCGCAGCGCACCGGCCAGCTGCCATCGCGTAGGCTGGTCTCGACCGCGATCGCCGGACCCACCGTCTGCCGGATCAGCTCGGCGGTACCCGGCAGCAGCCCGTCGAGGTTGACCCGCGCCGGCGCCAGGGCCTGGCGTCGCGAGAAGGCCAGCAGGCGGTTGGTCAGCGCGGCCGCCCGCTCCACGCTCTGTGCGATGGCGTCGAGATAGCGTGCGGCGAGGTCGGCCCGTCCGTCATCGAGACGCCGCCGCATCAGCTCCACGCCACTGCCGATACCCTGCAGCATGTTGTTGAAGTCGTGCGCGATGCCGCCGGTGAGCTGTCCGACCGCCTCCATCTTCTGCGACTGCCGCAGACGCTCGTCGGCGCGTGCCAGCGCCTCCGCGGCGGCGCGCTCGGCGGCGATGTCGCGTCCGCTCGCATAGACCAGCTCGTCCTCCACCGTGCCCACCCAGGCAAACCAGTGCCAGCTGCCGTCCCGGTGGCGCATCCGCGTCTCGGTGCGCGGCAGCCTGCCGGCGGCTTCCTGCCCCACCCGTGCGGTTGCCGGCGCGAAATCGTCCGGATGGCACAGGGTCTGGTACTGGCGCCCGAGAAGCTCGCCCGGCAGCCAGCCGAGCAGCGTGGTCCATGCCGGGTTGGCGGACTGCACCAGGCCTCGCTCGAGCACGCAGAGCAGGTCCTGCGAATTCTTCCAGACCCGATCGCGCTCGATCGTGCGCGCCTCGACCTGGCGCTCCAGATCGAGATTGAGCGCCAGCAGCCCGGCTTCCGCGGCGGCCGTCTGCAGCGCCGCCCAGGTGCGGTCGGCGACGCTGCGCATGAACGCCAGATCCTCCACCGTCCAGGCGCGCGGACGATCGTCGCTGGCCAGGATCAGGCCGGCCAGCCTGCCGCCCTCGAGCAGCGGCAGGTTGACGAAGGCGCGTATGCCGGCCTGCTCGACCAGGCCTCGCCGGTTGATCGAGAGGCCGGTGGTCTCGACGTCGTCGACGACGACCGCATCGCCGGCATGCAGCCGGTCGGCAAACCGCCCGGATTGCGAGAGGCGCTGCGCACCTTCGACCGAAACCACGCCCTCGTCGCGTCGCCACGGCCGCAGCACGCTCGCGCTGTCGCCATCCGGATGGATGACGGCATAGGCCGCCTGCGCGGTACCGAGCGCCACGCCGATGGCGGTCGCGGCCGCCTCGGCGATCAGCTCCGGCTCGCGCAGTCCGCGCAGCCGGTCGCCGAGATCGAGAAGGGCGAGCTTGCGCTCCTCGTCCCGCCGTCGCGCGGTGATTTCGAGGAACAGCACCGCGAAGCGCTCGCCGCCAAGCACGAAGGCGTGCCCCTCGTACCAGCGGCCGGACGACGCCACCCGGTCGCTGAACGTGGTGGCCTGGCCGGTCTCGACCACCTGCGCGAAACGGCTTACCCACTCGGCCTCGATGCCGGGCAGGATCTCGCGGATCGTCCGGCCTACCGCCGCCGTCCTCGACATGCCGATCAGCCGCTCCCAGGCCGGGTTGACGTCGACATAGCGCCAGTCCACCGCCTGGCCGGCGCGATCGCGCATCAGCTCGCCGATGATGAAGCCTTCCTGCAGGCGATTGAACAGCGCACGCCAGTTGGCCTCGCCCTCCTGCATCCGGGCCTGGACACCGCTGCGCGCGATCTCATGATGGATTTCGGCCGCGGCTATGGCAGCGCAGTCCTCCTCCTCGCGGGTCCACTGCCGCGGCGTGCCCTGGTGCACGATGAGGGCCGCGGTTTCGCCGCCGGTGACCATCGGCACCACGATGGCGGCCCGCACAGCAGGCTTTGCGGATGTATCGGCCGGGGTCGCCGCCCGGGCGGTAGGGTCCTGCGCCAGGTCGGCAATCGCAGAGAGGCGGTTAGCCTGCAACGCGGCTGTCAGTGCCGGTCCGATCGGGCCGTCCAGAACGCCGCCGGCGAGTTCCGGCACATCCGGTGCGCACCAGCCATGGTCGCGCGCATGACCGGCTGGATCGAACTCCACGTAGCCGACCCGCTCGGCGCCGATCCGCCTGCCGAGCAGCCCGGCCCCCGCCATGATGATCCGGTGCGGCTCGGTCTCGCCTTGCAGGGTTGCGGCGAGGCTGGCGCGGAAGGCCTGACGGCGCCCGGCCAGGACCTGCACGGTGGTCTCGTTTCCCTGCACGAGGATTGCGCGGACACGTCCGTCCGGGTCGCGGATCGGGCTGAAGCCGCAATCGAACCAGGCCTCCCGCAGCACGCCGCCACGCCGCACCCGCAACGCCACCGGCGCCACGACCCCGGCGCCGTCCAGGGCCTGCCGGATTGCGGCGTCGAAGCTGTCGAGTGCTCCGGGCCACAGCGACCGCAACGGCATTCCGATCGTCTCGCGCGCATCCCCGAGCAGGGCGGCGCAGGCGTCGTTCGGCAGGCAGACCAGATCCGGCCCGACTGCAAGAAGGCCCGGCAGCCTGCTGTCGAGCAGCGCCGCCAGCACCGTCGCCACGCCGGGCGGCCAGCCTTCGACCGCGCCGAGCGTCGTCGACGACCAGTCGAAGGCCGGTCCGGTGGCATTGCTGTCGTGGTCGGCCATGCCCGCCTCAGACCCGATCGGCCGGGGGCGGCATCGGGATCGCTTCGCCTGCGCGTCGCCTCGCGCGCCGGGCGAACAGCAGCGTCCACAGGCCGAGCGCACCCATGCAGCCATAGCCGACGATCGGGCTGACGATGAGGTAGTTGGCGACCGGCATCGTGAACACCAGCACGCAGGCCAGGATCGTCTGCGCCATGAGGCCGGCGCCCCACACCACGGTCATCAGCGTCATGGTGCGCCTGAAACGCTGGTGGTCGCTCGCCTGCTCGAGCAGCGCGGCCTCGGCCTCCGATCTGCGTCGCGCGGTGGCGAGCGCCAGTTGCACCATCAGCGGCCGCCCGATGGCGGCGGAGCCGAGGAACAGCAGCGCAATCAGGCCGGTCACCAGGTTCTCGCGCAGCTGCAGCATCCGCACCGATCCGCCGCCGACGAACGCCAGCAGGGACAGCACGATCCCGGCGACGACCAGGATGGAAAGGGCGTCGATGCGCCGCGACCGGGCGAACTCCACCAGGCTCCAGAGGATCGGCGGCAGCGACGACAACAGCAGCGCCTCGACCTCGCCGGTCTTCGGGGCGGCTTCGAGATAGATCAGATAGGGAAGGACGAAGTTCGCCATCATCTCGAGGACGAGGCCGGGCGCCTGCCGCATCCGCTTCGACCAGTCGAACTCTGTCATCGAAACCCCCGCCGCCTGAACCGCAGCTTGCCAGTCGGGGGGCGATGTTGTGAACCGCCGGCCACTGGCGCGCCTCGAACGCGGCCATGGCCGACTAATCGTCCAGGCTTTAACGGGGCATCAATCTCGATGGCGTCTAATGCAGTGGTGGAGGGGTTGCAATGCTGGACGCGATGACGTGCGAGATCATTCCATTCCCGGTGGTCGAGAAGACCATGGAGGTGCTGCGCCGCGTGGTCTGGCAACTCGAGGATGGTGACCTGATGATGGTGGCGGCGAGCCTGCTCGCACTGGCGGCGGAGGCATCCCGCCATGGCGCGGAGGCGGACTTCTACGACCGCACCAAGACCGCCTACCTGGTCCTTGAGCGTGTCCTGCTGGAGGGCGAGCGGATCTGAGGCTCCACCTCGTGGCGCACCCGGTCGCGTACGGCGAAGCGCAGGTTGTAGCATCCGGACCGGGACACTGACCGGCGGAAGGATGCGACCATCATGCAGCTGAGCGGACGGATCGTGCTGGAGGACCGGATCTGCGACGGCACCATCGATTTCGGCGAGACGATCGCCGGCATCGAGGCAGGCGCCGGCGCCGGCGAATACCGCGGCGAGCGCATCATCCTGCCGGGCTTCATCGACATCCATGTGCATGGCGGCGATGGCGGCGACACCATGGATGGGGTCGCCGGCATTGACCGGCTCGCGCGCTACCACCTGCGCCACGGCACCACCACGCTGCTGCCGACGACGATGACGCGGCCCTGGCCCGAGGTGATGGATGCCCTGCGTGCGGTCGCGGAAGTGCGCTCGCGTGGCCTTGAGGGCGGTCCCGATATTGCCGGCGCGCATCTGGAGGGCCCGTTCATCAGCCCGCAGCGGCTCGGCGCGCAGCCGCCGTTCGCAATCGAGCCGTCGCTGCCGCTGGTGCGCGAGGCGCTGGCGACAGAGGTGGTCAGGGTGGTCACCATCGCGCCGGAACTGGCCGGCGCGGACGCGGCCATGCGGCTGTTCGCGCAGTCCGGCGTGCGGGTCAGCGCCGGGCATACGCGATGCAGCTTCGAGCAGGCGATGCAGGGTTTTGCCACCGTGCGCGATGCGGGCGGCATCGCCGGGGCAACGCACCTGTTCAACGCCATGGGCGGCGTCGAGGGCCGTGCGCCGGGACTGGTCGGCGCGGTGCTGCAGGATCGGGATGCCCATGCCGAGCTGATCCTGGACACCCGGCACGTTCATCCGGCGAATTTCCGCATCGCACGCGATATCCTCGGCGACCGTCTGCTGCTGATCACCGATGCCATGCGCGGCGCCGGCCTGGGTGATGGCGAGAGCGAACTGGGCGGCCGGGCGGTGACCATACGCGACGGGATCGCCAGGCTGCCGGACGGCGCGCTCGCCGGCAGCCTGCTGACAATGGACGCGGCACTGCGGCACGCGGTGACGGCGTCGACCGGTCTCGCGCACGCATCCCGCCTGCTGAGCGGCAATCCGGCACGCTATCTCGGGCTGCACGATCGTGGCGTCCTGCGTGCTGGCATGCGCGCCGACATCGTCGTGCTGGATGCCGGCCTGCAGGTCAGGGAAGTCTGGGTAGCGGGGCGCCAGGTGGCCTGATGCACGCAACGCGATGCGGCGCAAAAGCCACACGACAATGTAATGAATTTGTGCGCTGCACAATCTGCTCGACGTCTGTGAAAAGCACGCTATATTGCACTGCACCATTCCTCTGCAGGAGCATGCAAAATGGCTAACGCATCGATCGGCGCTCTCGACGTCACCACCGGCCGCAATCCCGGCCTCGTCGCCTCATTGCTGACCCGTGTCCGCACCTACCGGCACGATCTTGCCGAGCGCAGCCGCGTCCGCATGGAGCTCGAGAGCTACAGCGACCGCCAGCTCGCCGACCTCGGCATCACCCGCGGCGACATCCGCTCGATCGCCGACCGCGAGGACCTGCGCTAGCCGCATCGTCCGCCGGGCCGGCTCGGTCTCAGACCAGGCCGGTTGCGTAGTAGATACCGATGATCAGGAACACGGCCGCGGTCTTGATCAGCGTGATGACGAAGATGTCCCCGTAGGACTGGCGATGGGTCAGTCCGGTGACCGCCAGCACGGTGATCACCGCGCCGTTGTGCGGCAGGCAGTCCATGCCGCCGCTGGCCATCGCCACCACCCGGTGCAGCACCTCGAGCGGGATGTGGTGGGCGCGCGCGGCTGCGATGAACCCGTCGCCGAGCGCCGACAGCGCGATGCTGAGGCCGCCGGACGCCGAGCCCGTGATCCCGGCGAGCGCGGTGGTGGCGATCGCCGCGTTCACCAGCGGATTGGGGATCGCCGACAGCGCATCGCGCGCGACGAGGAAGCCCGGCATCGCGGCGATCACCCCGCCGAAGCCGAATTCCGAGCCGGTGTTCATCACCGCGAGCAGCGCGCCGGCAACCGCTGCCTTGGTGCCTTCGACAAAGGTCCCGCAGATGGTCCTGAACGCCAGTGCCACCACCAGCAGCACGCCGGCGAGCAGTGCCGCCTCGAGTGCCCAGATCGCGGTCACCGTCGCAACCGGCGTGACCAGCGGCTCCTTGAGTCCGGCCAGATGCACGGTGTCGGTGGTGCCGAATATACGCGGGATTGCATTGGTGAACAGCTTGTTCAGCACGCCGACCGCGACCAGCGGTGCGATCGCCACCGGCCAGGGGGCGAGGCGGCTGGTGTCCGGTACCGCCGGCTCGTTCAGGTGATCGGTGCCGTAACCTTCGTCGCCGGCGCGCCGGGCCCGCCATTGCAGGTAGGCGAGGCCGGCCACCAGGATGAACAGGCCGCCGACGGTGCCGAGCCACGGCGCCGCCCAGGCGGTGGTATGCAGGAAGGCGGTCGGGATGATGTTCTGTATCTGCGGCGTGCCCGGTAGCGCATCCATCGTGAAGCTGAACGCGCCGAGTGCAAGCGTCGCCGGCATCAGGCGCTTGGGGATGCGCGCCTGCCGGAACAGCTCGGCGGCGAACGGATAGACCGCGAACACCACCACGAACAGCGAGACGCCGCCGTAGCAGAGCACGGCGGAGACCAGCACGATCGACAGGATCGCCCGGCGCGGCCCCGCCAGGCGCAGGATCGCGGCCACGATCGAGCTCGAGAAGCCGGACAGCTCGATCAGCTTGCCGAACACCGCCCCGAGCAGGAAGATCGGAAAGTAGAGCTTCACGAACATGACCGTCTTGGCCATGAACAGCGTGGTGAACACCGTGGGGATCGCCGAGGGCGCGGTCAGCAGCACCGGGATCATCGCCGCCACCGGCGCGAACATGATGACGCTGAAGCCGCGATAGGCGACGAGGATCAGGAAGGCGAGCCCGAGCAGGGCGACCAGTAGAGACAACGCAAACCTCCAGAGCCTTGTTGTCCGGCCCTCGGGGCGGGCCGGTTGCGTGGCGTGCTAGCGCATCAACCAACCGATTTTGCTACTCGATCGGATAGAGATGCTGGGCAAGACAACAAGCTGGAGCTTCCTTTCGATCCACCTCGATCGGAAAAGCACTAGTCCGCGGTCCAGCCGCCGTCGATGAGCAGCGAGGCGCCGGTCATCAGGGCCGAAGCATCCGATGCCAGGAACAGGATCGCGCCCATCAGGTCCTCGACGGTGCCGAGCCGGCCGAGCTTGATGCGGCCCAGCACGTCGTTTCTGAAGCGTGCATCTTCGAGAAACGGCGCTGTCAGCGGGGTCTCGATGAAGGTCGGGCAGAGCGAGTTCACGCGGATGCGCGAAGGGGCGAGATCGATCGCCATCGCCTTGGTCAACCCCTCGATGGCGTGCTTCGAGGCGCAGTAGACCGTGCGCCCGGCACCCCCGACATGCCCCATCTGCGACGAGACATGGATGATCGAGCCGGCCAATCCCGCCGCAACCTGTCGCCGCGCCACCGCCTGCGCCACGAAGAACGCCGCGCGCAGGTTGAGCGCCATCACCGCGTCGAAGTCCGCGACGCTGACGTCGAGGAACGGCGCCGGCCGGTTGGTGCCGACATTGTTGACCAGGATGTCGAACGGCGCCCGGGCCTCGATCCCGTCGCGGACGGCGTCGAGGTCGGCGACGTCCAGCACCCAGCCTTCCGCCGCGCCGCCCGCTGCGCAGATCGATTGCGCGGCTGCCTCGACCTCCGCCCTGCCGCGCGCCGCCAGCGTGACGGAGGCGCCGGCTTCCGCAAGGGCGGCGGCGGCGGCATGCCCGATACCGCGGCTGCCGCCGGTTACCAGCGCCCGCCTGCCGTCGAGCCGGAACGACGGTGTACGGGGCAGCGACGCATCGGCGATGGTCACTGCGTTCCCGGCGTAGCGGCGGGGTCCGTGCCGGCCGCATCGGCCGAGTCCATCCGGCGCTTGTGCAGGGCCAGCGCCATCAGCCGGCGATCGCGCCAGGCGCTGCGGGCGACGAGTTCCG
Source organism: Lichenicoccus roseus (assembly GCF_005844085.1). GTDB lineage: Bacteria > Pseudomonadota > Alphaproteobacteria > Acetobacterales > Acetobacteraceae > Lichenicoccus > Lichenicoccus roseus. The sequence continues at coordinate 51,469 of NZ_VCDI01000009.1, forward strand.
CTTCCGGCAGTACCTCCCGCCGCTGCGCCTCGATGCGCGCGATCAATTCGTTGTCCCAGCCGCGCTGCTCCGTCGTCTCGGCGGCGATGTCGCGATACAGGCCGCCGAGCCGCCTTGCATAGTCGGCGATGCCGCCCGGCGCGTTCAGGTCGATGGTCTCGAACGGCCCCATGAAGGCCCAGCGCAGGCCTAGGCCCTGCGAGACGGTGAGATCGACGTCGGCCACACTGGCAAGCCCGGCCTCGACCAGCCGCCACGCCTCCATCAGCAGCACCGCCTGCAGCCGGTTGAGGATGAAGCCGGGTGCCTCCTGGCTCATCGTCACCGGCGCCTGGCCGACCGCCTGCATCAGCGTCCGCACGCTGTCGAGGGTGGCCGGGCTGGTCCACGGCGCCGGCACCAGCTCGACGATCGGCGCCAGGTATGGCGGATTGACCGGATGCGCCACCAGGCACCGATCGCGGCAGCCGAGCCCCTCGGTGTAGAGCGAGGCCGGCAGCCCGGAGGAGGAACTGCCGATCCAGGTCGCGGGCCCGACCAGCGCATCGATCTCGCGCATCACGGAATTCTTGACGTCGACGCGCTCCAGCACGCTTTCCTGCACGTAGAGCGCATCCTCGAGCGCCTCCGCGAGGCTATCGGCCACCGAGACGCGCGCGAGGATCGTGGCCGGCGCCTCGTCGATCAGGCCGGCCTGCCGCAGATCATCCAGCCGCAGGGCGATGGTCCTGCGCGCTTCCGCCGCGGCACCCGGCGCGTTGTCGTAGAGCCTGACAGCATGGCCGGCACGCGCGAACACGATGGCCCAGCCGAGCCCGACCAGCCCGGCGCCGACGATGCCGATGTTTCCCGGCGCCATCGCCTAGTCCACCGTCCCGCCATACGGCACGTTGCGGCCACCGTAGCGGCGAACGCGGATATTCGCCTGCTCGCCATGGCCGACGAAGCCTTCCAGGGCGCACAGCCGCGACACATGGCCGCCGATCCGCGCCGAGGCCTCGTCCGTCAGCACGCGCTGGTAGGTGCAGGTCTTGAGGAACTTGCCGACCCACAGCCCGCCGGTGTAGCGCGCGGCCCGCTTCGTCGGCAGCGTGTGGTTGGTACCGATCGCCTTGTCGCCATACGCCACGTTGGTGCGCGCGCCCAGGAACAGCGCACCGTAGTTGGTCATGTTGGCGAGGAAGTAGTCCGGATCGCGCGTCATCACCTGCACATGCTCGAAGGCGAGGCGGTTGGCGACCGCGACCATCTCCGCCTCGTCCTCGACGACGATAACCGCGCCATGGTTTTCCCACGCGACGCGAGCGATCGGCGCCGTCGGCAGGATGCGCAGCAGCCGCTCGATCTCGGCGATGGTATCGCGGGCCAGCCGCTCGGAGGTGGTCAGCAGGATCGCCGGGCTGTCCGGCCCGTGCTCCGCCTGGCCAAGCAGGTCGGTCGCGCAGATCTCGCCGTCCGAGGTCTCGTCGGCGATCACCAGCGTCTCGGTCGGCCCCGCGAACAGGTCGATGCCGACGCGGCCGAACAACTGCCGCTTGGCCTCCGCCACGAAGGCGTTGCCAGGGCCGACCAGCATGTCCACTGTGGCGATGCTCTCGGTGCCGAGGGCCATCGCCGCCACTGCCTGGATGCCGCCGAGGCAGTAGATCTCGTCGGCCCCGGCAAGATGCTGCGCCGCCACGATGGCCGGCGCCGGTTTCCCGTGGTACGGCGGCGCGCAGGTGACGATGCGCGGCACGCCGGCGACCTTGGCGGTGATTACCGACATGTGCGCCGACGCGAGGAGAGGATACTTGCCGCCCGGCACGTAGCAGCCGGCCGCCTGCACCGGGATATTGCGATGGCCCAGCACCACGCCGGGCAGCGTCTCGACCTCGATGTCGCGCAACGCCTCGCGCTGGTGCTGCGCGAAGTTCCGCACCTGCGCCTGGGCGAACTCGATATCCTCGATGTCGCGCGGCCGCAGTTGCGACAGGCAGGCCTCGATCTCGGTGTCGCTGAGCCGGTAGTCGTCGCGCTCCCACTTGTCGAACCGTATCGAGAGGTCGCGCACCGCCTGGTCGCCGCGAGCCTGCACGTCCGCCAGGATGGCCTCGACCGTTTCCCGCACGCGGGCATCGGCCTCGGCAATCCCCGACGCCTCCGATCCGCGCTTCAGCCACGTCTCCATGCCGATGCCTCCCTGCACGCGGGCGGCAGTCCAGCCGAGCCGAACGGCCGGGTCAACTCCGGGCGGCGGTCACGGGATCGGGTGGCCCCCTCAGGTCGCTGCCAGTCCGGGTTCGCTGCGTGCCGCCAGCACCGCCGCGTGCAACGGCAGCATGCGGTCCTGCGCCTCCTGCAGTTCCTGTTCCCCGGGTCGGGTGCAGAAGCCGATCGCCCAGAGGCTGAACGAAGACGGTACCCGCTGCACGGTGACCGCGGCAAAGCCGGCCGAACCGAGCGCACCCATCAGGCTGGCACTGGTGAAGCCGGTATGGTGCGCCATGAACAGGTTGCCACCCGCAAGCGCGCCACGATAGCCGAACAGGATGTCGAGCGGCTCGATCGGCCCAAGTGCCGACATGTAGGCGGTGGCCGAGAGTCCTTCGGAGGCGACGAGACGCGCCACCTCCTGCAGATCGGGAAGGGTGATAAGCGCAAACCCGTCGGATCTCAGCACCCGCCGGAACTCCGCCAGCGCCACCGGAACCTCGTGCGGATAGAGATGCTCGAGGTTATGCGACGAGAACACCGCATCGACGGTGCCATCCGCGACCGGCGACATATCGGTCATGCTGGCGACGATGTCCGGCGATACGGAAGCGTCGATGTCGAGGCGCACCTCGTTCCAGTCCTGATCCTCGAAAACAGGGTGCAGCTTGCCAGGCGTCTGGGCGCCGCACCCGACATGCAGGACACGCTTGGTCATCAGGATTTCCAGTGCAGCGCTTGCGTCGCGGCCGAGCGCCGCACCCGGGTCGGGTAGCGGCCAAACTCAATACGGTTTGATAACTACAGTCCGGGACGTTCCTTTGTCCAGCAGAAGCAGCCTGGCGGTCGACGGCAGCCGCTTCGCAGCGGCGTATGCTGCAGAGATTATCAACCTTCAAGTAACTTCTCATTAAAGCGTTGTTAATATCGAAGATCCTACCGACTGATGATGACCTAACTCTAGTCTCTACTTACCGTTCATTCATACGGTCGCGGTAGACTGTGACAAATGGTTATACGGGCCGGCAGGATGTCTGTCTTTCGCGCAATCCACCTGAAATTTCTGCGTCTGTTCGGGTCACCCCCCTCGCTGGTCGAGCATGCGTGCCAACTCGCGGCGCGTGGCAACCATCGGCAAGCGGTGGATCTGTTCGTCCAGGCAGCGAAGGCAGGATCCAGCGCCGCCTGTCTCGAACTCGGGCGCGCCTATCTCTTTGGAATCGGGCTGCCGCACTGTGCCGCGGCGGCGCTGCATTGGCTCGATCGCGCCGCGGTGGGCGGCGTGGTCGAAGCGCAGTTCATGATTGCGTCACTTGCCCTGCAGGGCCACACGAATTCGCCGTCGCAGAACTGGTTCGAGAATGCTTCCGGCGCGAAAGCCGGAGCGGCCGACTATCCGATGGCACTACGCTGGGTGGAGCAGGCCGCATCCAGCGGCCATGCGCCATCGCAAGCGCTGCTCGGCTTCATCCTGACCTCTGGGCCGCCGGCTTTGCGCGATGTCCGGCGTGGCGACGATTGTTACCGGCGTGCCGCCGACGCGGGCTGCGCGCATGGACAGCTCGGCTGGTCGCTCGCGCTGTTGCGGGCCGATCCGGTGGCGAATGCCGACGACGCACGCAGTCTGCTAACCGAGGCGGCGCGGGCGGATCTGCCCATCGCACACTACCTGCTCGGCGTGCTGGCCGGGCGTGACAGCCCCGCGTCCGAGGCGGCGCCGGAGATGGCCGCTCATTTTCTGGCAGGCGCGCGACTGGGACACGCGCCATCGCAGCTCGCCTGCGGCCTGTCCCTGCTGCATGGCGACGGCGTGCGACCCGACGCCTTCCAGGGCGAGAGCTGGATCCGTCGTGCGGCACTCGCCGGCGAGGTGGAGGCATTCGCCGCACTTGGTAAACTGTATGGCCAGTCGGCGGGCGGGGCAGCGGACACGACGTCTCCTCTGCCGCCGAATTTTGCGGAGGCGATGCTCTGGTTTGGACGCGCCTCGGCGTCAGGCCACATGGGTGCGGCCTGCGCGCTTGCGAGGCTGCATTTGCAGAATGTCGGAGCCGGAGCCGACCGTGGCGAAGCTTTGCGACTGCTGCGCGGCGCGGCCGAGCTTGGCGATCAGGCGGCCTGCGACGAGCTGGCAGCCGTCGTGCTTGCAAACCGTAGCATCGCAAGCTCCGCCGGGCATGACGAGAGTCGGGCAATCCTCGCCTGGTTCCGCGAGCGGGCCACGCAGGGGGATCCGGCGGCGGCCTACAATGTCGGCGTCTGCTGCGTGGCGGGCATCGGCATGGCGGCGAACGATGCGGAGGCGCTGCCCTGGTTCCGGATCGCAGCCGAGCATCTTCCCATAGCGCAATACTCGTGCGGTCTCATGCTGGTCGAGGGCAGGGGTGCTGCACAGGATCTCGTCGCTGGCCGCAGGCTTCTGCTGCAAGCTTCCGAACAGGGTCTTCCGGAGGCGGAGGCGCTCGCCGGAGAGATGCTGCTCAACGGCCGGGGTGGGCCGGCGGATCTCGGCACCGCGAAGATCCTGTTCCGCCAGGCGGCCGAGGGTGGCCATGCCGGAGCGCTGTATGCCCTCGGCCTCATGGCGCTCGGCTACTACCAAGAGCCAGAAGATCCGCAGGCTGCCAGGGTGTTTCTGCGCCGGGCGGCGGAGCAGGGTCATGCCGGCGCCATGGCCGCACTCGCCGCGCGATATCCCGCGCGCGATCGGTGCCCGGCCGCTGTGCAGCCACAGGCGATCGATGCGGGGGCGTCGCGTGAACTCACACTCGAGCTGCTTTGACACCGGGCAGCGGCAGCCCGGAGCGCAGGCAGGCTTCCTCAATATCCATTAACGAGATCTTCACCAATAAAAGCCGAGAACGAGCCGCCGGTACGTGCCGGCCGCTCTGCCGCCGGTAGGAACCGGGCCAGGTCGCCAGTTCCGACAGCAGACGGTGCATCGTTGCGCGTCGTCTCGTGCAGAGAAGAGAGCTCCATGACCGTCTCGACCCTGACCTCGACCAACGTCGCAGCGCTGCCGACTTCCTACCTGGCTGCGATGACGTCCACCGACTTCGGCGCGTTGGTGTCGACGCAGCTGGCGGGACTCAGTTCGACCCAGGTCGCAGCGCTGAACTCCACCGATATCGGCACGCTGACCACGACCAACATGCCCGGGATGACAGCCGGCGCGATGGCGGGTCTGACCTCGGCGAACATCGCCGGCCTGACCAGCACGGCGGTCGGCGGATTGGCCTCCACGCAGGTTGCCGGGCTTGGCACCGCAGCCGTGGCAGCGCTGAACACGACGCAGGTGACCAGCCTTGGCACCACCCAGCTGGCCGGGTTGAGCTCCACGCAGGTTGCGGCATTGACCACCACCTCGGTGCAGGCCGCGACGACGCAGATTGCCGCCCTCACCGCGACACAGATCAAGGGCCTGGGTACCGCGCAGGCGGTGTCGCTGTCCTCG
>NZ_VCDI01000009.1:57213-165285 GCF_005844085.1 Lichenicoccus roseus
GGTCCTGGCGGCAACGACGCAGATCGCAGCCCTCACCGCGACGCAGGTCAAAGGCCTTGGCACCGCCCAGGTGGTGTCACTTTCCTCGACCGAGGTCGGTGCGCTGTCGTCCACCCAATTGGTTGGTTTTGGCTCTTCGCAGATCGCTGCACTGACCTCCACGGATGTCGGCACGCTGACTACGACCAACATGCCGGGCATGACCGCCGGTGCGATGGCGGGTCTGACTTCGGCGAACATTGCCGGCCTCACCAGCACGGCGGTCGGCGGTCTTGCCTCCACGCAGGTTGCCGGTCTCGGCACCGGGGCGATAGCCGCGCTGAACACCACGCAGGTCACCAGCCTCGGCACCACCCAGCTGGCCGGGCTGTCGTCGACGCAGGTCGCTGCCCTGACCACCACCTCGGTCCTGGCGGCAACGACGCAGATCGCAGCCCTTACCGCGACGCAGGTCAAGGGGCTCGGCACCGCCCAGGTGGTCTCGCTGTCCTCGACCGAAGTGGGAGCGCTCTCGTCCACCCAGCTAGCTGGCTTTGGATCGACACAGATCGCAGCTATGAACTCCACGGACGTGGGCACGCTGACAACGACGAACATGCCCGGCATGACCGCCGGTGCAATGGCGGGTCTGACCTCGGCAAACGTCGCCGGCCTCACCAGCACGGCGGTCGGCGGATTGGCCTCCACGCAGGTTGCCGGCCTCGGCACCGGGGCGATCGCCGCGCTGAACACGACACAGGTGACCAGTCTCGGCACCACTCAGCTGGCCGGGCTGAGCTCCACTCAGGTGGCGGCCCTGACGACAACCTCGGTCCTGGCGGCCACCACGCAGATCGCCGCCCTCTCCGCGACGCAGGTCAAGGGCCTCGGCACGGCGCAGGTGGTCTCGCTGTCCTCGACCGAAGTAGGGGCGCTTTCATCCACCCAGCTGGCTGGCTTTGGTTCGACGCAGATCGCTGCACTGACCTCCACGGATGTCGGCACGCTGACCACGACGAACATGCCGGGCATGACCGCCGGTGCGATGGCGGGTCTCACGTCCGTCAACATCGCCGGTCTCACCAGCACTGCAGTCGGCGGACTGGCTTCTACGCAGGTTGCCGGTCTCGGCACCGGCGCGATCGCGGCGCTGAACACCACGCAGGTCACCAGCCTTGGCACAACGCAGCTTGCCGGGCTGTCGTCGACCCAGGTGGCGGCGCTCACCACAACATCCGTGCTTGCGGCGACGACGCAGATTGCCGCCCTCACCGCGACACAGATCAAGGGCCTGGGTACCGCGCAGGCGGTGTCGCTGTCCTCGACCGAGGTCGGCGCTCTGTCGTCCACCCAGCTGGCCGGGTTCGGATCGACGCAGATCGCTGCACTCACCTCCACGGACGTGGGCACGCTGACCACGACGAACATGCCCGGCATGACCGCCGGCGCGATGGCGGGCCTCACGTCCGTCAACATCGCCGGCCTGACCAGTACGGCGGTCGGCGGTCTGGCCTCCACGCAGGTCGCCGGCCTCGGCACCGGGGCGATCGCGGCGCTGAACACCACGCAGGTCACCGGCCTCGGCACCACCCAGCTGGCCGGGCTGAGCTCCACTCAGGTCGCAGCACTCACCACCACCTCGGTCCTGGCGGCGACGACACAGATCGCAGCCCTCACCGCGACGCAGGTGAAGGGCCTCGGCACCGCGCAGGTGGTGTCGCTGTCCTCGACCGAGGTCGGCGCGCTGTCTTCCACCCAGCTAGCTGGCTTTGGCTCGTCGCAGATCGCTGCACTGACCTCCACCGATGTCGGCACGCTGACCACGACGAACATGCCGGGCATGACCGCCGGTGCGATTGCCGGCCTGACCTCGGCAAACATCGCCGGCCTGACCAGCACGGCGGTCGGCGGATTGGCCTCCACGCAGGTTGCCGGCCTCGGCACCGGGGCGATCGCGGCGCTGAACACCACGCAGGTCACCGGCCTCGGCACCACACAGCTGGCCGGGCTGAGCTCCACTCAGGTCGCAGCACTCACCACCACCTCGGTCCTGGCGGCAACGACGCAGATCGCCGCCCTCACCGCGACGCAGGTGAAGGGCCTCGGCACCGCCCAGGTGGTGTCGCTGTCCTCGGCCGAGGTCGGCGCGCTGTCTTCCACCCAGCTAGCTGGCTTTGGCTCGTCGCAGATTGCAGCTTTGAACTCCACGGACGTGGGCACGCTGACAACGACGAATATGCCCGGCATGACCGCCGGTGCGATGGCGGGTCTGACCTCGGCAAACGTCGCCGGCCTCACCAGCACGGCGGTCGGCGGTCTGGCCTCCACGCAGGTTGCTGGGCTTGGCACCGGGGCGATCGCGGCGCTGAACACCACGCAGGTCACCAGCCTTGGCACCACCCAGCTGGCCGGGCTGAGCTCCACTCAGGTCGCGGCGCTCACCACCACCTCGGTCCTGGCGGCAACGACGCAGATCGCAGCCCTCACCGCGACGCAGGTCAAAGGCCTTGGCACCGCCCAGGTGGTGTCACTTTCCTCGACCGAGGTCGGTGCGCTGTCGTCCACCCAGCTGGCCGGGTTCGGATCGACCCAGGTAGCGGCGTTGAACTCCACGGATGTCGGCACGCTGACCACGACGAACATGCCCGGCATGGCTGCCGCCGCGATTGCCGGCCTCACCTCGGCGAACATTGCCGGCCTCACCAGCACGGCGGTCGGCGGTCTCGCCTCCACGCAGGTTGCCGGTCTCGGCACCGGCGCGATCGCGGCGCTGAACACCACGCAGGTCACCAGCCTCGGCACCACCCAGCTGGCCGGGCTTAGCTCGACTCAGGCCGCGGCGCTCACCACCACCTCGGTCCTGGCGGCGACGACGCAGATCGCGGCCCTCACCGCGACGCAGATCAAGGGCCTCGGAACCGCGCAGGCGCTCTCGCTGTCCTCGACCGAGGTGGCGGCGTTGTCGTCCACGCAGCTCGCCGCCTTCGGTTCGACCCAGGCCGGCGCGCTGACCTCCACCGATGTGGGTGCCATCACGTCGACCAACCTGCCGGGGCTCAGCGTCACCGGAATGGCCGGCCTGACCTCGGCGGACATCGTCGCCCTGGGCACGACGGCGATGGGCGTGCTGACCAGCGTGCAGTTCGCAGCCCTCACCACGACCGCGATCGCGGCTCTCACGACCGACCAGGCGACCCTGATCACATCCGCCCAGGCGCTGGCGATGAGCACGGGGCAGTTCGCCGCCCTGTCGATCGCCGATATCGCGCTGCTGACCTCGACGCAGCTGCAGGCGCTGGGAAGCAAGGATATCGCCGCCTTCACGACCACCCAGCTCGGCGCGCTGACGACGACGCAGATGACCTACTTCACCACCAGCGAGTCTCCCTCGTTCACCAGCACGCAGATCCAGCACATGACGCCGACCCAGCTGCAGGCGCTCTACTTCCAGTAGCGCTCAACCCGTCGCACCCGACGCTCATCGGACCATGTCTGGAAGATACGCATGCTCCTCCTGTCACAGCCTCCATCGCGGACCGAGGTCGTCGCACCGGTCGTCGAGGCAAGCTGGCTTGCCGACCTGCTCGCCGGCGACGACGCATCGTTTCCGCTCCCCGACGGCTACGACGAGCAGCTCCGGCAGATCCCGTTCCAGGCGATCATCGCCGCCATCGAGGCCGGTCGGCCCGGTGTCACCGCGTCGGCCGAGATCCTGCTCTACAGGCGCTGGATCGGCGCCAATGCCGGCAGCCCGCATCTGTTCGCCGCCTGGTTCAACCTCGGAGCGTCGCTCGGGCTGAGCGGCGACAAGGGCGGCGCGCTGGCTGCCTACGGCAATGCCCGCGTGCTGCGGCCGGATTTCCACCCCGCCGCCGTCAATCTCGGCCTCGGGCTGGAGGCCGCCGGACAGGTCGAGCACGCCCTGACCACCTGGGGCGGCGCGATCCAGACCGACGAGGCGCGTACCGCCCTGCTCAACCATCGCGCCCGCCTGCTGGAGCAGAACGGCCGTCTCGACGAGGCGGAGGCGATCCTGCGTACCTCGCTGCTGACCGATCCGGCCCAGCCGGACGTCGTGCAGCATTGGGTGCATATCCGCCAGAAGACCTGTCACTGGCCGGTGCTGCAGGCCGACATGCCCGGACTTCCCCCCGACGTGCTGCTGCGGCAGGCCGGACCACTGGGCCTGCTCGCCCTTACCGACGACGTCGATGTGCAGCGCGAGGTCATCGCGGGCTGGCTCGCGCGCAAGATCCCGGCCATCACGGCGCCGCTTGCTCCGGTGGCGCCATACCGACACGACCGGATCAGGATCGGCTACCTGTCGTCGGATTTCTGCCGGCACGCCATGAGCTTCCTGGTAGCCGAACTGTTCGAGCACCACGACCGCAGCCGCTTCGAGATCTACGGCTACTGCGCGACCCTGGAGGACGGCAGCGAGATCAGGCGGCGCGTGCTGGCCGGGTTCGACCATCATCGCATCATTCGCGGCCTGTCGGACGAGCAGGCGGCGCGCATCATTCGCGACGACGAGATCGACATCCTCATCGACCTGAACGGCCTCACCGCCCATACCCGCCTCGCCGTGCTGAAATGGCGGCCGGCGCCGATCCAGGCCACCTATCTCGGTTTCATCGGCCCGTTGCCGATGGACGAGATCGATTATCTGCTTTGCGACGACTACGTCATTCCGGCGCATAGCGCCGCGTCGTACCGGCCCGTTCCGCTCTCGATCGCCCCGATCTACCAGGCCAACGACAGCAAGCGCACGATCGGCGCGCCGCTCCCCCGCGCCGAGGCCGGGTTGCCGGAAGATGCCTTCGTGCTCTGCTGCTTTTCCAACTCGTACAAGATCACGGAGGCGATGTTCGCATCCTGGATGGCAATCATGCGTGGCGCGGCGAGCACCGTGCTCTGGCTGTCGGTGGACAATCGCTGGGCGGAAAGCAGCCTCCACGCCCGCGCCGCACAGGCAGGCATCGCGCCGGAACGGATCCTGTTCGCCGGGCGAACCAGTCCGGAGCTGTACATGAGCCGGCTAGGCGCTGCCGATCTGTTCCTCGACACCTTCCCGTACAACGCAGGCACAGTCGCCAGCGACGCGATCCGGATGCAGCTGCCGTTGCTGACGCTTGCCGGCGCGTCGTTCGCCTCTCGCATGGCCGGCTCGATGCTGCACGCCATCGGTGCCGGGCAGGGCATCGCGGCCTCCATCGACGACTATGTCGAAACCGCGATCACCCTCGCCACCCAGCCGCACGCCTATGCCGACTACAAGCGGCTGTTCACCGCGGATGCCTGGAAGCAGACGGCCGGCGACATCGACCGTTTCACCCGCGCCTTCGAGCTCACCATGACCAGGCTGGTGGCGGACCGGCTCGCCGGCGCCTGATGCCGCACTCCGTGGCGAGGGTGGTTCCGGTCGGTCCGGAGGATGCCGGCTACCGGCTGGTCGAGCTGATCGGCGCCGTCGAGGCGCTGGTCAACCGCAACCTTCCGCAGAACACGAGCCCGACCGATACGGATGCCAAGGCGCAGGGTGCAGCGCTCTATGCGGTCTGGCTGCAGCATCACCCGCTCGACCCGCTGCGCCATGCGGCCTGCTTCAATTTCGGCGTGCTGCTGACCCAGCTTGGCCGGCACGCGGAAGCCGGCGCCTGCTTCGCCGAAGCCATCTCGCTGCGGCCCGGCTTCCTGTCTGCCTACGTCAACCACGGTCTGGCGCTGGAACGGCTCAATGACCTTCCCGCGGCGGTCGGGCAGTGGCTTCACGTGGCGGACCTGCTTGCGGCCACGGACGGCGACCTGATCGTTCACAAGACCACGTCCCTCAAGCACGCCGCACGGGTGTTCAAGTCCATCGGTGATCTCGGCAGCGCCGAGGAGGCGTTGCGCCGCTGCCTCGATCTCGACCCGCACCAGTGCGACGCGATGCAGCACTGGGTCGCGCTGCGCGAGATGCAGTGCAAATGGCCGGTGCTGGCGCCGTCCGGTCGCGTGACGGCTGGCAGGCTGAGTGCGTCGCTGTCACCGCTGGCGCTGGCGATCCACGCGGACGACCCGATGTTCCAGCTCTCCAACGCCTGGCGCAGCATGCGGCGCGACGGCGGCTGGCCGTCCGGTCCGTGCACCGTAGGCACATGGCCACCGCCCCTCCCAGCCGGGCGGGATCCGGCCGCGCCGCTGCGCATCGGCTACGTCTCACCCGACCTGCGCGAGCATGCGATCGGCTTCCTGACCGTCGAACTGTTCGAGCTGCACGACCCGACCGGGGTGGAGGTGTTCGCCTACTATTCCGGCCGGGCCGCGCCCGATGCGTTGCAGGCGCGGTTCCGCCGGGCGGTGCCGCACTGGTGCAGCATCTCCGGCTGGACCGACAGGCAGGTCGCAAGCCGGATCGCACACGATGGGATCGACATCCTGGTGGATCTCGGCGGCCACACCGGCGACGTCCCCGGTGCCGCGCTGGCATTGCGGCCGGCGCCGGTGATGGTGAACTGGCTCGGCTATCCAGGCAGCATGGGCACCCCGCACCACCAGTACATCATCGCCGACGCCACCATCATCCCGCCCGGCCACGAGCGGTTCTACAGCGAGCGGGTGGTCCGGCTGCCCTGCTACCAGCCGACCGACCGCAAGCGCACGGTATCGGGCACCATCCCCGCACGGCACGAGCTCGGCCTGCCCGATGGCGCGGTGGTCTATTGCTGCTTCAACGGCACCCAGAAGATCACGCCGTCGATGTTCGGCCGCTGGATGACCCTGCTGGCCCGCGTGCCCGGTTCGGTGCTCTGGTTGCTGTCCTGCGACGGCGCCACCGACGAGCGGCTGCGACAGCAGGCGGCGAGGCGCGGCATCCTGCCGGACCGCCTCGTCTTCGCTCCGCGCCGGTCCAACGAGGAGCATCTCGCGCGCTATCCGGCGGCCGACCTGTTCCTCGACACCTACCCGTATGGCGCGCACACCACCGCGTCGGACGCGCTCTGGATGGGGGTTCCGGTGGTGACCCTGCAGGGCAACAGCTTCGCCTCGCGAGTCTGTTCGAGCCTGGTGCGGGCCGCCGGGCTGACCGAGCTGGTCTGCTGCGATCCGGACGGGTACATCGAGCGCGCCGTGCAGTGTGGCCAGGAGCCAGGCTGGCTGGCCGAGTTGCGCCACCGCCTGAAAGCTGCGCGCGATCGCTGCACGCTGTTCGACATGCCCCTGCTGGTCGCCCGTCTCGAGGAGCTGTACCGGCAGATGTGGGAAGACCATCTGGCCGGCCACGATCCGGTGCCGGACCTCGCCAATCTCGACCTCTACAACGACGTCGGCGACGCCATCGATCAGGAGGCCTCCCCGCATCGCGACCTGGTGGCATACGAGCAGTATTACGCGCGCGCCCTAGCGTACCGCGACGGCATCTCGCCGATTACGCCGGATCGCCGGCTCTGGCGGAAGTAGTCTTTGAATGACAAGCAGAGCATGATCGACCGGATCATGCTCTAGGCCCGCCACAACGACGCTCCGGCGCAGGCGGCGGCGGCCAGCAGGACCAGCGCCATCGCGTTCTCCGGACCGCCGATCCCGAGCGACACCGCCCAGGTGAAGCCGGCGCCGAACGCCATCTGCAGGAAGCCGTACAGGCTGGAGGCGGCGCCGGCCCGCTCCGGATGGGTGTTCATCAGGCCGGCGAGTGCGTTCGGACTGACGACGCCGATACCGATCGCATACAGCACCAGCAGCGTCATCATCGCCGCCAGGCCAAGATGATGGGTGGCGCTCAGCAGCACGAGCAGGCCGGCGCTGGCGAGGCAGAGCAGGTTGCCGCGCCGGGCCATGAAAGCCGGGGCAGCGCGCTGCGGTGACGCGCTGCCGGCCAGCTGTCGCGCGAGCAGGGTGCCGAGCATCATCCCGGCCACCGCCAGCAGGCAGTAGAAGCCGACCGAGGCCGGAGCCTGATGCATGATGCCGACCAGCAGGAAGGGTGCATCGGCGAGGAAGGCGTACAGGCTGGTGGCGGCACAGGCGCCGGCGATGGTGTAGCGCCGGTACGCTGGCGAGCGCCAAAGTATCCAGTATCCGAACAGGATCGCGCTCGGCCCCGGCAGCGGCAGGAGCGCCCGGTTGGTCTCCGGCAGCCGGCGCAGCACCAGCACCAGCAGCGCCAGCACCACCAGCGCCAGGGCCACGAAGAGCGCCCGCCAGCCCAGCCAGCCATCGATCAGGCCGCCGATCGCCGGCGCCGCCGCAGGGGTGATGCCCATCACCAGGCCCAGGGTGGCGAGTTGCCGGGCCGCATCCTGGCGGCCGGCGACATCGCGCACCATGGCGCGTCCCAGCACCAGTGCGCCGCAGCCACCAAGCGATTGCAGCACGCGGGCGGCCAGCAGCATGCCGATGCCGTTCGCCAGCGCCGCCAGCACCAGGCCCGCGAGATAGAGCGACATCCCGGTCAGCAGCAGCGGCCGGCGTCCGAACCGGTCCGACAGCGGCCCGTAGACCAGCTGCCCGAGCGCCATGCCGACCAGGTAGAGCGTGATGGTGTATTGCGCGGTCGGCCGCGTCACCGCGAAGTCGCGGGCGATGTCGGGCAGTGCCGGGACGAATATGTGCAGCGCCGCGGTGCCGGTCATGGTGACGGCGGCGAGCAGCCAGAAGGGCGGGACGGCCTGGAGGGTGGCGGAAGACGGCCGGGGCGTCGTAGGCATGTCGGGCATGGCGCCCACCCGTCATGGCGGCATCCGGCGGCTGGCGCAACTTGGGACGAAGCCGGTGGTTCACCCCCCGGGGACAGTGCCGGGCCGGGCGCCACGCCTGAGGACCTGAATGCCCTGGAGACATGCATGATCCAGACAGAGGTCAGGAGCTGGGACCGCCAGCGCACCGCGCGGCATGAACGTCTCGGCCGCGCCGCCTCGCTCGCGAAGGGCAAGCAGGTGCAGGCGTCGGACGCGACTGCCCTGCTGGAGGCGCTGCTGCAGCCCGGCGACCGGGTCTGCCTGGAGGGCGACAACCAGAAGCAGGCCGACCTGCTTGCCCGTGCCCTGGCGGCCGCCGATCCGGCCCGCGTTCACGACCTGCACATCGTGCAGTCCGGCATAGTGCTGCCCGAGCATCTGGAGATCTTCGAGCGCGGCATCGCCCGCAAGCTCGACTTCTCCTATTCCGGTCCGCAGGGAGCTTCTATCGCGCGTGCGCTCAACAACGGTCGCATCGAGCTCGGTGCCATCCACACCTATATCGAGCTGTTCGCGCGCTACTACATGGACCTGACGCCGCACGTGGCATTGATCGCGGCCGTGCAGGCGGACGCGCAGGGCAACCTCTATACCGGGCCGAACACCGAGGACACGCCGACCATCGTCGAGGCAACGGCGTTCAAGTCCGGTATCGTGGTGGCGCAGGTCAACCGCATCGTCGACAGGCTGCCGCGCGTCGACATCCCCGGCGACCAGGTCGATTTCATCATCGAGGCCGACAGGCCTTTCTACGTCGAGCCGCTGTTCACGCGCGATCCGGCCAGCATCACCGAAACGCAGATCCTGATGGCGATGATGGCCATCAAGGGGATCTATGCCGAATACGGCGTGAAGCGGCTCAACCATGGCATCGGCTTCGGTACCGCCGCGATCGAGCTGCTGCTGCCGACGTTCGCCGAGCGGCTCGGCCTGAAGGGGAAGATCGCCACCCACTGGGCGCTCAACCCGCACCCGACGCTGATCCCGGCCATCGAGAGCGGCTGGGTCGAGCAGATACACTGCTTCGGCAGCGAGGTCGGCATGGATGCGTACATGGCGGCACGGCCGGACATCTATTTCACCGGCCGCGACGGGACGCTGCGATCCAACCGCATGATGTGCCAGAACGCCGGCCTGTATGCCTGCGACATGTTCATCGGCTCGACCCTGCAGATCGATCTCGACGGCAACTCCTCCACCGTCACCCCGGACCGCATCGCGGGTTTCGGCGGCGCCCCGAACATGGGCGCCGACGCGCATGGCAGGCGGCACGCGTCCGACAGCTGGCTGAAGGCCGGCCGCGAGGCGAGCGACGGGAATATCGCGATGACGCGCGGCCGCAAGCTGGTGGTGCAGATCGTCGAGACCTTCGGCGCCGGCATGGCGCCGACCTTCGTGGAACGTCTCGACAGCGTGGCGCTTGCCGAGAAGCTGCAGCTCGAGCTGGTGCCGGTGATGATCTACGGCGACGATGTCACCCACATCGTTACCGAGGAGGGTATCGCCAACCTGCTGCTGTGCCGCACGCGCGAGGAGCGCGAGCAGGCGATCCGCGGCGTCGCCGGCTATACCGAAGTTGGCCGGGGCCGCGACCGCGCCGTGGTGCAGAAGCTCCGCGAGCGCCGCGTCATCCGCCGTCCGGAGGATCTCGGCCTGAACCCGCTCGACGCGACGCGGCATCTGCTGGCGGCGCGCTCGATACGCGACCTGGTCGGCTGGTCGAAGGACCTGTACAGGCCGCCCTCGAAATTCCGCAACTGGTAGCGGGGATAGATCGCATGGAGCAGTTCACCATCCAGGCCGAGGCCGCATCGCGTTGCGGTGGCACCAGGCCGAGCGCGATCATCGGCGTGGTCGCCTCCGGCAATCTCGAGATACTGCTCGAGCGCATCGAGGGTACCGGCTGCGCCATCGAGGTGGCGACGTCGGCGACCGGGTTCCGGCCGATCTGGGAGGCGGTGATCGCCGACTTCGTGCAGCGCACTTCGCCGGGCGGCCTGCGCATCTCGATCAACGATGGCGGCGCCAGGCCGGACACGGTGTCGCTCCGGCTGATGCAGGGCGTCCGCCTGATCAGCGAGGTGCCCTGATGTCGGACAGCCTGCCGCTTGCCGAAGTTGCCGGACGCGACGAGACCGCGAGCTGGTATGAGGCAACCGCACGCGAGCGGATCGCGGGACTGCTGGACGCGGCGAGCTTCGTCGAGTTCGTGCCGCCGACCGCGCGCGAGACCAGTCCGCACCTGCATCTGTTCGATCTGCCGGTAGCCTTCGATGACGGCATGATCGTAGGGGCCGGTCGCCTGCAGGGCGGATGCGTGCTGGTGGCGGCGCAGGAAGGCCGCTTCATGGGAGGAACCTTCGGCGAGATCGCCGGCGCCAAGCTGGTCGGGCTGTTGCGCGCAGCCCGTGAGACCGGTGGCGGATGCGCGGTACTGCTGCTGCTCGATAGCGGTGGCGTCCGGCTGCAGGAGGCCAATGCCGGCGAGATCGCGGTGTCGGAAATCATCGGTGCGATCCTGGATGCGCGGGCCGCCGGTGTCGCGGTGGTGGCGCTGATCGGCGGCCGTGCCGGCACCTTCGGGGGCGCCGGCCTGATCAGTGCCTGTTGCTCCCACGTGGTGGTGTCCGAGCAGGCCCGCATCAGCGTCACCGGGCCGGAAGTGATAGAGACGAACAAGGGCGTCGAGGAGTTCGACAGCCGCGACCGTGCACTGGTCTGGCGCATCACCGGCGGCCGCACGCGTGTGCTGCTTGGCATCGCCGATCGCATCGTGTCCGATCGCATCGAGTGCTTCCGCGAGGCGGCGCTCCAGGGCGTTCGGCAGGCGCCCGCCTTCGGACTGGCTACCCTGGTGGCCGAGCAGCGACGGCTGGAACAGCGGCTGCGAACGCTTGGCGAGTGCCGGGACACGCCGGAGATCTGGCGCGCGATGGGCATCGACGAACCCGGAGACGTCGCCGACCTCGGGGACGAGGCATTCGCAGCCGTGGTCGCCGGGCAGGGGACACGCCATGACGCTCGATGAATTGCTGCCGGCGTTGTTCCCGAGCGGTCACGACGTGCGGCCCGGGCCGCACGACACCGTCGCCGGTACCGCGCGGCTGGCGGGTGGAGGCGAGGCCAGAGTACTCGGCATCGCGGGCGGCGTGCCGCTCGGCATCGAGAGCGCGCTGGAACTGGCGGGCGGGGTGCTCGCCCTGGCGGCGCATCCCGGGCGGACGCCGCTGGTGCTGCTGGTCGATACCGCCAGCCAACGGATGGCGCGCCGCGACGAACTGCTCGGACTGAACGAGTATCTCGCGCATCTCGCCAAGTCGCTGCATCTCGCCGCGGGCGCCGGCCATCGCACCGTCAGCATCCTGTATGGGCCGGCGGCGGCTGGCGCGTTCATCGCCACAGCGCTCGCCACCCAGGCGATGGTCGCGGTGCCGGGTGCGTCGCCCAGCGTCATGGACCTGCCCTCGATTGCGCGGGTGACGAAACTCGAGCTCGAGACCTTGCAGCGCATGGCGGAAACCACGCCGATCTTCGCGCCCGGGATCGAGGCGCTGACACGCACCGGCGCGGTTTCGCAGAGCTGGACAGAACCTTCGCTGTTCGCTGCGCAATTGCAGGAGCTGCTGGAACAGCCTGCAACAAAAGGGGACGATCGCGGCCGGCTCGGTGCGGAGCGTGGTGGTCGCCGGGTCTCGGCCCGCGTGGCGGGACTGGTGCTGGCGCAGGCGCGGTCGCAGGCATCGAGTTGAACGGCCGGCGTCACGACCTGTTGCGGCTCCGTCCCGCGGCGTGGCCCGGGGTGGTCGAGAAGCACGACACGCTGCAGGTGGTGCCGCTGTTGCGGGACTGGATCGCACAGGGTCGCCCGGTGATGCGCCGCCGCCGCCTGCCGGACGAGGCGCAAGACTGCATCGCGGCTGCGATCGCCCTGCCTGCGGGCGCCGGTCCGCGTCGTGTCGGTTTCACGGTTCCGGCGGACGCCGTGCTCTCGGCTGCCCGGCCGCCGTCGCTGTCGGAGGTCGCGCACGCCGCTCCCGCGGCCTGGGCCGATACCGTACGCGACCTGCTCGCGGCCGGGCACCGATATGGCGCACCGCCGCGGGTGTTCGGCAGCCTGATGTGGCAGGCGATCACCGGCCTCGACTACCTCGCGCCGGCCTCGGATCTCGATCTGCTGTGGATGCCCGGCGACATCCGCGGCCTGACCGCGTTGCTGGACGCGATCGCCGCCGTCGCCGGCCGGCTGGCGCCGCCACTCGATGGCGAGATCGAGTTCCGGACCGGCGAGGCAGTACACTGGTCCGAACTGCGGGCGGCGATCGCGCACGGCACCAATGGCGTCATCGCGAAGTCGCTGGACGCGGTGCGGCTGCTCCGCTTCGCCGATCTCGGCATGAGCCGGGCAGCATGACGCAGGTTGCGGCGGTGCTGGAGCGGGGGCCGGTGGCGACGGACGCCGCCTCCATCGCACGGGTCGCGACCGAGGCGCTGCTGGCGGAGGTGGCGACGTGGCCCAAGCCCGGCCTGGTCAGCGACCGCGACACCGGCAGCCATGCGGACATGGACGCCGCCCTGCTGCGCGCAAGTGCCCGCACGCTGACGGCATGGTTCGCCGAACTTGCGGACGCCGGCTGCCTGGATTGCGAGATGTCCGATCTGCGCGTGATCGGGCTGCGCGCGGAAGCGGCGATGCTGGCCGTCACCGGCGGCGTCAACACGCATCGTGGCGCGATCTTCGGCCTTGGCCTGCTCTGTGCCGCCGCCGGGTTGCGACAGCCATCGTCCGACCCTCGATCGCTCGGTGAGGTGGTTCGCGACCGCTGGGGGGCGCAGATCGCTCGCGATGACGAGGCGACCGCCGGCAGCCACGGCGCACAGGCGAGGCGGCGCTTCGGGGCAGGGGGTGCCCGTATCGAGGCCGCCCGGGGTTTTCCGCACGTCTACCACCTGGCGCTGCCGGCCCTGCGCGCGGCCGCGGCGGCTGGGGCGCCCGCAACGGCAGCCCGGGTGCAGGCCTGCTTCGCCCTGATCGCCGAACTGGAGGACACCAACCTGCTGCATCGCGGTGGTCGTGCGGGGCTCGACTTTGCCCGGCTCGAGGCGCGCCGCTTCCTGGCCGAGGGTGGCATCGCGGCACCGGACTGGCAGCAACGGGCCGCCCGGGTGCACGAGGCCTTCGTATCGCGCCGGTTGTCGCCGGGCGGCAGTGCCGACCTGCTCGCCATGGCGATCATGCTGGACCGGCTAGAGCCCGCATCCGGTCCGGGCGGCACCCCGCCATGAGCGGCGTCGCCATCCTGTGCAGCGGGCAGGGCGCGCAGCATCGCGACATGTTCGCGCTGACCGGCACGGCGCCGGCGGCCGAGCCGGTGTTCGCCGCCGCCGCCGCCCATCTCGGCGGGGTCGATCCGCGCCAGTTCGTGCGCGACGCCGGCGACGACGCCCTGTTCGCCAACCAGGCCGGCCAGGTGCTGTGCTGCACCCAGGCGATCGCCGCCTGGAGCGCGCTCCGGCCGCCGGCATCGATGATCGCCGGCTACAGCGTCGGTGAGCTGGCCGCCTGGTGCTGTGCCGGCATGCTCGATCCGGCGCAGACCCTCGCGCTGGCGTCGCAGCGTGCCCGACTGATGGACGAGGCCGCCGCCGCCGGCCCGCGCGCCGGCCTGCTGGCGATCATCGGCCTGCGACGGGACCGCATCGAGATGCTGCTGCGCGAGACCGGCTGCGCGCTGGCGATCGTCAACGGGCCCGACAATGTCGTCGCTGGTGGCCCGGACAGGGCGCTGGACGTGCTGGCCGGGCAGGCGCGCGCCGCCGGGGCAGGACGGGTGGTGCGCCTGCGGGTGGCTGTCGCGGCGCATACTCCGCTCCTGGCCGGTGCGAGCGGCCGCTTCCGGCAGGCCCTGCTGGATACTTCGCCCCACACGCCAAGCCACGCGCTGCTCAGCGGCATCGATGGCGATCGGGTGCGTTCGGTCGAAGCCGGCTGCGACAGGCTGTCCCGGCAGATCGCGCAGACCATCGACTGGTCGGCCTGTCTCGCGCATTGCCATGAGGCGGGCGCGGTCGCCATGCTCGAACTTGGTCCGGGCCGGGTGCTCGCCCGCATGGCGACCGCAGCGCTGCCAGGCTCGGAGGCGCGGGCGCTGGACGATTTCCGAAGCATCGACGGCGTACGCGACTGGCTGCGACGCGCTGCCGGCTGAAGTGGCTCTGACGCGGCTGTGACAGGGCGGCGCACATTCCGGCCCATCCACCGCAGCGCGACGGCGTTGACGAGCCGATGACCAGAGAGACACCCATGCCGGATAATCGACCCGCCACCGATTGGGTGCGCTATCGCGACGATCTCGAGACGGTCACGCCCGGCGAGAACCACACCATCGACGCCATCATCGCCACCATGACCAGGGAGAGCGAGACCGTCGCCAGGCGTGATGGCCGGACAGTGCGGGCATCGCACGCGAAGAGCACCGGTCTGCTCAAGGGCGAGGTGGTGGTGCTGGACAACCTGCCGCCACCGTTGCGCCAGGGGCTGTTCGCAGCCCAGCGCAGCTACCCCGCGGCGGTGCGGCTTGCGCAGGGGCCTGGCGAGGTGCTGTCGGACAGCGTTTCGACGCATCGGGGCATGGCGATCAAGATCTTCGACGTCGAGGGCGAGAAGTTGCCGGGGCATGCCGGCGCGACGACGCAGGATTTCGTGCTGGCCACCGGACCGGCTTTTCCGCAGGGCGATGCCGACAGCTTTCTCGCCGCCATCGGCAGGATCGAGCGCAGCACCGGTTTGCCGGAGGCAGTGAAGCAGGCGGTGTCGAGTACGGCGCGGCTCGCCAATGCTGCCCTGAAGGCTGTCGGCAGCGACAGCGCCAGCCTCGGTTTCTTCGGCCACACCCGGAGCAATCCACTTGCCGACGCCTACTACAGCCAGGCCGCGCTGCGCTACGGCGAGCTGGTGGCCAAGCTGGGCGTTTTCCCGGTCTCTCCCGCGCTGGTTGCGATGATCGACCGTACCATCGATACCGATACCGATCCGGACGCGTTCCGCAACGCCGTGATCGCCTATTTCCGCGAGCATGATGCAGAATTCGAAATCCGGGTGCAGCTCTGCACCGATCTCGACCGCATGCCGGTCGAGGACGCCTCGGTCGTCTGGCCGGAGGATGAAAGCCCGTACCGGCCGGTCGCGCGGCTGCTGCTGCCGCGCCAGGATGCCTATGGCGCCGCCCGGCAGGACTGGTTCGACCAGAAGCTCTCGTTCCAGCCAGCCCATGCCCTTGCAGCATTCAGACCGCTCGGCTCGCTGATGCGCGCCCGCCTGCGCACCTACCGGGCGCTGTCGGAGTACCGGCACGGCAGGAACGGCCAGTTCCAGATCGAACCGGCCCGGATCGAGGATCTGCCGGACTAGCGCCGGCGATCGATACTCGTCAGAACCGTATCGAGACAGAAGGGATTACGACATGAATGCCAAGACTTCCGCACGCTGCCTGGGCTGGATGAGCCTCGCCGTTGGAATCGCCGAGCTCGCCGCGCCGTCGGCGATCGCAAACCGGCTTGGCATCAAGGGCGGCCCTCGGCTGGTGCGCGCGTTCGGCGTGCGCGAGATCGGAACCGGGTTGTTCATACTGCTGAGGCCGTCGTCGGCGTCCGGTATCGATGCGCGGGTCTCGGGTGACGCGCTGGACCTTGCGGTGCTGACATCCGCGCTGGGTGCGTCCAATCCGAAGCGTCTTACCGCGGCGGTTGCGACCGTCCTGGTCGCAGCGGTCACCGCATGGGACGTGGGCACCGCCGCGGCGCTTGCGAAGCCGGTTGCCGCCTAGGCAAGCCGACCGTATGCCGATGCCGGGCAGGCCATCCGCTGGCCTGCCCGTGCCATCACCGGCGCGCTAGCGATAGTAGCCCGGACCGGGACGGCCCGGCGGTCCGAAGCCGCGGTCGTGGTGATGGTGCCACCACGGCACGCAGGCCGTAGTTGGTAGCACACAGGCGAGGGTGAGGAGCATCAGCAGTCGCTTGGTCATGTCGCCTCCGGTTCGCAACACAAACGCAGCCGGCCGCCGATGTTCCATCCGACAAATTGTATCTGGCAGCCTCCTACAGGGCTCCCCCGCGCCGCCCCGCACTGGCACCGAGACGCAGCCGCAGCGCGTTGAGCTTGATGAAGCCCTGCGCGTCGACCTGGTCGTAGGCGCCCTGGTCATCCTCGAATGTCACCACCCGCGTGTCGTAGAGGCTGTTCGGGCTCTCGCGCCCGACGGTGATCACGTTGCCCTTGTAGAGTTTGAGACGCACCCGCCCGGTGACCGAATGCTGGCTGGTGTCGATCAGCGCCTGCAGCATGCGGCGCTCCGGGCTGAACCAGAAGCCGTTGTAGATCAGCTCGGCATAGCGGGGCATCAGGCTGTCCTTCAGGTGCCCCGCCTCGCGATCCAGCGTGATGGTCTCCATGCTGCGATGCGCGGCCAGCAGGATGGTGCCGCCCGGGGTCTCGTAGATGCCGCGAGACTTCATGCCGACGAAGCGGTTCTCCACCAGGTCGAGGCGGCCGATGCCGTTGGCGCGGCCGTACTCGTTCAGCCGGGTCAGCAGCATCGCCGGCGACAGCGCCTCGCCGTTCACCGCGACCGGATCGCCGGACACGAAATCGATGCTGATCTCGGTAGCGACATCGGGCGCTGCTTCCGGGCTGATGGTGCGCTGGAACACGCTCTCGTCCGGCGCCACTGCGGGGTCCTCGAGGATCTTCCCCTCCGACGAGGAGTGCAGCAGGTTGGCATCCACCGAGAACGGCGCCTCGCCCCGCTTGTCGCGCGAGATCGGGATCTGGTTCTGCTCGGCAAACGCCAGCAGCTTGGTCCGGCTGGTCAGCTCCCACTCGCGCCACGGTGCGATCACCTTCACGTCCGGCTTCAATGCATAATACGACAGCTCGAAGCGCACCTGGTCGTTGCCCTTGCCGGTCGCTCCGTGCGCCACCGCATCGGCGCCGACCATCTCGGCGATCTCGATCTGCCGTTGCGCGATCAGCGGGCGGGCGATCGAGGTCCCCAGCAGGTATTGCCCCTCGTAGAGCGTGTTGGCCCGGAACATCGGGAACACGAAGTCGCGCACGAAGGTCTCGCGCAGGTCCTCGACGAAGATCTGCCTGATGCCGAACAGCTCGGCCTTGCGCCGGGCCGGCTCCAGCTCCTCGCCCTGGCCGAGATCGGCGGTGAAGGTCACCACCTCGCAGCCATAGGCGGTCTGCAGCCAGCGCAGGATCACGCTGGTGTCGAGGCCGCCGGAATAGGCCAGCACCACCTTCTTGACGTCCTTCACGGCCATGGGCGGCTTCCTTCCTGCGTGCGGGGTTCCGGGGTTGGGTGGCCCCGGTCCTAGCATCCGGCCGCTGGCCCGAATAGCGCGCCCCCGGCGCCACCTGTCGGCAGGGCGCACGAAAGTTTGCCGGCGGTTGCGCGAAACCGCGGCCACCGCACCGGGTTGCCCGCGCGCCGTCTTGCGACAGGGGACCCGAGCCGATGCCGATGCAGGCCCAGCGTTTCGTTGTCGCCATTCCGGTTCGCGACGAGGCGGACCATATCGGCCGGTGCCTGCAAGCCCTCGACGACCAGGCCAATGCCTGCATCGACCACGTCGTGCTCTTGTTGAACAACTGCAGCGACGAAACGGAGGCGGTGATCGAACGCCTGCGGCCTACGCTGGCGGTTCCGCTTGCCGTGCATGTCAGGCGCTTCGGGCCGGAGCAATCCAATGCAGGCCACGCCAGGAGCGAGGTCATGGAGCTGGCCGCGCGGATTGCAGGGCCCGAAGGCATCGTCGCCACCACAGACGCCGATGGCGAGGTGGCGAGGGACTGGGCGGCAGGCATCGGGGCGGCCTTCCGGCACGGCGTCGATGTCGTGTGCGGCCGCGTCGAACTGCATCCGGTGGATGCGGCACAGATCCCCGCGGCCCTGCACGAGGATGACGCGCGCGAGGTTGCCTACGGTGCCATGCTGGACGAGATCCATGCGCTGGCCGATCCCGACCCGGCCGATCCGCTGCCACGCCATACCGAGCATTCCGGTGCCAGCATCGCCGTCACCGTTACCGCATACCGGCTTGCCGGCGGGATGCTGCCGCTGCCGAGCGGCGAGGATCGCGGCTTCCTGCGCTCGCTGCGCCTGGTCGACGCGACCGTGCGGCACGCACCCGACGTGCGCGTAACGGTCTCCGGCCGCCTGCTGGGCCGCGCCCCCGGCGGCATGGCCGAAACCATCGCGCGGCGCATGATCCGTCAGGACGAGATGATCGACGCAGACCTGGAGCCGGCGGAAGTCTGCCTGCTGCGTGCCACCCTGAGGGCCCGGACGCGGGCGGTATGGCAGGCACGCGGCACCATGCCGCACGCCTGGCCGGATGCGGTGCAGGCGCTGGCGGCGGAAGCGCAGCTCCCGGTCCTGGAGGTCGCCCGCTGCCTCCGGGCGCGGCATTTCGGCGCCGCCTGGGCGGCCATCGAGGCGGCCAGTCCGGCGCTGGTCCGCATCGAGGTGGCGCGTCGCGAACTCGACCTGCAGGCGGCCGTGGCGCAGCGCATCCTCGCCGCCCTCAGGGCCTCGGACGTTCCAGCAGATCGAGCCGATAGCCATCCCGAACCAGCGGCGCTGAGCGCCTGAAGCCGCCCGCCGCGAGGGCATCGGCGAACAGTCCGGCGGCCTCGTGGCCGGTACAGGGGGTGTCGGTGGGTCCGGTCCAGTTGACCAGCAGCGCGACGCATCCCGGCCGGGCCTGCGCGACGCAGCGAGCGGCCAGTGCCGCATTGTCGGCCGGCGAGAGGAAATACAGCAGCTCGGACACCAGGATCAGGTCGAAGCGGCGGTCGTTCCAGTCCCACTCCCCGGGCAGCACCGCGCGCCGGAACTCGACCGCGCCCGACCCGAGCTGGACTGCGCACCGGGTGCTGGCCCGCGCAATCGCCGCCTCCGCCAGATCCACCGCCAGCAGGGTACGGCACCGCTCCGAGAGGGCCTGCGTCATCACCCCGATCGAGCAGCCCAATTCGAGGCCATGCTCGAACTGCCGGTCGCCCAGCTGCGCCAGCGTGTCGGCATATTTCGAACGCTCGTAGTCGCTGGTCTCGAACTTCCAGGGATCCGGATCGGCCTCGTAGATCCGGTCGAACACCGAGCGATCCCACGACGATCCGGTCAAGGCGGCGATCCCGGGGCGGGCGCGGGGGCAGTCTCGATGAACGTCTCGTGCGGCTGCTCGAATACCGACAGCAGGGCCGAGGGAAGCCGGAAGCCCTCCGGGTCATCGGTGATGAGATCGCCATACTGCGAGACGTGCAGCCGGATCGCCGCCTGCTTGCTTGCGAGATGGTCCGCGATGTCGAGCCGGAAGCCGCGCAGCGGCATCTCGGGCGACAGCTCGACGTCCGGTGCGATCAGCCAGCCCCAGACCGGATATGACAGCAGCCGCAGACCCATCCTGGCGGCAATCCGACGCGCCATCAGCTGGACCGCCTCGTGGTCGCAATGCGGATCGAGCAGCCATGGCGCCAGCAGCGTGTCGCAGCCCTGCTCCTGCGCCACCGCCTCGATCCGCGCGCAGGCCGCCTCTAACCCCACCCCGTCGCGCGGCGCCGCGGTGTCGCGCAGGCGCAGGAAGCCGACATCCTCCGGCGACAGGCCGAGCGCCGCGGTCGCCGCCAGCGCCTCGGCCTCGCGCACCGCGCGCAGCCGCCCGGCCGGGTAGGCGCGCGAGTTCGGGTGCGAGCCGGTGCCGTCGGTGACCACCAGGACGTAGGGCGGCAGGCAGGACCTGCACAGCGTCGCGATCAGGCCGCCGCAACCGAGCGATTCGTCATCGGCGTGCGGCGCCAGGATCAGGGCGCGGCCGTGGCGCAGCAGCGCGTCGTCGGCGGACACCGGCAACGCGCGCATCAACTCGTGCAGCTCGTCCGCGCGCATCATGCCGGCAGGTCCCGCGTGGTGAACCAGCCGGCCGCCTCGCACAGCGTCTCGTCGGGCGCCGGCTGCCGCAGGTAGGTGGCGAGATCGCGCATCACCCGTTCCGCCGGGTTGTCCTGCAGGAACACTCCCAGTCCCAGCCCGCGCTGCACCAGCCGGATCACGTCCAGTGCCGCCTGTTCGGCGGCAATGCGGGCCAGCCCGACCACGGCGATGACGTCCCCCTCGGCGTGGCCGGGCTGCTCGGCGACCCGCGATGCACGGGATGCCCACATCGCCGCTGTCTCGCGGGCGATCAGCGCCTCGCCGATCCGGACGAGCTGGTGCGGCCCCTCGTGCCGGCCCCGCGCGCGCAACTGGTCGCGCAGCGCGTCCACCAGCCGGTCGATGCCGCCGAGCGCCACCGCGATGCCGCGCCAGGCGCCGGCGGAGAATTCCGGCTGCCGCAGATAGTCGCCCGGCGCGCCGATCACGGCATCCTCGCCGGGCCGGACGCCGGTGAAGTCGCACGATCCGGTGCAGGCGCCACGCATGCCGTGCACGCCGCCCAGCGTGTCGCGCGCGTGCCGGTCCACCCCGAGCGGCACCACCAGCATGCGCGGCGGTCCGGCCTCCGGCTGCGCGGTGACCAGCGGGCGGGTGACATGGCGGGCGCCGGAAGCGAACAGCTTGCCACCCTGCAGCAGCAGCCCACCGTCCGCGACCAGCAGGCGCAGCGGGTCGCTGCCATCGGTCACCCAGATCCCGAACAGGTGGCCGGCCCGCGCATCCTCCGCCGCACGCTGCTGCTGCGCCTCGGTGCCGTAGCGCACGATCAGGCGGATGGCGTTGACATGGCCCTCGTAGAGCCGTCCGACCGCAAGGGAGCCATGCCCGACCAGCCGGAGCAGCCGCAGCATCGCGTCGCCGGCCTCCGGCTCGGTGCCCGCCCCGAGACCACCGAACCGACGTGGCAACGGCGCCGTCATCGCGCCACAGGCGTTCAGGAAGGCAAATGCCTGCTCGGGGAATCCGCCATCGCGGTCGAGCCGGTTGGCCTCCGTCTCCATCGCCGCGAGCCCGGTCGGTATCCGGTCGAGCAGTCTCCCGGCCGCGTCCGTTTGCGGCCCTGCGCCGTTCATGTCCACCAGCGCCCTCATCCCCATGCCTGATGCCGAAACCACGTCCTGCCTGCCGCCGGGTTGCCTGCTCAGTTTGCCTTGGCGTGGAGCCGGCCAGCCTCGATGGCCTCTTCGAACAGGGTGAAGTCAGCCTCGGTGCGATCGGCATAGAGCGTGGCGAACTCCGCCACCGCGGCAGCGAAGCGCCGGCCACGACCGACATAGCCGGACAGGGTGGCGGCGTCGCCGGATCGCGCATGCGCGCGTCCCAGCGTGCGTCCGCACAGTACGGCGTAGGCGGGCAGGCTCTCCGCCTCGATCTGGGAGCCGACCGCGGCGAGCCGCGCATCCTTCAGCCTGCGCACGTAGAACTGCCGCCCGTCCGTCGGCATGCGGGTCCAGCCGAGAAACAGGTCGGACGCCGCCTGCATGATGCGCTGGCCGGTCACCACCCGCTCGCCCTGGTTGGCGTAGTCGGAGGCGCCGGCATAAGGGGCCAGCACGCTCTCCTGCGCCTGCTTGATCTGCAGCAGCAGCGGCTGGCCGTCGGCGGTCACATACAGGCCGATGGCGCAAAATGTCCCGACGCTGCCGACGCCGACCACCTTGAAGATCACGTCCTGCAGCTTGTAGCGCCGCAGCAGGTCCCGGCGCTCCGGCGACAGCGTATCGGGATAGCGGGCGAACGCCTCCCGCACCGCCTCGTCGTGGCTGGGCAGCCGCATCACCAAGGGCGGCTTCTCGCGCAGGCGCGGCACCGGGCCGCTGTCGTCGATCAGGCCGTATTGCTGCCCGGCACTGCGCAGCCGCGCACGCAGGTGCTTCCCGGCCCGCGCCCGCGCCTTGCTCGTATCCATCGACCCGATCGCCTCCTCGAGGTCGATGCGAGCGCTCCAGGCGTCGAGCGGCGGCAGTTCGGCAAGTGCCGCCATCTCGGCGCAGTAGGCCTGCACCGCCTCCTGCGCGAGCCGGCGACTGTCGCCCTCCGACATGCCGTCGTCGCGCCCGGCCAGCACCAGGCTGGTGGCCAGCCGCTTGATGTCCCACTCGAACGGCGCCGGCAGGGTCTCGTCGAAGTCGTTGATGTCGAACACCGCCAGCCCTTCCGGTGTCGCGTAGCTGCCGAAGTTCGCGAGGTGGCAGTCGCCGCAGCTCTGCACACGCAGGCCGGAGGTCGGCGTGGTCGCCAGGTCCGCTGCCATGACCGCGGCGGCGCCGCGCAGGAACGCCAGCGGCGAGCCGCGCATCCGGGCGTAGCGCATCGGCAGCAGCTCGGGGATGCGCTGCCGTCCCTGCTGGATGAGTATGCTGACCGGATCGGCGCGGCTCGAGGCGGCCATCCATTCGGCGTGGCGATGCCGCGCCACCATCGAACGCAGCGCAACCCCGGCATGGTGGCGCTCGGTGGCGGAGCGCTCGGCGGGGGACGCGGCGGTCGATTGCGCGTGCATCGGCGTGCTCAGGCCGCCACTGGCCGCGTCCGCCTGCTTTCGGTGCGAAGCTGGCCGCAGGCAGCGAGGATGTCGCGGCCGCGCGGCATGCGTATCGGCGACGCGAAGCCGGCATCCATCACGATCTGCGCGAAACGGTCGAGCTGCTCGCGGGTGGAGGGCAGGTAGGCGCTGCCCGGCCAGGGATTGAACGGGATCAGGTTCACCTTCGCCGGGATGCCGGCGATCAGCCGCACCAGCTCGCGCGCCTCGGCCTCGCTGTCGTTGACACCGCGCAGCATGACGTATTCGAAGGTGATGCGACGGGCGTTCGAGGCGGCGGGATACCGCCGGCAGGCCGCGATCAGCTCGGCGATCGGATACTTGCGGTTCAGCGGCACGATCTCGTCGCGCAGCTCGTCGCGGACGGCGTGCAGCGAGACCGCCAGATTGACGCCCAGCTCCTCGCCACAGCGGTCCATCATCGGCACCACCCCCGAGGTGGACAGCGTGATGCGTCGTCGCGAGAGGCCGATGCCCTCGCCGTCCATGACGATGCGCATCGCGCGGGCCACGTTGTCGTAGTTGTACAGCGGCTCGCCCATGCCCATCAGTACGATGGTCGAAAGCAGGCGCGGAGTCTCGCCGCGCGGCGAGGGCCACTCGCCGTAGCTGTCGCGCGCCGCCATGAACTGGCCGACGATTTCGGCGGTGCCGAGATTGCGCACCAGTCCCTGCGTCCCGGTATGGCAGAACCGGCAGGACAGGGTGCAGCCGACCTGGCTGGAGATGCAGACGGCGCCGCGATCCTCGCGCCGGTCGGGGATGTAGACGGTCTCGGCCTCCTGGCCGTCGCGGAAGCGGAACAGGAACTTGCGGGTTTCGTCCGAGCTGGTCTGCACGGTGGCGGCGACCGGGCGGCCGACCACGAAGCGCTCCGCCAGCTTCGCCTGCAACGGCTTGGCGATCGAGCTCATGCGCGCGAAGTCGGTAACGCCCTGGTGGTAGATCCAGTGCCAGAGCTGCTTGGTGCGGAACGGCTTCTCGCCGATCTCGGCCAGCGCCTGGGTCATCTCCTCGCGCGACAGCCCGACCAGCTCACGCCGCCCATCTGCCAGCACCGCCGGGGGCGGCGAGAACAAGGCGGCCTTCGCCAGGATCCGGTCGCGCTCCGACGGGGTCAGGCGGTCGGTGCCGGCGCCGGCTTCTGTCGCAACCGCGGGGGGGGATGCCAGGTCTGTCATGGTGCGCCCCTATAGCCCGCCCCGGTCCGGGGCGCATCCCGAATACCGTGCAGAGCCGCCGCGCCAGGCTTTCGATCACGTTTCGGAGAGGTGCGGGAACACGTTGGTTTATGACACGCAACCGTCACATGAATGCCACGTTCATCGAGCATTCCGGGGGTCGCCCAGGCGGTCCGGACCCGGGTGTCTGCAGGAGCGTGGCGATGGATGACGTCGAATATCTCGCCAAGCTCGACGAGCTGGACCACCTGTTGAACGATCCGGAGATCGACGCTGAACCGGCGCAGATCTGGTCGCTGCTCGCCGAGGTCTCGCTTCACGACCTTGGCGCGGTGCACCCTCCCCAGGGCCCGCAGGCATATTGATCCGCTAGGCTGCCGATCCGGTTCGGAACGCAGCCACCAGGAACTCTCGATTGCCCTCCGGGCCGGTGATCGGGCTGGGCTCGATGCCAAGCACCGTCCAACCCGGCAGCGCAGACCACCAGTCGCCGATCGTCCGGCACACCTGTTCGTGGATCTTTGGATCGCGAACCACTCCCTTGGCGCCGACATTGCCGCGACCAGCCTCGAACTGGGGCTTGATCAGCGCGACCGCCCAGGCCCGTTCGCTGCACAGCCCCAGCCCAGCCGGAAGCACCGTGCGCAGTCCGATGAAGCTCGCGTCGCAGACCAATGCCTCGATCGGCGTCGCGATCAGGCTGGCATCCAGGGTGCGGGCATTCACCCGCTCCAGCACCGTCACGCGTTCATCCTGGCGCAGGCTCCAGGCCAGCTGCCCGTGGCCGACATCGACGGCGTGCACATGCGCGGCGCCGTTCGCCAGCAGCACGTCGGTGAAGCCCCCGGTGGAGGCGCCGATATCGAGGCAGCGCCGTCCGGTAGCCGACAACCCGAAATGCTCCAGCGCATGTGCAAGCTTGAGCCCGCCGCGCGACACCCAGGGATGGTCCTGTCCACGCAGGACCAGAGCCGCATCGCCGGCCAGCAGGTCACCGGCCTTGTCGATCCGGCTCTCTCCGCTGAATACCAGTCCGGCCAGTATCAGCGCCTGCGCCCGCGCCCGGGTCGGCGCCAGGCCGCGCTCGACCACCAGCTGGTCGGCGCGGATCCGGTTCCGGGGTTCTTTCAGTAACCCCTCCTCAGCTGCGACGATCCACCACGTGGCGGGCAAGGTCGCGCAGTATCGCCGCCCGCTCCCCGAACGGCTCCAGGTGCGACACCGCCGCGTCGGCCAGCCGGCGGGCCGCGTCGCGGGCGCCGTCGATGCCCAGCAGCGAGACGAATGTCGATTTGCCGGCCTCCTGGTCCTTGCCGGCGGTCTTGCCGAGCTCCGCCTCGCTGGCGGTGGCGTCGAGTACGTCGTCGGCGACCTGGAAGGCGGCACCGATATCCCGGCCATAGGCGGCGAGACGCTCGTGCTCGGCCGCCGACGCGCCGCCCAGGATCGCGCCTGCCTCGGCGCCATAGCGGATCAGGCGTCCGGTCTTGAGCGCGTGCAGACGCTCGACCTCCGGCAGGGCGAGGCTGCGGCCTTCGCCTTCCATGTCGATCATCTGGCCGCCAACCATGCCGGCCGCGCCCGACGCCGACGCCAGCGCCTGCACCAGGGCGATGCGGATGGCGGGATCGGGATGGGTGGCGGGAGCGGCGATGACCTCGAAGGCCAGCGTCTGCAGCGCGTCGCCGGCCAGCGTGGCGGTGGCCTCGTCGAAGCGCCTGTGCGTCGAGGGCTGGCCGCGCCGCAGGTCGTCGTCGTCCATGCAGGGCAGGTCGTCATGCACCAGCGAGTAGGCGTGCAGCATCTCGACCGACGCCGCCGCGCGCAGGGCACCCGCCCCGGTGGCGCCGAACAGCGCGGCGCTCTCGACGACGAGGAAGCCGCGCAGGCGCTTGCCGCCACCCAGCGTGGCGTAGCGCATCGCCTCGATGAGCCGCGCCTCGCCGCCCGCGACCGGCGCGATCAGGCGGTCCAGCGTGCTCTCGATGGCGGACGCGTGGCCGGCCAGGGTCTGCTGCAGGGAGCGCGCCTCCTGCAGCGACGGCCGCATGACGACCTCAGTCAAGCGACCGCAACTCCGGCGTGCCGTCGGCCCGCTCGACGATCGCCTGCACGCGGGCCTCGGCCTGGCTCAGCTTCGCCTCGCAATGCCGGCGCAGCGTCGCGCCCCGCTCGTAGGCGGTGATCGCGTCCTCCAGCTTCTGCTGGCCGCCTTCGAGGCCGCGCACGATCGTCTCGAGCTCCGCCAGGGCGTCCTCGAACGAGAGCTGTGCCAGGTCTTCCGCCATGCGCGTCTCCGCCTGCTGTGTTCGGCAGGGCAATAACCCGAGTGGCCGGACGGTGGAAGGCCTCAGCCGGCCCCGCTGGCGGCAGGTTCCGGCCGGCGGCGGATGACGAAGCTGAACACACCGCCTTCCTCGCTGAAGGCGATCAGGGCATGGCCGGTCTCGCGGCAGAAGGCCTGGAAGTCGCTCACCGAGGCGCGGTCGGTCGCCAGTACCCGAAGCCGCTCGCCCGGCTGCATGGAACGCAACGCGCGGTTGGCGCGCAGCACCGGCAACGGGCAGCTCAGCGACTTCACGTCCAGCAATGTCTCGCCCATCGGCGCCTCCCTTGCGTCCTGCCCTCCGGGGCATTGCGGGGCACGACTTCACGTCTATGCCCGACCCGACCGCCGCGGTACATAATACCGGCAAAACGTCCTGAGCAACGAGGCAAGCATGGCGGATTTCCGGATCGGGATCGATTTCGGCGGCACCAAGATCGAGATCGCGGCGCTGGCCAAGGACGGCTCGATGCTGCTGCGGCGCCGGGTGCCGAACCCCGGCACCTACGAGGCCGCGATCATCGCCATGGGCGCGCTGGTGCAGGAAGCCGAGCACGAGCAGCACGGCACCGCCACCGTCGGCGTCGGCATTCCCGGCGCCATCAGCCCGGATAGCGGCCTGGTCAAGAACGCCAACTCGGTGTGGCTCAACGGCCGCCCGTTTGCCCGCGACCTCAGCGAGGCGATGGCCCGCGAGGTGCGTGTCGAGAACGATGCCAACTGCTTTGCGCTGTCCGAGGCGGTGGATGGCGCCGGCGCCGGCAGGCGGGTGGTGTTCGGCATCATCCTGGGCACCGGCGTCGGCGGCGGCATCATCGTGGACGAGCGCTGCCTCACCGGCCCGCACCATATCGCCGGCGAGTGGGGCCACAACCCGCTGCCCTGGCCACGTCTCGACGAGTTCCCGATGCCGAAATGCTTCTGCGGCAACGAGGGCTGCATCGAGCGCTTCCTGTGCGGATCCGCACTCGCCGCCGATTGCGACGGGCCGGGCTCGCGCGACGCCAGCTCCATTCCGGGCCGCGCGGCGGCGGGCGAGGAGCGTGCCGTGGCGGCGCTGGACCGGCATTCCGACCGGCTGGCGCGCTGCCTCGCGATGGCGATCAACTTCCTCGACCCGGACGCCATCGTCATCGGCGGCGGCCTGTCCAACATGGCGCACCTGTACGACAAGGTGCCGGCGATGATCGGGCGCTACGTGGTCAGCCCGCGCTGCACCACGCCGATCCTGCGCAACATCCACGGAGACAGCTCCGGCGTGCGCGGCGCCGCCTGGCTGTGGCCGCGCGAGATGCTGCGCTCGCACATGACCAGCGTTGCCTGACACGCCCGTCCTCTGCCTGGACTGCCAGCATGTCGAGCCGGCGGCGGATGCGGCGTCGCGGCGTTGCGCGCACTGCCGCAGCCACCGGCTGGTCCGTCACGCCGAACTGCTCGACCTCACCGTCGCCCATGTCGATGCCGACGCGTTCTACTGCAGCGTCGAGAAGCGCGACCGGCCCGAGCTGGCGGCGCTGCCGGTACTGGTCGGCGGCGGCACCCGCGGCGTGGTGACGGCTGCCTGCTACGTTGCCCGCATGCGTGGCGTGCGCAGCGCGATGCCGATGTGGCAGGCGCTGAAGGCCTGCCCGGACGCGGTGGTGATACGCCCCGATTTTCCGAAATACACCGCCGCCTCGCGCGCCCTGCGCGGATTGATGCAGCAGCTCACCCCGCTGGTGCAGTCGCTCTCCATCGACGAGGCGGTGCTCGACATGGCGGGCACCGAGGCGCTGCACGGCGCGCCGCCCGCGGCGATGCTGGCGCGTCTCGCCAACCGGGTCGAGCGCGAGCTTGGCATCACCATCTCGATCGGTCTCGCCCCGAACCGGCTGCTGGCCAAGCTCGCCGCCGGGCTCGACAAGCCGCGCGGCTTCGGCGTGCTGGGAGCCGACGCGCGCCAGTGGCTGGCCGGCAAGCCGGTGCGGCTGCTGCCCGGTATCGGGCCGGCGCAGGAGAAGCGCCTAGCGACCCGCGGCATCACCCGCCTGGGACAGCTGCAGGGCCTCAGCGCCAGGGAGGCGCAGGCCCTGCTCGGCGATGACGGGCCGCATCTCGCGGCCCGGGCCCGTGGCGAGGATGGGCGCCGGGTCGATCCCGCCCGCGAGACCAGGTCGATCAGCGCCGAGACCACCTTCAATGCCGATCTTGCCGATGCCGCCTCGCTCGAGCGGCATCTCTGGCAGCTCTGCGAGAAGCTCGGCGGACGGCTGCGCGACGGCGAGGCGAGCGCCGGTGGCGTGGTGCTGAAACTCAAGACCCAGCGTTTCCTGACCCGCACCCGCGCCGCCCGGCTCGGCACCCCCACCGTACTGCCGGAGCGCCTGTTCGACGCCGCCCGGCAACTGCTGGTGCGCGAGGTCGACGGCACCGCGTTCCGGCTGATCGGCATCGGCGCGTCGCCGATCCTGCCGCTGCAGGACGCCGACGTCGCCGATCTCGCCGATCCGTCGATGCCGCGCCGGGTCGCGGCGCAGGCGGCGATCGACCGCCTGCGCGACCGCTTCGGCAAGTCGGCGGTGCAGCGCGGCCGGGCCCTGGACCAGGGTTAGCCGCGCGCCGCCCAGGCCATGCCGCGGCTGATGATGCGCGACATGTCGGGATGGCTGAACTCCGCCGAAACGTGCCCGAGCGAGCTGTAGAACACCCGGCCCGCGCCGTGGCGGCGCTTCCACACCACCGGCATCGTGACACCCTTGATCCAGCCGCAATGCGTGCCGTCGAAAGTCGTGGTGGCAAGCACCTCGTTCGAGGGATCGACATGCATGTAGTACTGCTCGGAGCGGTACGCGAACCGCTCGATCCCCTGCATCACCGGATCGTCGGGCCGCACCACATCGACCGCATAGTCGATGATGTTGCCGGGATGCGCCACCCACTGGCCGCCGACGATGAACTGGTAGTCCGGTTCGCCCCGGAAGCTGTCGCCCATCTGGCCGTGGAAGCCGGCGAGCCCGGTGCCGGCCTCGATGGCGGCGGCGAGCGAGCGCATTTCCTCCCGCTCGATCGTCATCATGGTGACGATCGGCACGACCAGGTCGAAGCCGCCGAGCCCGGGATCGGCGAACGCCTCGGTGGTGTTCTCGATGACCACCTCGAAATCCTGGTGTCGCAGCATGTCGGCGACGATGGCGGCGCACTGCTCCGGCTCGTGCCCGGCCCAGCCGCCCCAGACGATCAGCGCCTGTCTCATGGTGTCCTCCCTTTTGTTTCTCAGTCCAGCAGACCGATCTCGCGCCGGCGTGGCAGCGGCGACGGACGTTCGCAGCGGGTTGCGATGTCGACGGTCCGGCCGGTCGCGCCGGCCTCGATCAGGCCCTGCATGATGTCCACGACATGCAGGGCCATCTCGCCGTTCGCCCGGTGTGCCCGCTGCGAGCGGATCGCACGCGCCATGTCGGCGAGGCCGACGCCGCGATGGTCCGCCTCCGCGAAGCCGTGCGTCACCGGAAGGTCCACCCAGGGCGCCCGGGCGATCGCCATCATCGGCTGCCCGTCGAAGCGGTTCGGATCGGGCACCAGCACCGAGCCCTTGGTGCCGTACAGCTCGATCGGCGAGTGCCGGTGCGCCCAGACATCGAAGCTGGTGATCAGCGAGATCGCGGCACCGGTGGCAAAGCGCAGCAGGCCGGCGATATGGGTCTCGGTGCCGATGTCGATCGGCGTGCCCGCCTTCGGCCCGCTGCCGACGACGCGTTCAGCCGCCGAGCGGTCGGTCAGCGCGCACACGCTCGCCACCGGCCCGAGCAGGTCGATCAGCGCGGTGAGGTAGTACGGACCCATGTCGAACAACGGTCCACCGCCGGGCTGGTAGTAGAAGCCGGGATCCTGGTGCCAGTGCTCGTGACCGTGGTTCATCATGCAGGCGGTGCCGGAGACGATGCGGCCAAACTGGTCTGCGTCCAGCGCCGCGCGGACCGTCTGGTGCGCCCCACCCAGGAAGGTGTCCGGCGCGCTGCCGACGCGCATGCCGCGCTCGAGGGCCCGCTCGACCAGCTGCCTCGCCTCCGGCACCGCAAGACCGAGCGGCTTCTCCGAATAGACATGCTTGCCAGCCTCGACCGCGCGCAGGCCGATCTCCGCATGCGCCGCCGGGATCGTCAGGTTGAGCACGACCTCGATCGACGGATCGTCGAGCAGCGCCTCCACGGAGAGCGCACGCAGATCGAATTTCGCGGCACGCGCCTGGGCACGCGCTAGGTCCAGGTCGGCGCAGGCGACGATCCGGTATTCCGGGAAGTCGAGTGCTGCGCGCAGGTAGGCGGCGCTGATCGTCCCGCAGCCGACGATCCCGACAGTGACAGCGTCCATCTTGGTTTCCTCCATCTTGTCCGGGTGCCTCGAGACCTATGGCGGCTCGCCGTACAGGCGGCGCAGCACCAGGCTGGCGGCACCCCGCGCCCACATCTCGTCGCCCCATTCGTGGCGCACGATCTCGGTCGCTTCGCGCAACGTCGGCAGCATGAACCGGTCGAGCGCCGCCTCCAGCCGGTTCGCCACCAGCTCCTGCGAGGTCAGGACGCTGCCAGTCAGGATGATGCGCGGCAGGTTCAGCACGTTCATCAGGTTCGCCAGCGCCAGGCCGAGCATGTCGCCGGCGCGCTCGAGCAGCTCCGGGTTGCGGCTGAGCGCCCAGCCCGACGCCACCGTATCGAGGCAGCCGCGCTGGCCGCAGCGGCAGAGCGCGCCATCCACCTCGACCTTGACGTGGCCGAACTCGGCGCCGATGCCGTGTGCGCCGCGATGCAGCCGGCCGCCGAGCAGCAGCCCCATGCCGATGGTGTCCTCGGCGGTGACCACGGCGAAATCCGCGAGATCCTGAGCGCGGCCGAACCAGCTTTCGGCCAGTGCCGCAAGATTGGCGTCGTTTTCGATCTGCGTCGGCAGCGACAGCCGGCGCTCGATCATGGCGGCGAAATTCACCACCGCATGGCCGAACACCGGGCTCCAGTGCGAGCGGCCGGCGGAGGCGTCGATCACTCCCGGAATGCCGATCCCGAGCCCGCTGATCGCCTCCAGCCGCAGCCCGGCATCGCTGACGCACTGGCGGACGCCATCCTCGACCAGGTCGGCGATGGTCTCCGCCGGCTGCCGGTCGAGCCGCACCGGAAGCACCAGGCTGTGCACGGCACGGCCGGCGAAGTCGGTCACCGCGACGCTGATCCGCCCGAGCGACAGCTTGACGCCCACCGCATGCAGGATGCCGGCCTGAAGCTGCAGCATGACGCGAGGGCGGCCCCGCCCGGATGGCTCGCCCCCCTCGACATGCGATGCGGTGACCAGACCATCCTCGATCAGGCCGCCGGTAATCGCCGATACCGTCGCCGGACTCAGATTGGTTCGTTCGACGATCTCGACGCGCGCGATCGGCCCGAGCCTGCGTATCAGGTCGATGATCCGGAACCGGTTTCCCCCTCCGGTCAGCTCCGGATCAGCGCTCTTCATGGCCAGGTGATTTGTTCACGCTCCAAAGAAACGCGGACGCCGGTCTTGCTGTCAAGGCGGCACACCGCTCGATTTCTCCGGGCCAGGGCACAAGTCCAGCGCTTGACACCTGCCGGAACCTGCTGCTGTAAAATACGACTAACGAAGAAAATCGGGGAGCGCCATTTCATGGGCTACGACCTGTTGGTGACAACGAAGTGCGGGTAACGCGACGTGGCGTGCTGGGCGCTTCGCTTGCGACATCGCTGCTGCCACGCATTCCGGCGCGGGCGGCCGATAGCCTCATCAGGCTCGCGCACGAGGAGAACGGGCCCGGCTCGGTGCGGCTGATCAACGAGACCGTGGCCGCCTTCGAGC
This sequence comes from Lichenicoccus roseus, assembly GCF_005844085.1. GTDB lineage: Bacteria > Pseudomonadota > Alphaproteobacteria > Acetobacterales > Acetobacteraceae > Lichenicoccus > Lichenicoccus roseus. The sequence goes on from NZ_VCDI01000009.1 coordinate 89,808, forward strand.
AGGGCCATCCGGGGGTCAAGGTCAGCCAGCTCTACCTGGAGAACGCTGCCTACAAGGCGAAGCTGACGACGATGCTGCAGTCCGACGACCGCCCGGACATCCTCTACAGCTGGGGGCGCGGCACCCTGGACGCGCAGGTCTCCGCCGGCGTGCTGCGCGATGTCACCGCGACGGTGCAGGGCTGGCGCGAGGACTTCACTCCCGTAGCCCTCGACGCGTTCAGGATCGGCGACAAGCTCTGGGGCGCACCGTTCACCGTCTCCGGCGTCGGCTTCTACTGCAACAAGGCGCTGCTGGCGCGAGCAGGGGTCGATCCCGCGCATCTCGCCAGCTTCGACGACCTGCTGGCCGCAGTCGCCCGCTTCAAGGCGGCCGGCATCGTGCCGATCGCGGTCGGCGGCGGCGAGAAATGGCCGCTGCATTTCTACTGGGCGATGCTGGCGCTCCGCCTCGGCGGCAAGCCGGCGTTCGACGATGCGCGCGCCGGACGCAACGGCGGCTTTGCGGCCCCGGTGTTCGTCGAGGCCGGACGCATGCTGCAGCAGCTCGGCAAGTCGGGCGCCTTCCAGCCCGGTTTCGCCGGCGCCCAGGCCCCGGACTCCTACGGCCAGTTCGGCGACGGTAAGGCGGCGATGACCCTGATGGGCAGCTGGGTGATGGGCGTGCAGAAGGCCAACGCCGCCAACGGCCAGGGCCTGTCGGACGATGCGGTCGCCTATGTCCGCTTCCCGCTGGTCGCCGGCGGCCACGGCACATCGACCGACACCTTCGGCGGCGTCAATGGCTGGGCGGTGACGCGCAACGCCCCGGCCGCTTCGCTAGAACTGCTGCACGCGCTGACCAGCCCGCACTACGAGCGCACCATGTGCGAGCGGAACGTGTACCTGCCGGCGGTGCGCGGCATGTCGCAGTACCTGACCAGCCCGGTGCTGCGGCAGGTCGCCACCGAGATCGATGCGTCGAGCTACCACCTGCTGTTCCTCGACCAGACGCTCGGCCCGTCGCTCGGCAGCGTCGTCAACGACGTCTCGTTCGCGCTCGCCACCGGCGACACCACCCCAGAGGCGGGTGCCAAGCAGATCGAGGATGCGCGCCAGGCGGAGGACATGTGAGGCCGGGGTGGGTATGACCCTGGCGGCGACCCGTCGAAAACCCTCCCTGCGCGGCGACGGGCTCGGCACCGTCCTGCTGTTCCTGCCGCCGGCGCTGCTGGTGTTCACCATCTTCGTCGTGCTGCCGATCGGCGAGGCGAGCTGGTTCAGCCTGTTCGACTGGAACGGCTACGGCTCCCCGCAGCACTTCGTGGCTTTGCGAAACTACGTCCGGCTGCTCGCCTTCGTGCCGTTCCGCACCGCGCTGCTCAACAACCTGCTGGTCATCGCGATCTCGCTCTGCATCCAGATACCTGTGGCGATCGGCGCCGCGTCGTTGTTGTCCGGACCGGGGCGGCTCACCGTCGTCATGCGGCTGATCCTGTTCCTTCCCTATATCCTCGCCGAGGTGGCCGCCGGCCTGATCTGGCGCTTCGTGTTCGACGGCAATTTCGGCCTCGTTGCCGTCGCCGCGCGCGAACTCGGCATGAACGCGCCCTTCATGCTGGCCGATCCGGATCTCGCCCGTGTCGCGCTGATGGTGGTCGTCACCTGGAAGTATTTCGGCTTCCACATGATGCTGGTGCTGGCAGGATTGCAGGGGATCGATCCCGAACTGCGCCAGGCAGCGCGCATGGACGGCGCCACCGGCGCGCAGATCTTCCGCCACGTCACGCTGCCGCTGTTGCGGCCGACGCTGCGGGTGTCGGTATTCTTCGCCGTCATCGGCTCGCTGCAGCTGTTCGACATCGTCATGCCGCTGACCGCCGGCGGCCCGGGCAACGCGACGCAGACGATGGCGACCTTCCTGTACAATTTCGGCATCACCCGGATGAAGATCGGTTTCGGCTCCGCCGTCGGCGTCGTGCTGTTCCTGATCTCCGCGACCTTCTCGATCGTCTACAACAGATGGGTGCCCGGTGAGCGCTGACGCCAGGGACCGCACCGGATACGCGATCGCCTGCGCCGGGCTGGTGGTGCTCGCCCTGTTCGTGCTGGTGCCGCTGCTGGCGACCGCGCTCGGCGGGCTCAAGACGCTCGGCGCGCTGCGATCGGACCCGTTCGGCTTTCCGCTGCATCCGCGCTGGGGAAACTATGGCGGCATCCTCGCCGGTGGCCGCTACTGGCGACTGCTCGGCAACTCGCTGCTGATCGCGAGCGTGGTCACTGCGATCACCGTCGTGCTTGCCGCCATGGCCGCCTTCGTGCTGGCGCACCTGCATTTCTTCGGGCGCGAGATGCTGGCGAGCTACCTGATGCTCGGCCTGATGTTCCCGGCGGCGACCGCGATCCTGCCGCTGTTCATCCAAGTGCGCGATCTCGGGCTGCTCGACACCTATGCCGGGCTGATCCTCGCGGAGGTGGCTTTCGCACTCAGCATGAGCATCCTGCTGTTCCGCAATTTCTTCCGCCAGTTGCCGGTCGAACTGTTCGAGGCGGCGCGCATGGACGGCTGCTCCTATGCGCGCATCTTCGTGTCGATCACGCTGCCGCTGTGCCGGCCGATCGTCACCACCGTCGCCATCATCACCTTCGTGTCGAGCTGGAACAACTACATGTTGCCGCTCATCCTGCTCGACACGCCGTCGCGCTATCCCTGGCCGCTCGGCGTCATGGACTACCAGGGCCAGTACAGCACCGAGTGGCAGCTGGTGCTCGCCTTCATCACGCTGACCATCCTGCCGGCGATACTTGTCTTCGTGCTGGCCCAGAAGCAGATCGTCGCCGGACTGACCGCGGGCGCCGTCAAGGGCTGACAGCACGTTCTGTTGACGCAAGTACGAGCAACGCCACCGCGAAAGTTCTGTTCAGCAGGCGACTGCAACAGGAGTACTTCCATCATGCCAGAACTTACCGGCCGCCGGATCGCGATGCTCGCCACCGACGGCGTCGAGGAGGTCGAGCTGACCGAGCCGTTGAAGGCATTGAAGCAGGCAGGCGCCACCGTCAGCATCCTGTCGCTGGAGATCGGCCAGATCCAGGCCATGCAGGAGGACGTGAAGCCGTCCAGCAAGATCGACGTCGACCAGGCGGTGTCGGATGCCGATGCCGGGCAGTTCGACGGCCTGGTGCTGCCGGGCGGCACCACCAATCCGGACAAGCTGCGCATGGACGATCACGCGGTGGCGTTCGTCGCGAAGTTCGTGCAGGCCGACAAGCCGATCGCGGCGATCTGCCACGGCGCCTGGACACTGATCAATGCGGATGGCGTGAAGGGCAAGAAGCTCACCTCCTGGCCGTCGCTGCAGACCGACCTGCGCAACGCCGGGGCCACCTGGGTCGACGAGACCGTGGTGCGGGACGGCAAGCTGGTCACCTCGCGCAATCCGAAGGACCTGCCTGCGTTCTGCAAGGAGATCGTCTCGCTGTTCGCGGCCTGATCAGCCCAGCAGACCGATGAGGGCAGCCATTGCCAGCGCGATGGCCGCCCCCATCGCCGGCCGGCCAAGTGGCGCGTGCCGGGTGATCGCGGCAATGCCGCCAAGCCAGAGAGCCACCACCGCCAAGCTCCCGGAACCCACAGGCGGCGCCTCCGAATCGCGATCCGTATCGTCGGAGGGAGCGTATCTCTGTTTTGATAACGCGATAAAGGGTTCCGCTCAGGTCGCTCCGAAAGCGGCTTCATCGGCCAGCAGTGCGTAGCGCTCGTGGTCCTGCCAGATGCCGCCGATCTGCAGGTAGCGCGGCGAATATCCTTCCAGCCGGAAGCCGAGCCGCCGGGCCAGCCGGATCGAAGCCACGTTGCCGGGCTGGATGTTGGCCTCCAGGCGGTGCAACCCCAGCCCGTCGAAGGCAAGGCGGCACATCGTGCCGACCGCCTCGGTCATCAGGCCACGTCCGCTGCTACCCGCCATGCCGTAATAGCCGACATAGGCGTTCTGGAATCCGCCGCGCAGGATGCCGCTGAGCGTGATCACGCCCACCACGTCGCCGGTCACCACCTCGCGGCCGATGCGCGCGACCTGCGTGGTGTCGCAGACGCGGGCGAACCAGGCCTCGAAGCCGCGCCGGTCGGTGAACGGCGTTGCCCAGGGATGATGGTGGTCCCGGCTCGCCAAGTTGCAGCGGATCAGTTCGCCGCCATCCGCCGCCGAGACCGCATCGAGGCGGACGCGCGCCGGGGCAGGGTTCACCGCGGCCGGGCGGCGGTCCGCTTGCGCGACGAGGCGCCACCTGGACCCTCGGCACCACGCGCGGCCGCCCGATACGGCTTGCGCGGCGCCGGAGCGGCGCCTGGCGCACCGGTCGCACGCTCGATCTGCACCTCGTCGGCGTCGGTCGCCACCACGCATGCCGCGAAGCGCTCGCTCATCGCCGGCGTGATCTCGAAATGCGTCTCCTGGTCGCTGATCCGGATGGCGCCGATGTCGCGCTTGGTCACCCCGCCGAGGCGGCAGATCAACGGCACCAGCCATTTCGGATCGGCCTTGTCCTGCCGCCCGATCGACATGCGGTACCAGATGCCGGGCTCACGCGGCCTCGCCTCGCGGGGCGGACCGACGTCACGCTGGTACGGCTCGCGGGTGCGCTCTTCCCGGGGTGTGCGCGGCCGGTCGGTCGCGACACGCGGGCGATGCTCGGCGATGTGGGTCGGCGGCTGCGTGACCTCCTCGGGCTCGGGCAACCGGGCGCGATGCATCCGGATCAGGGCAGCGGCAACCTCCTCGGCGGTGCGGCCCTCGAGCAGGCTCTGCGCCAGCGCGAGATCCTCCGGCGCCACCTCCTCGGACAGCACCGGATCGGCCAGCAGCCGCGCACTGTCGCGGGCGCGGATCTCCTCCGGCGTCGGCGGCCCGCTCCAGCCGGCCTCGACGCGGGCGCCGGCCAGCAGCTGCTCGGCCTTCCGGCGACGCGCGATCGGCACGATGATCACGCAGGTGCCCTTGCGGCCGGCACGCCCGGTGCGGCCACTGCGGTGCAGCAGGGTCGGGCTGTCTGTCGGCAGCGCCGCATGCACCACCAGTCCGAGGTCGGGCAGGTCGAGGCCGCGCGCGGCGACGTCGGTGGCGACGCACACCCGCGCCTGGCCGGTGCGCAGCGATTCCAGCGCCCGCGACCGTTCGCTCTGGCTGAGTTCTCCGGACAGCGCGACCGACGCGAAGCCGCGCTCCAGCAGGCTGCCGTGCATGTGGCGCACCATCTCGCGGGTCGAGCAGAACACCATCGCCGTCGGGCTCTCGAAGTAGCGCAGCACGTTGACGACCGCATGTTCCTCGTCGTTGCGGCCGGCGATCACCGCGCGATACTCGATGTCGGCGTGCTGCCGGGTGCCGCTGACGGTGTCGATGCGCAGCGCGTCGCGCTGGTAGCGCTTGGCGAGTGCCGCGATCTCACGCGGGATGGTCGCCGAGAACAGCAGCGTGCGGCGGGTGTCCGGGGTCTGCTTGAGCAGCGTCTCGAGCTCGTCGCGAAAGCCGAGGTCGAGCATCTCGTCGGCCTCGTCGAGCACCACGACGCGCAGTGCGCTGAGGTCGAGCCGGCCGCGGCTCAGGTGGTCGCACAGCCGGCCCGGGGTGCCGACGACGATATGGCAGCCGCCTTCCAGCGCACGGGCCTCGCGGCGGACATCCATGCCGCCGATGCACGGCACGATGCGGGCGCGGGCGTCGGCATAGAGCCAGGACAGCTCCTTGTGCACCTGCACCGCAAGCTCGCGTGTCGGCGCGATCACCAGGGCGAGCGGCGCGGTGGCGCGACCGAAATACGGCTCGTCGCCGAGCAGGGTGGGTGCCGCGGCAAGCCCGTAGGCGACGGTCTTGCCGGAGCCGGTCTGGGCGGAGACGACGAGGTCGCGATCGCCGGCGTCGGCGGAAAGCACCGCGGCCTGTACAGGAGTGGGTTCGGCGTAGCCGCGCGCGGCGAGCGCCTGCGCGAGGGAGGCATGTGTCGTTGGGAAGGGCATGGCGCCCTCTATAGCGGAACCGGAACCCTGGCGATAACCGCCCAGATCGGATCCTGCCATGCAGGGTCGTCCGCCTCCGGCCTGACCTCGCCGGTCTCGATCTCGGTGAAGCCGGCGCGGGTCGCACAGATCGACACCAGCTTCTGCCGGTCGGGTCCGTCCAGCGCCTGCCAGATCGCCACCGCCTTGGTGGGGAAGTAGCGGTTCGAGAAGGTGATCACCAGCGGAGCGCCCGGCCGCAGCACGCGCGCCAGTTCACGGAACACCGACACCGGCTGCTGCAGGTATTGCACCGCGACGCACATGCAGGCGCCGTCGAGAGAGCGGTCGGCGAGTGGCAGCGACGGCGCCGCGTTGAGGTCGGCTACGAAATGGTCGTCGAGGCGGGGGTTCTCGAGCAGTTCGGCCTCGTTCAGGCCATGCCCGATCACCCGCTCGAACACCATCTCCTCGGGAAGGTGGCTGACCCAGCTGCTCATCAGGTCGAGGATCACCCCGTTCTCCGGCAGCACCGTGCGGTAGAGCGCGGTGACCGCGTTGATGGCGCCGTCGTCGATATGGGTGACCAGCCGCGGTTCGGCATAGAACAGCGCGTCCGGCTCCGGATCGGCCTTGCTGAAGGCGGCGGGGTGGAAGCCTTCCAGATCGCGCATGCGGGCCTTCAGGCGGCGTTCGGTTCGGGTGATCCGGTCTCGCCGGGACTGTCGAGCCAATGGTCGATAGCCTCGCGGGCGGCGAACACCGCCGACTTGAACGAGCCTCGCAGGCCGCTCGAGCTAACGATGCCTGACATGGTGGTGCCCTCGGGATGGATCGACCACCGCCGGCGGCCATCCTGTTCCTGACCGATCACGTAGCGGATATCCCGGTACAGCAGCGTCTGTTCCATTGTCTCTTCTCTCGACGCCCGCCGGCGCGAATGCAATTCATCCTGGCGTGATGAACCCCGACCCCGGGAGCTATCTGCTCAGGGGTGCGCGAGCATGGTTCAGCAGACAGGAAGGCAGTGCGTATGGCGGACTATGTTAAGCCGGCCCAGATCGTGGGCAACATGGTGGAATCGGGGGTCGTGAAGGCCGGGTTGACACCCCTGGACCTGCTCCTCCGCGGCGCCTTGGCGGGCGCCTATCTCGGTTTCGTCACCAGCATGGCCTTCCTGGTTGCGGCGCAGACCGGCCAGTTCATCGCCGGCGCCCTGCTGTTTCCCGCCGGCTTCGCCCTGATCGTGATCCTCGGGCTGGAACTGCTGACCGGCAATTTCGGTATCATGCCGACTGCCCTGATGGCCGGGCGCATCGGCATCGGCCGCGTGCTGTCCAACTGGACCCTGGTCTTCATCGGCAACCTCGCGGGCAGCCTGATCTATGCATCGCTGTTCTGGATCGCAACCACCGAGTGCGGCCATACCAGCGGCGGCCTGATCGGCGACAAGCTGCGGGCACTGGCGGTCAGCAAGACCACCGCCTACGAGGCGTTCGGGGCCGCCGGCATGCTGACGGTGTTCGTCAAGGCCATCCTGTGCAACTGGATGGTCAGCCTGGGCTCGGTGATGGGTCTCGCCTCGACCTCCACCACCGGCAAGATCCTCGGCGCCTGGCTGCCGATCTTCATCTTCGTGGAGCAGGGCTTCGAGCACTCGGTGGTCAACATGTTCGCCATCCCGGCGGGCATGATGCTCGGCGCCAAGGTGTCGCTCTATGACTGGTGGGTGTGGAACGAGATCCCGGTGACGCTGGGCAACATGCTGGGTGCGGTGCTGTTCACCGGCGTGGCGCTCTATGCGACCTATGGCCGCACCCGGAAGTCCGCCGTCTACGCCTCCGCGCAGGATGTCGCAGCCTGAGCGCTGGCCTCAGCGGCCTCGCACGGCACCATGCGACGCCTGCCAGCGCCGCATGGTCGCCACCTCGGAGCGCTGGTCGGCGACGATCCGCCGCGCCAGCGCCCGCAACGACGGATCGTGGCCATAGCGCAGCTCGTCCTGCGCCATGGCGATGGCGCCTTGATGATGCGGGATCATCATCGCGATGAAGTCCTGGTCGGGGTCGCCGGTCATCGGCGCCGACGCCATGCCGTGCTGCATCCGCGCCATGCCCTGCATCATGTCGGCATCCACCGGCGCCGGCGCGGCGACAGCCGGGCACGCCGGCATGGAGGCGACCAGCAGGCTGACCGGGAGGATGCCGGAGCGGATGGTGCGCAGGATGCGGGGCATGCGATCGCTCCTCCAGCTTGAGCCGACGTCTCTCTAGAGCTTTTTCCGATCGAAGTGGATCGGAAAGAAGCACCGGCTTGTCGTTTGCCGGGCATCTTCATCCGATCGGGAAGCAGGATCGATCCGATGATGGCCCGGCGCGCCCGCCGGCCCTCCGCTCGCCGATCCGATTGCGGCGGGTGCGCCCGCGTCGCTTGATTGTGCCGGCGCCGAGGTCCCGCTAGCCTCCCCTCATGCCTCAACGCGTCCGGCCCGGCCGGCGTCCGCTTGGCGGCAGGCTTGCAGGCGTAGCCGCGCTGCTTGCCCTGCTGTGCCAGATCGTCCTCTCCGGCATGATGTCGGCGGAGCCGGTTCGCGCCGAGCGCGTCGCCCTCTCGGCGGCGGGCGTGCTGTGCAGCAGCGGCAACGTCCCGGCCGATGGCCATCGGCGACCGCAGCATCACCGGCTGGACCTGGCCCTCTGCCCGGCGATCATGGCGCTGGAGCTGCCGTCCTCCATCCTGGCGCCGACGCTGCTGTCGCCGCCTCCCGCGGTCCGGCTGGTCCTGCGGGTCTTCGAGCGTCCGGTTGGGCGCGCGCCGCCGGGTCCCGTCATGCGGGTCGGAAGTCCGAGGGGTCCACCGGCGGCGGCCTGACGCCCGCTCGCCATCCCCCGACTTCCCGCATCAGAGGATCTTCGCAACCATGCGAAACCTGTATCCGGCCGCGCCCCTGCTGTGCGCAGGCCTCATCCTTACGTCATGTCCGGTGTATGCCCACGTCATCGCCGGCGCCCGGGTGTTTCCGGTGACGCTCACCTTCGACGATCCCGGCGTCAGCGACGAAGCCTCGCTGCCGGCCATCACCTACCAGCGCAGCGGCGCCGATGGCGGCAGCGGCCCGACCCACGAGGTCGATCTGGGCTGGGAGTACGACAAGACCATCACGCCGGACACCGCGCTGATCTTCAACGACGGCTACGACATCCAGCAGGTCAACGGCTCGAAGACACAGACCGGCTTCGAGAACATCTACGTCACCGGCAAATGGCAGGCGATCACCAACGCCGACCACGAGTTCGTCGCCTCCCTCGGCATCATCCGCGAGTTCGGCGGCAGCGGCACCACCCACACCGGCGCCGACCATTATGGATCGACGGCGCCGACCGCCTATTTCGGCAAGGGCATGGGCGACCTGCCGGCCGGCTTCCTGCAGCCGTTCGCGGTCACCGGGGAGCTCGGCTTCACCATCGCCGACCGCGAGGTGAAGCAGATCGCAGCGCCCGCGCCCGCGACCGCATCGCTTACCAACGGCATCGCCGCGCAGTTCAACAACGGCAACACCAACGCCTGGGCAGGGGCTTTCTCGGTCCAGTACAGCATCCCCTACCTGCAGTCGCAGGTGAAGGATCTCGGCCTGCCCGGCATCCTCGGCAACATGATCCCGCTGGTGGAGTTCACCTGGTCGTCGCCCGCCTCGGCGCACGGTGCGCAGGGGGCGACCTGGACCGCCGCCCCTGGCGTGATCTACCTCGCCCAGTGGGGCGAGGTCGGCGTCGAGGCGCTGGTGCCGCTCAACAAGGCGACCGGCACCACCGTCGGCGCGGTCGGGCTGGTGCATCTCTTCTTCGACGACCTGTTCCCGAACGACTTCATCGGAAAGCCGATCTTCCAATGACCGCTCCATCCCGGACGATCCCGTCGGCTCTGCTGCTCGCGGCACTCGCCTCCTATGCCGGTGGCGCCGGTGCGCACGCCTTCCTGAAGCGCGCAAGCCCGGCGGTCGGCAGCACCGGCGCCGCGCCGGGCGAGGTGGTGATCGACTTCACCGAGGGCGTGGAACCGCAGTTCAGCACCATCGCGGTGACCGCGGCCAACGGCGACAGCGTGGTCGCCGGGCCGGTGCACCCCGCCGGCGCAGAGGACCGGCTCGCGGTTCCGGTGCGACCGCTGGCGCCCGGTACCTACCGGGTCAGCTGGCACGCGACCGCAACCGACACCCACAAGACCCAGGGCCGCTTCAGCTTCACCGTCGTCCGGTAGGTAGGCACCCGCTAGATGCCCGACGGCGGTCTCGGACTGGTCCTGGCGAGGGCGCTGTTCGTCGCCGGCCTGCTGTCGCTCGGCGGCGTCACCGTCTTCGCCGTTCTGGTGGCCCGGCCGGCGCTGGCGTCGGTGCCGCCGGACGAGGCCGCCCGGGTCTGTCGCATGCTGCGGCAGCTGGCTCGCGGCAGCCTCGCCCTTGCCGTGGTCACGCTGCTGGGCTGGGTGGTCCTGCAGGCGGCCGACATCGCCGACGCGAACGGGCCGGCACAGGCGCTGGCGGCGTTGCGGCCGGTCCTGCGGGAGACCGCGTTCGGCCATCTTGCGCTGCTGCAGCTCGCGGGCCTCGGGGCGACCGCGGCCTTGCTTCGCCTGGCCGGATTGTCCGGATGGACGGCGCTCGCGGCACTGCTCGATGTCGCCCTGCAGGCCGGCCATGGCCATGCGATGGCGATGGGCGGCGTCGCCAGCCTGCTCTGCGCCGCCGATATCCTGCACCTGCTCGCCGCCGCCGGCTGGATCGGCGGCCTGCTGCCCCTGCTGCTGCTGGTCCGGCTGGCCATCCCGGCCACCGCAGCGCAGGCGGCACGCTGGTTCTCGCCGATGGGACGCATCTGCGTCGTGGTGCTCGCGGGTTCGGCGCTGGTGCAGGGCTGGGTGCTGGTCGGCGGCTGGCACGCCCTGGCCGGCACTGCCTATGGCGTGGTGGTGCTGGTCAAGGCGACGCTCTTCCTGCTGCTGACGGCGCTCGCGGTGCTCAACCGCTACCGCCTGGCCCCGGCCCTCCGGGGAGCGACGGCGGACCAGGCCCGTCGCCACCTGCTGGCCGCCATCCTGGTGCAGACCGCGCTCGGCTTGCTCGCCGTGCTGGCTTCGGCCTGGCTGAGCGGGCTCACCCCGGGCATGGATATGGGACAGGCAATGTCCGCCGCGAGCGGCTAGAGCGGAAGCAGGCCGCGGTCCCAGACCAGCCTCGCCCGTCCCGGCAGGTCGTCGGCTGTCAGCACCGGAATGCGCAACGGCTCGAGATCGCCGTCCCAGCGCTCGTACTCCGTGGCGCTGGCCAGGGTTCCGGTGGCGGCGGTCGGCGCGAACGAGGTCGGCTCGGAATAGACATAGACCATCAGGAAGCGACCGTCCGTCCTGCTGCCGTCCGGCAGCGCGAGGCCGGACGGGCAGGCGGTCCAGGTGTGCGGCACGCCGGCCGGGATATCGATCAGCGAGCCCGGCGCCACCACCGTCAGCTCGCCGTTCAGCTCGACCAGGCCGGCGCCGTTGAACACCAGGATGCGCTCGGGCAGCAGCCGCCCGTCGTCGCTGATGTGCACGTGGCGCGGCAGCCGCACCGCCTCGCTGAACGGGATGAAGCCGAACTGGCCGCGGAAGCCCGGGCCGGCCGGGTCCGCCGTCCCGCCATGCAGCTCGTGCATCTCGAGCGGCATGTCGGGGAACGGCGTGCGGATATTCGCGCCCGCGCCATGCGTGATCCGGCAGCCGTTCGGAAGTGCCACACCCAGGGTCATCGGATCTCCTTTCGCGTGCGCAGGCGTTCCTGCGAGCCCGGCACCGTCCAGACCAGCACCGCGCCGAGCGCCATGAACGTCGCCACCGCGACCAGGCCGGCCTGCTGGCCGCCGGTATGCACGTTCAGCCAGCCGACCATCCATGGCGACATCATTCCGGCGAGGTTGCCGATCGCATTGATCAGCGCGATCCCGACCGCCGCCGAGGTGCCTCCCAGCAGGGTCGCCGGCACGCCCCAGAACAGCGACAGCGCCGACAGGATGCCGACCGTCGCCACGCTCAGCAGCGCCACCGCGCCGGCCGGGCCAAGCGATGACAGGCCGCTGAGCGCGAAGGCGACGGCGCCGACCAGGAGGAAGCCGGCGAAATGCAGGCGGCGCAGGCCGGTGCGGTCGGCGGTGATGCCGCTCAGGACGATCACCGGCATCGCCACCAGGTAGGGCACCGCGGACACCCAGCCGATGGTCGCCACGTCGCGGATCCCGGAGGCGCGTATGACCGAGGGCAGCCAGAAGCTCAGGCCGTACAACCCAACCAGCTCGCAGAAATAGACGCTGGCCAGCCGCCACATGCGGCCGTCGAGCAGGAAGGTCCGCAGCCCGGCATGGACCTCGTACGGCGACGCGCCGGCGGCGAGATCCTCCTGCACCGCCCGGCGTTCGGCGTCGGACAGCCAATGGGCCTGCTCCGGCCGGCTGGTCGCGAAGCCCAGCAGCACCAGGCCGACCAGCAGCGACGGGATCGCCTCCAGCACGAACAGCCACTGCCAGTCACGGAACCCGGTCGAACCGGCGAACGCCTTGAGGATCATGCCGGAGAGCGGACCGCCGACGATCCCGGCCAGCGGCACCCCGACATAGTAGGCGCCCAGGGCGAAGCCGCGGCGCGCCGGCGGGAACCAATAGGTAAGGTAGAGCATGATGCCTGGCGACAGGCCGGCCTCGGCGAGGCCAAGCAGCAGCCGGGCGACGTAGAACTGCGCCGGCGTGTGGACCAGCGAGGTCGCCGCCGAGATGACGCTCCAGACCACCATGATGGTCGCCAGCACGACGCGGGCGCCGTAGCGCTGCAGCAGCAGGTTGCTCGGGATCTCGAACAGGAAGTAGCCGATGAAGAAGATGCCGGCGCCGAACCCGTAGGTGAGGTCGCTGAAATGCAGGTCCGACAGCATGCGCAGCTTGGCGAAGCCGACATTGACGCGGTCGACATAGGCGCAGCAGTAGCTCAGCACCACCAGCGGCATCAGGCGCAGGGTGATGCGGCGATAGGCGGTCCGGCGCGGATCGCGCGTGGCCGCCGCGTCGCCGATCGGACCCGCATCCATCAGCCGGCGCGCCGGCGGAACATGTCTTCCATCTCGCGTCGCACCTGGATCGCCTGGCGGGTGGCGTCGTACTCCACATCGTCCCAGCCGATGCCGTCGCCCTCGGCGATGTCCCGCCTCAGCGTCATCCCGTGCGCCAGCCCGATCGGCACCAGTCCCTCGCGGAGCGAGTCCGATGCGCGCCGCAGCTTGCCGTAGACGGTGTAGCCGCCCTCGCCATCGAGCGTCTCGCCGGCCCGCAACGCGCGTTTCGCAGTCGCGGCCACATCGCCGCTGAACGAAGTGGTGGCGCCTGTCGCCTCGCCGCGCACGCCGATGCTGGCGACCGAGGTGCCGAGCTCCAGGCCGATCAGGTGGTAGGGGCGATACATGGCGGCGAAACGGCCGCCCGGGTCGGTGCGCAGGCCGTACTGCGAGAAGCAGTCGCGCACGTACTCGTTCGGCGCCTCGATCACCACGTACACGCCCCAGCGCAGGTCGCGGAACACCGGGCGGCCGTCGCGCTCGAGCGAGGACACCACCTCCACCGTTCCGCGCCCGGCAAGGATGCCGCCCTCCTCGCGCGGACGCAGCAGCAGCGGCAGGTCGTCGACGCCGCAGGCCGGGAAGGCGAGGCCGTCGGGCGGCGGCGCCAGCTCGCAGGCGTTGGCGACCGCCGCCATCTCCAGCGCCGACTTGGTGCCGTCCAGGAAGGAGTTGAACATCTGCGCATTGAAGTCGCCGGTGGCGAGCTGCGCCTCGGTGAAGCCGTAGTGGGTCCAGACGGTGTCCGGCGTGGAAGCGTGGTAGGCCGGAAGATGCCGCGTGCCCTTGCCGGCGCAGACGATGTCGAAGCCGACGGTGCGGGCCCAGTCGACCAGCTCGGCGATCAGCGCCGGCTGGTCGCCGGAGGCCATCGAGTAGACGATGCCGGCCTGGCGGGCGCGCTCGGCGAGGTACGGCCCGGCCAGCACGTCGGCCTCGACGTTGACCATGACGATGTGGGTGCCGTGCTCGCAGCACAGCAGGGCGTGGCGGATGCCGGCGGCCGGGCTGCCGGTGGCGTCGATGACGATGTCGACATGCGGGCTCGCGATCATCGAGGCGGCGTCGTCGGTGATATGGGTGGTGCGGTCGGATGCGGCCTGTCCGAACGAGCGCGCGCGATAGCGGTCGGCGTCCCAGCCGACCCGGGCCAGGGCCGCCGCCGCCCGTGGCGGCGACAGGTCGGCGACGCCGATCAGGTGTACCCCGGGCGTACGGTGCGCCTGCGCCGCATACATCGAGCCGAACTTTCCGGCGCCGATCAGTCCGACGCGGATCGGTCTGCCTTCCGCCTCCCGGATACGCAGCGCGGCGATGAGGGACATGGCCTGATCCTTCGGCAAGCGTGGACGGACATTCGCGATCCATTGCCGCCTGCTGACAACAGAGGTTTTTTCACGGGTTTCTTGAATCAGATTCATGCATAGCCGCCGCCCGGACTGCGCCGCGGCCGGCCGGCCCGTGGCCTAGTTGCAAATTCGTGGCATCCGGGCGAGTGATCGCCGACCTTCAGCCCGGACACACGCATGCACGCCCCTGCCATCCCGCAGCCGCTCGCACCTTCGACGGTGACACGCACCCAGTCCTTCACCGTCGTCCTGCTGATCGAGCTGTGGGAGCGGTTCGGCTACTACGGCATGCAGGCGATCCTGCTGCTGTTCATGGTGCAGCAGCTCGGCTTCTCGGACGCCCGCTCCAACCTGCTGTGGGGCGCCTTCGCGGCGCTGACCTATGCGGCCCCGGCGGTCGGCGGCTGGATCGGCGACCGGGTGCTGGGCTCGAGACGGACCATGCTGCTGGGCGCCATCACGCTCACCATCGGCTACCTGCTGATGGCGTGGCCGACCACCGGGACGGTGCTGCTGTATGCCGCGATGGGCACCATCAGCGTCGGCAACGGCCTGTTCAAGTCGAACGCCGCCAACATGGTGCGGCGGATCTACGAGGGCGACGACAGCCGGCTCGATGGCGCCTTCACCATCTACTACATGGCGGTCAATGTCGGCTCGACCGTCTCGATCCTGCTGTGCCCCTGGCTCAAGGACCGGTACGGCTGGCACGTCGCCTTCGGCATGTGCTGCGCCGGCCTGGTGCTGGGCCTGGTGAACTACGCCATCATGCACCGGCGCGTCGATCACATCGGCTCGGTGCCGGATGGCCAGCCGTTGCGGCCCGCACTCCTCGCCGCGATCATCGGCGGCGCGCTGGGGGCGATCGTGGTGGTCGGCTTCGTGCTGCAGCATGCCGCCGTGGCCCGCGCCTGCGTCTGGCTGGCAGGCGCCGCGGTGGTGGCGATCTGGATCTGGACCTATGCCCGGAGCGCCGCCAGCGAGCGTCCCGGCCTGCTGATGATGTACCTGCTCACCGTGCAGTCGATGGTGTTCTTCATCTTCTACCAGCAGATGTCGACGTCGCTGACGCTGTTCGCGCTTCGCAACGTGCAGCTCGAGTTCAACCTGGCCGGCGTCGCGCTGTTCCACTGGTCGGCCGGCCAGTTCCAGGCGCTCAACCCGATCTGGATCATGCTGGCGAGCCCGCCGCTGGCCTTGCTCTACAACCGCCTCGGCGCCACCGGCCGGGATGTCTCGCTCGCAACCAAGTTCCTGCTCGGCTTCGCCTGCGTCGCCGGCGGGTTCCTGGTCTGGTGGCTGTCCTGCCGGTTCGCGACCAGCCCGCTGATCTCGCCCTGGGTGATGGTGTGGGGCTACGGCTTGCTGTCGCTGGGCGAGCTGCTGGTCAGCGGCCTCGGCCTCGCGGTGGTGGCGCGCTACGTTCCCGGCCGCATGAGCGCCTTCATGATGGGCGCCTACTTCGTCTCCACCGGGGTCGCGATGTATCTCGGCAGCGCGGTCGCCAACCTCGCCGCGGTGCCGGATCTGGGAGGCGCCGCCGATCCGGCGCAGAGCCTGCCGATCTACACCACCCTGTTCTTCCGGCTGTTCCTGGCGGCCTGCGTCGGCACCGGTTTGTTCGCCCTGCTGCTGCCGGTCAGCCGCAAGCTCGACCGGGCGCACAACTATGCCACGGCCTGAGGCGTTGCCCGGCACTCATCCAACTAGGATATGCCGATGTCATCCAGCACCGCCCTGCCCAGGCGCCTGCTTGCCGCCGCCTGTGGCCTGAGCCTGGCGATGCTTGCCGGCTGCAACGGCTCCACCCCTCCCGAGGGACCTGGCCAGAGCGCCGCGTTGCCGGCGATGCAGCCGGGACCCACCAGCGTCGGCGCCGCAGGCCTCGGCCCGGCCGGCCAGAATTCGGCGATCGGCTCCGGCAACCTGGCAGACCCGATGGTTGCCGGCCCCGCGCCCGGCCTGCACTGAACAATCGCCGGGGCGGGCGTCAGGCATCTATCTCCGCCCCCGTTCCCGGCCGTAGCCGTGCCAGGCGTCGATCGGCGGAGCGATACAGCATGATGTCGAGCCGCGTCAGGGCGGCAAGCTCCGCCTCGATGGCCTCGGTCATCGGCTCGCGCGGACTGGCCGGCGTCGGTCGCAGCGCCTTGAGTTCCAGTTGCGCCTGGACGTTGACCGCCGGGGTGCGGGCCGGTGGCGTGAAGCCGAGGGTATCGCCGAGCAGCGCCAGGCTCTCGGTGAGGCGCTCCGAGATCCCGACGAAATCCAGCCGGCGCATCGCCCGCTCCGCCGCGGCCAGGGCCTGGTCGGGCGCCGCGTCAAGCGGATCGCCGGTCCCGGTGACATAGAGGCCGGTCAGCCGGCGGACATAGAGGTTGTCGATCTCGTTGCGCAGCGCCGGATCGCGCAGGCGCAGGAAGTCGAGCAACCCGTGCTCGCGTGCCAGGCAGACCGGCCGTTCCGTTGCACCGGAAGTAGCCCGCCAGAAGTAGTACAGCGACAGGATGCGCTGGCGCGGATCGCGCAGCAGGCAGAAATGAAAGCCGGCTTCGTCGCCGTCGAGCCGGCGCAGCGACGGCAGGTCGTAGTGGCCCCAGACGAATTCCGCCCGGCGATGCGCCGCCGCCAGGGCCGCGAAGCGCTCCGCATCGATGGCGGTAATGGTCTTGAGCGCACCCTCGGAATGGATCTGCAGCGGATGGAACTGGGATTGCAGCGCTACCACCAGCGACGATCCGGCGGTCTTCTCGAGGTGCAGGAACCGCAGCTTCGGACCGCGCCAGACAGCCAGCAGGTTGCCACGCATCTGGGCATCGCTGAGTGCGATCCCGGCATTGCCGGCGACGACCGGCCGGCCGTCGCCCGGCCGGGAACGCTGCCCGGTCACGGCGCTGAGCAGCATGCCGCGGCCGAGCAGGGGCGCCGCCGCCGGGACGTAGGCGGCAGCGCGCAGCAGGGGCGGTAGCGAATGGCCGGTGGCGGCAAGCCCGGCCAGGAAGGCCTGCTGCTCAGGCGGATCCGGCCAGCGTCCCAGCATCAGCCGCAGGATGAAGCGGCCCGGTGCGCGGGCGGCCGCCGCCTGGCCGATCGAAGCGAGGATGCCGAGCCCGGCCCGGGTCAGGCGGGCCAGCACCACGGCGCGGCCGGGAATTCCAAGCAGCAGCAGCAGCGCGGCGGCGGCGCCTGCTACCGGCAGGCCATAATTATCCGCGTGCCCGACATAGGGCAGCCGATCCGGGATCAGGTCGATCGGTTGCAGGGGATAGGAGAGGCCGAACAGCATCAGCAGCTTGGTTGCCGGAGAGACGTGCGGGTCGAGCAGGCGCAGGATCGGTGTTGGCAGGGACATGCTGCGGACCTCTTGCATCAGGCCCATAACCGTATTCAGGGTTCGTGCCGAGCGCCGTTGTTGTTACGCTTATTTGCACTCAGCATGTAAAGTGCTCCAGCTGTAACAAACCCGACATAGTAGCCGACATCCGCCCCACCCAGCAGGCGGGCGACCGGACCGGTATAGGTGTCGCTGACGGAGAACAAGGCGATGGTGACCACCGCCGTGACGACGAAGATGGTCGCAGCCGGCGTCCAGCCGCGTGGCACCTTCCGGTGGCCGCCGCCGACCAGGTACCAGTCGGCCAGCACGATGCCGATGAACGGCGCGATCCAGTACAGCGTCACCACCAGGTAGTTGGTGTAGAGCTCGGCATAGCGTCCGGCGCCGAACACCGCGAGCAGGTAGCCCAGCGTCGCGGTGGCGATCGCCGCCAGCACACGGGGGACGCGGATGCCCGCCGAGATGAGGCTGTAGCTGGCGGTGTTGTCGTTGAACGAGTTGCCGCTGATCGACGACAGCGCGATCGCCGCCAGCACTACCGGCCCCAGCCCTCCGGCGGCGTGCTGCAGGCCGGCGATCACCGCGGTGGGCGACGCCTCTCCGACGCTGCCGGCGGTGACCAGGCCGAGCAGCTGGAACGGGATGGCGGACGCCAGCAGGGCGGCGAACGACAGCCGCACCACCCGCTTCGGGTCGGTATCGGCCGGCAGGTAGCGCGTGTAGTCCGAGGAGTAGGTGGCCCAGGACAGGTTGAAGCTGGCCAGGATCGCCACCGCGAGCAGGAATGTCGGCACGGTGAGGGTGGCCGGGGCATCCGCCGGGTGCGGCAGCAGTGCGCTGCCGGCGCGCAGGAAATCCAGGCCGCCGATGACCGCGAACGTCACCAGCAGCAGGCCGCCGAGGTATTTCTGCAGGCCCTGCACCATGTCGTGGCCGTAGATGCTGGCGATCATCTGCAGCCCGGCCAGCACCGCAAGGGCCAGCCAGAACGGGGCTGCCAGGCCCGCGAGCGCCAGCAGGGCGACCAGGGCGGCGGCGGCCGGCACGTTGTTCACCGCGTCCCAGCCGATGCAGTAGATCCAGTTCAGGAACGACGGCAGCCTGATGCCGCGCCGGCCGAGGACCTGGCGCGACGCCTCCATCTGCGGCAGGCCGGTCACCGGTCCGATGGCGGCGGCGAACGCGACCGGGAGGGCGCCGATCAGGTTGCCGAGCAGGATCGCCGCGATGCCGCTGCCGAGGCCGAGGCCCAGATGCACCAGCAGCACGCCCACCACCCAGCCGCCCGGACCGAGATTGGGCGAGAAATGGCTCCAGAACACGCGGTCGAGCCGCATCGTCTTCAGCGCGTTGGGTACCGGCTCGGTGACGGTGGCGGCGGACACGCCCTCCATGGCGAAGAACCGGCCCATGTGCGCCCCTGCCTGCCGGTGGCCGCCCGATGCTGCCCCCGCTGGTGACCGAGCATGCCGCGACACGCGCCCGCTGTCTCGCCACCCGTTGCGGGGCTATGCTGGCGGACACCCAGGTTGCGGCCATGGCCGAAGGACACAGACGATGCCGGCGACGCCGCAGATCATCTACCAGCCCTATCTCGCCGGTAAGCGCGGAGCCCTGCAGGCGGGGGTCGCGATCGTCTGCCGCACCCAGGAGGAAGGCCTGCTGCGTGCCGAAAAGGCGATGAACGGCGGCTCGATCGTGGGCGCGCGTGTCGTGCGGGTCTGGCACGATGCCGAGGCGGACGAGTTCGGCGATCCGGAATTTCTCGGCACCGTGGGCCGGGTGCCGGACGAGGGCTAGCAGATGGGCTGCGCGGTCGTCATCGGCGCCTCGGGGGGCATCGGCGAGGCGCTGGTGCGTGCGTTGCTGCGACGGCCGGAGTTCGTGGCCGTGGTGGCGTTGTCGCGCGCAGGCGCCGCACCGGCCGATGTCGTCTCCGATCGCCTGATCCGGGGCCGGATCGATCTGCTTGACGAGGCCAGCATCGAAGGCGCGGTGCAGGGGCCGGTCGCCGCCGCCGGCTCGCCGCCAACCCTGGTGCTGGTCGCGACCGGGCTGCTGCACGGCGAGGGCGTCGGCCAGCCGGAGCGCAGCTGGCGATCGCTCGATGGCGACGCGCTGACCCAGGCCTGGCGGGTGAATGCGGTCGGTCCGGCGCTGGTCGCCAAGCACATGCTGCCGCTGCTGCCGCGCACCGGTCGCAGCGTGTTTGCGGCGCTGTCGGCGCGTGTCGGCAGCATCGGCGACAACCGCCTCGGCGGCTGGCACGCCTATCGCGCCTCGAAGGCGGGCCTGAACATGATCCTGCGCAACCTCGCCATCGAGCTTGCGCGCAGCCGGCCGGAGGCGATCTGTCTCGGACTGCATCCTGGCACGGTGGCGACCGGCCTCAGCAAGCCGTTCCAGGCGGGTGTTGCGGACGGCAAGCTGTTCACGCCGGAGTTCTGCGCCGAAAGCCTGCTGTCGGTGTGCGCGGGAGCAATACCGGCACAGAGCGGCTCGGTGCTGGCGTGGGATGGGTTGGTGGTGGTGCCCTGAACAAGGCCGGCTCCTGCCGCCGGCGTATCGGTCCGTTGTTGACGCTCGATCCGTCACGGTGGCAGGATGACTTGGTCGTTGCACGATAAAGCTCTGCGACTTGCGGCGTTCTAGGATCGTCCTGTGTCAGGCTTCCCCGCATCGGCGCCATGAGCAGAAAGCGATGTGCCGTCGTCCTCGTCGTCAAGGATGAGGCTGCCGACATCGCGTGCTGGCTGGCCTGGCATCATATCCATCGCTTCGACACCTGCATCGTCTTCGACGACGACTCCACCGATGGGACCTGGGAAATCCTCGAGCATGCCGCAGGGGTGCAGGATATCAGGCTGTGTCGCACCCCCGGCTCGAGGGAGATATTCTTCAACCTGCGGCAGCAGATGGCCTACCGCATCGCGCTCCAGCTCTACGCGGACGAGTTCGAGTGGATCGCCTTCTTCGATGCGGACGAATATGTCTCGTTTTCCGCCGGCCTCGATCTCGCAGGTTTTCTCGACCGCTTCGACGACGCCGACGGGATTGCCATCAACTGGTGCAACTATGGCAGCAGCAACCACGCCCTGAAACCGCAGCTGCCGCCGGTCGAGGCCTATACCTGGCACGGCGACATGCAGCAGCCGATCAACCGGCACGTGAAAAGCATCGTGCGACCGAATTCGGTCGGGCCGCACTGGCTGAACATGCACGCCTTCGACATCGCGCTCGATCGCTATCGCGACGCGAGCCACAACCGGTTCACCTGGGCCAGGCAACCCGGCATCATGAGTTCATCGCCAGACTGGTCGGTTGCCAAGCTGATGCACTTCCAGTGCCGGAGCATGGAAGATTTCCTCGCCCGCCTGCGCAAGCGGCCCGATCTGCCTCAGGGGTCCAACCTGTGGCGCGGCTACGACGTCAACCAGGTCGAGGATCGCGCACCCCTGCGGCTTCTGCCTGCGCTGCATGCGCAACTCGCCCGCATCGCCGTCCCGGGCCGCCATGTTCCGCCGGCGCGGCCGTTCCGCAAGGAGACAGTCATGTCAGACGACAGCTACCAGGGACTGATCATCGACATCGGCGTGTCGGAGGGAAACGATACCGCCTATTACCTGGCGAAAGGCTTCCGGGTCATCGCGGTCGAGGCGGATCCGGAGCAATGTCGGGCCCTGCGCGACAGGTTCGCCGCCAGTATCGCCACCGGCGCGCTCCTGTTGTTGAACTTCGCCGCCGGCGAGCATTTTGGAGCATCGCTCGAGATCTTTGTCCATCGCGTCCATCAGGGCATTTCCGGGATCGCCAAGCGTGCCGAAGTCACCGACGATTATGCGCGCCATGCGGTCACGACGATCGACTGGCGCACCCTGACCGCCCAGGCGGGCATTCCGCGCTATCTCAAGATCGACATCGAGGGAAACGAGCAGGCCTTCCTGACCGGCTTCCTTGCGCAGGGCGGTGTCCCCGAGTTCATTTCCGTCGAGTGCCACCTGCTCCAGCCGGTGGAGATGCTGTTCGAGGCCGGTTATCGCCGCTTCCGGCTGGTCGACCAAAAACCGGCGGGCGGCCTGCAGCTGCCACCTCGACAACTCGAGGGCAAGGCGCTGGCGTTCGCGGATTTCACGCATGCAAGCGGCCCGTTCGGGCTGGACCTGTTCGCTGACGGGATCTGGACAGATCTCGAGGACTTCAAGGCAGCCTGGACCGAGGCCCGTCCGCGGATGTCACGCACCTGGTTCGATTGCCATGCCTGGAAGCCGAGCTAGCGAAGACAGGAACAAGACATAGTCATGCTGGCGAAGTGCGAAAGCGTCCACGGTGGCCATCTCCTGGTTGTCGAAGATCCATCGAGCCGCCAAGCCCTCGACATCAGCTTCTATCCCGGCGCCCCTGGCGAGACACACCTGTTCCACAGCAACGGTCGCGCCGTAGCGGAAGGTGTCACGTATCTCGGCCTGCTGGGGCCGCATACTGCCCAGGGCGTTCTTCAGCGCATACCCGAACCCCTTGATCCAGCTCCCGGCGACTTCTCCTACATCTATGCCGGCTCGCTGCACGAATGGCACTATGGACATTTCCTGCTGAGCGGGTTGCCCCGGCTCTGGAACATGCGCGCGGTTATCGATGACACCACCCGCCTGGTCTATTGCGGTGACCGGTCCCCCGAGGAATTGTTCCGGATCCCGTTCCTTGCGGATATTTTCTCCGCCCTGGGTTTGGGTTCCCATCACCTCATGCGTTTTCCCGCTGGCGCCCGCTTCAAGCGCATCACGGTCACGGCGCCGAGTTTCGAGGAGAACAACCTGGGCCACCTCGCCTACGCACGCCTCTGCAACCGCATCGGCGACATCCTCACCTTGAACCTGCCCTCAAAACCAAGTCGGCGTCCGCTTTATCTGTCGAAGCACAAGGTGCAACGGGGCGTGTCACGGGTGGTCAACGAAGGTGAGGTGGTCGACGAGTTGGTCCGCCTCGGAGCGGACGTCGTATGCCCGGAGGAGTTGTCAATCGCAGAGCAGGTGCAGCTCTGGCGTGATCGCGCCGTCGTCTATGGCTTCATCGGATCAGCCTTCCATACCGGCATCTTCAGTCGACGGCCACGCTGCGTCGTCCTGAACTCCGGTCCGATGGTCTGGTCGAACCAGCTGATCCTCGATTGCATCAACGGTGCCAGCGTCGACTATTACTATTCGACCGCCGGCATCATCAACGCCGGCAGGAACGGTTCCTTCGGCAACAACTTCACGCTCAGTAACCCGGTCGATCTTGCCCGGGCGCTGCTGGAGCGGGCGCAGGCGGCATGCGAGGAGACCTGATTTCGGAAAGGAACCACCGGACCCCTCGGATGCTCATCGTTCGATGACGCGATCGACCGAACAAGGGAACACCATGCCTGCGAGCATCCGTCCGACGCTGCGCCACGTTGCCATCACGCTGCTGACTGCGCTGACCGCGGCCCTTGCGGCACTGGCGGCTCGCGGACGCTGGGGTTCGCGCCGCCCGGAGGTGCTGGCTGCTCCCGGGCCGGTCGAACGGGTAGCCCATCAACCAGGTGACGGGCGACCGGATGCGCGGCAGGCTGCCGGTCGACCGGACGAGAGCGAAGCGCACCCAGGCCGCGGCGCCGACAGTCCCACCGAGATCCCGCCGCGCGGCTGGCTCGAGATCGCCAAGCGGACCTTCCAGCAGATCGGCGAGGACCGGGTGATGGACGAGGCGGCGTCGGTCACCTTCTACACCCTGCTGGCGCTGTTCCCGGCGATGGCGGCGCTGGTCTCGCTCTATGGCCTGGTCGCCGATCCGCACACGATCTCGGAGAACCTCAGCGCAGTCTCCGGCTTCGTGCCGGGCGGAGGCGTGCAGATCATCAGCGACCAGCTCAAGTCGCTGACCTCGGGACCACCCAAGGCGCTCGGGTTCGGCGTCATCCTCGGGCTCGCGACCTCGCTCTGGAGCGCCAATGCCGGCATCAAGGGCCTCTTCGACGCGCTGAACGTGGTCTACGACGAGAAGGAGGAGCGCAGCTTCATCAGGCGCACCCTCATCACGCTGGGCTTCACGATCGGCGCCCTGGTGTTCCTCATCCTGGTGATCGCCGGCATCGTGGCATTGCCCGCGGCGCTGAACTTCGTCGGCCTGCAGCAGACCACGGCGATCCTGCTCAAGCTGGCACGTTGGCCGATCCTGCTGGTGATGCTCGCCTTGCTGCTGGCCTGCGTCTACCGCTACGGCCCGAGCCGCCGCCCGGCGCGGTGGCGCTGGGTGAGCTGGGGCAGCGCGCTTGCCACCGTCGTCTGGCTGCTGGTCTCGTTGCTGTTCTCGTACTACGTCGAGCATTTCGGCAACTACAACAAGACCTATGGCTCGCTCGGCGCCGCGGTCGGCTTCATGACCTGGATCTGGATCTCGTCGATCGTGGTGCTGTCGGGTGCCGAGCTGAACGCCGAGATGGAGCACCAGACCGCCCGCGATTCAACCCACGGCGCCGAGAAGCCGATGGGTGCACGCCGGGCCAGCATGGCGGACAAGGTCGCCTGAGTGTTCCCTGGCAGACGGGTGGCATCGGAACAGGCGCCCCGCGGCATTCGGTGCGTGAGAGACCCTCGGGCCCCGGGGCCTCCTAGGCCCCGGGAAGCGTCACGCCGCTGAGGCGCGCGCAGGCAGCCAGCAGCATGTCCTGTCGCACCGGATCGTGCACCGCGCCGCTCGGCTTGCGCGGCTGCATATGGAAGAAATACCCGCCGGACACCTCCGTCCCGGGCTCACCGCCGGCTGCCAGCCAGGCCTGGGTCCGCGGGGCCGCGTCCAGGTCGCCGGTGGCATGCGATCCGCCCATCTTCGTCGCCACCCAGCCGGGTTCCAGCGCGTTGCTGCGCACCTCCGGCCAGCGCCGGCCGACGGCGTTGGCCAGCAGCACGTCGTGCAGCTTGGTGTCGGAGTAGGCCTGGTTGCCGCGCCATGGCCGCGTCTCCCAGTTCAGGTCGGCAAGGCTCGCATCGCCGCGACGATGCAGCTCCGAGCTGACATACACCAGGCGCCGGGGCCTGTGGATCAGCGCCGTCAGCAGGTAGGGCGCCAGCGTGTTGACGGCGAACACATGCGCCAGCCCGTCCTCGGTCTCGATGCGCCGGCGCTCCCGGAAGCCGACCGCGGCATTGTGGATCACCGCGTCGAAGGCGCCGAGGGCATTGACCTGGGCGGCGACGTCGCGGACCTGGCCGATGCTGGAGAAATCACCTGTGACGACGGCTTCGGCCCTGGGAAGCGCCGCGATGGCGTCCCGGCTGCGCGCCTCGTTCCGGGCGTGCAGGACTACGGCATGGCCCTGCTCGATCAGCAGCCGCGCGGCCAGAAGTCCCAGGCCATCCGATGATCCGGTGATGAAGATA
The DNA here is from genome assembly GCF_005844085.1 of Lichenicoccus roseus. Classification (GTDB taxonomy): domain Bacteria; phylum Pseudomonadota; class Alphaproteobacteria; order Acetobacterales; family Acetobacteraceae; genus Lichenicoccus; species Lichenicoccus roseus. Next base: position 114,993 of record NZ_VCDI01000009.1, read on the forward strand.
CGCGCCATGTTCGAGCCCCCGGGTCCTGCAGATCCAAGGTGCAACTCCGCACAGGCCTTCGGGCTGCCCCTTGCATTGCGGCGGAGCATGATCGAGCCTGATGCCGTGATGAACGCAACAGCCACCGGCACATTCTTCACGCCGGCGCAGCGCCGGACGGTCGCCGCGGCGATGGCGCGGATCATCCCCTCCGACGCCACCCCGGGCGCCGCCGAGGCGGGCACCATCGATTTCCTGGAGCGCTACCTCTCGGGCACCGGGTTCGTCTATGCGCGGCCCGACGGCAGCGGCTTCGAGACTCTGACCGGACGCAGCGAGCAGGCCTGGCGCAGCCGCATCGAGACCATGCGCGCGAAGTATGTCGAGGGCATCGCCGGTCTCGATGCGCGCAGCCGGCGATCGCATGGCGGCGTCTTCGCGGACCTCGAGCCCGGGCAGCAGGACGAGGTCCTGCGCGCCGTTGAGCGCCGGGATGGCCTGCCGGACAGCACGCTGTCGCCTGCGTATGCGATCGGTGGCCCGTCCGCCTCGGGCCCCGCGCTGCAGCAGACCAGTACCGAGGTCGATCTCGACTTCTTTGCGCTTCTGGTCGCGCATACGCGGCAGGGCTTCTACGCAGACCCGATCTATGGCGGCAACCGCGACCATGTAGGTTGGCGCGTCATCGGCTTCCCCGGGCCGGCCTCGCTCGCCGAGGTGCATGCCGGCCGCTACTCCACCCTCGACTGGTTTGCCGACGGGCACACGGACCCGTCGCCCGAGAAGCGGGAGGCGCATCGTGGCGTCGACGGTCGGAACTCGTAGCAGCGGACCACGTGCAGGCAGGCCAGAGCGGGCCGAAGTCTGCATCATCGGTGCCGGAGCGTCCGGCGCCACCGCCGCCAAGGTGCTGACAGAGGCCGGGGTGCGCGTGGTCGCACTCGAACGTGGGCCCTGGCGCAGGCGGGAGAGCTTCGGCGGCGACGAGCTTGCCAACATCAACCGGTACAACCTCTGGCCCGACCCGCTGCTGAACCCGCGCACCGCCCGCACCTCGGCGAGCGAGCCGGCTAGACGCGAGCTGTTCTGTCCGGTGCCGCAGATGGTCGGCGGCGGCACGGTGCACTGGCAGGGCTGGCTGCCACGTTTCACGCCGGACGATTTCCGCCTGCGCAGCGTCGCCGGCGCGTTGCCGGGGACGACGCTGGCGGACTGGCCGATCAGCTACGACGAGCTCGAGCCGTACTACGACCGCGTCGAATGGGCGTTCGGCGTCTCGGGCCTTGCCGGCGCGAACCGGTTCGAGGGGCCGCGCAGCCGGGGCTATCCGTGCCGGCCGATGCCGATGTCGCGCTATGCCGCCAAGTTCCACGCGGGCTGTGCCGAGCTTGGCTGGAACTCCTTCCCGACGCCTCAGGCGGCGCTTTCGGAGCCCTTCGGGGTTCGCCCGGCGACCGTCATCAGCGCCTTCGCGCAGCAGCATGGCGACCCTACCGGCACCCGCTCCAGCGCGCTGAACGTGTTCATCCCCGACGCGGTCGCCTCCGGGCGCTACGACCTGCGTCCGGACTGCATCGTGCGCGAGCTGACCCTGGACGGCGCGGGCCGGGTGAAAAGCGCCCTCTACGAGGATGCCGAGGGTAACCTGTTCGAGCAGGAGGCGGATGTCTTCCTGCTGGCCTGCGGCGCCGTGGAGACGGCGCGGCTGCTGCTGCTGTCGAAGTCCGGCCGGTTTCCGGATGGCCTTGCCAACGGCAGTGACCTGGTCGGGCGCAACGTCACCTTCCACGAATACAGCGCCGCGGTCGGCGTGTTCGACGACCCGGTCTATGCCTGGGCCGGCGGCGGCTATGTCAGCGCGTCGAGCTTCCAGTTCTACGGTCACGACGCGCGACGCGGCTTCGTCGGCGGCGGCCATATCGCGGCCGCCGGAGTGGGCATTCCGCTGCCGATCAACTGGCGCCTTCCCGGTGCGCCCGCCTGGGGTGCCGAGGCCAAGCGGATCGACCGCGAGGCGTTCAACCACTCGATGGCGGTCGCCATGGTGCTGCACGACATGCCGCAGCACGACAACCGCATCGATCTCGACGACGCGGTGGTGGATGCCTGGGGGCTGCCGGTGGCGCGGGTGACGCTTCGGCCGCACCGCAACGACCTCGACCAGGGCCGCTACCTGATCGACCGCAGCGCGGAGATCCTCGAGGCCGCCCGCGCCTCCAGCGTGACCAGGGTCTATGCCGACCGGGTGACCGGCAACTGCTCGCACCAGCACGGCACTGCCCGCATGGGCGGCGATCCGGCCACCTCGGTGCTCAACCGCTGGTGCCAGTCGCACGAGGTGGACAACCTGTTCGCGGTCGACGGCTCGTCGTTCCCGACCGCGACCGGGGCCAATCCGACACTCACGATCATGGCCAACGCCTGGCGCGTCGCCGAGCACATCGTGCGGCAGCGCGGACGGTTCGGGGCGGCCACCCGGACGGCGGCGAGGGCGACGGCATGAACGAGTGGCGCTACGCCTACCACGCCAACTGCTGGGGGCCGCTCGGCGGCAACGCGGTGGGAGTTACCTCCATCGCGCAGCTCACCTACCGCACCTTCGGCGACATGGCGCTCGCGGCGCGCGAGATCGCCGCGGCCGGCTACGCGGGCATCGAGTTCTTCGACGGCAACATCCTGGACGGGGAGGCCGACGATCATGCCGCCCTGCGCGCCACCCTGGAGGAAACCGGGCTGCAGCTGGTTGCCGTCTACGGCGGCGCCAACTTCATCTTCGGGGACATCCTGGACGAGGAGCTGGACCGCATTGCGCGCGCGGCCCGCGCGGCGCAGGCGCTGGGCGGCGAGCATCTGGTGGTCGGCGGCGGCGCCACGCGGGTGTCCGGGCTGCGCCACGGCGATTTCGAATCGCTTGCACGCGGCCTCGACCGCGTCGTGACGATCGCGCGCACCTGCGGCCTGCGCGCGCATTATCACCCGCATCTGTCGACCATCGTCGAGGGACCCGAGGCGGTGCGGCGCATCCTCGCCATGACCGGGATCGGGTTCTGCCCCGACACCGCGCATCTCGCGGCCGCCGGCGGCATCCCGGCCGAGATGGTGCGCGAGCACGCGGACCGCATTTCCTACATCCATCTCAAGGGCTGGCGGCGCGAGCCGTTCACCTTCACCCCGGTGGACGAAGGCGATTGCGACAACGCCGCCGTGCTGCAGACGCTGAAGCAGATCGGCTATCGCGGCTGGATCACCAACGAGCTCGACCTCTGGCCCGACCCGGTGGACGGCGCCCGGCGCAGCCTGGCGTTCGTACGAGGACACGCCTGAGGATCGGGGTCCCGGGCTCCCGGGACGCGGCCCTGCCAGCCCGGGGCCGGTCCCTGACCTTCCTCAGCGCCGGTTGAGCGCAACCGCCAGGATGATGATCGCCCCCTTGATCACCTCCTGGATGCTGGTCGACAGCCCCATCACCAGCAGACCGAAGCCCAGGATGCCGATGAAGATGGCGCCGACCACGGAGCCCAGGATGCCGCCGATGCCGCCGAACAGGCTGGTGCCGCCGATGATCACCGCGGCAATGACGTCGAGTTCCAGGCCGGTGCCGAGGCTGGGATTGCCGGCGGTCGAGCGTGCCGCCAGCAGCATGCCGGCGAGGGCGGCGGTCGTACTCACCAGCATGAAGGACGCGATCTTGATGCGATCTGTCTTGATGCCGGAGAAGCGCGCGGCCACCAGGTTGCCGCCGACCGCATAGACCTGGCGTCCGAAGACCGTCATCGACAGCAGGTAGAAGCCGACCGCCACCAGCAGCAGGGTCCACCAGATCGGCACCGGCAGGCCGACATAGCTCGCGTTCCAGAACAGGTTGCTGAACCGGTCGTCGACGATCGGCACCGGCTCGGTATCGGTGACGGTCAGCGCCAGGCCCGAGAACACGCTCAGCATGCCGAGCGTCACCAGGAACGACGGGATGCGCAGCTTGGTGACCAGGATGCCGTTGATGAAGCCGATGAACGCGCCCATCGCCAGCACCGCCAGCACGGCCACGATCGTCGGCACGTTGCGCTCCAGCAGCAGTCCCACCACCATGCTGGCCCAGCTCGCCACCGAGCCGACCGACAGGTCGATTTCGGCGCAGATGATCACGAAGGTCATGCCGACGGCGATGATCGACACCAGCGCGGTGATGCGCAGGATCGCCTCCGCCGTCGACACGGTGGCGAAGTTCGGCGCGAAAACGACGAAGAACAGCGTGACGGCGGCGAAGATCAGGTAGGTCGGGCGCTGCATCAGCAACGTCCAGGCGCGCCTGGCGATGGTGTCGGGGCGGTCGGCGCTCCCGGCCGCTCCAGGCAGCGTGTTCGGCAGGCTCACGCCATGATCTCCTTGGTGTCGGCCCCGGCCTCGACGCGAGCCGCGACGTCGGCCTGCAGGATGCCGCGCAACTCGGCCTCGTCGCGCACCTGGTGCAGTTCGCGGGTGATGCGTCCGTCCACCAGGGTCAGGATGCGGTCGGCGGCGCCGGTGATCTCGTCGAGCTCCGAGGAGATCAGCAGCACGCCGACCCCGCTGGCCGCCACCGCGCGCATCAGCGCCCGCATGTCCGCCTTGGCGTTGACGTCGACGCCGTTGGTGGGCTCGTCCAGGATCAGCAGGCCGGGCTTGGTCGCCAGCCACTTGGCGAACACGATCTTCTGCTGGTTGCCACCGCTGAGCTCGCCGACGCGCTGGCTGGAAGCGCGGGCGACGATGCCGAGCTGGGAGCGATAGCTCTCGAACAGCTGCGCGATCCGGCTGTCCGAGACGTAAGGCAACCCGAAGCGGCCCAGCAGCCGGCCGAGATTGGGCAGTGCCACGTTGGCGGCGAGCGAGTGGTCCAGTACCAGCCCCTCCAGCCGGCGATCCTCCGGCACGAAGCCGATGCCGGCGGCGACCGCACGCGCCGCATCGCCGAGCCGGAGCGGACGGCCTGTCACCACGACCTCGCCGGTCGCGTCCGGGATCAAGCCGAACAAGGCCTTCGCCAGGGTGGAGCGGCCCGAGGCGACCAGCCCGGCAAGGCCGACGATCTCACCGCGGCCGATGGTGAAGTTGATGTCGCGCAGCTTGGTCGCGGTGCCGAGGCCGGTGACCTGCAGCGCAAGGCCGGTCTCCGTGCGCGGGACCGGCGCGGCATCGGGCAACGCCGTCACTGCCGGCAATGCGGAGGCAGTGGTCTTGGACATCAGCTGGGAGACCTCGGCGATCGAGGTTGCGGCAGGCACCAGCGGACCAATCAGGCGGCCGTCCTTGACGATGCTCAGCCGGTTGGCGAGGCGGAAGATCTCCGCCATGCGGTGGCTGATATAGATCAGCCCCATGCCGCGCGCCTTGAGCTCGTCCATGATCGAGAACAGCCGCTCCTCCTCGCGCAGGCTCAGCGAAGAGGTCGGCTCGTCCATCACCAGCACGCGCGCGCCCTGCGAGACCGCCTTCAGCACCTCGACCATCTGGCGCTGCGCGAAGCCGAGATCGCGGACTTCTCGCCCGGCACGCAGCGGGAATCCGTAATGGTCGATGATCTCCTGGGCGTTGCCGGCCAGGCGGCGATGGTCGATGCGCCAGCCCGGCAGGCGTGGTTCGCGCCCGAGCAGGATGTTCTGCCCGACCGTGAGGTTCGGCAGCAGGCTGAGCTCCTGGAAGATCATCGAGATGCCGTGCGCGCGATGATCCTGCACCGAGGTGCCGACGATGTTCTCGCCATCGAGGGTGATGCTGCCGGCATCCGGCGCGTACACTCCCATCAGGATCTTCATCAGCGTCGACTTGCCGGCGCCGTTCTCGCCCAGCAGGGCGTGCACCTCGCCGGCAGCGACCTCGAAATCGATGTCACGCAGCACCCGGTTCTCGCCGAACGACTTCGAGATGCCGCGCATCGAAACCAGCGGGGCGGCGACGGGCGGGTTGGCGACGGACAGTCCGGCCTCGGTCACGCTGCCTGATACCTTCAGGATGGGGTCCTCAGAAGCAGTTGCCGTTGCAGACCTTGACCACCGATGCCGGCGGTTCCTGCTTGGTGACCTCCTTGAGCGCGCTGAGCAGATCGATCTTCTTCACCCGCAGGGTCGGCACCGCGACGAACGGCGGCACCTTGTGGCCGAGCAGCGCCAGCGCCGCCGACTTCGCCTCGGCAACGCCCTGGTCATACGGACGCTGGGCGCCGACGGCGTAGAAGTCGCCGCGCGCAACGTACAGCGCGCTGTCGTCGGCGATGTCGTTGGTGGTGACCACGATGCTGCGGCCGAGCGTCTTGGCGGCGGAGACGACGCCCTCGGCCGGGGTGTCCCAAGCGGCGAAGATGCCCTTGAGGTTGGGATGCGCGGTCAGCATCGCGGTGGCGACGCCATAGGCCTTCTCTGGCGATGTGATGGTGCCGATGCCCACCAGCTTGATGCCGGGATACTCGGCGAAGGCCTGCTTGGCGCCGGTCTTACGCACCGCCACCGAGTAGTAGTAGTCGTACACCAGGGTGATGATGCCGACCTCGCCCTGGCCGCCGATCTTCTCGGACAGCTCCTTGGCGGCATAGTAGGCGTTCTTCTGGTTGTCCGACGCGGTCACCGAGACGTAGTCCTTGCCGGGCGCCATGCCGACCGGGACGTTGTCCATGAACACCAGCTTGATCCCGGCCTGCGCCACCTTCTTGTAGGCCGCGGCCTCGGATTGCGGATCGATCGGGATCGAGAAGATCACATCCGGCTTGCGCGCGGTCATCTGCTCCAAATCGGAGATCTGCCGGCCGGGCTGGAACTTGGCGTCGGTCACGCCGACCACCCTGATGCCGAGGTCGCGCAGGGTGTTCGAGATGCCCTGCTCCTGCAGCTTCGGCCAGCCGGCGTCCATGGTGTGCAGGCAGATCCCGGCGGTGAAGTGGCCGGCCTTGAGCTTGGCGAGGTCGTCCGGGGTGAAGGTGAGGGCGTCCGGCGTCACCGCGATTGGGCCGTCCGGATACCCCGGCACCGGCTGGCCATGCTCGGTCAGCGGCAGCGGCTTGAGCAGCTCGGTGGCCTCGGGCGGGATCTTGTCGGGCCAGTGGTAGCTCTGCGCCAGCGCCGGTGCCGCGAGGGTTCCGGTCAGCAGGCAGGCCGCCGCATGTCGCAGCACCGATCTCGTCGTCCTCATGGCCCGTCCCCGCGCGCGGCCCCGATCTGGGGCTCTGATTGTCCGGCCGGTGATCGGCCGCGCGGCATCTTTCTTGCGAAAATCGCACGTTGGCAAGCCGGCCGGGCGGCGGTGCGGCTCCGGCCTAGCGGATCGGCAGGCCGCGGCTGAGCCGCTGCAGTCCTTTCACGATGGCCCAGATGGTCCAGGCCAGCCACCAGACCCCGATTGCCCAGGGGATCACAAGGAACACCAGCCCGATACCGAATGTCAGCGCCCCGAAACCGATGACCAGCCCATGCAGGACGAAGATCGCGATCCCGGCCAGGATGCAATGCCAGAAGATGCGGATCTGCCAGTCCAGGTGCGAGCGCGCGAGGGCGGAAGCGCGGCCGCGCCGGGCATAGGCGAGTACGACCCCGATCACCGCGGTGACGCCGGTGAAGAAGCCGGCGATGTAGAGCGCGTAGTTCAGGTTGGCGACGAAGCGACCGCCGTCGTCGCCGTAGGCGATCGGCTCGCCGAGGGTCCAGCGATCGATCGGGCGGTAGGTCATGGCGAAGCTCCTGTTGCATGTCGGGTCATGACGAATGTTTGGCAAGCCGTGTGCCAGGGCAGGACCCGCGGTCCGCCGCCACCTCGATGCCGGTCAGCCGCTTCCGCTTGGCCTGGCGCACCAAGAAGTGGCGCACCAGGAAGTGGCGTGCCGCATCATGCGATCCGCTCCGGGGTCACCGTCCAGGCGGCGCCGATGCTGCCGCCGGGCGGGATCATCATCAGGTGCGGCTTGTCCATGAACTCGCCCTCGAAGTCCTGCGGGCTGGCCAGGCCGTTCCAGGGCTCGATGCAGAGGAACGGCGCGGTGCCGTCGCCCACCGGTTTCGACCAGATGCCGAGCTGGCTGAAATTGGTCCAGCCGATGCGCAGCGCCGGACCGTCCGGGATGCCGTAGCGGAGGCCGCGACTGACGGGCTCGTCCAGGATGACCGCGTCATCGGTGAACAGCGACGGCGTCAGCTCCAGCCGGCGGCCGCGCACCGGGCTCGGTTCTACGTCGGGCCGCAGCAATCCCCCGGTGACGCGTCGGATCGGCGCCGGCTCCTCGCTGTCGAACAGGATCTCGTGGGCGTCGGCGGCAAGGCCAGGCTCGAGCGGCCAGGCGAAGGCCGGATGCGCGCCGAGCGAGGCGGGGAGCACGTCATGGCCGGGATTGGCCAGGTGGTAGCTGACTGTCAGGGTCGACCCGTCGATGCCGTAGGCAATCTCGAGACGGAAGCCGAACGGATAGATCGCCCGGCTCTGCTCGTCATCCTCCAGCACCAGCCGGCACTCGGAGCGGTCGCGCTCGATGAAGGTGAAGGCACGGTCTCGCGCGAAGCCATGCTGGGTCATTCTCGTGGCGGCTCCGTCGTGCAGCAGCCGGTCGCCGGCCAGCCTGCCGACGATCGGGAACAGCACGGGTGCGTGGCGCGGCCATTCCGGACCGGCCTGCCAGAGCAGCTCCCGTCCACCCGCGGTGCGGATGGAGTGCAGCTCGGCGCCGTCGGTGGAGATCGTGGCGGAAAGGCCGCCATCCTGGATCGTATGCAGCTCGCCAGCGCTCATCGGAATGTCTCCTGCCTCTGCCATTCGGGGCGCGGCGGCGTGGCTTGCACCGGCCGCGCGGCCGGACCAGCATGACCTTATGACGCCTCCTGCACCGGGCATACCCGCTCCCGCCATCCGACCCGGGGCACGCATCGCGATCCTGGGCGGCGGCCTCAGCGGCGCGCTGTTCGCGCTCCATCTGCTGCGTGACCACCCGGCGCTGCCCTTCGTCATCGACATCGTCGAGCCGCGCGAACGGCTCGGCGCCGGCCTCGCCTACGACACCGACAACCCGATGTTGCGGATCAATGTCTCGGCGGCGCGGATGGCGCTGTTCGACGAGGACCGCACCCACTTCGACCGCTGGCTGCGCGCCCGCGGGTTGCCCGAGGACCCCGACGCGGAACGGCCGGACGGCACCCTGTTCCCCCGCCGCTGCCTGTTCGGGATCTATGTCGCCGGGCTACTCGCCGATGCCGCGGCGTCGTCCGCCGGACCGGCGCGATTGCGTCACGTGCGCGACCGCGCGGTCGCGGTCGAGGGGGCGGCAGGCGATCCGCCGGGAAGCCGGGGCTTCGCGATCGAACTTGCCGGCGGCGGCACCGTGGCGGCCGACCTGGTGGTGCTGGCGATGAGCCATCCGCCGGCCGCCTTGCCGGCGCCGCTGCGTGACCTGCCGGAGCCTGTCGCGTCCCGCGTGCTGGCAGACCCGTGGGACAGCCGGGCACTGGACTCGATCCCCTACGGCGACCGCGTGGTGGTGATCGGCACCGGGCTGACCGGCTGCGACGTGATCGCCGGTCTGCGTGGCCAGGGTCCGAAGCATGGCGGCCATCGTGGTCCGATCGTCGGATTGTCCCGGCACGGCCTGCTGCCGCGGCCGCGCACGGCGCTGCCGGTGGAGGCGTACGGCGACTTCACCACCGGGCCCGCCACCGACGCGCTGGCGCTGTTGCGGCGGGTGCGCGCCGCGATCGCCGGTTGCGAGGCTGCCGGGCGTCCATGGGAGGACGTGGTCGATGCCCTGCGCAAGCAGGCCTTCGTGCTCTGGAACGCGCTGCCGAAATCCGAGCAGCGCCGGGCGCTACGGCATCTGCGCACGTTCTGGGACGTGCATCGCTACCAGTGTGCGCCGCAGATCGACGAGACCATGCGGGCGGCGCAGGCCGACGGACAACTTGAGATCGTCGCGGCCAGCCTGCGCGGTGTCGAGGCCGCCCCGGACGGCGGCGTGGTGCTGACGCTGCATCCGCGCCATGCCCCCGACGTTGTCCGGCGCCGGCTGCAGACCGACTGGATCGTGAACTGCACCGGGCCTGCGCATGGTGGCGTGCTGTCCAGCAATCCGCTGCTCGGCGCGATGGCGGCGGCCGGCATGCTGGTGGCCGATCCGACCGGCCTCGGCATCGCCGTCGATGCCGACGCGCACCTGTTGCGGCCGGACGGCAGCGCCTGGCCGTCGCTGTTCGTGGTCGGGCCGCTGGCGCGCGGCACCTTCGGCGAGCTGATGGGCCTGCCGCAGATCTCGATGCAGCCGCGCGCCCTGGCGGCGCATGTCGCGTCCCTCGCCGGAAAGGCGCTGGCAGCGTGATGCAGGAGATCCGCTTCAACGCCTTCACGATGAACTGCATCGGCCACCAGTCGCCCGGGCTGTGGACCCATCCGCGCTGCCGTTCGACCGGGTTCAACACGCTGGCGTACTGGACCGACCTCGCGCGCATCCTCGAGCAGGGGCTGTTCGACGGCGTGTTCCTGGCGGACGTGCTCGGGGTGTACGACGTCTATGGCGGCAACGCCGATGCCGCGCTGAAGGCCGCGACGCAGGTGCCCGCCGGCGACCCGATGCTGCTGATCCCGGTGATGGCGATGGTGACGCGGGATCTTGGCTTCGGCGTCACCTCCAGCCTTTCGTACGAGCCGGTGTTCCCGTTCGCGCGTCGCATGTCGACGCTCGACCACCTGACCGGCGGCCGGGTCGGCTGGAATATCGTGACGTCCTACCTGGACAGCGCCGCCCGGGCCTCGGGCCAGACGAGGCAACGTGCGCATGACGACCGCTACGATGTCGCCGAGGACTACATGCAGGCGATCCTGGCGCTGTGGGAGCGGAGCTGGGAGGACGGCGCCGTGCTCGCCGACCGCGCGCGTGCGATCTATGCCGACCCGTCACGGGTGCACCGGATCCAGCATCACGGCCCGCATGTGCAGCTCGACGCCGTCCACCTGCAGGAGCCGTCGCCGCAGCGCACGCCGGTGCTCTACCAGGCCGGCAGTTCGCCGCGCGGGCGCGAATTCGCGGCGCGCTATGCGGAATGCGTGTTCGTGTCCGGCCCGACGGCGGCGATCGTGGGCGCGCGAGCCCAGGCGATCCGGGCCCTGGCAACCGCGGCCGGGCGGGATGCGGCGGCGATCCGCTGCTTCTCGCTCGCTACCGTGATCGTGGCCGAGACCGATGCCGAGGCGCGGGGGCTGCTGGAGGAGTATCGGGGCCATGTCAGCCACGAGGGCGCGCTGGCGCTGATGTCGGGCTGGACCGGCGTCGATCTGTCCAGCCTGCCGCCCGACCAGGCGATCCGGCATGTCGAGAACGATGCCGGCCGCTCGGCGCTGGACAACATCACCCGGGCGGACCCGGACCGCAGCTGGACGGTGCGCGATGTGGCCGAGCATGTCGGCATCGGCGGGATCGGTCCGGTGTTCACAGGCAGCGCCGTCTCCGTGGCCGACCGGCTCGAGGCCTGGGTGGCGGAGAGCGGCATCGAGGGGTTCAATCTCTGCTCGGTGGTGGCCCATGAGACGTTCGAGGCGGTGGGTCGCCTGCTGGTTCCGGAACTGCAGCGTCGCGGCCGGTTCAAGCGCGCCTACCGGCCGGGGACCTTGCGGGAAAAACTCGGCGGGACCGCACGAACACGTCGCTGAGTTGAAACTTGGATGGCTGGATTAAGTTTAAGTCATTATTGTTGATCAACATTGCCGTGTTATGGGAAAATACTTGAAAATAACTAGTGTCGAATTGCCTGGCGTCCTGTAGGGTAGCGTACGGTTAATTTCTAACCGGGGCAAAATCTCGGTTCTGTTTCGCGTGTGTGCCTCCCGGTTCCCGAAAATAGAAGTGAAGAGCCCTGCCGCTGCGCAGGGATTGCCGGCAACGGAGATACGTGATGTCGACAGGTACGGTTAAGTGGTTCAACAGCCAGAAGGGCTTCGGTTTCATCGAGCCGACTGATGGCTCCAAGGATGTGTTCGTGCATGTGTCCGCTGTCGAGCGGGCAGGGCTTTCGACCCTGAACGAGGGCCAGAAGCTCAGCTACGAGCTCGAGCGCGGGCAGCAGGGCAAGGTGTCGGCAGTCAACCTGCAGGCAACCTGATTGGTTGGCGGCGCCTCGGCGCCGCCAATTGTCCTTCTGCTGAACCTCTTCTCCTGGAGAAAGTCTGAGTGGCGAAACACAAGTTTGCCGTCGGCGATCGCGTCGCACTGCTGCATAACAGCTCGAACATCAACGTGCGCCCCGGCGTTTACACCATCGTCCGCGCCATGCCGGTGACAAGCCAGGGCTGTCAGTACCGCGCCAAGAATACGATGGACAACCACGAGCGCGTCTTCGACGAAGTCCAGCTTCGCGAGGCTTGATCCCCCGGCAGATCCGGGCGTGACCTTGCCGACCTCTGGGTCGTAGCCGACCCTGCCCTCCGGAGATGGGATCTCATCCTCCCGGAGGAGTGCAGTGACCGAAGTTCGCGGCTGGTGTCCGGACCTGTTCAGGCCGATGCAGTCCGGCGACGGCTGGCTGATCCGCGTGCGGCCGAGGTTGGCGCGGGTGATGGCCGAGCAGGCGTCAGCCGTCTCTGCGGCGGCGGCACGGTACGGCAACGGGCTGATCGAATTGACCAGCCGTGGCAACCTCCAATTGCGTGGCTTCACTTCCGGATCGGCCACCGAAGCGGCAGGTTGCCTGGCAGAAGCCGGCCTTGCCGATCCTGACCCGGCGCGCGAACGCCGATCCTCCCTCATCCTGTCGCCGTTGCTGCCGCCGGACGGATTGGCCGTGGCGGTCCTCCTTGGCGACACCTTCGCCCCATCTCCCCTCATCGACCTCCTGCCACCGAAATTTGCCACCGGTATAAGCGCCGGCCGTTTTCCGCTGGCGGATGGCCAGGTCGACCTGCTGATCCGCCCGCTTGGCAGCCAGTGGCATGCCTCCCTTGGAGCGCGCAGCGTGCTTGCAGCCGTCGAAGGCTTGCCGGCGGCTGCCTTGTCGCTGCTCGGCGGATCGCCGCCAATGCGCAAGCGGGGTCAGGCCGGCGCCGCGCCCACGCTCACCATCGGCTGGCACCCGGCCGCCGCCGGAGAGGCATCGGGGGGTGCCTTCGGCTTCGGCCTTCCCTTCGGGCAACTCGATGCCGACCTGATGCACAAGCTGGCTTCGCTCGCCGTCCGGCATGGCGACGGCCTGCTGCACGTCACCCCCTGGCGCACGCTTCTGATCTCAGGGGTCGATGATGCTGCCGTGCCGTTGCTCCGCCACGCACTCTCCGGCCTGGTGCTGGATGCCGACGATCCGCGCCTACTTGTCAGCGCCTGCATCGGCGCTGCCGGCTGCAGCAGCGGCCGGACCGACGCGCGCACGGATGCGCTCGCATTGCTGCGTCTCGGCGTCCGGGCGGCCTCGATCCATGTCTCCGGCTGCGCCAAGGGCTGTGCCCATCCCGGCCCGGCCGCGCTGACCCTGGTCGGCGAGGCGGTCCGGGACGGTAGCGGGGTGTACGCACTGGTGCGTGACGGGCCGGCAAGCCATACACCGCAGTCCGACGGGCTCGATTGCGCGCAACTCGCACGCCAACTCGTCCCTGATCGCGGCGGGAGTGCGGACCGGTCTTGAGAGAAGCCCATCAGAACCAGAACTCGGCCCCACGCGACGCCTACGAGCGCGACGGCGCCGCGATCTACGCGCGATCGTTCGCCATCATCCGCGCCGAGGCGGACCTGCGGCGGTTCGCGCCGGACGAGGCGCAGGTTGCGGTCCGGGTGATCCATGCCTGCGGCATGGTCGAGCTTGCGGCGAACCTGCGCTTCGGCCCCGGCTTCGTCGCCACCACCCGGAATGCCCTGCGGCGTGGCTGCCCGGTGCTGTGCGACTCCGAGATGGTCGCGCACGGTGTCACCCGGGCGCGGCTGCCGGCGCGGAACGAGGTGATCTGCACCCTGCGCGATCCGCGCACGCCGGACCTCGCGCGCCGCCTGGGCAACACCCGCTCGGCGGCGGCGCTGGAGCTTTGGGGGGACCGGCTCGGTGGCGCCGTGGTGGCCATCGGAAACGCGCCCACCGCCCTGTTCCACCTGCTCGACATGCTGGCAGCCGGCGCACCCGCGCCCGCCGGCATCATCGGCATGCCGGTCGGCTTCGTCGGTGCGGTGGAAAGCAAGCAGGCGCTGGAGGCCTATGCCACCGTGCCGTATGCGATCGTGGCCGGGCGCCAGGGTGGCAGCGCGATGGCGGCCGGCTGCCTCAACGCGCTGGCCAGCGAGGCGGAGTGAGCGGCGTCCTGCAGGTCGTCGGCATGGGTCCCGGCGATCCCGACCTGCTGACGCTGAAGGCGGTGCGGCTGATCGAGGCGGCGCCGGTGGTGGCGTTCTTCGCCAAGCGGGGACGCACCGGTCATGCGCGGCGCATCGCCGGCGACCGCATCGACGCACGGGCCGAGCTGCTGCGCTTCGAATATCCCTTCACCACCGAGCTTGCGGTGGAGGATCCGCGCTATCTCGCCGAGATCGGCCAATTCTACGAGGGCTGCGCGGCGCAGCTCGCCGAGCGCCTGGCAGGCGGCGATGACGTGGCCCTGCTGTGCGAGGGCGACCCGTTCTTCTACGGCTCGGCGATGTACCTTTTCGACCGGCTGCATCGCGAGTTCCGCACCGAGATCGTGCCCGGCGTCACCGGCATGAGCGGCTGCTGGTCTGCCGCCGGCATCCCGTTCACGCATGGCGACGACGTGCTGATGGTGCTGCCCGGCACCCTCGACCGGCAGGCGCTGGCGTCGCGCCTGGCGACCGCCGACGCCGCCGTCATCATGAAGGTCGGCAGCAACCTCGCCAAGATCCAGGCGGTGCTCGACGATGCCGGGCTGCTGTCGCGCGCGGTCTATGTCGAGAGCGGCATGATGCCGGGCCAGCGGATCCTGCCGCTCGCCGAGATGGCGGGGCAGGCGGCGCCGTATTTCTCCATGGTGCTGGTGCCGGGCAGGCGTCGGGCCAGATGAGCGCCAGGGCCATGGGCGCCCGATGACGGGGCGGCTGGTGATCGTCGGCCTGGGGCCCGGTGACGTCGCGATGCGCACGCCGCAGGTCGATGCGGCGCTGGCGGGGGCGACCGACCTGATCGGCTACGGGCCGTACCTGCAGCGCGTCGAAGCGGCGCCGGATGCGGTCCGCCACGCGTCCGACAACCGCGAGGAGCTGGATCGTGCCCGGCACGCCCTCACGCTTGCCGCCGCCGGGCGACGGGTCGCGGTGGTATCGTCGGGCGATGCCGGCGTGTTCGCCATGGCGAGCGCGGTGTTCGAGGCGATCGAGCATGGTGAACCGCAATGGCGCCTGCTCGACATCGCGGTGCTGCCCGGGATCTCGGCGATGCTGGCGGTGGCGGCGCGCGTCGGGGCGCCGCTCGGCCATGATTTCTGCGTGCTGTCGCTGTCGGATAACCTCAAGCCCTGGCCGCTGGTGCTGCGACGTCTGGATGCGGCGGCCTCGGCCGGGTTCAGCATGGCGCTGTACAATCCGGTCTCGACGGCACGGCCCTGGCAGCTCGGCGAGGCGCTTGCCCTGCTGCGCGACCGGCTGCCCGGCACCGTCCCGGTGGTGTTCGCCACCGCCGTCAGCCGCCCCGAGGAGCGCATCGTGCTGACCGACCTCGCCAACGCCATCCCGGCGCAGGCCGACATGCGCACGCTGATCCTGGTCGGCACCGAGACCAGCCGCCTCATCCCCCGGGGCGAGGGCCGCGCAGCGTTCCTCTACGCCCCGCGCGGCGCCGTCTGATGCAGGTGATCGAGCCACTCCAGGGCAGCAAGCGCATCCGGCACCTCCGCCGTCACCCTGTCGCCGCGCGGCCGGCCGATCATCACCACCTCGATGCCGGCCTCGCGTGCGGCCTGCAGCTTGGCGGCGGTGGCCTCGCCACCGGAGTTCTTGGTGACCAGCGTGTCGATGCCATGCTCCGCAAGCAGCGCGCGTTCCTCGGCAATCCCGAACGGCCCGCGCGACAGCAGCAGCGTCGCATGCGCCGGCAGCAGCGCCGGATCGGGCGCGTCGATGCAGCGCACCACGAAGCAATGCCGGCCGGCCGCGCGGAACGGTGCCAGCCCCTTGCTGCCGACCGTCAGCAGCACCTTGCGCGGTTCGTCACCAAGCGCAGCGGCGGCCCCGTCGGCATCAGCCACCCCGGTCCAGCGATCGCCCGGCTGCGCGGTCCAGGCGGGGCGGGCGACACGCAGCAACGCAATGCCGGTCTCGGCGGCAGCGCGCGCGGCGTTCCGGCTGATCCGGACCGCGTAGGGATGGGTGGCGTCGATGAGCGCCGCGATGGCCTCGGAGCGCAGCCAGCCGCTGAGCCCCGCCACGCCGCCGAATCCGCCGCTGCGGGTCTGGACATGGGGCGGATGCGGTGTGCGCGTCGCCCCGGCGAGCGAGTAGACCGGATCGAACCGCGGATCGCGCCGCAGGGCCTCGGCAACCGCCATGCCTTCGCCGGTGCCGCCCAGGATAAGGACGCGCATCCTTGGTCGCGATGAGCCAGCCTGCATGGCTGTCCATTCTGGGCATCGGCGAGGACGGTGTCGACGGGCTGTCCGGCACCGCCCGCCGCGTGCTGACGGAGGCGGCTTTCGTGTTCGGCGCCACCCGCCATCTTGCGCTGGGGTGCGACCTGATCCGCGGCGAGGCAATCCCCTGGCCGGTGCCGCTGGGCGATCCGGTGCCGCTGCTGCTGTCTCGCCGCCCGGGCCGCTGCGTCGTGCTGGCGTCGGGGGATCCGTTCTGGTTCGGCATCGGCAGCCTGCTGGCGCGCGGCATCCCGGCCGGCGAATTCATCTGCCTGCCGCAGCCATCGTCGTTCTCGCTGGCCTGCGCGCGGCTCGGCTGGAGCCTGCAGGCAACCGCCACGCTGTCCGTCTGCGGCCGCCCGGTCGACGCGTTGGCGCCGGCGCTGCAGCCGGGGGCGCGGCTCCTGGTGCTGTGCGCCGATGCCTCCAGCCCGGCGGCGATCGTCGGCCTGCTCGGGCAGCGCGGCTTCGAGGCGGCGACCTTGCACCTGATGCAGGCACTCGGCGGCCCGCGCGAGCGCATCGTGACGCTGCGCACCGACCAGGAGTTGCCCGGCGACATCGATCCGCTGACGGTGCTGGCGATCGAGTTGCCGCGCGGCGGCCGGTCCATCCCGATGGCCTGCGGGATCGACGATGCCGCTTTCGAACACGACGGCCAGATGACCCGCCGCGAGATCCGCGCCCTGACACTGTCGGCGCTGGCGCCGCGGCGGGGCGAGCTGCTGTGCGATATCGGCTGCGGCTCCGGCTCGATCGCCATCGAGTGGATGCTGCGTCATCCGGATTGCCGTGCCATCGGCATCGAGCCCGACCCCGAGCGCCGGGCACGGGCCGCGCGCAACGCCCGAGAGCTCGGCGTGCCCGCCCTGGACCTGCGCGAGGGCCTGGCTCCGGCCGCGCTCGATGGGCTTCCGGCCGCGGATGCGGTATTCATCGGCGGCGGCGCCGGCGACGACGGGGTGCTGGACGCCGCCCGCGCCCTGGTCCGTCCCGGTGGGCGGATGGTCGTCAATGCGGTGACGCTGGAGACCGAGGCGCTGCTGATCGCCCACCAGGCCAGCCACGGCGGCTTCCTCACGCGCTACGGCGTCGACCGGCTCGACCGGATCGGCAACCTGCACACGCTGCGTCCGGCGATGCGCATCCTGCAATGGGTCTGGCATGGCTGACCTGGTCGCCGCCGGGCTGGGCTGCCGTCGTGGCGTTCCGGCCGCTGCCGTGCTGGCGCTGCTGCGAGCCTGCGCGGCGGAGGCGGGCAGCACTCCCGGCCTGCTGGCGGTGCCCGACTTCAAGCGCGACGAGCCGGGCCTGGACGAGGCGGCCCGGCGACTCGGCCTGACCCTGCTGCGGGTGCCAAACGACCAGCTGCGCGCGCAACAGCCGCGTTGCGTGACGCGCTCGGCGCGTGTCGAGGATGCGGTCGGCCTGCCCAGCGTGGCCGAGGCCTGCGCTCTGGCGGCGCTCGGTCCGCAGGCACGCCTGCTGCTGCCGCGCCGGGCGGCGGACGGCGTCACCTGCGCGTTCGCCCTGCTGGAAGCAACGCCATGACGGTGCACTTCATCGGCGCCGGACCGGGGGCCGCCGACCTGCTGACGCTGCGCGGGCGGGACCTGCTGGCGGCCTGCCCGGTGTGCCTGTACGCCGGCTCGATCGTGCCGCGCGAGATGCTGGCGCATTGCCCGCCCGGCGCAAGGCTGGTCGATACCGCGCCGCTGGATCTCGACGCCATCGAGGCGGAGTTCGTCCGCGCGCATGCGGACGGGCAGGATGTCGCGCGCCTGCAGTCCGGCGACCTGTCGATCTACAGCGCGCTCGCCGAGCAGTTGCGCCGGCTCGATCGCGCGGGCATCCCGTACAGCCTGACACCCGGCGTTCCGGCCTTTGCCGCCGCCGCCGCAGCACTCGGCCGCGAGCTGACCGTGCCCGGGGTGGCACAGAGCGTGGTGCTGACCCGGATCTCCGGGCGCGCCTCGGCGATGCCGGAACGCGAGACGCTGGCCGCCTTCGCCACCACCGGCACGACCCTGGCCATCCACCTCGCCATCCACGCCATCGATCGCATCGTCGCGGAGCTGATGCCGTTCTACGATCCCGGTACGCCGGTCGCGGTGGTGGCGCGCGCGTCCTGGCCGGACCAGCGGATCATCCGCGGGACCCTTGCGACGGTCGGGGCGATGCTGCAGGCGGAGCCCATCGAGCGCACGGCTCTCGTGCTGGTCGGCCCGGCACTCGGCGAGACGGGCTCCGAGAGCGCGTTGTACAGCCCGGACTATGACCGGCGGTTCCGCACCGGTGTCATCACCGCCCGGCCGGAGAGCGCGCCTTGAGCATCGAACAGCACGATCTCGAGTTCCACCGGCACGTCTCCGGGCAACCCGTCGCCGAGCACCCCGGCGGCGACCTGCCAGGCCCTTGCCGCGATGCGGTCGCCCAGCGCCACGCCCGCCTCGCGCGCGATCGCGAAACCGTCGGCGGCGGTGTTGGCGGCGGCGATGCGCGGCACGTCCGCCGCCGGCACGCCTGCCTCGGCGGCGATGGCGGCGAGCGCGTCCCGGTCCACGCCGCCACGACCGGAATGCAGGTCCAGCCTTCCCTGCGCCAGCTTGGTGATCTTGCCGATGCCACCGGCGATGGTGATGCGCGGCACCGGGTGCAGCCTCAGATACTTCAGCATGCCGCCGGCGAAGTCGCCCATCTCGATCAGCGCCGTCTCGGGCAGGGCGTGCAGGCGCTGTACCGCTTCCTCGGAGGTACGCCCGGTGCTTCCTGCGACATGGTCGAGGCCGGTGGCGCGCGCTACGTCGATGCCGCGCCGGATGCTGTCGATCCAGGCGGCGCAGGAGAACGGCACCACGATGCCGGTGGTGCCCAGGATGGAGAGGCCGCCGACGATGCCGAGCCGGCCGTTCAGCGTGCGCAGCGCCAGCGCCTCGCCGCCGGGCACGCTGATCGTCACCAGCGCGTCGGGCGAGGACCGCACCGAGGCCAGCGCCTGCTCGATCATGCGACGCGGCGAGGGATTGATCGCAGGCTCGCCCGGCGGCAGCGGCAGGCCGGGACGGGTCACGGTCCCGACGCCCGGACCGGCACGGAACCGCACGCCGCTGCCCGGTGGCAGCAGCCGTACCTCGCTGCGGATCAGCGCGCCGTGCGTGACGTCTGGATCGTCGCCGGCATCCTTGACGATGCCGGCGCAGGCGGCTCCGTCGCCGGCCCGCTGTTCCGCCAGAGCGAAGCCCGGCGTGGCGCCGTTCGGCAGCGTGATGGTGACCGGATCGGGAAAGCCGCCGTGCAGCAGCGCCGAGTAGGCGGCCTTGGCGGCGGCGGCCGCGCAGGCGCCGGTGGTCCAGCCGCGTCGCAGCGGCCCCTTCGGCTTCAGCTCGTCCGGGATCGGCCCGTCTGGTGTCATCACGCTCCCGGCCATGCCCTGGGGTTGCGCATCGCATGACACGCGGTCTGATGATAGCAGCCCCACGGTCGGGCAGTGGCAAGACGCTGGTGACGCTGGCGGTGCTGGCCGCGCTGCGGCGTCGCGGTCTCGCGGTCCGGGCCGCCAAGTCCGGCCCCGACTATATCGATCCAGGCTTTCACGCCGCCTGCACCGGCACGCCCAGCCTCAACCTCGACAGCTGGGCGATGCCACCGGCGCTGCTCGACCGGCTGGCCGCGGGCGACGGCGGCGAGCCGCTGCTGGTGGTCGAGGCGGCGATGGGCCTGTTCGACGGGGTCGTGGGGCCACCCGGCCGTCGCGGCCGTCCCGCCGACCTCGCCGCGCGCCTCGGCCTGCCGGTGCTGCTGGTGCTCGACATCGCCGGCCAGTCGCAATCCGCCGCCGCGGTGGCGCGCGGCTTCGCGCTGCACGAGCGCGAGGTACGGGTGGCGGGCGTGGTGCTGAACCGCGCCGGCTCGGCCCGGCATCGCGACGGCGCCGCCCAGGCGATCGAGGCCGCCGGACTTCCGGTAATGGGATGCCTGCTGCGCGATCCGGCACTGGCGCTGCCGGAGCGCCATCTCGGCCTGGTGCAGGCGCAGGAGCATGGGGGGCTCGGCGCCTTCCTGGACGATCTCGCCGCGCGGGCGGAGGATTGCCTCGACATCGACGCCATCCTCGCCGCGATGGCGCCGGTCGCCGCTGCGGTAGAGGGTGTGCCGCCGGCATTGCCGCCCCCCGGCCAGCGCATCGCACTCGCCCGCGACGATGCCTTCAGCTTCCTCTATCCGCACGTGGCGCAGGGCTGGCGCCGGGCTGGCGCCGAGCTGGTCGCATTCTCGCCGCTGGCCGACGAGGCCCCGCCGGAGGAATGCGACAGCTGCTGGCTGCCCGGCGGCTATCCGGAGCTGCATGCCGGGGCGCTGTCGAACAACCGCCGCTTCATCGACGGCCTGCGCCGGTTTGCCGCCACCCGCCCGGTGCACGGCGAATGCGGCGGCTACATGGTGCTCGGAGCCGCGCTCGAGGATGCCGCCGGGGTGACGCATCCGATGGCCGCACTCCTCGGCCACGTCACCAGCTTCGCCCGCCGCCGGCTGGCGCTCGGCTATCGCGTGGCCACGCTGCTGCGGCCGAGCGCGCTCGGAGGGGAGGGGACGATGCTGCGCGGCCACGAATTCCACTATGCGCAGGTGACCGAGCCCGGCGCGGATACGCCGCTGGCCAGGCTGGCGGACGCTGCCGGGAACGATCTCGGCGCTGCCGGCGGTGTGCGTGGCCGGGTCAGCGGCTCGTTCTTCCACGCCATCGCGGCAACCATGCCTTGAGCCGCTTTGTCAGCATCGAGGCCTTGCGCCTGGCCTGCGGCGCGCTGCCGGGTCCGGACCATGCGGCCACCGCCGCGGTCGCCGTGCGGCAGGCGACGCTGACCAAGCCGCCCGGCAGCCTCGGCACGTTGGAAACCTTGGTCGGCTGGCTCGCCGCCTGGCAGCGCCGCCCGATGCCGCAGATGGAGCGCGTCGAGATCCTGGTGTTTGCAGGCAACCATGGCGTGGTGGCGCAGGGCGTCTCTCCCTACCCCGCCTCGGTGACCGCCCAGATGGTAGCCAACTTCTCGGCCGGCGGCGCTGCCATCAACCAGCTGGCCGCCGTCGCCGGCGCGGTCCTGCGCGTGGTGCCGGTCTCTCTCGACCGGCCGACCGACGACCTGTCCCAGGCCCCGGCAATGGACGAGGCCAATTTCCTCGACGCGGTGCAGGTGGGCCATGCCTCGGTGCGGCCCGGCACCGACCTGCTCTGCCTCGGCGAAATGGGGATCGGCAATACCACCGCGGCGGCGGCGCTGGCGGCGGCCTTGCAGGGCGGCGACCCAGGGGATTGGGTCGGACGCGGAACCGGGCTCGACGATGCGGGCCTGCGACACAAGCAGGCGGTGGTGGCAGCCGCGCTGCAACGCCACCGGGCGGTGCTGGGCGATCCGCTGCAGGTCGCGCGCTGCCTCGGCGGCCGCGAGCTGGCGGCGCTGCTGGGGGCGATGCTGGCGGCGCGGCAACTGGGCGTTCCGGTCCTGCTGGATGGCTATGTCTGCACCGCCGCGGTGGCGCCGCTGGCGCATCTCGCGGCAGGCGGCCTGTCGCATGGCTGGCTGGCGCATGTCTCCGCCGAGCCCGGTCATCGCCGGCTGGCGGCGGCACTGGGCCTGTCGCCGCTGCTCGATCTCGGCCTGCGACTGGGCGAGGGCTCGGGGGCGGCGCTGGCGGTGCCCCTGTTGCGTGCCGCCCTGGCCTGCCACGCCGGCATGGCGAGCTTCGCCGACGCCGGGGTGGACGGCCCGGCGGCGAACGGGCCGCGATGATCCGGCGGCTGCGCACCGATCTTGCGCTCGCCATCGGTTTCTTCACGCGTCTTCCGGTCGGCTGGCTGATGCCGCGCGACCCCGCCATCGCGATGGGCCGAGCGATCTGGGCGTTCCCGGTTGCGGGCGCCCTGGTGGGGCTGCTCGGCGCCGCTGCCTACACCGGCGCCGACCGGCTCGGCCTGTCGCCGCTGCTGTCCGCCTGCTGGACGCTGGCGGCGATGCTGGTGCTGACCGGCGGCCTGCATGAGGACGGGCTCGCCGACACCATGGACGCGCTCGGCGGCGGCGGCGATATCGACCGCCGGCTGGCGATCATGCGCGACAGCCGGATCGGCAGCTACGGCGCGATGGCCCTGCTAGCGAGCAGCCTGCTGCGCGTCTCGGCGATCGCGACGCTGGCCGACCCGCGGCTGGTGGCGTTGGCCCTGGTGGCTTCCTGCATGTTGTCCCGCGCCGCGATCATCCTGGTCGTCCGGCTGAGCCCGCCTGCCCGCGCCGGCGGGCTGGCGGCGCTGCTGCACCCGCTCGGCCTGCGCGCCGCGGGGCTCGGCCTGGTGCTGACGGTGATCGCAATCCCGCCGCTGGTGTCGGTGGCGGTGGCCCCGGTGCTGCTGGGCGGGGCGCTGTTGTGCGGCGTCGGGGTGGCGAGGCTTTGCGTCCGCCAGTTCGGCGGCCATACCGGCGATGTACTCGGGGCCTGCTCGGTGGTGACCGAGGCGGTGCTGCTGACCATCTGCTGCACGTCCTGGTCCGGCCTCAGGCCAGGCTGAAGCTCTGCGGCGCGAGAAAACCGGGAGCCGGCGCGCAGAGATCGACCGGTGCGCCGCGCAGCAGCGATGCCAGCACCCGTAGCGGACCGCCATGTGAAAGCACGATGGCATCGCGGCCATCATGCCGCAACGCCGCGTGGAATTCCTGCACACGTGCGATGAGGGCGCCGCCGGTCTCGCCCGCGGGTGGCGCGAAGCCGGTCAGGTCGGCTGCCCAGCGATCAAGCGCCACACGCGGCACCTGGTCCCACGCGAGCCCTTCCCAGGCGCCGAAATCGAGCTCCTGCAACCGCGCATCGGTCCGGATCGCTGTCCCCAGCCGCCCGGCGAGCCGCGCTGCCGGCCTCGCGCAACGGGCGGCCGGTGAGGTCCAGATCCGCGCATCGGCAAGATCCGGCAGCGCCAGCGTGTCGACGGCCTCCTGCCAGCCAGCCTGCAGACCGACCTCGAGCCGCCCGTAGCAGATACCGCCGCGCGGCAGCAGGGGCGCCGGATGCCGCAGCAGGACAACGTGTTGCAGCCCATTGCACGACCGGGCCTGCGTGTTAGGTTGATCAACAACAGCGGGCGGGGCGGACATGCTTGGACGGTCTCCGGAAGTTAAACGCCGCCGCCTGGTCGAGGTCTGCCTGGCACTCGCCATCGTCCTTGGCCTCGCCGCCATCACGGTCGGCGAGGGACAGAAGCCGTTGCTGCTGTCCGGACGGCTGCTGTCCTCAACCGCCCCATAGGGCGCCCAGGACCCCGCCTGAACCAGGGACATCCAGTCCCGACCGTCGGCGTTACAGGTTGGTTACCGATACAACTGCGTAAGCATTGCCGCTATCCAATGCTTGCTCTTGCCTTCATCAGGCCGATCCGGCAAGGGTCGTCGTGATTTGCTTCGCTTGCGGCAAGGGCGGCGACAAAAATGCTGATGCGGCCGATGCTCCGATCAACGGGCACGGCATTTCGGGAGCGACCGCGACGTGGAAGCCGCACCTATCTACCACGTGAAGCCGGACCTGGCTGCGTCCGCCGTGATCAACGCTGCGCGCCACCGGCTGATGTCGAACCATGCCATCACCGATGCGGACGGCTTCTGGCAGGAAGAGGCGGGACGGATCGACTGGATCCGGCCGCCACAGCTTGCCGACAACAGCAGCTTCGACGGCGACGTGCGGATCAGCTGGTTCTCCGACGGCATCCTGAATGTCTCGGTCAACTGCCTGGATCGCCATCTCGACCTGCATGGCGACCGCGATGCGCTGATCTGGCAGGGCGAGGCGGAGGATGACAGCCGCATCCTGACGTACCGGCAGCTGCATGCCGAGGTCTGCCGCCTTGCCAATGCGCTGCGCGGGCTTGGCATACGCAAGGGCGACCGGGTCGCGATCTACCTGCCGATGGTGGCGGAGGGCGCCATCGCCATGCTGGCGTGCGCACGCATCGGCGCCGTGCATGTTGTGATGTTCGCCGGCTTCTCGGCGTCGGGCATCGCAGACCGGCTTGGTGATTGCGGCGCGAAGCTGGTGATCACCGCCGACGAGGGCCGCCGCGCCGGCAAGCGGGTGCCGCTGAAGGCCACCATCGACGAGGCGCTGGCGCTTGCCTCGGGTGGCAGCGCAGGTGCAGGCAAGCCGATCGCCCCGCACACGGTCGAGCATGTGCTGGTGCTGCGCCTGACCGGCGGCAACGTCGCCATGCAGAGGAAGCGCGACCTGGACTATGCCGAGGCGGTGCGGGGGCAGCCGGCTCGCTGCGAGCCGGAGCCGATGGGCGCCGAGGACCCGCTGCTGCTGCTCTATACCTCGGGCAGCACCGGCAAGCCGAAGGGCCTGTTGCACACCACCGCCGGATACCTGCTCTGGGCACGCTTCACCCATGAGGCGGTGTTCGACTACCGGCCTGGCGAAGTCTTCTGGTGCACCGCCGATATCGGCTGGGTGACCGGGCACAGCTACGTGGTCTACGGCCCGCTCGCCAATGCCGGCACCACCCTGATGTTCGAGGGCACCCCGTCCTGGCCGGAGCCGGGCCGCTGGTGGCGCCTGATCGACAAGTACAAGGTTGCCAGCTTCTACACCGCGCCGACCGCGATCCGGTCGATGATGCGCGACGATCCGGGCTTCCTCGCCGCCACCTCGCGCAAGTCGCTGCGCGTGCTGGGAAGCGTCGGCGAGCCGATCAACCCGGAAGCCTGGCTCTGGTACTATCACGAGGTTGGCGGCGAGCGCTGCGCCGTGGTCGATACCTGGTGGCAGACCGAGACCGGCGGCATCATGATCGCGCCGCTGCCGGGTGCCATCGCCCAGAAGCCGGGTTCGGCGACGCTGCCGCTGCCGGGCGTGGTGCCGGTGCTGGTCGACGAGAAGGGCCAGGTGCTGGAGGGCGAGGCGGAGGGCCATCTCTGCATCAGCCGGTCCTGGCCGGGCCAGGCCCGCACCATCTGGGGCGACCACGCGCGGTACGTGCAGACCTACTTCACCACCTATCCGGGCAGCTACTTCACCGGTGACGGCGCCAGGCGGGACGGCGACGGCTACTACTGGATCACCGGCCGCGTCGACGACGTGATCAACGTCTCCGGCCACCGCATCGGCAGCGCCGAGGTCGAGGCCGCACTCGACCATCATGACCAGGTCGCCGAGGCCGCCGTCGTCGGGGTGCCGCACGACATCAAGGGCCAGGCGCTGTTCGCCTTCGTGGTGCTGAAGGGCAAGGAGGCGGCCCCAGGCTACGAAGCGGAACTCGCTCGCCATGTTGGCCAGATGCTCGGCCGCTACGCAGCCCCCGATACCGTGCTGCTGGTGCCCGACCTGCCCAAGACCCGGTCCGGCAAGATCATGCGCCGCATCCTGCGCAAGATCGCCACGCGCGACACCGCTGAACTCGGCGACACCACGACGCTCGCCGATCCCGCGGTCGTGCAGGACCTCATCAGAAGGATGGAGGAACGATCCTGAGCTCCACCGCAACCACGCGGAAGCTGTCGGGACAGAGGCTTCCCGCCACCGCCGCCGCACCGCCGATCCAGACCAACATCCCGGGACGACTCGACCGGCTGCCCTGGAGCCGCTTCCACATGCTGGTGGTGGTGGCGCTCGGCATCACCTGGATCCTGGACGGGCTCGAGGTCACCATCGTCGGCTCGATCGCGCCGATCCTGCAGGACCATCGCACGCTGTCGATGACGCCGACCAACGTCGGCACCTCGGCCTCGCTGTACGTCATCGGGGCGGTGGTCGGCGCGCTGATCTTCGGCTGGCTGACCGACAAGGTCGGGCGCAAGGCGATCTTCACGCTGACGCTCGCGGTCTATATCGGCGGCGTGCTGCTATCGGCGTGCTCATGGAATTTCGCCAGCTTCGCGCTGTTCCGCTTCATCACCGGGCTTGGCATCGGCGGCGAATACTCTGCCATCAATTCCGCCATCGACGAGCTCATTCCGGCGCGGCTGCGCGGCCGCGTCGATCTCATCATCAACGGCTCGTTCTGGGCCGGCGCCGCACTCGGCGCGGGCGGTTCGATCTTCCTGATCGGCGGCACCTACATGCCGGTCACCTTCGGCTGGCGCTTCGGTTTTGCGATCGGCGGCGTGCTCGGCCTGATCGTCATCATGCTGCGCCGCTGGGTCCCGGAGAGCCCGCGCTGGCTGTGCACGCACGGGCAGCATGCGGAAGGCGAGCGCGTCACCCGGCAGATCGAGAAGCTGGTGGCGGACGATACCGGCCAGACGCTCGATCAGGTGCACGAGATGATGACCGTGCATCCGCGCAAGCGCTTCGGCTTCCGGATGGTGCTGCGGCTGATGGTCGGCGAGTACCGCACGCGCAGCATCCTGGTGATGGTGCTGATGATCGCGCAGGCCTTCCTGTACAACGCGGTGTTCTTCACCTATGGCATGGTGCTGACCCACTACGAGGGCGTCGAGGGTCGCAACGTCGGCATGTTCATCCTGCCGCTGGCCGTCAGCAACTTCCTCGGTCCGTTGCTGCTCGGCACGCTGTTCGACACCATCGGCCGGCGCAAGATGATCTTCGCGACCTACACCGTATCCGGGTTGCTGATGATCGCGGTCGCCTGGATGTTCAGTGCGCACGAACTGACCGCGATGACGCAGACGCTGGGCTGGGTGGCGATCTTCTTCTTTGCCTCGGCCGCCGCCTCGTCGGCCTATCTCACGGCGAGCGAGGTGTTTCCACTGGAGACCCGGGCGCTGGCGATCGCGCTGTTCTATGCGATCGGCACGGTGATCGGCGGGGCCGGGGCGCCGTGGCTGTTCGGCGTGCTGATCGACCTGGGCGGCCGGGAGCCGCTGGCGCTGGGCTATACCGGCGCTGCGGCGCTGATGCTGATCGCGGGCGTGGTGGCGCTGCGCATCGGCGTGGATGCCGAAGGCCGCTCGCTCGAGCAGATCGCGCCGCCGCTGTCCTGCAAGCCGGGGCGGTAGCAGGATCTGGCGGACCTGACCGGGTTCAAGCCCAGGCTGGTCCGCATCGCATCGGTGGGATGCGGAACTACAGCTGGCGCGGGGAATCGCACGTCGCCCGGTCGATGCCGGCACGGTCACGCGGGATACGGCCACGGGTCGGTCGCATTCTCGCAACGTGCCGGCGAATAGTGCCGGCTCAGCCGGTCCGCGGGTTCCTGATGAAGATGGCCGCCGCCGTCAGCAGCAGCAGCACGCCGCCGGTGGTGAACACGCCGGTCACGCCGGCGAGCCCGAATACCGCGCCACCGGCCGCAGCACCCGCCGCGATCGCCAGCTGCACCGCCGCCACCAGCAGGCCGCCGGCGCTTTCCGCCTCGTCCGGCACCGCGCGCGCCAGCCAGGTTGACCAGCCGACCGGGACGCCGCCGAACGCCAGGCCCCACACGATCATCGGCACCGTGCAGGCCAGCGCCCCGGCATGATACCCGGCCAGCGCCAGGCCGGCGGCGCCGATCGCCAGCGGCATCAGCGTCAGGGTCAGCCGCAGGCTGCGTTCCAGCAGCAGGCCGGCCAGCAGCGTGCCGGCGAAGTTGGCGATGCCGAAGCCGAGCAGGATCAGCGACATGGTGTCGATGCCGATGCCGGCGGCGTCCTCCAGCAGCGGACGGATGAAGGTGAACAGGCCGAAATGGCCGCCGAACACCAGCACCGGGCCGAGCATGCCGATCGCGATGCCGGGGCGCGCCAGCACGTCGGCCAGGGTGCGCAGGCGTGCGGTTCCGGTCGACGCCAGCGCGGGCAGGGTGGCGGCCTGGAACAGCAGCGTGACCACGCCGATCGACATCGCCAGCAGGAACACGGTGCGCCAGCCATAGAGATGCCCGAGCCAGGCGCCGAGCGGGGCTGCGGCGATGGTGGCGACCGAGACGCCGCTGAAGATCATCGAGAGCGCGCGTGGCAGCATGGCGGGCGGCACCAGGCGCATCGCCACCGCGGTCGCCATGCTCCAGAAGCCGCCGAGCGCGATGCCGAGCAGCAGGCGCGCCAGCAGCAGCACGGTGAGGTCCGGGGCGAGGGCGACCAGCAGGTTCGAAGCGATCAGCAGCACCGAGAAGCCCATCAGCACCAGCCGGCGATCGATGCCGCGGGTCGCCACGGCGGCGAGCAGGGCGGCGACCAGCGCCCCGGCCGCGGTGACCGTCACCGCCTGGCCGACCAGCGCCTCCGAGACCCGGAACGTGGCCGCCATCGGCGTGAGCAGGCTGGCCGGCAGGAACTCGGCGGTCACCAGCGAGAACACGCCAAGCGCCAGCGAGGTCACCGCCCCCCAGGCCGGCTTTTCCGCGTGATCGGCGCCCGCATAGTCGATGGAATCATCCGCGAGCTTCAGGTCCTGGCTCATGTTGCCTCCTCTTGCGCGCTGCAACATATGTCAGGGCACCAGGACGATCTATGATAGTAACTCCGCGATCTTTGACCGCGCGTCCGGAGCTGGCGCATGATCCATTCGATCATGCTCTGCTTGTCGCATGCTCCAGGGGAGAAACCATGTCGATGATCGTGGCGCCGGCGTCGTCCGACCTGATGGCCGAACTGCTGCTCGGCATGCGCCTGCGCGGCGTGCGCTACCGGCGCATCCAGATGCAGCCGCCCTTCGGCCTCGGCTTCGGGACGGACACCGGCTGGGCGCAGTTCCATTTCATCGCCGACGGCACGGTGTTCCTGCGCATGCAGACCGGCGAGATACACAGCCTCGCGGCGGGCAGCGCGGTGTTCCTGCCGCATGGCGGCGCGCACCAGCTGCTCTCAGCGCCGGATCTGCCCGCCCGCGACATCGCCAGCTTCGAGGCCGCCCCGCTCTGCGACAGCGTCTGCGACATCAACGACTGCACGCACGCCCCCGGGGTACCGGGCGACGCGGTGCTGTTCAGCAGCTGCATGGAGTTCGACCTGGGCGCCATGCAGGGGCTGGTGCGCCTGATGCCGCAGGTCATGCTGGTCGACCTGCCCAGCCAGCGCCATCCGGAGATCCTGCCGATCCTGCAGGCGATGGACAGCGAGGTTCGCAGCCGCCGGGTCGGGTTCGCCGCCATCCTGGCGCGCCTCGCCGACGTGGTGTGCGCCACCATCGTGCGCGGCTGGGTCGAGTGCGGCTGCGGCGATGCATCCGGGCTGGTGGACGCGCTGCGCGACCCGCGCCTGGCGCGCGCCATCGCGGCGGTGCATCGCGATCCGGGCCATGGCTGGACGGTGGCGGAACTGGCGGCGGTGTCCGGCTGCTCGCGTTCGGTGTTCGCCGAGCGGTTCCAGTCGGTCACCGGGATCGCCCCGCTGCGCTATGTCGCCGAGGTGCGTATGCGCCTCGCCACGCAATGGATCGGTCGCGACAAGGTCGCCATCGACAACGTCGCGCACCGGCTCGGCTATACCTCGCAGGCCGCCTTCAGCCGCGCCTTCAAGCGGGTGACCGGCGATGCGCCCGGCGGCGCCCGCAGCCCGCCGGCCCCGCCATGACCGGCTGCCTGACCTACGATCGCGCTTAACGCAGCACGTCCCGCACGGTGCTCCAGGTCCGCACGCCATAGCGGTCGTTGTCGAGGGGCTGCAGCCGGCCGCGTCCACTTGCCATGTCGCGCAGGTATTGCATGCCCTGCCAGGCCGGAAACACCGCCTCGCTGCGCGGGGTCACTCCACGCGCAATCCGTATCAGCACCGACAGCAGCCCGATCCCGCCGGCGCGCCACAGCCCGAACCGCTCGCCGCTCAGCTCGGTCATGATCCCCGCAAGCTGGCGCGGGCTCACCGTAGAGCCCGCGATGCGCAGGATGCGCGGTGCCGAGGCATCGACCGACACCTCGGCGACATACTCCGCCACGTCGTCCCTGGTGGTGAAGTCGAGCGGCTGGTCGGCGCTGCCCCAGTACAGGACCCTGCGTCGCTTGTGCAGGATGAGCGGCGCCTGGCCGGTCAGCAGGTCGGCGAATGCGCCGTTCAGCACCGAGGTGGACCGGATCGCGGCTCCGGCCGCCTGCACCCGGTCGATATGCGCCATGAAGGACCGGCGCAGATCGAGATTGCGGTTGTCGCCCGGCCGGGTCCTGGTGAAGTCGAGCGAATAGTCGGACGGAATGAAGTGCCGCACGCCAGCTGCAACGGCGGCGTCGAGCAGCCGGCCCTGCAGGCCGATGATCACCGGTTCCAGGCCATTCACCGCCGACACCAGGCAACTGCCGCCGGCACAGGCCCGTGTCAGTGCCGCCACGTCGTCGTGCGCCACCGGCAGTACCGTGCCACCGGCCGACTCCAGGCGCGCCCTGACGGAAGCCGGCGTGCCCGGGCGCACCAGTGCCCGGAAGGCGATGCCGCGCCGCCCGAGTGCCGCGGCGATCCGCCCTCCCAGGTCGCCGGTGCCGCCAGCCAGGATGACAAGCGCATCGCTCATCCGATCGCTCCCCGCAGCACGGGCTGCCGGGATGCGGAATGGCGCCGGGACGGTTCGATCGCTGCTGGCATCGCAGACCTCCTGGTTGATGGCTGCAATCCATCCGGGTCTTCCCACTGCCGGCAATGGAAGCGGTCTCCGGCGGATCTACGGCGTCGGCTCGAACCCCGGCTCGCCCATCTGCCACAACAGGAAAGCCTGCTCGTCGGCGGTCTCCAGGTCGCGCTGGTCGCGTGTCGAACCGATGCCGTGCCCGGCGTCGAACTCGATACGCAGCAGCACCGGCCGGCCGCTGCTGGTCGCTGCCTGCAGGCGGGCTGCCATCTTGGCCGGCTCCCACACCGTCACCCGGGGATCGTCGGCGCCGCCGGTCAGCAGCACGGCGGGATATGCCACATGGTCGCGCACATGCTGGTAGGCATCCATGCGCAGCAGCGACGGGAACTGCGCCGCATCGGTGACAGAGCCGAACTCCGGGATGTTGGCGGGGCCGCCCGCGGTGAATTCGCCGCGCAGGCTGTTGGTGGCGCCGACGCGGATCAGCGCGGCGCGGAACAGGTCCGGCCGCTGGGTGATGGCGCCGCCGATCAGGATGCCGCCGGCGCTGGTGCCGGATCCTGCCAGATGCGCGCCGTCGGTGTAGTGCCGCGAGATCATCGCCTCGGCGCAGGCGATGAAATCGGTGACGGTGTTCATCTTGGTGGCGATGCGGCCGCCCTCGTGCCAGGCCTGTCCGCGCTCGCCGCCGCCGCGCACATGCGCCACCGCGAACACCCCGCCATGATCGAGCCAGGGCAGGATCGTCGGCGTGAAGGCCGGATCGTACGAGATCCCGTAGGCGCCGTAGCCGTCGAGCAGCACCGGCCGCTGGCCGTCATGCGGCAGGTCGCGCCGGCTGACGATGGAGAGCGGGATCATGGTGCCGTCATGCGCGCGCACCGTGGTCTCGATCGCCTGGTACGGCTTGAGGTCGTGCGGGAAGGGCGGTGCGATGCCGGTATCGGTCATGGTGTGGCCGATCGGATCGTAATGCAGCCAGACCAGCGGATGCACCCACGAGACCAGGCTGATATCGGCGCCGGGCCGGCCGGGATCGGCGACCAGTCCACCGGCGCCCTCCAGCGGCGGCTCGATGGTGCCGGCGAACGGCAACATGATGGTCTCCGGCGTGCGGGCGCCGTCCGGCAGCCGCAGCAGCGTCATCACCGCACCGTCGCGCCGGACCAGGTAGAGCCCGTCGGCGGCCAGCGCGAGGTCGGTCAGCACCCCGCTGCCGGCGCCGACGATCGTACGCGCCTTCGCGAACGAGGGTGCACGCAGGTCGGTCTCGACGATGCGCAGGTGCGGTGCGTTCCGGTGGGTCAGCAGGTCGATGCGGTTGCCGCGCACGGTGGCGCCCACCACCGCGTCGGCCTGGCCCGCGACCAGCCGCCAGGGGAGCGTCTCGCCGGCGAGGGCAGCCAGCGGCACGGTGTAGAGCGCAACTTCCGGCGACACGCCGTCGCTGACGGTCGCCAGCAGGTGGCCCGATCCGGGCGTGCAGGTGACGGACGCGAAGGCCTGCTGCGCCTTGAACGGGAAGGGCAGGTGGTCGGTATCCAGGATCAGCCGGTCATGATCGGCTTTATCGCCGAGCGCGTGCTCGAACACCCGCAGATGCGCGTATTCGGCGGTGGCCGGAGCACCCGGCACCGGCACCGGCAGGCGGGTGTAGAAGAAGTGCCGGCCGTCCGGCGCCCAGGAGACGCTGGCGAACTGCGCGCGGTCGATCACGTCCGGCCGGTTGTTGCGCGTGATGGTGTCGACCACGTGCAGCACGCTCTTCTCCGAGCCGCCGATGGAGACGCCGTAGGCCACCAGGCCGCCATCCTGCGACGGCGCGAACTGGTCGATCTCGGCGTGGTGGCTCTGGGCGCCGGGCCCGGCCGGGCTGTCGAGGCCGGCCGGGTCGACCAGCACCGTCTCGATGCCGCGCTCGTCTCGCATCACCAGCCGGCCGATCTGCGCCCCGGCCTCGCGCTTGAGGTAGAACCGGCGGCCATTGGCGATCGTCAGCATGCTGATCCGCGGCAGCAGGCCGTCCAGGCCGCTGATCGCATGGGCAAGCGGATCGCGCCCCGGGATCGCCGCGAGCACGCCGCGTGCATGGTCGTCCTGGGCGTGCAGGTACTGCAGGAATTCCGGTTTCGGCTGGCTCTCCATCCAGCGATAGGGATCGGTGACGCCCTGGCCGAAATAGCTGTCGGTGACCGGCGCAATCCGTGCCACCGGCGCCGCCGGGGTGACCGCCTTGGCGATGCCGGGCTGAAGCAGGACCGCCGGCAGCAGCAGGCAGGCGATCGTCGCGCGGCGCCTCCCGGTTGTCAGTCTGGTGGATCGAGGCATGTTGTGGTCTCCGCGGCGACGCGGAAGACTGCTGAACCGCGGTCGTTGCGGTCAAGCACGAGGTGAGGACGCATGGGCGAGCCGGGTTCCTATGTCGAGCTGGACCAGGAGGGCGTCCGACGTCATCTGGCGGCGCGTCCTGCGCTCGCCGCCCGGCTCGGCGGCGCTCCCGGCGACTGGGCGGTGCGCGAGGTCAGCGACGGCAACCTCAACAGCGTGTTCCTGGTCGAGGGACAAGCGGGCGGCCTGTGCGTCAAGCAGTCGCTGCCGCACGTCCGGGTGGATCCGGCCTGGAAGCTGCCGCTCGACCGTGCGTTCTTCGAGGCGGCCTACATGCGGGCGGTGGCGCCGCATGTGGGCAGCGCGGCGCCGGCGCTGCTCGACTACGAGCCGGCACTGTTCTGCCTCGTCATGGAGAGCCTGACGCCGCATGTGATCCTGCGTCGCGGCCTGATCGAGCGCGCGGAATATCCGCGCATGGCATCCGACGTCGGCGCCTACGTCGCGCGCGCCTGCTTTGCGACCTCGGGGCTGGCGCGCCGGTTCGAGGCGGTGATGGACGACATCGCGTTGTTCGCAAGGAACCAGACGCTGACGCGCATCACGGTGGATCTGGTGTTCACCGACCCGTACCGGATTGCGCCGCGCAACCGCTGGACCGCCCCGCTCCTCGATACGGTGGCGGCGGACATCCGTGGCGACACCGCGCTGAAGCAGGCTGCGGCACGCATGGGCGAGCGGTTCCTGGGGCGTCCGCAGGCGCTGCTGCATGGCGACCTGCATTCGGGATCGGTGATGGTGACGGCGGAGGAGACCCGCATCATCGATGGCGAGTTCGCGCTGATGGGGCCGATCGGTTTCGACCTCGGCCTGTTCGTGGCCAACCTGCTGCTCAGCCTGTTCTCCCAGCCCGGTCATGACGAGGCCGGGGCCGCCACCTACCAGGCGTGGATCGCCGCGCAGATCGAGACGGTCTGGACGGTGTTCGATCGTGAATTCCGCAGGCTCTGGAACGCGGCTTCCGCGAACGCCGCCGGTGACGTAATGCCATCCGCGCTGCTGGCGGGAGAGGGCTCGCGCAACGCCATGCAGGAGAGCTGGATGGCCGATATCCACGACGACATGCTCGGGTTCGCCGGCATGGAGATGATCCGCCGCATCCTCGGCTTCGCGCATGTGCTCGATCTGGAGTCGATCGGGTCCGACGACACGCGGGCCGCCTGCGAGCTGCAGGCGCTTGCCTTCGCGCGCCGTCTGCTGGTCGAACGTTCCGCCTCCGGCGGCATCGGCGCGTTGTTGCGACAGCGCGCCGGGAGATTGCCGTCCTGAGGCGTCGTCTCCTGCTCGGGGCCCCGCTGCTGGCTGCCGGCTGCTCCCCGGCCACCCTGTTGAACGCGCTGGCACCATCCGCACCGGTGGCCCGCTCGATCCCGTATGGACCCGGGCCGCGCCACACCCTCGACGTCTACGCGCCGGCGGATGGTCCCGGACCACATCCGGTGGCGCTGTTCCTCTATGGCGGCTCCTGGGACACCGGCGACAAGAGCGTCTACCGCTTCGTCGGCGCGTCCCTGGCGGCACGCGGCTTCGTGGTGGTGATCCCCGACTACCGGCTCTACCCGGAGGTGCGCTACCCGGACTTCCTGACCGACTGCGCCCAGGCGGTGCTCTGGACCCGCACCCGCGCCCAGGACTTCGGCGGCGACGGCCGGCCGCCATTCGTCATCGGTCATTCGGCCGGCGCCTACAACGCGGCGATGCTGGCGCTCGACGGACGCTGGCTGCACGAGGTCGGCCTGCATCCGCAGCGCGACCTGCGCGGCCTGGTCGGCATCGCCGGTCCGTACGATTTTCTGCCGCTGGACACCGACCGGCTGCGGCAGATCTTCGCGCCGGCGGTGCCGATCGTCTCCAGCCAGCCCATCGTCCATGTGGGCACCGGCCCGGCGCCGCCAGTGCTGCTGCTGGCCGGCACCGCGGACCGCACCGTGTTGCCCGGCAATACTCTACGGCTGGCCGGCGCCCTGAGCACGCACGGTGTTCCGGTGCAACATCGACTTTACAAAGGCGTCGACCACATCACAATTGTCGGGGCGTTCGCCGGCAGCCTGCGGTTCCTGGCGCCGACCTTGCGTGACACCGTTGCTTTCATGCGCCCGACGCCTGCGGATGCGCCGCCGGTGAACAACTAGCAACGCGACATCCGATTGCAGTACTGCGCCGTATACCCGGCATGAGTGTCGTGCTCGCCATATCGCCAAACGTTTATAGACCGTCTAGGGTGCGTTATAGCGCAACGAGGCGAGCGTCTTTCTGCATGGCCACCGCGACGAGAGAGGATGCCGGCGGAAATCTCGCCGAACTGCTGGCGCGGTGTGCGGCCGGCGACCGTGCCGCCTTCCGGTCGGTCTACGATCTGCAATCGGCACGGCTGTACGGCATAGCGCTCCGCCTGACCCGCCAGCCTGCGCTCGCCGCCGATGCGGTGCATGACGCCTTCCTCCAGGTCTGGCAGCGTTCCTCCCGTTTCGATCCCGCGCGCGGCCAGCCCGAGGCCTGGCTCGCCGGGCTGCTGCGCTATCGGGCGATCGACCTGCTGCGCAAGCGCGGCCGCGAGGATTACGGGTTCGAGCCGGCCGAGGAGGTCGACCGTGAACCCGGTCCACTCGACCAGCTGGCCAGCAGCGAGCAGGCCGAGGCGTTGCGCCGGTGCCTCGAGGAACTCGACGAGAACCAGCGCCGCGTCGTGCTGCTTGCGTTTGTCGACGGCCTCAGTCATTCCGAACTTGCAACATCCCTGAAGTCTCCGCTCGGCACCGTGAAGTCCTGGGTGCGTCGTGCCCTGATCGGCCTGCGCAGGTGTCTTGAATCATGAGTGCCACAGCGACCGATCCGGGCGAGGAAGCCAATCTCCTGGCCGCCGAATATGTGCTCGGCACACTGTGCGCCGCCGAACGCGCCACGCTGGAGCGCGAGGCGGCAACCGATCCGGCGATGCGCTCGATGATCGCCTGGTGGGAGGCGCGGCTCGCACCGCTTGCCGGCTTGGCGCCGGCGACCACGCCGCCTGCCTCGCTGTGGCCACGCATCCAGGCCAGCGCCTGGGGTGTCGCCGCGCCGCCGATGCGGCTGCTCGCCCCGGCCGCCGACGCGACGCCTCGGGTGCTCGGCTTCTGGCGAGCCACCACCGCCGTCGGGTTCGCGCTTGCGGCCGCCATCGCCGGCATCGCGGTGTATCGCCCGGCACCGCCGCTGGCGCCGCCGCCGCTGGTCACCGCCCTGGTGCCGCTCAACCAGCAGACCCCGGTGTTCCTGGCAAGCGTGGCCGACGATGGCAGCGCCGTGGTGCGTCCGCTGACCGGCGTGACCGTGCCGCTCGACCGCGACCTGGAGCTCTGGCTGCTGAAGGACGGCGCCAGCGCCCCGACGCCGCTCGGATTGCTGCCGGCCTCCGGCGCGCATCTGGCTGTCGGCACGTTGAGCGGTCATGGCCCTGGCAAGATCCTGGTCAGCCTGGAACCGCGCGGCGGTTCGAAGACCGGCCTGCCGACCGGGCCGGTGCTGTATGGCGGCGGGATCTAGAGCATCATCCGATCGATCTCGCTACCTGGTCGGAACGAAGCTCTGGCCAGGCCGCGCCAGGCCGCCCATCCGCTCGACAAACGTCGCGATCTCTTCGACCCCATGGCCGGCGCGCACGTTGGCAAACACGAACGGCCGTGAGCCGCGCATCAGCCTGGCGTCGCGGTCCATCACGTCGAGGCTGGCGCCGACATGCGGGGCGAGATCGATCTTGTTGATCACCAGCAGGTCGCTGCGGGTGATGCCCGGGCCGCCCTTGCGCGGGATCTTGTCGCCGGCCGAAACATCGATGACGTAGATCGTGAGATCGGCGAGCTCGGGGCTGAAGGTCGCCGCCAGGTTGTCGCCGCCGCTTTCGATCAGCACCAGGTCGAGCCCCGGGAAACGCCGGCATAGTGCCGCGACGCCGCTCAGG
This sequence comes from Lichenicoccus roseus, assembly GCF_005844085.1. GTDB lineage: Bacteria > Pseudomonadota > Alphaproteobacteria > Acetobacterales > Acetobacteraceae > Lichenicoccus > Lichenicoccus roseus. Next base: position 152,314 of record NZ_VCDI01000009.1, read on the forward strand.
TTGATGCTGGCATCCTCGCGTATGGCGGTGTGCGGACAGCCGCCGGTCTCGATACCGAGGATGCGCTCCGGCGCCAGCGAGCCGGCCCGGGTCAGGAACTCCGCATCCTCGCGCGTATAGATATCGTTGGTGATCGCGGCGATGTCGTAGCGGTCGCGGAAGCTGCGGCACAGCGCATCCATCAGCGCCGTCTTGCCGCTGCCGACCGGACCGCCGATGCCGACACGCAACGGCCCGGTCGAATTCGTTTCCGCCAGTCTCTCGCTCATGTCCTGAACAGCCTCGTCCTCTGGGTCTCGTGCCGCATGGCGGCGATATCGGACAGCAGGCAGCAGCCGCCGACCTCGTCCAGCCCGGCCGCTTCGCTCAGCCGCGTCATCTCCAGCAGCGCCGGCTCGAGACCGGCGAGGCAGCGCAGCCCATCGCTCTGGCCGAGCGGCACCAGCCGGACCGCGGCCGAAACCAGATTGGCGACCGAGGCATGAGACGCCGCGAGACAGGCAGCCTCCTCGGACAGGCCGGCCCGGCGCAGCACCGCGCCGACCACCACCGGCAACGGCCACTCCTGATCGGGTGCGATCGCCACCGGCAGCACATCCCAGGCGCCGATCGCCCGCGCGAAGGCCGCCCCTTGCGCCAGTGTTTCCTCCCGGCGCTCGCGCGAGGCGGCGCAGGCGGCGCCGAATCCGGCCAGGCTGCGCAGCGCTTCCGGATCCTCGATGCGCCAGGCCTGGCGAAGCAGAACCGCATCCGACCACAGGCTGCCATGCAGCACCAGGTCGGCAAGCCAGTCCTGCACGTCGGTCGCGGATGCGAGCACACCACGGTCCACCGCCCATTCCAGCCCGTGGCTGTAGGCGAAGGCGCCGGTCGGGAAACTCTGCGACATCCAGGTCAGCAGCCGCGGCAGCAGTGCCGCAGGCATGGTGGCGCTCATGGGTCGTGATGGTGATGCGGCGCGCCCACCGCATAGGCGCCGGTCTCCGGGTCGAATGGCGCCTCGATCCGGGCGATGGTGCCGCCCAGGCCTTCCACCATGCCGGCGATCACGTGGTCGTCGCGGATCAGCAGCCGGTCGGCCTGCAGCGCGGTCGGCAGGTGGCGATTGCCGAGATGCCAGGCGATGCGCATCAGGCCCGGGGCGTCGGCGGCGGTGATCTGCATCAGCGGTTCCGGCGCCGCCTCGATCCGCACGATGCCGCCCGCCTCGAGCAGCAGCCCGTCGCCGTGGCGGAGATGCCGCGCCTGGGCGAGGTCGAGCAGGAGATCCTGGCCGGCCACGGTGCGAAGCAGGACGCGCCGGCGATGACGCTCGTCGTAACCGGCGAGCACGCGCCCGACCTCCAGGCCGGCATCCCAGCCCCCGGCGGCGATGACGATGCGGGCGCGGGGCACATGGTCGGACGGATCGGCGGCGATCATCGCCGGACGGTATGCAACCGCACCGGGGAGCGCAAACCCCGGCCTGCTCGAAGCTACCGGGTTTCGCGGGTCGCCCGGCGCTTGCGGTGTCGCAGCGCCAGCGCGGTCAGCACCAGCACCACCGGAATGCTGGCCGCCATCACCAATTCGACCTCGATCGGCGCCCCGGCAACGCGCATGCCCTTGGCGAGATACCCGACCAGACCGACGATGTAGTAGGTGATCGCAGCCACCGAGAGGCCCTCGACGGTTTCCTGCAGGCGCAGCTGCAGGCGCGCCCGGCGGTCCATCGAGGCGAGCACCTCCTGGGTCTGCGCCTCGCGGGTGATGTCGACCCGCGTCGAGAGCAGCTGCGTCACCCGGTTCAGCCGCTGCGACAAAGATTCCTGGTTGGCGGCGGTGGAGCGGCAGGTCTCCATCGCGGGCAGGAAGCGACGCTGCAGGAACTCGCGAAAGGTCTGCAGCCCGGCCAGCCGCTCCTCGCGCAATTCGGCGATGCGGCTGTCGACCAGCGCCTCGTAGGCGACGCTGGCGCTGAAGCGGTAGTGGTTGCGCGACTGCTCGCTCTCCATCTCGGCTTCCAGCCGTGTCAGGCGGTCGAACAGCAGCGGCTCGTCGGCAGCCCTGGCATCGACCAGCAGCCGCGTCACCTCGGCCAGCTCGCGTTCGCGTGCGGCCAGGAACGGAGCCAATGCGTGTGCCATCGGCAGCGCCAGCAGGGCCAGGATGCGGTAGGTGTCGATCTCCAGCAGCCGCTGCACGGTGCGTCCGGCCTGGCGCGACGTCATGCCGTGATCCATCACCAGCAGCCGGCTGAAGCCGTCCGGGCGGATGCGGAAATCGGTGAAGGCGAAGGCGGCCCCGTCGGCGATCGAGGCGCCGACCAGCGCGTTGCCATCGAAATAATCCGCCGCGATCCGCTCGGGCTGCGGCCAGTCGCCATCGGAGCGCTGCAGCAGGACGTTCGCCGCCGTGATCAGCTGCCCAGGCAGGGCGGCGAGCCAGTCCGCCGGCACCGATTGCAGCGCCGGGTCGTCGAAACTCTCCGGCTGGCCGCGCCCCTCGACGATGAACACCAGGCGGAGGAATTCGGTATGCCGCTCGCACTTGATGCGGAACGGACCGAGATCGGCACTGTAGTGGTTGACGGCGTCGGACGCCGGAACGGCGCCATGACGACGGGCCAGCTCCTGCACGTGCCGCCATATCTGCGCACGCTCCTCGCCCTCGGCGAATATCGCGAGATAGCTGACGCGCAGAGGCGCGACCAGGATCTCCGACGGCCGTGCGTGCACCTCGTCGTTCAGCACGACGCGCTGCGGATGATCGCGAGGCAGGGCCGGCACCGCCGGTCGTACCGGCTCCGGCGCGAGGGTCAGGCTGTCGTCTCGCATCGCCTATCGACCTCCGGAGCTGCTGCCTGCGCGGGTCAGGAGGGTGTGAGCGTAAGGCCCGCACGCCCTCGCGGTCAGCAGGATCGAGCAGATTTGGCTTGTAAAGCCGTCAGCCCCGCTCACTCGAAGTCTGGAAATCGGTAAAGGTTGTAAGGATCGCCGTGTCGGGCGGCCCGGCTTCAGAGGCGCAGCACGACCTTGATCGGATGATGGTCCGACGGCCGGTGCGGCAGGATCTCGGAAGCGATGCATTCCAGCCCGCGCACCAGGCAGCGATCCAGCCGGATCGGCACCATGTCTGCCATCCGGTGGGTCGGGCCGCGCGGTCCGACATCCCTGAAGCCCGGCACCAGGGCGGGCCCGACCAGGTTGTAGTCGCCCAGCACCGCGGCGCGAAACGGCAGGCGCTCGGCGATCAGCCGGAGCTGGCGGCGGTTCAGCACCTGGCCGTGCGAGAGATGCACGTTGGCCACGGCGAAGTCGCGGCAGGTGATGACCTGGCAGACCCGGCGTATCAGGGTGCCCGGCTGCAGCGGCCAGATCAGCGGCGGCTCCAGGAACCGCGTCGGGCTCCAGCACGCGACGCCGTGGATGCGTCCGGGCAGCGGCGAGCGGGCGTAATAGCCGCCGATGCGGGCCGGCAGCTGGTCGATCTCGATGGTGGCCTCCTGCATCAGCATCAGGTCCGGACGCTCCGCCGCGATCAGGGCGCTGACATCGTCGATCGAGGCGCCGACCCGGCGCAGCAGGTTCCAGCTGACGATCTTCATGCGCCGATCTTCATCCCCGGAGGCTTCATGCGTCCGTCTGCACGCCCGACTTCAAGCCCGGCCGCGGAACCAGGCTGCCCTGCTCGGCAAGGCCGCCCGGTTCCACCATCCCGGGGGCCGTCGCCGGGCGCACGCCGTGCCGGCCGGGATCGCGGCCGTTCGCCGCGAACTCGATCACCAGCGTGTAGCCGACGCCGAGCAGCACCGGCCCGAGGAAGATGCCGAGGCCGCCGAATGCGAGCACGCCGCCCAGCACGCCCAGCACCGTCAGCAGGTAGGGCAGCTGTGCGCCGCGCGCGATGAACACCGGGCGGATGATGTGGTCGGCGCCGGAGATCGCCAGCACGCCGTAGGCGGCCAGGAAGATGCCCCAGCCGAGATGATGGCTGAGTGCCAGCCAGATCGCCGCCGGCACCCAGACCAGCGGGGCGCCGATCGGCAGCACGGCGACGAAGGCCGCGATGCCGCCGAACAGCACCGGGTTGGGAACGCCGGCGATGTAGAAGCCGACGCCGGTCAGGATGCCCTGCACGATCGCGGTGCCGAGGATGCCGTAGACGGTGCCGCGCACCGTGCTGCCGGTGACGCCGAGCAGCCGGTCTGCGTAGGTGCCGGCGATGCGCTGGATGATGGCGGTGAGGTGGGCGCCGAGGCGCTCGCCGCCGACCCAGAAGAAGAAGGCGATGAACAGTGCCAGCACCAGCTGCAGCAGGCCGCTGGCGATCTGCACCAGCAGGTTGAGGATGCGCGCCGCGATGGTGCCGAGATAGGGCTGAGCGAACGCGCCGGCGGCGGAGAGGTCAGCCGACCACTTGGCCCAGGTGACGGCGACCTGGCGGCCGATCAGCGGCGTGTTGGCGACCCAGCGCGGCGGCTCCGGAAGATGCAGCGCCACCAGCCCCTCGACGGCATGGACGATGCCCGGCGCGTCGTCGACGCCCTCGGTGGTGACCAGGGCGAGCGGCAGCACGACGATCAGGGCGGTCATCAGCATCATCATCGCGGCCGCGGCGTAGGGACCCGCCCGACGCGCGAGATGCCTGTAGACCGGCCAGGTGGTGAAGGTCAGTATCGCAGCCCAGAGGATGGCGGAAAAGAACGGGTAGAGAACGATCAGGCATCCGGCGGCGATGCCGGTGATCAGCAGACCCATCATGATTCGCTCGGCCATGCACATCCTTCGCAGCTTTCTCCCGCGATCCCCGGGCACTTCCTTCCCGGGCGACGCGGGCGCCGGATCGAGGGCCGGGACCTTCCCATTTTCCGCAAGCCGGGGCGAGAGGCGGCAGCGTTGGCATCGCACGAAAAGACGACAATGTTTTGAGATGAAAACTATTCCGTGATGCAGTAGGATGAAACACGTGCTTTAACGTGATATTGATGGATTCGGGACCTCGCGTTCGCGGCCGGCTTCGTCCGGGGTCCGGATTTTCTGGGATACGGGGGCTTGGCGGCACCCGTGTGGGTCGGGGACAAAGATTATGCGACTGAACGAGATCGGCCAGCAGCTTCGAGCCTACCGGCTCGAGTCCGGCATGCGGGCGGAGGAGATCGCTGCAAGGCTCGGTGTCTCGCGCGCGGCGCTCTATCGTTACGAGAAGGGCGAGGTGATCAAGCTCGACACCGTCCAACGGCTGGCCGAGCTGCTCAAGATCTCGCCGCTCTCGCTGCTCGGCATCGGTGTCGAGTACTACAGCCGGACGATCGGCTTCTTCGAGCGCATGCGCCAGCTCGAGGAGACCGCCGACCAGATCCTGCAGGTCGGCGAACCGCTCGCCTACCTGGTGACCTCCGATGAATACGACGCCCTGCTGGCCCAGGTGTTCGCCGAGATGGCCGAGCAGTCGGGTGCCGAGGCGCCGACCACGCGCGCGCTGTCCGAGCAGGTGCTCGGCATCATGGCGGCCCGCAAACGCGCCTACCAGCTGCGCCGCCCGAACCTCATCACCATCATTGCGGAACCGGTGCTGCAACGTTTCCTCGAGCAGGGCGTCGCCGACAGCATGCGCGTCAGCCCGACGCTTCGCGCCTATTGCCGCCGCATCGCAGCCGCCGAGGTGCAGAACATCGCCGCCATGCTCGAGACCGAGCCGATGGGGCTGCAGTTCAGCCTGATCCCCGGCGCCGAACCGACCACCTCCTGCACGCTGCTGCGCCAGCGCGACCGTGCCTCGCTCGCGATCAACCCGTTCCGCAGCGATGCGAGCTGCGTGAACGCCAACGGCGTGGCGCTGGTGACCAGTGCGCCCGAGGCGGTCAGCTCGCACCAGCGGGTGGCCGAGACGATGTGGCGGGACAGCCTGAAGGGCGCCACCGCGGCGCGCCGGGTCCGGGAGCTGCTTGCGGCCCACGCCGTGCAGTGATCTGCTGGGGCGGTACGACTCGCACTCCCGCGAGGCCGCCTCCCGGGACCCGGCCGCATGACCCCGCTGATCACGCCCGACGATCTGCGTGCCCTCCTCGATAAGCCATCCGGGGTCGAGACACCCTCGCTGGTCGTCCTGGATGCCAGCGTCCTGCTGCCGGGCGAGAGCCACGATCCGCAGCAGCGTTTCCTGGATGCGCATATTCCCGGCGCCCGCCGCTTCGACATCGAGGCATTCTCCGATCCGGAGGGCGCGCTTCCGCACATGGTGCCGAGCCAGGGCCGCTTCTCGCGCCTGATCGCCGCCCTCGGGATCGGCAACGCGACCCGCGTCGTCCTGTATGACCAGACCGGCCTGATCGGCGCTGCGCGCGCCTGGTGGCTGCTCGGCCTGTTCGGCCACGACGACGCGCAGGTGCTCGATGGCGGCCTGCAGGCCTGGCGCGCGCTGGATTATCCGCTCGAAAGCGGTGAACCGGATGCTCCCCCCGCGGCCCGTTTCACCCCCCGCCTGCGCGGCGAGCGGCTGGTGGGTCTGGGCGACATGATCCGGATCGCGTCCGGCGAGCGGACCGCGACGGTCATCGATGCGCGCAGCCGGGGCCGCTGGGCCGGCACCACGCCGGAGCCGCGCGCCGGCCTGCCTGGTGGCCATATCCCCGGCAGCGCCAGCCTGCCGTTCACCGAATTGCTGGCCACGGACGGCCGCATGCTGCCGCCGGACGTGCTGCGCGACCGGTTCGCCGGCGCCGGCATCGAGGCCGGCGGACAGGTGGTCACCAGTTGCGGCTCCGGCCTGACCGCGTCGGTGCTGTCGCTGGCGCTGCGGGTCGCCGGCTATCCGCATGGCGCCCTGTTCGACGGGTCCTGGACGGAATGGGCCAGTCATCCAGGGCTGCCCCGTGGCGGCGTTGATGCCCAGGGCGGGAGTGCAGCGCAATGACCAGCCCCATGCAGGTTTCCGCCGTCTGGCGCACGCTCTCGACCCGGCTGGTGCGGGCCGGGCGCAGCGATCAGGACGATGGGGCTGCCGACGAGGCGCATGGCTTCGTCAACCCGCCGGTGTCGCGCGGCTCGACGGTGCTGTTCCCGACGTTGCGCGCGCTTCGCCAGAACGGCGCCCGCCGCTACGCGCACGAACTCACCTACGGCGCGTGCGGCACGCCGACGCAGTTCCACCTGGAACGGGCGATCGCCGAGATCGAGGGCGGCACCCACACCCAGATCGTCTCTTCCGGATCGGCCGCCTGCACCACGCCGCTGCTCGCCTTCCTGGGCGCCGGCGGACATTGCCTGATGCCGGACTGCGTCTACGGCCCGACGCGGCGGTTCTGCGACACCATGCTGCAGCGCATGGGCGTCGAGACCACGTACTACGAGCCGATGCTGCCGGAAGCCGCCCTGCACGCGCTGATGCGGCCGAACACCCAGGTGGTGATGGCCGAGAGCCCGGGCAGCCATACCTTCGAGGTGCAGGACGTGCCGATGCTGGCACGCGTCGCGCACGAATACGGCGCCAAGCTGATCCTGGACAATACCTGGGGCCTGCACGTGTTCCAGCCGTTCGAGCATGGCGTCGATGTCTCGATCCAGGCGCTCACCAAATATGCCGGCGGCCATGCCGACCTGATCCTGGGCGCCATCACGGTGGCCGACGACAACGACTGGCAGGTGCTCCGCGACGGCGCGTTGCAGCTCGGCCAGTATGCCAGCCCGGATGATTGCTGGCTCACGCTGCGCGGCCTGCGCACCCTCGGCGTGCGGCTCGAGCGGCAATCGGCTTCCGCGCTGGAGGTGGCGCTCTGGCTCGAGGCGCGCCCCGAGGTGCTTCGCGTGCTGCATCCGGCGCTGCCCACCGCGCCGGGCCACGAGTTCTGGGCGCGCGACTTCACCGGCGCCAGCAGCCTGTTCGGCGTGGTCTTCCGGCCCGGCTTCAGCCAGGCGGCGGTGGATGCGATGGTTGACGCGCTCGGCGTGTTCGGGATCGGCGAATCCTGGGGTGGCTACGAGAGCCTGGCGCTGCCGAGCAACCCGACCATCACCCGTACCCTGGAGAGCAGCCGGTTCGGCGGCCCGGCGATCAGGTTGCATGTCGGGCTGGAGGATACCGATGAGCTGATCGCCGATCTCGAGGGTGGTCTGGCCGTGCTGCGGGCTGCCTCGGAGTAGCCGCGCAACAGCCTTCCCTCTCGCCAGGACTGCTGGTAAGTCCCTGGACAACAAGAATGAAAACGTTCCGGGGGGAGCCGTGTTCCATCAAGACCTGACGCCGATAGGCGGTAGCCTGCCGCTGTCCTTCCTCGTAGCCGCGCTACCGATCGCCACCGTGCTGGTCATGCTGGGCATCCTGCGCCGGCCGGCCTGGCAGGCTTCGGTGGGCGGCCTCGTCGTCGGTCTCGTCACCTCGATCGCCTTCTGGCGCATGCCGCTGTTCCTCGCCGCCGACAGTACGCTCAACGGCATGGTGTTCGCGCTCTGGCCGGTGATGTGGATCGCGTTCAACGCCCTGCTGCTCTACAACATCGCGGTGGTGAGCGGCCGCTTCGACGCCTTCCGCCACTGGATCATCGACAACCTGCCGGCCGACCGCCGCGTCGTGCTGGTCGTCGTGGGCTTCTGCTTCGGCGCCCTGCTGGAGGGCATCGCCGGCTTCGGCTCGACGATCGCGATCTCGTCCTCGCTGCTGATCCTGGTCGGCTGGGAACCACTCGAGGCGGTCACCTACTCGCTGATCTTCGACACCGCGCCGGTCGCCTACGGCGCACTCGGCATTCCGGTGACGGTGCTCGGCGCGATCACCCATCTCCCGGCGGAACAGCTTGGCGCCATGATCGGCCGGCAGCTGCCGTTCCTCGCCTTCATCCTTCCCTTCTATGTCATGGGCGTGTTCGGCGGCCGTCGCTCGATCGCCGCCCTCTGGCCGCTGCTGCTCACCGCCGGAGGATCGTTCGCGCTGATCCAGTTCGGGGTGTCGAACTATCTCGACTACCGGTTGACCGACGTGTTCGCCTCGCTCGGGTCGCTCATCATCACCGTGGCGTTCCTGCGTGTCTGGCGTCCGGCGCCGGATCCCAAGTTCGCGACCCGGACCGATCTGGAGCCGACGGCAGTTTCCCTCGGCGCCGCGGCCACCCCGCGCCTCTCGCCCTGGCAGGGCTGGATTCCCTGGATCGTGGTCAGCGTGGTGGTGATCATCTGGACCCAGCTTGGCCTGTCCGCCATCGGCCGGCAGAAGATCAACTGGCCCGGTCTCGACAACGCCGTCTACATCACGCTGTACCACAAGCCGTACGCGGCGGTCTGGACCTTCGAGCCGCTCGCCACCGGCACCGCGATCCTGTTCGCCGCGGCCGTGACCGCCCTGCTGTTCCGCGTCTCGCCCGTGCGTTTCCTCGCCTGCGCGCTGACCACCTGGCGGCAGCTGCGGATCGCGATGCTGACGGTCTCGACCATCATGGGCCTCGCCTTCCTGATGAACTTCTCGGGCATGACCTACACGCTCGGCGACGGCGTCTCGCATCTCGGCCTGTTCTTCGCGTTCGCCTCGGCCTTCCTTGGCTGGGTGGCGGTGGCGCTGTCCGGCAGCGACACCTCGGGCAACGCGCTGTTCGGCAACCTCCAGGTGGTGGCAGCCCACCAGCTCGGGCTCGACCCGGTGCTGTTCGCCGCCACCGGCTCGTCAGGCGGCGTGCTCGGCAAGATGATCTCGCCGCAGAACATATCGACGGGCGTGTCGGTCACCCCGCTGAAGGGCCAGGAGGGCCTGGTGTTTTCCAAGACCTTCAAGCACTCGATCATCCTGACGGCCTTGCTGGGCGTGATCGCCGTGCTGCAGCAGTTCGTCTTCCACTGGATGGTGCCGCACTAGCGACCGGTGGCGCGGCCGACCGGGCCTGCCGGTCAGTCGCGGTCCCAGATCTCGCGATACAAGGCGACGATCGAGGCCGTATCGGGGACCAGAGGGTTGTTGCCGGGCGAGCCGGAGGCCAGGGCCTGCTCGGCCATCAGCGGCAGCAGCGCCGTCCAGCGCTCGGGATCGAGACCGTAGCGGCGCGGGCTCGGCACTTCGAGCTCGCGGTTCCTGTCCTCCAGCGCCGAGACCAGCGCCATCGCCGCATCCCGGTCAGGAGCGCCCGCGTCGACCACGCCCATGGCGCGCGCGCAGTCGGCATAGCGGGGCTCCGCCGCCGCGATCGACCAGGCAGTGACCGCCGGCAGCAGCATCGCATTCGACAAGCCGTGCGCGACATGGAAATGCGCGCCGATCGGCCGGCTCATCCCATGCACCAGCGCCACCGACGAGTTCGAGAACGCCATGCCCGCCTGCAGGGCCCCAAGCATCATCGCCTCTCGGGCACGGCGGTCGCCGGGGGTGGTGCAGGCGGTGGCGATGTTCGGCCAGATGCCGCGCATGGCGGCGAGTGCCAACGCGTCCGCGAACGGGTTGTTCTGGCGTGAGACATAGGCCTCGATGGCGTGGGTGAGGGCATCCAGGCCGGTATCGGCGGTCAGCCGCCACGGCTTGCTCAGCGTCAGCTCGTAGTCGACGATGGCCAGGCGGGGCAGGTAGGCCAGCCCGACGCAGAGCATCTTCTCCTGCGTGGCCTCGTCGGTGATGATGGTGAAGCGGGTTGCTTCCGACCCGGTGCCGGCGGTGGTCGGCACCGCGACCACCGGCAGCCCGGGCTGGTCCTGGACGTGCGGATGACGCAGGGCGCGCGGCGAGGTGTCGTGCAGAGCCAGCACGGCCACCATCTTCGCGGTGTCGATCGGGCTGCCGCCACCGAGTCCGATGACGCAGTCATGCTGGCCACCGCGCAACACCGCCACGGCTGCTTCCACCGAGGCGACGGTGGGATCCGGCACCACCCCGTCGAAGACGCGAGCCGACACTCCGGCGGCGTCGAGAACTGACAGCACGCGGTCGAGCACACCGCTGGACGCCATGAACGGATCGGTCACGATCAGGGGCGTGCGCAGGCCGATCTGGCGCAGCGCGTCCGGCAGGCCATCGATGGAGCCGCCGCCGACGCGCAGCGAACCCGGCAGGTAGAGCGACTTCATCGGCAGTGCCTCCGTACGTAGGTCCAGCGTAGCCGCGGCACGTCTCGACAGCCAGCGCTGGCCGGCGCCTCAACGCGGCGGCGGGCGACCCGGCGCGACCGGAGCTGCCCTCGATGCCATCGGCGCCGCCGGACGCAGCATCGGTCCCATCCGCGGACCCGGCATGCGAGGTTGCGCAAGATGTGGCGGCTCCGCGAACCTTGGCTGCGAAAAGCGCGGCCCGGCGATCGCAGGCGCCGCACCGTAGGGTGCCTGGATCCGGGGCAGCTCCGGACGTTGCACCGTCGGGCGTTGCAGCGTCGGGCGAAGTGGACGGCTGGTCAGTGGAACGTTCGGCAACACCGGTGCCGGGCTGCGCGGCGTCAGGATCCGCGGCAGATCCGGACGGGCCCGGTCTGGACGTCCCAACTCCGGGCCAGGGGCGACGAGCGGACCGTCGACGTGCGGCGGGCGAGCCGGCCCACCACGCGGCAGACCGGGTCCTTGCACCTGCTGGCGTGCCGAACCGGCAGCGCTGGCGACCGGCAATGCGAACTGCGGTCGTGTCGCTGCAGTGGGCCCCGGCGACAACGGATGGATGGGGCCGGACGCCAGCCCGATCCGACGCGCGGCGGGTAATGACAGGCCTCGTGTCTCCGGCCCCGGCTTGAGCGGCAAGCCGTCTCGCAAGGTCCGGATGCTGCCGGAGCCGGCGACCGGACCCTGCCGGGGGGCGGGCCCGCGCAAGCTGCCGATCCGTGACGATCGCAGTATTGCGGTGGCCGGCGCGACTACCAGGGCGGTGCGGTTGACGAAGCCCGTGCCGCCCTGCGCATCGTCCCAGCTTGGCCGGTGCCAGCCGCCGCCGTGGTTCAGTCGACCAAGATAGCTCGCGCTGGTGTGGTAGGCGGGCTGGTAGAACTCGTGCGGGCCGAGTGGCACCCAGCCGACACGACCATGTCCCGCCAGGAGGGCGGCTGTCAGTGCACCGGCGGCAAGTCCGGCACCAGCGCCAACGGCGAGAAAGTCTACCAGCGCCGGCGCGTAGGTCGGGCGATAGCCGGAGTGGTCGTATGTGCCGGGGCTCCAGCCCCAGCGGCCGCCGGAGCGGAACCAGCGCCCGTAATGGAACGGCGCGAAGCCCCAGGGCTCCGCATCCACCCAGGTCCAGCCCCAGGGCTCGACAAAGGACCAGCTGCCATCGCCATAGGGCGCCCAGTCCGGATCGACCTGCGGATACCAGGCCTCGCCATACTGCGGATCGGACTGCCAGCTTCCGTAGCCACCCAGCTGATCGGCGCCGGTCATGCCGATTGCCGCCTGTGGGATCGGAAGCGGAGAAGGATCGGTGCGCGCCAGCATGGCGGCAAGGAATGCGTCCGGCGTACCGAGCGCCTCGACATCGCCCTGCAGGGTGTCGTTGCCGGAAGCCACCAGCATCTGCCCGGCACCACCACGCAGCACGAGGGCTCCGCTGGTGAACTGTGCCGCACCTCGGACGATCACCACCCGCGTCGCCGTCGCAGCGTCGCCGGCCAGTATTTCATACTGGCCATCCGCCGCGATCTGTACCGCGCCGCGTGGGGTGTTGAAGGTCCAGGTCTCGCCGGGCTGGACACCCCGGAGGTCCACGAAGAGTGCGCCCTGTGGCTCCCCGGCGACCGCGTTCAGGTTATCGAGCGTGTCAAGATCGAGCTCGGTATGGGCCGCAAGGGTCAGGAGATCCTGACCGATCTCGACATCGGCCTGCGCTGGTGGCTCGGTCCAGAGCGCATCCCCTGACGTGAGGGGGAAGTTGAGAATTGCCGGTGTCCACTGCGTGCCGCCCGGACCATGCGTGCTGACCGTGCCGTCGAGCCGAGCCAGCCGGGCGGGCCCCCCCCGCGGGGCGGCGCGGCCCGCGCGGGGAGGGACAGCCCGGACCCGTGCCCCAAGGGGGGAGGGGGGGGGGCCCCAGGACACCGGGCCCCGGGGGGCC